>CBDAPV010000001.1:2062500-2533742 GCA_965198715.1 Beijerinckiaceae bacterium
ATCACCAAGTCTCCGCCGGGGTGACCGGCCGCCGAGAGCCTATTCCCGGCGACGCTTGCCACCGCAGCGGCGACGATGCCGCGTAGTGCGATCCACCCGGTGAGGAGCCGTTCCCGTAGGCTGAGGTCGCTGTGCAGCGTCGCCAATGCGATCGTCAATGGGCGGTCTTCACGCTCATTGCCTCCACGATGATCCTGCACGGCTTTTCGTTGGCGCCGGCCGCGCGGCGGTTGGGCCTCACGCTAGGTGACAAGCCGACGCTGGCTATCATCAACGCGACACCCTGGACCGAGACGCTGGCGCAGACGCTGCGGATGGCCGGCACGCCGGTGCTGCTGATCGACACCTTCGCCGGCGCGCTCGACGTCGCCCGCACCAAGGGCATTCCCATCCTTCAGACGGAACTGCTGTCCGAGCATGGCATGGAGAGCATGCGCGAGCATCGCATCGACGTTCTCTTCGCCGCGACGCAGAATGACATCTACAACAGACTCGTCTGCTCCAAACTGGCGCCGGAACTCGGATGCGGAAAAGTCTTCCAGCTAGCAGCCGGAGAAGCGCTCGACGAGCGCGCCGCGCTGGACAAGAAATGGCGGGGACACGTCGTCGGAATACCGCCGCTGAGCTTCAGCGACCTTGCCGGCTCGCGTCACGCGACCGCCAGCGCTTTTTTCCTGGAGAAGCTCGAAGCCGGCGAACAGGTCGGCGACGCCGAGATGGCCTTGCTCATCGTGCGCTCGAATGGCGACCTTGTCTTTGTCTCGGCGGAGATGCCGAAGGTCGATCTCGTCGAGAGCGACCGCGTCATGTGGGTGCTAAGGCGCAAGATCGCGGCGGCGGCTAGATAGAGGCAGTCGAGAGCAGCGCTCTCGCTCGCAGCCCAGAGCCGGGTTTGAAGCGCTAGTTCGCGCCCTCGTCGTTGGCGGAACTCATGTTTTCGACCTCGATCGCTCCATCGTCGCCCTTGCGTTCTTCGTAGTTTTTTGCATCCTGCTTGTCGTCGGGCGTCACGCTCTTGTGCTGCGACGGCTGGGGTGCATGATCCTGGGCGTCGTCCCCGCGCTTCTTGTTCATTGCAATAGTCCTCGTTGCTGCCAGCTCTTCTCGAACGGAGCAGCGCGCGTGCCGGTTCCGGTGAGGCGCACCAAGCGATCCGCGCCGGCGGAGGATTACTGGTCCGTGGCTTCGTGCGGATCGAAACGCGCTCAGTACCCCACGGCCAGCGTGCCGCGCTGGCGCGTGTCGGCGGCACCGGCGAGCACGCCGTCGCCGACGGCGATGCTCTCCGCCGAGCCCCAGGCGTCGTGGACGTCGATCGTGTAGCCCTGTGCCTTCAGGAGGCGCAGCGTGTCGGGGTTGATGCCGCGCTCGATCTGCAGCGTGTCGGGCAGCAGCTGATCGTGGACGCGGACGGCGGCCGTGGCCTCGGCGATGTTCATGCCGAAATCGACGACGTCGAGGATGAGGCCGACCACGATGGTGATGATGCGCGATCCGCCGGGCGAGCCCGTCACAAGCTCGAGCTTGCCGTCCTTGAACATCATGGTCGGCGCCATGGACGACAACGGCCGCTTGCGCGGACCGGGCATGTTGGCCTTGCCGCCCGTCAGGCCGTAGGCGTTGGGTGCGCCAGGCTTGGCGGCGAAATCGTCGAGCTCGTTGTTGAGCAGCACGCCGGTGCCGTCGGCGACCATGCCGACGCCGTAGGAGAAGTTCAGCGTATAGGTGTTGGCGACGGCGTTGCCTTCGGCATCCACCACCGAGAAGTGGGTGGTCTGGTCGCTCTCGTACGGCAGCGGGTCGAGCGCTTTGATCTCGGTCGCCGGCTTGGCCCGATCGGGTTGGATCTGCGCGCGCAGGGCGGCGGCGTAGCGTTTCGACGTCAGGCCCTTCACGGGCACGTTCACCACCGCCGGGTCGCCTAGATACTCGGCACGGTCGGCGTAGGCGAGCTTCATCGCCTCTGCGAGATCGTGGATGGTGGCGGCGGAATTCGCTCCCTGCGCGTTGAGCGGATAGCCTTCGAGAATATTTAGGAGCTCGATCACGTGGACGCCGCCGGAGGAGGGCGGCGGCATCGAGACGATCGTATGGCCGCGATAGGTACCGGAGACTGGGAAACGCTCTTCGGCGCCGTAGCGCTTGAGGTCGTCGAGCGCCATCGTGCCGCCCGCCGAGCGGACCGCTGCGGCGAGCTTCTCCGCTACGCGGCCCTCGTAAAAGCCTTTCGGCCCCTCGCGCCCGTAGGTTTCCAGGGTCTGCGCGAGATCGTGCTGGACCAGCTTTTCGCCGCGCACCAACGGAGAACCGTCAGGATGAAGAAAGATGGAGCTGGAGGAGGCCCAGCGTTTCAGGCGCGGAGCGCGCGGCAGTGAATCGGCGAGATCCTCGTCGACGACGATGCCCTCACGAGCCAACGCAACAGCCGGGGCTGCGAGCTCGGCCAAGGTGAAATGGCCGCTGCCGTAGCGTTTCAGTGCAAGGGCGAGGCCCGACGGCGTACCCGGAACGCCGATAGCGAGGCCGGTGTCGCGCGAAAGACGGGGGTCGGCGTTGCCGGCGGCGTCGAGAAACACGCAGCACGTCGTCACGGAAGGGGCGATTTCGCGATAGTCGATCGCAACGTTGCGGCCGCCTTTGGCCAAGTGGATCAGCATGAAACCGCCGCCGCCGAGATTGCCGGCGCGCGGCAGTGTCACCGCGAGCGCCAGGGCCGTTGCAACGGCGGCGTCGACGGCATTACCGCCGCGCTTGAGGACGTCGACGCCGACCCGAGCGGCCGTACCCTCCTGGGCAACGACCATCCCGTGCGACGCAATTACGGGAAGAGCTCGTGCGCCGATGCCGATGATAGGAGGCTCGTCACCCGCAACTGCTTGTACCAACGCCATGAAACACGCGGTCGCCGCCGCGACGAATCTTACCCAAGGCTGCATTGACATCCCCCGTTCGGCCGAAGCCTACGCGGGGAATTGCCATCATGCCAACGCGTCATGGTCGAACGACCAGACTGTTACGAACGCTCAGCGGGTCGTGAGCTGGGCCAGAACGTAGCCGACGAGCGCGGCAACGAGGAGCGCGATAAGCGGACGATCCTTCACTTCCTTCTCGAGCGAGTGCAGGGCGCGCTCCGCCGAGCCAGAGGCATCGGAAAAGGTGTCGCCGAACGTGTCGCCGAGCTTATCCTTGGCCTGTCCGTACATGCCCTGAGCGGTATCCGCCGCGCCACCGAGCGCGTCCTTTGCCTGGCCGTAGACGTTCTGCGCGGTCCCGGATGCTTGGCGCTCGCGACCCTTGAGCTCGGTCTCGTTGTCGCCGAGCATCTCTCCAGCCGTCGTCTGGGCCTTGCCGAGTGTCTCCTTGGCGGCGCCGCCGATTCGATCCGTGTCCATACCCACCTCTCCTGCAAGTCGAAGTCGCGCCGTTCATATGGCGCGTCGCGAAGGTCGAGCAATGGGCATCAGGCCACCGTGTCGGCCTGCTTCGCGCCGCGCATGCCCGGTAACCGCCAGTCACCCGTCGTCGTGTCGGCCGAGGTCTGGTGCTCGAGCTCGGAATTCAACTGCGCGCCACACAGCGCCACGAGGGTCGAGAGCCAGATCCAGACCATGAAGCCGACGCCGGCGCCGAGCGAGCCGTAGGTGCGATCGAAGCTGCCGAAGCTCTGCACGTACCAGGAGAACGCCAGCGAGACGCCGATCCAGGATAGCGCGGCGAGGCCGCTACCCCAGGTCACCCAGCGCCATTTCGCGTTCTCCCGGCTCGGGCCGAAACGATAGAGGCCGGCCAGGAACAGGGCGACGAGCGCGAGGATTGCCGGCCAGCGCGCGATTGAGATCAGGGTGCGGCTGGAGACGGGCAGGTGCAGCGCCTCGAGGATCTGCGGCAGCGCCACGACGCCGATCATCGCGGCCATGACGAAGAGGATGGCGCCAAAGGTGAAGGCCATCGCGACGATCACGAAATAGGGATAGCTGCGCTTCTCCGGCTCGCGATAGATCACGTTGAGCGCGTCGAACAGCGCCTTGGAGCCCTGGTTGGCGCTCCATAGCGTCGTGGCGAGACCGATGGCGACGCCGATCGAGAGGCCGCGCGGTCCGTTCCTGATGAGCTGGTCGAGCTCGCCGTGCAGGAGGCCGAGCGCTGCGGCGGGCAGGATGCCCGGCAGCGCATCGATGAGGCGCTGGATGGCGGCGGGATCGGCGACGAGTCCATATATCGAGACGGTTGCCGCTAGCGCCGGGAAGATCGCGAGCAGGGTGTAGAAGGCGACGGCGGCGCTCTCCTGCATCAGCCTGTTCCTGACGACCAGCACGACCACGCGCCTGACCACCTCGATCCAGCCGCGCGCGGGGATGTCCTGCGGGGCTTGCGCGTCGCGGCCATGGTCGCTTCCGGCGATCCTGTCGGCGGCGTTGCGAACAGAACCGATCGGGACGACCTCGCGCAAGTGATCCGGCCCGGCGAAGAGCAGCGCGGCGAGGACGAAGCCGCCCAGCCCGCAAGCCGCCGCCGCTCCCGCCAGCGCGATGATCCGTATCGACCGAGGAGGCTTCCGTCGCATGGGCGGTGCTTAGCATCGTGCGCGACGGGTCGGAAGCTAGGCCAACAGGCCGCGCGGCGTGGGTGCGAGAGGATTGGCGGCGAGGTCGGCCTCGTCGACACCTGGCTCTCCGGCGGCGGCGCGCCACAGGCCTTCGACGAGCCGCGGGTCGAGATCCTTCAGGATGAACACTAGGCGCGTGCCATGGTCGGCATCCGGCCAGGCGTCGAGGCGGGCCGGCGGATGCATGACATGCTGGACGCCGTGAAGGATCACGGGGCGGGAGGGATCGTCGGTGGTGGCGACGAGACCCTTCATCCGCAGCACGCCCGCACCGTGCGCCGAGGTGAGCAGTTCGGTGAACAGCCCGACCGCGTAGGGCGACACCGGCCGCGGCCAGCGTAAGGCGAAGGCGCGGATGCTGGCATCGTGGCGGTTCACGTCGTGATGGTGGTGGTCGTGCCGGTCGTTACGCCCCTGCGCCGCCTCCACCGCCTCGGCGGCGAGCCAGTCGGCGGCATCGGCGCCGAGCGCCGCGGGATCGTAAGAGCCGCCCAGCAGGCGCGCTGTACCGGCCTCGCCGCGCGCCGCGTCGAGGATCGGCGCGGCTGGGTTGAGCGCGTGCAGCCGCGCCTTCAGCGCCGCCAGCGCGTCGGCGTCGGTGACGAGATCGGTCTTGGTCAGCACGAGGCGGTCGGCCATGGCTGCCTGCTTCACCGCCTCGGGATGGGCGTCGAGCGTGGCGTCGCCCACCAGGGCGTCGACTAGTGTCACCACCGAGCGCAGCCGGAAGCGCAGGCGCAGGTAGGGATGGCTCATCACAGTGTGCAGCACCGGCGCGGGATCGGCCAGCCCGGTGGTCTCGATTACCACGCGGCGGAACGGCGTGCCGCGGCCGTTGTCGCGGGCGCGCAGCGCATCCTCCAGGCTCGCCACGAGGTCGCCGCGCACCGTGCAGCACAGGCAGCCCGAGGCGAGCAGCAGCATGTCGCCATCGACCCGCTCGACGAGGAGGTGATCGAGCCCGACGGAACCGAACTCGTTGATCAGCACCAGCGTGTCGGCGAGGGCCGGGTTGCGCAGCAGGGCGTTAAGCAAGGTTGTCTTGCCGGCACCGAGGAAGCCGGTGAGCACGTGCAGGTCGAACGGCGGCGGCGGTCGACGTGCCTCAACCATGATCGCGCAGGCGATAGCGAAGAGGGAAGGTCATTCGCTGTCGGCGGACTTGGTCTTCTTGGCCGTCGGCGTCTTGACGGCGGGCTTGGCAATTGCCTTCGCGGCCGGCTTCGCTGTCGCCGCCTTCGCAGGTTTCTTGACCGCCGCCGTCCGACCCGCCCTGCTCCTGGCGACGGCCTTGCTCTTGCCCTCCGCCTGATCGTCGCCCTCAGCGCCGGCGAGCACCTTGGTCTTCGGCGCTTCGGCCGCTGCGGTCAGGGCGCCTGCGCGCCCGCGGCGGCCATGACTGGCTGCCTTGGCGCGCCGCCCGCGCAGCGGCAGGGCGCGGGGGTCGGCCGCCAGCGGCGCGACGCCGACGCCCTGCATTTCCGGCTGCCCTGCCGGCGCATAGGCTTCCACTGAAGAGGGGACGGTCTCCGTGCCGATCGGGCTATGTGGCTCGCGCGCCTGCGCAACGGGTCCGGTGTAGCCGGGATCGGCGCCGACGTGAGCTTGCACCGGCTCAGACGGCTCAGGGCGGATCTGGTTGATGCGCGCCGCCATTGGCGCGCCCGCCAGTGTGCTCGAGGCCCCGAAGAGCGCGTTGCGCTCGAGGTTCAAGGACGACAGGCCGATCCCGCCGGCCGGCGGGAGCAGCGCGGCATCGAGCTGCTCCACCTCCGCGTTGTATGTCGCGATCAGCGGCGCACGATTGCGGCAGACCGCGTTGTGCATGTCGGGTGCGCTGCCGCCGGTATCGGGCAGGGACAGGATGGAGGCCGTCGGTCGGTCGATATTGGCGAAGGCCCGATCGAACAATGCCGCCGCCTTCTCCGTGCGCATCGCGACCGATGGCGCCCCGAACACGATGGTGACGATGCGCCGCCCGTCGCGAAAGGCGCTCGCCACCACGTTGAAGCCGGCGGCGCATGTGAAACCGGTCTTCATGCCGTCGGCGCCGGGATAACGGCCGAGCAGGTTGTTGTGGTTGGCGATGATCTCGGGCCCGACCTGCAGCACGCCGATGTCGAACAGCGGCGCCTGTTGCGGGAATTGCGTGTACAGCGCGCGGGCGATCAGGGCCATGTCACGCACCGAGGAGACGTGATCGGGGTTGGGCAGGCCGTTGGGGTTGACGAAATGCGACTCGCGCAGCCCGAGGCTCGCGGCCGCCTGGTTCATGTCGTCGGCGAAGGCCTCAACCGAGCCCGAAACGCCCTCGGCCACGGTCACTGCAACGTCGTTGGCCGATTTCACCATGAGCATCTTGAGGGCGTTTTCGAGCGTCACCTGCGTGCCGGGTCGAAAACCCATTTTCGAGGGCGGCATGGTCCGCGCCCGCGCCGAATAGACGAGCGGCGTGTTCATCGCGATCTTGCCGTCGCGGACCGCGGAGAGCGCGACGTAGACGGTCATGAGCTTGGTCGTGGAAGCCGGGAACCACGGCCGTGTCGCCTCCTGCTGGTACAGGACCTCGCCGGTGGTGAGATCCATCGTCATTGCGGGTGTTGCGCGCGCGGGAGACCTCGCCGACAAAGCCGCCGATAAGGCGACCCCGACGAAGGGCAGGAAACGCCGTAGCGCTTGGCAGGCGGAAGGGCAACGACGCATCAAACGGTCCTGGCTGGACGACCACGCTCCGCCGCAAAGCCTACAAGAGCCTGCCGCGCCGAGATAGGCTCGGATGAGGGCGCGCGACGAAAAAGCTGAATCGTGACAGGCCTCTATGAAGGCTGCGTGCGGCCAATTGATGACTGCGCGTCGAGGCGTCCGGCGGCTGCTACTCGCCCGGCACCTTTGCCTCGATGGCGATGGCGTGGACCCTTTCGGGTCCCATCTCCCCGGCGACGAGCGCGTTGATCGTGCGATGGCGTTCGAGAAGGCTCTTGCCTCGAAAGCTTTCCGAGACCACCTTGATGCGGAAGTGCGTTTCCCCCGGCGCGCCGGCGGTTCCGCTCCTCTCCATCATGTGTGCGTGCTTGGCGTGCTTGTGCGACTCGTCGATGACGTCGAGCGCAGTTGGCGCGAGCGCGGCCTGCAGCGTGTTCCGGATACGACCTGCGACGGGATGTGCCTCTTGCATGATGTCAACCTTTCCTCGAGCTTGGCTGAAGCTTGCGTCACGCTCGCCCCGCCGCTTGATGCCACGTGAAACCCGCCCATAATGACCGAGCCATGAATCTGAATTCGCGCCTGTTCGACTCGATCCGCGTCAAGCCCGACGCCGGTAAACCCGCACCTGCACCGCAGCAGGTGCATTGCGACTTTCCCGGATGCACGCGCGAAGGCGAGTTCCGAGCCCCGCAGGGCCGTGATCGCGAAGGGCAGTTCTTCTGCTTCTGCCTCGACCACGTCCGTGAGTACAACGCGTCGTACAATTATTTCAACGGCATGAGCGCCGATGACGTCGCCAACTACCAGCGCGATGCGTTGACCGGACACAGGCCGACCTGGACGATGGGCTCCAACCGCGCCGCGAAGGGCTTTCGCGAGGACGGTGATGCTGGAACAAGCGATACGCTCGGCATGTTCCGTGCACAGCCCCACGCAGCGGCCTCGCGCAAACGCGAGCCGTTGAAGCCAAGGGTGGGGGTGGCGGCCATGAAGGCGCTCGATACCCTGGGTCTTGATGACACGGCCGGCGCACCGACGGTCAAAGCGCGCTATAAGGATCTCGTCAAGCAGCTCCACCCTGATGCCAACGGGGGCGATCGCGCGAACGAGGACAGGCTGCGGGAGATCATCCGCGCCTACAATTATCTGAAGACCGTGAAGCTCGCTTGAGGCGATCCGGTCGCCGCCGAGGCGGCACAACGGGGTGAGAGTCGATGCAGAGCGTGATCACCGATGTGGGCTCGCCCGGCGGCATCCCCGATATGAATGTGTCGGTGCGCCAGGTATTCGGGATCGACTCCGACATGGAAGCTCCGGCATTCTCGACAGGCGATCAGCATGTTCCCGAGCTTGATCCCGATTACCTGTTCGACCGCGACACCACGCTCGCGATCCTTGCCGGCTTCGCCAAGAACCGCCGCGTCATGGTCACGGGTTACCACGGTACCGGCAAGTCGACGCATATCGAGCAGGTGGCGGCGCGGCTGAACTGGCCCTGCGTGCGCATCAACCTCGACAGCCACGTCTCCCGCGTCGACCTCGTCGGCAAGGATGCGATCGTGCTCAAGGACGGCAAGCAGGTGACCGAGTTCAAGGATGGCATCCTGCCCTGGGCGCTGCAGAACAATATAGCTCTGTGTTTCGACGAATACGACGCTGGGCGCCCCGACGTCATGTTCGTGATTCAGCGCGTGCTCGAGGTTGCCGGTCGACTGACGCTGCTCGACCAGAGTCGCGTCATCCGCCCGCATCCCTCGTTTCGGCTATTCGCCACCACTAACACGATCGGCCTCGGCGATACGTCCGGGCTGTACCACGGCACACAGCAGATCAATCAAGGGCAGATGGATCGCTGGTCGATCGTCGCGACGCTGAACTACCTGCCGCACGATCGCGAGGTTGACATCGTCATGGCCAAGGTGCCGAAGTTCGCCAAGGCCGGCGATGCCAAGGGGTCCATGAAAGGCGGTCGCGACACCGTTTCAAAGATGGTGCGGGTCGCCGACCTGACGCGCAACGCCTTCATGACCGGCGATCTCTCGACCGTGATGAGCCCGCGCACCGTGATCACCTGGGCCGAGAATGCCGAGATCTTCGGTGACATCGGCTTCGCCTTTCGTTTGACG
The DNA here is from genome assembly GCA_965198715.1 of Beijerinckiaceae bacterium. GTDB lineage: Bacteria > Pseudomonadota > Alphaproteobacteria > Rhizobiales > Beijerinckiaceae > RH-AL1. Next base: position 2,071,939 of record CBDAPV010000001.1, read on the forward strand.
TTCCTCAACAAATGCGACGAGCTCGAGCGGACGCTGGTGGCCGAATTCTACCAGCGCTGCTTCGGCCAAGAACTGCCCGAGAGCGCGGTCAACGTCGTGATGAGCTGAATGGAAGCCCGATGGACGAGCGTGCCGGTTTCATAGTCTCGCCCCTCTTGGGAAGGTCGTCGTCGGTGCAGCGTTCGAGTCACGAGCCGGATCCGCTGAAAGGGGGGGATGTCTACAAGTGGGCGGTCGAGCAGGCAATGTTGATCCGGAATGGTCAGTACGATGCGATTGACTGGGTCAACGTAGCCGATGAAATCGAAAGCGTGGGCAATTCAGAATTCAGGACATTAGCTAGTAATATCGAAATCGTTCTCAGTCATATGATGAAGTGGGATCACCAAGCGGAAAGGCGATCACGTTCATGGTCTAGCTCGATTATAGAGCATCGCCAACGCATTGTTTCCGATTTGAGCGATAGTCCTAGTTTGAAGTCTCGCCTTCAGGAAGCTATTGACCGGGGCTATCGCTTGGGCAGGATTGTGGCGGCAAGACAAACGAGACTGCCGCTTCAGACCTTTGCCATAACCTGTCCCTATACTTGGGATGCAATCATGGATCGTCCTTTCATCTTCGATCCGACGACTGAAATCGAGTGACTTCCAACCACAAGCCCCCGCAGAAGACCGAGGCGCCGCAGGAGCCGTTCAAGCGCGCGGTGGCCGGTTGCATGCGCGCGATGTCGGGCGATGCCGAGCTGGAGGTGACCTACGCGCCGGAGCGCCCCAGCCTGATCCGCTCCGCGGAAGGCGCCAAGGCGCGGCTACCCGAACCGACCCGCAAGCTCGATCCCAAGGATGCGGCCATCGTGCGCGGCCACGCCGACGCGATGGCTCTGCGTTTGTCATGCCACGACACCGAGGTGCACCGCCGGCTAGCGCCGCAGAGCGCGGCAGGGCGCGCCTGCTTCGATGCCGTCGAGCAGGCGCGGGTGGAGGCGATCGGATCGCGGCGCATGATGGGCGTCGCCTCCAACCTTGCCGCGGTGCTTGACGATCGGCTTATCCGCGCACGTTTGCCGGAAGCCACGCAGCGCGCCGACGTGCCGCTAGAAGAGGCGCTGGCGCTGATCGTGCGCGAGCGCCTGACCGGCCAGCGCACGCCCAAGAGCGGCGAGCGCTGCGTGGAGCTTTGGCGCTCGTGGATCGAGGAGCGCATCGGCCGAGACCTCGATCGTCTCGGGGCGACGATCGAGGACCAGAAGCGCTTCGCGCAGTCGGTGCAAAAGCTTCTGGCCGCGCTCGAGATGGGAGAGGAGTCGGGATCCAGCGAGGACACCGACGAGGAAGACCAGTCCGACGAGGCCAAAGCCGATGCCGAGCAGGACGAGGAGCGCCAAGGCGAAGCCGAGCGTTCCGAAGACGGCACGCAGGGTGACAAGGCGGAGGCCTCGACAGAAGAGATGGAAGATACGGCGATGGACGTCGCCGAGGCACCCAGCGGCGAGAGCGACGAAGAGGCCGAATACTCCGACGCCGAGCAGGCGAGCGACGCTCGTCGTGCGCCGGCGGGGCGCCCTCAGGAGAACCGCGGGCCGGACTACAAGGCCTTTTCGCGAACGAGCGACGAGACCATCGCCGCTGAGGATCTGTGCGATCCCGAGGAACTCGAACGCCTCCGCTCGTTCCTCGACAAGCAATTGCAGAACCTGTCCTCGATCGTCGCGCGTCTCGCCAACCGACTGCAGCGTCGCCTGATGGCGCAGCAGAACCGCTCTTGGGAGTTCGATCTCGAGGAAGGGCTGCTCGACCCGGTGCGATTGCCGCGCATCATCGTCGATCCCAACCAGCCGCTCTCGTTCAAGCGGGAGAAGGACACAGATTTCCGCGACACTGTGGTGACGCTGCTGCTCGACAATTCAGGTTCGATGCGCGGTCGCCCCATCACCGTCGCAGCGACCTGCGCCGACATTCTTGCGCGCACGCTCGAACGCTGCGGCGTCAAGGTCGAGATCCTCGGCTTCACCACTAAAGCGTGGAAGGGTGGCGCCGCGCGCGAAGCTTGGCTGCAGGCCGGCAAGCCGGCATCGCCGGGCCGTCTCAACGACCTACGCCATATTATCTATAAGTCCGCCGATGCACCATGGCGTCGGGCCCGCAAGAACCTCGGCTTGATGATGCGCGAGGGGCTGCTCAAGGAGAACATCGACGGCGAGGCGCTTGACTGGGCGCACAAGCGTCTGCTTGGTCGGCCGGAGCAGCGCCGGATCCTGATGATGATCTCGGACGGAGCGCCGGTCGACGACTCGACCCTCTCGGTCAATCCAGGAAATTACCTAGAGCGGCACCTGCGCCACGTGATTGAGGAGATCGAAACACGTTCGCCGGTCGAGCTGATCGCCATTGGGATCGGCCATGATGTCACGCGCTACTATCGTCGCGCCGTCACGATCGTCGACGCCGAGGAACTAGGCGGCGCCATGACGGAGAAGCTTGCGGAACTGTTCAAAGAGACTAGCAAACCGTCGTTCCACACTCGTCAAACGCTACACTAATGCAACGTCCGCGTTGCAGACTTGCTCCAATATAGAAACATAGCGAAAACAGATCTTGTGAAGAAGAGCGAGCCGGGTAGGTAGGCGGCGGGCTCCTTGTTTTAAGGCTCAAGCCTAGCCGGCGAACTCTACCATCGCATGCTTGGTGGTAAGGGCCGTCCGCAACTTCTCCATAGCACGACTCTCGATCTGGCGTACCCGCTCTTTAGAGATCCCGAGCTGAACACCCAATTCCTCGAGCGTCATTCCTTCTTCGCTCAGTCGGCGTTCGCGTAAAATGTTGTATTCACGCTCGGAAAGATGCGTCAGCGCGTCCTTCAGCCAAGCAACCCGCCGGTCCGTATCGATGGCACCGCCGACCGTCTCATCCTGCAAGGGTTGCTTGTCGACGAGAAACTCGATGCGCTCGGACGCCGAATTGTCTGCGTCGGCCACAGGTGCGTTGAGCGAAACATCCGGGCCCGAAAGGCGAGTGTCCATCATCTCGACATCGGCGCGGTTGACGCCAAGAGCCTTTGCAATCTCGCTCATTAGCACGAAGTTGCCACGCGGCTCGCCTCCGACGCTGAGCTTGGCGCGCAGACGACGCAGGTTGAAGAACAAGGCTTTCTGGGCGGATGAAGTGCCACCACGCACGATCGACCAGTTCCGGAGGATGTAGTCCTGGATGGACGCCCTTATCCACCACGTCGCATAGGTCGAGAACCGCACCTCTCGATCCGGATCGAAACGCGCCGCTGCTTCGAGCAGACCAACGTGGCCTTCTTGGATAAGGTCAGCGACAGGTAACCCATAATGGCGGAACTTGACGGCGATCGAAATGACAAGGCGCATGTGCGCCTCAGCAAGTTCGTGCAGCGCCTGCTCGTCCTTGTTGTCCTTCCAACGAACTGCGAGATCGTGCTCGTCGTCTCTCTCGAGGAAGGGCGCGGCCATCGCCGTCCTGACAAGCTGCTGCCCAACGCCGATGAGTTGACCCATGACCTCTCCCGCTCGCCTTGCGGCGACCTTCGATCCCCGAGGAGGATCTTCGTTTCGGTACGTCCCAGGAACAGCGGTCGACCCGCTCAGGTTCCGCTCGCGGCGGGCGTCGGCTATTCGACAACCAGCTTGTAGCGCTCGCCCGGCTTCAGGGCGGTGTCGCCTTCTAGGCCATTGACGAGCTCGAATGTCTCGAGCGGCTTGTCGGGCACGACCATGCGGGCGGACGTCGCCGCCGGCGTGTCGCCCGCCGTAGCGGTGAAGAGGCCGATGCGCAGCGGCTTTACCTTGCCGGCCTCTTGGGAGCCAAGGCGTCGGAACGAATCGATCGAAACGCGAAACACTTTCTCGGCCGCAGGATCGATCCCATGGGCAGCGAAGATCACCCGATAGACTTCTTCGTCGTCGAACCGGATTGCGGCGAGGCGGAAATTCCACTCGCCGGCGCGCGCCGTAGCGACGACCGCGGGCATGCCGCTCACCGTGACCTTCTCGATCGAGCTGTCGATGAGCCCGTCGATCCAGCCGGAGCGCACGTAGGCTTCCAGATCCTGGGATTCGGGCACAGCCACGCTGTCGAGCCGCAGCGCCTCGATCCCGCCGTCCTTGACGCCAAGCACCGCCTGGGTCGAGTTCTCCAGCACGAAACCTTCGGGCGCGGTGAAGACGAAGCCGAGCTTCGGCTGCGTGAAGACACGGCCGCGGATCGTGCCTTCCGACGGATCGTCCCCGAACATTATGCCGTCGATGGCAGACAGGTAGGCCTCGCGGTCGCGCGTGCCGATATCGGGGGCACCGAAGCTGCGGGCGACCCGCACCGCGGCGGCGATCCGCTCCGGCGTCGAAGGATGGGTGGCGAGGATGTCGGGCTTGGTGGCGCTCGAGTTCTGCCCGATGAGCGAGGCGCGCAGCGCCGACGAGCGGCCTAGCGCAGCGAGGAAACGGCTGGCGCCGTAGGGATCATAACCCGCCTTGGCGATGGTCTTGATGCCGCGCTCGTCGGCCTGCAGCTCCTGAAGGCGCGAGAAGCCGGCGATCGAAAGCTTGCCCATCTGCTCGATCTGGTCGCCACGCTCCTTGTTCTGCACGAGGTGGGCGACCCGGCTGATCACGGCGGCGCGCCTGGCCTGCTCATCGCGGGCGACAGCATGCTTCTCCGTCACGTGAGCGATCTCGTGGGCCATCACCGCCGCCACTTCGGAGCCGTCGTTGGCGAGCGCGAGCAGGCCACGCGTGACGAACAGGTCGCCTGAGGGCAGGGCGAAGGCGTTGACAATGGGCGTGTTGAGGATCGTGACCTTGTAGGTCTTGCCCTCGAGCTCACCCGTGCCCGTCAGCTTCGCCAGGACGGCATCGAGGTACTTGGTGAGCCCGGGGTTCTTGTACTCGCCGCCGAAGAGCGCGACCATCCGCTTGTGCTCGGCCAAGGACGTGCTCTCGGTGATCACGCGCGGCGCCGTCGGCGCCTCGATGTGCTGCACCGTGATGCCCTGCTGGTCGATGGTGGCGCAGCCGGCGAGGCAGGCCATGACCGCGAGCAGGAGGACGGGCCGCCTCATGGCGCCTCGTCCTTGGCGGAGCTTTCGGTATCTTTCGCAACCGGCAGCAGCTCCAGCGCGTCCGGACCGGCGATCTCGACCTGCGGCCCGAAATGCAGGTCGAGGAGCCCGCGCAGGCGCAGGGTCCGGCCGATGAGCGCCTCGAAATGCAAGCCTTGCTCCTCGAATCGTTTGACGACCTTCGGCAGGACCACCGCGACGAGCAGGCCTTGCTTGACCTCGCCCGGCGCGGCGAAGCGCAGCTTGGTACGGAACGGCCCGGGATCGACGCGCCACAGACGTCCCTCTGCCACGACGATCGTCGCCGAATGTTCGGAGAAGGCGGACCGGTCGTCGACGGCGAGGACGCCATAGTACGGATCATGCCACAGGCCAAGGCTCGCCGCACGGGCTGCGGCCTCCGCCTCGAGCAAGGCGTCGCGGCAGGGCTGGGCGGCCGGTTCGGACAGGTAGCGGCCGAGCCCTGCGGCGATCGCGAGGTGGACCAGTCCGCCCGGCGAAGGATCGCCGTCGAGAAAGATCATTGCCGGCAGCCGATTCCAGCGGTCGGGCTTGTCGGACAGCAACCGCGCCGTGACCTGTTTACCCGCGACCGCTGCGGCGAGCGCCGCCTGGCTCGTGGCACCGAGGTCGGGATCGCCGGGCGACGGCCCGGCTGGGTCGAAGCCGACAAGGCGGAGTTTTTGGCCTTCGATCAGGCGCAGCTCCAGACGCGGGTCCACGGCCGCGATGGTGACGGGCACGGTCCCGGCGGAAGGGCAGGCCGTCTCGCAGCGTGCGGCCGACGCGGCGAGCAGCACCAGCGCGAGGCCTACCACGCGGATCATCAGCTTTCCGTCACCCGCCCGCGCCCGCGCTTGATGTCGCCGCGATGCACCTTGGCGTCGGTGCGCCGGCGTTTGGCGGACAGGCTCGGACGCGTCTTGACGCGGAACTTCGGCCGTTCCGCCGCCTGCGCGATCAGCGCGACGAGACGGGCCTGCGCGTCGGCGCGGTTGCGCTCCTGGCTACGGTGCTGCTGGGCGAACAGCACCAGCACGCCCTCGGCGGTGAGCCGGCGCCCGGCGAGCGTCGCGAGGCGTCGCTTGGTGCCGTCATCGAGCGAGTGCGAGTGCGCCACGTCGAAGCGCAGGTGGACGGCGCTCTCGACCTTGTTGACGTTCTGCCCGCCGGGTCCGCTCGCGCGCACGAAGGCGAAGGCCAGCTCGCTGTCGTCGATCGAGAGGGTCGGCGTGACGGCGATGGCGGACATGTCGGCGTGGTCAACGGAGGAAGCTCGCGGGAACCTACGCCAGATCGGGCCCACGCGCCCACCCGCGCCGCAAGCAAAATCGCCTACGTGTCGACGAGATCGCGATTCGTCGACACGTTTTGCTGATATGTCGATGACGTTGACATATCCGGCTGATCTCAGCCCTTGCCGGCCTCGTTGAGCGTCTGTGCCAGGCGCTCCAGCCGCCCCGAGGCGGCATCGAGCGAGCCGGCGACCTCGAGGGCGAGCGCGTCGCGCATGGCCTCGCCCTCCGAGCGGGTGGCGGCGAAGCCAGCGAGCTTCTCCTCCGCCTCGGCGAGGCGGCGGCGGGTGTCGAACAATTCGTCGGCGACGGTGATCGCGGTCATGATCACAAGCCGGTTGTCGCCGACCTCGCCGAAGCCCTTGCGCAGCCCGGCGAGCGCGGCGTCGACATGGCGTCCGAGCTCCTGGAGGTGGGCTTCCTCGCCCTCGCCGCAGGCCATGCGGTACGAGCGCCCGGCGATCGTGACGGCGACGGTGGCCATCAATCGGCCTCTGCGAGGAGCCGGCGCAGCGTGCCCCCGGCGTGGCCGAGCCGCAGCGCGACCTCCTGCGTGGCGTGCTCCAGCTCCTGCTGGCGGGTCAATGCCGTGTCCAGCTCGGTGGCGAGGCGGCCGCGGTCGTCCTGCATCACCGCCAGCGTGTCGACGAGGTCGCGCTTCTCGTCGGCGGCGCGGCCGAGCCGCTGCGCCGCGGCCTCGCACTGGTCGAGCGCGGCGGACAGGCGCTTCAGCGCGGCGTCGAGCTGGGGATGATCGGGCATCGTGCCGCCAGAGTGGCGCGGCCCGCTCGCCTGTCAATCGCACCGTTGCGGCGTGCACAGCAAAGGCCGGCGACGAGCCTCCCCTTGCCCGATGAACGCCGCTCCCTCGCGTTGACAGAGGGGGGTGAGCTGCTACTTAGGCCGCCTCCCGCGAGCATCAGACATCGAGATGTTGCACGGGCGGCCGAGCGCCGGCGCGCCTATGTTGGGAGACCGGACCGCGATGCGGTCGGGTGGCACGAGGAGTTCCACGACCATGGCTGTTCGGGTGGCGATCAACGGGTTCGGACGCATCGGGCGGAACGTGCTGCGCGCCATCGCTGAATCGGGCCGCAAGGACATCGAGGTCGTGGCCATTAACGATCTCGGCCCGGTCGAGACCAACGCCCACCTGCTGCGCTTCGATTCGGTGCACGGCCGTTTCCCGGGCACGGTGATCGTCGACGGCGACACGATCGACGTCGGCTCCGGCCCGATTCGCGTCACCGCGATCCGCAACCCGGCCGAGCTGCCGCACCGCGAAATGAACGTCGACATCGCGATGGAGTGCACAGGCATCTTCACCTCGAAGGATAAGGCGTCCGCTCACCTTGAGGCCGGTGCCAAGCGCGTGCTGATCTCGGCGCCCGGTGACAAGGCTGACATGACCGTGGTCTTCGGCGTCAACCACGAAAAGCTCACCAAGGATCACATCGTCGTCTCGAACGGCTCGTGCACAACCAATTGCCTCGCGCCCGTGGCGAAGGTGATGAACGACGCCATCGGCATCGAGCACGGCTTCATGACGACGATTCATTCCTATACCGGCGACCAGCCGACGCTCGACACGATGCACAAGGATCTCTACCGTGCTCGCGCCGCGGCGCTGTCGATGATCCCGACCACGACAGGCGCCGCCAAGGCGCTGGGACTGGTGCTTCCCGAGCTCGCCGGCAAGCTCGACGGCTCCTCGATCCGCGTGCCGACGCCCAACGTCTCGGTGATCGATCTGAAGTTCAAGGCCAAGCGCAAGACCGATCCGGCCGAGATCAAGGACGCGGTGCGGCGCGCCGCCGGCCAGGAGCTGAAGGGCGTGCTCTCCTTCACCGATGCGCCGAATGTCTCGATCGACTTCAACCATGACCCGCACTCATCGATCTTCGCGATGGATCAGGTCAAGGTGATCGACGGCGACTTCTGCCGCGTCCTGTCCTGGTACGACAACGAATGGGGCTTCTCCTGCCGCATGGCCGACACCGCCGTGGCCATGGGCAAGCTGCTCTGATGACCACGGACGTGGTCAAGCCGTTCCGCACGCTGGACGACGCGGACGTTGCCGGTAAGCGCGTGCTGACGCGCGTCGACCTCAACGTGCCGATGTCGAAGGGCGTGGTGTCCGACCTCACCCGCATCACGCGGGTAGTGCCGACCATCCGCGAGCTCGCCGACAAGGGCGCCAAGGTGATCCTGCTGGCGCATTTCGGCCGGCCGAAAGGCGCCTTCGAGGCTAAAAGCACGCTGGAGCCGCTCGCCGTAGCCCTGGAACGCGAGCTCGGCCGCACCGTCACCTTCGTTGAGGATTGCATAGGCCCCAAGGCCGAGGCCGCGGTGGCGGCGATGCAGGACGGCGACGTGGTGCTGCTGGAGAACGCCCGCTTTCATCTCGGCGAAACCGACAACGATCCCGTCTTCGTCGCGGAACTCGCCAAGCTCGGTGATCTCTACGTCAACGATGCCTTCTCCGCGGCGCATCGCGCCCACGCCTCCACCGAGGGCCTCGCCCGCGCGCTGCCGTCCTACGCCGGACGCACGATGCAGGCCGAGCTGGACTACCTCGGCAAGGCGCTAAGCCAGCCCGAGCGCCCGGTAGCGGCGGTCGTCGGCGGTGCCAAGATCTCGACAAAGCTCGAGCTGCTCGGCAATCTCGTGAGGCGCGTCGACATCCTCATCATCGGCGGCGGCATGGCCAACACCTTCCTGTTCGCGCAGGACGTCGGCATCGGCACTTCGCTTTGCGAGAAGGACATGGCGGAGACGGCACGCGCCATCATGGCCAGTGCCAAAGACGCCGGCTGCACCATCGTGCTCCCGGTCGATGCCGTCGTCGCCGAGCGCTTCGAAGCCGGCGCTCCGGACGAGACGGTCGCCATTGACGAGGTGCCGGCCGATCGCATGATTCTCGATATTGGCCCACAGACCGTGGCGCGGATCGAGGCGCTGCTGCAGGACGTAAAGACGCTGGTGTGGAACGGCCCCTTCGGCGCCTTCGAGATCAAGCCGTTCGACCGCGGCACCGTGCGCGTGGCCCAGGCCGCGGCGGCGCTGACCAAGGCGGGTCGCCTTGTGACCGTGGCCGGCGGCGGCGACACGGTCTCGGCGCTCAACATCGCGGGCGTCGGCAACGATCTCACCTATCTCTCGACCGCGGGCGGTGCCTTCCTCGAGTGGCTCGAGGGCAAGGTTCTACCGGGCGTCGAGGCGCTGCGGCAGGCCTGAATCTTTCCTTGCTCGGCGGCTTACGGAGGCGGCGTGGCGAAGACGATCACCATCACCTCGCGCCACGACCTTGGCGTCGAGGGCGCCAAGCGCAACATCACCGCGCGCTACGAGGCGCTGAAGAGCGCCTACGTCGAGCGCATCGGCCGTGCCGACCTGAGCTGGACGGGAGACGTGGGGCACGGCTGGGCGACGATGCTCGGACAGAAGGGCAGCGCCGTTATCGAGGTCTTCGAGCGCGATCTGCGCATCGACATCACGCTGCCGCTGCTTCTGTCGCCCTTCGCCGTTTTTCTCGAGAGCCTGATCCGCGGCAACGCCGACGCGCTCGACCCGCATGGCGATCCCGCCAAGGCTACGACCTTGGAACCACCAACTTAGCTCTACCCGGAGCGTCGGCGAGCGCCTACATCGTTGCGATCCGGAGAGTTCCCGATGTCGCGATCGATCGTCATGTCGTTCCCCCACGAGTTCAGCGTCCCAGAGGCCAAGAAGCGCATCAGCGAGCGCTTCGACATCATGAAGACGCAGTACGTGGACAAGGTCGGCCATGCCGAGCTGGTCTGGGTCGGCGATGTCGCGCACCTCAAGGCCAGCGCGATCGGTCAGACGGCCACGGCGGAAATTGCGGTGGAGCCGGGCACCGTGCGCTGCGAGATCCACCTGCCATGGCTGCTCGCGGCGATGGCGAACAATGTCGAGGGGCTGTTGCAGCGCAACGCCAAGGAAGCTCTGCTGCTCGGGCCGACGAAGAAGGCGTAAGCGGCCTGGCGGCTGCCTTTAGTGCCTGACGCCTTTGTACATGTCCACTACCGTCCCGATGCTTCCGATGCGCGGTATTTCGAGGGCGTCGGCTGCGCCTTGCAGCAAGATGGGCGCCTGCCAAACGCCGTCTACGCCGCGACGATGGACCGCGATCGACATCGTGTCTTGAGACGCGACGAGGATGAACTCCGTCGAGCTATGCGAACGGTAGAACGCGAGCTTGTCGTCGATCGCGACACGTCCGGTTCGGGGATTACGGGCGAGATCGGTCGCCGACAGCACTTCGACGATGCCATAGAAGCGCGACGCGTAGCGCTCGTGCTCGTAGTCCGCGTCGATTACGGCAATCTCCGGCTCCGGCCTGTAGCCGGGCGCTCCCTCGATCTTTAGTCCGATCTCGCGGTCGGCACGACGCTCAAGTCCGGTGGCTTCGATCGCCGTGTTAAGGGCGCGCTCGAAATTCGAGCCGATCCGCTGATGCGCGATCTTGGGCGGCGTCATCATGATCGGCATGCCCCCGACGAGTTCCCAACGCTCCCCGTCCGGTCTGCTTTCGAGAAAGCCGAGGAAGTCGTAAACCTGCATGTCGATAAAATTCGATGCGCTGGTCACGATCCCGTCCCTCGGCTTTCGTAACGCTCAGTCGACGGCGACCATGACGTCGGACGCTTTGACGATGGCGGTCGCCTTCTTGCCTTTCTCCAGGCCAAGCTCGGCGACGGCCTCGTTGGTGATCGAGGCGAAGATCCTGGCGCCGTTGACGTCGATCACCACGTGGGACGTGGTGGCGCCCTTGTGCACTTCCAGCACGGTGCCTGCGAGCTGATTGCGCGCGGAAATCTTCATGATCAGTCTCACTGAGCCGGCCAGACGCCAGCGCGCAGCCTATATGGCGCAAGCGGCATCCCCGCGCCAGCGCTCAGCCCGGAACGACCTTGAGCCGACCGCGGTCTAGCACGGCCAGCACGCGCTTGAGGTCCGGACCGCGCTTGAGGATCAGCCCGGTCGTGGTCACCACGGAGAACGCACCCTGCTTGCCCGCCAGCTTGGGGTCCTTGACGACGCGGTACAACGGATATTCGGCGGCGCGGCGGAAGATCGAGAACACCGCCTTGTCGCGCCCGAAGTCGATGGCGTAGTCGCGCCACTCGCCCTGGGCGACTTTGCGGCCGTAGAGATCAAGGATGTCGCGCAGCTCATGGCGATCGAAGCTAACGGGGCCGGCCTGCGGTGGCGAAGGGCGCAGCGCCCGCACCTCGCCGGAATGACTTGCCGTCTCGCTCGATCCTTCGTCCACCACTAATGCGATCCCTCTTGGCTCCCGAAGCCTGAGAGTGCGCCCTCCGTCCGCGGTCCGCAAGAGTGTCGCTGCGATGTCACGGCGGCTCTCAGCGCCGTGATCGATCGCCATGCTTTGGCCCGCCTGGAGCCCCGCCCGCGCCCTACCGCCGGATGACAACGGATCGTCGCTGTTGCCCCTGGCCTTGCCGGTTTGTCAGCCCCCCAGCCCGCCGGGGAGGTCAGTCGGGTCGAACGAAATGCGATGCGACAAGGAGCCGGTCTGGAGCGAACGCTCCGGCCGGCTCTGTCGTTTTCGCCAAGCTTGATTCACGCGAGTTGCCGCCGTAGAAGCGCTTGTCCTCCTGGAGGACGCGCCGCGTGGATCATGCCTCCGCGGTCACGCCCGGCAGCGCGTTGCGCCCCCGGGCGCGTTTTGCGTTGGCGGCCATGCCGTTCTAAAAGGTTTCGATGTTCGAAGGTCTCAGCGATAAACTCACCGGCATCTTCGATGCCCTGACCCGGCGCGGTTCGCTTTCCGAAGAGGACGTCAACACCGCGTTGCGCGAGGTGCGGCGCGCGCTGCTTGAGGCCGACGTCGCGCTCGACGTGGTGAAGAGCTTCGTCGACAAGGTGCGCAGCCGGGCCGTCGGCGCCAACGTCGTCAAGTCGGTCACGCCCGGCCAGATGGTCATCAAGATCGTCAACGACGTGCTGATCGAGACGCTGGGCGCGAGCGTCGACCCGATCTCGCTCGATGCCGCCGCGCCCGTCGCCATCATGATGGTCGGCTTGCAGGGCGCCGGCAAGACGACGACTACCGCCAAGATCGCCAAGCGCCTCTTCGACCGGCAGAAGAAGCGCATCCTGATGGCCTCGCTCGACGTGAAGCGTCCGGCCGCGCAGGAGCAGCTCGCCGTCCTTGGCCGCCAGGTCGGTATCGACACGCTGCCGATCGTAGCGGGGCAGACGCCTGTGCAGATCGCCAAGCGCGCCGAGCAGACGGCGCGGCTGCAGGGCTACGACGTGGTGATGCTGGACACCGCCGGCCGCACCCACATCGACGAGGCCCTGATGGCCGAGATGGCGGAGATCAAGGCCGCGGCGCACCCGCACGAGATCCTGCTCGTCGCCGACTCGCTGACCGGCCAGGACGCCGTCAACCTCGCCAAGAACTTCGATGACCGCGTCGGCATCACCGGCATCGTGCTGACCCGCACCGACGGCGATGGCCGCGGCGGTGCCGCGCTCTCGATGCGCCACGTCACCGGCAAGCCGATCAAGCTGCTCGGCACCGGCGAGAAGATGGACGCGCTCGAGGACTTCCATCCCGACCGCATCGCAAACCGCATCCTGGGCATGGGCGACATCGTCTCGCTCGTCGAGCGCGCGGCCGAGACCATCGACGCCGAAAAGGCGCAGGCCATGGCCAGGAAGATGGCCAAGGGCAGGTTCGACCTCGAGGATCTTTCCGACCAGCTCGCCCAGGTCGAAAAGATCGGCGGCCTCGGCGGCATCATGGGCATGATGCCCGGCATGGCCAAGATGAAGGACCAGCTCGCCGGGCGGATCGACGACAAGATGATCAAGCGCCAGCGCGCGATCATCTCGTCCATGACTCCAAAGGAGCGCCGCAACCCCGACCTGATGAAGGCGAGCCGCAAGAAGCGCATCGCGGCGGGATCCGGCATGAAGGTCGAGGACGTCAACAAGCTGCTGAAGCAGCACCGCATGATGGCCGACATGATGAAGAGCATGGGCGGCATGGGCAAAGGCCTGGGCGGACTCGGCGGCATGGCCAAGATGACCAAGGCGATGGGCGGCATGGGCGGGATGCCCGGCATGGGCGGTGGCAATCCTTTCGGCAACATGCCCGAGCCCACGCCCGAGCAGATCGAGGCTTTGACCAAGCAGATGGGCGGCAAGATGCCCAACATGCCAGGGATGCCAGGCCTCGGCGGTAGGGGCGGCCTGCCCGGGCTCGGCGGCGGCTATCCCTTCGGGAAGAAGAAGTAGACATGGCCGAAGTCGATAACCTCGTCATCGAGCACCTACGTCACATTCGCGGTCAGATCGATCGCGTTGAGACCAAACTCGATCTGATACTCCGCGTCGGCCATATCGAACGATCCGTCGCCGAGCATTCGGTGCAATTGGGCGTGGTGAACGGTCGCTTCGATCGTCTGGACGGTCGCGTGACGCGGATCGAAAAACGGCTCGACCTTGTCGAGAGCTGAACTCCTTAAAACCCCTAAGAAGAGAAAGAACACTCTATGTCCCTGAAGATCCGCCTGTCCCGCGGCGGCGCCAAGAAGCGTCCGTTCTACCGCATCGTCGTCGCCGATGCCCGCATGCCGCGCGACGGCCGCTTCGTCGAGCGCCTCGGCACGTTCGACCCGATCAAGCCGAAGGATGCCGCCGACCGCCTCGTCGTCGACGCCGAGAAGGCGCAGGCCTGGATCGGCAAGGGCGCACAGCCGACCGACCGTGTCGCCCGCCTGCTCGAGACCGTCGGCGTCGGCACGCGCGAGGCGCAGAACAACCCGAAAAAGGGCCTGCCCAAGAAGAAGGCGCAGGAGCGCTCCGTCGCCGCCGCTGCCGCCGCCGAGAAGGCCGCCGCCGCCGCGGCTGTCCCGAGCGAGGAAGCCGCGTAAGGCTTGAGGCTTGTCGGGCAGGATCCTGGTGGGGCGCTTCGGCGCGCCCCACGGCGTGCGCGGCGAGGTGCGGCTGCAGAGCTTTACCGGTGACCCGCGGGCGATCGCCTCCTACGGGCCGCTCCAGGCTGCAGACGGCAAGTGCTTCACCCTGTCTGCCGTGCGTCCCGTCAAGGACAACATGCTGGTCGCCCGTGTCTCCGGGGTGGCGGATCGCGACGCCGCGGCGGCGCTGACCAACACCGAGCTTTACGTCGAACGCACCGCGCTGCCGCCCGCCGATGAGGACGAGTTCTATGTTGCCGACCTCGTCGGCATGGCAGCGCTGGACGGTGAGGGCAGGTTGCTGGGCACCGTGGTCGACGTGCCGAACTACGGCGGTGGCGACCTCGTCGAGGTGCGCCCGCCGACCGGCGGTGAGACACTGCTCTACCCATTTACGCAGGCCGTCGTGCCGGCGATCGACTTCGCCGGCCGCACGCTGACCATCGTGCCGCCGGAGGAGGTGGAGGGCGGCGACGAGGACGTGTAGTTGTTCTACGGCATCATGTCGGCGCGGAGCGAGGCGAAGACCGGGACCGGCGTGCGCATCCTTTGCAAGATATGGCAATGCTCACCGGTTCCGGGTTCGCCTTTGGCGCCTTGGAATGACGACCCCCTAGCGCCCCAGCGTGGCCTTGAACTCGAGCAGCTGGTCCCTGTACTCGAGAGCCTTGCGCCGCGTCTCGTCGCCCCGGGCGTCCTCGGCGGACTTGTCGGCGCTCTGGATCTCGGCATCGATGGCACCGCTGTCGAGATCGCCGATCTTCACGGCATAGTCGGCCAGGATGGTGAAGACCTCGGGCGACACGTCGGCGAAACCGCCGCGCACGTAGAAATCCTCGTCCTTGCCGCCGCCGCGGATGCGCACAACGCCGGGCTTTAACACCGTCATGAAAGGCGCGTGATCCTTCAGGACCGTGAACTCGCCCTCGATGCCTGCCGCGATCACGGCATCCACCTCGCCGGAGTAGAGCAGCTTTTCCGGCGATACCAGATCGAAGGGGAAGGCGGCCATGGCGAAGTCCTTAGCGGCGGCGGTCGGCGGCGAACCCGGCAAGGAGCCCGAGGATGCCGCCAGCGAGCGTGTAGAGGAGGATGTGTCGGCTCTGGCCTCCGGTGATCCCGTTGTCGGGACCGGCGGAAACCTGGTTGTTCTGGAACTCGATGGTCGTGCCGCCCAGCCTGATCTCGGCCGCCTCCGGCCGCGAAACGTATCCGGCGACGCCGCCGACGAGAAGGCCGAGCAGCAGCAACACGACCTTGGTGTTCGGCCTCATGGCCTTACGCGTCGGCCTTCATCTTCTTGGCCTTCTCTTCGGCCTGCTCGATGGTGCCGACCATGTAGAAGGCCGCCTCGGGCAACGCGTCGTACTTGCCCTCGACAAGGCCCTTGAAGCCCTTGATCGTGTCTTCCAAGGGCACCTGCACGCCGTCCGAGCCGGTGAACACCTTGGCGACATCGAAGGGCTGCGAGAAGAAGCGCTCGATCTTGCGGGCACGGGCGACCGTCTGCTTGTCCTCTTCCGACAGCTCGTCCATGCCCAGGATCGCGATGATGTCCTGCAGCGACTTGTAGCGCTGCAGCGTCTGCTGGACCTTGCGGGCGACGGCGTAGTGCTCCTCGCCCACGATCAGCGGCGACAGCATGCGCGAGGTCGAGTCGAGCGGGTCGACGGCGGGGTAGATGCCCTTCTCGGCAATCGAGCGCGACAGCACGGTGGTCGCGTCCAAGTGGGCGAAGGACGTCGCCGGCGCCGGGTCGGTCAGGTCGTCGGCCGGCACGTAGATGGCCTGCACCGATGTGATCGAGCCCTTGGTGGTGGTCGTGATGCGCTCCTGCAGCGCGCCCATGTCGGTGGCGAGCGTGGGCTGGTAGCCCACGGCCGAGGGGATGCGGCCGAGCAGGGCGGACACTTCCGAGCCGGCCTGCGTGAAGCGGAAGATGTTGTCCACGAAGAACAGCACGTCCTGGCCCTGGTCGCGGAAATCCTCGGCGATGGTCAGACCGGTCAGGGCGACACGGGCGCGGGCACCCGGCGGCTCGTTCATCTGGCCGTAGACGAGGGCGCACTTGGAACCCTCGGCCGAGCCGCCGTGCTCGTGCGGGTCGACGTTGACCTTGGACTCGATCATCTCGTGGTAGAGGTCGTTGCCCTCGCGGGTGCGCTCGCCGACGCCGGCGAACACCGAGTAGCCGCCGTGTGTCTTGGCGACGTTGTTGATCAACTCCATGATCAGCACGGTCTTGCCGACGCCGGCGCCGCCGAAGAGGCCGATCTTGCCGCCCTTGGCGTAGGGGGCGAGCAGGTCGACGACCTTGATGCCGGTGACGAGGATCTGCGAGTCTGTCGACTGGTCGACGTAGGACGGGGCCGAGGCGTGGATCGGGCGGCGCTCGTCGGTGCCGATTGGGCCAAGCTCGTCGACCGGCTCGCCGATGACGTTGATGATGCGGCCAAGCGTCTTGACGCCAACGGGCACGGTGATCGGCGAGCCGGTGTCGATGACCTCCTGGCCGCGGACGAGGCCGTCGGAGATGTCCATCGCGACACAGCGCACGGCGTGTTCGCCGAGGTGCATGGCGACTTCAAGCACGAGGCGCTGGCCGTTGTTCTGTGTCTCGAGCGCGTTCATGATCTCGGGCAGGTGGCCGTCGAACTTCACGTCGACGACGGGGCCGATGACCTGGGTCACCCGTCCGACGGGCTTGTTGGTGGCGGCTTCAGCCATGGTCGTTCCTCTTATCTGCGGTCAGAGCGCTTCGGCGCCCGAGATGATCTCGATCAGTTCCTTGGTGATCAGCGCCTGACGAGAGCGGTTGTACTGCATCGTCTGCTTCTTGATCATGTCGCCGGCGTTGCGCGTGGCATTGTCCATCGCGGTCATGCGCGAACCCTGCTCGGAGGCGGCGTTCTCCAGCATGGCGCGGAAGATCTGGACCTGCACGTTGCGCGGCAGCAGCTCGTTGAGGATTTCCTCTTCGTCGGGCTCGTACTCGTAGACGGCGCCGCCCTCGGTGGTCTTGTCGGCCTTCGCGGCATCCTCAGGCACGGCAAGCGGAATGAGCTGCAGCGCCGTGGGCTTCTGAGCGATGACCGACTCGAATTTCGAGTAGAATAGCGTGCAAACGTCGAACTCGCCCTTGTCGAACAGGTCGAGGATCTTGGCGCCGACCGGCTGCGCCACCGAGAAGGTCAGCTGCTTGGCCTTGACCTCGACAACCTCCTGGATCTCGTCGGGAAACTGCCGACGCAGAATGTCAAAGCCCTTCTTGCCGATGCAGAGGATCTTCACGGTCTTGCCATCGCGCTTCAAAGCGTTGGCGCGGTCTCGCGCGAGGCGGGCGATCGAGGAGTTGAAGGCGCCGCACAGCCCACGTTCGCCGGTGGCGACGACGAGCAGGTGCGTGCTGTCGCTACCGGTGCCGCTGAGAAGCCTCGGCGCGTTGGCGTCGCCGGCCAAGCTGGAGGCGAGGCGCGTCAGCACCTTGTCCATGCGCTCGGCGTAGGGACGGGCCGCCTCCGCCGCCTGCTGCGCTTTGCGCAGCTTGGCGGCGGCGACCATCTGCATCGCCTTGGTGATCTTCTGCGTCGCCTTGACGGAGGAGATGCGGTTTCGGAGGTCCTTGAGCGAAGGCATGAGCTATCCGTTGACGGTGGTCGGTCGCGCGGCCTAGGCCGCCTTCTTGTCGCCGTCGTTGGCCTTGGTCGCGGTCGTGACCTTGGTGTCGTCTTCCTTCTTCTCGAAGCCCTTCGAGACGTCCTCGACCACCTTCTTCAGCTTGCCGGCATCGTCGTCCGACAACGCCGTGGTATCGCGGATGTGGTCGAGCAGCTCCTTGTGCTGCGTGCGCATGGCACCGAGCAGCTTGTCCTCGAACGGCTTGATGGAGGACACTTCCATCTTGTCGAGATAGCCGTTGACGCCGGCGTAGATCACGCAGACCTGCTCTTCCATCTTGAGCGGCGCGAACTGCGGCTGCTTCAGCAGTTCGGTCAGGCGGGCGCCGCGGTTGAGCAGCTTCTGCGTCGTCGGATCGAGGTCCGACCCGAACTGCGCGAAGGCGGCCATCTCGCGGTACTGGGCGAGCTCGCCCTTGATCTTGCCGGCAACCTTCTTCATCGCCTTGGTCTGCGCGGCGGAGCCGACGCGCGACACCGAAAGACCGACATTCACCGCCGGGCGGATGCCCTGGTAGAACAGGTCGGTCTCGAGGAAGATCTGGCCGTCGGTGATCGAGATCACGTTGGTCGGGATGTAAGCCGAGACGTCGTTGGCCTGGGTCTCGATCACCGGCAGTGCCGTCAACGAGCCGCCGCCGTGGTCGTTGTTGAGCTTGGCCGCGCGCTCGAGCAGGCGGCTGTGCAGGTAGAACACGTCGCCCGGGAAGGCCTCGCGGCCCGGCGGGCGGCGCAGCAGCAGCGACATCTGGCGATAGGCGACGGCCTGCTTCGACAGATCGTCGTAGCAGATGAGGCCGTGCATGCCGTTGTCTCGGAAATATTCGCCCATCGTGCAGCCGGCGAACGGCGCCAGGAACTGCATCGGCGCGGGGTCCGAGGCGGTGGCGGCGACGACGATCGAATATTCGAGCGCACCGTTCTCTTCCAGCACCTTCACGAACTGGGCGACGGTGGAACGCTTCTGACCAATGGCGACGTAGATGCAGTAGAGCTTCTTGCTCTCGTCGGTGCCCTGGTTCAGCGGCTTCTGGTTGAGGATGGCGTCGAGCGCGATGGCGGTCTTGCCGGTCTGGCGGTCGCCGATGATCAGCTCGCGCTGGCCGCGGCCGATCGGGATCAGCGCGTCGATGGCCTTGAGGCCGGTCTGCATCGGCTCGTCCACCGACTTGCGCGGCATGATGCCGGGCGCTTTGACGTCGACGCGGGCGCGCTTCTGCGCGTTGATCGGGCCTTTGCCGTCGATCGGGTTACCGAGCGCGTCGACGACGCGGCCGAGCAACTCCTTGCCGACAGGAACCTCGACGATGGCGCCGGTGCGCTTGACGGTCTGGCCTTCCTTGAGGTGGCGGTCCGACCCGAAGATCACGACGCCGACGTTGTCCTCCTCGAGGTTCAGCGCCATGCCGCGGGTACCGTCCTCGAACTCGACCATCTCGCCGGCCTGGCAATTGTCGAGGCCGTAGACGCGGGCGATGCCGTCGCCGACGGAGAGGATCTGGCCGACCTCGGTGACCTCGGCCTCGTTGCCGAAGTTCGCGATCTCGCCCTTGAGGATCGACGAGATTTCAGCGGCGCGGATGTCCATCAGCCGACCTCTTTCATACGTGTGCGGATCATGTTCAGCTTGGTCTTCAACGAAGAGTCGATCATGCGCGAGCCCAGCTGCACGATCATGCCGCCGATGATCGAGGGATCGACCTTGATGTGGACGTTGACGTCGTTGGTGCCGGCGACGGAGGCCAGGGCATCCTTGAGCGCGAGGACGTGAGCGTCCTTCAGCGGCTCGGCTACGGTGACCTCTGCCTGCGCCAGGCCCTTTTCGCCGTCGTTGAGCTTGCGGTAGTCGCGGATCATGTCGTCGAGCGCAAAGAGGCGGCGTTTCTCGGCCACGAGCTTGAGGAAATTAGCGGCCGTGCCGGCGATCCCGGCCTTGTTGAGCAGCGCGACGATCGCATTCTTCTGCTCTTCGGCGGAGAAAGCCGGACTTTTGAGGAACCTCCGGAGATCGGCGCTCTCGCCAATCATCCTGTCGAAGGTGTCGAGATCGGCCCCGATCTTGTCGGTCGCGTTGGACTCCTTGGCGAGATCGAACAGGGCCTTGGCGTAGCGCCCGGCCATCCCCGTGACGTAGGTTTCCTCTTTCGCCAACTTAAGGTGCCCCTCGGCTGCCGCCGACCCAGAGGAAACGGGAAACGGGTGCCATCCGCATCGGAAAGCGCCTCGGATCAACCGTGACCTGACGTGAAACGCTACCCAACAGGTACCTGCCGAGAGCGCGGGTCGACTAACATAGCGATTTGGGGGGTGCAACCCTGACGCACTTGCGGGCACTCGCGGTCAAGTCTCGCCGCACCGCGGCGATCGGCGCGCCCGCGGGGCGGAACGCGCAAGCGCGCTGTGTCCTTAAGCTATCTATGACCTCTTCGGCGGCGATCGTTCTCTCCCAATCATTGCGCGTGTGGCATCCCCGGCGCGTGGTCCTGACCCGCGCTGCCGCCGCCTTGCCGCGCGGCCGCGCCATGGCAGACCGGGCCGTGGCGCTCGGCGCCGAGCTCATCGAGCTCAAAGGCGACCGGCTCACCGGGCTCGCAGGCGCGGATCCGCGCGCCACCTATCGCGACGCCAAGGCGACGTTGGCCATTACCGTGGCCTCGCCTGCCAAGCGCCGGCTGCAGCCGATCCCGCCCTCGGCGGACTGGCGCTTCGATCTCGCCGAGGGCTGCCCCGCACATTGCCAGTACTGCTATCTCGCCGGGTCTCTGTCGGGGCCACCGCTCACCCGCGCCTACGCCAACCTCGACGACATCCTCGGCGAGCTGTCGGCCTATCTGGGGCAGGGCGCCGTGACCTCGGGCTCGGTCGCGCGCTCGCACGAGGGCACCACCTTCGAATGTTCCTGCTACACCGACCCGCTCGGTATCGAGCACCTCACCGGTACGCTGGCCGAGACGGTGGCGTTCTTCGGCCGCTGGGAGGCACCGGTTCAGTTGCGCTTCACGACGAAGTTTGCCGCCGTCGAACCGCTGCTCGGCCTCGATCATCGCGGCCGCACCCGCGTGCGGATGTCGGTCAACGCGCCGGAGCTGATCCGCTTCGAGGGCGGCACCGACGCGCTCGCGGCCCGCCTGCACGCGCTGGGACGGCTGGCGCGAGCCGGCTATAAGGTCGGACTGACCGTGGCGCCGATCCAGCCGCTCGGCGACTGGCGCAGCGGCTATCGCGAGCTGTTCGCGATGGCTGCCGCGGAACTGCGCGATGCGCCTGGGCTCGATCTCACCGTAGAGCTCATCACCCATCGTTTCACGCCGAAGTCCAAGGCGGTGCTGGAAGGTTGGTATTCCGGCAGCAAGCTCGACATGGACGAGGCGGCCCGCTCCCGCAAGCTGACCAAGTTCGGCTCGGTCAAGCATGTCTACCCGGCGCCGACGATGAAGGAGATGCGGGCGGAACTGACGGCGGCTTTGGCTGAGGCCCTGCCGGCGGCCAGGGTGCTGTATTGGACCTGAAGGTTCCGGCAAGAAGCCGGTTACAATCCACCTTGCAGCGCGACGGTCGGCAGCTCGAGCATCGGACGCGGCGCGAGGGCGCTCCAGACTGCCAGCGCGAAAAGAAACGAGAGCAGCACGACGACGAGTAGCGGTGCCACTTCGAAGCGCAGTCGTGCTGCCGGCGCGAGCGGTCTTCTTCCAACAAGGACTGGCATTGCGTACTTCCTAGGCATGTATGCCTGACATTTACGCTTTCTTAGGGCTCTTGTCATCTGTCGGAGCGACGGAGCGATCAGCGTCGCGGCTTGGCGCGCAGAGTCGGCGCCGCGATGGCGGGGTCTTCCGGCCAGAGGTGCTTGGGGTAGCGGCCGCGCATCTCGGTGCGCACGTCCTTCCACGAGCCAGCCCAGAAGCCGGGCAGGTCGCGGGTGATCTGGACGGGACGGCCGCCTGGCGACAGCAATTCCAGCACCAGCGGCACGCGATTGCCGGCCAGCGCCGGATGGATGGCGAGGCCGTAGAGTTCCTGCACCTTGACGGCGAGCGTGGGGCCCTGCTCGGCGGCGTAGTCGAGGCGGTGGCTGGCGCCGGCCGGCGTGGTGAAGCTCGCCGGGGCCTCTGCGTCCAGCCGGCGGGCCAGATCCCAGGTCAGCAGCACCTTCAGGGCGGTAGCAAGGCGCTCGCCACCGAGCCCGGCGAGGCTGGTCACGCCTTGCAGCTCGGCCGCGAGCCAGGGCGCACCGTCGGCGGCGAGCGCCTGATCGGAAAGGTCCGGCCAAGGCTTGCCTTCGGCGGCATGGAGGAAGCGGACGCGGTCGCGCCATTGCGACAGCTCCGGTGTCCACGGCAGCCGCGCGAGGCCGAGGTCCACCAGGCTGGCGGCGAGGACGGCTGCGGCCTCGGGCGTGGCCGGCACGGGCTGCTGCGCGTCGGCCAGCACGATAGCGCCGAGACGGCGGGTACGGCGTGCCGCCAGTGCGGCCCGCGCCGGGTCGAAGCGAAGCTCGTCGGCCTCGACGATGTCGTCGGCGGCGATGCGCGCGATCTCGTCCTCGTCGAGCGGCGCGGCGAGCAGGATGCGCGCGGCGCCGGCGCGGCCGACGACCTCGGCGATGGCGAGGTAGGCGGCGCCCGCGAGGCTCTCGTGGGACTCGAGCGCGGCGGCGCGGCCGTTGGCCATCAGGAACTCGCCGGGACGGCCGCGCGCCTTGGCGATGCGGTCGGGATAGGCCAACGCCAACAGGCGCCCTGAAGCCTCGGGGTCGATGTCGCGTTGCGCGCCGCCAGCCTCCCGGGCGAAGCCTCGTGCGAGACCTCGGGCCTCCTCGGCACGCGGGCCACGGTCGCGGCGGAAGCGGGCGACGCGGTCGCGCAGGTCGGCGCCGCTACCGCCGAGCCCGCGCTCGACGACGATCGTGGCGATCTCGGCCGCGAGCCGCGCCTCGCCGGCGTCCGCCGCGAGCACCACCATGCGCGCGAGCCGCGGCGGCAGCGCCAGCGCCCTGATTCTTCCACCTGTCTCGGTGAGGCCGCCGTCGGCGTCGAGGGCGCCGATCGCGCGCAGCATGGTGCGCGCTTCGGCCAGGGCCGGCGCCGGCGGCGGATCGAGCCAGAGCAGGTCGCGCTCGGGCCGACGCGCGCCCCAGTGCGCGCAATCGAGCATCAGGCCGGAGAGGTCGGCGGAGAGGATCGCCGGCCTGGCGAAAGGCTCCAGCGCGCCGGTGCCGGCCTCCTCCCAGAGGCGGTAGCACAGGCCCGGCTCGGTGCGCCCGGCGCGACCGCGGCGCTGGTCGGCGGCGGCGCGCGAGACCCTCTGCGTCTCCAGCCGCGTCAGGCCCAGCGCCGGCTCGTAGCGCGGCACGCGGGCGAGGCCCGAGTCCACCACCACGCGGATGCCCTCGATGGTCAGCGAGGTCTCGGCGATGGATGTGGCCAGCACCACCTTGCGGCGGCCGGGGGGCGTCGGCGACACGGCGGCGTCCTGGGCGCGGCGGTCCATGGCGGCGTAGAGCGGCGCCACTTCGACGCCGGGCGGAAGCTCGCGGGCGGCGAGCCGCTCGGCGACGCGGGTGATCTCGGCCTGCCCGGGGAGGAAGGCGAGGATCGAGCCGGGCTCTTCCGCCAGCGCGCGGAGGATGGCCCGCGTGACGGCATCCTCGATGCGCTCGTCCGGGTCGCGGCCGAGATAGCGCGTCTCGACCGGGAAGGCGCGGCCCTGGGACTCGACGATGGGGGCGTCGCCGAGCAGGCCGGCCACGCGGGCGCCGTCGAGCGTCGCCGACATCACGACGATCTTGAGGTCGGGCCTGAGCGCTCGGGCATCGAGGGCCAAAGCGAGGCCGAGGTCGGCACCGAGCGCGCGCTCGTGAAACTCGTCGAAGAGCACGGCGGCGATGCCCTCGAGACCGGGATCGTCGAGGATCATGCGCCCGAAGACGCCCTCGGTCACCACCTCGATCCGGGTGCCGGCGGCGCCGCTGCGTTCGAAGCGTGCCTTGAGGCCGACCGAGCGTCCCAGCGGCTCGCCGAGCGTCGCCGCCATGCGCTCGGCCGCCGCCCGCGCCGCCAGCCGGCGCGGCTCGACGATCACGAGGCGGCCGGTGGCGGCCCAGGGCTCGTCCAGCAACGCGAGCGGCAGCCGCGTGGTCTTTCCGGCGCCGGGCGGCGCCACGAGCACCAGCTCCGTGCGCGCGGAGAGCGCGGCACGCACGGCCGGCAGCACGTCGTCGATGGGGAGGGCGGGGCTCACGCCCGGGCGCCCCCGTGTCGGCGTCCGGCGACATCGTGTTTCGGGGACACCCTCCCTTGCGATCGCACATCCTCTTTTTGCGTCACCATGCGTCATCCGAATCGCCCGGGGGCGCGTTGCCGTACGGTCACAACCCATGGGGACACACCCCCTCGCGATCGCACATCCGCATTTTGCGTCGCGATGCGGCGCGCAGGCCGCTTCACTTCTCATGCTGGTAAAATGACCGAGGGTAGGACCCGGTTCCACGCCGGCTTCGTTCGGGCATCACGCCCGAGCCCACCTTGCATCTTTGTTCAGCCGGCACGACCGCGTCTTCGTCCATCAAGGCCGCTTCGCGCCGCCTCAGGCGATGGCCTGGGGCCAGCCTCGACCGCCGCCGCGCGCGCTGCCGTGCAACAAGCAGGTCGGGACAAAGACGCGGCCCTGGTCCGGCCGAACCAAGAAACGTGGCGATTCGGTCGGGAAGTCTCGTGACCGACGAACAGGTGCAGGCGCTCTGTGTGAACCCGCGAGGCTTTGCTTGACTGCGGCTGCGACGGCCCGCGTTAGCTCGATGACAATGGTAAGTCGACCATAACGTGAACCTAATCGGCTCAGCTACGCGAGGGTCTGGGATGGGGTCGGAAGCCAAATGGCAGATGCGGGTGGGAAGCGCCTGGACGGCATTCGGGGGGAAGGAGCCGGGGTTAGCTGCCGTTGGAGACAGTCCCGAAAACGGTGATATCAAAGTGACCCTGGCAATGACAGCGCATGATGCTACGGCTAGTCAATTGGCTTTAGGCGGTGATGCGGTACAGAGAGGCATGAACGATCCTACCGATGAACAGATGACCAAAATTGGTGCTGCTCTCGACGACTTTACCCGCCGCCACAAATTGGCAGACCCCAGTGGGGCCGAAAGACCGCTCAACGAACTCGACAAGCAGGTTTTGCTGTTTACAGGCGACAATCCAGGGTGTGGGCCGTCAGACGTTGCCCGGTTCCTCGCCGTGGCCAATACAACGATTTCGTCCGCGACGGATCGGCTGGTCAAACGCGGTCTGCTGAATCGAGATCGGATCGAGAAGGACCGTCGCGCGATTTCGCTACGGCTGTCGAAAGGCGGCGAAGAGACGGCGATGGCCCTTCGCCAACTCCACCAGGACCTTTATCGCATGATGCTCCGGCGGCTCTCCTCAGATGAGCGGGAGCAGTTCGTGAAACTTATAACGAAGATCGCATATTACGAAGATTGAATAATGTCTTGACCGTATTAATTTAGAAGCGGGCTGTCGCTCGATGGCGCCTGGCATCGGGATGGATTTCATGACGGTGGATCATAAGAGCTCCGACCGCTCGCCGAGGCCGTTGCAGACCGTAATCGTCACCGGAGGCAATTCCGGTCTCGGTTATGCCTGTGCAAGCGCGTTGCTCGCGGCGTCTCCACCGTGGCACGTCGTCATCGCCTGCCGCGATCCGTTGCGTGCGCAGAACGCGGTTGAAGCGCTGCGTAAGTCCGCGCCGCCCGGCGCAAAGGTCGAAGCGATGGATCTCGATCTCGCATCGCTGGCATCGATCCGTGCCTTCGCGGCCAGAATGGATGACAAACTGAAGGCGGCAGGTCTCCCTCCGCTGCATGGCCTCGTCTGCAATGCCGCCGTGCAAGGCGCAAAGACGTTCACGGTCGACGGCTTCGAGACGACGTTCGGCGTTGGTCATCTTGGGCATTACCTGCTCGTCAGCCTACTTTTGCCGCTGATGGCAAAGCCGGGTCGCATCGCCGTCGTGGCCAGCGGCGTGCATGATCCTGCGGAGCTGGCGAAGGTGCCTGCCAGCGCGGGTGTGCCCGTGCCTGCCTGGAACACGCCAACCGCGCTGGCCAAGGGCGAACTCGGTCCGGAAGCGGCAAACGACGACGCCGGGGCTGACCGTGGTCGGCGCTATTCCACCACAAAGCTCGCCAACGTCTATTTCACCTATGGCCTCGCGTCACGGCTGCCCGCAGGTATCACGGTCAACGCCTTCGATCCTGGATTGATGCCGGGAACCGGACTTGCCCGCGAGTATCCCGCCGTCGCTCGCTTTGCATGGCACGCCATCCTTCCAAGATTGATCCCATTGCTGCGATTGATCCTGCTGAAGAACATCCACACACCCGAGGAGTCCGGCTCGGCCCTCGCGCGGCTCATCGTTGACCCAGCGCTGGCCTCTACCAGCGGAAAGTATTTTGAGGGCATGCGTGAAATTCCGTCTTCGGTGGACTCGTATGACGACGGACGAGCACAGGAGCTTTGGCGTGATAGCGCCACCCTCACCGGCGTGGTCTAGCTTCGTCAACGGACGCTATCGAGGAAGAAGCCAAAACCGAAATGGCGACATCGGGTCGGAAGCAGCCTTGCAGCCAAGGCGAATGGTTCAGGCTTCGGAGCGCCCGAAAACCCGACCTTGAAGATGGTCGAGACCGCAATCCGCCAAGGTCGAATGCCAGCCCGCCGACGTCCGCGCCTCTCGCCACCGACGTCATCTAAACCCCCTCCAGCTCGTCGAGCGCGAAGGCGAAGGCGTCCGGCGCGTGGCGGGGCACGGGGCGCACCGCGGGACCGTGCTCGTCGATGCCGGTGTAGCCCTCCGAGGTCACGCCGTCGTGGCGGTGGATCACGCGGCGGGCGGCGTCGACGACCCAGAGCTCGCGCACGCCGAAGGCGGCGTAGACCCGCGACTTGCGGCGGAGATCGTAGTCGAGCGAGGAATCGGCGACCTCGACCACGAGCAGCACATCCGAACCCTCGAGCTCGACGAAGCGCTTGGTGCGGGCGAAGACGATGAAATCCGGTTCGAGGTAGTTGTGCGGGTCGAGGCGGAAGCCCGGCTCCTGCGCGAAGATGAAGCCCTCGGGGCACGCTCGCCCCCAGAGCAAGGTCAGCGCGATCTTGAGCGTCTCGTGCCGCGAGCCCTTGGCACACATCGGGACGAGGTCTCCTGCGATCAGCTCGATGCGTTCGTCGTGGCCGAGGATGCCGGCCTCCACCATCCGCTCCATGTCGGCGATGGTGAAGGCGCGAAGGCCGTTGGGTGTGACGCGGATGGTCATGGCGCCGAGGATAGCGCCGGTGCGGGACGATGCAACAGGGCGGCTGATCGTGCCGCGGTGCATCCGGGGAAGGGGACTGTTGCACACACGGTCCTATGCCATGCAGGCACGTCCCCCTTCTCCCCTTGCGGGAGAAGGCGGCGAAGCGCCGGATGAGGGATCGCTCTATCTTGACGCTTAGGGAGCCCGATAGGCGGCGACGTTACCCGATCCCTCATCCGCCCTTCGGGCACCTTCTCCCGAAAGGGAAGAAGGAGATTCGACTGCCCCGCTCAGAACACGGCGTGGTCGCCGCGCTCCACCGACGCCTCGCCGGCCACCAGCCGCGCGTAGAACTCGAACAGCGTGTCCGTGCCCGTGGAGGGCGTGGCAGCGGCGTCGTAGCGCCCGGTTGCCGGGTCGAGCACGAGCATGGATTCCGTGGCGTAGTAGCGCCCGATACGCGCCAGCTCGGCCTTCTCCGCCAGCGCCGGCCGCAGCCGGCCGAGCGTGCCGAGCACCCGGATGATGGTGTCGAGCAAAGCCACCGGCACGCGCCGGAAGCGCGGCTTGCGGCCCAGGAGGGCGAACAGCGCCTCGCCCTGCTGCCGCGGCGTGATCGCCTCGCCGGGGCCGCCGATGGGCAGGATGCGGTTGCGCCGGGCGGGATCGTCGAGGCACTCGGCGAGATAGCCGGCGAGGTCGTCGTCGCCGATCGGCTTGCAGGCGGTGAGCGTGCCGTCGCCGAACACCAGGAACGGCTTGCCGCGTTGCACCCGCTCGACCTGTCCCGAGAGCGACTTGAAGAAGGCGGTCGGGCGCACGATGGACCAGGTCAGGTCCGAGGCGATCAGCTCGGCTTCGAAGGCCAGCTTGGCGTGCTGGAAGGCCAGCAGCGGCTTCTGCACGCAGATCGCCGAGAGCAGGACCACTTGGGTGACGCCAGCGGCCCGGGCCGCCGCCAGCGCGGCGCCATGCGCGGCGTGGTCGATGGCCCACGCGTCCTTGGGCGTCCCCGTCCGCGAGGCCAGGCACGAGACCAGCACGTCGAAGCGCTCGCCGCGAAAGCCGTCGCGGGCGAGCGAGGCGGGGTCGGCGACCTCGCCGAAGCGCAGGCCGGCGCCCTCGAGCAGCTTGGCGCTGTCGTCCGGCGCGAGCCGGCCGCCGACGCCGGCGCGAGGGCGGACGAAGCAGACGACGTCGTGGCCGCGGGCGACGAGGGCGCGGGCGGTGGCGCGGCCGATCGTGCCGGTGGCGCCGAGCAGGAACACGCGGCGGGGGTGGGGTGAGATCATGGCTCATCTACCGGGCGCGCCGGCGTCGTGAAAAGCCCCGTGTCGGCGAACGGCCCCGCGGATTCGAGGCTTGTCGCGGTTCGCGCGCATGGCCGGCCCGGATGTCGGGGTTCGTCGACACCGTCCCGCTTTGTTGTCGACGAACCCTGACTTTGGCAGGCCCACTTGTCAGGGGACGCGACATGCCCGGGCGGCGTCCCCCGAGGGCAGGCCGGAATGGACGCGCGGCGTCTCCTGGGTTATGTTACCTATGATGAAAGGGGCGGCGATCAAGCCTTCGGCTACGAGGCGTGCATCTCCACCGCCACCCGGATCAGGTCGCTGGTGCGCTCGACCAGCAGCTTGTGCTTGATGGCGGTGCAGGTGTTGGCCACCGTCTTGTAGGAGATGCCGAGCGCGTCGGCGATGTCGGCGAGGCCCTTGCCCTTGGCCAGGAGCCGCATGATGTCGAGTTCGCGGGCCGACAGCGCCTTGCCGGAATCCTCGGAGCCCAGCACGTTGGCGGCGAGGTCGGCGGCGAGATCGCGCTCGACGTAGCGGCCGCCGGCCATGACCTGCTTGATGGCGTCGACCAGCTCCTCGGCGCCGGCGCTCTTGGAGATGTAGCCCCTGGCGCCGGCCTGCAGCGCCCGGGCGACGTAGAGCGGCGTGGTGTGCATCGAGAAGATCAGCACCCGCGTCTTGGGGTCCTCGATCAGCAGGCGGCGCAGCAGGTCGAGGCCGCCCGAACCCGGCAGGTTGAGGTCGAGGATCACGACCTCCGGCTTCTCCTGGCGGAACACGCTCAAGGCCTCGCGGCCGGTCTTGGCCTCGACGACCGTGGCTTCGACGGAGAGGGCGAGCAGCCGCCGCACGCCCTCGCGGACCACGGTGTGATCGTCGACGAGCAGGAGCTTCATGCCAGCGCGTCCAGGCGTTCGGGGATCGTCGGGCGCGCGGCGATGGGCAGCCGCGCCTCGACGAGCACGCCCGAGCCGGCGGTGCGATTGCGGACGGTGATCGTGCCGCCGCCGGAGCGCACCCGCTCGCGCATGCCGGCGAGGCCGAAGCCGGAGCGGCCGTCGGCTGGCAGGCCGCTGCCGTCGTCCTCGACGACGATGGTGGCCTCGTCGACGTCGACGTCGACGCAGATGTCGATGGTCGAGGGATCGCCGTGGCGAATGGCGTTGGAGACGCTCTCCTGCACGATGCGGAAGACGATGGCGTCGAGCGGCGGATCGAGGGGCTCGCCGCTGACGGCGAGGCTGAAGGCCACCGTCGGACGGCGGGTGGCCCAGAACGCGATGAGGTCGTCGATGGCGCCCGACAGGCCGAGGTCCAGCAGCGCGCCGGGCGCCAGGCGGCGCAGCACGCCCTTGAGGTGGCGCTGCATGTGCCGGACGGCATCGTTGATGGCGTCAGCGCGCGGGCCGATCTCGGCGGTGGCCTCCCTGGCGAGGTACTGCTTGATCATCGTGGCGTCGGCGCCGATGGCGAAGACGAAGGGCGCGACCTCGTCGTGGAGGTCGCGAGCGAGCTCGGCGCGCTCCTCCTCCTGCAGGTTGATGATCTGCTCGTGCAGGGTACGGTTCTGCTCGACGGTGGCGGCGAGCCGCTCGGCCATGGCGTTGACGCCGTCGCGCAAGGGCGCCAGCTCGTGGGCGACGCCCGGCGCGATGCGGGTGGAGAGATCGCCGGCGCCGATGCGCAGCAGCGCCTCGCGCACGTCGCGCAGCGGCGCCAGCGCGGCGCGGATGGTGGCATAGGCGAGCGCCAGCACCGCGGCGAAGAAGGTGGCCATGATGACGAGGGTGAGCCGCATGTCGCTCCACGCCTCCGCCACCTCGTTGTGCGGATCGGCGGCGAGCGTCAGGGTGCCGATGCCGGCCAAGGCCGGAGACAGCGCCAGCGTCCGCGTCGGCGGCGCGGCGTTGACGAGATCGTAGAACCAGGACGGCGCCGCGTCGTCGGGCCTGAGCAGACGCGATTGCACCAGGACGTCGCCGTCGGGCGTGGCCAGTCTGGCGCGCACGTGGCGGTCGCCGTCGAACTCGCGCACCACGGCGCGGAGCCTGCCCAGCGGATCGGGCGCGCCGGCCCTGTCGCCGATGGCGTTCAGCGCCGTGTCGACGCCGACGGCGAGCGCCGCCTGCATTTCGGTGCGAACCTTCGCCAGCACGTGTTGGTAGGTCAGCCCCGACCCTATGGCGAGGCTGAACAGCAGGACGAGCGTGATGGAGACGGCAAGGCGGCGCTGGATGGACAAGTGCGTCGGACGTGAAGGAGACTTCGGGGCCGTAGCGAAGCACAAAACCGCCCGTTTTTCACGGGAACATTCTCCCGACCGCGCGGGAGCGGATGGGCTTTTTCGTCAGGCGAGCGCGGTCTCCTTTATTCCAAGCGCGGCTCGGTCGACCTCGAGTGTTTCGCGGTGGGCGCGAGACGCCGACGGGACCGCAGGCTGCATCGAGACGGCACGGCCGCCGACGCGCTGCGGAGAACGGCGGCGTCGCTCTTGATCCCGCCGTCGCTACCGCGGCGCGGCAGCCGGCGGCGGCCGCCCTCGGCGACGGCGCCGTCACGCTCGAGATCGCCATCTTCTCGCGCGCCGGCTCTCTCGTCGTAGGCTCTGACATCGATCAGCTTTGTGATTGAAGTGTCCGAGAAGGGTGGGAAGCGGAACGGCAGATGCGAGTGGAAAGCGGAAAAGCCTCTTTGACACCGGCGTCGAACAAGACACTCTCGTTGCGAGAACCATTTAGGCACTATATCTGATCGTTTATCAGCAGGGTCGCTGGAAGAGATGAGCCATGAAGAAATAGATAGATCATGGTTGCTTACGCATCTCGCCGTATCAACTTTCGTTGTGTGCGTGCTTCTTGGGCAGAGCGCATGGTCGAGCGAGCAACCGACTTGTGAAAACGAGATTTCGCTTGAGGCATTGCGCTCAGCCGTAAGTAGTTTCTGCTGCGAAGTACAGTTAGATGGGAGAACTGCCTTCCTTCGAGCATCCTCATGTAAGAAACATCATCACCAAATATAATAATGTCGATAACGTTACGTGTTCTGCCCTTGTGTCATTGAGTATCTGGCATCGGTTCCTCACCAGCTACAGAGTGCAGCGAATGCCAAACGGACGACTGTCCACAACTGTCTACAATCCTTTGTTCGGTGGACAAGGCAAGTGACCCCTGGGTCGAAGGGTACGGCAGATGCGGGTGGAAAGCGGAAGGGCAGCTTCCGAAGCGTGAACTTTACGAAGCGGACGCTTCAACCCTTGGCGCCTCAATCATCGAGCGTATGCGAGCGGTCATTGCATCTATTGCAAACGGCTTGGTCAGCACTGCCATGCCGGGCGCAAGATGCCCGTTGCTGAGCACGGCGTTTTCCGCGTAGCCGGTGATGAACAGCACCTTGAGGTCGGGTCGCTTTACACGACCGGCGTCCGCCATCTGCCGCCCGTTCATACCGCCGGGCAAGCCCACGTCCGTCACCAGAAGGTTTATCGGCACGTCGGATTGCAGGA
Source organism: Beijerinckiaceae bacterium (assembly GCA_965198715.1). Classification (GTDB taxonomy): domain Bacteria; phylum Pseudomonadota; class Alphaproteobacteria; order Rhizobiales; family Beijerinckiaceae; genus RH-AL1. Next base: position 2,104,061 of record CBDAPV010000001.1, read on the forward strand.
TTTTCAGCCCCGCCGCGCTGTCGCCCGCCTCGATCGCGAGGTACCCGAGGTCTTCCAGGATGTCGGTGACGAGCATTCGCACTGTCGGCTCGTCGTCCACGATCAGCACGGTCGCACATCGCTCTGCTTGTGGGCGGGCGTCGGGCTTGGCGGCAACGGTTTCATCGCCGACCTCGCCATAATGGCGCGGCAGGTAGATGCAGACGGTCGAGCCCTCTCCGACCTCGGAGTAGATGCGCACCTGTCCGCCCGATTGCTGGGCGAACCCGTAGATCATCGACAGTCCAAGCCCCGTTCCCTCACCGATCGGCTTGGTCGTGAAGAACGGCTCGAACACTCGGGCGATGAACTCTGGGCTCATGCCTGTGCCAGTGTCTGTCACGCACAGCGAGAGGTACTGTCCTTCAGGCATTTCGAGCCCGCTGGACGCGTGCGCGTCGATCCACTTGTTGTGGGTTTCAACCGTGATGCGGCCTCCATCCGGCATCGCGTCACGCGCATTGATGCACAGATTCAGCAGCGCATTCTCAAGTTGAGGGGGATCGACCAACGCGGGCCAGAGACCGGAGGCGCCGACGACTTCGACGGGGATGCCCGGACCAACCGTGCGCTGGATCAGCTCCTGCATGCCGGTGACAAGTTGGTCCACGTTGGTCGGCTTCGGGTCGAGCGTCTGACGGCGAGAAAAGGCGAGCAGGCGATGGGTCAGCGCTGCGGCGCGCCGCGCGGCGCCCTGTGCCGCTGCCATGTAGCGATCTACATCGTTGAATCGCCCCTGCTGCACACGGAGCTGCATGAGTTCCAACGAGCCCGAAATACCCGCCAGCAGGTTGTTGAAGTCGTGGGCGAGCCCGCCGGTGAGTTGGCCGACTGCCTCCATCTTCTGTGCTTGACGTAGCGCCTCCTCGATCTGTCGCTGTTCGGTGACATCCTGACCGTCGAAGAGCACCAGGCCGCCACCATCTGCAAAGCGTTCCACGAACGCGACGTGGGCCTCGATGACGAGCTTTCGTCCTTCCTGGTACTCGCGCGTGGCGAGATACATCTGCGGTTGACGCGTTTCGAGACAAAGGTGACCGTACTTGAGGATAGCTGCGGCACTGTCCGCTGGCACGAGCCCCTCAACCGGCTGGCCGACGATCTCGGCTTGCACCAGCTCCATCGCGCGCTCGCAGGCCGGGTTCATGTCCTCGAAGCGGGCAATGCCATCGGCACCGATCCGAACCAGAAAGAGGTAGTCGTCAGAGAAGTTGAAGTAGGCCGCCGCTCGCGTCTGGCTTTGTTGCAGTGCTTCGACGCGAGCCTTGTCCTCTCGCTCGCGCAACGCAGCTTCAGCCTCGACGCGCTCGACCGCATCCCAGGTGCGGTCGGCAACTTCCTGTACCAGCGCGATCTCGCCATTTGTCCAAGGCCGCACGTTGGAGTAGCCGACGACGAAGCCACCTTTCACGATGCCTCCGCGTGCCACCGGTGCGCCGAGCATGGCTCGCAGCCCATGCTTTGCAAATTCCGCCGTCAGCAGCTCGGCAGATGTGTCGGCGATTGCGAGTGCTCCCCGCTTGCGCAGAGCGGAGACGCAATAGGCCACAAGCTCCGCCGACGGGTTGCCTCCTTGAGGCCAGCGACCATCCAGGACAGCTTGGCTCCTACCGGTTGCGGGGACAAAGAAGGCTATACTCGCATCGAGATATCGACCCACCGCCTCCGCAGAGGCTGCTCGGATTCTTGATGCGTCGTTGGTTTCCCGATGAGCCGTCAGCAGCCGAAGGACAAGACTTTTATGCGCCTCCTGCGCCGCTTGAGCCGACAGCAGGCGAGCGCGCTCCATCGGCGACCACGTGCGTTCGGCGTCAGCCTGATCCAGCAGCAGGTGCTCCAGGTCGGCATGCTCCTGCATCAGCGCGAGCATGTCCGCTTCGATCTCCAGCTCAGGGTGAGTCTCGGTCCAAAAATGCGCGGTGCGTACGAAGGCCAGAAATGCGGTGAGCATCTCCAGATTGGCTTCGCCGAACGCTTGACCCACGGCTCGCCGGACAGGTGCCGAGCGGCGCGGTTCGAGGAAGATCAGCGTCAGCGCATCGAACAGGTCGGTTTCGCGCGGTGTGCCCGTCGCGGGCATCTCCGATGCGGGCATTTCCGACTGGAGCCGCTCCATGGCCTGCACGAACTCGGTTTCGCTTGGCACCGGCCGTTTCAGCATAGCCGCCACCTGATCGATGCTCTGCGGCGGACAATTTCGGTCGCCTGCCGGATAGCCATTGCCTACGAGAAAGCCGACGTGGCGCACGATGCAGTACCGCACCTCGCAGAACCGGGAGAGGTGGACGAAAAGCCGCTCCTTGAACAGCGATGGCAGCGGACTGTCGAAGTAGGCAGAGCGGGCAAACTCCCAGAGACGCTCGATCAACCCTGGCGCTGAGGCTGCCGTGCAGAAGAAGTTCGGCAGGACGCCGAGACGTGCGGCGACCTGTTCGTGCAGCGTGTCCCGATCGATGACGCTCCCGTCGTCGGGAGCAACTTCGGACGTGGCGGAAGTTAAAGTCGCGGGTGAGAGATACGTTGAGGGCGACATCCTTGCCATGGCCCTCTCTGCCACAGCCATGGTCAAGGTGCCAGCGAGGCCGCGAAACTCGACGGCTTCAGAGCGGGCAAGACCAGATCGGCCCCCCTTCGATGTACGCCATTCAGCCTTCGAAGCTGGCCGGATGACTGCTTGTGGCCGGCGCCAGGGGCGGACAGGCAATCTACGCGCAGTCCAGATCCTGCTTGGACATACCAAGATCGAGAGCACGGTCCGCTATCTCGGTGTCGACGTCGAAGACGCCCAGACATTGGCTGAGGGTACCGAGCTTTAGCGAACGAGCGGGCTTCTTGGCCCTTGTCCAGAAGCCACCGGGCTGCTCCGCGCCAGGTGTCGCCGTTCGTTGATGCCACAACTTGCTGCGGAAGCACCGTGGCGAGAAGATCAACGCCGGTCGCCCGCCGCTGCTCTTGGTCGGCGTTCAGGCGTTGGGCAGCGGCACGTCGAAAGCGTTCAAGGTCACCGAGACCAGGCAGTAGAAGCCCACGAGATAGAAGAGCTCCGCCGCGCCCGGCTCGCCGAAGGCCATGACCGCACGCCGGTAGAGGTCGTCCGGCAACGGAGAGCCGCCGACGAGCGCGTTGGCGACGTCATAGGCGACCTCCTCGTTCTTGCTGAGGCCGATCGGGCGCTGGCCGGCGCAGATCTCCGCGACCACCTTGTCGTCGAGGCCGACCGCCTTGCCGACGGCGGCGTGGGCGTAGGTCTCGTAGGCCGCGCCGAACCGCGCGCCGACGACCATGATGGCGACCTCGCGCACCCTGGCCGGAAGAACCGCCTCGGCCGCCAGGACCATGTTCAGGCGCCAGATCGGGGCACCCAGCTTGGGCTGGTGCAGCCACGGGTTCCAGGGGCCCATCAGGGCGCCATCGTCGCGCGCGGACACGAAGCCTCGGAAGCTGTGGCCGATGTCCTTGCGCATGACCTCATAGAGGCCGCGCTGCTGGTCGTCGAGCTGACGGGGCGGGATCAGATCAAGTCTCATCATTGTCTCCATTGCGAGGATCATCGCCTATGCACCGCGAGGATTGTCGCCTATGCACCGTCTCTTGAGGGCTGGCGTTCATCCCACCTCAAAAATATGATCCCAAGACTTGCATCAATACATTTAATGACTTTCCATGAATCTCACGAATTTAGCCCGCATCGACCTCAACCTGCTGGTAGTGTTCCAGGCCGTCGCCGACGCCCGCTCGGTGACGAGCGCGGCCGATCACCTCTGCCTCAGCCAACCGGCGGTGAGCCACGCACTCGCCCGCCTGCGCCGCCTGCTCGATGATCCCCTCTTCATACGGGGCGCCAGCGGGTTGCGGCTGACGCCCCGGGCCGCCGCCCTGATCCAGCCCGTGGCGGCCATCCTCGAGGCGGCGGGGCGCCTCATCGCCAACCCCGAGTTCGACGCGGCCAAGACCTCGCGCTGCTTCCGGGCGGGGACCAGCGACTTCGCCTCCATGACGGTCGTCCCTGTTCTAGTGCGTAAGCTGAACCGCGAAGCGCCGCTGGCGAGCTTCGAGGCCTATCCGGTCGAGGCCTCGACGCTCGACCAGCTGGATCGGGGCGACATCGACGTCGCGTTCTGGGGAGCTGCCCCGCCGGACCACCCGTTCGTGGCGAGCGAGCTCTTCGTCAACCGTTACGCGGTGATCGTCGACGCCGCGCATCCGCTCGCCGAGAAGGCGCGGAGCGGAGGGATCTCGTTGGACGACTATCTGGCCTTCCCGCACGCGCGCATCCACTTCGACGTGCAGGTGCCCCGCGCCGTCGATGCCGCGCTTGCCCGGATCGGGCGGGAACGCCGGGTCAAGGCGATCACGTGCAGCTTCTTCAGCAACCTCGCCGCGCTCGCCGGGACCGAACTCGTCGCGACGGTGCCGGAGCGGGTCGTCGAGGCGAGCGCGGTCGCCGTACTGGCGACCATCGCCCCGCCTTTCGACCTCCCGCTGCAGCCCTACTGGCTGGTCTGGCATCGCCGGACGACCGACGAAGCGAGCCTCGCGTGGTTTAGGAGCCTCGTCGCCGCTTCGGTCTAGGCATGAACAAAGATCATCCAGCCGGGAGCGTCACAGGAGCTGCTTCGCTCCCGTTGATAGGTCGAGCAGTCAGGCTGCTTCCGGCCAGCTCAGGCCGTAGAGCGGCCGGGCGGCATCGCGCCAATCATTGCCGTTCCTGTCCCAGGAGGCGTCGCCAGACACCGGACATTGCACGTGGGGCCACAGGCGGCCTGCCGACGGCGACCAACGCGGCGGCGCTTGGCGCTTCGGTGTAGCCGTTCTCCAAGGCATCTCGGTGCAGGCCGTCGATGGCGCCACGTGAGCGGACTGTCTGCCCTTGCTCTGCGATGAAGGCGTGGCTGCAAGTCGTTTCGACCGCCATTCGCTTCAGCTGATCGCTTGTTGCGCGCCAACGTGACCGTTGCGCTGGTGCTGAGCCGTCCACGCGGCTCCGTTTTCACCTGCGCTACCAGCCTCCACCGCCTCGACACCGGCGATGATTGCTTTGCACCGTTCGCGATGATGCCGACCGACGTTGGTCAGGCTCTGCCGGCAGGTCGTGCGTGCCAGCGGCGTTCCAGCCGACCAGCGGTCGAGCGACGACGTGCTTGGCCACCGGCCTGTGCCGACATGCCGGACGTATCGGCTAAGGTTGCAAGAGCCTGCGTCCCTTGCATTTACGAAGACTGGCATGCTAGTGAGACGAACGAGAATTTACCTCGTTGATTGAAGATGAAGCGGCAGCCCGCTTATCTATAAATTGATGGTAATACCTCGTCTGCGCGCCTAATAGGAGGCAAGAGCATGACCGATATTCAGCTCGCCTATGCGGCGGATGCGCTGGGTCAGCTTCATTACGCCGAAGCTGGTGCAGGTGAGCCGTTGCTACTGATCGGCGAGACACCTCGCAGCCATCATTTCTTCGACCCGCTGCTGCCCCTGCTGGCGCCGCACGTTCGGGCGATCGCGGTCGACCTGCCGGGACTTGGCAACTCGCATGCACTGCCCCGGCCGATGTCGATCCACGCGGTCGCGGCCTGCATGGCCGAGCTCCTCGATGCGCTCGGGATCGGGCGTGCGCACGTCTTCGGCATGCACACGGGGAACAAGGTGGCCGCGGCTCTGGCGGCGGATTGGCCGAAAAAGGTGCGTCAGCTGGTCTTGGCCGGTCAGACGCACAGCCTGTTTCCCGAGACGGAGAAGCGGAACGCGGCGTTGGCGCCTTCCTTCGCCCGATACCGCGCCGCCGACGGCGAGCCTGCGGAGGGCGCCGCTCTGCGCGAGTGGCTCCGCACCAAGCTGGCGCTCGATGCGACCTGGTGGCCGGATGGCCTCCTTACGGGTCGGGGGGACGCGCGCACCATCGCGAAGGCCGAGGCGAAGTCGATCGACTTCCTGCTCGGCTGGCGCAGCGCGGTGCCGATCTACCATGCGGTGTTCGCCCAGGATCTGGCCGAGACGGTGTCGCGGATCAAGGCGACAACCCTGGTCCTGGAGTTCACTACCGCAGAGGAGCAGCACTATGGCTTGCAAGGCGAGCGTTTGGCGGCCCTCATGAAGCACGCGACGGCGCGGGCGATGCCCGTGACGTTCCTTGCCGCGATGGAGGAACAGACCCGCGAAATCGCCGACGCGCTTCTCGGCTTTCTGGCGCAGGAGACGGACGATGTTCGGTAAAAATGGACGGGTCCCTGCCTGTGCGTGGGGCTACGCGGTCGAGCGGATCGTCGACGGCTCCGGCTTTCATACGGTGAATGGGGTCGCCTTCGGCCCCGATGGCCGGCTTTATGCGGCGAGCATGATGGGCGAAAGCATCTTCGCGCTCGACCTCGCGACCGGCGCGGTCGAGACCGTGGTCGGCCCATTCGCCGGCGAGTCGGACGACCTTGTCTTCACGGACGCCGGCGACCTGATCTGGACCGCGGTGCTGGAAGGGGCGGTCCGGATGCGCACGGCGGACGGTCGCGTGCGTGACTTGGCGACCGGATTGCCTGGCGCCAACTCGATCGCGCTCACGCGAGACGGCAAACGCCTGTTCGTCGGCCAGGTCTTCTTGGGCGAGGGACTATGGGAGATCGAGCTCGGCGGCTCGGCGCCGCCGCGGTTGGTCACGGAGGACACCGGCGGGTTGAACGCGTTTCAGTTCGGCGCCGACGGAATGATCTACGCGCCGTCCTGGGAGCGCGGACACGTGGTGCGCATCGATCCCGAGAGCGGCCACACGACCATCCTTGCCGAGGGTTTCAGCAAACCGGGCGCCGTGCGGTTCGATTTAGCGGAGCGGCTGTATGTGCTGGACGACGCGACGGGCGAACTGTTCGCCCTCGACGAGCGGGAGCCTTCGTGGAGCCGGCGGTTGGTGGCCCGACTCGCGACCGGCACGGATAATTTCGCGGTCGGCCCGGGCGACCTACTGTACGTCAGCAGCATGGTCGATAACAGCATCCACGAAGTCGATCCCCGCAGCGGCGCGGTGCGGGTCGTCGTCGCCGGCCGCCTCGGCTTTCCTCGCGCGATGGCGCTGTCGTCCGGTCCCGAGGGCGAGCGGCTCCACCTCGCCGACAGCTGCGCCTATCGGATCGTCGATCCGCGAACCGGTGCCATCTCCGACATCGCACGGTCGGTTGCGACGGCGCTCAAGTTCCCGACGTCGATCAGTGTCGGCCCGCACCATGTGGTGCTCACCGGCGAGGCGTTCGGCGTCGTCCAGCTGTTCGACCTGGACGGGCATTTCGTTCGTGACGTGGCCGGTTTCGACCAGCCTTCCGCCGCGATCGAACTGGACGATGGCAGCCTGATCGTCGCCGAGCCGAGCTCCGGGCGGATCATTTGCGTCTTGGGGGATGATCGCCGCGATGTGGTTGCGGGGCTGCGTTACCCAGCGGCCCTGGTCGACGCAGGCCATGGCATGGTCTACGTGGCCGAGAGCGGGATGGGTCGGCTCCTGCGTATCGCGATTGCCGACGGCACGATCTCGGAGGTCGCGCGCGACCTGGGCGCGATCAGGGCCCTGGCTGTTGCGCCGGACGGCGCGATCGCCGTGCTCGATTTGGAGGCGGGGTCCGTCACCTTGATTGGCACTGAGGGACGTCGCATGGAGATCGTTCGCGATCTGCCCGTCGGGTACTTGCGCGCGCCCTATCCTCGGTCCGGCGGTCTCGCCGTTGGCGCGGACGGGGCTGTCTACGTCGCCGCCGATGTCGAGAACGCGGTCTATCGCGTCACCGGCCCGGCGCCGTCCCACGGGAAGGGACGATGAAGTCTCGATACGATTTCGCCGGTGAAGCGCTCACCCGATTGGCCGTGGACCAGGGCCACAATGTGAGGAACGGCTCGTGGCAACCTACTGAACCTGTAGACTTCTGTCGGTCGAGAGGAGCTACGTTCAGCGGCTAAGCCAGGACCGGTCCAATACCCATCCTCCTGCTCGGCTCGATGGGGCTGAGACATGACAAACGCTATCGACACGCTACCTGTAAATCGTTGTGTCAGCCGCCCGCCAATGGCGATCGGAAGGTCAGCTTGCTGCGAACAGTTGCTACAAAGCAACCTTTCTGCGCCCGGCCACGTGCAGCCATTCACTGGTACCATCACCCATGTCGCATTTGGGTCGGAAGCGGCCATGCGCTTCTCTCCCTTTGCACGAGCGCGAGGCCCACCGGTTCCGGGTTCGCCTACGGCGCCCCCCAGATCGCAAAGATCGAGGCCAGCCGGGCCCGGCTCCGTCCGCCTATTGCGGCAGCGCCGGCGCGCCCGGCCCGACCCCCGGGATCGGGCCGGGCGGCACGCCGGCGGCGACGAGCGCCGGCAGCTTGGCCTTGCTGTCGGGGTAGGTCAGCTCCCAGCCGCCGCCCAGCGCCTTGTAGAGCGCGACGAGGTTAGTGGAGACGTTGGTGGTGCTTTGCGCCAGCTGCTGCTCGGCGTTGAGCACGGACTGCTCGTCGGTCAGCAGCGTGGTGAAATCGGCGACGCCCTGCTCGTAACGCGACCGAGCCAGCGTCAGCGCCAGCTTGGCATGCTCGACCTGCGAGCGCAGCCGCTCGCGGCGGATCTGCTCGGTGCGGTAGGAGGTCAGCGAGTTGATGACATCGTGCCAGGCGCTGAGGACGGCCTGGTGGTAGGCGATCGCCGCCTCCTGCTGGCGTTTCTCCTGCAGCACGAGGTTCGACTTCAGACGGCCGCCCTCGAAGATCGGCAGCGTCACCGAGGGGCCGATGTTCATGTACTGAAGCGAGGTTCCCTTGAAGACGTCCTTGGGCGACAGCGCCTGCAGCGTCGGGCTGCCGTTGAGGCGCACGCTCGGGTAGAACTCGGCCACGGCGACGCCGATGTTGGCGGTGGCGGCGTGGAGGTTGGCCTCCGCCATGCGGATGTCGGGGCGGCGCCGTGCCAGCTCTGAGGGCAGGCCGATCGGCACGACCGGCGGGTTCGGCGGCACCGCCTTGGGGTCGATCAGCTCCTGCGATAGCCCTAGCGGCGGCTGGTCGAGCAGCAGGCTGATCATGTTGATCTGGTTCACCTCCTGCGCCTGCAGCTGCGGGATCTGGGCGCGCACCGAATCGACCTGCGCGGCGGCAGTCTCGACGTCGAGCCCGGTGACGAGGCCGTTGCTCTGGCGCACCTTGGTGATGCCGAGGATTTCCTCCTCGACCTTGAGGTTGTCCTTCACGATACGCAGCTGCAGCTGTGTCCCGCGCAGAGTGACGTAGTCGCGCGCCATCTCGGCATAGGTCGAGACCAGCGTGTTGCGGCGCATTTCCTCCATGCCGAGGTACTGCGCGTCCGCCGCCTCGATCTGCCGGGCGATATGGCCCCAGAGATCGAGCTCCCACGACGCGTCGAAGCCGACGGTGTAGTTGTTGAAGCCGCCGGTGATCTGGTTGATCCCCGACGTCAGCGAGGAGCTCGAGCTTGTGCCCGTGCCGCCAGTCGCCGATGTGAGCGAGGTCAGAGGAATGAGCTTGAAAAGGCTGTTCTGGCTGAAGGCCTCGCGATAGTCCGACGCGTTGGCTGATAGCGTCGGCAATGCGGCCGCGGCAGTCGAGGCCACCTGGGAGCGGCTCTCGGCGACGCGCAGCGTGGCGGTCTGCACGTCGAGGTTCTCGGCCAGGACGCGATCCTCGAGCTGCGTCAGCTTGGGGTCGCGAAAGATGCGCCACCACTGCGCTTCCGTCACCGCGCTCGAGGTTCCGGCCAGCACCGGAACGGGCGAGCGCACGGCCTTGCCGGTGTCGAGGAAATTGCGAGTGTCGAACGTGGCCGGAATTGGCGGCACGAAGTTGGGACCGACGCAGCCGGCCAAGGCCGCCGCCGCGGCGAGGATCGCCATCGTTGCGGAACCGCGCCTCATCCCCGCCGTCCGTCTGCGCCAGTGCATAGGCTCAAACAATCCGCCGCCAAGCAAAAGGCAAGTGCGGAGCGCCGGGCCGGGCGGGACGGCGCGACCAAAGTCGGTCGCTGTCGCAAATATGTCGGGCGCATCAGTGTGCCGCGCCGCCTCCGCTCGCCTTCTTCTTGGAGATGAAGAAGCAGAACGGCACCACCAGGAAGGCGAGGATCGAAGTGTAGAGGAACACGTTGGAGTAGCCGAGCACCTGGGCCTGCGTGCGGAAGGTCTGATAGGTGTGCGACACCGCCTGGTCGTGGATCGCAGACGGCGCACGGCCGAGCGATCGCAGTCCCGCCTCCGTCTGCTGGATCAGGTCGTTGTAGCCGTACTGCAGCGGCGTCATGAACGTGGAGAGATGCGCCTGATTGGCTTGCGTGCGCTCGGTGACGAGGGCGGACGATATGGAGATGCCGACGGCGCCGAGCACGTTGCGGAACATCGAATAGAGCGCCGCGCCGTCCGCCTGGAAGCGTCGCGGCAGGGTGAGGTAGGCGATCTGAGAGATTGGGACGAAGAGGAAGGCGAGGGCTGCCGACTGCGCCGTACGCATCATCACGAGCGTCCGGAAATCGATCCCGGGGACGAGTCCGCTCGAGTACAACAGAGCTATACCCATAAAGGTGAAACCGAACATGACGATATAGCGCGTCTGCACGCGCTTCATGATCTGACCCACGAAAGGAATGAGGATGATGACGACGATACCGCCCGGCGACAGGATCAACCCCGATTTGTAGGCATCGTAGCCGAGAACCTGTTGCGAGAACTGCGGGATGATCACGGAACTGGCGTAGAGGATGGCGCCCATCGAGCCGACCAGGATGCAGCCCATCGCGAAGTTCTTGTCCTTGAAGACCTCGAGATTGACGATCGGCTTCTTTGCGGTGATCAGCCAGCAGATCGCGCCGAAGATGCCGACGAAGGCGAGCACGGCCATGGTCGTGATGAATTTGGAGCCGAACCAATTGTCGTCCTCGCCGCGATCCAGCATGACCTGGAGGCAGCCGAGTCCGAGGGCGATCAGGCCGAGCCCGATGTAGTCGAAGCCGCGCGCTCGACGCTTCTGCTTGGCCTTTTCCCAGGGCGGATCCTGCACCACGAAGAAGTTCACGATAACGGCGAACAGCCCGACCGGGATGTTGACGTAGAAGATCCAGCGCCAACCATAGTTGACGGTCAGATAGCCGCCCAGCGTCGGTCCCAGGACCGGCGCAACGATGGTCGCGATCGCCGTTATGGCGAAGGCGGCGCCACGCTTCGCCGGCTCGAAGGTATCGAGAATAATCGCCTGTTGGTTGGGCTGAAGGCCACCGCCGAAGAGACCCTGGAACGCGCGGAAGATGATGATCTGCGCGAGACTCTGCGAAATGCCGCAGAGGAACGAGCACACGGTGAACATCGCGATGCAGATGAGGAAATATCGTTTGCGACCGATCGTATCCGCCAACCAACCCGAGATCGTCAGCACGATGCCGTTGGCGACGAGGTAGGAGGTCAGTGCGTAGTTCGCCTCGTCGTTGGAGACCGCGAGCGAGCCCGCGATGTATGGCAGGGCGACGTTGACGATCGTGGTGTCGAGGATCTCCATGAACGCCGCCAGCGTCACGGCGACGGCGATGATCCAGGGATTGACGGACGGGCGCCAGCCTCGGCCGACGTCCTGGTCGCCGCCGCCCTTCTTGCCTTTGCCGTTTGTCTTGGTGATGCCGGACTTGTTGGCGTTGCCGGACTTGGTGGCGTTGCCGGACTTGGCGACCTGCTTGCTGTCGCCGGTCTCGTCCTTGGCGGGACTGCCGTCTTCCGGCGCCGGGCTCATTGCACCGTCACCGAGGGCTCGACGCTGATGCCGAGCGGCAGCGGCACCGTCGGGTCGAGCCCCGAGTCGATGGCGATCTTGACGGGCACGCGCTGCACGATCTTCACGAAGTTGCCGGTCGCGTTCTCGGCCGGAAAGGCGGAGAACTTGGAACCCGAGCCGGCCTGGATCGAATCAACGTGGCCGCGCAGGTCGAGATTGGGATAGGCGTCGACGGTGATCTTCACGCTCTGCCCCGGCCGCATCAGGTCGAGCTGCGTCTCCTTGAAGTTCGCCGTCACCCAGACTTCGGGCGACACCAGGGCCATGATCTGCTGACCGGTCTGGGCGTAGTTGCCCTTGTCGACCTGGCGGCGCGTGACCCAGCCGTCGGAGGCGGCGCGCACCACCGTGTAGCTGAGGTTGAGGTTGGCCTGGTTCAGCTTGGCCTGAGCCTGCTCGATCGTCGCCGCCTGGTTGCGGACATTGGCCTCGACCTCGCCGATCTGCTGCTGCACCGGCTCGGCCTGGACGACGCGAGCCTGCATCAGCAGCACCTGCGCCTGCGCGTTCTGCAGGTTCGAGGTGGCGGCGTCGACGTCCTGCTGCGTGGTCGCCTGCTTGGGCAGGCTCTTCTGGCGGGCATAGTCGGCTTGGCGCTGCGCCAGGCTGGCCTTGGCGGCGGCGAGGTTGGCCTGCGCCACCTGCAGCGCCGCCGGGAAGTTCTTCTTGGCCACCTCGGCGGCGAGGGCCTGCGCGGCGAACTGCGCCTTGGCGACGTCCAGCTGCGCCTGGGCCTGGTCGCGGTCGTCGATGAAGCTGCGCGGATCGATGTGGATGAGGGCCTGGCCCCGCTTCACGAACTGGTTGTCGACGACATCGAGCGAAACAACTCGTCCGGCGACCTGAGGCGCGATGTTCTGCGTATAGCCGTCGGTGTAGGCGTCGTCGGTGTCGACGATCGTGCGCGTCGAGAGCCAGTAGTACACGGCGCTCAGGATCAGCAGCGCCAGGACGCCGAGGGCGATCAGCAGCACGAACGGGCGGCGCTTCTTGCGCGTCGCCTGATCCTTCTTGCTCTGCTCGTCGTCCCCGTCGTCCTCGCTTTGCTCGTCTCCGCCCTCGTCGGACGAGTCAGAATCCGCCGTCTCGTCCTGCTTGGGCTGCTCTTGCTGCGGCTTTTCGGACCTGTCGCGACGAGCCTTGAGTTCGCCGTCGTCATGATCGCGATCGTCTTCTTTGCCGCTCATGATTCATGCCGTCCAACGCTGGTCGTACGACCGCTGCTCAGGGTTGCCGACGCAGGAATTAGATGCTTTTGTGCGCAGCGGCAACCGAACCCATCGGTTCGCATAATAATCAGGTAAGCGATGGTCGCGTCAACAGCGTACCTGCATCTGACCGGAGCGCCGATCCCGCGCGGTGAGAAGCGCCGCCGCGAGATCGCCGTGGTGGCCGAACAGGTCTTCTTCGAGACCGGCTTCGCCGAAACCACCATGCAGGCGATCGCCGCGAGGGCCGGTGCCTCCAAGGAGACGCTCTACCGTCATTTCGGTAGCAAGGAAGAACTCTTCGCCGAGATCGTCTCGGAGCGGGCGAAGTGCTGGCTCGAGGACCTCGACGAGAAGTTCTCGACGCCCGGGTCGGTGGCGGACGTGCTGCGCACGATCGGCCTGAAGATGCTCGAGAGCATCCTCGAGGAGGATGCTGTCTCGCTCTGCCGCACCGTGGTGGCGGAGAGCGTGCGCAATCCCGAGCTCGGCGTCTTGTTCATGGCCGCGGGCCCGGACCGCGTGCGCCAGCGTCTCGGCGAGTTCCTGGCGGCGGCGACCGCGCGCGGCGAGCTGCGATGCGTGGATTCGGTGATGGCGGCGCGCATCTTCATCGGCGCGATTATCTCGAGCTTCCATCTCGGCTGCCTGGCTCTGGCCGAGCCGCCGCGCATGACTCATGCCGCGATGCGCGCGCACGTCGAAGAGGTCGCCGAGATGATGATGGCGCGCTACGCCAAGCTGTAGTTTCCGGGTCATCCACACCTGGTGCCGCACTAAACGCTCCGCCGCCTCCGTGCGGCAGATAGCCAGCGTGGTGCTCGCCTGCGTCGCCTGCAACCGGAAGAAGGGTGGCCGGCGGCCGGAGGACGTGGGGCTGAAGCTGCCCTACGCCCCTACCAGCCGACGACGCGGCAGCCCGAAGCCATCGCCCAGCGCTTCCCGCCGGGCATCGACACCGGTGCTTGGCAGGACGTCTTCCATTGGTCGGTGCCGCTCGAGGAGTGAGGACGTCCTTGCGGGCACAGCGAAGCAACCCCGAGCCGCCGTCGCATTAGAGCGGGACCCCCGGCTTGCATTACTGGCGCTCGTCAGGACTATTCGCTAAACCGGGCCCCATGCTCGATCAGCCCGCCCACCGTCCGACCACCCGCCACGACTGGAGCGTCGACGAGATCGTCGCCATCCACGACCAGCCGCTGCTCGACCTCGTTGCCGAGGCGAGCGCGGTCCACCGGGTGCACCATGATCCCTCCGACGTGCAGCGCGCCAGCCTGCTCTCGATCAAGACCGGCGGCTGCCCGGAGGATTGCGCCTATTGCCCGCAATCGGCGCACCACAAGGAGGTCAAGCTCGACCGCGTCGACCTGATGGACCCCGACGCCGTGCTGGCGCTCGCGGCGCGTGCGAGGCAGGCCGGGGCCGACCGTTTCTGCATGGGCGCGGCCTGGCGCCAGGTGCGCGACGGGGCCGAGTTCGACGCCGTGCTGCGCATGGTCCAGGGCGTGAGGGCGTTGGGCATGGAGGCCTGCGTGACGCTGGGCATGCTCAACGAGGCCCAGGCCGGCCGGCTCGCGAGCGCCGGGCTCACCGCCTACAACCATAACCTCGACACCGGCCCGGACTTCTACGATTCCATCATCTCGACGCGCACCTACGACGACCGCCTGCGCACGCTGAAGGCGGTGCGCGGCGCCGGCCTCGAGATGTGCTGCGGCGGCATCATCGGCATGGGCGAGGGCGTGCGTGACCGCGCCGCCATGCTGCAGGTGCTGGCGGGCTTCGATCCGCATCCCGAGAGCGTGCCGATCAACGCGCTGGTGCCGGTCGCCGGCACGCCGCTGTCACGCCTGCCCAAGGTCGACGCCTTCGACCTGGTGCGCATGGTCGCCACCGCCCGGATCGTGATGCCGCGGGCGCGGGTGCGCCTCTCGGCCGGGCGCTCCTCGCTATCGCAGGAGGCGCAGGTGCTGTGCATGGTCGCCGGCGCCAACTCGATCTTCTATGGCGAGACGCTGCTGACCACGCCCAACGCCGAGGTCGGCGAGGACGACGGCCTCTTCGCCGCGCTGGCCGCTCGTCCGGCTGCAGGAGTGGCGGCGGAATAAACCCTTGTCATTCCGGGGCGCCGAAGGCGAACCCGCAAGCGGCGAGCTTGAGTGCTGGCCTACGAAAGCAAGGCTCGCCGGTTCCGGATCTTCGCTTCGCTCCGTCCGTAATGACGAGCGTAGAGCGCTCAGCGCTCCTCGTCGTTCTCGATGTCCCCGTCAATGAGGTCCGACACGTTGCTGTCGTCGTCCTCCTCCTCCTCGAGGAAGGTGTCGTCGTCATCGGCGGTCGCCGCGTCGTCATCGGCCTCGATGTCGGGCTCTTCGTCAGTGCCCGCGGTCGCGACCTGACCGTCCTCGGGCTGATCGGCGTCCTCCAGGCTCATCACCTCCGCGCCGCTCTCGGTCTCGGCCTCGTCATCGTCGGTGTTGCGATTGACGGCGGCGGCCGGCGCGGCGCGCGTGGCCCGTACCGGCGAAGGCATCGCGGTCATCGTCTGCACCTCACCGCATTTCGGGCAGACCACGGGAGTCTTGCTGAGGTCGAAGAATTTCGTGCCGCAGTTCTGGCACTTGTGCTTGCTGCCAAGCTCGGGTTTCGCCACGGAGAGGACCTTCGGAGATGTGTGAGGTGCGGGCGGCATTGGGCAACGCCCTGCGCTCAAGCCGGCCCGGTTAGTGGCGGCGAGCCGCGCTGTCAATGACATTGGCCGAGGTCCGAGCCACCGGCCCGACACGTGCCCGGATGACAGCTCGCTACGCCCCATGTTACGGCCGGCGCCGCTTCCTTCTTTACGGAACCGAGAACCCTTGTCGCATTCGAGTCAAGCTCGTACCCGCACTGCTGAGCCCGGCGGTCCGCTCAAGGGACGTCTGCGGCCGCCTGGCGACAAGTCGATCTCGCATCGCGCCATGATCTTCGGCCTGCTCAGCGTCGGTACGACGCGGGTCACCGGTCTCCTCGAGGGTGACGACGTCATGCGTACAGCGGCCGCCTGCCGAGCGCTCGGCGCCACGATCGCTCGCGAGGGCGAGGACTGGTGCGTCCGTGGAGTCGGCATCGGCACGCTGCTGGCACCACGCGACACGCTCGATTTCGGCAATGCCGGCACCGGAACGCGGCTGATGCTGGGCGTCGTCGGCGGCCATCCGATCCGCGCCCGCTTCGACGGCGATGCCTCGCTGCGCAAGCGGCCGATGCGGCGCATCCTCGATCCGCTCGCGCTGATGGGCGTCACCGTGGTCGACCAGGCCGAGGGCGGCCGCTGCCCGATCGTCATCGAAGGCACGGCCGAGCCGACGCCGATCGAGTATCGTTTGCCGGTGGCCTCGGCGCAGATCAAGTCGGCGATCCTGCTCGCGGGGCTGAATTCGCCAGGACGCACGACGGTGATCGAGAGCGAGGCCTCGCGAGACCATACCGAGAAGATGCTCGCCTTCTTCGGCGCCGACGTCATCGTGGAGCCGTTTGGCGAGGCCGGGCGCAAGGTCAGCCTGCAGGGCCGTCCCGAACTCGCCCCGCGCCCCATCATGGTGCCGGCCGATCCCTCGTCGGCGGCCTTCGCGGTCGTCGCGGCGACCATCGTGCCCGGCTCCGATGTCGTCGTCGAGGGGGTGATGATGAACCCGCTGCGGACCGGGCTCCTCACCACGTTGCGTGAGATGGGCGCCTCGATCGAGGTCGAGGCCGTGCGGATCGAGGGCGGCGAGGAGGTCGCCGACCTGCGCGTGCGCGCCGCCGCGCTCTCCGGCGTCGACGTGCCGGCCGCGCGCGCGCCCTCGATGATCGACGAATATCCGGTGCTCGCCGTAGCGGCGTCCTTCGCCGCTGGCGAGACGCGGATGCGCGGTCTCGGCGAGCTGCGGGTGAAGGAGAGCGACCGGCTGCAGGCCGTCGCCGACGGGCTCGCCGCGGCCGGCGTCGCCCACGCTATCGAAGGCGACGACCTCGTGGTCGAGGGCGGCGCCGGTGAGGTCGCCGGCGGCGCCAAAGTAGCAACGCATCTCGACCATCGTATCGCGATGAGCTTCCTCGTCATGGGTCTCGCCGCGCGCCGGGCGATGACCATCGACGACGAGACCATGATCGCGACGAGCTATCCGAGCTTCACCGCCGACATGGCGCGGCTGGGCGCGAGCCTGCGGTGATCATCGCTATCGATGGGCCGGCCGCCTCTGGAAAGGGCACGTTGGCCCGGCGTCTCGCTGCCGCCTACGGCCTTCCGCACCTCGACACCGGACTGCTCTATCGCGGCACCGCGCGCGCCGTGATCGAGGCCGGCGGCGACATCCACGACCCCGATGCCGCCCTTCGCGCCGCCGAGAGCCTCGACCTCTTCGGCGTCGACGAGGCCGACCTGCGCGGCAAGGACATGGGCGATGCCGCGTCGGTCGTGGCGGCCGTGCCGGCTGTGCGCGTGGCGCTGATCGCCGTGCAGCGCAGCTTCGCCGGTCGTCCGGTAGGCGCCGTGCTCGACGGCCGCGACATCGGCACGGTGATCTGCCCCGACGCCCATGCCAAGATCTTCGTCACCGCCTCGGTCGAGGCGCGCGCGCGGCGCCGCCATCTCGAGCTGGAGGGCCGGGGCGAGCACGTCGATCCCGCCGCGGTGCTCGCCGACATCCGCCGTCGCGACGAGCGCGACAGCGGGCGCTCCATTGCCCCGCTCAAGGTCGCAGCCGACGCCGTGACGCTCGATACTACGGAGCTCGACGTCGAAGCGGCCTTCTCCGCCGCGCTCAGGATTGTGAAGAGGCGGCTGGCGGAGACCGACCGCTGAGATTGGCGCAGCAGGCGATGACGTGCCATCAAGCGCCATGCTGCCCTCCCGTTTCTGGTCCGAGCTGACCACCGCCGATCTTTCTGCGGCGGACATGGCCTCCGTGATCGCCGTGCTGCCGGTAGCGGCTACCGAGCAGCACGGTCCTCACCTGCCGCTCGGCACCGATGCCTTCATCATGCAAGGCTATCTCGACGCGGTGCTCGCGCGGCTGCCGGCGGATCTCCAAGCTGTGATCCTCCCGGTGCAGGCGGTCGGCTGCTCCATCGAGCACACCGACTTCCCCGGCACGCTCAGCCTGCCGGCGCGCACGGCGCTTCAGGCCTGGGGCGGCCTCGTCGCGCAGGTCGCGGCGGCCGGCTGCCGCAAGATCGTCATCGTGAACTCTCATGGCGGCAACTCGCCGGTGCTCGACATCCTCGCCCATGAAATGCGGGCGGATCTCGGCCTGCTGGTGGTGCTCGCCGCCTGGCAGCGCTTCGGCTACCCCGACGGCCTGTTCTCGGAGCACGAGCGGCGCCACGGCATCCACGGCGGCACGATCGAGACGGCGCTGATGCTGGCGTTCAGGCCGGATCTGGTCCGGCGCGAGCACCTGAGCGACTTCGTGCCGGCGAGCGTGGCGATGGAGACGTATTACGCCTGGTTGCGCACCTCCGGTCGTCCGACCGGCTTCGGCTGGATGGCGCAGGATCTCCACGAGGCCGGTGCCATGGGCAATGCGACGCTGGCCACGGTAGAAGCGGGACGGGCCTGTGCCACCCACGGCGCCGAGGCTTTCGTTGAACTGCTCCGCGATGTCGCCGCCTTCGATCTCGCTGCGCCGAGCGGATCAAGCCTTGATCCGCTCGGCGCAGCGCGCAGAAGAGCGTGACGGCCGGATTGAAATGCGCGCCCGACAGCGGCCCGAAGATCGTGATGAGCACGACCAGCGCCGCGCCGGTCGCGATCGTGTTGGCGACGAGGGCGATGGCCTCGTTGCCACCGGCGAGACGCTCGCCCATGATCCCGGAGCCGACCACCACCGCGAGCAGCAGGGCGGTGCCGAGCGCCTCGCCAAATACCCGCCGGCCGGTGGTGTAGGGTTGCAGCGGCGGCTCGAGCCCCGCCGTGATCTCGTCCGGAGCCGCGGCGTGGTCAGGCGGCGTTGCGATCGGCGCGCTCCTCGATCACGAAGCGGTGCCCGTCCGGGTCGAGCACCATGATCGCGCGGGTGCCGTCGATCATCGTGACGATGCCGGGCGAGATGAAGCGAACGCTGCCGGCGCTCAGCGCCTCGACGATGGGCTCGAGATTCTCCGTCTCCAGCACGAAATGCGTCGCGGCGATGTCGCTGGAGCGCGTGGCGCCGTCGATCGGACGGCGCTCGCCCACGAGATAGCCGAGCATCTCGACAGCGGGCGGCGGGTTGGCCGGGGCCAGCCCGGTGACGATCACGCTGGCCTCGGGCACGTCGTCCATGCGCGACTGCTCCGGACCCTTGTTGTGCGTCTGCTCGCTCTGCTTCAGGCCGAAGCAGCCCTCGAAGAAGCGCCTGGAGACGTCGGTGTCCCTGACCGAAATCGCGGAATGGTCGATGCCGAGGAAGAGCGCTTGGCCGCGCCGATCCCGCCAATGCTCGGGCCCGCCGTCGTCCGGAAACGCCAGCAGCTCGAGCGGATGACCATCGAGGTCGCGGAACTTGAAGGCCTCGATGCCGCCCGGCAGCGTCACCGGGCCGCCGTGCGAGATCGGCGTAAAACGGCCCGCCGCCTCGAGCTGCGCGTAGGCCCGGCCCATGTCCGAGACGATGATCGCGAAATGCTGGAACCAGAGGTCCGAGCTGGTGCTGCCGGACGGATACGGCCTTCCCGGCGGCTCGAACTGCAGCAGCACGACCTCCTGCGCACCAAGGTTGATCGTCACATGGTGCGCGGTCGCCTCCGGCACACCCATCAGGTCGGCGAAGGCGGTGTCGTTCTTGCCGCGCGCGGCGGCGACGGCGTCGAAAGCCTCGACGAAGAAGCGCTCGCTCTCGTGGAGGTCGGACACGACCATTGCGAGGCGCGCCACGCGGGTGATCGACGGGGGCTCGTGCAGGGGCATCGGTCGATCCTTCGTGTAAGCGCGGCTACTTCGAGTAGCCGGGTGCGGTGCCGGAGTAAGCCGGCGTCGAGGAGACCGGATGCGTGACGGCGTAGTCCACCGACGCGAGCGGCGCGCCGAGCACGATCAGGCCGAGACCGCCGACGAGGCCGAAGTTCTTGAGGAACTCCCAGAAGTGGCTGCGCCCCTTGCTCTCCTCGTTTTTGGAGAAGAAATCGCCGAAGGCCCAGAACTGATGGTAAAGAAGGGCTGTCACGATGCAATAGAAGGCCAGCAGCGCCGCCGCGGCACGATCTAGCACGCCGAAGATGATGAGTAGCGAGCAGCCGGTCTCGACGAAGATCGCGGCGATCAGCAGAAGAGCGCCGCCGGGCAGCGGCCCGTCGGTGGCCTGCTTTAAAGCGTTTCTCCAGTTTAGCAGCTTGTCGAGCGTCGAGAACGGAAACAGGACGACCAGGAAAATCCTGAGGATCAGGGGTGCGACAATAGACAAGAGCGTGGCCTTCCCGGCTCGATGATAGATCGTCAGGCGACCCAACCGACCTCCGCAACGCGCGACACTGCGGAAAGCTCACGGCAGAGTTCATTCCCGCTGCGCCGCCGTCCTGCACGAGCGTCGCACGGCCGGACCGGCGGACCTCACATGCACCAGGATCATTACGACGTTATCGTCATCGGCAGCGGCCCGGGCGGCGCCACGGTGGCGCAGCGCCTGGCACCGACCGGCAAGCGAATCCTCATCCTCGAACGCGGCGACTACCTGAAGCGCGAGCAGCAGAACTGGGACACCGCCGCCGTCTTCAACCAGGGCCGCTACAAGGCCAAGGAGACTTGGTACGACGCCGACGGCAAGTCGTTCGCGCCGATGGTGCACTACGTCGTCGGCGGCAATTCCAAGGTCTATGGGGCGGCCCTGGTGCGGCCGCGCCGCGAGGATTTCGGCGTGCTGCGCCATCACGGCGGCGGCGTCTCGCCGGCCTGGCCGATCGATTACGACGACCTCGACTCGTATTTCCTCGAGGCCGAGCGCCTCTACCACGTGCACGGAACGCGCGGCGAGGATCCGAGCGAGCCCAACTCCGAGGCGCCGTTTCCCTTCCCGCAGGTAGAGCACGAGCCGCGCCTCGCCGCGCTGCACGAGGTGCTGGCCAATCAAGGCTTGAAGCCGTTCCACCTGCCGCTCGGCATCCTGCTGGACCAGAAGCCGGGCACCGGCGCCGCCACGCCCCAGAGCCCGTGCATCCGCTGCGCTGCCTTCGACGGCTTCCCCTGCCTCACCAACGGCAAGGCGGATTCGCAGATCATCAGCATTGATCCGATGATCCGTGGCCAGCGCAACGTCGAGCTCCTGACCGGCGCCTACGTGTCGAAGCTGGAGACGGACGCCTCGGGCCGCACCGTCACCGGCGTGCACGTCACCCGCGACGGCGCCGAGGAGCGCTACAGCGCTGATGTCGTGGTGGTGGCCTGCGGCGCGATCAACTCGGCGCTGCTGATGCTGCGTTCCGCCGGCGGTGTCCACGCCGACGGGCTCGCCAACGGCTCGGGCCACGTCGGGCGCAACTACATGCGTCACAACAATTCGGTGCTGATCGCGCTGACGCGCGAGCGCAACGACACGATCTTCCAGAAGACGCTCGGCCTCGCCGACTTCTACTTCGGCAACGAGAGCTTCCCGCACCCGATGGGCTTCGTGCAGATGTGCGGCAAGGTTCACGGCACGCACCTGCGCGGCGAGGTGCTGCCCTCCTGGCTCGAGTTCCTCTCCAACATGCCGTTCGAGGCGGTGGCCCACCACGCGCTCGACTTCTGGCTGTCGAGCGAGGACCTGCCGGATGCCGAGAACCGGGTGACACTTGAGCGCGACGGCAAGGTGAGGCTGGCGCTGACGCCTAACAACCTCGAAGCGCACCGCCAGCTACGCGCCGCGACCAAGGCCGCGCTGCGCCCGCTCGCATCGCGCATGCTGTTCGTCCACAAGGACATCCCTATCGAAGGCGTGTCGCACCAAGCCGGCACCTTAAGGTTCGGCACAGACCCGCGTGCGTCGGTGCTCGACGTGAACTGCAAGGCGCACGAGCTCGACAACCTCTACGTCACAGATGCCGGTTTCTTTCCTTCGGTCGGTGCGGTGAACCCGACCCTGACGATCATCGCCAACGCTCTCAGGGTCGCCGATCACCTCAAGGAGCGGCTTGGCGCCACGGAAGAGCGCGAGCTGGCCGCCGGGCCTCGAAGCCTGCTGCCGACCGGCTGAGCGAACCTCTTTCGCAAGGTGCGATACGCTGTTCATCGATGCCGGCGGATTGTAAAGGTCATCCGTTTGCGGCCGCCGCCACCGTGCCGGACGGCATGTCCGCCCCGCCCGTGCCGGCCGCGCCGCGCCACGGCCTTTCCGGCACCCTTCGGCCTGCCGGCGGCGGCCGCCGCCTCCTCGCTGCTGCCCTTGACGTCGCCCGGCCGCTCCGGTGCGAGATTTCCCGCCTTCGAGGGTGGGCCGAACTTGGCGAGGCACTGGTTGTAGGCGTCCGCCGCCGAGATCGTCTCGCAATCGGCGATCGTCGCCTGAGCGTGGGCAGCGGCGACGGACGCGAGGCCGATCAACGCGGCGCCCACGAGGTGGACTGTGACGAGGCGCACGGTGGAGAGGCGCGAGGTCGATTCTGTCACGTCATCATCCTCTGAGCACAGCACCAGTCTTGCGGACGACTTCGGCGACGATCTTCGCCGAGACAGCCTCGATCTCGGCGTCGGTGGGCGTCTTCTCGCGCGGCTGAAGCGTGGCGGCGATGGCCACGGACTTCTTGCCCTCCGGTATGCCTTGACCGGCATAGACATCGAACACCGCAACCTTTGTGACCATCGTCCGATCGGCGGCTTGCGCTGCCTTGACGATGTCGCCGGCCTCGACGCCGGCGTCGATGATGAAGGCGAAGTCGCGGGTGAGCGGCATGAACTCGGGCAGGTCGAGGCGCGCCTTGGCCTTGTTGGCCTTGGATTTCGGCGCCGGTATGTCGTCGAGGATCATTTCGAAGCCGACAACGGGTCCGGCGACGTCCATCGCGGCGAGCACGCGCGGATGCAGCTCGCCGACGTGGGCAATGATCGTCTTGGGGCCGAAACGCAGCGTCATCGAGCGACCGGGGTGGTATGCCGCAGTAGCGCCGGCGACGACCTGGAGGCCGCCGGTCGGCACGCCGAGCGCGGCGAGCAGGGCCATGGCGTCGGCCTTGGCGTCGAACACGTCGGCGGCCGTTGCAGCGCCGGACCAGTGCCGCCCGGAGCCGCCGCGCCCGGCGGTGCCGGTGCGGATCGCCGCGGCGGCAATGCGCTGGTCGCGCTCGCCCAGCCCCAGGAAGATCTGTCCGACCTCGAACAGCGCGACGTCGCCATGGCCGCGCGCGGCGTTGCGGCCGGCGGCGGCGACGAGGCCGGGCAGCAGGCTCGGTCGCATGTCGGAGAGGTCGGACGCGATCGGGTTGGCGAGCGGCAGCGCCGGCCGCCCCCCGCCGAACAGCTCCGCCTCCCTGTGCGAGACGAAAGACCAGGTCACCGCCTCGATGAGGCCGGATGAGGCCAGCGCGCGTTTGGCCTGCCGGGTGCGGCGCTGAAGCGGCGTCAGGATGGCATGCGCCACGCCGTCACCCGCCGGCGGTAGCGGCCTGGGCTCGACACGGTCGACGCCGGCGATACGCACCACCTCTTCGACGAGGTCGGCGGTGCCGGCGACGTCGGGGCGGTACGATGGCACCCGCACGAACAGCGTGTCGGCGCTGCCAGCGGCGCGCGCCAGCTCGAAGCCGAGGGCCTCAAGGATACTGGCGATCTCGGTCGGTTCCAGCGTCAGGCCGGTGAGGCGCGCCACCTCGCTCTCGGGGAAGGCGATGCGAACGTCCGGCTCCGGCACGGCGCCGGCCAGCGTCACGGCGGAGGCGCTGCCGCCGCAATGGGCGAGCACCATCGCCGTGGCGCGCTCCAGGCCGGGCAGGGTGCCGGCGGGGTCGATGCCGCGCTCGAAACGGTAGCGCGCGTCCGAGTTGATGCCGAGTTTGCGGCCGGTCGCGGCGATGTTGGAGGGCTGCCAAAGCGCCGACTCGATCAGCACTTCGGTCGTGCCGGCATCGCAGCCGGTCGCCGCACCGCCCATGATTCCGGCGATCGAGACCGGGCCGGTGTCGTCGGCGACAACCACCATGGTCTCGTCGAGTGCGTAGGTCCGGCCGTCCAGCGCCTCAAGGCTCTCGCCAAGGCGGGCGCGGCGCACGACGAGCCCGCCTCTCAGCTTGGCGGCGTCGAAGACGTGGAGCGGCCTGGCCTGGTCGAAGGTCATGAAATTGGTGACGTCGACGAGCGCGTTGATCGGGCGCAAGCCGATCGCGCGAAGCCGTGCCTGCAGCCAGGCCGGGCTGTCGCCGTTGCCGACGTCGGAGACCTGTCGTAGCGCGAAGGCGGGCGCGAGAGCGGCATCCTCGCCGGGCAGGTCGAGCCGCACCGCGATAGGGCAGGGCTCGCCGGCCGCGACGGGCGCCAGCGGCGACGGCTTGATGGTACCGAGGCCGGCGGCGGCGAGGTCGCGGGCGATGCCGGCGACGCCCATGGCGTCGGGGCGGTTCGGCGTCAGGTTGATGTCGAGCACCGGATCGTCGAGCCCCGCCCAGCGGGCGTAGGGCTGCCCCACCGGCGCGTCCTCGGGCAGGTCGAGGATGCCGTCGTGGTCGTCGCTCAGCTCGAGCTCGGCGGCGGAGCACAGCATGCCGAAGGAGTCGACGCCGCGGATGTTGCCGGCGCCCAGCGTCATCTTCTTGCCGGGGATCCAGGTGCCCACCGGCGAGAACACCGATGTCATGCCGGTGCGGGCGTTGGGGGCGCCGCACACCACCTGCACCGGCGCGCCGCCGGCATCGACGCTGCAGACGCGCAGCCGGTCGGCGTTGGGATGCGGCTTGGCCTCGATCACGGCGGCGATCGTGAAGCCGGCCAGCGCCGCGGCGGGATCGTGGATGTGCTCGACCTCCAGCCCGATCCGCGTCAGGGTACCGGCGACCGTCTTGAGATCGGCCTGGGTGTCCAGGTGATCCTTCAGCCAGCTGAGCGTGAACTTCATGGATGTCCGCAGCGAGGGCGCCGACGGGACGGCGCGAGAGGCGGCCCTTCTAGGCAATCCATCTCGGCTTGACCAGCTTTCGACGCTCCGCACCATCCGCCGGTGAGCGAAGACCTCCTCGCCGCCGCCGCGGCGGCCCGCGCCAACGCGCACGCGCCCTATTCCCACTTCGCCGTCGGTGCCGCGCTGCGCACCGCCTCGGGCCGGATCTTCGCCGGTTGCAACGTCGAGAACGCGTCCTACCCCGTCGGCACCTGCGCCGAGGCGGGCGCCTTGGCGGCCATGGTCGCCGCCGGCGAACGCCGCATCGTCGAGGTGTTGGTGCTGGGCGACATCGACCCGCCGCTGACGCCCTGCGGTGCCTGCCGCCAGCGCCTGGCCGAGTTCGGCGACCCGGACGTGCCGGTTCACGCCGCCGCGCCCGACGGGATCACGGCAACGCACCGTCTCGGGGACCTGTTGCCGTATGCCTTCGCGCTGGATGGTGCGTCCGGGTCACCTTGAACGAAGCCTGAGTCCTGCCCCTCGATCTACGAGGAGGATCCTTCCATCAAGGAAACAAAGCCTCGTGGCCCGTTGACGCGAACGGGTTGACGACCGTCAAGCCACCCCAAGTGAAACCGCCCTGAAGGTCTTCGGAGAGAAGCAGTCGACAGCCGGCGCGCGAGGCTGAGGAGAGAACGATCGCGTCCCAAATGCCGAGACCATGATCCCCCGCCTGGTCGGTCGCCGTCAGCAACACCTCGGCTGTCGTATCGATCGTTGAATAGGTGTCGCGCCAACCGAGAAGGGCGTCGCGGGCGTCGGCCTGCGACCTGCCTGCCTTGCGCACCAGGACGTTGAAGTTCACCGAGGACCTGGACGGGAATGAAAGTGTCCGATCCGGAAAGGCTGCGCACCAGGTCCAGGGCGAGATCGCGCTTCTCGGCGTCGTTGATGCCTTCCGCGTAAACAAGAACGTTGGTGTCGAGCGCGACCTTCACGACTCGCGCTGGCAAAGGTCGTCGCGCGTCCAGCGTTCGACTTGGACGACAGGCTGGCGTTCGAGACGCGAGAGCAGCGCCGCGCGTGTGCTCGATGCAACGTCTTCCGGCTTGCCGACAGGACTGAGACGGGCGACAGGGCGTCCATGGCTTGTCACCACGTAGCTGTGGCCCTCGCGCACCCCGCGCAGGAGCAGGGAGAAGTTGCGGTTCGCGTCCGCTGCCGAAATGACCTCTTCCATGCCGAACCCGGATTATAGTTACATCCTCTACATGAAGGTGAGGCCGTCAGTTCCGCAAGTTGCAATGCGCGTGCGGAAGCGACATCCGCCCACGAAAAAGCCGAGGCGCGAGGCCTCGGCTGCAAGGTGGTATCTTTGAAAAGGAAGAGGAGCTTTACGCCGCCTGCGCGAGGCGGACGGCGATGCCGGTGGCGCAGATGCGCTCGAGCTCGACGCCGGAGTCGTCGAGGCTTTCGACCGGCTCGACCTTGTAGTCGACGCCAATGATGGCGTCGGCGTCGACGTCCTCGGCGCGGCGGATCAGGTCCTGCAGGACGCGCTCGCGCCAATTATCGGAAACGGGAGTGTGGCCGACGGCGTGCCAACCGGTGGCCGCGCGGATCTTGCCGATATTGTAGAGGACGCGGGCGCCTTCGATGGCGTCTTTCTCGCTGACGAGCATTCTTTTTCTCCCGGGCGCTTGGATGGGGGGTCGTCTGCGCCCGTGAAATGACTTTAGGCAGCCGAAACCGAACGAAAAATGACTGGCCCGCGCCACTCCGAGGAAAATGGTGCCTTGGTTAAGGAATTGCGCGGCTTTCGAGGGGTCAGTGGCGGAAATGTCGCGTGCCCGTCAGCACCATGGCCAAGCCGGCCTCGTCGGCGGCCTTGATCACGAGGTCGTCCCGAATCGAGCCGCCGGGCTGGATCACGGCGGTGGCGCCGGCCTCGGCGGCGGCGAGCAGCCCGTCGGCGAAGGGGAAGAAGGCGTCCGAGGCGACGACGGAGCCCACGGCGAAGCTCTCGGTCTCGCCGGCAACGATCGAGGCCTCGCGCGCCTTCCACGCCGCCATGCGGGACGAATCGACCCGGCTCATCTGCCCGGCGCCGATCCCGACGGTGGCGCCGTCCCTCGCGTAGACGATCGCGTTCGATTTCACGTGCTTGGCGACGGCGAAGGCGAAACGCAGGTCGGCCAGCTCGGCCTCGCTCGGCGCGCGCTTGGTGACGACCTTCAGCTCCATGTCGGCAACGACGGCGTGGTCGCGGTCCTGCACGAGGAAGCCGCCCGCGACTGGCTTGAAGAGGGTGCCGGCGCCGCGCGGATCGGGCAGGCGGCCGGTGAGCAGCAGCCGCAAGTTCGGCTTGCCGGCGATGATCGCGACCGCCTCCGGGTCGGCCTCGGGCGCGACGATGACCTCGGTGAAGATCTCGACGATGGCGGCGGCGGCGGCGGCGTCGAGCCGGCAGTTCAGCGCCACGATGCCGCCGAAAGCCGAGACCGGGTCGCAGCGCAACGCCAGCCCGTAGGCCTCGAGCGGGGTCGCGCCCTGCGCGACGCCGCAGGGGTTGGCGTGCTTGATGATGGCCACGGCCGGCCGGTCGCGGAACTCGGCCACCAGCTCGATCGCGCCGTCGGCGTCGTTGACGTTGTTGTAGGAAAGCGGCTTGCCCTGGAGCTGCCTTGCCGTGGCGACACCCGGGCGGCCGTCGCCGCCGGCGTAGAAGGCGCCCTGCTGGTGCGGGTTCTCGCCGTAGCGCAGCGGCTGCAGCAGCTTGCCGCCGAAGGCGCGCCACTTGGGGGCGGGATCGCCCAACGCCTCGGCCATCCAGTTCGAGATGGCGGCATCGTAGACGGCGGTGCGGGCGAAGGCTTTCTGCGCCAGGCGCCGGCGAGTGTGGAGGTCGGTGCCGCCGTGGGCCAAGGCCTCGAGGATCGCGGGATAATCGTCGGGATCGACCACCACCGCGACGTCGCCGTGGTTCTTGGCGGCGCCGCGGATCATCGCCGGGCCGCCCACGTCGATGTTCTCGATCACCGTGGCGTCGTCGGCTCCCGCCGCGGCGGTGGCCTCGAAGGGGTAGAGGTTCACCACCAACAGGTCGATCGGCAGGATCGAGTGCGCCAGCATGGCGGCCTCGTGCTCCGGGCTCTCGCGGATGGCGAGAAGGCCGCCATGCACCTTGGGATGCAGCGTCTTGACCCGCCCATCCATCATCTCGGGAAAGCCGGTGAGATCGGAGACCTCGGTCACGTTTAGGCCGGCCTCGGTCAGCGCGCGGTGGGTCCCACCGGTCGAGACCAGCGCCACGCCGGCCTCGATGAGGCCGCGGGCCAGGGCCACGAGGCCGGTCTTGTCGGACACCGACAAGAGCGCGCGGCCGATGCGGCGACGATCAGAGGGCATGCGACACCATCCATCTCTCCGCGGCGCCGCAGGCGAGCCCGGAACCCATGACGACGCGGATGCCGGTTGAGCGGAGACGCGGCCGACGAATTGGAGAGTCCGTTGTCATGCGGCACGCGCTCTCGCTCCGCTCGCCCCGGAAAAACGGAGGCTGGGGCTCATAGCAAGGAGGTGTTTCAATCGACAGGACCGCCGTGGAGCTTGCGGCCGTCGTGGCCGGCGATGACGAAGGATGCCAGCGTGCCGGGCGAGACGCTGCCGGTCGCCACGGGCGTGAAATCGGAAGCGCGGCCGCTTCCGCCGCGCTCGGCCAGCACCTCGATCCTGCGCCCGACCTGGGCGCGCAGGTGCCGGCGCAGCGCCCGGTCGCCGAGCTCGCGCAGCCGCGCCGCGCGCTCCCGCGCCAACCCCGGGGCCACGGCCGGCATGCGCGCCGCCGGCGTGCCGGGCCGCGGCGAGAACGGGAAGACATGGAGGAAGGCCAAGCCGCAATCCTCAACGAGGGCGCGGGTGCGCGCGGCCATCGCCTCGTCCTCGGTGGGGAAGCCGGCGATGAGGTCGGCACCGAAACTCATGTCGGGCCTTAGCCGGCGCAGATCGGCGCACAACGCGACCGCCGCGGCGCGGGAGTGCCGGCGCTTCATGCGCTTCAGGATCATGTCGTCACCGCTCTGCAAGGAGAGATGGAGGTAGGGCATCAGCCGCGGCTCCTGCGCGAAGCAGGCGAGGAGTTCGGGGTCGATCTCGATGCAATCGACGGAGGAGAGCCGCAGCCGCTCCAGCTCCGGCACGCCGGCGAGGATTGCGCGCACGAGCCGCCCGAGCTTCGGCGCGCCGGGTAGGTCGACCCCCCAGGAGGTGAGGTCGACCCCGGTCAGCACGATCTCGCGGAAGCCGACATCCCGCAGCCTCCGGGCCGAGGCCACCACCTCCGCGAGAGAGGCCGAACGCGAGGCGCCGCGTCCCAGTGGGATCGCGCAGAAGGTGCAGGAATGATCACAGCCGTTCTGGATGGCGAGGAAAGCGCGGGTATGGTCCTCGGTACCTTCCTCCAGCGGGCTGCGTACCGCCTTCGGCAACTCGCCCCGCCACGTGCCGGGCGCGGTCTTGGCGTCGTTGGCAACGACGAGGTCGACCTCCGGCATGGCGGCGAAGGCGTCGGGCTCCATGGCGGCGGCGCAGCCGGTGACCGCGATGGTGCGGCCGGGGTGCTCGCGGCGCGCGCGGCGCAACGCCTGCCGGGCTTGGCGCGCCGCCTCCGCAGTGACCCCGCAGGAGTTCACCACGACGAGGTCGCGGCGCCCGGCGGCGAGCGCGGCACGGCGCAGGGCCTCGCCCTCGACGAGGTTGAGCCGGCAGCCGAAGCTCTGCACCAGGATGCCGGCCGCCTCGGCGGCGGCGAGACTCACGCCGGCCTCAGGGCGAGGTCGGCGTCGAGCACGCCCTCGCATTCGAGTTCCACGGGGCCGATCATGGTGACGCGGTTGTCCTCGCCCCAGGCGATGTCGAGCGTGCCGCCCGGCAGCGCTACGGCGGCGGTGCGCCCGGTGCGGCCCGTGGCGGCGGCGGCGACCAGGGTGGCGCAGGCGCCGGTGCCGCAGGCCAGCGTCGCGCCGGCGCCGCGCTCCCAGACCCTGAGCGCGATATGATCGTGATCCAGAACCTGCGCAAAGGAGACGTTGACCCGCTCGGGGAAGTCGGGCGCGTGCTCGACCGGCGCGCCGAGCGCGGCGAGGTCGAGGGAGCCCACGTCTTCGGTCACGAAGAAGACCGCATGCGGGTTGCCCATGCCCAGCGCGAAGGCCGGGCCGAAGCGGGCATCGGCTTCCAGGCCGAGCCGCACCGTACGGGGATCGCCGGCACTGGTCGGGATCTTGGTCGCCGCGAAACGCGGCTCGCCCATGTCGACGGCGAAGCGCCAGGGCGCGACCCTGTGGCAGACGACCCGGCCGGCGAAGGTCGCCAGCGTAAAGGCGTCGCCGCCGCCGCGCGCGAGGTACCAGGCGACGCAGCGCGAGCCGTTGCCGCAGGCCCCGGCCAGCGAACCGTCGGTGTTGAAGATGGAGACGAAGGCGTCGTTGCCGGGCTCGCGCGGGTCGTGGATCGCCATGAGCTGGTCGAAGGCGAGGTCCGGATCGGCGGCGAGCGCCTGCGCCTCCTGCGCGGTCGGCACGATCTCGCTGCCGCGAAGATCGAGCACGGTGATGCGGTTGCCGGCGCCGTTCATCCGGGCGACCGGCCGCCCCGTCAGCCGCGACCCGGCGGGCGCCTCGAGGTATAGACCTGCGGTCATCGCGCGTTGGGACACCATCGCACCGCCCGGGTCAACCCGGTGATCAAGCGTGGTTTGCGCCTGCCCGTCTGCATCGATGCCGCCAATCGATCGGAGATAGTCAGCGTTCTCCACCATCTCTCGCATCAGGCGGCTCGGGAGCGGCGTGCTGGCCTTCGTCTCCGTCGGCGTCATGGTTCTTAGAAGTGCTCCCCGGCGCTAACATAATGTGAGTCCGTCACGGTTTGCATGCTTTCGGCAAAGAAGCTGGCCGGCTCCGATCTGCGTCGCGCGGACCATGGAGCGAACAGGGGCCGGCGCCGTTGCACGGGCATGATCCTCGATCGCCTTGCGCAACCGCCTCTCATCGCCGACCCGGAGCCCTCGCCTTGCGAGGAGGCGGCTGACGCCGCGCCGGCGACGCTCGTCGAGCGGGCGCGCCGCGCCGCCGCCGCCGAGACCCCCGATGTCGACGGCGCCTTTCCCGGCGAGGGCGTGCGCGCCCTGCACGCGGCCGGGCTGTTGCTGGCGCCATTTCCGGCCGCGCTCGGTGGCGACGATCTCGCGGTCGGTAGCCCGGCGCGCCTGATGGCGGTGCTTGCCGCCGTCGGCCGTGGCGACCTTGCGCTTGGACGGCTCTACGAGGGCCACGTCAACGCGGTAGGGCTGGCCATCCGCTACGGCTCGCCGGCCAACCTGCGGCGGTTGCTCGGCGAAGCGATGGCGGGACGCATCGGCGGCGTGTGGATGGCGGGTGAACCGCTGCGGCTGACGCGCGAAGACGGCCGGCTTGTCCTCGCCGGTAGCAAGATCCTCTGCTCGGGCTGCGGACACGTCCGGCGCCCACTCGTCGCCGCCGAGCACGATGGCGCCTCGGTGATGCTGCTGCCGGCGGTCCCCAGTAGGGAGCGCACAGACCTTTCCGGCTGGACCATGCGCGGCATGCGCGGCAGCGCCACCGGCACAGTGGATTTCAGCGGGATCGTCGTGGAGCCCGACGACATTCTCGGGCAGCCGGGCGACTACCTGCGCTCGCCGTATTTCCGCGGCGGCGCCTGGCGCGTGCTGGCCGTGCAGCTCGGCGGCGTCGAAGCCGTACTCGACCTTTACAAGGCGCAGCTGCGCCGGAGCCCGCACCGCGACAATGCGGTGCAGCTCGCGCGCTTCGGCGCGGCGGCGATTGCCGCCGAGACCGCGCGGCTGTGGGTCGCCCGCGCCGGCGCCCTGGCGGAAGGGCCGGTCGCGGACGCCGAAATGGTGGACGCCTACGTCGATCTCGCCCGCAACGCCTTTGAAACAGTCGCTCTCGAAGTCGTCGCCTGCGCCGAGAAGGCGATCGGCCTCAAGGCCTTCACCCGGCCCAACCGGCTGGAGCGCGTGGCGCGCGACCTGCAGACCTACCTGCGCCAGCCGGCTCTCGACGCCTCGCTGTTGTCGGCGGCGGCGTTCCACCTTGGGCGGGATGCGTGAACGCGCAAGCTTTCTTCGCGGCGGCCGAGGCGTTGCCTGTGGCCGCGCTGCCCGATATCCTCGACGGCGGCGGCCTAGTCGTGGTGGCACCCCATCCCGACGACGAGAGCCTGGGGTGCGGCGGCCTCATCGCCGAGGCCTGCGCGCGCGGGACGCCGATGCGCCTCGTGGTGGTCAGCGACGGCGCGGGTTCGCATCCGGGCTCGCGACGCTATCCGCCGCTGCGGCTGCGCGCGTTGCGGGAAGAGGAAACCCGTGCCGCCGCCGCCGAACTCGGCTTGCCGGCGTCCGCGATCCGTTTCCTCGGTCTGCCGGACCGGTTCGTGCCGGTCTCGGGGCCGCAGGCCGGCGCTGCCGGAGCGGCGATCGCTGCTGCAGCGCGCGAGGTCGAAGCCGGCGCGGTCTGCGTGACCTGGCGACATGATCCCCATTGCGACCACCTCGCTGCGGCCGACCTTGTCGCGGCCGTGCGCGACAGCCTCGGCGGCGCCCGGGTGCTCGCGTATCCCATCTGGGGCTGGACTCTGCCGCTCGACCAGGATGTCGGACCGGCGCCTCGCGGTGTCCGCCTCGACGTCTCGCGGCACCTGTCGGCCAAGCTCGCCGCCGTCGCCGCCCATCGCTCGCAGACCACCGATCTCATCGATGATTGCCCCAACGGCTTCCGGCTCACGCCGGAGATGATCGCGCATTTCGCCAAGTCCCACGAGATCCTGCTGGAGATGGCATGAGCCGCTTCGAGACCTCGATCCCGCCGACCTATTTCGAGGAGATGTACGCCCGCGATCCCGATCCCTGGCGCTTCGCGCAGAGCCCCTACGAGCGAGAGAAGTATGCGGCGACGCTCGCGGCACTGCCACGTCAGCGTTACGCCGCGGGGCTCGAGGTCGGCTGCTCGATCGGCGTACTCACGCGGCAGCTCGCAGGGCGCTGCGAGGCGCTGCTCTCGCTCGACGTCGCGGACGCGGCGCTGGAACGCGCGCGTGAGCGTTGCGCCGACCGACCCCACGTGCGCTTCGAGAAGCGGCGAGTGCCGGGAGAATGGCCGGCGGGGCGCTTCGACCTGATATTGCTCTCGGAGGTGGTCTACTATCTCGATCGCGACGACGTGCGGAGGCTGGCGGCGCGGGTGAACATGGCGGCTGCGCCAGGCGCCGATATCCTGCTCGTGCACTGGCTTGGCGAGACGCACTACCCGCTCAGCGGCGACGAGGCGGCGGACGCCTTCATTGCAGCCAGCGAGGCCAAGATCGTCGAACAGCGGCGCGAGAATGCCTATCGCCTTGATATACTGCGGGCAAAGTGACGTGCACCGGCCGTCATGGCGCGGACGCCTGCCACTTTTACCACGCTCCAGAGGCCTAATCGTAAGCTTTCACCAGCGGATGTTTCAGCGCCGGCTTTTCCAAGGTATTTGGTGCCGGCGATATCGCGAATTTGCTTCGAGCTCTCAGCGTTGCAGCGAGATGCCTAGCGCGACGGATCTGGCGCGGCAGCTCAGCCGGCCGCAGTGGGCGATAGGCGAGCCGTGGGCTGGCCGGCTCGATGCCTGCGTGGAACGCGCCGAAAGCGGGCAGGCCGGCGAGGTCCGAAGCGGTGCCAGCTTCGACGGAGAGTGCTCGGGCCCAGAGCCGGAGGGAGTTACGGTACCCGGCGGCGTGAAGCCGGCGCAGGTGGCGGCGCAGCAGCGCGCGAGCCACGACGCGCTCGAGCCGCTCTAGACGATCGTCGCATGGCGTGTCCGGAGCGTCGCAGCGAAGGCGTATCGTGTCGGCGACGCCGCCCTTGGCGCGACCTAGAAGGCGGCCGGAGGTTACCACGACGAGACCGGGATCGTGCCGCACCACACGATCGTGGGCGAGCATCGCCTCGACGAAGGCACGGTCCTCGCCGCAGGGGATGTCGGGCATGCCGCCGATCGCGCGATAGGTGCTCAGCCGGGCGGCAAGGCTCGCGCCCGAGCGGCACCAGTGCGTCGGCCAGGGATTGCCCGGCGCTGGATCGAGCCTCGCGACTATTTCGACCAGCAGCGCCTCATATTCCGCCTCCAGGGCGCCGCGGGCGTGAAGGACTTCGGGCAGCGCGGCGGCATCCGCCGGCTCGAGGGCCAGCCGCCCGGCCACAGCGTCGGCCCCAGCGTCCAAGGCGGCAAAGTTGCGGGCGAGCCAATCGCGAGGCACGCAGCTGTCGGCATCGGTGGTCAGCAGCACGCCATCGTCGCGGCCGCTCTCTTCCAGCCAATCGGCCGCCGCTTCCATCGCGCGGCGACGTGCCCAACCGGCAGAGGCGTCGGGAGAGTCGCAGACGAGAACGCGCAACCTACAAGAAAGAAGCGGCGCGGTGGATGCCACGATGTCTTCTGTGCCGTCGGTGCAATTGTTGAGAAAAAGCAGCACGCCGAAGCTTGCGGCGGGCACGCCGACCTGTTCGTCAAGGGAGTGCAGGCAGGCAGCGATATGCTGGCTCTCGTTGCAGACGGGAATCGCTACGACGGCGCCGACATCGGCGCGGCTCTCGAGATCCGCAAGCACCAAAATCTCTGATTTTACAAACAATGGTCAACTCGCCAAGCTTTTGTCGAGCGACAAGCCACCCTCGTCGTGGAGGTTCCGGCGGCCAACTGGCAACGTCGCCTCAGCGGCGGTTCGTCCTGGCGTGGCCACTCGCGTGTTCAAAGCTTCTTCGTCACCTCGGCCAGCCAGCACCGCACCTCCGGCGCCACGAGTGGGGCGATCTCCCGGCGCACTCGCGCGTGATAGGTGTCGAGCCAGGCGCGTTCGCCGGCGCCGAGCAGCTTGGCGTCGATGAGCGCGCGGTCGATCGGCGCCAGCGTCAGCGTCTCGAACCCGTAGCTCTCGCGGTCGCCGCCTGCGATGGCGCGCGGCTCGACCACGACGAGGTTTTCGATACGGATGCCGTAGGCGCCGGCCTTGTAGTAGCCGGGCTCGTCGGAGAGGATCATGCCGGGCTCCAGCGCCACGTGCCCGAGCTTGGAGAGCCGCTGCGGCCCCTCGTGGACCGAGAGGTAGACGCCGACGCCGTGGCCGGTGCCGTGGTCGAAATCGAGCCCGGCCTGCCACAGGAACTGCCGGGCGAAGGCATCGAGCTGGGCCCCCGACGTGCCTTTGGGGAAGACCGCGCGCGAGATCGCGATCATGCCCTTGAGTGCGCGGGTGAAGCGGTCGCGCATCTCGGCCGTCGGCCGGCCAACGGCCAGCGTGCGGGTGATATCGGTGGTGCCGTCCTCGTATTGCGCGCCGGAATCGACGAGGTAGATGCCGCGCTCCAGCTTGCGGTTGGAGGCGGTGGAGACGCGATAGTGCGGGATCGCCGAGTTCGGTCCGGCCGCCGAGATCGTCGGGAACGACAAGTCCTTCAGCAGCCCGGTCTCCTGGCGGAAATGCTCCAGCGCCTGCGCCGCCTCGATCTCGTCGAGCTTGCCCGGCTTCGCGTGCGTGGCGAACCAATGCAGGAAAGTCGTCACCGCGGCGCCGTCGCGGCGGTGCGCCTCGCGGGTGCCGGCGAGCTCGGCGACGTTCTTGCGCGCCTTCATCAGCGCGATCGGGTCGGTGCCGACGATGGCATGGCCGCCGGCGTCCTCCAGTCCCTGCACCAGCCGCGCCGGCGCCGTGGCGGCATCGAAGAGCACGCTCTTGCCGGTCTTGCCCAGCGCCGCCAGCACCGTCTCGACAGAGGCCATGCTGGCGATGGTCGCCAGCTTGGCGAGG
This sequence comes from Beijerinckiaceae bacterium, assembly GCA_965198715.1. GTDB lineage: Bacteria > Pseudomonadota > Alphaproteobacteria > Rhizobiales > Beijerinckiaceae > RH-AL1. Next base: position 2,139,968 of record CBDAPV010000001.1, read on the forward strand.
CCGGCAGCGTCGCGGTCGCCGAGCTTGCCCTCATCGACGAAGAGGGTCGGGTGGCCGATCTCCGGCACAAGTGCGAAAGCCAGCGCCAGCGGCGTGTGGCCGACGTCGGCGCCGCGGATGTTGAACAGCCAGGCCACCGCGTGCGGATCCGAAACCAGCAGCGCGTCGGCCTTTCCGATCGCCAGCGAGACCCGCGCGATCTTCTTGGCCGCCGGCTCGCCGGCGAGCTTCGGGCGGCGGATCGTGATGGCGCCGCGCGGCGCCTGCGGGCGATCCTGCCAGATCGCGTCGATCGGGTTTGAGCCGATCGGCACCAGCGTGCCGCCGGCCTCCTCGGCGGCCTTCTTCAGCCGACGCACTTGGTCGGGCGTGGCGAGCCAGGGGTCGTAGCCGAGCCGGCCCTCCTTGCGCAGGTGCCTGCCGAGCCAGGCCTCGGGCTTCTCCTCGGCGACGGCGACGGGTGTGATCACCTGCGTGTCGACTTGGTCGCGCACGGCGATGGTGTAGCGCCCGTCGACGAAGATCGCCGCAGCGTCGAGCATCACGATGGCGAGCCCGGCCGAACCGGAGAAGCCGGTGAGCCAGGCCAGCCGCTCCTCGCTGGGCGGCACGTACTCGCCCTGATGGCGGTCGGAGCGCGGCACGACGAAACCGTCGAGTTCCTGGCGTTTCAGCTGCTCGCGCAGCATCGCCATGCGCGCCGCCCCCTGCGTACGATCCGCGGGCTCATCGAAGGATTGGTAGAGGCTTTCGAACATGGAGGTAGGATGGTGCCTAGTTCGTCATGCAACGAGATCCCGCCTACACCCGCATCGGCATCAGCACGTACAGTGCCGAGGCGCCGTCGCGGTCCTGCACAAGGGTGGGGGAGCCGGGATCGGCCATCTTGAAGAGAGCGGTATCGGATTCGATCTGCGCGGTGATGTCGAGCAGGTAGCGGGCGTTGAAGCCGATATCGAGCGGCGCCGAATCGTAGTCGACCTCGAGCTCCTCGACGGCCGAGCCGGAATCGGGGTTGGTGACCGACAGCGTCAGCTTGCCATCAGCGACCGCCAGCTTCACCGCGCGGCCGCGCTCGGAGGAGATGGTGGAGACGCGGTCGACCGCCTCCTGGAACGGCTTGCGCTCGACGATCAACCGCTTGTCATTGCCGCTGGGAATGACGCGGAGGTAGTCGGGGAAGGTGCCGTCGATGAGCTTGGAGGTCAGCACCACGTCGCCAAAGGTGAAGCGGATCTTGGCGGTCGAGACCTCGACCCTGATCTCATCCGTGCCGGCCTCTGCGAGGCGCTGCACCTCGGCCACCGTCTTGCGCGGCACGATGATGCCCGGCATCCCGGCCGAGCCGTCGGGCGCCGCCACCTCGACGCGGGCGAGACGGTGGCCGTCCGTCGCCACCGCGCGCAGCATGGTGGTGCCCTCGACGTCGAGCGTATGCATGTAGATGCCATTGAGGTAGTAGCGCGTCTCCTCGTTGGAGATGGCGAACTGCGTCTTGTCGATGAGCTTCTTCAGGTCCGCCGCGGGCATGGTGAAGCTGTGGCTCATCTCGCCGGCGGCGAGGTCGGGGAAGTCGGTCTCGGGCAGGGCCTGCAGGTTGAAGCGCGAGCGGCCCGAGCGCAACACGAACTGCGCGCTGTCGCCGGCGTTTTCCAGGCTCACCTGCGCGCCGTCGGGGAACTTGCGCACGATGTCGTGTAGGATGTGCGCGGGCAAAGTCGTCGCGCCCTTCTGCCCGACGTCGGCGGCGACGATCTCGGTTACCTCGAGGTCGAGGTCCGTGGCCTTCAGGGTCAGGGACTGCCCCTCGGCGCGCAGCAGCACGTTGGAGAGGATCGGGATGGTGTTGCGCCGCTCGACGACGCGGTGCACGTGGCCCAGCGACTTGAGCAGAGTGGCCCGTTCCAGAGTGACTTTCATGACGCCCGTTCCACCACCCTCGCCCGATCAGGTCCCGTCGGGGGCGCGGACATTGGCTCGGCTTGGCCGCAGACGCAAGGCGCGATCGCGGCGGTTCCCAGCGCGTTTTCCGGCCTCGGCACGGTCGTGATCATCGAGGCCACGTACACGCTGGCGCAAGCCGTCGCCGCGGGCGACGAGGTGCTGGCGATTGGCGACATCCACGGCGAGGCTGGACTGCTGGACGCGCTGCTGACCCGTGCCGCGACGCTGCCGTCGCGCGGACGGCGCGTGCTGGTGTTCACCGGCGACCTGATCGATCGCGGGCCGCACGCGCTCGGCGCGCTGCGGCTGGCGGCGACCGCCGGTGCCCGCGTCGGCGCCGCCGAGTCGATCGCGCTGATGGGCAACCACGAGCAGATGCTGCTCTGCGCCCTGGCCGGCGTCCCGCGGCGCCGGCTGCACGCCTACGCGCTATGGATCGCCAACGGCGGCGACGCGCTGCTGCACGAGGCGCTCGGCGCGCACTGGGAGGGCTTCCACTCGCCCGAGCGGCTACGGAGGGCCATGGGCGACAGCTTCGCCTTTCTGGAGGGGACGCGCTCGCACTGGCGCAGCGGCGCCATGCTCTTCGTGCACGCCGGCCTCTCGCCGGGGATGCCGCCCGACGCCTTCCTCGCAACGCCCTGGGACGTCGATTTCCGCACGCTGCGGGAGGAGGAGCACTGGGCCTGGGTTCGCGAGCCGTTCCTCAAGGCGCCGTCCCACCGCGGCCACTTCGTGGTGCACGGCCACACGCCCCGCGACAATGACGAGCGCGTCGGGCTTCGGACGATCGCCAGCGACCGCCTCAACCTCGATCTCGGCTCGACGCGGACCGGCATGGCGCGAATGGCGCGCTTCGTCGGGCACAAGGTGACGGTTTACGACGCGATTGACGCCTGAGCGCAGCCGGCGCAGGCTTGGCTACGAAGGAGAGCGGGCATGGACAGCTGGCCCTTGAAGGAGGCCGAGGCGCGTTTCGGCGAGATGCTGGAGCGCTGCCTCGCCGAAGGCCCGCAGATCGTGACGCGCGACGGCGCCGAGGCCGCCGTGCTGGTGCCGATGCGGGAGTGGGCGCGGCGTATGTTCGATGCTGGCGAGAGAGCCGAGCCGTCGAGCGCATCTCTAAAAGATTGGCTCATGACGGATTTCGCACGAGGCGATATTCCGGTCCCAGAGCGAGACATTCTTCAGCTCAGAAGCTTTAATTTCGACGAGTGACGTACCTCCTCGACACGAACGTTGTTTCCGAACTGCGTCGCACTCGGCCCCATGGCGGCGTCATATCCTGGCTGTCGAGCGTCGCGACGGACAGCCTGTTCGTTTCTGCGGTAACGATCGGCGAGCTGCAGGCAGGCGTCGAACGGCTCCTTGAAAGGGATCGAGCGAAGGCCGAAGAGATCGAGCGTTGGCTTGAGCGGGAATTAACATCGATGCGCATCCTGGCGATGGATGCGACCTGTTTCCGATCCTGGGCTCGTCTCATGCTAGGCAAGCCGCCGACAGTCGCACTCGACGCCATGATCGCCGCCACGGCGCTCGTGCACGGCTTCACCGTGGTCACCCGTAACACCAAAGACTTCGTTGACTTCGGCGTGGCTTTTCACGATCCCTTCTCGCCACCATGAAAGCCTTTCTCCTCCTCGTCCCCTGCGTGCTTGCGCTCGCCGCCCCCCTCTACAACAGGGACGAACCGCGCCTGTTCGGCTTTCCCTTCCTGTATTGGGCGGTGTTCGCGCTGGTGCCAGTCTCGGCGCTGTTCATCTACGCCGCGTTCCGGCTCGACCGCGCCAAGGGCAAGGCATGAACGGGGTCGGCTTGAGCCCCGCCGACGCGGCGGTGTCGCCGAACTGGCCGGCGACGATCGTCTTCGTCGTCATCTTCGCGCTGGTGACCGCCGTCGGCTTCCTCGCCGGGCGATGGCGCCGCGGCGACCTGTCGGACCTGAACGAATGGGGACTCGGCGGCCGCCGCTTCGGCGCCTGGGTGTCGTGGTTCCTCATCGGCGGCGACCTCTACACCGCCTACACCGTCATTGCGGTGCCGGCGCTGGTCTACGCCAGCGGCGCTTTCGGCCTCTTCGCCGTGCCCTACACCATCCTCATCTACCCCCTCCTCTACGTCACCTTTCCCCGGCTCTGGGCGGTAACGCACCGGCGCGGCTACGTGACCGGCGCCGATTTCGTCACCGCACGCTACGGCAGCCGCTGGCTCGGCCTCGCCATTGCGATGACCGGCATCGTTGCGACGATGCCCTACATAGCCCTGCAGCTCGTCGGCATGGAGAAGGCGATCCAGGCGCTGGGCTTCCCCTCGAGCCACCTGCCGCTCACCATCGCCTTCGCGATCCTGGCCATCTACACCTACTCGTCAGGGCTGCGCGCCCCGGCCATGATCGCCTTCGTCAAGGACATCATGATCTACATCTTCGTCATTGCCGCCGTGATCATCGTGCCGATCAAGCTCGGCGGCTACGGCGTGGTGTTCGACAGGGCCTCCGCGCTGCTCGACGCCAAGGCGGCCGCCACCCACAAGCCGGCCGGCATCCTGCTGGCGCCCTCGCAGATCGTGCCTTTCATGACGCTCGCCGCCGGCTCGGCGCTCGCGCTCTTCATGTATCCGAGCTCGATGACCGCCATCCTCTCGGCCTCCTCGCCGGGCGCGATCCGCCGCAACGCCTTCATGCTGCCGGCCTATTCGCTGGTGCTCGGGCTGATCGCCATCATGGGCTACATGGCGCTGGCGGCCGGCATCAAGGTGACGAACCCGCAGGATTCGGTGCCGCAGCTATTCCTCAAGATGTTCCCGAGCTGGTTCGCCGGCTTCGCCTTCGCCGGCATCGCAGTCGGCGCGCTGGTGCCCGCCGCTGTGATGTCGATCGGCGCTGCGAACACCTTCACCCGAAACGTGTGGAAGCCCTTCGTCAATCCGGCCATCGCCCCGGCGAGAGAGGCCGCGCTGGCCAAGTTCGTCAGCCTCGTCGTCAAGGTCGGCGCGCTGCTGGTGATCCTCCTGGTGCCGACGACCTTCGCCATCGACCTGCAGCTGCTCGGCGGCGTGTGGATGATCCAGATCTTCCCGGCGCTGGTGTTCGGCCTGTTCACGCGCTGGTTCCGCGGACCGGCACTGTTGGCCGGCTGGGCGGTCGGGCTCGGCGTCGGGACCTGGCTGTCCTACGGCGCCACCGCCTGGGTGCCGACCCACGCGGTGTGGGGCGGCGTCGCCGCCTACAACGGCTTCACCGCGCTTCTCCTCAACATCGTGGTCTCTGGCGCGCTGTCGCTGGTGCTGCCCAACGACGCGATCGACGAGACCGAGCCGGCCGACTACGACGACCGGCCCGCAGCCGTCGCCGCGGTGCCCGCGACGTTGGCGGCTTGAGCCTTGCCCGCGGCCTGAGCCTTGCCTGCAGCCTGAGCCTTGCCAAAGGGCTGACAAGGCTGACCTTCCGCGAGTGGCGCGGAATGCCGCACCTCGGGTAAGGAGGCGCAGCGCTTAGCCTTCGCCGAGGAGCTTGCACCCGTGCACTTCCCTTTTCCCCTCCTCGTCGGCGACATCGGCGGCACCAACGCGCGTTTCGCGCTCGTCGCCGAGCCCGGTGCCGACCCAACCAACGCGCAGCACCTCGCCACGCGCGATTACCCCAGCCTTGAGGCGGCGATCGCCGACACCATCCAGCACCTGCCGGCGCGGCCGCGCTCGGTGATCGCCGCCGCCGCCGGCCCCGTCGATGGGCGCACGGTGCACATGACCAACGCCCGCTGGTTCATCGACGGCACCAAGGTGGCCAGTGCCGCGCACCTCGAGCAGGGTCTGATCCTCAACGACTTCGAGGCCCAAGCTCTCGCCCTGCCGACAGTCCGGGCGGAGTGGGTGCGACAGATCGGCGACGTCCACAATACGCTTGGCGGGTCGCAGCTGGTGCTGGGGCCCGGCACCGGCCTCGGCGCGTCGGCGCTGATCGAGGTCAACGGTCGGCACTTCGCGTTGGCCAGCGAGGCCGGGCATGTCGATTTCGGACCGGTCGGTGCAGAGGAGGGCGCGATCTGGCCGCACATCCCGATGATGCCGCACGGCCGCATTTCCGCCGAGACGGTGTTCTCCGGACCCGGCCTGCTTCGCCTGCACAGGGCGCGCTTCACCGCACGCGGGCTGGTCGCGCCCTCCTACGATGAGAAGGTGCTCGTGGAGCGCGCCAAGGCCGACCATTATAGCGAGGACGCCGACACGGTGAGGCTATTCTGGCGCCTGGCTGCGCGCTTTGCCGGCGACATGACCATGTCGTTTCTTGCGACCGGCGGCGTCACCTTCTCGGGCGGTGTGTTGCCCCGCCTCGTCGACTTTCTCGACCCCGCCAGCTTCCGCGCCCGCTTCGAGGACAAGTCGCCCTTCGTCGAGCTGCTGCGCAAGGTGCCGACTCGCATCATCACCACCGGCGACGCCGTGCTCGCCGGCCTCGGTGCGCTCGCCGCCGAGCCCGACCGCTACTGCGTCGACTGGAAGCACCGCGCCTGGGTGTAGAGGTGCTCCTCCTCCCTTAAGCGGAGCCAAGGAAGATTGCGCCCTACCGCTGGTCGATCCGCGGCAGCGTCCAGCCTTCGGCCTCGGCAGCCGTCGCCCAGTCGCGCCACGCCGGCAAGGTGCGCATCGCATCGATGTAGGCGCGACTCGCGTCCGTGAGCGGCACGGCGTAGGCGGCGAAGCGGTTCACGACTGGCGCGAACATGGCGTCGGCGGCTGTGAAATCCCCGAACAGGAAGCCGCCCTTTCCGCCGAAGCGGGCGAGGGCATCGGCCCAGGCCGCCTCGATGCGGCTGCAGTCGGCCGATACCGCCGTCTGCGCCTCGGGCTCAAGCGCAGCCGGGCGTTTGTCCCGGCGCATGTTCATCGGCAGGTGTCGGCGCAGCGCCGAGAACCCCGAATGCATCTCGGCCGAGAGCGAGCGGGCGAGCGCCCGCGCCGCCGGATCGCGCGGCCAGATTGCGAGGTCGGGATGCGTCTCGGCCACATGCTCGACAATGGCGAGCGAGTCCCAGATCACGAGGTCGCCCTCGCTCAGCACCGGCACCTTGCCGGCGGGGCTGTGGCGCAGGATCTCGGCTTGCGCCTGGGGCGTGTCGAGCGGGATCACGATCTCGTCGAAGGGGATCGCGAAGGCGCGCATCAGCAGCCACGGCCGCATCGACCACGACGAATAAACCTTATTGGCAATGACGAGCCGGCGCGCCATCAGCCGCCGTCGCCCACGTGCAGGCGATGCTCGGCGCGCGCAAGGTTCAGCTTGGCGCCGAGCCCGTCGCCGAGACTGCGGTCGGCGACGCGCTGGGGCGCTCGGGCCTCGCCGTCGACGCGACGCTGGGTGAGCACGATGTCCTCGCCGAAGGCGTAGAGGTCGGCGACGGGGCGTGCGGCCGGCAGACGTGCGGGCAGCGCGAAGTCCTCGACGGTATCGAAGCGCGACACGAGGATGGTCGAGGAGAGTTCGAGCGTGAAAGCCTGCGCCGCCAGCAGGGCGCCGATTGCGACGGGGGCCACGAGGTGGGCGCCGGGCTCGGCATCGAGATGGGCGAGAAAGGTGTCGCCGCGGAAGGGGCCGTGTAGCACCAGCGCGGAGGCGCCGACGAGCGCGGCGAACGGGCCGGCGACCAGGCCGGCGCGACTCGAGGGCGGCAGCAGCGAGAGGATGCGCCGGGTCGGGTTGATGCGCGCCTGTTCGACGAGGGAGAGAGCGTCGGCGAGGAGGGTCGCCTGCCGGTGCGATATCAGGCGCGTCGTCGCGCCTTTGCCGGCAAAGGTGGCGATGAAGGGCATCTCCAGCGCACCCTCGGCCTCTTCGTCGGGCTCGGACGAGGCGTCGAGCGCTGCAGCCGACACGTCGAGCGCGCCGTCGACCGGCTCCGTGCCGTGGGTCGCGATCAGCCGCACGCTGTCGGTGAGGGCGGCGGCCGAGAGATAGGTCTCGCCGAGCGCCTCGCCGTAGAACGCCGGACCGATCAGCGCCGTTGCCTCCGCTGCGGCGGCATGAGCGGCGAGCTCGATCGCGTCGAGGCCGGGGCGCACCAGCGCCGGCTCCAGCCCGGCCCGGACAGCGGCAGCGATGGTCACCAGGGTCTGGACCTGCGCGCCGGCAACAATCAGCAGGCGCTCGCCGCGGCGAAGCCCGGACAGGCGGAAGCGTGCGGCGAGCACGCGGGCGCGGCGCGCCAGCACGGCGGCCGCCACGCCGCCAGCGTCGTCGGCGGCGAGCACCGTCCCGGGGCTGGTGCGTGCGGCGGTGGCGAGCAGGGCGTCGAGCCCGCTGAGAGCGAAGCTATCGTCGCCGCCGGAGGCGAGGTGCGGAGGAAGCGTCATGAGACCGGCAAGGATGTCGAGTGGAGGTCAACCACTCCGAGGAGCTTTCGGAGCGGCACGACCATTCTCACTTTCTAGACCATCGACTGGCGATTCGCATGGTCGCCCGCCGCGCGAGAGACCAAGTCAGCCAAACCGGTCGTCACCATAACGCCTCAATGCGCGGTAAAGAGCACACGCCTCGCCCGGCGTCGCCAAGTACACCGAGGGCAACGGACGGCCGCTGCTTCCTTACCTCTCCGGCCGCACCGGACGAGCGAAGAATGATAAGGATTTCTCTCCGATGACGCTTTGGTCCAAGCGCCTGTCCTACCGATCGCGCATCCTCGCCGTCGCGCTGATCGGAGCTGGCCTCGCCGCCAGCCCGGCTCTCGCCGCCAAGAAGAAGCCGCCGGCCGCGCCTGCCGCTCCGGCGGCCGATGCGCCGACCGTGGAGCCCAACGCTCCCGCCGCACCGCCGCCGGGCGCGCAGAACAACCGCCTCGCGTTGACCGCGACCCAGCAATCCTGGACCAAGGTGTGCGGCAAGGATCCCTCCGCCAACAAGCAGGTCTGCTACACCACCCGCGACTTCTCGGCCGAGGCCGGCAAACCGCCGGTCCTTGCGCTCGCCGTCTACGACATCCAGGGCGACGACCAGCGCATCGTGCGCATGCTCATGCCAATCGGCTTGATGCTGCGCCCGGGCTTCCGCTTCACGGTGGAAGGGCAGCCGCCGATCGATGGGACCTACGAGATCTGCTTCCCGAATGGTTGTTTCGCCGAGGCCAAGATCAAGAGCGCCATGCTCGACACGATGAAGAAGGGCAAGAGCGTCGACGTCAACGTGCGCAATCGCGACAGCGCCGAGGTGATCTTCCAGGTGCCGCTCGACGGCTTCGGTACCGCCTTCGATGGGCCGGCCATCGATCCCAAGGTGCTGCAGGAGCAGCAGCAGAAGCTTCAGGCCGAGTTGCAGAAGCGCGCTGAGGACGAGCGCAAGAAGCTCGAGGCCAGCAAAACGAACCCAGCTGGCGGCGCCGCGCTACCGACAGGCAAGTAGCCCATCGTCGAACGATCCGCGAAAGCGCGCCCTGGCGCGCCCATTTTTGCGTCGCGGCCATGCCAGGGAAGCAAGCACCGATTCTCGCGAGACCCCCCCGCATTAGTGCTTCTTGTGCGCCGCTGCGGGCCGCACCGGCTTTTTAGCGGCTTCCTTCCTCTCGGGCGCCGGCGCCTTCTTGCGAGGCGGGATCTGCGTCACGGGCTTGCTGACATCGCCTTGCTGGCCTTCCATGCTGGGCATCGGCGGCATCTTGGGCTCCAGTGTGGAAGCGGCGGGCGGCTGCTGCGCCGCGGCGTTGCCCGACAGCGAGCCCGTGACGACCATAAGGCCGGTGGCGAAAACGGGTAGGAAAGGTCGTTTCATCCATACTCTCGGCTTCGGCGAACCAATGCATCGGCCGCCCGTAAATTGCTATCGGGTGAATGTACGACCTTCTCTTTTGTTGCCGGCCAGTCTGGGTCGTTCGAGCCCGACACAATGCCGCCTTCGCATCGCAACAGAGTGTTGCGCGATGTGACTTGCCCGGCGGATCGGCGAAGGGCTACATCCAGTCATATTTAAACGCAGGGGCGGGCAGGACGGATGACTGCGACGGAACACGGGTTCGGGCGCGAAGCGGACCGCCTCTCGGCTTCGCCGCGGCTGTTCGACAGCGCGTTGCTGGACAGGCTCTCGCGCGTGCACTGGACGATGCCGCTGTTCGTCTACACGCCGATCATTGTCGTACTCGCCGTTCTCTCGTTCCGGATGATGGCGCCGCTCACCGCGGTCGCGATGATGACGGTCGGTTATCTCCTCTGGACGCTGATCGAGTATTTCGGCCACCGCTACCTGTTCCACTGGGAATTTCCCGGCGAGTTCGGCAGGCGGATGCATTTCCTTATCCACGGCGTGCATCACGACCATCCCAACGACCCGCTGCGGCTGGTGATGCCGATTCTGCTCTCCGGCCCGATCATGATCGCCGCCTTGATCGTGGCGACGCTCCTCTTCGGTGCGACGCTGCGACTGCCGGCGCTGGCCGGCTTCATCGCCGGCTACCTCGCCTACGACATGGTGCACTACTACACTCACCATGCCGTGCCGACGACGAAGCTCGGCATGATGCTGCGCCGCCTGCACCTGATGCACCACTTCCGCGACCACGATAAAGGCTTTGGCGTCAGCGCGCCGTATTGGGATTACGTGTTCGGCACGATCGAGAAGAAGCCGGAGCGGCGAAGCTAGGCTCCTCGCCTTTCGGGCGAAACCGACGAGACTGATGATCACGGGCCTTCTTGCGGTGATCCGGCCAAGGCTGTCGCCCCGGCCGATCGGCCGGACAACTGTGTCCATACGATCGTCTGATTAGGTATGCCTTGATACAACGGTTTCGCGCCGTCATGCAGCGTTGCGCATTCGGCATTGGCACGCTTTGTCCATAAGACGATCAGGGCGAAGACGCCGACAACGTGTCCGTCAAACGGGTCTCAGCTTCCGAGACCATCGCGACCAGGGCGCCGGCATAGAAGACAAGGAAGAGCATTATCAAGATGCGCGGTCTTCGCGGGCGTGTTTCTCCTCGCGAGATGGTCGTCGGCATAGGTCACCGAAAGTTCGGGGGCAGGGAGCTGCATTACAGCCTTGATGCGCCGCCTGCGCATCACCCGTTCGATTGGGATCTCGCGCCTTTCGACGATACTTCTGCTGCCTGACGGCGCGGTTCGCGTGCGAGAAGAAGCTGCTGCGCGCACACGGATCAAGACAGGGCCTATCCGTATAGCAGCGCCGGACGGGGTCGCTCGCAGAGAGGCGAGGCCAATTGCTACGCGATGGTGGTCGATCGGCAGCCCGCCGGACTGCGGAGACTCTGGTACGACCCAACGCATGAACTCGAGGATGCCCATCGCATCCCCGAGCGCCGAATTCGTAAACTAAGGCCTGCGGTCGTCAGAAGTCCGTCCAGGACTCCTCGATCTCGACAGGCTGGCGCTTGCGCACGGCGGATCGATTCGACACGCCGTACGAAGACGACGACGGCGCGCTGGCGAGGGTAGGCTTCTGCGCTCTCTTGGTCGCAGCAAGGGAAACGACTTGTCCCTTGTCTCCGGACGTGAAGCGAGCCACGAGAGCCGTAAGGCGTTCTGCTTCATCCAACATGGCGCGGCTCGCAGCCGTCGATTCCTCCACCATGGCCGCGTTCTGCTGGGTCATCTGATCCATCTGCGTCACGGCGGTATTGATTTCGTTCAGGCTGACCGCCTGCTCCTGCGCGCCCTCGGCGATCTCGGCGACGACACCGTTGATGCCGCTTACATGAGCTACGATGCGGACGAGCGCTTTCCCGGTCTCGATGACGAGCTCGACGCCCTTCTCGACGTGGGCCGAGGACTTGCCGATGAGCGCCTTGATCTCCTTTGCCGCCTCGGCCGAGCGTTGTGCCAGCGCGCGTACCTCGGAGGCGACCACGGCGAAGCCGCGTCCCGCTTCGCCGGCGCGCGCCGCCTCGACGCCTGCATTCAGAGCGAGCAGGTTGGTCTGGAAGGCGATTTCGTCGATCACGCCGATGATCTGGCTGATCTGCCGCGACGAGGTCGAGATCTCTTTCATGGCGTCGATGGCATTCTGCGCCACGGTGCCGCTCGCTTCCGCATCGCCCTTCGCCGTTGCAACCGCCTGCCGGGCCTCCAGAGCTCCCTGAGCCGTCTTCTTCACGGTCGCAGTGATGCCGTCGAGGGCAGCTGCCGTCTCCTCCAGGTTGGCGGCCTGCTTCTCGGTTCGCCTCGCCAGGTCGTCCGCGGCACCCGCGATCTCCTGCGACCCAGTCCGAATGCCTTGCGAACCGCGCGCGACCGTGACGAAGGTCTCTTTCATATCCTCCATCGCCACGTTGAACTCCAGTCGGTGGCGGTCGAGCTCGCCGGGCAGCTTCGTCTCGACCCGGAATGCGAGATCGCCCTGCGAGAGACGCTTGACGCCATCGACGAGGCTGACGATCGCGGCTTCCATCTGCGAGGCGTTCTCGGCCCGTTCGGCGTCAAACAACGTGCGGTTCTGCCCGGCACGCTCCCATTCCTCGGCGGCGCTCCGCTCCGCCTGTTGCTTGGCAAAGGCTGCTTCGAGAAAGCTCTGCATGGCGACGGTCATGCGACCAACGCAGTCGACGTGATTTCGATAGAGGATCGCGCTTCCCAGATCGCCGGCGGCCAACCTCTCCATGCGGACCACCGTCGTGACGTAAGGTAAGACGATCGCGCGGCTCAGAACAAAGCCTAAGACGAGCGACGCCGTAACGAAGGTCGCCATCAGGCAAGAGGCGACGATATGAGAAAGCAGTCCTGCTGAGCCGGCAGCGCCAACAAGGGCTGTGCTCGCGACGAGTGCGGTCTCTAGACCACAAAGCACGTTCATCTTCTTTCGAATGGGCGCGCGTTCCCTGAACCATGTCAGCATAATCTGCTCCTTCACTACCGCGCAGTAGGGGACATAAAGGTAAAAATTTAGATGATGGTATTCTTGTCACGGGCCAGCGCCGAATGGCAGCGGAATCGTCGACCGTGAGCGCTTTAACTTATTTTTCATGCACGTAGGTCAGCAATCATCGCAATGTCTCCTAGAAGAAGCATCTCGATGTCGAGCGACGACCATCCCGCCCAACCGCGTTGCATCGAGCTGGAAGAAAACTTGAGTCACGCCGCGGCACGAAGGCTCGCTGCGTGTTTTATTGAGGCGCGAGGCGCCGAGACCGTCGTTGATGCCTCGAAGGTGCTTCACCTCGGCGCGCAATGCGCACAGATCCTGGTTTCCGCCGTCCGCAGTTGGCAGGCCGATCAGGTTCATCTTGGTATCAGGGGTGCTTCCCAACCGTTCCTGGATTGTGCCCGCCTCCTTGGCGTGTCGTCCCACCTCGAACCGTATGTTGGTCACTGATCATGCTGGTTCTTACCGTCGATGATTCCCGCACCATGCGCGACATGCTGCAGGCAGCTCTCTCACCGGCTGGCTTCGACATCGTGCAGGCCAAGGACGGCTTGCACGCTCTCGAGGTTCTTGAGACCTGCAAGCCCGACGTCATCGTCACCGATATCAACATGCCGCGCATGGACGGCTATGATCTGATCGGAGCGGTGCGCACCAGCGGCAAGCTGCCCGGCGTGCCCATCCTTGTGCTTTCGACCGAGAGCGCCGCCGAGAAAAAGCAAAAAGCGCGCGCCGCCGGCGCGACGGGCTGGATCGTCAAGCCGTTCGACTCCGCCAAGCTCATCGACGCCATTCGCCGCGTCACCGCCTGATCGGATGTCGACCATGAACACGCTGTCCGAAATCCGCCAGGTTTTCTTCCAGGAATGCGACGAGCAGCTGATCGAGCTCGAGAACGGCTTGCTCGCGATGCAGGCAGGCGAGGGCGACAAGGAGACCGTCAACGCGGTTTTCCGTGCCGTCCATTCGATCAAAGGCGGAGCCGGTGCCTTCGACCTCGGCGATGTCGTGCGCTTCGCCCACGTGTTCGAGAATACGCTGGACCTCGTGCGCACCGAGCAGTTGGAGCCGCATCCCGCCCTGCTGAACCTGATGCTTCGGGCGACCGATGGATTGGCGGATCTCATCGCATCGGGCCGGGAGCAGCGCGACGCTGATCCAAGTCGTTACGCCGGTATCCTGAGCGAGCTGGCAGCCGAGGCCGGTCCGACGGCATTGGCGACACCGGCCGCGCCTGTTCCGGCGTTCGAACCGATCATGATTTCGCTCGATGACTTCGACGATCTGCTCGCGCCCGCGCCAGCTGGCGAAGCGCACGTTCGGATCACCTTTCGACCGGAAGCCTCGCTCTACGAGAAGGGCAACGAGACTGTCGTTCTCTTCCGCGAATTGGAGAAGCTCGGCGCCATTGACGCCACTTGCCACGTCGACGACTTGCCGATGCTCGAATCGATCGATCCGATAGGAGCCTACTTTAGCTGGGTCGTCGATCTCAAGGGATCGTTCGACGAAGACGCCGTCCGTGAAATCTTCGAATTCGCTGATTGGGACAGCGAGCTCGTCGTCGAGACGATTGCCGCCGACCTCGCGTCGCCGGAGCTGGACGCCTCGATCGTGGACGAGGTCCCAATCATGGCGTTGGACGAACCTTGTTTCGCGATTCCGGCGGCAGACCTCAACCCTCGATCCGCTCGCGATAGCGTCCTCGCGCCGGCCGATTCGATCGCGACAATGCCCGGGCAGGGGGGCGACAAGTTGCACGACGGCAAGTCCGCCGCTCCCGCCACGATCCGCGTCGATCTCATACGCGTCGACCGTCTCATCGACCTCGTCGGCGAGCTTGTCATCAACCAGGCCATGCTGGCCGAACGCGTGACCGAGCTGGCGCTGCCGCGCATGTCTCCGGTGGCGATAGGCCTCGACGAACTCGAGCAATTGACCCGCGAGATCCAGGACAGCGTCATGGCGATCCGCGCCCAGCCGGTGCAGTCCGTCTTCCAGCGGTTGCCGCGGCTGGTCCGCGAAGTCGCTTTGCAGACCGGCAAATCAGTCCGTCTCGAGATCGAGGGCGAGACGACCGAGGTCGATAAAACAGTCATCGAGCGGTTGGTCGATCCGCTCACCCATATGATCCGCAATGCCATCGACCACGGCTTGGAAAAGCCGAGCGTGCGGCGTGAAAAAGGCAAATCGGAGGAGGGTGTCGTACGCATCAGCGCGTCGCATCGCTCCGGGCGGATCCTGATCGAGATCAACGATGACGGCGCCGGTATCGATCGCGACCGGGTCCGCTCCATTGCGGTCGCCAAGGGGCTTGTGTCGGTAGACGCCAAACTGACGGATGACGAGATCGACAACCTGATCTTTCTCCCGGGATTCTCGACGGCGGAGACGGTCTCGGATATTTCGGGCCGCGGCGTGGGGATGGATGTCGTGCGTCGTTCGATCCAGAGCCTCGGTGGACGCATTTCCATCACATCGGTGCCTGGCAGAGGCTCGACGTTCTCGCTCAGCTTGCCGCTGACCTTGGCGGTGCTCGATGGCATGGTCGTGTCGGTTGCGGACCAGACCCTGGTCATCCCACTGAGTACCGTCGTCGAGATCCTGATGCCGAAGACTGTGCAAGTGCACGCCATCGGCGAGTCCGCGCGGGTCATCGGCCTTCGTGGAGAATTTCTGCCGCTCATCGATGTCGGACAGCGACTTGGATACCGTCAGGACGACAGCGATCCGAAGCAAGCTCTCGTGCTACTCGTCGAAGCGGAAGGCGGAACGCGGAACGCCTTGCTCGTCGACGCGATCCAGGGGCAGCGACAGATCGTCATTAAAAGTCTTGAGTCCAACTACAATGCCGTACCGGGCATCGCTGCCGCGACCATCCTCGGCAACGGCCGCGTGGCATTGATACTCGACATCGATACTTTGGTCGCCGAGCAACGCGGCGAACGCTTGGCTTCCGTTCTCATCGCTGCGGAGTAAAAGATGGAACTCCAGTCCTCAGGCACTCGCGAACTCATCACGTTCCAGATCGGCAGCGGCAATTTCTGCGTCGACATCATGGCAGTGCGGGAAATCAGAGGCTGGACGCAGGCGACGCGGCTTCCTCATGCACCGAGCTACATCTGCGGAGTCATCAATTTGCGTGGTGCGGTCCTGTCGATCGTCGACCTCGCCGCCCGTCTCGGGTTCGCTGCGACTGAGCCTACGCCGCGTCACGTCATCATCGTCGTCCAGATCCATGACCGCGTCTGCGGGCTGCTCGTTGACGCGGTGACCGGCATCCTCGCGGTCGAACCAAGCTCGATCCTCCCCACACCCGATGTCGCTTCCGAGCTCGCCCAGGCATTTATCGGGGGCGTTCTTGCGATCGACGATCGTATGGTGAGCTTGGTACGACTCGACAGCCTGCTGCCTCACGCCGAGAAGCTGGCCGCATGATTTCTCAGCCTCCACCGGCAGCGAGAAGGAACATGGAGCCGAGCAGTTCGAGCGAGTTCCACTTCGATCTGGCCGATTTCCAGCAGATCGCCGCGATGCTGCATGCCGACTCCGGTATTTTCTTGCCGGAGTCGAAGGCATCCTTGGTCTATGGTCGCCTCATCAAGCGTCTGCGCGCCCTCGGCCTCTCGTGCTTCAAGGATTACTGCCAGCTTGTCGCCGACGCCGAGGGTATCGACGAGCGCCAGCGCATGCTCGCGGCACTCACGACGAATGTGACGGCTTTCTTTCGCGAACGTCATCACTTCGATCTCCTGAAAAGTACTGTCCTTCCGCCATTGCTGCGGAAGGCACGCAGCGGCGGTCGCGTGCGGATCTGGTCGGCGGGTTGCTCGAAAGGACATGAGCCGTTCTCGATCGCCATCACCGTGCTCGACGTCCTGCCGGAGGCAGCATCCTACGACGTGAAGATTCTCGCGACCGACATCGATCCCTTCGTGATCGCTCATGCCCGCGAGGGGGTCTACTCGCGCGAAGACATCGCGGACGTGCCGAAAGAAGCGCAACGCTTGTTCAAGTCCGGCGACGAGAACGGCACCGTGGTCGCCACGGAGGCTTTGACGCGCCTGGTCTCCTTCAAGGAATTGAACCTCGTTGGGCCGTGGCCGATGACCGGCGCGTTCGACGTCATCTTCTGCCGTAACGTCACGATCTACTTCAATCAGGAGACGCAGGCCGCGATCTGGGCGCGCTACGCGGCGGTCCTTCGACCGGAGGGACACCTGTTGATCGGCCACTCCGAGCGCCTGTCCGAGGACGTCCAAAGCAAGTTCGTCTCCGCCGGGACGACGGCGTACCGCTTGAAGAGCAGAGCAGCCGCATGACGAAGCGACGCGTTCTCATCATCGACGACTCGCGAACGATGCAGGCGCTGATCAGCAATGCGCTGTCGGCCGACCCCGATCTCGTGGTCGCGGGCTTTGCGTCCAACGCTCTCGAAGGACGGCAGGCGATCAAGGAACTCGATCCCGATGTGGTGACACTCGATATCGAGATGCCCGGCATGAACGGTCTGGCGTTCCTTGAAAAGATCATGACGCTTCGCCCAACTCCGGTGGTGATGGTGTCGAGCCTCGCCGACAACAACCTCGAGCTCGTCATGAAGGCGCTCGCGATCGGCGCGATCGGTTGTGTTGCCAAGCCGACGACCGAGGATCCCGCCCCTTTCGGCAAGCTCGCAAAGATCGTCCGCGACGCCGCCATGGTCGACATGGGCGACGTGCGACGGCGGATCTCGGGCACGCAGCGGCAAGCCGCGCCTTCCCCCAAATATCGGTGGGACGGCCGCATCGTCGCTATCGGATCGTCGGCGGGCGGCGTCGACGCGCTTGCTACCGTCCTTCAAAGCCTTCCGGAGAACGGGCCACCGATCGTCATCGCGCAGCACATGCCGGCGAAGTTCACTCAAACGTTGGCTGCCCACCTCGATCGCTCGTGCAGACCGCAGGTCCAGGAAGCGAGAGACGGAGCGCGCCTGCTCCCCGGCATTGTCTACGTCGCACCAGGTGGCCCGGCGCATCTTCAAGTGGCCGGCAAGGGTCCCTTCCATTGCAACCTGGTCACGGCGCCGGAGGTCAGCGGCCACCGGCCATCGGTCGACGTGCTGTTCCGCTCGGTCGCTCGCGCCGCGGGAGCCGAGGCTCTCGGCGTCATCCTCACCGGCATGGGAGGCGACGGCGCAGCCGGCCTGCTCGAGATGCGGCAGGCCGGAGCCCACACCATCGGGCAGAATGCAGCTACGAGCTTCATCTACGGGATGCCTCGCGTGGCTTTCGAGAAAGGTGCCGTGGAGCGACAATTGCCACTCGACCAGATCGGGCCGGAAATTCTCGCATCAACGAGTCAGAAGGTGAATGTGTTATGCCCCTAGCTGCTTCCATGAAGATCATGATCGCCGACGATCAGCAGACCAGCCGTATGTTGATCCGCACAGCGCTCAACGACCTTGGCGTGAAACAAATCGATATGGCGAAGGACGGCCAGGAGGCGCTCGAGATGATCCTTCGCCAGCCTGTGCATCTCGTGATCTCGGATTACCACATGCCGCGAATGAACGGTGTCGAGCTCCTGCGTGCTGTGCGCTCGAACCCGCCGACGAAGAAGTCCGCCTTCTTCATGCTCACCGGCGTCGACAACGCTCAATTCCTGCAGCAGGCCGTGCAATTGCAGATCAACAATTATCTCAAGAAGCCGATCTCCACGCCCGAACTTAAGAAGAAGATCGAAGCCGTGTTCGGTCCGCTGCAATGATCAAGTCGCTGCCAAAGCCGTCAACAGGAGCTTTGGGCGAAAGCGAGATCATTCATGTCCTTCAAGGCGAGCACCGCGTCAGCGAGGAACCGCAGGTTGTGCTCACGACACTTCTCGGCTCCTGCGTGGCCGCTTGTATCCGCGATCCTTCGGCCGGAGTCGGAGGCATGAACCACTTCCTGCTACCTGGCCTGGCGGACATGCGGCGCTTTGGCGAAGCGGAACGCCAGGCGGCTCATCTCATGGAGCTTCTCGTCAACGCTCTCCTGGCGGCAGGCGCATCGCGGAGTCGGTTGGAGGCCAAAGTCTTCGGTGGTGCGAACACGCTTGGTGGCAGGACCGACATTGGCGCTAGAAACAGCGCTTTCGCTTTGGACTTCCTCGAGTGCGAACGGATCTCGCTTGTCGGGAGCTGCCTTGGAGGAGCGAGCAGCCGACGCATCCAGTATTGGCCCGTCTCGGGGCGAGCTCGCCGCAACTTCATCGCCGACGTCGCCCTCGTGCCCACGACCCGCCTGTTCACCCCCGCGGCGACCAACGCCGGTTCTCTTGAGCTGTTCTGAGGAAAAATGGATCTAACAATCGCTTCAAAGGCAGGCATCGGCAGCGATGCGCCCTTGCTCGGCGACATGTCGGCCCGGGCACCTGCACCGGCGCCGACCATCCTCCGTAACGTGTCGGACGAGATCACGCGATGTGCCGACATGGTCCTTGATCTCCAGGACGCCTTCGCCTCTGCAAACCATTCGGGCGTGGCCAGGCCCGACATCAGACGTATGCAGAGCCTCGATCTGCTCGAGCAGACGCTACGGGACCTTTCGGAAGTCACGGCGTCGATCGTGCGTCACGGATCGTTCTGCGGCGACGCGGATCTCACGAAGCTCTGCAAGCTCGATGACGTGGCCCGTCGCCTGCAAGGTCAGCCGGTAGCGGCGCACAGCGGCGATGCCGACTTCTTCTGAAACGGCGATCGAGCTGACGATCATTCGATCGTCATGATGAGGTCCTTGGCGTCCACGAGGTCGCCGGCTTTGAGCACGATCTCCCCGATGGTGCCGGCCTTCGCCGCCGCCAGCGTGGTCTCCATTTTCATGGCCTCCAACACGCCGAGCGGCTGGCCCTGCTTGACGTTCTCGCCGGCATCGACGGCGAGCGAGGCGAGGCGGCCGGGCATCGGCGCGGCGACGTGGGCGGGATTGCCCTCCTCGGCCTTGCGCTTCGACTTGGTGCCGCCACCGGCCTTGCGATCCGGCACGCGGACGGAGCGAGGCTGGCCATTCAGCTCGAAGAAGACGCGGACCATGCCTTCGCCGTCGGGCTCGCCGACGGCTGTCATGGCGATGAGCATCGTCTTGCCCTGCTCGAGGTCGACGGTGATCTCCTGTCCCGGCTCCAGCCCGTAGAAGGCCGCCGGCGTCGGCAGGATCGAGATGGGCCCGTAGAGGTCCTTGTTCTTGGCGTAGTCCTCGAAGACCTTGGGATACATCTGCCAGGCGGCCAGCTCCTGGTCATCGGCCGCGTGGCCGAGCTTCTCCGAGAGCGTCTTGCGCGCGGCCTCCATGTCGACCGGCGCGATCAGGCTGCCGGGGCGCACGGTGATGGGCGTCTCGTCGCCCAGCACCTTCTTCTGCAGGCCCGAAGGCCAGCCGCCGGTCGGCTGGCCCAGGTCGCCGCGCAGCATGTCGACGACGGAGGCCGGGAAGGCGATCGGCACAGCCGGGTCGAGCACGTCGGCGGCGCTGTGGCCGCGGCTCACCATGACGAGCGCCATGTCGCCGACAACCTTGGAGGAGGGCGTCACCTTGACGATGTCGCCGAACATCGCGTTGGCCTCGGCGTAGGCCTTGGCGACCTCGTGCCAGCGCGTGTCGAGGCCGAGCGAGCGCGCCTGCTCCTTGAGGTTGGTGTACTGCCCACCGGGCATCTCGTGCTGGTAGACCTCGGACGCCGGCGAGGACACCGCCGGCTCGAAGGCGGCGTATTGCCGGCGTGCGATCTCCCAGCGAAACGAGATCTCGCGGATGGCGGCGGCATTTAGCCCGGTGTCGCGCGGGCCGCCGCGCAGCGCCGCCGCCACCGAGCCGAGGCAGGGCTGCGAGGTGCCGCCCGACAGCGCGTCTATGCAGAGGTCGACGGCGTCGACCCCGGCCTCGGCCGCCGCCAGCACCGAAGCCGCCGCCACGCCCGAGGTGTCGTGGGTGTGGAAGTGGATCGGCAGTCCCACCTCCTCGCGCAGCGTCTTGATCAGCACGCGCGCCGCCTCGGGCTTGCACAGCCCGCCCATGTCCTTGACGCCGAGGATATGGCAGCCGGCTGCCTCCAGCTCCTTGGCGAGCCCGACGTAGTACTTCAGCGTGTACTTATCCCTGGCGGGGTCGAGCAGGTCGCCGGTGTAGCAGACCGCGCCCTCGCAGATCTTGCCTGATTCCAGCACCGCGTCAATCGAGACCCGCATGTTCTCGACCCAGTTCAGGCAGTCGAAGATGCGGAAGAGGTCGACGCCCGAGGCCGCCGCCGTCTTCGTGAAGTGCTGCACGACATTGTCGGCGTAGTTGGTGTAGCCGACACCGTTGGCGCCGCGCAGCAGCATCTGCAGCAGGATGTTGGGCACCTTGGCGCGGATCTGCGCCAGCCGCTCCCACGGGTCCTCTCCAAGGAAGCGCATGGCGACGTCGAAGGTGGCGCCGCCCCAGCACTCGAGGCTGAAGAGCTGCGGCAGCTGCGCCGCGTAGGCCGGCGCCATGGCCACGATGTCGTAGGAGCGCATGCGGGTGGCGAGCAGCGACTGATGGCCGTCACGCATGGCGGTGTCGGTCACGAGCAGGCGCGTCTCGTTGCGCATCCAGTCGGCTAGGCCCTTGGCGCCGGCGCTGTCGAACACCTGCTTGGAACCGGGCGCGGCGTGACCACCGGGCCTGGGCAGCACCGGCGGCCTAGCCTCGGCTGCCGGCCTGGCGCGGTTTTTGGTCTCGGGATGGCCGTTGACGCTGACGTCGGCGATGTAGGTGAGAAGCCGCGTGGCCCGATCGCGGCGGGGGCGGGCCGCCAGCAGTTCTGGCGTCTCGTCGATGAACTTCGTCGTGTAGGAGCTGTCGGCGAACTTCGGGTGGCTGAGAATGCGGTCGAGGAAGGCGAGGTTGGTCGCCACGCCACGGATGCGGTACTCGCGCAAGGCACGCTGCATGCGCCGCGTCGCCTCGAGCGGCGTCGGCGCCCAAGTGATGATCTTCTCCAGCAGCGAATCGTACCAGCGGGTGACGATCGCGCCGGAATAGGCGGTGCCGCCGTCAACGCGCACGCCGAAGCCGAAGGCGCCGCGATAGGCGGTGATGCGGCCGTAGTCCGGCGTGAAGGCGTTGTCGGGATCCTCGGTGGTGATGCGGCACTGGATGGCGTGGCCGTTGAGCCTGATGTCGGCCTGTGCCGGCACGCCGGTCTCGATGAAGGCACCGATGTGGCCGCCCTCCATAATGTTGATCTGCGCCTTCACGATATCGATGCCGGTGACGACCTCGGTCACCGTATGCTCGACCTGGATGCGCGGGTTGACCTCGATGAAGTAGAACTTGCCGGTGTCGGCATCGAAGAGGAACTCGACGGTGCCGGCGGCGACGTAGTCGGCGGCCTTGCCGATGCGCAATGCCGCCTCGCAGAGTTCGGTGCGCGTTGCCTCGTCGAGGAACGAGGCGGGGGCACGCTCCACGACCTTCTGGTTGCGGCGCTGGATCGAGCAGTCGCGCTCGAAGAGGTGGACCAACGTGCCGTGCTGGTCGCCGAGGATCTGCACCTCGATGTGGCGGGCGTGGACCACCAGCTTCTCGAGGTAGACCTCGTCCTTGCCGAAGGCGGCCTTGGCCTCGCGCTTGGCGGACTTGACGGCGTCGAGGAGCCCGCTTTCGTCCTTGATCGGGCGCATGCCGCGACCACCGCCGCCCCAGGACGCCTTGAGCATCACGGGATAGCCGATGGCTGCGGCGGCCTGCTTGATCTCGCCCTCGTCGTCAGTGAGCGGCGGGGTCGCTGGCATCACCGGCACGTCGACGGATTGCGCGAGGTTGCGGGCCGACACCTTGTTGCCGAGCTTGCGCATGGTCTCGGGCGAGGGCCCGATGAAGACGATGCCTTGCGCCGCGCAGGCCTCGGCGAACTCGGGCGACTCTGACAGGAAGCCGTAGCCTGGGTGGATCGCGTCGGCGTTGGCCTCGCGCGCCACCCGCATGATCTCCTCGATTGAGAGGTAGGCCTCGACGGGGCCGAGCTGCAAGCCGTCTGCGAGCTTGCCGATCAGATACGCCTCGTCCGCCTTGAAGCGATGGAGGGAGAGCTTGTCCTCCTCGGCGTAGACGGCAATCGTGGCCAGCCCCAGCTCGGCGGCCGCCCGGAAGATGCGGATCGCGATCTCGGAACGGTTGGCGACGAGCAGGCGCTTCATGCGGGACGACTCCGTGCGGGCAGCTACTCAGCCGCCAGGCCAAGCTTGACGATCCCGCGCGAAGCAGCAAGCACGCGCCGCGCCATCATCATTGTGCGGGGTCCGGCTTCGGCGGCTTGATCCAAGTGCTCACTTGTCCCCATTGTAGTGGCACTACCACCATGCCGTGCGGCCCAGGCCAGTTCGGGTCCCCGACCCGCCCGCAAGCGCGCGACTGAGGTGCCGGAGTTTCTATCGCGACCATAGCCAACAGGACAGCTGCGTGAGATCGGGGTCAAGTAGGGCCGACGGCACTCCCTCCTAGACCCACCGCGTAGGAGCGCCAGTTTCTTCGATGGAAGCGCGTTACCCACGTCACGGCTGAACCATCGGAGCAAGCGGTTCGGCTCCGATAGTCATGGGGATCGTACGATGGATCTGGATAGCGCGCCGTTGGGAGGCGTGTCGGCGCCCGTGTCATCCCTGAAACCCGAGATCGCCGCCCGCGCCCGCGCGCTCGGCTTCGACATCGTCCGCGTGGCCGCGCCCGACGCCATCCCCCGCGCTCCCGAGCGCCTGCGCGCCTTCCTCGAGGCCGGCATGGCCGGCACCATGGCCTGGCTTGCCGAGACCGAGCCGCGGCGCGCCGACCCGCGGGTGCTGTGGCCGCGGGTGCGCGCCATCGTCATGCTCGGCATGAACTACGGGCCGGCGCGCGACCCGATGGAGAACCTCGCCGACCGCGGCGCGGCCAACGTCTCGGTCTACGCGCGCGGCCGCGACTACCACGACGTCCTCAAGGGCCGGCTCAAGGAGGTGGCGCAGGGCATGGAGAGCATGGGGCGGCGCCGCGGACTCGCCTCGACCTCGAAAGTCTTCGTCGACACCGCGCCGGTCATGGAGAAACCGCTGGCCGAGGCGGCCGGGCTCGGCTGGCAGGGCAAGCACACCAACCTGGTGTCGCGCGACTTCGGCTCGTGGCTGTTCCTCGGCTCGATCTTCACGACGCTGGAGCTCGAGCCCGACCCGCCCGAGGCCGACCACTGCGGCACCTGCCGCCGGTGCCTCGACGTTTGCCCGACCAACGCCTTTCCCGCGCCCTACCGGCTCGATCCGCGCCGCTGCATCTCCTACCTCACCATCGAGCACGAGGGTCCGATCCCGGAGGAGTTCCGCCGCGCCATCGGCAACCGCGTCTACGGCTGCGACGATTGCCTCGCCATCTGCCCCTGGAACAGCTTTGCGCACGAGGCCTCCGAGATGAAGCTGCAGGCCCGCGCCGACCTCGCCGCGCCGCGCCTCGCCGACTGGCTGGCGCTCGACGAGGCCGGCTTTCGCGGGCTGTTCTCCGGCAGCCCGGTCAGGCGCCTGGGGCACGCGCGCTTCCTGCGCAACGTGCTGGTGGCGGCGGGGAACTCGCGCGACGCCGGCCTGCTGCCGGCGGTGCGACGGCACGCGGCCAGCGCGGATGCGGTGGTGCGGGAGGCGGCGACGTGGGCGCTGGGCGAGCTGTCTCCGGCGGGGACGGGCTCGTTCTAGATGTGCTCCGGCGCGTCCTCGGCGGCCTCGCCTTTCAGCTCGTGGCGCAGGATGAGCGGCACCTGGGCGAAGGTGAAGACGAAGATCAGGATCACCGTGCCCGGGAACTTGAACAGCACCCAATGGTCCCAGGTCATGGTGCGCCGCACGATCTCGTTGAGCACGGCGAGGAACAGGAAGAACACGCCCCAGCGCAGCGTCAGGATCGACCAGCCGCGCTCGGTCAGCTTCATCGCCTGCTCCAGCATGATCGGCAGCAGCGGGCGGCCCAGCGCGAGGCCGCCGAGCAGCGCCGCGCCGAACAGCGCGTAGAGGATCGTCGGCTTCATCTGGAAGAAGGTCTGGTCGTGCAGCCACAGGGTGAGGCCGCCGAAAACCAGCACCAGGACGGCGGTGACGAGCGGCAGCATCGGCAGCCGCCGCGTCTTGGCGAAGAAGACGACGAGCGCCGCCACCGTGGCCACCATCAGCACCGCCGTGGCGCTGAAGAGCCCCGCCTGCTTGCCCTCGAAGAGGCTGGCGGGGAAGAGCAGGCGCAGCGTCGGCTCGAAGATCTTGGGACGGAAGTTGGCGAGGAGGAAGAGCGCCAGGGGGCCGTACTCGAGCACCAGCTTCAGCCCCGCCGGCATGGTGCGCGCTGGCAGGGGCGCGCTGGCGGCGAGGGGAGTGTCCGATGGTCGGCTCTTCGTCATGACGTCCTCTCGCAAATGCCTGCGGCGGCAGCAAGGCCTGCCCGCGGCAAGACTGGCCGCGCACCTCGCTCCCCCAAGGTCAGGACAAGCCGGACAAGCCCGGCCGTGACGGCGAGACGCCGCGTTGCGACCCACCGCGTCGAACCGCTGCCTCCAGCCCCGCCAGGTAGATTGCCACGAACCCCTCCAGCTCGGCGTCGATCGCCTCCACCGGCATCTCGACGAGCTTGCGCTCCAGGCCGAGCGCGACGATCCCGTGGACGGCGCTGAACAGGGTGCGGGCCTGGCGCTTCACCGCGGCGTCGTCGCGGCCCGGCATCAGCGCCGCGAGGCGGGTCTCGAGGCGTAGGAAGAGGCGCACTTGGTCGGCGGCGAACCAGTCCGGCAGCTCGGCGCCTTCGACCATGCGGAAATCGAAGAGGGCACGCCAGAGATTGCGATTGGCGGTGGCGAACGCGGCATAGGCCTTGGCCCAGGCGACGAGCTGCGCCCGCGTCTCCTGCGCGCCCGACGCCTCGATCGCGTCGAGCTCGGCATCGAGCGCGGCCAGCGTGCGCCGGCTCACCCGCAGCACCAGCTCGTCGAGGTCGGCGACGAGGTTGTAGATGGCGCCGAGCGAGCAGCCGACGCAGGCGGCGAGGTCGCGCGCCTTGAGCGCCGGCAGGCCGCCCGCCGCGATTGCCGCTTCGGCGCAATCGACCAGGGCCTCGCGCTGCGTCTCGCGCCGCGCCGCGAAATCGACCATGTCGTCCTTTCGTCTTGAACAATGTTCATCAGTGGCGTAAATAGCTTTTGAACGCCGTTCGTAGCAGGTTGCCGGCCCTTCGCAAGACGGCCGGCGCCGGCTAGAAGCAGTCATCGACGAGGTTTTCATGAGCGCCCATCTCCTCCGCAGCCGGAAGTTCGCGCCGCTGTTCTGGTGCCAGTTCTTCGCTGCCTTCAACGACACCTATCTCAAGTCGGCGCTGACCTTCATCGTCGTCGCCAAGCTGGCGCCCGCGGCCGCCAACACCCTGACCCTCGTCGGATCGATCCTGCTCACGGCGCCGCCGTTCCTCCTCGCCGCGCTCGGCGGGCAATGGGCCGACCGCTACGACAAGGCCAAGGTGGCGCAATGGCTGAAGCTCGTCGAGTTCGGCGCCGTGGCCATTGCCGCCGCCGGCTTCGTCTTCCAATCGGTGCCCCTGCTCTTCATCGCCCTGGCGATGTTCGGCGTGCTCTCGGCGTTGTTCGGGCCGGTCAAGTACGGCATCCTGCCCGATCACCTTGCCAAGTCGGAGCTGCCGGGCGGCAACGCGCTCGTCGAGGGCGCGACGTTCATCGCCGCGATCCTCGGGCCGACGGCCGCCGCCATCGCCACCCGCACAACCCACGACATGCGCTGGGCGGCGGCGCTCTGCATCCTGTTCGCGGCCATCGCCTACGTCGCGGCGCGCTTCATCCCCGCGACCGGGCAGGCGGCGCCGACCCTGAAGATCGAGGCCAACCTTTTCGCCTCGACCTGGCACCTGCTGGGGACGCTGCACGCGGACCGGAGGCTCTGGCGCGGCGCCATCATCACCAGCCTGTTCTGGTCGATGGCGGTGGTCGTCTACACGCTGCTCACGCCCATCGTGGAGCTCGGCCTGGGCGGCGACCCCATGGTCTTCAACATCTACAACGCGCTCTTCGCCATCGGCATCGCGGCGGGCTCCGGCCTCGCCGCCTGGGTGCTGGCCGGCCGCACGCTGATGCTGCCGACGCCGATCGCCGCGTTCGTCCTCGGCCTGGTCTCGCTCGATCTCGCCGCGGCCCTCCATGGCGCCGCGACGACGGGACCGCTGCTGGGTCCGGCGGCCTTCTTCGCGACCTGGCGGGCCTGGCACGTCGGCCTCGACCTCGTCCTGCTGGCGGTCGCCGGCGGCCTCTACATCGTGCCGGCCTTCGCCGCGGTGCAGGCCTGGGCGCCGGCCGACCAGCGCGCCCGCGTCGTCGCCGCAGTCAACGTCCTCAACGCCGCCTGCATCGTGGCCGGTCTTGTCGCGACCATCGCCCTGCAGAGGCTCGGCGCCAGCTTCTCGACGATCTTCCTCGTCCTCGGCATCGCCAGCCTCGGTGCCGCGGCGTGGATCTTCGCCGTGCTGCCGACCAACCCGTTGCGCGACCTCGGCGTGATGGTCTTTCGGATCTTCTACCGTCTCGAGGTGCACGGCCAGGAGAACCTCGAGGCCGCCGGACCCAACGCGATCATCGCGCTGAACCACGTCAGCCTGCTCGATGCGCCGATCGCCTTCTCCGTGCTGGACCAGGACCCGATCTTCGCCGTCGACACCAGCTGGGCCAACAAATGGTGGATGAAGCCGGTGGTCCGATACATGAACGCGCTGCCGCTCGATCCGACGCGGCCGCTCGGCACCCGCCAGCTGATCCAGACGGTGAAGGGTGGCGCCACGCTGGTGATCTTCCCGGAAGGACGGCTGACGCGCACCGGCAGCCTGATGAAGGTCTACGACGGCCCCGGCCTCATCGCCGACAAAACCGGCGTGCCGGTCGTGCCCGTGCGTATCGAGGGCGCCGAGGCGACCCGCTTCTCCTATCTCACCGACCGCCAAGTGAACCGGCGCTGGTTCAAGCGCATCAAGGTGACGATCCTGCCGCCGCGCCGGCTCGAGCTCGCGCCCGAGCTGAGGGGCCGCGCCCGCCGCCAAGCCGCCGGCGCCGCGCTCTACACGATCATGTCGGAGATGATCTTCGCGTCGACCGACACCAACCGCACCGTGGTCCAGGCGGTGGTCGACGCCGCGCGCGAGCACGGGCCGAGCCACAAGGCCTTCGAGGATCCGGTGACCGGCACCATGACCTACAAGCGCGCGCTGATCGGCGCCCGCGTGCTGGGCGGCAAGCTGATACCGTTGACGGTCGAGGGCAGGGCGGTCGGACTGATGCTGCCGAACTCCATCGGCGCCGTGGTGTCGCTGTTCGCGCTGATGTCGGCCGGACGCGTCGTCGCGATGGTGAACTTCTCGGCCGGCGCCGCCAATATCAAGTCGGCCGGCATCGCCGGGCAGTTCGACACGATCGTCACCGCGCGCAGCTTTATCGAGAAGGCCAAGCTCGACAAGCTGGTGGCCGAGCTCTCCCAGACGTTCAGGATCGTCTACCTGGAGGACGTGCGCGCCACCGTCGGCACCGCGGACAAGCTGAAGGCCGCGCTCGCCTGGCGTAAGCCGCTGGTGGCGCGCCACGCCGACGAACCCGCGGTGATCATGTTCACCTCCGGCTCGGAGGGCCGGCCCAAGGGGGTCGTGCTGTCCCACCGCAACATGTTGTCGAACTGCGCCCAGGCCCGCGCCGTCATCGATTTCGGCCGCGACGACAAAGTCTTCAACGTGCTGCCGATGTTCCACGCCTTCGGGCTCACCATCGGCACCATCGTGCCCACCGTCTTCGGCGTGACGGTCTATCTCTACCCCTCGCCGCTGCACTACCGGATCATCCCGGAGCTGATCTACGGCTCCAACGCCACGATCCTCTTCGGCACCGACACGTTCCTTACCGGCTACGCCCGCAGCGCCAACGCCTACGACTTCCGCTCGCTGCGCTACGTCATGGCCGGCGCCGAGCCGGTGAAGGAGGCGACGCGCAAGGTCTACCTCGAAAAGTTCGGGCTCAGGGTGCTCGAGGGCTACGGTATCACCGAGATGGCGCCGGTGCTGTCGCTCAACACGCCGATGTTCAACAAGAACGGCAGCGTCGGCCGGATGATGCCGGGCATGAAGGCGCGGCTCGAGCCGGTCGACGGTATCGACGAGGGCGGCAAGCTCGTCGTGTCCGGCCCCAACACGATGCTCGGCTACATGAAGGACGACCAGCCCGGCGTGCTGCAGCCGCCGCCCGGCGGCTGGCACGACACCGGCGACATCGTCACCATCGACGACAAGGGCTTCATCACGATCAAGGGCCGCGCCAAGCGTTTCGCCAAGATCGCCGGCGAGATGGTCTCGCTCTCCGCCATCGAGGCGCTCGCCGCCGAACTGTGGCCGGACGCGATGTCGGCCTGCGCCACGCTGCCCGACGAGCGCAAGGGCGAGCGCGTGGTGATGATCACCCAGCACCCCAACGCCAGCCGCGGCGAGTTCTCGGCCTTTGCCCGCCAGAAGGGCGCCTCCGAGCTGATGGTGCCGGCCGAGGTGACCACGCTGCCGACGATCCCGCTGCTGGGCAGCGGCAAGCTCGACTACGCCGGCGTGAAACACCTCATCGAGGAGCGGGCGAAGAAGTCCGAGGCGGCGTAGTGAAAATGGCTTCTGCTTCGAAGATTTTCGCTCTCGCCAGCTTGGTAGCGCTCGGCGCCAGAACGGCCTCGGCCGCGTCCCTCGACGCGCAAATCGCCGCGCTGCCGTTCACGATCGGCGACAAGGCGGATTTCCGGCCGGTGTCGACGACGGACGGCGACGCGATCCTCCTGACCGACGGACCGCGCGATCAGGATCCCGCCTTCCGCCAGCCGATCGTCGTCGTCGACGCGGATCGCGACCTCCGGACGGCGCCTCCGGTGCACGATCGCGAAGCTTTCGCCAGGGCGCGTTTCCTCGAACTGGCCAGCCGGCACGTCGGCGATGTCGCGATCCTCGGGGCGAAGCTCTCGAGCGAGGATGGCGAGGACGTGGTGCGCATCGACGCCACCGGCGTGAAAATGCCGTCGCAGAAGCCGGCGGCGCTGATCGCCACCTTGCGTTTCACCAAGCGCGGCTTGATCCGGACGCTCTGCGTGCTGCCGCACATGACCCATGCCGAATATGCCGACCGTTGCTTGCAGCTCGCGCGATCGATCCACGAGAGATAAGCCTTGTAGGCCATCTCGCTACCATCCATATGGATGGTCAGGAGATACTGAAATGCAGGGTGACGAACGCAAGATCCGCGTGGCCGATAGCGAGAAGATCACGCTGAACCTCGGCCACGTCGACCTCGGGCGCATGGACCTGCTCGTGCGCGAGGGTTTCTACTCCAACCGTACCGACGTGATGCGCACCGCCATCCGCGCGCTGCTCGACCGCCACGACGACGCTGTCCGCAAATCGGTGGCGCGCAGCGATCTCGACCTCGGCATCCGGCATTTCGGGCGCGCCGAGCTCGAGGCCGCGCGCGCCGCCGGCCGTCCCTTGGCGATCCGCGTGCTCGGCCTCGCCACCATCGCCGCCGACGTCGATCCCGATCTCGCGCGCGCCGCGATCGCCAGCGTCGAGGTGCTCGGCACGCTCCAGGCCGATGCCGCAATCAAGGCGGCCCTGCGCGACCGCATGCTCTGACCGACCCAACCCTTTGCTCCCCAACGAGGACGCGACCCCATGACGATCATGCCGGCGATGATGGACGTGCTGGAACTGACCAAGGCCGGTCGCCTCGCCGAGGCAACGGCGCTGCTGCGGGGCCGGTTGCCTGGAGCCCAGGGAGAGCCGCGGGCCGAGCCCTCGCTACAGGCGCTCGACCTCGTGGCGCCGGCCTTGCCCGGAGCCGCCTGGACCCTGCCGACCGAACCGGCGCTGCAGCTCGGCAGTTTCGGGTGGCACG
Source organism: Beijerinckiaceae bacterium (assembly GCA_965198715.1). Taxonomy (GTDB): domain Bacteria; phylum Pseudomonadota; class Alphaproteobacteria; order Rhizobiales; family Beijerinckiaceae; genus RH-AL1. Next base: position 2,170,707 of record CBDAPV010000001.1, read on the forward strand.
AGATCGCCCACGCCGGCGGGCACCGGCGCTACAAGCTCTACGTGCCCGCGGGCGCCTCGTCGGCGCCGCGGCCGCTCGTGCTGATGCTGCACGGCTGCACCCAGTCGCCCGACGATTTCGCCGCCGGCACGGGGATGAACGCCGTTGCCGACGAAACGGGCTTGCTGGTCGCCTATCCCGAGCAGACCGCCGCGCATAATGCGTCGAAATGCTGGAACTGGTTCAGGCCGGGCGACCAGCGCCGCGGCACCGGCGAGGCCTCGCTGATGGCGGCGATCGTCGGCGACGTCGCGCGCGACGTGCCGGTCGATGCCGCCCGCGTCTTCGTCGCCGGCCTCAGCGCCGGCGGCGCCGCCGCGGCCATCCTCGCCCGCGAATATTCCGACGTGTTCCGCGCCGTCGGCGTCCACTCCGGCCTCGCCTGCGGGGCGGCGCACGATCTCTCCTCAGCCTTCGCCGCGATGAACCAGGGCGCGGCGGGGCGGAACGCTTCGTCCGATGGCGTGCCCACCATCACCTTCCACGGCAGCGCCGACCGGACCGTCGCCCCGGTCAACGCGCGCCACGCGCTTGCTGACGCCATTGCCGGTCTTGCCGCGCCGGCGATGGAGCGTGGCCGAAGCCCCGGCGGAGAGGCCTATACAAGGGAGACCTGGCGCGACGGGCAGGGCCGCCCGCGCGCCGAGGCCTGGACCATCGAGGGCGCCGGCCATGCCTGGTCCGGCGGCAGCCCCGCCGGCTCCTACACCGATCCGCGCGGCCCCGACGCCTCGCGCGCGATGATGCGCTTCTTCCTGAGCCTATAGCAGCCGGGCAGCCTGGCGGGCCGGCTGGCTTTTCGCGGCGCGACATCGGAATCCCCGCGCTCCGCAGCGGTGATCGTGAAGACGGTCGACGCCCGCACCCGCGAGAAGACGGCAATCAACGAGCTGCTCGGGGATTAGACCAGCCCCTCGGCCCGGAGGGCTTCCATCACCTTCGGACGGGTGCGGACCCTTGCGACGTAGCTCTTGAGCACCGGCCAAGGCGAAAGATCGAAGCCGACAAAACCTTCCCAGTTGAGGACTGTGAAGAGGTAGCCGTCGGCGACGCTGAACGCGCCCATCAGGTACTCCTTGTCGACGAGCTGGCCCGACAGCCAATCCAGCCGCTTGGCCAAGGTGGCTTCGACGGCCTTCCGCCAGTCCGGCGATTGCGCCGGGTTGAACATCGACCCCAGGGATTTGTGCAGCTCGGTGGAGATGAAGGTCAGCCACTCTTGCAGGCGGTAGCGCCCCATCGTGCCGGCGGCGGGAGCGAGGCCGGCCTCGGGCGCTTGGTCGGCGACATACTGGATGATCGCGGTGCCCTCTGTGAGCACTTGGCCGTCGTCCAGAACGAGCGCGGGCACGTATCCCTTGCTGTTGACCTTCCCGAAATCCTCTCCCGACGCGGCGACCTTGTATTGCAGGTCCACCTTCTCCAAGGTGAAGGGCAGGCCGGCCTCGACGAGCGCGATGTGGGGGGACAGCGAGCATGCGCCCGGAGCGTAGTACAGCTTCATCAATCTTTCCCTCAGCATGGCCAAGCAAAGCCGCGCGGGATGCCGGACAGCTCGAATGGCTCGCAAGCCGCCACATCGCATGTTGCTTACTAAGCAGCAAGTACGTACCCTGCGGTAAGTATTGGATCGGACTCGTGAACCCGGATCATGCAGAACCAACACCACTCCGACGAGCGCGCCGGCAACGTCTTCGACCCGGCCTGCCCAGCGCGTAGCGTGCTTGATATCCTCGCGGAGAAGTGGCCCCTGCTACTGATCCATACCCTTGCCAGCGGCCCAGCCCGTACGGGGGAGCTCCGTCGGCGCATCGGCGACATCTCGGAGAAGATGCTCATTCAAACGCTGCGCCAGCTTGAGCGAAGCGGCTTCGTCTCACGATGCGCCTACCCGGAAGTGCCGCCGCGCGTGGAGTACACCCTCACGCCATTGGGTGCCTCGCTCAGCGTGCCGATCAAAGCGCTCGATGGATGGGTCGAGCAGAACATCGCCGCCGTCGCGGCGGCGCAGTGGCAATTCGACGAGCGTAGGACGGCCTAGCCGGTCGACCCCTTCACCGCCTCGATCAGCTGCTTCAGGGAGAACGGCTTCGGCAGGAAGCCGAAACCCCGCCTTCCGGCAGGTTTTTCGCGAAGGCCGCGCAGCCGAGCCCCATGGAAATCGTCACCGTCGTCCTCGCCCTCCTCTTCGCCGTGCTTGTCGGCGACTGGATCACGCGCTTCGTGCCCGTGCCGCCGCCGCTCGTGCAGATCGCGCTCGGCGTCGCCCTCGCCCTGGCGCCGGTGCCCTCGGTCGAGCTCGACCCGCACATCTTCTTCCTCGTGTTCCTGCCACCGCTCCTCTTCCTCGACGGCTGGCGCATCCCCAAGCGCGACCTCAGACGCGACGGCGCGACCGTGCTCGCGTTGGCGCTGGGCCTGGTGCTGTTCACCGTCGCGGGCATGGGCTTCTTCCTGCATTGGCTGATCCCGGCGATGCCGCTGGCGGTGGCCTTCGCGCTCGCCGCCGTGCTCGCGCCGACCGACCCGATCGCCGTAGGGGCGGTCGCGGCGGGCTCGCCGATCCCGCGCCGGCTCATGCACATCCTCGAGGGAGAGAGCCTGCTCAACGACGCTTCCGGCCTGGTGTGCCTGCGCTTCGCCATCGCCGCGGCGCTCACCGGTCATTTCTCAATCGGCGAGGCGTCGCTGTCGTTCCTCTGGCTGGCGCTGGGCGGCATCGCCGTCGGCGTGGCGCTGACCGTCGCCATCACCTTCGTCGAGGATCGCATGCTGAAGAGTGGCGGCCGCGACCCCGGCGCGCAGACCCTGTTCTCGCTGCTGATCCCCTTCGCCGTCTACCTCGTGGCCGAGGCGATCCACGTCTCCGGCATCCTGGCGGCGGCGGCGGCCGGCATCGCCATGAACTACGTCGAGAACTTCGGCCAAGCGCTGGCCCCCACCCGCATCCGCCGCACGGCCGTGTGGGACACGGTCCAGCTCGCCGCCAATGGCGCGATCTTCGTGCTGCTGGGCGAGCAGCTGCCCGACATCCTGAAGCATGCCGCCTTGAGCGTGAACGCCGGCGAGCGTCAGGCGATCTATGTCCTGCCGTTGTACGTGCTGGCGATTACCGCGGCGCTGATGGCGCTGCGCTTCGTCTGGGTTTATCTCACCTTGCGCCTGGTGCTGCTGCGCGCGCGGCGCAGGGGCGAAGACCCGCAGGGCCTGACCTGGCACCTCGTCGCGACCACGACGGTGGCCGGCGTGAAGGGCGCGATCACGCTCGCCGGCGTGCTGACGCTGCCCTTCGCCATGCCCGACGGCACGCCGTTCCCCGCGCGCGACCTCGCCGTGTTCCTCGCCATGAGCGTGATCTTGCTGTCGCTCGTGCTCGCGACGCTGCTGCTGCCCGGCCTGCTACGGCGCCTGCGCCTGCCGGCGGAGCCGCCGCGCGATGCCGAGGAGGACCGAGCCCGCGCCGTCGCCGGCCAGGCGGCGATGGACGCCATCGAGGCGCTGAAGGATCGGCTGCTCGCCCGCGCCGCTAAGAAGGACGCCGACGTCGACGACAGCCTCTACATCGAGGCCTCGGAGCGTGCGATGGAGCGCTACAGCCGACGTGCCGAGTTCATTGAGGGCAGCGAGGACGCCCGTGCCCGCTCGCGCGAAGTGGTCCGCGTCGAGCGCCGCCTGCGCCGTGCCGGACTTCGCGCCGAGCGCGATGCGCTCTACCAGTTGCGCCGGCAGGCCCGGTTGGAAGACGGCTTGCTGCGCCGCATGGTCCGTGAGGTCGACCTGCTGGAGGCGCGCTACGCGGAGTAAGGTTATCAAAAGTGCCGCTGCCGGCGCGAAGGCACCGGCAGCGTTGCTGATTACGCTTCGGCCTTGGCGGATTCGGCCATGTGGCTCACGGCCTCGCCGAGCGCCTTGATCTTGCTGGCCTGCTTGTCGTCGGCTTTGCCGGCAACGCGCACGGTCTCCTCGCCGAGCTTCACCATCAGCTCCTTGACCTTGGTGCCGTCGATCTTCTCGGCCTGCAAGAGCTTCTTCAGCTTTTCCAGATTGCCGTGGATCGTCTTGACGCCGGTCACTTCCGACTTCTCGAGCGTGGCTTCCCAGCCCTCGATGTTCTTGATCGCGGCGGAGACGGTGAAGCCCTTGATCCCCTCTTTGAGGTGCTTGATGGTGGCGTCGAACTGCGGCATGTCTCACTCCCTGAACTTCGCCGTCCGCTGACGGCCCGTCGCAAAGCTGCGGAGTTCGTGAAGGTTCTGCCGCCGCGTCGACTGCGCTGCCTTGTCGCAAGTCTTCGTCGAGGCGAACGCTCAGTCGGGGATCCGGCTGAGCCGCGGCCGCCAGATCCCGAGCACGACGTTGACCGTCGCCACGGCCAGCAGCACCCAGAGCACGGGGCGTTCCGACCCGATCGACCCTCCCAGCGTCGCAGGATCGACGTGCCCGGCAAGCGCGGAAGCGCTCTGCTCCGCTTCGTCCTGCATCGGGCCCTGCAGGCCTTGCAGGCTGCCCTCGAAAAGCAGCACGCCGCTGCCGAGCTTCACCCAGGCCCAGCCGGCGTCGTGGTAGGCGCGGTTGAAGGCGATCGCCAGCAGCCCGGCCATGAGGCTGAGCCCGAGCGAGGGCAGGAAGATCCAGGTGGAGATCGCGCCCATCGCGCCGCGCACCGCGGCATAGCCGGCGAGCGAGGTCCGAGGCGGCGAGACGCTCGAGAGGACGAGCAGGGACGCCATGGCTCCCATGAGGCCGATCGCGCCCATGGTGTGGAGAAATTTCAAGAAGCGTCGCAACTCGTCCGGACCCGCTTTACTCGTCTGGCCGGACCCTAACGGAAACGCACGTCGCGGAGTATCGGCATCGCTGTCGCCGGAGACCGTTGCGCGGCTATCGCGCGCCTTCGTTGGACGGTGTCAGTCGACGAAGTGCATCCTGTCGTCGGCGCGCTGCTCGGGCGTCATGTCCTGGCGCATGACGCGGACCGTCCAGCCGCCGTGGTCGCCCTTGTCGTCGCGGTAGAGTCAGTCGACCGCGACGCTGCGGGTGGCGTGGTAGGACGATCCCTCGTGCAGGTCGGGAATATGAAGCACGCCGCCGGTGACGATGCCGTCGTAGCTGCCGTCGGGGTTGCGGCGAACATCGGTCAGCCAGAGGTACTCGTTGCCGCTGGTGCCGTAGGGCACGCGCACGTTGAGCAGCGCGTGGTCGATGTGGCGGGCGAGCGCGGCGTCGAAGTCCGGCAGCGTCGCCTGGCCCTTGGCCATCGCCGCGTTCATCCGTTCGTCCCGCTTGGAATAGTTGATGACGTCGTCGGCTCGGCCGCGGGGGGGGGGGGGGAGGGAGCGGCCAGCGCGACGAAGGCGGCGAGGAGAAAGGCTTTCGCATGCAACATCGTGGCTCACACTTTTGCAAAAGGAAGCGGCGAGAGCGCCAATGCTAGGCGAGGCGTTTGAAGCCGCCAAGATGGGCGCCGCTCCTACGCCGCCGATCGGCGCGGGGCCGGATGGCGGCCGCCAACGGATTGCGTTAGGCTGAAGCGGTGAGAAACGAGCCCGAGAGCCTCATCCTTCCGCTTCTCCGCGACATGCGCGCGGAGATTGGCGACATGCGCGCAACCATGGCGACAAAGGCCGACGTGGCGGATCTCCGCTCCGAGCTTCTCTCGGAAATGACGTTGTTGCGGGCCGATGTCGCGGCCGACATGAACGATCTTCGCCACGAGATCGTCGTCGTGCGAAAGGACCTGGGCGAGCAGATCGTCGAGCTGCGCCGCGCCATCGTCGAATACCATACGACTGTCATCGGGCACGGCATCATCATCGGCGAGCTGGAGGCGCGTCTCCGGCGGCTCGAGCAGCGGCTCGATCTTGCGGCAGGGCCGGACGCGCACTAATCCGATCAGCGGCCCGAGCTTCGGACGAGGCTGCCTATCGTCCGCCCGCAGCGGCCGCTTGGCGTAGGAGCATGAAGGCGGCTAGTGCAGTGACGCGGTCGTAGGATTCACAGGTTTGATGAGGCATGCGAGTCTGGGCCATGGCTCAGACTGTTTGTGTGCTGCTGGACGAAGCCGATCGATCCCGATTGATCGAGATTGCAGAAGACCGTTCGCTTCCGCTGAAGCATGTGCTGCGGGCGCGCATCGTGCTGCTCTCGGCCGAGCGCCGATCGGTGCTGGAGGTCGCCCGCGAAGCGAGCGTCAGCCGCCCGGCCGTGTGGCGTTGGCAGCGGCGCTTCGGCGAAGAGGGTGTGGAAGGCCTGCTTCACGACAAGACGCGTCCGCCCGGCACGCCGCCGCACGATGCGCACACGGTCGCCGCCGTGTTGGCGCTGACCTGTTCCGAACCGCCGGGAGAGGTGACCCACTGGACGGGACGAGCTGTCGCCAAGGCGGTCGGGATCTCGTTGCGATCGGTTCAGCGGATCTGGAACGCCCACCATCTCCAGCCGCACCGCGTGCGGACCTTCAAGCGCTCGCACGACCCCGCCTTCGCCGAGAAGGTCGAGGACATTGTCGGCCTCTACATGGCCCCTCCGGCCCACGCCGTTGTGCTGTCCATCGACGAGAAGAGCCAGATCCAGGCTCTGGAGCGAACCCGCCCCGGACTGCCGCTAAGCGAAGGCCACCCAGCTTCCCAGACACACGACTACGTCCGTCACGGCACCACCACGCTCTTCGCTGCGCTGAACGTCCTGGAAGGCACGGTGCTGGGCCGTTGCATGCAGCGTCATCGCCACAGCGAGTTCATCCGCTTCCTCAACGCCGTCGAGACCGCCGTGCCGCCCGGCAAGCTCGTCCACGTGGTGCTGGACAACTACGCCACGCACAAGCACCCAAAGGTCCGTGCCTGGCTGGCGCGGCATCCGCGCTGGACTTTCCACTTCACGCCCACATCGGCGTCTTGGATGAACGCCGTCGAGGGCTTCTTTTCGGCCCTGACCCGCCGCCGCCTCCGACGCGGCACCTTCCTCGGTGTCGTCGACCTCCAGGCCGCGATCAAGCGCTACATCGCCGACCACAACCGCAACACCAAACCATTCGCCTGGACAAAGCCAGCGGCCGATATCCTCGATGCCGTCAGCCGCGTGCCTGCACCATCAGTCTGAGTCGGTGCACTAGGATGCGATCGTGAGCAACGAGCCCGAAAGCCTCATCTTTCAGCTGCTCCGCGACATGCGGGCGGAGATGGGAGACATGCGCGCCGAGATCAGCGACATTCGCTCAGAAATGGTGACCAAGAGCGACCTACGTTCTGAACTCACGTCGCTGCGTGCCGACGTCGCGGCGGACATGATCCACCTCAGGAAAGATCTAAGCGAGCAGATCGTCGGGCTGCGCCGCGCCGTCGTCGAGTACCACACCTCCGTCATCGGCCACGGCATCATCATCAGCGAGCTGGAGGCGCGTCTCCGGCGTGTCGAGCAGCGGCTCGATCTGGCGGGGCCGGACGCGCACTGAGGGGATTGAAGATCAGCTTGCCCGCGCGAAATAAGCTTCGCGTGAGGCGGTGTCCATCGCTTATGACGCTTTCCCTCCTGTCAAAATGGTTTGGATGGCTGGACCGATCAAACGGGCAACCGCGTCCTGATCCTCGTTGGCGAGGACCGGAACCCGCACGATGCAGCGACCGACGATGACGCCGATGAGCATCGATGACGCAAATCCGGCCCGCCTAGCGGCATCGGACGCGTCTTGCAGCTTCGGGCTGATCGCTTCCACGAGACGCGTCTGGATGAAGCCGCGCAGCAGTGCCGACGTTTGCTCGTTTGAGACGGCCGCTCGAAGCAACGCCAGTAGCGGCTCCGACTCGTGCGGAGGTCCCTCCCACAAGCCGAGAAAGGCACGGGTGACGCGCTCCCCGAGCGTTCGCTCGGGCCCCTCGAACGCGTCCGCTATGCGGGATAAGGCATCTCCCGATATCGACATGACCGCCGCGAACAGCTCTTCCTTCGACCGGAAGAACTGCATGATGAGCGCCGCATCGACGCCCGCATCGGCCGCGATCTTCCGGATCGTCGTCGCGGCGTAGCCATTCCTGGCGAAGCGGGACCGGGCGGCGTCGAGGATCGCTTGCCGGCTTCCGCTCTCGCCCGATCGCCTGCCGCGCCGTGCGGTCGCGACCATGCCATCATTCCCGTCGGACATCAGGACCCCCAGCATGGAACCTTAGATATCAACGACTGTTGATATAGCAACAACCTGCTCCGACATCGATGGCGGGCGCCGAAGCGGCACCCGGTGGGATCGGTCCAGGTCGTCGGCTCGGCATGGCGTGACCTCACCGTCCATCGAGGCGGCTCGAAGGCAAGGATGGCACATGGACCGCGGCGACAAAGTTTTCGTACCATCCTATCCCTACAAGGCAGGGCGCGAACACGGTCTCTTCAGTCCCTTTGATCCCGGGACGCGGGTCCTGTCGGCGGGCTCTCGGGTCGAGCCCCGGTTCCGACCCTTGCCGGTCGATATCGTGTTCGAAAAGGATGTCGCCGTCACCCTTCGCGACGGCGTCACCATCTACGTCGATATGTTCCGCCCCGCCGGCGTCGAGAAGGTGCCGGTCATCGTCGCTTGGAGCCCTTATGGCAAGAGCGGGGGAAGTTCACCCAAGATCGCTTCCCTTTTTGCCATGCTCGGCATGGAGTCGGACCTGCTATCGGGCCTGGAAAAGTTCGAGGGTCCCGACCCGGGATACTGGTGCGCGCAGGGTTATGCGATCTGCAATCCCGACGCTCGCGGCGTCGCCGATTCGGAGGGCGACAGCGCCATGTTCGGGCGCCAGGAGGGCCAGGACTGCCACGACGTGATCGAGTGGCTGGCCGTGCGGGACTGGTGCACCGGCAAGGTCGCGATGAGCGGGACCTCGTACCTCTCGATCTCGCAATGGTTCACCGCCGCCGAGCAACCGCCGCACTTGACGGTCATCAACCCGTGGGAAGGTTTGAGCGACGCGTATCGCGACCTCGTCATGCGCGGCGGCATGCCGGACCTCGGCTTCGCCGCGCTGCTCCAGCACAACTACGCCGGCAAGAACCGACGGGAAGACGTGGTCGCGGAAGCAGAGCGCCATCCGCTGATGAACAGCCTGTGGGACGACAAGATCGCGCGCTTCGACAGGATCACCGTGCCGGCCTACGTCGTCGCCAGCTACTCCAACACGCTGCATACGGCGGGCACGTTCCGCGCGTGGCGGCGGATCGCCTCGAAGGAGAAGTGGCTCCGCATCCACAACACGCTGGAATGGCCAGACTACTACGCCCACGTCGAGGACCTGCGCCGGTTCTTCGATCACTTCCTGAAGGGCGAGGACAACGGCTGGGACCGAACGCCTCACGTACGCTACGCGGTCCTCGATCTCGAAGGCGGTGACCGGCTCGATCTACCCGCTGGCACGTTTCCGCCGGAGGACGTCACCACCGCGAAGTACTACCTCGACGGCCGCTCGCGCACCTTGAGCCCCGAGGCGCCCGCGGAGGAGGCGACGGTGGCCTATGACGCGGAGGTGGAGCCGGGCCTGGTCTCGTTCACGATCCGCTTCGACAGGAAGACCGTGATGGTCGGCTACCCCAAGGCCCGTCTCTGGGTCGAGGCGAAGGACGCCGACGACATGGACCTGTTCGTCCTCGTCCAGAAGCTGAACGCCAATGGCGCTCACCTGCAGCAATTCAACACGCCAGCCCAGGGCGCGATGATGCAGGACGTGACCGAGCGGGGCGCATCGGTTCTGCGCTACAAGGGCTCCAACGGCCGCCTGCGCGTGTCCGCGCGACACCTGGACAAGACGCTGTCGACCGACGCCGTTCCCGCCCACACCTTCGATCGGGTCGAGAAGCTGGTGCCCGGCGAGATCGCGGACGTCGAGATCGACCTGTTTCCGCTCGGTCTGGTCTTCTACCCCGGCGAGCAGCTCCGGCTGGTCATCAGCGCGCGGAATGCGCTGGGGCCTATCATGCCGGGTGTGGCCGACTACGTGCCCCAGAACAAAGGCCAGCACGTCATCCACACGGGTGGCTCGTGTGCCTCTTATCTTCAGCTGCCTATCCAGGCAGCGTAGCGGTGCCTGCAATGAGGACTGTCTCGCGTCGCACAAGGGGATAGCTGGTGTCGCGTTGACATCGCCCTTCGTCCGCGCGACCACCCATCCATGACCTCATCCGCGCTCCCCGACGCGCCCGCGACGACCCGACCGGCGGCGCAAGACCCCGTCGCCCGGCGGCGGACTTTCGCCATCATCTCGCACCCGGACGCCGGGAAGACCACGCTGACCGAGAAGCTGCTGCTGTTCGGCGGCGCGATCCAGCTCGCCGGCGAGGTGCGTGCCAAGGCCAACCGCCGCCAGACCCGCTCGGACTGGATGGGCATCGAGAAGGAGCGCGGCATCTCCGTCGTCACCTCGGTGATGACCTTCGAGTACGGCGACTGCGTCTACAACCTGCTCGACACGCCGGGCCACGAGGACTTCTCGGAGGACACCTACCGCACGCTGACGGCGGTGGATTCCGCGATCATGGTGCTCGATGCCGCGAGGGGCATCGAGGCACGCACGCGCAAGCTCTTCGAGGTGTGCCGCATGCGCGACATCCCGATCGTCACCTTCATCAACAAGCTCGACCGCGAGACGCGCGACCCCTTCGACCTTCTCGACGAGATCGAGAAGACGCTGGCACTCGACGTGGCGCCGATCACCTGGCCGCTGGGGCAGGGCAGGGGCTTCGTCGGCACCTACGACCTGGAGCGCAAGCTGGTGCGCCGGCTCGACCACGAGGCCGAGGCGGTCTCCGTCACGGGGCCCGACGACCCTTACATCGAAGCGCTGATGAAGCCGCAGGACTTCATCGACACCGTCGAGCAGATCGAGCTGGCGGCCTCGGGCCTCAAGAAGTTCGACCGCCAGTCCTTCCTCGAGGGGCATATGACGCCGGTGTTCTTCGGCTCGGCCCTGCGCAACTTCGGCATCCGCGATCTCATCGACGCGCTCGCCGCCTTCGCGCCGCCGCCGCACGGGCTGGAGGCCGCGAGCCGCACGGTCGAGGCCCACGAGGCCAAGATGACCGGCTTCGTGTTCAAGATCCAGGCCAACATGGACAAGAACCACCGCGACCGCATCGCCTTCATGCGGGTGTGCTCGGGCAAGCTGTCCAGGGGCATGAAGGCCAAGCTGGTGCGCACCGGCAAGATGGTGGCGTTGAACTCGCCGCAATTCTTCTTCGCGCAGGACCGCCAGCTCGCGGAGGAGGCCTGGCCGGGCGACGTCGTTGGCATCCCCAACCACGGCCTGCTGCGCATCGGCGACACGCTGACCGAGGGCGAGGACCTGGTGTTCCGCGGCGTGCCGAGCTTCGCGCCCGAGATCCTGCGCCGGGTGAAGATCGGCGATTCGATGAAGCAGAAGAAGCTGCGCGAGGCGCTGAGCCAGATGGCGGAGGAGGGCGTGGTGCAGCTCTTCATCCCCGTCGACGGCTCCGGATCGCTCGTCGGCGTCGTCGGCGCGCTGCAGCTGGACGTGCTGATCGATCGTTTGAAGGTGGAGTACGGGCTCGAGGTGTCGTTCGAGAGCACACGATTCACCTTGTGCCGCTGGATGACCGGCGCCAAGCTCGAGATCGAGAAGTTCGCCCGCGCCCACGGCTCGTCCATGGCCGCCGACCTCGACGGCTCGCCGGTGTTCATGGCGCCGGCGGTGTGGGACCTGACCTACGAAGCCGAGCGCTGGCCCGACATCGCCTTCGCCGACGTGAAAGACTATCAGAAAGAACACGTTTAGGCGGTCTGGTTTCTCGCGGGTGGCACGGTGTCGGCTTGAGCCCGCCTCGCCGATCCGGCATGGAAGGGCAGCCAACCGGAGCCCGCCATGACACGCCACGGCACCATCGCCGCCCTGATGCTCGGCGCCGCGGCGCTCCTCGCCGTCCCCGCCACCGCCGCGGACATCCCAAAGCCCGCCGCCAGCAGCCCGCTCACCCCCATCAGCAACGATGCGATGATGCTCGGCAACGACTACGCCGCCCTCGCCACCGTGCTCGGCCAGGACAACGCGCAGCCCGGCCCGCGCACGGTGCCGGGACGCGTCATCCCGGTGCCGAGCACCACCAGCCCGCAGTTCAAGGCGCAGGTGGCCGCGCCCTACCGCACGCCGGACTGGAACGCCGATCCCAAGAGCAAGGACGAGTGGAACGCCCTCGTCGCCAAGCTGGCGGCCAAGGGCGCGGCCAAGCTGCCCGCGTTGCGTGAAAAACTCTCCGTGACCAGCGACCCGGCGACGCTCGGCGGCGTCAAGGCCTTCCTGGTCAAGGCCAAGACCATCCCCAAGGCGCATCGCGGCAAGGTCATCCTCGCCATCCATGGCGGCGGCTTCGTCTACAATCCCGGTGAGGCCGGCACGCTGGAGGCGGTCCTCATGGCCGGCTTTGGCGGCTACGAGGTCTATGCCGTCGACTATCGCATGGCGCCCGATCACCCGTTCCCCGCCGCCAACGACGACGTCATGGCGGCCTACAAGGCCCTGCTCGCGGACCACAAGCCGGGAGACATCGCGGTCGTCGGCACCTCGGCGGGCGGCGAGCTGACGCTGGCGCTGTGCCTGCGCGCCAAGGCCGAGGGCCTGCCGCTGCCCGCCGCCATCGCGCCGGGCACGCCGGAGGCCGACATGACAAACGCCGGCGACACGATCCGCACCAACGAGTGGCTCGACAACGTGCTCGTCAGCGCCGACGGCTACGTCGAGGCGGCGCGCAAGGTCTACGTGCCGGCCGGCCACGACCTCAAGGACCCGCAGCTGTCGCCGATCTTCGGCGACTTCTCCGGCCTGTCGCCGGCGATCATCACCTCGGGCACGCGCGACCTGTTCCTCTCCAACGCCGTGCGCGTGCATCGCAAGCTGCGCCAGGCCGGCGTCGAGGCGCAGCTCCAGGTCTTCGAGGGCATGAGCCACGCCCAATACCTCTTCAACGCCGACGCGCCGGAGACCAGGGAGGCCTTCACCGAGATCTCGGCCTTCTTCGATCGCCACTGGGCGCGATGAGGGGTCGTCCACCCGGAGGTAACCGCACCGCCTGCCCCGGCGAAAGGCTAGCGTTGACGCGGAGCCTGCGCCCATGAAGATCGACCCGTTCACCGACAGCTGGCGCTTCTTTGCCGGCCAGCAAGGCGACGAGGCGGCGCTCGGTGCCTGGCGCTGGCTCGTCGTCGCGGTCCTTGTCGGGCTGCTGGTGGCCAGCATCCTCATCGCCGTGCGCGAATGGCGGAGCGATCGCGCGCAGCGCAGCGGCCGCAGCCTCGTGCATTGGGCGCTGCGCGTGCTCGTGGGCTGCATGTGGTATCCCAACACGCTGTGGAAGCTGCCGTTCTTCTCGGAGGACAACGGGCTGCACTACTGGGCCGACCAGGAGACGACCAATGCCGCCTTCGGCTGGCTCGGCGCTTCCATCAAGGACGTGCTGCTGCGCACGCCGGTCTTCTACGCGCTCGACATCGTCACCTTCTTCCTCGAGATGGCCTTCGCCATTTCGCTCATCCTTGGGTTCGGCGTCCGGATCATGGGGCTGATCGGGGTGGTCTTCGTCGGCCAGCTGTGGCTCGGGCTCTACCGCAACGAGACCGAATGGCCCTGGACCTACGTATTTCTCATGATGCTGATGGGGCTTTTCGCGCTAGACGGGTTCGGGCGAAGCCTCGGGCTCGACGCTTGGCTCCGGCGGCGCTTCGCCGACCGGGGGAGCGGGTTCGCCCGCCTCTTCGCCGCGACGACCTGAGGCGCAGAGCAGGACTGGATCGACCATGACCACAGCCTATGCCGTCCCGGGCGCCGTCGAGACCCGCTTCAGCCTGGGCCTCGGCCTCACCAACGAGTGCAACCTCGCCTGCGCCTTCTGCTACCGCGATCCGACGCGCACCGACCGGCTCGGACTGCCCGAGGTCGAGGCCGTGATGGATCGCCTGCCGGTGCGCACGGTCAATCTCGGGACCGGCGAGAACGGGATGCACCCGCAGTTCTCCGCCATTCTCGCCAACCTGCGCAGGCGCGACACCAAGCTCACCATCACCTCCAACGGCTATTCGGCGCAGGTGCTGTCGGACGAGGATCTCCGCGCCTTCGCCGAGGTCGAGTTCTCGCTCGATTATCCGACCAAGGCCGAGCAGGACGCCCAGCGCGGCGACGGCAACTGGGACCTCGTCCAGGAGCAGGCGCAGCGCTGCCGCCGGCTTGGGATCGGCGTCACCATCATCGCCGTCGTCATGCGCACCAACTTCGATCGGCTGGCGGAGATCGCCGCCGTGGCCAAGGCGCTCGGCGCGCCTCTCAGGCTCAACGTCTACCAGGCGGTGCGCACCGACACGTTCGCTCTCACCTACGAGGAATATTGGACCGCCTTCGAGCGGCTCTTCGCGCAGACCGACGTCATCGCCATCGGCGAGCCGCTGGTGCGGGCCATGGCCGGGATGGCGCCGCGCGCCGGCGGCTGCGGCGTCAGCACGGTGCGGGTGACGCCGCGCGGCACGGTGCAGCCCTGCGTCTACTGGCCGGGCGGCGGCGCGCCGATGCAGGTGCTGCTCGACGAAGGTCCGGCCATCGTGGCAACGGAGCCTTTTGAGCAGGCGCGCTCGGTGCCGCAGGCGTGCCTGGCCTGCGCCTATCTCGCGACCTGTGGCGGCGGCTGCGCCGGTCGGCGCCGGCTGATGGGCCAGCTCGATCAGCCCGATCCCTATTGCCCGGTGATCCGAGGCGGCGAGCGCCGGCTCGAGGTGCGGATGGCGCCCGCCCGCGAGATGGGCAAGCTCGAGAGCGCCTGCACCACCATCGTCGTCGCGCGTTGACGCCAGACGCCGCCTCGGCCCACGCCAGCGGCATCGCCGTCGACGCCGGCTCCGATTGCGCACTGCTCCTCGAGCTCGGCGTGACCGCCCGTCCGCAGATGCTCGCGCGATGAGCCGTGGCACGCTCGGCGTTCTGGCCTTGACCGCCACCGCGATGATCGCGGTCCAGTCGTGGCTCGCCGGCGCGCTCTACGCACGCGCCAGCGACGTCCTCTATCGATGGACCTGGATCGAGGCATTGATCTACGTGCCGGCAGCTGTCGCCGTGCTGCGCGAGGGCAACGCTTGCCCTCTCGCCTCGCGTCGCGCGCTCGTCTTCATCCTGGTGGTGGCGGCGCTGCTGCGCGCGATGCTGCTGTTCGCCCCGCCCATCTCGACCGATCTCTACCGCTACATCTGGGATGGCCGGGTCCAGCATGCCGGCATCAATCCCTACCGCTACGTCCCCGCCGACGCGGCGCTGGCGTTCCTGCGCGATACGGGAATCTACCCCTTGATCAACCGCGCCGACACCGCGCCGACGATCTACCCGCCGGTGGCGCAGTTCGTCTTCTTCGTCGTGACGAGCGTCGCGCAGAGCGTCACCCTCATGAAGACGGCGATGGTGGGCTTCGAGGCGGCGGCGGTCTGGGCTGTTATGCGGCTCCTGCGCCGCCGGGGCCTCCCGCCGACCCGCGTCCTGCTCTACGTCTGGCACCCGCTGCCGATCTGGGAGTTCGCCGGCAGCGGCCACGTCGACGCGCTCTACATCGGCTGCCTCTTCCTCGGGCTGCTGGCGGCCGAGGCGAGGCGGCCGGTGCTCGCCGGCCTGGCGCTCACCGGCCTGCTGCTGACCAAGTTCTTCCCCGTTGTGGTTGGGCCGGCGCTGTACCGGCGCTGGGGATGGCGGCTGCCACTGGCCCTCGCGCTGGCCGCGGTGCTTTGCTACCTCCCCTATCTCGGCGTCGGCGCCAAGGTGTTCGGCTTCCTCGGCGGCTATTCCGACGAGGAGGGCCTGCGCGACGGCTCGGGCGTCTACCTCTGGCTGCTGCTTGGCCAATTCGTGCCGCTGGCCGAGAATTGGTCGGCGATCTACCTGCCCCTGGTCGCCGTCGCCCTGGCGGTGGCGGGCCTCGTCGTGCTGTTGCGCCGCGGCGAGCGCGACGCCAGCCTCGTGGGCGCCTTTGCCCTGGCGGTCACCACCACCGTGCTGATGTCGCCGCACTACGCCTGGTATTTCTGCTGGCTGGTGCCGTTCCTCGTCTTCTTTCCCTCGCCGGCCGTGTTCTGGCTGACCGCCGCCGTGCCGCTCCTCGAGCAGGTGGAATGGCCGGACGATTTCGATCTCGCCTCGATCATCTACCTGCCGTTTCTGCTAATGCTCGCGCTTGAGCTCGCACTGTGGGTCTTCAGATCAACAAGGAGGCACCATGGAAACGCTGTTGCCGTCGCTGCCGATTGATCCGCGCCGCTACTTCGAGACGGTGGCGCCGCAGCGCGAGCGTCGCTCCGAGCGCGCGCCGGTGTGCCTCTACCTGGAGGTCACGAACCGCTGCAACCTGCTGTGCACCACCTGCCCGCGCACCTACGTCGAGCTGGAGCCGCCGGCCGACATGTCGTGGGAGCTGTTCACCAGCATCGTCGACCAGAGCCCCGGCCTGCAGCGCGCGGTGCTGCACGGTGTCGGCGAGCCGATGCTGGTCAAGGCGCTGCCGCAGATGGTGCGCTACCTCAAGGATCGCGGCGTCTACGTGCTCTTCAACACCAACGGCACGCTGCTGACCGAGCGCAACGGCCGCGCCCTCATCGAGGCCGGGCTCGACGAGCTGCGCGTCTCGCTCGATGCCTCCAACCCGTCGTCCTACCTGGCGGTGCGCGGCAAGAACTACTTCGCCCGCATCCTCCACAACGTCCGCCGCTTCCGCGAGATCCAGGAGCGCGAGGGCCATGCCCTGCCCAAGGTCTCGGCCTGGCTGACGGGGCTCAAGGAGACCATCGACGAGTTGCCCGAGTTCGTGCGCGTCGCCGCCGACATCGGCGTCAAGGAGGTCTACCTGCAGCGCCTCGTGTTCTTCGAGGACGAGTCGATCGGCCTGGCCCGGCCCGACCAGGCGCTCTACGAGCAGCTGGAGAGCCGGGAGAGCGCGCTGATCGCCCAGGCCGAGGCGCTGGCCGGCTCGCTCGGCCTGAGCTTCTCCGCCTCGGGCGCCGCCTCCGAGCCGGGCATGAGCCTGAAGCGGCAAGGTCCGGATAACCTGGACGACGGCTCGCCGTGGTCGCTGTGCCGGCGGCCGTGGAGCCTGATGTACTTCACCGCCAACGGCCGCGCGCTGCCCTGCTGCATCGCGCCGTTCTCGCAGCGCGGCTACGACAATTACACGCTGGGCGACGCCACCCAGCAGAGCCTGCGCGAGATCTGGACCGGGGACGCCTATGCCGACTTCCGCGACGCGCTGCTCTCCACCGCGCCGCCCAAGGCCTGCGCCAGCTGCGGATTGCGCTGGAGCCTGTGAGCCGGGAAGGTCAAAGGCCGATCGTCGACGGCCGCTGCCGCACCGCCCGCGAGGCGGATGCGTGAAGGCGCCGCTTCTCGATCGCTCCGATTTCGCCGAGCCGTCCGCGTTCCGCCCGGAGGCGCTGCTGCGCGAGGCCCGGCGGCAGAAGGCCATCGTCGAGCATCCGGTGCCGGCGGTGCTGGTGCTCGACCCCGACGGTGACCTCGTCGACCATGTGCGCGCGGCGCGCGGCGCGACGCTGTCGCCGCACTGGGCCTGCTACCATACCAAGCTGTGGCAGTGGCGGGCCGGCGGGCTCGACTACGGCATCGTCGGACACGCGGTGGGGGCTTCCTTCGCCGTGCTCGTCGCCGAGCAGGCCTTCGCCTGCGGCTGCGAGCTGCTCGTCAGCGTCACCTCGGCCGGCCAGCTGCGCGAGCTGGGACCGCCGCCCTATCACGTCGTGATCGACCGGGCGCTGCGCGACGAGGGCACCAGTTATCACTACCTGCCGGCCTCGGACTTCAGCGAGGCCGATCCGGCCCTGCTGGCGGTTGCCGCGGCGGCCTTCGCCCGGATCGGCCTCGCCACCCATCGCGGGGGCGCCTGGACCACCGACGCCCCGTTCCGCGAGACCGAGACGGCGATCGCCGCGCGCGTCGCGCAGGGCCTCGCCGCCGTCGAGATGGAGGCCGCCGCGCTCTACGCCTTCGCGCGCGCGCGCCAGCGACCCGTGCTGTGCCTCGCCCAGGTCACCAACCAGATGGGCCGCATCGAGGGCGACTTCGAGAAGGGCGAGGCCAACGGCGCCGCCGCCTCGCTGCGGCTTGTCGAAGCGATGGCGGTCCAGTGGTTCGACGTCGAACGACAGGATGTCGAAACCGGATCTCATCGAGACGGTAGGGCGCGCATTCCCCCTGCGCAAAGGGAAAGCGACCCACCGGAGAGCCCGCCGACGAGCGGCGGATAGGGGCAAGCACCGATGATGCGGCTTTCGCCGCCTTCCCACGCGACCAAATCACCGCCGCGCCCGGCGACGAGCCGGCCGCCCGGCGCCAGAAGCACGGTCAGATCCACCCCCTCGCAAACCGCGGCATGGACCAGGATGCGGTCGAACGATCCCGCCTCGGCCGGCACGGCGAGGCCGTCGCCCCAGGCCACGATGGCGTTGCCGACCTCGAGCCCGCTGAGCCGCGCCTGCGCCGCTTCGGCGAGGCGTGCCCAGCGTTCAAGGCTCAGCACCTCGCCCGCCAACTGGGCCAGCACGGCCGTCACGTAGCCGCTGCCCGAGCCGATCTCCAGCACGCGGTTCGCCGGCTCGACGCCGAGCGCCTCCACGGCCAGCGCGTAGCGCCAGGGTTCGTGGGTGGTCTGCCCACAGGCGATGGGCAGCGGTAGGTCGCGGGCCGCCAAGGCGACGTAGCGCTCGGGCACGAACCGCGCGCGCGACACGACCTCGAAGGCGCGCAGCACGGAACGATTGCGCACGCCGCGGGCGCGCAGGCGCAGGTGGAAGGCGGCCTTGGCCTCGGCCTCTCCGCCGCCTAGCGCAATGTCTTCAGCCGTCGGCGAAGGCTTGGGCATAGCGGGTGACGGTCGGCTCGTCGGTGAGGTCGAGCTTCAGCGGCGTCACCGAGATGCGCCGCTGCGCCAGGGCCTCGAGGTCGGTGCCGGGTCGCACCTGGACGTTGTTGCGGCCAAAGGCGATCCAGTAATAGGGGTTTCCGCGCCCATCGAGCCGCGGGTCGATGCGCACGATCTGCGCGTCGCGGCGGCCCTGCATCGTCGCCGAGATCCCGGCGACCTCGTCGGGAGGGCAGGGCGGGAAGTTGACGTTGATGACGACGTCGCTCTCGAAGCCGGCCTTCAGCACCTTGCGGATCACCGCCGCGCCGTGCGCCTCGGCGCAGTCGAAGGAGAGCCCCTCGCGGCCTCCGGGCGTGCCGCCGTAGGCGTGGCGGCCGTAGGCCTGGCTGAGCGCGATCGACGGCACGCCGAGGATGGTGCCCTCGATCGCGCCGGCGATCGTGCCGGAGTAGGTCACGTCCTCGGCGACGTTCTGCCCGGCATTGACGCCCGACAGCACGAGGTCGACCTTCTGGTTCTCCAGGAGGTGGCGCAGCGCCATGATCACGCAATCGGTCGGCGTGCCCTTGAGGGCATAACGCGTCTCGGTGATCTTGCGCAGCCGCAGGGGATCGTTGACCGACAGCGAGTGTGCCACGCCGGACTGGTCCATCTCGGGGGCGACCACGAACACGTCGTCGGTGAGCTCGCCGGCGATGCGCTCCAGCGCGGCGAGCCCCGGAGCGTGGATGCCGTCGTCGTTGGTGATGAGGATCTTCATGCCATCCGTCCGAGTCCTGCCTGGTCGCGCGCCATGTCGCCGTACGGCGACACCGCGCACCGGGGGACACACCCCCTCTCGATCGCACATGCGCTTTTTGCGGCGCGATGCGGCGCGCGGCGCGGCTTCGATTTGGTCATTCTGGTAGAATAACCGGAGCGGTCGAGAGTTCCACCTTCAGGACGTTCCCTTCTCCCGCAAGCGGAGAAGGGAACGTCCTGCACGCGTCTCGCGGGGGAAACCGCGCCGGCCGTCACGCCCGCACGATCCGCTCGAGCCCGCCCATGTAGGGCTTGAGCGCCTCGGGCACGCGGATCGAGCCGTCGGCCTCCTGGTAGTTCTCCAGCACCGCCACCAGCGCGCGACCGACGGCGACGCCGGAGCCGTTCAGCGTGTGCACGTAGCGCGTGGCCTTGGCGCCGGCGGCGCGAAAGCGGGCGTTCATGCGTCGCGCCTGGAACTCGCCGCAGACGGAGCACGACGAGATCTCGCGGTAGCGGTCCTGCCCCGGCAGCCACACCTCAATGTCGTAGGTCTTCTGGCTGGCGAAGCCCATGTCGCCGGTGCACAGAATCATCACGCGGTAGGGCAGCTCGAGCTTGCGCAGCACCGCCTCGGCGCAGGTCAACATGCGCTCGTGCTCCTCGCCCGACTGCTCCGGCGTGGTGATCGAGACCAGCTCGACCTTGGTGAACTGGTGCTGGCGGATCATGCCGCGAGTGTCGCGCCCGGCCGCGCCGGCCTCGGCGCGGAAGCACGGCGTCGCCGCGGTGAAGCGCAGCGGCAGGGTCGCCTCGTCGAGGATGGATTCGCGCACGAGGTTGGTCAGCGGCACCTCGGCGGTGGGAATCAGCCAGAGGTCGCGGCCGCCTTCCTCCTTGCCCTCGCGCGTCGCCAGAAACTGGTCCTCGCGGAACTTTGGCAACTGCGCCGTCCCGACCATCGCCTCGTCGCGCACCAGGATCGGCGGGTTCACCTCGGTGTAGCCGTGGTGGTCGGTGTGCAGGTCGAGCATCATCTGCGCCAGCGCCCGCTCCATCCGCGCCAGTCCGCCCTTGAGCACCACGAAGCGCGCGCCCGACATCCGCGTCGCCGCCTCGAAGTCCATCAGGCCCAGCGCCTCGCCCAGCGCGAAATGCTCCTTCGGAGCAAAAGCCGGCTGCGCCGGCACGCCCCAGTCGCGCAGCAGCACGTTGTCGTTCTCGTCGCGGCCCTCCGGCACCTCGTCGAGCGGCCGGTTGGGGATCTCCGACAGCAGCGCGTCGAGGGCACCGACGGCGCTCTTCTCTTCCGCCTCCAGCATCGGCAGCTGCAGCTTCAGGTCGGCCACCTCGCCCTTCAGCGCCTCGGCGCGGGCGGCGTCGCCGGCCTTCATCGCCGCGCCGATCTCCTTGGAGGCCGCATTGCGCCTCTCCTGCGAGGCTTGCGAAGCGGCGATGGCGGCGCGGCGGCGCTCGTCCAGTGCCACCACCGTCGCCGACAGCGGCTCCAGCCCGCGCCGCCGCCGGCCCTCGTCGAAGGCGTCCGGGTTGTCGCGGATCCATCTGAGGTCGTGCATGCGGGCGGGAGATCCTGCGGAAGGCCGCTTCCTTTGGCACAGCTGACGGCCAGGGCCAACGGCGGCGGTTCAGTGCTTCTATTTCGCGCGATTCACGTCTTCCACCGCGTCAGCCTGCGTCATGCGTCATTGCCAAGTCTCGCGGCAGCCGCCTTTGTCGAACGTCGAAGCTCGTTCGCACGACTGGCTGTCAGACCTTTCTAAGGTAAATTGACCGTAGTCATAAACATGGTCCGTCGTGTCGCGAGCCCCATGATCCGCCCGCAGGAGAACCCGATGATGCACAATCCCCTCGATCGCCGCAGCCTCCTCGCCGCCGCGCCGCTCCTCGCCGCTCTGCCCCAGCTTCTCGCCGCCGCGAGCGCCGAGGCGGCGCCCGACCCGAGCCAGACGATCGTCGTCCCGGCCGACAAGATCGACTTCAAGCCGCACATCGGCGGCCCGCCCAAGAGTGTCGAATCCGCCGAACTGTTCTCGAAGTCGTCGCAACCGGGGATCTACCTCAACCTCACCCGATGGTATCCCGGCTGGATGAGCGCGCCGCATTGGTACGAGACCGACCGGCTTTGCGCGGTGGTCAGCGGCACCTGGTGGGTGACGAGCGGCGACCTGTTCGATCCCAAGAGCACCGTCCCGGTCACCGCCGGCTCCTTCGTGCACCGCGTCGCCCGCACGCGGCACTACGACGGCGTCGTCTCAGGCGGCACCGAGCCGGCCGTGATCGCGATCTGCGGCACCGGCCCGATCACCTTCCATCCGGTCGATCCGTCCGAGCCCAACGTGCGGAAGGTTTGAAGACAAACAGGCCGGAGAGGGTTCCCGACCGCTCATCCGGCGCTTCGCGCCACCTTCTCCCGCAAGGAGAGAAGGGAGTCGCCTTCAGGCGTGCCCGCACTCGCTGGACAATCGCGACAGGTCGATGCCGAGCGTCTTGACGGCACGCTCGTACTTCGACTCGAGCGCGCGGTCGAAGATCAGCGAGATGTCGGCCGGCACGTTGAGCCAGCCGTTGCCCTGCATTTCGGTCTCGAGCTGACCGGCCTGCCAGCCGGCGTAGCCAAGCGCCAGGACCGCCCATTCCGGTCCTTCGCCATCGGCGATGGCGCGCAGGATGTCGATCGTCGCTGTCAGCGACACCTTGGCGTCGATGGGCAGCGTCGAGTTGTCGATGAAGAAGTCGGAGGAATGCAGCACGAAACCGCGTCCCGTCTCCACCGGGCCACCTTTCAGCACCTGCATCGACCCAGCCTTGCCGGGGAGCCGGATCGCCTCGTCCTCCCCGATCACGTCGAGCTGCACCAGCAATTCCGGGAACTTGACCTTGGTTGCGGCACGGTTGATGACGATGCCCATCGCACCCTCATCGGAATGGGCGCAGAGATAGATGACCGAACGGGCGAAACGCTCGTCCTCCATACCCGGCATCGCGACGAGCATCTGTCCGTCGAGGAAGCCGCCGTGGCTGTGGACGCGATCGGCTTCGGTGGCGGCGGGAGGAAGCTCGGGAGGCTTCCCCGATGTCGGTTCGGCGCCGGTGCAGTCCTGCGCCTCGTGATTTCCGGTCGAATGTCTCATGATAGCGGCCTCTCGATCCCGAGCCCTGTGTCGTCGTTTCGCCGTCTTTGCCGTCCCTGCGATCCCCAGCGATTCACCTTTGGCGAACCCCTCGATGACATTTAAGCAAAATTCTCTCCATCCATCTGCATCCGTTCGGGCGAGGCGCGCGATCTGCGCGGCACTGTGTTGTTTCGGCATCGCCGACGGCATGGTCCCGGCGCGAGCCCAGACGAGCGTGGTGCCGCATACCGGCGAGCAGATGTCGATCCTGCGGCTGGTTTCGGCAGGTGGTCTTCGCGACGGCCGATACGACGCCGGGGTCGATCTCACCATGGCGCCTGGATCACATACCTACTGGAAGATCCCGGGCGAGGCCGGGGTTCCACCGGTCTTCACGTTCAACGGGTCCGACAATGTCGCACAGGCCACGGTCAGCTATCCCGTTCCCTCGCGCATCAGCGAGGAGGGCATCGACGCCTTCGGCTACAGCAACGGCGTGGTCTTTCCGGTCGCCGTGACGCCCGTCGATCGCGGCAAGCCTGCCGTCCTCCACGTCGACGTCATCTACGCCGTCTGCAACAGGATCTGCCTCCCCGGGCATAGCGAGGCGATGCTGACGCTGACGCCACGCGGCGCTCCGGTGGGTGGCGACGAACTCGCAAAGGCGCTCGCCAAGGTGCCGCAGCCGGTCGCGCGGGCGCCGCAACTCGTTTTCGCCCGTATGAAGGAGGCGACCGACCCAACCTGGACGGCAAGCTGGAGCGGAGCGGATGCGCCCACGGACATCTTCCCCGATGCGCCGGAGGGCTTCTTCTTCGGTTCGAAGAAGACAGGGCCGGCCGCCTGGACGATCGTCGCGCAGCAGAGCGTCACCGCGCCGAAGTCCACGACCGTCCCGGTGACGCTGGTGCTGGCGCGGCCGAAGGGATCGACGAGCGTCTCCGAAACATTCGACGTCGGCGCGCCGGCGAAGTAAGGCGAGCGCGCGAACACACGGAGCGAACGATGAGCATCGAAATCGGCGGCAAGATCCCGGAGACCACCTTTTTCGTCATGACCGCAGACGGTCCGGCGCCGCGCACGACCGCGGAGATCTTCACCGGCCGCAAGGTGGTGCTGGTCGCCGTGCCCGGCGCCTTTACCCCGACCTGCTCGATGAACCACCTGCCGCCCTACATCGCCGCGTTCGACGAGTTCAAGGCCAAGGGCGTCGACGAGGTGGTGGTGACCGGCGTCAACGACGTCTTCGTCATGGACGCCTGGGCCAAGCAGATCGGCGGCGCGGGCAAGGTGACCTACCTCGCCGACGGCAGCGCGAAGTTCGCCGAGGCGATGGGCCTGACGCTGGATCTGGACGAGCGCGGGCTGGGCATGCGCTCGAAGCGCTACGCCATGATCGTCGACGACGGCGTGGTGCAGAGCATGGCGGTCGAGCCCAACCCCGGCCAGGCCGACGAGACCAGCGCCGAGAAGCTGATGGCCAAGCTCTGAGGCCGCAATCTCCGGCGATCCACCGTCTCCCGCTCGCGGGAGACGGATGCACGACGCGCTGGATGAAGGCTCGAGCGGCCCTCGCCGCCCGTCTCGCCGACATGGTTCGCCTTTTGCTCGCTTGATCGCGTGACAAAACAGGACAAGAGGGCGGCGCTCGCCGCCACCGCCGAGGGCACCCGCCTCAAGGCCATCGAGCGCGGCGTTGGCTGGCGGCGCTGGGGTCCCTACCTCAGCGATCGGCAGTGGGGCACGGTGCGCGAGGACTACAGCGCCGACGGCGAGGCGTGGAACCACTTCACTCACGAGCTGGCGCGCACCCGTGCCTATCGGTGGGGAGAGGACGGCATCGCCGGCTTTTCCGACGCCAGTCAGCGCTGGTGCCTCGGCCTGTCGCTGTGGAACGGACGCGACCGCATCCTCAAGGAGCGGCTGTTCGGTCTGACCAACGGCGAGGGCAACCACGGCGAGGACGTCAAGGAGCACTATTACCACCTCGATGGCCTGCCCTCGCACGCCTACATGGCGATGCTGTATCGCTACCCGCACGCCGCCTATCCCTACGAGCAGCTCGTCGCCGAGAACGCCCGGCGCGGCTATGCCGACCGCGAGTACGAGATCGAGGACACCGGGATCTTCGCCGGTGACCGCTTCTTCGACGCGACGGTGGAATATGCCAAGGCCACTCCCGACGACGTGCTGATGCGGGTCACGGTCGAGAACCGCGGGCCGAGCCCGGAGACGGTCTGGCTGATCCCGCAGTTCTGGGGGCGCAACACCTGGTCCTGGGTCGCCGGCCGGCTCCGCGCGCACATCCGGCCCGATCCCGCGGGCGGCGGCGGGCTGATCGCGACGCGACCGCTGGTGATGCCGCTGGCGCTCGATTGCGACGGCGCCGACGAGGTCGTGTTCTGCGAGAACGACACCAACCTGCCGCGGCTCTACGGCCTCGCCGCGCCCGGCCCCTTCAAGGACGGCTTCCACGATTACGTCGTGGGCGGTGACGAGGCCGCGATCTCGCGCGACGGCGGCAGCAAATGCGCCTTCATCCGCAAGGCGAGGCTGGCGCCCGGACAGCGCGTGACGATGCGCCTGCGCCTGCGCCCGAAGGAGATCGCGACGCGGCCGCCCTTCGACGACTTCGACGAACTGTTCGAGCGCCGCATTGCCGATGCCGACGCCTTCTACGCCGCCCTGCAGTCCGGCGTCGGCGATGCCGAGCGCGCGCTGGTGCAGCGCCGCGCCTTCGCCGGCCTGCTCTGGACCAAGCAGTTCTACCTCGTCGACATGCCGAAATGGATCGCGGGCGATCCGGCTCTGCCGCCGCCGCCGCCGCGGGTGCGCAACCTCGATTGGGAGCACGTCAACAACGCCGACATCATCGCCATGCCCGACAAGTGGGAGTACCCCTGGTACGCGGCCTGGGACCTGGCCTTCCACGCCATCGCCTTTTTGCCGATCGATCCCGCCTTCGCCAAGGACCAGCTCGTGCTGCTGACGCGCGAATGGTACATGCATCCCAACGGCCAGCTGCCGGCCTACGAGTGGAATTTCGGCGACGTCAATCCGCCCGTGCACGCCTGGGCTGCGTGGCGCATCTACGAGGCCGGGCGTGACGGGAACGGCAGGGGAGACCGCGCCTTCCTGGAAGGCATGTTCCACAAGCTGCTGATCAACTTCACCTGGTGGATCAACCGCAAGGACGCCGACGGACGCAACATCTTCCAGGGCGGCTTCCTCGGCCTCGACAACATCGGCCTCTTCGATCGCTCCAAGCCGCTGCCGACCGGCGGCAGTCTCGACCAGTCCGACGGCACGGCATGGATGGCGATGTACGCGCTGACCATGCTGCGCATCGCGCTGGAGCTCGCCGCCGACAACCCGGTCTACCAGGACCTCGCGACGAAGTTCTTCGAGCACTTCCTCACCATCGCCGGCGCGATGACCGACGTCGGCGGCGCCGGCATCGGCCTGTGGAACGAGGAGGACGGCTTCTTCTACGACGTGCTCAAGTTCCCGGACGGCCGCAAGCACTCCATGCGCATCCGCTCGATCGTCGGGCTGATCCCGATGTTCGCCGTGGAGGTGCTCGGGCCCGACATCTTCAACGGCCATCCCGAATTCGCCGAGCGCTCGCGCTGGTTCCTCGGCTACCGCAAGGACCTCGCCGCATTGATCTCGCGCTGGACGGAGGAGGGCGTCGGCAAGCGCCACCTGCTCTCGCTGCTGCGCGGGCATCGGCTGAAGAAGCTGCTGCGCCGCGCCCTCGACGAGGACGAGTTCCTCTCGCCCTACGGCATCCGCGCGCTTTCCAAGGCGCACGCGACCGAGCCGTTCGTGCTGGAGGCCGCCGGTACGAGGTTCGAGCTGCGCTACGCGCCGGGCGAATCGGTCGACGGGTCGTTCGGTGGGAACTCGAACTGGCGCGGGCCGGTGTGGCTGCCGATCAACTTCATGCTGATCGACAGTCTCCGCCGCTTCCACGCCTATTACGGCGACGACTTCCGCGTCGAATGCCCGACGCGCTCGGGCCGGATGCTGAGCTTGGCCGAGATCGCCGACGAGATCACGCGGCGGCTGCAGCTTCTCTTCCTCAAGGATGAGAACGGGGTGCGACCCGCGCAGCCCGTGCGCGAGACCCCGTTGCCCGACGGTTCCGACGGTTTGCTGTTCCACGAATATTTCGACGGCGACAGCGGTCGCGGCCTCGGCGCGAGTCACCAGACGGGCTGGACGGCGCTGATCGCCATGCTGATCGGCGAGGGCACGCCGGAGCCGAGGACGGTGAAGGCGCCCGCAGACGCGGCGCTCATCGAGCCTTAGAGCAACGTCCGCTTTTGCGGACTTGCTTCAACAAGAAAGCGTAGCAAAGGACCGGTACGTAAGCGTCGCATAGCGGCTCCGAATTTGCCGTCCGATGCTCTAGCGCGCATCCTGGTCATGCAGAGGCGATTCCGCCGTTGCGAGCGGAGGCGAAGAGGCAGCGAGCCGCGCCTTGATGATGTCGCCGACTCGCAGCGCGTTGGCGATGATCGTCAGCGTCGGGTTCACGGCGCCGATCGAGGGGAAGAAGCTGGCGTCGGCGACGTAGACGTTGTCGAGCTCGTGCGCCTTGCAGTCGAGGTCCAGCACCGAGGTCTTCGGGTCCTCGCCGAACTTCAGCGTGCCGGCCTGGTGCGCCGTGCCGTTCAGCGGGATTCCTTTGCCGAGATAGAGGCTGCGCTCGAGCATCATCGTGCTGGCGCCGGTGCTCGAGCACAGCTTCTCCAGCTCCTTCTTCAGGTCGTTGGCCGGCTTCGTGTTTGTCTCGGTGACGTCGAGAAAGACCTTGCCGTCCTGGTAGGTGATGCGGTTTTCGGCCAGCGGGATGTCCTCGGTCTGCAGCCAAAAGTCCATCGAGTGCCTGGCCATGACGTCGAAGGGCATGTCGGGCAAGAACTTGTCGAGGACGCCGGGCACGGCCTCGCTGCGGATCTGCTCTCCGTGCGAGGTCGCGCACATCTGGATCAGCCCCACGGGATAATCGTAGTCCTTCGAGCCGAAGTAGAAGTCGCTCACGGCCAGCGTCTTCTGGAACACCGTGTCGTTGGGCTCCTTCAGCAGCGCCATCAGCACGCTCATCTTGTGGCGCACGTAGTTGCGCCCGACGAGGTCGGATCCGTTGGCGAGGCCGTTGGGGTGCTTGTCGTTGGCCGAGCGCAGGAACAGCAGGGCGGAGGAGAGCGCGCCGCAGGCCACAACGACGATGTCGGCGGAATAGGTCTCGGCCCGCCCCTCGCGCGTGACGTGCACGGTCTTGACGCTGCGCCCGGAGGCGTCGGTCTCGAGCCGCTCGACGTAGGCGCCGGTGAGCAGGGTGAAGTTGTCGTGCGCCTTCTTCATCGGGTCGACGCAGATGATCTGGGCATCCGCCTTGGCGTTGATCGCGCAGGGGAAGCCGTCGAAGGCGTCGCAGCGGATGCAGGGCGAATGCGGGGTCGGCCGACCGTCCGCCTCCTGCTCGAGCTTGATGCCGAGCGGCAGGTGGAACGGGTGCACGCCCGCCTTGGCCCAATCCTCCGAGAGCTGCTGGATGCGGGGTTCGTGCTTGACCGGCGCATGCGCGTAGGGCGTCGACGTCCACGGCTCGAGCGGGTCCTCACCGCGCTGGCCGCGGACCTGGAACAGCACCTCGGCCTTGCCATAGTACGGCTCGAACACGTCGTAGCCGAGCGGCCAGCCCGGCGAGATGCCGTCGTGGGTCGCGAACTCGGTGAAGTCCTTCTCGCGCAGGCGGAACAGCGCCGCGCCGTAGACCTTGGAATTGCCGCCGACCCAGTAGTGCAGGCCGGGATGGAAGCTCTCGCCCGTCTGGCTGAACCAGGTCTCCTTGGCCTGGTAGGTGCCGTCGACGAAGACGGTCTTGGAGTCCCAGTTCTGCTGCGAGCGCGGGAGATAACCGCCGCGCTCCAGCATGAGCACCTTCTTGCCGGTCGGCGCCAGCACCGTGGCGACGGATCCGCCGCCGGGGCCGCTGCCGATGATGATGACGTCGTAGTGCTCGGTCATGGGCCCGTCCTGACAACAAACGAATTCGCAACTGCGACCGAGGGCGCATCGTTTCCCGAGCTCAGCAGGAAAGCGTCAGGGGCGTGGTGGCGCAGGGTCGTGCAAGCGGCGAAGGTGGGCAAGAGCTGGAAGCAGGGCGGTCGCCTCGTCTGGCGCGGCCACTGAACGCTTCGTCCCATATGGTCGCGCAATAACTTCAGGCGACAAGCTTTGATCCTGCCGTCTCGTTCGTTCCTCCCGCAAACGCTTATTGACTTGCTGCCGCGCCGGTCCCTACCTTGTCGATCCGGCGCGCAGCCGGAAGGCGCCGCGCGCCAGGGCTCACACGGAGGCCAACCATGACGCTGCGCGTTTCGGGCAAGAATCTCGCGATCGGCGAGGCCCTTCGAACTCACGTCCACAGCCGCATCGACGGCGTCGTCGCCAAGTACAACGCCGGACGGCCGACCGGCCACGTGACGATCGAGCCCGAGGGTTCGGGCTACCGTGCCGACTGCACCCTGTTCCTCAAGGCCGGCATCACCCTGCAGGTCGAGGCGCTCGCGCAGGAGCCCTACGCCAGTTTCGACAAGGCGGCCGATCGGATCGAGCGGCGCCTTCGGGACCATCGCAAACGGGCCCAGGGCCGTCACGGCGCCAACGGCCACGCCAGCGACCTCGATGCCAGCGCCGCCGAGGCGCTCGCCCTGCCGCCGCTCTCCGAGATCGAGGACGATGGCCCCGATGACGAGCCCTGCTTCCCGGCGGTGGTTGCCGAGCATGCGACCGGCATCACCGAGATGACCGTGGCCGCCGCCGTCGAGAAGCTCGACGCGGCCGACTGCCCGGTCGTGGTGTTCCGCTACGCCGAGAACGCCCGCATCAATTTTGTGTACCGCCGGTCCGATGGCAACATCGGCTGGATCGACCCTCTCGGTACGCTGAATGGGCATTCGGCCTGAAGCCCTTCACCTTGAGTTCAGCCGGCTCCGTGATATGGAGTCGGCGTGAGGCGGTCCGTCGCGAGGCCGTCTTTTCTCACGTATCTGCCTAACGGACGATTCGGGACCTTCGCCGAGCCGGCGTGGGTACGACGGGGCGGATTGGGGTCGACTTTGGCCCGGGTCTTGCCGGATCAACGCCGCCTGGATCACAAGCGTACACGATGACCTTGACCGACCTCATCGCCCACGACGCCATCCTTCCGTCTCTCAGGGTGGCGAACAAGAAGCAGGCCTTGTCCGAGCTGAGCGAGCACGCCGCACGCCATTGCGGCCTCACCGCTCGCGAGGTCTTCGATGCCCTGGTTCAGCGCGAGCGCCTCGGCTCGACGGGGATCGGCAACGGCATCGCCATTCCCCACGGCAAGCTCGCCAAGGTCGACCGGATCTTCGGGGTGTTCGCCCGAATAGAGAAGCCGATCGATTTCGAGGCGCTCGACGGCGAGCCGGTGGACCTCATCCTGCTGCTGATCGCGCCCGAGACCGCCGGCGCCGATCACCTCAAGGCCTTGGCGCGAGGCGCCCGCCTGCTGCGCTCGCCCGCCGTGACCGCCAAGCTCCGCGGCACCCGCGACGCCGGCATGATCTACGCGATCCTGGCCGACGAGCCGAAGTCGCACGCCGCCTGATCGCGGGATCAGCCCGGATCAGGTCCATCGGCAAGGCGATGCTCGTCGCGCGCCGCCTCCCAGACTTCCCAGGCGGCACCTGCGTTGACGAGGCCGATCGCGAGGCCGACGCCGAGATCGGGCCAGGGCGAGCGCCACCACAGCGTCACGATGCCGGCGGCGATGATCGCCACGTTGGCGAGAGTGTCGTTGCGTGCCGAGAGGAATGCCGCACGGGTGAGGCTGCCGGCTGCCTCGCGGTGGCGGGCCAGCATTACCGCGCAGGCGGAGTTCACGATCAGCGCGGCGAGCCCGGTCATGCCCACGGCCAACGCTTCCGGCGGCGTGCCCGAGGCATAGCGGTGCCAAGCCATGACGAGCGTGGCGAGGCCTGGCACGAGGATGATCGCCGCGAGCCCCATGCCGAGCCGGGCCCTGGCGCGGGCGCTCCAGCCGAGACCGACGAGAATCAGCAGGTTGATCGAGGCGTCCTCGAGAAAATCGACGGAATCGGCGAAGAGCGACACCGATCCGCCGGCCAGCGCCACGGCGATCTCTGCGGCGAACATGCCGATGTTGAGGGCGGCGACGATCGACGCCGTGCGCCGCAGACCCATTGCGCTCATGAGTCCACATTATCCTAAAGCACGTGGCGAACACTTCGCGTTCGCACCGGCGCAACCGGCTCGGGACAAGTCAAAAAAGGCGGTTGCCTTTCCTGTCGAGCCGAGCGCTTCTATGGCGCTGTTTTAACGAGGCTTCCATGAACCCGATCGTCCTCATCCTCATCATCGTCCTGGTCATCGCAGCCTTCGGCGGCCTTCCGTCGATCGGCCTGGTGCATTTCGGCTATTTCCCGTCGGGCATCCTCGGCCTGGTCGTGCTGATCTTGGTCATCATGCTGCTGACCGGTCGACTCTGAGGCGCGCTGCTGCGCCTATTCCTGGCGCTGCGTCGTCTTCGCCATCTCGGCCTTTTTCTTAGGGTCGCCGAC
The DNA here is from genome assembly GCA_965198715.1 of Beijerinckiaceae bacterium. Lineage (GTDB taxonomy): Bacteria > Pseudomonadota > Alphaproteobacteria > Rhizobiales > Beijerinckiaceae > RH-AL1. Next base: position 2,202,106 of record CBDAPV010000001.1, read on the forward strand.
CGCGTCGGCGCGGTCGTGCGGCGCCTCCTCCATGCCGGGGCTGGCGTCGCCGCCGGCATCCTCGCCTTCGTGGAACGGCTTGGCCGTCTTGCTGCCTTCGATGTCGTTGACGTTCTTCGGGTCGCTCATCGTTGTTCCTTCTTGATCTCCGACAACCCTCAACGGCCGGCCCAGTTCGCCGCGGCCCGATGCGCCTCCTGTGCGGCGTGCAGCAATTCGGCCTCGGTGACGTCCTGCCCGGCGGCGAGCTTGTCGAGCAGCGCCTTGAGCGTCGCCGCCGGCCCGTCCGAGAAGCCGATCGTGGCGCAGGCGGCGTAGACCTCCTTGGCGTAGTCGAGGCTCTGCGACATCATCTCACCTCGAACCAGGTCGCGAGCCCGGCGTCCTGCCGGCGCAGGTCGCCCGAGACCAGCGCCCAGCGGCCGGGATTGTCGGCGACGAAGGCGACATGCTTGGTCTTTCCCGGCGCCAGCAGCACCGAGTCGCGCCAGTACGGGTCCCAGCCGTCGTCGAGATCGTGCAGCAGCCGCCAGCAATGGCCATGGACGTGCATGGGCTGGACCACATCGCTCCGGTTGCGCAAGGTCAGCGTCACCGGCGTGCCACGCGCCACGGCGAACAGCGGCCTGGCCGCCATGCCACCCACGCCGTTGACGCTCCAGCGCCCGACCGCCGCCGCGGCGATCGCGACGTCGTGGCGCGAGGCCTTCTCCAGCGCGATGCGCTGGGGCAGCAGCGGGTTGGCCGGCAATTTGGCGATCGGCGGGTGCGCCGCTACCGGCTTGCCGGCGGCCGTCACGGCCAGCAGCGGCACGTCGCCGTGCTCCTCCGCGCCGCCGCGCAGCACCAACCCCACCTTGGCGCCGGCCTCCGCCGGCACGTCGAGCATCAGCTCGAACCGCTCGCCCGGCCCGATCGGCACCATGCTGCCGGCCGGCCGGAACAATTCGCTCGACTGCCCGTCGACGGCGATGACGCTGGGCGCCGCGCCGACCACGCCGACGATGGCGATGCGCGAGGGGCAAACGTTGACGAGCCGCAACCTGAGCCGGGCGCCGGGTCGGACCTCGCGGGCGAGCGGCGCGGCCTGGCCGTTGACCGTGACGGCGGCGGCGGGATCGAGCCAGGCGTCGCCGAGCACCAGCAGCACGTCCTCGTCGACCTCGGGCGGCGCGACCTCGTCGACGATCAGCACGCCGCGGAGCCCGCGCCCGGTCTGCTCCGCCGTGCCTGGCGCGGCATGCGGGTGGTACCAGAAAGTGCCGGCATCGGGCGGGGTGAAGCGATAGTCGAAGCTGCCGCCTGGCGGCACCGCCGGCTGGGTCAGTCCGGCGACGCCGTCCATCGGGTTGGCGATCCGCACCCCGTGCCAAGTCAGCGTGGTCGGCTGCTCCAGCCCGTTCTTGAGCGTCACCGCCACCGCCTCGCCGAGGCGGATCCGGATCGGCGGGCCGGGCAAGCTGCCGTTATAGGCTAGCCCCACCGTTCCCGGCTTGGTCTCCAGCACCAGCGCCGCCGGCGCCGCCGCCTCGGCGCGCCCGACCAGGCCCAGCGTGGCGGCCAAGCCGCCCAAGACGTCGCGCCGATCGAGCACCATGCCACCTCCGCCGGGCCGAGGATCGGATTTGATCAATAGCTCGGCTTCATTTAGGTAACTTAACCGAAGTTCGGAGCCGCGTCCACCTCGGCTCGAACCCTCGGACAAGCGGAGAGGACGTGTCTGAAATGGCGGCAAGACGCTCTGCCAAAGTCAGGGTGCGGCGACAAGAGAGCGGGCCGGTGTCGACCTACGCTGACATGCGGACTTGCAAAAGACGCGCTCGCTGACAAGGCCATGACGGTGCCGGCGTACGGCGACGCCGGCTCGGCTCCTCCCACGGCACACACGAAGAGGAGAGGGGACCCGACCCCTCATCCGGCGCTTCGCGCCACCTTCTCCCACCAGGAGAAAAGGGAGCGTCCGGCGAGTCGGCTGACCTTCCCGAGAGTTCAAAGCCCCTTACTGCACCACGGCGGTGGTGACCGGCATCGTGGCCGGGCCGACGGAGACCCAGATGTTGGGGTCGGTCTGCGACTGGCGCTTGACGAACTTGTATCCGGTCTCGTCCCAGAGGCGGACCTCGCCGACCATGTTGTCGAGGATATAGTCGCCCCTGTCGGTCTTCACCGTCAGGATGGTGTGGCCATTGCCCTCGAGGTCGCGGACGATCGTCATGAGCAGCGCCTGGCGGGGAAAGCCGCGGTCGAGCAGCTGCTTGCGCTTCCACAGCGCGTAGATCTTGCAATCGCCCTTGCCGTCGGTGGGGTAGTCCCAATGGTCGAGCAGGGTACCCCAGTGCTCGAGGTTCGAGACCGGCTCGATCTCGGCATTGACCTTCGCGTTGACCTCGGCGATCACCTTCTGGACCCCGGCCGTCATCACGATGTCGACGGGATCGAGCACGTCGACGCGGCATTCCTCGACGCGGCGTGTGCAGAAGTCGGCCCAGCCGTATGGCACGCGCGTGACCTCGCCGACCGGTGCGGCGTGGCCCGGCTGCAGCATATACTCGATGGCGTCGTCGTGGATCGTGGCGATGGCGGCACGAAGAGCATGCGTGCGTTGATGCCCGACACGAGCCCTGAGGGTCTGCGCCGTAAGCGGTTGCGTCGAGAAAACGGCGACGAGTAACGCTGCCGTGGCGCCAAGACGTCGCATCCGCTTCAACATGCCGTCTGCCCCCGCTCCGACATGAACAGTTTCCTAACAGAACCGCCGTGGGTCAAACGATTGGTTAAGAGGTAGTTAACGGCCAACGGCCGAGCTTGGCAAGACAACGCGCGACCGGCGCTTTGGTCGCCGTTCCCCGAATGGCGGAGGGAGGAGCCTTTCACCCTGTCGCGCGAAACGGGTCGCGCCTGCGGGACGTGCTTGCTAAGAGGGCGCCGACCTCGGAGTTCGACCCGTGAACGCCCCCGCCGCCCCGCTTCCTTTCGCCGACGACCGCCAGCGCCAGGACGCGCTGCTGTCCCACCTCGTCGAGGCCGGCTATGCGCGCTGCGAGCCGCCGATGCTGCAGCCGGCCGCCGCCTTCTTCGAATCCGGCGAGGAGATGCGTGGGCGGCTCTACCTCACCCAGTCGCTCTCCGGCGAGGAGCTGTGCCTGCGACCGGAATATACGATCCCGGTCTGCCGGTCCTACCTCGACTCGCCGCAGGCCGGGCGCCCGGCCGCCTTCTGCTATTGCGGGCCGGTGTTCCGGCTCCGGCGCGACGGGCCCGGCGAGTTCGTGCAGGCTGGCATCGAGAACCTCGGCCGCAACGATCGCGAGGCGGCCGACGCCGAGATCCTGGCGCTGTCGCTCGAGGCCGCCTCACTGGTCAAGCCGGCGCAATTCGTGACGACCATCGGCGACGCCGCGCTGTTCTCCGACCTCGTCGGCGCGCTTGCCATCCCGCCGCAATGGCGCCGCCGCATCACCCGCGGCCTCGCCCAGGGCAAGAGCCTCGCTGGCATCCTCGACGCGCCCGCCGACGGCAGCATCGACCATTCCGGCGTGCTGGCGGCGCTGGAAGGCGTCGACAAGAATGGCGCGCGGGCGCTGGTCGAGGACCTGCTCGCCATCGCCGGCATCAGGAGCGTCGGCGGCCGCACCGCCGCCGAGATCGCCGACCGCTTCCTCGAGCAGGCGGCGCTGAAGGGCGGACACGGCGTCGATTCCGACGCGCGCGCCGCGCTGGAACGCTTCCTCGCCGTCGAGGGCGAGCCGGACGAGGCGGCCTGCGCGCTGCGCGGCCTCGCAGAGGACGCCAAGCTGGCGCTCGGCCCGGCGCTGGACCGCTTCGAGCGCCGCGTCAGCTTCATCGCCGCCCGCGGCGTCGACCTCGCCGGGCTGCGCTTCTCCGGCCGCTTCATCCGCAACCTCGATTATTACACCGGCTTCGTCTTCGAGACCCGCGACGCCGCACGCCCCGGCGACCCGCCGCTCGTCGGCGGCGGCCGCTACGACCGGCTGATGGGCACGCTGGGTGCCAAGGCCGACGTGCCGGCGGTGGGCGCGGCGCTCTGGGCCGACCGTCGGGCTGCGGGAGAGATGCCGTGAGCGACCCGATTTCGGACGGCCGGGCCGACCTCGTCCTCGCGGTGCCCTCGAAAGGGCGGCTGCAGGAGAACGCCGCCGCCTTCTTCGCCCGCGCCGGACTGACGCTGAAGCCAAACCGCGGCGCCCGCGACTATCGCGGCACGCTGGAGGGGATCGACGGCATCGAGGTGGCGTTCGTCTCCGCCTCCGAGATCGTCGGCCTGCTCGCCGCCGGCCACGCCCATCTTGGGATCACCGGCGAGGACCTGGTGCGCGAGACGCTCGAGGACGCCGACGCCACGCTCGAACTGCTGACGCCGCTGGGTTTCGGCCGCGCCGATGTGGTCGTGGCTGTGCCGCAGGCCTGGATCGACGTGCGCACCATGTCTGATCTCGAGGACGTCGCCGCCGCCTACTTCACCAGGCGCCGCGAGCGCATGCGGGTCGCCACCAAATACGTCAACCTGACGCGGCGCTTCTTCGCCGCCAACCACGTCGCCGATTATCGCATCGTCGAGAGCCTTGGCGCCACGGAGGGCGCGCCGGCGGCGAGCCAGGCCGAGCTCATCGTCGACATCACGACGACGGGCGCGACGCTGGCGGCCAACGCCCTCAAGGTGCTCGACGACGGGGTGATGCTGCGCTCGGAGGCCAACCTCGTCGCCTCGCTCGCCGCACCGTGGCGCGATGCGGCGCGGGAGAAGGCGCGGCAGGTGCTGGCGCGCATCGCCGCGGAGGAGGCGGCGCGGCTCAACCGCGACGTGATCGCCCAGTTCGATCAGCGTCGCGAGGGGTTGATCGAGGCGGCGGCGGCGCAGTTCGGCTCGCAGCTGCGCTCGGAAAACGTGGCCGGCCGCTTGACCTTGACCTGCCTCAAGGACAAGGTCGCGCCGCTCGCGGACTGGCTCGTGGCGCAAGGCGCGCGTCATGTCACGGTTGCGGCGATGGACTACGTGTTCTCGCCCGCCAACCCGCTGCACGACCGCCTCGTCGCCCGTCTCGGGTAGGTCGAGCGGCCGCGGGAATCGATCGACCGGCGATGTTTAAGGGGCGTCCCGATGAGGACGCGACCCGCGGAGTGAAGCTGTGGACGGTGCGGCGGCCCAAGACGATCGCAAGGCCGAGGAGGCCGAGCCGCAGAAGTCCGACGCCGAGATACTGGCCGAGGACGAGCAGCACGACAAGCTGACCACCAAGGTCCTCGATGCCGTCATCCCGGACAGCGTTGAGAACAAGCAGCAGGCGCGTCGGCGCGTCGGGCGCTTCGTCGCCTACGGCCTCTCCATCGGCATCCTCGCGCTGGCGATCTTCGTGCTGGTGCGCACGTTCATGGCCATCGATCCCAACGCGCTGCGCGGCGCCATCGCGGCGACGAGCGGCGAGCGGATCTTCGGCGCCGCCGCCTTCACCGCCCTCTCGTTCCTGGCGCTGACCGGCTACGACGCTCTCGCCTTGCGCCAGCTGAAGCTGAAAGTGCCTTATCCGACGACTGCGCTGGCGTCCTTCACCAGCTACGCGATCTCCTTCACGCTCGGCTTCCCGGTGATCACCGCAGGCACGGTGCGCTACTGGATCTATTCCGGACGCGGGCTGTCCGCCGGCAAGGTGGCGAGCCTCACCGTCATCGCCGGCCTCACCTTCTGGCTCGGCATGGCGCTCGTCATCGGCATCGGCTTCACCGTGCGCGCCGGCGGCGTGTCGCACATCGACCACCTGTCGCCCCTGCTCAATCGCATCATCGGCCTTGCCATCGTCGCCGCCCTGTGCGGCTACCTGGTCTGGGCCGGCAAGGGCCACCGGCAGGCCAAGATCCAGGGGTTCAAGCTCGAGCTGCCGGGGCTTCGGCTGACGCTCGGACAGATCTGCCTCGGCCTCATCGATCTCTGCTCGGCCTCGGCGGTGCTCTACATCCTCATGGCCCCACCGCGCGACATCGACTACCTGACCTTCGTCACGGTCTACGTATTCGGCTCGCTGCTCGGCATCGCCTCCAACGCGCCGGGCGGCATCGGCGTCTTCGAGGCGACCATGCTGAAGACGGTGCCGGCGCATTCGGCGGCCGCGCTCTTCGCAGCTTTGCTGCTGTTTCGCGTCATCTACTACCTCGTGCCGTTCGTCCTCGCGCTCGCGCTGCTCGGCGCGCACGAGAGCATGAAGCGTTGGAAGGGCCTGCGCGAAGCGATGAGCGGCAACGAGGAGGACGATCCCGGAGGCGACACGGTGGGGTAAAGAGATCCTTCTCCGCGAAGCGGGAGAGGATGGGCTACCCGCCGATGGTGCGGCGATGGCTGCGCGGGGCCAGCCGCGTCAGGATCTCGTAGCCGATGGCGCCGGAGCGCCGCGCGAGGTCGTCGATGCCGATGTCCTGGCCGAGGATCTCTACCGTATCGCCGCGCTCCACCATCGGCGCCTCGGTGACGTCGATGACGATGAGGTCCATCGAGATGCGGCCGACGAAGGGGCACAGCGCGCCGTCGACGCTGGCGTGGCCGCGCGGCTCGGCGTTGGTGCCGATGGCCGAACACGGGATGCCGTCGGCGTAGCCGACGCTGAGCGTCGCCAGCCGGCGCGGCGAGGGCGCGATCCAATGCGCGTCGTAGCCGACGCTCTCGCCGGCCGCGACCTCGTGGACCTGGATCACCTTGGCCTCGAAGCCCACGACCGGCCGCATCGGGTTGTCCGAATCCGGCGTCGGGTTGCCGCCGTAGAGCGCGTAGCCCGGCCGCACCAGGTCGTGCAGCGCGCCGTCGCCGAAGAAGATGCCGGACGAGTTCGCCATGGAGGCCGGCACGTCGGGCCAGCTGCGGCGGGCGTCCTCGAAGAGCGCGAGCTGCCGCTCGACGCGGTCGCGCTGCTCGGCCCGGCCCGACCATACGAAATGGCTCACCACCAGCGCCACGTCGAGCCGCATGGAGAGGCGCACGGCGGCCGCCACCTGCTCGGCGATGAGGCCGAGCCGATTCATGCCGCTGTCGAGCTGCAGCGCGCACGGGCTGCGCGTGCGTGCCGTGGCCTCGATCCAATCCTCCATCTCGAGCAGCGAGCCGAGCACCGGCCGCAGCCGCGCCTTGACGAAGAGCGGCGCGGTGCGCGGCATCAGGCCGTTCAGCACGTAGATCGTCGCCTCGGGGCAGAGCGCGCGCAGTCGCTGCCCCTCGAAGACATGCGCCACGAAGAAGGTGCGGCAGCCGGCGCGTTGCAGCGCCGGCGCGACGGCGGCGAGGCCGAGGCCGTAGGCGTCGGCCTTGACCACGGCGGCGCATTCCGCCCGGCCGGACTTGTCGGCGAGTAGCCGCCAGTTGGCGTCGAGCGCGCCGAGATCGACCGTCAGCGTCGACCCGGCCTGCTCGGCCTCGACGTCGCGCCATTCCGTCACGGGAGCGAGAAGCGGTCGCAAGATCTGGTTCCGTCGTTGCACGCGCCACTGTCTCCCGCGCCGGCGAGCAGGACAAGACACACGCCGCCGCTAAGTGCGATGGCGTTGCAGTGTTTTTCCCGAACGAATGCGCCCGGCATGACGATGTCGGCGAAGAAGGCAGGATGTCCTTGCGGAGGAAGGCAGCGTCTATGAGCCGGTTCGGAGCGGCGCATCGACGTTGCGCGCGTCTATGTCGAACCTCAAACAAAGGCTAGACTATTGCGAGCGGACACAGCGGCCCGCGAACACGCGGTATTGGCGTGGACGCACGAGTTGTCCCGCGCGTTCAGGTCAATGCTTCAAAGCAGCCTCATGATCTTGTCGTTGCCTATTTACATGATCTTGTCGTTGCCCATTTAACGGCGTTGAAACCTCCGGCGTGTCATGATGCCATGAAGGTTGGACGCTCCTTGATCATGCGCAGTAAAATCGAAATCATCGAAGCATCGCAGTCGATGCGATCGTCGCGCGTGGACGGCCGATCACTCCTTAGTGTCTACGAGGAGCCGTCGAGCTCGGGTAAGTGCCGGATCGACCTGCAGCGGAGGTTAGAGACAGCCCTCGACAATATACCTCATGGCATCTGTCTCTACGATGCCGACCAGAAACTGCAGTTCGCTAACGATCGCTACTTCGAGATCTACGGATTCACGCGAGCTAGCCTCCCGCTCGGCACATCGTTTCTGGACATGTTTCGGGCCAGCGTGGCCGCGGGGAACTATCAAGGTTGGACCGCAGAGGCTCTCTGGTCGCGAATATCGCCGCGACTAAAAGCCGGGACGCGCGTCACCACCGAAAACATGGTGAGAGACGCCAAACTGGTCGCCCTCGATATCCAGGTCCTTGAGGACGGCAGCTGGGTCGCGGCGCACGAGGACATCACCGAACGCCGTCGTGCCGAGGAGGAGATCCGCTTCCTGGCGCATCACGACCCCCTCACCAGGCTGCCCAATCGGCTTTTCTTCGGTGAGCGGATCCGCGTCGCGCTCGAGCAAGCGGAAACGGCGTCGTGCGCCCTTCTGTTGATGGATCTGGATGGCTTCAAGCTCGTGAACGATCAACTCGGTCATCTTATCGGAGACACATTGCTGGTGGCCGTCGCCGACCGTTTGCGGCATCTCTGCCGCCGCGACGACGTGGCCGCCCGAATCGGTGGCGACGAGTTTGCCGTGCTGTTGTCCGCGATCTCAAGGCTGGATGCGCTGGCCGTGGCGCAATGCATCGTTGCTGCGGTTTCTGCTCCTTATGATCTCGGCCAGGATGTGAGTGCGCGTGTCGGCGCCAGCATCGGCGTGGCCTGCGCGCCGGAGGACGGGTTGCAGCCCGACCTTCTGATCTCGCGAGCCGACCGCGCCTTGTACGCGGCCAAGCGTGCGGGAGGCTTGAGAGCGCTATGCTACGGCGATGGTGCGCCACAACGAGGGCCGCGAGCGCGATATTGACGAGAAGCATCGCCGGCGTTGTAGGCGTGGCCCCTGTCACCTTTGCCAGACATCATGGCTTTGATCTCGGGAACTCGCGCGAGACCGCCCGGCGGAAGGTCACTTAGCTGCCACTCGGATCGCAACCCTTCAGTGCGGCACCGGCATGTGGTCCTCGCGGGCCAGGTTCGAGAAGCGGGTGAACTCGCCCTCGAAGGCGAGCTCCACCGTGCCGGTGGGGCCGTGGCGCTGCTTGCCGATGATCACTTCGGCGCGGCCGTGGACACGCTCCATGTCGGTCTGCCAGGTCAGGAACTCCTCGCTGCCTTCGCGAGGCTGCTTGTTCTTGAGGTAATATTCCTCGCGAAACACGAAAATCACCACATCGGCGTCCTGCTCGATCGAGCCGGATTCGCGCAGGTCGGAGAGCTGCGGCCGCTTGTCGTCGCGCGACTCGACCTGGCGCGAGAGCTGCGACAGCGCCACGACCGGCACCGCCAGCTCCTTGGCCAGCGCCTTGAGGCCGGTGGTGATCTCGGTGAGCTCCTGCACGCGGTTGCCGTCGCGCGTCTTCGAGCCCGACAGCAGCTGCAGGTAGTCCACGACCAGCATGTCGAGCCCGCGCTGCCGCTTCAAGCGGCGGGCACGGGCGGTGAGCTGGGCGATCGAGATGCCGCCGGTCTGATCGATGTAGAAGGGGATCTGCTGCATCTCGCGCGCGGCCTCGGCAACGCGGTGGAAATCCCCCTCGGTGATGTCGCCGCGGCGGATCTTGTAGGAGGCGACCTGTGACTGCTCGGCGATGATGCGGGTGGCGAGCTGCTCCGCCGACATCTCCAACGAGAAGAAGCCGACGATGCCGCCGTTGACCGTCTCGTGGCTGCCGTCCGGCTTCTGGCGGAATTCGTAGGCCTTGGCGATGTTGAAGGCGATGTTGGTGGCGAGCGCGGTCTTGCCCATGCCTGGGCGCCCGGCGATGATCACGAGATCGGAGGATTGCAGCCCGCCCATCATGCGGTCGAGGTCGCTCATGCCGGTGGCGATCCCCGAGAGGCCGCCGTCGCGCTCGAAGGCCTTCGCCGCCATGTCGACGGCCGAGGTCAGCGCGTCGGAGAAGCGCTGGAAGCCGCCGTCGTAGCGGCCGGACTCGGCGATCGAGTACAGCTTGCGCTCGGCCTCCTCGATCTGCTCGCGCGGGGAGACGTCGACCGGCGCGTCGTAGGCGCCGTTGACGATGTCCTCGCCGATGAGAATCAGGTCACGCCGCGTGGCGAGATCGTAGACGGTGCGGCCGTAATCCTCGGCGTTGATGATGGCGGTGGCCTGCGCCGCCAGGCGGGCGAGGTATTGCGGCACGGTGATGCCGCCAAGGTCGCCGTCGCCGAGGAAGGTCTTCAGCGTGATCGGCGTCGCCACCTTGCCGGCGCGGATCAGCTGCGAGGCGACGTCGTAGATGCGCTTGTGGATCTCCTCGGAGAAATGATCCGGGCGCAGGAAGTCCGAGACGCGGTCGAAGGCGTCGTTGTTGATCAGGATGGCGCCGAGCAGCGCCTGCTCCGCCTCGAGGTTGTGGGGAGAAACGCGAAATTCCGGCTGACCGGCGCGAGCCAGCGGCGACAAGCGTCCGACCGCGTGATCCACCAGGGTCATGCGAGTTTATCCAACAAATACAAAGGACTGCGGATCGATACGCTGCGCCGACCGCCCATCCCTTTGTGGCACGCCGCGCCGCCACACTCAACGGAAACACTGCCGCGGACCGAGCCTGTGAATCATGGGGGCAAACGCGCCGGCGCTCGATTGCCGGAAGGTGTTTCGCAGCCGTTCCGCAACGTCTATGCCCTCGCAACGCCTTTCATTGTCGGTGCGGGTGCGCGACGGCGGAGGTCGCCCTAGCCGAAGCTGCCGCGCCGCGCCTCCGGCAGGCTCTCCGGCACGATGAGGTGGGGCTTCGAGTAGCGCCGATCGTAGAAGGGGCTGTAGGCCTCGTCGACCATCGTCTTGGTGGCGTGGCGCTTCTGCAGGCGCCCGGCTTCGACGCGCAGGCGCGCGGCGTTCTCGCCCTCGACATCGCTGCCGCGCGAAGCCGATTCGTGATGCGTCAGCGTGGCGAAGGGGGTCCATAGCGTGCGGAAGCCGGCGTGGCGCGCCCGCATGCAGAGGTCGACGTCGTTGTAGGCGATCGGGAAGGCGACCTCGTCGAAGCCGTCAACGGCCTCGAAGCAGGCGCGGGTCACCAGCATGCAGGCGCCGGTGACGGCGCCGATCGTCTGGCGCACGGCGAGCCGCCCCATCGGGCCAGGCGTATCGGCCTTCTCGGCGACATACCAATGGCCCGCCGCCTCGCCGAGCCCGACGATCACGCCGGCGTGCTGCAGGCTGCCGTCGGGATAGAGCAGCCGCGCGCCGACGATCCCGGTTTGCGAGAAGGCGAGGCACTCGACCATCTCGTCGAGCCAGTCCGGCGCGACGACCTCGATGTCGTTGTTGAGGAAGAGCAGCGCCTCGCCGCGCGCCAGACGCGCCCCGCGGTTGCACATGCGCGAGAAGTTGAAAGGTTCGACGACGCGATCGGCCGTGACGCGATCGCTCCGGGACGCTTCGTAGAAGGCGAGCACGGCGGGATCGCCCGAGCCGTTGTCGACGATGACAATCTCGAGATTCGGATAGGCGGTGCGATGCAGCAGATCGTCGACGATCCGGGTGACAAGAGCCAGGCTGTCGCGATTGGGGATGATCACCGAAACCAGCGGGCGCGGCGCGTCGGGGAACCTCACGCGGTGGACGTCGGGGCTGCCCGGCGCCGGCTCGACGGCGATGCGCCGGCCGGTGTCGGCGTAGGCGGCGCGCAGCGCCTCGCGCGCGTTGGCGACGGAGCGCTCGCGGAACCGGGTCGAGTAGCTCTCCTCGCCGCGCCGCCAGGTGTAGGCGAGGAACGGCACGTGGACCACCGTTCCCGGTGCAGCGTCCTCGAGATAACGCAGCAGCATGTCGTAGTCCTGCGAGCCCTCGCGATCGAGGCGCAGGCCGCCGAGCGCGACCAGCCGCTCGCGCCGGAACACCGAGAAATGATTGATGTAGTTCAACCCCGACAGCAGCACGCAATCATAGGCCGGCTTGCAGAACGAGCCGACGGGCTTCAGCGCCGCGTTGGCGACGATCTCGTCGGTGTAGAAGAAATGGGCGTCGGGGTGATCGGCGATGGCGCGCGCGATCATTGCGATCGCGCCGGGGACGAAGGCGTCGTCGTGATCGATGAAGCTCAGCCACTCGCCGCGCGCGGCGGCGAGGCCGGCGTTGGTGGCGCGCGCGATCCCGCCGTTGGCCTCCTGGGTCACGATGCGGACGCCGGGAACGGAGGCGAACCCGGCCAAGGTCTCGCGGGTCACGGCGCTGCGCGAGCCATCGTCGATCAGCAGCAGCTCGGCATAGCCCGCCGCTCCTTCCGCGGTGAAAGAGCCGACGAGGTCGTGCAGATAATCCGCTTGCGTCTCGTAGACCGGCGCCACGAAGCTGAGCAGCGGGGCGGCGCGATCGGCATGGTGCTCCGCCATCGCCGCCTGGACCGGCTGGGCCTGCAGCGTCTGCGCCAGCCGCAGCCGCGCCAGGACGTCGTCGTCGGCCTGCTGCACGCGGATCGCACCGCCGGCGGAGACGGTGGAGAAGAAGGTGCGGATGCGCCGCACGTTGCTGAGGATCGTCGCCCAGCGGCCACGTTGGCCGCCCGAGGCCGGCGCGACGAGGCCGATCTTCTGGTAGCGCAGGTTGAAGAGGTAGTGCAGCACCGCCACGAGCAGCGGCTGCCCGCTCTCGAAAGCCAGGAAGCGAAACGTCGTCGGGCCGTTCTCGCAGGCGCTGAAGCGGATGCGCCGCGCCGCGCCGGTCGTGGCGAGCGAGATGTGATAGAAGGCGAACGGGAAACGCCGGAAGACGATGGCCGAGAGGTCGTTGAAGCCCTCGCCCGAATCGAAGCTGATCTTGGGGGCGGCGTGGCCCTCGCCGGCCCGGAGGAAGAAGCCCAGGAACGACCTCTTCAACGAGGCCACGTCGTAGACGAAGGCGGCTTCCTGACCCTCGCAGCGCCACACGATCGGCGAGAGCTGCGTCAGGTCACCGTCGGTGGCCGCGGGCCGAAGCGCGCGCATGCTCAGCAGCCTCGCCGAGAGACGACACGCGTGGTCCGATCAGATCGCATGTCCCCGTGCCGGGCCGAGCGACCGCCTCAGGCGGCAGCCGCTTCGGCCGTCTCGTCCTCGTCGAGCTTGGTCAGCTCTTCCTTGGAAACCTTGCGCTCGGTCACCTTGGCCTTGGACACGATATGGTCGACGACCTTGTCCTCGAAGATCGGCGCCTGGATCTGCGCCATCATCTGCGGATTGTTGCGGAAGAAGTCGTAGATCTGCTTCTCCTCGCCCGGGTATTGGCGCACGCGCTCCATCAAGGCCTGGGTCATCTCCTCCTGGGTGACCTTGACCCCGGCCTCCTCGCCGATCTCGGCCAGCACCAGGCCGAGGCGCACCCGACGCTCGGCGATCTTGCGATAGTCGGCGCGCGCCGCCTCCTCCGTGGTGCCTTCGTCCTCGAAGCTCTTCTTGGTCTGCACCTGCTCCGCCTGGACCTGTTTCCAGATCTGCTCGAACTCCTGGTCGACGAGACCCTGCGGCAGGTCGAAATCGTAGCGCTTGTCGAGCGTGTCCAGCAGGCCGCGCTTCCACTTGGCGCGCGAGGCGGAGCCGTACTCGCGCTCGATGTTGCCGCGCACCGTCTCCTTGAGCTTGTCGAGCCCTTCCATGCCGAAGCCCTTGGCGAATTCGTCGTCGATGGCGAGGTCGGCCGGCGCGGCGATGCTCTTCAGCGTCACGCCGAAATTCGCCGCCTTGCCGGCGAGCGCGGGCGAGCCGTAATCCTTAGGGAAGGTCACCGACACGGTGCGGTGTTCGCCCGTGCCCATGCCGACCAATTGGTCCTCGAAGCCGGGGATGAAGGAGTTCGAGCCGAGCACCAAATCGACGCCCTCGCCGGAGCCGCCCTCGAAGGTCTCGTCGGCGATCCGCCCCACGAAGTCGACGGTGACCTTGTCGCCCTTCTCCGCCGGGTGGCCTTCGCCCTTGGGCGCGTAGGCGCGCTGCTGGTCGGCGATCATGGCGATGAAGCGGTCGACCTCCTCGTCGGGCACGTCGGCGACGAGCTTCTCGATGGCGAGATCGTCGAGCGCGCCGACCTCGACCTTGGGCAGCACCTCGAGCGCCACCTTGAACTTGAGGTCGCCCTTGAGCGCGAGCGCGCGTTCCAGCACCTGCTCGTCCTCGCCGCCGCCGTCGAGGTCGAACTTCGGCTCGCCGGCGATGCGAAGCTTGTTGTCCTCGATCATCTTGGTGCGCGCCTCGCCGATGGCGGTCTGCAGCACCTCGGCCATGACCTGGCGGCCGTACACGCGCTTCAGGTGGGCCACCGGCACCTTGCCCGGGCGGAAGCCCTTGATGTTGGCCTTCGCCGCCATCTCATCCAACTGGCCGTTCAGGCGGCTGGCGAGGTCCTGCGCCGGCAGCACGATCTCGAACTCGCGCTTCAAGCCTTCGGCGTGGATCTGGGTGACTTGCATGGACCTTGGAACCTTGGTGGCGGCGGGGCGGACCCCGCGTAGATCATCACGGCGGAGCCAGAGGATGGTGCGGGCGGAGGGACTCGAACCCCCACGATTTTCACCACTGGAACCTAAATCCAGCGCGTCTACCAGTTCCGCCACGCCCGCGCGGCCGGCTTTCGCCGACGTCCGCTGTCCCTGCCGAAGGATTGGTGCCTATAGCAACGACGCGTCGCGGCCGCAGCAAAAAAGTGCCGTCCGCGAGGCGTGCCGAACCCTATCGGGTCTCCTTGGCGTCCTTCAGGTGCTCCGGCGTGCTGCCGCCGCGCACCGCGGTATGGGCTGACGATCCGCCCTCGACGATATTCTTGGCCGCGTCGCGGTTGCGACCCTCCTTCAGGCTGCGCAGGTACACAAAGCCGACGATCAGGACGACGAGGGCGAGCGTTCCCAAAGCGAGAACGCCGAGATTGGCTTCGAACATGGGTTTTTCCTCAGAAGATCGTCCAACAGGCCTCCGCGGGATTCGATCCATCGCCGTTCGACGAGGGCTTGCGACACGCTCGCCCCTTCTCCCGCCTCAGATCGCGATCTGCCGGCCGATCTCGACGACGTTGTCGTTGGGCAGCCGCGCGAAGGCGGCGTAGTGCACGGTGTTGCGCTCCATCAGGCCGAAGATCATCTCCTGCCACAGCGGCATGCCGCCGCCGTCCTCGCGGTGGATCACCGTCTCGTGGGCGACGTAATAGGTGACGTCGTCAAGGTCAAAGGCGAAGCCTTGGCCCGCGCAGAGCTTCAGCAGCGCCGGGATGTTGGGCCGCTCCATGAAGCCGTAGGAGGCCTCGCCGCGCCAGATGTCGGGCGCGATCTCCCGGATGGTCAGACGCTCGCCGTCGCGCAGCCACGGCCGCGACAGCACCGTCACGTTGATGATGAGGCAGCGCTCGTGCAGCGCCCGGTTGTGCTTGACCTGCCAGGCCATGACCGGCGGCGTGTCGGTGGCGGTGCGCGTCAGGAACACGGCGGTGCCCGGCGTGCGCGGGATGGAGCGGCTCTTCAGCAGCGCCACGAACTGCTCGATCGGCACGACGGAATCGCGCATCCGCGCCGCCATCGCCATGGCGCCGCGATGCCAGATCAGCATGATCCCGTAGATGCCGGCGGCGAGCAGCAGGGGCACGTAGCCGCCCTCCAGGATCTTGGCCAGGTTGGCGGCCACGAAGGCGGCGTCGACGATGAAGAACAGCCCGGCCACCGCGGCGGCCGCCACGACGTTCCAGTGCAGGATCTCGCGCATGGCGATGAACAGCAGCACGGAGGTCATCAGCATCGTCAGCGAGACCGCGATGCCGTAGGCGGCGGCGAGGTTGTCGGACTTGCCGAAGCCGATCGTCAGCCCCAGCGTCACCAGCATCAGCAGCCAGTTCACCACGCCGACGTAGATCTGGCCGTAGCCCTCGGCCGAGGTCTGCTTGATGCGCAGCCGCGGCAGCCAGCCCAGGATGATCGCCTGCCGCGTCATCGAGAAGGCGCCGGTGATGATGGCCTGGCTGGCGATGATGGTGGCGAGCGTCGCCAGGATGACGAGCGGCACCAGCAGCAGGTGCGGGCACAGCAGGTAGAAGATGTTGCCCGTCAGCGGCGCGCCGTCGATCACCAGCGCCGCCTGGCCCGCGTAGGAGAGGACCAGCGCCGGCAGCACCGCGACGAACCAGGCCTGGCGGATGGGGCGGGCGCCGAAATGCCCCATGTCGGCGTAGAGCGCCTCCGCCCCGGTCACGCAGAGGAACACGCCGCCGAGCACGAGGAAGCCGCTCCAGCCGTGGTGCAGGAGGTAGTCCAGCCCGTAGACCGGGTTCACCGCGGCGAAGACGGCGGGGTGGTGGACGATGCCGGAGACGCCCATGAGCGCGATGGCCGCGAACCACACCACCATCACCGGGCCGAAGGCGCGGCCGATGACGTGGGTGCCGAGCGGCTGGATGGCGAAGAGGCCGAGCAGGATCACCACGGCGATCGGCAGGATGTAGGGCTTGAAGATCGGCGTCACCATGTCGAGGCCCTCGAGCGCCGACAGCACCGAGATCGCCGGGGTGACGGCGCCGTCGCCGTAGATCAGCGCCGCGCCGAAGAGCCCCAGCGCCACGATCAGCGGGCGCTTGTGGGCCTTGGCGCCGAGCAGCGACATCAACGCGAGGATGCCGCCCTCGCCGTCGTTGTCGACCCGCATCGCCACGCTGACGTACTTGACCGCCGTGACGATCACCAGCGTCCACAGGATCAGCGACAGCATGCCGAGCACGACGGCCGGCGTCGGCGCCGCGCCGGCGAGGTCGAGCACCGTCTTGAAGGTGTAGAGCGGGCTGGTGCCGATATCGCCGAAGACGATGCCGAGCGCGGCAAGGCCCAGCGCGAGCGGCGCGCCGGCCGGGGTGTGGGCGGCGGCGGAGGAGGACTGGACGGAGGGGCGGATGGCGGCGTCGGTCAAAGGCGGGCTCCCGGGCGAGGGTGCGGGGGTGGAGCAATGGACGGGCCAGTGGGTGGCGAGTGGGCGCACACATCTATAATCATTGTTGATGGAAGAAGTTGGGGATCGAGATCTGGCAGCACGCATGAGCGTTCCGCTCGTAGCAATCTGAGCTTAGAGATTGTGGCCTATATGCTACTCCTTAACCTTCATCTGCGAAACGCCTCAGAGTCTCACGAGATCTGGAGGGGACGTCTGTAATCGCCATCAAAGGTGATATCGGAAAGTTGTAAAGACTATTGTTCAAAACAAAGACTATGCTACTGCGCCTACAAGATAGTGATCGACTGCAGCGCCAAACAATGAAGAGATTGTATTCCTCCCGACTATATTTCCGCTTCTAAACATGTATTCTATATGCCCATTAATGTCGTCGACGTCGTAAACGCCGGGGTCGCCAAGACCGAATTGCTGTAGAAATCTTGCTAGTCGGTACCTAGATTGATCTTCAAATATATCGGAGTTCTTATGCGCGATTAGCCAATCAGAATCGTTGTTTTTGGCAAAGGTAGAGAGAGCGGACGCTGAGAAAATGACTGATCCACTCTCATATGCTCTAGCTGTTAGTATGATCGAACACACCAAGCAACTCTTTTATTATATAAGCTTTGATTGTTATTTTATCTGTATGCCGAATTAAAAACCACCCTAACATTGAGGCATCCGCGATCTCACGACAATAATTTGTTTTTTTACGAAAAGCGGATCTCATTTCCTCAAGCACGCCATTTGGATCGAAGATCGGCTTCGCTTCACAAACCAAATGCAAGGCGAACAGATTTCCAATTGACGAAATCTTGATCAGAAACTTCTTACTATAAAAACTAATACTCAGAGCCTCTTTTTCAAATGATTTTTCTGGCACCTCATCCATTACTGCGATGACGTCGAGATCAGAGATATCTTTCTGATCGCCGCGTGCGTGGCTCCCAAACAAAATAAGCGCTTCGATCATCATCGTACTCTGCTGATCCGATTTACAAGCGAAGGTACTGCCACTGCAAACCAGAAGACTCCCATAAGCATATTAGATAGAAACACCGCCTGGACTCCAAATGAGTCTTTGGTGGAGGCGTATTTTGTATAGCCGGCCACGACAGTAACCTCGGCGCTAGCCATAACCGACTCGGACCATGAATGAAAAACACCAAAATGTCTGTAGACGCTGGCAAATGCGCACGCAATAATGATGCCGATCAGAAGCGGTCTAGCCAAACTTGCTCCCCAATTGTTCGATATACCAAAGAACTCAATAATGTATCTTTCAACAATATATACCAGAGATAGAAAATAATGTTTCGTTTTCTTGCGATAGGTCGTCGCAGCTTGATATTCCCACGTGTTCTCAAGCTGAGACGCACGAAACGAATTAATACTATAAACGCGGATTGCCTCGTAATACCAATTCTCTTCGCCCCGTGTCGTAAGAATATTCAATAAATTTCTGGCGACGTTTGCCTTGGTGCGTTGCAGCCTCTTCTTTTGGTAGAAAATCGGGGCATTCCATCTAGCCAACACGTCTGGATCGAGATTTGTATATGCGGCGTCTATGGGCCTGCAACTTGGTGTCGTTACCAGCAAGGCCGATCCGATCCCAGCTGCAATCACGGAAGTCACAGTCTATAAAAGTCGTTTGAGTAAAGGACGATTGCTCAAACTTACATCTGCTAAATTTTGTATGACGCCAGGTACTGAGGCCGAAATCGCAGAGCTTGAAGGTGCAATCATTTAATATTTTGCTCTCGAAAAATCCAAGAAAATCGCATGTATCAAACACCTCATTATCAATTCTGCGGAAACTCCCAAAGCCTTCAGATTTTACTGTACAATGCTTGCATCCAGAATGGTTTACGTCTATTGACCCGTCAGGAAACAGTTCATTATCATGCGGATTATACATTGGCTCCCAAAAAGAGCGTGTCCGTCTTGCCCTTGGTTTAAACGCCATTGATCTTGTCCTCGGTAGCTTGGACATCGTGCTTTTTAAAAGACGGTACAATCACGCCTGCGCTCACAACCGCACGACATCAAGATAGACCATAGCGTGCAAAAGCCAAGCTATGCAGTCATCCCGGTGCCCGGTGTTGGCGACTGCGGAGGCTTTAGGCCGCACCCGAGCATCGAGAAGCCATGTTGCCGTACGCCCACCCCGATTCAGCCCTTGTCAGCGTACGCGCCGATGGCGGGGTTTTATGTCGGGGTACCGCGACACCGTCCCGTTCGTGTGTCGCGGTACCCTGACTTTGGCAGGGCCACATGTCAGGGCTCGCGACGCGCCGCCGCCGGCTCTCCGAGGCCGTGGCGGGGGTGGACACCGGGCGGTAGTCCGGTTATGTTACCTAGACAATGAGAAGCGATCTATCAATCCCGGAGAAGGAACCGGAGGCGCCAAGCCCGCTATATTCCCGCGACCACCAGGAGGCGGCGGACCTGGCCGGCATCGTAGGCGGCGAGGAAGGCGGCGTAGTTGCGGAACACGACGCAACCGTTGGAATCGCCGCGCGGCCCGAGCATGAAGGTGTGGGCGAGCAGCCCGCCGCGGCCGAAGGTGGTGCCCTCGAGCAGCGGCGTCAGGCGCAGCGCCCGCACGCCGTGGAACAGCGCCTCGCGCGGGGTCAGCTCGTAGATCGTCGGCGGGGTGGCGCCGCGCATGCGCTCGGTGACGCTGCCGGGATCGTCGAGGTGGGTGCCGAGCCCGGAATGGGCCTCGAGCTGGGCGCCGCTGGGCAGGGTCACGGTGTGCTTGGCGATGTTGTAGACGGCGGTGCCGCTGCCGGCGGACGTGGCGGCGCCGCCGCCGAAGAAGCCGCCGCCGCCGATGTCGCCGGGCGTGGCATAGGCCAAAGCGGGGTTGGTCGCGGGCGCGGCGGGCGCGCCGAACATGCGCTCGAGCAGGGTGCGGCCGTCGCTCGGCGGCGCGATCGCCTCCGGCGCCGGCGCTGCGGCCAGCGAGGCGAGGCGGCGGGGCGCGGCGGGAAGCGGCCTGGCGGCAAACGGGCGCGGCGCCGGCAGCGGCACGTCGCGGGCGGGCATCGCGGCGTCGGCCGGCACCATCGCCACGACGGGAGCCACGCTTTGGGGCAGCTCGGCCTCCAGCGCCGCCTCGACCACGATCTGCGGCGTCTCGGCATGCTCGAAGCGCGAGCGCAGCGGCGCGCTGCGGCCGAAAGGCGCCGGCTCGTAGCCGCGCGTCATCGCGGGGTCGAGCAGCGCCATCTCGTGGCGCACGAGCGCGATCCGGGCGGGCGCGGGCCGCAGGGCGGCGGCGGTGACGACGATCGTGGGCGTGTCGGGCGTGGCGTAGAGCAGGCCGAGGCCGATGGTGGCGCTGCACAGCAGGCCCAGCGCGCAGACCAGCGCCTGCAGCGACGGTCCGCGCCGCCGGCTGCGAACCCGCGGCTGCCAGCCGCCGTCACGTCCCCCGAAACCCCGTTGATCCACTCGTCCGCCCCGCCCGACAGATGCCCGCATGGTGGGGTGCGCCCCACCCGATCCATGCGCTATTGAAGCCAGTTTTGGTTAAGCCGCGCTTAAAGGGTTAATTGGGGCATACCGGCGGCGCCAGGGGGGCCGCGCTCAAGGCAGGCTCGGTGTGGCATTCGGCAGCGGCGCGGCCGACGTCTCGCGCCTCTCACGGGTCGGCCGCAGCACGGCGAAGAACGCCGGAATCGCGACGAGGTAGGCGGCGGCGCCGACATAGAGCACGGAAGCCAGCCCGAAGGCGGTGGCGACGAGCGGCACCAGCGCCGCGCCGATCACCGAGAAGCAGCCGTTGATGCCCCAGGCCCAGAGGAACATCGTGTCCTTCCTCAGATGCGCCAGCGTCGCCATGCCGGTGGGCATCGGGAAGCCCATCAGGAAGGCCGGCGGGAACACCAAGAAGAAGGAGAGCAGCAGCCGCAGTCCGTAGGGGTAGCGGCCGATGGCGTCGAGCGGGATATGTAGGAAGAGGCCGTAGGCGACCAGCAGCGCGGCGATGGCGGCGAAGACGAAGGGCATCGCGGCGCGGGCGTGCGGCAGCAGCCGCTCCGAGGCGAAGGCGCCGAGCCCGGAGAACACCAGCATGCCGGTGATCATGATCGAGGCGGAGATGGTGGCGTTGGCGAGCGCCAGCACGAACTCGGCAATGAGCCCGACCTCGACCATGATGTAGCCCAGCCCGAGGCAGGCGAAGTAGACGATGGTGAGCGCCTTGCCCGGCGTGCGCGAGAACACCGTGCGCCAGCCGAAGACCACGGGGATCGCGATCAGCGTCGAGGCGGTGGCCGTCGCGATGGCGAGCGTCGCCCACAGCAGCAGGTAGCCCCACTCGTCCTGCACCGCCTCGAGCCGGTCGGCGACGCGGCCGAGGTCGCCCGGCTTGATGTAGGCGGCGAAATACGGCCGGTCGTTGGTCAGCGGCCGAACGTCGAAGACGTAGCGCCGGGAGAGGTCCTCCCAGCCGCCGGCGACCAGCGATTGCCAGGCCAGCCGCCCCAGCGCCGTCGCCGGCAGCACGCTCGGCGCGGCACCGGGTGCATCGTCCGGCGGCGTGTCGGCGTCCGCCTCGGACGTCTGCGCACCGGCGCCGGGCAGCGCCGGCTGCGCGCCGAACAGCTGGGCGTTGTAGTCGGCGAAGAGCTTGTCCGTGTTCGTCGCGTCGACGGCGATGCCGGGATAGTAGATCTCGTCGAAGGACATCTTGCGGGTGTGGTCGCGCAGTGCGGCGATCTCGGCGTCGCTGAAGCCGCCCTGCCGATAGAGCACCGTCGCCGAAGACAGGTAGCTCGAGACCACGAAGAAGGATCGCGCCAGCGTTGCCGGGTCGTGCCGGCGCGCTGCCGCCTCCATCGTGGCGTAGAGCTTGAGCACGCTTTTGGGCGGCTCCTCCTTGTTCCACATCGTGACCGAGAGCACGCCGCCGGGCGCCAGGGCCCGCATGTAGCTCTCCATCGCTTCGCGCGTGTAGGCGAACTTCTCCACGATGGGGAAGCCGCCGGGCGAGGACAGGCCGGCGGAATCGGCGAGGCTCAGGTCGATGACGTCGTAGCGCTTGTCGGTGTTGGCGAGGAACAGCCGGCCCTCGTAGTCGACGACGTCGAGGTTGGGTCGGGCGAGGATGTCGCCGGTGAAGCGCTTCAGGGCCGGGTCGGTGCGGAAGGCGGTGAGGATGGCGGGATTGCCCTCGGCCACGGTGACGTGCCGCGAATTGTGCAGGGCGACGCTGGTCGAGAGGCCGCCGCCGAACTGCACGACGAAGGTCGACGGGTCCTTCTTGATGACGAAGGGGTAGATCATCGGCAGGTAGCGGAAATAGTCGGTCTCGGCCGCCGGCAGGTCGCGGACGACGGCGATCGGGCCTTCGCCATCGACGTACAGGCCGAGATAGGCGTTCTTGGGCATCTCCTTCAGGTTGAAGGCGGCGTTGTCCGAAAGGCCGGGCGCGAAATGCAGGTAGGAGGAGGAATACACCTCCAGGAAGCCAAACGGCGTGTCGCGCGCGTAGACGCGCTGCGTATCCGGGAACTTCCGCGCGTAGGCCACGCCCTTGTAGTCGGAGGTCGCGAGCTTGGTCAGGCCGAACGCCGGCGGTACGGCGAAATGCGCGACCACGGTGAGGCTTGCCACCGCGGCGAAGGCGATGCCGGCGCGCGGGCTCGCCATGCCGGCGAACCAGAGCAGGCTGCCGATGCCCCAAAGGACGAGGGGCGCAACGATGAGGTCCTGCGGCCAGAACACGTACATGGCCGCCAGGAAGACGAGGCCGCACAGGCCCGAGCCGGCGAGGTCGGCGAAATAGACGCGGTTAAAGCCTTCGGCCGCGCGCAGGAACACCGTGCCGAGGAATGTGGCGCCGGCGAGGAAGGGCAGCAGGTACAGCATGAAGTTGGCGAAGAGCCGCCACTTCTGGGTGGGGTCGGAGACGAGGAAGATCGCGTTGAACGGCAGCTGCTGCGCGGCGAGGTTGGCAAAGACCGCCAGAGGCCCGAAGGCCAGCAGCGCGGCGGCGGCAACCCCGCGCCAGTGCCGTTCGAACCAGGGCCGCGCCACGCACATGACCGCCGACGCCAGCCCGAAGCCGAGCATGGCGAGCGAGACGACGAGCGAGCCGAAATGCGCCCAGGAGCCGATCTGGAAGATGCGCATGATCGCGATCTGCAGCGCGATGATCGCCCCGGCGACGAGGCCGATCGCGAGGTAGACGAGCGCCGATGCGCGGGGCGAGGTGGCCAGGCCACCCGTCACTTGTTGTGGGTGCCTTCGATCTTGCCGTCGTCGGCGAGCTTGGTGAAGGGCACGAAGGGCACGATGCGGCCGTTGTAGATGTCGCTGCGCGCCACCGAGACCTGGCCGTCCTTGTCCTGCGACTTGACGATCTTCAGCACGCGCTGGGCACCGGGCGGCCCGACGGGAATGACCATCACGCCGCCGACCTTGAGCTGCAGCAGGAGCGGTGGCGGAACATGGTCGATGCCGCAGGTCACGATGATCTCGTCGAAAGGCGCGGCCTCCTCCCAGCCGAAGTAGCCGTCGGCGTTCTTGGCCTGGATGCCTTTGTACTCGCTGTAACCCTTCTTGATGAGGTCCTGGCGGATGCCGGTGGTGCGCTCCTCGAGCGGCTTGATGATCTCGACCGTCCACACCTTGTCGGTGAGGTTGGCGAGATAGGCCGATTGGTAGCCCGAGCCGGTGCCGATCTCGAGCACCTTGTCGCCACGCTTGACGTCGATGACCTGGGTCATGCGCCCGACGATATGGGGGCCGGAGATGGTGACGCCGTAACCGATATCGAGGAAGGCGTGATCGTAGGCGCGACCCTCGTTCTGCTTGAGCACGAAGTCCTCGCGCGGGGTCATCAGGAAGGCGCGCTTGTCCTTCGGATCGGTGACGTCGCGGTTGCCGACGAGATGGCGGAAGCGGTCGAAGCGCTCCCTGAGGAAGTCCGCATTCTCACCGCGCGTCTTCACGCCCCAGGCGACGAACTTCTGCTCGGAGTCCATCGGCGGCATCTCGTCCCAGGAATAGGGAACGCTCACGTCGGCAAAGGCGATGTTCGGCAAAGCCGCCGCGACGGTGCCGGCGCCCAGGGTCGCGATGAAGGAACGCCGGTCCATGGAGCCTCTCGGAAGTTGTTCTTGTTCAGCTGTTCTTCGTCAGCCGTTTCTTGGCCGCGGATGTCGAACAGCAGGTCACGCATTAAGGCGGATGTGACCTGTCAGGCGAGCGGCATGCATCACATCCGCGTCTTGTCGCGGCTGCGCCGCTCGGTCCGCTAGAGCTGAACGACGTTCGATAGGTCGAAGGTCTGGCCCGAAGGATTGTCGCCGACGCGGATCGTCTTGTCGTTGGTGAAGGTGTAGGGCGGAACCGGCAGGTTGTAGGGCGCAGGAACGCCGCTGTAGACGCGACCGGACAAGTCGTATTTCGATCCGTGACAGGGACAGAAATACCCGCCGGGCCAGCTCGCGTCGACGGAACCCTTGTCGGGCTGGAAGGTCGGAATGCAGCCCAGATGCGTGCAGACGCCGACGAGCACAAGGTACTCGGGCTTCACCGATCGATGCCAATTGGCGGCGTAATCCGGCTGCTGCACGACCTTCGAATGGGGGTCGGCAAGCTTGGCGACGAGATCCTGTTCCTGCAGGACCTTGAGCGCCTCGGGAGGCCGGTTGACGATGAAGATTGGATGGCCGCGCCACTTGACCAGAATCTGCTGCCCGGGCTGCACCTGGCTCACGTCGACGTCGATGGGCGCACCGGCGGCAATCGTCGCGGCATCCGGCTCCATCTGACTCACGAGAGGGACGATCACGCTCGCCGCGCCGACTGCCGCGACCGCACCCGTGGCGATATAGAGCATGTCCCGGCGCGACGGTTGTTCCGAGGGTGCGGAGGACGAAGCGGATGCGGTAGCCATGCGAGACCTTGAAGCGGAGCGTTACCCGCGATGCCTACTAGGCTTGCAACGGCTTGTCGACAATGCTCGCCAGGTCACCGATCAAGCGTCGCTCAAGTTGGCCCAAAGTAGTGTCGCGAGACCAGTCAACCCGAACAATCCGCCGATCGGCAGGGGATTCGCCGGCAGCCAAGCCTGCCAGGAACCGACATGCGAGACACCGAGCGCGAGGCTCAGACCGATGAGCCAGAGTACCGCGCCAATGCTATTCAACGCGGTCCACTTCATGACCGAACCCGTAAGCTGGAACTGACACAGTCGATTAACACGGATCTCGTGGTCGAGTTCATCATTTTGTCGAAGATGCGGCGGTTTTCGTATCAGGTGGGGGCCGGCTTGACGCGCTTGCGATGCTGCCGCTCCGGCGTCGGAGTGATGACCTTGCCGCAAGCCGGCGACAATTGCTCCCGCTTGCTCTCCAAGCAGGCGAGGATCTGCGGCTCGTCCGGAATGAAACCGCTGCACAAGCGAAAGACATCGGGCGTGCACGCCTCCTGCTCCTCGGCCGTTCCGCGTTCGGGCAGCTTCGTCGCACCGGTGCACAGCAAGGCGACGGCGAGCACGCTGAGCAGGCGCATGCGACGGCGTCGTCGTCCCAAGGCAATCGTCATGAATGGTTCCAAAAGTATCGATTCATCACGTGATAGCATCCTCCGGGCGCACACCTCACACCGACTTCACCGCGACAGCGTCGGGTAAGCGGCGGGCGTGCCTGCCGGGATACAGTCAGGTGGCGCGCAGCCAAGTCGGGTCGCCCGCGCCGATCCGGGCCGCGAGCTTCGCGTCGAGCGGCACGTAGCCGCCGTTCTGCAGGACGAACAGGGGATCGGCGACCTGCGTCGCATCATAGCCGGCTCGCAGGAGATCGGCCTTCTTCGGCCTGAAGGTGCCGGTCGTCGCGAGATCCCGGCAGAAGCGCAAAAACACCGGGCGGGCGTAGCGCGGCAGGCTCGTGACGGACGCAAGGATCGCCGCCGGCGTGACCTTCGGTCCGGCTACCAGCGCGGCCATGCCGGCGCGCCCGTCGGCACCGTGCACGGCGACCCCGTAGACCGAGGCTTCGGCCACGCCGGGGCAAAGGCGTAGCGCTGCCTCGACCTCGGCGGCGGCGACGTTCTCGCCCTTCCAGCGGAAGGTGTCGCCGAGCCGGTCGACGAAGCGGTAGAAGCCTTGCCCGTCACGCGCCATCGCATCGCCGGTGCGAAACCACCGGTCGCCGAGCTCGAAGACGTCCCTCAGCACCTTGGCCTCGCTGTCGGCGGCGTCGGTGTAGCCCTCGAAGCGTCCCGACGGCCCAGTGGCGCCGGCCCCGAGGCGCCCGAGCGCCTCGCCGGGTTCATCGTTGGCACAGCGCAGGCAGAAACCGTTTTCGCCGCGGAACGGGCGCGCGGTATCGGGATCGTGGCGGACCAGCGCGACGGGCGATCGATGCGCCATGAACGGCGGCAGCCGCCCGATCGCACCGGGCTTCCCTTCCAGGTTGAACAGCGAGAAGCTGCCCTCCGTGGCGGCGTAGAACTCGAGGATGCGCGGTACGGCGAAGCGCGCGACGAAGGCGGACCACACCTCCTCGCGCAGGCCGTTTCCGCAGCACAGGCGAAGCCGGTGCGCGTGCTCGGCCTCGCACGCCGGGGCGGCGACGAGGTAGCGGCACAGCTCACCGATATACTGGAAGATGGTGGCACCGCTCTCGACGACGTCGGGCCAGAAGCGGCCCGCGGAGAAGCCCTCGCGAACGATGACGGCGCCGCCGGAGGCGAGCATGGCGCCGACGGCGACCACCCCGCCGACGGAATGGTACATTGGCAGGCAATCGTAGAGCCGATCGTCCGGCCGCGCGTCGGTGACGGCGGCGAACCACTCGCTCCACATGGCGACGCGATGATGGCTGACGCGGGCCGCCTTGGGCAGGCCTGTCGTGCCGGACGTGTAGATGAGCAGGGCGGGGTCGCTGAGGGTGACGATCGGGGCGGCGGCGAGCGGCGCATCGTCGATATCAGCGACGGCGTGGTCGAGGCGGGTGGCGGCCGGCGCATCTGCGCCCCAGCTCCACGCGCGGACGCCCTCGTCGAGCGTGACGCCCGCGAGGGAGGGCGGGCAGCTCGGTCCGGCGACGACGAGGCGCGGCGCGGCGACGCGAAGGCAGTGCGCCAGTCCCTCGCCCGATAGCTGCGTGTTGATCAGCGCCGTGACGATGCCGACGCGCGACAGCCCCAGCCAGATGCCGGCGTAGGCCGGCGCGTTCGTCATCATCAAGGCGACGCGATCGCCCGGCGCCAGGCCTTCCGCCAAGGCCCAGCGCGCCGTGCGGCGGATGAGTGAGGCGAGTCCTGCGTAGGTGAGCGTCTCGCCTGCGCCGATCAGCGCCGGGCTGTCGGGCGCGACGGCGGCCCGCTCCTCGACGGCGACAGCGAGCGTCCGGTGCGAGTCGGGCGTGACGGCGGCGGTGCGTTGCAGCGCCCGCAGCCAATCGGCCGAGGCCGAGCGCAGACGCGGTGCGGACGCTCGCGTCAAAGCCGGTCGAGGAGACGCGCCAGCGCTTCCATCGACTGGAAGTTGGCCGGCGTCAGCTCGCGCTGCGGGATGGTGACGTCGAACTCCGCCTCGACCGCGAGCATCAGGTCGACCATCGCCATGGACGTCATGCCGCGATCGACGAGGAAGTCCGTCGGAGCAAAGAGGCCGGAGAGCTTGTGCTGGGCGGCCACCGCCGCAACGATCGCTTCGATCCTGTCGAGTGTCGTCGTCGAAAATGAAGTCGTCACATCAGAACTCGCAAATCTGGCGTACGCGCAATATGAAACGCAGGGCGTTCCGGCCGGCGCTCACAACGTAGTAACTAGCGCGCCTGGTCTTCTTGGCAATTCGCCATTGGCGGGAGCGTAAAATTAAGGTGTTTTGTGCTTTCAGCTTAACAATTCGTTAACCGCGACGATCGGCTCCTCATGCTTCCGCCAAGAAATCGATTTAGATCCCGCGATCGTCGTCAACTAGGTTTTGCGATCCAATCATCATCGAAGGCCCTCCGTGACGCTTCTTCGCAGCCTGCCTCTCACGCCCGCCGAGGTTCTGGCATCCTCGCTCGGCTCGCGCGCCGAAGCCGTGGCGGCCGTCGCCTCAGCCCATGCCGAGATGGTGGACCGCGACGCGACGTTCCCGGCCGCCGCGATCGCCGAGGCCAAGGCGCAGCGGCTCTTCTCGGCGATGATCCCGCGCGCGCTGGGCGGCGACGGGGCGTCGCTCTCGGACCTTGCCGAGATCTGCTACATCCTCGGCCAGGCCTGCGCCTCCACCGCGATGATCGTGGCCATGCACACCGCGGCGCTGGCCTGCGTGATCCGGCACGGGCAGAACGAGCCCTGGCACCGCGATCTCCTGCGTCGCGTCGCCAGCGAGCAATTGCTGTTCGCCTCCTCGACGACCGAGGGCAACGCGGGTGGCAACGTGCGCGCCAGCGAGGCTGCCATCCTGCGAGAGGGCGAGCGCTTCCGCCTATCGCGCGCCGCCACCGTGATGTCCTACGGCGCGCAATGCGACGGCATCGTCTCGACCGCGCGGCGCTCGCCCGAGGCCGCCGTCTCCGACCAGGTCGCGGTCGTGCTGATGAAGGATGGCGGCTGTACGCTGACGCCGACGGGCGGCTGGGACACGCTCGGCATGCGCGGCACCGGCTCGTCCGGCTTCGCGCTGGAGGCCGATTGCGACGCGGCGGCGATTTTGCCGCTCGGCTATGACCGCATCCACCCGCTCACGATGGTGCCGGTCTCCCACATCGTGTGGGCGGCGACGTGGACGGGCATCGCCGCGGCGGCCGTGATCAAGGCGCAGCGCTTCGTGCGCACCGCCGCGCGGCGCGCCGGCGGCACCATGCCGCCCGGCGCCGGGCAGGCCACGCGCGCCGCCGCCACGCTGACCGCGCTCAGCCGCATGGTGGCAGGGCAGGCCGCGGCGCTCGAAGCCATGGGCGAGACGGAGACCGCGGCCATGGCGACCCAGGCCGGTCTGAACCTCTTCAAGGTCGAGGCGTCGGAGCACGCCGTGCTGGCCGTGCAGCAGGCGCTGCGCGCCTGCGGCCTCGCCGGCTACCGCAACGACGGCGAGTTCGGCATCGGCCGTCACCTGCGCGACGTGCTCTCGGCGCCGGTCATGGTCCACAACGAGCGCATCCTCGCCAACATCGGCAGCGCGGCGCTGATGAGCGGCGTACCTTCGGCGCTGCGCGAGGGATGGGACGCCTGAGATGACCCGCAGCTTCGCTCACGAGGCCCCGATCGACCGCCAGGAGGCGCTGCGCGCCGCGCTGTTCCGCCCGATGGGCGCCGACGGCGTCTACGCCCGCACTGCCCTCTACGAAGACGTGCTGGAACGCCTCGGGGCGCTGATCACGTCGCATCGCGAGGAGGGCACCGAGGTGTTCCGCTTCCCGCCGGTCATGAGCCGCCGCGACCTCGAGCGCTCGGGCTACCTGAAGAGCTTCCCCAACCTCATCGGCTGCTGCTGCGCCCTGCACGGCTCGGAGGCCGAGATCCGCGCCGCGGCCGACCGACCCGACGGCGGCTGGACGCAGGCGCTCGGCGCCACCGAGCTCGTGCTGTCGCCGGCGGCCTGCTATCCCGTCTACCCGATCGCCGCCGCGCGCGGGCCGTTGCCGGAGGGCGGCCTGCGCTTCGACGTCGCCGCCGACTGCTTCCGCCGCGAGCCCTCGCCCGACCTCGACCGGCTGCAGAGCTTTCGCATGCGCGAATACGTGGCGATCGGCGCGCCGCACGAGATCGCGGCCTTCCGAGAGCGCTGGATCGCGCGCGCCGGCGGTATCGCCGAGAAGCTCGCGCTGCCGTGCTGGATCGATCAGGCCAGCGACCCGTTCTTCGGCCGCGTCGGGCAGATGAAGGCCGTGGCGCAGATCCAGGCGGCGCTCAAGTTCGAGCTTCTGGTGCCGCTGCACTCGCGAGAGAAGCCGACGGCCTGCATGAGCTTCAACGCGCACCGCGACCATTTCGGCATTACCTGGGACATCCGCACACCCGACGGCGCCGTCGCCCACACCGGATGCGTCGCCTTCGGCATGGACCGGCTGACGCTCGCCCTGTTCTGGACCCTCGGCCTCGACACGGCGGCTTGGCCCGACAGCACGCGCGCGGCGCTGGGCCTGTGAGCGGCAGGGTCTCGCCGCGGGCCGCCACCCGTACCGCGGCGGAGGCGCTGGTCGACGGCCTCGTTGTCCAGGGCGTCACCCACGTGTTCTGCATCCCCGGCGAGAGCTACCTCGCGGTGCTCGACGCCTTCGTCGATCGCGCGATCACCGTAATCGTGTGCCGGCAGGAGGCCGGCGCGGCGATCATGGCGGAGGCCTGGGGCAAGGCCACCGGGCGCCCGGGCGTGTGCTTCGTCACGCGCGGACCCGGCGCTACCAACGCCATGCACGGCATCCATATCGCGCAGCAGGCGTCCTCGCCGATGATCCTCTTCGTCGGCCAGGTCGCCCGTGGCGTGCGCGGGCGCGAGGCGTTCCAGGAGCTGGACTATTCCGCCGTGTTCGGCTCGATGACCAAGTGGACCGACGAGATCCACGACGCCGATCGCATCCCCGAACTGCTGACCCGGGCCTTCTCGGCGGCGATGAACGGGCGGCCTGGGCCGGTGGTGCTGAGCCTGCCCGAGGACATGCTCACCAATCGCGTCACTCTCGCCGACGCGCCGCGCGTCGAGCCGGCCGAGACGGCGCCGACCGCCGCCGACCTCGCGCGCATGGTGGCGCTGCTGGAGGGCGCCCGCGCGCCGGTGATTGTACTAGGCGGCAGCCGCTGGACCGAGGCGAGCTGCGATGCGATGCGCCGGTTCGCCGAGCGATGGGCGCTGCCGGTGGTGACGAGCTTCCGCCGCCTGCCGCTCTTCGATGCGCTGCACGAGGTCTACGCCGGCGATCTCGGCATCGGCGCCAATCCCAAGCTGCTGGCGCGGCTCAAGGCGGCCGACCTGCTGCTGGTTCTCGGCGGCCGTCTCGGCGACGTGCCTTCGCAAGGCTATGAGCTGCTCGACATCCCGCGGCCGGCCTGCCGGCTCGTGCACGTCCACCCCGAGCCGGGCGAGCTTGGCCGCGTCTACGCCGCCGACCTCGCCATCGCCGCGACACCGGTCGGCCTCGCGGAGGCGCTGGAGACGTTGTCGCCCGCAGCAGCGCCCGCATGGGCCGGCAGCGCCGCCGCCGCGCATGCCGAGTATCTCGCGTGGTCGGAGACGGCGACGCCGCAGCCCGGCGGCGTCAACCTCGGCGAGATCGTGGTATGGCTGCGCGAGCACCTGCCCGAGGCGGTGATCGCCAACGGCGCCGGCAATTTCGCCGCCTGGGTCGGCCGCTTCTTCCGCATTCGCCGCCTCGGCAGCCACGCCGCGCCGATGTCGGGCTCGATGGGCTACGGCGTCCCCGCCGCGATCGCCATGCAGCTGCTCCACCCCGATGCGACGGTGGTCTGCTTCACCGGCGATGGCGACTTTCTCATGAACGGGCAGGAGTTCGCCACCGCCGTGCAATACGGCCTGCCGATCGTGGTAATCGTCTGCGACAACGGCCTCTACGGCACGATCCGCATGCACCAGGAGCGCGAGTATCCCGGCCGGTCTTCGGGCACGGCGCTGCGCAACCCCGACTTCGCCGCCTACGCCCGCGCCTTCGGCGGCTTCGGCGCCACGATCGAGGTGACGGCGGACTTTCCCGCGGCGTTCGAGGCGGCGCGGAAGAGCGGCTTGCCGGCGATCCTGCACCTGAAGATCGACCCCGACGCCATCCTGCCGGGCACGACGCTGGGTGCCATAAGGAAGGCAGCTGAAAGCCGGGCAGCTTAAGGGATCGTCATTCCGGGACGCCGTAGGCGAACCCGGAACCGGTGAGCGTCGATGCTTCATGTAAAAGCGAGGCGCACCACTTGCGCTCGTCCGGAATGACGCTCGTCACATCGTCTGCACGCTGCCGCCGTCGACCCGCATCGCCGAGCCGTTGACGTAGCTGGCGTGGGCCGAGCACAGGTAGGCGACCGCCGAGGCGATCTCGTTGACTTCGCCGCGGCGCTTGATCGCGATGCCAGGCCTCTCCTCCTCGAGGAAGCTCGCCACCGCCTCGTCGAAGGAGACGCCCTTCTCCTTGGCGCGTCGCTCCATCATCCGGTCGGTCATCGGCGAGGCGACGAAGGCCGGCAGGATCGAGTTCACGGTGAGACCGTGATGCCCGTAGGCCTTGGAGAGGCCCTTGGCGAGGTTGATGATCGCCGCCTTGCAGGCGCAGTAGGGCAGGTCCTCGATGTAGGGCTGCAAGCCGTCCTCCGACGAGAACAGCACGACGCGGCCCCAGCCGCGCTCGCGCATGCCGGGGATGAAGGCGCGGCACAGGCGCACCGCGGCCATGAAGTTGATGTCGATGGTCGAGATCCACTCCTCGTCGCTCATGTCGAGGAAATCGCCGACGGGGCCGGTGATGCCGGCGGCGTGGACGAGGATCTCGGCCCGGCCGAAGGTGCGCTCGACCGCCTGCCGCAGCGCCTCGACGGAGCCTTTCTCGGTGAGGTCCGCCGGATGGGTGGCGATCTCGCCTTCGCCCTTGAGCTTGTGGCCCTCGGCGGCGAGCGTCTTGGCTTCGCGATCGGTCATCATGACCTTGACGCCCGCCTCGACGAGGAAGCGGGTGACGGCGTGACCCATCCCCGAACTTGCGCCGGTGACGACGGCCACGCGCCCGTTGATACCGAGATCCATGGCTGATCCTTGACCAAGCGCGCAGCGGTCGAACGCGCCGTTCAACGAGAAACGCGCCCTTTCACGAGAAACGCGCCCGTCAACGAGAAAGGGCGTCCGACTTGCGCCGGACGCCCTCGGAGCGACAGAAGCTGGGAGGGGGGACCAGCTTGCAGATCGAACGGTCTGAGACGGGGGGATTCAGACGGCCGACGTTTTCGCTCTCGGTCCTAGAAGTGGGAACCCCCCTCCTTGGTTCAACCGCATGGACGATTTTTCACAAGCTCACTTCTTAGGGGCGTCGATCGCGCTGATCTTGAAGAGCTTGGGGTCGGGCTTCTGCTGAAAATCGATGTTGTAGAGCGTGACCAGCGTCTCGTAACCCTGGGGGTCGCGCACCTGCCAGCGGTTCAGCTGAAAGGTCTGCGCGTCGAAGATCAACCGGATGCGCGAGGTGCCGCCAAAGGTGGTGCGGTCGTCGAGGAGGATCATGACCTCGTCGGGCGTCTTCAGCACGTTGAGGATCTGCGTATCGGACTTGAGGTCGATCTTCTCCTGCAGCAGGAACTTCAGCGGCGTGTTGCCGATCGAGTAGGTCTCCTGGGTCTTCATCTTGCGGTCGTTGACCGCGACCTTGTTGCCGTCGGCGATGACCTCGAGCGTCGCCGGGTTGGCGTATTCGAAGCGCAGCTTGCCGGGCTTCTGGATGTAGATCTTGCCTTCCGACTGGCGCCCGTCGGCGCTGTTGGTCTGGACGAAATCGCCGACCATGGTCTGGGCCGAAGACAGGAACGCGTCGGCGCGCTTGACGGCCTCGTCCTCGGCCTTGCCCGTCAGCTCGGTTGGAACTTCAGGCTTCGGCACAGGATCGGCGAAAGCTCCCAAGGCAGCCAAGCCGAACGGCAGCACAAATAACAGGCAAAGCGCTGACTTTCTAATCATATTTCGGCGTTCCAACCCGCGATGGGGTTAACAATTCGGTGTGGCGGCAATGGGACGCCGGTCAGTGTCACGGCTCGACGCCCTGAAGCTCGAAGGCACCGCGGTCGATGCCGCCGCCGACGAGAATCGGCCGCTTGCCGGCATGGTTCGGGGCGCCGACGACGCCCTCGCGTTCCATCCGCTCGACCAGCGAGGCCGCCTTGTTGTAGCCGACCGAGAGGCGGCGCTGGACGTAGGAGACCGAGCACTTCTTGTCGCGCAGCACGATGGCGACGGCGCGATCGTACATGTCGCCGCTTTCCTCCGCATCCATGCTGCCAGCGTCGGGGATCGCCCCGGCCTCGTCCTCGCCGCCGTCGTCCTCCTCGGCGGTGATCGCGTCGAGGTAGTCGGGCTGGCCCTGGCTCTTGAGATGCGCCACCACCTTCTCGACTTCGCCGTCGGAGACGAAGGGGCCGTGGACGCGCGAGATGCGACCGCCGCCGGCCATGTAGAGCATGTCGCCCTGGCCGAGCAGCTGCTCGGCGCCCTGCTCGCCGAGGATGGTGCGGCTGTCGATCTTGGAGGTGACCTGGAAGGAGATGCGGGTCGGGAAGTTCGCCTTGATGGTGCCGGTGATGACGTCGACGCTTGGCCGCTGCGTCGCCATGATGAGGTGGATGCCGGCGGCTCGCGCCATCTGGGCGAGGCGCTGGATGGCGCCTTCGATGTCCTTGCCCGCGACCATCATCAGGTCGGCCATCTCGTCGACGATGACGACGATGTAGGGCAAGGGGGCGAGGTTCATCGCCTCGTGCTCGTAGACCGCCTCGCCGGTCTCGCGGTCGTAGCCCGTCTGCACGGTGCGCATCAGCTGCTCGCCCTTGGCCAGCGCTTCGCTGACGCGGACGTTGAAGCCGTCGATGTTGCGCACGCCGAGCTTCGACATCTTCTTGTAGCGGTCCTCCATCTCGCGAACCGCCCATTTCAGCGCGACCACCGCCTTCTTCGGGTCGGTCACGACAGGCGTCAG
Source organism: Beijerinckiaceae bacterium (assembly GCA_965198715.1). Lineage (GTDB taxonomy): Bacteria > Pseudomonadota > Alphaproteobacteria > Rhizobiales > Beijerinckiaceae > RH-AL1. The sequence continues at coordinate 2,236,732 of CBDAPV010000001.1, forward strand.
CAGGTGCGGAATGCCGTCGTAGACCGAGAGCTCGAGCATTTTTGGATCGACCATGATGAGGCGGCACTGGTCCGGCCGCAGCCGGTAGAGCAGCGACAGGATCATGGTGTTGATGGCGACGGACTTGCCGGAGCCGGTGGTGCCGGCGACCAGCAGGTGGGGCATCTTGGCAAGGTCGACGATGATCGGCTCGCCGCCGATGGTCTTGCCCAGCGCGATCGCCAGCGTCTGCTTGGACTTGTCGAAGTCCTGGCTGCCGACGAGTTCGCGCAGGAAGACGGTTTCGCGGCGTTGGTTGGGCAGCTCGATGCCGATGGCGTTGCGGCCCTGGACCACGGCGACGCGGGCCGAGATCGCCGACATCGAGCGGGCGATGTCGTCGGCGAGGCCGATGACGCGCGACGACTTGATGCCCGGCGCCGGCTCCAGCTCGTAGAGAGTGACGACCGGGCCGGGGCGCACGTTGATGATCTCGCCCTTGACGCCGAAATCCTCGAGCACGCCCTCGAGCAGGCGGGCGTTCTGCTGCAGCGAGTCCTCGGACACCAGCGCGCCGGCCGGGCGGCGGGCTTCCATCAGCATGCCGAGCGGTGGCAGCTGCCAGGCGCCGGGCGGCGGGCGCTCGGGCCGCGCCGCGCTCTCGCGCAGCGCGCGGGGACCTGGCTGCGGCGCCTCCGCCGGCGGGATCACCCGCGCGACCGGCGGCGCTGGCGGTTCGCCCTGGTCGTTCCTGCCGCGCGCGGCGGCCCGCAGGGCCGGCGGGGCGTAGGCGTGAGCATCGAAGCTCGGCTCCGCCGACGGCTGCGGCAGGGTCGGCTCGGCGGCGAAGGAGAGATCGAAGGGCACGTCGAAGCCTCGCTCGCTGAAGCCTCGCTCGCCGAAACCTCGCTCGCCAGGACCGCGCGCGGCGAAGCTCGGGTCGCGCAGAGCCTCCTTGTCGCCCTCGCGGGCGAGAGGCGCACCGAGGCGGCGGAGGCGACGCTTGAGCGCACCCTTGAGGCTCAGCGCGGCATGGATCAGGGCGCCGAGCGAGAGCAGTCCCAGCCCTGGTTCGCCATCGGCATCGTCCTCGTCGAACTCGCGGCTGGCGCGCGCGGAAGACCGCGGGCGCACCGGCTCGTCGTCCTCGTCTTCGACGTCGAGCGGCACGCGCTCGCGCAGTCCGACAGAGGCGGAGAGCAGCAGCACGGCGCCGAGGGCGAGCGCGGCGGCGACGGCCAGCAGCACCGGCTTGAGGGCGGAGAAAAGCCTGCGCGGCACTGTCATGACAGCGTCGCCGAGCACGCCGCCGAGCCCCGTCGGCAGCGGCCAATGCGCCGTCACCGGCAGCACCGCGGCGACGCCGGAGGCGCAGATCGTGCCAAGCAGCAGCAGGAGAAGGCGCATCGCCGGTCGCGGCAGGCTGCGCTGCGTCAGCAGCCGCCACGCCCAGAACAGCGGCGGCATCAGCATGGCGAGCGCCGCAATACCGAAGACCTGCATCATCAGGTCGGCGCAGATCGCACCGTAGGAGCCCAGCCAGTTGTGGACGCGCGCCGACGTCGCGTGGTTGAGGCTCGGGTCGGCGATCGACCATGTCATGAGCGACACTGCGAGCGCGGCCAATCCGGCGAGCAGGACGGCGCCGACCGTCTCGGCGAGACGCCGCTTGGCGAACACGCGAAGCGCTTCCGGGATGTGGTCGAAAGCCGAGTGGCTGGTCGTCGTACGCATCCGGGCCTGCTGGCGGAGAGGCGGACCTGCCTCCGTTGAACGCTAAAGGGCTTCGGTTAATGCCGATTTAACCTTAGGCGCCGTGTCATTTGGCGCCGTGTGTTGCGGCATCGTGAATGACAGGCGCCGCAGCGCGCGGCACAGGGCAAAAAAAGACCCCGCCGTCTCGCGACGGCGGGGCCAAGGCGGAGAGGAGACCCGTGGATCAGGTGTTGTAGGCGCGCTCGCCGTGCTCGGCGATGTCGAGGCCTTCGCGCTCGGCGTCGACCGAGACGCGCAGGCCGATCGTCAGGTCGACGAGCTTGTAGAGCACCGCCGAACCGATGCCTGACCAGAGCAGGGTGAAGGCCACGGTCTTGACCTGGATCAGGACCTGGGTCGCCATGTCGTAGGTGCCGGGCGCGGCGGTGCCGGGCTTCAGCGTGTAGTCGGTGAGGCCGACGCCGCCGAGATAAGGCGCCACCAGGATGCCGGTGCCGATGGCGCCGAGGATGCCGCCGACGCAATGCACGCCGAACACGTCGAGCGAGTCGTCGTAGCCGACCTTGTTCTTCACCACGGAGACGAAGAAGAAGCAGACGGCGCCGACGACGAGGCCGAGGACGATCGCACCCATGGGGCCGCAATAGCCCGAGGCCGGGGTGATGGCGACGAGGCCGGCCACCGCGCCCGAGCACATGCCGAGCAGCGAAGGCTCGCCCTTGACGAGCCATTCCGCGAAGAGCCAGGCCAGCGTCGCCGCCGAAGTGGCGACGAAGGTGTTGACGAAGGTCAGCGCGGTGACGCCGTTCGACTCGAGGTTGGAGCCGGCGTTGAAGCCGAACCAGCCGACCCAGAGCAGCGAGGCGCCGATCATGGTCATGACGAGCGAGTGCGGCGGCATCGGCTCGCGCGGGTAGCCGACGCGCTTGCCGAGGATGAGCGCGCCGACGAAGCCGGCGATGCCTGCGTTGATGTGCACCACGGTGCCGCCGGCGAAGTCGAGGGCGCCGAGCTTGTTGAAGTACCCGGCGTTGGCCGAGACCTTGTCGAGGGCGGCCTGGGCTGCGGCCTTGGCGGCCGGGTCCTTGGCTGCGGCGAGGAGCTTGGCGGCATCGCCGAGCGCGTCGGGACCCTGCCAGAACCACACGGCATGGGCGATCGGGAAGTAGATGAAGGTCACCCAGAGCAGGATGAACACGATCAGCGCCGAGAACTTCATGCGCTCGGCGAAAGACCCCACGATCAGCGCCGGCGTGATGCAGGCGAAGGTCATCTGGAACGCCATGTAGACGTATTCGGGAATGACCACGCCGTTCGAGAAGGTGGCCGCTGTCGAATCCGGCGTCAGGCCCCTCAGGAACACCCGGTCGAAGCCGCCGACGAAGTTGTTGACCATGTCGTTGTTGTTGCCGGTGAAGGCGAGAGAGTAGCCATAGACGCACCACACGATCGAGACGAGCGCCACGATCATGAAGACCTGGCTGAGCACGGAGAGCATGTTCTTCGAGCGGACCAGGCCGCCGTAGAACAGCGCGAGACCCGGTATCGACATCATCAGCACGAGCGCGGTGGAGATCAGCATCCACGCCGTGTCGCCCTTGTTCGGGACCAGCGCGGCGGGTGCCGCGGGCGCCGCCGCTACGGCGGCCTGCGCCGCGGTCGCGGGCTCGGGCGCCGCCGTCTGCGCGTAGACCGCACCCGCGGTCAGGGCGGCGACGACGAGGCCGAGCCCAACCGCCTTCCACGTACCTCTAGAGGTCTTGAAACTCATCGATTGCTCCCACTCGGAAATAGAATCGCTTTGGATTGCGGGTTCAGAGCGCGTCGAGGTCGCGCTCGCCGGTGCGAATGCGCACCGCCTGCTCGACGTCGGTCACGAAGATCTTGCCGTCGCCGATCTGGCCGGTGCGCGCGGCATTGGTGATGGCGTCCATCACCGGACCGAGAAGCTCGGGAGAGACGCCGACCTCGATCTTCAGCTTGGGGAGAAAGCTCACGGCGTATTCGGCACCGCGGTAGATCTCCGTGTGGCCCTTCTGGCGGCCGTAGCCCTTGACCTCGGTCACTGTCATGCCGTGAACGCCGACGGCGGTCAGGGCGTCCCGTACCTCCTCGAGTTTGAACGGTTTGATGATGGCCATCACGAGCTTCATCGATACTTTCCCCTTCCACGCAACGAAGGAACCCGTCCCGAGCCCCGGGTTCGGCCGTCGAACGCGCTTCATTTGCCAGTTTTGCAAGAGCCGGGCCGCTTTGCCGGAAGCCGCCGGCTTGCATGGAACTTTCCCATGGAGCGAGGTTTTCGCGCGATTTTGGCTCGAGAAACATCTGACCGGATGGCGCGATAATCTAGGCGTGCGCGGCCTGGACAACGGCGAAGAGCTGGGACGAAATGGGGCAAGTCACGGCATGACGAACTCGCCCGATACGACGTCGCACAAGCGCCGTGGCGGCAGACCGCACGAGTATCAGCGCGGGTGTGCGCCGCCATTAAGGCGGGGCGCCGACGGCGCGACACGCCGGCTCGTCTTGCGCTCGATGATGACGGTGCGCATGCCGGCTCTGTCGCGCGTCGGCGCGATCACCGCCGCAGTGACGCGCCGGTCCGGCGCCAGCCGGCGCAACTCGGCCTTGGCCTCGGCGACTGGGACGCCCATCAGGTCAGCCGCGATCTCGGCCTGGCCGTCGCGGTCGTCGGTGAAGCCCTGTGCGGCGGCGAGCGCCTCCGCCAACGTCGGAGGATCATGCCTGACCCGGCGCGCGCCCCATTTCGTTTTCCAGCTGGCCGCCATGGTCCGCGCTCCTTGCAACGAAATCATAGGAGCGTCTTTGCTGCACCGCAATATAAAGCGGCGGCAAGCCCGATTGCGGCGTGCCGCATGGCTCGCCGAACTGCGCGGCGGTACTAGAGCTTGGCCTTGAGGTCGCGCGCGACGGCGAAGGCGACGCGCTTGGTAGCCTTGATCTTTATCGGCTCGCCGTTGGCCGGGTTGCGGCCCTTGCGGGCGGCGCGCTTCTTCACCTGGAACACGCCCAGCCCGGAGATGCGCACCTTGTTGCCTTTGCGCAGGTTCTTGCCGATCAGCGCCACAGCTTCGGCGAGGTAGATCTTGGCGTGCGACTTCGGCATGTCGAAAGTCGAGGCGATATGGTCGCCGATGTCGGTGAGGGTCAGCAGAAGCGGCACCTTCTTCTCCGCCGACTTCGCCGCCGCGGGGGCAGCCTCGGTCCTCTTCGGCGATGTCCTCGGCTTTAATACCTCTGTCGCCGGATTGTCGACCAGGACCGCCGTTGCCTTCTTCGCCATGCGAATCAACTCTTGTTCGAGGAGCTCTCGGCATGTTGCGTTTCGCCGGCAGGGTGGCAACGCCTTGCTGGCGCTCGTCAACATCCATCCTCGTGGATCCTTGCAATGGCGTAGCAAGACGTTATAGTATAACGTATTGCAGCTTAAGTTTATATTCGTCAAAAAAGCTTCGGCTGGAAACAGCGACGTCGGGAGGATAAGACCGCCGCGTCGATCCGGTCCGACGATGATCCGGCTGGAAGCAAGGCGGCGCGCGTCGACGCGAACACAACTCGCGCCGCACACTCAAAAGGAAGGTCTACCCAATGGCGACTCCCTCGCTTCATCCGATGATCGACAACGGATTGCATAAGGGCACCGGCAGCTTCGCCGGCGGCAAGCTGCATTGCCACTGCCCCTCCAACAAGGTCGAGGTCACGATTACCGGCGATGTCGTCCATAATCACGCATGCGGCTGCTCCAAGTGCTGGAAGCCGGAGGGCGCCGCCTTCTCCGTCGTCGCCGTGGTGCCGGTCGATCACGTGAAGGTCACCGCGCACGAAGAGAAGCTGCATATCGTCGACGAAGCGGCGGCGATCCAGCGCCACGCCTGCAAGCAGTGCGGCGTCCACATGTATGGCCGCATCGTCAAGGACCATCCTTTCAAGGGCCTCGATTTCGTCCATGTCGAGCTGTCGCCCGACAAGGGTTGGCAGGAGCCGCAGTTCGCCGCCTTCGTGTCTTCGATCATCGAGCAGGGCCACGATCCCAAGGACATGGACCACGTCCGCTCCAAGCTGAAGTCGATCGGCCTCGAGACCTACGACGTGCTCTCACCGCCGCTGATGGACGCCATTGCGACCTACGTGGGCAAGAAGTCGGGCGCGCTCGCCGCCTGAGGGCCGCGACGATAGAATGCGATTGATGGGCGGCTTCGGCCGCCCATTTCCGTGCCGCCCGCCGCACGAGATCGACGAAGACCGAACCGATTCGCAGCTTCGACGTATCTGAAAAGCCCGAGGTCCCCTGGCTCAGCGTCGTCCTGGCTTACGGACCGATGATCCCCTTCGTCGTCGGGGCGATCCTCGCTTGGGTGGCCCGCGGCGCGATCCGGGCGGAGGTCGTGCTTCTGACGATCATCTCGTCGGCTTGATACTCGCTTTTCCCGCAGGTGTTCGGCGCGGCCTAAGCTTTCGCACCGAGGGAGGTCCGGCAATTGCGCAGGTCGTGACGATGTTCGGCCTCTACGTGCTGGCGCTCGCCGCTTTGGTCCTGGTCGTGGAAGGGCTTGCGGTCGCTTCTGTTGCCGTGCTGCTCATCGGCTTCACAGCGATCGTGGTGCTTGATCCGATTGCGGCTCGGAAGGGAGAAGCACCGCTTTTCTTCGCGCGGTTGCGTCCGACGCAGATCCCGATCGCCGTCGCCGGCCTCGCCGCACTTCTCGTCGAGTTGATCGTGCGCTGACGCTGCTTCAGCTCTTCTGGTCGAGGATGCGCACGACGGTGCGGGTTCGCGGATCGACGATGACGATCTTGCGGTCGACCGAGACGAAGAAGCCGTAGCGCTCCAGCAAAGGCTGCCCTTCGAAGCGGCGCAGCGGTACCGCCTCCGGCAGGATGCTGCCCGGCCGCAGCGTCATATGTTCCTCGATCACAGGCGGCGGCTCGGGGATCGCGCGGACGTAGCGCTCGATGAGCACCGTGTCGCCCGGAGAGATCTCGATGACCTCGTCGGCGCGCGCCTCGATCGCGACGAGGGCTAGCGTGGCCATGCCGAGGGTCATCAAGCGGATCATGGTTCGTATCTCCACTCTGCGAGCACCGCTTCTTCGCGGTGCCTCAGCTCCCGATCGACGCGACATCCGATGATCGGGTCCGTTCTTCACTGCGTAGGGAGGCTCAGGCCGTTGCCAGGGCGCCGGTGATCTTGTCGAGCATGCCGATGAGGCGGGGCTTCGAGGCGCCGATCAGCTTGTCGAGCTCCTCCTCGTGCTCGCGCGCGCGGACGTGGAGCCGATCCAGCACCCGCTCGCCTTTCTTGGTGAGGACGAGCGTCACGCTTCGGCGATCGTTGGGCGAGGGCTTGCGGCTTATCAAACCGTTCTTCTGCAGGTCCTTGATCAAGGGGCTCACGGTCGACTTGTCACGCGCGATCGCGCGGCCCAGCGCACTCTGCGAGATGCCGGGATTAAGATGGATGATCGCCATTGCCGGGAACCGGCCGGGCTTGATCAGATCCTTGTCCTTGAAGCGAGCGAAGGCGCGATAGGACGCGTCCTGCGCGAGGCGTAAATGAAAGCCGACAAAGTCGGAGAGGAACCCGAGATTGATCGGCGCGCAGGCGGTGTTCGCGGCCGGTTTGGTGACGGGCTTCGCCGCCGCTCTCGCTGCGGGTTTGAGGGCGACCTGCGGCGCAGGCGCGGCTTTGGCAAGGGTCCGCGGCTTGCGCACCACCGGCAAGAACCGCTCCGATTGGCTTTTGTCGGCAGCTTTCGCGACGCTCTTGGCCACGGGCGCCCTCGCCGCGGAAGCCTTGTCGCCGGCGGACCTGGGCTTGGCGGCAGCCGCCTTTACGGGCGCCGCCTTGGGAGGAGCGTCTTTGTCGGACGCAACATCTACCACTGTCTTTGAAGCGGTCGCTGTCTTCGCAGCTGCAGGCGTTTTCGGAGCGTTCGGTGTCTTCGCGGCGGTAGGCGTCTTCGCTTCAATGGGCGTCTTCGAAGCGGCAGGCGTCTTCGTAGCAGCAGGCGTCTTCGTAGCGGCAGGCGTCTTCGTAGCAGCAGGCGTCTTCGTAGCGGCGGGCGTCTTCGTAGCGGCGGGCGTCTTCGGAGCGGCGGGCGTCTTCGGAGCGGCAGGCGATCGAGCGGCTTTGACCATGGGACCCTGGGCTCCTCTGACACCCTTGCTTGATTTCACATCGCGAAGGGATATGTTCCATCCGCACGACAGGTCGCCACGGTGACGCGCAGGCAGCGTAAGTTTGATTTAAAACTTTTTCTGCATCTGCGCCTTGATAAGGGCTGGTGCAAACAGCAGCGCCTGTCAACAATTTTCTTCCGGATCGGCGCTTCGGCTTGTGCAGAAACCCAGATCGAGACCGAGGTCGGTTTGTCCTTTAGCGTTTCGAGCGAGATGGGTCGAGCTCGGGTCCTTGCTGCGAGCCTCGTCGGCACTGCGGTGGAATTCTACGACTTCTACGTCTATGCCACCGCCGCGTCGCTGGTCTTCGGACAGCTGTTCTTTCCCACCTCTTCGGCGCGTCTCCTCGCCGCCTACGGCAGCTTCGGTCTAGGCTTCGTCGCCCGGCCGCTCGGCGCGGCGGTGTTCGGGCACTGGGGCGACCGCATTGGACGCAAGTCGACCCTGGTCGCCTCGCTGTTGCTGATGGGCGCCTCGACGACGCTCATCGGTTTGCTGCCGACTTACGCCGACATCGCTTGGCTGGCGCCGCTGCTGCTCTGCGTGCTCCGCTTCGGCCAGGGTTTCGGGCTGGGTGGCGAGTGGGGCGGAGCGGCGCTGCTGGCGGTCGAGAACGCGCCTGCTGGTTTTCGCGCGCGCTACGGGATGGTGCCGCAGCTCGGCGCGCCGGTGGGCTTCATCGCCGCCAACGGCCTTTTTCTCGTGCTCGGCGCGACACTGACCTCCGCCGAATTTGCCGCGTGGGGTTGGCGGCTGCCGTTCCTCGCCAGCGCGATCCTGGTCGGGCTCGGCCTATGGGTCCGCCTCAAACTCTCCGAGACGCCGGCCTTCGTCGCGGCGAAGGCCCGCCACGAGACCGTCGCCGTGCCGATCCGCGACGTGCTCCGCAAACACCTTCGCGAAATAATCGCCGGCACATTCGCCGTCGTCGTATGCTTCGCGCTCTTTTACCTCTCGACGGCTTTCGCGCTGGGCTACGCCACCGCGACGCTCGGCTATGATCGGCGCGCCGTGCTCGCGGTGCTGCTCGTCGCGATCCTGTTCCTCGCCGCCGGCATCGTCGTCGCCGGTGCATGGTCGGATCGCAGCTCGCCGCGGCGCGTGCTCGTAGCCGGCTCGTCCGCAACGCTGGTCGTCGCCGCGCTGCTTGCGCCGATGCTCGGCTCCGGCTCGCTGCTCGTGATCGCGTGTTGGCTGGCGTCGGCGCTCTTCACGATGGGCTTCGTTTACGGGCCGCTGGGCGCCTGGCTGCTGGGGCTGTTTCCCGCGCCGGTGCGCTACACCGGTGCCTCGCTCGCCTTCAACGTCGGTGGCATCCTGGGCGGCGGCATCGCGCCGGTCCTGGCGCAGGCGCTGGCCGATCGTGGCGGGCTGGCCTACGTCGGCGTCTACCTCGGCGGCGCCGCGCTGATCAGTCTCGCCGCCTTCGCCCTGGCACCGCCCGCCGCCGCTCAGGCCGCGGCGTAGACAAAGCCGGTCTTCTGCAGCTCCGGCAACGTGCCGACGATGCCCGGCGTCAACACCACGCCGGGAACGAGATGGTTGGTAAGGTCCGCGGCGAGCTGGCCGAGCTCGAGCTTGTCGGGGTTCTGTCCGGCTTTGATCAGCATCTCGGCATGCGCCCAGACGGCGTTGTGGCAGGCCATGAAGACGACGCCGCGGCGCTGCAGCGTGGGAATGGAATCGTCGGCGGCGGAGAACAGGCCATCAGGATTCTCGAAGTCGCGCGCATCACCGATCTTCTCGACGATCAGCGTGTTCGAGGCGAATTTGCCGTTGAGCAGTTTGGCGAGCTGGTACTTGTCCCACGCGGCCTGATCGTAGAGCGCAAAGCCGGCGGAGCCGTGCGTCGCCGAGACCACCAGGAAGTCGGGATGCTTGAAGCCCCAGACCTGGGTGTTCAGCGCGTTGCGCATCACGGTCAGCCAGTAGCCGCCGATCTCCGTGTTGTTCCACACTTGGCGCGGTTCGGCGCGGCTGGAGAGAACGATGGCCAGCGCTTCGGCGTCCCACTGGTCCGGCGTTGTCAGGATCATCGGTGCGCTCCTGAAGTCGCGGCGGCGCGGCGCGACGGCGAGCCTGACGGCGAGGTCGCGCAGCGTATCCGATCCGGGCTCGAGCAGGTCGGGTGCCGGAGCGATCGCGGGACCTCCCGCAGCGGCGGCGCTACCGGCGAGTCCCGCGCCGGCCAACGCCATTCCTAGGGTTTGCAGAAGTCTGCGGCGAGCCGGCGAAGTGGTCATGGTGTCGTTTCTCCCATTCCGTCTCGAGCGCCGCACCCGGCGTTGCATCAAGGCGCCGAAGGTCCAGGCCTGCGCATCATCAGCGTCGCCCAACCCTCGAGATCGCGGCGCCGCGTCAGTGCGAAACCCTGCGTGCGATAGGCCGAGACGACGCCCGGAACGTCGCCGTCGAGCAGCCCGGAAAGGATGATCTCGCCGCCGGGCGCGACGAGCGGGCGCAACGCCGGGGCCAGCGCCTTGAGGGGACGCGCCAGGATGTTGGCCAGGACGAGATCGTAAGGGCTGCCGGCGCGCAAGCGAGCTTGCGCCGTGCCTTTGGCCAGCACGGGCCGCACGAGCCGGCCGGCACGGTTGGCGCGCGCGTTGGCTGCGGCGGTGCTCACTGCGATGGGATCGATGTCGCCAGCGGCGACGGGGCGCTTCCAACGCCGCGCGGCGGCGATGGCGAGCACGCCGGTGCCGGTGCCGACGTCGAGGATGCGGTGCGGTATCCTACGGCGTCCCACCACGTTCAGCGCGGCGAGGCAGCCGCGGGTCGTGCCGTGGTGGCCGGTACCAAAGGCCAGCGCCGCCTCGATCTCGATGCCGATATCGCCAACCGCGACCCTAGACCGGCCGTGCGAGCCGTGGACGACGAAGCGCCCTTCACGCACCGCCTCCAAGCCTTCGAGCGATGCCGCGACCCAGTCGCGCTGCTCGACGCGGGCGAACGTCGCGGTCGCGGCAAGGTCGTCATTGCAGGCCGAGGCGACGAGGCGGCGAACCTCTGTCTCGTCGGGCTGGTTGCCGAAGTAGATCTCGACGAGCCAAGGCTCGCCGTCGTTCCAGGTACGAGTGGAGATGGTCTCCTCGAAGGCGGCGGCTGCGGTCTCGGCCGGATCGAAGAACTCCGTCACGACGTCGACGACGCGACGCGCGTCGGCTTCGCCGCAGCGGAGCCGCATGACGAAGGCGGCGTTGTTGGGCGGCAGGCCTTCCAGCATGATGGCCGGCTAGCACGCCCGGGCGCCGGCCCGCAAACATTACGCCTTGTGCGAGACCCGCGGCGCGGCGTGCTTGTCGTCGAGGGACGCCTTGACCACGCAGTAGCCCGTGGCGCCGCGGTAGGCGAGATAGGAGCCGCTGGCCAGCGCGAGCATGCTTAGGAAGACGTTGGGACGGGGCTGGGCGGCCATTGTCGTCAGGCCGAGGCCGACGATAAGCGAGAGCAGGCGCTCTCCCGAGGACAGGTGCGGATCGGTGTTGGCGTACTGCGACAGGTCGAAAGCCATGGCGGCCCTCCGTGGTTGAAGGCGGCTCGGGCCGCGTGTGGCGCAATGCCCACCCGGTACACGGGGTTCCGGCCGCGCATGGCCGGGCTCCGCACCGTTTTACAAGGTGCACGCTTCTTGACCTTCGCCTATGGTAAGCGTCCGTCGGGGCGGTGAGGCGTCGTCCCGGGGAGAGACAATGCTGAAGACGCTTATGCCGCCGCCCGAAGGTGCCGTTGGGGAACAGGAGTTCCGGGATGCGCTTCGTCTCTTTGCCAGCGGCGTCACTGTGATCACGACGCCGGACGGTGCCGGCGGCGTGCATGGCATGACCGCGACGGCCTTCTCGTCGCTGTCGCTGCGTCCGCCGCTCGTGCTCGTCGCCGTCTCGCGCGAGACGCGGTGTCACCGCCACATCACCGAGGCTCGGCGGTTCGGCGTCAGCATTCTCTACGATCATCAGACCGATGTGGCGCGTCATTACGGCAAGCAGGGGCTGGCGGCGAGACCACCCGCGATCACGATGCTGGACAGCGTGCCGGTGATCGAGGGTTCGATGGCGGCGCTGGCCTGCGCCCTCGAAGAGCCGATCGAGGGCGGCGACCATTCCATCTTCGTCGGGCGCGTCACAGCGGCCATGGCACGACCGGGATCGCCGCTGCTTCACTTCGACGGGCGATATCGCACGCTGACCGACCTAAGCTAAGGACAAGACGAACCCGGGTGGGCGCGGTCGCTCGCGCGTCAAAGATGGATCTTCGCTTGCAATCGTCACGACGGCCGATCGAACAGACCGAATGCGACAAGGAGCCGGTTCACATCCCCGGTGCGATTCAGCCGTTCGGGGTCTTGGTCGCCTTCAGCCTACCGACCTGGGAGGTCGCGCACGTCTCGCTCAATGCGCCCGCCTTGTTCGGCGCCGCGTCGGCCGAAGACATGATCGGCGGCGCGATGGAGACTGTGCTGCCGCCCACGATCATCCATGACCTCCGCAACACTTTCCAGGCGGCGATGATCTCGGGCTTCGCCGAACGCCTCGCCGGCCAACCGGTCGGTGTCGATGACGGATTGCACGACATCCTCATTCACGCCTCCGGCCAGATCGCCGTGGCGGAATTCATCCCGTTGGCCGGCGCCGACACGATCCGCACCGATCCGGCAAATCTGGTGAAGACCATTATCGAGCGGCTGCGGCGCACCACCTCTTTGAAGGCCTTCCTCGTCTCGGCCGCCCGCCAGGTCCGCGCCGTGACCGGCTACGACCGGGTGATGATCTACAAGTTTCTGGAGGATGAGAGCGGCGAGGTGGTGGCCGAGGCGTTGCGCGCCGGCATGCCGCCGTTCCTCGGTCTGCACTATCCCGCCAGCGACATCCCGGCGCAGTCGCGCGCGCTCTTCCTGCGGCAATGGATGCGCATGATCCCGCAGGTCGAAGGCGTGCCGATCGCGGTCACGCCGACGCTGACGAAGAAGGGAACGCCGCTCGACCTCAGCCTGTCGACGCTGCGCGCCTCCTCGCCCATCCACCTGCAGTATCTGCGCAACATGGGCAGCGCGGCGACGCTCACCGTGTCGATCGTCGATGGCGACCGGCTATGGGGGATGATCGCCTGCCACCACGACACGCCGCGGCGCATCTCCTCCTCGATGGCGGCGGCCGTCGAGCTTTTCGCACAGGTGTTCTCGGGCCTGATCGAATCCAAGATGCAGAAGGACGAGCTCGCCTACCATGCCCAGGCGCGCGAGGTGCTGGATGCGCTCGTCACCAGCATGGAGCCGGAGGAGACCATCTTCCAGAACCTGCGCGGTTTCGCCGAGCCGTTGAAGGCGATGATCCCCTGTGACGGCATCGGCGTCTGGACCGAGGGGCATTTCGAGAGCGACGGCGTCGTGCCCCCGGACGACGCGATCGAGGAGCTGATCCGCTTCCTCGACTTGAAGAGGGTGGACCGTTGTTTTTCCACCGACAGGCTCTCCAAGATGCTGCCCGACGCCATTCGTTACGTCGACAAGGTCAGCGGCCTCGTCGCCGTGCCGTTCTCGCGTTCGCCCAAAGACTACGTGCTGCTGTTCCGCCGCGAGGTGGTGCAGACCGTGAACTGGGGCGGCGACCCGCGCAAAGCGATCAAGAAGGACGGCAGCGGCCTGAGCCCGCGCGAGAGCTTCGCCGCCTGGAAGGAGCAGGTCGAAGCTCAATCGTTGCCGTGGCGTCCGGCCGAGCTCGAGATGGCGGAGACGCTGCGTATCGCCCTGCTCGACGTCATCCTGCGACGCGCCAACCTCGTCGACCGCGAGCGGCGCGTCGCGCAGGAAAGCCAGCTCCTGCTCGTGGCCGAGCTGAACCATCGGGTCAAGAACGTGCTGGCCGTCATCCGCTCGCTGGTGCGCCAGAGCCAGCAGGTCGCGACCTCGTTCGAAGGCTTCACCGCCGATCTGCAGTCGCGCATTCACGCGCTCGCCAAGGCCCACGACCTACTGACCCAGGCGCACTGGAAGCAGGCCCCGCTGCGCGGGCTCGTCGAGGTCGAGGCGGAAGCCTGGACCGAGCCCAACGATCCGCGCCTCGTGCTCGAGGGACCTCCGGTGATGGTCGAGGCTCGCGCCTACCAGTCGCTGGCCCTGGTGCTGCACGAGCTGATGACCAACGCCGCCAAATACGGGGCGTTGAGCGTCAAGGACGGACGGCTGGCCGTGACGTGGATGCTGGAGAAGACCGGCGACCTGATCCTGACCTGGACGGAGAGCAACGGCCCGGAGGTCAGCCTCCCGACACGACGCGGCTTCGGCACGATCGTCATCGAGCAGTCGATCCCCTTCGAGCTGCAGGGTGAGGCCGCGATCGCCTATCCGCCAGAGGGAGTACGCGCGCGCTTCAAGATCCCCTACGATTTCGTCGAGCGGGCCGAGGCGGACGTGACGCGCGTCCAGGCGGCGCCGGCGCAGCGTGCCGATCTCAACGGCAAGAGCCTGCTGCTCGTCGAGGATTCCATGATGATCGCGCTTGATGCCCAGGCCATGCTGCAGAGCTGCGGCGCCGAGGTCGAACTGGTCGCCACCACCAACGACGCGCGCCGTGCCATCGAGCTCAACACTTTCGATGCTGCAATCCTCGACGTGAACCTCTACACCGAGACGAGCTACCGCATCGCCGAGGAGCTGCAGGACCGCTCGATCCCCTTCGTCTTCGCCACCGGCTACGGCGAGCAGATCGTCGTGCCGGAACGCTTCAAGAACGTGCACGTCATCTCGAAGCCCTACGCCGAGGACGCGCTGAGGGCAGCGCTGGCGGCTTAGAGCGGCGTCCGCTGTTTCGGACTTGCTCCAACAAAGAAACAGGTCGCGAAGACAGACACGTAAGCGTCGCGAAGCGGCTCCGGATATCGTCTATCGGTCTAACTCTCGGCGTTCCGAGCAAACTCGGGCTCGACGGCGCTCAGCATGCCGCGGCTCGCCAGCCGTCGCTGGTGCGCCCAGACCGCCAGGCACAGCAGCGCCACCGGCAGACCGATGGTCGAGGTCGAGGCGAAGAAGGTGGGAAACCCCCAAGCCGCGACCGCGAAGCCGGAGAAGCCGCCGATGATCTTGCCCGGCAGGGCGTAGAGCGAGCTCAGCAGCGCGTACTGGCTCGCCGCCATCGCGGGCGAGACCAGCGAGGACATGTAGGCGATCAGCGCCGTGCCGGCGAAGGAGCCGGCGAAGCTCTCGACGCAGACGGAAAGCACCAGGAGGTTGTGGCGCTGGCCGTTGGCGGCGAGCAGTGCCAGGCAGAGATGCGAGGCCGAAGCGGCAATCCCGCCCACGAGAAGCGTCGGCATCAGGCCGAAGCGCGCGATGGCCAAGCCCCCGCCGAACGCGCCGGCGATGCTAATCCAAATGCCGAGCACCTTGGTGACGTTGGCGATCTCGACCTTGGTGAAGCCCAGCGTGATGTAGAGCGGGTTGGCCATCACGCCGGTGAGGAAATCGGGCAAGCGGTAGAGCGCCACCAGCAGCAGGATCGCGGCGAGCCACCACCCGAAGCGCCGCCCGAGATCCGTGATCGGCTCGACGAAGCTGGTCCCGATCGAGAAGCCTTGGCGCTCGGCCGACCTGTCGCGGTCAGGCAAACGCGGCGATAGGATGCCGGCGATCACCCCCACAAGCATGAGCGTCGCCATGACGGCGTAGGCCTGCCGCCAGCCGGAATATTGCGCGACGTAGAAGGCGCCGGCACCGGCGGACAGCAGCGCCAGCCGATAGCCGAGCTGGTAGGTCGCGGCCATGATGCCCTGCCGCTCGACCGGCGCGGCGTCGATGCGCCAGCCATCGACGACGATGTCCTGCGTCGCGCCGAAGAAGGCGGTGAAGGCCGAACAGGCGATGATGAAGGTCAGGGACTTGGTCGGATCGCTATAGGCGAGGCCGATCAGGCCGAGAATAGCGCCGCACTGCGCCGTCAGCAGCCACGCGCGGCGGCGCCCGAGAAGGGGCGCCAGCACCGGCACGTCGACGCGATCGATCAGCGGCGACCACAGGAACTTGAGCGAGTAGCAGAGCGCCACCCAGGAGATCAGCCCAATAGATTGGATCGGCACCTTGGCTTCCGTGAGCCGCGCCGATTGCGTGGAGAAGACCAGGAGGAAAGGCAGCCCGGTGCCGTAGGCGAGCCCCAGCATCAGCGCGAGCGTGCGGTCGGTCGCGATCTCGCGGAGGCTTAGGCGGTGCGGGCTGGATGTCATGCTCGCGGGAGTGTCGCACGAGGTTCTTAACCAACAAAGCGATCCGCCGCGCGCCATGACTTCGTCACAGCGCTCGCCCACATCGCCGCTGGACGCCGCGCTCGCGGTCGCGCCGAGAGATGCATGCCACGCACCCTGAAGACCGTCGCCGTTGTGGTGCTCGCGCTGATCCTGGTCGTCGGCGGCCTTGTCGCCTGGCGCATCGTGGTGCGCGGCACGAGGAGCACGCCCGAGGGTTTCGCGATGCTGACGCCGGTTCCCGGCGCCACCGGCTTCGAGCCGAGGGATCGGCCGAGCGGTCCCGTCCTGCAGAACCGTGATCCGGGATCGCTGGCCGTCGATTTCGGCTACAAGGTCGGCGGCGTGCCCTACGGTTACTCGCTCGCGCTCACCTTCGCGCCCGGTGCGGAGCAGGGCAGGGCCTCCATCGCGGTCCATCACGACGGCCGCACCGCCTCGACCGACAGCGAGGCGGTGCGCCGCTACGACGAACCGCGCAAGGCCTACGCCGTGGCGCTCTCCGACAAGTTCATGATCTCGCCGCCGGTCCCGGCGCTCTGCATCAAGGCCGTCGTCGGACCCGACCTGACCCGCTACGACCTCGCGGGCGGCACGATTTGCGTGGCGCAACGCGACGCGGGCGGTGCCTGCCATCCCGAGACGCTCGCCTGCGGGTTACTGCGTTAGGTCATCGCGACAAAGGAAAGCCGGGCTCGCTTTGAGCCCGGCTTCCGTGATGGCGCGACAAGCGCGTTGCGTCAGCCCTTGATCGTCGTCTCCGCCAACTCCGACATGCAGGTGTCGTAGGCGGTGAAGTCGACGCGGTCCGAGACGGCGAACAACGTGTAGGGCGAGTACAGGAAGAGCGCCTTGGCGTTGTCGTAGCAGTAGCGCTCGACCTCCTTGACGACGTCCTCCTGTGCCGGCTGCTGCACGGTGGCGAGCAGTTTGGCGTAGAGCGCGTCGAAATGCGGATCCTCCGGTGCGTGGCGCAGGATGCCGCTCTTGCCGAAGAACTCGCGATGCACGACGCCCACCGGATATTGCGGAGACCAGTCGAAATACCATTCGAGCTTGATGTCCCAGCCTTCCGGTGGCTCGTCCTTGGTGACGACGACCTTGCCCTTGAGCCCGACCTGCTCGAGATCCTTGCAGATCTCCTTGACCGGGTTCTCGTAGGTCGGCGACGTCACGATGACGATTTCCTGCCCCTTGAGACCGCCGGCCTCGACGAGCCTCGACGCGGTGCCGAGGTCCTGCACGAACGGCTTGAGGCCGGTATCGAACCCGTAGCGGCCGGGTTGGATGAAGACCGGCATGACCTCGCCGTAACCGTAGGCGCCTTGCTTCATGATGCGCTCGCGGTCGATGGCAAGGTTCAGCGCCTTGCGCAGCTCCGGCTTGACCCAGGGCGAGTTCGGCTTGTTCTCGTTGAACACGCCGACGAGCACGCTCTTCGAGCGCTTCGTCTGGATCTTCGCCTTGTCCGACCTGAAGGCGTGGGCGGCATCGGGAACGATGTCGAACACGACGTCGACGCGACCGTCTCCGGCAGCGACGGACTTGATGGCTTCCGACTTGCCGATCTTGTTGTCGTAGACGATGCGGACCTTGGGCTTGCGCGCAGAATTCCAGTACGTCTCATTGGGCTCGAGCACGACCTCGTCGGTGCGCTCGGTGATGCGCGAATAGCCTTCGGTAAGCACGAACGGACCGGTCCCCCACGGACCAGGAGCGTCGATGACTCACCAATGGCCTTCGGCGGATCCCGTCACCGGATCGCGAAAACCCCACTCGTTCCAGAAGCGCGTCGAGGGCAGGTGCATGCCGCGCAGCTTCATCAGTGCCGCGGAATCCTTCTGCGGAAAGATCATGCGGATCTTATTGCCCTCGATCACCTCGCAGGTGACGTCCTTGGCGAAGTTGAGGAAGGCGCCCGGCGGATGCGGGTTGTCCCACTCCTGCACCTTGTCGAAGCCGAGCTTGAACATCTGTGCGTCGTACTTCTCGCCGTCCTGATAGACGGCGTCGCGCATGCCCATCTCGAGCGTGTGGTCGTCGACCCAAGTGAAGTCGGTGGCGAGCGAGGGCTGGCCCTGCCCGGCGTGGTCGACGCGATTGGGCTCCTCCATCGTGTTCCAGGTGATGCTGAGCCAGTTCACCGGAGAAGGATCGACCACCCTCACCGTGTTCTGCGCGCTCCAGCGGCTGCCGCCGGAGCCTCCTTCGGATTGTGTCATGGATCCCTTCCCCGCCCGCGGTCTTCATGGCCGCGATGGAAGAGCACCTAGGACACGATGGGCAGGGAGCAACCCGAAAGCCTTAACTAAACGGACATTAACCGATCGCGCGCGAGCGACCGTCGCTTGAACGAAGCTTGGCCACGTGCGTTTTTCGTGCGCCTTCTCTACTTCGGAGCAGCGCTCTTCAAGGACGGTTTCTCATGCTCAAGGGTCTTCTCGTATCGGCCGCGCTCGTCGGCCTCGGTCTCATCGCTGTTTCAGCTCAGGCCGAAATGCTGCAGACCGGCCGCAGCAGCTACATGCGCCACCATCATCACATGATGGTCAGCCGCCATCGCCACAGCAGCATGTCCTACGGCGTCGGCAGCCGCGACCCGCGCACCACCGCAACCGGCGGCAATGCCGGCGGCTACTCCACCCGCAACTAAGCTGCTCGCTTCGAGTACGATGGTTCACAATCGAAAGGTTTGAGGGGCTCGCAGAGCGGCGGGTCCCTTTTTCGTTGGAGCGGCGGCTGGCCTCCGGGTCCAAGCTCTGCACCGGCCAGAGATCCGAGAGGTCACGAGCGGCAAGCCCGCTTTCCTTCCAGGCTTCCGCCGCTTAGAACACGCGCCTCTTTCAAGAACGAGCGGCAGCGGGACGGGTATGGCCGGGCACAGTCAGTTCAAGAACATCATGCACAAGAAGGGCAAGCAGGATGCGATCCGCTCCAAGCTCTTCTCCAAACTCGCCCGCGAAATCACGGTGGCGGCGAAGATGGGCTTGCCCGATCCGGCCATGAACGCGCGCCTGCGCTCCGCGGTGATCGCCGCGCGCGCCGAGAACATGCCGCGCGACAACATCGAGCGGGCCATCAGGAAGGCCTCCGGCGCCGACGCCGAGAACTACGACGAGGTGCGCTACGAAGGCTACGCGCCCGGCGGCGTGGCCGTGATCATCGAGGCCCTGACCGACAACCGCAATCGCACGGCAGGCGAGGTGCGCTCCTACTTCACCAAGGCCGGCGGGGCGCTGGCCGAGAGCGGCGCCGTCGCCTTCATGTTCGATCACGTCGGGCTGATCGAGTTCGACAAGAAGGCCGCCTCCGAGGACCAGATGATGGAGGCGGCGATCGACGCCGGCGCCGAGGATGTGGCGACGGGTGACGAGAGCCACGAGGTCACCACCTCGCTCGAGGGCCTGCGCGAGGTGGCGCAGACGCTGGAGGGCCGCTTCGGCGAGCCGCGCCAGGCCAAGCTCGTGTGGAAGCCGCAGAACACCATCCCCGTCGACGACGAGGCGGCGGAGAAGATCCTCAAGCTGGTCGACGCGCTCGAGGAGAACGACGACGTGCAGACTGTCTACGCCAATTTCGAGCTGTCCGAAGCGCTGATGGCCAAGCTCAGCGCGTAAACCGGGCGCTACCGCGTTTCAGAGGTAACCCGGGCGCCTCGCACTTCGACGCCAGGCCTTGCGGATCTGCGAAGGGAACAGGGCGGCGGCGGCGAGCGCGTAGACACTCGCGCCTGTCATGACATCGAGGACGATACGGGCCGGAGGAGCGAGCGGCCATAGCGTTGCCGCGGCGAGCACCAGCGCCATGACGGCGCTGGCCGCACCGATGCGCAGGCCCGCGGCCCAGGGAAAGCTAAAGCCCGCGACGCGGCCGGCGAGAACCACGCCGCTTGCCGAGCTGAGGCAAGTGGCCGCCAGCGCGCCGGTCACCGTTCCGACGAGGCCGCCGAGCCGCAGGCCGAGGGCGCACCCCGCCACCATGATCATCGCGTCGACGATGTTGAGGCCCATAGTAATGCGCGGTCGCTCGGCCAGCAGGAAGATCGGGTCGGCGACGTGCATGCGGATGTTGCGGATCGCGCCGCCGGCGGCGGCGAAGGGCAGCACCGCAATCGTGGTCGCGCGGAACGGCGTGGCGATGAAGAGCGCGGCCAGCGGTTCGGCCAGGAAGCACAGGCCGACGGCTGCCGGCACGGTCAGCCCCATCAGCATGACACCGGCTTGCGCGATCTGGCGATAGGCCGCCTCGCGCGAGCCGGCGTGCAGGCTCTGCACGGCCAGGGGAAACGAGGCGGCGATGACCAGCATCGCGAGCGTGGCCGCGAGCCGTTGCCCGAGCCCCCAGCCGACGGCGATCAGGCCCAGCGCCGCGGCTCCGGCGCCGTGCTCGACCACCACGCGAATCCCGTTCTGCGCCACCCAGGCGAAGCCGCCGGCGACGACGAGCGGCGCGCCGTAGACGAGCGCCGCCGCCAGCACGTCGCGGCTCGGCAGCAGGCCGCCACCGGCGATCCCGAGCCTGCGCCACATGATCGCAACTCCCACGAGTTGCGCGGCGGCGTAGCTCCAGAGCACGGCTTCCGGGGTCGCTGCCAACAGGGCCACCGCGGCGAGCGCGACCGCGAAGCCGACGATCGAGCCGGCGAACTGGCCGATCGTGTAGATCGCAATCCGTCCCTGGGTGCGCGCCCGCTCTCCCAGATGCATCATCAGGGAGCGCGTCACCACGTAGGCGACGCCTGAGACCGCAAGCCCGGGCGTCGCCGGCTCGCCCAGAAGGGTGAACACCAGGAGCGTGCCGACGACCTGGACTAGCGTGCCGAAGAGGAAGACCGGCGGCTCGCTGCCAAGGAAGCGCCGTCGCGCCGCCTGGTCGAGGCCGCCGAGATAGCGCATCGTGTAGTGGGTCCACCACGACAGCGAGACCAGGAAGACCAGTTCCTGGCTGGCGATCAGGAACGTCAGCAGACCGTAGGGCGCCGGCTGAAGCCAGTGAGTCCAGACCAGCGCCGCCACGACCTGGGCGAAAGGGCCCACGATCTGAGCTGGCAGGTAGGCGAGGGTCTGGCGAAGCAGCATGCGGTCCGATCGTACGGCTTGCCCGACGAAGGCGGCGGCATTCACGCCGGGCGAGACTGGGGTATAAGGCGAATCCGTCGTCGCCGCGGCGTAACGTTCGTCTGGTACGTCCCTCGTCGCGCAAATGCGCGGAAGAGGGAGGCGACCCGACGTGCCTCGCTTCCGCCCGACACTGTCGCCATAGCACGAAGGGTGTTGCGACGGGACGAGAGTCGACGATGAGGCTTTGCCGAGGGACCGCGCGATCTGGCGCCATGCTGGCTGTGCTGGTGTGTGTTGCCGGTCCGGCGCTCGCCCACCCCCACGTCTGGGTGGAGGCGCGCGCCAAGGTCGTCTTCGGCAAGGACGGCAAGGTCGACGCGATCCGCAACGACTGGGTCTTCGACGAGATGTATTCGGCCTTCGCCGTGCAGGGGCTGGAGAAGGACGGCAAGCTCGCCTCCAGCGCCGATCTGGCGTCGCTCGCCAAGTCCAATGTCGCCGACCTGAAGGAATACGACTATTTCACCTATGCCAAGGCGGCCGGGCACAAGGTCGAGTTCGCCGCCCCAACGGACTATTCGCTGGAAGAGCGGCCCGACAAGCGCGTGGTGCTGCATTTCACGCTGCCGCTCGCCGAGCCGACCAGGACTGGGCGCTTCATGAGCGTCCAGATCTACGATCCGACCTATTTCGTCGACTTCGAGCTGGCGCCCAAGGATCCGCTCGAGCTGACCGACGCGCCCGCCGGCTGCTCGAAGACCGTGCTCGGCGCCAACCCGCTCATCGTCGCCGACGGCCAGAAGCTGGCCAAGAGCTTCGACACCGGGTTGACGCCATCCGACGATTTCGCGCTCAAGATGGCGGGCCGCGTCATCGTGGCCTGCCCATGAGCCGCGCGTCGCTCCGTTTCGTCGCGCTCGCGATCGTGCTCGCCGCCTGCGGTTGCGCCACCGCGGCGGCGCTGGCGCAGGGGATGCACCACCCGTTCGCGGTCGGTGCGAGCGAGGGCGCCGTCGGGCCGCAGAGCGGTTTCGGCGCCTGGCTGATCGGCGAGGAAAGCGGGTTCTACCAGGCCCTGACCGGCGCTGTCCGGGCGACGCGCGCCGGCTTCGCCGGAGCCGCGACGCTCGTCGCGGTCTCCTTCGCCTACGGGATCTTCCATGCCGCCGGACCCGGCCACGGCAAGGCGGTGATCACCTCCTACATGGTCTCCAACGAGGTGGCGCTGCGGCGCGGCCTCGTGATCGCGCTCTTCGCGGCGCTGCTCCAGGCTTCGGTGGCGACGTCCATCGTCGGCATCGCCGCCTTCGTGTTCAACGCCACGGCACAGAAGATGACGGCGGCGGCGCAGGTCATCGAGTTCTTCAGCTATCTGTGCATCGTCGTGCTCGGGGCCTTCCTCTGCTGGCGCAAGGGCTGGGCCCTCATCGCCTCGTTCTGGCCGGAGCCGGCCTTCTCCTCGCTGGCCTTCGCCGGGCAGCCCGGCGAGATCGAGGCGCTGGCCCGCAGCGCCGGAACCCACAGCCGCTTCGTCGCCGACGACGGCAGCACGCCGCATCCCCACGGCGTCGATTGCGACTGCATCCACATGCCGGATCCCCGCCTGCTGGCGTCCCGCCGTTTCGATGCGCGCGCCGCGGTCTTGGCGGTGTTCACCGCCGGCGCGCGGCCGTGCTCGGGCGCGATCCTGGTGCTGGTGTTCGCGCTCTCCCAGGGCATCTTCGCCGTGGGCGTCGGCGCCGCCTTCGCGATGGCGCTCGGCACAGCGGTGACGACGGGCGGGCTGGCCTGCGCCGCCGTCTACGCCAAGGGGCTGGCGCAACGCGTCACCGGCACGGCGACGCAGCGCGCCGCGATCGTCGGCCGGGTCGTCGAACTCGTCGCCGCGATCTGCGTGCTGATCGTCGGCGCGACCTTGTTCTTCACCGCGGTCGCGCAGATGAACGGGCTGATCTGAACCGAGTCCGGCCTGAACCTTGATGCCGGCGGCGGATTGGCACCGCTCGATAGAGAGGATCCCATGCACCTTCCCAACGATACTTTGGTCGCGGTCGCCGACGGCGAGAAGCTGCATCTCTTCCGCACCGCGGGCAACGAAGAGCCCCCGCATCTCAAGCCCGCCGGACAGCCGCACGTGCAGAGCTCCAACCACAGCGCCGGCTCGCGCCACAAGAGCAGCGCCTCCAACCCGGACGAGAAGCAGGATTCGGAGGACATGCACGCCGCCGCCGTCGCCGAGTTCCTGAACAAGGCCGCCCAGCGCAACGAGTTCGAGCACGCCGTGGTGATCGCCCCGGCGAAGATGATCGGCGAGCTGCGCAAGCACTACCACAAGGCCTTTCAGGGCAAGATCCTGACCGAGATCAGCAAGGACATGACCGGCCAGGGCAGCGAGGTCATCGCCAAGGCGCTCGAGGCGGCCTGAAGTCCTACTCCTCGATCTGCGCGAACGTGCACTGCGCCGGCGCCTTGTCCGGGCGCCAGCGCAGGAAACCGGAGCCGTGTCGCAGGCGGCGGCCGGTGACCTGGTCGAACGAGACCTCCACCACCAGCTCCGGGCGCAGCGGCGTCCACGCCGCGCTGCGGGCCGAGGCCCAGCGGCTCGGCTTGCCTGGCACGTTCTCGTCGAAGCCGCCGGCCTCGTCGGCCAGCGCCTCGAGCCGGGCGGTCAGACCGGCGCGGTCTTCTTTGGGCGGGTTGGAGGTGAAGCCGACGTGGTGCAGCCGGTCGCCGTCGTAGAGGCCGAGAAGCAGCGAGGCGACTTCGCGGCTGCCGGTGCCGTAACGGAAGCCGCCGACGACGCAATCGGCGGTGCGCTTGCGCTTGATCTTCAGCATGGCGCGCTCGCCGGCGCGATAGGCGTCGGCGAGGCGCTTGGCGACGACGCCGTCGTAGTTGGTACCGGCCTCGGCCAGCCAGCGCGTGGCCAATGTCGCGTCGGTGGTCGCCGGCGCCAGGGTCAGGCCGCGATCGTCGGCGTGGCTGGCGCAGAAGGCCTCGAGCCGCGGTCGGCGCAGCGAGAGCGGCTTGCCGCGCAGGTCGGCGCCGCGCGCGTCGACCAACAGATCGAAGGCGGCGAGCAGCGCCGGCGTCTCCTTCGACAGCTGGGCGATCCGGCTGGCGGCGGGATGGATGCGCTGGCCCAGCGCGTCGAAGGAGAAGCCGGTGCCGTCGGGCACCATCAGCTCGCCGTCGAGCACGAAGCGCGGCGCCTTCAGCCCGAGAAGATGCGCGACCACCTCGGGAAAGTAGCGCCCGAGCGGCTTGCCGGACTTGGCCTGCAGCGCGACGGCGTCGCCGGCCTTGAAGGCGATGCAGCGGAAGCCGTCCCACTTCGGCTCGAATTGCCAGCCCTCATCGAGGGGCAGCGCCGCGACGGCCTTGGCCTCGACCGGCGCGAGCGCGCCCGGCTGGAACGGCAGCGCGGCGAGAGATCCGATCTGAAGCTTGGCCATTGCGATGCAACGGACCATCGCCGATCACGATCCATCGACACGGCGACAAGAGCTGCGATGCCGCCTGCGGGCCACGGCCGGCAGGTCGCCGGCATGGCAGCGGGCGGTGCCGGACGACCAGCGGCAGGACAACGTGCGGAACCAGGGCGCGCGGACGGATCGGCCGCGCGCCTGACGCGCGCCCCCGCAGCCTAGAAAGCGGCACGGCACGCATCCTCGATGCGGGCCGCGAGCGGACGAGTCCGCATGTCGCCCTTCCGGCGCAGACCCTGGACGACCACCAACGCCTGCGCGATCGTCGGCGTCGCGCACGGGCGCCGGCTCCAGAGGGACTGCACGCCCAAACGTGCGAAAGCCTCACGATAGAGCAGGGCGACGGCCTCGGGAGCCGGTAGCCCGGCGCCTCGCCGCATCAACTCTTCGATCTCGAAGGCATTGGGCATGAGGATCGCGCTCTCAGGGACGCATACCCCGCGCCCGTCGCAAGCGTCGAGCCGGCGTTGCCCGCGCGAAGCTTCGGATAAGTCGCGGCGACGGCCTGCGTCGCGGCGCCGGCGGTGCTAGGTTGTCGCCATGAGCATGAAGCACGGCGTCGAGGTCCCTCGCGGGCAGAGCGGCAGCGAGGGCCGGGCGGCCGCACGCCCTCCTGCGGTCGAGCGCGGCGAACCTGAAACCTCTTCCACGCTGGGCTTCGTGCACCTCCACGTCCATTCCTCCTACTCCTTGCGCGAAGGCGCGATGGCTGTGGGCAAGCTGATCACCTTCGCCAGCGCCGATCGCCAGCCGGCGCTGGCCATCACCGACACCAACAACCTCTTCGGCGCGCTCGAATTCTCCGAAAAGGTCGCCAAGGCCGGGCTGCAGCCGATTATCGGCATCCAGCTCGACGTCGGCTTCGGCGACGGCTCGATGCTGGCCTCGAGGGGGGGCGAGGACGGCGCCGGTCGCGCGCCTCTCGTGCTGCTCGCCAAGGACGAGCGCGGCTACATGAACCTGATGCACTTGGCCTCGCGCGCTTTCCTCGATCCGACGCCGGGCGAGGCGGCGCATGTCGGGCTGCACCGGCTCGAAGGCCGCACCGAGGGCCTGATCGCGCTCACCGGTGGCCCCGGCGGCCCGCTCGACCGCTGCTACGGCTACGGCCGGCCGGAGGTCGCGCTGGAGCGGCTGATGACGCTGGAGACGCTGTTTCCGCAGCGCCTCTACGTCGAGCTTCAGCGCCACGGGCTGGCCAAGGAGCGCGAGGTCGAGGGCGCGTTGATCGAGCTGGCCTACGACCGCGGCCTGCCGCTCGTCGCCACCAACGAGCCCTTCTTCGCGGCGCTGTCGGACTACGAGGCGCACGACGCGCTGATCTGCATCGCCGAGGGCGCGGTGATCGGCCAGGCCGAGCGCCGCCAGCTCTCGCCCGAGCACCGCTTCAAGACGCGCGCGGAGATGATGGCGCTCTTCGCCGACCTGCCGGAGGCGACCGCCTCCACGGTCGAGATCGCCCGGCGCTGCGCCTATCGCCCGCGCACGCGCAAGCCGATCCTGCCGGCCTTCACCACCGGCGCGGCGGCGGACGAGGCGGCCGAACTGGTGCGCCAGGCCGATGAGGGGCTCACTGTCCGGCTCGCGGCGCGCGGCATGGCCCCGGGGCTCGACGAACAGGTCTATCGCGACAGGTTGGCCTTCGAACTGACCGTCATCACCAACATGAAGTTCCCCGGCTACTTCCTCATCGTCGCCGACTTCATCAAATGGGCCAAGGAGCACGGCATCCCGGTGGGGCCGGGCCGCGGCTCGGGTGCCGGCTCGCTCGTCGCCTACGCGCTCACCATCACCGATCTCGACCCGCTCCAATTCGGGTTGCTGTTCGAGCGCTTCCTCAACCCCGAGCGCGTCTCGATGCCGGACTTCGACATCGACTTCTGCCAGGACCGGCGCGAGGAGGTGATCCGCTACGTGCGCGAGCGCTATGGCGCCGACAAGGTGGCGCAGATCGTCGCGCTGGGCTCGTTCCTGGCGCGCGGCGTCGTGCGCAACGTCGGCCGCGTGCTGGAGATGCCGCTGGGCCAGGTCGACAAGCTGGCGAAGCTCATCCCCGCCATCCCCGGCAAGCCCATCACGCTGAAGCAGGCCATCGCCGACGAGGTTCGCCTGCGCGAGGCGGCCGAGGCCGATCCCAAGGTCGAGCGCCTGCTCGCCATCTCGCAGACGCTGGAAGGTTTGTACTCCAACGCGTCCACCCACGCCGCCGGCGTCGTCATCGGCGACCGGCCGCTGGACGAGCTGGTGCCGCTCTACCGCGACCCGAACGCCGAGATGCCGGCGACGCAGTTCAACCTCAAATGGGTCGAATCCGCCGGCTTGGTGAAGTTCGACTTCCTCGGCCTGAAGACGCTGACGACGCTGGCGACGGCGGCGAAGCTGCTCGCCAGGCGCGGCGTCGCCGTCGACTTCGAGGCGATCGGGCTCGAGGACGCGGTCACCTACACGATGCTGGCGCGCGGCGAGACCCTCGGCGTGTTCCAGCTGGAATCGGCGGGCATGCGCAAGGCGCTGGTCGAGATGCGCGCCGACCGCTTCGAGGACATCATCGCGCTCGTCGCGCTCTACCGCCCCGGCCCGATGGCCAACATCCCGCATTATTGCGCGGTGAAGCTCGGCGAGGCGGAGGCCGACTACCTCCATCCCAAGCTCGAAGTGGTGCTGAAGGAGACCCACGGCGTCATCATCTACCAGGAGCAGGTGATGCAGATCGCGCAGATCCTGTCGGGCTACTCGCTGGGCGAGGCCGACATGCTGCGCCGCGCGATGGGCAAGAAGATCAAGGCCGAGATGGACGCGCAACGCGAGCGCTTCGTGTCGGGCGCGGTCAGCGGCGGGCTCAAGGAGAAGCAGGCCTCCGAGATCTTCGACCTGCTCGCCAAGTTCGCCGATTACGGCTTCAACAAGAGCCACGCCGCGGCCTACGCCGTCATCACCTTCCAGACCGCCTGGTTGAAGGCCAACCATCCCGTCGAGTTCCTTGCGGCCTCGATGACGCTCGACAAGGGCAACACCGACAAGCTTGCCGAATTCGCCAACGAGGCCCGGCGCATGGGCGTCACCATAGAGCCGCCTTCCGTGCTCCATTCGGGCGTCGACTTCGAGGTCTGCCCGGCCGCCGACGGCAAGCTCGCGATCCGCTACGCGCTCTCCGCCGTCAAGGGCGTCGGCGAGGGACAGGCGCTCGGCATCGTCACCGCGCGCGGCGACCGGCCGTTCAAGGATCTCGCCGACTTCGCCAATCGCCTCAATCCGCGCGACGCCAACAAGCGCGTGCTGGAGAGCCTCACCGCCGCCGGCGCCTTCGACGATCTCGATCCCGACCGCGCCAAGGTGCATGCCGGCATCGAGACGATCCTGGCGGTGGCGGCGCGCCGCGCCGACGAGCGCTCGCAGGGTCAGTCCGCGCTCTTCGGCGCCGACACGGCGGAGACGCTGGCGCTGCCCAAGGTGCCGGGCTGGCCGTTCACCGAGCGGCTGCAGCGCGAGTACAATGCCGTCGGGTTCTTCCTCTCCGGCCATCCGCTCGACGCCTACGCCGGCGTGCTGAAGCGCCTCGGCATCCAGCGCTGGGGCGATTTCTGCCGTCAGGTGAAGGCCGGTCACGAGGCCGGGCGGCTCGCCGCCACCGTGCTCGACCGCGCCGAGCGGCGCACCCGCTCCGGCTCCAAGATGGGCATCGTCCAGCTCTCCGATCAATCCGGCCAGTACGAGGCGATCCTGTTCCAGGAGGGCCTGACCCAATTCCGCGACCTGCTGGTGAAAGGCGCCAACCTGCTGCTCGGCATCCAGGCGCAGCTCGAGGGCGAGGACGTGCGCGCGCGCATCGTCTCGGTCCAGGTGCTGGAGGAGGCGGCGCAGCGCGTGCAGAAGGGTCTGCAGATCTTTGTCCGCTCGGCCGAGCCGCTCCCCTCGATCGGCCTGCACCTGGGCGAGAAGGGCGAGGGCGAGGTCTCGATCATCGCGATGACGGCGGACCGCGCCGAATGCGAGATCAAGCTGCCAGGCCGTTTCAAGATCTCGCCGCAGATCGCCGGCGCCATCAAGGCCATCCCCGGCATCGTCGCGGTCGAGCATGTCTGATGCGGCTACGCCGCCGGGCTGGCGCAACGGGCCGAAATCGCCTCACGAAACCTTTATCTAGCTTCGCTACGCTTCATATATCGGGACAAGTCCGCGAAGGTGGATGGTGCCTTATAGCGACACCCGCTGTTGCCGGCTTGCTCCGATAATGAAAAACCGAGCGAGGACAGGCACGTAAGCGTCGCGAAGCGTCTCTGAAATACGGTTCGATGCCCTAGCGGCGCGAGCGGCTGGCCTGCTCGTAGAGATAGGCGGCCTTGTCGGCGTCGCTGTCGACGCCTATGGCGCCATATTGCGTGTTGGTCAGCGGGTTGTACGTGTCGGCGAGGGCTCGAGTCGCTGCCGCGCCGCCGCGACTGCGCAGCACCTGCCGCGCCTGATCGATATTGCCGGAACGGATGAGGCTGCCGGCTTGCGCGATCACCCCGCTCGAGTCATCGGCGCCGCCAGCCGTTTTTCGCAGGGCGGAGAAACGATTTGATTGAGGCTCGCCCGGCGGCGGTCCGAAGGCCGCCTCGCGCTCGCGCAGGACCTGCTTTTCACGGCGTCGCGCGGCGCGCCTCTGGGCCGGCGTCAGCCGTGTTTCCGGCTCGGGCAGTTCGGTGGCGAAGCGGGCGCCTTGGTCCGGCCCCCGGTTGGCCTGCCGGCGGTCCCTGCGCGCGCGACCCAGGCTGGCCGCCTCAACCCTGAGGCCTTGCAGTTCCTGGTGCATCTGCTCCCGACGCAACGCCGCGAGCTCGCGAACCAAGCGCTCGTGGTCGCTTGTCCGGCTCAAGGTCTCGGCGCGGCCGTGCCGATAGATCCCGTCCGGCGGCATCGGCTGCCCCATGCCGACCTGCAGCGCGGCGAGCTTTTCGGCGAGCAGCTTGGTGGCCGTCCGCTGGCTCGTCAGCTCGCGTTGCAGCACGCCGTTCTCCCGCCGCAGAGTGTCCTCTCCGCTTCGGGCTCCCGCGAGATCGGTCTGCAGGATCGTCAGCGCCTGCGCGTCGGGCGCCTTGGCGCCGTTGCCGGCCCGTGCGTCCCGCTGCAGGGCGGCGAGCTTGATGCCGAGGTCTTTTTCACGGCCCTGGGACGCCGCGAGCTCCTGCTGGAGGGCCGCGGCCTGCACGGCGGACGCCTGAGCCTGCTTGGCGCGGGCCTCGCCGTCGGTCGCGCCGGCCTGCAGCGCGGCGAGCTTCACGTTGAGGTCCTGCTCGCGCAGACGCGCACCGTCCAGCTGCTGCTGCAGCGCGGAGGCCTTGCGCACGGCGGTCGTCTCCGCGCCCTGAGCTCGGGCCGCTTCCGTGGCGTCGCCCTGCAAGCTGGCGACCTGTCCCTTCAAGGCGCCCTCGCGCTGGCGGGCCGCGTCGAGATCGGACTTTAGCCTGTCGGCGGCGTCCGCCCTGGACACGACGAGGCTCGCGGCGGACTTGCTTGCCGCCAGCACGGCTTGCAGGGCCTCGACCTTGCTGCCCAGATCCTTCGCCCGAGCCTGTGCATCAGCGAGCGCGCGTTCCGTGGTCGCCTTGGTCGCGAGTTCGGTCTCGAGAGCAGCCACCTTGTCCGCCGAGGTCCGGGCCCCGGCCTGGGCTTCGGAGACCGCGCGCTCCGACATCGCGAGCTTGTCCTCCATCATCCTGCCTGCCGCAGCGCCAGCCTGGAGAGCCGCCACCTCGGTTTCAAGCTGCCTGGCGCGATCCTGGGCCGCGGTGCGCGCGTGCTCCGCAACGACCAGCTTGTCTGCGGCAGCCTCGTCGACGGCGCTCTTTCTGGCCGTGACGTCGGCCTGCAGAGCCGCCACCCTGCCTTCCAGGTCGTGGGCGCGCCCTTGCGCCTCGGTGCGCGCGCGTTCGG
This sequence comes from Beijerinckiaceae bacterium, assembly GCA_965198715.1. Lineage (GTDB taxonomy): Bacteria > Pseudomonadota > Alphaproteobacteria > Rhizobiales > Beijerinckiaceae > RH-AL1. The sequence continues at coordinate 2,267,324 of CBDAPV010000001.1, forward strand.
CGGCTGCGAGCTTGTCCGCCGCTTCTTTGCGAGCTGCGTCGTTCGGAGCGGCGGCCTGCGCGACCGCCAGCTTCGCGCGAAGCGCATTCTCGCGCTCGCGGGCATCCGCCAGCTCGGCCATGGCGGTGGCGGCCTTGGCCTCCGCATTCGCACCCGCCGGCTGCGCGGACGTCGCATCGAGCTTGGCGCGCATCTGCGCGATCTGATCGTTCAGCTCGGCCTTCTGGCGCTCGAACTCGGCTTCGGAAGCGTGCTGGGCGGAGATGGAGGCCTGCGTCACGTCAAGGACGTCCTGCTTGGCCTTGGCGGCCTCGTCCCTGGCCTGCTGCAGGGCGTCTGGAGCCGACGCGGCGGCCCGATCAGGGGAGATTGCAGGAGCGCCGTCGCCGTCGGCGTCGAGGCTGGCCCCGCCGGTGCCGAGCGCGGATCCAGCGAGGGTCGGACGCGCGGCGTCGGCGTTCTTGCTGACGCTGCGCCCCACCGTAGTCGGTTCCGTGTCTTCCGCGAAGGACGCGGGGGAGCTCGCCGCGGAGGTTCCGGGCGCAGTCGCGCTGTTCGGCTTCGGGTCCCTCATGGAGGGTGCACCATGGCTCGCGCCATCGTCGTGCACCAGGAAGGTCGGCTCCGACGCGCTGCCGTCGAACCAGTCGGACTGTGCGGCGATGATCACCCCGATCGCGACCACGATCGTCGAGGGGACCAAGATAGGACCTAACCGCATGGTCGCTCCCGAGACAGCCGCGCGCCGCAATTCGCGCTCTACGCTTTTCGTCTATAGCCGATCGGGGGGCTGACGAACAAGCTTGATCGTGGCTCTAGGGCAACGCTTTCCGCAGGGGTTCACTCCTCGACGTTCAGTCCCGTTCGATGCGGATGACCTGCGGCGTCTCGGCGATGTGCCCGTCCTCGACCACGGCGGCGATGGCGGCGCGGATGGCGCGCTCCGGCGTCGGATGGGTGATGAAGGTGACCGGCACCGGCGCGTCGGAGGCGGCCCCTCGGCCCGAGGGCCGCGAGCGCTGCACGATGCTCTCCAGCGAGATGCCTTCCTGCGCCATGCGCATGGCGATCGCCGCGGCGGCGCCGGGGCGGTCGTACAGCGCGAGGCGCACGTAGTAGCCACCCTCGTGCGTGTCGATCGAGGCGCGCTCCAGCGGCACCAGCGCCGCCGCCGGCAGGCCGAAGGGCGGCGAGCGGTCGCCGCGCGCCACGTCGGCGATGTCGGCGACGACTGCCGAGGCGGTCGGCTCGCCGCCGGCGCCGGGACCGGCCAGCGTCACTTCACGCACCGCGTCGGCGTTGACCACAACGGCGTTGGTCACGTCCATCACCTGGGCGATGGCGGAGGATTTGGGCACCATGGTTGGGTGCACGCGCTGCTCGATGCCGGACGCCGTGCGCTTGGCGACGCCGAGCAGCTTGACGCGGTAGCCGAGGTCCTCGGCGGCCTGCAGGTCGGCCAGCGTGATCGACTCGATCCCCTCGATGCCGATGGCGTCGGCGTCGACGATCGTGCCGAAGGCGAGCGAGGTCAGGATCGCGAGCTTGTGGGCGGTGTCGAAACCGCCGATGTCGAAGGTCGGATCGGTCTCGGCATAGCCGAGCCGCTGCGCCTCGGCGAGGCATTCGGCGAAGCCGAGTTTCTCCGCCTCCATCCGCGAGAGGATGTAGTTGCAGGTGCCGTTGAGGATCCCGTAGACGCGATCGACGCTGTTGCCGACGAGCCCCTCGCGCAGCGTCTTGACGATGGGTATGCCGCCGGCCACCGCCGCCTCGAAGCGGAGCGCCACGCCGGCCTTCTCCGCCGCCGCCGCGAGTTCGGCACCGTGGTGCGCGATCATCGCTTTGTTGGCGGTGACGACCGACTTGCCCGCCGCCAGCGCCGCGCGCACCGCGTCGAGCGCCGGCCCGTCCTGGCCGCCGATCAGCTCGACGAAGCAGTCGATGTCGGGGCTATGCGCCAGAGCCACAGGGTCGCCGTGCCAGGCGGCACCGCCGATGTCGCGCGCCTTGCTCTTGTCACGCGCCGACACGCCGATCACTTCGATCGCCCGGCCGGTGCGGAGTGCGAGGCCATTGCCCCGCCGGGCCAGCAGCCGCAACACCGCCGCCCCGACGGTGCCGAGGCCGGCGACACCGACGCGCAGGGGAGACGACATGGAGGATCCCGGTTTGGAAGGACAAGCGCTTCTGCCTCATCCGGCGGGCGAAGCGCAACTCGCCCACCGCGCCAGCCGTCCCTTGCGAGGGCTGCGGTTCGCGTATAGGTAAAATAGCCAATACGATGCGAGAGGTCAAGGCCGTGCACGGCAGGCGGACGCGGATCCGGCCGGCCGCGAGCCCTGACATTTCAGCCTGCCATTGTCAGGGTTCCACGACAACAAAGCAGGCCGGTGTCGCGGTACCCTGACAAATAACCCTGCCACTGCCGCGTACCGCGACAAGGCCCGGTTCCGGGTGGCCGTTCGCCGACATGCCGTCAAACGAATGGATATCGGGCTGGCTTTCACGGGCCTTGGTCCGCACCCGCTGCGCGGCAGTGGCTAGCATGAGAGAGCAGATCGCTCGGCGCGCGCCGGTCGAGCGACGTCGGCCGCGAACAAAGCATCGCGGCTTAGGCCGGTCGCCACCTTCAAGGGCGCTCGCCTGGCACATACGGAGGATCTGCGCCGCTTGATAGCAGCCGAAGATGACGGTCTGGGAAGCTCGGCGGCCCCGACTTCTCCGCCCTGGAGCCCCTCGATGCCGCCACCCGTCGCGCGGCAGGCTTTTATCGAACCTAGGGGGCCACACGCCGTTGGACTGAGGCAAATGGGGTAAATCGCCGTCCCCTCCTATTCGAGGTGGAGGGCATCTGGAGGAGATTTCGATGGACGACATGACGAGAGACAAGACCTTCACCGAGACCTACGACATGAAGGGCAAGTGCCCCTTCGGTGGCGACCGGATCGGAGGGGCGCTCGGCACCCCGCCGACGCTCGAGAACTGGTACCCCGACCGGCTGCGGGTGGAACTTCTCCATCAGAACGGGCTGGCGGCCGATCCGCTCGGCCCGGATTTCGATTACGCAGCCGAGTTCGCGAAGATCGATTACGACGCGCTGAAGAGCGACATCAAACAATTCCTGACGACGTCGCAGCCCTGGTGGCCGTCGGACTACGACAACTACGGCCCGCAGATGATCCGCATGGCGTGGCACGCGGCAGGCACCTACCGCATCGCGGACGGGCGCGGCGGCGCCGGGACGGCCATGCAGCGCTTCGCCCCGATCAGCAGCTGGTGGGACAATGGCAACACCGACAAGTCGCGGCGGCTCCTGCAGCCAATCAAGCACAAGTATGGTAACGGCCTGTCATGGGGCGATCTCATGGTCCTGACAGGCAATTGCGCCCTCGAGATCATGGGCTTCCCGACATACGGCTTCGGCGGCGGTCGGCTCGACGCCTGGGAAGCGGATAATTCCACCTACTGGGGTCCGGAGATCTGGGATCCGACCGACGTCAAGAGCTTCGACAGCATGGTCACGCGCGACAAGCGCTGGCGCGGCCAGAACGGCGACGCGGACTACGACCTCGAGAACCCGCTTGCCGCCTCGCACCAGGCGCTCATCTACGTCAATCCGGAAGGTCCCTATGCCAACGGCGACCCGATGGGGTCGGCGCGCGACATCCGGGTCACCTTCACGCGCATGGCGATGAACAACGAGGAGACGGTGGCCCTGATCGCCGGCGGTCACGCTTTCGGAAAGAGTCACGGCATGGTGTCCGCCGACGAGGTCGGCCCGCCGCCGGAAATCGCGCCGATGGAGGCCATGGGCCTCGGCTGGCACAACCCCAAGGGCCCCGGTTTCGCGCAATACACGATGACCAACGGCATTGAGGGCAGCTGGACGCCGAACCCGACGCAGTGGGACAATGCCTACCTCGAGAACCTCTTCAAGTTCGATTGGGAGCAGACCAAGAGCCCGGCCGGCGCCCTGCAGTGGAAGCCGAAGGACCCGAACGCGCCCAGGACGCCCGACGCGCATGTCGCCGGTCAGATGAACGACCTCATGATGATGACCAGCGACATCGCGCTGAAGGTCGACCCCGAATATCGCAAGGTGTGCGAGAAGTTCCTGTCGGACTTCGACGCGTTCACCCAGGCGTTCTCCAAGGCCTGGTACAAGCTCACCCACCGCGACATGGGACCCAAGCACCGCTATCTCGGCCCGGAAGTGGCGATCGAGGACGGTCTGCTCTGGCAAGACCCGCTTCCCGAGCGCAAGTACGAGCTGGTCGGCAACGCGGAGGTCGCCGCGCTGAAGCAGGCGATCCTGGCGACGGGCCTCTCGGTCTCCGACCTGGCCTTCGCCGCCTTCTCCGCCGCGTCGACCTACCGCGACAGCGACAAGCGCGGCGGTGCCAACGGCGGTCGCCTCGCGCTCGCCCCCCAGAAGGACTGGGCGGTCAACCGCCGGGCCGCGCCCGTGGTCGACAAGCTGCGCGCGATCATGGCCGACTTCAACGGCAAGCAGGGCGCCTGCAAGAAGATCTCGCTGGCCGACCTGATCGTGCTGGGTGGCTGCGCCGCCGTGGAAAAGGCGGCACGCGACGCGGGGGTCGAGGCCTCGGTGCCGTTCACGCCGGGCCGCGTGGACACCACGCAGGATCTCACCGATCTGGAGATGTTCGAATGGCTGAAGCCCGTCGTCGACGGCTTCCGCAATTACGTCGGTGACGAGTTCCGGCAGGTGTCGCAGGGCGTCTCGCCCGAGGAGTTCTTCCTCGACAAGGCCAACCTGATGAAGCTGACGGCTCCGGAGTGGGCGGTCCTGGCCGGCGGGCTGCGCGTCCTGAACGTCAACCATGACGGGTCGGATCACGGCGTCTTCACCGACAAGGTCGGTGTGCTGACGAACGATTTCTTCAAGAACCTGACCGATGTCGACCTGGTTTGGGAGAAGGCCGACCTCGAGGGAACGCACTTCACCCTCAAGGATCGCGCCACCGGCACGACGAAGTTCAAGGCGACGCGCAACGACCTCGTCTTCGGCTCGAACTCGCAGTTGCGTTCCATCGCCGACGCCTACGCCGGGAGCGACGGCCATCGGCGGTTCGTCAGAGACTTCATCAAGGTTTGGGACAAGGTCATGATGCTCGACCGGTACGACGTGAAGGGGCACAAGCGTTACGCGTCGATGGCGGCATGAATCCACGCCACTAGACCGCCGCGTCCGTCTTTCCGGGGCGCCGAAGGCGAGCCCGCAACCCATGACAACGCGGTTGAGAGAGGGGCGGGATGATGCCGCTCAATTGAGTAAGCGCGTTGTCATGGGTCCCGGGCTTTCGCTTCGCTCGCCCCGGGAAGACGACGTAATGTCATCGGCTCCACTTTGCCGAGATCGGCTCAAGAGCGCATCCTGGTAGGAATGCTCACGGCACCCAGCGTCCGTCTTTCCGGGGCGCCGCAGGCGAGCCCGCAACCCATGACAACGTGGTTGAAGGAGAGGCGGGATGATGCCGCTCGATCCAGCAGGCGCGTTGTCATGGGTCCCGGGCTCTCGCTTCGCTTGCCTCGGGAAGACGACGTGACGTCGTCGGCTTCAGTTGGCTGGGACCGGCTCAAGAGCGCATCCTGGTAGGAATGCTCACGGCACCCAGCGTCCGTCTTTCCGGGGCGCCGCAGGCGAGCCCGGAACCCATGGCAACGCAGTTGGAAGAGGGGCGGGATGATGCCGCTCGATTGAGTAAGCGCGTTGTCATGGGTCCCGGGCTCTCGCTTCGCTCGCCCCGGGAAGACGACGTCACGCCATCGGCTCCACTTTGCAGGGACCGGCCCTAGCAGGCTGCTGAATAAGGCTCTCGCACGGCTTTGAGGACGGCCTCGTCTCCGAGGTGGTAGGCGAAGTCGATGGTGAGGGAGCCGTCGTCTTGGAGTTCGGCTGATCCCGAGCCCTGAACCTCATCCATCTCATCGAAGCCGCACCAGGTGAAGTCGATGTCATCGGCGCCGTAGACGATATCGAGACCGACCTGCACGGCCCCGAAGGCGATCTCGCCGTGCCCCGTGGCGCCGACGACCAGCGTGGCGGGTCCGCAAAGGTCGAGGAAGTCGCGGTCCCACAGGTCCGCCGTGACGATCCGCCAGCGCCCGACGATCGGGCTTTGCGCCTTCGTCACGTTGCAGGTTCCGCGAGCAGCTTGGGCAATCTCACGAGGTTGTAGGCGGCGGCGACGAAGGTGAAGGCCCATCCTACGCGATCGGTGCCGCGCCGCATCGGCCGCCGCATGCCGCCGATCGTCTTCATCCAGCCGAACACCTCCTCGATGCGCTTGCGGATGCGCTGGCTCGTACCGTAGCCAGGGTGGCGCGTGGTTCGGCGATCGATGGCCGAGCCGCGCAGGCGCCGTGCCACGTGCGGGCGCACGTTCATGGAGCGCAACTCGTTCACGAAGTCCGACGTGTCGTAGCCCTTGTCGGCGCCGAGCGTGATGGCATTCGGCCGGTCGGCCCGCTTCTCGATCATCGCCAGCGCGGCAAGGCGCTCGGCGTGGCCGGTCGCCTGCGTCAGGCAGGCATCGACGACGAGGCCGCAGCGGTTCTCCATCAGCGCGTGGCCGAGGAAGGCGAGCCGCGCCTCCGTGCCCGCGCTCTTGCGGTAGAGCTTGGCCTCGGGATCGGTGGTCGAGGCGTGCGTGGCGTTGGTGCGCGTCTCGCCGTGGAAGTCGGTCTCGGCGTTGCGTCCGCCGGGCGGCGGCGGTTCGCCGCCTGGCCCTTCGCCGGGTACGATCGGCTTGACGCTCTTCATCGACGACCACGCCTGGATCATCGTCCCGTCGACGCTGAAGTGATCGGACGACAGCAGCCGCTTCACCCGAGGGCGTGCCATCAGCGTGGCCAGAAAGCGTACCGCCACATCTCCCTCGAGCAGGCGGTCGCGGTTCTTCGAGAAGGTGGAGGCATCCCACACCGGCTCGTCGGCACCGAGACCGACGAACCAGCGAAACAGGAGGTCGAACTCCATCCGCTCCATCAACTGGCGCTCGGAACGCAACGAGTAGAACGCCTGGAGCAGCATGGCACGCAGCAGCATCTGCGGGGCGATCGAGGGGCGCCCGATGCCGGAGTACAGCGACGTTAGCTCGCGCTCCATCGCCGCCAATGTCTCGTCCGTCAGCGCCCGGATGGCGCGAAGCGGATGGTCCGGACGCAGCCGCCCCTCGACGCCCACGTAGCTGAACAGCGATCCCGTCCGCTCGTCCGATCCGCGCAAATCAGCCTCCTCGACGAGGAGACTGAATCACGATCCATCAGCGGCGGCGAGTGGCCTTTTTCAGCAGCCTGCTAGAGCAGAGGGCGAGCCCTACGATCTCATCCCCTACGCGCCTGCTCCTATAGCGCCGCCGCGATCCGCGCCGCCTGCTCCTTCAGTACATCGGCATCCGCCATCCCGCCGGCGTGCGGCTTCAGCGCCACGCCCTCCATTCGCGGCACGACGTGGAAATGCAGGTGGAACACGCTCTGGCCGCCGGCGGGCTCGTTGTACTGCAGGATGGTCAGCCCGTCGGCGGCGAAGGCCGTCTGCACCGCCGCCGCCACCTTCTGCACGCGCACGATCAGCGCGGCCAACGTGTCCGGCGCCACGTCGAGCAGGCCGCGCGCCGGCGCCTTCGGCACCACCAGCGTATGGCCCTCGGCCTGGGGCATCACGTCCATGAAGGCCAGGACGAGGTCGTCCTCGTAAACCTTGGCGCAGGGGATCTCGCCGCGCAGGATCTTGGCGAAGATGTTCTGGTTGTCGTAGGCGGCAGTCGGGACGGGAGGCACGGTCACTCGCTTTCGGGGGCGGAGGACGGCATCTTCTTGAAGGGCGCCAGCTCGCCGTATTCCTCGATGGCCTCGTCGACCGCCGCGCGCTCGCGGGCGAGATAGTCGTCGATCGCGCGGTGGAAGCGCTTGTCGGGGATCTCGTGGGCCGAATAGGTCGGCACGGCGCGGTAGCCGCGGGCGAGTTTGTGCTCGCCCTGGGCGCCGGCCTCGACGCGCTTGAGCTTGTGCGTGATCGCCCACTCGATGGCCTGGTAGTAGCAGACCTCGAAGTGGAGGAACGGGTGCTCCTCGATGCAGCCCCAGTTGCGCCCGTAGAGCGCGTCGTCGCCGATGAAGTTGATGGCGCCGGCGATCCAGCGGCCCTCGCGCTTGGCCATGACCAGCAGGATGCGCTCCGCCATGGTGCGGCCCACGGTCTCGAAGAAGCCGCGGGTGAGATAGGGCCGGCCCCATTTGCGCGACCCCGTGTCGATGTAGAAGTCGTAGAACGCCTTCCAGTGCTCGGGCAGGATCGCCGCGCCGGAGAGGCACTCGACCGTGATCCCATTGCCCAACGCGTCGCGCCGCTCGCGACGGATCACCTTGCGCTTGCGGGACGCGAGGCTCTCGAGGAAATGCTCGAAGTCGCGGTAGCCCTCGTTGACGAAGTGGAACTGCTGGCCGGTGCGCTGCAGGAAGCCGCAATCGGCCATCGCCGCCGATTCGGCCGAGGTCGCGAAGGTGACGTGGACGGAGGAGGCCTCGACCTTGGCGCGCCAGGCTTTCAGCCCGGCGATCAGCGTCTCGGTCGCCATCGGGTCGGCATCGGCGGCCACCAGCAGGCGGCGGCCGGTGACGGGGGTGAACGGCACGCAGACCTGGAGCTTGGGATAATAGTCGATGCCGGCGCGGTGGTAGGCGTCGGCCCAGGCGTGGTCGAAGACGTATTCGCCCATCGAATGGGTCTTGATGTAACAGGGCGCCACCGCCTCGAGCCTGCCGGCCTTGGTCTCGACCACGACGTGCGTCGGCACCCAGCCGGTGCGCCCGCCCACCGATTTCGAGCTTTCCAGCGCGAGCAGGAAGGCATGGCTTATGAACGGGTTGAACCGCTCGCCCTCACGATTGTCGGCGACGACGCTGCCGTCGTCGGCGACGGAGAGCCCGTTCGCCGGAATCTCCGGGTTGGCGCAACGGTCCCACTGGGCGGGATCGAGTTCCGCGATCGACTGCACGATGCGCACGACGGCAGGCGTTTGCATGATGGCAGCCTACCCCGATCGAAGCGCCGCGCCAATCGGCCAGGTTGGGCGTGATGACGCGGCGGGGTGACGGTTGACGCCGCGCCGCGGGCGATCCTAGATCGCACTCGGCCGCGGAGGCAGCTTTGGACGCCACCACCCTCGAAGTGCCCCTCGACGCCGACTTCCTCGCCGCGGCCGAAGCGGCGCAGCGCGAGCCCTCCGCGATCGTCGCCGACCTCATGCGGGAGTTCGTCGATTGCGAGCGCAGCGCCTACACGGATTTCTTGAGGCGGAAGGTGGAGGAAGGTCGACGATGCATCGAGCGAGGGGACACGCACTCCGACGAGGACGTTTCACCAGAATAAACGACGACGCGACCTGCGCTCGCGATCGAGGCTGACGACCACGGGCTGTGATCGTCCGCTGGAGCAGCGACGCGCCGACGCCCCCGACGCGCTCGCTTGGCTCTCGGCCGCGCAGCGCGACCGCTGCTGCTATTGCGGCTGCGAGACCTGGCTGCCGTGGCAGCGCAAGCAGGAGGCGCGGCTGCGGGCCAGGTGGGACATGCCCGGCGCGCGCTCGATGGCCTGCCAGCTCGCCTTCGGCTACCGCATGGCCAGCGTGGAACATTTGAGGCGGCGCTCGGAAGGCGGCGGCGACGAGCCCGGCAACCTCGCCATGGCCTGCGCCTACTGCAACTCGTCGCGGCGCGATGCCTCGCCGGAGGATCACGCCGCTGCGATGCGGGCGCTGGCGGGGGCGAGGCAGCACCCGTGCTTTCCGCGTTGACCTCTCCTCCTTGAACGCGCGGGCGAGGACGATCACCCCCGCCCGCGGTAGATCCAGCAGGCGGCGCCCAGCCGCACCACGCCGTCGGTGCCGACGTGGTCGGCGAGGTGCGTCCGCAGCACCCGCTGCGCGTCGTCCTGTTCGGCCGGCGCCGCCTCGCGGATCGCGCCGGCGGCGGGGCCGGTCTCGCTGAGCATGGCGACGGCATCGTCGAGGTCGGCGCCGATGACGATGACGCGGTCGAGCCTGTCCGCCGTCACCGCGGAGAAGCCGGCGTCCTCCAGCATCGCGCGGGTGCGCGCGCCGTCGGCCAGGCCGAAGGGGCCCGGCTCGCCGTCGGTGAACTCGGGCATCGGCAGCACCGGCGCCAGCCATTCCAGCGGCTTCTGCATCCACTCCACCTCGACGCGTCCGCGCCAGGCGACGAGGGCGAAGCGCCCGCCGGGCTTCAGCGCGCGCCGGAGATTGGCGAAGGCGCGTGCGGGATCGTCGAAGAACATGACCCCGAAGCGCGACGCCATGAGGTCGGTCTCCGGCGCGAAGGCGTGGGCCGAGGCGTCGGCCTCGATCCAGCGGATCGGCGCGCGATCGCCGGGCGCCAGCCCGCTGTCGCGGTCGGCGGCGTGCGCCAGCATCGGGCGCGACACGTCGATGGCCGTGACGCGGCCGTCGCTGCCCAGCGCAGAGGCGAGGCGCAACGCGAGGTCGCCGCAGCCGCAGCCGACGTCGAGCGCGCTCTCGCCGCGCCGGGGCGCCGCCGCCTCGATCAGCGCTTCGCTCAGCGGCGCCATCAGCCGGTCGAGCCTGACCTGGTTGCGCGCCCATTTAGCGCCGGCGACCTCGTTCCAGTAGGTGATCTGGTCGGCGTTGGCGGTCATCGCAGCATCTCCAGGGCGAGCCCCGGCGGGGCGTCGCGGGTCATGCCGCCATCGAGCACGTTTCGCCCCGCCGCCGCGACCTTGCGCATCAAAGTCGGCAGCGCCTCGTCCGGCAGACCCGCCTCCGCGACCCAGCGGCAACCGGCCGGCGCCGCGGCGCGAGGGGAGGTGACGGTGGCGTAGACGGTGAGCCGCAGCGGGAAATGCGTGAAGCCGTGCTCCACCGGCGCCGGCGCCTTCGCGTAGCGCGCCGCGAGCGGTCGCGCCGCGCCGTCGGGATCGCCCTCGGCCGTCCAGGCGCTGCCCGGGAACTCGGTCATGCCGCCGAGCAGGCCCTTGTCCGGCCGGGTGCGCACCAGCACTTCGGCGCCGCGGCGCACGTAGAACACCGAGCCGAGCCGCTCCGGCCGCTCGGCCTTGGCCGCCTTCAGCGGCAGCTCGTCCTGGCGACCGGCCCGCCGCGCGGCGCAGCCCTCGGACAATGGGCACAGTGCGCAGGCCGGCCGGCGCGGCGTGCAGATCGTGGCGCCGAGGTCCATCATCGCCTGGGCGTAGTCGCCGGGTCGCGCCTGCGGCGTGCGGACCGCGGCGTGGGCGCGGATCGCCGGGCGGCACGCCTTGATCGGAGCGGCGAGGGCGTGCAGCCGCACGATGACGCGCTCGACGTTGCCGTCGACCACCACGGCCCTGCGGCCGAAGGCGATCGCCGCGATGGCGGCGGCGGTGTAGGCGCCGATGCCGGGCAGGGCGCGCAGCCCCTCCTCGGTGTCGGGGAAGGCGCCCGCCGCCGCCACCTGCCGGGCGCAGGCGTGCAGGTTGCGGGCGCGAGAATAATAGCCGAGGCCGGCCCAGCGCCGCATCACGTCTTCGACCGGCGCCGCGGCGAGATCCTGCACGCGCGGCCATAGCTCCAAAAAGGTGGTGAAGTAGCTCTTCACCGCCGTCACCGTGGTCTGCTGCAACATGACTTCGGAGAGCCACACCGCGTAGGGGTCGGCGTGCTCGCCCGGCTTGGCGCGCCAGGGCAGGTCGCGGCGATGGCGGTCGTACCAGGCGAGCAGGCGCGCGGCGTCGTCTTCCGCCGTCGCCGCCGGCCTGCTACGCTGCCCGCCCATGCCGCCCCCTCCCAAATTCCGAAGCCGCGCCTGGTCGCGGCCGCTCGCCGACCTCGTCGGCGCGGTCGTCGACCCGGTGTTCGCCCGGCAGGGTTTCTCCGAATCCGACCTCATCCTGCACTGGGACGACATCGTCGGCGAGCGTCTCGCCGCCGCCTCGCGCCCGATCAAGCTGCAATGGCCGCCGCGCCCCGCGGGACGGCACCCCGACGCCGCACCGCAGCCGGCGACGCTGGTGATCCGCGTCGAAAGCGGGATGGCGCTCGAGATCCAACATTCCGCCGATCAGGTCCTGGCGCGGGTCAACGCGCATCTGGGCTGGCGCTGCATCGGCAAGCTGTCGTTCCGCCAGGGCCCGATCGAGCGCGCCGAACCCGAGGATGGGCGCCGCAAGCAACCGTCCGCGGCCGCGCTCCTGGCCGCCGCCGATCGTGTGCCAGGCATCGAGGACGACGCGTTGCGCGCCGCGCTCGCCCGCCTCGGCGCTCACGTCGCGCGCTGAGGGGCGAAGCCGCGCGATCACGCGGCGTCCCGCCTGTCCTCCGGCACGCGGACGTGGCGCGCGGCCTCGCGCAGCACCTCCAGCCCGGCGCCGCGCTTGACGCCCTCGACCGAAAGGTGCCGGCGGAAGGCGCGGGCGCCGGGCCAGCCGTTGAAGAGACCCAGCACGTGCCGGGTCATGGCGTGGAGCGGCACCCCGGCGGTGAGCTGCGCCTCGACGTAGGGATGATAGTCTTCAAGCGCCTGCACGCGGCCGCGCGGGGGCTGGTCCTCGCCGAACATGCGGGCATCCACCTCCAGCAGCATCGCCGGCTCGCCATAGGCGGCGCGGCCCACCATCACCCCGTCCACCTGCGGGGCCGCCGCCTCGATCGCCGCCCAGTCCGCCAGCCCGCCGTTGAGCGCCACCGGCATGGCGGGCAGCCGCCGCTTCAGCGCGAAAACCTGCGCGTAGTCGAGCGGCGGCACGTCGCGGTTCTCGCGCGGCGACAGGCCCTGCAGCCAGGCTTTCCGGGCGTGGACGATCAGCGCGTCGGCGCCGGCGGCGAGCACGGCATCGACCAGGGCTTCGAGCGCCTCCGGCCCCTGCTCGTCGACGCCGAGGCGGCACTTCACCGTCACCGGCACGGCGACGGCCGCCTTCATCGCGCCCACGCAGTCGCCGACGAGCGCCGGCTGCCGCATCAGGCAGGCGCCGAACGCGCCGTTCTGCACACGGTCGGACGGGCAGCCGACGTTGAGGTTGATCTCGGCGTAGCCGCGCTCGGCGCAGATCCGCGCCGCGCGCGCGAGATCGGTCGGGTCGCTGCCGCCGAGCTGCACCGCAACCGGATGCTCGGCCGCGTCGAAGCCGAGCAGCCTGTCGCAATCACCGTGCAGGATCGCCGCCGCGGTGACCATCTCGGTGTAGAGTCGCGCGCGGCGCGTCAGGACGCGGTGGAAGGCCCGGCAATGCCGATCCGTCCATTCCATCATCGGTGCAACGCTGAAGGCGAAACCGGCGAGTGCTTCCACGACGCTTCTCATTTCCGACCTCCTTCTAGCAAGGACGAGGGCGGCGCGTCAGAGGCTTCTTGTAGGGTTCGAGCGCGTCGAGGCTTTGGCGATGAAATGATCAGGAGATCGTCGGCCGGCTTGGTGGCTTCGCTCGCCACCACGAGGCCTGGCGCTCGGGTACCTCCGCCTCGAACAGCTGGGCGAAGCGGCGCGCGAACATATCGGTCAAGGCGGCGGCGAGGCCGTTCAGAAAGGTGGGGCCGAGCCGCGCCATGGGACCGTCCGAGCTGGCTTCCAGCTGGTAACTCAGGCGGCAACCGTCGGGGCGCTCGGTGATGCGGATCATGGCCGTGCCGGAGGCGGATCCCGCGAGCCCGCTGCGGCCGCGCCCGGTCAGCGCCAGACGCGCCGGGGCCTCATAATCGCTGACCTCGACCACGCCGTCGAAGGCGAGGTGCACGGGGCCGAACCGGACCGAGGCCTTGACGAGATAGGCATTGTCTCCGTCGCGCGTCACCGTTCGGCAGCCGGGCACGCAAACGGCGATGCGCTCGACATCGTGCAGGGCGGCCCACACGGCTTCACGCCGGGCTGTCACGCCGATCGATCCACTCGTCGTCACGATCATCGAGCCAAGCTCCTCGTGACCCCTCGCTTGTCCTACGTTGGCCCGCGCAAAAGGACACGATTTCCACCGCCGCGAAAGCGCAAAGGACCGTCTCCGATACCTTTTTGTCCGGAAATCTCCTAAAGAGACGCCATGAGCAGGGACGTTGCGACGATGGACGAACTCGCGATCGAGGGATGCCCCATCAAGGTGCGGGTCGAGGGCGAGGATACCGCGCCGGTGCTGGTCCTGTCGCACATGCTCGGGACCGACCTGTCCTTGTGGGACAATCTCGCGCCCGAGTTCATCAAGCATTTTCGCGTGGTGCGCTACGACACGCGCGGCCACGGCGGCAGCGGGCTCGGCGACGCGCCCGTTACGCTCGCCCGGCTCGGCCGCGACGTGCTGGCGATCCTCGACACGCTAGGGATCGAGCGCGCGCATTTCTGCGGCCTCTCGATGGGCGGAGCGGTGGGCCAATGGCTGCTGGTCCACGCGCCGGCGCGCATCGAGCGGGCGGTGATCGCCGGCAGCGCTGCCAAGCTTGGACAGCCGGCCGTTTGGAACGCGCGCATTGCTGCGGCGCTGGCCGACGGTATGGAGCAGACGGTCGAGACAACGCTCGAGCGCTGGTTCGGTCCCGCCTTCGCCGAGCGCGCCCCCGAGCCGGTCGCGGCGGTACGGGCGCTGGTGCGCGCGACGTCGCCGGAAGGCTACGCCGCCTGCTGCGCCGCGCTGCGCGACATGGACCTGCGCGAGAGCTTGCGCTCCGTCACCCATCCTGTGCTCGTGGTGCGGGGCGCCAACGATCCTTCGGTCTCGGCCGAAGCTGCCGGGCACCTCGTCGAGGCCATGGCCAACGCCACCGCAATCGAGGTGGAGGCGCGGCATTGCGCGTCGATCGAGGCCGAGGCGGAGTTCTCCGCGGCGGTCGTGAAGTTCCTCACCGCCAAAACCGCGCCGCGGCGCGCGACGGCGCGACCGGTCGCCAAGCCGGCCAAGGCGCGCGACAAGCTGTCGGCGCGCCGTATCGGCCAACGCGGCATCGTCGCCGCACGCCGGCCCGTCGCCCAGACCGCGCCGGTGTCCGGCAAGGCGGTCGCCAAGGCCAGCGCCACCCGCAAGACGGCCGCGCGCGCCGCGCCGCGCCCGCCGGCTCCCTCGCGTCGCGCCGCCGCGATCGAGGCGACGCGGGCTGTCACGAGGAAGAAGGACGTTTCGCCCGAGAGCGTGCCGGCGAGGCCGGCGAAGACGATGCCGGGCAAGGCCTCGCGGGCGTCGCAGGTGGAAGCGCCCGATCACGCCAAGGCTATGCGCGGCGAGAAGCCTATGTCGGGCAAGGCTGCGACGAGCGCGCCAGCGCGCCGCACAGCGGCCACGGCTCGAATGCCAGCCGCCAGGGCCAAGCCGCCCACCGCCGCCGCGCTACGGGCGGCCGCGAAGACGCGGATCATCAAGGCGGGCACCAACAAGACCAAGTCCGCGGGTCCGGCCGCCGGGCGCGCTGGCAAGACCTCGTCGGTGGCGCCGGTCAAGGCCGCTGCCGGACGCAGTGCGAAGGCAGTCAAGGCGAGCGCCAAGAGGGCAGCGGCGAAACCTTTGCCGGTCCAGCGCGCACCGGCGAAGCCCGCATCGGCCAAGCCGGCAGCCAAGCCCTTCAAGCCTGCATCGACCAAGCCTGCATCGACCAAGCCCGCTCCTGCCAAGCGTACTCCTGCCAAGCCCGCTCCTGCCAAGCTGGCAGCGACCAAGCCGGCGACGAGCCGTCGGGCGGCGGCGCCCGTGGCCAAGCCGCGGCGGTCGACCGGGCGCGGCCCGGCCGGTTCCGGGCGCCGCAAGCCGTGAGACGCGCCGCCGTCCTCGCCGCGCTGCTGATCGGCCTCACCGGCTGGGCGCCCGGCGCGTTGGCGCAGGCGGTGCGCATCGGCGTCGGCGCACCGTTCTCCGGGCCGGATGCGGTCTATGGCAACGCCATCCTGCTCGGGGTCGAGCAGGCGATCTCGGACCTCGGCGAGGGCTTCGCCGGCCGCCGCGCGATCCCGGTGCCGCGCGACGACGGCAACGACCCCAGGAAGGGTGCCGAGGTGGCCAGGCGCTTCGTCGCCGACAAGGTCGGCCTCGTCGTCGGGCACTTCTCGTCCGCCGTGACGGTGCCGGCCTCCGCCATCTACGCCGAGGCCGGCGCGCTCGATATCACCCCCACCGCCGCGGCGCCGCTCGTCACCGACCGCGGGCTGGGAACAATGTTCCGCACCTGCGGCCGGTCCGACGGCGAGATTGCCGTCCTGACCCGCTTCGTCGCGGCCCGCCGCGTCGCGCGGGTGGCCATCGTCCACGACCGCAGCGGGGCGGGCAAAGATTTCGCCGACGATGTCCGCCGCCGCCTCGGCCAGGTCGGCGTGAAGGACGTGTATTACGGGTCGTTCGAGAAGGGCGCGCGCGATGTTGCCGCCCTGGCCGGACGCATCAAGGCGGCCGGCGCCCAGGTCGTGGTGTTCGGCGGCGCAGCGGCCGACGCCGGCCTGCTCGCCAGGCAGTTGCGGGATATCGGCGCCCGCGCCACGCTGATCGGCGGCACGGCGATGGCCTCGGACGAGTTCGCGACCGTCGCCGGCCCCGCCGCCGACGGTGCGCTCGTCGTCTTCCCGGAAGATCCGCGCACGCGCGCCGCCGCGGCCGACCTGCTCCGCCGCCTCCAGGCGAGAGGAATCGAGCCTGACTTCGCGGTGTTCTACGCCTACGCCGCGGTGCAGGTCATGGCGCAGGCTGCGACGACGGCCGGCTCGATCGAGCCGGCCAAGCTCGCCGCCGCCATGCACGAGGGTCGCACCTTTGCCACGGTGCTGGGCGATCTCGAGTTCGATGCCAAGGGCGACCCCGCCATGCCGCCGGACTACGCCGTCTACGTCTGGCACCGCGGCGCCTCGGGCCGCATGGCCTTCGACGAGCAGGCGCGCTCGTGAGGGTCGTTCCGCGGGCGGCAACGACTCCTTATCGCTCGCGCGCTATGTGTGGTGCCCGATGGGCACGCCGAAGCTGACGATAACGCGGGAGCCGCGGCGCGCATGAAGGTGCTGATCGCCTTCTTCCTCAACGTCGCCTTCAATTTTGTCGTCGGCCTGCTCGTGGCGAAGTTCCTCGGGCCGGAGGAATACGGCCGCTTCGCGCTGGCGCTGGCCACCGCGGTGGCGGTGCAGACCGCCTTCCTCGACTGGCTGAGGCTCGGCGCGACGCGGTTCTATTCGGAACGATCGCGCGGCGAGGATCCGGCGTTGCGCGCGACGCTCGACGTCGCCTTCGCGCTCATCACGGTCGGCATGGCGGTCGGCACGACGCTGCTGTTCCTGACCGGCGTCAAGTTCCCGCTGTCGCACGGCATGATCGCGCTGGCGCTTGGCGCCGCCGTGGCCAACGGCCTGTTCGATTTCAATACCGCGCTGGTTCGCGCCCGCTTCCACGACGGGCTCTACGTCAAGCTCGTCATCGTCAAGAATCTCTTCGCGCTGGCCCTCACCGGCGGCGGCGCATTCTGGTTTGGCTCGGCGCGCATGGCGCTGATCGGCGGCGTAATCTCGCTCGCCGGCTCGGTGGTCTGCGCCCGCGCCGCGCTGGCCGATCCCGGCGCCGAGGCACGCCTGGCGCACCGCTCCATCGCCGCCTCGCTGCTGCGCTACGCCATGCCAGTCGTGGCCGCTAACCTGCTCTATCTCTGCATCCCGCTCGCCAACCGCGCGCTGATCACGGTCTACTACGGCTTCGCCGAGACCGGGCAGTTCTCGCTGGCCTGGGACATCGGCTCGAAGGCGGTGCAGGCGATCGGCTCGACGGCGGACGTGCTGCTGTTCCAGATCGCCGTGCGCGCCCACGACCGCCACGGCAATGAGGGCGCCCGCCAGCGCATCGCCGACAACATGGCGATTGTCATCGCCGTGCTGCTGCCGGCCTGCGCCGGCATCTGGCTGGTGCTGCCCTCCATGCAGGCGCTGATCGTGCCGCAGCAGTACCGCGGGCCCTTCGAGGGGCTGCTGACCCTGATGATGCCAGGGCTGTTCTGCTTCTCGATGATCCTCTACGCGATCAACCCGATCTTCCAGATCGCCAAACGCACCGCGCCGCTCATCGCCGCCGCCGCCGTGGCCCTCGTCGGTGACCCGCTCATCCTGTTCCTCATGCCGCACGATGGCGACCCCTTGCGCCTTGCCATCGCCCAGTCCGGCGCCTTCGCGCTGGCGCTGGCGACGCTGGTCGCACTGGCCTGCCGCTCGCGCCCGGCGTGGCCGCGCGCGCGCGACCTCGTCGGCACCGTGCTTTCGACGACCGCGATGGCCCTGGTGCTGCTGCCGCTGCGCGCGGAGCCGCCGAGCCTGGCACTGCTGCTGGTGCAGATCGCCGCCGGCGTGCTGGTCTACGGCGGCCTGGTGGCGCTGTTCGACATTGCCGCGATCCGCACGATGGTGAGCGAGCGCCTGTCGCCGGCGATCGCCCGGTTCCGAACCGGCTGAGCTATCGTTCCAGAGGCTTGTCGCGGCGGACGCGCTCGACGATGACCGTCGGCAGGCCCAGCATCGCTCGGACCGCCGGAGCGTCGCCGGCGAGACAGCTGCGCGCATAGAGGGCGCAGAGCTCGACCTGATGGTCGTTCAGCATCGGGTAGCGGCGCAGCACCTCGGCAAGCGGAGCCTTTTTCAGCATGGCGGCCACGGCGCGTACCGGCACGCGAGTGCCCCCGACCACTGGCGTGCCGTCGAGGACCGCGGCGTCGCAGGTCATCATGTGCCGGGCCGAGGCCAGTTTTGATGTCCAGGAGCGCCTAAGAGATTAGCACGTCGGCGTAGATCTCGGCGAGCGGAACGTCGATGCCGAAGGAGGGCAGGGTGAGGCGTGCCTCGAGTCCGTCGGCGATGCGATGGCCGCTCCACTCGCCGTTCTCGCCGCGGTCGATGGTTTCCACGTGGGCGCGGTCGCGCGTCACCAACACGTAGTGCTTCAGGCTCGGCAGAGTCTGGTAGACCGCCCACTTGTCCTCGCGGTCGCGGCGCTGCGTGCCCTCGGAGAGCACCTCGAAGACGATGGAGGGATCGTCGAGCGACGTCGCGCCTCGCGGCAGCGGCCGGCAGTAGACGATGAGATCGGGGAGGAGCGACGACAGCGCCTCCTCTTTCCGCATCCGGAAGGTTTCCACGAGCGTGCGGCACGGCCGGCGATCGGCACGAAAGCGGTTCACCAGCGCCACGTTGAGGTTGGTGATGATCTGGTTGTGCTCCCAGCGCGCACCGACCATCATCCGCGAGAGCCGGCCGGAGATCAGCTCCCAGCGCTCGTCGGCAGGTGCATCAGCGAGCAACTCCTCGAAATCCTCGAGGCTCATGAGCGGCGGCTGCAGTGCCGGACGGTTCATGGATGGTGCCCTCACCTATCGCGAAACTGGCCGTCCCACGCCCGCCGCCATCCGCGTGATCAGATACTACCATGTCCCGAATGGCCGCCGAAGAGGACGGCGGCCTGTTTTCGAGATCTTCCGCCCTTGATTCGGATCGTCGGGTTACATCGGTCCATCTCGCAATAGGACGCTTGTACGCTTTGCTGGCTTCGCAAGTCCCGGCGATGGGAGCGGTGGTGATGGCAATGGCGACAGACATGCGGCGGATGATGTCGTGATGATGATGGGAATGGATAGAGATCGATCCGACCGGCATGTCGGCGTTGGTCATGACGATATCCGTCATGCCAGGACGAGGAACAGCCCGCCCGCGATCGCGACCGTCATCGGCAAGGTCAGCACCCAGGCCAGCGCGATCTGCCAGATGACCTTGCCTTGAACGCCGGCGCCTGAGCCGACCATCGTGCCGGCGATGCCCGAGGTCACCACGTGCGTCGTCGACACCGGCAGGCCGGTCACGCCAGCGCCGCCGATCAGGGCCGCCGCGACGATCTCCGCGGCGGCGCCCTGCGCCGGCACCAGGTGCTGCTTGCCGAGGCGTTCGCCCAGCGTCTCGACGATTCGCTTGTAGCCGATCATCGTGCCCAGACCGAGGGCGACGGCGCTCAGCACCCTCACCCACCAGGGAGCGTAGGTGACGAGGGTCCCGGTCGCCTTGTGGAGGGCCTTGGCCTTCTCCTGATCCGGCTTCGGCACGTGGCTCGACTCGCCGATCGTCTCCAATTCGGCGAGCACGCGGTAGACGTCGTTGCGCAGCCCGATGCGTTCCGCCTTCGGCAGCGCCTCGATGGAGTCGAGCGGCGCGAGCCGTTTCGCGATGCTGCCCGCGGCGTCGACGCCGAGCGTCTTCTTGTCGTCACCGTAGCGCTCGATCAGGGTTTTGGCCTCGCCCATCCGCCGACCGAGCGTGTGCAGGTCTTGGCCAGGCGTGTCGAGGTTCAGGCCGAAGGTCGCCGGCAGCAGGCCGATGATCGTCAACATGATGAGGCCAATGCTCTTCTGGCCGTCGTTGGTGCCGTGGGCGAAGGAGACGCCGGTGCAGGTGGCGATCAGCAGGCCGCGCATCCACCAGATCGGCGCTTTGCCTTCCTTCGGCGGCTCGAACAGGTTCTTGTCGTGCAGGAAGTGCTTGGCGAGCTGGAACAGCAGCAGCGCCAGCACGAACCCGAGCAGCGGCGAAAACAGCAGACCCTCCAGCACCTCGAAGATCGCCTTCCATTGCACGCCCTGACCGATATGCCGGTTGCGGATCGAGCTCGCCAGCGCGATGCCGACGAGCGACCCGATCAGCGCGTGGGAAGAGGAGTTCGGGATGCCGAAGAGCCAGGTCACGACGTTCCAGCCGAGCGCCGTCACGAACAGGGCGATCAGCATGCCGACAGCGGTGCCGCCGTTGGGTGGCGACAGCACCTCCGGTGGCAGGATCTCGACCAGGGCGTACGCGACCGCGATGCCGCCGAGGACGACGCCGAGGAAATTACACAGCGCGGACCAGACGACCGCCTGTACGGGCGTCAGCGAGTGCGTGTAGATCACGGTGGCGACCGCGTTGGCGGTGTCGTGGAAGCCGTTCGAGAACTCGAAGGCGAGGACGAGGATGAAGCAGGCGCCGAGCATGACCAGCGTCAGCGAGGATCCGGTAGCGAGATGCGCAAACATTCTCGAAGATAATCATTGGCTTACGACAAGCTTGTGACATCCCGGAGCTCGCCGGCACGCTTGGCAAGGCCGTCATTGCGCTTGCTCGCGGCGCGGGGCGGTTTGCTTCGGCAGGGTCGCAAGTCGGAAGGACGCGTCGCCTTGCGCTCGCCGGCATCCTTCGACAGCGATCGACGACGTCCGGCTGGTTGCGGCCTTCAGGGACCTGTCAGGCCTGCATCCTCGCAGGTGCCAGGCTTAATGCGACGCAGCTGAAATTTTACTCCCGAAAGCCGCCGGGTGACGCTGGAGACCACACCCATATCGAGTGTCAAGCGCCTGGGCCTCGTCCTCAAGTCCGAGCTTGCGTGTGACGATTTCGCATGCGCTGACGGTCGCTTTCGCTATGATGGGTCTCGCAAACGCCGCCTGGATCAAGAGCGGCGCCGGGACGGTTCGTCATGGTGCTCCATCGTGATCGCCCCCGGACCCACCGAGGAGACATCCAATGAACAAGCCGGAATTCCTGGGCCAGAACCAGACGCTGAAGCCGCCATTCCAGTCGCGCTACGGCAACTTCATCAATGGCAAGTTCACCGATCCGGTGAACGGCCGCTACTTCGAGAACACCTCGCCGATCACCGGTCACGTCATCTGCGAGATCGCCCGCTCCGATGCCGCCGACGTCGATCTGGCGCTCGACGCCGCCCATGCCGCCAAGGACGCCTGGGGCAAGACCTCGCCGGCCCATCGCGCCGGCATCCTCAACAAGATCGCCGACCGCATCGAGGACAACCTCGACCTCGTCGCGCTGGCCGAGACATGGGACAACGGCAAGCCGATCCGCGAGACGACCTTCGCCGACATCCCGCTGGCGATCGACCATTTCCGCTACTTCGCCGGCTGCGTCCGCGCGCAGGAGGGTGGCATCTCCGAGATCGACCACGACACGGTCGCCTACCATTTCCACGAGCCGCTCGGCGTCGTCGGCCAGATCATCCCCTGGAACTTCCCAATCCTGATGGCGGTGTGGAAGCTGGCCCCGGCGCTCGCTGCCGGTAATTGCGTGGTGCTGAAGCCGGCCGAGCAGACCCCGGCCTCGATCCTCGTCGTGATGGAGCTCATCGGCGACCTGCTGCCGCCGGGCGTGCTCAACATCGTCAACGGCTTCGGCCTGGAGTGCGGCAAGCCGCTGGCCTCGTCCAACCGCATCGCCAAGATCGCCTTTACCGGCGAGACGACGACCGGCCGGCTCATCATGCAATACGCCTCGCAGAACCTGATCCCGGTGACGCTGGAGCTCGGCGGCAAGTCGCCCAACATCTTCTTCAAGGACGTCGCCGACGAGGACGACGACTTCTTCGACAAGGCGCTTGAGGGCTTCACCATGTTCGCCCTCAACCAGGGCGAGGTCTGCACCTGCCCGAGCCGCGCGCTGGTGCACGAGTCGATCTACGACCGCTTCATGGAGCGCGCCATCAAGCGCGTCGAGGCGATTACGCAGGGCTCGCCCTTCGACATGAGCACGATGATCGGCGCCCAGGCCTCGTCCGAGCAGATGGAGAAGATCCTCCAGTACATCGACATCGGCAAGCAGGAGGGCGCCAAGGTGCTCACCGGCGGCGAGCGCAACATGAAGACGGGCGAGTTCGCCGAGGGCTTCTACGTGCAGCCCACGGTGTTCCAGGGCCACAACAAGATGCGCATCTTCCAGGAGGAGATCTTCGGGCCGGTGCTGTCGGTCACGACGTTCAAGGACGACGAGGACGCGCTCGCCATCGCCAACGACACGCTCTACGGCCTGGGCGCCGGCATCTGGACCCGCAACGGCACCCGCGCCTACCGCTTCGGCCGCGCCATCCAGGCCGGCCGCGTGTGGACCAACTGCTACCACGCCTACCCCGCTCACGCCGCCTTCGGCGGCTACAAGCAGTCCGGCATCGGCCGCGAGAACCACAAGATGATGCTCGACCACTACCAGCAGACCAAGAACATGCTGGTCAGCTACTCGGCCAAGAAGCTCGGCTTCTTCTAGGCCGATCCTACATAGAACGAGTGGCTGGCGCCCCGCGGGGTGCCGGTCGCGTTTCAGGCGCTCGTTGGGAGAACACCATGGACAGGCAAGACGTCGTGCGGGTGGAGGCGACGCCGGCCGCGCTCGCGCTGATCAAGGCGCTGCAGGAGGAGCACGGCGAGATCCTGTTCCACCAGTCCGGCGGCTGCTGCGACGGCTCGGCGCCGATGTGCTACCCGATCGGCGACTACATGGTCGGCGACCGCGACGTGCGCCTCGGCCCGATCGGCGGCGCGCAGGTCTACATCAACCGCGACCAGTTCGAATACTGGAAGCACACCCAGCTCATCATCGACGTCGTGCCCGGCCGCGGCGGCATGTTCAGCCTGGACAACGGCCGCGGCCAGCGCTTCCTGACCCGCGGCCGCGTGTTCACCGACGACGAGGTGGCCGAGCTTGAGCCGGTGTGAGCCGGCTGGCGTGACGCGAGCGCTCAACCGTAGCTGAAGGCGAGCCACAGGCTCGTCGCGATCGACCCGAAGGCGAGAAGGGCGGCAAGGCGGCGGAACGCGGCGGGCGCGGCACGTAGCTGCGGGATACTTCCCGACGATGTCGCCGCCGGTTCGATGCTGTCGGCAAAGGCCTCCGGCGGCAGCGGCCAGCGGAATGGCAGCAACAGCCCCAGCAGAAACCCGGCGCCGGCGCCGATGAGGTGTGTCGCCGAGCTCACGTGCGGGATGGTCGCGTCGATGGCAAATTGCAGGGCGAGAAAGGCGACCACGACCATCAGCCTGCGCCCGAACAGCGGCGAGCGGGTGGTGATCCAGGTGCGCAGCGCCGAGCCGGCAACGCCTCCGACCAGCCCCATGATCGCGCCGGAGGCGCCGACGATCAGCTCGGCGCGCAGCACGCCTGCGTCGGCGAGCAGGACGCAGCCGACGTTCGCCGCGAGCCCGGACCCAAGGTACAGCAGCAGGAAGCGCCATGGTCCGAGCATGCGTTCCACCAGAGGCCCCAGTACCAGCAAGCTGAGCATGTTGGCGCCGATGTGGATCGGACCGGAATGCAGGAACATTTCGGTGACAAGCCTCCACGCATCGTCCGGCCACGCGAAATGGACCGTCGGCAGGGCACCGAGCGCGTAGAGCGCGTCGTTGTCGGTGGTGCTGCCGGCGATCGCTTCGACCGCGAAGGCCGCGAGGTTGAGGGCGATCAGCCCGAAGCTCATCGGCGCGCGCCACCAGGGCCGGCGTCTCGGCAGCGACGTGATCGCCGCCTCGAGCCGGTCGAGGAAGCCGGCGCGCTCGGCGTCGAGCGGCGCGACCGCGACCGGCGGCTCCGACAGGCACGACGCCGCGCGCCGACGGGCCACCCCGTCGTCGCTGGCGGCCTGCTCGCGCAAGACGGCGAGCGCCGCCGTGCCTCCGTCATCGCCCGCCGCCAGGGTGGCATAGGCGATGTGGAACGCGCGCGACGCCGGGCTGGCGCCGGACCGCGGCCCGCGCGCGAGCGCCGCCACGCCGCGCGGCCGTCCGGCGTACATGAGGACGATCGCCGCGCGGGTGGCTTCCTGCGACATCGGCAGGGCGGGCCGCCGCGCGAGGAGAGCGCGATAGAGATCGATCATGGCGTCGGTCCGCCCCGCCATGCCGAGCGCCCGCAGCCGGAACGCTCCCGTGGGCTCGTCGAGCTGGGGATCGTCCAACAGCGGCCCGCCGTTCGCGCCGTCGTGAAGCTGCAGGCGTGCCAGCAGTCCGACCATGCTCGGATGGTTCATCAGCGTCCGCAGCCGCGCCAGCGCCTGCGTCTCGCGCCCATGCTGGAGCGAAGCCATCGCGCGGCAATAGCGAGCCAAGGCGAAGGCACCATCCAAGGGATGCAGCGCCGCCCGGACCAACGACCAGGCAAAGGCGGTGCGGTAGCGCTCGGCGCCGATCGCGGCGTTGACGCGCAGGCCTGCCGCGCCCGGCGCAAACAGGAACAGCGCGACGGGCAGCGCGAACCACGCGCTCGCGCCGGGCGCGGCGGCGAGGAGGATGGGGCCGCTGACGAGCATCGCGGCCGCGACCGCCGCGAAGCCGCGGCTGACACCCGGCACCAGGATCGCGGTGGCGGCGGCCGTCAGGGCTGACCAGTAGAGGATGGGATCGAGACCGTTCAAGCCTGCACTCCGCGATCATCTCGCAGGACCATGCCCGTCGGCTTGCGGCGCGTGAAGCCTCTGGCGACGGGTAAAGCGCCGCCGTCACGCGTTGCGGAAGCGCGGCTCCAGCTGGCGATAGGTTACGCCGGTCAGCTCTTCCGAAACGCTCCACAGGCTTGCCGCGAGGGCGGGATCCCGCGCCTGCGCCGACAAACCGGCGCGTTTCACGTAGCCGCGGACCTCGCCGACTCCGTCGGGGCCGTAGTAGTCTCCACCCTTCACGTCAGGCATCGTCGCGGCGTAGAGGCCGGGCAGGGCGCCGCGTGCCGCGCTCTGCCCGGCGATCTTCATGCCGGCCTCGGCGATCGTGCTTATCAGCCCCGGCAGCCCGATGGCGGCGATGAAGCCGGTGGCGGCGACGCCGGGGTGGGCGGCGACGCTGACGAGCCGCGCCCCCGCGGCCTTGGCGCGGCGATCGAGCTCGAGCGCGAACAGCACGTTGGCGAGCTTGGATTGGTTGTAGGCCTTACCCCCGCCGTAGCGCTTGGCGCCCTGCAGGTCTTCGAAGTCGATGGTGCCGCCGCGATGCGCCAGCGACGAGATCGAGACGACGCGGGGCGACGGCGCCTTGAGCAGGGCCGGCAGCAGCAGGCTCGTCAGCGCGAACTGGCCCAGATGGTTGGTGCCGAATTGCCGCTCGAAACCGTCGACGGTGACGGCCCGTGTGCGCTGCATGCCGAGGCCGGCGTTGTTGAGCAGGATGTCGATCTGCGGCAGGGCGCGGACGGCCTTGTCGGCGAACTCGCGCACGCTGGCGAGGTCGGCAAGGTCGACGATCATCACCCGCGCCTTCGCCCCGGGGTGAGCCCGCAGCATGGCCGCAAGCACGCGCTCGCCCTTGTCGGCGTTGCGCACCGCCAGCACCACCTCGGCGCCCTTGGCGAGCAGCGCGTCGGCGGCGGCCTCGCCGATGCCGCTCGACGCCCCCGTCACCACCGCGATCCGTCCGGTAAGGTCCGGAATCTCCGCCGCCGTCCACTTGGTCATCGTCGTCATCCCTCGCCGTCGTGCCCCTTCTTAGGTGGGCCGTTGCCGGGCCGGAAACACCCCGCGGGCTGCGAAAGCGGATCGGCCGTCCTGGCCGCGGCCTGCGTCCTCTGCTAGGCGCCGAGGTGTCACGTTCAGACATGCTCCCCGGACACCCATGGCACAGCACCTTGAACTCGGTCTGGACACGTTCGGCGACGTCACCTCGGACGATGACGGCGCGCCGCTCCGCGAGGCTCAGGTCATCCGCGACGTCATCGAGAAAGCCGTTCTCGCCGATGCGTGCGGCATCGACTTCATCGGCATCGGCGAGCACCATCGCTCCGACTTCGCGATCTCGGCGCCCGAGGTTGTCCTCGCCGCCATCGCCGGCCGCACGCGGCGCATCCGCCTGGGGTCGGCGGTGCTCTCCTCCGACGATCCCGTGCGAGTCTTCCAGCGCTTCCCCACGCGCGCAGGTTTCGGCCGGACAGCCCATGGCAGTCGACTGACTCTCTTCCGACGGACCTACAGCTAGTCTTGCCTGGTGCAAGGACCCGTTGCAGCGGCCTTCGTCGCCGGCGGCCTCGACGTCGCTACGGCAGGCTCCCGCAAGCTTGAGCTGGACGCTCAGCTCCGCAGGCCGGGCGCCTCCTGGCCGGTGCGCGCCACGTATTCAGTATAGCCACCGCCGTACTGGTGGATGCCGTCCGGCGTCAGCTCGAGGACGCGATTGGAGAGCGCGGCGAGGAAGTGCCGGTCGTGCGAGACGAACAGCATCGTGCCCTCGTATTGCGCCAGCGCCTTGATCAGCATCTCCTTGGTGGCGATGTCGAGATGGTTGGTCGGCTCGTCGAGCACCAGGAAGTTGGGCGGGTCGAACAGCATCTTGGCCATGACGAGGCGCGCCTTCTCGCCGCCCGAGAGCACGCGGCAGCGCTTCTCGATATCGTCGCCGGAGAAGCCGAAGCAGCCGGCGAGCGCGCGCAGCGAGCCCTGGCCGGCTTGCGGGAACGAGGCCTCGAGGTCCTGGAAGATGGTCGCCTCGCCATCGAGCAGATCCATGGCGTGCTGGGCGAAATAGCCGAGCTTGACGCTGCCGCCGAGCGCGACGGTGCCTTCGTCCGGCCGCGTCGAATGCGTCACCAGCTTCAGCAGCGTCGACTTGCCGGCGCCGTTGATGCCCATCACGCACCAGCGCTCGCGGCGGCGCACCGAGAAGTCGAGCCCCTCGTAGATGGTGCGATGGCCGTAGCGCTTCGCCACCTTCTTCAAGGCGACGACGTCGTCGCCCGAGCGCGGTGCCGGCGGAAAGTCGAAGGCCACGCTCTGGCGGCGGCGGGGCGGCTCGACGCGCTCGATCTTGTCGAGCTTCTTCACGCGGCTCTGCACCTGCGCGGCGTGCGAGGCCCGCGCCTTGAAGCGCTCGATGAACTTGATCTCCTTGGCCAGCATCGCCTGCTGGCGCTCGAACTGCGACTGCTGGTGGGTCTCGGCCAGCGCGCGCTGCTGCTCGTAGAAGGCGTAGTCGCCGGAATAGGTGGTGAGCACGCCGCCGTCGATCTCGACGACCTTGCCGACGATGCGGTTCATGAACTCGCGGTCGTGCGAGGTCATCAGCAGCGCGCCCTCGAAGCCCTTGAGGAAGGCCTCGAGCCAGATCAGGCTCTCGAGGTCGAGATGGTTGGAGGGCTCGTCGAGCAGCATGACGTCGGGGTCCATCAGCAGGATGCGGGCGAGCGCCACGCGCATCTTCCAGCCACCCGACAGCAGGCCCACGTCGCCGTCCATCATTTCCTGGGCGAAGGAGAGCCCGGCCAGCACCTCCTGGGCGCGCCCCTCCAGCGCGTAGCCGTCGAGCTCCTCGAAGCGCGCCTGCACCTCGCCGTAGCGCTCGATCACCGCCTCCATCTCGTCGAGGCGCTCGGGGTCGGCGAGCGCGGCCTCCAGCTCCTTCAGCTCGGCCGCCACCGTGCTGACCGGGCCGGCGCCGTCCATCACCTCGGAAACGACGCTGCGGCCGGCCATCTCGCCGACGTCCTGGCTGAAATAGCCGATCGTGACGCCGCGATCGGTCGAGACCTGTCCCTCGTCGGGCGGCTCCTCGCCGGTGATCATGCGAAACAGCGTGGTCTTGCCGGCGCCGTTGGGGCCGACCAGCCCGACCTTCTCGCCTTTCTGCAGCGCGGCCGAAGCCTCGATGAAGAGGATCTGCTTGCCGTTCTGCTTGCTGATCTTGTCGAGGCGGATCATGGGTCCGAGGGGCGCGAGGAACGCCTCCGCTTAGGCCATTCTGCACGTCGGAGGAAGGGAACGCAGCCGGACGCGTAGGATCGCGGCCGCTCGTGCGTTTCATCATCAGGGTTGGGCCACGACGGCGGACATGGTGGCGGAGGCGACGGATGACGAGCTCGTCGGGCGGGCGGGGCGCGGCGACAAGGCGGCGTTCGGCCAGCTGGTGGCGCGTCATCGGCGTCGCCTGATGGCGGTGGCGATGCGCTCGGTCGGCAGCCGGGCGGCGGCGGAGGACGTGGTGCAGGAGGTGTTCACGCGGGCTTGGGTCAAGGCGCCGAGCTGGCAGTCGCGGCAGGACGGCGGCGGGGGTGCCAGCTACGCGGCCTGGCTGTCGCGCGTCGCCGTGAACCTGTGCATCGACGGCGCCCGCCGGCAGCGAGCCACTACGCTCGACGAGGCGCCCGACACGCCCGACCCCGCCGCCACTGCCGACGAGATCCTGCTCGCGCAGGAGCGTGCCGCCCGGGTGCGCGCCGCCGTGGCCGCGCTGCCCGAGCGCCAGCGGCGGGCGATCAGCCTCTCCTACGACGCCGAACTCTCGAATGCCGAGGGCGCGGCGGCAATGGAGACCTCCGTCGGCGCCTTCGAGCTTCTCCTGGTGCGCGCGCGCCGCGCGCTGCGCCTTTCTCTCGCTGAAGGGTCGGAGGACCCATGATCGACCTGCAGATCTTCGAGGACAACCTGGACCGCTGGGGTGGAGCGCTGGAGCGTTGGCCGACGGAGGCGCGCGGCGACGCCGAGGCGCTGCTCGCCGCCTCGGTGCCCGCGCGCGCCCTGCACGCGTCCATGATCGAGATCGAGCGCGCGCTGGCGCTGCCCGACTTCGCCGGCCTCGATCGCTTCGCGGCGGTCGCGACGCAACGGCCGCAGGAAAAGCCCTCGATGCTCCGGCGCGCCCCGCCGATACTGCGGCGCGCCGGCTGGGGCGCGGCCATCGCGGCGGTGCTGGTGCTCGGGATCATGGTCGGCGACGTCACGCTCGTCGTCCACGACGACAATCCCGACCAGGTGCTCGCCAGCGCGCTCGGCCCATCGGTGGGGACCGTCGATGTGGATTGATCGCCGCGTCCTGGTCGCGGTCGCTGTCACCTCGCTCCTGCTCAACGTCTTCCTCGGTGGCGCCGTGCTCGGCCGCGTCTTCGGCGAACGTCGGCACAATGCCGAACCGCCCAGAGTGGCTTCGGGGGCTCTCGTGCCGCCGGCGCACGTCCAGGCGCTGCCGCAGGAGGATCGGAAACGCTTCCGCGCCGCCATGGCGCCGCATCGCCCGGCGATCCGGGCCGCACGCCAGGCCCACCGCGACGCGCGCCTGCAGCTCGAGACCGATATCGCCGCCCCGACCTACGACCAGGTCAAAGTCGTCGCCGATTTCCAGGCGCTCCGGCAGACCAACCGGGATGCCGACGAGGCCGTCGACGCAGCGCTGATCGACGCCCTGGCCGGGTTGAGCCCGGAGAGCCGCGCCGCGCTGGTCAGCCACGCGCTCGCTGGCAAGCCTGTCCAGCCGCCGAAGCCCTGATCAGGCGTCGTAAGGATCGGCGCCTTCGTCCGTTCTCTCCAAGACCGCCGCGTCAGGGTCGCGAAAGGGACAAACCATGGCAATCGCCCGCATTCTCAGCCTGCCGCGCTGCTCGGCACGCTCGGCCTCGCCGCGCAGGCCCAAACCTTCGACCAGACCCATCCGCGCCGTCACCCCTGATCGGATGAGACCGCCGGTCGGCCGCCGGGCGCCCGTCCGATCAGGGCGATGAGCGGGTCGCTGCGACGGCCGTCGGCGAGGACGCGGGCCTCGACATCGGCGAAGCCGGCGCGCTCGAGGTAGAGCCGTACCAAGGAGGCGTGGCCGCTGCTGTCCAAGGCCCGCCAGATCGCCACCGCCTTGGTCGGGAAGCAGCGGTTGGAAAAGCTGACGACGAAAGGTGCGCCTGGCCGCAGCACGCGCGCGACGTCGGCGAACACAGCTGCCGGCTGCTGCAGGTACTGCACGCCCACGCAGCACAGCGCCGCGTCGCAGCTCCCGCCATCGAGCGGAAGGCTCGGCCTGCGGTTGAGGTCCTGCACGAAGAAGCGGGCGAGGCGCGGGTTGGCGGCAAGCTCGGCTTCGTTCATGCCGTGGCCGATCACGGCGGAGAACCGCATGTCCGGCGGCAGGTGGCTGACCCAGCTCGACATGAGGTCGAGCACGGTGCCGCCGGCGGGCAGCACCTCGCGGTAGAAGGCGGTCAGCGCCGCCGTGGCATCCTCGTCGATGTGGGTGACGAGGCGCGGCGGCGCGTAGAAGCCGGCGTCGTCGCCCGCGTCTACCTTGTCGAAGGCGCCCTCCGGCAGTTCCGGCAGATCCTCGGCCAACGCGCATCCCTCTCAAGCCGCCGCGGCACGGCCTCGCCCAACTCGATAAAGCCGCAGGCATCATGTTAGCAGCCGGCCACGCACCCTGGCGCCGGCGCCGATGTCGCGGGGCCTCGCATCTCTCGGCCTTGCATCGGCGCGCCCGAGCCGCTACCTCCCCCCTCGACCCTTCGAGCGCGTAGCTCAGCCGGTAGAGCATCTGACTTTTAATCAGAGGGTCTCGGGTTCGAACCCCGACGCGCTCACCAAGACAACCCGCTGTAACGGCTAGTTTTCCTTGTTTTAGAAGGAGCCTTCTGCAGGTCAAGAACGTCGCCCTGGGCGACTTGTGGGCGACTTAGACGGAAAAGCCCGAAGGACTGCGCCCGCAAGGCTTGCGGGCGAAACCGCGATTGGGATTGTTGCGGGCCTCGCGCGCCGTTGAGACCGTCACGCAATCGGATTATCATTGGCTTTCTCGCCGCGGAATGGCACGTGGTCGAGGTCCGCGCCGTAAGCGAGGCGGGACGCGAGAGCTATCCGGCTTGGCCGGTCGTCCATTTCGATGGTCTCGACGGCGACTTGGGTCACGGCAGGACCGCGGCGTTGTCTTCCGGAGGTTGCGGCGCGGTGCTCAGGGTCGACGGAGCGGAGGGCCTTCTCTTGGAGAAGGCCTTCGAGGTCTTCGCCGACATGCACGCGGCCGCCCTGCGCTTCCGTCTTCACGAAAGGGAGGTCGCGGCGTCGGCGGCGAGCAGCAGATGGGTCGCGCGGAAGGCCTGCCGTTGGCTCGCGCGATGCCTGAAGCCATAATGCGCCCTGCGCTTGGCCGACACCAATTCGGTTGTGATGCTGCAGGAGAGCGTCGTCGGCTCGCGACGACGCCGCCCATAGATTTTCTACCCTTGGATCGCCGACCACGTCACCACGGTCGAACGCCCCTACGACGTCCCAAAGCTCGATGGAGGCGGATAGGCCGATGAATGCCTCCGCCATCGCCGCCGTGATCCTCGCCCAGACTTACGTCGAGTGGCTGGACCCCAGAAGCCAAAATCTGACACTCGAACAGAAGATGACCGTCATCGACGCCGGCGGTCACCTCGTCGCCGCCGACGACGTGACTATCGTCCGGTTCAGGTTCCTGCTGACGTCCCTGGAAACGTCACCGGGGTTGACCGCAAGCGGATCGCCGCAGGCCGCAACGACCCCAAGACGGAGTACGGCAAGCCGGTCGGCCTCCTCGACCTGACCGAGGCCGTCTACCGGGCGCAGGCGCTCCTGCCCGGTACTCCTCTAGCCGAGATCGTGGCGGCCACAGTCGTGACGATGAGCACCAGGTGAGTTCGTTGTCCCCCATGACGGAAAAGGCCTGCCTCGGAGACCCGTTGACTCGTCCGGCGCCGAGGGCACGATCGCATCCATGCGAAAGGACTCCAGCATCGTCATCGTGCCCGGTTTCATGGACGAAGCTCCGTGCTTCCGCGGCACCCGCGTCTTCGCGAAGTCGTGGACGAGAACCTCGCGGACGGTTGACCGTCGACGACCTGCTCGAAAGCTACCCGACCCTCGGCCGCACGGACGTCGATGAACGCGTTCGGCGTCGGGGCGGACCTCATCTCGTACAACGCCAGGGTCGACGCCGAGGAGGCCGAGAAGCCCGCCACTCCTGGCGATCTTGAGATAGGCATGTCGAATCCCCGAGGTGGCTAGGGACTGCGCTCCCGCGGTTGTGCGGAGCAGGCGGATTCAGCCTCGCACCGATACAGCCGTCGCGCTAATCGGCCGATCGGCAGCATCGCGCGAACTAGGTCGCACGGCCTTCCACGCGACGATCCCGAAAGCGGCCGTTGGTTCATCTCAATCTACGAGTCGGTCTGATTGAGAGGGGCGGCAGCCGTTCTGAGCCTATAGCGAAGCATCGCCACCGTGGTTAGCCTTCGACGTCGCCGCGAGCCGTACGGGTGTCTGGCGCTTCAATCCTTCACCAGGGTTGCGCTGACGATCACGTCGAAAAGGTGATCAGCGCGCGGCCCAAACGAAGGTTGATCCCGGAACCATGCGAGCGCTCCGAGCAGCGGCACATTCTAGGCAAGATCGTGCTCGGCGTGGAGTGAGGCCGGGCTGCTGGGCGCCGGCCTGCCGCCCGGCCTCGCGGCGCTCCTTGCCGACAGCGACGCGAGCGCGGCTCGACGCGCCCTGTTCGACGACGGCGGCGACCTCGCTCGCCTGATCGGGCGCCCCACCATGCTCGGGACCGAGATCCTGCGCCAGGCGCTCCAGGCGGTGTGAGGCAGGCGCCCATGACCACGCCCACCCTGCACTACGCCTACGACCCGCTGTGCGGCTAGTGCTACCGCCGCCGAGCCGCTGGTGAAGGATGCCGCCGGCGCCGGAGTGGCGGTCGTGCTGCACGTCGACGGGCTCTGGGACCCTGCCGTGCACGCCCCCGAAGCCAAATGGCGTTCCATGCGCGAGACACACGCGCGGCTAGGCCAGCTGACCGGCCAGCCCTTCGGCTGTGACTCGCAGAACCTGGCTGGACTCTTGGCTCTCCTTTGAGAAGATTCTGAAAGTCAGCTGGACTGAATGCCAGAAGCTAGCTGGATCAGCTTACAATCAGGAAAGAGTTAGTGAAACTACGTCTCGTTTCGAAAAGAGGTCGATCGGGCCGACGCACGGGTCGATCGCGGCCATCTTGTACTCGGCCTCGGACATGTCGCGGTAGGTGATCTCCCGGCCCGTCTGGCGCGACACCTCCGCGCCCAGCTCCGCCAGGGTGTAAGCCTGTTCACCGGCCAGCTCGTAGGTGCGGCCGGCCTGATCCTCGGCGGAGACCACCACGGCGGCGGCGTAGTCGGCGCGGGCGGCCGGCGATGCGACCGTCGCCCGCCGCGCCCCATGCGCGCTAGGGCCGCCGGCAGGCCGACCATGTGGTTCTCGGTTTGCCAGCTGTTGCGCCAATTGGATTTTAATTTCCCTACGGCCTCACTTCGCGAGGCCGCTTTCACGATCTGCAATGCGATAAACGCGTCCGCGACCTTCGATCGTCTCGGATACAAATTGAAAGCCGAGCTTCTGCTACAGTGCGCCGGCGATGGCGTCGCTTGCGATGTGCGCGTCGAAGGCGGCCTGGTCCCGCCAGCTTTCGACGAGACGCAAGGTGCTCGGGTCCCTAATGTCGCGCGCGATATCGGGGAAGGCGCGGCCCTCGCGCCGGTCCGCCGCGGCCGCCATGCGCGAGCAGAGCACCTAGAAGGCGTCCGCGTCGCCGGGGTGGAGGCGATAGGTGCCGTAGATCAGCATGCTGGGAGTGACGGTCATCTGGAACTCCCGGTGTGAGGGTCAAGCGGGACGATCAATCCGCCCGCTCCACGCAGATGTCATCTTGCGCCACTTTGCAAAACAGGCATGATTGCAAATCATCGTTGCAGGATCGTCGATGACCAGGCTTCCCGACTTCGAAGCGCTCGCCTACTTCGCCAGGGTGGCGGAGGAGGGCTCCTACGCCGCCGCCGCCCGCGGGCTCGGCGTCTCGGTCGCGACCGTCTCCCGTGCGGTCTCGCGGCTGGAGGACCGGTTCGGCGGCAGGCTGTTCAACCGCAACTCGCGCCGATTGGCGCTCACCGAGTTCGGCCAGGGTCTCGCCGAGCGGGCGGCCCGGGTCCTTGCCGAGGCCGAGGGGATCGAGCACGACGGACTCGAGACGGCGCGCAGCCCGCGCGGCGTGGTCAAGCTGGCGGTGCCGATGGCGTTCGGCCTGCGCTGGGTGGCTCCGATCCTGCCCGACTTCTTCGACCTTTATCCCGACGTCGGCATCGACCTGCACTTGAGCGACGACCAGGTCGACCTGATCGGCGACGGCTTCGACGCCGCCCTCCGCATAGCGGTGCTGGAGGATTCGTCGCTGATCGTGAAGCAGCTCGCGCCCGTCCGACGCTTCGTCGTGGCGGCGCCGTCGTACCTCGCGCGGTACGGGCGGCCGGCCCATCCACGCGACCTCTCCGTCCACCGCTGCCTCGGCTACGCCTATCGGGCCCGGAGCCACGTCTGGCGGTTCGCGGACGCGACCGGCGAGACGGCCGTGTTCACGCCGGACGGTCCGCTGCGCGCGACCAACGTCGAAGCGCTGATCCCGACCTTGCTGGCGGGCGTGGCCATGGCCGAACTGCCGGAATTCATCGCCGCGGACCTGCTGCGCTCGCACCAGGTCGAGGCGCTCCTCACCGGCTGGACCATGGCGCCCGGCGGGCTGTACTTCACCACGCCGAGCGTACGCGCGCGCAGCGCCAGGGTCGCGGCCCTGGCCTCGTTCCTCGGCAAACGCCTTTCGCGGCCGGAGTGGCGCCTCCTTTGACCGGGACCGCTCAGCGCCCGTTCAAGAATGGCCTTGCCGCGGTTTTCATGATTCAAGCTTGCGGTGGGGTCATCATCAAGCCAGGGGCGGATGGCTGAGATCCCAAAGAAGACCAAGCGTTATCGCGCCGGCGCGCAGATGATCCTCGACGCGATCCGCAAGCGCTGGCCGTGGATCAAGCACCTCTTCGCCGATGGCGCCTACGACCGGCGCACGCTCATGGACAAGGCCGCCGCCAAGGAGTTCATCGTCGAGGTGATCCGGCGCATCGACGGGCAGAAAGGCTTCGAGGTCCTGCCCAAGCGATGGGTTGTCGAGCGCACCTTCGGCTGGATGACCCGCTGGCGCCGCCTCGTGCGCCACTACGAGAACCGCATCGACGTTTCCACCGCCTGATCCACGTCGCCATGGGAAGCGTACTGTGGCGACGCATCCTCCATTGAGTCTTCTCAAACAGTTTCTCAGGCGTCGACGAGGATGAACTCGGCGTCCTCCTCGGCGGTGATCGACAGGGCGGCCTCCGACTCGGCCGCGATGCCGTCGCCCGTGTCGACGCGATGCTCGTTGACGAGCACCGCGCCGCGCGACGGCGCCAGGTAGCCGTGGCGTCCGGGCCCGAGCGGATACTCGACGGTCTGCCCGGCGAGAAGCGTCGCGCCCAGCACCCGGGCGTCGGCCCCGATCGGCAGCGCCTCGTCGTCGCCCGGCATCCCGCTCGCGAGCGGCACCAGCCGGCCCGCGCGCGCCCCCTTCGGGAACGCCCGGCTGCCCCAGCGCGGGGCGCCGCCGGGCGCCCGCGGCCGCAGCCAGATCTGGAAGATGCGCAGCGGCCCGTCGCCGCCGTTGCGCTCGGCGTGACGGATGCCGGTGCCGGCGCTCATTACCTGGACGTCGCCCGCGCCGGTCTCGCCGGCGTTGCCGGCATCGTCGTCGTGGGACACCGTGCCCTCCCGGACGTAGGTGATGATCTCCATGTCGCGGTGACCGTGCCGGCCGAAGCCTTCCCCGGGCGCCACCTCGTCGTCGTTCCATACGATCAGCGCACCGAGCGGCTTGTTCGCCTTGTTGCCGTCGGCCGTGACGTTGAAGTGGTGGCGCGCCTTGAGCCAGCCGAGGTCGGCGCTGTCGAGCTGGTGGCGAGGGCGGACTGTCAGCATTGGCTTCGTCTCCGTCGGCACGGATCGGGATGACTCGTCGACAGCCCTGACGATAGGTCCCGGCGCAGCTTTTCGTCAGACGGGCCGCTTGCAACGCACCGTTGCATGAACGAAGCCTCCGGTGGCGTGCAGGAGCCGTGAGGAGACCTGACCGATCCTCTCTCCGGAGCACGGCGGCGGGTGATGGATGCGAGCGGATCGGGCAGGAGGTGAGACGGTTTCCCGCTCGCGTCCCCAGGAGCACCGTCGCCCGGCGTGCGTCCGGCTCGGCTAGGACGGGGCGGACGCCGACGACCTCGGCAGGCCCACGCCCATCGGGGTTGGCCAGCGTCGCGCGGTATGCCCTGTCCCTGTCCCCGAACCATCGGCTTCTCCGATGCTACGCATCGGAAGATGGAGGCTTCTCCGGTGACCGGCCGACCGGTCATGAAGGCGTCGTCCCGGCGATCGCCCCGACCCTCGTCGTCCTCGATGACCCGATCGGCGCGACGGCGCCCTCCATGGAGCTTCAACATGAACGTCCCGCTCGCCTCGGCCCTCGCCTCGATCCTCCTCTCCCTCGCGACGCCGGCCTTCGCGCAGAAGGCTTCGACCCAGGTCCAGGCCGGCACCTACGCCGTCGACCCCAACCACACCCAGGTCGTCTGGCGGGTGTCGCACATGGGGTTTTCCAACTACACCGGCAGCTTCTCGGACGTCTCCGGCACCCTCGACATCCAGCCGACCGATCCCGCGGCCGCGAAGCTCTCGATCAAGATCCCCGTCGACTCCGTGATGACCACCAGCGCCAAGCTCACCGGCGAGTTGAAGAGCGACCAGTGGCTGGACGCGGGCAAGTACCCGGACATGACCTTCGTCTCGACCAAGGTCGCGCCGGTCGGCAAGAACCGCGCGAAGATGACCGGGAACCTGACGCTGCACGGCGTCACCAAGCCGGTGGTGCTCGACGTGACCCTGGTCGGCGCCGGCGTCAACCCGCTGGACAAGAAGCAGACGGTCGGCTTCGACGCGACCGGGACGCTGAAGCGCTCCGAGTTCGGCGTGAAGACCTACGTGCCGTTGATCGGCGACGAGCTCCACCTGACCATCGCGGGCGCCTTCGAGCGCGCCGACTGAACGCGGCGTCGGAGGTCGGCGATGGGAATCGTCGTCACCGCGCGGCGCTATTCCACCGTGGCCATCCTCCTGCACTGGACGAGCGCGCTCTGCGTGCTCGCCCTGATTGGCCTGGGTCTGGTCATGATGCATGCTGCACTGACGCTGATGCGCCAGTCCCAACTCTACCAGTGGCACAAGTCGGTCGGCATCACCGTCCTGGCCCTGACGGCGGCCAGGCTCGCCTGGCGCCTCCTCCGTCGGCCGCCTCCGCACCCGGCCGGCATGCCGGCCCGCGAACGCCGCGCCGCCGGGGCGGCGCACGGCATCCTCTACCTGCTCCTCGTGGGCCTGCCCCTCACCGGATGGGCCGTCGTCTCGCTCTCGCCGATCCACATCCCGACGGTGCTGTACGATCTGGTGCTGCCGCAGAAAGACTGGTTCGACGTTGGCAAGTCGCCGCAGGCGCGCTATGAGGCGACGCGCTTCGTCGACAAGGGCAAAGGCGACTACGAGGCCGTCGGAACCCTCGAGATTCGCGGCACGACTCGTGACGCGGTCCTGCCGTTCCACCTCCAGACGGCCGGTGATCAGGCCCACGCCAAGGGACACCTCGATCTCGTCCGCACCAGCTTCGGGGTCGGCCAGGGCGCCTGGGCTACGGGCCAGTGGGTGGCGCTCGAGGTCGGTGTCGACGTCGATCTGATAGCGACGCGCGTGCCCTGATCCGCGATGTGGCGGGACCGCCCTCCGGACCTCGCCGCCGCCGAGCCCTCCGATGCGCGAAGCGCATCATGATCACTACGCCATCCGTCACCCGGGAACATCACGTCGGACCGCCACCGTGACCTCTCAGGTCCTCCGGCGCGTCCTATGGCCCAGACCCGGAGCGGGTCCATGCCGCGGATGTCGCCGACGCCTTTCCTGCGGTTGCCGCCGTCGGAAGGGCGCGGCCCGTACCGGCCTCGAAGCAGGCCAGAGCCCTCCGACCTGGGTTCGCTCGACCCGGCGACACGTCCGCGGCGGAGCGGCCCTCCCTTATCGGCGGCGGCGAGAGCGCGCAGCCGATCGCGTCACAGCGTCCAACATATCGTTCCGGCCGATGGATTGCATCACGAGATACAGGCTACCGCACGCAGGACCCGGATGCGACGTCTGGTCGACACACACCATCGCTGGAGCCTTGGAATGTCGAACGCCGTCTACGCCCAACCCGTTTCCCGAATCCGGACGATCGTCTCCTGGGTTCTCCAGGTGCTCCTCGCCGTGGCCTTTCTCGGCGCCGCCGGAGCCAAGCTCACCAGCGTGCCAATGATGGTCGAGGCATTCGCCCAGCTCGGGCTGGGTCAGGGTTTCCGCTACGTCACCGCCGCGGTCGAGATCGTCGGAGCCGTCCTGCTCCTCGTCCCAGGCTTCGCGGCCATCGGCGCGCTGCTCCTGGCTGTGACGAT
This sequence comes from Beijerinckiaceae bacterium, assembly GCA_965198715.1. Classification (GTDB taxonomy): domain Bacteria; phylum Pseudomonadota; class Alphaproteobacteria; order Rhizobiales; family Beijerinckiaceae; genus RH-AL1. Next base: position 2,306,186 of record CBDAPV010000001.1, read on the forward strand.
GGCCTTCGCCTTCCTCGCCCACGTGGCCGTGCTGCACACGAACCCCGGTGGCGCCGTCGTCCTGTTCGTGCTCAGCGCGGTGGTGCTCTGGCTGCGCAGGGCGCAGTTCGCCGCGTTGTGGAACCGCTTCCTCTGAGACGAAACGTCGGGATGCCGCGGAGCGGCGATCTCCGGCGCCGCTGCGGCAGTCGGCGAGCGTCGTCGGGCGGACTGAGTCCACGCCTCGCAGGCGATCCCGGCCTGACCGGAGACGGACGACTGACGGAACGGTCGGCACGACCATGGTCGAACCCTCCGCCGACGCCCGCGACGCGCGAGGACCCGGATCGGCTGCCGTCCACCGTCCGTCTCGCGGCGGCCGTCCTCGAACGACCGAGTCGTCCGATCGGCGGACCTCCCGCGCCTAGCCCTTGCGTCCGCCTTTTTTCCGGCTACGACCTTCGGCCTGGGAGCACCTTCCGGAAGCGCTGTCGCGGCCGGCGGATCCGGCCATCCAACACGGTCTCGGGCGGCGCCGTGCCCGGCCGGCTCACCTCGGGAGACGGTCGCATCCCCACGGCGCATCGAAGTCGCGGTAGGGTCCGATGGGGACGATGCGGCTCGTGTTCAGCCAGGGCGGGCTGCCGTAGTAGTGGGCCCTTGACGTGGGCGAGATCGACCGTCGGCCGGATCGCCGGATGCTGGTAGAGGTCGCGCGTGTAGGCCCAGAGCGCCGGATAGGCGACGAGGGCGCGGCGATTGCACTTGAAGTGGCCGTGGTAGACCGCGTCGAAGCGCACGAGCGTTGTGAACAGCCGGATGTCGGCCTCGGTGATCGCGCCGCCGAGCAGGAAGCGCCGGCCAGCGAGGCGCTCCTCGTGCCAGTCGAGGGTGTCGAAGACGCCGCCCGCGGCGGTCTCGTAGGCTTCTTGCGTCGTGGCGAAGCCGGCACGGTAGACCCCGTTGTTCAGGTCGGCGTAGACGCGCTCGTTTACGGCGTCGATCTCGGCGCGGTGCGATCGCGGATAGTAGTCGCCCGCGGCCGCTCCCAGCCCGTCGAAGGCCTCGTCGAACATTCGCAGGATCTCGGCCAATCCGTTCGAGACGATCCGTCCGGTCGCCTTGTCCCACAGCACCGGCACGGTCACGCGCGTGGTGCAGTGCGGATCGGCCAGGGTGTAGATGCGGCGGAGCGTCGCCGCGCCGTTCACCGTGTCGGGAACCACCCCCGGACCGGGAGCGAACGTCCAGCCGTCGTCGCCCATCAGCCAGTGCACGACGGAGATGCCGATCATCGGCGCGAGCCCCTTGAGGTTGCGCATAATCAGGGTGCGGTGCGCCCAGGGACAGGCCAGGGAGACGTAGAGGTGATAGCGCCCCGACTCCGCCCGGAAGGGACCCCCGTCGCCCGCGGTGATCCGGTCCCGGAAGACCGAGGGGGGCGGCGCAGGGCGCCGTCGGACAGCACGCCCTCGATCCCCCCCGTCCGCCATGCGCCGTCGATCAGTTCACCCACGGAGCCGCCCCTTCGTCCCGGCCTTGACCGCCGGCGCGACCTCGGTGCCCAGCAACGCGATCGAACGCTGCATGGCCTCGGTCTCCAGCATCGCCATGCTCATCTGGAAGGTGATGCGTGAGAGGCCGCCCAGGATCTCGTCCGCCTCGAGGATCTTGTCGCGGACCGTCTCGGGCGAACCGATGAGGAAGGCGCCCCTCGGGCCGCACGCCGCGTCGAACTGGGCGCGGGTCGCGCGCGACCAGCCGCGCTCGCGCCCGATCTCCGTGAACATGTGCGCCCAGCCGGGAAAGAACGCATCGCGGGCGGCGAGGTCCGTGTCGCCGACGAAGCCCAAGGCATGGACTCCGACGCGGAGCGTTTCCGGAGCGTGCCCGGCCCGGCGGCCCGCCTGCCAATAGAAGTCGACGAGGGGGCGGAAGCGCTCGAAGCCGCCCCCGATGACCGCCACCATCAGCGGCAGACCCAGCGTCCCGGCGCGGGCGAAGGACGCCGGCGTGCCCCCCGCGCCGAGCCAGATCGGGATTCGCGCCTGGTGCGGCCGCGGGTACACGCCCTGGCCCGTCAAGGCAGGGCGGAAGCGCCCGCTCCAGGTCACGTGGGTCTCGTCGCGCAGCTTTAGTAGGAGGTCCAGCTTCTCGGCGAAGAGGGCGTCGTAATCCTGCATGGCGAAGCCGAAGAGCGGATGGGCCTCCCCGAACGAGCCCCGCCCGACGACGATCTCCGCACGGCCCCTGGCGACGAGGTCGACGGTGGCGAAGTCCTGGAAGACCCGGACCGGGTCGGCGGCGCCGAGCACCGTGACCGCGCTGGTCAGGCGGATGTGCTCGGTCCGCGCCGCCGCTGCCCCCAGGATGACGGCGGGGGCGGCGTCCAGGAACTCCGGGCGGTGGTGCTCCCCGATGCCGAAGACGTCGAGGCCGACCCGGTCGGCGATTTCGACCTCGGCCAGGAGCGCAGCCATCCTGTCCGTCGCCGGGACGGTCCGGCCCGTCGACGGATCCGGGATGGTGGCGGCGAAACTGTCGATGCCGATCTCCATCCGTCAGGTCCTCTCCGAGATCGGTCGGCCGCGACCGCGCGGCGCGATGGCTTCGTCGGCTCTTCCGCCCGCCCGCTGCCGGAGCCGGTCGGCGAGCGCCTAGCCGGCGCGGTCATGCCACGGCCGCGGAGGAGATGGCACTCCCGACGTTTCGATGCTATCCATCGATCCTCCCGATGGATGGCTCAGGTCATGCTCGACGGACTGTCCCTCGACCAATTGCGGATCTTCGAGGCCGCCGTCGACGAGGGCAGCTTTTCCGCGGCGGCACGGAAGCTCCGGCGGACGCAATCCGCCGTGAGCGAGACTATGGCGAACCTCGAACACCAGCTCGGGGTGGTCCTGTTCGACAGGAGTGGTCGCTACCCGCGCCTGACGACCGAAGGAGCCGTGCTCCTGGCGGACGCCCGCGTCGTGGTCGCCGGCGTCGACGGCCTGAAGGCACGCGCCAAGGGTATCGCGGGTGGGCTCGAGCCCGAACTCACCGCCGTCATCGACGTGTTCTTCCCCCTCGCGGCCTGCGCCGAGGTCGCCCGCGAGTTCCGGGAGAGCTTCCCCTCGACGCCGTTGCGCCTTTACGTCGAGGCCCTCGGTGCCACCGTGCAACCGGTGGTTGACGGTCGCGCGAGCTTCGGTCTCGCGGGTTCGCTGCCGACGTTGCCCACCGGCCTCGCGGCCGAGCGCATAGCGAGCGTGGCCTTCGTCATGGTCGCCGCGGCCGGCCATCCGCTGGCGGCGCGCCGCGGGGTCATCCCGAAGGCCGCCCTGGCGGAGCACGTGCAACTCGTCCTGACGGACCGGTCAAACCTGTCCGCCGGGCGCGAGTTCGGCGTGATGTCGCCATCGACTTGGCGGCTCGGCGACCTTTTCGCCAAGCACGCCTTCCTCCTCGGCGGCCTTGGCTGGGGCGGCATGCCGCTCCACATCGTGCGTCAGGACATCGACGAGGGCCGCCTCGTCATCCTGGCCATCGAGGACGTCCCAGATGGCGGCCTCTCGCTGCCGATGTCCGCGGTTTACCGGACGGCGGAGCCTCCCGGTCCGGCGGGCCGCTGGATGATCGAGCGCCTCATGCGATGCTCCTCCGAGGCGCCCGTCGACGCAAGCGACTGCGCATGAAGCCGACGACGACGTTCAGAGGGCGAATGCCGACTTCAGCTGGCGGTTTCGGCGGTCTGCGCCGAAGTCAGTCGATCCCGGCTTCTTTCGTGGCGGCCGCAAGCGGCCGTTCGCGTCTTTGTATCAGTGCGGCACTCGTCCGATGGCGCGCAGCCTGACGAGGTGCGTGTAGGTGGTCGCAAGAGCGCCGCCGGCGCGCAGGCGCAGGACACGGTCGGAGAGCGCGCTCGGCGCTGGTCTTGCCCGCGCACCGTTCCTTCAGCGGCGCCGCATCTGGCTTGGTGTCGGCAAGGTAGGCCTGGCGCCGCATCGGCGACATGGAACGCGTCGTGCGCGCGCCGGTGGGCGGCCGGCGCCGGGCTTTGGAGGATTACCGGCGCGGCGCCGCCGGCGGCGACACCGGATCGATGACGAGCCTCGCCGCGATGATGCGGGCGGGCGAAGGCACGCCCACCGACATGGCCGGCGCCTTCGCCCAGCTGAAGGACGCGGCCGGGCGCGGCGACGAGCCGGCGATGCTCGGCTTCGCCGGGGCCTATCGCGACGGCGAGGGCACGACACTCTCGCCAGCCGATGCGGACAGCTGGTTCTCTCGCGCCGCTGCAGCCAACGATGCCAAGGCGCAACGCGAGCTCGCGGTCCTGCTCCTCGACACGCCGCCGGAGGAGCGCGACGACAGCCGGGCGCTGAATCTGTTGTTTCAACTCGGCCGGGCTGGAGGAGTTGAGGCGCTCGGCCGGCTCGAGGCGCTCTGCCGCGATCCCGCGATGTCGCACGCGGTCCGCTATCGAGCTGTCTACGTTCGATGGGATCATAGGCGTTAACGCGAGCCGCCGTGCCGGTCGGGCTACAGCCCATCACCCGCTCCCGCGGCGGGAGCCAGGCCCGCGGCCGCGCCATCGCGCTCGCCATTGATCGTGAGGCGCTACGTGCCGCCTACGAGGCCGGCGCATCGAGGTAGATCTCGCGCTCGAGCATGGCATCTCGAGAACGACCATCCGCGAGCTGCTGATCGAGACCGGGTGCGAGATTCGCGGCATCCACTCGGCGGCGCGCGTGCGGCAGGCCGCCACGACCGCGGGCCTCTGCCCTGCAAGGGTTCGATGAGATCGATCGTCGTCATGAGATCACCGCTGGAAGTTCGAGGGACGAACGTCGGCTTTCTCAGCCCATCATCGATTGGACGATAGCCGCCGCCTTGGCATAGGGCGGGTAGAAAGCGTCGATCACGTCGCCAGTGCCGCGCACGAAGACGCCACGCGGATTCGAGAATTCGCGGAAGCCCTCGATGCCGTGGTGGCGACCCATGCCGCTCATGCCCACGCCGCCGAAGCCCAGCGAGGGCAGCGCCCCCTGCATCGCGCAGGTGTTGACGGCGGCGCCTCCCGAGGTCGTTTCCTCCAGGACGCGGTCGGTCACGCCCTTGTCGGCGCCGAACACGTACAGGCCGAGGGGACGCTCGCCCGCGTTGATCCCGGCGATGGCGTCATCGAGGGCGTCGTAGGTCAGCACCGGCAGGATCGGCCCGAAGATCTCCTCGCGCATGAGGCGCAGGTCCGGCGCGGGATCGATCACCAGCGAGATCGGCATGCGGCGGGTGGTGCGATCAAGGGCGTCCGTGCCGTCCAGCGGCACGATCCTGCTTTGGCGATCGCGCGCCTCGTCGAGCAGGCCGGTGAGCCGGTCGAGATGGCGCGGCGAAATGATGCCGGTGCAGTCGGGGCCGGAGCAATAGTTTGGCGCGGCGCGGCGGGCGAAGGCGGTGGCGTGGTCGATGAAGTTCTGCAGGTCGGGGCGCGGCACCAGGCAGTAATCGACGGAAACGCACATCTGGCCGTTCTTGACCATCTTGGTGCCGATCACTGATTCGACGTTCGTGGCGGTCACGGAGCCCGGCGTCAGCAGCGCCGGACACTTGCCGCCCAATTCCAGCGTCACGGGGGTGAGATTGCTCGCCGCCGCCTGCATCACAAATCGGCCGACGTCGGGGCTGCCGGTGTAGAGGAGGTGATCCCAGGGCACGGCCGAGAATTGACGGGCAAGGTCGATGCTGCCGTTGACGACGTACACCAAGTCGGGATCGAAGGCGCTGGCGACCATCTCGCGCAGGAGTTCGCCGCAGGCCGACGTATAATCCGACGGCTTGATGATGACGCGATTGCCGGCGGCCAGCATTTCGACCAGAGGACCGACGGAAAGGTCGAAGGGAAAGTTCCACGGCACCATGTTGCCGACCACGCCCTTGGGCTGAAGCTGGACGTAGGCTTCGGCCGTCCCGAGAAAGGCCGGATCGACATCGCGCGGCGAGGGGCGCATCCAGTCTTCCAGGTGCGCCAGCACGTACTGCGCGCGGCCGAGCACCCCCAGAACCTCGATGAGGTCCGACGCCGGCGCGGGATGGGCGCCGAAGTCCGCGTTCATGGCGTCGCTGATGCGGGTGCGGTTGGTGGCCATCATGCTTATTAGGGCGCCGAGACGGTTCCGACGCTCGTCGAGCGAGGGATGCCGGTCGGCCGCGAAGGCGCGCTGCTGCGCGGCAAAGGCGCGGTGCAGATCGGTGATCGCCGCTCCATCATCAGCGCCCGGTGCTTCGGCCGTCCGGGGCGTATGCGCCGCGGTTCCCAGGATCGACATGCTTCAACCTCCCTTGTCATATACGGCCCGCCATTCGGCATCACCGTCCGTTCGTCGTGACCTCAAAGCATCGGACCGAAGAATGGACCCGATCCGATGGGGTATTGCGCCGCATCGGATTCATCCGAAAACCGCCGCGCGGGTTCGGTCCGGCGCTTCAGGACCGGAACGCCGCCATCGCCGCCCGCTCCTCGCGTACCCGTTCGGGTTCGGCCGTCGCCTGGAGGTCGAACTCCTTCAATTCATCCGGCACGTACCAATGCAGGCGATCCCCGTGATAGGCCGCCCACACCACCTCCGCGACCTCGCCCGGTTGGACCAGCCGCCACATGCCCTCGGGCGGCGCCATCGCCTTGACGGGCGCCGGCAGGATCGGCGTGTCGACCAGTCCCGGCAGGAGATCGGCGGCGCGCACCCCGAAGCGCTTGAACTCGATCGATAGCGCTTCGGTGAGGCCGCGCACGGCGTGCTTGGTTGCCGAATAGGTGGCGATGCCGGCGGTACCGAAGATCGCGGACGAGGAGGAGTTGGTCAGGCACAGCGCGCCCGGCGTCGCCTTGAGCAGCGGCACGGCGGCGCGGATGCCGATCATCACGCCGAACAGGTTGGTGGAGATGACGCGCATCACGTCCGGCCAGGGCGTTTCGTCGAACAAGCCGGGCACGCCGATGCCGGCGTTATTGAACAGAAGGTCGAGCGTGCCTCCCGTCGCCGCGCCGAAGGCCGTCACGGCCGCCTCAAAGGCGGCGGCATCGGTCACGTCCAGCATGATGAAAAGGCCGGCGTCGGCGCCGATCTCGCTCTTCAAGGTGGCGAGAGCAGCGGCGTTGACATCATGGGCGCCGACGAACCAGCCCCGGCTGGCGAACAGCAGCGCCGTCGCCCGTCCCATGCCGGAGGCGGCGCCGGTGATGAAGATGGAGCGCTTCGTTTGCGGCGCCAAGGCTCAGGCCTCCAAGCTGGCGGCGACCACGTCGGCGGCAATCGCCTCGGCACCGGCCAGATCCGTGCTGATCTTTCCCGACCCGACCTTGACGCCATCGAGCTCGAGGCCGGCAAAATCGCCCTCGTTGCGCCATTTGCGCAGCAGCTCGATGAAAGCAACCGGACCGTTGCCGTAGGGAAACGATTGCAGCAGGGCGTTGGAGACGCGCCCTTCGTTGTTGTAGTAGCCGGGCGTGCAGGTTTCCAGGAAGCGCAGTCGGCTCTCGCCCGTACGCACGATGATGTCGACCCACGCCTGCTCCGCCTCGGCGGACGATTCCACGGTGCGGATGTCCGTCGCCTTGCAGTGCTCGACGATGTGGGCGACATGCTTGGCCTGCTCGCTCAGCATGTGAGGGAAGTTCGGCGACATGCCGGATTGCGCCTGGGTGATGAAGAAGCAGTTGGGAAAGCCGCGGCTGTGCATGCCGTGGAGCGAAGCCATGCCGTCCGACCACTTTTGCGTGAGCGACAGGCCGTTCACGCCGCTCATCTCAAATCCTGAACGCTTGGCGAAATCGGACGCGGTCTCGAAACCGGTGGCGAAGATCAGGCAGTCGAGATCGATCTGGCGTCCATCGACCACCACGCCGGTCTCGTTGATCGCCTCCACGCCGCGCCCTTGCGTGTCGACGAGCGTCACGTTGGGACGGTTGAAGGTGGCGAGGTAGTCGTCGTGGAAGCAGGGGCGCTTGCAGAACAGGCTGAACCACGGCTTCAGCGCTTCGGCGGTGTTTTTGTCGGCGACGATTCGGTCGATGCGCTCGCGGATCTCGACCATCTTGACCATGTCGGCCTTGGCGAGATGGGCGGTGAACTTCGACATGTCGGGATCACGCGCCAGTTCCGCGCGCACCGCGCGGGCGAGAACGGTCCAGCCATCGCGGACGATGTCGTCCTCGGCGAAATGTCCGGCCATCTGCGCGGTGAAGTTCTCCATCCGGGCCTGCTGCCAGCCAGGCTGAAGACTGGCGGCCCAAGCCGGGTCGGTGGGGCTGTTGTCGCGCGCATCGACGGAGGAGGGCGTGCGCTGGAACACGAAAAGGTGCTTCGCCGCGGCCGCGAGGGGAGGCACGCACTGCACCGCCGTCGCGCCGGTGCCGATGATGCCGACCCGTTTGTCGGCGAGCCCGACGAGCGGCTCCGTCGCGGTGCCGCCGGTATAGGCGTAGTCCCACCGGCTGGTGTGGAAGTTGTGCCCTTTGAAGGTATCGAGGCCGGGTACGGCCGGTAGCTTGGGTCTATTCAGGGGTCCGGTCGCCAGCACGATGAAGCGTGCGCTGAGACAGTCGCCACGGTCGGTGCGAACGTCCCACACGCCGTCTTCGCCCCGCCATTCGAGGGTTTGTACCCGCGTCGACAATAGCGCGTCGTCGTAGAGCTTGAAGCGCTCGGCGATGCGTCGGCAGTGCGCGCGGATTTCGGTCGCCTTGGAATAACGCTCGACCGGCATGTAACCGGTCTCTTCAAGCAACGGAAAGTAGATATAGGATTCGATGTCGCAAGCGGCGCCGGGATAGCGGTTCCAGTACCAGGTGCCGCCGAAATCGCCCGCCGCCTCGACGATCCGCACGTTCGTCACGCCCGCCTCGCGCAGACGCGCCGCCGTGAGCAGACCACCGAAGCCGCCGCCGATGATCAGCGCATCCACCGTATCGAACACCGGGGATCGCTCGGCGGGCGCGGTGTAGGGATCACCCAGTGGCCGCCCTTCGCCACCCATGCCTTGATAGCGCCGGCTGCCGCTTGTCGCCCGGCGATCCCGTTCCAGACGATAGCGCTTGGCGATGGCCGAAGCATCAAGGTTCGGCACCAATCCTTCACGACCCTCGTTCGACATTCGCGGCTCCAAAGCATATAACACGAGATGCAAGGCCCGCACGGCGCGGGTCAGCGGCAGAGAGCTCAGTCCCTGTTCACCCATCCGACAAGATTGAATGCCTTGATCGGGCAAGGCGAAGATCAAGAATTGTTGAGCGAACCGGATGAAGCCGAACAACTCTCGGCGTCCATTGATGGCCAAACTGACACGTGGTCGTGTCAGTTACAACAGGCTTCACGTCTCTCGAAAGATAGATGACGAGCGAGGCAGGGGCACGACCGGAGCGCAGGTGGGGCGACAAGACCGTCGGGGAGCGCCGAGCGGAACGGCGCGACCGTCTGATGAGAGTGGCGATCAACTTATACGGCCGCGAAGGCTTCCGAAACGTCAGCGTCAAGTCGATCTGCGCGGCCGCCGGCCTTTCGGAGCGCTACCTCTACGAGTCGTTCGGCAACGGCGAGGATCTGCTCCGGCAGTGCTTCACCAAGGTCAACAACGAGTTGGTCGCGCAACTGCGCGAGGCCGGCGAGCAGAGCCCCGGACCGATACCCCGGCGCCTTCGTGCGGCGGTGCTCGTGTATCTCAACCACCTTCGCGAGGATCCGGCCGGCGCGCGGTTGTTCCTGATCGAGATGGCGAACGTCAGCCCGGCGACGGAAGCGTTGTTTTCGGCCAGCCTGGACGAGTTCGGCTCGCTGCTAGTCGAAGTGCTGCGCAGTGATCCGGGCTTTAAAGGCAGCGTGCCACCTCTCCTGCTCAGGGGCGTGATCGGCGGCGGCCTGCACATCGCGCGCGCCTGGATCTCGCGCGGCTGCGCCGAGCCAATCGAGGAGGTCGCCGACGCCTACCTACTGCTCTACCTGCCGCTGCTGGCACAGCAGCCGGAAAGCGATAAGTAGCTCTTCGGCGCGCGGGCCCGCCCCAGCCATCGTCGGCCAACACCTCGCCACCATGCTCGCCGAACGCCGGCCGCGCGGCCATCGGCGTCGCTTCTCGGCAGTTCGCTTACCAGAACCCGCCAGCTTACCTGCAGGTCGGCGAATACCTCCGGCGGCGTATTGATCGGGCCTGCCGAGGACCTCTTCCTGGTTGATTTCGCGCCGGCTCATCTGCTTCTAGCGCGGGGTCAGGGACAGGTGTCGGCGACGAGGCCGCGCAGCTTCCGCGCAAAGCAATGATCTTGGGCGAGACGTCAAGCTTCATGGCTGGTCCTGTCAGGCCGACGAAGAGGCGGCCGACGAAGCGACGATTTGCGAAACGGGGACTGAAGGCGCGAACAGCGCGCGCAGCTTTTTTTCAGGATCTTGCCGTCGCCATTGCGCGGCAAAGGCTGACCAACCTTCAGGGTGATCACGGCGCTGCCCTCCTCGCCCAGGATCTGACGCGGGCGCCGGCTGGCCCGGCCGCATCGCAATTGGCCTACGGGTCTCGCGGGATCAACGGCTTCGGCGTCTCGTCCAGGCACAGCAGCGGCCGGCGCGGATCGTGCGGGCGCAGGTAGTCCTCGAGCACGTCCTACATCGTCGCGACGAAGGGGGCCTTGGCGTCGGGCGCGACCAGCTGGCCGAACTCGAGGAGCGGAACGTTGACGAGAGCGGCCACGCTCAACGTCTGCAGCGCACTTGCATTGTCGCGCGTGCGCGGGTCGCAAGCGACGTCGTCGATGACCACAGTGTCGCCGCGGCGCAGATCGTCGATGTAGTCGTCGAAACGCTGCGTCGGCTCGCCCGCGTGCCGTTCGAGGTAGAGATCGACGCGGCGCGCCTGCGCCCATCGGACATACCCTTTGCCGCCGGACGCGCCGAGCCGCTGCAGGCAGCGATCGGGTGGGCACCCGTGATTCCACTCAAGGAAACGCTCGCTATGCTTCTCGCCGACGCGCGCCGACATCATGCCCCGTAAACGAGATGAAGTGGCCGCCTCGGCCAATGCGGCACGGTTGCGATAGCGCGAGCCGCCGTAGCCCGGGCCGGCGTGGAGGAACTTGCGGCCGATACGCCCGTCAGGCCCTCCGATGCGCAGAGGACGGCGCACGTATGTGACGCACGCCCCTTCGGTTTTCGCTGTCCCTACCGGCATCCGATCGGTGCACGCTGACCAACGCCTCGATTTTCTTACACGCAGTGCGCTGAACATGCTTGCTCGGCCACCGCTCTCTTGCACCGCAGTTGGTACCCAGCGCCGCCAGTCCCGGCCGTTCTCATCGTCACCGTGCATTGTGATGAAGTGTAATACATCAGGCTTGCCGACGAACAGTTTGGCATTGGCGAGATAAGTATGACATACTGATTTTCGGCGTATGTCTGCTTCTACGTGGCTCCAATAGCTGAGCTAGGAAGAAAGACTTAAAACCAATATCTTCGCAAGACGATCTGAGAGTGTATCTTCTCTTATCACATCCAGCGTGCTTGGTCACTTTCCTATCGATTCGACCAAAGCCTTTCGATATTTCGAATCTGGCCTGATGTGTTTTTAGAGGGCCCCTGGCCCTGAAGAGGCGTCCTGCGTTTCGAAATCATGTCCGGCGTCGTATCTGAAAAGCTTTGGCTCGTTCGATATGCCTCACCAAACCTGAATGGCCTATGGAGATGGATGAAACGTACAGTATAACCGCTTTATCGAGTGAATTCGGCATCACATCGAGGGCCCTCAGGTTTTATGAAGAATAAGGCGTTGTGGAACCCACAAGGTCAGGAACATCTCGCGTCTATTGTTCGCGAGACCGTATTAAAATCCAACTCGCTCTCATCGGGAAGCGGCTAGGACTGCCTATCAAAATGATTGCTAGGCTTGTCAGTAAGCAACCAGTCGGTATCATATTACAGAGCGCGAATGCCAGTCAGCTTCTATCAAGCTTAAGTCGCAGCGAGATTGCGACACAAATCGGCCATCTTGACGACAGGCTCTCGGCGATAGAGAGTACGCTCGTCGAGCTTCGTAGCGCGCATGTGCGAGAATGCGTTCCAGGCTGATCAAAGGAATGGCAATTTTTACGTCACTTCATGAACTTAAAATAAGTTTTGTAGCGGCGGCATAGCAAGCGGCGCTGAGATCTGTGAGAGACAATCATACAGGCCGAACAATTCGGCGCACTAACCCCGGTTGATCGTCTCATGTCGTGCACGCCTCATGTAAAAGCCCAGCCTGTTAGAGACAATTGGCGCGTGGCAACACAGGAGCGCATCGATGATCAAGCGGCGATCGTCGCCAAGCTGCGTCCAGGTTCCAAAGTTCACCAGCTGGCCGCATCCATCCTCCTCTTGCTTCAGGACAGCCAGTTTGAGCTGTCACAGGCTTATATGATGGTTGCGGTTGCGCGGCAGTCCTCGGCAGACCTGCGAAAATATTAGGACGCAGCCGAAACGCCGTCTCGAAGACCAGCGTTTAGAGGTTTTGACATCCTTCAAATTAAGACAGGCATTTATTTTACACCTTCAAGCATTGAGAACGCGAGAGGTGAAAAATCTTCCTGACTTTTAGGCGCTTGTCCGTTCCATCTTCGTCGTCCTTCTAAGAAGGTGGTTTTCTAATATCCTGTAAGATCGTCTTCACGATGTACCCAATTACATCCTCCGGACTAGGTTCTACTACCTATCGATTAGCACTGGCATCCCGCTCGGCCTCGCGAGGCACGCTCGTTTAGCCTCAATGCCCGTCGAGGAGAGGTTCACGCATTGCGGACGCTCCGGCGATCGTCACACGCCGGCATGGCGGCGGGTGAGATAGGTGATGGCCAAGTGTGTTCACGAGCAGGTGTGACAATGACACGGCACGGTAATCCGTATCGCAGGGCCCGGCGATCCATCGTGCTACCAGCTCGACAGATATAAAGGCTTGCGCGGTCGCTTTTGGCGAAAAGCGTTGGTAGCGGAGGACCGCTACAGCCGAAAACCCACACAAGCGATGGTCTACGCGGTCAGAGCGTGAACACGACAAAGCCCCTTCCCGCGTAGCGGAAAGGGGCTGCGACTTGGATCGTGTGGAAGGAACCGTAAACGAAGTCCTTATGATGCTGACTGGCAAATATAGTCGATGCGATCTCCCGCCGTCACGCTCGTCAACAGAAGCTGCGATGCGGTGGAGGTGTTGTAGGCGAAATTTACACCGATTTCCGACTTAAGGACGCAAAACGGTCGCGTGCCGTAGGCTGACGCAAAAGTCAGTGTGCATGTCGTTGCGCCGGCGCCAACGAGCATGAGGCCAGCAGTGTCGGTCCCCGTCACCGATGGGCTTGTGCCGCAAGCCGAAATAGTAGGGGTGGCCCCTTTGACGAAGGAGTGACCACCGACTGAGAGAGTGGTGGGGACTGTAAATTGCCCAGAGTTCGCGGTGAAGATAGCCGATCCAAGAGTGTCGGTGGCGATGAACGCACCACCGACGCCCGCCTGCATCTTAATGTTGCCCCCCGCGTCCAACTGAGCGACAATGACGGACAAATCGTTGCCGGAAGTATTATTGGCGTGCAGCATGATCGGCTGCGATGACGCTTGGGTCCCGAGAGCCAAAAGCGCGCCCAGATTGATCCCGACGTCCGCGCTCCCGGCCGTCGAGAACAGGCCGTTCTTCCAGCGGATGTATGGTGTCTGTCCTTGGCCCAGGGGGTGAACATCAAAAGCGTTAGTCAGACCAATTGATTGCGTACTTGATCCACCTGCGGCAATGAAGCCGTAGATGTTTCCAGTCGGAGATGTACCATCTGCTTTCAAACGTAAGTTAATATCAGACTCAACGCAAGAAATTGAGCCGTTAACGTCAAAACCTGTAGAGCTGGTTTGAAGCGGACCGTTGTCGCAAACGCCATTAACGGCGTCGCCGCCGATTGAGGCCGCGCTCTGCGTGAGCTGTCCGAAGACGCCCACCGCAGATGTGGTGGTGCTGCCGTTCCGCACATAACCGGCTGTTGCGTTCGCCTGGTAGAACTTCGAAGACGAGGGGATATCGAGTGCGTGAGCTGCGGCCTCGAGGACGCTGACGGTCCCGCTGCCGAACTCTGCCCCAACCGGAAACGCGCCGTCTGAGAACGAGCTGAGGTCTGTGACGCCCGCCGCGGGCGATGCCCAAGCCGGCGTGACAGGAGCGCTTACGCCGCCGTTGTAAATGAACGCGTTGGCGAGCGTGTGCGGGATCTCGATCTCGGCGATCGGGACCGACTTCGGCTTCGCGGACTTGCCGTCAACATAGCCGAGCCCGAGCACGGTGTTGAAGGAGTAGAGCCCGATACTGGACGTGCCGATCGCGGCCTTAGCGCTGTCGGCGAAGGTCTGCCCATAGGCCGGAAGGGAGAGAGCGATTGAGGCTATTAGTGCGGCGGCGAGACGCTTCATGCGGGATGTCCTAGGACGCGAGAGCGTGCGCGGCGGTGCGAAGGGTCGTGATCAGTCCAGCATTCGTCGTCGGCGAGCTGGAGGACGTATAGCCGAGACTGGTCAGCCACGGCGACAGCACGAGGGTCTCGAACTCGCCACCGAGCTGGGCCGAAGCCAATTGCGTCGCCGCCATCATCACTGTGGAGCTGGCCGAGCCGTTGCTGGCATTGGCCTGTGCGTAGGAAATCATCGCGTCGACCGGCAAGACGCCGCTCGGGACGGCGGCGAGGAGCGTCGAGTTGGCGTTGATCGCCTTCTTGTAGCGATAGGTGTCGAGCTGGCCGAGCAAGTCGGCGAGCGCGCTCGAGCTGGACGCGCCTGTTGGCGTGATCGTCGTTAGGGTGACGTCGCAGGCGATCTGGTCTGTCGGCTGCACGGCGGCATAGCCGCCGCCGAAGCGCTTCATCAGGCGGATCAGGCCCATGGGTCCGCCCTCCTAGGTCGCGCCGATCAGTTCTGGACGGGCAGCTGCGGCTGCAGCTGGTCGAGCGTCGTCGCGCTCGTCGCCAGGCCGATGTACTGGTCGAGCTGGCCGGCGGTGGTGTTCTGGGTGATCGTGACCGCACCGGCGGCGCCGAGGAAGTAGTCGGTGTCGGGCGTGAGGCCGGTCTGCGCCGTGTTCACGCCGCCGCGGCGGTACACGTAACCATTGGCGCCTTGGGCTACGGCCGCGATCACGTAGCCGTCGGAGCGCAGCGGCGGCGACGTGGTGGCGTCGGCAAGCTGGATGCTTGGGACGCCGTTGTTGTTGAAGATGTTGACCTGCTTGCCGGCACCGATCGCCACGGCGGCCGGGAACGAGATCGGAGCCGGCACCAGCGCCGGGTGGATCAGCGCGTCGGGGATGAAGCCGTCGGCGCCGGTCTGCACCAGGGCGTTGGCGACCGAGCCAATGCCGTTGGCGATCGCCATCGTGACGGTCTTGAGACCGGTACCGAAACGCTGGAGGAAGGTGATGCTGGCCATGATCGTCTAGTCCTTGCGCCTGGGTTTCAGAGGAGGATCGGCGGCCAGAAGTCCGCGACGATGGTGGTCGCCGAGACTGCGAGGCCGGCGACCTGGACGAAGCCGACCGTCGGCTCGACCTGGGTGACGCCGCCGTTCTGGCCGACGAAGACCGGGCCTGGCGTCAGCGACCAGGCGGTGCTGGTGATGGCGTCGCGGCGGGTGAGCGAGGTCTGGCCGCCCCGAAGTACCGGGAGCAGCGTGAAGCCGGCGACCAGACCGAACTGGTTGGGGTCGCTCGAGGAGGCCGGCCGCAGCGTGCCGTCGGCCGCCAGCACCACGATCAGGGCGGCGGCGAGGTCGATCCCGGCGAAGCCGGTGCCGTCGAGGCTGGCGCTGACGGCGGCGATCGCGCCGGCACTTGCGTCGACGGCGGTCGCGACCTTGGGTGTGACGGTCGTCACGGTCTCGGTGACCAGCGCCTTGACCCACCATTCCGAGGCATAGAGATGGGTCGGGGGCGCGCCGACGACCGAAGCGATGATGGTGCCGGAGATGTCGGCCGTGGCCGGGCAGCGGTCGGCCGCCTGCACCACGATGGCGCCGGTCAGGACCTGGACGTCGAAGGGGCCCGCGCCGAGGCTCTGCCACGTCGCGGTCGGCCGGAGCTGCGTCGTGGCCATGCCGGCTGTCCGTTCTCTGCGTGGATGTCAGGCCGGCGCTCGCGTCCGGGGCTCGGCGAGCCGCGCGATCGGGGAGAGCGCGAAGGCGAGGTTTTGCGGCGTTACGTGGCGGGCTGGGGCGGCGATCGCTCTACTTGTTGGGTCCGACGGCCTCGCAGACGATCTCGCAGGCCTGGACGACGACGTGCACGCGGCCCTTGTCCGTGAAGGACAGCGTCGGCACGCCGTACGTCAGGATCTCGTCCGGAGGGACGTCGACAACGAGGCGGCCGCCACCGGAGAAGTGGCAGTCGACGTGACGTGGACGCCCGTCGCAAATGCGCATCATCGCGGCTCGCGACGGAACGGTGGCGCCGACCATGAGCGCGACGGCGAGGAATCGCGCTCTCAAGGGGTCGCCCCTATTTTGAAAGGCAAATCCGGGCTGACGTCGGTGATCGGCCAGCGCTCGTGGAAGAAGTTGTTGGGGCAGCGGTACGAGCGCTCGATGCGCAGCGCCGCGTCGCCCGGCGTGGCGTCGCGTGGCAGCGTGATCGGGCGCACGAAGGGCTTGTCGACTCCCGCGCGCCCGGCGGCATCGGACCAGGGCGTCTCGACGACGGTCAACTTGCTCTCGCCGTCATAGATGCGGAAGGTGATCCTGGATTGGCAGATGCGGTGCCGATCGGCCTCGACGCGCATCAGGAGTTTGCCTCCCGGCGAGACCTCGGGCGTTATGATCTCCACCTTGGCCGAGACCGGCGGGGTCCGATCGAGGGCTTGCCCGATGACCCAGCCGGCGAACAACACGAGGGCGCCGTAGAAGACGGCGTCGACGGCTCGCTTGCGCCAGAGACGGCCTCGCGTGTCCCGTCGAAGCCGCTCGATCGAGGCGCCGAGGTCCGACGGCATCTCGCTGGCGAGGACGCTGTGAAAATGGGGCCCGAGCGCCGCCGGCGGCACGGGCGTCACCTCGCGCCCGGGTCGCGTGGGATCGGGGCTCAATGGATCAGCCCCGATTTGAAGACGAGCGCAGCGACGCCGGCGAGGAACGTCAGGATGACCGCCTTGCCGTAGCTCGACACGCTGGCGGTGAACTTCTCCAAGCGGTCCTCGAGCTTGTCGATCCGCTTCGTGACCTCGGCGAGCTCGAGCTTGGTCGCGTATTGCGAGCCGGCTTCGTCGACGCGGCGCTCGATCGTGTCGAAGCGCTTCTCGACATCGCGGCGGAAGGCGCGCTGCTCGGCGCTGAGCACCGCGAGCTGCTTGTCGATCGAGTGGAACGACGGCGGCCCGCGCAGCGACTCGCGCTCGCGGACGTCGTCGGCGGCGACATCGTCGGCCATGGGGAGTCCTTTGGCGGTGGTTACTTGCGATGCAGCCAGGCGGTGGCGGCGGAGATCGGGTCCTTGGCGATCGCCGTGACGAACAGCGAGCCGATGACCCAGGGCGTCGGCGCTCGCGGCGCTAGTTCGCGATCCTCGACGTCGTCTGTCGTGGAGCGGCGACCTGTCACTGAGGTCGGCCGCCGACGGGTTCGGATGGCGGCCTGACGTCGCTCGCGGAACGGGCCGCGAGGAAGTGCTCGAGTGCCGGGCCGACGCTGGCTCGATCGACGAAGACGACGATCTCGTCGCCCTCGGTTACCGCCGTCGTCGCGAGGCGCGCGACGACGGCGTCGATCTCAGCCTCGGTCGGTCTGGTCGCGCTCATCTTGTGTGTCCTTTGCGGATGGCGGCGCCGGCGCACCAACGGCGCGCCGGGTCATGACGTCAGGCGAGGATCACAGCTTGCCGAGGCTCGCCAGCACGCTGGCGACGCCGGACGGGCTCGGCAGGCCCTTGGCGGTGCTGGTGACGAGGCTGGCGATCACCGGCACGTCGTGGGTGACCACAGCGATGGCGTTGCCGAGATCGGTGAAGCCGCGCTGCACGTCGGGGATCGTGTCGGCGTAGTGGCCGGCCCTGATCTTGCCGACGACGACGGACACGTCGTTGACGACGGCCTCGCCGCTCGTGACGAGCGAGGAGGCATCCTTGGCGAGCGCCGGCGCCGCCGCGGTGTATTCGTGGCCGACAGTCATGGCCGCCTCGACGAGCGAGGCGATGGCGGAGAGGCTGGCGAGCGAGAACATGAGTGCTGGTCCTTCTTGGGTTCGCCGTGGATCGGGTTCGCCTTTGCCGGCGCGGACGGCGGGCCGCGGCGGCGCGAAACGGTCAGCCCAGATGCGTGGCGGCGTTAGCGGCCAGCGTCTGGGCCTTGTGCTGCTGCAGCCAGCCGAAGACGCCCGAGGCCGCGCTCAAGAGCAGGGTCGAGAGGCCGACGGTGGCGGCCACGGCCGGGTGGTGGGTGGCGGCTAGGCCGGCCGCGACGACACCGAACGAGGGCCCCGCAGCCGCGGCGACGGTGGCCTTCTTGGCGGTCGCGGAGGCCTTCGCGGCGTGGGTCGCCAGCACGCCGGCACGGGCCACGATCACCGGCGCGGCGGCGGCGTCCCTCTCGAGAAATTGCGCCTTCTCGCCATTGCGTCGACCGATGATGGCGGCGGGCTTGTGGTAGGCGTCGAACCCGGTGGCGGCGCCGGCGACGTCGCCGAGGTTGAGGCGGCGGACGATGGCCGACATTTTGACGTAGCCGATGCCGGCGTTGAACCAGAGGCTCGCCATGGCGTCGAATTCGTTCTGCGTCGCCGGCACCTTAAGTGCCTTGGCGATCGCCCCCTCCACCGGCGCCAAGTCGGCGGCGAGGAATGCGTCGCACTCCTCCGACGTGATGATCATGCCGGCCGTCACCTTGGGCGCAGCCATGCGACCGGTGTGGCCGACGCCGATCGTCAGCACGCCGACGCTGTCGCGGTAGGCGCGCAGCTTTCTGCCTTCGCGCTGCTCGATGAGCGCGCGTCCCGTTGCGGAGGTCTTCATGGCAGGGTCCTCGTAAGAGCGGGCCGGTGCGGTCGCTTGCCTTCAGCGGCTGTCGGTCCCGGCGTCGCCGCCGGGCTGGTTGAAGGCCAGCGTGGTGATGAAGCCGCTGGCGCGCGACAGCCGGTGCTTGACGCGGTTGTTCGTGTAGGTGCCGTCGACGCCGGCGCGGATCCCGGCGACGGCGCAGGGGGCCGAGGGCTGGGCGTCGGGCTCGCCGTCGATCGTCACGGTGTCGGCGCCACCGCGGTCGCGCTTGCTCTCGGCGCCGTTGGAGGCGGAGCGCGCCATCGCCTGGTCGGTGTCGGGCGCCTTGAACTGTTCGGTGTGGGTGGCGCCGTCACCGGCCTCGCCGGACATGGAGGACATCCACTCGGCCTTGACCGCGTCCCAGCTACGGGTGGCGAACTGATCGAAGCTGGGCCGGCTGAGCACCGGCGCGATCGACCAGGAGATGAGGTTGTCGCCCCATACCGCACGGATGGGGGTGAGCGCCTGGCCCGAGGCGGAGACGCCGCCGGCGCGCGGCACGAAGATGCCGGTCGAGCCGATGATCTTGAAGGTGGCGTTGTTCTCCTTGGCCATGCGCGCGGCCCAGGTCATGAAAGACTCGTTGGCGATCGCCCAATACTTGCGCTTCACGCTGTCGAGCGCCGAGGCGATGGCGATGTTCGAGAGCCCGGCCTTCTGCCCCCACATCTTGGCGACGTCGCCGAAGCTCATGTCGTCGGCGTGAGCCTGCATCGGCTGCTTGATCTTGCCGGTGAGGTCGGCCGAATGCGCCGTGATCGTCAGCGTGCGGCCGCTGCCGCGGTCGCCGCCGGAGATCAGCTGCTCGATCTGTCCTTCCTCCTCCTCCGTGGTGCCGGAGGATTTCGGCTCGTCGGTGAAGCCCTCGAAGGAGACGACGGAGCCGCTATCCGACCAGCCCAGCGCCACCGAGATGCTGGCGCCGGGCGCCGGCAGGGCGATCTGGCCGCCGGTGTCGTCGAGCGTGATGGTGGCCCGGTCGGTCTCTCCACCCTCGGTCAGGTCGAGCTCGAGCGAGATCAGCAGCGGGTTGAAGACGGAGGAGACGTTCACGCCGCCGACGTCGATGGAATAGACGGCGTGGCGCATGGGATTGTGCGCCTCCGGTTCGTGCTGTTAGCTTGATCGTTCCAGGGCGCAGCGGTGCGGCAGACCGTGGCCGGGCATGAACGAAGACGACGGATAGCCGCCCCGTCGTCCTGGGCCGCATACCAAGAGGTGCTCATGGCGTCGGCATTCGACCGCGGCTTCGTCACAGTCGATTCTTTGGAGCCGCTGCCCGAGCCGGATCGCGAAAGGTTTTGGTCCGATGTCGATCGCGTCGTCGACACAGCCGGGCTTTCGCCGGTGCTGGTCGAAATCGTACAAGGCATGTGCGCGCTTCAGGCGCACAACGAAGCCGAAGCACGGAACTTCAGATCCAACGACATCGGAAGCGCTGAAACTCGAAACATCTACGCCGAACTGGTGGACCAAGCCTTTCGGGAAGGCAGGATCTCTCGGCGTTAGTGCGAGCCGGCTCAGTCGTAGAGCCTGATCACCGTCCTGGTGGTCTGGCGCGTCGCCGCCGGCGCCGGCGTGGTCACGTTCACCACCGTGCCCTTGGGCGGAAACACGCCCATCGCAGCCAGGCCCGGGTTCTGCGCCAGCGTCGCCTCGACCAGGCCGGCGATCTCGGCCGCGTAGTGCCGGTAGAGCAGCAGGTCGAGCGGCGTGTGGTCGTTGCGGAACGTCAGGACGTCGATAGTCATGGCGTCGCGCCGCTTTGACTCGACGTCTGGCCGAGTAGGGTGATCAGGCCGGTGAAGATGTTGAGAAGCGTCGCCTGCGACGGGCCGGTCGGCGTCTGCACGAGCTGGATGACGAACTCCTGCTGCCGGCCGATGCCCGTCTTGGCGAGCTTGGAATGCTTCAGCTGCACCTTCTCGATGATGTAGTAGCCCATTGGGAACCCGTCTCCGCGTGTCACCGGCAGCGGCTCGCCGGCGGCGGCGTATTCCTTCAGCAAGGCGATTTCGGTCTGTCCGGAGCTGCCGCCGGCGGCGGCGTAGCGGAACGGAAAAATGGTGCCCGACAAAACCAGGCGGGTGTCGGACGGGCCGACGAACTCGCGTGGCTGCTGGGCGCCGACGACCGGCTTGACCGCGAAGTCGCCGCCGAACTCCTCGACGGCGTCCTGCGGGTTCAACCCCATCGGGCAGAACATGCTGATCGCGCCGATGACGTAGAGCACGGGGGAGCCAGTCATGCGATCCCCCTAAACGCGACCGCGCCCGGAGGCCTTGCGGCTCGGGCGCGGTTCGTGGACCATGGCGTTTTCCGCCGTTTCGCCGGACAGGTCAAGAGTAACGACGGTTCCAGCGACGATACACGTCATGGGGTCCGAAATCGACGATCTCGAAGTGATCGTCGGCGATCTTACGAAGAAGTATGCGATCGCCACTGGAGCTGTCGATGATGTAGAAGCCCAGCGCGCTTGCGAGAGGCCGGAAGTCGAGGCTGCGAGGCATCGGCTCAAGCATGAACTTCTCGAGCGCGCGGCTGATGCGTTGTTTAGTACCAAGTTTGAGCTTGCCGAAACGCTTGACGAAGCTTTCGGACGGATCGAGGCGCATCGTTCAAGTCATTAGGAAACGACGCAACTCCGATGGATCAGAGAATGACGGGCTAGGTCTTTCACCGACGTATTGTCGTTCGACCTCAGCGCGCAACGCTCGAAGAAAAACGCCGAAGTCTACCTTGTCCTCGTAGAAGCGGCGCGCGACAGCGATGAGGCGATGATGTGCGCGCTCTACTTCTGTCTTCTCTCGACCTGTAAGTTCGTCTTCGTTGCGTCTGGCTTTCTTCTCCAAACGCCTCAGCGTTCTAGCTTCTACTTCTAGTGTTTGGTCGCCGACATCGACGATATCATTTAGCGCGGATGTCGAGAGTTCAAGTGTTCCGTCTTGAAGGCGACTCCACAGAGCAACGCGCAGAGCTTGACCAGCCTTTATCAGCTCGTCAAAGCGATGTTCCTGCTTCTCCACATATCGAGTGTAATCCGCTGTCGACGCACCGCTCAAACCGCTCGGCGCACTACGCGTGATCGCCGGTGGCCCGTGTTGGAGATGCTGCATCAACAGGACGAAGGAGGGATCCGGCACTAGGTGCTCTCGGGAACGGTAAACTGCTCATAGCACGGCGTGCAGGATACGGCGACATCGTCAGATCAACCGATCGACGAGCCGCTGTGCATGAAGCCGCCGCGCAGCTTGCTCGAGAGGCCGGCAACCTTCGCCGCCTCATGGCTGCGGCTGCGGCTTTTCGCAGAGGCGGAGTGGACGCGCGCCAGCGACTCGTGAAGGTGGTCGACGGCTGCCTGAGCCTCGTGGATGCCGGAGATGTCGACGTCCGGCTTGATGCTCTTGCCGTGAAGGCCGGCGAGGCCGGCGTGAAGCTCGCCGGCCGGCTTGTCGACGTCCTTGGCCGCGGCGTCGCGCGAGCGGCGCAGCCCGAGCGGATCGTCCTGCGCGACGGCGGCGGGCGTCGGGTCGCGTCCCATGTAGCCGCCGAGGGTGCGCCTCTCGAGCGGCGTCTGCTTCGCCGCGGCGCGTGCCATCTCGATCGGGTCGCGCGGCGCGTCCGGCTTTTCATCGTTCTGCGCCCGAATAGCGTCGACGATCGTCTTGCCTTCGGTCGCCTGCTTGTGGCTCGGGTTGAGGTAGCCGTGGCCGAAAACCTGCAGGCCGGGGTGAAGCTTCTTCTGGTCGGCGTAGAAGCGCTTCATCGCCGCCACCTGGGCCTTGGTGACGTCGGCGTCGTCCTTGGCGATGACCTCGATGCCCTCGGTGTTGCCGTTGTTCAACGGCAGCCCCTTGACCTCGCTCGGCAGGATGTGCGCGGCGCGCGCCCCTTCGGGCAGGGAGCGGACGATGTGCCCGTCCCGGTCCATCACGTATTGGACGCCGAGCTGGCGCTTGTTCAGCGTGTCGACGATCTGCTCGGGCGTGCCGCGCGAGCCGGTGTGGTGGACGACGAGCGCCTTGTAGTCGATCTGCTCGCCCTTGCGGGCGTAGGTCGAACGGTCGCTGAGATCGCCGACGACCTTGCCGGCGTCGGCGTCGGCCGGGCCGCCCGCTTGATCCTTCGCAGGACGCTCGGGCGCGTCTCTCGTCGTCTCCTTGGCCGCGTCCTTCGCCGGCGCAGGCTCCGGCTCGGCGGCGCTCATCGGGTTGTTGCGGCCGCCAAGATAGGAGCCGTCGGCGCGTTTGACCGCGCGGTAGCTCGAGCCGTCGTGCTCGCCGAACTTGCCGCTGTGGAACGGGTAGACCTTGTCGTGGACGCCGCCGCTGCCGGCGTATTGCTCGGCGACGCGCATGCCGGTGATCTTGCCGTCGCGGTCGCGCTCGTAGTCCTCGAAGACGGCGGCATGGTCGAGGCCGCGCTTGGGTCGGCCGCCGGTACCGTCGGCGTAGCGGTCGACCTCGCCGCCTCGGGCGTTGAGGAAGGTCGCGACGGGCGTGCCGGGCTTCAGCGTGCCGGCATCGGCCTTCTCGCCCGGGCGCCAGGTGGAGACCCGGCCGGAGTCGCCGACGAAGCGGCGGGCGAGCTCGACGCATTGCTCGTTGGAGAGAACGCCGGCATGCTTGAACGAGGCCAGGCGCTCGCCGACGCCGCCGGCGACGGGCTTCACCGGCGGCGCGGCGTCGGGATGGCGGGCCTCGGCCCGCTCGATCATGCGGGCCTCGCCCTCGCGACGCTCGGCGTTGATGCCGCCGTTGTCGCCGGTGCGCTGGCGGATCGCGGCGGCGATCTTGTCCTTGTCGCCGCTGGCGATCGCCGCGCGCATCGACGGCAGCTTGGAGAAGCCGCCGTAATTATAGGCCATCGAGGTCAGCGCGCCCTGCACGACCGGGCTGAGCTTCTTCCAGCTCTCGACGCCGACCTCGCGGGCGACGCGGCGCTGGAATTCCGGGATTCGGCGGGCGAGGTCGCGCTCGGCGTCCTCGCGGGTGACGTGATCGCCGGCCTTCACCTCGTGGACGCCGCCCTTGGCGTCGGTGATCGTGTCCGAGCCGAAGCCCAGGCGCAAATGGTTGCGGTCCCACTTGGCGGTGCCCTGGAAGCCCTCGCGGCGCTTCAGCAGTTCGGTGGCTACCTTGACGCTGTCGCCGTCGGCCGGGATGTCCTCGCTCGGGCCTTCGGCCGCGCGCTTCGCAAAGCCGCGGCGGCCGGGCCCGTCGCCGCCGTGGCCGCCTTCCATGAAGCCGCGGCGGCCGCCGCCGCCGAAATCGTGGGGATGGCCGCCGCCGCCCTCGCGGCCGTAGAAGGGCGTGTCGCCGCGGAAGTCGCCGCCGATGGTCGGGCGGTCCTGCGCGGCACGCGTGACGGCCATCGCCACGCGGTCGAGCGCGCCCTCGAGCGCGAAGGACATCGAGCGCACCGCCTTGGCGGTCTCGGCGTCGCCGGCGTCGGCGCGCGGGGCGAAGGAGCCGCGCGCCAGCAGGCGCTGGACGTCGTGGGTCGAGATCGCACCGCTGAGGCCGGGCGTGAAGAGCTCGGGGCCGTGTTCGCCGACGAGGTAGGTCTTGCCGCGCGAGACCGGACCGCCGGAGGCGCGCGCGCCGGCGATCGGCGGACCGGCGTCGTCCGGAGAGGCGTCGTCGGACCGTCTGAAGTCGGGATGGCGGGCTAGGAAGGGCGAGACGGCCTTCTCGGCGGGCGCGCCGGACCTTTTCCCGTCCTCGGTAGCATCGTCTGCAGCATCGTCGTCAGGCGCTTCGGTCGGGACCTTCGGCGGCGCGGTCGGCGCCGCAGCGGCTGCCCTTACACGATCGTGGATGTCAATCTCTTCCTTGGTATACTTACCGCGGATGTGCGCCCACAAGTGTTCAGCCGCCATGACTGGGTGCAATACAGGATCGCCGGCCTTCTTTTCGTATTCGACCAGCTCTTCCGCATTCTTCTTGAGGCCGATGGCATTCGCGGTGATGTCTACGGCTGCTTTGACCACGTCGTTCGCGATCAGGATCTCACCGACTCCAGGTATGGCTCTCATCGCCACGCGACCGCCAACGGCGAGAGCGGCGCGAGTCGCGGCCATCCTGCCGCCGGCGCCAAGGGCGGCTCCTCCAGCAGCGGCCGCTGCAGCGGCAACGCCCACCTTGGCTGCGGCGCCTTCGGCGACGCCCGCTGCTTTCGTGGCCGCGCCTGCAGCCGCGCCGGCAGCTGCACCCTCGACAGCACCGGCCGCGCTTTTGGCCGCACCCGGAACGCCCTTGGCTACGCTCGCCGCACCCAGCGCGATCGCCGCCCTGTCTAGCGCCGCTGCCGAGCCGTCGAGCAACGCGGCCGAGCCGGTCAGGGCGCCAGCGGAAGCCTTGAACCCGAAACCGCCTCGGAAGTAATCGACGGTCTTTAAGGCGGCTAGACCAGCCGCGAGCGCGACCGCCTCGCTGCCGGCGCGCAGCAAACCCGGATTGGCTTCGCCGAGGATCTCGACGAATTTGCCGACGCCCTCGGTGGCATGGGTTAGAAATCCACCTCCAGCCTTGCCGTCGTTGTCGAAGGCGCGGCCGACGGAGGTCTCAAGGATGGTGACCTGATTGCCAAGCTTGAGCATGGCTCCTTTGAAGCCGGCCATGCGATCGTCGGATACCTTCTGTCCGTAGCCCTGGCTGTGGTTCTTCAGCTCGTCCAGCAGGTGGTTGAAGACGTCGTTATCGAGGCCCGACGCAATGCGGCCGGCCTGCTTGGAGCCGAACAAGGCGATGGCCAGCCCGGGGTTCTTCGCCAAGCCGTCCATGATCGCCTTGAGCAGGCCCTGGGTGTCGACGCCGGTGGCGCTGGCATCGACGTAGCGACCGGCGAGGCCGGCGATGCTCTTCATCGACTTGGCGTCGTTGCCGTGGAGATCGCGGCGCAGCAGCCGCATGATCGCGGGCGTCCGTTTCGCCGGGTCTTTCATCAGTTCGGGGTCGGCGAAGATGCGGTGCAGGCCGGCGCGAACGCCGCTCTTCAGCTTGACGCCGTAGCTGCGCGCGACCTCGGAGGCGAAGCCCTCCTCGTTGACCGGCCCGATCTTCTGATACTTCGAGAAGTCGATGCCCGACGCGCGCATCGCCGTCAGCGCCCCCTGCGTCGGATGCAGCAGGTTCTTGGTCAGCGACACGAACGCGGTGGCGGATTCGTCGCCGCCGATGTTGACCTTTTTGGCGGCGCCGCCGAAGGCCAGCATCTGCTCCTCGGTCAGGCCGGCCATGCGCGCCGCCGCGGCGCCGCGCTTGTACAGCGCCTCGATGTCCTCGGCGCCCATGCCGGAGATCTTCGAGCTCTTGACCTCGAGGTCGGCGGTGCGCTGGGCGCTGGCCCGGGCCGCGTCCTTGGTCGAGACGTCTTTCTTGAAGCCGAGCATCGCGCCCTCGAGGAGCTTGACGGCGTCTTCCTGCTTCTCGAGGTCGAAGGCCTGGCCGATCTGCGCCGTCACCGGCGTGAAGCCGAGCACCTGTTCGCGATTGTAGCCGCGCGCCGCGAGGTTGCGCTGGGCGGCGAGCCATTGCACGTCGTTGTAGCGCGAGTTGGCGCTGCCGTGGATGGCCTGGTCGATGAGCGGTCGCTGCTGCTCATCGGTGAGACCCATCACCACCTTGCCGTAGCGACGCTCGCTGTCGTACTCGCCATAGCGGTCGAGGACACGCTCGGCGGCGTGGACGGCGCTATGGGCGGCGTAGAGCGTCGCGACGCCGGCGACGGTGTCGGACCTGTGGGCGTTGTCGTGCGCCAGGCGCTCGCGTTCGCGGGCTGCCTCGCGCTCTTCGCGGGATAGCGCTTTGAGGCGATCGCGCTCCTCGCGGGCTTCCTCGCGGCCGATTCGCCGCCGCTCCCGCGCAGTGGATTCGGCGGCGCGTCGGTCATCGCGCTCGCTCTCGCGCCGGAGCTGACGTTGCTCTGCAGCGGCACGCTCGGCGGCGCGGACGACGTCTCGCGCGCTCTCGTCGGCGAGCCGCTTCTCCTCGGCGGCCTGGTGGCGGGCGGCCTTGATCGCCTCGCTCTCGGCGCGCGCGGTCTGCTCGTGGCGGGCGCGGGCGAGCGCGGCCTCCTCTTTCTTGACGTCGCGCACGGCCTTGACCGCGGCGTCCTCCCAGCTGCGGGCGGCGGCCGCCTGCTGGCGCGTCCAATCGCCGGCTCGCTCCGCCAGGCCTTCGGCCTGCGCATAGTCGCGCCAGGCCTTGGCGACCCCCTCGACATGGGTGTCCTCGGCGCCGAGCTTGGCGAGGCTCTTTAGCAGGCGGTCGCTGGTGCCGGTGCCGGTCAGCGCCTTCTCCAGCGCGCCGGCCTGCTTCTGCACGCGCTCGAGCGCGGCGGCGATGCGCGGCGCCTGCTTGGTGGCGTCCTCCTTGAGGTTGATGATCAGCTCGGAGGAGATCGTCGACGACGCCATCGCTATCCTCCGCTTAAGGGTTCAGGTCTTCGTGCAGGCGCAGCGCCGTCACGACCTCGTCGAGGAAGCAGTCCCAAGGCAGGGCATCGATCTCGTCGTTGCTGAAATGGGCGACGTGCTTCACGAACTGGCGCAGGTAGCGCCAGTCGATGGGCCTGAGCGCCTGGCTCGAGCGCCCGTCTAGCGACGGAACCGAGCGGGCAAAAAACCGCTCATGATCTCCGTCAGGGCGAGACGGTCGTCGTCGTCCATCGCGTCCCAGGCTTCGTCCGACAGCTCGACGTCGCCGTTGAAGAACATCGGGTAACGCGGGTTCGGTGCGTCATCGGACATCCCCTGCAGCTTGCTTATGAAGGCGGCGACCTCGCCGGCGGTAAGGCGCTTCACGATGATGACGCGATATTCAATATCGCCGATCGCGAAGGGGGAGGCGAGGGGGTAGCTCTCGACGCGCTTGACGTCGGTGAGCCAGCGGAAGCCGGCCAACGGTACCGGCGCTTCGACGAGGGGCGGCGCCGGCAGGCCGGCGAGGCCAGCCGCCATCTCTTCGGCCGACATGCCGCCGGCCGGATTGTTCGTCATGTCCATGGATCATCCTCGAGAGCGGAAAGGAGCGGAAAGGATCACGGCCGGGCCTGCGCCGGCCGGGTCAGCCGGCGATTAGGCGCTGATCGTGCCGTTGCCGCCCGTGCTCGAGCTGCTGCCGGTCGGGATCGAGAGGTTGTTGATCTCGTCCTGGTTCTCGACCACGCCGTTGACGCGCCACACCGTCGTCTGCCAGTCCCACCAGTAGATCTCCTGGCCATCGTGGTATTCCTCGTAGTGCAGGATCTCCTTGATCTCGTGATCGACCTCCATCAGGTCGCCACGCTTCATCTCCGGGCGGGCCATCTTCGTCATGCGGCCCCACATGATCGCCTTGACCGTGATCGCGCGTCCGGTCGCTTTGGACCTGGCGTTGCCGTAGGCGGTGAAAGGATACTTGACGCGGTTGTTGATGCCGAACTGCTGCATCGTCTGGACGTCCCAGCCGGTCAGCTTGAAGCCGCACATCAACTCCTTCATGCCGAGGCCGCCGACGTCGATCGCGCCCCAGGAGCCGCCGGAATGGTGCTGCTGGGTCAGCTCCTCCATCTCCGGCAGCTTCAGGTTCTTGATGATGAGGTGCTTCGAGTTGGTCGCCGGGTCGGCGTCGCCGACGAACAGGTTGAAGCTTTCGGAGACGATCAAATCCGACATGGTGCGGGATCCTTGGAGCTCTCAGAGGTAGGGAAGGGGCGATGGTGACGCTGGCGCGCCGTCAGCCCGCGGTGCCGGTCGAGGCGAGCGAAGCCAGCTCGGAGGCGAGCGCGGCGTCGTCGAGCGCGCGGTTGATCGTGATCTGGCAGATCGGCGCGGCCTCTTCCGAGTTGTCGTAGACCGTGAACTTGCCGGCGCGCAGTCCGGCGACACTATTGTCGCTGGCGTTGAAGCCGATCTGGTAGCCGACGACGCCGTCCGACGGCATCTGCACCATGACCTGGGTCATGGCGGTCAGGACCGCCTGCACCGAATGCGGGATGATGTTCTGCTTGCCGAGGATCGAGCGGATCGTCTTCAGCAGCGTCAGGTCGATGAAGTCGCGGCCGCGCGTCTTGTTGTAGAAATTGCCGGTGGCGGCCGACGCCGCGTTGTTGACCGACACGGCGATGAAGCCGGACTCGTCGAGCGAGGTGTCGGAAAGATCGCCGCGCACGGTGATGCCGACGCCGGCGGCGAGAAGCTCCTGGCCGTCGGTGGCGCCGTCGAGCAGGCTGAAGCTGTCGACCCGCTTCAGTCCGAGCGCGCCCTGCACCGGGGTGTTGGCCCAGGAGAAGAACGGGTAGCCGGCGTGCTGGAAGTCGGTGCGCACGGCGAGGCCGAGGCTGCGCGCGGCGCCGTCGATGTAGGCGGTGCCGGCGCCGCTGGCGACGATTTCCCAGTCGTCCTGCGGGATCAGCCGCGGCGAGTTGAGCAGGCCGCGCCAGGCGATGGCGGCGGCCTTGGTGGTGCCGGGGCCGCCGACGATGGCGTGGGCGAGCAGCGAGCCGAGCACCGGCGGCAGCGCCGCGCAGATCGGGTTGTCGAGCAGCTCCAGCGTCACGGTGGCGCCGGCGCCGATGCCGGCGGCGCCGGCAGCGTCGGTGATCGACACGGACACGACGGTGCCGGGCGCGTAGCTGCCGGGGTTGGTCAGCGTCAGACCGGTGATCTCGCCCGGCGCTGGCGCGCCGATCGTCACGGCGGGCAGCGAGGTGTAGCCGGAGCCGGCGTTGTCGATCGCGATATGGTCGACCGCGCCGTTGGCGTTCAGCACGGCATGGGCCGTGGCGCCGGTGCCGCCGCCGCCGGTGATCGTCACGAGGGGCGGGCCGTCGAGGTAGTCCTGCCCACCGTTGTCGAGGACGATGTTGGCGATGGCGCCGGCATTCAGCGCCGCGTGGGCGGTGGCCTGCACGCCCACGTTGCCGACGGTGGCGGTCGCGGTGGCGCCGGCCGGCGTGAAAGTGACCACGGGCGCGGTATAGTCGTGGCCGCCGTTGACGAGGTTGAGCGCCGTGACAGCGTTGCTGATCACGCCGGTGTAGCCCGGCGCGCCGATCAGGCGCGGAGTGATGTTGCAGACCTGGGAGGCCCTGAGCAGGGCGTAGATCCCGGTGCCGGCCGCCGGGTCGCCGGCGATGTTGGCGATGGTGCCGGCGACGTTCTCGCTGCCGTCGCTGTTCTTGGCGGTGGCGACGCGCACGATGACCACCTGCGCCGAGCGTTGGAGGTCGCCGAGCTGCGCGTTGATGCGGTTGATCGCCTGGTAGAGCGGGCCGGTGCCGATCGCCGCCAGGAAGATCGAGTCGCCGGAATTGCCGGAGACCGGTACGTTCAACGGGAACACCGTCGGGTTGGCATCGTCGGAGGGCAGCACCAGGCCGACGATGGAGAAGTCGCTGATGACCGGCGTCAGGACGTCGGTGGTGTTCTCGTTG
The DNA here is from genome assembly GCA_965198715.1 of Beijerinckiaceae bacterium. GTDB lineage: Bacteria > Pseudomonadota > Alphaproteobacteria > Rhizobiales > Beijerinckiaceae > RH-AL1. The sequence goes on from CBDAPV010000001.1 coordinate 2,336,621, forward strand.
AAGACGAAGCCGAAGAAGGGCGAGGTCATAGGCGTGGGCTCCTAGCGCGGCGCGCGGCGGACAAGGAAAAGCCGCCCGGGAGGGGCGGCTGTGCTGGTTCGGGGGCGATCGGGCCCGGCTTGATCAGGTGGACGTGGCGGGCCAGGCGATGGCGTCGACGGCGGCGGCGGCCGCGTCGATGGTGGCGGCGGCGTCGATCGCCGCCTTGCCCTTGAGGCGGGCGGCGCGAATCGCGGCGCCGACCTGGACCCATTTGGCGTATTGAGCGGCGACGGCGCGCGCGACGCCGATCACATCGGCCGCCGGGGCGTTGCTCTGCGGATCGATGTCGAGGCCGACGCCGGCGGCGAGCATCGGGTAGGCGGGGGCCGTGGGAACGATCGAGGACGCCAGCGCGGCCTGCGCCTCGGCGTTGGCTTCCATGTATTCCATGGCCTGGCCGGTGCCAGGGACGAGAACGGCCGCGCGGAGTGCCTCGGCCTCGGCGTCGACCTGGATCTTGAGCCAGGCCTTGGCGGCCTGCAGGACCGTGGCGGCCGGCACACCGGCGGCGGTCAACGCGGCAATCGTCTGCGCGCGATAGGACATGTTGTTGTAATCCACCACAAGGGCGGCAGCAGTGAGCTTGGTGGCGATCCCCATGGAACCTGCCCCTTTCTACATTACATTAGGCCGAAGTGACGTTGGACTTGTAGATCCAGGTGGCGTTCGGGTCCGAGCCCGCGGCGATGCCCTCGAAGAGGTGTCCGGCGGCGCCGGGTCCGAAGATCGGGTAGATCGTCGCGATGATGCGGCCGGAGTTGAAGCTGCCGAACAGCGCGTCGGCATTGGCGTCGGCGGCGTTCAAGGTGAACTGCTGGCACAGCACGTCGAGGTTGTTGGCCGAATAGAGATGGGCGCGAAGATTGATGCTCGCCGGCATGTCCGGCAGCATGAAGTCGATATTGTTCGTCTGGAAGGACGTCGCGCCGATGAAGTTGATACCCGCCGACATGTTGCCGAAATTGCTCGTCGGCGAGTTGGTCGCGGTCCCGAGAAAAGACACGGTGCGGCGCACGTTGGTGGTGCCGCCGTTGGCCGCCGGCTGCACGCCGGTGATGGTGATGCCGCTCGGCACGGTGGAGCGCGTGGTGATCGTCGTGTCGCCGAAGAGCTGGATCGAAACGCTCTGCGAGCCTTGGACGGCGAAGACGCCATCGAGGCTCTTCTTGGCGGTCGCGTAGGTCAGACCGTCTGCGGCATCGCTGCCGTTGATCGGATCGACGCAGTAGGTTTGCGCCAGCGGCCTGGCCAGGAAGTTGTTGATGACCGTCGTCGCAGCCTGGGCGCTGGAATTGGCCTGCTGCTGCAGCTGCTGCTGGAAGGCCAGCACCTTGGCCGTGGCCTGATTGAGCGCGTCCGTGGCGGCGGTAAGGGCGTCGACGATCGTCGGCATGCGAGCGGACTCCTAGATGTTCTTGGCGAGGAGGCGCGCGTTGATGTCGAACGCCGCGCAGAAGAGGTTGGCCTGCGCCGCCAGCAGCTCTGCCAGCACGCCTGTGGTGTCGGGGATGTCCGGCTCGAGCACGCTGATCGCCATGGAGGCGACGGGGAGCTGCTCAAGCAGCAGGTCGAAGGCGAGGTCGACGTCGGCGAGGCCGGTCTTGGCGGCGAGCGGGAAGGCGGTCGACGACCACAGGGCGAAGAGCACGCCGGTGTCGAGGTAGAAGCCGACCTCCTGGATGATGTAGCTCGCCGGCGTCGACGACGACGGGATGCGCGCCTGCACGCGGAAGCCGGCCGGATCGAGCCGCGAGCCCGACAGCAGCGGCACGCGCAGGACCTCGCTCTGCAGCGCCGTCGCCTGGTTCGACGGCGCGTAGCCGGAGGTGCCGTTGAGGCCGCGGCCGACGCCGATCGCGGCGATCGTCGCGAGCAGGCCGCTGCCCTGGGCGTTGGCCACGGCGGCGAGGCCGGCGTTGGTGATGACGGGGACGAGGGCGTCGCTCATGAAGCTCCTGCGAAGACGAAAGCGGCCGAGACGCGCACCCTGGCCACGGCGACGGCGCCCAGCCCGAGCGGTGCGGCGAGGGCTCGCCCGGATCGGGGGTGCATCGCCACGGCGACGCGGGAGCGGGCGATCGCCGCCGGCGCCAGACCGAGGGGCGCCGCGAGCTCGCGAAAATTCCTCGGATGCATCGCCACCGACGTGCGCGAGCGCGCGATCGCCACCGACGCCAGGCCGAGGGTGGCGGGAAAGGTCGCCGCGACGGTCAGGTCGAAGGCGCGGCTCTCGGGCTTGGCGTGCAGCACCGAGGCGAAGACCACGCGGATCAGGCGGGCGTCGAGCAGCGGGCCGTCGTAGAGCCTGGCCTTGGCGAAGGCGGTGACGTCGAAGGTGTAGGGCGTGCCGCGAGGGCTCGTCTGCCACCATTCCGAGACCGTGGCGTCGACGCCGAGCGCCGACAGCGCGGTCTTCACCGCGTAGACCGTGCCCTTGTGGCGGTGCACCTCGGGCGCGGCGTCGATCACCGCGCGCTTGACGTCGTCCGACCAGGCCGGATCCCAGACGTCGACCGAGCGCTCCCAGGCGAGATCGGGAAGGATGGCCGAGGGCGCGTTCGCGACCTCGCGGGCGCGAATGATCTGCCCGACGTCGAGGTCGACGATCGCCGCGTCGGCGCCCTCGATCGCGCGCTCACGCGGGAAGCTTTCGAGCGGCAGCAGGCTCTGGCGCGCGACGGGATCAGCCATCGACGACGATCGCCCGCAAGGTGATGCCGCCAGCGACGATGATCTGGAAGCTGCCGCCGTTGCCGTCGTCGGCTGTGGTCACATTCGGCGGCGATGTCGGCGGCGCGCACCAGGGCGCGATGTAGGCCGGACCGATGGCCGCCGGCGTCGGATCGGTGCCGTTAATGTCGGTCCAGCCGTTCAGCACGACCTTGCCGACGACCGGGGCGCCCGAGGCGTCGGGCACCTTGAGGGCGGCGTAAAGGTCCTGGTCGAGCATCTGCCCGCCGGGCCGGTGAGCGAGGTCGGCGGCGGCCCGGATCCGGGCGTAGGCGGCGGTGAGCACCGTGCCGGGATCGGCGCCGGGTCCGACGAAGAGCGTGGCGTCGAGCGTGAACGACTGCACCGTGGCGGCCGACACAGTGAGGAAGTCGGCAATGGGACGGCGGTCGTCGGCCGAGAGCGCGGCCTGCACCGCCGCGACCAAAGCCGCGGTCGCGGTCCCGTCGGGCGCCGGCGCGGTCGGCGCGGCGAGGATCGGCACGTGCACCTCGCCCAGCGGAGTGAAAGGGGCGGTCTTGGTGCCGCCGAAGGACATCGGACCGTAGACCGAGGCCGAGGCGACGCCCGGCACGCCGATGGCGAAGAACAGGTAGGCGCCCTCCGGCCCGCAGGTCGACAGCGCCTCGGGGGCGAGCTGGATGCGCGAGCGGAACGACGGGTCGAGCTCGCCGGGATTGCGCTGGACCGGCGGATCCTGCGTCGCCCCGAGGAGGTCGAGATAGGCGCCGTAGGAGGTCGGCAGCAGCACCGCGGCGATGGCGTCGTCGATCGCCTTGGCGACGAGCTCGGTGCGGTAGGAGAAGGCTTGGCCGGTGATCGCGTAGGTGTCGGTCTGCAGCGAGCCGACGTTGTAGGGGATGCCGACGGCGTTCAGCCGCGCGGTGAGGTCCGCCATGTAGGCGGCGAAGTACTGCTCGAAGGTGAGCGCGGTGGCCGGCAGCGGCGGCAGGCGCGCGAGGTCGATCGCGGTGAAGCGCGTCATGGGCGTGCTCCTGTTCGCGGGTTTAGAGGTAGATCTGCTGCACGCCGGTGGTGACGTCGCCGGAGAGGGCGTAGGGCCGGTATTCGGCGAGGATCGCCAGGTCCAAATTGCCGAGCCGCAGCGCCGCCGGCGTGTTCGGCGGCGCCGGGTAGAACACCTGGAGGATCCGCAGCCGCGGCTCCCAGAGCGTGACGGCGATCCAGATCGCCTGGAAGAACAGCGACAGGGTCGAGGGTACCAGGTTGCGGCCGAGGATCTCCGGCACCGCCGAGCCGAAGGTGCGGCGCATCACCCGCTCGCCGATGCGGGTGGTGAAGATGACCCGGAACGACTGGCGAACGTGGTCGAGGTCGGACAGCGGCAGGCCGGTGACGCGATCGATGCCGGTGGAGGCCAAGTCAGGCTTCGGCGGTTCGCTCGGCGGCTTCCGCAACCGAAATTCTCTTCAGATCCTCGTAGGCGACGCTCCCGACGTAGGACGCTGGAATCACCAGCGCGATGAGCGGTTGGCCTTCGGCCCAACGGCCCTTCGTCACCGCGTCCTCGCCAAGACCGTTCGGAAGCCGCACGACGCCAAAGAGATGGGTGTCACGAGCCGAGCCGTTGACGAGCAGAAACTCGTTGTTGCCCGGCATTTCGACCGTGGCCAGGAGGGGCAGATCGCTGCGTTTCATTCAGACGCCCTTCACCTTGGTGGCCAGGTTGCCGACCTGCTGGTCGCCGCGCGTGTCGAAGGAATTCTGCAGGGCCAGCGGCCGGCTGGCGCCCTCGTCGCCCAGCGCGATGTCGCCGACGAGGGCGATGGTGCCGGCCTTCTCGAGGATCTTGCCGTCGGTGATGGTCCAGCTCGAACCGCCGGCGGTGATGACGATCTGGCCCTTGGTCAGGGCGATCGAGGCGTTCTCCACCTCGATCTTCCTGGAGCCGTCCTTCAGCGTGTCGACCGATTTGCCGAGCTGGTCGACGTGGGTGTCCTTGTCGGTCGAAGGCGACTTCGTCTTGCTCGAGAAGCCGTAGTGCATCGCCACGGCATTCTCGAAATTGCCGTCCGGCGCCAGCTGCAGCATCGTCTGTCCGACCGTGACCGGCGCGTGGATCACGCGGGCGCCGGCGTGCGAGACGACCGGCACCCAAGGCCCCTTGACCGGCTGGCCCTGGTCGTCGGTCCCGATCTGGATGCGGATGCGCGGCTTGGTGGCGTCGGAATAGTCGACGTCGGTCACCGGGCCCGGGCGGTGCGTCCGCTCGACAATGCCGGAGAGGTGCGCGATCCTCTCGTAGAGCGTGGCGAGGTGGTGGTCGACGTGGTCGCTCATGGCGAGTTCACGCCGCCGGTGGCACCGGCCCCGGCACCACGACCTGGTCGCCGTCGGGACCGTCGATGGTGACGGCGACCTCGCCGATCTCGGAGCCGCGCACGATCGGCAGGATGCTCACGGCGCTGGCGGCATAGGCCGAGAGGCCGAGGTCGATGCGGTCGCGCTCCTCCTGCGGCAGCGCCTGCGGGCCGGCGATCTCGGCGGCGATCCAGTCGGCGAGCGGCGCGACGGAGCGCTCGGCCTCATCGGTGCGCATCAGCGCGATCAGGTCGGCCCAGACGCCCTCCGGCGGCGCACCGGGGATCGGCTCGTAGAGCGTCTCGCAGTCGAGCACGAGCTCGCGCGCCGACACGCGCGCGTTGTCGCTCTCGACGAGGTAGGAATGGTTCTGCAGCCGTCCCGTCTTCTGCACGAGCTGCGCCCACAGCACCGACCAGGGCTCGGCCTGGGCGAGGAAGGCGCCGAGCAGCCGTCGCGCGACGACGTCGAGCACCGTCTCGGCGCCCTCTTCGCGGGTGTCGAGCTTGAGCGGCTGGCCCGCCACGGTGACGATGACCTCGTCGGGCAAATAGATCTGCACGGTGAGCGCCACGCGCGGGTCGCCGGCGTAGAGCTCGCGGCCGTCCATCGCGTCGTTCAGCTGGCCGCTGTAGACGGCGATCAGCGGCCGGCCTTCGGACAGCAGGTTCAAGGGCCGCTGCGGCGAGTCGACGACGGTGAACTCGGGCCAGATCACGGCGCGAAAGGCGCGCACGGCGGAGACGCGCATGGCGAAGGCGACCAGGCTCATGGCGTTCCCTTCATCTGCGCGCCGATCTTGTTCGGCGCGGGCGGCAGCGGCTCGAGGCGAGCGACGGTGCGGTCGGTGCCGAGCGGATCGGCGCCGTTGACCTTCAGCGCGAGCCCGGCACGCTCGAGCAGCACGACGCGATCGCCGGCGCGCAGCGCGTAGGGCAGGGCCGATGTCGTATATTTCACCGCGTGCGAGACGAGGCGGAGATCGGCGTTGTGACCGGTGGTGTTGCCGGTGCCGAGCGTGCGGGCGACCTTCGACACTTCGGTGACCACCGCGACGAGGTCGGTCACCGGGCGGCCGGGGTCGGCGTCGCCGGCGACATAGCCGCCGGCGACGTAGGGGACGACGCGGATCGGCTCGCCGGCCTGGCGGTCGATTGCGCCGTGGAGCCTGGCCAGCCGTTCGGCGCGCATGATCGGATCAGGATGCGATCAGTTGCCGACCGACTGCGGCGCCGCGACGATGACCTGTGCCGCAGGGATCGTGGCGAAGCCGCCGCGGAGCGCCTCGGGACGGGTGGCCCAGCTGATGGCGTTCATCTGCACCTGCAGGTCGAGTCCCTTGTCGTCACGCCGCATGACCTGCTTGGCGTAGCGCGGCAGGCCCTTGGTGTTGACCGTCTCCCAGTAGTCGGCCGGCGCGAAGCGGGTCAGGAACATGCCGGGCACGCGCGGCACGAAGCGGACCTCGGCCGGACCGATGAAGCCCGTCGGCGAATTGCCGACCTGCGGCGCGGCCGAGGCGGCGGCGCGGCGGCCGGTGCGGTAGCGCATGAAGTTGATGCCGCCGTAGGAGAACTGCTGCGTGTAGGCGTTGTCGCGCAGCGCGGCCGCCGCCGGCGTGTTCAGGAAGGTCGAGCGGTATTCCTGATTCTGCAGGGCGGCCTCGAAGAAGTCCGGACCGCACCAGGCGTCGAGGCCTTCGACCGGGATCTCCTCGTCGAGCGAGTCCTCGATCGAGCGCTGCATCGCCGCGCAGGCCTGCCGGAACGGAAACGAGGCCGTCGCGAAGTCGAACTCGGTCGGCGCCGGCGTCGTCAGCTTGTACTCCTGGTAGAGGTCGTAGATCACGTTGCCGTACTTATCGACGACGAGGCCCTTCAGGGCGCCGCAGCGCTGATGCTCGAGGGTGGCGTCGAGCGCGTTGGCGTGCTTGAGCGTCTTCGCGGCGATGACGTCTTCCAGCGCCACGAATTCGTCGGAGCGGCCGCTCTCGTCGACGATGCCCTCCCGCCCGAAGGCACGCACACCCTGGACCTCGTCGGCCATGACGCTGTCGTCGCGCTGGTAGTGCGGGATGCGCAGGTCGCGGATGTTGCGCTTCTCGTTGTCGGTGGTCTCGCCGGGACCGCCGCGCGGCGTCGGCGCCACCAGCGCCAGGTCGCCGTGCTTCTCCTCGATGGCGACGTGCAGCGTGCTGACGCCGTCGGACTGGAAGAGGCCCGACCTGCTGATCTGGCCCGGCACGTAGGGCTGTTTGTTGACGAGCGCGGTCAAGGCGACCACGCCGAAGGCGCGCTCGTTCTGAGCCGCGGCGAAGATGTTGAGCATGGTGGGTTGATCCCGTGATCGACGAAGGGCGGGTCCGCGGCCGGCAGCCGCGACGATGTCAGCGGACGATGATGCCGAGCGTCTTGAGCTGGGCGATCGCGGCGGCGAGGTTGGCCGGGGTGCCCGAGATCGACGGATCCCAGGTGAGGCGCAGGCCGTAGACTTCGGTCTGACGGGCGGTGACGGCGGCGGGGATGTCGGAGAGGGTCGCGTCGACGTAGGCGTAGTTAATGGCCGCCGCGACGTTGCTGCCGTCGGTCGCGCCTTCGGTCAACGGGACGAACTTCTGGCTCGCCGTGATCTGGCCGAGCACCTGACCGGGAATGACGACGCCGGCGCCGGAGGCGATCACGACGTTGTCGCGCGAGATCTCCCAATTGCCCTCGGACTTGATGTATTCGCCGGTGTGGCGGCCCTCGACGAGGTCGACGGTGGGCCCGAAATAGTACGAATTGGCCATGGTGAGGCTCCAAACGACGAAAGCCGGCGGAGCCGGCGCGATGGCGGAAAGGACGGTCGTGGCGTCAGCCGATCTTGTTTCGCTCGGCGTAGATCGCGGCGGAGTCGATCACGACAGCGTCGGTCTTCGTTCTGTCGGTGCCGCCGGTGTGGATCTGCAGCAGAGCATCCCGCGAGCGATCGGCGAGGCTGCTGGCGCCGGCCTTGGCGGACACCTTGAGCGCCGCCTCGGCGTTCTCGGCGGTCTGCTCGGTATCGTAGGCGAAGTGTGCGGCGAGACCCTCGCGCCCCTTGGCCTCAGGCGAGCTGACGATGGACTTAATCCGCGCGCGCTCGGTCGTGGCGCCGGCCACCGTTCCCTTCTTGGTGCCTTCCTCCAAGCCGGCGGCGTAAGCCTCGGCCTTCCCGGTCGCGTAGCCCTCGGTCCGACCCGTCGCCATGGCGGCGTCGAGGTCGGCCTTGGTGTATTCCTTTTCCATGCTGGCTCTCCTGGAGGCAGGCGTGCGGCGGCCGCCGGCGCTGCGGTTCATGTCGTCGTAAAGGGCGTCGAAGGTGGCGAGCTCGTCGACGAGGCCGAGGGTCAGGGCTTCCTTGCCGTCGAAGACCGCCGCCTCGGTGTCGCGCGCCGCCTTCGCCGGGAAGCGAGCGCCGCGACCGGCACCGACGGCCGCGACGAAGTCGTCGCGCATCGAGTCGACCGAAGCCTGCAGGCGGGACTTGGTGTCGGCATCGAGCGGAGCGTAGGCGTTGCCGTCGACCTTGCGGGCGCCGGAATGGATGAAGGTCGGCGTGATGCCGGCGCGATCGAGCGCGCGGGAATAGTCGGCGTGCATCATCACCACGCCGATCGAGCCGGTGAGGCCGGAGGGAATCGAGACGATGCGGCCGGCGCCCGACGCGATGAGGTAGCCGGCCGAGGCGGCGATGCCGTTGACGAACGCGGTGACCGGCTTCGCCACGTTGATCTCGCGCACCAGGCTCGCCAGCTCGAAAGCGCCGGTGGCCTCGCCGCCGCCGGTGTTCTCGTCGATGACGATGCTCTTGGTCTTGCTGTCGCCGGCGGCGGCGCGCAGCTGCGCGGCGATACCCTCGTACGAGGTCAGGCCGGAGCTGGCGCCGATCCAGGCGCCTCGGTTGACCATCGATCCCGTCACCGTGACGATGCCGACGCCGGCATCGGTGCGCATGAACGGCAGTCCCTGGCCCTCGTCCGTCTTGGCGCGGGTCCCGACGAAGCGCGAGGCCAGCGGTTCCGGACGAGCCACGACCTCAAGCCCGAGCTCGGGCGCCTCGAGGTCGAGGCCGAGCCGCTGCGCGAGCACGTAGGCGATGACGTCGAGCTTCTGCTGCATGATCAGCAGCGGGCGACCGCAGATGTGGGCGGCGACGTGCTCGAGCTGGGCGGAGCTGCGCGTCATTCTCCGTACCGCCTGGTGTAAGGGTAGGGGGCACAGCGCGGACGCTTGTGGCGGGCGGTGATGGCGAAGCGCTTGGTGGCAAGGGGACGGCCGGCGTTCTTGGCGGCGCACTCGTCGATCGCGTCCTGCATCTCGCTGCGCAGGTCGTCGAGCTTGGCCGGCTGGAACTTGACCAGCTCCTCCGCCTCGGTGGTGCGGGTGCGGATCTCGATTTCCTGGGCACCCGACAGCAGCGTGTAGTAGGCCGAGGACAGCGCCGCCGCGCGGGCGCAGGGATCGGTCCAATCGATCGGGCCGGCGACCGGCGCCGGCGTGGCGGGAGCATCGGTCACTTGGACTGGCCTCCGCCCTTGTCGTTTCCGCCCTTGTCGTCTCCGCGCTTGTCGTCCTGGCCGCCGCCGGTCCCGCCGTCGCCTCCGGTCTCCTCGTCGAGCTCGTCCTCGTCGACGATGGTCGAGCCGGCGATCAGCGGTTCGGGCAGGCCGAGCAGGCCGCGGCGCTTCTTCTCCTCGGCGAGCTGGTGGTAGACGTCCTCCCAGTCCTCGCCCATTTCGGCGCAGATCCGCTCGTCGGTGACGACGCCCATGCGCTTCAGCGTCTCCGACGACTTGGCATATTTCAGGTCGTCGGCCTGCGGCTTGGCCGGGCCGCGCCACACCGCGCGGCAGGCGGCCTCGCGGTTGGCGGCGAAAGCCTCCAGGCCGCCCGGGAACGGCACGGTGCCGGCCTCGATCGCTTCCTCGAGCCAACAGCCATAGGCCACCTGGTAGAACGGCACGGCGTAGGTCTTGCGCCGGTGGAGCATGATCGGCCAGCGCACCGTCGTGGAGATCCGCGCGCCGGTGTAGGTCACGCCGTTGTAATTGCCCGTCATCTCCTCGACGGTGTGGCCGGCGCAGACGGCGATCTCGCGCAGCATCATGTTGGCCTGCGGCTCGAAGACCGAGGTCATCTCGGCGCCGGTCTTGAGGTCCAGTTTCTCGCCCGGGAACAGGTGGACGATCTTGACCGGACCGTTCAGGTCGAAACTGGTGTTGTCGTACCAGTCGCCGCGCGCCTGGAAGTAACCGTCGAGCGAAGGGCCGTCAGCGCCTTGCTCCTCCGGGTCCTCGAAGGCCTTCATGACCTCGACGGTCGGCTTCTCCGACGTGATCGTCGCGGAGATCAGCGCGCGCTGCAGCTCGGCCGAGAGGCTGCCGTTGGTAATGAGGTCGAACTGGCGGACGCGCTGCAGCACCGGGGTGAACGGCGAGAGGCCGCGCATCTGCCCGATCTCGCCGTCGAAGACGTGGGTGACGTAGGGCCGGTTGAGGCCGTCGCGGGCGCGCATCTCCATGACCGCGCCGCTCTCGAGGATCGGCGTCGGCAGCCGGAAACGGTAGGACAGCGGCATGCCGTTGGCGTCGATGCGGACGCCCTGGAAGATCGAGATGCCGTCCGACTCCTGGGTCAGCCGGTGCGCCGGCACCAGCTGCATCTTGGTGCGGGTGCGCGACTGCGGCCGGTCGATCCAACGGGTCAGCGCCACGATCTCGCCGGCGCCGTAGCAGCTGCCGATGCCGGAGCGAGCCTGCTGGTGCAGGTTCCACTTGCCGGCGGCGTCGCATTCCAGCGGGTTGCCGGCCCAGGCCTCGAAGGCCGGCTTGACGATCGCCGCCCAGGACTTGGCCTCCTCCTGGGTCCACCCGAGGGTGGCGTAATCCGGTTTCGGCGCGAGCTGCAGGCCGTCGCCGAGGATCGAGGCCTTGCCCTGCAGCACCAGGCCGGCGAGCCAGCCCGAGTTGTGGATGTATTCGATCGTGCGGGCGGTCGCGAGCCAATAGGCCGAGCGGACGTCCTCGCGGGCGTCGCGCAGGGCGGGCCACCACGACGAGAAGATCGAGGAGCGCTCGCCGCGCATGTATTCCGACGAGGCGCGGGGACGACCGGCCGGGAGCGCCGGCATCGCCGAGGCGACGGCGCCGGCAAGCCAGTTCTTCAGGCCCATGCCATTCCTTTCGGCGGATCTATCGATTGACGCGTCGCGCCCAGCTGCCGAAGCGGCGCGGCTGCAGCTCGCGTGGGACCGGCTTGGTTATCCGTGCCGCCGGCACGGGTTCGACGAGCGGCACCGCCAGTCCCTGGCGTTCGGCGCGGCGCTCGGCGGCCCTAGCGGCGGCGCCGGCGCCGAAATACTCGGCGTTGACCTTGAAGGCGGCCGCCTGCAGCATCGCCTCGCAGTCGAGGTAGTGGTTGTCCTTCTGCTGCTTGACCCAGGTCGGCTTGCCCGAGGCGCCGATCACGCGGGTCTCGGCGACGAGCTGGCGGCGATAATCCTCGTCGGCGTCGGCGTTGAGGTGCAGGCAGCCGGGCATGTCGGCGGTCAGCCCGAGCCGCTCGTGCACCGTGGCCTTCCAGTGATCGGCGTCCAGCAGCAGCAGGCGCAGGCCGTACTTCTTCGCCGATCCGTCCTCCGGCACCACCTCGATCGCCGACTCGACCAGCGGCTTGATGCGCGGCTTGGTGCCCTTGGTGGCAAAAACGAAGCGGCGGTGTTTTCGGCAGAATTCGTAGACGCGGTTTACCGGCAGCCAGGTCTTTTGGCCGGGGCGGAAGCCCGAATCGACGAAGGCAATCTTGATCAGCTGGCCGTCGATCGGCGTCGTCAGCAGGATCGAGAGCTGATCCCACACCTCCGTTTGCGCCGTCGGCCCCCACAGCGCGCCGTGGCGCACCAGCCAGGACGTGCCGTTGGCGCCGAAGCCGCGGACGACGAAGGGCAGGCTGTTCTTCTGCACGTCGACGGCGGCGAGCAGCACGACGACACCGTGCGGGATGGTCTCCTCGGCGTGACCGACGCACTTGGCGGCAATGGCCTCGTGGTCGGGCGCGTCGCCGGCGGCCTGGATCGCGACCTCGCCGAAGGCGGCGTTGATCGCCGTTTGAATCTCTGGAGCGTCGCCGCTCTTGAGCGCTTCGAGGTAGCGTCGGGCTCGGTCGCCGAAGGTCTGAAGCGGTGAGCAGAGGCCGGACACCCACAGCGACAGGATGCCGACGTCGGACGCCTGGCCGGTCTTGCGGCCGTGGCGGTCGATGCGCTCGCCAGGCGCGACGAAGTCGCCGCGGGCGTTCAACTCGGCTTTATGTTCCTCAAGTATCCTCTTTTCGCAGCGCGGGCATTCGAGCCAACTGTTGCGCTTGGCCTCTTCGGGCGTGGCGTCCTTCTCGTGGCGGAGGCAGTCGCGGCGCGGCACGAAGAACTCGCCGCAGTTGGGGCATGGCCAGCACCAGTGGTGTCGGGTGCCGCGCTGCCACAGACGCCAGATCGGCGAGGACACGTCGTCCTCGTCGGCGACCGCCCAGAACAGGAGGCCGCTGGCTTCGTCGAGCTCGGCCTCAACCAAGCCCTGCGAGGGCGTGGACGTGATGCCGGCGGTGAAGTCGGCGTAGGTGTCGCCACGCGCCTCGATCAGGCCCCAGACGGAGCCCTGGTCGCGCAGGTTGCGCAGCATCTCGTCGTATTCGTCGACGAGCACCATGCCGGCCGGCGACGACTTCAGCGAGGTCGGCGACCGCGCGGTACCAAGGCGCAGGGTGACGCCGGCGACGCGCTTCAGCGTCAGGCTCTGGCGTTTGCCGTCGTAGCCGCCGGTGAATTTGGCGCCGAGATCCTTGGCCTGGGTAGCGAGCTCGCGGAGCCGCGGCTCGAACTGCTTGCGGTTGAAGCCGTCGCTCGGGCCGACGTATAGGATCGGGACGGGGCGGTTGTCGAGGCGCTCACCGAGGATGTCGAGAAAGGTCTCAGTCTTGCCGCTCTGCGCGGCGGTGACCAGGACCGTGATCATCTTGGTGCGGTTGGCGACCGAGCGACCAAATGGGATTGCGTAAGGCGTATAGGTTGCGTCGCGCTGGCCGGGAACGCCGGTTTCAGGGCCGTAGATGCGGCAACGACCCCAATTGTCAGGGTTCTCCCGCTTCCGCGTCGTCCAGCACTGGGCCGCCACTTCGTAGAGCCGCGAGCGTGTTCTCGAACTTATCGCGGCATCGATCGAAGGCGCCATTGATCAGCTTCTCGATCTTGGCGCGCAGGGCCAGGTCGCGGGTGGCGCCGGCTGGGACGGCTTCGACCTCGTTGCGCAGCGTCGTGAACATCTCGACGAAGGTCAGTTCGTAAGACTCGAGGTCGCCAAGGCTGTTCTTGTAGGCGGCGAGCTCGAGCTCCAGCCTTTCCTCTCGCAGGGCTTCGATCCGCTTGGCGCTCTCGGTCTTGCTGCTGCGTCGGGCGTCGTCCTTAAGCCAGCGAATGTAGCCCTGCACGGCGGCGGTGGGATCGAACAGCTTGTCCTCCCCGCGCTCCACGAAGTCCTGCTGCTCGAGCTTGCGGAGCATGGTCGGCGTGAAGCCGATGAGGTCGGAGACGGCCTGGCCGGTCATTCGGGGCAAATGAGCGGGCGAGGCCGTCTCCTTCGACGGTTCGGTGTCGGATGTGCTGGGGGTAGCGGTCATCCGAACCAAACCATCGATTCCGAAAAGTCGAAAATGCTGAACGGGGGCGAGTCGGGGCCGCGCCCCGTGGTGGAGGCTTCAAAAGGAACCTATGGGGAGGGGGTACCCTCCCCATGCCCCTCCGCGGGGCACAGCGGCCCGCCTGGCGGCCTTCGCTCCCTCCTTCGGCTTATACCTCCGCCGGCGGCCGCACCGGCCGACCTACGGCAGCATGGCGCCCAGCCGCGAGACCACCGTGTTGGTGACGATCGTCGCGACGCCCTCCTGGAACGCCGCGGCCGTGCGCCCCGTTACCATCTCGGCCGGCAGCGCGACGCCCGACTTCACCACCTGCATCTTGCGGCCTGCGCCCGGCACGCGCCGGTACACCTGGCCGCCGAGCTTCGTCACGGTGACGCGGTCCGGAAACCTGCCACCCTTCAAGAAGGTGTGGGCGAACACCTGCGCGCTGCCGAGCGGATGCGCCATCACCCCGGCGTCGCTCTCGCGCGCGCCGAAGTATTTCAGCCTGATGTCGCCGCCCTGCGAGCGAATGGCGAAGCTCAGGCTCGACGGCGTCGACGGCAGCGCGCGCTGCGATCGGTCGACCGTCTTGCCGTCGATGCCGGTCTGCCGCGTCTCGGCCGCCACCGTCGTCGCACGCACCGCGGCGCCGGCGGCGTTCAACGCCGCCGACAGCACTAGCCTGCCTTCGGCGCCCATGCGCTTCAAACGCTCGGCATATTGCCCCAGCGATCGATCCTGCAATGCGGCGACGAGGTGCATCAGACGCCGCCCCTCAGACGCAAGCCATGGCGATCGGCGCCGCCCATCAGCGACGCCTGGCGCGCCGCTTCCTGGAGCCCGGGATCGACGCGCTGCCGTGCCGGCGCCTGCAGCTCGGCGCGCACCTGGCGCAGCACGCCGCCGAGGGTGGCGCAGTAGCCGTCGGCGACGATCGACGGGATGCGGCGGTCGCCGCGGATCTCCGTCTGCAACGCGGCGATGCCGTCGGCGAAACCATCGACGTCGAGGAAACGCGCCATGGTGACGTCCTTCAGTTGGTGACGATCAGCTCGCCGGTCAGCTTCGTGCCGTTCGCCGTGATCGAGTGCGTCACGTCGACGTCGCGCAAGGTGAATCGACCGAAGATCTCGCGCGTCTCGGCCACGTCGTTCACCGAGAGGATGAAGCGGCCGGCGATCCGCTCGAGCGCGTCCGCCAGCGCGGCGAAGGCCGCCTTCGGGAACAGGTCGCGACCGTAATAGTCCTCGCTGCCCCAATAGGGCGGGTCGAGGTAGAACAGCGTCTCGGCGCGGTCGTAGCGCATGAGGAACGCCGACCAGGTCAGGTTCTCGATCGTGACGCCGGCGAGCCGCTCGGCGATCGCCGGCAAGACCTCGCGCAGCTTGGTCACGTCGAAGCGCGCGCCGACCGTCCCTGGCGACACGCCGAAGGTGCGCCCCTCGACCTTCCCGCCGAACGCCGTCCGCTGCAGGTACAAGAAACGCACGGCGCGCTCGAGGTCGGTCAGCGTCGTCGGATCGACCTTCATCAGCCGGTCGAACTCGGCGCGGCTGGTGAAGCGGAACTTCAGCTCGTCGGCCAGCGCCGGATAGTGCCGTTGCACGATGCGGAAGAAGGTCACCACGTCGCCGGAGACGTCGTTGATGATTTCGGTCGGCGCCGCCAGGCGCCGGCGCAGGAACACGCCGCCCATGCCCACGAAGGGCTCGGCGTAGATCCTGTGCGGCACGCTCTCAATCAGCCGGCACAGCGTGCCGGCAAGGTTGCGTTTACCACCCACGTAAGGAGCGGCCGGTCGCACCGGCTGCACCGGGCGAAAAGCGTCGGAATGCGTCAAGGTCGTTTACCCGGAGGTTCCAGGCTCCCGTTCGCGACTTCGGTCGCCGGCGGGGAGCCACATCCGGTGGTTTTGGGGCTCTGCGGGTCTCTTGGCGGAGGACCGCATCGATCGGGCGCGCCAACGCCCGGTAGGACCGTCGCTCAACCTAACGGCCGCGGCGCTTCTCCCAGCTCCACTTCGGCCAGGTCGCGTAGAGCGCGACGCAGACCAGCGCCGTGGTCGCCAGCACCAGCACGATGACGATGGTCTCGAACTGCTCGCCGGTGAAGGTCACGGTGACGGCGTCGCGCGCGTGCCGCATCGGGACGGGCTGCATCATGCCGTCTCGACTGGCGCCTCGTCGGGCTCGACCTTGCGCATGTACCACTCGTGGTCGTGCACCAGGTCGTAGTGGATCACCGGCAGCAGGCCGCCCTCCGCGGCCGGCTCGACGCGCACCACCGTCAGGCTCATGCCGTTCCACGGCGTGCCGAGCTGCTCGCGCAGGCCCTTGACCAGCAGCTCGCTCAGCTGCGCCGGCGTAAGCACGCCCGACCACACCGTCTCGTGGGTCTTCACCTTGGTGGCCTCGAGGCTCACGACAGCTTCTCCTCGGCAGTGAGCGTGCGCGAGCTGAAGTAGGATCCGGCTCCCTGCGCGAAGGCCTCGACGATGTCAGGCCGCTCGGCGCGCAGGCGATCGAGGTCGAGCAGGATCGTCGCCTTGCGCTCGAGCAGAGCCACCTTGCCCTTGATCGGTCCGGTGACGCCGCGGCGCTCGAGTTCGGCCTCGATGTCCTTGATGCGCCCGGCGACGCGGCGCTTGGCGAAGCCCTGGCCGCGGTGCTCGTCGGCGAGGTCCGCGTCGCTCATGTTGTGCAGCGAAGACGGCTGCACGGATTTGATGGCGCGGCTTGCATTGTCGTTTGCTGTCACGGCTCGACTCCCAGCAGCACGCCGGCGAGACGCTCGGCCTTGTCGTAGAGAAAGGCGCTGGCGTCGCGCCGGTCGTAGGCGTCGTCGAAGGCCGCCTTGATCACGCGGCGCCGGCGCAGGAAGCCGCCGACGTCGCCGCCGTAGATCGCCGGCGCGATCGCCGGGTCGGGCCGCAAACGAAGCCTGGTCGAGCCGGCCGGCGCTTGGCCTGTCGCTTGGCGCAGCCGCTCGGCCGCGCGCGCGGTGGGCCGGCGGGCCGGCGGCAGCGGCGGCAGGCTCATCGGCACCTGCCTTCAGCCACGCACCACCGCAGCCGCAGACCGACAAGCACCGGGCCGTCGAGCGTCGGCCGTGCCGCGCGCAGCTGCGCCAGGTCGGCTTCCGTGGTGGCGTGGACGGTGCCGAAGGCCTCGGCGCTCGCGATCGCCGCCGTCGACGTATGCGACACGACCGCGGCGCCGCCGGCGGCCGCGAAGAGGCCCGCCGCAGCGAGCAGCAGGGCAGGGCGCATCCGGTCCTCGTGGCGAGAAGTGGTGGTGGCGATGTGTGGTGACGGCCGCCGCGGCAGTCCATCCGTGCGCGCGGCGGCCTGGATCCCGATCTCGGATCGGAAAGGGTGTGATCAGCCGCGCGAGCGGCGCAGCTCGACGCGGACCTCGCGGCCGGCGACCCGCCGCGTGCCCGGGCGGATCACGGCGAGCGAGGTGACGATCGCCGCCACGCGCGGCGGCGGCGCGCGATAGGCCCGCGCCTTCGCCACCATCACCTTGGCCAACTCGTCCTTGTCCTCGGCGAAGCGATGCGGGTTGGTGCGCGAGACGCCTTGCAGCGCCATGACGTCCGAGGCGAAGCGCTCGAGGACATCGGCAAATTCGGCCCGCATCACACGATCTCGTGCATTAGAGGCTCCCGACAGGGCGTCAGAGACAACGAGGCGTCAGAGACGACAACGCCCGGTCACCTTTCGGCCCCGGGCGCAACTTTCGAACAATGGCGATTTTGCATGGTTTGCCGGACCGGTCAAGCTGCATGGCGTGTAGCTTATCTGCAGGTCGCATCCGGCAAAGCTAGTTAGTCTGCTCCGAGACTATAAACGTTCTCAACACAAAAACCAAAGTCCGTTCTTCTTAGCGGGGAGAAAAATAAAGTCTTGTGGGCTGTATTATCGAATATCGATTTGTAAGAAGCACATCCAACCAGTGCTGGCACCTTAAGTTTTACAATCTCCCTATTAATATAAGGGATATCAATCCTATTTCCCTCATTATCCGAATAATAGCTCGCGCTAGAAAAAGTATCTCCTGGAATGATCGAAAAATCGTTTTTGAACAAATTTCTCGTAGCACTATCACATGATCTACTGCTTGACGCGAATGAATCGCTAGAACTCAAATCGGTAAGATTAACCGTAACAAATAGATTTTCTGCAACTGTTTTTCCAAGATTTTTTAACCTCAAAAATACCGCTGACGACCGTTCTTCATTGCATTTAGCACCCTCAATTAATGTCGCGCTTACCCATGGTCGTTCGTCGATGCGCGTAATAGACAATTGACTAACTGCAACAAAAACCGCCGATATGCTTATCGGTATTGAAACTAATGAAAGCCAGTTCAAAACCGACGGTTTCTTCTCAAGTTGAGCTTGATTCGATTTAGGATAGATCCCTAGTGATTCTATAAGAAAGTGCGGCGGAAGAAATCGGAACGGGCGGCGCTGATTGGCTTCAGACATTGCAACATCCTAGAGCCAGAGAGCTCCTCTGTCTTTGTTGCACCGCGCCAAATTCTTTGCCGCGATGGCTGTTCGATGCCGCGCCTCGGCGCGGATCTCAGTCGGCCGGGTCAAGACAGCGCCTGATCCGCGAGGTGCTTCGCCGCCTCCACCGTCGCCGCGTTAAATCCGGCCGCCGCAAGGCCGCTCAAGCGATCGAGCAGCCCCTTGATCATGGATTTCGGCGCGTCGCCCTTCTCCACCAGGGCAGCCGCGTCGACGAGCTCCTTTTGCAGATCGGCCTTCTGTGTCCTAGCCATATCGCTATCGGTCGAGACCACGGAAACGGAGTTGCCGATCACGGTTCCCCCGCTTGCGCCGGCACCGGCTGTCACGTGCACCGTCATGCCAGTGACAGATCCGCCACCAGGAACTCCCACTGCTTCGATCTTTTG
The DNA here is from genome assembly GCA_965198715.1 of Beijerinckiaceae bacterium. Classification (GTDB taxonomy): domain Bacteria; phylum Pseudomonadota; class Alphaproteobacteria; order Rhizobiales; family Beijerinckiaceae; genus RH-AL1. The sequence goes on from CBDAPV010000001.1 coordinate 2,355,333, forward strand.
GCCGATGAACGTGATCGATGCCTTTGAAAGGTCGCGCTCGAGCGCCCGAAGCACCGTTGCCAATTCCTGTTGCGTTTCGCCTGCCATAAATAATGCGCCTCCGCTGGCCGCCATAGGATTGGCGAGCTCACGTGACGTGGGAGCATGGTCGCTTCGCCGCAACAACGCCGTTAGCACTGGTGGTCATGGCCGACATTCCGGGTGCATCCTGCCAGCCAAGACCACAAATCAGGGGCCGTGCGTGGCTGCGCGTGGCGTTCTCGTGGCCTAAAGATCAGCCGCCCGCAGCATCGCCACCCGAGCCGAGATCTCGGCCATATCCCGCCGCTCCATTTCGCTCGGCCGGCGCATCGCCCTGAGATCCACCAGCTCCGCTTCCAGCCGCTCCAGCGTCGCCCCGCCGGCAATCGAGGCCGCCTCCCTTGCCCCGGCGTCGCCCGACACCGCCAGGTGCTTGTCCGCCGGCGGCGGCACGATCCTGCCCTTCGCCGTCCAGGCCTCGGCCAGGTCCTCGAGCGCGTCGCGGTAGCGCGCCGCGACGTAGCGCTGCCCGCGCTCGCCGCTCTTTCCCTCCAGCGCCGCGCAATCCGCGAAGCCCATGCCGTCGCCCAACACGCGTTGCAGCAGCCGCATGTCGATCATGCCGAGCCGGTCGCGGATCCGCGCCTTCCAGGTCTCGGCGAGCTTGCCGTCGTCGATCATGCGCTGGGCGTGAGTGTCGCGCACCTCGGCCGGATCCTTGCGGCTGGCGCCGGCCCAGTTCGAGCCGCCGATGCGCCGGCTGTACTCCAGCACGCCCTGCACCAGGCGCCCGGTGCGATAGGCCGCCTCGCTGATCAGGTGATGGCTGCGATCATGCTCGAGCACGTCGACGATGCGGTTGATGCTGGCGAGGATGCGCTGCTCGCCGTCGCCCATCGGGTCGGCGATCGCCGCGATCGCCGTCGATGCGTTGCGTGACTTCGGCGGCGTGCCGAGGTCGCCGCCGGGCGGCAACCGCGTGTTGGCGCTGCGCCCATCGTAACGCCCGTGCGGCGCAGCCTGGCGTCCGTGCGGCGCGCGCGCCGCGCTCCCTGAACGCCCGCCGCGCGCCGGCCGGATCGGCCGCAGCGCCGGCACCAAGCTCTCCGGAGACCGGCTCTGCGAAGGCCGACCGCCAGTGGAGGCGACGTCCTGGTCCAAAGGCATGGCAATCCCCCGACGATCTAGACAGTATGGTCTTAGTCCGCAGACGCTCCGCCGCCGGCTTTCTTGCTGTCAAGCCGATTTGACACGATCGTTCGGCCGAAAAGGTCGGAGGATCGATTGAGCCGTGCGACGATCGCGTCGGCGCCGCGCCGGCGCGCCGCCTCTGCCGTGGCCCGCGGCCAGCCCATCTCGCGGCAGAGTTCGCCGAAAGAGGCGCGCGTGGCCCTGCAGCGCGCCCAGGCGAACAGCACTTTGCGCGCAACGCGGTCGCCGTCGAGGATCGTCGCCCAGCCCAGCACCGCCGTGAGGTCATTGACCTCTCCGGTCGACGCGGCGCGCAGCCGCCCGTCCCAGCTGTAGACCGGGCAGCACGGCATCAGCGCGAACACGACGACGAGCCGGGCCTCGACCGCGTCGCGCGTCCAAGTTGCGCGATCTTCGGCCTGTTGCTGCACAACACCTTTCCCGCCAGGGACGAGGTCATAACAGGAACGTGTAAGCGCCACCATTGACCGCGACGGCGGATGCCTGGCGAATCAGAAGCGGCGGATCGACCCGTTGCCACTGACCCGGTAGTCGCGCCAGTCCGGGTCGATCGACGTCGAGCGCGCGCCGCACGCCCGGCAGACGAAGCGCCGGTGCCGCGTCGCGATTTCGAGGAAGATCACCTCATCGGCGAGGCCGAGTCCGTCGTAGGTAAAGCGCCGCGGCGGGTTGCGGCAGCCGTAGGTGAGGCAGCGCACGAAGAAGCCCTTGAGCCCCATGCGGCGCTGGTCGCCGATCGTCGGCAGCCTGCTCTCGCCCCATCGTTCCGTGCCGTTGTCCACAGACGGAACGTATAGAGAACACAAGCGGGTATGACACCCGTTCTCCCGCCTGACTCAGAGTCGCGCAACCACGCCCACAAGCAAAACGACGAAGCCGAACAGCGACCAGCCTGCGAGTTGGGTCGCCGCGCCGATGAGTGTTACCATTGCCCAGACGCGAGACGGAAACACGATCACCGATCCGATGCGCCACTCCGCGACTTCTCTGGCCTGCCCGGGTCGCCACACGGCCGCTTTGACCCCGGTGGCGAAACCAGCAACGAAATCGCGCGAGAAGCGGCTCACCGGTCTTTACGCTTCTCTCGCGGTCGTGAAGGTGGAGATTGCAAGTCGTAGTGCCCCCAGCCGTGCGGTGTCTTTTGCTTGGTAAACCAGCCTATGTTCTGGCCAATCTGTAAGACTGGATCTCCGTTACCAAACTTAGTTTCTAGGAACTGAATATCATCACGCTGCAATCCAGCCTTTAGGAAATCGACAAACCTTCCCTTGTCAGCAGCGAGGCATCTTCTAACCTGTTCCAACGTTTTTAGAATTGTTCCTTCTGTTGTCTCCGCGGCTAAACATCTACTAAGAAGCGTGATTTCAACAATTTGCTCGCTAAGTAATCTTTCGATTGTCATGCTGACGTCTGCCCCTTTTCAGCGACAGCGAGCTTAGCCTCGTCCCACCCTGGCGGCCAAATAGAGGCGAACCACGAACCGCGCTTGGTGCGATCGTCCTGTTTCTCCGTCACGTAATGGCTCTTCACCCCCTTGTGCCGGAGCCACGCACGCCATGGCGGCGCTCCTTCGAGCACGAACACCAGGGGCGGAGCCGCTGCGCCTGGCCGAGCACGGGCTTGAAGCGCCGCGTCGCGACTCGCGACCGCCTTTTCACGGATCGGTCTGGCCTTGAAGGTGCGCAGCACCCCATCGCAGCCGTGGGCGAAGTTCGCCACCGCCGGCACCACGTCGCGCTCGAGCTCGCACCCCTCGGCCACCAGAAGGCGCAGCGGCACCAGGTCGGTGGCGTTGAGCAGCACCGCCGGGATCTTGTCGCCGCCGGCGGCGCGCAGCGCGGCGATCAGCGCATCATCGTCGACCTCGGCGAGGGAGCGCGACGGCGGCGCGACAGGATCGCGGTCAGCGCTTTCCAATCGAGGTGATGCTTCGGTTGCAGAGCAATTTGCATCGTTGTTTGCATCGGGATTTGCAGCGTACGCACTCGCGCCTGCACGGATCGATCGATCGTTTTCTTCTAGGATTTCTAAAGAAGATCGATCGATCGATCCGGGCGAGGCCGATGCAAAACGAGCGTCTGCCGATGCTCCGGTCGATGCAAATTCTTCGAGGTTTTGCATGTCCGTTTTGCAAGCGTTTGCATCGCATTTTGCAGGCTGGACCGCGGTCTCCGCCGCGGTACCGTCTGAAGTGGCGAGCCGCAATTTGCGGTTTGCGTGCATGACGCCGGCCGCTAACTGCCGCACGGCTCGATGTGGGCTGACCTCACCGCCTCCAACTGCGAGGTCGATCGTGACGGGAAGGTCGCCGCGCGATGCGACGACGTCGAAGTGGGTCCAGCGCCCGTTGTCGTCGGCATCCGTGTCCATATGCCGAGCCAGGGCCGGCGCCATGGCCGCGAAGGCGCGAGTCCCAATCTTGCAGATCGCCGCCATGTCTTTGAAGCCTTGCGGGAGCCGGCCGTACTTGAGGAGGTGGAGATGAAGCGCCTTCCACACGTAGAACTGCCGTGGCGTAAGCTCTCGCCAGGCCGCGCTCTCGGCGCCGAAGCGCAGCGAGAGGTTCGGTAAGTCTTCGTCGTTTACGCGGACGGAGAGGATTTGCGCGACCTCGCTCATTGTTTCTCCGTCGAGGATAGAAAGTCGGTCACCGCCCCGGGCGGGTCGGCCGGCAGCAGCCCCGCGACGGCGGCGGCGCAGCCCTCGAGGTCGGCCGCCGCGCGCAGCCGCAGCACCGCCTCGGCGCCGATGGCGTCGCCGACCTTGGCGCGGATCTCGCGCGCGCGGGCGTCGAAGCCGCGGACGAACACGCCGGCGATCGCGCGCAGCAGGGCGTCGTCGAGCGCGCTCAAGCCTGCGTTCCTAAATTGCGCAATATAATGCGCAACTCAATCTTGACGGACGCCGAGAATTGCGCAAATATGTGCGCATCGGAGACGCGATGATGTCGTACGAAACGAACCGGGCCAAGATCATCCGCCGCCTGGAGAGCGAAGGCTGGGTCGGCCGCCACGGCGGCCGTCACGACGTCTTCGTCCATGCCGACAAGCCCGCGGCGCGCGTGGTGGTGCCGCGTCACCGCACCGTATCGCCGGGCGTCGCCCGCGACATCGCACTCACGGCAGGATGGTAGGAGACCAGGATGGCCAACTATTACGTCGGGATCGTCGACAGGGGCGGCGAAGGCTGGGGCGCGACCTTCCCCGATCTTCCCGGCTGCACGTCCGGAGGCCGCACCATGGCCGAGCTCTTCGAGATGTGCATCGAGGCCGTGGGCCTCTGGGCCGAGGAGGCGCGGGTCGCCGGTGATGCGCTTCCAACGCCGCGCACAATCGATGTCCTGCTCGAGGATCCGCAAGTCAAGGCGACGATCGAGGCCGTCGGACCCGTGTCGTTCATCCAGGTGCCGGTGCTCCTCGATGCCGGCCGCGCGGTGCGCACCAACATCTCGCTCGACGCCGGCCTGCTCGAGGGGATCGACGCCGCCGCCAAGCGCCGCGGCGTCACCCGGTCGGCCTTCCTGGCGAGCGCCGCCCGCGAGAAGATTGGGCAGGGCTGAGCGAGTAGGCGCGTTCACAATGCGACCCCGATGTCGCGAAGCGCCGCGATCACCGCGTCGGCATCGTCCAGGACCTCGTACAGCAGCTTCGGCGGCAGGAGATCGAGGATGTTTCCAATCGGCGGCACGCCGTGTCGCGCGCCCCTCGCATTCGCCAGTTCTCTAGCGACGATCAAGCGTGCCGGCGATGGCAGGTCGTGGGGATCACCCATGCGACGTCTCCCACGCAAACGGCGGCGAGATCATCCGCAGCGCGCGCCGGATCTCGCTGCGGCGCGGCTGGTCGATCGCGAAGCCCAGGCCCCACACGGTGCGGATCTCGACGCCGTGCCGGCGCACCTTCGGCCTCAGCTTGCAGACCATGACGTCGACGATCTTGAAATCGGGCTCCAGGTCGGGACTGTCGCCGTAGACGGCGGTCATGATCGCGTCGCGATGCGCGATGTTGAGCGACAGCAGCACGCCCATGATCCGGTTTTCGGCCCGGGTCAGGTTCCACGTCGCCGGGAACTGCAGGATGTCGCCGAAGACCGTCAACTCGTAGAAGTCGAGACGATCGCGCAGCGCCTGGTTCTCCGCCTCGAGCTCCGCGATGCGGGCGGCGGCCGCGTCGGGCGCGAATTCGCCGCGCCGGCCATCAGCTTGGCGGTTCGCCGGCACCGGCGCCCGGGCGCTGGCGATCGGGAAGAAGCTCAAGCCGCGTCCTCCGCCACCTGCTCGGCCTCGTTCCCCCAGGCGTCCCAGCCCGGTCGCGCCGGTCCGCGCCGGTTCAGTTCGATCTTCGGGACGGTCGGGAAGTAGCCCTCGAGGATCTCCGCCACGAGATCGGGCTTCGCCGAATGCACCCGGCTCGCCGGCACGTCGAAGATCGAACGCGCCTGCGTGCCGGGCACCGGCGCCGGCGGCCGGCCCCGCGTCGCCAGCAGCAGGATCTCGTGATCGACGCGGAACCAGAAGCCCAGCCCGATGCCGAAGCCGGGCGAGTGCTTCGTCCAGACCCCGGAGGACACGTAGCGCCCTTCGCGCTTGTCGAGGCCGAGATGACCGCTGGCGGGGTCGCGATCGAAGCGGCCGAACCCCCAGGCGTCGAGGACGCAGAACGCCTCCGCCAGCATCGGTACGATCGCCCACAGCGCCAGCACGCAATCGGGCGCGGCGATCGCGGCGACGTCGCGCGCGCAGATGTCGGCCAGCGTGCTGGTCGGGTAGTGATTCTCGGCCGCGCGATCGAGCCCTGTCTCGCGCGAGAACGGCTCGTAGCGCCACTCCGGGTCGGCCAGGATGAGGCCGTAGCGCCTGGTCGGCCATGCCGCCACCCTGGCTCCCAGCTCGGCTTCCTTGGCGGCGCGCCGCTCCGCCTTGAAGTCGAGGTGCATCCTTACGCGGCCGCTGCCGTAGCGGGCATCCCGGCGGCGTTGCTCGAGCCTGGAAGCGAAGTCCTCCGCCGCCAGCGCCGCATACTTGCGGCAGCGGTCGGCGAGGCGCTCATCAATGCCGAGCTCCGCAAGCTTCACTCGCGGCCTATCCGTGCCGTCGCCACGGGTTGCCGGCTGGCCCGGGCGGATCAGCCCGGCCGCGACGTGCCCGGCCATGATCTCGCCCAGGCGCCGCTCGGCGCGGATGCGGATCTCGGCGCAGGCGATCTCCGGCTCCAGGTTCCGGGCCTGGCGCGCCAGCACCCGCAGCGCCTCGGCCTGGTCGCGGATCGCCTTGACCTCGTCGAGGCCGCTGACCTCGGCGATCAGCCGGCACGCCGCCTCATAGCGCGACGCGTCGAGGGCCTGCCCGGGGAGGAGACGGAGCGGAGCGTTCATGCCGGCGACGAAGCCCTCGCCAGTGCCTTGAGCTTCCCGCGCAAGCGTCGTCGGCGCCGCCGGCTGATCTGCGGCTCGGCGTAGAAGCGCGGCTCCTCGGCCCGGTCGATCAACAATCCCGGCGCTTTGGCCGGCGCGCCCGACATCAGCCGCCGCCGATGCCGATCGACCTCTTTGTCGCGCAAGACGTAGTACGTGCCCGAGGCCAGCGATGCGCCCAGCACGGCGCCGAGTGTCGCTGTCATGAGCCGCGAGCGCATCACTCGGCCTGCTCCGGCGCGTTCGATGTTCCCGTGACGCGCGGCGCCGCGGCGCGATCCGCCTCGGCCTGCAGCGCCTCGTAGGCGGCCCGTTCGGACACGAAGGTGGAGAGGAAGGCGCGGGCGGCGGTCAACATGCCGCCGGTGAAAGACTCCGCCAGCTCCACGGCTGTTCCGGCCTGCACCAGGTTCGAGAGATAGGACCGGGCGAAGGCCTCGCCCTGGAAGCGCGCGCGCTTGTGGTCGTCGGGCGTCGTGGTCAAGGCTTGACCTCCCTCGTTGCGGGCGTCGTCCCCCGCGCTTCCGCGATCAGTTCTTCCAGCGAGTCGCGCGCAGCCTCCGCTTCAGCCACCAGGCGTGGAGCGAGGCGGCCGCCACGCGCGAGCGCCAGATCCACTTCCTCCGCCAGATCCACGATCTGACGCTGCGCCATCGCGACGAAGGCGTCGTCGACCCGCTCTGCGATGTCGTCATAGAGGCCCTTCAGCTTCCCCTTGCGAATGTTGATGAGCTGTTCGGGTGTGAGCCGCACCCGCCGCGCCACGCTCTCGCGCGCGATCGCCACGGGTTGATCGGTGAGCGCCGCCTGCACGCGCTCCATCCAGCGCACGCGGCGGCGCTGGTTCTCGTAGGGGGTGCTGCGTCCGATCGGCTCGGCTGACACGCTCATCTTGGGTCCATTTGACCTGAAAAAAGGTCGCATCTGCCTAAAGCTCCATGGTTCCTGAGGCCATGGAGCGCGAGCGGTGAGACGGAGGAACGCAAACGATATGACGAGAGGCCCGCACGCGCCTGGCAGGGCGCCGCGGGTTTGGACGATTGGAGACGAACAAACGAAAAAGCGGTCGGACCGAACCCCGTGCGCGAGCACGAGGAACGATCCAGCCGGTCCAAGAGGACCAAGTCGCGAGAGTGCCGTCTCTCCGAGCTGTCACCGCCTGTGGATGCTTTCGCATGTGGTTTGCGAGAGGCGGATCCACTCCACCTCCCGGACGCGCCGAGCGATCGGCGCGAAGCTTCTACGTTCGCTGCAGGCTGGTGACGCAGACGTAGGCGCCTTCGACGATCATGGTCTCGCCGAAGGTCGCCGAATCGTTCACCGCCGTGCGCACCGCGCCGAGCACGTCGTCGAGGCAGCCGCCCTTGGGCGCCGTGCCCGAAGTCGTCGGCTGCGCCGGCGGCGTCAGGTAGAGCGCCAGCGTCGCCTTGCTGGTATCGGCCAGCGGCAGCACCAGCTGCAGCGACAGGCTCGGCAGCGACAGCGAGACGACCTCCGAGGCCAGCGTCTTCAGACCGGCGAGGATCGTGTCGAGCGGCGGTGCCGCGGTGGCGGTGCTCGGCGCCGCTGCGCCGGCGCCCGTTGCGGCGGCACCCGTCGCAGCCGTGGTGTCCGTCGCGCCCGCACTTGCCGCACCCGTGGTGGCCTGCGTCGTGCCCGGCGTATTGGTGCTTGCTGCGGGACCCGCAGCAGCACCCGTCGTGTCCGTGGGATCGGCCATGTTCGTCTCCTTGGGCGGCCGGTGCCCCGAGAGGATCGCGACGCCGGCCGCGTCGCCGCGAAAGCGAGCGGCCCGCGCCATCCCGGCGGGACCGCCGGCCGGGGAGCGGCAGGTGTGGCCACACACCCCGCTCGACCCGGCCGCCCGCTTCCCCGCCGGCGCGGCGGACCATGCCGTCGGCGGGGGAAGGGGATGAAAGATGAATGCTAGGCTCGAGCGCCCGGAGCGACGATTCGCAGTCGCCGCCCCGGGCTATCGCAATCCCCGTCAAACCCGGGAGACCACGAATGGCGAGACAAGAAGAGCTGCCCGCTACCGTCGCGGCACACGAATGGCTCTTGCGCGCGCTCATCACGTCGATGCCGGACGAGCAACACGGGCGCTTCAAGAAAGCTGTCGCGGCCCTGGTGAACGACACCTCGGCGCTCTCCATCCGAGAAGCGCTGCCCGACACGCACAAGGAGCTCAGGCGCATTTGCGAGGAGCTCCATCTGCTGTAGCCACCTGCTCATCGTGCGCCGCCACGACGAGCGCTCTCCAGGCCCTGTACGTTGCCAGGTCGCGACGCCGATTCCGCGTCGCGATCAACCACCAGCCGAGCGAGGCCACGTTGATCGCCGCGGAGGCGACGGACAAGCTTAGGGCGATCCAGGCAACGACGGCATCGCTCATGATCCGTCGACCTCGACGCGGGGCGCGGAGAGCGGCGCCAGCCTGGCTGTCGCGAGAGCGGCCACCAGCGCCAGAACGAGCGCGTCGCGGAAGGATGGCGAGGCGGTACAATAGCGGTCGAACACGTATCGCGCCGCCTCGCTGGCGGGCATGCTGCGGGTTTCGTCGACCAGCTCGATTGCCGCGCTGAGACAAGGATCAGACATGGCGACCCTCGTGCACCAGTGTCCGCATATCGATTGCCTGACGGAGCGGATGAACTTCGCTTTGAAGGCCTTCACCACGATCCCCGGCGAAAGACCAAAACAGATCCGCAACTTCGTTCACGCAAGTTGTTCGGCCTGCGGTCAGCCTGTTGCATTTGAGATAGCCGACGAAAGCGGCACTGGACAGATGATGCCGGGTATTGAGCAGTACCCGATGAGCTTCGAATATCTTGGATGGCACGTTGTCCGAACTTGGCCGGAAGTCCCGAAGCCGAGAATACCCGACCATGTTCCCGCCGAGGTCGCGCGAGCCTACCTCTCCGCTGAGCGCAGCTTTCTCATGAAAGACATGGAGGAGACCTCCGCGGCGTCTTACGGCCGCGCGCTCGACATCGGCACGAAGCTCTTCGCCTCCGATCTCGCCGGCGTTACCCTCTACAATCGCATCAAGAGGCTGGCCGAGCAGCACCGCATCGCGCCCGACGTCGCCAGATGGGCCGACGCGATCCGGGTGATCCGCAACGATGCCTTGCACGAGATCGACCGCATCACGCGCGACGAGCTGGTCGCGGTCCGCGGCTTCACCGAGACCGTGCTGACGTATCTCTTCACGCTGCCCGGCATGCTGCGCGAACGGCAGGCCCTGACCAAAGAGAAGCCGAAGAGATGAGACGCCCCTCATGATGCGGCGACCTCGGGGGAGGGCGCGGGCGCCGGGCGCTCGATGCCGGCGGGCCAGTCCACGCCGGCCGGCAAGGGAGAGTAGAGTTGGCGACCGATCCGCATGAGCAGAACATCGACGTGATCGCGTTCGGCCTTCTCGCCGGCACGCTGGCGCTTCTCGCCGACGACCTGATCGGAAGGCTCGCGCCGACGCCGCAGGCTCGCCTCGCGCTGCTCCACGAGTTGCGCCGCCAGGCACTCCGGAACGTGGAGAATGCGGTGGGCGAGGCCCTGTCCATCGAGCAGGAAGCCGACGCCGTCGGGCGCGCCCGACACCATCTGCAGAAGCTGTTCGACGCCTGGCGCGCCGCCGCCGAGGACGACAAGGGCGATCTCGCCCGATGATCCTCGGATCGTCGCCATGCCACCCGTCATGATCGACCAGCCTCGCGCCGGCGCGATCCGGCAGGCCAGGCGCACGAGGGCGGCGGCAAGCCGCTCGCGAGACGCGAGGATGCCCCTCACGATTCGGCGACCACGGGGGAGGGCGCGGGGGCCGGGCGCTCGATGCCGACCGGCCAGTCCACATCAGCCGGCCAGTTTTCGGAGAACCAGACGAGGGCTTTTTCGTAGACCCTAACAGTGAACGTGCCGCCGCCAATCGCGGTACGCTCAAGGAAACGAGCGTCCTTGGCCGCTCTCGCCAATACGGTCGATGCCGCAAGACCCGTAGCGCGAACGTAGGCGTCGGTCAGCTCGGAGATGTTGGCGCGAAGAGCCGTCTGCATGCCCGAACTTAGTTGGAGATTTCCAACTTAGTCAATGGGAAACATCCAAATCGCTTTCGCTTGCATCTTCGTTGGATAATTCCAACATGAACCCGACCCTGCGCGAACGCGTCGCGGACCGCCTAGCCGAACTAGGGCGAAACCCATTCGCGGCAGCCAAGCAGGGCGGCCTCGAACGTTCGTTCATCAACGATATCCTAAACGGCAAGAAGACGTCGGTCCGCGGCGCTAACCTAGGTAAGCTGGCACTGGCGTTGGACTGGCGACCTGAAGACATCCTAGGCGCGGCAACAAGGAGCGCCGTTCCGATCAGCGATGGTTTGTCAGACCTCTACACCGATCGACTTGCCGACAGTGATTACATTCAAGTCGCTGTAGGCGACCTTCGTAGCGCTGCGCTCTACGCTCTGCGTCGAGGGAATGTCGATGAAGATCAGGCCGAGGCGCTATCTCACGTGCTAGTAGAAGTCCTTGCAACGCGCGCAAATGTCTCGATTGTTGTTCGCTTAGCGGAAAGAGCCCGCAGCAATGTTGAATATGCAAAGCCAAAGCTTGTCGATCCAACATGAACTCGAACTCTTCGGCGATCGATCTGCCATCCGCAGCACTCATCACGCATCTCTTTACACGCCGAAGTGTACCTTTTTTGTTCTTGTCCGCAAGGTGTGCGGGAGATCCGAATGACCCTTGCGCTATTGGTCGCATTCCGCATGCTGGCAGCGATTTCCATCGAGGCCACCGACCCGCTCGATCTTGAGCGATCGCCCAGCGCTGTCATCGGCGAACGCGTGAAGCTATCGAGTGTCCGCTGCGTTGATGAGATTCACGGCGGGTACCTCTGCATTGTCAAGGCTGGCGGCAGTCTGATTGCAATCGACGCCGTGATCCTCAGCGACGATACGGTTCGTAGCGACGTCGATCAATACATCGAGGACAACTGCAAAGGGACGGCAAACCTCGACAGTCTAGCGTGCGAGTTCGACGCCACTTTCACAGTCGCGTCCTTCCGGCGCGAGACGCCCGACACCAGCCCGCTTACACGCTTCTTCACGACCGACATCCGACTGGAGAGATCCAAGCCCTGATGCCGTTGATGGGAAATATCCAACTATTCTGTTGACGAGTTGGAAAAATCCAACCACCTTAGCTCCATCAGCCTTGCGCTGTGGAGCTCATCATGTCGCCAGACGCCACCGACAGCACCACCCCCGACCTCCGTCAAGCCTCACCGCGGCATGCGCGGGGGCGGCCGCTTGGGAAGATCGCGGCGCGTGTACTGAATCGTCAGATCGCAGCGGGGGCACGCCTTTCGTTCCGCTCCGCCGTAGCTTTGACGCTCCTCGCCCTGGAGGATGCTCTTTGTTCCGTCCTGGTAGCAGTTGGGACAAAGATGATGGGGCGGCTCCACGCCCTGCATCGCGGGCTTGAGCGCGTAAGCCGTGACCCCTGGAGCCAAAGCCTTCAGCTCGTAGCGCTCCTTCTCAGCTTTCCAGTCGCTGGCGCGCGCGATCTCGTCTTCCAGGTCACGTACGCGCTTGGCCAACGTCGCGCGCTCCTCGCCGCCCGCAAAGATCGCCTGCTGGGCCTCGAGCATGTGGCGCTGCAGTTCCCCGACCTTCGCATTCACGGCCTGACCCGTATTCAGGTCTATCACCGCCTTCGTGACGTCTATGGCCGCCTTCAGCGACTGCATGGCGGCGGCGGCGGCGGTGAGGTCCATGGCGGCACGTTCGTGGGAGGCGAGGACGCCTTGGTCCCACGCGCCGACGCCGCGCGCAACGTCGCGCGAGAGGTGGTGCGATGATCGAATCCACCTCTCCTTACCTCCGCTTCGCCGACCGCATGATCGCGCTCTGCGAGCCGCTGCGCGGGCTCGACGCCGCCGGCCTTGCCGATCGCGCCCTCTGCCTCGCCCGCTGGCAGCGTGCCGGCTTCGTCCAATCGGTAGGCGACCGGCTCGCGCCCGACCTCGTCGAGGAGCGCGAGGCCTGCCGCCGCGCCGCGCTGCGCCTGAAGGCATTTCCGGCGGAGGGTCGGCCGGAGCCGCGCGAGGGTGCGGCGATCGACGCCCGCATCCGCTTCGCCGGCCTCCGCGCCTTCGCCGCTCTCGATCGCGAGCTGCGCGCCAGCATGGTCGACACGACCACCCTCGAGGTTGTCCATGGTTGAGGCCGAGCTCGGCGGCTTCGTCCAAGACGAGGCGGGCGCCATCGTTCAAGACGAGGCGGAGGTTCGCGCGCTGGCCGAGGCGCTCGGCCTCGCCCTCCCAGCCTTTACGCAGCAACAGCATACCGAGCCCTTCGCCGCCTGGGCCGACCGCGTCGCCTTTGCCGAGTCGCTCCGCGCGCGCGGACGCCTGACCTCGGCCGCCCTCGACGAGTGCGACCGCCAGCTCGGACTGCCCTCGTCGCGCTCCGCGCCGCCGCAGCTGGGCTGGGGGCGCGACGTCGACGTCGAGTCGGGTTGGTCCGGCCGTGAAGACGAGGTGTTGCGGGCGATCGAGGACGCCATCGCCGCGGGCGTCGAGGAGCGGGCGCCGTGAACCAGCGCGTCGATCCCGTCCAAGAGAACGCAGTGCAAGCCACTGCCGCCGCCCTGGAGGGCGACGCCTCGTTGGCCGCCGGACCACCGCGTCGCGTGCCGATCCGTACCATTCAGAAGCGCGTCGCGGCGCACTACGGCGTCGCCGTCGACGACCTGCTCACCGCGCGGCGTACCGCCAGGTTCGTGCGGCCGCGCTGGGTCGCGATGTACCTGGCCAAGGCGATGACCGGGCGCGCCCTGCCCACCATCGGGCGCTGTTTCGGCGGCCGCGACCACACCACGGTGCTCCACGCGGTGCGCAGCCTGCAGGCCATGATCGACGCCGACGCGGTCCTCGCGGCCGAGGTCGCCGGCCTGCGCCGCACGCTGGAGGATGCGGCTTGAGCGGCGGTGACCGCGTTCCCTGCGCCGTGCTCGGCTGCGGCGAGAGCCGCGGCCTGCGTAGGCAAGACCGCGGCGTGCTTCCTGCGGCCTGGATCTGCGGCGCGTGCTGGGACGAGGTGCCCGAGGCCACGCGTGCCGACTACCGGCACCTGCAGCGCCGCGAGCGCCGCGAGGCCGACCGGCACGGGGTGCCGCCGGCGGAGCTCGCCGCCCGCGCCGACATCGCCTTCGCCCGCTGCGCCGCCGCCGCCGGCTTCCGCTGCGAGGCGGCATGAAGAGACTCAGCGATTACTCTCCGCCGCCGCGGCTGCCACCACGCGCAGACGGTGTCGATCCTCTTGCCGCCGACTTTATCGAGGCGATGGCGCGCAGCGACGCGGGTAAAGACTCCAAGGCGGCGATCGCCGCCGTCAGAAAAGAAGCAACAAGCGAGAGCGGAGAGGATAGGCCATGCGCTCGTTGAGACAAGGCTTTCAGCAGCCCGAGATCCCTCACCTCGTCGATTGGCAGGCTAACCGATCCGGGTCGGGCATCACGATCATCGGCACGATCGACGGCAAGGCCAAAAAGGTCCACGCGGACACGATCCGCGGTGGCGGCTGGGACGGTTTGGTGGCCTATCGAGATGCGACCCTGGTCGCGACCCTGGCGGCCTCGATCGAAGCGAAAGCGGTCGTCTGATGCCGACCGGCGCCAAGAAGGCCAGCACCAAGGCCCTGCAGGTCGAGTGCGACCGCTTCAACCGCTTCGCCGCCGTCGGCAGCACGGTCCAGGTCGATCCTGGCCCGCTGTTCGGAGGCAAGCTGCAGACCGTGACGATCGCCGAACCCGGCGCCTACCTGGTGCGGCCGCCGGCGCCGAGTATACCGCTGGCCGTCGTGTCGGTCTCCGGCGGGCTCGGCCACGTGCCGCTCGCCAGCGTGCGCTTCGGAGGCAACAGCGATGGTTGAGAGGCAGACGATCGTGCCGTGCGACTGCATCGCAAAGGCAAACGTGAGCCTTGCCGCTCTCAACACGCGCGTGAAGCAGAACATCATGCTGTTTCCCGTGCTCCACGACAGCGGCGCGCTGGTCTGCACCGAGAAGGCAGACATCGGCAAGCGTGGCCGGCCGACGACGCTCATGGCGACCTTCTGCCCTTTCTGCGGCGTGAAGTACTTGAAGGTGGAGGCCTCTGATGGCGACCAAGGCTGATCCTTGCCGCCGCGATGCGACGCCGGCCTTCGATGTGCCGAGTGCCGGCCGGCCCTGCCCAACCTGCGGGCGCGGCCCCTGTCCGAAGGCCTACGGTCCGGAAGGCTTGCGCCGAAGCGCGGAGCCGATCGAGACCGCGCCGACGGACGGCACTCGCTGAAGAAGCTGCGGCAGGCGCGACGGCGTTCGACCTACGAGAGGAAGAGCGGCTCCACCGTGCGCTTCTTCACCGAGCAGGAGGACGAGCTGATCGTCTCGATGCGGAAGCAGGGCGCCAAGTGGCCGGCGATCGCTGCGGCGGTCAACGAGCGCTTCGGCCATACGCGTCGCGCATCCGGGATCCGGACGCGCCTCGTCATGCTCGCCGGCTTCGAGGCGGAGGCCGAGGAGCGTCGCGAGGCCGCCGCCTTCCCGCGGGCGGCATGACGATGGCCGACGTCACCTCGACCAATAACGCCGCCGGCCTGCTGCGCATCTACATCAACGGCGTGCTGCACCTTGCGCTGCAAACCGACAAGCTGGCCGAGATCCAGTCATGGAAGATGACCACACGCGATCCGCCGCTGTTCGTGATCGAGCGGACCTACGACGGCGGCGCTTCGCAGGTTTCCGAATACGACGACGAGACGATCTGGAAGGACGTCTTGGCGGCGGTCGGCGCGGCCTTCGGCACGACGAGGGCCGCATGAGACGGCGCCGCATCACCTTCCGCGAGATCGAGCGCGGCGCCCTGGTGCGCATGCCGCAAATCTTCGAACTCTACCAGGCCTTCCGCCGGACCTTCCCGCGGGCGCTGCCGATGCGCCAGCTCTACAGCTTCGTCGTGCTCGGCCCCTATGCCATGGCCCGCGTCGGCGCCTTCGACCAGGAGCACGGCGACGCCGCGCTCGCCGAGATCCGCCGGCGCGAGCGGGCGCTGGCGGATGCCGAGTGGGAGGCCGGCGCGTGACGCGCGATCGGGATCAGCACCTTGCCTGGTGCAAGCAGCGCGCGCTCGAGATTTTAGAGAGCGGTGACGGCGCTGGCGCAGTCGCGTCCATGATCAGCGATCTCGGCAAGTTCGAGACCCCGCTCTACGACGCTGAGATCTTCCAGTTCCTCTGCGCCGACGGCCTGCTCTTCCGCAGGACCGACGCTGCCCGCCGCAACTGGATCGAGGGCTTTGCGTGACTCAGTACGCAGCCGAGACCAAGGTGCCGATCGAGAAGACCCGCGGCGAGATCGAGGCCATCGTGCGCCGCTACGGCGCCGACGCCTTCATCTCGGGGTGGGAGGGCGATCGCGCCTCCGTCCAGTTCCGCTGCCACGGCCGCTACGTGCGCCTGACGATGACCTTGCCCGCGCGCGACGATCATGGCCGACGGCCGCACCCTCTACGAGCAGGTCAAGGCGCCGCTGGCGCTGTTCTACGACAGCGGCGAGGTGCGCCCGCTGCTCGGCGGTACGGGCTGAGCGGCACGGTTGCAATCCGTGCGGCGCGCACGGATTGTGGCGGATCTCAGAGGGGACATAATGCCGAACCAGTCCGCGCCGTACGACGCCGCTCAAGCTGTCACTTCGACTGCTGAAGCCACTAAAGCCGTGGCCGAGCAAGCCGGTGGGCTTGGTCGCTATCTCGCCGACGTCCTCGGTACTCTGCCGCACGACCTTGTCGGCAAGTTTGGCGATCGGGTTGCGCATGCACGTGCGCGCCAAGCGGCAAAGCTCTACTCCGGTACGAAAAAGATTCTGGAGGACGCTGGCTACGACATCTCGAAGTTAAGCTTTCCGACAGCAAGCATAGAGGTTCCACTTCTCGAAGCGGCGACGATGGAAGACCGAGATGGCCTCAGCCAGCTCTGGGAAAAGCTGCTGGCCGCGGCGATCGCTCCCGATACGCGCAGTCGTGTGCGTGTTCGTCATATTGAGATCTTGAAAGCACTTGAGCCGCTAGATGCATTGATCCTGCAGAGGTTCGACGATCTTGTGAAAGCAGCCTCTGAGTTGCGGGCCGAACGCTTTAAACGCGAAAACATCCGGATAGGAGGCGAGATTGGACATACCGAGCTAGGCGCTGCCTTGCAGCTTACAGGCAACTTTGACAAGGATGATGTGGCAATCTCATTCGAAGCACTAGACCGGCTAGGACTAGTAAAGTCTGACACGCTTGGTGGCACCCACAAGACGGCTCTTGCTCGCGCCTTTTTATCAGTTGTCGACAGCGTCAAGTCGAAATGAAAGCCGCCATCTACGCCCGCTTCTCGACCGACCTGCAGAGCGAGCGCTCGATCGACGACCAGGTCGCGCTCTGCCAGGCCTACGCCCTGCGCGAGGACCTCGACATCGTTGCCGTGCACCACGACCGCGCCAAGTCCGGCGCCTCGCTGTTCGGCCGCGACGGGCTGATGGCGCTGATGCTGGCGGGCAAGGCGCGGGCCTTCGACGTGCTCCTCGTCGAGCACACCGACCGCCTCTCGCGCGACATGGGCGACCTCGCCGACATCCACAAGCGCCTGACCTTCGCCGGCGTCGCCATCCGCGCCGTGCATTCCGGCATGACCATGAGCACGGCGACGATCGGCCTGTTCGGTCTGGTCGGGCAGATGCAGCGCGAGGACGGCGCCAAGAAGGTCCACCGCGGCATGGCCGGCGTGGTGCGCGACGGCCGCCACGCCGGCGGCCGCGCCTACGGCTACCGCCCCGTGCCCGGGCGGCCCGGCGTGCTGGCGATCGAGCCGGCCGAGGCCGACGTCGTGCGCCGGATCTTCGCCGCCTACGGCGAGGGGCTGACGCCGCGCGCGATTGCCGGCTGGCTCAACACCGAGGGCGTGCCGCCGCCGCGCGGCGAGCGCTGGAACGCCTCGACGCTGAACGGCTCGAAGGCCCGCGGCTCCGGGATCCTCGACAATCCGCTCTACGCCGGCCGCATCGTCTGGAACCGCGTCCGCATGGTGAAGGATCCCGAGACCGGCCGCCGGATCTCGCGGCCGAACGCCGGCGGCGAGCACTTTGGCAGCGACGCGCCCGAACTGGCGCTGGTCGACGCCGCCACGCTCGCCGCGGTGCGCGCGCGTCGTCTCGAGCGGGGACAGACGCCGGGGACGATGCGCAAGGGACCCAAACGCCTGCTCTCCGGCCTGCTGCGCTGCGGCGCCTGCGGCTCCGGCATGTCGGCCCACGATCGCGACCGCGCCGGCAAGGTCCGGCTGCGCTGCTCGGCGGTGCGCGAGAGCGGCGCCTGCAGCCACAAGCGGACCTACTACGCGCAGGCGATCGAAACGGCGACGGTCGCCGGCCTGCGCGCAGAGCTGGCCAAGCCGGCGGCGATCGCGCTCTACGTCAAGACCTACCACGAGGAGCGCCGCCGCCTCGCCGGCGATGCCGCCGGCCGGCGCATCAAGCTGACGACGCGGCGCGGCGAGATCGTTCGCGAGCTCGAGCGCTTGGTGAAGGCGATCGCCAAAGGCCTCGTCGAGCCCGAGCTCGTCGCCGGCGAGATCCGCGCAATGCAGGCCGAGGCTCGCGACGTCGAGGCGCAGCTCGCCGTGCTCGAACAGGACGCCTCGGTGATCGCGCTGCACCCGACGGCGATCGCGCGCTACCTCGGCCAGATCGACAATCTGAGTGCCGCCCTGTCCGCCGACGCCGACCTGACGATCGGCAAAGCCGCGGCCTCGTTCCGCTCGCTGATCGAAAGCGTCATCGTCCACCCGGTACCCGCCCGGGCCAAACTCGACCTCGAGATCCGCGGCTACCTGGCCAACCTGATCCAGGATCCCGGCCACGCCCCAAATCGGCGACTGTGTGGGTTTGCGGTGGTAGCGGAGGAGGGACTCGAACCCCCGACACGGGGATTATGATTCCCCTGCTCTAGCCAGCTGAGCTACTCCGCCGAGCGGGCGCGTGCGCCACCGCCTGGACGCGGGATGTAGGATGGGCGGCGGGGCGAAGTCAAGGAACGGCGGTGAGGCAATCCGCCGGTCGCCGGGCGGGTCGGCGGCGGCCTATGCCGGGGCTCCCACGAGGTGTCGTCCCATGTGCCCAGGCCTCTCCCCCTTCCTCGAGGCGCTGCGGCTGCCGGCCCACGTCTGCGCCAATTGCGGGTTCTGGCAGCGCCACTTCGAGGCGCCCGCCGCCTGCCCGATGTGCCTTGATGCCCGCCACGTCGTGCCCGGGGCGGGCTGGCGCTTCCTCTCCGAAACCGCGGCGCGGGCGGCCTGGCCGACGCATTGGGAGGAGCTGGAGCCCGGCGCCTGGCGCTTCTGGAACGAGCCGGTCGAAGGCATCGGGCCCAACGGCTACCTGCTGCGCGCCGACGACGGCCGCAACGTGTTCTTCGAGGGCGCCACCGTGTTCAGCGCGGCGGCGCTCGAGCAGATCGCGGCTCTCGGCGGGATCGACGTGCTGTCGGCCTCGCACCCCCATTCCTACGGCGCGCTGTGGCAGCTGCAGGAGCGCTTCGACCCGGAGCTGGCGCTGCCCGCCGCCGACTTCGCCTGGTCGGCGGCGCTCCAGGTGACTTGGCCCTGGGACGACCATTTGCAGATCGCCCCCGGCCTGACGCTGCACCGCACCGCCGGGCATTTCGACGGCCACGCCGTGCTCCACGATGCCGCGCGCCGGCTGCTGCTCTGCGGCGACGCCCTCAAGTTCGAGCTCGATCCCGCCGACCGCCGCCGCGCCACCACCATCTCCGCCCACAAGGCCTTCGTGCGCGGCGTGCCGCTCACGCCGGCCGAGCTGCGGCGCTACCGCGACACCTTCGCCCCGCTCGACTTCACCGCGACCTGGACGCCCTTCGAGCAGGTCGCCAACAGCGGCCGGGCCGAGGCGCTGGCCCTCATCGACGCCCAGCTCGTCACCCGCCCGCACCCGCGCCAGGTGCCGCTGGCCGAGCTTCAGCCTTCCTTGGAGAACGCCTCGAAGGCCTCGGCGTAGTCGGGGTGCCAGCGCGACAGCGGCGGGCGGTTTGCGACGATGTCGCCGGCGGCCCAGAGGATGCGCCGCTCGTCCTTGGCGCGGGGCACGTCGTTGTCGGGGCACAGGATGTAGAAGTCGCCGCGCTCCAAGCTCTCCAGCAGGAAGTCCACCGTCTGCTCCGGCGTCCACGCCGCCGCCGGCTTCTCGGTGCGGCCCTTGGCGGTGATCCCGGTGAAGACGAAGCCCGGCACGAAGAGGTGCGCCGTGATCTTGCAGCCCGCCGTCTCGCGCAGAGAATGCTGCAGCGCCTCGGTGAAGGCCTTCACCCCCGCCTTGGCGACGTTGTAGGCGGGGTCGCCCGGCGGGGTGGTGATGCCCTGCTTGGAGCCGGTGTTGATGACCAGCCCCGGCCGCCCCGCGGCGATCATGCCCGGCACCATGATCTGGCTGCCGTGGATGATGCCCATCAGGTTGGTCGCGATGATCGCCTCCCAGTTCGCCGCCGGGCCGAAGATGTCGCTGCCGGGCTGGATCCCGGCATTGTTCATCAGCACGTCGATCGGCCCGAGCTTGTCGCGCACCGTCGCCTCGAGGTGGCGCAGCTGCTCCGGCACGCTCACGTCGGTCGGCACCGCCATGGCGACCCCGGCATGGCCCAGCTCCGCCTCCGCCGCCGCGAGCCGCTCGCCGGGCAGGTCGGCGATCGCCACCCGCATTCCCAGCCCGAGGAACTTGTGCGCCGCCGCCAGCCCGAGGCCGGAGGCGCCGCCGGTGATGAGGGCGACGTTGCGGGGCGCGAGGACGGGATGGGGCATGGGTGTCTCTCGAAGCTTCGGCAAATGGACCGGAAACGCGCGGGCTGTTGCCGGAACGCTGCCAATGATCTAGGTATCCTAACCGGTTTGCCCAAGCGCGTCCACCCCGGCCGCCCTCGGGAAGGCGGCCCCGCCGCGTCGCGTGCCCTGACATGTGGCCCCGCCAAAGTCAGGGTACCGCGACAAGGGCACGGGACGTTGTCAGGGTACCGCGACACAAAACCAGGCCGTCGGCGCGAACCGCGATAAGGGGCGGATTCGTGGGGTCGTTCGGCGACATGACGAAATTTTCATTCGGTGGCAAAGACGCGTTCATCCCGGACCACGTCCTTGCCATCAGCCGCAGCTCGCCAGTAGCCTTATGGTGAGGAGGCGCGCAGCGCCGTCTTGAACCACCCTCATGGTGAGCTTCTCGAGGCGCGGCGTCGGCGGCAGGGGCGGCAGGCGCGGGCGAAGCTGAGCAGGCTAGCGGGGAGCGTGACGGGGGAGGGTTTAGATTCTGGGTGAGTATCCTCACGGGTCTATTCTCGTATTGAGAATGTCGTCTAGCGACTTTCCTCTCCTAGCTTGGTCGACACACATGGACCTATAGAGAGCCAAAAGGGCGATATGCTCTGTCCAAAAGCTTTGATTAAGCTCAGCGCCTCTAAGCCACTCTTGGCACGCTTCGATCGCGGTATTCGGAAGGTTATGGATGGCATCTATCGGCTGGTCATGGAACTCGATTGTTCCATTATTCTGCAAAACCAGCAAAGAGAAGAACTTTCCGCCTTTGATTCGTTTTATGGTTGGTAATACCAAGGATCGGAAAGCAGGATAGTCTTTTCTCGGATGGTAGGTCCGACTTGAATGTCGGTTCCGTTCAACACCCTTAATCAAGGTGTCTTTGTACAAAGAGAAAGCCACGAGGCGTACCGCGACCATCTCGTGTTCGAAAGGATAGAGGTAAAATAAAATAGTGTTAGATCTTCCCGTGTAGTCGGTATACCTAATCATAAATCCGCAATCTAAGGCCGCGATATGATCGAACAATGAGCTGTTTTCTGTCAGATCCTTCGTGCGCCCGGCATATTTGGATAAAGCTGGAAACAGGTAAGCTCGTGTCACAAAATCTTTATTCATATCAAAAATCATCGAAAGAACAGTGTCTGCGCTTTTCCAAGCAAAACGTCGGATAAGCTCAGCAGCTCTCTCTTCTGAAAGCCTTACAATGCAATAAGCCGTAAAGTACTCTTGAAACGATCTGTGACTGAAGACTATGTTCAAACCATCTCTCTGCAATATGCAGACGCAATCAAGTAAATCATTGAGAAAGGGTCCTGCTTCGATTGAAATGTTTTCAATCGCGCCTACTTGAGAAAGTCTTTCAAGCAGCTCGTCTCGGAGAAATCAGTCTTGTTTTCGTTGTATGTAATAAGGCACAGGTATGATAGATATCTTTTGAAGACGTCTATTGAATATTTGGTGTTTCTTTCCCGCTTGAACGCCTCCTTTGTAGCGTCATGTCGCGAAAAAAGCGTATCAAATGCCTGATCGTAGAAAACATGAATTTTTTCTGGCATGTCAGCGTAAGAGCTAAATGTTAGAAGCATCATAGTTGCAAGAAGCGGTCTCGAGGCGAACGTTTATGCCTGTTGAACAATCTAAGTTTGAGTTCGTTGATAAACTTTGCTTTAACGACGCTATCGAAATCGATCTTACCGATCAGGCTGATTGTTTGCTTCATGGTCATAGGCAACATCTTGTGGAGAGAAAAAGCTTGCCATGCTTCAAAGATCGGATCAGGTCGGCCAGA
This sequence comes from Beijerinckiaceae bacterium, assembly GCA_965198715.1. GTDB lineage: Bacteria > Pseudomonadota > Alphaproteobacteria > Rhizobiales > Beijerinckiaceae > RH-AL1. Next base: position 2,377,658 of record CBDAPV010000001.1, read on the forward strand.
GACCAATATGACGTTATTGGTTATCGCCATGCTGAGAATCCAATCTTCGACATTTGACCTTCGTTCGCTACGAAGTTCATCAAAGCCGTCTAAAACGAAGACAAATTGTCCTTCCTCTAAAGCGTCTTGAAATACGACTCGCACATCTCCGACTGAACCTTGCGTTGCAGACGTCAATACAAAAATGCCAAAGTCAACAAGCTTTATTTCGTTAAATTTACGAAGTTCTATAAAAATAGGTATTTTATTCCTTGGGCTTACTGTGCATGCTATCCAAAAATAGCGCATGAACATGCTTTTACCGGCCCCGGCTGAGCCGATCAACACCGTGTTCCTATTCTCCCAAACCTGATCGATGAAGGCATATTCATCCATGCGTTTCGTCGACGCTGCGCCCACAGAAAAATCGGGGCTCTCATAGTTGGTTAACAGATCGATTGGACGATCGCCATTCACGATTGTCTTTATCTTCGTACATCTTTCATAAGCATAGTCAAAATGATTTCTGAAGCTTATTTGCGAAAATGGTTTTCTCGATTGAAACTTCTTGCTGGCGGCATCTACTGTTGTTCCGACCACCTTAGATAGAAGGGCGGCAGCGCCTTGCTGCAGTATGGGTTGCCATTCAAGCATTTAAAAGACCTCACATCGCGATTTAGGTTTAGGACGTTTTATGTCGTTAGTGCATGACAATACGAAGTGTTATGCGCGGTCTGCCACTCACCGACACACCACGATCCCGCTCATTGCCCGCGCCTGGTCGGCGATGTCGGCCGGCTCCAGCGCCTTGCCGGCCGTGCCCGCCTTGTACTCGACGCGGTTGGCGTCCAGGAAACTCGCCAGGATGGCGCTCTTCACGGCGAAGTTGACGTTCTGCGGCAGGTCGCCTGAGTTCATCGCCATCTTCATCGCGTCGAGCTTGGCCGAGACCACGCCGACGAGGTTGCCGGAGCCGTCGAGCAGCGGGCCGCCGGAATTGCCGGACTGGACCGGCGCCGAGATCTGCAGGTAGCGCGAATCGTCGCCGACGCCGGAGAGCGCGGTGACGTTGCCCAGCGTGAAGTTGCCCGAGGTCGCCAGCGTGTCGGAATGGGGGAAGCCGAAGGCCTCGACGCCCTCGCCGAGCCGCGTGCCGAGGCGCAGCGGCGGCACCCGTTTGGGCGTCCCGTCGAGCTTGAGGATGGCGAGATCGTTGGTGGTGTCGGTCGCCGTGCGCGCCGCCTCGTGGACCACGCCGTCATCGGTCTTCACCATGACCTTGGTGCAGTCGGCGACGACGTGGGCGTTGGTGACGGAATGCCCCTCGCTCGACACGAAGAAGCCGGTGCCGGTGGTGAAGCCCTGCTTCTTCGGCGGCTGCGGCGCCCGCTCCACAGGCCGCGCCGCCGGCTGCGGGGCCGGCGGCTCGGTGCGGGCGATCTCGGTATCCTGGTGCGGCGGATCGATGAAGAAGGCGCCGCTCATGGAGGCGGCGAGCACGGCGGAGTCGAGGACGGCGATGCGCTCGGCGTTGATGTTCTCGACAGCGTTGTTCCACTCCAGCGCGAAACCCGTCACCGCGTCGCCATCCTGGTGGTAGCGGTAGTAGTGGTCGGTGCCGTCGGGAGCTTTCGCCGATATCGCGAACCAGCCCTCGTTCGACTTCAACGGCTTGTAGTAGATCGTCCAGCCGTCGCGAACCTTGTCCGCGACCATTCCTGCGTAGACACCCTCGACGCCGCGCCCCGCGATGGACACGAAATCGAGCGACAGCCGCCCCTGCCGGTCCTTGTAGTGCAGCCCCGAGGCGTTGGCCTTGGCCTCTAGGTCGAGGCCGAACGGCACCCAGACCGCCGCGCTGCGGCCGGGCATGGTGACCTTGCGCAAACCCCAGGCGGCGAACTTCGGGTCGACCAGGGCGATGAGGCGGTCGACCTCCTCCTTGGCGAGCTGCCCGTTGGGTACGTAGCCGTTGTCGGCCTCGAACTTCTGCAGGGCCTTGTAGGTGCGGGTGGTGAAATGTTCGGTGGGGACGACGTTGCTGTAGCCGCCGGCGATGAGCCAGACCTGCAGGATCTGCCGCAGCCTGAGGTCGAAGGTGTTCTCGAAGACGCCCTGCGCCTCGGCATAGCCGTAAGGAGCCGCGTGGACCGCCGGCGCGAACGCCAAGCCCGCCACCAACGCCAAAGCCACGCGACGCATGCGACGCCCCCAAACCTACGCTTTGTTCACGCGCAAGTCTGGCACTTCGCACGCCATAGGGGAAGTGGGCGGAAAGGCGACGTTCTCCCTTCTCCCGCAAGGGGAGAAGGACTCGCCCTCCAACGAGGCGCCCGCTAGCCATGGGGCGCCGGGTTCTATAGGCCTGCCGCCCTCATCCCGGCATTCCGCGCGTTCGCGCGCAGCCCGCAAGGCCCATGGTCAAGCTCTACCACCACCCGCTCGATCCGCAGTCCCGCTTCGTCCGCCTGCTGCTCGCCGAATACGGGATCGAGCCCGAGCTCGTCGAGGAGCGCACCTTCGAGCGCCGCCATGAGTTCCTCGTGCTCAACCCGGCCAACACGCTGCCGGTGCTGGTCGAGCCGGGCGGCGCGATCGTGCCGGGGGCCGGGATCATCGCCGAGTACCTCGACGAGACGCGCGGCCACACGCTGGGCGAGCGCCGGCTGCTGCCGGAGGCGCCGCTGGAGCGCATCGAGGTGCGCCGCCTGCTCGACTGGTTCAACGGCAAGTTCTTCACCGAGGTGTCGAGCTGGCTCGTCACGGAGAAGGTCTACAAGCGCTTCATGTCGGCCGAGCAGGGCGGCGGCGGCCCGGAGATGGAGCTTGTGCGCGCGGCGCGCTCCAACCTGCGCCACCACCTGCGCTACATCGGCTGGCTGGCCTCGCGGCGCAACTGGCTGGCCGGCCGCGAGCTCTCCTGCGCCGACCTCGCCGCGGCGGCGCACCTCTCCTGCGTCGACTTCCTCGGCGACGTGCCGTGGCACGAGGACGAGGCGGCCAAGGGCTGGTACGCCAGGGTGAAGTCGCGCCCGGGCTTCCGCACGCTGCTTGCCGACCGGGTGCCCGGGATCACGCCGGCCGACGCCTACGCGGATCTGGATTTCTGAGGACGGGCGATCCTTTTTTGCGCAGCGGGGGGAGGGGACCACGCGCAGCGTGGTGGAGGGGGCGGCCGGTGCTTCAATCTCGGGAAGGATGCGCGGGAAGGTTCAGGGGGCAAGGAGGTACGTGGTTCGAGACGGCGCTTCGCGCCTCCTCACCCTGAGGATGATGGGTGAGGCCCGCTCGCCGGCGCTGTCGGCGTTCCACGCCCGGCGCGGGCCGTGCGGGGTGAGCGTTGGATGGCACGGCGGCAGGGCAAACCCTCCAGGACCGATTGTTGATGATGCCGCGCAGCGGCGCCGGGCTCCGCCGGTCGAGACGAAGCAAGGGCGATTGACAGGGCCGTCCTTCGCACCTTAAGGACAGCACGCGTGCCCTGGTGGCGGAATTGGTAGACGCGCTGGTTTCAGGTACCAGTGGTGAAAGCCGTGGAGGTTCGAGTCCTCTCCTGGGCACCATAGAGATCTTCACGCGATCTTCATAAGTGGCTGTCGGGCTCCGTGTTTCCGGCGGTCGCTCTGACACTCTTGTCTTGCACACGAGCCTCGAGATGCCTCGCCCCGTCGCGATCGGCGTGCAGTCTCTGACTCTTACCTATTTAATCTGTTGTAGATCTCTATAGCATTGTCGACATTATCAAACATCATCAGCATGCCATCTACGAGAACAGCGCCCCTGTCACAGAAGTCTCTGATTGTACCGACTTGGTGCGATACGATCAGCAAGTCTGCCTTGGACCTTCTGTCCGCGAACGCCTTCTCACACTTTTTAATGAATCGCGCGTCTCCAACGGCGGTTGCCTCATCTGACAAGTAGAGTTCGAATTGAATAGCCATAGAGAGGCCAAAGCCCAACTTAGCGGTCATCCCGGAAGAGAGCGCGGTGACTCTCCCATCGAGATAATCTCCTAATTCCGTAAAATCCTCGATGAAATCCAAGACACGCCGAGGATCCTCGCCATACGCCCTAGCGACAAACGTGATATTGCTTCGAATACTTGCCGCGGGTGTAAAGCCGCCTAACAAACCAATGGGCCAAGATACTCTCACGTTTCTTTTGATCTTGCCAGCGGTTGGCCTTTCAGATCCCGCAATCATGCGCAACAGCGTGGACTTGCCGGCGCCATTCACGCCGAGAATCCCGTAGGAGTAACCTGCTTCAAATTTACAACTTACCCCATCCAATACTAACTTCCGAACGCCGCTGCTATTATACTGCTTATAGACTTGATCTAGTTCGATCGAAGCCTTTCCGCGCCTCGATTGGCGGCTCTCGTCAAGGCTCATACCTTTGGACCCTTCTCCCGCAGCCTATCGATGTTTAGCCGTTTAAACCCGATATCTTCGACCGGCGCAAACCCCTGCGGCGTTAGCTACGAGGCGGCGAGATCGCGGAGGTGCCGGTAAGCTCGAAAATGCGAAAGGCCCAGCCGAAGCGAGGACCGGGCGAATGGAGGATGCTTGCGCGGGTGGGCCGATCCACCGCGCCGGCGCTTGCCGAGGGAGCCGGACGTATGCGCTTCCCTACCCCGCGCAGCCTCCCCCGTCATGCAGGCGGATCGGCATCCACAGCCGCTACGCCCGCCGCGTCTCGGATCTCCCGTGCTCGGGACGGCTGGTTCGGCTCCACATCGATCTGTCGGCGACAGCGCGCCGCACGAGAGGACCCCGCGTCCGGTCGGAGGCCCGCCGCATTGCGACCGGCACGTGCTGCACCTCATCAAGAGCGTTCAAGCGTCCGGACCGGGCTCGCCCGCCTCCGCCCGGGACCAACCAGTCTTGCGACGCTCGCCTCCCATCAAGCCATCCAGGAACAACCCCGCCAACGCCGCCGTCCGTTCCTGCAGATACAGCGGCCTCATGCGAGTCTTCACCGCACGAAGCGACGAAGCCCAGAGGTCGAGCATCCCCTCGATTGATGCGCGCGCCATCCACGCTCCCGAATCATGGAAGCTCATGGACCCAGGGATGGATAAGGGCCGCGACTTCAATGTAAGATGCTCTTATCTGCACGCCTATTGATGAAGATACGCCGCCTGGAGAGATGAGCATCTCGCCGAAGTTAGCTTCAGAGAGGACGTGCGGGCTTCCCTTCTGTTCGAACGCAAACGCATCAACAGCGTCCCGCAGCATGCAATACAGATCTTCGAAAGAGTTGAAGCACGCTATCCAATCCAACAATCTTTGGAGATCGCTCGAGATCTCGTCGAAAACACAACCTCTTTTAAGCAGGCGATGTGATAAGCAAGAACAATATCTGCAAGATCAAGATATAGCGGGATACTTGTTGGTAACATGCACGCCTAAGTACGCTAGAGGGTTAGCAATTATTTGAGTAATCTCTCTTCATCGTAAGTGTGATCCTTGCTTTGTATGGCGTTTGCGCCGCAAAGGCAGAAAAGGACGCGCCGACCACGCCTGAGTTCAGCCAGCTCTGATTGCTCGCGCTGTGAGATAACAATATATCTTTCAAGCCAATCTTGAACTACGCCCGGACTCTTGGGATAATCCGCCGCAGCGCCGTGCGCCTTGCGCAACGACGTATCGCGCCCGCTCATGTGATCGCGTGGAGCTTTGTATGGCGTTTGCGCCGCAAAGGCAGAAAAGGACGCGCCGACCACGCCTGAGTTCAGCCAGCTCTGATTGCTCGCGCTGTGAGATAACAATATATCTTTCAAGCCAATCTTGAACTACGCCCGGACTCTTGGGATAATCCGCCGCAGCGCCGTGCGCCTTGCGCAACGACGTATCGCGCCCGCTCATGTGATCGCGTGGAGCCTCTGGCGACGCGCTCACCAAGCCGAAGCAAGAGAAGCGCACCTCAGTCGGTGTTCGACACGTTACTGCGAACTGTTGGGCATTACGCGGCGGCGCTTGCGTGATACAAGCTATCGATCGACAGAATCGTTTGACAGATGCCCAATGACGAAGATGGAGCCACTTTGCCTTGGCAAGATAGCTAGATTCGCATGCCTTATCCCCAGTGGGAATCCTACGGCTGCCTCATTGTACTAGCACTTGCAGAGCTATCATGCGCGGTGGCGGGTGCTGTTGACTTCTGCTTTGTGCAGGCGCCGTTGTCTGATCAGGATGATTGCGATCTCCAGGGTATTAATCGATTTTCCACAAGAGGAGGTTAGAATGAGTGATGTCCAACGAAACAACTTCTTAAAAGCTTTCTTTGCGCATGAGGGAAAGTTGGTTGATAAGTGGGAGCAATATATTTCCGTCTACGACGCTGAGCTTGAAGTCATATTGAGACGTGGTACCTCTATCGATCTGCTTGAGATAGGTGTGCAGAATGGCGGCTCTCTTGAACTATGGGCAAAGCTGCTGCCTTTAGGCTCAACTATCACGGGGCTCGACATCGATCCGCAGGTTAGCGAATTACGCTTCAATCAACCAGCCATCAAGACATACATCCTTGATGCGAGCGATCGATCTCAAGTAGAATCTGCTATAGGCGATGCAAAATACGATATAATAATTGATGACGGCTCGCATATCTGCAATGAAGTAATCTCTATTATAAATATATTCTATCCAAGGTTACGGTCGGGTGGCGTCATGTTCATAGAAGATCTTCATACAAGCTACAGAGAGGGGCATGGTGGTGGTTACCGCAAGTCTGGCTCTAGCAACGAGTATCTGAAAGAGATGATAGACCTACTCCATATCGATTACCTCTCGAAAGAGGAGGCTAACACGATGAGTGGCGCTTTAGTTGAGATGATGCGTGACACGCTTGCCAGTCTTACCTTCTACGATTCGCTCGCCGTTCTCCGCAAGCTGGTTACTCGCAAGGAGCGCCCCTGGCGTCGCCTGATCGGCGGCAACGCGTCGCAGGTCGTTGCCTTTAAAGACTGGATCGGTGACGCGTCTCGCGCTACACTTGGCAATATTGTCTTCGGCGAGCTTGCCGCACGATCTTTCGATACTGCTTTTATGGAAGCCTGCGGCGATCATGCCAACAATCAACGGCTTGCTGATGCTGTGCAAGAGAAACTTACTCTCGTAGAAGGTCTTTTGTGCGAACTCGACACATCTGTCGCTTACATATTAGGCGAAGATCTTTTTGTGAATGATGAGAATATGCAAAACCAAATTCTGCATCTTAAAAGTGTCTCAAAAAAGATCAAAAGTTTGCTCGACGATAAAAGATTAACTTCAGCTTAGGTTGTCTTCGCACCTCATTAAATGAGCCTTCGGTTTCTGCCGATCAACGCCTGCTATGAGGTGGAGGCCAAATGGTCGATCCTTGTCCCACACATGAACAAGGCTCTTTGGACGTCGGCGTCTCGACTTGCCGTGTCTGCAGCCGTTGGCTATTTGTAGCTGCGATAGCCTTTACGTTCAGATTAGATCACAGGGCGGTGCGAAGCAGATAGAAGCGCTCTAGAAGGCCGCTGAACGAGGTAACTAGATTAGTGCGCTGGTAAGATCCTCGACGCATTTCATCAGGACGCCTTTCAGCACGCTGCCGAACCTTTCGTGGCCCGAGCCGTCGAAGACGGGGAGGTTGCGGATCTTCTCGATGTCGCCACGGTCGCCCGGCGGCCAGCGCACCATGATCTGCGTCTCGGAATTGTCCTTGCCGTAGACCATGCCCGAGAGATGGCCGCCGATCGCGTCAACGGCGTCGAGCACGGTCTTGGCGTTCATGCCGTAGCGCGCGATGGCGGCGCGATCGACCTCGATCGTCAGGTAAAGCGTGCCGGCTTGCGCCTCGGGCTTGACGTCGTCGGCGCCCTTGATCCCGCTCACGATACTCACGACCTGATCGGCGATCTTGTGCAGCATCGGCAGGTCGTCGCCGTAGATCAGCACGGCGATGTCGGCCTTCACGCCCTGCAGCAGGTCGTTCATCCGCATCTGGATGGGCTGGGAGAAGGTGAAGGCGACGCCCGGCACCTCGTCCTTGAGCTTCTTGTCGAGCGCGCCGACGATGTTGTCCTGGCTCTTGATGTCGCCCTTCCAGGCCGAGAGCGGCGTCAGCGAGATGAAGGAATCAGTGGACTCGACGCTCATCGGGTCGGTCGGGATCGCGGCACTGCCTGTCAGCGACACGACGCGGCGCACCTCCGGGAAGCCCTTCACCACCTTCGCGATCGTGTTGACCGTCTTGAGCGAAGCGTCGAGGTTGATGCTGGGCAGCTTCTCGGAGGTTACGACGATCGAGCCTTCCGAGAGCTGCGGGATGAACTCGCCGCCCAGCCCGAGGGCGAGGAATACGCTGACGGCGAGCACCGCCACCGCGGCGAGCGAGATCAGCACGGGATGCGCGGTGCAGGTCTCGAGCAAGGGCGTGTAGCCCTTGCGTAGCCAGCGCACGGCGAAGGTCTCGCCGTCCTTCTTGTCCGGCTTCAGCGCCGTCGCCGCCAGGGCCGGCATCACCGTCATCGTCAGCACGAGCGAGCCGAGCAGGGCGAGGATCACGGTCTCGGCCATCGGCCGGAACATCTTGCCGGCGACGCCCTCGAGCGAGAGCACCGGCACGTAGACGATCACGATGATAACTACGGCGAAGAACACCGGTTGCGCTACCTCGGCGGCGGCATTGGCGACCGTCTCGCGGGAATCCGCGCCCTTGGCCTGGGCCGAGCGGCTCGGTCTGAGGCCGACCCTCTCGGGCACGGCGTCGCAAGCTTGCGGCGCCAACGTTCCTCGAAAGTGACATGGGCAATCGAAGCTCGGGTCCGTCGTCCTTCGCCATGGCGGAAATCGACGTGCCCTTCATCATCGTTGCGCGCGAATAGCGTCGCGAGCGACTGCCTGGGCAGGTTCTAGCCCAGAGTAGCTTCATTTGTCCTGTTCGCCGCATAAGCGCGAACAGGAGGCGAGCCATGAACAAGCTCTCCGAGTCCGACGTGATTTCCTTGCCATCGACCTTGGTGCGAGGCAGCGTCCTCCGCAGCCAAACGGTCGAAGGGCCCGTTTTGCAAGCGCGTCGGCGCGTCTGACAATCAACGGCCTTCTCGAGTGCACTTGGGACAATGGCGACGATGCGCCTCTCCCCTACAGTCTGGTCGCCTGACGAGGCTGCTTTAACAGACGGCTCCAGCCAGACTGTCGCGTCGACACGGCAGGCCGCGCAGGCCTTCGCCGGCAAGGAGGCCTTCGGCAAATTCACGGATGCCACCGGCGTCGCCGTCGGGCTGCAGGCCTATGTTGGCCGGCTGCCGGGCGTGCGGTTCGCCATCGGCCTCATCAATGCCGGTCTGATCGGCGTGTAGGCGGTATCGCTCGCCACCGCCTCGCGGCCGGCATAGCCACAGTACGATTTCGATCGCAGAGGTGTTATCGGTTTTGTTCAGGCTGGCGCGCCGCTCCTACCCACCTGTGTAGCCTTATCGCCGGCTGAACCGGCCATGTCGCGCGACCTGGTTTTCAAACGTTCGCCAGTGCTACGGTCTGCGCGACAAGAACGGGGATGGATCATGGCGGGTGCAGGCTGGGTCGCCGTGGCAGCGATCGCGTTCGTCGGGACGCACTTGCTCCTGTCGCACCCTCTGCGTCGACCCATCGTCGCCGCGCTCGGCGAGGGTGGATTCACGGGTGTCTATTCCCTCGTTGCCGGCGTCACATTGGCCCTTCTGGTGTGGTCTTTCCTGGCCGTGCCAGCATCGCCTTTCCTCTGGCCTGTCGGCAACGCGCTCTGGGCCGTCGTAACGATCGTCATGCTGCTGGCCTCGGTGCTGCTGGTGGGATCGGTGGTCCGCAATCCGGCGATGCCGACCGGCGGGAAGCCGATCGTGGCTCCCGACGCCGCCAGCGGGGTCTTCGCCATCACCCGCCACCCGATGATGTGGGCGTTCGCGCTGTGGGGGCTCTGCCACGTCGCCGTCTACCCCGTGGCCAAGAACATCGTGCTCGCCGCGGCCATCGTCGTGCTGGCCCTGGTCGGCGCCGCCATGCAAGATCGCAAGAAGGAGAGCCTGCAGCCGGAGGTCTGGCGGTCCTGGGAAGCGAAAACCAGCTACTGGCCCTTCGCCGCGATGGTTTCGCGGCGCGCCCGCATGGGCTGGTTGAGCCTGCACGCCTTGCTGGGCGGGCTGGTCGTATGGCTCGCCGCGACCTGGGCCCACATCCCGATCGCCGGCTGGGCCGCGGGCATCTGGCGCTGGGTTCTGTGAAGAGACCGTGTTTCCCGCAATGAACGCGGGTCGATTTCTCCGGAGTGGGCGCGGTGTCGCGAAGGCGCTTCCGAGAGCCGGGTAAGGAAACCATGGCACTGCGAACCCGACTGACCGATCGCTTCAAGATCAGGCATCCCATTGTGCTGGCGCCGATGGACCCGGCTTCGGGCGGCGCCTTGGCCGCGGCGGTGAGCGCCGCCGGAGGCCTCGGTCTCATCGGCGGCGGCTACGGCGACCGCGAGATCCTTGAGGCCGAGTTCGCCAAGGCCGGCAATCAGCGCATCGGCTGCGGCTTCATCACTTGGTCGATGGCCAGGGATCCTTCGCTGCTGGACCTGGCGCTCGCCCACAAGCCGGCCGCCATCATGCTGTCCTTCGCCGACCCTTCACCGTTCGCCGACACGATCCACGCGGCCGGCGTTCCGCTTATCTGCCAAGTGCATAACCTGGAGCATGCCCGGCGCGCGCTCGCCGCCGGCGCGGACGTGCTCGTTGCCCAGGGGACCGATGCCGGCGGGCACGGCCTCAAGACCCGCGGCACGATCTCGTTGGTGCCCAACGTCGTCGACCTCGTCGCCCGCGAGCGGCCGGAGGTGCTGGTCCTGGCGGCAGGCGGCATCGCCGATGGCCGCGGCATCGCCGCCGCGCTGATGCTCGGCGCCGACGGTGTCCTGCTCGGGACTCGGTTCTGGGCGACCCGCGACGCGCTCATTCACCCGGCGGCCAAGGCGCGCGTGGTCGCCGCCAGCGGCGACGAGACGGTGCGAACCTCTGTTTACGACATCGTCCGCAACCGCGACTGGCCGGCCGAATACACCGGTCGGCTGATGCGCAACGCCTTCATCGACACTTGGCACGGCCGCGAGGACGAGCTGCGCGCGTTGGCCGGAGAGAAGCGCGAGGCGGTCGAGGCCGCCGATCGCAGCGGCGACTACGACGTCTCCAACGTGACCGTGGGAGAAGCCATCGGCCTCGTCGAGGACCTGCCGCCGGCCGGCGAGCTGGTGGAACGCCTCGCGGCGGAGGCGGAGGCGCGGCTCTCCGCCGTCACGCGCGCCGTCGTCGCCGCCTGAAGCGCGATCTACGCAAGCGAATGCCTTCGCCAGGATGCGACCTTATTTTACCGCTTGCTATACAAGAGAGACTTCGGACGTGGGGCGACGTTCCGGCTGGCGGCCGGCTGTCGCCGCCATGGCCTGCGCCAAGGAGGCGAGCAGCTCGGGCTTGCGGAACGGCTTGCCGATATGGCCGACCATCCCGGCCGCCCGCAGCGCCGCGATCTGGGCCGGCAGGACGTTGGCGGTCATGCCCAGGATCGGCACGGCGCCGCGCGGGCCTTCGTGTTCGGCAATCCGCCGTGCGGCGGTAAGGCCATCCATACCCGGCATCTGCACGTCCATCAGGATCACATCGTAGTCGCGGGAGCCCGCCAGGCCGACGGCCTCCTCGCCGTCGCTCGCGACATCGACCTCGAAGCCGCCGGATGAAACGACGGCGCGCGCCAACTCGCGGTTGATCGCTACGTCTTCCACCACGAGGATGCGACCGGCATGCGTCGAGGCGATCGCCGGCGATCGCGCCTCGTCGCGCTGCCGCTGCGCCGTGGGCAGCGGAACCTCAAACCAGAACGTCGAACCCTCACCTTCGACGCTCGTCACCCCAATGTCGCCGGCCATGAGCGTCACCAGGGCCTTGCTGATCGCCAGACCGAGCCCGGAACCTCCGAACCGGCGCGAGATCGTCCCGTCGACCTGGGTGAAGCGCTGGAACAGCAGGTCGGTCCGGTCGGGCGCGATGCCGATGCCCTGGTCCTCGACTTCGAAGCGCACCGAGCCTCCATCGGCCGTCGGTTCACAGGTCAGCACGATCGAGCCCCCTTGCGTGAACTTGACCGCATTGTTGAGCAGGTTGAGCAGCACCTGGCGCAGGCGGTCCGCGTCTCCCAGGACGAAGTCGGGCAGCGGCGCGCGCCGCACGCGCCGCAGGTCGAGCCGCTTGCGTTGCGCCGCGTCGGCGACCATGGCCATCGCATCCTCGATCAGCCTCTCGAGGTCGAACGCGGCCGGCCTCAGCTCCAGTTTTCCCGCTTCGATCCGGGAGAAGTCGAGGACGTCGTTGACGATGGTGAGAAGTGCCTCGCCAGAGGATTTCACGATCTCGGCGCTGCGTCTGTCGAGGTCGGCGAGGCACCCGCTCTCGAGGATGCGGTCGGAATAGCCGATCACCGCGTTTAGCGGCGTCCTGATCTCGTGACTCATCGTGGCAAGGAACTCGCTCTTGGCGAGGCTCGCCGCCTCGGCCTCGGCGCGCGCCTTCTCGGCCGCGGACCGCGCCTCCTCGACGATCAGCCGCGTCGCCTCCTTCTCGCCCTCCAACCTTTTCGCGTCCGTCCTGTCCAGCGACACGCCGAAGAGCGATGTCGGCGTTTGTCCGGCGACGCGCTCGCAGACGCCGCGGACCACGATGATCCGCTCCTCGCCGGACGGGCGCTGTATCCTCGTCTCAAGCGAGAAGGGCTCGCCGGTTTGCAGCGAGGCCTCGAACACGGCCATTACGCGGTCGCGATCCTCGGGATGGTAGCCGTTCGCAGCGTCGAGGAAGGCGGGCGGTCCATCGGCCGAATCGACGCCGAAGATCCGGTGTATGCCCTCCGACCAGACGCGCCTGTGGCCGGGCAGCTCGAGGCGCCAGTGGCCCGCCTGCGCCATCTCCTCGGCTAGGACGAGGAGCCGGTTGCGTTCGACAAGGGCCGCCATCGCTTGGTCGCGCTCGCGCACTCGCGCCGAAAGATCGAGGTTGGCTTGCAGCAGCTGCGCCGCCGACGGCGCCTTCAAGGCGGCCGGGAAAAGTACCCAGAGTGCGGTGGCGGTCCAGATCGAGGCGGCGGCCGTCAGGCCCTTGAGGACCGCCTCGGCGTCATAGTCCGGAATCCACAAGGTCCAGATCGACATGAGGTGCGTGGCGCCGCAAGCGGTGATGAAGGCGGCAAAGCACCAGAACACCCAGCGGTAGGCGATGTCGCGCCGCCTCACCGCGAAGGCCGCGAGGGCGACGGGGATCGAGAAGTAGCAGAGCGCGATGATCGCGTCGGAGCCGACGTTCAGCCAGATCAGCTCGGGCCGCCAGGAGAGGCAGATCCCGTGGGGCGTCAGGCCCCGACCGGAGAACAGCCAGGAGAAAACCTTGTCCATCGTGCTTCCCGAGTGCCTCCTTCGACCCTTCCCGCCAATCAGGCCGGGCAGGCCGATGCCGCGCCGGCGCGGTCGCGCATGTCGAGCGCCTCAGCCTATTCTGGCTGAGTGACAGGTCCTTCGCGACTTCTTTGTTCGACTTGCCAGCGCGCATCGACCAGGGCGACACTCGAGCGTAGCGACAGTGCGGATGCCATGACTCTCGAACAACTCCGCGTCTTTGTCGCCGTCGCCGAGCGCCAGCACGTCACGCGGGCGGCCGAAGCGCTGAACCTGGCGCAATCGGCGGTCAGCGCCGCGATCAGCGCTCTAGAGGGTCGCCACGGCGCCAAGCTCTTCAGCCGCGTCGGCCGCGGCATCGAGCTGACCCAGGCCGGCCGCCTGTTCCTCGGCGAGGCCAAGGCCGTGCTCGCGCGGGCGGTTTCGGCGGAACTCGTTCTCGCCGAGCTCGCCGGCCTCAAGCGCGGCACGCTCAGCCTCCAGGCCAGCCACACCATCGCCAGCTATTGGCTGCCGCGCCGCCTCGTGGACTACAGGCGCGCCCATCCCTCGATCGACATGCGGATGACGATCGGCAACACCGCGCAGGTCGCCCACGCGGTACGCGACGGCCTCGTCGATCTCGGCTTCGTCGAGGGCGAGATCGAGGAGCCGGCCCTGGTCGGCGTCGAGCTCGCCCGCGATCAGCTCATCGTCGTGGTCGGGCCCGACCATCCTTGGGCCGGGCGCCTCGGCATCGTGCCCGACGATATCTTGGAGACCGATTGGGTGCTGCGGGAGCCGGGCTCGGGCACGCGCTCGGCCTTCGAGAGCGCGCTTCGGAGGCTCGGCGTGGCGCTGCAGGATCTGAGGATCTCGCTGGAGCTGCCGAGCAACGAGGCGGTGCGCGCCGCTGTCGAGGCCGGCATGGGCGCCACGGCCATTTCGGCTTCGGCCGCGGTCGGCAGTCTCGAGGCGCAGCTGCTGCATCAGGTCGCCTTCGACCTGCCGGCGCGCCGGTTCAGGGCGATCTTCCACCGGGAACGTCACCTGAGCGCCGCCGCCGCCGCTCTGCTCGATGCGGTCGGCGTCTCACGATCGGAAGGCGGATGTCCCGCCCCGAGCAGCCGACACGCGAGTGCCTAGCGCAACGTTTGCTTTTGCGGACTTGCTCCAAACCAAGGCTGAAGCGCACACTCCAAGCGATGTACCGGCGGCGACGACGAGTTCAACACCAGCCAACGCGGACGTGACGACCGACCCCGTCTGCGCGGCAATGGACGATGTCGAGACGCTCCCTCGCGCAGGTGAAGAAAAGGACCGGCGCGAATGAGGGCGGTCTGAGTTCGGCCCAGGCCGTGACGCGTCTCTCGACGTGCGGCCATAACGATATATAAGATAAGGCCAACGCCTTGTTGAAGTTCCTCGCCTATTTCGGGGGGAGGGCCGATCCCGTCGATGATCGAGGCGGCGGTCGTCCTGTCCGGCGTCGTGGAGCACTGGCCGACAGCGGTCCGGAGAAAAGCCGAAGTGTCGCTGTCTCGCGTTTCGAAGGCTACCGCCTGAGCCGCGGGCCGCTCTCCCGCGACAGCGCGATGCAGATGCAGGCGGTGGCGAAACTCCCGTAGGGACGACCGTCGCCGCAGCATCTGGGTGCGCCCGCCGGCGACCGGTCCTACTGCCTATTGTAGACGTCCTCGATGCGGATGATGTCGTCCTCGCCGAGGTAGGATCCGGTCTGGACCTCGATGAGCTCGAGGTTGATCTTGCCGGGGTTGATCATGCGGTGGGTGATGCCCATCGGCAGGTAGATCGACTCGTTCTCGTGCACCAGCACGATCTCGTTGCCGCGGGTCACCTCGGCGATGCCGGCGACCACCACCCAGTGCTCGGCGCGGTGGTAGTGCTTCTGCAGGCTGAGCGCCGCGCCGGGCTTCACCACGATCCGCTTGACCTGGTAGCGCGCGCCATTGTCGATCGACTGATAGTAGCCCCAAGGCCGGTACGAGCGTTTGTGCTCCAGCGCCTCGCGGCGGCCTTGGCCGCGCAGCTTTTCGACGAGCTGCTTCACCTTGTCACCGTGCTCGCGGCCGACCACCAGCACGGCGTCGTGGGTCGTCACCACGATGACGTCGTCGACGCCGACCACCGCGGTGAGGTGGTCGGGCGAGCGCACGTGGACGTTCTTGGCGTGCAGGATGGCGCCGTGGCCGCGGATCGAGTTGCCCTCGCCGTCGCGCTCGGAGAGCTCCCACACCGCCGCCCAGTTGCCGACGTCGGACCAGCCGATGTCGGCTGGCACCACCGCCGCCTTGGTCGTGCGCTCCATCACCGCGTAATCGATCGACTTCTTGGTGGCGTGGGCGAAGCTCTCGGCATCAAGCAACGTGAAATCGAGGTCCTGGCGCGAGCGCGCCACGGCATCGGCGGCGGCGTTGATCATCGCCGGCTCGAAGGCCAGCAGCTCGGCCTGCATGACGTCGGCGCGAAAGAAGAAGTTGCCGGAGTTCCACAGGTAGCCCTCGTCCATGTAGCGCTGGGCGGTGGCGCGGTCGGGCTTCTCGACGAAGCGCTCGACCTTGAAGATGCCGTCGTGCACGCTGTCGCCGGGCTTGATGTAGCCGTAGCCGGTCGCGGGATGGTCGGGCTTGATGCCGAGCGTCACGATGTGGCCCTGCGCGGCGGCCGCGGCGGCCTGCTTGCAAAGCGCGACGAAGCCGACCTTGTCCTTGACGACGTGGTCGGCGGCGAGCACCGCCACCACCGTATCGGGCGCTATGCGCGCCGCGATCTCGGCCGCCACCGCCACCGCCGGCCCGCTGTCGCGGCCCTCGGGCTCGAGCACGATGCGCGCCTGCCGTTTCAGCTTCAGCAGCTGCTCGCCCACCAGGAAGCGGTAGGCGTGGTTGGAGATCACCACCGGCGTGTCGAAGGCCTCGTCGGCCAGCACCTCCATCGCGATCTCGAACGTCGAGCTCTCGCCCACCAGCGGGATGAACTGCTTGGGCAGGCTTTCGCGAGACTCCGGCCACACCCGCGTGCCCGAGCCGCCGCACATGATCACCGGTAGGATCTTCATCAAATGCTCCGTGCCGGCGCGGCCTTCCCACGTCAGGAAATCCATGTCGAGGCGAGATTGCCAGCGGCTGCTTAATGGGTTGCCATCCTCGGTGGCCACAGTGCGAGGCCGACCTTTCTTTGCTCGCCGCGTCGATTCAGTAGTTCGCGAATCGCCCGTAGCGGCCGAGCACCTCGATCTGGTAGCCGTCGGGATCCTTCACGAAGAAGAAGCGGGCCTTGCCGCCGAGGTCGATGTCCTCGAGGTCGCCGGGTTCCAGGCCCTCGCTCTTCATGCGCGTATGCTCGGCCTCGAGGTCGTCGATGAGCACGGCGAGGTGGCCGTGGCCGTCGCCTTTCTCGTAGGGCTTGTCGCGTTCGCCGTTGACGGTCAGCTCCAGCTCGAACGGCGACTTCGGATGGCGAAGGTAGACGATGGTGAAGTCGTCCTTCGGGTAGCGGTCGGCGACCTCGAGGCCGAAGGCTTTCTTGTAGAAGGCGACGGTGTGCCCCTCATCAATCACGCGGATCATGGAATGGATGGTCTTGGCGGTCACCGGCGGCTCCTTCAACGTGCGCGCCGTGCCTGACCGGCGCTCGGCTGCGTAAACCGTTCGGAAACAAATTGTTCGATCGTCAGGTCCTTGCGGGAGCGACCGCTTGGCGCCTTTCGTCCCGTGCATCGCGTGCTAAGGAGAGTCCATGCCCTCCTTCGATACGACGCGACGCGTCCAACACACGGCCGCGCAGATGTTCGACCTCGTCGCGGACGTCGAGACCTATCCGCAATTCCTTCCGCTTTGTACGGCGCTGCGCGTCCTGCGCCGCACGCAGGAGGGCGAGCAGGAGGTCTTCGTGGCCGAAATGCAGGTCGGCTTCAAAGCCATTCGCGAAACGTTCAAGACGCGCGTCGCCTGCGACAAGCCGACCAAGCACATCCTAGTTGAATACATCGACGGTCCCTTTCGCTATCTCAAGAACAGCTGGGCATTCCGCGACACTGTCGACGGGCACGGCGCCCACGTCGACTTCCACATCGAATACGAGTTCAAGAACCGCATGTTGGGCATGCTGATGGGCTCGATGTTCGATCAGGCCTTCCATCGCTTCGCCGACGCATTCGAGAAGCGCGCCGACAAGGTCTATGGCAGGCCGCCGGCCCGGGCGTCAGCCCGCAGCCTGGCGTAGCAGATCCAGCGCCGTCGTCACCGACGCCTCGCGGATCCCGTCGCGCCCGAGCTCGCCGAAACGCCGCTCCACCGTCACCGTGCGCATGTGCTCTCGGGCGAGCCCGAAGAACACGAGGCCGACCGGCTTGCCCTGCGTGGCGCCGCCCGGTCCGGCGATGCCGGTGATGGAGATCGCGACGTCGGCGTTGGACGAGGCCAGCGCCCCCTCCGCCATGGCCTTGGCGACCTCCGCGCTGACCGCGCCGTGCGTGTTCAGGAGCGAGTGCGGCACGCCGAGCGACTGGATCTTGGCGGTGTTTGTGTAGGTCACGAAGCCGCGCTCCACAACCGCGCTCGATCCCGACACGGAGGTCAGCGCCGCCGAGAGCAGGCCGCCGGTGCAGGATTCAGCGGTGGCAATCTTCAGCCCGCAAGCCTTGAAGGTCTTCAGCAATTCGCTGACCTGGACCTTCATCTCCGGCCCGATCATGCCGGCACCGGCAGGCGCACGGTGGCGATGGCGAGCGTAGCGATGCCCTCCTCGCGGCCGGTGAAGCCGAGACGTTCCGAGGTGGTCGCCTTCACCGCCACGCGGTCGAGCGGAAGATCGACCACATCGGCGATGCGCTGGCGGATGGCGTCGCGGTGCGGCCCGACCTTGGGCGTCTCGCAGACCACGGTGGCGTCGATATGCGCGATCATGCCGCCTCGCGCCCGCACCGCATCGGCGGCCGCCTTGAGGAAGATCGAGGAATCGGCGCCCTTCCACTGCGGGTCGGACGGCGGGAAGTGGCTTCCGATGTCGCCGTCGCCGAGCGCGCCGTAGAGCGCGTCGGTGATCGCGTGTGAGAGCACGTCGGCGTCGGAATGGCCCACCAGCCCCTTGGTGTGAGGCACCTTGAGGCCGCCGAGCCAGACGTGATCGCCGGGGCCGAAGGCGTGAACGTCGTATCCCTGACCCATGCGCACGTCGGGGCAATCGCGGATCAGGCGCGCCTCGGCCGTGGCGACATCCTCGGGTGTGGTCACTTTCATGTTGCCGGGCTCTCCCTCGAAGATGTGCACCGCGTGTCCCGCCCATTCCGCGATAGCGGCATCGTCCGTCAAGCCGCTCGCGCCGGCAGCGGCTGCGGTTTCGTGGGCGTCGCGGATCAGGGCGAAGCGGAATGCCTGCGGCGTCTGAACCGCGCGCAGGGCGGCGCGCTGCGGCGTCGCCACGATGCGACCGGCCTCGTCAACCTGCTTGATCGTGTCGTGGACCAGGAAGCCCGGGACCGCGGCGCCGCTGGCCGCGGCGGCGATTCGGGCGCGATCAAGCAGGGCGGGCGAGGGAAACGGGCGCGCCCCGTCGTGGATCAGCACGAGCTCCGGCGCAAGGTCGCCGAGCGCGGCGAGGCCGTTGCGCACGCTTTCCTGTCGCGTTGCACCGCCGTGCACGCGAGGACGCAGCAGCAGCGCCGTGGCCGAGGCGAGGTCGGCGATGGCGGCGGCGTAGAAGGCGGCATCGTCGGGGTGGGTCACCACGAGGATCGGCGCGGCGAGCGCGGCAAGCGCGTCCAGCGTGCGGCTGAGCAGCGCACGTCCCGCCAGCTGCAGGTATTGCTTGGGTGTAGCGGCACCGACGCGCGCGCCTCGCCCGGCGGCGACGACCAGGATCGCGATCGTAGGGGAAGCAGTCGTCATGCCTGACACCGAAGGCGGAGTCGTCTCTTGAGCGGTTTCACCGCGAGCGTCAAACGCCTGGCGAGGCTCCACCGAGGCTCCCGGCGGGAACGCCGACGCTTTGGGCGTTTTGAGCTTTTCCCTTGCCGAGTCGCCCAGAAAGCTTACGCTGCGGGCATGGCTGGTTTTGCGCAGATCTTAAGCAGAATGGCCGAGGGCAAGCCCGCGGTCATTCTCGCACCGATGGCGGGAGTGACCGACCTCGGCATGCGTCGCGCAGCTCAAGGTTTCGGCGCCTCGTTTGCCGTATCCGAGATGGTCGACAGCGGCTTCCTCGCGGCTGGCGACAGGGTCAATCGGCAGAAGGCTGAGACCGCGGGGCAGGGCTGCCATGTCGTGCAGATCGCCGGGTGCCGCCCAGCTTTGGTGGCGGACGCGACTCGCGCGGCTGTCGCTCTTGGCGCCGATGCGATCGACCTCAACATGGGCTGCCCGGCGCGCAAGGTCGTCGGCGGCCTCGCCGGTTCGGCGCTGATGCGCGACCTCGACGCGGCGGTGGCGATTATCCGCGCCGCGGTCGCCGCGGCAGGTGTGCCGGTAACGGTGAAGATGCGGCTCGGCTGGGACGACGCCTCTCGCAACGCGCCCGAACTCGCCCGACGCGCCGAGGCCGAGGGCGTCGCCTTGGTGAGCGTGCACGGCCGCACCCGCTGCCAGTTCTACAAAGGCGAAGCCGATTGGGCGGCGATCCGCGCCGTTGTCGATGCCGTGTCGATCCCGGTGGTGGCGAACGGCAATTGCACCGGTGTCGCCGAGGCTCGCGCCATGCTCGCCGCTTCCGGCGCCGCCGGCGTGATGATCGGGCGCGCCGCCGTCGGCCGGCCCTGGCTCGTCGGCGATATAGCTCACGCGCTCCTCTCGGGCTGCGAACGCGAGCCGGTTTCCATCGGGCGCCGACGCGATGCGGCGCTGGCCCATTACACGACCCTGCTGGGGCTGTTCGGACGGAAGCAGGGTGTCCGTCACGCGCGCAAGCATTTGGCGGCCTACGCCGGCCACGCCGGTGTGCCGGCCTGTGATCCCCGTCTTCGCGCGCTCGTCACTGCCGATGATCCCGATGTCGTCGTCCACTCACTCGAAAGGCTCTTCGACGACGCGCCGCAGGAGATGGCTGCGTGAACCCGCTTTTTCGTCTCCTTCTGAAATCCCGGGCCATCCCAGCAAGAGCAGCATGACAAGCAAGATCGCTGATGCGCATCCGTTTGGAGCGATGCAGGTCCTCGATGCGCTACCCTACCCCGTACTGACGATCGACGAGAACAACGCCATCACCAGTGCCAATCCGGCTGCCGAGGAATTCTTTGGCACCAGCCTGTCGGGCCTGCGACGGCAGAGGCTGGCGGCGCTGCTGCCCGCCCATTCCTCGCTGATGACCCTCATCGAGCAGGTGCGCGAGCGCGGCGGTGCGATCAACGAGCATCGGGTCGATCTCGGGCTGCCGCGGCTCGGCACGGAGCGGCTCGTCGACATCTTTGTGACCGCGCTATCGCCGATCGCCACCGACCTCGTCGTGATGCTCCGCGAGCGCTCGATGGCCGAGAAGCTGGATCGCCAGCACGCGCTGCGGGGTGCGGCGCGCTCCGTCTCGGCGATGGCCTCGATGCTGGCGCACGAGATCAAGAATCCGCTGTCGGGCATCCGCGGCGCCGCCCAGCTGCTCGAGGCGGAAGCCAACGACGGCGACCGTGCGTTGACGCAGCTGATTTGCGACGAGACCGACCGCATCGTGAAACTCGTCGACCGGATGAAGCCGTTCTCCATGGGGCCGGACGAGACCTTCACCGGCGTCAACATCCACGCCGTGCTCGATCACGTGAAGAAGGTCAGCCAGGCCGGCTTCGCCCGCGAGATCCGCATCAAGGAGAGCTACGACCCCTCGCTGCCGCCGGTGCTGGGCAGCCGCGACCAGCTCATCCAGGTGTTCCTGAATCTCGCCAAGAACGCCGCCGAGGCGATCGGAACCGAGCGTGGCGACGGCGAGATCGAGTTCTCGACCGCGTACCGGCCGGGCGTGCGCCTCAAGATCGACGGTTCCGATCAGCCGGTCAGCCTGCCGCTGGAGTTCTGCGTCACCGACAATGGCCCTGGCATCGCGCCCGAGGTGCTGCCGCGCCTCTTCGACCCCTTCGTCACCACCAAGGCCACCGGCACTGGCCTCGGACTTGCTTTGATTGCGAAGATCGTCGGCGACCATGGGGGCATCGTCGAGTGCGATTCTCACTCCAACCGCACGACGTTCAGAATCCTGATGCCCATGCACATGCCGCGGGATGGCCGATCGGCTGGGCGGGCCGAATAGGAGTTCCGCTTCCAGCGGGCGTGATGAGGCAATGAGTCCAGGAAACATCCTCGTCGCCGACGACGATGCGGCGATCCGCACCGTGTTGAGCCAGGCTCTGTCGCGTGCCGGCTACGACGTGCGCGCCACGGGCACCGCCTCCACCTTGTGGAGCTGGGTCAAGGCCGGCGACGGCGACCTCGTCATCACCGACGTGGTGATGCCCGACGAGAACGCCTTCGAACTGCTGCCGCGCATCAAGAAGCTCAGGCCCGAACTGCCGATCATCGTGATGAGCGCGCAGAACACGTTCATGACCGCGATCAAGGCCTCGGAGCGCGGCGCTTACGACTACCTGCCCAAGCCCTTCGACCTCCGCGAGCTCGTCTCCATCGTCGGACGCGCCATGGCCGAGCCGAAGAACCGGGTCAAGGCGCCGCTGCCCGACGACCTCGACGCCATGCCCCTTGTCGGCCGCTCGCCGGCGATGCAGGACATCTATCGCTCGCTCGCTCGCCTCATGGCGACCAACCTGACGGTTATGATCACCGGCGAGTCCGGCACCGGCAAGGAGCTGGTCGCGCGCGCGCTGCACGATTACGGGCAGCGCAAGAAGGGGCCGTTCGTCGCCATAAACATGGCGGCGATCCCTCGTGACCTCATTGAGAGCGAGCTGTTTGGCCACGAGAAGGGCGCCTTCACGGGCGCCAACCAGCGCTCCGCCGGCCGCTTCGAGCAGGCCGAGGGCGGCACGCTGTTCCTCGACGAGATCGGCGACATGCCGATGGAGGCGCAGACCCGCCTGCTGCGCGTGCTGCAGCAGGGCGAGTACACGACGGTCGGCGGCCGCACCGCGATCAAGACCAACGTGCGGATCATCGCCGCCACCAACAAGGATCTGCGTATCCTGATCGCGCAGGGCCTCTTCCGCGAGGACCTGTTCTTCCGCCTCAACGTGGTGCCGCTGCGCCTGCCGCCGTTGCGCGAGCGCATCGAGGACGTCGCCGACCTCGCCCAGCACTTCTTCACCCAGGCGGCCAACGAGGGCTTGCCGGCGAAGCATCTCGAGACCGGCGCGCTGGAGCGCATGAAGCGCTATCGCTGGCCCGGCAACATCCGCGAACTCGAGAACCTGGTGCGACGCCTGGCGGCGCTGTACCCCCAGGAATCGATCAGCGAACAGCTCGTCGACATGGAACTCTCGGCCGATACGAGCTTCGCCACCGCGCCGTTCGGTTCCGGCAGGGCGCAGGTCGATGGCGGCGCGTCGTCCCGCGAGGAGGAGGATCTGCCCCTCTCCGCAGCCGTCGAGCGCCACCTCGTCAAGCTGTTCGGCTCCTACGGCGACGGGCTGCCGCCGCCGGGTCTCTACCACCGCGTGCTGCGCGAACTCGAACAGCCGTTGATCTCCGCCGCGCTCGCCTCGACACGCGGCAACCAGATCAAGGCGGCGGAACTGCTCGGCCTCAACCGCAACACGCTGCGCAAGAAAATCCGCGACCTCGACATCCGGCTGATGCGCTCGCCGCGCTGAAGCTTGGCTTTTCGGCCCGCGAACGCGTCCGGCCAACGAATTGTCGCAATCTTGCAACAGGTGTGCAGCTGCGGCCGGTGAGGCCGGGATGCATGCGGGCCCGCAGTGGGTTCGTGCCGCGGTGGACTGCTTCGTCCAACGTGGAACGGCACGCAGGACATCGATCGCGGGATGGCAGCACGCAAGACCGACCAGCCGCCGGCCTCGCGCCGCCTGCTCGCGCGCTTCGGTCCTGTGGCGGTCATTCTCGCCCTCGCCGTCGCCACCACCAGCTTCCTGATCTTCGCGGAATATACGCCGATTCACGCGTCGGGCTCGGTGGTGCTCGGCCTGTTCATCGCCAACGTCGTCACCATTCTGACGCTCCTGCTGCTGGTGGTGCTCGAAGGCTGGAGCTTGCTTATCGCGTGGCGCGCCGGGGTTGCCGGCGCCAGGCTGCACCTGCGCATCGTCGGCCTGTTCTCGATCATCGCCGCCGTACCAGTGATCCTGATGGCGCTGGTCGGTTCTATCGCGCTCGATCGTAGCCTCAACCCGGCTTTTCTCAAGGACGTGCGCGGCTTCGTGCAGAACACGATCGAGGCGGCGAGCCGCTACCGGGAGGCCCAGTGCGTCTCGCTGCTCCAGGAGAACAAGCTGACGGCGAAGGACCTCGACAGCGCCAAGGCCTTCCTCACCGCCGACCGCGCCATTCTGCGCGACTATTTCCAGTCCCGTGCCAAGTTTCTAGGCTTCAGCGCGGCTGCCCTGCTGAAGCCCGACGGCACCATGATCGAGCGAGCGAACCTCGGCATGACCTTCGGCACCGATATCGGGGTCATGCGGCTGCCGACCGCCGAGGAGTTCGCCTCCGCCAAGGCCGGCGAGCCGCAATGCCTGCTGTTCGACGGCGAGAAGACCTACGTGGCGCTGCGCCCGGTGACGCTGTTTCCCGACACCTACCTCTACACGGCGCGCCCTGTGGACAGCTTCTCGGTGGAGTTCCCGATTCAAGCCAGGCAGATCGTGACGCGCTACGACGCCTTCGATCATCACCGCACGTCGATCTCGATCGCCTTCGCCACCATGTACGTCTCCATCGCGCTGATCATGCTGCTCTCGGCGACCTGGCTCGGCCTCTCCTTCGCAAACCGGCTTGTCGATCCGATTCGGCGCCTCATCAGCGCCACCGACCAGGTCGCGTCCGGCAACCTCTTCACAGAGGTTCGCATCGACCGCTCGGAAGGCGACCTCGCCCATCTCGGCGAGACCTTCAACAAGATGACATCCGAGCTGCGCCTGCAGCAAAACCGGCTGGTCGCGGCGAGCAGCCTCATTGACGAGCGGCGCATCTTCACCGAGGCGGTGCTCTCGGGCGTTCCGGTCGCCGTGATCGGCGTCGACCCCGAAGGCAAGATCACGACCGTGAACCCTTCGGCGGAACATCTCATCGGAACCGGCGGCGAGGGGTCGATGGAGGCGCTGATCGGCGCGCCCGTCGAGAGCGTCGTACCCGAGATCGCCAAGACCCTGGCCGAGGCGCGCGTCAGCCAGCACCGGCTGGTGCAGGGCCAGGTGCAGCTCGCCCGAAGGGGCCGAGACCGGCTCTACAACGTGCGCGTCACCAGCGAAGGTTCGGCCAAGGCCGACAAGAGCGTGGTGGTGACGCTCGACGACATCACCGACGTGCTCGAGGCGCAACGCTCCGCCGCCTGGGGCGACGTCGCGCGTCGCATCGCCCACGAGATCAAGAACCCCCTGACCCCGATCCAGCTCTCGGCCGAACGCATCAAGCGCAAGTACGGCAAGCTGATCACGCATGATCGCGAAGTGTTCGACCAGTGCACGGAGACGATCGTGCGCCAGGTCGACGACATCAAACGCATGGTCGACGAGTTCTCAGAATTCGCGCGCATGCCGAAGGCCTTGCTGGAGCGCGACGATCTTACAGAGTGCGTGCGCCGCGTCGTGTTCCTGATGCGCGTCGCCCATCCCGAGATCATCTTCGAGGAGATCCTGCCCGAGGGGAAGGTGGCGATGCGCTTCGACCGTCGGCTGATCTCGCAGGCCCTGCAGAACATCATCAAGAACGCCACCGAGGGGATCGCCGCGCGAGAACCCGTCGACGGCAAGGGCCGCATTCGCGTATGGCTCACCGTTGGCGCCGAGGTGGTGATCGATATTATCGACAACGGCAAGGGCTTCCCGAAGGAGGGGCGCCAGCGACTCCTCGAGCCCTACATGACGACACGCGCCGAGGGCACCGGGCTTGGCCTGCCGATCGTGGCCAAGATCCTCGAGGACCATGGCGGCGGGCTCGACCTGCTGGATGCTCCCGAGGGCCAGGGAGCGTGCGTGCACCTGCATTTTCCCAACCGCGAGGCGTCGACCGACGCCGCGTCTTCCGAAAACTCCGCCGTCGTGGCGGTCAACGAAACGGCTTGAACGACCATGGCGAGCGACATTCTCATCGTCGACGACGAAATGGACATCCGGGAGATCGTCTCCGGCATCCTCTCGGACGAGGGCCACGGCACCCGCACGGCCAAGAACTCCGACGAGGCACTGAACGCCATCCAGTCGCGGCGTCCCAGCCTCGTCTTCCTCGACATCTGGCTGCAGGGCTCGAAGCTCGACGGGCTGCAGGTCCTCGAGATCGTTAAGCAGCAGAACCCGCATCTGCCGGTGGTCATGATCTCCGGCCACGGCAACATCGAGACCGCCGTGTCGGCGATCAAGCTGGGAGCCTATGACTTCATCGAGAAGCCGTTCAAGGCCGACCGGCTCGTGCTCATCGCCGAGCGCGCGCTGGAAAATTCGCGCCTGAAGCGCGAGGTCAGCGACCTCAAGGTGCGCTCGGGCACGGTCAGCAAGATGGTCGGTAAGTCGACCTCGGTGAACCAGCTGCGGCAGGTGATCGATCGCGTGGCGCCCGCTAACTCGCGCATCATGATCACCGGCCAGTCCGGTGCCGGCAAGGAGCTGACCGCGCGCATGATCCACGACGCCTCGGCGCGCGCCGCCGGACCGTTCGTCTCGATCAACGCCGCGACCATCACGCCGGAGAACATGGAGCACGAGCTGTTCGGCTCCGAGGGCACCGAGGGCCGCTACGTCGGCAAGCTCGAGGAGGCCCACGGCGGCACGCTCTACATGGACGAGA
Organism: Beijerinckiaceae bacterium; assembly: GCA_965198715.1. Lineage (GTDB taxonomy): Bacteria > Pseudomonadota > Alphaproteobacteria > Rhizobiales > Beijerinckiaceae > RH-AL1. The sequence continues at coordinate 2,403,949 of CBDAPV010000001.1, forward strand.
TCGCCGATATGCCGCGCGAGACCCAGGGCAAGATCCTGCGCGTGCTCGTCGAGCAGAACTTCACCCGGGTCGGCGGCACCACGCGCGTCAACGTCGACGTGCGCATCATCTCGTCGTCCGCGCGCGACCTCGCCGGGCTGATCACCGAGGGCGCGTTCCGCGAGGACCTCTTCCATCGTCTGTCGGTGGTGCCGATCCGGGTGCCGTCGTTGTCCGAGCGGCGCGATGACATCCCCGAGCTCATCACCTTCTTCATGGATCAGTTCACGGCCAATGCCGGCCTGCCCAAGCGTGCGATCGCCGAGGATGCGATGGCGATCCTGCAGTCGCACGATTGGCCCGGCAACATCCGTCAGCTGCGCAACAACGTCGAGCGTCTCATGATCCTCGCTTCGGGCGACCCCGAAACTGAGATCACGGCCGACATGCTGCCGTCCGAGGTCGGTGCTTTGGTGCCGGCGACGCCGACGGGCGCGGGCGGCGAGAAGCTGATGAGCCTGCCGCTGCGCGAGGCGCGCGAGGTGTTCGAGCGCGAGTACCTCATGGCGCAGGTGAGCCGCTTCGGCGGTAACATCTCGCGCACGGCGGAATTCATCGGCATGGAGCGCTCGGCCCTGCATCGCAAGCTGAAGTCCCTGGGAATCGATTGAGCTCAAACCCGCCCGGGGTCGCTGTCGAGGCGCCCACCGCGACTGCGCTCTTCGCCGCTTTCCTCAAGGTCGGCGTCCTCGGTTTCGGCGGCGTCGCGCCGCTGGCGCGCCACGTGCTCGTCGATCAGCGCCGTTGGCTCGGGGAGCGCGAATTCGCTGAAGCTTTCGGCCTTGCCAGCACGCTGCCCGGCGCCAATACCGTCAACCTCGCCGTCATGCTCGGCGACCGCTGGTGCGGTTTCGTCGGGTCGCTGGCGGCACTCGCCGGCCTGCTCGGCGCGCCGCTGGCGATCCTTGCAGGTGCGGCGACGCTCTATTCTTACTACGGTGGCGACCCCGACGTGCGTGCCGCGCTCGGCGGCGCGGCGGCCGCAGCCGCCGGCGTCGTCGGCGGCACCGCGTTGCGCCTGCTGCGTGGGCTTGATCCCGATCTCGTCGCCGTGCTGGTCGCCAGCGCAGTGTGCCTGGCCTCGGCCTTCGCGCGGTTGCCCATGTTGGCGATCCTCGCCATCGCCGTCCCCCTGACGCTCGCGGCGGCGTTCTTGCGCCGGTACCTCGAGCGAACGAGGCGCCCGGCATGAACCTGCTGCTCGAGCTCCTCGAGACCTTCGCGCTGCTGTCGGTGCTCTCGATCGGTGGTGCCAACGCGACGCTGCCGGAGATCCATCGCCAAGTCGTGGTGCTGCACCACTGGATGAGTGACGCCACCTTCGCTCAGGTCGTCGCCGTTGGGCAGACCGCCCCCGGGCCGAACGTGATGATCGCCAGCATGATCGGCTGGCAGCTCGCCGGGCTCGCCGGCCTCCTCGTCGTGACGGTTGCGATCGTGCTGCCGTCGTCGGCGATGGCGATGGCCGTGGGTCGCGTCCTCGTCCGGTACGACGAGGTCGCCGGCGTGACCCTGGTCCGACGCGCCCTGGCGCCTATCGCGCTCGGCTTCATGCTCGCCAGCGCCGTGGTCATGACCCGCGCTGCCTGGCAGGGAGCCGGCACGCTTATGCTCGTCATTGTCGTCGCTCTCGTTATGGTGACGACGCGGCTGTCGCCGCTGTGGAGCATCGCCGCCGGCGCTATCATCGGGCTGATCGGCCATCGTCTTCATTGGATTTGAGAGGGCGGGTCTTGAGCCGCATTGCCTACGTCAATGGACGCTACGTGCCGCACGCCGCCGCGGCGGTCTCGATCGAGGATCGCGGCTACCAGTTCGCCGATGGCGTCTACGAGGTGATCGAGGTGCGCAGCGGCGGGCTCGTCGACGAGGCGCCGCATCTCGCCCGCCTGACGCGTTCGCTGGGCGAGCTCAGCATGACGCTGCCGCTCGCCGAGCCGGCATTGGCGTTGGTCATCCGCGAGATCGTGCGCCGCAACCTCGTGCGCGACGGCATGATCTACCTCCAAATCACGCGCGGTGTCGCCCCGCGCGATCACGCCTTCCCCGAACCGGCTTCAAAACCTGCGCTGGTGGTCACCGCGCGTGCCGCCGATCCTGTCAAGGCGGCCGCCAAGGCGGCGGCGGGGATGAAGGTCATCACCCTGCCGGACCTGCGCTGGAAGCGACCGGACATAAAATCGATCTCGCTCCTGCCCAACGTGCTCGCCAAGGCCGAGGCGAAGGCCCGTGGCGCCGGCGAGGCGTGGCTCTACGACGAGGCCGGCCTGATCCACGAGGGCGCGGCGTCCAACGCCTGGATCGTGGGGGCCGACGGACACCTGGTGACGCACCCGCCCGACAGCAGCATCCTGAAAGGCGTAACGCGCACGACGCTGCTCGGCTTGATCGCCGCCATGGGGCTTAAGCTCAACGAGCGCGGCTTCAGCCGCGACGAGGCCTGGGCGGCGCGCGAGGCTTTCACCACGGGCGCGACGACGCTGGTCATGCCGGTGGTGGCGATCGACGATCGGCCGGTCGGCGACGGCCGTCCCGGACCCATCGCCACGCAACTCCGTCGGCGCTTCCACGAGGTCGCGCAGTTCTCGCCGCGCTGACGCCAAGCGGCTACCGGATTTGCAGCGTCCGTACGCATCTTGTCGCGCGGGGTCGACTGCGCCATGGCTAAGGCATGATCAGGAGAGGCAAGCCCGGTCGATACCGGCTCATCCTGCGCGCGATCTTCGGCGTGGTGCTGGCGCTCGTCCTCGCCTTCGTCGGACTGCTCGCGGTGGACACGCTCGCGCCTCCGGTCTCGATGCTGATCCTCGGTCGGCAGTTCACGGGCAAGGTCTCGATGCGTGATTTCGTCCGGCTCGACGCGATCGCGCCCGTTCTGGTGGCGACGGTGATCAGCTCCGAGGACGCGCAGTTCTGCCGCAACGACGGGGTCGATTGGAGCGCGCTGCACGAGGTTATCGCCGATGCCGACGGAGACGGACCGTCGCGCGGCGCCTCCACCATCACCATGCAGACGGCGAAGAACCTGTTCCTCTGGCCAGGCCGCTCGTCGGTCCGCAAGGGCCTCGAGATCGCGATCGCGCTGCTGCTCGGGAAGGTGTGGAGCAAGGCGCACACGATCGAGGTCTACCTGAACATCGCCGAATGGGGCGAAGGCACCTTCGGCATCGAGGCTGCGGCCGAACGCTACTTTGGCAAGCCCGCGAGCCGGCTCGACGCGCGAGAGGCGGCGCTGCTCGCCACCGCACTGCCAAACCCTATCCTTCGCGACCCATCCCACCCGCGGCCTTTCCAGCGACGGCTCGCCGCCGGCCTGATGGCGCGGGCGCGCGGCAGCGGCGAGTGGCTGGACTGCCTGCCGAAGGAGATGCGGACGGCGCGCTGATCTCTCCAGAACAGGAGGCGCAAAGGACCTAAGCGGCGAGACCTAGCCGACGCCGGGCAGGCCGCGCATCGTCCGCGAGATCCAGGAGCCCTTGTCCTCGTTGGGACGCAGGCCGCCGTGCTGCAGCAGACTATAAGACTGCTTGTACCAGTCAGAATTGGGATAGTTGTGACCGAGCACTGCGGCGGCGGTCTGCGCCTCCTGCGGCAAGCCGAGCGCGAGATAGGCCTCCGTCAGGCGCTCCAGCGCCTCTTCGGCCTGACGCGTGGTCTGGTACTTGGCGAGAACCACGCGGAAGCGGTTGATCGCCGCCGTGTACTCGCCGCGCTCGAGATAGTAGCGGCCGACCTGCATTTCCTTGCCGGCGAGCTGGTCGCGGGCAATGGACATCTTGTAGCGGGCGTCGCTGGCGTATTCCGAGGTCGGATATTTGTCGACAATGATCTTGAAGGCCTCGACCGCCTGCTCGGCGCGTCCCAGGTCATGGTTCACGTCGGGGATCTGGTCGTAATAGGCCATGGCCTGGAGATAGGTGACGTAGGGCGTATCGGGCGAGTTCGGGTAGAGGCCGAGATAACGCTTCGCCGAGCCAACAGCGTCTTCGTACTTCTTGTCCTGGTACTGCGTGTAGGTCGTCATCAGCAAACCTTTGCGCTGGTACTGCGAGTACGGGTAGGCCTTCTCCAGCTTCGAGAAGGTTTTCGCCGACGTCTCGTAGTCGCGCTTCTCCATCTCGACGACGCCCTTCTTGTAAAGGTCGTTGGCGGGTGGATCCTGAATCACCTTCTGCTCGTATTTGTCGTTGCCGAACCAGTTCATCGGGTTGACGCTGTCCATCCAATCGGCGCGTGCCGTCGGAGCGCCGAGGACGATGGCAGCGATGAAGGCGCAGATCGCGGGGCGGGTATATCGGAGGGAAGTGGGCATGGACACTCTCACGCGAGGCAGGCCGGGAAACGGTGCCGAGGCGTTCTTCGGCGGTGTCCCTTGGTCTGAAGCCGCGGCGGCGGATGTGTGGCCGCGCGCGACCCCCAGTCAATTTTCCTGAGTTTGCGGCATGATTGCAACAATCGCGAGGCGGAGCTTGGCTGCGCCTGCAACGACCGAGGTGGCGTCCAAAAAGACCGGGCCGGCATCGCTGATGCCGGCCCGGTCTTGATCGATCGCGATGGGCTCAGTTCGTCTGGCGGCGCAGAAAAGCGGGAATCTCGAGCTGATCGTCCTCGCTCTGGCGGGGTGCCGGGGCCACGCGGCCGTGCTGGTCGAGCGGCTGGCGCTGTGTCGGCAGGTGGCCGCCGGGCGCCGCCGGGCGCTTGGCATATTCGCTATGCACGGGCGCGGGAGCCGCGGGCCGATAGCTCGGCTGCTGGGCCTGACCGTAGCCGAGTTGCGGCATGGCGGGCCGTTCGGGCTGCGCCAGCGGGCCGCCGAGCTCTTCTCGGCTCTGGCCGAAGGCGGCGAGGCGCTCAAGCAGGGTGCGACGCTTCACGTCTGCGCCGTCGCCCGAGCTGATCTGCTGGCGTATCTGGTTCTGCACCGGAACCGGCAGGTCCTCGATCTGCGGCATGCGCTGCGGGCGCATCATCGGGCCTTCGGGTGCCGGCGGGATATAGGGACCGGCCTCGTAGCGCTCGGGCTCGCGCGCTGCGGGGCGGGGTGCCTCGTGGTACATCGGGGCCGGCTGCGGCATCACCGGCTGCAGCTGCACGCCGCCGGCGGTCGCCTGCGGGATGTAGGCCTGCTGCGGGGCCAAAGCGTAGGCCTGCTGCTGAGGGGCGGAATGATGCGCCGCCTGATGGTGCTGGCCCTGCACGGGCGCGGGCTCGTGGTAGGTCAGTGCGGGCGCAACGGGCGGCGCCTCGACGCGGCGCGCCTCGGACTGGGCGCGCAGGCGGGCGGCGGCGTCGGCGATGCGGGCCTCGGCGGCGGCGATTTCGCGCTGGTCGATCGCCTTGTCGATGCCGGTGGCAACGACTGAGACACGCACGATGCCATCGAGCGACTCGTCGAAGGTGGCGCCGAGAATGATGTTGGCGTCCTCGTCGACTTCCTGGCGGATGCGGCTCGCAGCCTCGTCGACCTCGTAAAGAGTGAGGTCGTTGCCGCCGGTGATGGAGATGAGCAGGCCCTTGGCGCCCTTCATCGAGACTTCGTCGAGCAGCGGGTTGGCGATGGCGGCCTCGGCGGCGAGAATCGCGCGCTTCTCGCCGGAGGCCTCGCCGGTGCCCATCATTGCCTTGCCCATCTCGCGCATGATGGCGCGGACGTCGGCGAAGTCGAGGTTGATCAAACCTTCCTTAACCATCAGGTCGGTGATGCAGGCGACACCCGAATAGAGCACCTGGTCGGCCATAGAGAAGGCGTCGGCGAAGGTGGTCTTCTCGTTGGCGATACGGAACAGGTTCTGGTTCGGAATGGTGATGAGCGTGTCGACGGCCTTATGCAGCTCGCCGATTCCGCCATCGGCGATACGCATGCGCTTCTGGCCCTCGAACTGGAACGGCTTGGTGACGACGCCGACCGTGAGGATGCCCATCTCGCGGGCGCAGCGAGCGATCACCGGCGCGGCGCCGGTGCCGGTGCCGCCGCCCATGCCGGCGGTGACGAAGATCATGTGGATGCCGGCGAGGTGGTCGCGGATCTCGTCGAGCGCCTCCTCGGCGGCGGCGCGGCCGACGTCGGGATGGGCGCCGGCGCCGAGGCCCTCGGTCACCTGCAGGCCCATCTGAATCACGCGCTCGGCCTTGGACGAGGTGAGCGCCTGGGCATCGGTGTTGGCGACGACGAAGTCGACGCCAACGAGGCCCGAGACGATCATGTTGTTGACCGCGTTGCCGCCGGCGCCGCCGACGCCGCACACCATGATGCGGGGCTTCAGCTCCCGCAGTTCCGGTGCTTTCAAATTGATCGTCATCGCATGGCCCCTTGCGTCAGGAAGCGCCGGAGCGCCGGTTTGATACCAACTGATTCGTGCCAGTTTAGAAATGGCCGCCGCGCCATATTCATCCCTTGCGACATCTCAGAAACTGTCTTTCAGCCAGCGCCCCATGCGGCTGAGATAATTGTCATTCGACGCTTCGCGCAGCCCCTTCGAGCTTGCCGGGCGGAAATGCTCGATGCCGCTGACCTGAGGGTAGACGAGCAGGCCGACAGCGGCCGAGAAGGCGGGGCCCTTGGCCGATTCAGGCAGGCCCTGGATCCCTAGCGGTCGGCCAATGCGGACCTGGCCGGAGACGATGCGTTTGGCCGCGTCGGACAGTCCCGCGAGCTGGGCGGCGCCGCCGGTCAGCACGATGCGGCGCCCTGAATGCGCGGGGAAGCCGGCCGATTTGAGTCGGTCGCGCACCAATTCGAGGATCTCCTCGACGCGCGGCCGGATGATCCGCGTCAGCTGCGATTTCGGCAGATGGGTGGTGTGGTCCTCGTCCTCGCCGACGTGAGTGACGGCGATGCTCTCGCGATCGTCCGAGGCCGAGGTCAGGCAGGTTCCGTGCAGCGTCTTCAGGCGCTCGGCATCGGCCAGCGGGATGTTCAGACCGCGCGCGAGATCCATGGTGATGTGGCGCCCGCCCACCGCGAAAGCATCGACGTGACTGAGGTTGCCGTCGGAGAAGATGCCGACGCTGGTGGTGCCGCCGCCAATGTCGATCAGTGCCGTGCCGAGTTCGGCCTCGTCGTCGACGAGCGCCGAAAGGCCGGACGCGTAGGGTGTCGCGACGACGGCCTCGACCGCGAGATGGCAGCGCTCAATGGCGAGCATCAGGTTGCGTGCGGCGACAGCGTCCGTCGAGACGACGTGCATGGCGGCGCCGAGCTCGTCGCCGATAAGGCCGCGGGGGTCACGGATCGCGTCGGCGCTGCCGAGCGTGAAGCCGGTGGGCAGCGAGTGCAGCGGCGAGCGCCCGGGCTCGACGCTGGCGTGGCAGGCCTCGAGTACGCGATGAACCTCGCTATCGGACACGGCGTGACCGCCGACGGCGATCTTGGCGTCGAAGAAGCGCGACGAAAGCCGCCCCCCGGTGATGTTGACGATGACGCTCTGGACCTGGACGCCGGCCATGCGCTCGGCCGCATCGACGGCGAGGCGGATGGCGCCCTCCGCCGCTTCCATGTCAACGACGACGCCGCCCTTGATGCCGCGCGATCGCTGGTGCCCTATGCCGAGGATGCGGCAGCGGTGGGTACGGCCGCGCAGCATCTCGGAGGGTTCGATCGGCTGCAGCCGGGCGATGAGGCAGACAATCTTCGAGGTGCCGATGTCGAGCGCCGACAGGATCGCCGTGCGTCGGGACGACAGCGGTCGCATGCGCGGCGGCATGGTGGCCGAACTCATGTCGTCGCCCCTTTTTTCTTCGCGGACTTCTTGGCGAGCGTGTCGGCGCGTGCGGCGGCGGCCTCGGCGGTCAATCGCGCCACGACGCGGCCGGGGATGCGAAGGTCGAGCGACAGCACGTCCTTTTCGAGGATGTGACCGTCATGCTCGAGGAGGGCGAGGCGGGCAACGGCGTCGGTCGGGTTCTTCTCCGGCAGGTCGATCTCCAGCCCGCTGTCCGTCTTCAAGGTCCAGCGTCGCCCCGCGATGTAGATGCCGGCGCGAATGCGGTCGCGAAGCTCGCCTGCCGCATCGAGGACCTCGCCATATTCCTCCAGGTGCTTGTTGGCGTCGATGCCGACGACCAACGGCAGGCGCTGGAAACGCGGATCCTTGAGGTCATCGATGGGCGTGCCGTCGGCGGCGACGAGCGCGACGGCGCCGTCCTTCTGCCACAGGGCGGTCGGCTGACGCTCCTCGATCTCGATCAGGAGACGGTCGGGATAGAGCTTCGAGACATTGGCGTCGCGGATCAGCGGAACCGCCTTGAGGCGCCTGCGCAGGTCGCCGACGTCGAGGAATACCAGCGAGTTGCGCGGACCAATGCCTGCCAAGGTTAGGATCTCGGCTTCCGTCAGCTCGCGCGTGCCGGTGATGGTCACGGCCTTGATGGGGAAACCTGCAGCCTTGGCGGCGATGTCGGGTAGCGAGCCCTGCGTCGCGACGAAGTCGGCATAGACGCCACCTTGGACTGCGCCGTAGGCGGCGCAGCCGCACAACAGGGTCAGCGCCAGGGCCGTACCGAGGAAACGGGTCGCGGCGATGCGGGCGATCACGGCGGAGAGCGCCGGATTGCGCCGCCATCTGAGATGCGGCAGGCGCGGGAAGACGGTCGCGGACGACGGAGCGTAGGCAGCGCTTGGGGTGGCGAGCGTGAAGGCCGCGGGCGCCAGCTGCGCCCCGAAGCCGCCTAGCGATCGCAGGAGGCGTCCTCCACCATCCATCGTACAAGCCCGCCGAATGAAAGGCCGACGTAGGCCGCCAATTCGGGCACCAAAGAGGTCTCGGTCATGCCGGGCTGCGTGTTGACCTCCAGCACAACGAGTTCGCCCGTACCTCCGGGGCGGTCGTCGTATCGAAAATCGGCACGACTGACGCCGCGACACCCGAGAGCGCGATGCGCCCTTAATGCGAAGTCTTGAACAGAATGGTAAAGATTTCCTTTAAGATCTGCAGGAAGCACGTGAATTGAGCCGCCTCGGGCGTATTTCGCGTTGTAATCGTACCAGCCCCCGTCGGCGGCGCGTATCTCGATGACATCCAAGGCTTTTTCGCCCATTACGGCGCACGTCAGCTCGCGTCCCGCTACGAAGCGCTCGACGAGGACGATATCCCCGTGATCCCAGTCGCTTCGGGTCAGTTCCTGCGGCGGAAATTGATGATCTTTGTTGACGATAAGGACGCCGACGGACGAGCCCTCACTCACGGGTTTTACGACGTAAGGGGGAGGCATAGGGTGGCCTTTGGCGACATCAAGCCGGTGCATAGTCAGTCCCGGCGCGACGGGAATGCCGGCCGCCTGCATGACGTCCTTGGCACGATCCTTTTGCATCGCCAGCGAGGACGCCAGCACGCCGGAATGCGTGTAGGGAATTGCCAGCATCTCGAGGATGCCCTGGACGATGCCGTCCTCGCCGAAGCGTCCGTGCAGAGCGTTGAAGGCGACGTCAGGCCTGAGATCGGCGAGGCGCTGCGACAGCGTGCGGTCGACGTCGATGAGCGTGACCTTATAGCCTTGCGCTTCGAGTGCGGCCGCGCAGGCCGCTCCCGAACGCAGGCTCACCTCGCGCTCCGCCGACAGGCCGCCGTAGAGGATGGCCACGTGCTTTCTCATGAAGTGAGCTTCCCTTCAAAGGTCAGGCACACGCTGCTTCCGCAAGCGGGGAAAGAAAGAGCCACCGGCCTCACGCCGCCCGCCCGATGCGCGCGATCTCCCATTCGAGCGCAACTCCGCTGCTCTCGAGAACGCGCGCTCGGACCAGCTCTCCCAGCGCCTCGATCTCGGCGGCGGTCGCGGCGCCGCGGTTGACCAGGAAATTCGTGTGCAATGGGCTGACTTGCGCATCCCCGTGCACCAGCCCGCGGCAGCCGGCACGATCGACCAGCTCCCACGCCTTGGCGCCAGGCGGATTCTTGAACGTCGAGCCGCTGGTGCGGGTGTTGACCGGCTGGGTGGCGGCGCGAGCCGCCGTGATGGCGCTCATCTCGGCGCGGATCGCCTCGGGGTCGCCGGAACGGCCGCGCAGACAGGCTTGCGTGAAGATCACATCTGGCGGGACGCCGCAGTGGCGGTAGGTGAAGCCCATTTCTGACGCCGTGTAATCACGGGCCGTGCCATCTCGCGCGACGCCGCGCGCCGAGACCAGCACATCGGCGAGCTCGCTGCCGTAGGCGCCGCCGTTCATGCGCAGCGCGCCGCCGACTTGGCCGGGGATGCCGCGCAGGAAGGCGAGGCCTCCGAGCCCGGCCTGCGCGGCGGCCGAGGCCAGCTTGACGTCGGGCACGGCGGCGCCGGCCGAGATAGCCTCGCCCTCGACTTGCAGCGACGCGAACGCTTTGCCGAGCCGCACTACCACGCCGGCAAGGCCGCCGTCTCGCACCAGCAGGTTGGAGCCGGCTCCAATCACTGTCGCCGGTACGCCGGAGGGGCAACGCTCCATGAAGAGCGCGAGGTCGTCCTCGTCGACAGGGGTGAACAGCACCTCCGCCGGGCCGCCGCAGCGAAACCACGTCAGTGGCGCCAACGGCACGTCGGCCTCCAGGGTGCCGCGTAGGCCGGGCGCGGCGAGCACGTCGCGCAGGCTCACGCCCCGTCGCCCGCCTGCAGCTGTCCGGGCAGCGCGTAGGCCCATTGCGTTATTGAGCCGGCGCCCAGGCACACGACGTAATCGCCGGGCTTGGCCAGGGAGCGGATGATGTAGGGCAGGTCGCCGGGGCTCGCGAGAGCCAGCGGGCGACGGTGCCCGTGCGCCTTGATGGCCGTGACGAGCGCGTCGCGATCGATGTCGGGGATCGGCGCCTCGCCGGCGGCGTAGACGTCGGCGACGAGCACGGCGTCGGCGTCGTTGAAGCAGGTCGCGAATTCGTGGAAAAGCGACTGCAGCCGGCTGTAGCGGTGCGGCTGCACGACGGCCACGACCTTGCCCTCGGTCGAGGCTCGCGCCGCGCGCAGAACCGCGGCGATCTCGACGGGATGGTGGCCGTAGTCGTCGAACACGGTGACGCCGTTCCACTCGCCGGTCTTGGTGAAGCGCCGCTTCACGCCACCGAACTTGGCGAGGCCCTCGCGGATCGCGTCGGCGCCCATTCCCAGCTCGTGCGCCACGGCGACGGCGGCGGTGGCGTTCAACGTGTTGTGGAGACCCGGCATCGGCAGCTCGAGCTCGCCGATGCGGGTCTCGCCGCGGGTCTTGCGGTCGCGGATGATCACGGAGAAGCGCGAGCGCCCGCCGGTGAGGTCGACGTCGACGAGCCGCACGTCGGCCTGCGGGGTCTCGCCGTAGGTGACGATGCGACGGTCCTCGATGCGGCCGACGAGCTCCTGCACCGTCGGGTGGTCGAGGCACATCACCGCGAAGCCGTAGAAGGGGATATTTTCGACGAAGGTTCGGAAGGCCTCCTTGATGGCTTCGAACGTGCCGAAATGGTCGAGGTGCTCGGGATCGATATTGGTAACCACGGTGACGTCGGCTGGCAGCTTCAGGAAAGTGCCGTCGGATTCGTCCGCTTCGACCACCATCCAGTCGCCGCCGCCCAGGCGCGCGTTGGTGCCGTAGGCGTTGATGATGCCGCCGTTGATCACCGTCGGGTCGAAATGGCCGGCGTCGAGCAGGGTGGCGACGAGCGAGGTGGTGGTGGTCTTGCCGTGCGTGCCGGCTATAGCGACGCAATGCTTGAGTCGCATTAGTTCAGCCAGCATCTCGGCCCGGCGCACCACGGGTAGGCGGGCGGCGCGGGCGGCCATAAGCTCGGGATTGTCGCGGCGGATCGCGGTCGAGACCACCACCACCTCGGCCTCGGCGACATTGGCCGCGTCGTGCCCGAGGTGCACGGTGGCGCCCTTGTCGCGAAGCCGCTGCACGTTGGCGTTGGCCGCGGCATCCGACCCCTGCACCTTGTAGCCGAGGTTCAGCAGCACCTCGGCAATGCCCGACATGCCGATGCCGCCGATGCCGATGAAGTGGATCGGGCCGAGCTCCGCCGGCAGTCTCATCGAGAGCGTCCTTGTACAAGTGGCCTCGTGGTTAGGAGGCCGAAGGCCGTCTCGGACCACGAGGCGGTCCAAGCGTCTCGCTGTCTGGAGCCCTCGAGATTCGAGACGCGCTTCGCGCCGCGCACCATGAGAAGTTCGAAGAGCATGAGCTTTTTCGTCACGCCGCCTCCGGCAGCATCAGCTGTTCGACGAGGTCGGCGAGGCGGTCGGCGGCATCCGAGATGCCTGCGGCCTTCGCCGCCTGGGCACGAGCCTCCAGGCCCTCGCGGTCGGCCAAGGCGAGGCGCAGCGAGTCCGCGAGCCAGTCCGGCGTGAAGTTCGCCTGCCTGACCACGAGGCCGGCTCCGGTCTTCTCGAGGAGGGCGGCGTTGGCGGCCTGGTCCTGGTCGAGCGCGTGCGGGAACGGCACCAGGATCGACGGGCGGCCGATCGCGGCGAGCTCGGATATCGTGGAGGCGCCGGCACGCGTGATCACGAGGTGCGCTTGAGCCATGCGCATCGGCAGGTCGGTAAAGAATGGCTTGACCTCCGCGGCGAGGCCCATGGCGGCGTAGGCCTCGCGGACGCGAGCCTCGTCCTCGCCGCGGGCCTGCTGCACGACCACGAGGCGGGCGCGATCGGCTGGATCGAGAAGGGCGATGGCGGCGGGCACCACGTCGGACATCACCCGGGCGCCCTGCGAGCCGCCGGTGATCAGGAGGTGCAGCATGCCGCCAAAGAAAGGTGGATAGGGCACGGCGGCGGCCTCCAGCACCATCGGTCGGATCGGATTGCCGACGAGCGTCGCCTTGGCGGCGATCGCGGGGTTGGCGATGACGAGGTTGTCGAAGCCCTTGGCCAGCGCCTGGACGCGCTTGGCGAGGAATTTGTTGGCTCGCCCCAGCACGGCGTTCTGCTCGTGCAGGATCGTCGGCACCTTCAACTGCGTCGCGGCGAGCACCGGCGGCACGGTGGGATAGCCGCCAAATCCGACGACGGCGCGAGGTTTGATGCGGCGGATGATGCCGCGCGCCGCCCCGGTGCCGCGCAGCAGCGCGACGATCGCCAGCGCGCGCTTGATCGGGTTGCCGCCGGTCGGCGTCGCCGCCTTGACGTGGTGGATCATGCGCGCCGGAAAGTCGCCGCCGTAGCGCAGCGCGCGATCGTCGGTCATGAGCTCGACGGGGATGCCGCGGCGTGCGAGCGCCTCCGCCAGCGCCTGGGCCGGGAAGAGGTGGCCGCCGGTGCCGCCGGCCGCGACGAGGACGGGGTGGGACTTCACGCCGGCTGCTCCACGAGGCCGGTTGTAGTGGATGGGGCGGCGCGGCCGTCGCGATCGAAGGCGATCTCCGAGCGCGGGCGCCGGCGGGTCACGGCCACGAGGAAGCCCATCTCGAGCGCCACCGACACCAGCGACGAACCGCCGTAGGAGATGAAGGGCAGCGTCATGCCCTTGGCCGGCATCAGGTGCAGGTTGACCGACATGTTGATCGCCGCCTGGATGCCGAACAACATCACCAGACCGGCGCCGGCGAAGGCGCAGAACGGGTCCTCGCTGCGCGCGGCGCGGAACAGGCCGCGGATCACGATGAACGCGTAGACCGAGCAGAGCGCCATGCAGGCGAGGAGACCGAATTCCTCGCCGGTGACGGCGAAGATGAAGTCGGTGTGGGCGTCGGGCAGGATGCGCTTCACCGTGCCCTCGCCCGGGCCCTTGCCGAACCAGCGTCCGGCCTTGATCGTCTCCAGCGCGGTGTCGACCTGGAACGTGTCGGTGGCGCCATTGCCGCTGGCCGGATCCATGAACTTCAGGATGCGCGCGCGTACGTGGGGCACGAACTTGTAGGCGGCGAAGACGCTGACGAGGCCGCCGCCGCCGAGCCCGACCATCCAGAACCAGTGCAGCCCGGCCATGAAGAACAGCGCCATCCACACCAGCGTCACCAGCATGGTCTGGCCGAAGTCGGGCTGCAGCATCAGCGGCACGATGGTGAGGGGCAGCAGCAGCACGGCGAATGTCGTGCCCGGCACGTCACGCCGCTTGCCGCCTTCGGAAAAGGCCCAGGCGACGAGGATGACGAAGGCGGGCTTCAGGAACTCGGAAGGCTGGATGCCGAAGATCCAGCGGCGAGAGCCCTTGACCTCATGGCCGAACAGCAGCGCGACCACGATGAGGCCCATGGATACCACGAAGAGGATCACCGCGGCGCGACGTACCTGCCGCGGCGAGAGGAACGACACGCCGATGAGCACGGCGATGGCCGGAAAGAGCGCTTCGGCCTGGCGATTGACGAAGTGGAAGGTCGGCAGGCCGATGCGCTCGGCGACAGGTGGGCTCGCTGCCATGGTCAGGATCATGCCGGCGACGATGAGGACACCGAGGGCGGCCAGCAGCCAGCGGTCGACGGTCCACCACCAGTTCGCGAGGGCCGTGCGTTGCGCGCGCGATACCATGTTCGAGGCTCCAGGGAGGCTCAACGTCCCGCCCGTGCGGGTGCCATCGCCTGGCGCATGCGCCGGGCGTCCGCCGCGATCATGAACACCAACGATTAACCATGCCTTTCACGCGGGCTGGCTTAGCAGGTTTCTCACGCAATCGCGAAACCGCTCGCCGCGCTGCTCGAAGTCACTGAACTGGTCCTGGGAGGCGCAGGCGGGGGAGAGCAGCACGACCTGATCGGCGCCTGTTCGCTGCGCCTCTGCAAGGGCGTCGGCCGCAGCCCGTGCGGTGGCGACGTCGAGCGTGCCGCAGTGCTCGAATGGCACGTCGGCGCCGAGCGTCTCGGCGAAATGCTCGGCGGCGGCACCGATCAGGTAGGCCTTGGCAACGTGGTCGAACAGCGGGCGCAACGGCTCGATACCACCCTCCTTGGCCTTGCCGCCGATGATCCAATGCACACGGGAGAAGGCCAGCAGCGCCTTCTCGGCGGCATCGGCGTTGGTGGCCTTGGAATCGTTGACGTAGATCACGCCGTGCGCGGCCGCGATCTGTTCCATGCGATGGGCAAGGCCGGGGAACGAGCGCAGCGCCGCCTGCAACTGGTCTAGGTTTCCGGCATCCTTACCGAGCGCGAGGATCGCGGCGGCGGCGTTTTGCGCGTTGTGGGCGCCGCGCAGCGCGGCGATGCCGGCAAGGTCGGCGATCGGCGTCGCCTGCATGTCATGGTGGCGCATGAGCTTGGTGCCGTCGAGCGTGATGCCCTGGACGACAAGGTTGCCGGCGACCGAAATGGTCTCGACGGCGCGGCCCTCGATAGCGATGCGCTGCGCGATGGCCGCGCTGTCGGGATCGTCCACGGAGACGATGGCGGTGCCCGAGTGCGTCACGAGGCGCGCCTTGATCGCGGCATAGTTCGCCATCGTGTCGTGGCGGTCGAGATGGTCGGGCGTCAGGTTCATCAGCACGCCGGCGGTCGGTTGGATCGAGGGCGCGAGATCGATCTGGAAGGACGAGCATTCGATCACGTGCACGCGAATCTCGGACGGCGGCGGAAGCTGCAGCACCGGCGTGCCGATATTGCCGCCCACAGCCACTTCATAGCCGAACTCGCGGAAGAGGTGCGCCGTCAGCGCGGTGGTGGTGGACTTGCCGTTGGTGCCGGTGATGGCGACGAAACGCGCGTTGGGCGCGATCGCCGCGCGCTCGCGGCAGAACAGCTCGACGTCGCCGATGATCGCGACCCCGGCAGCTCGGGCGAGGTCGACGCTCCAGTGCGGCTTGGGATGCGTGAGCGGCACGCCCGGCGCCAGCACGAAGGCGGCGAAGGCTGACCAGTCGGCGTCGTGGAGGTCGACGATGGCGATGCCGTTGGCGGCGGCCTTGTCGCGCGAACTCTCCTTGTCGTCCCAGGCGGCGACGGTGGCGCCCCCTGCGAGGAGGGCGCGGGCTGCGTCGAGACCGGACGAGCCTAGGCCGAAGAGGGCGACGTGCTTGCCGGCGAAGGAGGTGATGGGTGTCATGGGGACAGGGGAGCCACGCCGCGCCTCACCTGAGCTTCAGCGTCGAAAGCCCGACCAGCGCGAGCACGAAAGCGATGATCCAGAAGCGGATGACGATCTGCGGCTCTGACCAGCCGAGCTGCTCGAAATGATGGTGGATCGGCGCCATCCTGAAAACGCGCTTGCCGGTCAGCTTGAACGAGGTGACCTGCACGATGACGGAGACGGCCTCGAGCACGAACAGGCCGCCGACGATGACGAGAACGATCTCGTGCTTGACGGCCACCGCGATGGTGCCGAGCAGGCCTCCCAGCGCGAGGGAGCCGGTGTCGCCCATAAAGATCTGCGCCGGCGGCGCGTTAAACCACAAGAAGCCGGCGCCCGCCCCGATCATCGCGCCGCAGACCACGGCGAGGTCGCCGGCGAACAGGACGAAGTTGATGCCGAGGTATTTCGCGAAGATGGCGTTGCCGACGAGGTAGGCGACAAAGCCGAAGGTGCCTGCGGCGATCATCACGGGCACGATGGCGAGCCCGTCGAGTCCGTCGGTGAGGTTCACGGCATTGCCGGCGGCGACGATGACGAAGGCGCCGAAGATCGGAAAGGCCCAGCCGAGGTTGGCGATGTAGCCGTTGACGCCAGGCACGGCGAGCGCGCCCGCGTACACGGTGCCGTAGTAGTGCATGATAATGCAGGCAACGAGCGCGATCACCGCCTCGAGCGCCAGCCGCGAACGGCCGGAGAAGCCGGCGTGGGTCTGACGTGTGACCTTGAGGTAGTCGTCGTAGAAGCCGATGGCGCCGAAGCCGACCATGACCAGCAGCACGGTCCAGACGAAGTGATTGTTGAGGTTGGCCCACAGCAGGGTCGAGACGATGAGCCCCGACAGGATCATCAGCCCGCCCATGGTCGGCGTGCCCTTCTTGGTCAGCAGGTGCGAGGCTGGCCCGTCGGCGCGGATCGGCTGACCCTTGCCCTGCTTCAGGCGCAGCGCCGCGATGATGGAGGGGCCGAAGAAGAACACGAAGAGCAGCGCGGTGCCGATGGCGCCGCCGGTGCGGAAGGTGATGTAGCGGAACACGTTGAGCGGCCCCGTATGAGGCGTGAGGTCCGCGAGCCAGGCGAGCATGGGAGGTCCTTACGCGGTCGCGCGAGAGACGACGCTCTCGGCGGCGGTGGTCTCGGGGGTCTCGGCATCTTCCAGGAGCCTGGCGTGGTGCTGCTTCAGCGCACCGACGATCGGGGCCATGCGGCTGCCGTTGGAGCCCTTGACCACGACGACGTCGCCGCCGCGTAGGCTGTCGAGCACGACGGGCTCCAGCTCGGAGGCGGAATTGCGCCATTCGCAGGATACGCCGCGCTCGTGGAGCGTGTCGGCTAGCGAGCGCATCATCGCGCCGGCGACGAGTACGAGGTCGAAGTGCGCCGCGACGAGATCGTCGGCCAGGCCGGCGTGCAGCTCGGGCGAGCGCTCGCCCAGTTCAAGCATGTCGCCGAGCACGGCGACGCGGCGACCGTCTTCACCGGGCAGCAGCGTGCCGGCCAGGGCGAGCGCGGCGCCCATCGAGGCCGGGTTGGCGTTGTAGCTCTCGTCGATCAGCGTCAGAGGCCCCTCGGCGGTCGCGATCGTCGCGCGCTCGCCGCGGCCCTTGCCGGCCTGGAAGAAGGCCAGTGCGGTCGCGGCCACGTCGAGGTCGGCGCCGACGGCGTGAGCGGCGAGCAGCACCGCCAGCGCGTTCTCGGCCAGATGTCGGCCCGGCGCACCGAGGCGGAAGGACAGCTCGCGGCCGACGATACGAATCTTGACCAGCGAATGGGTCGGTGCCGGGATGATCTCGAGGAGTCGCGCGTCGGCGCGCTCGTGGGCGCCGAAGGTCGCGACCAGGCCGGCCGGCGACTGCCGCGCCGCGGCGTCGAGCCGCTCGAAATGGGGGCTGTCACGGTTGATGATGGCGACGCCGCCCGGCTCGAGGCCGGAGAAGATCTCGGCCTTGGCGTCGGCGATGGCCTCGACCGAGGGGAAGAACTCGAGGTGCACCGGCGAGACGTTGGTCACGATGGCGACGTGCGGGCGCACCATGGCGACGAGCGGCGTGATCTCGCCGGCATGGTTCATGCCGATCTCGGCGACGCAGAAGCGCGTGCCCTGCGCCATCCGCGCCAGCGTCAGCGGCACGCCCCAGTGATTGTTGTAGGAGGCTGCCGATGCATGGAGGGCACCGGCCGGCGTCAGCGCCACGCGCAGGGCCTCCTTGGTGGAGGTCTTTCCCACGGAACCGGTGACGGCGATGATGCGCGCCTTGGTGCGGGCGCGCGCGGCACGGCCGAGCGAATTCATCGAGGCGAGCACGTCGTCGACGACAAGGAGCGGCCCGGTGCCGGCGAGCGCATCGGCGTGCGCCTCATCGACGACGCAGGCGGCGGCCCCGGCGGCGAAGGCCTTGCGCACGTAGTCGTGGCCGTCGGTCGCATCGCCTTTGATGGCGAAGAAGAGGTCGGCCGGCTCCAGGGTGCGCGTGTCGATGGAGACGCCCGAGACCTTCGCCGGCACGCCCCCCGAGACGCGCGCGCGGAGCGGCGCGACGAGGCCGAGCCCCGTCCAGAGCGGGGGCGCGTGGAGGCTCATGGCTCGGCCCGCTTGGTCATGGCGCGTGGTTCTGCAAAGCGCGACGGGCGCAGTCAAGGTCGGAGAACGGCAGCACCGTGCCGCCGACGATCTGCCCGGTCTCGTGGCCCTTGCCGGCGATCACCAGCACGTCGCCTGGCTCGAGCCCGCCGATCGCGGCCCGGATGGCGACGGCGCGGTCGCCGATCTCGAGGATCTCGGCGCGGCTGCCGGCGACGCCCTCGAGGATGGCGCGCCGGATCGCGGCTGGCTCCTCCGAGCGCGGGTTGTCGTCGGTCACGATCACGCGGTCGGCGGCGCGGGCGGCGATCTCGCCCATGATCGGGCGCTTGCCGCGGTCGCGGTCGCCGCCGCAGCCGATCACCACGGCGAGCTTGCCGGTCGTCAACGGGCGCAGCGTCTCCAGCACCTTCTCCAAAGCATCGGGCTTGTGGGCGTAGTCGACGAACACGGGGGCGCCGTGCTTGCGGCCGACCAGCTCGAGCCGGCCCGGCGCACCTTCCAGCGTCGCGAGCGCCGCCAGCACATTCTCCGCCGGCGCTCCGGCGGCGATGCAGAGCCCGGCGGCGACCAGCGCGTTCTGCACCTGGAACTCGCCGGCGAGCGGCAGGTGCGTCTCGACGCGGTGGCCGTCGACGTCGAGCACCAGCACGGCGGCGAGATCGTCGGGTCGCGCGTCGAGCAGGCGCAGGCGGGTGCCGGCACGGCCGACGGTGAAGACGGGCAGGCCGCGCGCCTCGCAGGCGGTGATCACCTTGGCGGCGGCATCGCTGTCGGCGTTGACCACTGCCGCCGCGCCGTCGGGCAGCAGCGTCGTGAAGAGCCGAAGCTTGGCCGCGAGATACTCGTCGAGGTCGGCGTGGTAGTCGAGGTGATCGCGCGACAGGTTGGTAAAGGCGCCGGCGGTGAGCCGCACGCCGTCCAGGCGGCGCTGCTCGATCCCGTGCGACGAGGCTTCCAGCGCCAGGTGGGTCACGCCCTCGCCCGCCAGCCTGTCAAGGGTCGCGTGCAACGTCACCGGATCGGGTGTCGTCAGCGAGCCGTAGGTGCTGCCGGACGGAGACACGAGGCCGACGGTGCCGAGCGAAGCGGCGGCATGGCCGAGCGTCGACCAGATCTGCCGGCAGAACGCGGCGACGGAGGTCTTTCCGCTGGTGCCGGTCACGGCCGCGATGGTCGCCGGCTGACGCGGATGGACCACCGCCGCCGCCCGCGCGAGCGCCCGGCGGACGTCGTCGACGAGGAGGCAGGCGACAGCCGCCGACATCGCACCCGGCGGTGCTCGCTCCGCGACGATCGCCACAGCGCCCTTTGCAACAGCATCGGCGACGAAGGCGCCGCCGTCGGCTTTGGTGCCGGGCACGGCGAAGAAGGCAAAGCCGGGGCGCACGCCACGGCTGTCGGCGGTCAGACCCGTGACCTCGCGATCACCCAGCCCCGCAGGGCAGGCGGCATCCGGCAGCAGTGTCGCGAGCCGTGTCAGTGTTCGCCTCCGGGATGCTGCGGTGTATTGGCCTGCCCATATCCCATCCGGGCCAGCAGCGGGAAGGGCATCGGCGGCAGCTGGATCTGCGGCGGCAGTCCCAGCAGCGGCGTCACACGCTCGATGATCTGGCCGGTGACGACGCCCGAGTTCATCGCGGCGGTGTGGTAGCCGCCGTCGCCGGCCACCGCCTGCGGCTCGTCCATCAGTGTCAGGAAGAGATACTTCGGCTTGTCGGCCGGCAGCACCGCCATGAAGGTGGTGAACACCTTGGTGTGGTCGTAGTGGCCGTGGATCAGCTTGTCGGCCGTACCGGTCTTTCCGCCGATGAAGTATCCGGGAATGTTGGCCTTCTTGGCCGAGCCGATCTCGGCGTTGAGCCGCATCAGGTAGCGCAGGCTCTCCGACACTTCGGGACGCACCACGCGCGGTGCGTCGGCGCGCGCCTCGTCCTCGGAGCGCTTGAGGAAGGTCGGCTTGATGAGCTGGCCGCCGTTGACCAGAGCGCCCACCGCCATCAGCGCCTGCAGCGGCGCGACGTTGAGGCCTTGGCCGAAGGCGATGGTGATCGTGTTGAGCTCGCCCCAATGCCTAGGCACCAGCGGCTCGGCGGATTCCGGCAGCTCGGTGCGCAGGCGCGTCAGCTGGCCCATCTTGCGCAGGAAAGCTTGGTGGCCGGTGACGCCCACCATCATCGCCATGCGCGCCGTGCCGATGTTGGAGGAATGCACGAAGACCTCGGGCACGGTCAGCATGCGGTGCGTTGCATGGAAATCGTGGATGGTGAACCGGCCATAATGCAGCTCGCTGCGTGCGTCGAGCTGCGTGCGCAGGTTGACCTTGTTGGTTTCCAGCGCCATCGCGATGGAGATCGCCTTGAAGGTCGAGCCCATCTCGTAGACGCCGACCGAGAGCCGGTTGATGGTGTTCGGGTTCAGGGCGTCGGCCGGCTGGTTGGGGTCGAAGTCGGGCAGCGAGGCCATGGCGACGATCTCGCCGGTGTTGACGTCGAGGATCGCGGCGGCGCCGGATTTGGCGTGGAAATGCTCGACGCCCTTGGCCAACTCGTCGCGCACGGCATAGGTGGCGCGCAGGTCGAGCGAAGTGGTGAGCGGCTTGAGATCGGTGGCGGCGACCTTGAAGCCCATGCCGGTGAGATCGGAGAGGCCCTGGTTGTCGAGGTATTTCTCGAGGCCGGAGATGCCGACGCCGTCGAGATTGGCAAAGCCGAGCACGTGGGCGGCGATCGGGCCATTGGGATAGACGCGTTTGTTCTCCGGCAGGAAGCCGACACCGGGCAGGCCGAGGTGGAACACCTCCTGCTGCTCCTTCTGGCTGACGGCGCGCTTGACCCAGACGAAGCCCTTGTTGGAGCTGAGCTTGCGGCGCAGCTCGGAGGCGTTGACGTCGGGGAGGGCGGCGGTCAGCAGCTCGGTCGCCTCGTCCTTGTCGATGAGTCGCTTGGGCTCGGCGAAGATGCTCATCACCTTGATGTCGGTGGCCAGCACCTCGCCGTTGCGGTCGAGGATGTCGGGGCGGGCGGCGGCGACCTGGTCGGAGCCGGCGACCCGCACCTTGTCGATGTCCGGCGGCTTGAGGCCGAACAGGAAGAGGCGGGTGACGATGATCCCAAACAGGAGCGTGAAGCCCACCGCGACCATGCGGGTGCGGCCGGGCGTCTTGTCGAGCCGCGGCTCGAACAGGATTCGGATGAAGCGCTTCATGGAGAAGCGCGCGCGCGGCTTCATGACGGGGCTGTCGCTCATCGCTGCGCCTTCTTGAGCAGCTTGCCGGCAGAAGGCGTCGCGCTGGCGGGCGAGGCGTCGGCCGGCGTGTTGGTGGGCTCGGCGAGGCCGAGGTCGGCCAGCTCGCGGCCGATGGCGTCGACGCGCGGTGCCTTCGAGGGCAGGGCGTCGACGGGCACGATCTGGTCGAGCTGCAGCGGCTGCAGCTGGGTGAGCTTCTCGGCCAGCGCCTGGACGCGCTCGGGCCTGGTCAGGTTCGCCCAGTCGGCACGCAGCAGGCCGATCTTGTCCTGTTCCTTCTTGATGTCGGCCTTCAGGCTCGCCACCGTCTCGGCGTGGAACATCGTCTTGTACTTGATCGAGTAGGCGTAGATCGCCGAGCCGACCAGCGCCGCGATGGCGACGAGGTTGAGGATGCGGATCATGTCGGCTTCCCGGTTTGCGGCAGGAGCGAGAGGTTGCGCAGCGCCGGCTCGATCGCCAGCGCCGGATGTTCGGTGCGGATGCCGACGCGCAGCTTGGCCGAGCGCGCGCGGGGGTTGGCGGCGCACTCGGTCTCGCCCGGCACGATCGGCTGGCGCTTGGGCAGGGTGAAGCTCGGAGGCGTTGCGGCGGGCTCGCCCGGCAGACGACGGCCAGTCGCTTGGCCCTTGCCGGAGCGGCGGGCGAAGAACAGCTTGGCGATGCGGTCCTCCAGCGAGTGGAAGGTCACCGCGGCGAGACGCCCGCCGGGCGCCAGCACGCGCTCGGCCGCGGCAAGGCCGGCGACGAGTTCGCCCAGCTCATCGTTCACCGCGATGCGCAGCGCCTGGAAGGTGCGCGTCGCAGGGTGGATCTCCGTCGGCTTGTGCGGGACGACGCGGGCGATCATCTCCGCCAGCGGCCGGGTGGCCGTATAGGGCGCCGCGACACGATCCTGCACGATGGCGCGGGCGATGCGCCGCGACATCCGTTCCTCGCCGTAGTGGTAGAAAATGTCGGCGAGCACCTCTTCCGGAGCCTCGTTGACGATGTCGGCGGCGCTGGGCCCATCGCCGCCCATGCGCATATCGAGGGGGCCGTCACGGCGAAAGGAGAAGCCGCGTTCCGCCTCGTCGAGCTGCATGGAGGAGACGCCGATATCGAGCGCGACGCCGTCGAAGGGTCCGAGCCCCAACGCGACCGCCACGCTCTCCAGGTTGGCGAAGCGCGCCTCGACCAGGGTGAGCCTGTCCCCGAACTTATCCACAAGCTGTGCCCCGCCGGCGATGGCGTGGGGATCGCGATCGAGCGCGAGCACGCGGGTGCCGGGATGGGCGAGGATGGCGGCGGTGTAGCCGCCGGCGCCGAAGGTGCCGTCGAGATAGATCCCGCCGCGCGAGACGTCGAGTGCGGCGAGAACCTCCTCGCGGAGCACGGGAATGTGTCGAGCTGGTCCGCCAGCGGCGCCAGCATCCTGTGGATGGTGGTCACCGCCGCCCGCGTTCATTCCCGTGCTCCAGGAGGCCGCGGCGTGGGCAAAGTCCCACCGGCCGCGTCCCGGGATCCGAGCTGTTTCCGCAGGTCGCGCAGGCGAAGCGTGGCCTCTTCGAGATGCGCGCGGAAGCGGCTCGGTTCCCAGATCTGGAACTTCTGCCCCTGTCCCACGAACGTCACCTCGTTGGAGATGCGGGCGTGGTCCCTGATCGCGTCCGAGAGGACCATGCGGCCCTCGCCGTCCACTTTCAGCGTCTCGCTGCGCCCGTAGAGAGCGGTCGAGAACAGGTCCCGTTCCGGCGAATAGGGCGGTTGGCGCTCGATCAGCTCCGCGATCTCCCGCAGCAGCGAATTGCCACCGCAGTCCAAGGCGTCGGCATCGAGGGAAGGTGTGACGAACAACCCCTCGAAACCGTCGCGCGCCAGCACCGCCCGGTATGACGCCGGAATCGACACGCGACCCTTGGCATCCACCCGATTGGAGAAGTGCGCAACGAACAGATCCACGCGATACGCCCCCTGCCGAGAGGTCCGCAGCCACGGCGAGCGGGCCGCGGGCTGCGGCGCCGGTCATCGCGAAAGGGGCCCGAAGCGGGATGGCTTGGGATAGCATGGGATTTTGTGGGACACAACAGCTGGAGGTCGTGGGCCGCGGTGTGCGGCACGCTGCTCCAGAAGACGCCGATAAGGTTAATGTCGGGTTTTCGTTGGTTCCGTCGATGCGGTCTCGTCCTCCTCTCGACCGCCGCGTTGGCTTGCGCGGTGCCGCCGGATCGCCGACCTTGTTTTGGCG
The DNA here is from genome assembly GCA_965198715.1 of Beijerinckiaceae bacterium. Taxonomy (GTDB): domain Bacteria; phylum Pseudomonadota; class Alphaproteobacteria; order Rhizobiales; family Beijerinckiaceae; genus RH-AL1. The sequence goes on from CBDAPV010000001.1 coordinate 2,427,978, forward strand.
ATCATTGCCACGGCGCGGGCGGTCTCTGCGCCAACCACACGCCTTCGCCGACGCTTGGTCGGCGCGGGAACAGGAGGTGCTTGCCGCACTCGGCCTCGAGGGCGCCCTTGCGAGCAGCGCAAGCGAAGCAACCCAGGGGTTGCCGAATTGCGCTTGCCGGCGAGGTGCCACACGCGGCCCCTGGGTTGCTTCGCTGCGCTCGCAATGACGGGGTACCCCAAACCATCACTCGGGCTGGTAGCGGTAGTCCTTCGGCGCGGGCGGGAAGGGGCGCTCCTTGCGGGGCTTGGGCGGGCGGTATTCGGCGAGGGCCTCGGCGCGCTTGGCGGCGGCGGCGGTCAGCGGCACGGTCCAGGGCGGCGGCGCCTCGGTGGCGCGGACGCTGATCTCGAGGCCGAGCGTCTCCAGCGTGCGCATGACCCGGCCGAGCTCGACGGTGGGCTTGCCGTGCTCGAGGTCGACAAGCCATTCGCGACCGACTTTGGCCTCCTTGGCGAGTTCGAGTTGACGCAGCTTGAGCTGGCGCCGGCGCGCGCGGATCGCCATCGCGACGTCGAAGGGTTGCTGAATGAGCATGGCTTGTCCTTCCCGGCCCGCGGAAGTCGACGCTCGGCCACATGGCTTTTTGCGGCGTGGCCGGGCGCCGACGGCAACGAGATCCCGGCGGGGCCGCTCGCCGAAACCGGTGGTGCTCGATTTTGCCGCTCGCCGAAGCTTTGGGGCCGTTTGCCGACGCCGGGAATGGCGGTTTGCGGCCGGCGCCGGTTCGGCTTGACCCGGCGACAAAGGTATATATACCTAGTCGGGATCGATGGAAAGAGGCTTCGGCCGGTAACTTGCCCTGAGTAGACCGTGTCTCTCACGGCACCGGCAAGGCCGACGCGTTTTCAGTAGCGATCTCTGATGCGGAGGAGCGGCGTCAAAATTCCATCTCCAGCTCCTCAATCTCGATCGGTTCTGCCAGCGCGGCGCCGGTCCACTCGATCATCTCGGGGAGCGCGAGGATCCGCTCGCAATAGGCCTGGCACGGCGCGTCGAGCGAGATGTGGTAGGTCTTGAAGCGTGTGCAAACCGGCGCGAACATGGCATCGGCGATCGTGCGCTCCGGCCCCATCAGGAACGGGCCGCCGTGGTCCTTCAGGCAGTTGCGCCAAATCGCGCAGATACGGTCGATGTCAGCCTGCGCCCGCGACCACACCTTGAAGCTGGGATAGTCGCCGCGCAGGTTCATCGGCAGCGCGGAGCGTAGCGACGAAAAGCCGGAATGCATCTCGCCGCTGATCGAGCGGCAGTACGCCCGGCGTCCGATCTCTGCGGGCAGCAGCCCGGCGTCAGGCCTGATCTCGGCGAGGTATTCGCCTATGGCGAGATTGTTCCAGATCACCCGCCCCTCGTGGCGAAGGCACGGCACCAGCATCGAAGGCGAGAGGATCAGGAGCTCGGCCCGGGACGCCAGGTCCGTCACCGGCAGCACGTCCTCCTCGAATGGGAGACCGGAGAACCTGGTCAACAGCCAGCCGCGCAGCGACCAGGACGAATAGTTCTTGCTGCTGATGGTGAGCGCCGCTTGCGACATCGAGCCTCCGTCGGCGGGTGTCGATGTCCAGCGCCGAGGCGCCTGCCGCCTCCTATATGGCTTGCATGTTGCATGCCGGGCCGGCCGGTAAGCCGGTAGGAGTTGTGGATGATCTATCAGGCTTTCCAAGCGCAGACGACCGCGTTCGATCTGATGCGGCCCTTCGCATCGATCGCGGCAACGAACCTGCGGCTGCCCTGGCCGGGCATGATCCCCCGCACGCTGTCGACGATGGCCGCGAAGCTCGACGTCTTCGCCGCTTTGCGCATCGGCGAGAAACGTCCGCAGTTCGGCATCAAGCCCGTGGCCGTTGGCAATCGGCTCGTGGCCGTCGAGGAGGAGGTCGTGTCCGCAACGCCCTTCGCCAGCCTGCTGCACTTCAAGAAGGACACCGAGAGTCCGCAGCCGCGCGTGCTCGTCGTAGCGCCGATGTCAGGCCATTTCGCGACGCTGCTGCGTGCCACCGTGCAGACGCTGCTCATCGATCACGACGTCTACATCACCGATTGGCACAACATTCGTGACGTGCCGAAGGCGGCCGGCCCGTTCTCGCTGTCCACCTACGTCGAGGAGGTGATGCATTTCCTGCGCGTGCTGGACGAGGGCACGCATGTGGTCGCGGTCTGCCAGCCCGTGGTGCCGGCGCTCGCCGCCGCCGCGCTGATGGCGGAGGACGATGACCCGGCGCGACCCAAGAGCCTGACGCTGATGGGCGGCCCGATCGATGCGCGCTGCAATCCCACGGCGGTCAACAAGCTCGCGACGGGAAAGCCGATCGAATGGTTCGAGCGCAAGCTCACCGACGCCGTACCGTCCGGCTACAAAGGCGCAGGGCGCCGCGTCTATCCCGGCTTCATGCAGCTCGCCGCCTTCATCGCGATGAACCCGGAGCGCCACAAGAAGGCCTGGGCCGACATGGCGGTGGCGCTGACCAACGGCGACATCAGGTCCTTCGCGACGACGAAGGACTTCTACGACGAATATTTCGCCGTGATGGACCTCTCCGCCGACTTCTACCTCGAGACGGTCCGGGAGGTGTTCCAGCGTTACGCGCTGGCGCGCGGCGAGCTCGTCGTGTCCGGCCGTACGGTCGATCCCCGCGCGATCCGCGACATGGCCCTGTTGACGGTGGAGGGCGAGCGCGACGATATCTGCGGTCTCGGCCAGACCATGGCGGCTCAGGAGCTCTGCTCCAACATTCGTCCCTACCGAAAAATCCATCACGTGCAGACGGGCGTCGGCCACTACGGCGTCTTCAGCGGCCGACGGTGGGCGGGCGAAGTCTATCCCAAGGTGCGCGACATGATCGCGATGGCGAACTGAGCCAAAGCGCTCGGCGGCCAGCTATATGCTATCCGCCGGCCAGAGGCAGCTTGGTTCCAGTGACCTCGCGCTCGGCGAGTACGCCGCGGCGGAAACGATAGAGCTTGGCCGGCCTGCCTCCGGTGGCGGTCGCCATGGCGCCGGTCTCCTCGACGAGTTCCTGCTGCTCGATGAGGCGGCGGAAGTTCTGCTTGTGAAGGAGGCGGCCAGCGAGCGCCTCGACCGCGCGCTGCAGCTGCAGCAGGGTGAACTCCGGCGCCATCAGCTCGAACACCACCGGGCGATACTTGATCTTGGCGCGCAGCCTGGCGATGCCCGTGGCGAGGATGCGGCGATGGTCACCGGTCATGCGCGGTCCGGTCGGTATCCCCGGGGCGCCGGCCTCGGCGATGAGCCCAGCCTCGAAGAGCAGCTCGTAGCGCTGTAGCACGAGATCCTCGTTCCACCCGTAGGGCGGCTGGCCGAAGGCCACGGCGCAGCGTTCGCCGCGGGCGCGGCGCCGCGCATCGTCCGGCGCCGCCTGTGTCCAGTCGCGCAGCCGCGCCTCCAACGCTCGATCCAAGGCCGGGGAGCCGGCGCGGCGGTCTTCCCAGGGAAAGAACTCGTACCAGTCGCGCCAGGAGGAGTCCTCCTCGGCGCCGCGCTCGCGGGTCAGCCCGAGATAGCTGATCGAGACCATGCGACCGGCGTCGTCGCCACGGTCGCGGTCGGCGAAGGTATAGAGCTGCTCGACGTAACCGATGGGCTGACGGGTCTGTTGCTCGACCCAGTCGCGCAGGCCCGATTGCAGCGAGCGGTGCATCAGCTCGAATGGGCCGGACGGCAGCGCCCGCCCGCCGATCGTCAGCACGCGCGGACGCTCTTCGCGCACCGCCACGAGCACGGCGATGAGGTTGACGACGACGGCTTCCGCCGTGTGCGGCGGCGACGTGGGGGCGGCAGGCATCACGGCAAGGTGCCGGCGCCGCCGCCCGCGTCAAGCGCGCGGGTGGCGCATGCTGCCGGCTACTTTTGGCAGATGTAGGTCGCCTCGTTGCCGCCGTTGCCACCTTTCTGGTTGACGACGAAGCAGGGACCGGCGGGCTGCGCCACGATCGAGGCGGCGGGCTGCGGCAGCAGGCCGGGCGCGGGCTTGGACGGATCGCCCGTGGCGACGACCTCTGACATGATGAAGCCTTGGCGGCCTTCGTAGCTGACCTGGCACCAATCGTCCTTGCACCCGATGATGTCGAAGACGGTCGCCTGCGGAACTTCGCCGGTGACCATGTAGTGCTTGCCGGGGCCTTGGTAGAGATAGGTCGTCCAGGTGTTCTGGCCCTGCTCGGCGAACGCCGGGAACGAGCCCGCGCCGAGCGTGGCGCAGGCTGCCATGACCCCGAGGATGGTCTGCTTCAGGGTCCGGTACGATCGTTCCATGACGGAAACCTTTCTGTGGCGGCTTGCCACGGTTGTCATTTTTTGTTGACGATTTCTTCTGTCAGGTCTTATTGACAGTCGCAAGCGATCTCGGTGCAGCAAGGTGCCGCAAGACGCGAGTTCGACAGGAGACCGCGCGGATGTCCATGCTCTCGTTCGAACGCAAGTACCGCGTCGGAGGCGGCACGCTCATCGGCGGCTCGACCTTCGATTTTTGGGTCGGGCCGTTCTGGGTCGGTTTCTTCGGCGTCACGACGATCCTGTGCACCATCGTCGGTACGGCGTTGATCTTCTATGGAGCGGCGATCGGGCCCACCTGGGCGCCGCTCAAGATCTCGATCGCGCCGCCTGATCTGCGCTACGGCCTCAGCTGGGCGCCCTTGAAGGAGGGCGGGCTGTGGCAGCTCATTACCATCTTCGCCACCGGCGCTTTCGTCTCCTGGGCGCTGCGCCAGGTCGAGATCGCCCGCAAGCTCGGCATGGGGCTGCACGCCCCAATCGCCTTCTCGGCAGCGATCTTCGCCTACGTCGCGCTCGAGATCATCCGCCCGATCCTGATGGGCGCCTGGGGCTACGCCTTTCCCTACGGCATCATGAGCCATCTCGATTGGGTTTCGAACACCGGCTATCAGTACCTCCACTTCCACTACAATCCGGCGCACATGCTGGCGGTGACGTGCTTCTTCACCACCGCGCTGGTGCTCGGCATGCACTCGGGCGAGATCCTGTCCGCCGCTAACCCCGGCAAGGGCGAGCCGGTCAAGTACGGCGAGCACGAGAGCATCTACTTCCGCGACATGATCGCCTACTCGATCGGCGAGCTCGGCATCCATCGTCTCGGCTGGCTGCTCGCGATCAACGCCTCTTTCTGGAGCGCGATCTGCATCATCATTTCTGGACCGTTTTGGACCCAAGGATGGCCCTATTGGTACAATTGGTATCTTTCGATCCCGATCTGGTCTTCCCAGGGTTGGGTCAACTAGTCCGATGCAAAACGACGTCCGATCGAACCTCTTCAACCGGCAAGGTGTCTAATGGCGCGTTTCCACACGCTCTACAGCGCACTCCAGTTCCAAGGCCCGGATGATCGCGGCCTCAATCCCCCGCCGATCCCACGAGTCGGCGGCAAGCCTTTCATCGCTCATTCAAAGCTATTCGGACGCATCGGCGAACTTCAGCTCGGCCCTATCCACCTCGGCATTCCAGGCATCATCTCGATCATCACCGGCTTCGTCGCCATCGAGATCATCGGCCTCAACATGTGGGCCTCGGTGGACTGGAACATCCTGCGTTTCGCCAAGCTCCTGCCGTTCCTGGCTCTGGATCCGCCGGATGCCAAGTACGGGCTCTCCTTCCCGCCACTGCACGAGGGCGGCTGGTGGCTGCTGGCCGGGTTCTTCCTCACCGTCTCGATCCTGTCCTGGTGGACCCGTATGTACACGCGGGCACGCGCCACCGGTCTTGGTACCCACGTGCCCTGGTGTTTCGCCTCGGCGATCTGGCTCTACCTGGTGCTCGGTTTCATCCGGCCGTTGCTGATGGGCTCTTGGTCCGAGGCGGTGCCCTTCGGGATCATTCCGCACCTGAACTGGACCGCCACCTTCTCGGTGCGCTACGGCAACCTCTTCTACAACCCGTTCCACATGCTCTCGATCACCTTCCTCTACGGGTCGGCGGTGCTGTTCGGCATGCACGGCGGCACCATCCTCGCCGTAACCAAGTTCGGCGGCGATCGCGAAACCCACGAGATCGTTGATCGCGGCACCGCGGCTGAGCGTGCCAGCCTGTTCTGGCGCTGGACGATGGGTTTCAATGCCACCTACGAGTCGATCCATCGCTGGGGCTGGTGGTTCGCCACTCTGACGACGCTGACGGGCGGCATCGGCATTCTGATCACGGGCACCGTCGTCGATAATTGGTACCTGTGGGGCGTCAAGCACGGTATCGCGCCGGAATACCCCAGCATTTATCATAACCTCCCGGCTATTCCGAAAGAGGCGATCGACGTGAAGCAGCCTTACATCGTGGTGCCGCGATGAAGATCGCCACCGTTATCCTCGGCGTCGGCGCCCTCGGCGCAGCTGTCCTCGCCGTCGCTGGGCCGGATTGGCATCGGCCCTGGTACCACGGCACCCAGATGGGGTTCCGCGGAGAGCAGGCGGTTCAATTCGAGAGCCGCGCGTCCGGCGTGCCGATCAACGCGATCGTGCCGGAGCCGCTGCCCCCCGCGGCGGAAGGCGGGCCCAGGGCCACAGAGCAGTTCAAGAATGTCAAGGTGCTGACCGACGTGTCGGCCGCCGAGTTCATGCGACTGCAGCAGGCGGTCACCAATTGGGTTTCACCGCAGCAAGGCTGCGCCTTCTGCCACAACACGGATAACTTTGCCTCCGACGAGAAGCCAACGAAGCTGATCGCGCGCCGCATGTTCGAGATGACGCGCTACATCAACTCGGCCTGGGCAAGTCACGTCAATCCGTCGGGCATCACCTGCTACACCTGTCACCGTGGTCAGCCCGTACCGGCGGAGGTATGGTGGCCGCGCCCGGCGGCTCCGGTCAGACAATTCATAAGCAGGCGCGATCCTTGGAATGAAGCCGCGGACACCGTCTCGACCTTCTTCCCCAACGACGGATATGCCGAGTACTATTTGCAGGACAATCCGGTCGCGGCGCAGTCGACGACCGCGATGCGCACGCACGACGTCGCCGACGTCATTGTACCGACGCGCATCTACGAGATGATGATGCAGTATTCGCTCTCCATCGGCGTGAACTGCGGCTATTGTCACCTCAACACATCTGTTTTCGAGGATTGGAGCCAGTCGACGCCGATGCGCTGGTCGGGTTACTACGCCTTGCGCTTGATCCGCGACCTCAACCGCAACTATCTGCTGCCGCTGGCCCAGGTCATCCCTCAGCAGCGCACCCTGGTTCACCCGACGGCCATGCCGGTCATTCCCGATCATCAGAGCGGACAGCAGCCTGGTAACGCGCTGCTCACCTGCGCCACTTGCCATTATCGTCTGCCGCAACCCCTCAACGGCGCCAACATGGTCAAGGACTATCCAGGGCTCGTGGGCACGTCGCCGAAGGCGAAGGACGCTGATCCCACGGGGTCCTCGGCCATCTACGAGGGCATGCTCCAGGCCGTGGCCGAACACCCTGTCGAGAATACTCCTGGAACCGAGGCGGCCAAACCATGATCGGCGTCTTCACCACCCAGATCGATCTTGCCCAGGTCCTGATCGCCGCCACCGTCATCGCCTGGTTCGTCCTCGTCTGGTACCTGCAGCGCGAGAGCAAGCGGGAGGGCTATCCGCTCGAGGAGGCCATTCCGACGGTGCGCCACAGCATCGTCGGCTGGCCTGACGTGCCGCCGCCCAAGACGTATCTGCTGCTCGAGGGCGGCACGACCGTTCTTCCTCAGGAGTATGAGCGCCGAGAGCTCGCCGCCCAGCCGCGCGAGATGCATCCCGGAGCGCCGCTCTACCCCGTCGGCGAACCCCTGCTCGCCGGCATCGGACCTGGCTCCTACACGCTGCGCCGCGACGAGCCTTTCCTCCTGCTCAGCGGTGAGCCCTGCCTGCAGCCGCTGCGCATGACGCCGCATCTCAAATGCGTCGATCCCGATCTCGACCCGCGCGGTTTGCGGGCACTCGGCTCCGACTTCGCCGACGCCGGTCTCTGCGTTGACGTCTGGTACGACGACGAATCCAAGATCACACGCTATCTCGAGGTCGAGCTGAACGACGGGGCCGGCCGCCGCCTGGTGCCGATCTTCTACTGCTCGCTCCGCGCCGGCTCGCCGGGCTTCCGCTGCAATGCCATCACCGGCGCGCAGTTCAAGCTGGCTCCGACAACCCGTCTGCCCGACGTGATCACCGCCCGCGAGGAAGACCGCGTCAACGGCTTCTGGGCCGGCGGCCACATGTACTCAGCCCCCTACAAGGACGCGATCCTATGAACGCCCTCCTCGAGGAAGACATCCGCAACGGCAACACGCTCGCGCCCGGCGAGACCGTGATCTGGGCAGGCAAGCCATCGTGGCGCCACGTCGCCCGCGACGCGCTTCACCTGCGCGGTGTGACCATCTACTTCGGCCTGCTCTTCGTGCTCGATGCCTACCAGGCCTGGATGAAGGCCATCCCGTTCAAACAGGCGGTGCACGACAGCGTGCCGCTGGCGGCGATCACGTGCTTCGCGCTTGGGATCCTCGCCATCGTCTCCTACCTCGTGAGCCGGTCGCGCTACACGATCACCAACCACCGCGTGATCCTGCGCTACGGCATCGCCATGCCGGCGACGCTGTCGATCCCGCTGCGCCAGATCGCCAGCATCGCCGTGGCGACGAACAGCGACTACACCGCCGATATCGCGCTGGACCTCAAGAAGGGCAATAACATGCCCTACCTCAAGCTCTGGCCGCACGCTCGAGCCTGGCACGTGACGCAGCCGCAGCCCATGCTTCGTTCGCTTTCCCAGGGTGACCAGGTCGCGGCCACGTTGGCCAAGGCGCTGCAGGCGGCGGAAGGCGGTCGGATCGTTCCGGCGTCGCGCCGCAAGGAGCAGGAGAAACAGCTCGTGCCGCAGCTGCTCGGCGCCTGATCGGCCGCTCAGCGGTTATTTGGTGGCTTCGTCGAGGTCGCCGTACTTGAACTCTGGCGCCGCCCTCATCTGCTCGGGGGTGGCGTCCATCGTTGCACTGTAGCGCTTCGAACCCTGGTCGAAGGCGAGAGCGAGCGCCCCGGGCGTCACCGCAGCATAGCGCTCGCCGATCCCGAGCAGCCCGGCCACCTGCACGACATAGGCGTGAACGCCGCCGTGATCGACGGCGATGTCGCGGATCATGCCAAGCGACGTGCCCTGCTTGTTGATCACTTGCGTGCCGATCAGCTTGGAGGCCAGCTTCTCCGTCGGCAGTACGGTGGCGAAGGTGGCCGATCCCGTCAACGTGCCCGCGCCATCGCCACCCGCGGCCGAGCCACTGTGCGGATCCAACGTGACCACCTCGGTCATTGAGGCAGGATCGAGCACCATGGCGACGGGATGGCCGGCCTTGTCCTTGCCCCGCACGAACACCGCATTGGGCAGGATTCGAAGATCGGTGAAGCCGGCCTTGCGCAGTGTCGCTTCCATGTCTGCGGAGAACGCCGCGGGTCTGGGCTGGGCCGGCACGGCGGGCGCCTGTGTCGCTGGTGGGGAAGTCGACGTGCCCTGCGCTATCGCGATAGCCGGAGTGTAGAGAAGCAGAGTTGGGATGGCGAAGGGGAGCAGGCGCATGGGTGCCAGTCTCCGCGCATCCGCCTTGCCTGGCAAGCTCAGCTGAGCGCCGTGCCACTCACCTGGCAAGCCCGACCCGCCCTTGAGGGATCTTCATCATAGTCTCCGCGCCCGCGAACGGAACGCGCCCGCCATGGCGTGCCAGAGCGGCTTCTTCTCCAACATGTCGTCGTAGGGCAGGGGGCGAGCCAGGCGGGTCGCGCCGTGCGCCACCATCGTCGCGGGATCGTTCCACCAGGTGTAACGGTCGGAGAGACCCCAGGTGATGATAGTGGATACCGCGGGCACGGCGAGGGCTACGTGCAGGAAGGCCGACGCGTAGGCTGCAACCGCCTTGTCGCGCGCCGCGATGTCCTCGGGGAAGCTCACGTCGTCGACGTCAAATTCGGTGATGAGGATCTCGACTTTGCGATCGGCGAGCTGATGCAGGAAGTCGGCGAAGGCGCCGAAATCGTGCGGAAGCTGCGGCAGGACATGACCTTGCAGGCCGACCCCGTCTAGCCGCAGCCCCTTGTCCTGGATGCGATCGACGAGGTTGAGCAAAGAGTGGCGCACGGCGCGGCCGACGGGATCGTCGCTCTCGGTCCAGGCCTCGTTCAAGACCAGCTTCGCCGAAGGATCGAGCGAAGCGGTGCGGCGGAAGGCGCGGAAGATGTAGTCGATCCCCATCGCATCGTACCAGGGGCCGGGCCGGAACGTGCCGGGCTTGTCCTTGCCGAGCCAGAACGGCTCGTTGACCACGTCCCAGGACGCGACGCGCCCGGCAAAATGCGGCACGACGCGCTCGAGATAGGTGTCAAAGACGCGCTCCGTCTCGGAATGCGATAGCGTCTTGAGCCAGGCAGGCGGCCAGTCGTTCCATGCCAGAGTGTGCCCGCGCACGGCGAGACCATAGCGACGCGCGCCGTCGACCAGCGCGTCGGCCGGGGCAAAGTTGAAGACGCCTTCCTGCGACTGCAGGGCATCGAACTTGAGCGCGTTTTCCGGCGTGATCAGCGCCGCCTGCGCGGTGAAGAGCTGCCGGTAGGCATCGTCCTTGAAGAGCTCGCTGCCGCCGGCCGAGCCGAAGGCGAGACCGCCGATGTCGGCCGCAGATCGAAGAGAGACTTCGCTTGACGCGAGAGCAGGCGACCGCGTCGCCAAGCTGCCGGTGGCCAGCGTGCCGATGCCGAAGGCCAGGAGTTCGCGACGGGTTGGATCGAGAGCTGACACGTGGATGTTCCGTTGGTGGCAGCCTCGCACCGCGATGTGTGCAGTGGAGGTCAGCGAGGCAATGCCGGATCGGGGACGCTCATCCCGGCGCAGTGGAGAGCGAACGCTCCATTACGGGAAGCGAAGTTCTCAGACCTCTGCCTCAAACATCGCCGTGTCGAGCCTGAACGAGCCGTCGGCTTCGATGGCGAAGCGGTCAATCACCTCGGGCGGCATCTGGGCCTGGAGTGCGCGTATGGCGCGGACCTGCACTTCGGGCGTGCCGATGCGGGCGATCCAGACGGAGAAGTCGAGCCGCAGCCGACCGGTCACCGGGGCAGAAGGCACGAAGCCGGCGGCGCGCAGCATGGTGAGCCATTCGTCGGGCGTATAATCGCGCACATGCGAAGGATCGCGCAGGATCTCGATCGCCTGAAGGAAGGTGTCGTGCAGCGCACTGTCCTGCGGCGCTACCACATCCATGACGGCGGCGGTGCCGCCGGGCCGCAGCACGCGGCGCATGCCGGCGAGCCCGGCGGCGACGTCGTGCCAGTGGTGGGCGCTCATACGGGTGAAAACGAAGTCGAAGCTGGCGTCTGCGAAGGGCAGGGCCTCCGCTGTGCCGCGCTCGGTGCGCACGCCCGTCAGCCCTCGCGCCTGCGCTTCGAGGGAAACGGCGGCGAGCATGTCGGGCGAGAGATCGTAGGCGAGGACCTCCGAAGCGTAGGGCGCCACGGCGTAGGTGACGTGGCCGCCGCCGCAACCGAGATCCAGCACGCGCGAGCCTGGCCGTGCCGCGACCAGCGCAGCGAAGCGCGGGAGATCGGCGCCTCGGGCATGATCGGCGCTCTCGACGTAGGCGCGGGCATGAGGACCGAATTGCGTGGCGACAAGGGCTTCGTGGGCGGCGGACATGGAGTTTCTCGTAGCTGGCGCGGTGATGTTGCCGTGAAGGGATCGCGACGTCTACACCGGTCGCGTGAGCGAGCCGACGATCCTCGACCTGCGCGGGCTTAAGTGTCCTCTACCCGTGCTGCGGACGCGCAAGGCGCTACGCCGGTTGCCGCCGGGCGCCGCGCTCGTCGTGCTCAGCACCGACCCGCTCGCCGGCCTCGACATCCCGCACATGGCGGTGGAAGATGGGTACACACTCGTGCGACGATGGCAGGAGGGCGACGCCAGCGCCTTCCATCTCGTGAAGAGCGCCGGCGAACCTTGACTGTCATGGTGGCAGCCGGTCCAGTGCGAGTACCGCGCGGAGGCTGCCTTGGCTCACCCTCTTCTCAAGCCCACAACGATGTCTCTCGATGATTTCGAAGACCTGCTGGCCGACCAGCCGGAGGACGAGCGCTGGGAGCTGATCTGCGGCCGCGTGGTGCGCATGATGGTCGGTGCGCGCTGGGAACACAATCTCATCGTCGGCAACATAGCCTCAGGCCTCAACACGCGCTTGCGAAGCGCGGGATCGTCCTGTCGGGCTTTGTCAGAGACGTTCCGCCTGAAAGAGGCCTCGACGCCCTCCTCGCTCATGCCCGACGTGCTCGTGTTCTGCACGCGGCCTGTCGCCGGGGCGACGTATCTCGACGATGCCACCGTCATCTTCGAGGTCCTCTCGCCCGGTACGCAAAGCCGCGACCGTCAGGACAAGTGGCTGGCCTACCAGCGCCTCCCAAGCCTTCAGCATTACGTCCTGGTATCCCGGGATGCGCCCCACGCCGAGCGCATCGATCGCGAAGACGGCCGCTGGAGCGGCTTTCGCGTGATCGAAGGACTCGAGGCCAAGTTGGCGTTGCCGGCCCTCGGCCTCGTTCTACCGATGGCCGAAGTCTATGCCGACGTCCTTGATTGAAGCGCGCCGGACAGCCGCGGCGTGCGCAGCACGAACATCACGACCGAACGACCCGTGACCTCGTAGACCTTGTCGAAGGCGAACATCTCACCGTCGTCGGCCTCGGGCTGGTTGGTGTCGAGCAGGCGTTCCCAGGCGCTGCCGCCGGTAACCTCGGGCAGGCCAAAGCCCACGCCGTCGTGGTAGGCGTTGAAGCAGAGGTAGAGCGTGCGGTCGCTGCCGCGCTTCTTGATGCCGGTCGGTTGGGCCCGGCCGTCGAGCAGCACACCAAGGCTGAGGGCATTGCCGTCCGCCCAATCCTCGTTGCGCATCTCCTCCCGGTCCGGGCGCAGCCAAGTGACGTCCTTGACGTCGAGCTCGGCGTTGTAATGCCCTGTCAGGAAACGCTCGCGTCGCAGGATCGGGTATTCGTGCCGCAGCCGCGTCAGCTTCTTCGTGAAGGCGAGCAGCCTGCGGCCGTTCTCCGACATGTTCCAGTCGACCCAGCCAATTTCGTTGTCCTGACAATAAGCGTTGTTGTTGCCGCCCTGCGTACGACCGAACTCGTCACCGGCAAGCAGCATCGGCAAGCCCTGCGAGACGAACAGCGTGGTCAGGATGTTGCGCTTTTGGCGTTCGCGCAAAGCGTTGATGTCTGCTTCGTCCGTCTCGCCCTCGACTCCGCAGTTCCAGGAGCGGTTGTGCGAATGGCCGTCGCGGTCGTCTTCGCCATTGGCAAGGTTGTGTTTGTCGTTGTAGCTGACGAGGTCGTGCAAGGTGAAGCCGTCATGCGCCGTCACGAAGTTGACGGAGGCCCAAGCCTTGCGCCCGCGCTGGTTGAAGAGCTCGGCCGACGCCGTGAGCCGCGTGGCGAGATTGGGCAATTCGTGCTTGCCGCCAATCCAATACTCGCGAACATTGTCGCGGTAGCGGTCGTTCCACTCCGCCCAGCCCGGCGGAAAGCGCCCGACCTGGTAGCCGCCCGGTCCGCAGTCCCAGGGCTCGGCGATCAGCTTGACCTGCGACAGTACCGGGTCCTGCCGGCACGAATCCAGGAAGCCGCCGCCCTCATCGAAGCCGTAATCTTCGCGCGCCAGGATTGTGCCGAGGTCGAAACGGAACCCGTCGACATGCATGTCCTCGACCCAATAGCGCAGGCTGTCGGTGACCATTTGCAGCACGCGCGGGTGCGAAAGGTTCAGCGTGTTCCCGGTACCGGTATCGTTAACGTAGTAGCGGGGCTTGTCCTTGAGCAGACGGTAATAGGAATAGTTGTCGATGCCCTTGAAGGAGAAGGTTGGGCCGAGCTCATTGCCTTCGGACGTGTGATTATAGACGACGTCGAGGATTACTTCGAGGTCGTTACCGTGCAGGTGATTGACCATCTCCTTGAATTCGGAAAAGGCGAAATCGTAGACGCTGGCGAAGCGGCGATCCGGCGCGAAGAAGCCGAGCGAATTATAGCCCCAATAGTTCGTCAACCCTTTGTTCAAGAGATAATCGTCGTTGATGAAGACGTGGATCGGCATCAGCTCGACGGCGGTGACGCCAAGCGATTTGACGTGCTCGATGACGTCGGGGTGAATCAGGCCACGGAACGTGCCCTTGAGGAGGTCCGGCACCTTGGGGTGACGCTTAGTGAAGCCGCGCACATGCATCTCGTAGATGAGCGACTGGTCGAACGGCGTGCGCAACGGCTTCTCGTTGCCCCACGTGAAGGCAGGGTCGATCACCCGCGCCTTCATCATATACTTGGCGCTGTCACGTGTGTCGTAGGTCGTGTCGTCCCCGCTCTCCATGGTGTAACCGAAGACGGCAGGGTTCCAGGTCAGCTTACCGTCAAGCGCTTTGGCGTAAGGGTCGAGCACGAGCTTGTTGGGATTGAAGCGATGACCAGCTTCGGGATCATAAGGGCCGTGGACGCGGTAGCCGTAGACCGTGCCGGGGCGCGCGTCGGGCAGGTAGCCGTGCCACACCTCGTCGGTGAACTCGGGCAGTTCAATCCGCTCCACTTCCTTCTCGCTGAAGTGGCTGAAGATGCAGAGCTCCACCTTGGTGGCGTGAGCGGAGAAAAGGGCAAAATTAACCCCTCGTCCATCCCAGGTCGCACCGAGAGGATAGGGCCGGCCCTCGCGGACACGGCTCTTGGGGTGGGTCGAAGTCAAAGCTGGAAATCCCCGCGGTTGGCCGTATGCAAACGAGGGCTTGCACCCATTGTTCCAGTTGCTAGCGTCGCGGCTAGAGGGCGACACCGCCGGCCGCGGCCATGCTGCGCAGATCGACCTTCGGCCGGGCGCCGAGATGCTGGATGATCTCCGCCGCCGCGAGGGCGCCGAGCCTGGCGCAGGCTCCATGATCGAGATCGCGCACGAGCCCGGCGACGAAGCCCGCAGCGAAGAGGTCGCCGGCGCCCGTGGTGTCGACCACTTGCGCGACGGGCATGGCCGGTACCTCAAGAGCGTGGCCCGCGGCAACCACGATGCAGCCCTTCTCGCCGCGGGTCACCGCCGCCAGGACGCGCTCCTCGCGCAATCGCGCCAGCGCCTCGTCAAAGCCCGTTTCGTAGAGGCTCCCGACCTCCGCGTCATTGGCGAAAAGCACGTCGACCGTGCCGTCGCGGATCAAGCCCAGGAACTCGTCGCGATAGCGGCCAACGCAGAAGGCGTCGGAGAGGCTCAGCGCCACCTTGTTGCCGGAGGCGTGCGCGATCCGGGCGGCCTTGAGGAAGGCGGCCTTGGCGCCGGGCGGATCCCAAAGGTAACCTTCCAGATAAACCACCTTGGCCGCCGCGGCCGTCGTTTGCTCGACATCCTCTTCGGAGAGGTCCTGGCAGGCGCCGAGATAGGTGTTCATGGTGCGCTGGCCATCGGGCGTCACCAGGATGAAACAGCGGCCGGTGGTCGGGCCGTTCTGGGCGTGCTTCGTCGGGAAGTCGACCCCAGCCGCGCGCACGCCGTCGGCGAACAGGTCGCCGAGCTTATCGTTCTTCACGCGGCCGATGAACGAGGTCGAACAGCCGAAACTGGCGGCACCGATGATTGTGTTGGCGGCCGAGCCGCCGGCCACCGTGACCGTCGCGCCCATGGCGCCGAGCAGCATCTCGGCCGGCGCTTCCTCAATGAGCGTCATGGCGCCCTTTGCCATGCGGTGTCTGGTGAGGAAATCGTCCGGCACCTGGGCGATGATGTCGATGATGGCGTTGCCCAGGCCAAGGAGATCGTAGCGCGGCTGGGTCATGCAATCCTAGGGAACGGGAAAGACGGCCGGGCTCATGACACCCTGCACCAAAGTGGTCAAGTTGACGGTCGTGCTCGGACGAAAAAGGCGCCGAGCAGACGCTCGACGCCCGGCGAGGCTGCTGGCCGTTGCGCCGAAACGTCAGTCCGGACGACGCTTGATCCGAACCGGCACGAGGACGGCGTCGCCGCATTGCGCGACGTAAGCGGAAATAGCGGCGCCGCCCGCAATCATGGTGGCGATCAGTGCAACGACATGCATGTCCACGTCCCCGTCCCGCGTTTCAAGTTGAACCCGCTGATACCGTCCCGAACGCCACGCCCCGACCCAGGTTCCGGATCATCATAGCCCGTCGAACAGCGCTGTCGAGAGGTAGCGTTCGGCGAACGACGGTATAATCAACACGATCGTCTTACCGGCGAACTCCGGCCGGCGGCCGACCTCGACGGCGGCGGCGACGGCAGCGCCCGACGAGATGCCGCCGGGGATGCCCTCGACCCTCGCCAGCATGCGGGCATACTCGAACGAGGTCTGGTTGCCGACGGTGATCACCTCGTTGATGACGTCGCGGTCGAGGATCGGCGGCACGAAGCCGGCACCCAGGCCCTGGATCTTGTGCAGGCCGGGCTTGCCGCCCGACAGCACCGGCGAGTCCTCGGGCTCGACGGCGACGACGTGCAGCGAGGGACGCCGCGGCTTCAAGGTCTCGCCAACGCCGGTGATGGTGCCGCCGGTGCCGACGCCGGCGACGAAGCAGTCGATCTCTCCGGCGGTGTCGGTCCAGATCTCCTCCGCGGTGGTCCGGGCGTGGATCGCCGGGTTGGCCGGGTTCTCGAACTGCTGCGCCATGACGGCACCCGGCGTCGCGTCGATGATCTCGTGGGCCCTGGCGATGGCGCCCTTCATGCCCTGCGCCGCCGGGGTCAGCACCAGCTCGGCGCCCATCAGCAGCAGCATCTTGCGCCGCTCGATCGACATGCTTTCCGGCATGACCAGGGTCAGTTTGTAGCCGCGGGCGGCGGCGACGAAGGCGAGCCCGATGCCGGTGTTGCCCGATGTCGGCTCGACGATCATCGTCTCGCCCGGCTTGATCCTGCCCTCGCGCTCCATCGCATCGATCATGGCGACGCCGATGCGGTCCTTCACCGAGGAGGTCGGATTGAAGAACTCGAGCTTGGCCAGCAGCGTGGCGCCGACGCCCTTGGCCTTGGCGATCTTGTCGAGCCGCACGAGCGGCGTGTCGCCGATCGTCTCGGTGATCGAGGAATAGATGCGGCCGCGACCGGGGCGGCGCGTGGTGTCATCGAGGGGGAGGTTCTGGGTCATGATCCGTCCTGGTGTCGAAGGCGCGGCTGCTGTCTCAATGTCGGCGATCCGGCGCGAAGGACAAGTTCGCCTTCCGTCTCCCCGGCTTGCACGCTGCTCTCCGTTTGATAAGGTAGCATAACCGATAGCGTGCGTCGCGTCCACTCCCTTTCGCCCTTGGAGTGTCGCACGCGGCGCATCGCGGGACCTGACATCTGACCCTGCCAAAGTCAGCGTACCGCGACAAAAGATGGGGCCGGTGTCGCGGTTCCGCGACACAAAACCCTGCCATCGACGCGAACCGCGACAAGGCCTGTTTCGGTGTCGCCGATCGGCGACACCGAAATTTTTGCCTGGCGCACAGTGTCATTCGGGAGCGATGCAGCCGAAGCCGGAAGCTTGGCGCGCTCCGAAGGCCCTCCCTTGTTCATTCTGGAAGTCGTACCAGCCTTCGGTCGTAAGATGGCGGTGGTGAGTGCGTTTCCACAGGTTCGCCAGCAGATCGAAGACGGGAAGCGAGTGCAATCGGCAGGCATCGCTGGGGGCAAACGTTGTTGCTCCAAGGCCCGCGACCGACATCCCATCGGCCCGCAATCTTAATTCACGAGGCGGGTCGACGCCATATACGACTACGGGAATAGGCCAGCGTCTCTGGTCAGCTTTCACCGGCTATGTAACAACGTTGCTTATCGAGCGCGTTGGGGCCCTGCGCACACGCAGCGAGTATGTTGTTCGATCACCGATTTCGCGATGTATCTAAGGGGTTTGGCGTGATGAGACAGTTGGCTAATCATTCGGAACTGGCGGTCTCGAGGCGCTCGATCACTGCTGCCTTGCTCGCCGCAGGGACCGCGAGTTGGGCGAGTTCAGCAGCCGCACAAAGCGCAAGCGGCGCCGGCCATTACGTTCCTTACAACTGTTACGACACGTATAGTGGTCCCGGTGGTGCGATATCGGTTACTAGTGGAGGACCGATCTACCCATATTCGTGCAAGCCTGCGAGCGACATATCTCTGCTCACAATTCTCCTGAACTTGGAATATCTTGAAGCTTCATATTATTTGTACGCCAGCACCGGCGTCGGACTTCCAGCAGCCTCTCAAGGCGGCCAGGCGCGAACTGTGTCGGGCGGACGCCAGGTCAGTTTCTCCAGTCCCATCGTAGCCGCCTTCGCGGCGGAGCTCGCCTCCGAAGAGCAGAAGCATGTCATCTTCCTGAGAAACCTGATCGTGGCCGCGGGCCTGGTACCGGCCTCGCTGCCCTCCATCGATCTCGCCGGCGGTTTCAATTACATCATGCAGCAGGCTGGCATCGTCGGCAGCGGGCAGGTCTTCGATGCTTTCGCCAGCGACACGAACTTCCTGCTCGGATCCTACGTGCTCGAAGATCTGCTCACGACCACCTACCACGGCACGATCGCGTCTCTCGGCAACACCGCCTACATCGACCCGATCGGCGGTCTCCTCGCAGCCGAGGGCTACCATTCGGGTATTCTACGGACGATCCTGTTCCAGGGCGGCTTAGGGAGTGCGACAAACGCGATCTCCTATATTCGCGACACGCTCGATGGCAGTGCCGGCAAGCCGACGCAGGGCAACGATCACGGTGTCGGCGTCTTACCCAACGCGACGATCGCCGATGTGGACGGCAATGCCATCGTTGCGGATCGCACTTCGCAGCAGGCGATGAACATTGTCTTCAACTCCAACGCAGCGGCCAATCCCACCCTCGGATTGCCTTCGTATTTCTTCCCGAACGGATTTTCAAACCCGACCTGAACTGTCTAAGTCGCAACAAAAGATCGTAGAGCTTTCAGCTAACCCGCCGACAGCTCCTTCAACCCGCGCCGGATCAGCGCCGGAGCCTCGGCTTCGTCGCCGAGACCCTTGGCGGCGGTGGCGATGGCGGCGGCGGCCTGGGGGCGGGCGTAGCCGAGGTTGACCAGGGCCGAGATGGCGTCGTGCACCGCCGGCGGCGTGCCGCGCGCCGGCTCCTCGCCGGCGAGCCGGGCCACGGCGGGATCGACGGAGCCGAGCGCCGGCATCTTGTCCTTGAGCTCGGCGACGAGGCGGGCGGCGAGCCGCGGCCCGACGCCCGAGGCGCGGGCGATGTAGGCCTTGTCCTGCAGCGCGAAGGCCGCCGCCAACTCGCCGACCGTGCCGACGCCGAGGATCGCCAGCGCCACCTTCGCGCCGACGCCCTGCACGCCCTGCAGCAGGCGGAACCAGTCGCGCTCCTCGTCCGAACGGAAGCCGTAGAGCTTGATGGAATCCTCGCGCACGTGGGTCTCGATGGAGAGCGAGGCGGCCTCGCCCGGACGGGGCAGCGCCTGCAGCGTGCGCGTCGAGCAGGCCACGAGGTAGCCGACGCCACCGACGTCGAGCACGATGGAATCGCCGGAGTGGGAATCGACGATGCCGCGCAGCTTGCCGATCATCGTCCCGCCTTCATCGTGCCGCGAACTCAGCCAGGCGCCGCAGCGCGCCGCGGTGCTGGGCGTGGGTGATCGCCACGGCGAGGGCGTCGGCGGCGTCGGGCGAGGCGAAGTCGCAGCGCGGCAGCAGCACGCGGACCATCATCTGCACCTGCGCCTTCTCGGCGTGCCCGGCACCGGTCACCGTCTTCTTGATGAGGTTGGCGGCGTATTCCGCGACGGGAAGCCCGGCCAGCGCCGGCACCAGTAGGGCGATGCCGCGGGCCTGGCCCAGCTTCAGCGCCGATTGCGGATCGCGGTTGACGTAGGTCTCCTCCACGGCGGCCTCGTGCGGATGGTGCGCCGCGATCACGGTGGCGAGCCCGTCGTGGAGCGTGCGCAGCCGCTCGGCCAGCGCGTCGCCGCCGTCGGATCGTACGGTGCCGCAGGCGACGAAGGCGAGCCGGGAGCCGGCGGCCTCGATCAGGCCCCAGCCGGTGTTGCGCAGGCCGGGATCGATGCCGAGGATGCGGATGGCGGGAGGAATCGGGCGGGCTCCGGGTGTGCGGAGACTCTAGCGGAAAACGCGGCGGCGCGCGACGGAGGGGGTCTTTGCCTCGTCACATTCGGATGGCTTTGCTGCCGCGCCGCGCCGCCTTGGGCCGGCGGATCATCGACGAGGAGTGCCCGTGGCGGACGTCGGCTTTCGTGACTTGCTCGGATCCATCGCGCCGGGGCGCCGCACCGAGCCCACCGTGGCGCCGCCATCCCGCGACACGGCCCCGCCGGTGGAGCACGCCGCTCCGGCCCCGGCGATCGTGACGCCCCCGCCACCGCCCGCACCGGTCCTGTTCGGCCCGGACAAGCATCCCGCCGACGCGCTCGGCCTCGATCCGATGTTCGCCCGACTGGCCGAGCTGGCGCTGCACCGCCGCACCGGCACGCCGCTGGCGATCGGCATCCTCGGCGCGCCCGGCAGCGGCAAGAGCTTCGCCCTCGCCCGCGTCCTCGATCGAACGCGCGCTCTCGCCAAAGCCGCCGAGTCGACAACGAGTTCGCCCTACGTGTCGCGCATCCACGTCGCGACGATCGACGCCGCCGGTCTCTCCGGTGATCCGGCGACCGCGCTGGCGGAGCGGCTGCACGCCAGCCTGCGCGGGTCCTATCCCGAGTTCGCCCGCGAGATCGGCCATGACGCCCGCGATCCACATGCCGCGTTGCGCGAGGCCAACGACAAGCTCGACGAGGTCCGCCGCCGCCTCGACTCCGAGCGTCGCGCGCTCGACGACGCCGGCTCGCGCCGCGCACGCTTGATCGAGACCGTGCTTTACGAGACCTCCGGCAGCGCCGTCGACGCCTACGCCCGCGCCAACCGCGCCGGGCTGGAGCGCCGCCTCGCCGGCTTCGGCATCGGCGGTGACCCGGTCCGCAGCTACAAGGATTTCGTGCTCGCGAGTGCCGGCTCCGGCGGCAAGCTCGCGCTGGCGCTGCGCTCGCTCTGGGCCTTTAAGGGGCAGACCAAGCTCATCGTCTTCGCGATCCTGCTCGTGGCGGCCGGCATCGGGCTCGGCATCGCCATCGAGACGCAGGACACCTGGCTCGCGAGCCTGCGCGGCGGGCCGTCGGCCGGTGCCGGCGTCGCCACGTGGTTGGAGGCCCACATCGGCCTGCTCGCCACCGCGCGCACCGCCGTCTTCGTCCTCGCCGCGCTCTGCGTCGCCGCGAACCTGTGGCGTGCCGCGTCCTTCCTGAAGCCGATTGTGCGCGGCACCACGCTGCTCGAAGGCGATCTGGAGGGTCGCCGCCGCGACCTCGACGGTCTCTACGCTCACCAGACGAAGCGCGTCGACGCGCTCGACGGTGACGTCGAGCGGCTCACGCGCGAGGCGTCGGACGCCGAGCGCCGCGCCGGCGGTCGCGCCGATCCCTCGCCGTTCGAGCTCTCGGCCGGAGGCGCGGCGCAGGCCATGTTCGCCGCGCTCTCGACGGCAGCGGCTCGCGAGCCGGGCAAGGGGCCGGCCGCGCCACAGCGCATCGTGCTGTCTCTCGACAACCTCGACGCCTTGGCGCCGGAGCGCGCGGACGCGCTTGTCGACGCGGTGCGTCGCAGCGCCGGACCGGGCATCGTGACGATCGTCGCCGTCGCTCCCCGAGGCGACGAGACGCATCCGAACGTGCTCGAGCGCTGTATCCACTTGCCCGTCTGCCTGCCGGCGCTGGACGTGCCTGGCGCCCTCGTCGAACGTGTGCTCGGCCGTGGGCCCGCGCCGGTCGCGCCGGCCAAGCCGGACGCGTCGCGCTCGGTCCTCGACGAGCCGCTCGACGTGGCCGAGGGCGAGATGGTCGCCGCCGTGGCGCCGCTGGCCGGACAGACGCCTCGCGCGCTGCGCCGCTTCGTCGAGCTCTACCGGCTGGCCCGGCTCGATGGCGACGTGCCGCGCGGCGCGCTCGCCTTCGACCTGGCGCTGCATCTCGGTGGCACGCGGGAGGAGCAGTATGCGGTGGCGCGGGGGCTCGACTCGGGCCCGAACGGATTCGATCTGCCGGACGGCGCCAGTCCACGACTGCGCGCGGCGCGTGATGCCGTGCGCGCCTCCGGCCACACGCTCGGTAAGGAGTCGCTCCATGCCGCCGGGCGGCTGGTAAGATGCTTCGGTTTCCGGACCTGAGCCGGCCCACGTTGACAGGATAGGAGAATTCTATTCTCTCGGTTTCGTAGCGCCGAGGCGCCGTCACGGGACCGGAGACCATGGCCGACGACACCAAGCCGCTCGATGCGATCGACAAGCGCATCCTCGCTCTGGTGCAGGTCGACGCTTCGATGGCGATCGGCCAGATCGCCTTCAAGGTCGGGCTGTCGCAGACGCCGTGCTGGAAGCGGCTGCACAAGCTGGAGCGGACCGGCTTCATCAAGCGCCGCGTGGCATTGCTGGACCAGGCCAAGCTCGGTCTCGGGCTCACCGCCTTCGTGTCGATCGAGGTGGGCGAGCACGGCACCGAGGCGCAGGAGAGGCTCGTCGCCGGCCTGACGGCGATGAAGGAGGTCATGGACGTCTACCGCATGGCCGGCGACGTCGACTACATGCTGCGCGTTGTGGTGCCCGACACGGCCGCCTTCGACGCTTTCTACAAGAAGCTCGTCGCGCTGGCGCCGCTGAAGAGCGTCACGTCCCGCTTCGCGCTTGAGGGCCTCAAGGCGGAAACGGCGCTGCCGATCCCTTGAAGTCGGCGGTCGGCCCGAACGCTCAGAGCAACCTCCGCCGTTGCGGACTTGCTCCAACAACCAAAAATGTAGCGAGGACAGACTTAAGTGTCGCGAAGCGATTCCATATCGCCGTCCGATGCTAAGCGCCTATCCCCTTCATCACGAACGCGACGTGCGCCTCGACCATCGTCTCGGCCGGCTGCTGGCCAAACTCGGGGAAGGCGAGGAGCATGGCGACCATGCCGTGCCATGAGGCTTGGACCGACCGGGCGATCGTGTTGGCGTCGGCGCCGCCCGACCCGAAGACGCCGGTCTGAAGTCCCTTGGCGATCTTGGCTTCCAGCCTGGAGAAGCAGGCGTCGCCGAGCGCGCGACGCATCGGCAACCCTTCTGCGACGTCGATGCGTCGTCCGTCGCGCAGCATGAAGGCCAGGCGATACTCGTCGGGATGTTGCAGCCCGAAACGCATGTAGGTGCGCCCCGCGTCCGCCACGGATTGCAGGGGGTCCTCATGAGCGACGTCGCCCAGATCCTTACCGAGCTTGGCGAAAGCGTCGCTCATCAGCTGATCGAGCAGGTGCTCCTTGGTCGTGAAGTAATTGTAGAAAGCGGTCTGCGAGATGCCGACGCGGGCCGCGATCTGCCGCGTGGAGACGCTCTCGACCCCCTTCTCGAGGAACAATTCGCGGGCGGCGACGAGGATCTCTTCGCGGCGCTCGTGCCCCGAGCCTCTCGCCTTGCGGTTCTCGAGCGAGACCACGTAGCTCTTGGCCGGCTTGGTCGAGAAATCCTGGTCTTGCATCAAGGCCCCTGGGGCGTGCATCGCCGCTATGTGTCTAGGACAGAAATAGCCTTCCGCATACTTAATCGACCATCCCCGTTGAAGGCCGATCGGCGTAAGCCGTCCGACAAGGCGTCCCATCCGGCCTGCCGCACTGCACAAAAATCTTCAACAGCTCTTGCAACCTGCGCCAGCATGAGTATGTTCGGTGAACAGTGATCGTTGATACCAGATCATCGAACGAAAGTCTAAGGAGAGTCAGCCATGCTTCGCTCCATCATCACCGCCACCATGCTCGTCGGTCTCGTCTCCGTCGCCTCTGCGCAGACCATCCCCAGCCCATCCGATCCGACCCCGGACTTCCCTGTCGCCACCGACGGCACGCCGCTTCCCTCGGCGGTGACCGGCACGCCGCGCGCTGTCGCCAGCCGCTCCGACGCGCTGCCGTCCTTCAATGGCTTCTTCGCCGCCGCCCCGCAGACGACCTACAGCCGCTGATCGATCCGAGCTGAGCCTTCCTGCGAAGGCCCACTCATGAAAAAGGCCCCGGAACCGATGCTCCGGGGCCTTTTCCTTGCGGGTTCGACCCGATGCTACTCGGCGGCGACGGCCGTCGGGCCGGTGCGCTTGAGGTCGGCGATCGACGTCGACTTGTCGTCTTCCTCGTGGTGGAACTGGCCCATCGTGTTGTGGGCGCCGCCCGCCTTGAGCGCCGCCTCGCCGGCGAAGTATTCCTTGTGGTCGTCGCCGATGTCCGAGCCGGCCATGTTCTGGTGCTTCACGCAGGCGATGCCGTTGCGGATCTCCTCGCGCTGCACGTCGAGCACGTAGCCGAGCATGCCCTCTTCGCCGAAATAGTCCTTGGCGAGGCTGTCGGTCGAGAGCGCGGCGGTGTGGTAGGTCGGCAGCGTGATCAGGTGGTGGAACACGCCGGCGCGCTTGGCGGCATCCGCCTGGAAGGTGCGAATGCGCTCGTCGGCGACCTTGGCGAGCTCGGTCTCGTCGTACTTGATGCTCATCAGCGCGGCGCGGTCGTACTGCGACACGTCCTTGCCGTCCTTCTGCATCGCGTCGAACACCTGCTGGCGGAAGTTCAGCGTCCAATTGAACGAGGGCGAGTTATTGTAGACGAGCTTCGCGTTGGGCACGACCTGGCGGATGCGGTCCACCATGGACGCGATCTGCTCGATGTGCGGCTTCTCCGTCTCGATCCAGAGCAGGTCGGCGCCGTTCTGCAGCGAGGTGATCGAGTCGAGCACGCAACGATCGGCGCCGGTCCCGGGCGTGAACTGGTAGAGGTTGGACGGCAGGCGCTTCGGGCGCACCAGCTTGTCGCCGCGCACCAGGATGACGTCGCCGTTCCTGGTGTTGTCGGCGGTGACCTCTTCGCAATCGAGGTAGGAATTGTAGAGGTCGCCGAGGTCGCCGGGCGTCTTGGAGACGGCGATCTGCTTGGTCAGGCCGGCACCGAGCGAATCGGTGCGAGTGACGATAACGCCGTCCTCGACGCCGAGCTCAAGGAAGGCGTAGCGCAGCGCGCGCACCTTGGCGATGAAATCCTCATGCGGGACGGTGACCTTGCCGTCCTGGTGGCCGCACTGCTTCTCGTCGGAGACCTGGTTCTCGATCTGCAGCGCGCAGGCGCCGGCCTCGATCATCTTCTTGGCGAGCAGGTAGGTCGCCTCGGCGTTGCCGAAGCCGGCATCGATATCGGCGATGATCGGCACGATGTGGGTCTGGAAAGTGTCGATGCCGTGCTGCGCCTTGTCCCGCTTCGCGCTGTCACCGGCCTTCTTGGCGGCGTCGAGCTCGCGGAACAGGTTGCCCAGCTCGCGCTGGTCGGCCTGGCGCAGGAAGGTGTAGATCTCGGCGATCAGTGCCGGCACGGAGGTCTTTTCGTGCATCGACTGGTCGGGCAGCGGGCCGAATTCGGAGCGCAGCGCGGCGACCATCCAGCCCGACAGGTAGATGTAGCGGCGCTCGGTCGAGCCGCCGAAATGCTTCTTGATCGAGATCATCTTCTGCTGGGCGATGAAGCCGTGCCAGCAGCCCAGCGACTGCGTGTACTTCGCGGGGTCGGCGTCGTAGGCGGCCATGTCGCGGCGCATGATGCCGGCGGTGTACTTGGCGATGTCGAGGCCGGTGAGGAAACGATTCTGCAGGCGCATGCGGGCGACGGAATCGGCCTCGATGCCGTTCCACGCGGCGTTGGCGTCAATGAGCTTCTGGGACTGCAATATGAAATCTTGATAGGACACTCTTGTGCTCCCTTAGGTGGCGAGGATCGCGCGCTGCTCCGACCGCACCAGGCAGGAAGGGACAGGCCGCGCCATCCCTTGGGCGGCGCCTGCGATAAGGCGCTAAAATCATCAAACGCCGCTCGAACGCAAGGCAACGCTCGACGCAATAGCGTCATTGTGTGTAAAGCTTACACGACGCCTTTGTCATATGGTGAATAAATTGACATGCCAGATCTGGCTGTTCCCTTTGCCCGCAAGATCCTCGCGGGTCCACGCCTCAAGCGGCTGCGGCGCGAGCGCGGCCTGACCCAGGCGCGCATGGCGGAGGAGCTCACGGTGTCGCCCTCCTATCTCAACCTGATGGAGCGCAACCAGCGCCCCATCACCCTGCCGGTGCTCGCCCGCCTGACGGAGGCCTACGGGATCGATCCGCGCGAGTTCATGGAGGACCAGGCCGACGCCGCCGTGGCAGGTGTCGAGCAGATCCTGACCGACCCGATCTTCCGCGACCTGCCGGTGGCGCGCGCCGAGCTGCACGACGCCGCGGAATACGCGCCCTCCGTCGTCGCCGCGATGCGGCGCCTCTACACCGCCTACACCGGCGCCCGCGACACCAACGAGGCCCGCGTGCTCGCGTCGGCCGATCCCGACCGCACCGAAGTGCTGGTCGGCGATGGGCCGATCGAGCGCGTCCGCACGATCCTGCAGGAAAACCGCAACCACTTTCCCGAACTCGAAGCGTTGGCGGAGGCCTTCGCCTCCGAGATCGCGCTGGAAGGCCCCGAGCCGTTCCACGTCATGGCCGAGCGGCTGCGCGCGCGCCACGGCATCCGCGTCCGGCTGATGCCGGTCGACGTCATGGGCGGGCGGCTGCGCTTCTACGACCTGCACCGTCGCCAGCTGCTGATCTCCGAGATAATGGACCAGCCCGGCCGCGCCTTCCAGGTCGCCTACCAGCTGGCGATCTCCGAGCACGGCCAGCTCGTCAACGCGATCTGCGCGCGGCTCGAGCCCAATGACGACACCGCCCGTCGCCTGCTGCGGGTGACGCTGGCCAATTATTTCGCCGGCGCGGTGATGATGCCCTACGCCCGCTTCCACGACGCCGCCGAGGCGACGGGCTACGACATGGAGGTGCTGGCGGCGCGCTTCGGCGCCTCTTTCGAGCAAGTGGCGCACCGGCTCACCACGTTGGGGCGGCCCACGGCGCGCGGCGTGCCGTTCTTCCTGGTGCGCGTCGACATCGCCGGCAACGTGTCGAAGCGCTTCTCCGCCGGGCGCTTTCCCTTCGCCCAGGCGGGGGGCACCTGCGGGCTGTGGTCGATTCACGCGACCTTCGCCGAGCCCGGCCGCATCCTCACCCAGATCGTCGAGCTGCCCGACGGTGCGCAATGGTTCTCGATCGCCCGCACCGTGCGGCGCGCCATCAACCCGCACGGCGCCATCGCGCCGCGCTTCGCCCTGGCGGTGGGCTGCGAGATCAAATATGCGCACCGCCTCGTCTACGCCCGCAGGCTCGACCTGGCGACGCCCGAAGCCACGCCCATCGGCATTTCGTGCCGGCTGTGCGAGCGCCCGAACTGCCCGCAGCGCGCCGCGCCGCCGGCGCTGCGCCCGCTCGACGTCGACGAGACGGCGCGCAGCCTCTCGCCCTTCGCCTTCAAGGAGTTGTGAGATCCTTGTTGATTGGGCGTCATCCCGGACGAAGCGAAGCGGAGATCCGGAACCAGTGAGCTTCGCATGAGCAGGTGAAGCTCACCGCTTCCGGATCGCCTTCGGCGTCAAGCGAGATAGGAGTCGTGCTAGCAACGGCAGTCGATGGATCATTAGACGTTCCGTCGGCTCTTCAGGATTACTGCGGCAGGATTGGCTTCTGCCCATTGCTCGACACCTTCGCCACTCTCGCCGAAAAAGCTCGTGTCAAGAGTGTCTGCGGACTGTTTTCCTATGTCACCTGAATTGATAACCACTGCTCCTTCGCGAAATGCAACCGTAAGTATATAATCAAAATTACTTACCTTTTGACTGAAGAAAACAATCGCGCTGGCGCTCCCTGCTGAGCACCGTTCCAAGCTGATGGATTGTCCGTGATCAACTCATTTAAATAGCTCCTGACTCTACTTTGGTAAGATGCGAGAGGCCCACCATTGTGGACAGACACACCAGTGACAAATGCCAGCGCTGGATCTGATGGAAGATAGATTCAGTTAAAGTAATTATTGACATTAAAAGCCAATTCGCCATCAGATAATTTAGCATGGCTTAAAAGTCGGGTAAGCGGGTTTTGCTCCGCTAGACTTAACTAATTCGTATGATAATCTTGTAAGATGACGCGCATAGCGCTCTACAAATTTCCCGAAAGCCTAATGCAAAGGCTTGAACATGAGTCAAGTTAATTTAGCCTGCTAAATTGCAAGGACCATGTCTGAATTGAAAATAATATTTAGAAAGCTTTTTCGCATTCTGGCAGCTCTAGGCTTAGCGCTCATTCCACAATTCCATGATATATTATCATCAAATGAAATCACATGGCACAGCCAAAGCGGCTCTGCTTTCGATCCGTCATCGTGTACGGCATCTATTGCCATAAAATTGAAATCGTCTTGATTGACTTCTTGAAGGAGATCTTTAGCAAGATTGCTGATCATCCAGTACTCGCTATGACATTCAAAATCTTGCAGAGCTCTGCCGAGCTTCTTACTGACCATGATTAGAGGAGTAATTGGATAGGTGCGAAACCCTCGCTCAAAGCTGCTCGGAGGTAAAAACATCCGCGGCCAAGTCTCAGCAAAGAGATCATCTTCATTAAGGATCTTAATCCCCTTCGCCCGTGAATGAGGTCGATAGTCTATCTTGTAACGTGAACAGCCGCGGACTTTAGCCAACATCTCTAAATCTCCGTAGTTGCGCTCCGCAAGGACGCGATGCATGCAAAGGAGAAGACCCTCCTACTTTCGCACCTCGGCCAGCCGCTTCTCGAGCCACCCGCTCACCGCCGCCATCTCCGCGTCGGAGGTCGCGTGGGCCATGCCGGCATAGGGCTGAAAGGTGACGGCGACGCCGCGCTTCTCCAGCGTGTCGCGCGCCGTGACGGCGGTGGGATATGCGATGACCTTGTCCTCGATGCCGTGCGCGACGAAGAAGGGGGTGGCCTGCGCTCCCGGCGGGTCGCCGGCGAGCGCCGAGGAAAACAGCAGGCCGCTGAGCACCACGGCGCCGCGGAAGCGGCCGGGCTCGTGCAGCGCGACCTCGTAGGTCATGACGCCGCCCTGGCTGAAGCCGCCGACGAAGATCTCGGCGGGATCGGCGTCGAAGCGCTTGATCGCGCTGTCGATCACGAGATCGAGAACCTTGCGGCTCGCCGCGATGTCGGCCTCCTGCGTCGGACCTTTGCGATACCAGCGCCAACCGCCGTTGCCGCCGAACGGCCCGCGCGGCGACACCACGACGAACTGCGGCGGCAGCTGCTTCCAGAGGCCGATCATGTCCCTCTCGTCGGCTCCGGCGCCGTGCATCAGCACGATCAGGGGCGGGTGCGGCGAGGCCGGCGTCGGCGGATGCGCGAGCATGGTCAGGTCTTCGGCGGCAGCGGCAAAAGGGCCGACCAGGGCGAGCACGGCGCATGCGCCATAGGCGCGCAGCGAAAGGCATGAACTCATGGCACCGTCCGGAACGAGGTGGGCGAGGGTAGGCGGCCTTAGACTACTGCCAGAGGCGTCCAGGCTGGACAACGGCGCGTTCCGCTCGACATGGAGGCCGCGCGACAAGCGCTAAGCTAGCCCGAAACGGGCAACGGGAGAAAACGACCCATGCGTAATCAGATGATCCTAGCCGGCTTCGTATTGGCGGCGGGAACGCTGACGGCCTCGGCCGCCTCGGTGGAGAAGGAAATCAACGTCAAGGCACCGGCCGACAAGGTGTGGGCGATGATCGGGCCGTTCTGCTCGATCGACAAGTGGCATCCGGTCATCGGCAAGTGCACCGAGGACAACAGCGTCCGCACGCTGACGACCAAGGACGGCAAGGCCACCTTCGTCGAAAAGCAGACCAAGAACGATCCCTCGGGGATGGAATACACCTATGAGATTGAGAAGAGCCCACTCCCGATCACCGATTACAAGTCGACCTTGAAGGTCACGAAGAAGAGCGACGGTGTGTCGAAGGTCACGTGGTCGAGCACCTACACGCCCGACAAGGGCAAGGACGCCGCCGCCGACGAGGCGATCTCGGGGATCTACCAGGCCGGTCTCGACAACATCCAGAAGATGGCCGGCGGCACGCCGTAGGCCGCGCCCTGCGTCTCGCACTACCAGCGCTGATCGTTTGCGCCGTCGCCGCGACATCGGCGGCGGCGGCAAGTTGTCGGGCGCCGCTGCGGAGCGCCATCCGCACGGACCTTTTCTTCGGCACCGGCACCGTCGATGCCGCGTCCTGGGCGCGCTTCGTCGCTTACGTCGTCACCCCACGCTTCCCGGAGGGCCTGACGATCCTCGACGCCCGCGGGCAGTGGCACGGGCGCGGCGGTATCCGTCGCGAGCCGACCCGCGTGCTGGTGATCTATCACCGCGATGACGCGGCCAGCGGCGCCCGCCTCGAGGCGATCCGCGCGATCTACCGTCGGCGCTTCTCGCAAGTGTCGGTCCTGCGCGCCGACAGCACGGCATGCGCCGGCTTTTGATCGGCGGCCTCGGATCGAAGCCCGCGTGATCTCAAGGCTTGGCGAGCGCCACCGTCTCGCCGCGCTCGCGCACGCACATGATCTTGACGTATTGCTTGCCGGGCTCGGGGACAAGCGAGGTCGGCGCCAGCATCGCCTGTCCCATGAAGCCGCATTGCTGCGGGCTCGAGACGCGCATCGATTGGACGATGTCGATCGCCGTGTCGCGGTCGCAATGAGCGTGATCGACGGCGATTGGGCAGATCAGAACGAGGATCTTCAGCATGGAACACCCCTCCGGACCCAGCGTCGGAGTGGCGCCTGGGCCGCGAAGAGATTTGAGCAAGCATCTAGCCAAAGACAGGTTAACAAGACGCCCGACTGGTACGCTTATTGCGCATGACGAAAAATCGGTGTACAAAAGCAACAATCAGGCGGTTGGGCGAGCGTCTTTGCCGGCCGATGCGGTCACATAAGGCTCCATCGCGGCGTGGATCCGGTTCTGGAACTGATTGCCCATTCCCTCCGCCAGCTTGTCGGCATTGTCGGCGATCCCGGCGCACAGGGCATCGAGCCAAGCATCCTCGTCACGGCCGAAATTGCCGAGCACGTAACCCAATACGCGTTCCTTGGAGCCGGGATGCCCGATGCCCAGGCGTACCCGGCGATAGTCGTTGCCGAGGTCGGCGGTGATCGAGCGCAGGCCGTTGTGTCCGGCGTTGCCGCCGCCGAGCTTCACCCGCACGACGCCAGGCGCGAGGTCGAGCTCGTCGTGGAACACGGTGACGTCGG
Organism: Beijerinckiaceae bacterium; assembly: GCA_965198715.1. Classification (GTDB taxonomy): domain Bacteria; phylum Pseudomonadota; class Alphaproteobacteria; order Rhizobiales; family Beijerinckiaceae; genus RH-AL1. The sequence goes on from CBDAPV010000001.1 coordinate 2,459,221, forward strand.
CGAGCGGGATCTTGTGGAAGCGCGCCGCGGCCCCAACGGAGCGGCCGCTGTCGTTCATGTAGGTCTCGGGCTTCAGCAACAGCACGCGCTCCGGCCCGAGCCCGACCTCGGTGACGAGGCCCTGGAACTTGCTGCGGAACGGCGGGCCCCGATGGCGGGCGGCGATCGCGTCCACCGCCATGAAGCCGATGTTGTGGCGCTGCCCGGCGTGCTCGCGCCCGGGATTGCCGAGGCCTACGAAGAGACGCATGGCGGAAAGGCTCGTTGGGGATGAAAGGCCCGCGCCACTCAAGGCGCGGGCTGAGAAGACGTGGGCCTACTTGTCGTCGTCGCCCTTCTTGGCGTCGTCAGCGCCTCCGCCAGCGGTCTCGCCTTCGGGCACGTCCTCGCCCTCGACCAGCGTGGTCGCAATCTCCTCGGGCTCCGGCTCCGGCTCAACGACCGGCGGCTGGATGTTCAGCACCGCGTATTCGGCATCGGCCTCGTTGGTGAGGCGGGCGCCGCGCGGCAGCTTCAGTTCGGAAATATGAAGGCCGTCGCCGACCGCCATATCGGTCACGTCGACTTGGATGTTCTCGGGGATCGCGTCGGCGGCGACGGTCAGCTCGACGACGTGGCGCACGATGTTGACGACGCCGCCGTTCTTGATGGCCATCGATTCTTCCTGGCCGGTGACGTGGATCGGGATCTCCACCGCGATCTTCTGGCCGGCCTTCAGCCGCAGGAAATCGACGTGCAGCGGCCTGTCCTTGATGGGATCAAGCTGGTAATCGCGCGGGATGACCTTCTCGACGTCGCCGTCAACGTCGATGTCGAAGGTCGTGGTCATGAACCCGCCGGCGTAGATCAGCTTGTTGACGTCGTGCCAGGAGAGCGAGATCGAGGTCGGCTTCTCTCCGCCTCCGTAGATCACGCCTGGAATGCGACCTTCACGACGTACGCTGCGAGCGGCCCCCTTGCCGACCTTGCTGCGCACCGAGGCCGCCAAAGTTTTTGCTTCGGCCATCTGGTGTTCCTAGAGTTGAGTATCGTAGTCGCGCCCACGCCTCCAGGGGTGTCGGATTGCGCGCGGAGACCGGCCTTATAAAGTGCGACGCTTGGCAGGGCAACGTCTCATTGCTACACGGCTCATCGCGCGAGGTTTGGAATGCTTAAGAACTAGGCCCCCTGCCGAGTGATCGCGCTGCATTGCAGAAAGAAGGCGGCCTTCGCCCTCCGTGCCGGTCTCCCCATCCACCGGCACGACGTTTGCAGCCGACGGGACTTGACATCGGCCGGTACGACCGGCCTCAACATCACGACCAGGATTGAAGGACGAGTGATGGGCGGCGAATTCACGTCCGAACAGAAGCGCTATCTCGAAGGGTTCACGTCGGGCATCCAGGTCGGGCGCCTGAAGGCCGAGGGGTCTGGGACAGGCGGCAAGGCGGCTCCTAGCGGTCCCGACGCGCCGATGCTGCTGGCGATGGAGGCGCAGGAGGCCAAAGGCAAGAAGCTCACCGACATCGAGAAGGGCAAGCGCGAGAAGCACCCGCTCGACGACTACGAGACGCTGAAGACGCTGGCCGCCAACGATCAGTTTCCCAAGGGCGGCGACACGTTCCGCATGAAGTATTTCGGGTTGTTCTACGTCGCACCGGCGCAGGACTCGTTCATGTGCCGCCTGCGCATCCACAACGGCATCCTGAGCTACTGGCAGCTTGCCGGCCTCGCCAAGCTCGCCGACGATTGCGCCGGGCACTATGCCCACGTTACGACGCGCGCCAATTTCCAGCTACGTGAAATCCCGGCGCGCCACGCCATCGAGGTGGTCGAGCGCATCGTCGATCTCGGCCTTGCCTCCAAAGGTTCGGGCGGCGACAACATCCGCAACGTTACCGGCGACGCGACGGCCGGCATTGCGCCGGGCGAACTGCTCGACACCCGGCCGCACGCGCGCGATTGGCACTTTCACATCCTGAACACGCGCGCGATGTACAACCTGCCGCGCAAGTTCAACGTCGCCTTCGACGGCGGCGGCCCGGTGCCGACGCTCGAGGACACCAACGACATCGGCTTCCAGGCGGTCGAGCTGAAAGGCGCGCCCGGCATCGCCGATGGCGTGTACTACCGTTTGATGCTCGGTGGCATCAGCGGACACAAGGATCTGGCGCGCTACACCGGCGTGATCGTGCCGCCGCGCGACGCCACCAAGGTGTCGGACGCAATCGTGCGCGTTCTGGTCGAGAGCGGCGACCGTAGTGACCGCAATCGCGCGCGGATGAAATACGTGCTCGATGACTGGGGCTACGATAGGTATATCGAGGCTGTCGAGCTTAAGCTCGGAAGCAAGCTGATGCGCGTCGAAGAAAAATGGATGCTGGCGCGTCCCCGACAGGATCGCCACGCCCATATCGGCGTGCACGCGCAAAAGCAGCCCGGCTTGAACTACATTGGCGTGGTCCTGCACGTGGGCAAGATGCTCACGGAACAGATGTACGCGATCGCCGACATCGCCCGCGACCTCGGCGACGGCGACATTCGGCTCACTGTCTGGCAGAACCTGCTGATCTCCGGCATCCCCGACGGCAAGGTCGAGGAAGCCAAGGCGCGGATCGAGGCGGCCGGTTTGGAATGGCGCGCGTCGTCGATCCGTGCCGGTCTCGTCGCCTGCACCGGCTCGCAGGGCTGCAAGTTCGCCAATGCGGCGACGAAGATGAACGCCGAGCAGGTGGCCGCTTGGTGCGAGCCCAGGGTGAGCCTGGATACGCCTGTCAACATCCATCTCACCGGCTGCAAGAACAGCTGCGCCCAGCACTATATCGGCGATCTCGGCCTGATCGGCGTGCGTATTCCGATCAACGAGGACGGCGACACGGTCGACGGCTACAATGTGTTTGTCGGCGGCGGGTTCTCCGACACCGCCGCCATCGGCCGCGAACTCTTCAGCAACGTCAAGGCTACCGAGGCCCCGCAGGTCGTCGAGCGCGTGCTCAAGGGTTATCTCGCCAATCGATCGGGTCCCGAGCAGACTTTCCACGCTTTCGCCGCGTCGCACGAGATCGACGCGATCAGATCCTTCGCTGACAAGGTCGACGCATGAGCTTTCAGGCTCCCACCCCTACCGTCGCTCCGTTTATTCCCGAGAACGCGCCCTTCTCGGAAGAACAGAGAGCATGGCTTAACGGTTTCTTCGCCGGCTTCGTCGCGCCCCAAGCGGGCGGCGCACAGCCGATCAGCGCGGCCGATGCGGGCATGGCGGAAGACGACGAGGCTCCTTGGCACGACCCGGCGATGCCGATGGGTGAACGTATGGAGCTCGCCGAGGGCAAGCCGATCCAGCGTCGACTGATGGCCGCGATGGCGCAGCAGGATTGCGGGCAGTGCGGCTACGATTGCCACAATTACTCAAAGGCGATCGCAGACGGCAAGGAGCCGGCGTTGAACCTGTGCGTGCCCGGCGGCAAGGAGACCGCGCGCAAGGTCAAGGAACTCGCGGCCGAGATCGGCAGCGCGCCGGCAGAGAAACCCGATGCGGCGGCCGAGGCCGTGGGAGCGGCTGAGGTCGTCGACGCCGCACCGGGTTATTCCCGCGCCAACCCCGTCGAGGTGATCTTCGAGGGCCGCCGTCGTCTCAACAAGCAGGATTCGACCAAGTCGACCTTCCACGTCGAGATCGATCTTCGCGGCGCCGGCATCGAGTATGTTGTGGGCGACTCGTTCGGCCTGTTTCCGCGCAACAGCGCCGCGCTCGTCGACGGCGTCGTCGCGGCCATCGGCGCGCCGCGCGACTTTCCGATCGGCGACAAGACTATCGTCGAGGTGCTGACCACCGAGTTTTCATTGGGTACGGCCCCCGATACGCTCTTCGAGCTCGTGTCCTACATCACCGGTGGCGAGCGCCGCGCCAAGGCTAAGGCCCTCGCCAAAGGCGAAGACCCCGATGGTGATGTCGCCACGCTCGACGTGCTTGGTGTTCTCGAGAAGTTTCCAAATCTGCGCCCGGATCCGGAGGCCTTCATCGAGTCGCTGGATCCCCTGCAGCCGCGGCTCTACTCGATCTCGTCTTCGCACAACGCCACTCCGGGATGGGTGACTTTGACGGTCGATCACGTGCGCTATTCGGTCAACGAACGCGTGCGCCACGGCGTCGCCTCGACTTGGCTCGCCGAGGAGCTGCCGATTGGCAGCCGCATCAAGGCCTATGTCCAGAAGGCGCATAATTTCGCGCTGCCAAAATCGAGCGAAGTGCCGATCATCATGGTCGGTCCCGGCACCGGCGTCGCCCCGTTCCGCGCCTTCCTCCACGACCGCAAGGCCGCCGACTCGAAGGGCGGCGCCTGGTTGTTCTTCGGCCACCAGCGTCGCGCCGCCGACTATTTCTACGAGGAGGAGATGGAGAGCTTCCTGCATGACGGGACGTTGTCGAAAATCTCGCTGGCGTGGTCGCGTGACGCTGACACGCCGAAGACCTACGTTCAGGACAAGATGCGCGAGAACGCCAAGGAGCTCTGGACCTGGATCGAAAAAGGCTCGCATTTCTATATCTGCGGCGACGCCAAGCGCATGGCGAGCGACGTCGACAAGGCGCTCGTCGAGATCGTTGCCAACGAGGGGAGACTTGCGCCCGCCGAGGCCAAGGGCTTCGTTGCCGAGCTGAAGAAGTCTGGTCGCTATCAAGCCGACGTGTATTAGGCGAGGCGACAGCATGACGGACGCGGTCCGTACCACCTGTCCCTATTGCGGCGTCGGTTGCGGCGTGCTCGCGACGCCCGACGGCAACGGTGGAGCCGAGATTGCCGGTGACAAAACGCATCCTGCGAACTTCGGTCGGTTGTGCTCGAAAGGGTCGGCTCTCGGCGAAACGCTTGATGCCGCGACGCGTCTGACCCACCCTGAAGTGAATGGGGAGCGCGTCTCGTGGAGCGATGCGCTCGACCATGTCGCGTCAGGTTACCGCCGCGTCATTGACGCGCATGGCCCGTCGGCTGTCGCCTTCTATCTGTCGGGCCAGCTTCTGACGGAGGACTATTACGTTCCCAACAAGCTGATGAAGGGCTTTATCGGCTCGTCCAACGTCGACACCAACTCTCGCCTGTGCATGTCGTCGGCGGTGGCCGGCCACAAGCGGGCGTTCGGCTCCGATACGGTCCCCGGCTGCTACGAGGATCTCGACGAGGGCGACCTTTTCGTGCTGGTCGGCTCCAATGCCGCCTGGTGCCACCCCGTCCTGTTCCAGCGCATGATGAAGGCGCATGAGGAGCGCGGCGCGGCGCTGATCACCATCGACGTCCGCCGCACCGCCACGGCCGAGGATGCCGAGCAGCACCTCGGCATCGCGCCAGGGCAGGACTCGACGCTGTTCTCCGGCCTGCTCGTGCATCTCGCCGACAACGGGCATCTCGATCACGCCTATATCGAAGCCCACACCGAGAACTTCGCGGCGACGCTCGCCTCGGCTCGCGCCATCGCTCCCAATATCGCCGCCGTGGCCTTGCGCACGCGGCTGCCGGTGGAGGATGTCGCTCGCTTCTATCGTCGCTGGGCCAGTACGGAGCGCGTCGTCACGCTCTACAGCCAGGGCGTCAACCAGTCGTCGCAGGGCACCGATAAAGTCAACGCTATTCTGAACTGCCATCTCGCGACCGGGAGGATCGGCCGTCGCGGCGCCGGACCGCTCTCGTTGACGGGTCAACCTAACGCGATGGGCGGACGAGAGGTTGGCGGCCTCTCCAACCAGCTCGCCGCGCACATGGCCTTCACCGATGCCGACATCGACCGCGTCGCGCGCTTCTGGAACGCGCCGAACATTGCGCGCAAGCCTGGGCTGATCGTCACCGACATCATCAAGGCCATCGAGGCCGGCACGATCAAGGCGCTGTGGGTCATCGGCACCAACCCCGCCGTCAGCCTGCCGCAGACCGAGGACGTAAAGGCGGCGTTCCGCAAGCTCGAACTCTTCGTCGTCTCCGAGAACGTCAGCTCCAACGACACGCTGAACAGCGGTGCCCACGTCCGGCTTCCGGCTCAGGCCTGGGGAGAGAAGGACGGCACGGTGACGAATTCCGAGCGCCGCATTTCGCGCCAGCGTCGCTTCCTCGAGCCGGTCGGGGAGGCGAAGCCCGACTGGTGGGCGGTGAGCCAACTCGGCCGGCGCCTGGGTTTCTCCGGCTTCGACTTCGAGACGCCACGCGACGTCTTCGCCGAGCATGCCGGTTTGTCCGGCTTCGAGAACGCCGGCACCCGCGACTTCGACATTGGCAGCTTCGCCGCCATCGGCGAATCGCTCTACGATAAGCTGGCGCCGGTGCAATGGCCGCAGCCCTCCGGCGGCGGCGGCATGCCGCGCTTCTTCGCGGCAGGCGGGTTCTACACGCCTTCGCGCAAGGCGCAGTTCGTGGCGCCGGCGCCGCCGCAGCTCGCCGAGCAGGTCTCGGCCTCGTTCCCGCTGCTGCTCAACACCGGCCGCATCCGCGACCAGTGGCATACGATGACGCGCACCGGCCTGTCGCCGCGCCTCGGTAGCCATTTGCCCGAGCCGTTCGTCTCGGTGCATCCCTACGATGCCAATCGCTTCGGTCTCGTCGACGGCGGCTTGGCGCGCCTCACCAACCATCACGGCTCGGGCACCTACCGCGTGCAGTTCAGCAGCGGCCAGGAGCGCGGCGCCGTGTTCGTGCCGATGCATTGGAACAACGAGACGGCGAGCGATTCGCGCGCCGGGTCCATGGTGCACGCCATCGTCGATCCGTTCTCGGGCCAGCCCGATTTCAAGGCCACGCCCGTCGCCGTCTCGCAGGTGACGATGCGTAGCGCCGGCTTCCTGCTGTCGCGCACCCGTCTGCACCTGCCGCGCACCAGCTATTGGGCATGGACGGCCATTACCGGCGGCTTTGCCGCGCGTATCGACACCGACGGCGATGGCGCCGATCTCCTGACCGTCGTGGCGGAGGCCGCGGGCGAGGCCGACGTGTTGCGCTACGTCGATGCCGGGCGTGGGATCTCGCGCACGGCGCTCATCTCAGCCGAACGCCTCGTCGGCGGCCTCTTCCTCGCGCCCGCCGCGGATCCGCCGAAATGGGCAATCCTCGCTGAGGCGTGGAACGCCGAGACCATCGACAGGCAGATGCGCCGCGTGGTGCTGTCGGGCAAGCGGCTCGACGGGGCCGCCGACGAGGGCCCCAACATCTGCGCCTGTTTCGGCATCCCGGAAAGGCGTATCCTCGCAGCGATCCGGGACGGTGCCACCTCGGTCGACGCGATCGGCGCCAAGCTCAAGGCCGGTACGAATTGCGGCTCGTGCAAGCCGGAGCTGAAGCGCCTGCTGTCGGACGCGGGCAGCCTGGCGGTCACCCGCGCCAAGCAGGGCGCCTCGTAGCGCCTTGTACCCGTGGAGTGTCCTGCGAGCGGGGGCCTTCCCTTCACATTCGCTTTGGACTAGGCAGGGTCGTCGCCGATTGCGCGGACGCGGTGAGCCCTGCCGGACAGACCCCCGCCGGCCGTTGGACTGATAACAGAAATGTCCTCGGGTTTGCCGTCCCATGGGCGGTAGCGACGAGGCCAAGCCGACGAGTGGGAGCCATTGGTGGACACCAACAGTGAGGCCGGCGACACGAATGCGACGGCCGACGTCAAGGCGCCTACCGGGCACGACGAGCTGGTCGAGAAGATCATCGACACGATCGTCACCGAGGGCATGATCGATCGCGATCGGGTGACGCCCGACGCTACAATCGAGAGCCTCGACCTGAAATCGATCGACATCGTGATGATCCTCACCGCGATCGAGGACAAGTTCGATGTCTACATTCCGATGGACGGCCCGTTTCATGACGCCAAGAACGTCAGCCAGCTGATCGACGCGATCGCCAGCTACATTATCAAAGAAAAGCAGCAGGCCTGATGGTCGATCGCAAGCGGGTGGTCGTGACCGGCTCCGGCGCGGTCTCGTCCGCCGGCGTCGGTGCCGCCAAGTTGTGGGCCGCCGCTCGCGATGGTCGCGCTTGCATCTTCCCGCCCGTTTTCCCCTATGAATATCGCGGGCGCATCAAGATCGCCGCGCAGGTGCAGGATTTCGATCCGACCCTCTACCTCGATCGCAACACGCTGCCGTTCTGCGACCCTGTCAGCCAGCATCTGCTCGTGGCTGCGGACGAAGCGATGGCCCAGGCCGGCTACGATCGAAGCACCCGGTTGGGACCGCGCGCCGCCTGCATCGTGGGCACCGGCATCGGCGGCATGATCACGATCGAGGAGGGCATCCACCTCTCGCTGATCAAGAAGGGCCGGCCGCATCCGCTCATGGTGCCCAAGCTGATCCCTTCGGCATGCCCGGCCAACCTCTCGATCCGCTACGGTCTGCAAGGCGTCAGCTTCGCGGTCGCCTCCGCCTGCTCCTCGGCGACGCAGGCGATCGGGATCGGCTATCAGTTGATTCGCTCGGGCGCCGTCGATATCGCCGTGGTCGGCGGCACGGAGGATCATATCACAAACAACGCCATGCTCGCCTGGGAAGCGTTGCGGGTGATGACGCCTGACTTCTGCCGGCCTTTCTCCAAGGGCCGCAACGGCATGGTTCTCGGCGCCGGTGCCGGCGTCGTGGTGCTGGAATCCGAGGACCATGCCCGCGTGAGGGGCGCGACACCGCTCGCCGAGCTCGCCGGCTACGGCACCACCACCGATGCCAAGGACATGGTCGCCCCCGACGTCGCAGGCGCGTCGCGCGCGATGGTCATCGCGCTTGAGGATGCAGGCGTGACGACGGACGACATCGACTATGTCAACGCCCACGGCACGGCGACGATCGTCAACGACACGACCGAGTCGGCGGCGCTGCATGCCGTGTTCGGCGAGCGGGCGGCGCACCTGCCGATCTCCTCGACCAAGCCGATCCACGGCCACGGCCTCGGCGCCGCCGGAGCGCTCGAACTCGTCGTGACGCTCAACGCGATGCGCGAGCAGATCGCGCCGCCGACCATCAACTTCCTCGAGCCGGACGAGAGATGTCCGGTCGATTGCATCCCCAACGTGGCGCGCCCTTTGCGCATCCATACCGCCATGTCGAATTCCTTCGCCTTCGGCGGCGTCAACGCCGTGCTGGTGATCCGCGAGGCAGCATGACGCCGCTCGGCACCTTCCCGGTCGCGGCCACGCGCGCCGAGGTTGCGGCGTTTCGTGCCGCGACCGGCCTCGAGCCGGGCGAGGGCGTGCCCTCCACCTTTCCGATGCGCTGGCTCGCCGCCCCGGAGCTGCGCGAGGCGCTGCTCGCGCTGGCGCCGGAGGAGGATCTCGTGCCGGTGCACGAATCGCAGGTCTTCGAGTACCTCGCTCCACTCGTTGTCGATGGACGCTACGCGATGGAGTTCGCCGCCCGTCGCGAGGCCTCGCCCGAGCGCCTCGTGCTCGCCGGCACGATCAGCGATGCGGCCGGCACGCCGCTCGTCCGCGTCGAGACGATCCTGCGCCTGTTCTCCACTTCCGCGGCGGCGGCGTGAGCGCGGCGCCTCGGCGGGGCGAGGTGGTTGCATCGCATCGCTTCGGCCCGTTCCCGGCGACGGCGGTCTTGGCCTATGCCGCCGCCTCGGCCGACAGCAACCCGCTGCACACCGATCCCGTGCTCGCCGCCAAGGCCGGCCTGCCGCGGCCGCCAATTCACGGCATGCTGATCATGGGCTGCTTCGAGACCTATCTCGCGCGTTGGCGGCCCGCCGCGACGATCCGCAAGCTCTCGGCCAAGTTCATCCGTCCCGTGCTGGTCGATGAGAGCTTCGAGATCTCGGCCAAGGTGGTGCAGGCGACGCCGGGAACTCCGGTCGTGCTGCGGCTCACGGTCAAGCGCGAGGCGACCGCGGACGCAGAGGCCGATCTCGTCTGCCTCGGCGAGGCGTTCGTCGACCCATGAACCGCTCGCACTGCTCCGTGCTGGTCACCGGCGCCTCCAGCGGCATCGGTCGCGGCATCGCGCTGGCCTATGCGGCGCCGGGAGTCCGGCTCGCCCTCGTCGGCCGCGACGCCGGTCGCCTGGAGGCCACGACGGCCGCCGCCCGCGCCAAGGGCGCTGCGGTCGAGACCGCATCGCTCGACGTCCGCGACCGCGTGGCCATGGCGACCTGGATCGCCGCCGCCGACGCCCGCCAGCCGTTCGACCTCGTCGTCGCCAACGCCGGCATCACCACGGGCCTCGGCCCGGACGAGTTCGCCGAGGAGCCGGAGGCGGTGCGCGCCATCATCGCCACCAACCTCATGGGCGTGCTCAACACGATCGAGCCGCTGATCCAGCCGATGACGTCTCGCGGCACCGGGCACCTCGCCATGGTCGGCTCCATCGCCGGCCTGCACGGGCTGCCCTATTCGCCGGCCTATTGCATCACCAAGGCGGGAGTGCACGCCTATGCCGAGTCGATCAGGGCGCGGCTGGAGCGGCGCGGCGTGCTCGTCAGCCTCATCGTCGCCGGCTACGTCAAGACTCCGCTCAACGATTCCATCTCTGCGTTCAAGCCGGGCGAACTCTCCGAGGCGGCGGCAGGCGCCCTGATCCGGCGCCGGCTAGAGCAGGGCAGGGCGACGATCGCCTTTCCCTTCTTCCTCTATGCCGCCGCACTCTTTGGACGCGTGCTTCCCTCGCGCTGGTACGACCAGATCATGCTGCGCTTCGTGGCGCACGTCCCGCACACCCGCGAAAGGGTCTGATCCTTTCGCTCGGCTCTGCAGCGCCAGCAAGGCTCCGCTCCGGCCAAAATCCGCCCGCTTTGCCCCGCTTAGATGCCGCATCGCCGCCCACCCTTCGGACCCGCAAGCGATGAAGTTGCCCCGCGTTCTCTTCGCCCTGCCGCTCGCGATCCCCTTCGCCGCGGCGGTGTTGCCGGTCTCGGCGCAGGACTACGACAGGCCGCCGCGCGGCTACGAGGAGCCCGGTGCCGGCGATCCCGATTATCCGACGACGCCGCGCGGCCAAGTGGACTCGCCCGATGCCGGTTCGGTAGCCATCCGCATGAGCAAGGCCGAGAGCCGCATCCGCGAGATGACCGGGCAGATCGAGGAGCTGCAGAACGCCAACCGCAGGCTGGTCGAGCAGCTGCAGAAGTTCCAGGCCGACGTCGACTCGCGCCTCAGCGCGGCGCCGCCGCGCAAGCGCGCCGAGGCCGAGACGCGGGCGCCGGCGGAGCCGGACGCTGTCGCCCAAGTCGAGCCTTCGACGCCGAAGCCGCGCAAGCGCCGCGACGATGCCTTCGATCCCGACGCCGCCGGCGCCGGCGCGCCCGGCAAGCCTAAGCCGTTGGGCTCCGCCGCCTCCGCGCAACCCGACGACACCGGTGGCGCCCCGATGGATCTCGCCGGCGGCAAGCTTGCCCGCGGCGCCGGTGATGATACGCTGGCGCCGACACTGCGCCTGCCATCCTCGACCCCGCGGCAGGTCGGCGGCACCGTGACTCCGAACGGCACCATCATCGCCAATGCGGATGCCGCAGCCGGCGCCGCGCCGGCCACGCCGCGCGGCGAGTTCGACGCCGCGCTCGGACTCTACCGCGACAAGCAATACGAGGACGCCGAGAAGGGCTTCACCACCTTCATCCAGAAGAACCCGAAGTCGAAGCTCGCCGCCGACGCCACCTACTACCTTGGCGAGAGCTTCGCGCAGCGCGGGCGCAGTCGAGAGGCGGCTGAGCAGTACCTCAAGATCTCGACCGATTACGCGAGCTCGTCGCGGGCCCCCGATGCGTTGTTGCACCTGGGCATGTCGTTGAAGCTGCTGGGCGCCAAGGAGCAGGCCTGCGCCACCTTCTCCGAGGTCGGCCGCAAATACCCTAACGCACCTGCCTACGTGAAGAACGGCGCCGAGCGGGAGCTCAAGCGCGCCCAGTGCTGAACGCGGTCCGTCCGCGCGCGGCAACGGACGATGTCGACCTTGCAAAGCTCTTCGCCAGCCTCGAGGCCGCGCCGGCCCTGGTCCTCGCGGTTTCCGGCGGCCCGGATTCGACGGCGCTGCTGCACCTCGCGGTTGCCTGGCGGGCGTCAGCAATGCGCGGTCCAGAGCTTCACGTCGCCACCGTGGACCACGGGCTGCGGCCGGAAGCCGCCGACGAGGCCGTGACGGTGGCCGCGACTGCCGGCGGCTATGGACTGCCGCACGCGATCCTAGCCTGGACCGGACCCAAGCCCATAAGCGGGATCCAGGAGAAGGCGCGGGCGGCTCGCTACCGGCTCTTGAGCGAGCACGCCCGCTCCATCGGCGCGCCTTACGTCCTCACCGCGCACCACGCCGACGACCAGGCCGAAACCGTGCTGATGCGGCTCGGCCGCGGCAGCGGCGTTGCCGGCCTGGCCGGCATGCGCCGCGAGACCCCCCTCACCGAAGGCGTCGCGCTGGTGCGCCCGCTGCTCGAATTGGCCAAACTCGACCTGCTGGCGATCTGCGCCGCCGAGAGTCTCGCCTTCGTCGCCGATCCCTCGAACGAGGATCCGACCTACCATCGGGTACGCCTGCGGCAACAGGCCGAAGCCGCCGCGACGCTGGGGCTGGACCGGCCAGCATTGGTGCGCCTAGCGCGACGCATGGCGCGAGCCGAGGAGGCTCTCGAGAAGGAGGTCGCGCGCAGGCTGGCCGAGCTGCAGCCGCTCGCCGAACCGGGCTTCTGGCGCGCCGACCTCGCGGTCGCGCGCACGGCGGCCCCGGAGATCGTCCAGCGCCTGGTCGGTCGCGCAATCCTTCACGCTGGCCAAGCCGGACCGCTGCCGCTGGAGAGGTTGGAAGCGCTGACCGACGCGCTGCGCGCGGCGCTCGAGGAGCGGCGTCCTTTTCGTCGAACAATGGGAGGCGCGCTGCTCGCACTCGACGGCGGCGGAACGCTCGTGGTCACGCCGGAGCCGCCGCGACGCCGTGGGCGGCCGCGCCCCGATTAAGGCCGAATTGACGCGCACGGTGAGGCTCCCTTGGCAAGGGTCAGGGGTCGGCATACATTCGCTGCCACGGTCTACCGGCGTCAGACCCGGTCGGATCCGATGCCCGTCGTCTCGTCAGCTGCCCCTCGGGGCTTGGACCATCAGGTCCGCTCCACTTGGATCGCACATGAACCCCAACTTTCGTAACTTCGCTCTCTGGGTGATCATCTTCCTGCTGGTGGTCGCGCTGGTGATGCTGTTCCAAGGCGGCACGAATCAAAAGACGACCTCCAGGGAGGTCGCCTACAGTCAGCTTGTTAACGATGTCGACCAGGGTCGCGTGCGTGAAGCGACCATCTCGGGTCAGGAGATTACCGGTCATCTCAACGACAACAGCGCCTTTGTGACCTACGCGCCGGTCGATCCGCAGTCGACGCTGGTGCAGTCAATGCTAAAGAAGGGTGTGGCGCTCAATGCCAAGCCGCCGTCCGACGGCAATGGCTGGCTGATCGCGCTGCTTGCCAATGGGCTGCCGTTACTGGCGCTTATCGCTCTGTGGATTTTTGTGTCGCGACAGATGCAGGGGGCCGGCGGTAAGGCCATGGGCTTCGGTAAGTCGAAGGCCAAGCTGCTGACCGAAGCTCACGGCCGTGTCACGTTCGAGGACGTCGCCGGCGTCGACGAAGCCAAGGAGGACCTTCAGGAAATTGTCGAGTTCCTGCGCGACCCGCAGAAGTTTCAGCGGCTCGGCGGTCGCATCCCGCGCGGCGTGCTGCTCGTGGGCCCTCCTGGCACCGGCAAGACGTTGCTGGCGCGCGCCATCGCTGGCGAGGCCAACGTGCCGTTCTTCACGATTTCGGGTTCGGACTTCGTCGAGATGTTCGTCGGCGTCGGTGCAAGTCGCGTGCGCGACATGTTCGAACAGGCCAAGAAGAACGCGCCCTGCATCATCTTCATCGATGAGATTGACGCCGTCGGCCGCCATCGCGGCGCCGGCCTCGGTGGTGGCAACGACGAGCGCGAGCAGACGCTGAACCAGCTTCTTGTCGAGATGGATGGCTTCGAGGCTAACGAGGGCATTATCCTTATCGCCGCGACCAACCGCCCCGACGTGCTCGATCCTGCGCTGCTGCGTCCGGGCCGCTTCGATCGCCAGATCACGGTGCCGAATCCTGACGTCATCGGGCGCGAGCGCATCCTCAAGGTACACGTGCGCAAGGTCCCGCTCTCACCCGACGTCGACCTCAAGGTCGTCGCTCGCGGCACGCCGGGCTTCTCCGGTGCGGATCTCATGAACCTCGTCAACGAGTCGGCGCTGATGGCCGCGCGGCGCGGCAAGCGCATTGTCACTATGGTCGAGTTCGAGGATTCCAAGGACAAGATCATGATGGGCGCCGAGCGTCGCACGTTGGTCATGACGGAGGGCGAGAAGGAGCTGACCGCCTACCATGAGGGTGGCCATGCGCTCGTTGCTCTGAACGTGCCGGCGACCGATCCCGTCCACAAGGCGACGATCATCCCGCGCGGACGTGCGCTCGGCATGGTCATGCAACTCCCCGAGCGCGATAAGCTCTCGATGAGCTATGAGCAGATGACCTCACGCCTTGCCGTTCTGATGGGTGGACGCGTCTCAGAAGAACTCGTGTTCGGCAAGGAGAAGGTGACCTCCGGCGCGCAGTCCGACATTGAGCAGGCGACCAAGCTGGCCCGAGCGATGGTGACGCGCTGGGGCTTCTCCGACGCGCTTGGCACGGTGATGTACGGCGAGAACCAGGAGGAGGTATTCCTCGGCTATTCCATGGGCCAGAAGAACACCCTTTCCGAGGAGACCTCGCGCAAGATTGACGCCGAAGTCCGTCATCTCGTCGAGACCGGTCTTGCCGAGGCCACTCGGATCATCACGACGAAGCGCCACGATCTCGAGACGCTCGCTAGAGGCCTTATGGAGTACGAGACGCTGTCGGGCGACGAGATCATCGGTCTGCTTAACGGTAGGACGCCGGTGCGCGACACAGGCGACGATCAGACTCCAGCGCCGCCGCGCGCATCTCCCGTGCCGCAGACGGGATCGCCCCGGCCCAAGCCCGGCCCAGAGGCCGGCGGCCTCGAGCCGCAGCCTCTCTAGAGCAACGTCCGCTGCGTTCTATGCGTCAAGTCTTGCGCCGCACAGTTTGTGCAAAAAGGCCCCGCTGTCGCGGGGCCTTTTCTTTGATTGGACCGTGATGGTCTCAGTAGCGATCGCAAACGCGACGTGGACGCTCGATATAGGCGCCTTCATCCTCGTCCCAGAAGCGGACCAGTTCGCGGTGGCAGCGCGGCGGCGGCGGTGCGTAAGCCGGCTCCACATAGACCGTGCGCGGCGGCGGCGGCCCGTAGGCGCCACCCACGGCACCGGCGGCCAGCGCGCCCAGCGCCGCGCCACCGATCACGCCGGCGGCGATAGCGCCACCGCGGTCACCGGCATAGCTCGGCGTCATCGTCCCGGCGACGGTCGCACATCCCAGCGCGATCACGAGCCCGGTCTTCATCAAACGTCCCGTCATGTTCGTTTCCCCAATGGTCCAATCATCGCGCCGTTCGACCCGACGCCCCCGTCGCGTTGTCCACGAACGCTCCAGAAGTATTCGTGGGAACTGTGGAGAAGCTAAGACGAGGAAGCTGAACCCTTCGTTAAGGACGATGCCACGGACTCGGACGGTGTTGCCGCCGGCGCCGACGGCTGCTATCGCTCACGAAACTTGCCGGTTTAGCTCAGTTGGTAGAGCAACTGATTTGTAATCAGTAGGTCGCGGGTTCGATTCCTGCAACCGGCACCAAGCAGGGGCCTTTGCAGGTATAGGTCGGCAGAGGGGTCGACCAAGGGCGGGGAGCCGGGCAACTTGCGACGCTTGCGGAGATGCGTGCCGCTGTCCTCGTTGGGTTTGTCGGGCCGGCAGATGCCGATCCGCTATCGGCGCGCTCGCGGGGCACCATCCCGGCCTCGAGTTCCGCGCGGCGCGGCTCACGCCGTCCCATGGCTTTGTAGCCAGTCGGCTTCGCCCTTCCGCGGAAAATAGCCGCGCGCATCCAGTCGCCGGAGGTGACGAAGACGGCGCCGTTCTCCTGGCCCCAGCATCCCGGACAGACACGTCGGTCAGCGCGGCGGCCGGGCGTAGATGATGATGGATAGATAGGTCATTGGCATGGTGACGAGCTTTTCCGGCCCGTGCAGCGCACCGGAATCGAACAGCATCGAATCGCCGGGTTTCAGCCGGAACGTCGCGCCCGCGTGGGCGTACACGACCTCGCCGCTCAGCATGTAGATGAACTCGGTGCCGGCGTGGCGAAAGCCGGTGTAAGGCTCGGCGCTCTCCTCGAGCGTGATGAGGTAGGGCTCGACCACCACGTCGCCGCCGAGCAGCGCGCCGAGCAGCTCGTAGACGTGCCCGATCTTGCTGCCGCGCCGCTCGATGACGACGCCCTGGCCGGCCGGCACATAGGAGCAATCGCGCTTCTCCTCGAAGGCGGCGAAGAGCGACGTGAACGGCACGTTGAGCGCTGCTGCCACCGACTGGATCGTCGCCAGCGACGGCGAGATCTGACCGTTCTCGATCTTCGATACCATGCCGACCGAGAGGCCGGACGCCCCCGCGAGATCGCTGATCGACAGGTCTCGCTCGCGGCGCAGCGAGCGCACCTGCAGGCCGAGCGCCCGCTCCAGGGTGCGCGGCACCTCCTCGGCGGGCGCGTTGGACAACGTCGCTAGCGACCCATCTTCCTTCGACGGCGAAGGCGGCGCGGTTTTCGATCGGATCGGCATGCGCGACTGCATAAGGCACCGCGTTCCGGCCGTCACTCGCCTAGGTCAAGCTCTTGAGCCTATGCCCCCGCAGAGGTGCCCCAGCTTCGATAGAAGACGTAGGCGGCGACGACGAAGACCAGCCCGGCGAAAAGCCGGCGCAGGCGGTCTTTGTCCTCGCCCAGGCGCGTGGCGAGCCGCATGCCGGCCAAGCCGCCGAGCATGCCGCCGCCGACGAACCAGGCCGCTATCGGCCAGTCCACCAGGCCGGAGCGGGCGTAGTTCGCCGCCGTCGCCGTCGAGAAGGCGCAGACCGCGAGCAGCGAGGATCCCACCGCATCGATCATCGGCATGGAATAGGCAAACAGCAGGCAGGGCACGATGAGGAATCCGCCGCCGACGCCGAAGAAGCCCGATGCCGTGCCAGCGAAGAACGCCAGCACGGCGCAGCGCAGCGAGGAGCGCGCGTCGTAGCAGGGCACGGTGCCCTCGGCGCGCGGGCGCAGCATCAGCGCGCCCACCACCACCATGAGCACGCCGAACAGCACGAGCAGCTCGTGGCCGTCGACGGCCTTGCCGAACTGCGAGCCGGCGAGCGCGCCGGTCACGCCGACGGCGGCGAAGAGCGCGGCGCTGCCCCAGCGCACGTGGCCGGCGCGGGCGTGCGTGCCGAAGTTGAAGAGAGCGGCGACGCTGATCGCGGTCGCGCCCGTGCCGATGGCAAGGTGCGGGCTGCCGACGCCGACGACGTAGAGCAGGAGCGGCGTCGCCAGAATAGAGCCGCCGCCACCGACGAGGCCCAGCGCAAACCCGGCCACACCGCCCGAAAGCAGGGACAGGACCAGCATGCTCATTCCGCGGCGGACCGCAGCGCCGGCAGGCGTTCGGCTTGCCTTTCACCCTGGCCGGCGGTTCGCGTCTCCAGCAGCGTGGCGATGCGCGCGATCAGCACCTCGGCGCGGAACGGCTTGCTGAGGAGCTCCAGTCCCTCGCTAAGCCGGCTGTCGTAGACGAGCGGATCGGCGGTGTAGCCCGTCGTGTAGAGCACCGGCAGCCCCGGCCGGGCCAGCAGCGCCGCCTCGGCGAGGTCGCGACCGGTCATCGAACCCTTGAGCACCACGTCGGTGAAAAGCAGCGCGATCTCGGAATCGGCGGCCAGCTCGCGCAACGCGTCAGCTCCCGCCGCCGCCTCGACGACGCGATAGCCGGCATCGCGCAGGGCGCCGGCGCCGAAGCGGCGGACCCCGTCGTCGTCCTCGACGAGGAGCACCGCGGTGCCGGCGAGGGCTTGGCGCGTCTCGGTTGGATTAGCGGCGGCGGTTAGCGGGACGACGTTGTCGGCCGCTGCGGCGAGCCGAGGCAGCAGGATGCGGATGGTGGTGCCGACACCTTCCGCGGTCTCGATGTCGGCGTTGCCGCCGGATTGCCGGGCGAAACCGTAGACCTGGGCGAGGCCAAGCCCCGTGCCCTTGCCGACAGGTTTGGTGGTGAAGAAGGGTTCGAACGCGCGAGCCAGCACGTCGGGCGGCATCCCGGTGCCCGTGTCAGCGACGGCCACGGCGACATAGGAGCCAGGCACCAGGCCTTCCCGCGCGGTGCAATAGGCCGCGTCGAGCTCGACGTCGCGGGTCGAGACGGTCAGCGAGCCACCGCGCGGCATCGCGTCCATCGCGTTGACGCAGAGGTTGAGCACCGCGTTCTCGAGCTGGTTGGGATCGACCAGGGCGCGGTCGGCGCCCGCCTCAAGCTTCAGCTCGATCGCCACGGATTCGCGCAGCGTGCGCGCCAGCAGGTTGCGCATGCCCTCGACGAGGTCGTTGACAGCGAGCGGCTTGGGGTCAAGCGGCTGCTGCCGCGAGAAGGCGAGCAGACGCTGGGTCAGTGCGGCAGCGCGGCTGGCGCCTTCGATGGCGTTGGCGACCAGCTCGCGATGGCGCGGGTCGGCCTCCTTCATGCGCCGGCTCAACAGGTCGAGGCTGCCGATCACCACCGTCAGGAGATTGTTGAAGTCGTGCGCAATGCCGCCGGTTAGGCGGCCCACAGCCTCCATCTTCTGCGACTGGCGCAGCTGCTCCTCGACGCGTTCGCGGCTGCCCATCTCGGTGCGCAGCTGCGCGGCGGAGCGGCGCCAGCGCTCGCTGGCGCGTTGCTCCAGCGCGATCTGGCGGATGGCGAAGCCGGACACGCCGAGCAGCGCCAGCGACGACAGCGCGGCGACGAGGCCGTAGCCCCACATGTTGCGCCACCACGGCAACAGCGCCGACGCCCGCGTGACGCCGAAGCCGATCACCACGGGATAGTCGCCGACCTTCTCGAAGCCGAAGATGCGGCTGACGCCGTCGAACATCGCCGGCCGCACCAGCGCGTCGCTGCCGTGGGCGTCTAGCTTCAGCCGGAACATGGCGCGCGGCGGCGTGACGACCGCCGGCAGCATCGGCTCGGAGGCGAGCACGCTGCCATCCGTCCGCGCCAGGATCACAAGGTGGGAATATTCGCGCTCGGTCTGGCTGTAGAATTCCTTGAAGTAGCTCTGCTCGATCGAGACGGCGACGATGCCGTCGAAGCCGCCCGGCACCGAGCTCGCCGCGCGCTGCGCCATGGTGAAGATCGCGGTGCCGCTGAGACGGTCCATGGCACCGCGCGACACGTAGGGCAGCCGCGAGGGTGTCGCCTTGAGCGCGCGGAAATAGTCGCGGTTGGCCATGTTCGGCGCCGCCTCGCCGGCGCGAAGCGCGCTGCTGACGCGCACGTCGCCGGCGGCGTCGGTGATGGTGACGTCCGCCACCTGGGGCAGCAGCTCGCTCAGGTGCACCAGCAGGCCGCGCAGCGCCTCCACCTCGGCCGGCTTCGACCAGTCGATCGTGCGCAGGTGCTCGTTGATCTGATCGAGCATCAGCTGATGGGTCTCGAAGACCTTCATCGCGTGCTCGTGCAGAATGCGCGTGGTGCGCTCGACGCGATGCTCGGCGGCCTGGACCACGTCTCGGCGGTTCTGCCCCGCGGCGAGGCCGAACAGCATCAGTGGCAGCAGGATGGAGACCGCGAGCAGCGCCAGAGTCGAGCGCGGCACGCGCGCGGCGACGCGGAACGGCCGCCGGTGGGCATTGCGAAGAGGTGCGGCGGGATCGATCGACAACGACATGAGCGCCATCTTAGCGCACTTTCAATGTCGGGAAGATGGCTCAGGTCGGCGGTCTGGCGCCGAGCGGGCAAGGCGGCGCTTCCAATGGAGCCGCGCGCTTGATCCCTCGAGCGAGATCGGTCAAGGTCGCTTCGCCCGCCGGGCGGTTAGCTCAGTTGGTAGAGCGTCTCCTTTACACGGAGAGGGTCGGCGGTTCGAGCCCGTCACCGCCCACCACGACATGAGTATCATACGCCGTCGCGTCACGGTCACGTCGTCGGTTTTCGCCAGTAGTAATGGCCGTGATCGACACCTGTTCAGCGAAGCACGGCAATACGGTCATGAGAGGCCCATGCCGGTCTCATCGACCTCTTTGCCGGCATCGTCATACACCCGATAGGTGATCGTGCCAGGAGCAAGCTTGCGCCGCTCGATTTCGGCGTTGCCGGCGATGTTGGCATCATCGACGGTCATGAATTTGCCAGGCAAAGGCTCGGTGGGGATACCCTTGCCGGAATCTGCAAGTTGGCCCGTCAGGACCATGGAGACGGTGTAGCTCATCCGCCGACTAAGCGCTGTCCGGCTCACGCGTCAACCGGCTGCGACGTCAGACTGACCCATCGACCGGCGAATCGTCGTCGCGTTGATCAGGGGTTGACCTTCGCGCCTTTCGCGGCCGCTTCGAGCTGCTTGAGGTCCTGCCCGTATCGGTCGATCAGCATCTGAGCCCTGTCGGGAGAGATGCCGTGCTTCTTCGCGAGCTCACCCGCCTGGTCAAGTTTCGACGACACGACGTTTGTCGGCGTGTCCCACTTCGGCTTGTCGTCAGGCAAGAGCACCTCCGGATCCTCGCGCCCGTGCGCAGAAGAACCTTTCTGCCTTGCGAACACAAAAGGAAAGAGGCCGGCGAGCGAGAAGCCGATCGTGGCAGTCAAGCAGCCCTCTGCACGGCTACGCGGCGACTAGCGCCCGCCCAGTCCGCACCATGAAGCTGCGATCTGCGAAAGCGCGGCCTCGGTCGACAGAGAGCGGCATGAAGCGATAGGAGCGCGCGTAATCCTTCTTCAGCGAGTCGGCGATGGCGCTTGCCACGACGAAAAGGAAACAGTCGTCCAGCGCCTTTTCTAAAGGCGCTGCGTGACCGCAGACCCAACACTGGAGGTGCTTCACACCGTCCATCTCCACGGGATCGACCAGCTGCACGCAATCGAAACAGAGAACACGATCAGATCGAACCGGCGCCATGTCTAACCTCTTCCGTAAGTATAGATCAAGGAGCGAAGATTAACGGGCCGTTGCTGCCGACGTTCGTTCGAGAATCAAGTGTTTATTTTTGCTGTTTCGCCGCCGGGTTGGACGCTCAATCCACATCATAGTTAGACGCGGGCGAGAACTTCGGCAGCCCAGACTTACGTCAGCCTGTCCACAGCCTCGAGCAGCACGCCGACCACGTGCTCCTGCTCGGCGGCGGTGATGTGCGTGTCGAGCGGAAGTCGGACGAGCCGGGTGAACGCCGCCTCGGTCGTCGGCAGCGCGCCGGCGATACGGCACAGTCGCCGGCCGGCCGGCGACAGGTGCAGCGGCTGGTAGTGGGTTCGCGCGTCGACGCCTTCGGCGGCCAGCGCGGCAAGCACTGGCTTGCGCCAAGCGCCCTCGCGCAGCTGAACGCCAAAGATGTGGCCGTTATGCCGGGCGTAGTACGGGACGCCGAGCGGCGTCACGCCGGGCGCCGCGGCCTCGGCGAAGAGCGCGGCGTAGCGGTGCCAGGCCGCGCGTCGTGCCGCGGTGATCGCGTGAGCCTCGGCCAATTGCGCGGTCAGCAGCGCCGCCGTGAGCTCCGAAGGCAGGAACGACGAGCCCAGATCCAGCCATTGGTAGCGATCGACCTTGCCGCGGCCGTAGCGCACGCGATCGGTGCCTTTCTCCCAGGCGATCTCGATGCGCGGGAGAAGGTCGCTGCGCACGACGGTGAGCGCACCGCCCTCGCCGCAGCTCACGTTCTTGGTGCCGTGGAAGCTGAAGGCACCCATGTCGCCGAGGCCCCCGAGCGGCTGCTCGCACCAGAACGCGCCGTAGCCCTGCGCCGCGTCCTCGACGAGGGCGATCGCGTGCTCCTCGCAGAGCGCGCGCAGGCTCGCCATGTCGCAGGCCACCCCGGCGTAATGCACGCAGAGAAGGGCGCGGGTACGCCCCGTGATCGCCGCCTCGGCGGCGGCGGGATCAATGTTGAGCGTGTCGGGATCGACGTCAACGAAGACCGGAACGGCGCCACGCAGGGCGAAGGCGTTGGCGCTCGACGGGAAGGTCCACGACGGCATTACCACCTCGTCGCCGGGCGACAGGTCCAGCGCGAGCGCGGCGAGTTCCAGAGCATCCGTGCAGGACGAGGTGAGGAAAGGAATCGCGTTAGGGACGGCGCGGCGCAGCAGCGTGTGGCAAAGCGCGGTGAAGTGACCACCACCCGAGATGGAGCCGCTCAGGGCTTCCTTGACGAAACCGATGGCCGAATGAGCAAGCGCTGGTCGGTAGAAAGGAACCCGCGGCAACGCCGCTATAGGCTGCGGAAGGGTTTGCTGCTGCTCGTTCAGGCGAGGGGTCCTATGCGGTTCGTGGCATCTCCACCGACGGGACGCAGGTTCGCGGCGGCGCGCGCGCCCCTCTCGGGATCGATCAATTCGGCGCTGACGTAGAGGCGCGCGATATCGAGCCCGCCATCGGGGCCGTGAACGATGGAGACGGAGCCGAACCCCAGGCGTGGGAGCACGCGCTCCAGAAGCGTGCGATCGACCCAATGGAAGCGGGTGCAAGGCGCGGGGTCGGTCGCGGAGTGTCGCCCGAGATCGCGCATCATCCGGGCGAAGCCGCTCTCGCTGCCCGCGTCGGCGAAGGTCGCCAGCAGGCGTCCCCCTGTTCGAAGCATGGCCGCGGCGGACACGAGATAGACCAGCGCCGATTGGAAATCCATCATCATGAGGACGTCGATGGCGAGCACGAGGTCGATGTCTCGCCGGCCTCCGTGTGAGCGGAGCAGGCCTTCGTTATCTGTCCAGTCGATGCGCCGCACCCGCAACCTTTCGTCCGCGACGGAGCCGGCGCAACGCTGCTCGAGACAGGTAATGAACGCATCACTGATCTCGAAGGCGGTGACGTGCGCCGCGGTGAAACGCAGCACCAGGTCGGTGTACTTGCCAGCTCCCGGCCCGATCTCGACGACTTGGCCGAGCGTGGCTGGGCAGCCTTCGACGATCCAGCGCCAGGTCGCCGTGCGCAAAGCGTCGCTCGCCCATTCATCGCCAGGCCATTGCCACGACGCGCCCGCAGCCGCCCGGCGTGCCGGGAAGACATCGCGCACATAGGCGTTGAAGAAGTCCCGCATCATTCAGTCAGCCAAGCACGCCAAAGGTGAATAGATCTGCAAGCTTTGAACCACGAAGGCTTTATCGCAAGCTTGGATGTCGACTAGGTCTAAATAGCGCAGAAACCGTGAGCTGATCTTACCAGATCGTGTTCGCTCGTTTAGCACTGCACCTCCAGCAAAGTCCTGGGAGGATGACACGAACAGATTGCGAACGTAAGCCGATGAGATTGAGGCCGACAGGACGGCGGAGAAGACCAGCGCGCTTCGGCACCGCGCCGCAAACGCGACTTCGGCCCAAAGCCCGACCCAATCGTCGTTCTAACTGCCAGTATGATATCGAAAGCACTCGTCCTGCTCACGACGCTGGCCCTGTTCTGCCTCACCGGTTGCGCGGCGATGCAGAAAGGAAGCTACGACCCCGAAAAGCCTACCAAGGTCTGCCCGTCCACGATGGAAGGCGGCGAGGCCAAGACGTTTTGCTATTGAAGGCGTCCGGGAAGTGCTACGCCTTCCTGCCCGTTTCGCAGTCGACGGCCGCGAAGCTCTGAACCGTATGGCGCCAGCGCTGCTGCAAAGAGAAGAACTGTCTCTCGGCGTCCCTCATCGCGCCCTCGCAATTTCATGGCCCGGCAAGGTAGCCCGCGCGTAGAACGAAGTGAACCACACACGAGCCGATTCTTGTCCGATATCGCTCTCTCCGCCCCCATTCCTTCGCCGCGCAGGACCCTGACTGAAGATTGGGCGGCGCTCGTCGTGGGTGCGCTCGTCGTCGCCCTCGCGCTCGCTGGTCTCGCCGGCACCGACCTCTTGGGCTGGGTCGTCTCCACCTCGGTGTGGATGGACGCGACCGCGGCGTTGAAGCCGGCGGCCAGGACCTACGCCTGGCTCGGTGGCGGCGGTAGCCTCGCTTTGACCTACGTGTCGCTGCTGGTGGTGCTCACCGCCACCGGCGTCGCGATGGGCTTCGAGGCGGGCAGCTTCGCGCTGCGCTTCACGGTCACCTTCTTCATCGCCTATGCCGCCTGGATCCTCGGCAGCTGGGCGCATTTCGCCGTGGTGCTGCCGGCCGACTACACGAAGTTTGGCATCGGCTGGTCGCTGCGCCTCACCAACGAGGGCGGGTTCATCGTGGCGCTCCTCGCCGGCCTCGTTGTCGCCAACGTCTTCCCGCGCTTCGCCGAATGGCTCGGCGAGGCAATCCGGCCGGAGCTCTACATCAAGGTGGCCATCGTGCTGCTCGGCGCCTTCCTGGCCGTGACGATCGGCGGCAAGCTCAGCTTCGCGTCGACGATCGTGCTGCGCGGCGTTGCCGCGATCATCGAAGCCTACCTCATTTACTGGGCGGTCGTGTACTACGTCGCGCGGCGTTGGTTCGGCTTCAACCGCGAGTGGGCGGTGCCGCTGGCCTCCGGCATCTCGATCTGCGGCGTCGCCGCGGCGGTGGCGACCGGCGGCGCGATCCGCGCACGGCCTATCATCCCGGTGCTGGTCTCCTCGTTGGTGGTGATCTTCGCCGTGGTCGAGGTGCTGATCCTGCCGTTCCTTGCGCAGGCTTTCCTCTCGCACGAGCCGCTGGTAGCCGCCGCCTGGATGGGGCTCGCGGTCAAGACCGACGGCGGCGCGGTGGCGGCCGGCGGCATCACCGAAGCGCTGATCCTGGCCAAGAACTCGGCGGAAGGCGTCAACTACCAGGCCGGCTGGATCCTCGGCACCACGGCGGCGATCAAGATCTTCATCGACGTCTTTATCGGCATCTGGGCCTTCATCCTGGCCTTCATCTGGACGCGCTACATCAACGTCGTGCCGGGCGAGGAGGCCCGCGCGGTCGAGATCTGGCAACGCTTCCCCAAGTTCATCCTCGGCTTCGCGCTGACCTTCGGCGTCACGCTCGCCCTAGTGCTGACTCTGCCCAAGGCCGGCGCGGCGCAGCTCACCGCCACGGTCACGTCCGCCAACGCCTTCCGGGTGATCTTCTTCATCCTGACCTTCTTCTCGATTGGCGTGATGTCGAACTTCAACCGGCTGTGGCAGGCCGGCATCGGCCGACTCGCCGCCGTCTACGTCGTCAGCCTGTTTGGCTTCGTGATCTGGGTCGGGCTGATCATCTCCTGGATTTTCTTCGCCGGCATCAAGCCGCCGCTGGCCGGCTGAGGAGCACACCCATGGTCACCCCGACCCCCAAGCCCGACCTGAAGACCGAGCTCGGCAACGCCGCCTACGAGCCGCTGCTGCCCATCGAAAAGAAGCTCATCGGCTGGAGCCTCGGCATCGGCGTCACGCTGCTGGTGGCGTTGTGGATCGTGAGCAAGCTGTTCCCGGTGGGGTAGGTTGTCGTTCGGGTTTGGCTGCGCCGCCCCTAGAATGACAAGGATGCTACCCGCTCTGCTCGCGAAAATGGTCGTAGACCAGCTTCGCCGTGCCGGCGTTGATGCCCGGCACCTTCTCCAGATCGCCCAGCGTGGCGCGCGACAGCGCCTTGGCCGTGCCGAAGGCGTTGAGCAGCGCCCGCTTGCGGGCCGGGCCGATGCCGGCGATCTCGTCGAGCGGGCTCTTTGTAAAGTCCTTCTTGCGGCGGGCGCGATGCGTGCCGATTGCGAAGCGATGCGCCTCGTCGCGCAGACGCTGCACGAAGTAGAGCGCGGGATCGCGCGGCGAGAGGCGGAACGGCTCCTTGCCCGGCACGAAGAACATCTCGCGGCCGGCGTCGCGGTCGCGCCCCTTGGCGATGCCGGCGACGGCGACGTCGGTGACGCCGAGCTCGTCGAGGATCGCGCGCGTGGCATTGTATTGCCCGAGCCCGCCGTCGATCAGGACGAGGTCGGGGCGCGCGGGGAAACTTTCGTCGGGCTCGGGCTGATCCTCCCCGGCGACGGCATCCTCCTCCGCGAAGCGGGGGAGGGGGACCGCCGCACGCGGTGGAGGAGGCTGGGGCAGGGCGTCGTCCTCGCCGTCGATATCGTCGGGCGGAACATCGACCAAGTCAGAAGCGACGGCCGCCCCCTCCACCATGCTGCGCATGGTCCCCCTCCCTTGCTTTGCGGGAGAGGACTCGGCTTGCGCCTGTCGTTGCCGCATCGTCTTGGGCGGCGCCACGATCCCGGCGTAGGTCGGCTTCGTCGGCTCCGCCGTCAGCTTCGGCCGCTCCGCCGCCGGCGCCTCCTTGTTCAGCCGCGCGAACCTGCGCCGCAGCACCTCGCGCATCATCCCGAAGTCGTCGCCGGGCGTCAGCTCCTCGCCTTTGATGTTGAAGGTGCGATAGTGCATCTTCATGAAGCCGGCGGAGCCTGCCACCACCATGGCGCCGACGGCGTTCGTGCCCATGATGTGCGAGTTGTCGTAGACCTCGACCCGGCGCAGCCGGCGCTCCAGCCCGAACGCCTCGGCGAGCGCGGCCAGCAGCTTCTCCTGCGAGGCCGTCTCCGACAGCGTGCGGCCCAGCGTCTGCTTGGCGTTGGTAAGGGCGTGCTCGACGAGGTCGCGCTTCTCGCCGCGCTGCGGCACGGCGATCTCGACCTTCTGCCCGTAGCGCTCGCACAGCGCCATCTCCAGCAGCGCCCGGTCCTCGAAATCGTGGGAGAGCAGCACGAGGCGCGGGGGAGGGCGGTCGGCGTAGAACTGGGCGAGAAAACCCTCGAGCACCTCGGCCGGGGCCATCGTGCGGTCGGCCTTAGGGAAGTAGCCGCGGTTGCCCCAGTTCTGGTAGGTGCGGAAGAACACCGCCTCGATGCAGAACTGCCCGGCCTGCTCGATCACGGCGAAGACGTCGGCCTCTTCCGTGGTCTTCGGGTTCACGCCTTGCTCGCCCTGGATCGCCGAAAGCGCGGCGATGCGATCGCGCAGCCGCGCCGCGCGCTCGAACTCGAGGTTCTCCGAGGCCGTGCCCATCTCGGCGGCGAGCAGGTCGCGCACCGCGCGGCTCTTGCCGGTGAGAAAGGCGCGAGCCTCCTTCACCAGCACGGCGTAATCCTCGCCCGAGATCTCGCCGGTGCAGGGCGCCGAGCAGCGCTTGATCTGGTGCAGCAAGCACGGCCGCGTGCGGTTGTCGTAGTAGGAATCCGAGCAAGAGCGGAGCAGGAAGGCGCGCTCCAGCGCGTTCAGCGTGCGATTGACCGCCCAGACGCTGGCGAAAGGCCCGAAATAGTCGCCTTTTCGCGACCTAGCGCCGCGATGCTTAACGATCTGTGGAGCCGCATGGTCGCCGGTGAGCAGGATGTAGGGGAACGACTTGTCGTCCCGCATCAGCACGTTGAAGCGTGGCTTCAACTGCTTGATAAGGTTGGTCTCGAGCAGTAGCGCCTCGGTCTCGGTGGCGGTCGAGACGAACACCATGCTCTGCGTTAGCGCGATCATGCGCGCGATGCGGTTGGTGTGCCCGGAGGGGCGCATGTAGCTGGCGATGCGCTTGCGGACGCTCTTGGCCTTGCCGACGTAGAGCACCGACTCGTCGGCGCCGATCATGCGGTAGACGCCCGGACCCTTGGGAGCGTGCTTCCAGTACGAGCGGATCGCCGCCGCGCCGGCCTTGACCGAGGCGGGGGCGGCATCGTCCTCGGGACCCGGATCGGGAAGCGGCGCCTCGGGCGCGTCGATGTCGAGGTCCTCGAGGTCGACGGCTTCGGCTTCTTGCATGGGCATCGTCGTGATCTAAGCGCCTCGGAGGAAGCTGGGAAGACGCCGGCGCGCTTGCTTCGACGCGCCCGAGGCGCAACAACCCTGCGGTAAAAGCTCTCTTCCGCCGGCGCCGGCGTTGCGGCGGCGTCTCGCGCGCGTTAAGGGCTGCCCGTGAAAAGGAGCGTCTCCTTGCAGGGCCGCTCCGTCGCGCTTCGCGCGAAGCGGCACGCCCAGGGGAACCCACCATGAAGCTACGCTCCATCGTTGCCTCCATCGGCCTTACTGTCGCTATGGCTGCTCCCGCGCTGGCCGCCGGCAACGGCCCCGCCGGCGAGTGGACGGTCGAGGACCATTCCGCGGTCGTGCGCATCTCCAAGTGCGGCGGCGGCTTCTGCGGCTTCGTCGCCAAGGGGCAAGCCGGTAAGGACTACCGCAATCCCGACCCGCGAAAGCGCAACCGCTCGACCATCGGCATGCAGGTCATGTTCTCGATGAAGCCGGCAGGCGCCAACAGCTGGTCGGGTGAGACCTACAATGCCGAGGATGGGCAGATCTACAACGGCAAGATCTCGCTGCAAGGCGCCGATACGCTGAAGGTCGAGGGCTGCGTGCCCGGCGGCGGCATCTGTGGCTCGCAGAATTGGAGCCGGTACAAAGGCTGAGCCTCAACCGCGCCCGGCCTCGACACGCCGGGGCGCGTTGTTCCGCCGCGGCGTGGCTGCTAAGAGCCCGCTCGCGACGGTGAGTATGGCAGAATCATGAAAATATTGGCGGGCAATTCCAACCGTGCCCTGACCGAGGCCATTGCCGCCTACCTCGGCGTGCCGCTCACCAAGTGTCAGGTCCGGCGCTTCGCCGACATGGAGGTTTTCGTCGAGATCCAGGAGAACGTGCGCGGACAGGACGTCTTCATCGTCCAGTCGACTTCGTTCCCGGCCAACGACCACCTCATGGAGATCCTGATCATGACGGATGCGTGCCGCCGCGCTTCGGCGAGGCGCATCAGCGCCGTGGTCCCGTATTTCGGCTACGCCCGGCAGGACCGGAAAGCCGGCCCGCGCACCCCGATCTCGGCCAAGCTCGTCGCCAACATGATCACCCACGCCGGCGCCGACCGCGTGCTGACCGTCGACCTGCATGCCGGCCAGATCCAGGGCTTCTTCGACATTCCGACGGACAACCTCTTTTCGGCGCCCGTCATGGTGCGCGACATCAAGGAGAAGATGAACCTCTCCGACGTCATGGTGGTCTCGCCCGATGTCGGCGGCGTGATCCGCGCCCGCGCGCTCGCCAAGCGCATCGACGCGCCGCTCGCCATCGTCGACAAGCGCCGCGAGCGCGCCGGCGAATCCGAGGTGATGAACATCATCGGCGACGTACGCGGCCGCTCCTGCATCCTGGTCGACGACATCGTCGATTCCGGCGGTACGCTGTGCAATGCCGCCGACGCGCTGCTGGCCTCGGGCGCCAAGGAAGTGTCGGCCTACATCACCCACGGCGTGCTCTCGGGCGGCGCGGTGGCCCGCGTGGCCTCCTCCCAGCTCAAGGAGATGGTGCTGACTGACACCATCCAGCCCACCGAGGCGGTGCGGGTCGCTCGCAACATCCGCTGCATCTCGATCGCGCCACTCATCGGCGAGGCCATCGCGCGCACCGCCAAGGAAGAGAGCGTGTCGAGCCTGTTCGACTGAACGGGCAGTTGGCCCGCCCCTCAGCCGGCGCTTCGCGCCACCTTCTCTGCTTGCAGGAGGGAGAAGGCAGCTCGCCTGAGGTGCCGCGGTGTGGCAGGACGATCTCTTCTCCCGCGGGGAAAGAGCGTGCCTACAGCCCGGCCGATTCCTCCGGAGCCTTCTTCCAGCCGTCGGTCTCGCGGGGGTAGTCGGGGCGGCGCTCGAACATGGCGCGAGCGAGGGAGAACAGCGGCGAGGCGAGACGGTTGAGGTCCTCGGCGCGGCCGACGATCTTGCCGCCGCGGTCGAGTTCCTTGTCGAGCTGGCTCATGGTCTGCGCCAGGCCGGGATCGTCGTCGCGGAACCAGGTGCGCAGGATGCGGCCCCACAGCAGCACCAGGCCCTGCAGCTTGAAGGCGCCGACGGGGCCCTCGGACTCGATGCCGGCGGCCTCCAGCATGAAGCGCATGGAGTTCAGCTCGAGCCGGTTGAGCGCGGCCGCAGCCATCGGCGCGCGCCCGACCCATTCGGCGACGCCCTCGAGACCGAGCTTGTAGGGGGTCAGCGCGTCGAGCCGGCGCATCAGCACGTCGAACAGTCGCTCCTTGGCTGGTTCGCCCATCAGGTCGTCGGAGGTGGCCTCGAGCACTACGCGGTCGACCTTGCGCGAGAACGCAGCGAGCACCGCCCCCTTGGAGGGGAACTGGTCGCGGAAGTCGGCTAGCGAGAGGTTGGCACGGGTGGCGACATCTGTGATGGAGATGTCCTCCCAGGTGCGCTCGCCGGCGAGCTCCATCAGCGCCTCGATGATCGCGTCCTTCGGCGACACCTTGGCCGCGACCTTGTCGATCGTCGCCGGGGCGGCGTCGGCGCCGTGCGACCCGTCGTCGTGGGCGTCGTGGTCGTGAGCCATGGCTTGATCCTTCGGCTGAGCCGTTCGCGCCCTTGTAGCCGCTTGGCTGTTGCCTTCCAAGCGCCGACGGCGCGGCGGCTGGCGGGTCTCAGTCCGGCGCGACGGCGAAGCCGGCGGCCATCGCGGCATAGACCACCGCCATGCCGCCCTTGCTCAGCACCAGCTCCCAGCCGGGCGTGAAGCGGTGCGGCGTGACCGTGTAGTCGACGGCTGCGGCGAAGGCCGACACCGCGGCGGCGCGGCCGAGCCGGCCGGGGCGCCGGCGCGGGCCTTCCCAGGCCTCGAAGAGGCTGGCCCAGAACACCGTCGCGGTGAGATGGGTGGCGAGCCCGGTGCCGGTGCGCGCTGCGTCGACGCCGCGAAAGCTGGCGGCGCGATCACCATTGAGCCAATGGCTGGTGGCGTTGAGCGGCTGCGCCGCCGCCTTGCCCTCGGCGCGCGCCACCAGCGCCAGCGCCGCCACCGAGGCGAGACAGCCGCAGCTGCCGGAGACGAGCGCCCGCCCGAGCGTTGTGCTCACGGCACGTCGCGATCGGGCGGCCGGCCCAAGTCACGCAGCGCCTTACCCGAGAGCACGGCCATTACGCCCATGGCGGCGGCGGAGAAGAAGTGTATGGCGCCGATCATCGGCCAGTAGAAGAGGATCATGCCCGGCGCGTCATCGCGGCGGCGACAAGGAGGAGGCCGCCGGCAGCCAGGCCCGCGGCAAGGCCGCTCGCCACCGAGACGGCGACGATCGCGCTGGTGACGGGGCGGATCGGCAGAAGCAGCGGCAGGGGCAGGGGCGGGCTCCATCGGCGGGTGGAACGAGGCTGGCAGAAGCGGCGGCTGCCGGCGAGGGTGAACATTGTCGCTGCGGCAGCTGGCGCCTCGGCGAAAGGCCATGTCGGCGTTCGGCACCTACTCGCCAAGCGACGTCGGCGGACGCCGAATTGCCGAAAACGCGGTGTCGGCGGACACCGACTTGGAAGAGCGCGGCGTGACCGGGAGGCGACAACGTGTCGGCGCTCGCCGACGCTATATTCACCTCGGATCCGGCGAAGAGGAGCCCGGCGCGAATGCAGACCTATGATCTACTCGTCATCGGCGGCGGCATCAATGGCGCCGGCATCGCCCGCGATGCGGCCGGACGCGGTCTTAAGGTGCTGCTGTGCGAGAAGGACGACCTCGCCTCCGCCACCTCGTCCTCTTCCACCAAGCTGATCCACGGCGGCCTGCGCTATCTCGAATAATACGAGTTCCGGCTGGTGCGAGGCCCTGATGGAGCGCGAGCGGCTGCTCAGGATCACGCCGCACATCATCTGGCCGCTGCGCTTCGTGCTGCCCCATAACGAAGGGCTGCGGCCGCAATGGCTGCTGCGCATCGGGTTGTTCCTCTACGATCACCTGGCGCGGCTGAAGATCCTGCCGCGCTCCGCGGCGGTGGCGCTGTCGCGCTCGCCCTACGGCGCACCGCTGCGCCCCCACATCACGGCGGGCTTCCTCTACTCGGACTGCTGGGTGGAGAACAGCCGGCTGGTGATGTTGAACGCCATGGATGCCGCCGCTCGCGGCGCCGACGTGCGCACCCGCACCACCGTGGCGTCGGCGCGCCGCGTCGGCGAAGCCTGGCAGGCGACGATCCGCGCCGCCGCCGGCGCCCAGGAGGACGTCGCCGCCCGCATCGTCGTGAACGCCGCCGGGCCGTGGGTCAGCGAGACGCTGGGCGGCACGCTGAGGGTCAACGCCAAGGCGGTGGTGCGTCTCGTCAAGGGCAGCCATATCGTGACGCGCAAGCTCTACGAGGGCGAGCACGCCTACATCTTCCAGAATTCTGACAGGCGCATCGTCTTCGCCATCCCCTACGAGCACGATTTCACCCTGATCGGCACCACCGACGTGCCGCACGAGGCGGCGCCTGGCCCGGTGACGATCTCGCACGAGGAGACCGCCTACCTCTGCGAGAGCGTCGACCGTTTTCTCAAACGGCCGGTGACGCCCGATGGCGTGGTATGGAGCTATTCCGGCGTGCGCCCGCTATTCGACGATGCCGCCAAGAACGTCTCGGCAGTGACGCGCGACTATGTGCTCGACGTGCACGACCAGGGCGGCAGCGCCCCCGTGCTGTCGATCTTCGGTGGGAAGATCACCACCTACCGCCGGCTCGCCGAGCACGCGCTGGAGAAGCTCGGCCGCTACCTGCCGCAGCCGCTCGCCCTGGCCTGGACCGCCGATGCCGCGCTGCCCGGCGGCGACATGGCCGACGCCGATTTCGAGCGCTGGTACGCCGGCTTCCGCGAGCGCTATCCGTTGCTGCCGGAGCGCCTTGCGCACCGGCTGGCGCGCGACCACGGCACGCGGGCGCCGACGATCCTGGGCGAGGCCGCGAGCCTCGCCGACCTCGGCGAGGATTTCGGCGCCGGGCTGACGCGCCGAGGTCGACTACCTCGTCGCCGAGGAATGGGCGCGCGAGGCCGACGATATCCTGTGGCGGCGCTCCAAGCTCGGGCTGCAGCTGAGGCCGGAACAGGCCGGGCGGCTGGGCTCCTATCTCGGCCAAAACCTTGTCGCGCCGTCGAGACCGGTCGGCGATGCGATGGTGGCGTAGCTCCGCCGAAGAACTGGAGGCTGCCCGTCGACTTTGGCAAAGCACGCGGATTATTGAAGTTTTCGCGACCCCGTTAACTTCTGCGGTAGCATCTGCTACGAATGCGCATCTTATCGAGTGCGTAGGCCGGGATATGTCATGTCCAACGTCGCCAAAGCCGACCTTTCGATCGACACCCTCGCGCCGCTGGCGGCGCTGTTCCACATCTCTCCGGACAAGGCGTTCACGCCGTCGCTGCAGCAGCAGGTGACCGCCATGGCTCGCCTGGGCGCCAACGTTCCCGGCAAGCTCTCGGCCGACGAGATCCGCACCGTATGCCGTACGCTGCTCTACCATGTCGAGCATAGCGGGAAGTAGAGCCGGTCTCCCAGATGTAGCTTAAATCGGCCGAGCGTTACATCATCCTCTACCCGGAATACGATTAAACCTCCACCTTGTTCGCCTCGCGCTTCTTAGGCGGAGCGACCGTCTTGCTCCGCCACCGCTTGCGCGCCTCGCGCATGAAGGCCAACGTGCGCGGTGTGTAATCCCAGGCGTCGACGCCGACGTCGAACTGCCGAGTCAGCGGCTTTAGCATCGCGTGGGAATGGCCGTGGAGGTCGAGCGAGCCCTTCCCAATCTTGTTCCAGGTGCGCAGCGCGTAGTGGCACAGGATGCACAGCACCTCGTCCTCGATCAGCTCGCGATAGTCGTGGACGCTGGCCCAGCCGGGATGGATGCGGGTGGTCTCGTCGTCGTTGTTGCCGGTGATCAGGTGCTTGGTGCCGGGCAGCTGCGCCATCAGCACGTCGAGCGCCGTGGACGAGTAGCCCGGCGCGACATCGCCGAGGTGCCAGATCTCGTCCGCCGGCATCACGGTCGCCTGCCAATTGGCGAGGAGGGCGGCGTCGTGCTCGGCGATGGTGCGGAACGGCCGCTTGGCCGAGCGCAGGATGCGTGTGTCGCCGAAGTGCGTGTCGGAGGTGAAGAAGCGCGTCATGGTGCGATGCCGGTCATGGCGTGAGCAGCCCGACGACGGCGCCGCTCGTCAAGGTCGCCAGCGTGCCGGTGATGAGCGCGCGCCAGCCGAGCGCGGCGACTTCGGCGCGGCGCTCGGGCAGGAGCTGGCCGAGCCCGCCGAGCAGGATGCCGAGGCTGCCGAAATTGGCGAAGCCGCAGAGCGCGTAGACCATCATCAGGCGGCTGCGCGGATCGAGCGCGTCTTCGGGCAGGTGGGCTAGGTCGAGATAGGCGACGAATTCGTTCAGTACCGTCTTGGTGCCCATCAGCGTCGCTGCCGCGGCGCTTTGGTCCCACGGCACGCCGATCAGCCAGACCAGCGGCCGGAATCCCCAGGCGAGGATGCGCTGCAGGCTGAGCGGCGCGCCGCCGACGGCGACGAGGCCGACAGCGAGGTTGGCGAGGGTGACGAGCGCCACCAGCACGATCAGCGTGGTGATGATGGCGGCGAGCAGGCCGACGCCGTCCATGGTCCCGCGCACGATCGCGGCGATGGCGCCGCCGTCGCGGTCGGCCTCCTCCAGCTTGGCGTGGGCGTCGTCGTCCGGCACGAAGGGCAGCATCAGCGCGGCGAGGGCGAGCGCCGCTGGTGTCGAGAGCACGGCGGCGACGAGGATCTGCGAGAAGGAGCCCGGCACGGCCGGCGCGACGATCGCGCCGTAGATCGCCATAACCGTGCCGGCGATCCCGGCGAGGCCGCAGCTCATCAGCGCGTGCAGCTCGCCGCGGCTCATGCCGGCGAGGTAGGACCGCACCAGCAGCGGCGCCTCGATCATGCCGACGAAGATGTGCGTCGCCGCGCCGAGCCCGAGCGCCCCGCCGATGCCCAGCGTGCGCGCCAGCAGCCAGGCCAGCGCGCCGACGGTGCGCTGGAGGATGCCCCAATGCGTTAGGAGCGACACCAGCGCGCTGACCACGAGCACCATCGGCAGGGCGCGGAAGGCCAGGATGAAGCTCGCCCCGGGATGCGTCTCGGCGTAGGGTAGGGGGCCGCCGCCGAGGAAGCCGAACACCAGCGTCGTGCCGGCATCTGTCGCGCTCTGCAGCGCGCCGACGGCCCTGTCGGCGTAGACGAGCACGGTCACGGCCGTCGGCAGCTTGAGGAACAGCGCCCCCAGCGTGGCCTGCAGCACGAAGCCGCCGATGACGACGCGCCACGGCACGGCGCGGCGCGCGCCGCCGATCAGCCAGGCGAGCAGCGCCAGCACCACCAGTCCCGCCAAGCCGCGCATCGGTCCCTCGTCGTCCCTGGAGACGGCCCGGCAAGAAGCGTGACAGGTCCGCCGTCGACCTTTGTCGTCCCGGGGCGCCGTAGGCGAACCCGGAACCGGTGCTCTTTCATGCTGACCAGAAAGTTCGCCGATTCCGGATCTCCGCTTCGCTCCGTCTGGATTGCGAGTTGACGGTCAGCCCTCCCGCAGCGCCTCTTCGAGGTAGTGCAGCATGAACGGCGGCATGCGCTCGGCGTCGAAGTCGTCGGGACCCGCCACGGTCACGAGGGCGTCGAGCTCGGGCTTTTCCTGCCCTGCTATGAAGCCGGCGACGCGCTCGACCAGCGCGCTCGCAGGGAGCGGCGAGCGCACCACCTTCATGCAGGCGACGAGCGGGCCGGCGAAGACGATCGTCCAGCGCGCGTCCAGCGTCACCTCGCTGGATGCGATCCCGGTCTCCTCCTCCAGCTCTCGTAAAATGTTGGCCTGGTAGTCGACGAAGCCGTCGGCGCCGACGTCGCCCGGCTCGGGCGTGCCGGCGGGGAAGTACAAGCGGCCGGGGTTGGCCGTGGCGGCGCTCATCCGGCCGAGGAGGAAGGCGCCATCGCTGCCGCGCAGGGCCGGCATGGCGAAGAGGTTCTTCACCGGCTCGCCGGGATAGCCCAACGCCCGCCAGCACAGGAACGGCTTGTAGCCGGTCTCGAACGAGGTGCCGCTGAGCACGTCGTCGGTGATCGCGAGGCCGCGCGAGAGCAGCACGCGTCCGTCGAACAGCGAGGGCGTAGCGGCCTTGAGCTCTCGCCAGCGCGCGTCGATGCGCGCGGCCTCGTCGCTGGCGAAGCGCCAGTCGTGGGGCACGAGACGATTGGCGATGCGGGCGACACTGGTGGAGCGCTCGTGGGCGGGCGGCGGCACGCTGCTCACAGGTGCAGGGTCCCCTCGGCGACGATCACCGCCTCGCCGCCGATCGTCGTCGACGCGAGCCGTCCGCCCTCGATCGTGAAGGCGAGGCCGATGCGGCAGGGCCGCCCCATCTCCACGCCTTGCAGGATGCGGCAATCGTGGTCGCCGTCGCCGAGGGACCCGCCGGCGAGCAGGGCGCCGGCAAAGGCGGCGGCGGCGGAGCCGGTGCCGGGATCCTCGGTGATGCCGAGCCCGTGCGCGAGCATGCGCGTGCGCACGGCGCGAGGCTTCTCGTCATCATCCGCAAACAGGTAGAAGCCCGCGCGCTCACCCTCGCCCGGAGCAAGCCTCGCCCGGCCGAGGACGGCAACCGACGCGATGGGCACGAAGGTGAAGGGGACGCCTGCGGAGAAGCGCGTCGGCCGGTGCGCGCCCCAACCGATCTCGGCCGGCGCGAGGCCGAGCCGCGCGGCGAGCTCAACACTGTTCGGTGGCTCGCCCCAAGGCTGGGCCAGTTGCGGCACCTCGAAACGGGCGTGAGCTGCCTGACCGCGACGATGGCGCACCGTGCAGCGCACCGGGCCGATCGTCTCCTCCAGCACCAGGTCGACCTCCTGCGCGGCGATGAGGTCGGGCGCCTGCAGCGTGGCGACGAGCACCGCGGCGCCTACGGTTGGGTGGCCGGCGAAGGGCAGCTCGGTGGTCGGCGTGAAGATGCGGGCTTGCGCCATGTTCACGGGGTCGCGCGGCGGCAGCAGGAACACCGTCTCAGGCAGGTTGAACTCGCGGGCGACCGCCTGCAGGGCGTCGTCGTCGAGCCCCTCGGCGTCGCTCACCACGGCCAGCGGGTTGCCGGCGAGCGCGCGACCGCTGAAGACGTCGAGGATGTGGTAGCGCCGCGCCATGACGCGTCGTGTCGCGCGGGGCAGCGGGTGTCAAGGCGCGGGCGTGGGCTCGCCCTTGCTCCGCGTGCGCTCCGCCAGCGCTGCCAGCACCTTGCGTAGGTCGCCGGGCGTGGTGATGCGCTCGGGGAAGGGCAGGCGGGCGTTGAGGTCGCCGCAGGCGAGGTCCAGGCCCTCGGGGTCCAGCCCGGTGGCGACCCAGGCGCCGGCGGGCTGTCCGGCGAGCACCCGCGCGTAGAGCGCGAGCGCGTCGGCATGGTCGGCGTTCATGTGGGCCAGCGCTCCGGTCTCGGCGGCGACCAGGCTGGCGGCGTCCTCGATCGGCGTCATCAGACGCGCGGCCGGGAAGCGGGCGGCGCGGGCGAAGCCGCCGTTGAGGTGGACCTGCTCCATGGCGATGCGCCAGAACGAGAAGTCGGCGAAATCGGCGTATAGCTCTGCGCGGGGGTGGCGTGAAAGGAAGCGCGCGCGCACCGCTCGGCGCGCCTCCGGCTTGGCCATCTTGACGGCCTTACCGGTGAGGGTCAGCCGCGGGTGGGTGAGCGGGTCGCCGGACCCGGTTTCGGCGAGCAACAGCGAGCAGCGCGCATCGGCGTCGAGGTGGCGGGTGTGGGCAGAGAGCTGCGACACCAGGATGAGCGGCGAGCCGTCGTGATCGGTGGCGACCGTGACCAGCGTCGAGAACGGGTCGCCCGAGCCGTTGAGGGTGCCGAGCGCGCCGGCGCGGATCGAGCGCAGCAGCCGCTTGGCCTCGGCCAGCGGGTCAAAGTCCGGGTCGGCCCCCGGGCGGCGCGCCGGCGCCTCGTCGCCGCTTTCGATCATGGCTCAGCTCCTCGCGCGTTGGTGCGTTGGTGCGTTGGCTCATGCCACAGCTCGGCCGCACGGCGCCACAAGGACCGCTGCGACAGGATCGCGGCAGCGTCCGGCGATGAGGAGGACAGGAACCATCAAAGCAAAAGCGCTGTTCGAAGGAATGCCGAAACGAACGGAGCGCTCAGTGACCGAGACGTCGCAATCCTACGACGATCGCCAGAAGGTCTGGGAGCTGATCAGGGATGTCAAGATTGCGTTGCTCGTGACCTCAGCCGACGAGGGACTGCGTGGCCAACCGATGGCGGCGATGAACAAGGACTTCGACGGCGAGCTGTGGTTCGCCTCGCGTCGGGATGCGCCCAAGCTCGACGAGATCAAGGACGACAGTCACGTGCTGCTCGCCTATTCCGAGCCGAAGGACCAGAATTACGTTTCGGTGTCGGGCACGGCTCGTGTGCTTCAGGATACCGCCAAGGTGAAGGAGCTTTGGAGCGAGCCGATGCGGGTGTGGTTTCCCGAAGGGCCGGAGGATCCCGGCAGGGCGCTGATCTGCGTCAGCGTGAAGAGCGCCGAATATTGGGATGCGCCATCCTCGGCCTGGGTCTATGCCACTGGCTACATCAAGGCGCGCGTAACCGGAAAGGCACCGCGCGACGACGGCGAGAACAAGGTCGTCAACTTTTAGCGAGCCGCTTTGCATCTTGAGGCAACGTCAGGTGACAACAACGAGGCCGCGCAGCCTCGTTGTTCATTTTAGGGGCGCCAGTAAAAGTTGCCCGTCGTTGAAGCAACGAATTGTGGCATCCACCCTTGACAGGCCGTGTCTTTAACGTCACGCATGATGACAATCCGCGCTACGACCCGCTGCTTCGGAACGCGAAAGCGTCCTGCCCGTCTCGGGCTCTCCCAGGACCGTCGACCTCTGACGTCGGCCCGCACACCGCGAGTGAACGATGCCCAACATCGCCCTGGTCGACGACGACCGCAACATTCTCACCTCTGTCTCCATCGCGCTCGAGGGCGAGGGTTACCGCGTGCAGACCTATACGGACGGCTCGATGGCGCTCGACGGGCTTAAGACCAACCCGCCCGACCTTGCGATCTTCGATATCAAGATGCCGCGCATGGACGGGATGGAGCTGCTGCGCCGGCTCCGCCAGAAGTCCGACGTCCCGGTGATCTTCCTGACCTCGAAAGACGAGGAGATCGACGAGTTGTTCGGCCTGAAGATGGGCGCCGACGACTTCATCCGGAAGCCGTTCTCGCAGCGCCTGCTGGTCGAGCGGGTCAAGGCTATCCTGCGCCGTGCCAACCCGAAGGAGGCGGCGCAGCAGAAGGAATCCGAGGCCAAGGTGCTGGAGCGCGGCCTGCTCAAGATGGATCCCGAGCGTCACACCTGCACCTGGAAGAACGATCCGGTGGTGCTGACGGTAACCGAGTTCCTGATCCTGCAGGCGCTCGCCACGCGCCCGGGCGTGGTCAAGAGCCGCAACGCTTTGATGGACGCCGCCTACGACGACCAGGTCTACGTCGACGACCGCACCATCGACAGCCACATCAAGCGACTGCGCAAGAAGTTCAAGAGCGTGGACGACGACTTCGAGATGATCGAGACGCTCTACGGTGTCGGCTACCGATTCAAGGAATAGAGCAGCGGTGTCGCCTCGGCTTCGGGCGCGGGCCGAAGCCCAGAGCCCTGTCGGCGAGCGTGAAGCCCGGCGTGCCGCATGGGCGCGCGAGGTACGTC
The DNA here is from genome assembly GCA_965198715.1 of Beijerinckiaceae bacterium. Taxonomy (GTDB): domain Bacteria; phylum Pseudomonadota; class Alphaproteobacteria; order Rhizobiales; family Beijerinckiaceae; genus RH-AL1. Next base: position 2,498,692 of record CBDAPV010000001.1, read on the forward strand.
GCGTGCGCCGCGGACTTCATCGGCGCGCCCGCCCGATCATCCGCGCCTTGTCGGCGCGCTTCGCCTCCTCGCTGACGCGTCGCATCGTCTTCCTCAATCTCGGCGGCCTCGTCGCCCTGGCGGTGGGTTTCCTCTACGTGAACCAGTTCCGCGAGGGGCTGATCGATGCTCGCGTGCAGAGCCTGGAGACGCAGGGCGAGATCATAGCCGCGGCGGTCTCGGCTTCGGCCAGCGTCAGCACCGACGCGATCCAGATCGACCCCGAGAAGCTGCTGCAGCTCTCGCCGGGCCAGACCAGCGGCCCGCTCGACGAGAGTTCGCCCTCGCTGCAGTTTTCCATCAACCCCGAGCGCATCGGCCCGGTGCTGCGCCGGCTGGTGCTACCGACGCGCACCCGCGCCCGCATCTTCGATCGCGACGGCTACCTGCTCATCGATTCGCGCTCGCTCAACCGCCGCACGAGCGTATTCCGTTCGAACCTTCCGGCCGCTTCGGCATCGCCCGAGGACGGGCTGACGCTGATCGAACGGACATGGAACGCCGTGAAGGGCCGTTTCGGCCGCACCGAGCCGCCGCGGGCCGAGGAGTTCGCCGGGCGCAACGGAAAGAATTTCCCGAGGTCGAAGCGGCGCTCGACGGAACGATGCAGAACGTGGTGCGCATCAACGCGAGTGGCGCCACGATCATCTCCGTGGCGGTGCCGATCCGCAGCCTGCGGTCAGTCAAGGGCGCGCTGCTCCTCTCGACGCTGGGCGGCGACATTGATGGCATCATCGCCACCGAGCGCTGGGCGATCGTGCGCATCTTTCTCGTCTCGGCCGTCATCATGTTCCTGCTGTCGCTGTTCCTCGCCGGCACCATCGCGGAGCCGATGCGGCGCCTCGCCGAGGCTTCCGACCGTGTCAGGCGCGGTACCAAGTCCCGGCAGGAAATCCCGGACTTCACCGCGCGATCCGACGAGATCGGACACCTGTCGGGCTCGCTGCGCGACATGACGGCGGCGCTCTACGCCCGCATTGAGGCGATCGAGCGCTTCGCGGCCGACGTCGCCCACGAGCTCAAGAATCCGCTGACCTCGCTGCGCAGCGCCGTCGAGACGTTGCCGATCGCCCGCACGCAGAGCGCGCAGGAACGGCTGCTGGCAATCATCCAGCACGACGTGAAGCGGCTCGATCGGCTGATCAGCGATATCTCGGACGCCTCGCGCCTCGACGCCGAGCTGGCGCGCTCCGACAATCAGGACGTCGACCTGATGCAGGTCATGGAGGCCGTCGTGGCGGTGGCTAACGGCGTCGACCGCGACCACGTCAGGGTGAGCCTCGACGTGACGCCGATGACGGGCGAAGGCGGCAGGCCCCAGCCGATCCTCGTCAGCGGCTACGATTCGCGGCTGGGTCAAGTGTTCAACAACCTCATCGACAACGCCCGGTCCTTCTCGAGGGTGAGCGGTCAGGTCCGCGTCGCCTTGCGTCCGCGGCGGGGGCCGACGCGGGCGCAGGCGCAGGCGCTCGAGGGCTATGAGATCGTGGTCGACGACGACGGCCCGGGCATCCCAGCCGACGCGTTCGAGCGCATCTTCGAGCGCTTCTACACCGATCGGCCGGACCATGGCTTCGGTCAGAACTCGGGACTCGGCCTGTCCATCTCGCGGCAGATCGTCGAGGTCCACGGTGGCACGATCGTCGCCGCCAACAGGCTCGCTGTGCCGGAGGAGGCCGGCGAAGACGAGGACGATGATGAGCCCATGGTGCTGGGCGCCCGCTTCACCGTATGGCTTCCCGCGGCCTGTGATGCCTGCTGAGGGCGCTCCGGCAGGCCTCGCGGTCCACGCCACCGCGGTCGCCATCGACCGCCGCGCGCTGCTGATCACCGGTCGATCGGGCGCGGGCAAGAGCCGGCTGGCAGCCGCGCTCGTCGCCGCCTCGACGCCGCGCCGCCGCATCCTGCTCATCGCGGACGACCGCGTCCTCCTCGTCGGCAGCGCTTGCGGACTCGAGGCTCGGCCGCATCCTCGCATCGCCGGCTTCATGGAGCGACGCGGGCTCGGACTGGTGGCCACGGCCTGGTGCGAGCGCGCCGTCGTCGCCGCGGTGGCGATCCTCGGCGAGGATGCCGCACCTTGCACGCTTGCGTGGCAAAACCTTCCCACGATCCGGCTCGTAGGAGTACGCGAGGAATTTTGCCACAAGGCCTTGCTCGCCCGATGGCCGGACCTCTTAGCCAATGACACATTCGAGAGGAATGATGCGCGTCGCGAGCGACCGCATCATGAAGATTGGAATTGGTAAGAAAAACGCGCTCGTATATACCCGCCTGCCGGAGCGCACCGGCGAGCCGTCGTAACGCGAGAGTTCGAATTTGAAGACGCGTCGGAGCTCGACCGGCGAGACCTTCGCCCCGACCATGGCGGCGCGGTGCCGATGATCGGTATGGTGCTCGTCACGCATGGCGAACTCGCCACGCAGTTCCGCGCCGCCATGGAGCACGTGGTCGGGCCGCAGAAACAGGTCGCCACCATCTCCATCGGCCCCGACGACGATATCGAGCGACGCCGCGGCGACATCATCGAAGCCGTTGGTGCGGTCGATACCGGTGCCGGCGTGGTGCTGCTAACGGACATGTTCGGCGGCACTCCCTCCAACCTCGCCATCTCTGTGATGGGCGGCCACCACGTCGAGGTCGTCGCCGGCATCAACCTGCCGATGCTGATCAAGCTGGCGTCCGTGCGCGATGCCGCCAGCCTCGAGCAGGCGGTGATCCAGGCGCAGGACGCCGGCCGCAAGTACATCTACGTCGCCAGCCGCGTGCTCAGCGGCAAATGACCGACGGCATCGTCGGCTCCGGTCAGCTCTCGCGCGAGATCGCCATCATCAATCGCCGCGGCCTCCACGCCCGGGCGACCGCCAAGTTCGTACAATGCGTCGAGACCTTCGATGCCGCCGTCACCGTCACTCGCAACGGCGAGACGGTGGGCGGCACCTCGATCATGGGCATCCTGACCCTCGGTGCCGGCATCGGCTCGACCATCCTCGTCGCCGCAGAGGGACCGCAGGCCGATGCGGTGCTCGACGCGCTGACGGAGCTGGTCGCCGACAAGTTCGGCGAGGACGAGTAGCGTTTGACACAAAATGGTGCCGATCGCGACGATCCAGGCGCGGTGGCGTCGCGGCCGGTCATCCTCCTGCTTGCTTTCGCCTGCGGGCTCGTGGTCGCCAACATCTACTACGTGCAGCCGCTCGTGGGTCTGGTCAGCCGCACCTTCGGAATGCCGCTCTCGAGCGCCGGACTGTTCGTGACGGTGACGCAGCTCGGCTATGCCGCCGGGCTCGTGCTGGTGGTGCCGCTCGGCGACATCGCGGAGAATCGCCGGCTCATCCTCGCCATGCTGGCGCTGCTCGTCGTCGCGCTGATCGCGCTCGTACTCGCGCCGAACGCCGCGGTCTTCCTCGGCGCGTCGCTGTTGCTGGGCCTCGCCGCGACTTCGGTGCAGGTGATGGTGCCTTTCGCCGGCCATCTCGCGCCGGCGGCGGTGCGCGGCAGGGTGGTCGGCAGCGTCGTCAGTGGCCTGTTGTTCGGCATCATGCTCTCGCGGCCGGCGGCCAGTTTCTTCGCCCACGGCTTCGGCACCCGCAGCATCTTCGCCGCGAGCGCTGTAGCCATCGCGCTGCTGATGGTGCTCCTGGCGTTCCGTCTGCCGACGCGTCGGCCGCAGGGCATGCCCTACGGGCGAGCGCTCGCCTCGCTGTGGCCGTTGCTCCTGCGCACACCGGTGCTGCACCGCAGGGGCGCTTACCACGCGGCGTTGTTCGGCGCCTTTTCGCTGTTCTGGACGGCGGTACCGCTGCTGCTCGCGGGGCCGCGCTTCGGTTTCAACCAGGTGGGCATCGGGCTCTTCGCCTTGGTCGGCGCGGGCGGCGCGCTGGTCTCCCCCTACGCCGGTCGCGCCGCCGATGCCGGCCACACCAGGCTCGTCACCGGCCTGGCGCTGATGGCGGCCGCAGCCTCGTTCGGCCTCGCCATCCTCGGCGGCGTGCTGGTCTCCTGGCCGCTGCTCGTCGTCGCCGGGCTGGTGCTCGACATGGCCACCGCCGCCAACCTCGTGACCGGGCAGCGCGAGATATTCGCCCTGGGCGCGGAGGCCCGCGGGCGGCTCAACGGATTGTTCCTGGCGCTGTTCTTCCTCGGCGGCGCGTTCGGCTCCTGCGCGGCCGGTTTGGCCTATGGTGCCGGTGGCTGGACCCTCGCTTGCGTCGTCGGCGCCGTGATGCCGCTGTTGGCCCTGGCCTATTTCGTCACTGAATAGGTCTCGGGCGGCTGGTGCCACGTCACCCCGCCGTTAGGCGACTGGGGTAGTCCAGCGGCAGGTCTCGCGTTCCCCGCGCGTAGGGAAAGCGCGCGCGCTGCAGCGGCTCGGGGCCGGTGAAGATGAGGCGGGTGCGAAACGACACCGGGCTGACGGCGAGGAGATAGCCGCGCAAGCCGGGGGCGTCGGGCCAGTACATGACATGATCGAGGTAGCGCGCGTCGTCACGCACCCAGCGCGGGATCGGCAGCCCCCAGCGCCTCGCCAGATGTTCGCCGGCGCCGCCCAGGACGGCGTCGGCGCGGGCATGGCCGAGAAGCGCCGGAGCCTCGGCAATCATCGCCGCCTGCCGTTCGAGATCGAGGTCGGCCTTATAGAAGTCGTCCAGGAATTCGTTGAGGTGGTGGCACCAGTCTCCGTCCGCAGCGGTGCGGGCGGCTACCGCCTCAAGGCACTTGGGACGCATCAGCGCCGCTCCAGCACGGATGCGATGCGACGCCTGACCAGATCGTCCGGTGCCTCGCCGTGGACCGCGATGTAGAGGTCATGAAGCTTCCCGACCTCGCCGATCCCCAGCTCCATAGCCAGCGACTGCGCATCAGCCAGATCCCTCTCGCCGCGGCCGAGATTGGCGAGAGCCTTGAGCTTCAACGCCAGGAGATAGGTAGGCCGCGCCACGAGAACGCGCAGGCCCGGCCGTTCCTGCGGGTACTCTCCCGCGAACTCGAGGAGGAACGCATCTTCGTGGAGCGGCGTGAACATGCCGACGGCATTGTTGAGCCAATCGTCTGGCAGATCCATCGTAGCGGCCACGGCAGCGATGGATGCTCCTAGCAGCCGTTCTTCGTAGCTGGCAGTGACGACAGCATCGACGTCTTGCGTGGCCCGTCGCCAGTCGAACTAAAGGATCAACGCGCTGCCACCGTAGACGGCAAGCTCTAGGAAAAGACCGCGTCGAGCGAGATCGTCGCCGAGCAGCCCGAAAGCTTCCTTGAGCCGCGCCCTATCGAACATGCCGTGGTCTTCGTTCCGATCCGGCAAAGCCGAGCATAGGCCCGACGGATCAGCGCCCGGCGTGCGAGGAGGCCTTGAAGACGCGGCCCTGCAGGTCGAGCACGGCGCTGCCGAGGTCGAACGTGTTGTCAACGAGTTCGCGCCACATCGAGAGCGCGCTGGGCGGTCGCGCCACGAGGTGACCGGTGACGTCGTTCAGCTCGAACTCTAGGTCGGCCTCGAACTTTCGGGCCAGCGCCAGCATCGCCTGATTGTGGCGCAGGCAAAGGATCGAGAGCGTGACGATGCGTCGGTTGCGAGCGGCGAGCACGACATGGCCCATCAGCTCCGTGCCGATGCCGCACCGGCGCCACGGCTTCTCAACGCTGAACGCGGCCTCGCCGTTCTTTCGCAAGGGCTCGTCGCGAGCGGCGAACACCCGCAACTCGGCCGCGCCTCGCAGCACGTGATCCTCGAACCAGCCGTAGACGATCGAGCCCGGCTGGAAGCACATCTCGGCGTAGCCGTGCAGGTACTCGTCGGAAACCTGGAGCCCGTAGCGATTGTAGCGCGTCTCAGGATCGAGGCGGATCAAGTGGTTGGCGAAAGCCGGAAGATCCGGCCGGTAAAGCCGTCGCACCGCGTGAGTGTGGAAGATCGTCTCGTCCATGTGCATGGCCATTGCTCCGACCTCCCGTGCGTCCCCTGGCGAAATCTTTGCCTTGGATCAACATTGTGCAGCGCAGCATGCCAGGCAAGGACGGCATGCGCATGGCTGGCCCGCGAAGGTTTGGCAACGCTTCCTTAAGATCGCCTTGCGCTCGCTCCGTCGCGAGAGGCCGCGACCATCTCACACGAACTGCTTCGAGAGTTTCAGTCCCTGGCCCTGGTAGTTCGAGCTCATGTCGGCGCCGTAGAGCCGGTCGGGGCGCTCCAGCATCGGCTCGTATTCCAGCGTCGCTACGCGTTGGCCGTGGTCGAGCAGGAACGGCACGTCGTGCGAGCGCACCTCTAGCACGATGCGACTGCCGGCGCCCCCGGTCGCGACCAGGCCGAAGCCGGGATCGAGGAAGCCGGCGTAATGCGAGCGCAGCTCGCCGACCGCCGTGTCGTAGGCGACCATCTCGGCCGCTTCCTCGGGCTCGACCGCGACCGCCTCGGCCGAGGCGAGGATGTAGAATTCGTCTGGGTCCAGCACGAGGCCGCGCCGGCCCGCCGGCAGCGTCAGCGCCTCCCAGAAGCGCTCATGCGGATGGGCGGCGATACCGGCGAGGTCGATCAGCCCCGAGGTCTTGCGCGCGCGATAGCCGATAATGCCGCCGGGCTTGCCCTCCGGGTCGAGGTCGATGGTCACAGGCACGGTGCGCGGTCGCGTCGCCGCGAGGCCCTCGCGGAAGCGGAGCTGCGCCAGCCGCGCGCCGGCGCAAAGCCTGACCGGAAAGGAGCGCGGCACGACCTCGGCGTAGAGCGGGCCCTCGTAGCCGCGCGGGATCTCGTCGAAGGTGGCGCCGCCGTCGACGATGATGCGCACGAAGATGTCGAGCCGTCCGGACGAGCTCTTGGGGTTGGCGCGTGCCGACACGCTGGGCGGCAGCCTCAGGCTCTCGAGGAGCGGCACGACATGGACGCAATTGCGCTCCAGCACCGTCGGCCGGGTGAGGTCGACCTCGTGGGTCGACAGTTCGGCGAGGCGCTCCGCGACGGTGCGCCCGGGGCCGGGCAGGAAGCTCGCCGGCAGCCGGTAAGCGACGGGGCCGAGCCGGAGGTCGAGGCTCGCCGGCTGTACCTGATCGGCATCGAGGGTGCGTGCCGGCCGCACGATCCCGCCATCGACGGCGCGCGCGATCCGCTGCGATGGCCAGATCAGGGGCATGCGCGACTCCGGGACGACGCGCGAGCTATGTCATATTGGTCGGTGCGCCGCATCACCCCTCGGCGTCGACCCCGCTGCCGTGCCAGATCAGGTGCTCGAGCAGGTCGGCGGTGCGCGCCACGGAGGCGCGGACGCCTTCCAGCATGCGGCCCATGCCGTCGGCGTCGAGGCCGTAGGTGATCTCGAGCGCGGCGAGCTGCGCGTTCTCGACCACGCCGGACAGCGCCGCCTGGTAGTCGCCGTCGCCACCCTCCCCGAGCTGGTTGGTGCGGGGCAGGCGGCGATCGATCATCGCATCCTGGAAGCGCGCACGCGCCGCCTCGGCGGCCTTGCGGTCGGCGATGGCGTCGAACTGCACGATGAAGCCGAGCAGCCGATCGAGGCCGGCGAAGACCGGCTCGGCGCGAAAGGCCACCGCTGCGTCGCGGCCGCTGCCTTCGACGAGCACCGCCTCGCCCTTGCACGGCTTGCCGGCGCGCAGGAGGTCCTGGAACTGCCGGGTCAGGAGCATCGGTTCGGCGAAGAGCTGCGGCAGGTCCTCGAGGCTCTGGGGGAGGGACTGCCAGGGCTGCAGCAGCGCGGCGAAGGCCTCGTTGGTGAGGATAAGCCGACCGCTACCGTCGGCGACGATCACCGGCAGGCGCGAGCGGCGCATCTCCTCGGTGATGGTGGCGAGCTGGTCGTGGGCGATCAGCATGCGCACCGAGCGGAAATGTCCGACGACGTCGGTGATCGTCTTGCCGATGAGCTTGGCGGTGCTTCGATCGGCGTGCGTCCAAGGGTCCGACGTGCCCTCGACGACCTGGTGCCATTGCGCGAACGAGAGACGTGGCGACAGCTGCCTGGGATCGGTGCCGACGATCACCGGCTTGTTGGGATCGCCGCCCCAGGTCACCGTCTTTACCCGCTCCGGCCGGAACCACAGCAGATATTGGCCCGGCTCGGCCGCGACCGGGACGGCGAGCACGCCAGCGGCGTCGGGGACGAGATGCGCCAGGCTCGGCGCGTCGCGGCCGAGGGCGGCGGTGGCGATCAGCGGCTCGCGCGGGCGCTCGTCGAGCCATGCCACGAGGTCGCGGATGGCTCCGCTCGCCGGCACATCGCCGATCGTGCGGACCTGGCCGTCCTTGACCAAGGCCGCGCCGCTTGCCGACACGGTGTCGAGGATGGCGCGCGGATCGGCGAAGACGGCGGTGCGCCAGTCGCCGTCGCGGGCGATGGCATCGACCATCCGGGTCTCCAGGCGCCGGACGATCAGCTCGGACTGGGTCTGCACCACGCTGTCGAGCGCGGCGATGCGGGTCGCGACCAGTTCGCCGACGATCTCGCACAGCGCGCGCGTCTCGAAGGGGACGAACAAGGGTGAGCAGTGGTGGCAGGCGATCAGGCCCCACAGCTCGCCGCCGACGACGAGCGAGATCACCATCGTCGCCTTGACCCCCATGTTGCGCAGATATTGGAGGTGGATCGGCGACATCGAGCGTAGCCCGCAGAGCGACATGTCGAGCTCGCGGCCGGTCAGCGGGTTCAGCCGCGGCGTCAAGCCTTGGGGCGCGTAGTCGACATCGACCAGCAGGCGGATGCGGTTCTGCAGGTAGAGCCGGCGCGCGATCTGCGGGATGTCCGAGGCCGGGTAGCGGTTGCCGAGGAACGCCTCCAGCCCATCCTTGCGCACTTCGGCGAAGACCTGCCCGTGGCCGAGTTCGTCGAAGCGGTAGACCATCACGCGGTCGTAGCCGGTGAGCCGCTCGATCAGGCCGGCTGTCCCGTCGGCGAGCGCCTGCAGCGAGTGCGCGTCGAGGATCTGCTGGGTCGCCGCCTCGACCTCGTCGCGCAGCCGCACCGCCGGACCCGCCTTCTCCAGCTCGACCATGACCCCTCCGTCGGGCGGCCGATGCACCAATGCATCGATCGCCGTCGGCGGCTCGCCGATCGTGCCGCGTACCGCGACGGCGCGACGGTGCTGCGGTGCGGCGAGATGAGCGGCGATGCGCGCGGCGACGGTGCCGGGCAGGGCGGTCAAGGCGCGGCCGACCGGCTCGACGTCGAGGCCGAGGAAGGCGGCGGCATTGATGCTCGCCTGCAGGATCGTGGTGCCGGTCTCGTCGAGCAGGAGCAGCGCGCCGTGCGGCTGGATCGAGCCCGCGAGATGGATCTGCTCGCTCTCGCAGTTGGACAGGTCGGCATCGCCGAAGGAGGGCTGGGCGGAGCTGGTCACGGGAACCCGAGGCTGGAGACGTGTCGATTACGCGAAATGATAGATAGGCCTTGGTGTCATAGCAGAAGCCGGAGCCCGTAAGCGCCGCGTGCGCGATCGGTCGCATCGCGTGCGCACCGCTGCGCCGGGCAATCCCGGAAACGGCGCTTGACCTCACGGCACAGCTTCCGTCTCTTGGCGCCGGCGGCAGGTCGCGAGGGAAAAAGCGCGTCGTGGCCACGGAGGAGACAGGCTAATGAAGGTGATCTGCGCGGCCCTCGTGGCCACAGGCTTCCTGGCGGCGACGGTCGGCGTCGCTTCAGCCCAGGACGCGACCAAGGGCAAGTCCACGTTCAACCAGTGCAAGGCGTGCCACGCGCTCGACCATGCCCTCGTCGGGCCGCCGCTCGCCGGCGTCGTCGGGCGCAAGGCAGGCTCGGTCGCCGGCTACTCCTATTCCGAGCTGCTGAAGACAGCGAGCGAGGCCGGCCTGGTGTGGGACGAGGGCACAATCGTGGAGTACCTGAAGGGGCCGACCGCCTATCTGAAGGAGTACGTGGCCAGCAAAGGCAAGACCGCGACGGGCGTCAGCAAGATGGCCTACCAGCTCGCCAACGAGGACCAGCGCAAGAACGTCGTCGCCTATCTCAAGGAGCAGAAGGCGCCGTAGGCCGCTGGCGCTCGCCGACCACTACCTTGCCGAGAAACGGGTCCTTCGGGGCCCGTTTGTTTGTCGCTTTGACTCCGGGCGCCGCGATCTTGCATGTAGGACACCACCTACCCAAGGATCGCGCATGACCGTCCGCTCGCCCCTTGCCGCCGCCGCCGTCCTGCTCGTCCTGACGGCAGCCGCGCGTGCCACGACTTTCGCGCCACCGATGCTCGACATCTCGGCGCAATGCGGGCGCAACTTCCATAGCGCGTCGGCGATGAGCGAGTGCGTCGTGGCCGAGTCGGAAGCGCGTGCCGAGCTGCTGTCGCACTGGGCGAAGTACAGCGACGCCGGCGCCGACAAATGCATCAAGCTCGGCCACAAGGCCAAGCGCCAGCCCTACACGGCGATGGCCAAATGCCTAGAGTCGGAGACGGCCGCAGCGGCGGCACAGCCGCCGGCCGACAAGAAGTAGCCCTTCTCGGCGCAGCGGCAGAGACAGACCTCAGCGTGCGGGCTCGCCGATCGTCGAGGGGCTGCGGTCGACGCGCGAGTACAGCGAGTAGCGCTTGTCGAAGATGAAGGCGAGCCACAGCGCAGTCCACGACTTGTGCGACTTCAGCGTGTCGTAGAACTCCGGCGCGGCCTTGCGCAGCATCGGCAGCTTCCGCCACGGGATGTCTGGGAAGTCGTGGTGCTCGTTGTGAAAGCCGATGTTGAGCGCGAAAAAGTTCAACGGGCCGTAATAATCGAAGGTCTCCTGCTCGGGATCGAGCGTGAAGTGCTCCTGGATCCAGCGCGCGCCGAGCGGGTGCAGACCGACCGAGAACCAGAACGAGGCGAACAGGTAGAGAAGACCATTGAGGCCGCAGAAGTAGAGGATCGCGAGGTCGAAGGCGATCACCGCGGCGCCGTTGTAGATCGTCCAGCGGTTCCTCATCGGCACGGTGCCCTTGAGGCGCTCGAGCCGGGTCAGCTGGAACAGGGCAAAGAAGAACAGCCAGCCGGCCTTCTTGTACCAGGCGTTGCCGACCATGTCGGCCTCCCAGCGGCTGGGAAGGTCGGCGTCGAAGTCGTAGTCGCCGAGATGGCTGTGGTGCTTTACGTGATAGCAGCGAAAGCCCATGCCGGTCGGCACCGTGTTGGGCAGGTCGGCCATGATCACAGTGAGCTTGTTCAGGACGACGTTCTTGAACACAAGGTTGTGCGTGGCATCGTGGATCACCACGAACATCGCGTGGTTGCAGAACGCGCCGACGCACCAACCGACGACGATCGCCGCCCACCAGCAGCCGATGCCGAGATGGCCGAGTCCGGCGGCGAGCGCCACCTGCAGGGCAAGGATGCCGAAGCAGATCGCGGCGGTCCAGCGGTCCTGGCCCATCAGCGTCTTGACTTCGGGGTGGGCGCGCAGGATCGCCATGCGCCGGATCGGGTGCGGGCGCTTCAGCTCGGCCGGGAAGAAGCCGCGGCGGAAGCCTTCCGCCGTCTTCTTGGCCACTCGCGTGACGCGGCCGAGATCCATCACGTCGGTCATCGTAGCTCCTAGGCGGCGAGCCGCTTCTCGTAGATGCGGTGGACCTTATCGATCTCGGCACCGGAGAGCTCGATGGGACGTCGCATGCCTGCGTTGTCCTCCAGCACCCAGCCGAATTCAATGTGCTCGATCGAGAAATTGCGGCCGCGCCGGCGCAATTCTTCGATGAAGGCGAGCGTAATGACGCCGCCGATGGCCTTGCGCTGAAGCGCCTTGCGGATGCCGAACAGCAACAGTCGGCCCGACTTGAAGTTGTGGTTGCGTACGCGCGAGATGACCCGCGGCAGGTTGAACGGCAGCAGCTTGCCATCCATGTCAGCCAGAATCTCGTGCAGGTTCGGCAGCACGATGCCGAAGGCCTGCGCCTCGCCGTCGAGTTCGACGATGAAGCCGGCTTCCGGCGGCGTGACGTATTTGAGCCCGTCGGCGACCGAGAGAAACTCCTCCTCGGTGTAGGGCACGAAGCCCCAATTCGAGCTCCAGGCATCGTTGAAGATGCCCATCAGGATGGCCGATTCGCCCTTGAGGTTCTTGAGGTCGAGGGTGCGGATCTTCAGCCGCTCCTTCCACTCCGGCCGCGCCATGATCGAGCTCTTGCTCTCGAGATCGCTCTCGCGGACGGTGTAGCGGTAGGAGATGAGATCGCGCGCCTTCTCGTAGCCGCAGCGCTCCATAAGCCCGGGCAGGTAGGGCGGCGACCACGGCATGAAGATCATCGGCACGGAATTGAACCCTTCGACCAGCATGCCGACCTCGGCGTTGACCGAGGGCGAGAACGGACCGTTGATCCGTGTCGCGGCGCGTGAACCGAGCCAGTTCTCTACGGCCTTCATCAGCGCCGCGACGACTTCGAAGTCGTCGGTGGCGTCGATGGCGCCGAACTGCGCCGGCGAGGCGCCGACGGGCACGATGCTGTGCTTGTAGACCTGCGCGATGATGCGGCCAACCCAGCGCCCGTCCTTGCGCGCCAGGAAGGCCTGGGATTCCACGAGCTTGTAGTGCGGGTTGAACTTGGCCGCGAAACTGGTCCAGCGCTCGACATCGAGGGGCGCCGAGAAGCCCGGCAGCCCCCTGTAGATCTGACGGGGCAACCGACAGAACGCCAGGAACTTGCCGAGCCCCTTGACCGGGACGATCTCGACGGCCATCGCGCCGCCCTCAGGCGGCCGGGCTCATCGCCATCGCGTCGCCGTGGACCATCGCGTCGCCGAGCAGGGCATCGGCGAGCGACGGGCTGGCGAGCATATCGCTGGGCATGGCGGCGATGTCGGACGGCATGGTGCCGACATGCTGGGCGCGGAACGCCGCGAGGCAGTCGATCACCGCGCGGATGTCCGAGGCGTCGTGGGACGCCGACATGAAGAAGCGCAGCCGCGGCTGGTCCTTGGGGACGCCGACCTGGATGATCGGGGGCACGTAGAAGCCATGGGCGTCGAGGTAGCGCGAGGCGGCGAGCGTCTCGTAGCTATCGCGAAAGAGAATCGGCACGACGCCGCGGCCGATCGCCGGGCCGGTGTCGAGACCAGCCTCGCGGGCGCAATCGACGAAGAGTTCGCTGTTGGCGGCGAGCTTGGCGATGCGCCAGCTCTCGCCTTGCGTCAGTTCGAGCGCGGCGAGTGCGGCGGCGCTGATCACCGGTGACAGGCCGACCGAATAGACAAAGCCCGGCAGGGTGTGGCGGAACCAGTTGATGACAGCGCTCTTGGCGCAGATGAAGCCGCCGCAGGAGGCGAAGCTCTTCGACAGCGTGCCGATGATGAGGTCGATCTCCTCGGGATCGACGCCGGTGTACTCGCACAGGCCGCGGCCCTCGTCGCCGAGCACGCCGATGGAGTGCGCCTCGTCGAGCAGCAGCCAGGTCGCATGCTTCTTCTTTAGTTCGACCAGCCGGGGCAGGTCGACGATGTCGCCATCCATCGAGAACAGGCTCTCGGAGACGATCAGGGCGTTCTTGTACTTGCAGCGATGCTCGCCCATCAGGTCGTCGAGATGGTCGAGGTCGTTGTGACGGAACATGATCACTTCGCACGGCGACGCGCGGCAGCCGGAGATGATCGAGTTGTGGCTGAGTTCGTCGAGGAAGACGACGCCGCGATTGCCCATGACGTGCGAGATGACGGTGACGTTGGTGAGGTAGCCCGACACCAGCGTCATGACCTCCTCGACGCCGACAAATTCGGCCAGCGCGCGCTCGAGATCCTTATGGCTGTCGCGCTCGCCGCCGACGAGGCGCGAGGCCAGCGCGCCGATGCCCACGCCTTCCACCGCCGCGATAGCCGCGGCCTTGATGGCTGCATGGTTGCTCAGGCCGAGATAATCGTAATTGGCGAAGGAGGTGAAACGCCGGCCCCTCGCGGCGGCGTCCTGGCGCGCCTTGTCGACGGGGACGAAGAAGGGATTATGCTGGACGAGATAGTTGCCGCCGGCGAGCCGGTAGCGCTTCTCGGCATAGTCGGCGAGGCTTTTCTGCTTCTGCACGGGTGTCGCAATCTTCGTTGGGTCGCGAGCTGTGCCGCGACGGCGCGTTGATGTCGTGGTCGATCGATACCATTGCTCAACCGAGCGGCAAGAGCACCGAAGACACGCTTGTCACACGACGCTTCGCGGATCTCGCGGTAACCATGCTTTAGCCTGCGCGTACAAGAAGTTAACACATCATTCAATTCGCATTACATTCGGTTACACAGCGCCGTCGTGTTTCGCCGGACCCATCGTGTGTCGCGGCGGGGCGGGATGTGCTAGGCAGCGCCGCGCGCGCCGCGCTCCGGAGACTTCCATGGCGAAACCGTCCTTGGCAACACCGTCCCTGTCCGTGCTTCTTCGCTCGATGGCGGCAGCAGCCGTCGCGATCCCGCTGTGGGTCTCACCGGCCTTGCACCCGGCCCAGGCTGCTCCCGCCGCGCCGCAGGGCGGCGAGGAGGAGGAGGACCAGCCTACCCAGGCGCCGCTGACGCTCGGCTCGATGGCCTTGGCCTCGGACCCCGCGCTGCAGGTCGAGGGCATGGCGGTCGACGTCGCGCTCGACCACGTCGCCTACGCCTACAAGCTGCGTAACAAGAGCAAGGCCAAGCTGTCGTTGGCCGCCAGCGTGGCGCTGCCCGATCTCGAGGTGAACACCGAGACCAACAACGTCTATGACTTGCCCTCGCAGGTGCCGGATAACCCGGAGAAGCTCGAGGTCAAGGCCAACGACGCCGCGGTGGCGACGACGCCCCATCTGCAGGCGATCGCGCTCGGGATCGACCGCGCCGCCGACCTCAAGGCCGAGTCGATGCCCCTGATCCCCTTCGGCGCCGCCACAGACAAGGCGATCGCCGCCGCTAAGCCTGAGCAGCTCGCCAAGCTTGAGGTGCTCGGCCTGGTCACGCCGCGCGACCCGTCGCAGCCCGACACGCCGGTCATCGCCGACTGGAGCCTGCACGTGGTGCACGGCTTCACCCTGGCGCTGGAGCCCGACGCATTGACCAACGTCGTCGTCGGCTTCGCGCCGGTGAAGGCGACCTATCGCGTCGATGCGACGAGCCTCACCGGCTTCAACGCGCTGAAGGACCAGGTCTGCCTGACGCCGCAGGTCATGAACGCCGCCAAGGCTCTTTTGAAGGCCAAGGGATCGGTCGCGATCGTCTCCGACATCACGCTGGCCAACGACGGGCCGGCGCGCTGGCTCGACAATCCCGGTGCCACCGTCGCCGTCCGGAAGCCGCAGCCCGGTTCCGTGGTGGCGTTCTGCGGCCTCGACGCGGCGAGCGCCGGAAAGCCGGTGGTCACCGGCAAGATGCCGGGCTCCGACCAGGCGGCGGGCTTGCGCGTGCTAATCTTCTCTTCAGGCTCGTGAGGAGCGCAACGATGGCGACCCCGCCCGATACCTACAAGAAGGCTCCCAAACGTTCGACGCCCAAGGGCCGGCGCGTGATCGCCTCGCCCGAAGCCAAGGCCGCCTACGAGGCGATCATCCGCGAGAAGGAAGAGCGCGAGACCACCAACCGCCATCTGCCGCCGGACATGAAGCGCTGATTCTCGCGTCGGCCTGGGTCGCGCGGGCGGTCAGCCGGCGCCGGGCTCGCCCGCCTCGTGGCCGCGCAGCGCGATGAGGCCTGACCGCGTCTGCCGGCCCCAGGCGCGGTGGCGCGTCAGGAAGGAGATCCAGCCCAGCGCGGCACCGCCGTGGCGCAGCACCTGGAAGGAGAAGGGCTCGGCGAGCGAGTACAGCAGAGCCTGGACGAGCCGCGCCTTGGTGTGCGGATCGACCCAGCGCCGGAAGAGCCGCACCGACCAGAGATGGAAGGCGTAATCGAGCGCGATCTTGCCGACGTAGGCGCCGCCCGCCGGTACCAGCAGCGCCGCCCGCCCCGTGAGCAGGAAGGCGACGAGCAGCGCGATCGCGAACAGGCCGTAGAGCGGCTGCAGCGTGTCGAGCGCCTTGATCGGCAGCATGGCGAGGCCGAGGCGCCCGTAGCGGCGATCGCCGACCATGTCGCGATACCAGAACTGCGTCTGTAGGAAGCCGCAGAACCAGCGCCGGCGCTGGCGCAAGAAGGCCGGCAGGGTGGAGGGCGCGTCGGTGACGGCGCGGGCGGCGCCGACCACGCCCGTGACCCAGCCAAGCCGCTGCAACGCGCCGTGCCGCTGCAGGCGGTGGATCAACTCGTAATCCTCCACCATGCAGGCCGGATCGAACCCGCCCACCGCCAGCACCGCGTCGCGGCGGAAACCGGCGAAGGCCCCCGAGATGAGCAGCAGCGCATCCATGCTGGCCCAGGCGTAGCGCCCGAGGAAGTTGCGGATGTACTCGTAGGTCTGAAAGCCCTCGAGCAGGCGCGCGGTCGCGCCCGGCCCGCACAAAGGCGTCAGCACGCCCGTCGCGGCGACGAGGCGGGGATCGGCGGCGAAGGCCTCGCGCAGGGCGCCGCAGGCGCCGGCATCGAGCAGCGTATCGCCGTCGACCGTGACCACCAGCTCGGTGTCGATTGCAAGCATCGCGGCGTTGAGCGCCCGCGCCTTGCCGCCGTGGGGCAGCCGCAGCCAGCGCAGCGACGGGAAGGTGGCGCTTGTCGCGACCGTGCCGAGCGGCGGCGGCGCCAGCCCGAAGGCGGCCAGCGCCGCGGGCGTGGCGTCGCGGGAGCCGTCGTCGGCGATCAGCACGAGCTCCGGCGCATCGCGCTGCGTCAGCAGGGCGCGCAGGGTGATCGGCAGCACCGCCGCCTCGTCGTGGGCGGCGACGATGACGCCGAGCGTCGGGCGGGGGCCGGCTGGGAGCGCGGGGGCAGACGGCCGCAGCAGCGGCAGGGTCTGGCGAAACACGATCGCGATCAATGCCGTGTCGTAGAGGAGGTAGGCGAAACCGGCCGACCATGCGGCGAGGTTCGAGGCGGCGAAGGCGCGGGTCGCCAGCACCACAAACAGCAGCGCCGCGCCGCCGTGGATCGCCAGGCTCGGCCACGGCGTCGATCCGGGCGCGAGCCGCGGCGAGGCGGCGGCGAAGGCGCGTTCCAGATCGGCTGAGTCGAAGGTGGTTTGGCTCGACATTGCCGCGACCCTTAGCAAGCTTTGCGGACGATCTTGGGCATGGCAGGGTTGCGAGCACGCCCACGCTGCTTTTGCCGCAGCCCGGCGGGCGAAGGAGAAGCCATGACGAGCGCCACCGGAGATCGACTTTCCTATGACGAGCCGGTGCGGCGCTACAATCGCACGGCGATGGTCCTGCATTGGCTCGTGGCCGCGCTGCTGCTTATCAACGTGGCCTACGGCCTCGAGGCTGCCAACGCCGATGATGCCCACGTGCGGCCGCTGATTGACATGCACAAGTCGATCGGTCTCACGCTGCTCGGCCTGGTGGCGCTGCGCATCCTCTGGCGGCTCGGGCACAAGCCGCCGCCGCTGCCGCCCCGCTATCCCGCCTACGAGCGCAAGGGCGCCCATCTCGCCCACCTGCTGCTTTATGCCGTGATGCTGCTGCTGCCGCTCACCGGCTACATCCACGATTCCGCCTGGAAGCTCGCCGCGAGCCACCCCATCGAGCTCTACGGGCTGGTGCCGTTCCCCCGCATCGGCTTCGTCGAGCACCTCGCCGCGGGCCCCAAGGAGCAGGTGCATTCGCTGTTCGGCGCGGCGCATGTCTGGCTCGGCTACGCGCTCTACGCTTTGTTCGCCCTGCACATCGCCGGCGTGCTGAAGCACCACGCGATCGACCATGAATCCGAGCTCTCGCGCATGCTACCAGGCGGCACCAGGCGGCCCGAGGCGTGACCGCGCTGCCGGGCCACGGCCGCTTCGCCTATTCCGCGATCGGCGACCGCCCGCATTTCGCCTGGCCGGGCGGGGCGCGGGTCGCCTAATACCTCGCCATCAACCTCGACCATTTTGCGTTCGGCGAGGGGCTCGGCGCCGAGCTCGCCCCAAGCACGGCGAGCCCGACGTGCTGAACTGGTCTTGGCACGAGTACGGCAACCGGGTCGGCGTATGGCGCATGCTCGACCTCCTCGACGCGCTGAAGCTGCCGTGCGCGGCGCTGGTCAACAGCAAGATCTACGATCATTGCCCGAGCGTGCCGGCGGCGTTTCGCGCGCGCGGCGACGAGATCGTGACGCACGGGCGCAGCAACGCCGAGCGCCAGGGCGACCTCGACGAGCCGGCCGAGCGCGCGCTCATCGCCGAGGCCACGCGGGTGCTGACGCGGGCCGAGGGCAGGGCGCCGTGCGGTTGGCTGGGGACCGTGGATCTCGCAGAGCAAGGTCACGCCCTATCCGCAGGAGCTCAACGACATTCCGGCGATCATCGCCCGCAAGGGCGAGGCCGCCGCTTTCTGCGACATGGTCGTGGACGGCTTCGAGGAGATGCTCGTCCAGTCCGAGCGACAGCCGCTGGTGTTCGCCGTCGCGCTGCACCCTTGTCTCTTCGGCCAGCCGCACCGGCTGCGCCGCTTGCGCACCGCCCTGCAGCCGATCGCACCACCCCCGGCAAGTGGTGGACCACCCCCCCCCCCCCCCCGCGCCATCGCCACCGCCTACGCCGACGTTGAAGCCGCGGGCGAACGCGGCTAGAATGTCCACAGGCGCCTTTAGCTCAGCTGGATAGAGTATCGGGCTTCGAACCCGAGGGTCGTAGGTTCGAATCCTACAGGGCGCGCCAAAACAACAGCGGTCCGCATAAAACTGCGAACATGATGTCGCGAAATACGAAAGTGCTCGGGACGTTCTTGCGTCGCAGATCTCACCTGCGCCATGTAAGTTTGCAATCGCTTCTCGCGCCTGGGTGCGCAGTCCATCGGTCGGCGCGCGCCGCGCGACCGTATTCGACCGCGCTCTCAGAGGCGCCGATGAAGCGGGATCGGATGGTCCAGCATGGTGAACGGATCCGCCGGATCGCGCGAGGCTCCGGCCCGCGACTCACCTCATGAGCTGGCGTGGGGAAAGGCGATCGCGCGTTCCAACGACGGTGGCGTCGACGGCGTGAACACCACCCGAATGATGTCGGGCGCATGCCAGAGCAGGGCGAAGCACTTCACTCTGCGCATGATGTCGTCGCGGAAGCCTTTTGCGAAGACCTGGGCTATCCCGTCGCGGGCCGCGCTCCTTCTGCGCGGTGGCCCTATGTGTTGGCGGCTCGGCTTGACCAGTCGCCTGCGTGCCCTTTCCACTCAGCGAGGCTGATCCATGCCCTACCAGGACTCATCCGACTTTCGCCTGATTCCCGAGATGAGCCGGCTCGCCCGGCCGGAGGCGAGGCGTTCCTCGCCTTCGACAAGGCTGTCGGCCGCGGCGACGGCGCGATCCCTCCCAAGTATCGCGAGCTGATCGCGCTCGCGGTGTCGCTGACGACGCAATGCGCCTACTGCCTGGACGTCGACACCGGACGTGCCCTGGAAACGGGCGCCACACGGGAGGGACTGGCCGAGGTGGCGTTCATCGCGGTGTCTCTTCGGGCCGGGGCGGCGCTCGGCCATGGAATGATGATGCTGCGCCTGGCCGAGCAGGGTGGACGGGCGAACCCAACGGCGCCGGAATAGCTTCGCCCGTGCGGCGCGGGCAGGCCGAACCAGGCCGCCGTTCCGCCACACGATCGGGGCCACCTTGCTTCTACGGCAGAATGCGGGTGCGATAAAACGCGGGCTTGCGGCGGCGCGTCGTCGAAGCGCCTTGGCCGGATGGCTTGCGTGCGCGTGTCCCGTCGCCAGAGCAATAGCCCCCGAGAGTAAGGTCCGGGCGTTCCTCCAATAGCTCGACGGCTCGATCGAGCTGTCGGCTGAGCAGAAATTGGTGTGGTGCCAGCCCCGTCGCCCGCGTGAAGGCGCGAGCGACGCGGAAGGGGCTCATCGCCGCTTCCGCCGCGAGGCTTGCGAGCGGAACCTGCGGCTCAAGGAGGCGAGGACCTCGCTATGGTCAGTCCGCTCATGAGACTTACAAGCTTTCCAGCCACGCTGGAGGTCATCGCTCGTCTGCCAAAATTCTTGAGGAGCACGATCTTGCCCAAATGAGCCGGCGGTCCGTCTCACAGCGGCCGACTCCCCGCACTTGCCTCCTGCAGACTGGCGGCAAGCAAGCCCACCGCGCGACCGTCTCAAGGAAAGCCATGCCGACATCGGGCTCAGGCGAGTTGTTGTTCCAGCCTACTTCTGTGCGGGATCGACCGAATGAATGGCGTTCGAAAACGCCGCGATAGCGCTCCGCACAAGATCTCCACGGGTGAAGGACGGCGCCCCGGACTTCAATTAGACAACGGTGCGCTTTGCGTCACATGCGGAATGATTTGGTCGTGACCGGACGAAAGCCTGCAATCCCGCTCCCGCCATATCCCTTTAACACTACAGCCCCTCAACTCCGCTTTTCGGCGGCCTTGATGCGCTCTTCCGCCTTGCGCGCCATCTCGATCCGTTCGGCCGTGGGCGTCGTTCCGCCGGCTTCGTCGTCGGTGCCGAGCGGCGATGCCGCGGGAGCCGGCAGCGACGTCGAGGAGGTCTCTTCCTCGCCGTCGGAGCCGATCAGACGCCGCAACTGCTCCATCGTCGAAGGCTTGTCGTCTGCCATGTCATCCCTGCTGAGGTTTAATCCGACACCGCTTTAGACGGTGCGATGCACTAGGAACGAGCGAGCCCCCAAATGGTCGGTCGAGTCCGCTGCGGCATCTTTTCATCCATGGGAGCGTGCCGGCCCACCACCTGTGGTCCGTCGTCGCCCTCGGCAGGGAACGAGACGCGCGTGCGCCGCCTTCCACGTCGACACAATCTCGACCTCGCACCCGGTGGCGAGGCTCGACGACCCGCCGTACCCCTCCCGGGCAAGGACGCCACCCCATGGCACCATCGTCCACCGTGCTCGACGCCACGCGCCAGCTGATGCGCAAGCTCGAGTTGACTGTCGTCTTCGGCAATCCGGGCTCGACGGAGGAGCCTTTCCTCAAGGATTGGCCGTCGGACATCACCTACGTGCTGGGGCTGCACGAGGGCTCGGTCGTCGGCATGGCGGACGGCTACGCCAGGGCGATGCGTCGGCCGGTGATGGTCAACCTGCATACCGCCGCCGGCGTCGGCAACGCGATGGGGGCACTGGCGACGGCCTGGCACAACAAGGCCCCGCTCGTCGTCACCGCCGGCCAGCAGACCCGCGAGATGCTGCTACTGGAGCCGCTGCTCACCAACCTCGAGGCCACCACGCTGGTGCGTCCCTACGTCAAGTCCGCGCTCGAGACGGCGCGCGCGCAGGACGCGCCGGCGGCGCTGATGCGGACCCACGCCATGGCCATGCAGGCGCCGTCGGGTCCGGCCTTCCTGTCCCTGCCGATGGACGATTGGGACAAGCCGGCCGGCGTGCCGACGGCGGTGCGCAACGTCGGTACCCGGCTGCAGGCGACGCCTGAAATCCTGCGGGAGCTCGCCGAAGCGCTCTCGCGGGCGCGCAAGCCAGCGCTGGTGCTCGGCGGCGGCGTTGCGCGCGGCTCGGGCTGGGCGGACGCGGTAGCCCTCGCCGAACGCCTGCGCTGTGCCGTTTTCGCCGCGCCGGAATCCGAGGCGTCGAGCTTCCCCGAGGACCACGCCCTGTTCCAGGGCGAGCTCCCGCCGGCCATCGGCCCGCTGTGCGAGGCGCTGCAGGGCCATGATCTCGTCGCGGTGCTCGGTGCTCCGGTGTTTCGCTACTATCCCTACGTTGCGGGCGACTACCTGCCGGACGGTACCAGGCTGTTCCAGGTCACCGATGATGCCGCCGAGGCTGCGCGGGCGCCGGTCGGTGACAGCGTGCTGGCCGATCCCGTCCTGGCGCTGCGCGTCCTTCTCGACATGGTGGGCTCGTCGGAGCGCACGCCGCCGCCGCGTCGGCCGGCTCCTGAGGACCCGGCCGACGCGGCGACAATGACCGCCGACTCGCTGTTTCACGCGCTGGCGCAGGACAGGCCAGCCGAGGCGGTGCTGGTACAGGAGTCGCTTTCCAACCTGAAGCTGCTGAAGCGGCGCTGGCCGGCAACGCGGCCGGACTCCTATTACACCTTCGCCAGCGGCGGCCTTGGCTACGGCCTGCCTGCCGCCGTCGGCATTGCGCTGGCCGAGCGTCATTCCGGCCGCGGCCGGCCGGTCGTCGCGATCATCGGCGACGGCGCCTTCCAATACGCCTCGCAGGCGCTGTGGACGGCGGCGCAACTCGAGCTTCCGGTTGTGATCGTGGTGCCGCGCAACGGTGAATACGCAATCCTGAAGAGCTTCGCCGAGCTCGAGCAGACCCGCGGCGTCCCGGGCCTCGACCTGCCGGGCCTCGACATCGCGCTCATCGCGCGCGGCTACGGCTGCACGAGCGTGGACGTGTCGACGCCCGAGGGCGCGCGCGCGGCCTTCCGCGACGCGCTGGCGAGGCCCGGACCGACGGTCGTCGTCGCGGCGATCGACCCCAAGGTGCCCGACCTTCTTTAGCCCAGGCCGGAGCGAGCCGCCTCGCCGGCGCAGCCGAGGCATGTCTCACGAGAGACGCCATGCCCGGCTCGTGGCTTGCGCCGTTCCACCGTGAGAAGGCGTATCGAGAAGCAACCGCCGTGAAGAGCAACGTCGCCAAGATCAACAACGTCGCCGACCTCATCGTCGAGATCCTGCAGGCGGCGGGCATGGCCCGCATCTTTGGGCTCGTGAGGGGACAGTCTCAACGGCATCACCGAGGCCATCCGCCGGCGAGGGATCATCGACTGGGTCCACGTGCGCCACGAGGAGACCGCCGCCTTCGCCGCCGGCAGCCGAGGCGCAGATCACCGGCGAACTCGCCGTCTGCGCCGGCTCCTGCGGGTCCGGCAACCTCCGCTTCAGAAACAGGCTAAGGTGCCGTCGCAGCCCGCAGTTCGGCGCGGGCGGCGGCGTACCGGTTACGTTGCGGGTGCAGAGGTGCCCTTTGCCCGGGTGGCCGCCGACACCGTCCACGGCACCGAGACGTCGAGATGGCGGTGCCACGAGCCGGTAAAAGCCTGTCCCAGACTTGATCCGGAGGCTACGTGCTCGGTACCAACGCGCGCCACCACTCGTATGTGCTCCGCATGCCATCCTCCAGCGCGATCAAGGGGACGTAACCGATCACTTCGGTCAGGATGCGGACATCGGCTTCGAGTCGTGGCGGGTCGCCCGGCGTCGATCGCGCCCCGAAACGCACGAGATCGCCACCGCCAGACGCGGCGATCAAGCTTTCCACGACATCACGCACCGGCACCGAACGCCCTGAGCCGATGTTGAAAGCGCCATGCCACCTGCTTCTTACCGCGGCGACGAAGGCGCCGGCGACATCGTCGACGTGCAGGAAGTCGCGCGCCTGCCGGCCTTCGCTGGTTTCCACGATCTTGCCTTGCGCGAGCGCGCGCGCGACGTCCGACACCAGACGTCCCGGCGCCTCCGCAGGCCCGTAGAGCCAGAATACGCGCCCCCAGGCGACGGGTACACCGGCTCGGTCGCCCGCGGCGCAGACCATCCGGCGCGTGGCGTCCTTGGCGATCCCGTAGAGAGTCGCCGGCGCGGGTGCATCACCTTCCCGCAGTATCGCGTCTCCCGTCCAGGCGTACTCGGCACAGCTGCCGGCCATGACCGCGCGCGTGCCGCCCTGCGCGACGAATGCGTTGAAGAGGAACAGGCTAGCCGCGGCCCATTCGAGGTTGACGGGATCCGTCCAGAACGTTCCAGGCGTCGCGTTCCAGGCAAGATGCAAGAGGTGGGTCGGGCGCACCGCCGCGATCAACGCCGTCGGAACACCGGGCGCGATGAGATCGACGGCATGGTGTTCGCGATCTTTCGGCCAATCACACGGGCGCGAGCGGCTCGCGCCGACCAGGTCGACCTGCGTGTCGCTCGCGAGCAGGGCCGTCACGCGGCGCCCGATGAACCCGGTCGCGCCGGTGACGAGAAGCCTCATGGCACCCAGTCGGGATAGGTCGAGTCACGCTCCGACACGAAGGGCGAAGCAAGGGGCCAACGAATGCCGAAGGTCGGATCGTTCCAACGTACCCCCGCCCCGCGGCCCGGCTTGTAGGGTGGGGTGATCTGGTAGAGCACGTCGGTGTCGGTCTCGAGGGTTTGGAAACCGTGCGCCAGACCCGGCGCCACGTAAATCCCGATCCCGTTCTCGGCGCTCAATGTTTCGCCGATCCATCGGCCCCGCGTCGGTGAGCCGGGACGCAGGTCGACGGCCACATCGAAGATCGAACCGCGAACGCAGCGTATGAATTTAACTTCGCCATAGGGGTTCGGCTGAAAATGCATGCCGCGCAATGTGCCGGTGGCGATGTTGCGAGACAGGCTCGACTGCTCGAACCTGTCGGCCAGACCATGGGCACCGAATTCTTCGCCACAGAAGCTGCGCGCGAAGAAACCACGGTCGTCGACCTGCGCTTTGAGGCGCACGAGCCACACGCCCGCGATTTCGGTCTCCTCGAAGATCAAGCGTGGACCTGCAGCTGTGGGATCGGCGTGACGAACTTGCCGCCCCAGCTTCGCACCTCCGACATTTGCTCCATGATCTCGTCCTTGAGGTTCCAAGGCAGGATCAACACGTAGTCAGGGCGGCGCTCGAGGATGGCTTCGGGGGAGTGGATCGGCACGCGTACACCTGGCAGCAGCTTGCCGATCTTGTAAGGGCTGCGATCGACCGTAAATTCCAGGAGATCGGTCTTCACGCCGCAATAGTTCAACAGCGTGTTGCCTTTCGCCGGAGCGCCGTAACCCACGACCGACTTGCCCGCACGGCGCGCCGTTATAAGAAAATCGAGCAGATCGCATTTGGCCATCGTGACGCTCTCGGAGAAGCGGCGATAGGTGTCGAGATCGCCGAGCCCGGCCATCGTTTCGCGCTCGAGCATGGCGGCGACTCGCGGCGTGTCCGGCCGCTCGGCGCAGCCGTGGTGACAGACGAACAGTCGCAACGAGCCACCGTGCGTCGTCAGCTCAGCGACGTCGTAGACGCGCATGCCATGCGCCGCGAAAATCCGACGCGCGATCGTGAAGGACAGATAGCTGAAGTGTTCGTGATAAATCGTATCGAACTGCCGGTTCTCGATCTGACTCAGCAAGTGAGGGAATTCGACGTTTGCCACGCCGTCGGGCTTCAGCAGGATCCGGTAGCCCGACACGAAATCATTGATGTCGGGAACGTGCGCGAGCACGTTGTTAGCGGCCATGACGTCGGCCTGGACGCCGCGGTCGCGCAGCCGCGTGGCGGTCTCCTTGCCGAAGAAGGCGATCTCGCTCGGCACCCCCCGCTTCTCGAGCGCCACCTTTGCCGTGTTGGCCGTCGGTTCGACGCCGAGCACTTCGACGCCAGCCTTCTTGAAATATTGTAAGAGATAGCCGTCGTTCGACGCGAGCTCGACCACCGTAGAGTCCGGGCCCAACGCCTCGCGTGAAATGGCCTCCGCGGCGTAGGTTTCGGCGTGGCGCAGCCACGATTCCGAGTAGGACGAGAAATAAGCGTAATCGTCCCCGAAGAGGTTCTCGGCCTTCTCGAAATCGATGAGCTGGACCAGGAAACAAGACCCGCAGACGAAAGCGTGCAGCGGGTAGAAAGCCTCCATCGACTGCGCCGCTTCGGCGGGAACGAAATCATTCGAGATCGGGGACATGCCAAGGTCGGCGAAGGTGACACTGAGTGGCGCGCCGCAAAATCGACAGTTGTGGCTCATGCTGACTTCAATTCCGCGGCAGGGTTCGTCGATTCATAGCGCTCGATCTGTTCGAGCGTGAGGGCGAGGGCGGATTGCCCGCGGCCGACCGCCTTGTACCATTCGACCGTCCAGGCGAGAGCCTGCGTGACATCGAGGCGGGGCCGCCAGCCGAGCCTCATCCGCGCTTTCGTCGCATCCACGCGCAAAAGCATCGCCTCTTTGGGCCAGGTGTTTTCATCGCGCCGCCATGATGCGCCGTCGCCCCAAAGCGATGTC
Source organism: Beijerinckiaceae bacterium (assembly GCA_965198715.1). Lineage (GTDB taxonomy): Bacteria > Pseudomonadota > Alphaproteobacteria > Rhizobiales > Beijerinckiaceae > RH-AL1. Next base: position 2,524,632 of record CBDAPV010000001.1, read on the forward strand.
GTCATCTCCACGACGCGTCCGACGGTCCAGGCGTCGTCGTCTGTCGGCCCGAAGTTCCAGCCTTCGGCGACCTCGCTGGCGCCTTCGTACAAGCGCTGTGCAAGAACGAGATATCCAGACACGGGCTCAAGCACGTGCTGCCATGGGCGCGTCGCCAGAGGATTGCGAACGACCACCGACTCGCCGCGCTCGAACGCCCGCACGCAGTCCGGGATCAGCCGGTCGCGCGACCAGTCGCCACCACCGATCACGTTGCCGGCGCGGCCCGATGCGAGGAACGGCCCCTGCGCGCTCTTGAAGAAGGAGCGCCGATAAGAGGTGGTGACGAGTTCGGCGCATCCCTTGCTGGCACTGTAGGGGTCCGAACCTCCCATGGGCTCTGTCTCGCGATAAGCCCACAGGTGCTCGACGTTCTCGTAGCATTTGTCGCTGGTGACATTGACGACGGCTTTAACGGACGGCGTCGCGCGCGCCGCATCGAGAATGCGGATCAGCCCGATGACGTTGACGTCGAACGTGTCGGCCGGCGTCTCGAATGAAGTGTGAACGAGCGCTTGGGCCGCCATGTGTATGACGATCTCCGGCTGTGCTCGCTCGAACGCTGCCCTCACGGCTTTCTCGTCGCGAATATCGCCGATCGATTCCGCGGCCGCCGGCCGCCCGACAGCGGTCCAGATCGCCGGCTTCGTTATGGGATCCAGAGCCAAGCCGAACACCTGCGCTCCGAGGTGCTGGAGCCAGAGCGCGCACCAGGTCCCCTTGAACCCCGTATGTCCGGTCAGAAGAACGCGTTTGCTAGACCAGAACGTGCGTGATGGACTCACCACACTTTCCAATCGGCATGTCCGCTTGCCCAGAGATCTTCAAGCCGTCGCTTGTCCCGGAGCGTGTCCATCGGCTGCCAGAAACCGTCGTGGCGAAAAGCCGAAAGCTGGCCGTCGCGGGCGAGCGTCTCGAGCGGGGCTTGCTCCCATACGGTGTCGTCACCCTCGATGCGGTCGAACACCTTCGACGAGAGAACAAAGAAGCCGCCGTTGATCCAGCTTCCGTCACCCTCCGGTTTCTCGATGAAGCCCGCGACTTTGTCACCATCGATCGCGAGAGCTCCGAAACGGCCGGGCGGCCGCACGGCCGTGACCGTCGCATCGCCTCCATGGCGCTCATGAAAAGCAACCAGCTTGCCAACATCGATGTCGGCGACCCCGTCGCCGTAGGTCATGCAGAAGGTGTCGTCACCAATATGCTGGCGAATCCGCTTAAGGCGGCCACCGGTCATCGTTTCGGCCCCCGTGTCGACGAGCGTCACCCGCCAATCTTCCGCTCGCGTGTCATGAATTTCGACCTTCTTCGCAGCAATGTCGATCGTCAGGTCGGATTGGTGGACGGAATAATTAGCGAAGTACTCTGTAATGAAGTATCCCTTATAACCAAGGCAAACGACAAAATCCCGAAAACCATATTGAGAATAGATCTTCATGATGTGCCAGAGGATCGGCCTTCCGCCGATCTCAACCATCGGCTTGGGCCGAATGGACGTCTCCTCAGACAAGCGCGTCCCTAGACCACCGGCGAGAATCACTACCTTCATAGAGGGACGATCCTTTGCCTCCACAGCCAAACTTAGGCTCTCCAGTCTGCAAGACCTCCGTACCATCATGAAAATCGAGAGCTAGTCAGTTACCATCAAGCACAAAGTCAAACCGTCCAATAGACCACCGCTCTAGCTTTTCGATGCGGCACTTGTCAAGGCCTTAAGCCCGAAACTCACGCGGCGCCAAGCGACACACAACGCGGCTGAGTCGCTGTTCCTCAATAGCTTTCTTGCGTGCCGCCCCGCTTGAGTGCACGCGACATGCGTTGCCGCGAGCGGAGCATCGAAAACCAGCTGATCGACTATCTGGGTGGGACACTCCTTCACCGGTAAACTGCGCCGTCGGTGAGCACCGAAAAGACCGGCTAGCTAGGACGTGTGGCGGTAGACCTTGTTTGGTGGACTGAAGAACATCATTGCGTCATGTGCTCACCGTGCAAAAGTCGATGCCCGTGGAGCCGCTGATCGCAGGCGTCGATCGCTCGAGCGCTTGCAGACCTCCTTGCGGGCAATGGCAGGACGAGCTGCGATGTGTTGTACTTGAATGAGGCGTTCTGAAACGACAAAGACGCAATGTTTGGCGCATGTAGTTGCCACTTGAAGTCAATACTCCTCGCGATCCAACCTGAGGATCGCTTCTGAAACAATCGGCCATCAAGTCATTCAGATCAGATCACTTAAGATTGGTTGCCCTTCGGCAGGGTGATCAAAGGCGACGCCGGACCCGGTTCGATGCCGTCGGCCTAGCAGATAACGGGCTCTCTAAGGTCGTCGACGGCTGCAAAATTCGTTATGGCTTAAGGTGAGGAGTCGTGCAGTCGGACGATTAAGAAATTGAACAAACTTCAAGCTTGGAAGACAATCTGTTGTCGTCTTTAGTGGGCATGTAGATTACGCGACGTAGGATAATTTCGAGGCGGGCGACGACGGCGCGTCCGCCTGCAACAGCACCCCGAGCCGCCGCCGGCGGAAAGGCATCGAGGCCGATGCTCTGGTGCGCCATAGCCCGAGCCTGGAAGCCTCGTCCTTCAGCTGCTACGCGGGTCATCGGCTACGGCATCCTCATCAGCCAATCGGAAGGATGGGCGGATCCCGCAATCATCGACAGGGATGAATGTCACTGCCATGGACACGCTTATCCGCTTTTTCCCCTTCGCCTTCGCTTTGCTGGCCGTCGTAGCCTTCGTCTTCATGCTGTGGGTCCTTATCGGCCGTAGAGACCGATAGATCGAGCCAAAGCCACTTCGCCACAATGCACCGATGTTACGGTAAGCCTATGGCCCCGAAGCCGGATACCTGGACATCGGCCGTTCTATCGACGTCGCTGACACTGGTGCCTACCTCGTTCGCGGGGACGCGCACGATGCAGGTCGGAATGATGTCAGAAGTGCTCGCCGATCATCTCCTCGGTTCTCGTCCACAGCGTCCGGGCGCGCTCGGGATCCAGGGCGTAGGAGCGGATGCCGACGGGCGACCCTGGGTCGTCGTTGATTTCGGCGACGTGGCAGTCTTCAAAGTACCGTGCTCCGACGGCGTCCGCCGGTGCCACGATCCCCGCCCACACCGCCGTCGCCGCTCCTTGCGGGATCGTCTTCCATTCGAAGGCCGCCATCGCGGCTTCCTTCCCGGCACCGAACGCCTCGATCAACGTCCTGACGGTCTCGCTCATGACCGCGCCGGGATGGATGGCGGTGGCCCTGACGCCCCCCGACCTGTGGCGCCGATCGAACTCGACGGCGAAGAGGATCATGGCGGTCTTGGACCGGCCATAAGCCTCGTATTCCTCGTACGGGGTCCGCTCGAAGTTGGGATCGGCAAGATCGACGTCGGCGCGTTGGTGGCCGGCCGAGGACACCATGACGACGCGGCCGCCGGGCCTCAGCAGGGGCGCGAGGCGGTTGATGAGGACGAAGTGCCCGACGTGGTTCGTCCCGAACTGCCTCTCGAAGCCATCCACGGTGGTCCCCTCCGGACCCGCCATCACGCCGGCGTTCGCGATCAGAAGGTCGAAGGGCTCGTGTGCGGCAAGCAGGGCGGCGGCGCCCTCGCGGACGCTCGCCAGCGAGGCCAGATCAAGGGCGACAAGCTCGAGGCCGCCTCCTGGGGCGGCTTGCGCCCGCACCTGTTGCGTCGCGGCTCGCGCCTTCTCGAGATCGCGCACGGCGCCGACGACCGTGGCGCCGTGCGCGGCGAGGGTGCGCGCGATTTCAACGCCTATGCCGGCGGAGACGCCGGTCACCAGAACACGTCGGCCACTCAGATCGACGCCTTCGAGCACCTCGTCGGCCGTGGATGTCTTGCCGAAGCTGGTGGTCACCTTCTCCTCCCATGATTGTGGCCTGATGTGCCGCTAGATTCACCGCTCGCGCCGCGCTAGATCCTTCGGATGACGGTAAACCCTCTTAAACGGAGGACTGTCTCCGTTTTATATGGAGGCGTCCTCCGCTTGACAAGAGGCTTCTGGTTGGTGCGGGACAAGCGCAAGGCGGCTAGGGGGGAGAGTTGCCGGAATTGAGCAAGGATCCGGGCGCGACGTCGGGCCGGAGGCTGCGCGCCGATGCTCAGCGCAATCGCGAGTCACTGGTGGACGCGGCGAAAACGGTGTTCGCCGAGACCGGCGCCAATGCAAGCTTGGATGATATCGCCAAGCGGGCCGGCGTGGGTATCGGCACCCTCTATCGTAATTTCCCAAACCGAGACACACTCATCGAGGCCGTATATCGTCGTGAGGTCCAGCACCTTACCGAGGCCGCCGGTCGCCTTGCGAGAACCTTGACGCCCGGTGATGCGCTCCAGCAGTGGATGCAGCTCTTCGTCGATTATGTCGCCGCCAAAAAGGTCCTGACCGCGGCGTTCTCCTTCACGGACGCGGGCGCACCCGAGCGTCACGCCTCCTCCAGTGCGCGGATCACAGAAGCCGTCACGCTGCTCGCCGATCGCGCCATGGCCAGCGGCGAGATCGGTCCTGATCTCGTGCCGGGTGATATTCTGCAGGCCCTGATAGGTTTCACCTACGCAGGTGCACGGCCGGATTGGGAGGCGAGCGCGCGTCGACTTGTCAATGTTCTGATGAACGGGCTGCGCACGTGTGATGGTATAGATTGAGGGTCACGTTGTACCGCCGAAAGCTGCGGATCCGGATAGCCTCAGGTCCAAGACGCAGCGGCTGGTCGTAGCCGACCCCTGAGGCATTGCCTTTCTTGGTCGGAAAGTCCGCCATGAGGGACTTTTCGCCCGACGTTCCTTCGGCTCCGCGCGTTGCGAGATAAGGACAGGCGAGAGGATAGTCGAAAAGCTACGTTGGGCCAGACGTTCGGAACGGCTGCTTTGGCTGGGAAGCGGTCATTCAAGGCTGGTTGGATCGGGTCGGCTTCGCGCCCATCCAGGGCTTGGCGTTGATCGACGTCGATGCTCGCAAGCAGACATCTCACCCCAGCGTCTAGGCAGTCCAGGTGAGTGGTTGGTTCTCGATCGACGTAAAAGAATCGAGCCTGACGGAACGAACATCCGCCCTGAGGCCCTAAGGGCCAGGTTTTCGCGCGCGAGTCTTGGTTGCCGCTGGATCACGCGGCGGCGGCGCGCTCGATCGCGGGTCCGACGCTCGCGATGAAAGCCGCCATCGTCTGCTCGCCCATGTCGACCACTTTCGCCCCGCCGCCGGCGATCATCGTCACATCGGTGATGCCGATGACGTTGAGGATGAGGCGGAGATACTGGGAGGCGATATCGCGGTCGCGGATCGGCGAGCCCTCGGTGTAGATGCCCCCCGAGGCGAGCAGCACGGTCGCCTTCTTGCCTGTCACGAGGCCGACACCGTCGAAGCCGAGCGTCATGCCTTTGCGGACGATATGATCCACCCACGCCTTCAGCGCGGCCGGCACATTGTAGTTGTACACCGGCGTGGCGATGACGATGTGGTCGGCGGCGAGGATCTCGCCGACCAGCTCATCGGACAGGCGCAGCGCTTCCTTCATCTCGCCCGAGTGCTGCTGGGGCGGCGTAAAATAGGCCTGGAGCCACGGCGCGGTCACGAATGGCAGGTGGGTTTCCATGAGGTCACGCTCGATCACCGCGCCGCTCGGGTTGGCCGCTTGCCACTCCGCCACGAAGCGACGGGTCATGTTGCGCGAGATGGAGTAATCGCCGCGCGGGCTGGTCTCGACGACGAGAAGCTTGGTCATGATCGGTCTCCTTGAGAACTTATCCGAAGCGAAAGCCGGAGATCGGCTTGCCGAGCGCGTGGCCGTGAAAGGCGGTCCGGCCCGGCTCGCCGGACGCTGCGCCGGCAGCCACCATCAGCGGCAGCAGATGATCCTCGTGCGGCTGCGCCTGACGGGCTCCTGGCGCCTGCTCCCACGCGATCAGCGATCGGTCCCGCGTCGCGCCGTCGGTCATCGCCTCGCGCAGCCAAGCGTCGAAGGCCTCGGCGGCGAGATCGACAGGGCCGCTCCCGCCCATGAAGCCGGACATGTTGTGGTAGGTCTGACCGCTCCCGACGATCAGCACACCCTCCTCGCGGAGCGGCGTCAGCGCACGCCCGATGGCGAGATGCGCCGCGGGATCGAGCCCGTGCTGGAGCGACAATTGGATGGTGGGCACGTCGGCGCGGGGGAACATGACCTTGAGCGGCACGAATACGCCGTGGTCCCAACCGCGCGATGTGTCGGAGCCACTCTCGATACCGGCCGCGCCGAGCAGGTCGCAAACCCGGTTTGCGAGGTCCGGTTCGCCGGGTGCGGCCCACGTCAGCCGGTAGGTGTGCGCGGGGAAGCCGCCGTAGTCGAACAGCAGCGCCGGCGCGGCTCCGGCGTTGACCGTCGGGCGTGCCTCTTCCCAATGGCCGGAGACGATGAGGATCGCGCGCGGCTGCTCGTCGAGCGTGGTGGCAAAGCCGCGAAGGTAGGCTTCCAGCTCGTCCCACGTCTCGCGCATGGGGCCGGGATCGAGGAAGAAGCACGGGCCGCCGCCGTGATTGATGAAGTAGGTCGGTTGCATGCGGCCAAAGTAGCCGCCACCGTCTGCGTGCGGGAGCGATCAAATTATGATCGTAACCATCGGCGGAGATGATGGAGCATGATTGGCAGCCTCAGCCTGGACCAGTTGCGCGTGCTGGTGACGATCGCCGACACGGGCGGCTTTTCCGCCGCTGGGCGAAAGCTTGGGCGGGCGCAGTCGGCGATCAGCCAGGCGATTGCGACGCTGGAGTCGAACCAGGGCATCGCGCTGTTCGACCGCCACGGCCATCGGCCGCAGCTGACCGATGCCGGGCGCGTGCTGGTCGATCAGGCGAGACTGGTGCTCGCCAGCGCCGCGCGGTTCGAGGCGGTGGCGGCCGGGACGCGACAGGGGCTGGAACCCGAATTGGCGCTGGCGATCGACCCGCTGGTCCCAACCGCGCCGTTAATCGAGAGCCTGCGCGCTTTGAGCGAAATGTTTCCCAATCTGCCGGTCAGCTTCTCGACCGAGGGTTTGGGCGGCTCGCTGCGGCGGCTGCGGAGCGGCTCGGCGGCGCTCGCGATCTGCCTGATGCTGCCGAGCGTTCCCGAAGACATCGCCGCCTACCCGCTGCTGCGGATCGCCATGCAGCCCGTGGTGGCACCCGGCCACCCCCTGGCGTCGCTGCGACGCTCCGCGACGCGCAGCGACCTGGAGCCCCATGTCCAGCTCGTGCTCTCCGATCCGGTCGATCCTGGCGGCGCAACCTACGGTCTTTCGAGCGCGCGCTTATGGCGTTTCGTGGATCTCGGCAGGCGGTTTGATTTCCTGCTTGCCGGCTTCGGGTGGTGCCGCATGCCGGGGCATCTCGTTGCGGCGCCTCTGGCTGAAGCTAGATTGGTCCCGCTCCAAATCGAGGACGATCCGACGCCCGGTGAAAGACTCGTCATCTACGCGGCTCATCGACGAGACCGCGCGCTCGGCCCTGCCGGCCGCTGGCTGCTGGAGACGCTGCGACAGCGCCTCGCGATTGGCTGAGCCATTTCAGGGCAACGACGGCTTACCCCGTTGAGCGCTCGAAACTCTTCACGAAAGCGGCTGTTCCGCTTTGCCCACACATGCTTATGGGCCGAGACGGGCGTTCCACTCTCCAGGTGAACCACAATGCCAGAGGCTGTCACCCTCACGTCGTCGCCGCCTCTCCGGATCGCAGTCCTCGGCGCTGGCAAGATCGGCAGCACCTTTGCCTTTCAGCTTGCCCGCATCGGTCGTCACGATGTGACCGTCATCGCGCGGCCGGGCTCCACTCGCCTGCGGCAACTCGAACAAGACGAGGCGATCGTCGATCACAAGGGCGAACTGGCCAGCGTCCAGGTAGCCAGCAGCCTCGATGAAACGGCGCCCTATGATCTGATCATCGTCACACTTCTGGCCCATCAGATCGATGCCGTGCTCCCGGCCCTGCAGCGCTCCGCGGCCCGCTGTGTTCAGTTCATGTTCAACACGTTCCAGCCGGAGCGCCTGGAGGAGGCAGTCGGCGTCGGACGTTGCGCCTTCGGCATGCCGTTCGTGCAGGCGACGCTGGCGGCCGACGGCAAGCTAAAGGCAACCATCGGCGCGGGCGGGCAGAAGACCCTGCTGAGCCAGCAGCGTTGGGTCGATCTGTTCGTCCAGGCCGGGCTTCCCGCAGCCCTGGAACCCGACATGCCTCTCTGGCTTCGTTGCCATGTCCCGCTGTGCGTCGCGTTCGAAAGCGTCAGCGTCGCTGGCGTGCAGCACGGAGGCGGCGCGTCGTGGAGCGAGGCACTCGTTCTGGCGCGCGGTGTCCACGCGAGCTTCCGCCTCATAAAAGGTCTCGGGTATCAGGTCTATCCAAGATCGAAGAGGCAGATCGACCGCAGTCCGACGTCGATCGTCGCAGCCCTCCTTTGGACTGTGTCACGCATCCGCTCGTTTCGCGAGCTGCTGGCGACGGGCAGGACCGAGTGCTGCGCCCTGGTCGCCGTCATGGTCACAGCCGGCGCGCTTGCAACGCCGCCCATCGAAACGGCCGCAATCGCGGCAATGAAGCCCTCGGCGTAGTATCGAACGACCGCAACGGGCCGCTTGCAGAAGGAACCGTCCTGCAGGATTGCGACACGTCACGGGCGTTTGCCTCCTCTCTTGTGAGAGAAGGTGCCCGAAGGGCGGATGAGGGGTCGGGTCATCTTTCCGGGTCGTCCGCGCAGGCCGCGCCTCGGAGGATGCTCGACGCCTCACCCGGCGCGTCGCGCCACCTTCTAGCGCAAGGCGGCAAGGAATGCCGCGGATGGCCAGGCTGGCCGTCTCATCCAGAGCTTACATCAGATGAAAGAATCGTCATGTGGCCGTACGGCGACGCGTTTCCGGCCCTTGTCGCGGTTCGCGACGATGGCGGGGTTTTGTGTCGTGGTACCCTGACAACGGCCCTCGTTTGTGTCGCGGTACCCTGACTTTGGCAGGCCCAAATGTCAGGGCTCGCGACGCGCCGGTGCCGGTTCCGCGAGGACGGATCGCGATGGACGCGCCCAACACCCGCGATCACGATCGGGGCGATGGCGAAGAGC
>CBDAPV010000002.1:0-147500 GCA_965198715.1 Beijerinckiaceae bacterium
GACCAGCCGGTCGCCGACTTCATCCCCGCCTTCGCCGACCTCGACGTTCTGGACGCGGACGGCGTGCGCGCGCCGGCGCTCGCGCCTCCCAGCGTCCAGGACCTGCTGCGCCACACTGCCGGGCTCGCCTACGCCTACCTCGGCGACAGTCCGGCGCGGCGCGCGCTGGCCGCCGACGGCTTCTTCCGCGAGGACCTCGACAACGGGGCCTTCGCCGCGCGCCTCGCCGCGCTGCCGCTGGAGCACCAGCCCGGCACGGTCTGGCACTATTCCCACGCCACCGACGTGCTCGGCCGCGTGCTGGAAGTCGCCGCCGGCGCGGCCGACCTGCAGGCCGTCCTCGACGAGGCGCTGCTGCGCCCGCTCGGCATGGGCGAGACGCTGTTCCGCCTGCCGCGGTCACAGGCCGGCCGGGTGGCCGAGCCGCTGCCGCAAGCGCCGGGGCAGCGCCCGATCTTCGGCGACCCCTGCGTGCCGCACCGCGGCCAGCGCGGCAACGGCGGCCTGGTCTCGACGATGGCGGATTACGCCCGCTTCCTGCGCATGATGCTCGCCGACGGCCGGCACGAGGGCGCGCGGCTGCTGGCCCCGGCCACGGTGCGGCTGATGACGGCCGACCATCTCGGCCCTCTGGGGCGCGGCGCCTACTACCCGCCGGGGCCGGGCTACGGCTTCGGGCTCGGCGTCGCCGTGCGGCTGGTACCGGGCGAGGCGCCGTTCCCCGGCTCGGTCGGCGACTGGTGGTGGAGCGGTGTCGGCGGCACCTACTTCTGGGTCGATCCCGCCGCGGGCTTCTTCGCCATCGTCATGATGCAGACGAGCTCGGCGGAGCAGCGCCAGCACTACCGCACGCTGGCGCGGGGGATGATCTACGCGGCGCTGGAGGGTTGACAAGAACGGCATCTCGCCATGTCGTCTTGTCAGCTCGAAGACTATAAGCCTGTTGTAGCGTTCGTAGGGTCTAGTTAGCTAGGCTCAGGCAGGAGGACCACTTTCGTCCACCGTCTGCTTGATTAGGTCGCGAACTTCGTTTCTGGGAAGCAGACGTAGCTCTTGGGTATAATCTGGCGTTAGGCATTCATCCAATGACAGCTCAATCTGTGCCTCTTCGTCGTGACATCGTCGTCGTGACCGGAGCTTCTACTGGGATCGGTGCCGCCACCGCCCGCGAACTCGCCGGGCGCGGTTTTCACGTCCTGGCCGGCATACGCCGAGGCGCGGACGCCGAGGCGCTCCAGGCGACGAACCTGGAGCCGGTCGCGCTCGACATCACCAACGAGGCCGAGATTGCCGCGCTCGTAAAGCGCATCACGGACGACCCTGAGCAGCGTCCGTTACGCGCCCTGGTCAATAATGCCGGCATCGGGGCCAACGCGCCCGTGGAAGTGCTGCCGTTGCCTGAGTGGCGCCGGCTGTTCGAGGTCAACTTCTTCGGCCACGTCGCGATGACGCAAGCGTTGTTACCCGCGCTCATCGAAAACCGTGGGACGGTCGTCAACATCTCCTCCGTCGGCGGCAAGATGGCAATGGCAACCTACGGCCCTTACGCGAGCACGAAGTTCGCTCTCGAAGCCGTCAGCGACTCCTTACGCCGGGAAGTCGAGCCGCTTGGCGTGAAGGTGGTCGTGGTCGAACCGGGCGCGATTGTTTCCGAAATGTCCGGGCGTGTTGGCGTTACGGCCGAGCGTATGACGAGCGAAATGACCGCCGAACAGCGCGGTCGCTACAGCACGCTTATTCAGGCAGTCGTGTCACAGGCCGAGGCGGCTATTGCCAAGGGCTTGCCCGCCGAGTCGGCAGGTCGGGTCATCGCCGACGCAATCACCAGCAAGCGGCCCCATACTCGCTACACTGTCAGTCGCGAGGCAGCGATCATCGTCCGGCTTGCTCGTTTCCTCTCGGACCGAAGGCTTGACAGCCTTCTCGCCCGCAGTCTCAAGCCCTATTTTTCCAAGGGTTTGAAGACGAGGTAAGCGCGTAAGTGTTCGTGCCAGCCCAATCTCGGTTGCACTCTAAATTGTCATTGCACCAAAGTGTTCTCAGCTCGCTTTTGCGAGGCTCGCTTCCGCCGCCTCGATCCTACCTGACGTTGTCGGTCCACCGTGCGCCCTCGGGCTGCCGCGCGGTCGAGGGCTTCGTCCGCGGATCAGATCAGGCCCTTTCGCTCTGCCAACCTGAGCCAATCGCCCGTCGTGATCGCGTAGGCCCGCTCCGGAAGGATGATGGTTCGCTTCTCGAGATCCCTGTCTTCGAAGATCAGGAACAGGTGACGCGACGGGTGGTACTCGGCCGTCGTCGCGAGAACCTCCAAGGCCGCCGCCTCACCCATTCCCCTTATCGGTCTGCCATCGCTGAGGCGCTGCAATTGATCCTGCCCGATCTCCGTTGGGCGGGTCGAGACCTGGTCATCGTTGCGGGCGATCCACTCGATCAGCTCCGACGCGCCCGGTGCGCCTTCGAAACGCGTCGCTTCGACCCAGACCGCATCCGGGATGACGACCCGCAGCCCCGGCGCCGTGAGCGCATGGAGATGATCGCCCAGCGCCAGGGTGATCAACGGCGAGGCGTCGGTGACGATCAGGTCGTCTGTGGTCTGCGAGACCGTCACGGTTTCAGGACGGCGGCCAGCCTCTCCAACCCCGCCCGACGCGTCTCCACGTTCGGGCCGACCATGGCGGCGAGGGGTGGGCGTTTGCCGAGCTCGGCGAGATCGGAGAGGAGTTCGATCATGCTCTCGTGGCCGGCGCGGCGGAGCTCGTGAATCGACATCTCGCCGCGCGCGTAGCGAAGCGCAAGCGCCCCGACGCGTGGGGATGTTCATTCATTTGGGAGGAGATGATCGTGCCCATCACTTACGCGGCCGACCGCGCGAAGGCCGAAGAGATCATGCTGGAGGCCACGCGCAAGCACGCCGTCGATCCCGGTTCGGTCGCCGCCGAGGCCAAGCGGAACCTGCAGGAGCGCTTCGGCGTCGAGCCGCTCGAGCTGGCCGCCGCGCGTGTTCTACCGCATTACCGACAATTGGTTGGAGTTGACAGTGCGCTTGCACCAGATTCGCGGCGTCAAGGACGCGATCAGCCGCGACATGCTGATCGGGCTCAGACGCCGTCGGCATCGGCATTGCCTCCTCGACCTACGACATCGGCGGCCTGCCGGCGCTCGAGCTGCGGCGCGGCAAAGCGGCGGGCCGGGTGGCGTGATGATCACGCATGCTCCGGCTTCGCCACCGACAATAGGCCGAGGAAGCGCCGCCGGCGCGCGTCGCGATCTCGCCGTCGAATCCGTTGCTGCAAGAGACTTCCCGGCGCCTGCGCTGCCGGTAGTGTGCGTCCGAGGAAGGCGAGCCCGAAAAGCTCGTCCTGCGACTTGGGTTCCGCAAAAAGTCCGGGGTGGGCCAGGACCTGAGGACTTCGCCCTACTGCTCGTCGAGCGGGTCCGCCGCGCGCGGCGGGCGCCGCGTGTAGCCACCGTCGTCGCCGCCGCCCTGATCGACGTCCATGTTGTCGTCGCGCTGCTTGCGCGAGGCGCGCCGCGGGGCTGGAGCGTCGTCGTCGCTGTCCTTGTAGCCGGCCTCGGAGGTGCCGGCGAGGCGGGTGGCGAAATAGGCGATGGTGCGCGAATACACCTTGCTCTTGTTCCACTCCTGGATCGCGGCGAAGTTCGGCTCGCCGGGTGCCCAGCCGGCGCCGCGCTGCCAGCCGTGCTGCTGGAGGAAATGCGCGGTGGAGGCGAGCACGTCGGCGGCGTTGTGGTTGAGGTCGGGCGAGCCGCCGCCGCCGTAGCTCACGGCGGACTTGATGTAGGTCGAGGGCATGAACTGGGTCTGGCCGATCTCGCCGGCCCAGGCCGAGCGCGAGGAGCCCGAGGCGGCGCCGCGCTGCACCATGCGCAGGGCGTCGAAGAGTTCCGCGCGGAACATGTCCGAGCGGCGGCAATCGTAGGCCAGCGTCGCGATGGAGCGGATCATCGAGAAGTTGCCGCTGGTCGAGCCGAAATCGGTCTCGAGGCCCCAGATGGCCAGCAACACCGGCGGCGACACGCCGTAGCGCGCCTCGATGCTCTTGAAGATGGGGGCGTAGCGCTTCTCCAGCGCGTGGGCGCGGCCCAGCCGCGGCGGCACCATGCGCTGGGAGAACTGCTCGAAGCTCTGGCGGAACACGCCTTGGCCGTGGTCGCGGCGGACGACGCTCGGGTCGAGCGTGACGCCGGAGAGGCCTTCGTCGACCGCGTTGGCCGAAATGCCCTGGGCGATCGCCTCCTGCTTGACCTTGGCGAGCCAGGACGGAAAGTCGCCGTGGCAGCCGCCGGCCGCCAGGGCGGGGCCGGCCGAGGCCAAGCCCAGTACACTGATCACAACCGCTAGACGCTTGCGCATCGTCCCCTCCGCCGTGTCACGAGCAAAAGCAGGCTTCTGCGGCAGAGGCAAGGCGATGGCGGCCGCTCGCTGGCCCGATGGCTGCTAGAGCATCGGACGATGAATGGAGTCGCTTCGCGACGCCATTCCTGTCCTCGCTACGATTTTCTTTGTCGGAGCAAGTCCGCAACAGCGGACGTTGCTCTAAGGCGGCAACCAGAACCCCGGAGGTCCCATGCGCTTCAAGCTCGGGTGCACGCTGTCCTACACGGCCGAACATGACATGCCGTTCCTGTTCAACGTGGAGGCGCAGCGCTTCGCCGCGCAGACCATCGAGCACGAGAGCCTGACGACCACGCCGCAGGCGCCGCTCGATGCCTGGGTCATGCCCGAGAGCGGCAACCGCTACGTCCGCGCCCTGGCGCCGGCCGGCAAGTTCACGCTGAACTACGAGGCGACCGTCGACCTCAAGTACACGCTGGAGGATCCGGTGCTGGTTACCGAGCTGATGCCGAGCACGCTGCCGCTCTCGGTGTTCCCGCACCTCTACCCCAGCCGCTACTGCCAGTCCGACAAGCTGGAGCGGTTCGCCAACACCACCTTCGGCCATTGCTCGCCCGGCTATTTCCGCGTCGCCGAGATCTGCAACTGGATCCACGGCTACGTCGCCTACGAGGGAGGCGTCTCGGACGCGATGACCTCGGCCTTCGACACCGTGACCCAGCGCGCCGGCGTGTGCCGCGACTTCGCCCACCTGGCGGTGGCGCTGTGCCGGACCATGGCGATCCCGGCGCGCTACGTCAGCGCCTACGCCTTCCGCCTGCAGCCGCCCGACTTCCACGCCGTGTTCGAGGCGTTCCTGCTGGGGCCCAACGGGCCGGGCTGGTACATCTTCGACGCCACCCGCATGGCCGATCCGTCCGGGCTGGTGCGCATCGGCGTCGGCCGCGACGCCGCCGACGTGGCCTTCGCCAGCCCCTACGGCTCGTGCCAGTACGACGCCCCGCAGGTGTGGATCGAGGCGATCGATCCGGCGCCGGAGGCCACGGTGCAGGCGGTGCTGAGCGAGCCCTACGCCGGCTGATCAATCGTCTGTCGCGATCAATCCGATCGAGCGCGGCGCGGTGGACTCGCGACCCTCGCACGGGCATCCCTCGCGGTGACATGCAGGGGGTGAAATGATCGGAACGCGCGTCCTACCGGGGCTGCTTCTCTGCATCGGAATCACGCTGGTCGCGACCGCGCTTCAGGTGGTCGAGACCAGCCTCGTCGGCCAGCCTTACATCGAGGCCCTGGTGCTGGCGATCCTGCTCGGCGTCGCCGTTCGCACCGCCTGGACGCCGGGCTTGCGCTGGCGGCCGGGCATCGAGCTCAGCGCCAAGACCTTGCTGGAAATCGCCGTGATGCTGCTCGGTGCCTCGGTCAGCGTCGCGGCCGTGCAGGCGCTGGGCCTGGCGCTGATCGGCGGTATCGTCGCCATCGTGCTGTTCGCCATCGCCACAAGCTACGCGATCTGCCGGGCGCTTCGCATTCCGCAGCGCATGGCGATCCTGATCGCCTGCGGCAACTCCATCTGCGGCAACAGCGCCATCGCCGCCGTGGCACCGATCATCGGGGCCGACGGCGACGACATCGCCTCCTCCATCGCCTTCACCGCGGTGCTCGGCGTCGCCACCGTGCTGCTGCTGCCCTTCCTCGTGCCGCTGCTGCACATGAGCCTGCCGCAATACGGCGTGCTCGCCGGCCTTACCGTCTACGCCGTGCCGCAGGTGCTGGCGGCGACGCTGCCGATCGGCGCTTTGTCGAACCAGGTCGGCACCGTGGTGAAGCTGGTGCGCGTGCTGATGCTCGGCCCCGTCGTGCTGGTGATGAGCCTGCTCACCGGCTTCCTGCGCGACGAGACCGACGAGGCGGCGCCGGAAGTCACCGCCGGAGACCGGCCCAAGCGCGGACGTCCCGCGCTGCACCAGCTCGTGCCGTGGTTCATCGTCGGCTTCCTCGTGGTGGCCGGGCTGCGCACCGCCGGGCTGATCCCGGCCGCGGTGCTGAAGCCGACCGCTTTCGTCGCGACGCAGCTTACCGTCATTTCGATGGCGGCGCTCGGCCTCGGCGTCGACGTGCGCGCCGTCGCACGCGCCGGGCTGCGCGTGACCAGCGCCGTGACGCTGTCGCTCGTCGTGCTGGGCGCGATCAGCCTGGGGTTGATCTACGGGCTGCACGTGGCTTGAGCGTGGGCCGGGCGCCCGACGATCCTAATCTCGCGCGCCTTACGCCGCCTGCTTGTGCGGCTGGATCAGCTTGCGATTGACCAGCGCCTCGGCGATCTGTACCGCGTTGAGCGCCGCGCCCTTGCGCAGGTTGTCGGAGACGCACCAAAGCACGAGGCCGTTGTCGACGGTCGGGTCGTCGCGGATGCGCGAGATGTAGGTCGCGTCCTCGCCGGCCGCCTCGTGGGGCGTGATGTAGCCGCCGGTCTCGCGCTTGTCGATGACGAGGCAGCCCGGCGCCTCGCGCAGGATGTTGCGCGCCTCCTCGGCCGAGATCGGGTTCTCGAACTCGATGTTCACCGCTTCCGAATGGCCGATGAACACCGGAACGCGCACGCAGGTGGCGGTGAGCTTGATCTTGGGGTCGAGGATCTTCTTGGTCTCGACCACCATCTTCCACTCTTCCTTGGTATAGCCGTCCTCCATGAAGACGTCGATCTCGGGAATGACGTTGAAGGCGATGCGCTTGGGGAACCTGTGGCTCTGCACGGGGTCGGAGACGAACACCGCGCGGGTCTGGGCGAAGAGCTCGTCCATCGCCTCCTTGCCGGCGCCGGAGACCGACTGGTAGGTCGAGACCACGACGCGGGTGATCTTGGCATGGTCGTGCAGCGGCTTCAGCGCCACCACGAGCTGCGCGGTCGAGCAGTTCGGGTTGGCGATGATGTTCTTCTTGGCGAAGCCCGCCAGCGCGTCGGCGTTGACCTCGGGCACCACCAGAGGGACGTCCGGGTCCATCCGCCATTGCGAGGAATTGTCGATCACGACGCAGCCCTGGGCGGCGATGCGCGGCGACCATTCCTTGGAGACGGTGCCGCCGGCCGACATCAGGCAGATGTCGGTGCCCTTGAAGTCGTAGTTCTCGAGCGACTTGCACTTGAGGGTCTTGTCGCCGAACGAGACCTCCTGGTGCAGCGAGCGCGACGAGGCCAGCGCCACGACCTCGTCAGCCGGGAAGCGGCGCTCGGCGAGGATGTCGAGTATCTCGCGGCCCACATTGCCCGTGGCGCCGACCACGGCGACCTTGAAACCCATCGTGAATGATCTCCGAACGGCCAGCGCGCTGCCTGGACCTTGGGGAGCACGGTCCGGCGGTAACGCGTTGTTGACACTGTTTGCCAGTCCTAGCGCGGGCTTAAGCTCCGACTCAAGCCCGAGGTGCAGCATCGCCTACCATGAGCGACGCCGTCCTCCCCACCCCGCCACGGATCCGGTCGCTCGGCGGATCCCTGACGTGGCCGCCTAGATGCTGGACTTGGCTAGCGATGACCCGACCAGCGTGGCGTCCGGCCCGGATGCGGGTTTGGGCCGGCGACCGGCGCCGGCCCAAGGCGCCGGCCCTGCCAAGGGTGAGCATCGCGGTGCGCGCGGCGATGGCCACGGGCACGCTCGCGCTCGTCTTCGGGCTGCTGGCGATGGTCGCAGCCGCTCTCACGCGGCTGCACGCCAGCTCCTCGGACCCAACCCTGCCGCCGCCGCCGCCGGAATGGACCGATGTCCCGCGCCCGGTCCACATCTTTGATCTCGAGTCGCCGTTGCTACGCAGGTTGCCGGCGGCCTATTCGGCGAGGCGCCGCCCGGCCGGCGACGGCCGCGAGGACGTGCTCGCCTACGGCACACCCGGCCTCGACGCGCCGGCGCTGCGGCTCCGGCTCAGCCGCCGGGGCAGCGAGGCCGCCGCTGTTCGCCGCGATCGCGCTGCAAGCCGCCGAGACCAGCCTGTCGATCGAGCGATCCGGCGTCGCCGATCTCATGCCGACGCGCTTCGGCACGTTCGAGATCGCCGATGTCACGCTGACCGACGGTTCGGTCGCCCGCGTGCCGTGCAGTGGCTTCCGCCTCGCCCTCGCCGCGCCGGCGTTCACGATCTCGGGATTGGCTTGCGGCCGGCCGGGCGAGCCGGTGACGCGCACGACCCTCGCCTGCCTGGTCGACCGGCTGGATCTCGCCTCCGGCGGCGACGACCGGGCGATGATCGACTTCTTCGCCGCCAGCGAGCGGCGCAGAGACGCGGCCTGCGCCGGTGCCAGGCTCGCGCCGGACGGAATGCACGCCGCATGGCTGGACGACAAACCTGTCACACACCGTAGAACTTCACGGCATCATTAAGGAAATCGTACGCCACTTCCGCGACGCTGAACTAAGATGCTCCGATCAGCGTTGTCGGTTCGGAAGAGGGGACTTCTACCATGCGCAAGACCATCGTTTCGGCCACGCTCGCGATCGTGGCCGTGATCGCCTTCACGGCCGACGTCTCTGCCCAGACGCGCCACCGCGTTCGCGCCGCGGCTCCAGTTCTGGCCGCGTCGCCCGATCTCGGGTCATCGATCCCTTTGACCGTCAACCGCCGCTCCTGGCTCGATTCGGGCAATGCCGTGTCGTCGCACGGTGCAGGGCCGAGCTACGTTGCGGCCAACACCATCCTGAACAAGACGCAGGACCAGATCTTCGCGCCGGACGGCTTCGGCAACGACGTGATCAAGGGGCCGCCCTACGTGCCCGGGCGCTCGCAGCCGGTCATCGAGGGCTCGCTTCCCGCCAGTGGGCGCCCGATCATCGACAACGTCCTGCTACCGCAGAACTTCTACCTGAATCCGGCGCCTTCCGTTCCGTAGGCCTGTTTTCACCGCATCGTGACTGCTAAGGGGCGCCCATGAGGCGCCCTGTTTGCTACGATATCACGCGTCTCCTGACGCGCATTCTCAACGCGACCCCAAACGGCATCGATCGCGTCGACCACGCGCTGGCGCTGCACTTCCTTGCCGGCGAACCCGAGCAGACGTTCGGCTCGACCGCCACGGGCATCGGCGCGCGGCTCCTCAAGGGAGCGGCCGCGGCCGAGGCCGTCAACGGCATCGCCCGGCACTGGGGCGAGACCGGGCGCGACGTCGATGCCGATCCCATCTACAACCACGTCAAGGCCTGGATCGCCGGCGAACAGGTCCCGCTTCGCGCTCCCAAGCGCAAGCGCACCAAGCTCGGCCTACCATTTCCGGTCAGCGCGATCGGCTATTGGGCCGCCCGTCACGGCTTGCCGATCACCCGCACGCCCCACGCCCACCTCCCCAAGGACGGCGTCTACGTCAACGTGAGCCAGTTCCCGCTGTGGGTCGCCTCGAGCTTCACATGGCTCGAGGAGCGGCGCGACGTGAAGGCGGTCTTCTTCGTCCACGACCTCCTGCCGGTGACGCTGCCCGAATATTTTCGCGTGTCGGAGTACGAGCGCCACAGGGCGCGGATGCGCAACGTGGCGCGGTTCGCGTCGGCGGCGGTGGTCACGACCAGCACGGTCGCCGCGGACCTGGAGGCGCACATGGCGGAGTTGGGGCGCCGCGACCTGCCGGTCTTTGTGCGCCCGACGCCGATCTCGCCGACCTTCTCGACGCCGCGCGTGATCGACTCCGATCTCGACGGACATCCCTTCTTCGTGCTCTGCTCGACGATCGAGCCACGCAAGAACCACCTAATGATCCTCGCCGTATGGCGGGCGCTGGCACTGCGGCTTGGGCCGGACACGCCCAAGCTCCTGCTCGTGGGCACGCGCGGCTGGCACTACGACCCGATCATCGACCTCATCGAGCGCAGCCCGCCGCTGCGCGACCACGTGCTGGAGGTCAACGGGCTCTCGACGCCGGGGCTCAAGCGCCTCATCGACAACGCTCAGGCCTTGCTGATGCCCTCCTTCGGCGAAGGCTACGGGCTCCCGGTGCACGAGGCGCTCGCCGCCGGAGCGCCGGTGGTCGCGTCCGACGTGTCGGCCTTTCGCGAGATCGACGCGTCGGGGCTCGAGAGGGTATCGCCGCTCGACGGTGAAGGGTGGCTGCGCGCGGTGGAGGCGCGGATCGGCCAGCGTTCGGAGAAAGCCGTTCGTCTCCCGCCGGCCGTCTGGACCAGCTATTTCGAGGCGCTCGACACCTTTATCGAGGAGCTTTGAGCGGAGGCGGCGGCGCCGCTGCGCGACGGGTCGCGAAGCTCGCGGATGCCGAGCGCCGTTCGCTGGATGAAGAGCAGGGTGAATACCGTACCCGCCAGGAGCACGAGTGCCTCGTAGACCGAGACGAAGGATCCGCCGATCGTGACGCCGGCGTGGGGCGCGAAGAACATGCCCGCGTTCAGGCACACGATCATGAAGCGCAGCTCGGTCGGGCCACCCCAGAGGAACGAGAGCTGGAAAACGCCGGAGACGTGATTGTTGATAAAGACGTAGATGCAGAGAAGGAAGTAGCCGATCAGGGCGAACAGCGAGACCGCCATCGCCACGTCGCGCGAGAAGCCGAGCCCGGCCATGATCAGCAGGTTGCAGAGCGCATCGACGGTGTGGTCGAGGAAGTAGCCGTAGATCGGCCGCTCGATGCGACGGTGCCGGGCCAGGCTGCCGTCGAGCGAGTCGCCGAACCAATTGATCACCAGGCCCACCGAGGCCACCCAGAGGAACCCCGGATAGCTCCGGCTCGCGACGTAGCCGGCGAACACGACGATGGCCCCTAGGACCGAGAGCGTCGTGAGCCTATCGGGCGTGACGAAGGCGGGCAGACGCGCGCAGAGCCAGTTGAGGAGTTGCCGCTCGCGTCGGGCGACGATGTTCTCCTGGATGCGGGTGACACGAAAAGTCCCGTCTGCCACGCGTTCCACCCTTCATCGAGCCCGAGCCTCGTGGCCGCATGAAGCATATCCCGGCGGTTCGCGACAGCGCCGCGAGGCTCGACGGGTACGTTGCGCACGCCGTATGCTTGGCGCCCCGATTTGGTCTCGATACCCTGCTCTGGAGCACTTCGAGAGGGTTTCCACTGGGGCGTTTTTACGCGCGAATGTTGCACGATGTGCATAGTCGCCCCGTTCGATCCATGCTTACAGTGCGTTGCAGCATTCGAGCCGCACCGCCGTTCAGTAACCATTAATCTGGCGCATGCTTTGCAGGTGTCGTTGAAAAGGGGCGCATGTTCGCATGAAGCGTAGTCATGCCGGTCTAGAGACTAACAGCCGCGGGGCGCTTCAGGACATGGTCGCTCGGCGGATGAGTGCTGAGCGCAAGGCGGTGCGTAGTCCCGATCGCCTGACCAATCCTTTTGCCCAGAACACCGACTTCGGCACGTTGCCGGGAATGCAGGAGCTCAAACTGCAGCGCTCGGCGGCCGAGCACATCGGCCTGTCCAACCCGTTCTTCCGCGTCCACGAGGCCCGCGCCGGCGCCTGGACCCGCATCGGCGGCCGTTCCTACAGCAACTTCTCTTCCTACGATTATCTCGGACTGAACGGTCATCCCGAGGTCCACGCCGCCTCCTGCGCCGCCATCGCCGACTATGGCACGTCGTGTTCCGCAAGCCGGCTCGTTGCCGGCGAGAGGCCGCTGCATCGCCAGTTGGAGCGTGCGCTCGCCGATCATTACGAGCAGCAGGACGCCGTCGTCTACGTCAGCGGCCATGCCACCAACGTGACCGCAATTGGGTCGCTGCTCGGTCCGAAGGACCTCGTGATCCACGACAGCCTGGCTCATAATTCGATTGTGCTGGGGGCGACGCTTTCGGGCGCCGCCCGCCGAGCCTTCCCGCACAACGACGCCGAGGCGCTGGACCGCATCCTGAGCTCGTGCCGTGCCCAGTACGAGCGCGTGCTGGTCGTCGTCGAGGGCCTCTACAGCATGGATGGCGACACGCCCAACCTCTCGGCGCTTGTCGAGATCAAGACCCGTCATGGTGCCTGGCTGATGGTCGACGAGGCTCATGGGCTCGGCGTTCTCGGTGAGACCGGGCGCGGCTCGTTCGAGCATTGCGGCGTGGCGCCGAACGATATCGACATCTGGATGGGCACGATGTCGAAGACGCTGTCGGGTTGCGGCGGCTACGTCGCCGGCTGCCAGGCGCTGATCGAGTACCTGAAGTGCATGTCGGGCGGCTTCATCTACAGCGTCGGCTTGCCGCCGCCGATGGCCGCTGCCGCCCTTGAAGCCCTCAAGATTCTTCATCGCGAGCCGGGACGCGTAGCACGCCTCCAGCAAAATTCCGCGCTGTTCTGGACGCAGGCCAAGGCTCGCAAGCTCGATGTGGGCTCGAGCGCCGGACACGCGGTCATTCCGTTCGTGACCGGGAGTTCGCTCGCCGCGGTTCTGCTGTCGCAGATGCTGTTCGAGCGGGGCGTCAACGTGCAGCCGATCATCCATCCGGCTGTGCCCGAGCGCAACGCGCGGCTGCGATTCTTCCTCTCCTCCGAACATACGCCGGAGCAGATCACCAGTGTCGTTCAGGCGATCGCCGAATGCCGCGGTCGCGCCAGCGCCGGGCCCACCGGGTTAGCACTCACCACCTGATACGCTGTTAGTTAGGTGAGCTGAGACCGATACTTTGATCTGTGCCGCGCGCCAGCTATCGCAGTTGACACGCGGCTTCGGAACGAAGGAAGAAAACCGGCCGGACCCGAGCGGTTCGGCTCCATCACCTGCACGCTATGTCTTGCGCTCGTAGGAGCCTGGATGCGGATGCCCAAAGGACCGGTCGATCTTTGAACGCGCGCCAGGATATCGCTGTCGTCGGCCGATCGTGTCGCTTGCCCGGAGCCGCCTCGGTCCCGAAGCTCTGGAGCTTGCTGTCGGAAGGTCGCTGCGCGGTTACCCGGATCCCGTCCGACCGCTGGTCGCATGACAGGCTGCTGCATCCGCGCATCGCGGAGCGGGGACGCACCTACACCTTCGCCGCCGGCGTGCTGGACGACATCTGGGGCTTCGATCCGGGCGCGTTCGGCATGTCGCCGCGCGAGGCCGAGCAGATGGATCCGCAGCAGCGTCTGCTGCTGGAGCTGACCTGGGAGAGCCTGGAGGATGCCGGCATCCGGCCCTCGAAGCTCGCCGGCACCGACACCGGCGTCTTCGTCGGCGTCTCCGCCGTCGATCATTCGACCCTGCGCATGCTCGATATGGCCTCGGCCGACGCGTACATGATGACCGGCAACACGCTCTCGGTCGTGGCCAACCGCCTCTCCTACATCTTCGACCTGCACGGGCCGAGCTTCATCGTCGACACCGCCTGCTCCTCGGCGCTGGTCGCGCTCAACGAGGCAGTGGTCAACCTTCGCAGCGGCCGGATCGACACCGCTCTCGTGGGCGGCGTCAGCATCCTCGCCAGCCCGCAGGCGTTCGTCGGGTTCTCGCAGGCGGCGATGCTGTCGCGCCGCGGCCTGTGCCAGGCGTTCTCGGCCAATGCCGACGGCTACGTGCGCGCCGAGGGTGGCGCCATGCTGGTCCTCAAGACCCGCGAGGCGGCCGAGCGCGACGGCGACGCCGTCCACGCCTACATCATTGCGGCCGACGTCAACTCGGATGGACGGACCAACGGCATCTCGCTACCCTCCAAGGGTTTTCAGGCCAAGCTCCTCGGGAAGCTCTATATCGAGGGCGGTCTCGACCTCGACGCGCTCGCCTTCTTCGAGGCGCATGGCACCGGCACGCCCGTGGGCGACCCGATCGAGGCCACCGCGATCGGCGAGACCATCGCCCGACGTCGCACGGCGCCGCTGCTCATCGGCTCGATCAAGACCAACATCGGCCACATGGAGGCTGCCTCCGGCCTCGGTGGCGTGCTCAAGGCGATGCTCGCGCTGGAGCACGACCTGCTGCCGCCCTCGCTGCACAGTGCCGAGCTCAACACCCACATCGACTTCGAAGGCCTGAACCTGCAGGTGGCGCGGGAGCCGACGATCTTGCCCCGCGTCGACGGCCGCCGACGGTTCGCCGGCGTCAACTCCTTTGGCTTCGGCGGCACCAACGCCCACGTCGTGCTCGCCGACGGCAGCCCGAAGATCGCGGCGACGGTCGCGGCGCCGCCGCCCTACCTGGTGATCTCGGCCCATAGCCGCGCCGCCCTCGCCGCCCTCGTCGCCGACTACGCCTCGCGGCTCGACGGCGCCGCGCCGGACGATGCGGCGACGCTGATGGCCGCCGCCGTTCATCGCCGCGACCGTCTCGCGCATCGCGTCGTGGTGCCGACCGGCGATGCGGCGGAAGTCGTCGCCACCCTCGATCGGCTCGCCGACGAGGAGCAGGACCTTCTCGGCGCAGCGCGCGGCACCGCCATCGAGCGTGCGGCGCCGGTCTGCTTCGTGTTCTCCGGCAACGGCAGCCAGTTCGCCGGCATGGGTCTCGCGGCCTACGCCCGCAACGCAGTCTTTCGCGAGAAGCTCGATCAGATATCCCGCGATTTCGAAGTTCTCGCCGGCTGGTCGATCGTCGAGACGCTGAACGCGCCCGACCTCGCGACGAAGCTCGAGGCCACGCAGATCTCGCAGCCGCTGCTGTTCGCGATCCAGTCGGCCCTCAGCCACGCGCTGCGGCACGACGGCCTCGTTCCGGACTTCGTTGTCGGCCACAGCGTCGGCGAAGTGGCGGCGGCGGAGGCGGCCGGCATCCTTGACGCCGCGGGTGCGCTGAAGACGATTTTCTCGCGCTCGCTGCACCAGGAGCTGACCCAGGGCAGCGGCGGCATGGCCGTCATCATCGGGTCGCGCGAGGCCACTGACAGCATCCTCGCCGAACTACCCGACGTCGCGGTCGCCGCCTGCAACTCGCCGCGCGCGTTCACCGTTTCCGGGCCGAAGGCGGACATCGCCCGTCTCTCCGAGCTCGCCCGCGGGTTCAAGGCGCGGATCCGCAAGCTCGACCTCGACTATCCCTTCCACAGCGCGCTGATGGCGCCGGTGGAGGCGCCGCTGCTGCGCAGCCTTCGAGGTCTGCAGCACCGCCGCGGCGACGTCGCCTTCGTCTCCACGGTGACCGGCTCGCTGCTGGAAGGCGACAGGCTTGATGCCGCCTATTGGTGGCGCAACGTGCGCGAGCCGGTCCTGTTTTCCGATGCCGTGACCGCCGCGGCCAAGGCGGGCGCCCGCATCTTCGTCGAGATCGGTCCGGCACCGACTCTCCTGTCGCACATCAACGATACGATTGACGAACGCACCGCGACGATGACGACGCTGCCGACGCTGGACAAGCGCGACAAGGGCTTCGATCCGATCAAGGTCGCCGTCGCCACCGCGATCTCCCGCGGTGCCAAGGTCGACGAGGCCGGGGCTTTCGGAGCGGCACCGATAGGCGCCGCCCGGGTCGACCTCCCGCTTTACCCCTGGCAGCGCGTCGCCTATCGGCTCGGCGAGACGTCCGAGAACGTCTCCATGGCATTGCCGATGGCGTGGCATCCGCTGGTCGGCGCCCGCTTCGCCGCCGATAAGCTTGAGTGGCACTCAACGCTCGACACCACTTCGCATCCGGGCCTGGCCGACCACAACGTCGATGGACGCGCCATCCTTCCCGGCGCGGCTTTCGCCGAAATGGCGCTCGCGGTGGCGCGCGACTGGCTCGGCACCGAAGCGGCGACGGTCGCCGACCTCGAGATCACCAGCCCGATGCAGCTCACCCCCGACGCCGCGCGCGAGGTGGTCTGCCGGTTGACGCCGCAGATCAACCATGTCGAGATCCTGAGCCGCCCGCGCCTGGGGCAGACGCCCTGGCAGATCCACGCCACGGCGAAGATCCTGCGCGATGCCGCCGTTGGCACGCTGCCGGAGATCGAGGACGTCGCGCCCCTCACGCCGTCGCATCCGGTGACGGGCGCCGAGATCTACGCCATGGCCGACCGCGCCGGCCTGCACTACGGCCCGACGTTCCGCAAACTCGCCAGGGCGACTCTGGTACGGCCCGATTGCATCCGGCTCGATCTCACCGACGAAGCCGCCGATCCGGAATTCGGGGTCGATCCCGCGCGACT
This sequence comes from Beijerinckiaceae bacterium, assembly GCA_965198715.1. GTDB lineage: Bacteria > Pseudomonadota > Alphaproteobacteria > Rhizobiales > Beijerinckiaceae > RH-AL1. The sequence goes on from CBDAPV010000002.1 coordinate 16,368, forward strand.
CGACTCCTGCTTCCACGCGCTGGTGCTGATCTTCAACAGCCTGCGCGAGGCGGTACACGGCACCGCCTATGTCCCCGTCCGCTTCGGCGAGATCATGCTGCGCAAGCCGGGCGCGACCTTCGTGCGCGGCCGCATCGACGTGCTGCGGCGTGACGAGCGCATCATCATCGCCAATTTCCTGCTCGTCGACGCCGACGGCGACGTCGTGCTCTTCATCCGCGAGGCGCGGTTCCAGGCGATCCGTACCGCGCGCGGCGGCGATGCCGTGCGCAAGATGATCTACGCGACGACGACGCTGGCGGCCGAGCCGACCGCGGCGCGCGGTGATCGTGCGCTCACGTTGGCGACGTTGCGACAGGGCGTCACCGCCGCGATCCCGCACGCGATGTCCGAGGATTTCGTCCTGCTCGAGGGCTGGACGACGAGCCTCGCGCTGGCGACGGCGCGCGAGCTCGCCACGGCGAACGTGATCGACGTCGATGCTCTGGTGCTGGCCGGCCGCCTGCCGGAAAAGCTGCGCTCCTGGCTGGAGGACGTCCTGGTCTCGCTCGAGCGCTCGGGCCTGAGCCACCGGGACCAGCTCGGCCGTCATATCGATCCGGACGTGGAGATGCCGGCTCCCGAGGAGATCCTGCGTACCGTCGCGCACGAGCACCAGAACCTGTCGGCCGAGCTGCTCGTGGCCGCCAGCACCGTCTCCGCGATCCGCGCCATCGAGGCTGGCGAGGGCGATGTGCCGGGACGTTCGCTGTCGGCCAAGGTGCTCGACGGCTTCGAGCTGGGTTCGAGCCGCGTGCAGGCCGACTCCGGCTACCTGAGCGCGCTGCTGCGCCGGTCGACGCGGTCCTGGCCGAAGGACCGCGCCTTGCGACTGCTGCAGATCGGCTTCGGCCCGCTCACCGCGGCGACGCTGAAGCTGGCTGACGAGATGCAGGCGCGGCTGACGATCCTCGACCCGGATCGACGCCGGCTGGAACGCGCCCGTATCGCCTTCGCCGAGCGCGGCGATGTCGAGTTCCTCGACAAAGCGGAGGATCTCAAGGCGGCCGATTTCGACATCGCGGTGGCTGCCGACGCGCTCCACCGCTGCCATCGCATTCCCGGCTTTCTCGCCAACCTTCGTCGCGCCCTCGCGCCCGGCGCGTTGCTCGCCGCCGTCGAGCCCTCGCCGTCGTTTTTTCGCGACCTGACGCTCGGCCTTGACGCGAGGCTCACCGGTACCGAGGCCGACGGGCAGTCGATCGACGAAGCCGATTGGCTGGAGATGTTGCAGGCCATCGGGCTTGCGGACGCCCAGGTTCTTCCCGTCGAGACGAGCGACGGCGTGGCGCTGTTGCTGACGGCGCATGTCGAGGCTGAGCGTCGCAGCTGGGGCGGCTCGGGCCACGCGCTGATCGTCGGCGGCAACGACGTGCGCAGCCCGTCGACGGTACCGGCCCTCTCGACCCTGCTCGCCTCGTCCGGACTGCACGTCTCGCTGGCGCTCGACGAAGGCGTCGATGACGCGAGCCTTGTGGCCGAGGCACCCGCCTTCATCATCGTTTTCGCGCAGGATTCCGACGCGCGCGTCGATGCGGTGCGTAGCCTGACGTCGCAATGTCTGAGCCTGAAACGCCTCGCCGCGGCGCTCGGCGCGAAGCCGACGACCCTCTGGCTGGTGACGGCCGGTGCGGTGACCGCGCACGGCGACCGCGGTGCCGACGTCGCCGCGGGCCTCTGGGCCTTCAGCCGAACCCTGGCCAACGAGGTGCCGACGCTCGACGTGCGCCGGGTCGACGTCGCCGACGATCTGCGCGCCGAGGAGCTCGCCGAGCGGTTGCGCGACCTCGTGCTGTCGACGACGTCCGAGACCGAAATCGTCCTCGGTCGCGCCATGACCCGCGTCCTGCGTTTCGAGAACGGCTCCAGCCACGAGCGCGGCCACGGCGCCCATGCCGAAGCGGCGCGGCTGAAGCGGGGCGACGGCTCGGGCTTCGACCGGCTGCACTGGGGCGCGATCTCCCGTCAGCGGCCGGCCGTCGGCGACGTCGAGATCAAGGTCGAGGCGATCGGCCTGAATTTCCGCGACGTGATGTTCGGTCTCGGGCTTCTGCCGGAGGACATCCTCGAACATGGTTTCGCCGGACCGACCCTCGGCCTCGAATGCACCGGGCGCATCGAGCGCATCGGCGCCTCGGTCAAGGGCTTGAAGATCGGCGACCGCGTCATGGCCTTCGCCAAGAACGCCTTCTCTACCCACGTCACGACGCCGGCCGCGGTGGTGTCACCGATCGCCGACACGCTGTCCTTCGAGGCGGCGGCGACGATCCCGGTGGCTTTCCTCACCGCCTATCACGCGCTGATGCTGTGCGCCCGGCTCAAGGCCGGCGAGTGGACGCTGATCCACGGCGGCGCCGGCGGCGTCGGCCTTGCCGCAATCCAGATCGCGCGCTGGCGCGGCGCCAGGGTCATCGCCACCGCCGGTTCGCCGGAGCGCCGCGAGCTGCTGAGCGCGCTCGGCGCCGAGCACGTGTTCGACAGCCGCACCGGCGCTTTCGTCGAGGACGTGCGCCGCGTCACCGGCGACGGTGTCGACGTCGTGGTGAACAGCCTCTCTGGCGAGGCGATGGAGCGTTCCATCTCGGTGCTGCGGCCGTTCGGCCGCTTCGTCGAGCTCGGCAAGCGCGACTACGTCGCCAACACGCATATCGGCCTGCGCCCGTTCCGCCGCAACCTCTCCTACTACGGCGTCGATCTCGACCAGCTGCTGATCGACGATCCGGCGACCAGCAAGGTGCTGCTGCGCTCCGTGATGCGCCTGTTCGCCCGCGGCGATCTCACCCCGCTGCCGTTCCGCGCCTTCGATGCGGCGGATACGGCCGAAGCGTTCCGGCTGATGCAGCAGTCCGGCCACGTCGGCAAGCTGGTGGTACGCCCTCCCGCGGCGAGCGAGGTCACCGCCCGCCCGCGCCACGGCTTCCAGGTTGCCGCCGACAAGATCCACCTGATCACCGGCGGCTTCGGCGGCTTTGGCATCGAGACGGCGCGCTGGTTCGCCGCCAAGGGCGCACGCCACCTGATGCTGATCGGCCGCTCCGGGGCGACCAGCGACGCCGCCAAGGCGGCGGTCGCGGAGCTGACCGCCGAGGGCGTGCGCGTGCGCGTCGAGGCCGTCGACATCGCCGACCGTGCTGCCTTGCAGCGGCTGTTCAGCCGCTTCGGCCGCGACCTGCCGCAGCTCGGCGGCGTGATCCATGCCGCCATGGTGCTCGACGATGCCATGATCGCCAACGTCACGGCGGAGCAGATCGAGCGGGTGCTGCGTCCCAAAATCGCCGGCGCCGACAACCTCGACGTGCTGACCCGCGACCTGCAGCTCGACTATTTCGTGATGTATTCCTCCGCGACCACTCTGATCGGTAACCCCGGCCAGGGCGCCTACGTCGCCGCCAACGGCTACCTCGAGGGGCTGGCACGGCGCCGCCGCCGCGCCGGTCTGCCGGGGCTGGCCATCGCCTGGGGCGCGATCGACGACGTCGGCGTGCTCGCCCGCGCCGAGACGACCCGCGAGGCGCTGGCCACCCGCATGGGCATCAAGGGGATGCTGGCGCAGGACGCGTTGCGCCTGATGGGCCACGTGCTCGGCGATCCGTCGAACGATCCCGACGACGCGGTGGTGGCGATCGCGCCGATCACCTGGTCGGCGGCGCGCCAGCATCTCGCCGTCCTCAAGGCGCCGGCCTACCGCAAGCTGGCCAGCCAGGACGAGGCCACCGTCGGCGACAAGGAGAAGATCGACATCGCCGACCTCGTCGCGAAGAATTCGGCCGACGAGGCGCGCAAGCTCATCAGCGGCCTCATCGTCGACGAGATCGCCCGCGTGCTGCGCCTGCCGCGCGAGGACGTCGCGCGCACCACGCCGCTCTCCGAAATCGGTCTCGATTCGCTCATGGCGGTGGAACTCGGACTGGGGCTGGAGGAGCGCTTCATCCTTAACGCGCCGATCTCGGCGACGGCGTCGTCCTTCACCGTCAACGAGCTGGCCGACCACATTATCGGCCTCGCCACCGGCACGCTCAGCGAGGACGAGGCGCTGACGCGCACCATGATGGAGCGCCATCTCGGTAGCGACGCCATTGCCGAGATGGTCGCCGACAAGGAGCAGTTCGAGCGCACGAGCGATGCCGTTCGCGCCAAGAGCCAGGCCCTGAAAGGCGTGCTGGACTGAGCCTGGCAGATCCTCCTCCGCGAGGGGGAAGGGAATCACGTTCTAGGGCGCGGTGACGATTGAAGGATTGGGCATCCTCAACGGGGTTCGGTTCAGGTTCAAGGTAGATTTTTAAACCTCGGCCATGAACTGCGACGCGCTGCGTGATGACCAATGGGACCTTATCAAAGGGTTCGTACTGGGTGGCACGAAGGGCAAGCGGGATCCGCGGACGAACAACCGTTTGTTCTTGGACGCGCTGCTCTGGATGGTTCGATCGGGGACGCTGGCGCGACCTGCCCGAGCGCTACGGTGACCATCAGTTCGTGAAGCGGCGCTACTATCGCTGGATCGAAATGGGCGTGATCGATGGCATGCTCGCGATGCTGGCGCGCGAAGCCGGTCTCGAATGGCTGATGATCGATTCGACTATCGTTCGCGCCCATCAGCACGCCGTCGGCGCCCGCAAGGAAAACGGGGGCAAATGCCCAGGGCCTGTATTGGTCTCGAGGCGGTCTGAGCACCAAGGCTTGTCCTCGCGGAGGCGGGGATCCATGCCGCCGCCGACGCGCTCGGGCTTCCCGTGCGCCTGATCGGCTCGCCGGGACAGCCCAACGACATCGCTTTCGCCCACGATCTCGTCCAAGGCTTCGAAGCCGAAGCTACGACTGCCGACAAGGGCTACGATGCCGACCATTTCCACGAGACGATCGCCGAAACGGGAGCGCAGATCGTCATTTCGCCCAAGCGCAACCGCAAGATCCAAAGCCCTTATGACCGCGATCTCTACAAGGAGCGCAACCTCATCGAGCGCTTCTTCGCCAAGCTGAAGCAGTTCCGACGCGTTGCGACCCGCTACGACAAAGTTCTCATCAACTTCATGGGCTTCGTGAAGCTCGCCGCCATGGCCATATGGCTCAAACAATTAAAGGTCACCACGCCCAAGGGAACGCGCAGATGGAAAAAGCAACTGCCTACACCGACCTTACGGACGCGACGGCGGCAGGCGCTACGCTTGGCCGCCAGATCATGGTGGAGCTCTCGGGTATACCCGATGCCATTATAATTTTCGCGGCTCCCTCCTATGACCACGCGCGGCTCCTGCTGGCGCTCGAGACGGAATGCCCCGGTGCCATTCTGATCGGCTCGTCTTCGGCCGGAGAGTTCACCCACATGTCCCATGGTGAAGGCGCCGCCTGCGCGCTTGCCCTCAAAAGCGACGAGATTCGCTTCGCCCTCGGGGTTGGACGCGACCTTCACGCGTCGGCGACGACGGCGGCGCACCAGATCGTATCGACCTTCCGCGGCGTTGAGGAGCCGACGCTGCATCGCGCCGCCCTGGTGATGACGGACGCGCTCGCCGGACACGCGCCCGAGTTGATCCAGCAGCTTATGGTCGCGACCAAGACGCAGTATCAGCTGTTCGGCGGCGGCGCGGGCGACAATGCCCGCTTCACCCGCACCGTCGTGTTCAATGGGACGGAGGTGCTCTCCGACGCTGCGGTGGCGCTCGAGATCGTCTCGCCCAATCCGATCGGCGTCGGCGTCGGCCATGGCTGGGAGCCGGCGGCGGACATCATGAGGGTCACCGAAGCCGACGGGCTGAAACTGATCGGCATCAACGGCCTTCCTGCAATCGAGGCGTTCGAGGCCCACGCCGAGAAGACGAATCAGTCTTTTGATCCGCAGGCACCCCTGCCGTTTTTCCTGCACAACATTCTCGGGATCGAAACCTCGGCGGGCTACCAGCTGCGCATGCCCTTGGCGGTCGAGGCGAACGGCGCCCTGCACCTCGCCGGCGAGATCCCGGTCGGCAGCCGCGTGCGCATCATGCGGACCACGCTGGAGGCGAGCCTCGCCGCTACGGAGAATGCGACGGTGGCCGCGCTTTCCAAGCTCGAGGGCAGGACGCCCGGCGTCGCCCTGTTTTTCGACTGCGCGGCGACGAAGATACGTATCGGCGACCAGTACACCCGAGAGCTCGAGGCCGTGCGTTCGCAGTTGCTTGATCTTCCGATGGTCGGCTGTATCACGCACGGGCAGATCGCGCGCGCCTCCGGGCAGTACGATGCCTTTCACAATTGCACGGCGGTCGTCTGCGTGCTGCCGGGCTGACAGGCCGTCACGCGTCGGCATACGGCGAACCGACCATGCTGCTCAACGCCCTCGTCGACATCGGCTCGCGCTCATGTGCGGCAGACGCGCTCGCCCGCCAACTGCGCGTCGAAGCCATCGTCGTGCTGATCCGCGATCGCGAACTCGGCGTGCTGCGTCCGGCGCCGGGCTTTCGCCAGACGCTTCCGGGCGGCCCGACGTGGCGCGCACTCTTGAGCCGCGAGATCGGAGCCCGTTGGATCGCGACGGTCGCCTTTCCTGTCAAAGAGCGTTTGGTGACATGCGCCGCGCATGGTCTCGGGCCGCAGGACGCCGTGCTGCTCCTCCTTGGGGGCGAGGCCTCGGAGGTTGTCCTCGATCTCGAAGCGATAGGGTTTCCCCTCCTTGCCGCTCTGCTGCACGCCGAAGGTGAAGCAGTCGCCGCAGCCGGGCTGGTCAAGACGGCCTCGGCTTCGCTCGACCGGGCGGAGACCTTGACCGCCTCGCTGGATGCCGCGCGGGACAAGCTCGCTCAGACGCTCGCGGAGACCGACCGGGCCAACCGGGCACTCGCCGATCTGAACGCGACGCTGGAGGAGCGGGTCGCCGAACGGACGATACAGCTCGAAGTGGAGATGCGGGAGCGCCTCAAGGCGGAGGACCACTTCCGCCAGTCGCAGAAGCTCGAAGCCATCGGGCAACTCACCGGAGGCGTCGCGCACGACTTCAACAACCTTCTCACCGTGATCAAATCCTCGACCGAACTGTTGAAACGGTCGACGCTGACCGACGATCGGCGAGCGCGCTACGTGGGAGCGATCTCCGACACCGTCGACCGTGCCGCCAAGCTGACCGGACAGCTCCTCGCCTTTGCACGCAGGCAGGCGCTCATGCCCGTCGTGATCGACGCCGGCGAGAGCGTGAGGGCGATCGTCGACATGCTGGGCACCTTGACGGGTCCGCGTATCGAGATCGTGATGCGCCTTCCCGCGGAGCCGTGCATCATCGACGTCGACCCGAGCCAGTTCGATACGGCCTTGGTCAACATGGTGGTCAACGCCAGGGATGCGATGAATGGCGAAGGCAGGCTGACCGTCAGCGTCGAGGTCGCAACCGCGATGCCAGCGGTTCGGTCGCACGCAACCGTCGCTGGTGCCTTCATCGCCGTCGAGATCTCCGACACCGGATCGGGTATCCCGGCCGACCGGCTCGATCGGATTTTCGAGCCGTTCTTCACCACCAAGGATGTCGGTCAGGGCACCGGGCTCGGTTTGAGTCAGGTCTTCGGGTTCGCCAAGCAGTCGGGCGGCGAAATCGTCGCCAGCAGCGTCGTCGGCCAGGGCACGATTTTCACGCTCTTCCTGCCGCGCGTCGTCGCAGCGGTTGCCGCAGCAGTCGTAGAGGAGCCCTCTGCGATAGCCGATGGACGGGGAACCTGCGTGCTTGTCGTCGAAGACAATGTGGAGGTCGGGACCTTCGCAGCGGACGCCTTGGCGACGCTCGGGTTCGATACGAGGTGGGTGAAGAGCGCGGAGGAAGCTCTCGACATTCTTTCGCGCCGCGCCGACAGGTTCGACATCGTTTTTACCGACGTGATGATGCCCGGCATGAACGGTGTCGATCTCGCCAAGGTGATACGTCGGCTCTACGGCGACATACGGGTGGTGCTGACGAGTGGCTATAGTCACGTGATAGCCAAGGAGGGCACCCACGGCTTCGAGCTTCTGAAGAAGCCGTATTCGATCGAGCAGCTCTCGCGAAAGCTTACGAAGCGCTCATAAGCTCGGCACGGGCCCGAGCGCGCTGGACGCTTACGGTCGGAATGCTGGATTGGCTTTGGGTGTCGGCGACACCTATCTCAGAGTAGGGCCTTCAAGGTCGAAATGCGGGGAGGTCGAACGATGGGGCGGCGGATCACCGCTTTGGCGATGCTCGGCCTCTGGGGTGCGGCAATGCCGGCCTCCCCCGTGTTCGCTGGCGACACCGCGAGAGGCGCGGAGCTCGCGCGCAACAGCAACGCAGCAGGCGTGCTGTCCTGCAGCGGCTGCCACGGCGCTGCGGGCGAGGGCCAAGCCCAGATTGGCATCCCGCGGCTCGCCGCGTTGAATGGCACGTACCTGGATCATCAGCTCACCGCCTTCGGCAACGGCACGCGTGACAACGTAGTGATGACGCCGATCGCCAAGAGGTTGGACCCCGCGGCGCGGGCCGATCTCGCCGCTTACTATGCCGGCCTTGCGACACCGGCGGCGACCGTGCCACCTGCCCCGCGCGACGTGGCGGCCGGCGAGGCGCTGGCGCTGCGCGGCGACTGGATCGCAAACCTGCCGCCCTGCGCATCCTGTCACGGCCTGCACGGGCTCGGCGTCGGCGCAAACTTCCCGGCGATCGCCGGACAAGCGGCGAGCTACATCGCCGGCCAGCTGCGGGACTGGAAGAGCGGCGCACGCCGCGACGATCCCCTGGGCCTGATGAGGTCCGTCGCCGGACACCTCGGCGAGTCTCAGATAACCGCCTTCGCAACCTATTACGCGAGCCTGCCCGCGACCCCACCGCGGCGGCGGCCCATCAACGAGAGCGGGCCATGAAGAGGACGATCGTCGGCGCGCTCGCGTTCGCCGCGGGCACGTTCGCACCAAGGGCTGCGGAGAAGCCGTTGGCATTCGCGCCGCCGCCGGAAAGCGCCATTCCGGCCGACGGGTTCGGCAGCATGATCAAGCTCGGCGAGGCGATCTTCACCGATACGGGTACCTACGCCGGAGCCTTCGTCGGCAATTCCCTCAAATGCTCGAACTGCCACCTCGATGCCGGCCGCCTCCCCGATTCGGCACCGCTGGCGCAGGCCTATGTCGCGTATCCGGCTTACAGGGCCAAGAACCACCGCGTGAACACGTTCGAGGAGCGGCTGCAGGGATGCTTCCGCTACAGCATGAACGGAACGGCGCCGCCTGCCGGCGACAAGGTGCTGACGGCGCTCACAACCTACGCCTTCTTCCTCGCCACGAACGCGCCGACTGGCGTCTCCCTCCCCGGTCGGGGCTACCCCGTCGTCGGTGAGCCTCCGCTGCACCGCGACTATGCCCGTGGCGAAAAGCTGTTCGCCGCGAAATGCTCGCTCTGTCACGGCGCCGACGGGCTTGGTCAGAAGGGTCCTGACGGCGCCACCGTCTTTCCCGCGCTCTGGGGTCCGGATTCGTTCAACTGGGGCGCCGGCATGGAGTCGATCAAGAACGCCGCCGGCTTCATCAAGGCCAACATGCCGCTCGGCCAGGGCTGGAGCTTGAGCGATCAGGAGGCCTGGGACGTCGCGACCTTCATGGACAGTCACGATCGCCCGCAGGATCCGCGCTTCGTGAAGGACATCGCCACCACCCGCGCCATGTTCCACGACCCGGCGGACTCGATGTACGGCGTGCTCGTGAACGGTGCCGTCCTGGGACAATCGTCTCTGCGAGTCGACCGAGCCGCGGGCGCGTCGGGCGCCACCGGCGATCGAGGTAATGACGTCGATTGACTTCCATCGAATGAGCAATCGTTGCGGCTCGGGGGATCGAACTTCATTATCTGACGCGGTCGGCACCGTGGCCATGTGCCGATCTACGACATTAAACTTTGTTATTTCGACGTACAAACGGGCGCTGTAAGGCTCGGCGAGGTCGTGATCCGGAGAGCGGCGCCTTTGTTGTCATCGCTCGAGGATTCGGTCGCGTTTATCAAATCTCAACTTTTCTGTTTTTCCCACCTGCGCTGGCGTTTCGTGACGCAGCGGCCGCAGCACCTGCTCACGCGTGCGGGACGGGTCTTCGACGTGACCTTCGTCGAGGAGCCGGTCTTCGGCGCGCAGAGCGCCGAGCTGCGTCTGGAGCAGCTCGACGGCGTGCGCCTCGCCGTTCCATATCTGCCCCACGGCCTTTCCGACGAGGATCGGGACGAGACCCTGGAGACGCTCTTCGCGCCGCTGCTCGCCGGCAGTCCGGCCGCGATTTTCTGGTTCTATACGCCCGCAGCCGTCGCCTTCACGCGTCGTTTTCCGCGCGGGCTGACGATCTTCGACATCATGGACGAGCTTTCGGCCTTTCGCGGCGCCTCGCCCGATCTGCTGCGCCTCGAGCAGGAACTGCTCGAGCGGGCCGATCTGGTGTTCACCGGCGGCTGGAGCCTCCACGAAGCCAAGCGCTCGCGACATCCCTCGGTGCACTGCTTTCCATCGTCCGTGGACGTGGCGCATTTCCATCGGGCGCGGGATGGCGACCGGGCCGACCCTTCAGACCAGGCCGACCTGCCGCGCCCGCGCCTCGGCTTCTTCGGCGTCATCGATGAACGCATGGACCTCGACTTCGTCGCTGCCCTGGCGATGCTGCGGCCCGATTGGCATTTCGTGATGCTTGGCCCGGTGGTGAAGATCGATCCCGCGCAGCTGCCGCGGCAGCGCAACGTCCATTGGCTCGGCATGAAGCGCTACGATGAGCTGCCGGCCTACCTAGCGCACTGGGACCTTGGCCTCATGCCCTTCGCGCTCAACGAGTCGACGCGCTTCATCAGCCCGACGAAGACGCCGGAGTTCCTCGCCAGCGGACTTCGCGTGATCTCGACGCCTGTCGCCGACGTGGTGCGCACCTACGGCGGGGACGATGCGCTGGTGACGATCGTCGCGACGGCCGCCGAGGCCGTGACTCGGGCCGAGACGATCCTGCGCGAACCGGCGCAGGTTTGGCTCGCCCGGGTCGATGCCCGCCTGGGGAAGGAATCTTGGGACCGGACCTGGCGCGCCATGCTCGATCTCATCGAAGCCGCGCGGCCGCGCTCCAGCGACGGCGCGGCGTCGGACGTGCGACACGCGCCCGCTCCGGCGCTGTCGAGCGCCGAGCCCTGATGCCGGCACCGATCTTGATACTCGGATGACGCTCGCCACGACGTTGTCCGCCGGCGCGCCCTCGCTCACGCCCGCGACCTTGCCCTGGATTCGCGTCGCTGACGGCGCTCCCTATTTCGTGACCGAAACGGGAGAGGCCTGGACTCCGATCGGCCAGAACGACGGGATAGGGTGGGTCGATCTCGAAGGGCTGTTTTGCCGGCGCGACATCCCTGCGGTGGAGGCCTATCTTGCCGACCTGGCGGCGAACGGGGTCACCTGCCTCAGGCTGATGCTTGAGCATGCGCAGGTCCGCCATCGGTATCTCGAGAAGCCGTTCGGCCGCTTCGCCTCGAACATGGTCACGCTCTGGGACGATCTCTTCGCCCTTTGCGAGCGCCTGGGCCTGCGCATCTTGCTGACGCCGTTCGACACATTCTGGGCCTGGATGCACTGGCGGCATCATCCCTACAACAGCCGCAACGGCGGCGTCGTCGACGAGCCCAACCGCTGGCTCACCGACGAAGGCTTTCGCGCCGCGATCAAGGACCGGCTCGCCTTTGCCGTTCGACGCTGGGGCGGCAGCGGCGCGCTCTTCGCGTGGGACCTTTGGAACGAGATCCACCCCGCGCACGGCGGCGACAGCGCCGAGGGCTTCGACGCTTTCATCGCCGACATGAGCCGCCACGTTCGCGTCCTGGAACTGGAGCTCTACGACCGCAGCCATCCCCAGACCGTCTCGGTCTTCGGCCCGGAGCTGACGTGGAAGCCGCACATGGACATCGCCGGGCCGATCTTCCGCCATCCGGCGCTCGATTTCGCGACCATCCACATCTACGAGAAAGGCACGATCGACCTTCCGCGCGACACGCTCGCGCCAGCCTTGGCCATGGGGCGCATCGTGCGCGAGAGCCTCGACGCCATCGCGGACGGCCGCCCATTCCTCGACACCGAGCATGGACCGATCCACGGCTTCAACGATCGCGGGATCACGCTGCCGGAGGCTTTCGACGACGAGTACTTCCGCCACATGCAATGGGCGCATCTGGCCAGCGGCGGCGCGGGGGGCGGCATGCGCTGGCCCTATCGTCACCCGCATCGATTGACGCCGGGCATGCGGCACGCGCAGCGCGCCCTGGCCGGCTTCTGCAACCTTGTGGATTGGACGCGCTTTCGCCGCCGCCCACTTGACGTCGCGGTGGCTGGCGGACACGACGTCGCGGTGTTCGCCTGCGGCGACGGTCGGCAGGCCGTGCTCTGGTGCCTGCGGCGGGACACGCTAGGATGTGATGGCCGCATGCGCCGCGACGTCGCCCCGATCGCGCCCTCGCTGACACTCGAGGGGTTTGCGGCGGGGCGGGCCGCCGTGATGTTCTGGGATACATCGGCCGGCTCGCTCCTCGCGCAGGACGAGGTGTTCATCCACGCCGACGCTTCGTTGCGCCTCGACGTGAGGCCTTTCCGGGCCGATATCGCCATCGCAATCCTCTCGATCGATGGCGATTGATACATAATGGTTCTTCGAGACCTTTCTCCGCTTGAACTAAGTCCGATGCAGCATCGGCTGCCGCTCTGCACTGGTCGTTAGAGATCTTGCTCAGGACTGTAAAAATGTCGGCGTTGAAGCGGAATGTTCTCGTCGTCGGCGCCGGTCTTGCCGGCGCGGTGCACGCCCGCGGCCTTGCTGAAGCCGGATTCCACGTCGACGTCATCGATCGCCGCGATCATGTCGCCGGAAATGCCTTCGACGAGATCGGACCCGATGGAATCCGCATCCACCGCTACGGTCCGCACCTGTTTCACACCGCCAACCGCGATGTGCTCGAATGGATCGGTCGCTTCGCGGACTGGGTGCCCTACACGCATCGCGTACGGGCGCTGCTGCCTTCGGGCGCGCTGGCGCCTTTGCCGATCAACCTCGACACGATGAACGCCGTCTTCGGTACGACGCTCGCGGACGAGGCGCAGGCGCGACGCCACCTCTCCGCGGTGTCGGTGCGGATCGCCGACCCGGCCAACGCGGCGGAGTACCTCGCCTCCAAGATCGGCATCGAGCTGCGCGACCTGTTCTTCCGTCCTTACACCCGCAAGATGTGGGCGATGGACTTGGAGGAGCTCGATGCTTCGGTGGTCAAGCGCCTGCCTCTCCGCTTCGACCGACGCGACACGTATTTCCCGGACGACGAGACGCAGCTGATGCCGCGCGACGGCTACACCGCCTTCGTCACCAACATCCTCGACCACCACGACATCGATGTGTCGCTCTCGACGGCGTTCGACCACGCCATGCTCGCCGAGACCCATCATTGTTTCGCGTCGTTGCCGATCGACGAGTTCTACGACTTCTGTGAAGGCGCGCTGCCGTATCGCTCCATCCGCTTCCACCATCGCGCCGATCCACTTCCCGATCCTAGCGGCGTGTGGAAGGCGCACGACGGCGCGAACTTCAGCGTGGTCAACTTCACCGACGACGGCCCCTTCACCCGCGAAACGGCCTGGCACCGGCTTCCGCACCATCATCGCCACGACAAGGGCCGGGCCACGATCACCCGCGAGGAGCCTTGCGACTATCGCGACAATGACTTCGAACGATATTATCCGGTGAAGACTGCCGATGGCTGCAACGAAGCCACCTATCAGCGCTACCGCGCGCTGGCGCGGCGCGAAAGCTCGCGCGTGACCTTCATCGGTCGCTGCGGCACCTACCGTTATCTCGACATGGACCAGGTCATCAACCAGTCGCTGATGAGCGCCGCCCGTTGGCTCCGCACGCAAGTCGCCACGGTCTGACTTGTCTGTGCGGTCGACCACCGCTGCATTGTCGGAGGATGAGCCGATGTAGCTCGCACATTCAAGGCCGACGATGATTGCGCGGATCGGGAGCGCCCTCAATGCAACGTTGCCATTTTTGGTCTTTACAGACATAAAGATATCCTTATATCTCGTCGTATGACCCGGTCCAATGAGATCTTCGCTCCCTTCGACGATGTGCTGGCGTCCCTCGCCGCCGCGGGGGAGCCGACTCGCCTGCGCCTGCTGGCTCTGCTTAGCGACGCCGAGCTCACCGTGAGCGAGCTCGTCGCCATCCTCGGACAGTCGCAGCCGCGCATTTCCCGCCACCTCAAGCTCCTTGTGGAGAGCGGGCTGGTGGAGCGCCATCGCGAAGGCTCCTGGGTGTTCCTGGTGGCGGCGCAAGCGGAACCGTCGGCGCGGATCGCGCGCGACATCGTGGGCGCGATGTCGGTCGAGGATCCCATCCTGCATTCGGATCGCGTGCGCCTCGAGGAGGTGCGACGGGCCCGCGCCGGGCAGGCGGCTCGCTATTTCGCCAACCATGCCGCGAACTGGGACGAGGTGCGAGCGATGCACGTCGCCGAGGAGAAGGTGGAGGCGGCGGTGCGCGATGCGCTGGGCAGGCGGCCCTACCGCAACCTCCTCGACGTGGGCACCGGCACCGGCCGCATGCTGGAGATGCTGGCGCCCGATGCCGAGCGCGCGCTGGGGATCGACCAGTCGCCACAGATGCTCGGCATGGCCCGCGCCCGTCTCGAGAAGGCCGGCCTACGTCACGCTCAGCTGCGGCAGGGCGACATCTACGCCTTGCCCGTCGAGCGCAACGCGTTCGATCTCGTCGTGCTGCATCAGGTGCTGCATTACCTCGACGATCCGTCGCGTGCGTTGCGCGAGGCCACGCGGACGCTGTCGCCCGGCGGACGTCTGCTCGTGGTGGATTTTGCGCCCCATGCGGAGGAAAGCCTGCGCGCCGCCCACGCGCACCGGCGCCTGGGCTTTTCGCGAGAGGAGATCTGCGCCGTCATGGCGGATGCCGGCCTCGACGTGACGCTGACGCGCCAACTCGCGCCCGACGGTGCCGGCACGCTGACGGTGTCGCTCTGGATGGGGCGGGATCGGCGTCTGCAAACCGATCTCGTCCCCCTGTCTTTTGAGGAAATCGCCTGATGCAGCCCGTCGCCACGCAGCGCCTCAGCCGCGGGTCGCGTCCCCGCTTCAACGTCTCGTTCGAGTTCTTCCCGCCCAATACAGCCGAGATGGAGTCGACGCTGTGGGAGTCAGTGAGCCGGCTGGCGCCGCTCAACCCGCATTTCGTCTCGGTGACTTATGGCGCCGGCGGCAAGACCCGCGAGCGCACGCATGCGGTGCTGGAGCGCATCATCCAGGAGACGCCGATCCGCCCCGCCGCACATCTCACCTGCGTGGCGGCAAGCAAGGCCGAGGTCGACGCCGTGGCGCGCGACTACTGGAATACCGGCGTGCGCCACATCGTGGCGCTGCGCGGCGACCCCCATACCGGGCCGGGCACCGCCTACGAGGCCCATGCCGACGGCTACCAGCATTCGACGGATCTGGTCGCCGGCCTCAAGAAAATCGGCGATTTCGAGATCTCGGTCTCGGCCTATCCCGAGGGACACCCGGAAGGCTCGATCGACCAGGATATCGAGCACCTCAAGGCCAAGGTCGACGCCGGCGCCTCGCGGGCGATCACCCAATTCTTCTTCGATAACGAGATCTACCTGCGCTACCTCGACAAGGTCCGCGCGAAGGGCATCACCATCCCCATCGTTCCGGGCATCGTGCCGGTGCAGAACTTCAAGCAGGTCGCGAAATTCGCCAAGGGCGCCGGTGCGTCCATGCCGTCGTGGCTCGCCGACCGTTTCGAGGGGCTCGACGACGATCCCGCGACGCGGCGTCTCGTTGCCGCGACGGTGGCGGCCGAGCAGGTGCTCGATCTCGTCGACCATGGCGTCTACAACTTCCATTTCTACACGATGAACCGCGCCGACCTCGTCTACGCGATCTGCCATCTGCTCGGCATGCGCCCGGTGTACCGCCAACAGAAAGCCGCCTGATGACCGCTCTCTCACGCGACGAGCTTGCGAAGAAGGGTCCCGAGGTCCGCGCGGCGCTGAAGGCCGAGGCCGCCAAGCGCATCCTGGTGCTCGACGGCGCCATGGGCACGATGATCCAGGGGCACCGCTTCACCGAGGAGCAGTTCCGCGGCGAGCGTTTCGCCGACTGGCCGCGCGACCTGCGCGGCAACAACGACCTGCTGGTGCTGACGCAGCCCGAGGCGATCGAGGACATCCACTACGCCTACGCGATGGCCGGCGCCGATCTCGTCGCCACCAACACCTTTTCCTCGACGACGATCGCCCAGGCCGATTATGGCATGGAGAGCTTGGTCGCCGAACTGAACTTCGAATCCGCCCGCATCTGCCGCGCCGCCTGCGACCGTGCCACGGCCGAGGACGGCCGCCGCCGCTTCGTCGTCGGCGCGCTGGGCCCGACCAACCGCACGGCGTCGATCTCGCCCGACGTCAACAATCCCGGCTACCGCGCCGTGACCTTCGACGAGCTTGCCGAGGCCTACCGCGAGGCCGCCGTCGCGCTGATTCAAGGCGGCGCCGACATCATGATCATCGAGACGATCTTCGACACGCTGAACGCCAAGGCGGCCTACGCCGGCGTCGAGCAGGCCTTCGAGGAGCTCGGCTGCGAGCTGCCGATCATGATCTCGGGCACGATCACCGACCTCAGCGGCCGCACGCTGTCGGGCCAGACGCCGAGCGCGTTCTGGGCTTCGATGCAGCACGCCAGGCCGCTGTCGATAGGGCTGAATTGCGCGCTCGGTGCCCGCGAGATGCGCGGGCACCTCGCCGAGCTATCGCGCGTCGCCGACACCATGATCTGCGCCTATCCCAACGCCGGCCTGCCCAACGAATTCGGTCTCTACGACGAAAGCCCGGAGTACATGGCCGGCCTCGTCAAGGATTTTGCCGAGAGCGGCCTCGTCAACATTCTCGGCGGCTGCTGCGGCACCACGCCGCCGCATATCCACGCCATCGCCAAGGCGATCGAGGGGATCAAGCCGCGCCAGACGCCGGAGATCGAGCCGATGCTGCGGCTCTCGGGCCTCGAGCCCTTCGCGCTGACGCCGGACATCCGCTTCGTCAATGTCGGCGAGCGCACCAACGTCACCGGTTCGGCCCGTTTCCGCAAGCTGATCAAGGAGGGCGACCTCACCGCCGCGCTCGACGTCGCGCGCGACCAGGTCGCCAACGGCGCCCAGGTCATCGACATCAACATGGACGAGGGCCTGCTCGACTCGCAGAAGGCGATGGTCGACTACCTCAACCTCGTCGCCGCCGAGCCCGACATCGCCCGCGTGCCGGTGATGATCGACAGCTCTAAGTTCGCGATCATTGAGGCCGGCCTGAAGTGCGTGCAGGGCAAGGCGATCGTGAACTCGATCTCCATGAAGGAAGGCGAGGAGAAGTTCATCGCCGACGCCAGGACCGTGCGCCGCTACGGCGCTGCCGTGGTGGTGATGGCCTTCGACGAGCAGGGCCAGGCCGACACCCAGGACCGCAAGGTCGAGATCTGCAGCCGCGCCTACAAGATCCTGACCGAGCAGGTCGGCTTCCCACCCCAGGACATCATCTTCGATCCCAACATCTTCGCCGTGGCGACCGGCATCGAGGAGCATAACAACTACGGCGTCGACTTCATCGAGGCCACGCGCGAGATCCGCACCCGCATGCCGCTGGTGCACATCTCCGGCGGCGTCTCCAACCTGTCCTTCTCCTTCCGCGGTAACGAGCGCGTGCGCGAGGCGATGCACTCGGTGTTTCTCTACCACGCCATCTCCGCCGGCATGGACATGGGCATCGTCAACGCCGGCCAGCTCGGCACCTACGAGGACATCGATCCCGCCCTGCGCGAGGCCTGCGAGGACGTGGTGCTCAACCGCCGCGAGGATTCAACCGAGCGGCTCCTCGAGCTCGCCGAGAGCTTTAAGGGCAAGGGCGCCGAGAAGGTCGGCAAGGACCTTGCCTGGCGCGAGGGTCCCGTCGCCAAGCGCCTGCAGCACGCGCTGGTCAACGGCATCACCGAGTTCGTCGACGAGGACACCGAGGAGGCCCGCGCCCAGTCGACCCGCACGCTCGACGTGATCGAAGGCCCGCTGATGGACGGCATGAACGTCGTCGGCGACCTGTTCGGCTCCGGCAAGATGTTCCTGCCGCAGGTCGTGAAGTCCGCCCGCGTGATGAAGAAGGCCGTGGCCTACCTCCTGCCCTTCATGGACGAGGAGAAGAAGCGCAACATCGCCGCCGGCACCGACACCGGCGGGCGCAAGGGCGCCGGCAAGATCCTGATGGCGACCGTGAAGGGCGACGTCCACGATATCGGCAAGAACATTGTCGGCGTCGTGCTGGCCTGCAACAATTACGAGGTCATCGACCTCGGCGTGATGGTGCCGGCCAAGAAGATCCTGGAGGTCGCCCGCGAGGAGAACGTCGACGCCATCGGCCTCTCCGGCCTCATCACGCCGTCGCTGGAGGAGATGAGCTTCGTCGCCGCCGAGATGGAGCGCGAGGGCTTCGACATCCCGCTGCTGATCGGCGGCGCCACCACCAGCCGCGTGCACACCGCGGTGAAGATCCACCCGAACTACAGCCGAGGCCAGACCGTGTACGTCACCGACGCCTCGCGCGCGGTCGGCGTCGTGCAGCAGCTGCTGACGCCCTCGATGAGCGACAAGTACGTGGCCGACATCCGCGCCGAGTACCAGAAGGTCGCCGACGCCCACGCTCGCGGCGAGCGCGACAAGCAGCGCCTGCCGCTCGCCAAGGCCCGCGCCAACGCGCCGAAGATCGACTGGACCTCCTACGAGCCGCCCAAGCCTCTCTTCACCGGCACCCGCGTCTACACCAACGCCGACATCTCCGAGCTGGTGCCCTACATCGACTGGACGCCCTTCTTCCACACCTGGGAGATGAAGGGTCGCTACCCCGCCCTGCTCGACGATCCCGAGAAGGGCGAGGCCGCGCGCGCGCTGTTCGACGACGCCCAAGCCATGCTGAAGAAGGTGGTCGAGGAGCGCTGGTTCGATCCCAAGGCGGTGATCGGCTTCTGGCCGGCCAACAGCGTCGGCGACGACATCCGCCTCTACAAGGGCGAGTCGCGCAGCCAGGAGCTCGAGACGTTCTTCACCCTGCGCCAGCAGCTTTCCAAGCGCGACGGCCGCCCCAACATGGCATTGTCGGACTACGTCGCGCCCGTCGACAGCCTGAAGCCGGATTATCTCGGCGCCTTCGTCGTCACCGCCGGCGCCAACGAGGAGAAGATCTCCGAGCGCTTCGCGCGCGCCAACGACGATTATTCCTCGATCATGGTCAAGGCGCTGGCCGACCGCATCGCCGAAGCCTTTGCCGAGAAGATGCACGAGCGCGTGCGCCGCGAGTTCTGGGCCTACGAGACGGAGCCGGTCGCCACGCCGGAGCAACTCCTGGAGGAGACCTACCGCGGCATCCGCCCGGCGCCGGGCTACCCCTCGCAGCCCGACCACACCGAAAAGGTCACGCTGTTCAAGCTTCTCGAGGCCGAGAAGCGCGTCGGCGTGAAGCTGACCGAGAGCTATGCCATGTGGCCGGGATCCTCGGTCAGCGGCCTCTACCTGTCGCATCCCCAGGCCGCCTATTTCGGCGTCGCCAAGATCGAGCGCGACCAGGTCGAGGATTACGCCGCGCGCAAAGGCATGGACGTCGAGATGGTGGAGCGCTGGCTGGCGCCCATCCTCAACTACGACCCGCTGGCACACCGTCCGCAAGCCGAGGCGGCGGAGTAGGGCGACTTCCGAAGCGGTCGCAGCGATCTTGTTCGATTCCGCCTCAGCGTCATCAAGGGGCTTGCCATCTTGGAAGGTGGCAGCGTCACGTGTTAGCGTACCGCGTTGTCCCGGTAGCTCAGCAGGATAGAGCAACGGTTTCCTAAACCGTAGGTCAGGGGTTCGAATCCCTTCCGGGACGCCATCAATCGTGACTGCTGATCGGCGAACGACAAGGAAACGACACGAAGTTCGCGGTCCTCGAAGGTCCGAGACCCTCGTCGTTCAGCGCTCGATGTCGGAAGGGTCGGAGCGCCTGCTGGTGATCCTGGAAGAAGGGTTGCAAGGGTCGCCCAAGCGATCTCGACAAGACCTCCTGCACGGCTGAGGAGCTTCATCTCACTCCATGTGTGTATAAGCACTGTCGACGATCAAGCGGCCCTTTCTAAGTAGTTTCCGAGCCTACAGGATACGCGCGGAGCCGGCTTAAGGCTGCTGGGTCTTCGACGATGCGGATCGATGATCCGGGGTCGGCGGCTCGCGAGGGTCATATGGCCGGCATCTCCCGTCCGACGGGATCCCTCCTCACGTTGAACGCGGGCTCCTCGAGCCTGAAGTTCGCCCTGTTCGGCGCCAGTGCCGATGCCCCGGCCACGGCGCGCGGCGAGATCTCCGATCTTGAGGCCGCGCCCCATCTCGTCGCCCGCGACGCAGCCGGCTCGGTTCTGGCCGATCGGCGCTGGCCGACGGGTCTGCCGGACGCCTTCGCGAGCGTCCTCGACGCGCTGCTGGGCTTCGCCGACGCGCATCTCGATCGGGGCGGCCTCGCCGCCGTCGGGCATCGGATCGTGCACGGCGGTCCGCACCACGCCGCCCCCGCCCTGGTGACGCCCGCCCTCATGACGGACCTCGAAGGACTCTTCCCGCTCGATCCCCTGCACATGCCGCACAACGTGGCGCCGATCCACGCCGTGGCGGCGGCGCGGCCGGGGCTGCCGCAGGTCGCCTGTTTCGACACGGCCTTCCACCACACGCTCCCGCGGGAAGCCCGCTGGTTCGGCCTGCCGCGCGCGATCGAGGCCGAAGGCGTCCGACGCTACGGCTTCCACGGCCTGTCCTACGAGTTCATCGCCGGCCGCCTGGCCGAGGACGCCCCAGCCCTCGCGCGGGGGCGGGTCGTCGTGGCCCATCTCGGGTCGGGCGCCAGCCTCTGTGCCCTGAAGGAGGGGTGCAGCATCGCCACCACCATGGGCTTCAGCACGCTCGACGGGCTCCTGATGGCGACGCGCTGCGGGAGCCTCGACCCCGGGGTGATCCTCTATCTCGGTCGCCAGGGGCGAAGCCTGAACGAGATCGAGGACATGCTCTATCACCGTTCCGGGCTGCTCGGCGTCTCGGGCCTCAGCGGCGACGTCCGCGCGCTGCTGGCAAGCCCCGACCCGCACGCCGCCGAGGCGATCGACCTCTTTGCCTACCGCATCGCCGTCGAGACGGGCGCGCTGGTCAGCGCGCTCGACGGACTCGACGGGCTCGTCTTCACGGCGGGCATCGGCGAGCACGCGCCGGCGATCCGCTCGGCCATCTGCGCTCGGCTGGGCTGGCTCGGCCTGCGGCTCGACGAGGGCGCCAACGCGGCGAACGCCGCGCGCATCTCCGCGCCTGGCAGCGCCATCGAGATCCTCGTGATCCCGACCGACGAAGAGGCCGTCATCGCGCGCCACACGCGGGCGATCGTCTGGCCGCCGATCGCCTGAGGCGTTCCAGGGGTGGCGACGCGCAGCCGCTCTCGCTGCGCAGCCTTCGAACCCGTTCATTTCGCCTGAGTGTTTTCCGATCCTACCGGCCGAGGCGGAAACCGGCCAACCCCACCGAGGCCTGGCCTACCGAGGCCAAGGCCGCCGCATGATCGCGGACCCGCCGGTCATCGGCCGCTCATCGCCGTCTCGCCATCAACGATCGAAGTCAGGAATGCTACCAATGGTGAACGCGAGCGTCGCGCATCCCAAGCCGCACCCTACCAAGCGTGCCGCGCCGGTCGAGGCCAAGGACGACCTGAAGACGCTGCCGATGGCGGAGGTGGAGAAACGCCTGGGTTGCTCGCTCGACGGCCTGACCGGAGCCGAAGCTGCCAAAAGGCTGACGACGTACGGTCCGAACGAGATCGAGGAGAAGAAGACCAATCCGCTGCTCAAGTTCCTGATGTACTTCTGGGGGCCGATCCCCTGGATGATCGAGGTCGCCGTCGTCCTCTCGGGCATCGTCCGGCATTGGCCGGACTTCATCATCATCCTGGTGCTGCTCCTCGCCAACGCCATCGTCGGGTTCTGGGAGGAGCATCAGGCCGGCAACGCGATCGAGGCCCTGAAGGCCAAACTTGCCATCACCGCCAGGGTCAAGCGGGATGGGAGGTGGAGCGCACCACCGGCCAAGGAGCTCGTCCCCGGCGACGTGATCCGCTTGCGCCTGGGCGACATCGTACCCGCCGATGCTCGCCTCCTCGATGGCGACGAAGTCTCCCTGGACCAGGCGGCGCTGACGGGAGAGTCGCTGCCGGCCACCAAGAAATCGGGCGATGCCGTGTTCTCCGGCTCGATTGTCCGGCGTGGCGAGAGCGGCGCCCTGGTCTATGCCACGGGCGACGACACCTATTTCGGCAAGACGGCCGATCTGGTGCAGAGCGCCCATGTCGTCAGCCACTTCCAAAAGGCCGTGCTGCGGATCGGCAATTACCTGATCATCCTGGCCGTAGCACTGGTCACGATCATCATCGCGCTCGGCGTCTATCGCGGCGAACCCATTCTCACCCTGCTGCAGTTCGCGCTCGTCCTGACCGTGGCCGCCATACCCGTGGCGATGCCCACCGTGCTCTCGGTGACGATGGCGGTGGGCGCCCGACTGCTGGCCCGGAAGCAGGCGATCGTCAGCAAGCTCGTCGCCATCGAGGAGCTGGCGGGCGTCGACGTGCTCTGCGCCGACAAGACCGGCACGCTCACCCAGAACAAGCTGACACTGGGCGATCCGTTCTGCATCGGCGCCGCCAAGGCGGTCGACGTCATCCTTGCCGGTGCCCTGGCCTCGCGCGCGGAAGACGACGACGTCATCGACCTGGCGGTGCTCGGCGGCCTGAAGGACCACGAGGCGCTGAAGAGCTACGACGTGCAGCACTTCCAGCCGTTCGACCCGGTGCACAAGCGCACGGAAGCGACGCTAAAGGGCGGCGACGGGGCGACCTTCAAGGTCACCAAAGGGGCACCGCAGGTCATCCTCGCGCTTGCCGCCGATGCCGCGGCGGTGAAGGACGCCGCGAACAAGGCCGTCGACGCCTTCGCCGGCCGAGGCTTCCGGGCGCTCGGCGTGGCGCGGGCGGACGCGGACGGCCAATGGCGGCTGCTGGGCATCCTGCCGCTGTTCGATCCGCCGCGCGAGGACGCGAAATCGACCGTCGCCACGGCGCGGCAGATGGGCGTGCAGCTCAAGATGGTGACCGGCGACGCGCTCGCGATCGCGATCGAGACCGCCAAGGCCCTGGACATGGGCTCCAACATCCTCGACGGGGCCAGCTTGGGCGATCCCAAGCACGAAGAGACCGACGCGGTTGCCAAGTCCATCGAGGACGCGGACGGCTTCGCCCAGGTCTTTCCGGAGCACAAGTTCCACATCGTGGACGTGCTGCAGAAGCGCGGTCACATCGTCGGGATGACGGGCGATGGTGTCAACGACGCGCCGGCGCTGAAGCAGGCCGATTGCGGCATCGCCGTCTCGGGCGCGACCGACGCGGCACGGGCGGCGGCGGCGATCGTGCTGATGACGCCGGGCCTCACGGTCATCATCGACGCGATCAAGGAAAGCCGGAAGATCTTCCAGCGGATGAACAGCTACGCGATCTACCGGATCGCAGAGACCCTGCGCGTGTTGCTGTTCATGACGCTATCGATCGTCGTCTTCCACTTCTACCCGCTGACGGCGGTCATGATCGTCATGCTGGCGCTGCTCAACGACGGCGCGATCCTGTCGATCGCCTACGACAACGTGACCTACCGGAACCAGCCCGAGGCCTGGAACATGCGGACGGTCCTCGGCGTGGCCACGGTCCTGGGGCTCGTCGGGCCGTTGGCCGCGTTCGGCTTGTTGTACATCGGGGACAAGGTCATCGGGCTCAAGCATCCCGAACTGCAGACGTTGATGTACCTGATGCTGTCGGTGGCGGGCCACCTGACGATCTTCCAGACGCGGACGCGGGGATCCTGGTGCTCGACCCGTCCGGCCGCGATCCTGCTGGTTGCAGTGTTCGGCACCCAGGCCTTCGCGACGCTGGTCGCCGTCTACGGCGCCTGGATCGTGGCGCCGATCGGCTGGGAGATGACGGGCTTTGTCTGGGCCTACGCCATCGGCTGGTTCCTTCTCACCGATCCGGTGAAGCTGCTCGCCTACCGTATGCTGGACCATTTCGGCACCGGTGCTGCGCCCGCGGCGCAAGCCTATGCACGGCTCTCGTTGACACCGGCCAAGGCGGCAGCTGTCCCCAAGCCCGTGGCTACCGCAAGGCCGACGTGAAGACGGCGCCGTTCTGCGACCCGCCGAGGTCGCGGGCGAGGAGATCTAGCAAGGGTTTCGAGCAAGGCCAGCAGGTCGTAACGCGCATCCCGGTCCGCGCCCGCGTGCGGCTGGGTAGTTTCCGACCCTGCCGGAGCTCGCAGCATCGCCTTAGCGTCCCGCTATCGATCGCGGATCAGGTTCTGGCTGCGTACGCCCCGGATCCTTGTACGCCACACCCGGCCGATCGGCGGCACCGCCGATGGTTTGACGGCATCCATCGAGGTCACGCCCATGAACATCGCCGCACCGATCCTCGCCCGCCTAGAGGATGAGAAATCCCTGAAGCCCGCGGCCGAGCTGCCGCTGTCGCAAGAGCTTCAGCTGATGGATCGGTACTGGCGCGCCGCCAACTACCTCTCGGTCGGCCAGATCTACCTCTACGACAACCCGATGCTGCGCGAGCCGCTGACGCTCGCGGACGTCAAGCCGCTGGTGGTGGGACACTGGGGCACCACCCCGGGCCAGAACTTCATCTACGTGCACCTGAACCGGGTCATCAAGAAGAACGACCTCGACATGTTCTACATCGCCGGGCCCGGACACGGCGGCCCGGCGCTCGTCGCCAACACCTATCTCGAGGGCAGCTACAGCGAGATCTATCCCGACATCAGCCGCGACGAGGAGGGCATGAAGAAGCTCTTCACCCAGTTCTCGTTTCCCGGCGGCATCTCCAGCCACGTCGCGCCGACGACGCCGGGCTCGATCCACGAGGGCGGCGAGCTCGGCTATTCCCTGAGCCACGCGTTCGGTGCCGCATTCGACAACCCCGGCCTGATCGTCGCCTGCATCATCGGCGACGGCGAGGCCGAGACCGGCCCGCTGGCGACCGCATGGCAGTCCAACAAGCTGCTCGATCCGGTCACCGACGGCACCGTGCTGCCGATCCTGCACCTCAACGGCTTCAAGATCAGCAATCCCACCATCCTCGCGCGCATCGAGCCCGATGAGCTGGAGCAGTTCCTGCGCGGCTGCGGTTGGACGCCCTACTTCGTGGAGGGCGATGACCCGGCGACGATGCACAAGCTGATGGCCGACACGCTGGACCAGGTGACCGCCGATATCGAGCAGATCCGGCTGACGGCGCGCTCGGGCGGCAAACCGACCCGGCCACGCTGGCCGATGATCGTGCTGCGCTCGCCGAAAGGCTGGACCGGGCCGAAGCTGATCGACGGACTCAAGATCGAGGGCACGTTCCGGGCGCATCAGGTTCCGATCCTGGTCGATGCCGCGCATCCCGGCCACGTCGCCGACCTCGAGGCGTGGATGCGCAGCTACCGGGCCGAGGAGCTGTTCGACGCCAGCGGCCGCCTGATGCCCGAACTGGCCGCCCTGGCGCCGGAGGGCGATCGCCGCATGGGCGCCAACCCGCACGCCAACGGCGGCCTGCTGCTGCGCGACTTGCGCATGCCGGACTTCCGGATCCATGCCGTCGACGTGCCCTCGCCGGGCGCCGTCACCGCGCAGGACACGATGGTGCTGGGCAAGTTCCTGCGCGACGTGATCACGCTGAACGAGGAGAAGCGCAACTTCCGCGTCTTCGGTCCCGACGAGACGCTGTCGAACCTGCTCGGCGCCGTCTTCGAAGTGACCAACCGGCAGTGGGATGCCGAGGAGGTCGCCGACGACGAGTTCCTCGCACCCGAGGGCCGCGTGGTCGATTCGATGCTGAGCGAGCACCAGTGCGAAGGCTTCCTCGAAGGCTACCTGCTGACCGGGCGGCACGGCCTGTTCAACAGCTACGAGGCCTTCATCCGCATCGTCGACTCGATGTTCAGCCAGCACGCCAAGTGGCTGAAGGTGACGGCGGAATTGCCGTGGCGGCGGCCGATCTCGTCGCTCAACTACCTGCTGGCGTCCCACGTCTGGCAGCAGGATCACAACGGCTTCACGCACCAGGATCCGGGCTTCCTCGACCATGTCGTGAACAAGAAGGCCGGCATCGTCCGGTGCTACCTGCCGGCCGACGCCAATTGCCTGCTGTCGGTGTTCGACCATTGCTTGCGCAGCCGGCACTACGTGAACGTCGTCGTCGCCGGCAAGCACGCCCTGCCGCAATGGCTGACGATGGAGCAGGCGGTCATCCATTGCACCGAGGGGCTCGGGATCTGGACATGGGCCAGCAACGATCAGGACGAGGAGCCGGACGTGGTGATGGCCAGCTGCGGCGACACGCCGACGCTGGAAAGCCTCGCCGCCGTGTCCATCCTGCGCGAGCACCTGCCGAGCCTGAAGATCCGCGTCGTCAACGTCGTCGACCTGATGCGGCTGCAGCCCGAATGTGAGCATCCGCACGGACTGAGCGAGATCGCCTACGATCAGCTGTTCACCCGCGACAAGCCCATCGTGTTCGCCTTCCACGGCTACGCCGGGCTGGTCCACCGCCTGACGTATCGAAGGACAAACCGCAACCTGCACGTCCGCGGCTACAAGGAAGAAGGCACGATCACCACCGCCTTCGACATGCGGGTGCAGAACGAAATGGATCGTTTCCACCTTGTGATGGACGTCGTCGACCAGGTGCCGGGCCTGGGCACCAAGGGCGTCTACCTGAAGCAGCGGATGCGCGACAAGCTCGTCGAGCACAAGCACTACATCGACAAGCACGGCGAAGACCTGCCCGAGATCCGCAACTGGATGTGGGGTAAAGGCTCCTAGCTAACCAATGGAGCGGAACCCGCCCGCCCGTTGATGGGACGCCCTTGATATCGAAGCTTTGACGTGGACGCTTCTCGTCGAGCCCCAGCCGCCGGAGCGTTGCGAACATCATCGTTCGGCCCAGGCTGGACTTGGCGAAGGCGGCGGGTCTTCGCACCGCCGGAAAACCGTAGGTCAGGGGTCGTATCCCTTCCGGGACGCCAGCGGAGCTGGCCTTGGACAGATCGATCAGGCCAAGCGCCGCGCGCCGGCGAGTTCGGCGACGAGACGGGCCGCCGGCAGCGGCCGGGCGCGCGGCGCGCCGGTGCCGGCCCATTGCGCGCCGTATCCGAACTCGCCGTGTTTCTTGCCCGCCGCGTTCAGCGCCTTGCCGAGATCGTAGGCGATCGGATAGGCCGGCACCTCGCCCGGCGTGACGGCTTCTACGAACGCGGTGAAGCGGTTGGCGAGGCATCGGGCCGGGCGGCCTGAGATGGCACGAGTCATGACCGTGTGCTGCGCCGCCTCGCTCGCCAGCGCCGCGCGGTAGCCCTCGTCGGCGAGAGACTCGTCGCAGGCGACGAAGGCGGTGCCGAGCTGCGTGGCGGCGGCACCCGCCTTGCGCGCGGCGGCGATGTCGGCGGCGTCCATGAGGCCGCCGGCGGCGATCACCGGCACCGGCAGGGCGGCGGCGAGCTGGCGGACCAGCGCCAGCGTGCCGAGCCGCTCGTCCTCGGCATCGGGGTCGAACGATCCGCGATGGCCGCCCGCCTCCCAACCCTGGGCGATCACGGCATCGATCCCGGCATCGGCCGCCGCCCGGGCCTCGGCGAGGGTCGTGGCGCAGGCCAAGAGCACGCAGCCGACGTCGCGCAGCGCTTCCATGGCGGCGGCCGACGGCAGGCCGAAATGGAAGCTGACCACCTCCGGCAGGGTCTCCCGCAGCATCGTCAGCATGGCGTCGTCGGCGACGAAGCTCGTGTAGATCTCGGACAGGGTGGCCGGCGGCACCGACGCGACCTCCGCGAAGGCCGGGCGCAGCCGCTCGATCCAGGCCGTCTCGCGCGCCGCGTCGGCGACGGCGGGGCGGTGGCAGAACAGGTTGACGTTAAAGGGATGGCTCGTGCGCTCGCGGGTGGCGGCGATCATGCGGCCGGCGCCGGCCGCGTCCGTGGCGCCGATGCCAATCGAGCCGAGCGCGCCGGCGTTCGACACCGCCGCTGCCATCGCTGGCGAGGAGACACCGGCCATCGGCGCCTGCACGATCGGGTAAGCGATGCCGATGAGGTCGGTCAGCGCCATGGTCGTCGGTCCTTTTCTGGGGCAGCGGGCTAGATGGGTCGCCTGCGTCTGCCTTGACAGAGGGCGCCGGTGCGTCAAGGCCGACGTTACGGACAGGTTCCAGGAGTTCGCGCGCATGCGCTACGTCGGCGCGATCGATCAGGGCACCACCTCGTCGCGCTTCATCGTGTTCGACAAGCGCGGCGCGATCAAAGCCTTGGCGCAGCGCGAGCACGAGCAGATCTTTCCCAGGCCAGGCTGGGTCGAGCACGACGCCGCCGAGATCTGGCACAACACCAGGCTCGTCATGCGCGACGCGCTGAAGGACGCCGGGATCGAGGCCAAGGACCTCGCCGCCATCGGCATCACCAACCAGCGCGAGACCACGCTGGTGTGGGAGGCGGCGACCGGCAAGCCGTTGCACAACGCGCTCGTGTGGCAGGACACCCGCGTCGACGCGCTTGCGGCGGACTTCGCGCGCGAGGGCGGCCGCGACCGTTTCCGCGCCAAGACCGGGCTTCCGCTGGCGAGCTATTTCGCCGGGCTGAAACTGCGCTGGCTGCTCGACAACGTGAAGGGCCTGCGCCGGCGGGCGCTCGCCAGCGAGGTGCTGTTCGGCACGATCGACAGCTGGATCGCCTGGAACCTGACCGGTGGCGCGAAGGGCGGCCGGCACGTCACCGACGTCACCAACGCCAGCCGCACCCAGCTCATGAACCTGAAGACGCTGCGCTGGGACGCCACCCTGCTGAAGGCCTTCGACATCCCGCCCGCCATGCTGCCGGAGATCCGCTCCTCCTCCGAGGTCTACGGCGAGAGCCGCGACCCGCTGCAGGGCGTTCCGGTCTCCGGCATCCTCGGCGATCAGCAGGCGGCCCTGTTCGGCCAGGCCTGTTTCGAGCGCGGCGAGGCCAAGAACACCTATGGCACCGGCTGCTTCGTGCTGATGAACACCGGCGAGACGCCGGTACGCTCCAAGGCCGGGCTGATCACCACGCTGGCCTACCGCCTCGGAGACGCCAAGCCGGTCTACGCGCTCGAGGGCTCGATCGCCGTCACCGGCGCGCTGGTGCAATGGTTGCGCGACAACCTCGGCATCCTGAAGGACAGCGCCGACGTCGAGACGCTGGCGCGCACCGTCGAGGACAACGGTGACGTCTACTTCGTGCCGGCCTTCTCCGGCCTCTACGCGCCGCACTGGCGGGAGGACGCGCGCGGGACGATCGTCGGGCTGACGCGCTACGCGCGCAAAGGCCATATCGCCCGCGCCGCGCTAGAGGCCGCCGCCTACCAGACGCGCGACGTGCTCGTCGCCATGGAGAAGGACTCGAAGATCGAGATCAAGGAGCTGCGCGCCGACGGCGGCATGGTGGTGAACGACCTTCTGATGCAGTTCCAGGCCGACATTCTCGACGTGCCCGTGGTGCGCCCCAAGGTGACGGAAACCACCGCGCTCGGCGCCGCCTACGCCGCCGGCCTGGCCGTGGGGTACTGGACAACCACGGCCGAGCTCGCCGAGAACTGGGGGGTCGATCACCGCTGGCAGCCGGCGATGAAGGCGAGGGCGCGCAAGGCGCTGACCGGCTCCTGGGCCAAGGCGGTCGAGCGCTCGCTGGGATGGAAGGAGGCTTGAACAAAGGATTCACCATGCGACAGGCTTACGACTACGCAGCTGTACTCGGTGATGAACGCTGGGCTGATTCGCGTGTTACGACCACGCTGCCCTGCTGGGCGGTCTTAGAGGAGGCACGTTTGGACAAGAAAATCGCAGGCATGGTCGGCGCCCTGGCTGCCGTCGCGCCCGTCGCTGCCATGGCGGCTCCCGCCGACCCGATGGCCGCCGCGAGTTATGCCGATCTGTTGAAGCCGATTCCCAACGCCGTCGAGACGCTCAAGGCGTCGGACGCCGTGCTGTCGAGCGAGGACGGTGCCAAGGTGGAGATGGCGCAGTACTACCACCATCATCACCATCATCACTTCTTCCATCGCCGGTTCTACCACCACCATCACCATTTCTTCCATCGCCGGTTCTTCCATCACCATCACCACTTCTATTGAGAGTGGCGGGGCCGGCGGAAACGCCGGCCTTCTTCTTTGAAGCTTACCCCGCCTCGTTGGCCTGAGCCTTGGCCGCGCGCAGGATGTGCCGGTAGGTGCCGTCGAAGGCGGTGTTCGACTCCGACACCCAGTGCGTGTCCTTGCCCAGCGTGTCGCGGCTGGCGTAGATGCGGCGCGATTGCAGCTCGCGTTCGGCGGCCTCCTCCTCGCCCATCTCCACCAGCTCGTAGTCCGGCTCGGCCGGCACCACGATGGCCTGCATCATCGGCTCGCCCTGGCGGAACACGTGCGTCTGTCCCTCGGCCGGCGTCTTGAACACGCAGAAGTTTACCATCGGCCAGAAGTCGCGGATCAGCGCCGGCACCGCCAGCGGCACCGTGCCGGTGACGTCGGTGTAGAAGCGCGGATGCGGCTCGGTGCGGATGGCGAAGCCCGGCTCGGGCTTGAGGTCGAGCAGCAGCTGGTAGGTGTAGAAGCGGCCGCCGAAGTTGCGGAACGGCGGGCGGTGGCAGTTCGCCTCCTCGTCCCAGGCGATGTCGCCCTCGAAGACCGGGGCGCCGTCGCGGCCGGTGACGCGGACCTCGCCGGGATGGGGGTAGAAGATCTCGATCCCGTAGGTCGCGCTCTCGGTGAAGGGCATGCAGTGCCAGACGTATTCGTGGCTGCCGTCGCGGCGCGGCTCGGGCTTGCCCGACCAGCCCGGCACCTCCATGCGGGTGCGCCGCGGCGCCAGCCCCGGCTCGAACGTCCTGACCTTGACCTGCTGCATGAAGAGGTTCCGCTGTTGTCGCCCGACCGAAGCATGCCGTTGATTCCGACCGCCTTCGTCCTTGCGAGCGGAGCGAAGCAACCCAGGGGCAGCTTGGCAAGCATCCCGTCGTAGGCCCCTGGATTGCTTCGCCTTCGGCTCGCGATGACGGCGCTCGGGTTGACCCCGGCGTCCGCCGCTCCTAACGCCGGGCGCATGAGCGGAACTTCAGGACCGATGGCAGCGGGAAACAGGCTGGCGGCGCACAATGCGGTGCGCCGCCGCGAGATCGAGGCGGTGCGCGAGCGTCACGTCGCCGCGCACGCTGCCCGTGCCGCCCGCAAGACCGTCGAGGCGCCGCTGCCGGTGCTGGAGCGCCGCATCGCCGACGCGCTCTCCGCGCGATGGGGCAAGAGCCGGCTGGAGCCGACCTTCGACGTCGTCGAGCGCGCCCGCCATGGCGGCGACGTCGCGCTGCGCTTCCCGCAGCTGCTCAAGGACGGCGGCCCCAAGGCGGTCATCCGCGACCACCTGCCGTGGATCGTGGAGGTGTTGCGCGGAGCGGACCTCGCCGACGCGGTCGGCAAGGTCGAGACGGCCGGCATGTACGTCAACGTGACCCTGACCGACCGCTGGCTGCTCGAGAGCGCCGGCGCGGCGGCCGAGCGCGGGCCGAACTTCTGCCGCAGCTCGGCCATGGCCGAACGCGTCGTGGTCATCGACTATTCCTCGCCCAACATCGCCAAGACGCTGCACGCCGGGCACATCCGCTCGACCATCGTCGGCCACGTGCTGTCGAACCTCTACGAGGCGTGCGGCGCGCTGGTGCACCGGGTCAACCACATCAACGATTTCGGCGGCTTCGGCTTCACGCTGGAAGGCTGGGTGCGCTTCGGTGCCGAGCTGGCGCGCCTGCCGGGCGAGAACGCGCGGCTGCTGGAGATCTACCGCATCCGCCGGGTGCTGGAGCGCGTCGTCGCGGCCAGGGCCGACCTCGCGGCGCTGGAGGAGGGCGATCGCCGGCTGGTCGCCCGCTACCTGCCGGGCGCGGCCGATGCCGGCTCCATCGCCAGCGGCTTCGCCGACTACGTCGCGGCGTCCGACGCGCGCTTCGCCGCGCTCGAGGCGGGGTCCGCGCGCGACGTCGCGCTGTGGCGCGACATGGTGGCCTGGAGCCTCGCCGATTTCGACCATTTCTACGACAGCCTGAACATCCACTTCGATTTGGTGATCGGCGAGAGCTTCTACTTCCAGGCCGGCGACGCCTTCGTCGACCAGTGCCTCGCCGATGGCCGTGCGATGGTCTTCTCCGCGCAGGATGCCGCGGCCGCCACCGCCCGGATCGACGCGCGCCTGGCGGCGAAGAAGATCGGCGAGCCGGAGCGCGACACGCTCGCCGCCGCGGCCCAGAAGGACGTCGGCGCCGTGGTGGTCCCGCTCGATCGCGACGAGCGGCTCGTCGTGCGCCGCGCCGACGGGCGCAGCATCTACGCCACCCGCGACCTCGGCGCCGTGCTGCTGCGCCGCGAGATCTTCGGCATGAACTCCGGCGTCTACGTCACCGGCCAGGAGCAGCAGGTCCACTTCGACCGGGTGTTCCGCGCCTCCGCCGTGACGGGGATCGCGCCGGCCGGCGCCGTGAGCTTCCTCCACGTCTTCTTCGGCTTCTACGTCGACGGCAGGACCGGCAAGAAGCTGTCCTCCCGCGACAGCGTCGCCAACGTCACGCAGCTGCTCGATGACGCCCGCGCCTATTTCCGCGGCCGGATCGGCGAGCGGGCGGTCGGCGATGCCGACGTCGAGAGCGCCGCGCGCGAGCTCGCCATCGGCAGCCTGGTGTTCAACGACCTCAAGCAGGACATCAAGGGTCCCGTCGAGATCGACGCGGCCGACCTCGCCGCGACGATCGCCGGCTTCGAGAAGTCCGGCGCCGCCTACGTCGTCTACGCCGCCTGCCGCGCCCGCTCGATCCTGCGCCGCGCCGGCGTGGCGCCAGTGCCGGCCGCGCAGATCGAGGCCTTCACCCTGGATGAGCAGGAGGTGGCGCTGCTGCTGAAGCTGCAGCAGCTGCCGGGCAAGGTCGCCGCCGCGGCCCGTACGTCGAACCCCTCGGTGCTGGTGCGCCACCTGCTCGAGATCGCGACGGCCTACAATTCCTACTACACGGTCGCCCCGGTGATCGTGGACGGCATCGCCGACCCCGCCCGCCTGCTGATCACCGCGGCCGTGCACCAGGCGCTCGCCGCCGGCCTGCTGCTCTGCCACGTCACCTGCCCCGAGGCGATCTGAGGGCCGGCGTGTCGGCGTACGGCAACCTCCCGTGCCGGGGACACACCCCCTTGCGATCACGCATGCGCATTTTGCGTCGCGATGCGGCGCGCGTCGCGGCATGTAATGGTAGAATGACCGAAATGGCGGCCGGTTCCGGCTCGACCGGGCGTCGGCTTCAGCGCGCCTCCCGCCCGAACCAGGCGGACGCCTCCGCCACGCAGGCCTCGAAGCCGGCGAGATGGGTGAAGCGCGCGGCCGGCGCGACGTCGCGGCGGTGGATGCGCCGCCCTTGCAGCGCGAGCGTCCCGTCGAGCATCAGATTGTCGGCGAGGCCGAAATCTTCCGCCGCCATGCCGTTGGCGTCGCGCCAGTCCTCGCCGTGCCGTCCTTCGTCGTACCTCGTCAGGCCGGGCGTGACGTGCAGCCGGTCGATCAGGTCGCGCGCCTCGTTCGAATAAGCGAACACCGGCTTGCCCATCGCCGCCATGTATCCCAGCTCGAACACCGTGCCGACGTCGGCCGAAGGCCCGCGAAATGGCGTCAGGTTGAAGATGCCGCCATCCGCTTCGTGCATCATCGCCAGGCAGGCGGCGTAGATCGCGCCGCTCGTCATGTCGGGCGTCCCACCATCGAGCGGGTAGAGGCCGGTCAGCCCGTGGGCGGCGCACAGCGCTGTCTTGGCGCTACCAAGCTGGACGGCGTCGGAGTGAAACACGTCGGGCCCGGCGAGGTAGAGCTTCATGCTAAGTCCAAGAAGAGTCCGACGGCCCGTCGCGGTATGATGCGGGCACTTGACAGGCTTCCTATCGTACAGCTCCCATGGCGAAAAGGAGCCGTCGGATGAGCGTGCTGCAGAGCGAGGTCTTCGAGGCGTTTCGCGCCATCGACATTTCGGAGGACAAAGCCTTGCGCGCCGCCGAGGCTCTCGGCAAGCGCGACGATGACGTCACGTCGATCCGCAGCGAGCTGCTTCTGCCCAAATTGATGATGGGCTTCGTCCTGGCCTTCCAGGTCGCCATTTTCGCGCGGCTTTTCCTGCACTGAGGAGCAGCCGCACGTTGGCCGCTTCAGACCACGCTCAGGCCAACACCTTGGCATACAGCGCCGTCAGCTTTGCCCAGGCGCGCTCCGCGGCGTCCGCGTTGTAGGCGGGGCCGCCGGCGACGCACCAGCCGTGGTTGGCGCCCTCGTACACCACGACCTCGGCCGGCAGTTGCGCCTTGGCGAAATCGTCTCGTAGCACCGTCTTGGCCGCCGGGTCCTTCGCATCGTCGTTGGCGGCGACGGCGCAGTAGAACGACGCCTTCATCCGCGGGACCAGCAGGTTCGGGCTCGACGGCTTGTCCGTGACCAAACCGCCGCCGTGGAAGGTGGCGGCGGCGCCGATGCGGTCTGCGCGGGCGGCGGCGGTGCGGAAGGTGAGGGGACCACCCATGCAATAGCCCTGCACGCCGGCCTTCCTGCCCGTGTCCGTCTGCGGCTGCGCGTCGAGGAAGGCGACGAACGCCTTGGCATCGCTGGTGCCGCCTTCCGGTGTCAGCGCGGCGGCGAGCGGCATCACCTTGGCGCGGTCCTCGGGCTTGGTGAAATCGAAGGCGCCGTCGACGATCGGCGCGCGGCGCACGCGGTAGAACGGGTTCGGCACCAGCACGACGTAGCCCTGCGCGGCGAGGCGGCGACCCATCTGCCGGAACACCGGCCGCAGGCCGAGGATGTCGGTCCAGATCAGCACCGCCGGGTGCTTGCCGGCGGCCGAGGGGCGGAACAGCGCGGCGTCCGCCGTGCCGTCGGGCGTCTTGATGTCGACGTCGGTCTCGACCACGTCGGCGGCCGCGGCCGCGCCGGTGGCGAGCACCAGCGCGGCGGTGCCCGACGTCAGCGCGAAGTCGCGCCTCGACAGGCCGGGGTCATGGGCGATGCCCTGGTGGATGTCGTCGTCGCACATGGTGGCTTCTCCTGATCAATCGACATTTGAATGGAAGCGACGTCCGGCACGCAAGCGCGCATCCCGCCAAACAAGCCGCGGCACCCCGCGTCCGTCTTTCCGGGGCGCCGAAGGCGAGCCCGGAATCCATGACAACGCGGTCGAAAGAGAGGCGGAACGATGCCGCTCGATCCGGCACGCGCGGTGTCATGGGTCCTGTTGTCATGGGTCCCGGGCTCTCGCTTCGCTCGCCCCGGGAAGACGGCGCCACGTCGACGGCTCCACCTTGCCGGGACCAGCTCTTAAGGAGGGAATCAGGCAGGACGAACCCTTCTCCCCTTGCGGGAGAAAGTGGCGCGAAGCGCCGGATGAGGGGTCGGGCGATCTCGAAAAACTGGGAGCGGCGGCAGGTAGGATTGGCGAGGTTTCCCGACCCCTCATCCGCCCTTCGGGCACCTTCTCCCGCAAGGGGAGAAGGGGGCTCCGGCACATCCGCTAGGCGAACGGCTTTTCTGGGTCTTCACCGCGCTTTCGGCAGAAATCGAGATAGTCTTCGAGGCTCTCGGCGAGCGCCTGCTTCAATTCTTCGACCGAGCGACCCTCGAAGGTGATCACGTCGCGCAGGTTGATGACCTCGCCGTGAAACGATCCGGTCTCCTCGTCGTACTCGACGACGGTGTCGTACCCATCGTGGCTCATGACGCTTATGGCTTCACTCTGTCATTCTCCACACAAAGCGATATATACAAGCAGTTGTCCGCTCGACAATGGAGTTCGATATGATGTTGCAGCGGCCGCCTCACTTGCCCATGTTCGAACCTAGAGATGTCATCCCGCACCTTGGTTCTCCAAGTCACTGGCGCGATGGCTATTCAGCCAAGGCTATCGCTGAAGCATGGTTCGACGGTCTGCCTAGAATGGTGGAGCTTACGATACAACATCGCTGCTCGACCGATATATTCCTTAACAGCGAACTCATCGACGTTTTTCTCGAACGAAAGATATCGCTTGGCGATGGGCGCCAACCCTCGCAGGCGGACGCATTGGCAATCCTTGGCCTTGCTGATGGTCTGGCGATCATGGCTGTCGAGGGGAAGGTTCGTGAACCCTTTGGCAAGCAGGTAAGGGAGTGGATGGCTGGCTCGTCTCCAACCAGCGGCAAGCCCGCTCGTCTTACCAGGCTTTGTGAAACACTAGGCTTGCAATCGAAAGATGTTGCAAGCCTACGCTACCAACTGTTCCACCGCACCGCGTCAGCGATCTACGAAGCCAAACGCTATCGCGCCAAGACGGCCGTGATGATGGTCCATTCATTCGACCCTCACGACGCCGGCCTAGCCGACTTCCAAGCTTTTGCATCAGCCATGGGTTTCGAAGGAGCGCAGGCGACGAGGACGGTCGGACCTGTCCGATGCGAGGATGTGGACCTCTATCTAGGCTGGACTACTGATCGCTTCGGGAACGAAGGTTATTCGATCGTCGAAGGCCGAAAAAGCGACGCCGGCTTTTTCGATGACATCGACTGAGATATTTGCGCTGTCAAACGATCCAAATCATCAATGCGCTTCGTCCCAGTTCCGCGCGGCCTTGGCGTCCACCTGCAGCGGCACGGAGAGCGACACCGCCGGGTGCGGCGCGTCGATCATCACGCCCCGGACCACGGCGATGGTCTCCTCCACCTCCGCCTGCGGCACCTCGAACACCAGTTCGTCGTGCACCTGCAGCAGCATCTGCGCACTCAGCTTGGCCCGATCCAGAGCCGCGTCCATGCGGATCATGGCGCGGCGGATGATGTCGGCGGCGGTGCCCTGGATCGGGGCGTTGATGGCGGCGCGCTCGTTGAAGGCGCGCTCGCTGGGATTGCCGACGGTGATGCGCGGGTAGTGGCAGCGCCGGCGAAACAGCGTCTCGACGTAGCCCTTGGTGCGGCAGGTCGCCTTGGTCGCGTCCATGTAGGCGCGGATGCCGGGAAAGCGCTCGAAATAGGTCTTGATGTAGGCGCCGGCCTCGGCGCGCTCGATGCCGAGCTGGTTGCCGAGCCCGAAGGCCGAGATGCCGTAGATGATCCCGAAGTTGATCGCCTTGGCGCGGCGGCGGATCTCGCTCGTCATCGAGGCCATCGGCACGCCGAACATCTCCGAGGCCGTCATCGCGTGGATGTCGTGCCCCAGGGCGAAGGCCTCCTTCAGCTGCGGGATGTCGGCGATGTGGGCGAGCAGCCGCAGCTCGATCTGCGAATAGTCCGCCGACATCAGCACGTGGCCGGGCCGGGGCACGAAGGCGGTGCGGATCTTGCGGCCGGCCTCGTTGCGCACGGGGATGTTCTGCAGGTTGGGCTCGGTGGAGGACAAACGGCCCGTCGTGGTGGCGGCGAGCTGGTAGGAGGTGTGGACGCGGTCGTCGGCGTCGGCATAGGTCGGCAGCGCGTCGCAATAGTTGGTCTGCAGCTTGGTGGTCTGGCGCCATTCCAGCACCAGGCCGGCGAACGGGTTGCCCTGCTCGGCGAGGTCCTCGAGGATGCCGGCCGCCGTCGACCACGCTCCGGTGGCGGTCTTGCGGGCGCCGGGCAGGCCCATCCGTCCGAACAGGATGTCGCCGAGCTGCTTGGGCGAGCCGATGTTGAAGGGGCTGCCGGCCGCCTCGAAGATCAGCGCTTCGAGCCGCGCCGCCTCGGCGGCGAACTCGCCCGAGAGCTTGGCGAGGATCGCCCTGTCGATGCGGATGCCGCGGCGCTCCATCGCGCCCAGCACCGCCGTCATCGGTCGCTCCAGCGTCTCGTAGACGGCGGTCATGCGCTCGGCGGCAAGGCGCGGCTTCAGCGCGCGCCACAGCCGCAGCGTGACGTCGGTGTCCTCGGCGGCGTAATCGGCGGCCTTGGCGAGGTCGGCACGGGCGAAGCCGATGAAGGTGCGGCCCTGGCCGGCGACGGCGGAGAACGGGATCGGCTTGTGGGCGAGCAGCGCCTGCGAGAGCACGTCCATGCCGTGGTCGGTGCGGCCGGCGTCGAGCACGTAGGAGAGCAGCAGCGTGTCGTCCATCGGCGCCACGGCGATGCCGCGCCTGGCGAAGATGTGCCAATCATACTTCATGTTGTGGGCGATCTTCAGCACGCCCGGGTCTTCCAGCAGCGGCTTGAGCAGGGTGAGGGCCGCCGCCTCGTCGAGCTGGTCGGGCAGGCGCTCCAGTGCCAGCCCCGGCTTGGCGGCGCCGAGCAGGTCCTTGTCGCCGTCGCCCTCGACCTGGCGGACGTGGCCGAGCGGCACGTAGACGGCCTCGTTCTCGCCGACGCAGAGCGACAGTCCGACGAGGTCGGCGGTCAGAGGGTTGAGCCCCGACGTCTCGGTGTCGATCGCCACCGTGCCGCTCTCGATCGCCGCGGCGATCACCTGGGCCAGCGCGTCCTCCGTCCTGATGGTGACGTAGCGCGCGTGGTCGAAGGGTTTGCCCTTCAGCGCGATCTTGCGCGCCTCCGCCAGTGCCCCCGGGCCGGTGGCGGCGACCGCGCGCGGCGCCTGCTGGCCGTAGCGGGCGTTCTGCGCCGGCCCTTCGAAGGGCTGGGCGTCGCCGGCGATCCGCTCGCCCTGGCGGTTGCGCCAGCCGGCCTGTCCGGCGAAGGCCGGGTCGGCCTCGATCTCGTCGGCCTCGACGCCGTAGCCCTCGGCGGCGCGCTTGGTCAGCGTGGTGAACTCCAGCGCCTTGAAATAGGCCACCAGCTTCTGCCCGTCGGGCTCGGCGAGGCCCAGCGCGTCGAGCGGCACCTCGACCTCGACGTTTCGCTTCAGCCTGACGAGCTCGCGCGAGAGCTGGATCAGCTTGACGCTCTCGGGGTCGGTCAGCGTCTCGCGCTTCTTGGGCTGCTTGATCTCGCGGGCGCAGGCCAGCAGCGTGTCGAGGTCGCCGTATTCGGTGATGAGCTGCGCCGCGGTCTTGACGCCGATGCCCTTGGCGCCGGGCACGTTGTCGGTACTGTCGCCGGCCAGCGCCTGCACGTCGACCACCAGCTCGGGGCCGACGCCGAAATAGGCGAACACCTCCTCCTCGCCGATCTTGCGCTCCTCGCGCGATCCCGCGGCGCCGCGCTCGCCAGAGGCGGGATCGTACATCGCCACGCCGGGGCGGATCAGCTGCATCAGGTCCTTGTCGGCGGAGATGATCAGCACGTCGGCGCCGCGCCCGCGGGCCTGCTCGGCGTAGGTGGCGATGAGGTCGTCGGCCTCGTAGCGGTCCTGCTCCACCGGCGTCAGGCCGAAGGCGCGCACGCTGTCGCGCATCAGCGGGAACTGCGGGATCAGGTCCTCAGGCGGCTCGGAGCGGTTGGCCTTGTATTGCGGGTAGATCTCGCGGCGGAAGGAGTTCTCGCTCTTGTCGAAGATGATGGCGAGATGCGTCGGCATGCTGCCGGCGGCGCCCTCCTTGATGAACTGGAAGAGCTTGGTGCAGAACAGCCTGACGGCGCCGGTCGGCAGGCGGTCCGAGCGATAGTTGTACTTCGGGTCCTGCCGAATCGACTGGAAATAGGCGCGGAACACGAAGGACGATCCGTCCACCAGGAAGACGTGGTCGCCCGGCCCGACCGGGCGCGGGACCTGCGCCGTGGCGTCGGACGCCTCGGGCGGAGAGGCCTCGGCAGTGGGCATATCGGGCGGAGACACCTCGGGCGGAGGCGCCTCGGGGGAGGGCGCCTCGGCGGGCTTCGGCTTGGTCTTGCGGGCGGCGGGGCTCATGGCCTCGACCATAACCGGTCGCACGCCGCTTCGACAGTCCGGCGGCTCCGACTCTTCGCCGCCGAGCGGCTCGTCCCGGTCGGGCGTCCCGAAGCGGAGGTGGAGCGTCTCGCGCATCCGCTGCAGAGGCGTCGGACCCGACGGCGGCTCGGGCGGCTGGTAGGCATGAAGGGCGCGATGGACGGGATGACCCGCATCCTGGCAAGCTCCGATCACGATGACCTCCTGGGTTGGATCCGCGACGGCATGGGGTAGATATACCCGCGACTGTCCGGTAATTCAACCCCTTTGGCGCCCGGCACGGACGTCAGCTTCGGTCAGCCTTGCGAGGGAGGCTTGTCGTCGAGCAACGACGCCTAGGAAACCGGCGCGGGCTGAGCCTGGCTCAGCCTGTCGATCCGGCGTCGCAGGCCAGCACTGCGTTGAGCAACACCTGGGCGCCGCCGGCGCATTGCTCGCGCGTCGAGGATTCCGCCACGTTATGGCTGAGGCCGCCGAGGCAGGGCACGAAGATCATGGCGGTGGGTGCCACCAGCGCGACGTGGAGCGCGTCGTGCCCGGCGCCCGATACCATGCGCCGATGGCGCAGCCCGGCCGCGGCGGCGCCGGCCTCGACGCAGGCGACCAGCCGCGGGTCGAACGTGACAGCCGGCACGTCGTGGGTGACGCTGCTCTCGTGCTCAAGGCCGATCTCCGCCACCGTCGCGGCCAGCGCCGACTCGAAGTCCGCCGCCATCGCCGCGAGCACGTCGCCGTCGGGGTGGCGCAGGTCCACGGAGAAGGCGACCCGCTCCGGGATGATGTTGCGCGAGTTCGGCGACACCTCGAGCCGTCCCACCGTCGCCACCACCTCCGGCCCGTGCGCCCGCGCGATGCGCTCCGTCGCCTCGACGAGGCGCGCGGCGCCGACGAGCGCGTTGCGGCGCATGGCCATCGGCGTGGTGCCGGTGTGGCCCGTGGCGCCCGTCAGCACGACATCGTACCAGCGCGCGCCCTGCACGCCGGTGACGACGCCGATCTCGAGGCCCTGCGCCTCCAGCACCGGCCCCTGCTCGATGTGGAGCTCGAAATAGGCGCTGAAGCGTCGGGCGCCGGCCCGCTCCGGCCCGCGATAGCCGATGTGCTCCAGCGCCTCGCCGAAGGTGACGCCGTCCCCGTCGCGGCGCGAGCGGGCGAAGTCCGCCGTCAAGGCGCCGGCGAACACGCCCGAGGCCAGCATGGCGGGCGTGAAGCGCGTGCCTTCCTCGTTGGTCCAGTTCACCACCTCGAGCGGCGCCTCGGTGACGAGGCCGCTTGCCGCGAGCGTGCGCAGGACCTCGAGCCCGGCCAGCACGCCGAGCACGCCGTCGAACTTGCCGCCGGTGGGTTGCGTGTCGAGGTGGCTGCCCATCGCGATCGGTGGCAGGTCGGCGCGGCGGCCGGCCCGCCGTGCGAACATGGTGCCGATCTCGTCGACACTCACGGTGCAGCCGAGCGCCTCGGCCTCGCGGCGGAACCAGTCGCGCACGCGGCGGTCGTCGTCGCTCAAGGCCAATCGCGTGATGCCGCCGCCGGGGCAGGCCCCGAAGGCGGCGGTCTCGTGGATGGCCTGCCACAGGCGGTCGGCATCGACGACGGGGGCGGCCTTTGCGGACGAGGTCATGCGCGGCAGGCTACCCCCGTGCTCGCCGGTATGACAATCGCCCCGCCTTCGGCACCCGCAAAAAGCCCAGCTCTTCGCCTAGGCGACGCCGCCCTTCCCGGAGCTTGCCATCATGCGTCTCACCCCTGTCGCCGCGCTCGGTCTCGTCGCCGGTCTCGCCCTCGCCTCGGCGGCCAGGGCGCAGGACGACGATCAGCCCTCGCTCGACGACACCCCGCACATCACCGTGACCGGCACGGCGGCGTCTGCGGTGGTCCCGGACCAGGCGGAGATCCGCGTCGGCGTCAGCGTCGAGAAGCCGACGGCGCAGGAGGCCTGGGACGAGGCCGCGCGGCGGGTGAAGGACGTGATCGATGCCGCCAAGACGGCCGGGATCAAGCCGCAGGACATCGCCACCACCGGCGTGAACCTGTTCCAGGAGCAGGAGATGGTGCGGGGACCCGACGGCACCTCTCGCAGCGAGCCCAAGGGCTTCCGCGCCTCGCACGACCTGCGCATCCGCGTCACCGAGCTCGAGCGCATCGGCAGCCTCACCGGCACGCTGATCGGGAAGGGCGCCGAGACGTTCGGCGGGGTGTCCTTCTCCGTGGCGCATCCCGAGCCGATCCAGGACAAGCTGCGCGGCGACGCCATGCGCGACGCCCGCCACCAGGCCGACACCTTCGCGGCCGCCGCGGGTGTCAAACTCGGGCGGCTGCTCTCCGTCGAGCGGCCGGACCGCGCGGTGGCGGTGCGGCCCCTGGCGCACGCGCGCAACGCCGGCCCGGCGACGATGGACGTGGAGCCCGGCACGGCGACGCTGTCGGCCGAGGTCGAGGCGAGCTGGGCGCTCGAGTAGCGCAACGTCCGCTATTGCGGACTTGCTCCAATAAAGAAAGCGCAGCGAGGACGGGTGCATGAGCGTCGCGGAGCGACTCCGAACCACCGTCCGATGCTCTAGCCACGGTTTGACGGCGGCGCGCGGCGAGCCTAGAGCGGCCTCCTCGCGCGGCTCCCGTGCGTCTACGACGGGCTGGATCGCGCCGCATGCGCCTGCTGTTTCGCCTGTTCGGCCTGGCCTGTCTCGCCGCGGCCTTCGCCGCGGTCATCATCGATGGCACGACCTCCGTGGCGGCCAGCAGGATCACGCTGCACCCCCTCGGCGACACCTTGTCCAGGATCTCGCCCGAGGGTTTCGGGCACCTGCACGCCTTCGTCGTCGCGAAAGCGCCCTTGCTGTGGGATCCGGTCCTGGCCAGCATCTTCCTGCTGCCGACCTGGGCCGTGCTGGGCGTGCTCGGACTGGTGATGCTGGCCCTGACCCGCAAGCCGCGGCCGGGCGTGGGGTACAGCCGGCGCTAGAGCGCATCCCGGCGGAGATGACCCACGGCCACGCCGCGTCCGTCTTTCCGGGCTCGGCTGCGCCGCCCCGGAAAGACGACGTCATCGGCTCCACTCTACCGGGATCGGCGTCCGACCGTCGGCGCGCGCTCAAGAGCGGGGGTGTAGCGTCGGCTTGACCTTGGCGGGCCGCTCCATCTTCACGGCATTGCCCTGCCAGGTGAAGGAGGAGCCGGTGAACGCGCCGACCCAGAGCGCCGGCAGCAGCAGGTCGCGCGTGACGAACGCCGGCAGGGTCGCCGCGCCGAGCGGCCAGCGGCAGCCGGCGGCAAGCGTCAGCTCGGCGCCGTACCAGACGACGAGATAGCCGGCGAGCCAGGGGGCGACCGGAGCGCCGACGGCGAGGCACGCCGCGACGACGCTGAGCGCCGGGATCACCGTGCCGGAGAGGATCTCGGGGAGAAACTCCAGCGGGAAGGTCGCGCGGCGCAGGCGCGCCCAGCGCAGCTGCCGGCCCCAGACGTCCCCGACCTTGCGCGCACCGAGCGGCTGCGGGGAGGGCGGCGCCAGGCGCACACGCAGCCCGAGGCCGCGCACCATCTTGGTCGACGCCGCATCCTCGGCCGGCTCGGCGGCGAGCTCGCGCATCCCGGAGCGATCGAGATCGGCCTTGCGGTAGAACAGCGTCTTGCCCTGGGCGTAGCCGGCGCCGAACGCGTCCATCACGTACTGCCAGCGCGCCTCGTGCGTGTTGAGGAAGGCGCATTCGAGCACGGCGCCGAAGCCGTCGGGAAGGATGCCGACCGGCGGCGCGGTGACGAGCCCGGTGTCCTCGCGCCAGGCACCGACGATGTTGCGGATCACGGTGGGAGGCACGAGCACGTTGGAATCGATGAAGGCGACCCATGGGTAGGCGGCCTCGCGCCAGCCCTTCACCATGTTGTTGAGCTTGGGGTTGATGCTGATCGGATCGTCGCCCACGAGCAGCCGCGCCGGCACGCGAGGGTTGGCGCCGATGGCGGCCTCGACCATCGGGATGATGGCATCGGTGTCGCGCGCGACGCAGAACAGCAGCTCGAACTGTGGATAATCCATCGCGAAAGCGGCATGGATGGTCTGCTGCGAGAAGGTCTCGATCCCGCAGAGCGGGCGCACGACGGTGACCGGCGGCAGGCTCGCCGCCACCCGTGCCGCGCGTGTGGGACGGCAGCTACGATAGGCGATCGCGAGCGTACCGAGGTGCATCGCGATGAAGAACGATGCGAGCGCGCACAGGAAGGTCGGCAGGATCATGGCAAAGTGTAGTCTTCCTGCATGGCGGTGCAATGACAGCGACAGTCCGCGCAGGCG
The DNA here is from genome assembly GCA_965198715.1 of Beijerinckiaceae bacterium. Classification (GTDB taxonomy): domain Bacteria; phylum Pseudomonadota; class Alphaproteobacteria; order Rhizobiales; family Beijerinckiaceae; genus RH-AL1. The sequence continues at coordinate 60,674 of CBDAPV010000002.1, forward strand.
AGCCATGTCCGCGCGTGGTCTACGTCATTGGCCTCGCGTCGCCGCTGTGTCACTCGCTTTTGCTGGGGGCGCGATGTCACCGCTTCGAGCCGAGCCGCTCGTCGATTCGACCGGCCGCACGCAGGAGGTGGTCGCACCCGTGTCCGTCGCGGTGCCGGCCGGCGCGCCGGCGCAGATCCTCCTGCAGGCGATCGCGCCCGGCAAGCTCGGCGCCCTGGTGGAAGGCTTCGCTCCCGACCACGCTATGTACGTCGATGCCAAGGTCGCCGCCCTGCCGCAGATCGCGATGCTGACTCGCAGCGCCGCGCCGGGCGACGTCGGCGCCGTGGCGGCGCTGAAGCCCGGGCTGATGGTCGATTACGGCAGCCTGTCGCCGCGCTACGTCGCCGCCGACGAGAAGATCGCGCAGGAGCTGCACGTGCCGGCGGTGCTCTTCTCCGGCGACCTCGCCGACGTGCCGAAGGTCGTGCGGGCGCTGGCCAAGCCGCTCGGCGAGGTCGAGCGCGGCGAGGTGGTGGCGGGCGCGGCGCAGCAGGTGCTGGACGCGCTCAAGCCGCTCGGCTCGCTGCCCGAGTCCGAGCGCGTTGCCGTCTACGTCGCCCGCGGTGCCGACGGCCTCAGCGCGGTGCGTGGCGGCACCTCCTTCGACGAGCCGATCCGCCTCGCCGGCGGCCGCAACGTCGTCGCGGGCGGCGGCGGCACGTTCCGCCGCATGGACGTCGACGCCGTGGTGGCGCTGAAGCCGGCGGTGGTCGTCGTCTCCGATCTCGAGGCGTTGCGCTCGCCGCTGCACGCGGCGCTGCCCAAGGGCACCAGGTTCGTGCTCGACGCAGGCGAGCCCTACAAGGTGCTGACCGGCGCGCCCTCGCTCAATCGCCTCATCGGCGCCGTCGCGCTCGCGGCGATCCTGCACCCCGACAAGGCCGCGAGCGATCCCGACACGATCCGCCGCCTCGAGACGAGCCTGTTCCCGATCCCGCCCGGGCTGGCCGTGCCGGCGCCGCTGCAGGTTCGCGAGTAGGGGGTATCCTCCCCTGCGTAGCGGAGGAGATACCCGGTTCGCTAAGCCGGCATCTCGGAGACGGCGCCTGTCATGGCAATGCCAGAGGTCGATTGCACCTGGGCGACGTCGCGACCGTCGGGCCCGACGACCCTTATGCTGCCGTCCTCGTCGACATGGTTCTTCGCGAGCCACCGCGAGGCGTGAGCCAGGGCCGCGGCATCGTCCACGGCCTTGAAGCCGACGGAAAACCTCTCGCGCCGCGTGGCGACGCAGAACAGGTAGGGCTTGAGGATCGGGCCGGGTGCCATGCGACCCACAAATAGAGGACCGGCTCGGCGTCGTCGTGACCCAAATGGGTGAGATCTCGCGACCGGCCTGCCGCGCGCGCCACAGATCGCGGCCGTCGCGCGGCTCTCGCCGCCCATGATCGATATCCGCGGGTGCGGACCTGCTCCAAAAAGGAAGACGCAGCGAGGCGAGCAGCCGCTCCGGATTACGGCCGGCAGCCGCAGCTGTAGAGGTCCTCCACGCTGTGCGTGACCAGACGGATCGGCGACAAGTGCTCCGTCTCGCGATGGTAGGCGTTGCTCACGGTGACGATCGTGTGGTGATGGACGCGCGTCACGTCGTGGATGTGGAGGATGGGCTGGACGCGGACGACGGTCGTGACGTGGCGGACGCGGTGCACGAGGCGGGTCCGCGACACGTCGTGGTATTTGGTCATGTATTGCTGCGGATGGACTGTCTTGTAGATCGTCTTCGGCGCGATCGGCCCGCAGGAGCTGCAGCCGGGACGATGGTGGGCGCTGGCGCCGGCCGCCGCGCCGAAAAGCATTAAACTGCCTGCCGCAGTCGCGATCAGCGCTTTAGCAATCCTACGCATGTCAGCACACCCCACTCGAAACCCGCGACTTCTATTTCACGAGGATCGTAGGGCTTGCAATACTTTTTTAACCACGCATTCGCCATCTTTTCTTTGAGATACCGCGATCAACAGCAACAACGGAGGCGCGCCTGGCCCAGAAGGGAACGCGTCGACAGTGTTGGCATCTTCGCGCGCCGGGCAGCTTTCCCGAAGCGGCGCGAGTCTGTCCCGAAACACAACAGGTTCGCCTGCCTGGACGCTGGCGCAAGGCACGTGCCGTCACCAAGGCGATCCGGCCGATCCGATGTGCATCGAGACCGGCCGGTGTTGCTTGCTAAGCGGCGATGGCTTGCTAAGCGGCGATGGCGTGGACGATCTTCTGCGCGGCGTCGTCGAGGTCGTCGGCGGGGATCACGTTGAGGCCGGATCTGGCGATGATTGCCTTGCCGAGCTCGACGTTCGTGCCCTCGAGGCGCACCACCAGCGGCACCTTGAGGCCGACGTCCCTCACCGCGGCGATGACGCCTTCCGCGATGATGTCGCATTTCATGATGCCGCCGAAGATGTTGACGAGGATCCCCTTCACGTTGGGATCGGCGGTGATGATCTTGAAGGCCGCCGTCACCTTCTCCTTGGTGGCGCCGCCGCCGACGTCCAGGAAGTTCGCCGGCTCCTGGCCGTAAAGCTTGATGATGTCCATCGTCGCCATGGCGAGGCCGGCGCCGTTCACCATGCAGCCGATCGTGCCGTTCAGCGTGACGTAGGAGAGGTCGTACTTGGAGGCCTCGATCTCCTTGGCGTCCTCCTCGCTCTCGTCGCGCAGCGCGGCGACGTCGGGGTGGCGGTAGATCGCGTTCGAATCGAACGAGATCTTGGCGTCGAGGCAGCGCAGGTCGCCCTCGGCCGATAGGATCAGCGGGTTGACCTCCAGCATCGCCATGTCCTTGGCGACGAAGGCCTCGTAGAGCTGGGCGACGATCTTCGCGACCTGGCGCGCCTGGTCGCCCTCGAGGCCCAGCGCCTTGGCGACGGTGCGGCCGTGGTGCGGCTGCACGCCGGTCGCCGGATCGACCGAGAAGGTGGTGATGCGCTCGGGGTGGTGGGCCGCCACCTCCTCGATGTCCATGCCGCCCTCGGTGGAGACGACGAAGGAGACGCGGCTGGTCTCGCGGTCGACGAGGATGGAGAGGTAGAACTCCTTGGCGATGGCCGAGCCGTCCTCGACGTAGACGCGGTTGACCTGGCGCCCCTCGGCGCCGGTCTGCAGCGTCACCAGCGTGTGGCCCAGCATCTGCCCGACGGCCTCGGTCACCGCCGCGACGGATTTGACGACGCGCACGCCGCCCTTACCCCCGGCAGCGGCCTCCTTGAACGTGCCCTTGCCGCGCCCGCCGGCGTGGATCTGGCTCTTCACCACCCAGACCGGGCCGCCGAGCTCGATGGCCGCCGCCTCGGCATCCTCCGCCCTGAGCACCGCGACGCCGCGCGGCACCGGCACGCCGAACTGCCGCAGCACCGCCTTGGCCTGGTATTCGTGGATGTTCATGGGGCTTGGCCTCAAGGATGGATCGGCGGTGACCATCCACAAACGCTGCGGGCTTGCAAGGCTTCAAGAAGGCCGCTGGATGGTTCAGGCGCCTTGACCGAAACGCGCCTTTTGCTTCGGGCTGTTCGAGCCCTGCATAGCCGCACACAGAATTGGCAGAACCCGATCTGTGGGAAACCTTGCCGTTGCGACCCGTCTACTCCGCCGCCCGCAAGACCCGCCCCGCCGCTGCCTCGCCTTCGGTAAAATCCAGCGCGTCGATCCGCTCGCCGCGCTTCAGGATCTTGTCGGCCGAGGTCAGCGCCGCCGCCACGTCGTCGCCGGCCTGGCGGAAATGGGTGCCGAGCTTGCCGATGCGCTCGTGCAGGCGGGTGACGTCGGCGACCAGGGTGCGCACCTCGTCCTGGATCAGATGCGCCTGCTCGCGGACGCGGGCGTCGCGCACGATGGCCTGCATGACCTGCACCGCCATCATCAGCAGCGAGGGCGAGACCAGGATGATGCGCGCCTTGTGGGCCTTGGCGACGAGGTCGTCGTAATGCTCGTTGATCTCGGCGTAGAGCGACTCCGAGGGCACGAAGAGGATGGCGAGGTCCTGCGTCTCGCCGGGCAGGAAGTAGCGCTCGGCGATATCCTTGATGTGCTTGCCGACATCGCCGCGCACCCGCGCCATCGCGGTCCGGGTCGCAGCCTCGTCGCCGGCCGCCGCCTTCACGGCGGTGAAGGCCTCCAGCGGGAACTTGGCGTCCACCACCATCATGCGGTCGTCGCCCGGCAGCTTGATGCAGCAGTCCGGCCGGCAGCGGTTGGAGAGCGTCCACTGGAACTCGTAGGCCGAGGCGGGCAGGGCGTCCTTGATGATCGCCTCCATCCGGCCCTGGCCGTAGGCGCCGCGCGCCTGCTTGTTGGCGAGGATGTCCTTGAGGCCGAGCACCTCCTGCGTCAGCTCGGTAAGGCGGCCCTGCGCGGCGTCGATCACGGCGAGGCGCTCGTTGAGGCGGCCGAGGTTCTCGGTCGAGGCCTTGGAGGAGCTCTCGAGGTTCTGGCCGAGGCGATGGCCGACGGCGTCGAGCCGCTCGCTGACGAGCCGGGCGAGATCGGCCTGGCGGCTGCCGAAGACCTCCGCCACCGTCGCCATGCGCCCGTTGAGCTCGGCCGAGGCGCGCGCCAGCTGCGCCATGCGCTCGTCGACCTCGTCCTGCCGCTCGACCGCCTCTTCGCGCGCCACCCGGCTGCGGCCGGACGCGCGGGCCAGCGCCACCAGCAGCATCAGCACGAGGAACAGCAGCGTGCCGCCACCGGCGATCGCCAGGTGAAGCGCGGTGACGGAGATATCGGCGACGACGAACAGCGTGCGGTCCATGTCCGCAAGCTTAGATGATTCGCTCCATGTTTGGAACGAAGATGGAACATCGTGCTGTGGACAGGTGGAAATTGGTTGTGCGCACTTGATCTGGCAGGGAGAGACGACACCTTGCCGGCGACAGCTTGGCCATGGAGGCAGGGCGCCGGAGGGGATCGACAGCATGGCAAAGAAGACGTACGGCACCGCGACGTGGAGCGGCGGCCTTCAGGACGGCAAGGGCACCGTTTCGATGCAGAGCGGCGCGCTGAAGGAGCAGCCCTACGGCTTCAACACGCGTTTCGAGGACAAGCCCGGCACCAACCCCGAGGAGCAGATCGGCGCGGCGCTGGCCAGCTGCTACGCGATGGCGATGTCCTTGTTCCTCGGCAACGACGGCCTGAAAGCCGACAAGATCGACGCGCACGCCGACGTGCTGCTCGAGCCCGATGGCGAGGGTTTCTCGGTCAAGACCATCAACCTCAAGGTGTCGGCGACGGTGCCGGGCATCGACGACGCCAAGTTCCAGGAAGTCGCCAAGGCCACCAAGGCCAATTGCCCGATCTCCAAGTTGCTCAACGCCACGATCAACCTCGACGCCACGCTGGCCTGACGCGCTCGGTCTTGTCGGGACGTCTATTGCGGCGCGGCGGGAACTTTGCCTCCTAATCGGGCTCGTGCTACCGCATTGCAGCAAAACTCATCAAGGAGCGATCGTGACCATCAAGAGCCTCTTCACCGCCTCGTTCATCGCGCTGTCCGCTTTGGCCATCGCCGCTCCCATCGCCGCCCACGCCAAATCGGCCGACATGAAGATGCTCGATCCCGACAGCGACGGTACCGTCAGCCTTGACGAGGCCAAGGCCGCCGGCGACATGAAGTTCGCCGCGATGGATCCGGACAAGGACGGCACGATCGACATGAAGGAGGGCAAGGGCATGTCCAAGGCCGCCTTCAAGACCGCCGATTCCGACAAGGACGGCACGATCGACAAGACCGAGTACACTGCGATGGTCGAGTCGGCCTTCAAGAAGGCCGACAAGGACGGCGACGGCACGCTCGACAAGAAGGAGCTCGCTACTCCCGCCGGCAAGAAGCTGCTCGCGTTCGTCCAGTAACCGACGCTGATCTGATCCGATTGTCGAGGCCGCGGAAACCCCGCGGCCTTTTTCGCGCCCGTCGCGATGCTCCGCCTACAACCACGGCGCTAGGAACCTTTGCCATTGGGGGGTCATTGGCTTGCGCCGGATCGAGGCCGCTTGGCCGCTCCGGTCCGCCCGCAGACGAGCGCAGCCGCGCACAGCGCGACCTATCCCTTACGACGAGCGAGGCCATGACCCGACTGAAGACCATTCTCCTTGCAGGAACTCTCGTTCCCGCCCTGGTCCTGCCGCCGGTTTCCGCCGGCTGGGCACAGGCACCCGGTGGGCTCGAGCGCGGCGGCCCCGGCGGTCCAGGTGGCGGACAGGGTGGCGCCGGCGGGCCCGGCCCGCGTGGCGGCGAGGCGGGTCCTCGCGGTGCCGGTGCCGGCGGCGCTCCGCATCCCGAGCGCGCGGCGCCTCGTGCCGAGCGGCCCGAGACGGGTGGTGGCGCGGCCGGTCGCGCCGAGCGCGGCCCGCCGGCCCAGCGCGGCGGCGCTGAAGAGGGCGGCCCGCGCGGTGCCCATCAGGAGAAGCAGCAGGAGCGCCACGCGCCGGCCGCTGCGGAACGGACCCGCGAGCCTGCCGTGGGACGCCGCGCCGCGCCTGCGGCCGAGCGGCCGAATGCGCCGGGTCGTGGTCCGGCCGAGCGCGCTGCCGAGCGCCCCGGCACTCCCGGCAAGGCGACGAACCCCGCCGAGCACGCGACGCCCGGCAGGGCGGCAACCCCGGCCGAGCGGGCCGCCGAGCGCCCCGGCGCTCCCGGTCGGGCGACGAACCCTGCCGAACGAGCCGCCGAGCACGCCACGCCTGGCAGGGCGGCAACTTCCGCCGAGCGCCCCGGCGCTCCCGGCAGGGCGGCAACCCCGGCCGAGCGGGCCAACGAACACGCAACGCCCGACGGCAGGGCCGCAACTCCGGTTGAGCGTGCCGCGGAGCGTCCTGGTGCTCCCGGCAAGCCCGCAACCCCTGCCGAGCGCGCCGCAGAGCGCCCCGGCGCCACTGGTGGCAGGGCGGTCGAGCGTGCGGGCGAGCGTCCTGGTGCGCCGGGCACGCCGCCGACGGGACGTAACGCCGAGAAGCCTGGCGCTCCCGGCATGCCGCGCGGAGCGGCTGCCGGGCGGGAAGGTCCCGGCGAACCGGGTCGCTCCGGCGCACCGGCCGACGCGCAGGGCGGCGGTATCCGCAACGGCGAGGGTCCACGCGGCAACGCCGATAACGGCCGTGGACAGGGCGACCGCAGTGGTCGCAACGGCATCGGGGTCGGCGGCGCGGCGGCGATCGGCGCGGCGGCGGGCTTCGCCGGCGGGTTCCTCGCCGCGACCGGCGCGCGCGACCTGGAAGGTGTCCGTCGCGACCGCCGCGAGGAGGTCGAGGATGGACGCACCTACATTCGCGAACCCGGCCGTACCATCGTGGACGAGCCCGGCGGCCGCGCCTACATCGTGCACGACGAGAACGACCGCTTCCGCGAACTCGGCTACGACGTGCGCCGTGAGCGCCGCGGTGGCGACAATGTCGACGTGGTCAACCGGCCCGGCGGCGAGCAGATCCTGACCTACACGACGCCAGACGGCCGGATGCTGCGCCGCGTGCGCCGCAACCGTGACGGTCGCGAGGTCGTGCTGATCGACAACGCCTACGAGGGAGGCCTGCGGCCCTACACCGAGGACGTGGTCGACCTGCCGCCGCCGCGCTACGACCTCCCGCGTGAGCGTTACGACGTCAATTACGCCGACGCCGACGAGGGCTCGATATACGATACGCTGATCGCGCCGCCGGTGGCCGCGCCGCCCAAGCGCTACACGCTGGACCAGATCCGCTACAGCCCCGACATCCGGCGCTACGTGCGCTCGGTCGACATCAACACGATCAACTTCGCCTCGGGATCGTGGGTCGTGCCGGGTGCGGCGACGGGCAAGCTCCGGGCGCTCGGTGACGCCATCAAGCGCGCCGTGTCGCACAACCCGAATTCGGTGTTCCTCGTCGAGGGCTACACCGATGCCACCGGCAACCCGAACGACAACCTGTCGCTTTCCGACCACCGCGCGCAATCGGTCGCCGCGATCCTGTCGAAGGACTTCGGCGTGCCGCCGGAGAACCTGACCACCCAGGGCTACGGCCAGCAGAACCCCAAGGTGAACACCCCCGGCCCGTCGGTCGAGAACCGCCGCGTCGTGGTGCAGAACATCACCCAGCTGATGGCCGACAACGGCGGCAACCCGCCGCGCTGAACTCGGCAATCCGACGATAGAAGAGCGCTCCCGTCACGCGGGGCGCTCTTCTCGTTTCACCGCTTCGAAGACGCCATGCCCGTAAACCCTATCCGCCTGGTGATCTTCGATGTCGACGGCACGCTCGTCGACAGCCAGAACCACATCGTCGAGGCGCAGCGCCGTGCCTTCTCGGCCCAAGGCCTGCCTGTTCCTACGCGAGAGCGGTCGCTCTCCGTCGTCGGCCTGTCGCTTCCCGAAGCCTTCGTCGCGCTGGTCGGCGAGGACGGCCCGATCGAGGCGCTGGCCGACAGCTACAAGGCGGCCTGGTTCGCGCTGCGGCAGGAGCCCGGCTATCGCGAACCGATCTATCCCGGTGCTGCCGATGCGATCGCCGCGCTCTCCGCGCGCCCGAGCATCATGCTTGGTCTGGCGACGGGCAAATCGCGCAAGGGCGTCGAGCGTATGCTGGAGACGCAGGGATGGCACGGCCTGTTCGCGACGGTGCAGACGGCCGACGACCATCCCTCCAAGCCGCACCCCTCCATGTTGCATGCCGCCCTGGCCGAGGCGCGGGTGCCCGCGAGCGGCGCCGTTCTCGTCGGCGATACGACCTACGACATGGCGATGGCGAAAGCGGCCGGCGTGCGCGCGATCGGTGTCGGTTGGGGATACCACGAGGCAAGCGCGCTGACGGCCGCCGGTGCGGCGTCGATCGCGCGGGACTTCGCCGCGCTCGACGCGATCCTCTCGTCTTAGACTTAGAGCAACGTCCGCTGTTGCGGACCTGCTCCAATAAAGAAGACGTAGCCAAGATAAGCACATAGGTGCCGCGAAGCGGCTTCGGATCATCGTTCGATACTCTCTAGCGCGGGCTCGCCGCCCCGCTTCCGCTCAGCGGATTGGCCGGGTCCCAGCCGTAGCGCAGCGTCTCGAAGCGCATGCCCATCGTGTCGATGAGCACGAGGCGGCCGACGAGGCCCTCGCCGAAGCCGACGATCTCGCGGATCACCTCCAGCGCCATCATCGCGCCGACGATCCCCGTCAGCGCGCCGAGCACGCCGGCCTCGGCGCAGCTGGGGACGGCTCCTGCGTCGGGCGCCTGCGGGAACAGGCAGCGATAGGTCGGGTTGGGCCGGCCCTCGGCGTCGCGCTCGTGCGGGCGCAGCGTCGTCAGCGAGGCGTCGAAGCTGCCCACCGCCGCGCTCACCAGCGGAACGCCCTCGTGGAAGCAGGCGTCGGAGACGGCGTAGCGCGTGGCGAAATTGTCGGAGCCGTCGGCGACGACGTCCCAGCCCCGAACCAGCGCGCGGGCATTGCCGGCGTCGAGCCGCTCGGCCAGGGGCACGACGGCGACGTGCGGGTTGAGCCGTCGGATTGCCTCGGTGGCGCTCTCGACCTTGGGCCGGCCGATGTCGGGCGTGCCGTGCAGCACTTGGCGCTGCAGGTTGGACAGCGCCACGACGTCGTCGTCGACCACGCCGAGCGTGCCGACGCCCGCCGCCGCGAGGTATTGCAGTAGCGGCGCGCCGAGGCCGCCGGCGCCGATCGCCAGCACGCGGGCGGCCTTCAGCCTGGCCTGGCCGGGGCCGCCGACGTCGTGCAGCACGATGTGGCGGGCGTAGCGCTCGATCTCGGGGCCGGTCAGCATGGCAGGCATGTAGGCGCATTCGCGGCGCTTGGCTTGCCCCGCAGGCCGCGATCGCGGCATGGCAGGGCATGACCCGCTTCCTGCTGAGCCTCGCCGCCGTGCTCTACCTCGCCATGATCGTGCTGGCGCTGCGCCCGGCGACGGATCTCGAGGTGGCCCATCTCTTCTACGTCGCGCCGCACCGCTTCGTCGGCGACACGCCCGCCGGGGTGGCGTTGCGCTACGTCGCCTGGGCGCTGCCCTTCGTGCTGCTCGCGCTCATGGTCATCGTCGCCGGCCTCGCCCGCCTGGGCCTCTGGCCGGCCCGCTTCGCGCCCAGCGGGCCCAGCCTGGCCATGCTGGTGCTGGCCATGGCGGTCGGGCCCGGCCTGCTCATCCACCTCGGCCTCAAGGAGGTCTCGCACCGCCCGCGCCCGCTCGCGGTGACCGCCTTCGGTGGCGCCGAGGCCTTCCGCCCCTGGTACCGCTTCGACGGCGCCTGCCGGCACAATTGCGCCTTCGCCTCGGGCGAGGCAGGTGTGGCGGCCTGGACGCTGGCGCCGGCGAGCCTCGTGCCGCCGCCCTGGCGCGGCGCGGCGATGGCCGCCGCCCTGGCCTTCACCGCGGCCGCCGCGGTCTGGCGCATGGCGCTCGGCGCGCACTTCCTGTCCGACGCACTCGGCGCGATGCTGATCGTGATCCTGGTGATCCTGGCCTGCCGTGCCGCGCTGATCCGGCGTCGCGCGGCCTGAGGTCGACACGGTTTTATCCCATAGTCGGCTGACGCCGCCGCCGGATCCGCGGTAGTGTGGGTCTTCGGCAGCGTCAGTCGCAGCGGAACTCGGCGCTGGACCCAGGCGCTTGTCGCCACCAAGACACGAGCGAGTCGGCGACATAGACTCGCGGCCCCCAAGGAGATGCGGATGCCTGCCAACACCCACCTTTTGATCCGCGCCATCGCGGCGCTGGCGCTCGTCACCGTCCCGGTCGCCGCCTTCGCTCAGGGCACCGAGGAACAGCAGCAGGCCTGCACGCCCGATGCCGTGAAGCTGTGCTCGGACACGATCCCCGACATCCCCAAGACCACCGCCTGCATGAAGGCGCATTTCTCCCAGCTCGCGCCGCGCTGCCAGGCGGCGTTCGCCGACGCCACCGGCAGCAAGACCAAGGCGGCCGAACGCAAGCCCGAGGCGCCGCGCGCGAAGGTCGCCAGCCGCGCCGAGCGTCGCCTGCCCGAGCGCTCTGAGCGCGAGGCCCGCGTGCCGCGCAACGAGCGCGAGGCCCGCGAGCCGGTGTCGCGCGACGACGAGCGCGAGACGGCGCGACCGCCGCGCGAGGCGAGCGAAACGCCCGAGGCCGTGCCGCCGCGCGCCGAGGGCTACCCGCCATACCCGGCGCCGGCCGCGACCGGCCCGCGCGCGCAGATCGCCAACGCCTGCCGCGCCGGCCTGATCGACAGCTTCACCTGCAGCACCACCGTGCCGGCCCTTCTCGGCGGCCCGTCCTACTGAGCCGCGAACGCTCCGTCCCCGGCGCAAAGCCGGGGATCTTTTGTCCGGCAGGAGCGTCAGCTCGCCCGCTTGACCGCCACCGTGACCAGCACGAAACCTTCGCCGTGCTTGCCGGTCTTGGTCTGCAGGATCAGCCGGTGGCCGGGCAGCGGGAAGGCCGGCCAGACGTAGATGGCGCTGCCGCCGGCGTCGAACGTGGGGGCGGGCAGCGGCGGCAGCGCCATGCGGTGCACGAGGCCGTCGCGGAAATGTTCGGCGCTGGGGACCATGCCGCTGACGCCGCAGCTGGTCTCGACCGCGCCCTTCGTCGGCACGCGCGACACGTAGAGCGCGAAGGGCCCGTCGGGCAGCTTGCCGCCCCAGCGATGGCTCTTCAACGTGGCACCGTCCGGCTCCGGCGCGGAATGGTCGCCGAGGTCGGCCATGCCCAGCGTGCCGGCCTCCGTCGCCAGCCGGTCGTAGTCCGGCTCCTCGCGCAGGCATTGCGACTGGAACGCGCCCAGTACGCTGTCGTCGCGCGCCGTGGGCAGCGTCTCAAGGGCGGCCGCACCCGACGCAGGCAGCCCCAAAGCGACGGCAAGCGACAGCAGAAGACAAGGAATACGCTTCAACGGACAGGTCCCCGACGCACCGAAAGGCGGGCCGACCCGGACCTCATTCGCCGATGCCTGTCAACGCGGACGCCGCACCACGTCCGCCAGCCGCGACCTCCGCCGTGTGCCGGTCCTGCCTCGTTTCGCCGGCGTGCCTTCCATGGTGGTCAGGCCCGGCGCAAGGCTCAAGACCGACGCCGCGCGCGCTTATGTCCCTCGTTCGTCATCGCTGCCCGAGGCAACGCCCACCCCAGTTTCGCATTGGCCGGTCGTGGTCGCCTTGAAGGCGACTCGGCACCCAGGGAAACGCATGACCATCAAGACCATCCACGAGCTGCTCGTGACCGCCATGACCTACGTGCTCGACTTCGAGCACCAGATCGCCAAGGCCGCCCCCGCCATGGCCGAGGCCAGCCACGATGCCGACCTCAAGGAGCTGTTCGGCAAGACCGCCACCAAGAGCCAGCACTACGCCCAGCAGCTCGAGGCGGTGTTCAAGGCCATCGGAGAGCCGGTGAAGACCAACGACAACAAGATCGCCACCGCCATGGTGCACGAGGTGCAGGGCATGGTGAAGGAGACCGAGATGGGCCCGGTGCGCGACGCCGCCCTCATCGTCGCCGCCAACCAGCAGCAGGCCTTCCGCGTGGCGTCTTACGGCTCCATGGAAGCCTACGCCAAGGCCGCCGGCAAAACCGAGGCGTTGAAGCCGCTGCAGGAGGCGCTGAAGGACAGCAAGGCCGGCGACGTGCAGTTCAACCGCATCGCCGAGAAGAGCGTGAACCCGGCCGCCGCGAAGGCGGCGTAAGCCTCACCTATCGACACTATGGCCTTCCTGCGCGAGCAGGGGGGCTTTTTTGAGGAACTGAAGGGTCGGCGCTTACCCTTCTCCCCTTGCGAGAGAAGGTGGCCCCGCGCAGCGGGGTCGGATGAGGGGTCGGGTCACCTTGCCGAGAGCCTCAACTGGGACGCTGCGGCGATCCCTCATCCGGCGCTTCGCGCCACCTTCTCCCGCAAGGGGAGAAGGGGGCTACCTCTTCTGCAACTCGGACCCTGTGCACAAGCCCCCACGCGTCGTCCGCCCGAAGCCGGCTACGACTCCGCGCGCAGGCTCTTGAGCATGCGCCGCGCGATGTTGCGCACCGCCTCGTCGTCGCGCGCCTCGCCGTGCTCGTGGTCCCAGAGGTGGTCGAGGCTGCCGTCGAGCTGGTCGAGCAGCTCGGGGTGGCGCTCCGCCAGGAAGCGGACGGTGCCGAACACGATGTGCTCCACCACCATCTCGCGCCGCCGCGCGTCGATGACCTTCGAGGTCAGTTCGTCGGAGGGCATGGGTTCGTGCTGTTGGTTCGACATGCCGGCCTAATCGCCGGAGCCGGCTGCGGTTGCGGGGGCGGAAGCGCGCAGCGTCCGACAAGGCCCGGGACACACCCCCTTGCGATCACACACCCGCATTTTGCGTCGCGTTGCGTCGCGGGCACGGCCAATCGGAAACAGGGTACGGCATCGTCGGGGCGTGGAGCCGTACGGCGACGTCCCAGGTCCTGGAACACACCCCCTCACGATCATAAACACCCGTTTTGCGTCATCAGGCGACATGCGCCGTGACCGGTTTCAAACAGCTTGGGTAGAATGACCGGGAAAGCGGCTTGTTCCACCTCGCGTGGGTCGCCGGTGCTGGTTCACGCAGAGCGAGGCCACGAAGAGAGAAGCCTCGGGCGAAGAGGGCTCTTCCTTCTCCCGCTCGCGGGAGAAGGTGGCCCTTGCGTGAGCAAGGTCGGATGAGGGGGTCGCCGGAAGAGCTGTCGGCCGCCGCGAGCGTAACGCCCGGCACCCTCATCCGACCCGACTGCGTCGGGCCACCTTCTCCCGCCGGGGCGGGAGAAGAAGCACCCCCTCCGCCGAGAGCGCGCGGACCGCGCCGGTGCATTCACACGTAGGCTTCAAGGCTGTGCACGCCGGCTGCCGGCGTCTTGTCCGGCGCCGCGGGTGCCCCTACGCTTGTCCGCACCTACGGGAGCACGCCATGGCAGCCGCCTACATCGAGCACAGGCCGAAGAGCACGGACAAGGAGGCCACCGTCTCGCACTACGTCATCGTGTCCGGCGGCGAGGAAAAGCACGGCTCGTTCAAGACGCAGCACGAGGCCAAGGACAAGGCCTGCGCCGAAGGCTACCGCCCCGTCCACGTCGCCCGCGTCCGCCACCTCCATGACCACGACAGCCCCGACCACTTCCGGAAGGACCCTTGCTGAGATCGGCTACGACCGCTCGCAAGCTGTTGAGCCTGTGCCGTTCGATATCACGCACGGCGTCGTCGTCGCACGCCTCGCCGTGCTCGTGGTCCCAGAGGTGGTCGAGGCTGCCGTCGAGTGGTCGAGAAGCTCGGGGTACCGCTCCGCCAGGAAGCGGACGGTGCCGAACACGATGTGCTCCACCACCATTTCACGCCGCCGCGCGAGATGATCTTCGAGGTCAGGTCATCGGAGCGCATGGGATCGTGCTGCTGGTTCGACATGCCGGCCTAATCGCCAGGGCCGGTAGTGATCACGGGGCTGAAGCGCGCAGCGTATGACGCGAATATTCCCGCGTATTGTACGTCGCCGGCGCGGCCCCAACCTCTCCTACAACCGATGGGAGCAAGATGCGGCAGCCGCCATCATTTGACACAGGCTGAATAGCAAGGGTAAGGAGGCCGCCGTCTTGTACGAGAAAAAAGACCGATACACTTGATGAGCACGAAAACGGGATGTTGATTTACAACGCTATTTTATCGAAGCTGTTGTTAGCATGGATTTGAGTCATACTTTCATTCAAAAACAAAACTACCAAAAACGAAGAAGCCGCGACTTCAGTCATCTGGCGATGTCAGGTCGCCTTGAGATATCTTCTCCACTCGCTCGTCATCTGTCTTCAACAGCATCGTTCTCAAACACATTCTATACTTTGGACTTATAAATCTGTAAGCATCTCCTTTTGGAGTTCTGCGTATAATGCTTTTAGCGCCGGAAGCCAGCGCAGCTAGATTGCCAGCAATATTCAGTTTAACATCTTGGGTGCTGTTTGGAAACTCTAGTCTGATTATTTCTTCAATATCCGTATATTTAAAGGTCTCTTCATCGCACGCACCAAGACTGTACAAGGTTTGATTACGCCTTCCCGCTGTTGTTTTGCGAGCGTTCATATTGTGCTCGACAGCTACATAATCCGCGCTGAGCGTTTGTAAAAGCCATTCAGATTCCGCTTGTGCAACGACCGCTCCATCAATGACGTAATCATTATCGACAGCGAATTGCGCCACCGCAAGGCAATATTCATGTACGTGCTGCGCGATCCTATCAGTTTTCCACGCCGCCTCTTTGTAGAAGACCGACTTATCTATCGTGAATTGACACTTAAGCTTCTGCTCAAAGCCTCTCTGCATAAGCTGCTTGGCTTCAACGCTTGTCAGTCTTGCAACTTCGGAGACTTCGATTACCCGGTTCGCTATAGTGGTTACGTTAGCAGCCTTGACAAGCATTTGTTTAATATCTGTTGGAACACCCACTATGCATATCTTAACATTGTATTTAGACATATCGTCGTCATCTAGCAGAATAATCGTATCCGCCACCGCTTTTAACATAGTTGCATTGTCTATGATTTGCTCGAGATTTTCATAAACCAAGATCGCCTTCGAAGAACCTGCTTTTTCTCTAATCCGCTTCAACAGAGTTTCGAAAGATCCCTCCTGTCCGATTGCATACTTTTTCGAGCCGCCGCCCTCGGCTCCTATGCCCGCGGGTGCAAACTTCGCGACTCCCGAGCGCGCACGTTCTACAGGAACTTCGCTTTTTAGCCGGTCATTTTTATCTTTAAACGCAGCATCTAGACCGCCCTTGAGAGAAGCGCTCGCTAAGTTTACAGCCTCATATTTCACTTTCGAATCTTCAAAAACCTTTTTATACAGCCATGTCTTTCCGCTTCCGCTCTCTCCAGTAACAATGATATTTTTCGCGCCATCGATTGCTTTGGTAAGCGATCGTTCTAAGTGTTCTCTAGACACATACATGTCATTTACACTCGGCGAACGCGGAGTAAACACCTCCTCGGGTCTAGGGCGTGATCCGAACAATGCCATCTCGAACTCTCCGAATTTCGGCGAAACCTGAGTCCAGCTTTTATTTTAAGACCGACTTATGCATTTAGGGGGTTTTAAATATGTCAATCTCCACACCTATCCATCTTCAGGGCCGCGATAACGCCTCCTGCGGAATCTCGACCTTGCCGAACTGCCGCATCTTCTTCTTGCCGGCCTTCTGCTTCTCCACCAGCTTGCGTTTGCGACTGACGTCGCCGCCGTAGCACTCAACGGTTGCGCACCGACTCGCGGGCGGTGATCTTGCCGCCTGTGTCGGTCTGCACGCGATGACGACCATGGACTCAAGCCGCATTCGCCGCAGGTGCCAGTCGAGCGCCGAGCTGCAGACCGAGTGCGGCAACGACTGTCACGATCGTCGCAAAATCGGGAACCTCTTCGCCGGACAAAGCGCGTCCGAGGGTGGCAACCGGCAGCCCTGTTCGCGCCGCGAGGTCGCTGACGCCCTTGGCGCGCGCGATATCGCCGAGCGCCGCACCCACGAGCTTCGGGTCACCGACTTCCAGGCAGGCATCCAGATAAGCGGCGATGGCGCTGTCGCTCCCGAGATGATCGGCGACATCCCATGGCGTGGTTTTGAGCGGCATGGTTATTCCATCGAAGCCAGGACGATCGCTCGAGCAATATCGCGTTTCTGGCTGCTCTTGTCACCTCCGCACAGCAGAAGCACGATCTCGGTGCCGGTTGCTTGTAGTAGACGCGGTACCCCGGCCCGTAGTCGACCCTCATTTCGCTGACGCCCTGGCCGACAGATCGGACATCGCCGGGATTGCCGAGGGCCATACGGCGAAGCCGCGCCGAAATGCGGCGACGGCGCGCCCGTCGCGTAAGCCGGCAAACCAATCGGCGAAAGCTTCAGTCTGGCGGATGAGGATCATAGGCTGTCACCTCCGGCCCGCCTCGGCATCTTCAGCGTTGCGATAAACGCCGCTTCCAAGACCGCCCATCGCCTCCCGCCAAGCATGAAACTTTTGTCATGTCGCCGAACGACCACTCGGATTCGACCCTTGTCGCGGTTCGCGCCGATGGCCGGGTTTTATGTCGCGGTACGCTGACACCGGCCCCTGTTTGTGTCGCGGTACCCTGACTTTGGCAGGGCCACATGTCAGGCTACGCGACGCGGCAGGGCCGCGTTCCCGAGGGCGGCTGGAGGTGGACGCGTCGTTTGAAACCGGTTAAGATACCTAAATCATTCCAGCCGCTTCGGCAAGACACCGAGAGCGCCCGGTGCCTCTGCCGAAACCCGTCCCGAGCGTCATGCCGAACCCCTCACTCCATCTTCAGCGCCGCGATGAACGCCTCCTGCGGGATCTCCACCTTGCCGAACTGCCGCATCTTCTTCTTGCCGGCCTTCTGCTTCTCCAGCAGCTTGCGCTTGCGGGAGACGTCGCCGCCGTAGCACTTGGCGGTGACGTCCTTGCGCATGGCGCGCACGGTCTCGCGGGCGATGATCTTGCCGCCGATCGCGGCCTGCACGGGGATGACGAACATGTGGGCGGGGATGAGGTCCTTCAGCTTCTCCACCATCGCCCGGCCGCGGCCCTCGGCCCGGTCGCGGTGGACCAGCATGGAGAGGGCGTCGACGGGCTCGGCGTTGACCAGGATGTTCATGCGCACGAGGTCGCCCTCGCGGTAGTCGGTGATGGCGTAGTCGAAGCTGGCGTAGCCCTTCGAGATCGACTTCAGGCGGTCGTAGAAGTCGAACACCACCTCGTTCAGCGGCAGGTCGTAGACCGCCATGGCGCGGCTGCCGACGTAGTTGAGGTCGACCTGCACCCCGCGCCGCTCCTGGCAGAGCTTCAGCACGTTGCCGAGGTATTCGTCGGGCGTGAGGATGGTGGCGCGGATCCACGGCTCCTCGATCGCCAGGATCTGCGTGGGGTCAGGCATGTCGGCGGGGTTGTGCAGGCTGACCTGGGTGCCATCGCGCAGCTTCATTTCGTAGACGACGCTGGGGGCGGTGGCGATGAGGTCGAGGTTGAACTCGCGCTCCAGCCGCTCCTGGATGATCTCGAGGTGCAGCAGGCCCAAAAAGCCGCAGCGGAAGCCGAAGCCGAGCGCGGCGGAGCTCTCCATCTCGTAGGAGAAGCTGGCGTCGTTGAGCCGGAGCCGGCCGACGGCGGCGCGCAGGGCCTCGAAATCGGCGGCATCGACCGGGAACAGGCCGCAGAACACCACCGGCTGCGCCGGCTTGAAGCCCGCCAGCGCCGCGTCGCAGGGCTTGCCGGCATCGGTGATGGTGTCGCCGACGCGGGTGTCGGCCACCTGCTTGATCTGCGCGGTGATGAAGCCCATCTCGCCCGGCCCGAGGCCGGCGGCGTCCTTCATCTTGGGCGTGAAGACGCCGATGCGGTCGACCTCGTAGCGCGCGTCGGCGCCCATCATCAGCACGCGCTGGCCCTTGCGCAGGCTGCCATCGAGCACCCGCACCAGCACCACCACGCCGAGGTAGGCGTCGTACCAGCTGTCGACCAGCAGCGCCTTGAGCGGGGCCGCGGCGTCGCCCTTGGGCGGCGGCAGCCGCTTAACGATGGCCTCCAGCACCAGGTCGATGCCGATGCCGGTCTTGGCCGAGATCGGCACGGCGTCCGACGCATCGATGCCGATGACGTCCTCGATCTGCTGCTTCACCCGCTCGGGCTCGGCCGCCGGCAGGTCGATCTTGTTCAGCACCGGCACGATCTCGTGGCCGGCCTCGATGGCGGCGTAGACGTTGGCCAGTGTCTGAGCTTCCACGCCCTGGGAGGCGTCGACCACCAGCAGCGAGCCCTCGCAGGCGGCGAGCGAGCGGCTGACCTCGTAGCCGAAGTCGACGTGGCCGGGCGTGTCCATCAGGTTCAGGATGTAGGTCTTGCCGTCCTGCGCCTTGTACTCGAGCCGCACCGTCTGCGCCTTGATGGTGATGCCGCGCTCGCGCTCGATGTCCATGGAATCGAGCATCTGCTCGCCCATGTCGCGCAGGGCCACGGTGCCGGTCTGCTGGATGAGCCGGTCGGCGAGCGTCGACTTGCCGTGGTCGATGTGCGCGACGATGGAGAAGTTGCGGATGTTGTCGAGCGGTGCGGTGGCCATGGCAGCGGCGTAGCAGGGGCGCGGGGGCGAGGGAAGGACGGGTTGCTCAGGCCGCCTCTCAGAACAGGCGCAGGTACCTGTAGCCGGAGAAGACGTCGTGCGGATCGAAGCCGACGAAGGTCGTGACGTCGAGGCCGGCGCTGAAGATGAGGCTGCCGATGATGGGGACCCACAGCACGACGAAGATCAGGATGAAGCCGAGGCCGGCGGCCATCGCCATGCCGGCTGCGGCGTAGCGGCCGGGCAGGAAGGGGCGGATGATGCCGAACCCGTCGAGCCCGGGGATCGGCAGCAGGTTCAGCACGATCGCCGTGCCCTGGAAGAAGGCCAGCACCGCCAGCGCCGCCTCCATGTCCGAGGTCTCCTCGCCGTGCGGCGCGAGATGGTAGAGCAAGCCCAGCATGGCGAGGAACAGCAGGTTGGCCAACGGCCCGGCGGCGGAAACAGCGGAATCCCACCAGGCGCTGCGAATGGCGGCATGGTTGATCCAGACCGCGCCGCCCGGCAGGCCGAAGCCGCCGATCACGATGTAGACCAGGGGCAGCAGGAGCGAGAGGAACGGGTCGGCGTATCTCAGCGGGTCCAGGCTGAGGTAGCCGCTGGTCGGGATCGAGTGGTCGCCGGCCTTGTAGGCGGTGACGGCGTGGCCGAACTCGTGCAGGCAGAGGCTGACGATCCAGCCGGTGATGACGAAGACCAGCACCGCCGCCTGACCCGCGACCAGCCCGTGCCACAGCGCGGCGCCCATGCCGGTGAAGAGCAGGCAGAGCACCAGGAAATTGAGGCTCGGCAGATGGGTGGCATAAGGCAATCTGGTCATATGGTCTGAGAATCGCGGGAATGGCGGCGCCCCTTAACATCGCCCGGCGGCTTGCGGAAGCCGAGCCCCCGCAGCGATCCAACCGCGGTCTATCGGGCGCGCAGCTGCGGGCCCGCCAGCAGCAGTGCTGCTTCTGCGATTAACGCGGCGCCTCAGCAGACGATCCGGTTCTGACCTACGGCGTTGTTTCCGCTAGTATTTGGGTGCAACACGTTTTATCAAATCTTGTCTTTTCGCAGCTTCGCCTTCTTCATGGTTGCCTATGTCGTAAGCGCCTCTATAATGGAGAGCGGGCAATTCGTGTCCCTTATTTTCTCGGAAGGCTGACCAGATGACCATTGACGTTGGAACGACCACGGAGCGCGATCTTCTCACGAAGAGCGGCCGTCGTTCGTTCCTCAAGGGCCTCGGCTACGGTGCAGCCGGTGCTGCCGCCGGTGGCCTCGCGATGGCCGCCGCCACCACGCCCGCCGCCGCTACGGCTTCGGTCGACATCCAGATCCTGACGTTCGCACTGAACCTCGAATATCTCGAGTCTTCGTTCTACCTGATCGCCGCCACCGGCTCGGGCCTCCCCGGCGCCGATCGCGGCGGCACCCCCGGCACGGTCACCGGCGGCCGCAAGGTCACCTTCACGAGCCCGATCAACCAGGCCTACGCCAACGAGCTCGCCGTGGAAGAGCAGACCCACGTGGAGTTCCTGCGTTCCGCTATCGCCGCCACCGGCTCTGTGCCGATCTCGATGCCGAACATCGATTTCTCGCAGAGTTTCGCCACCGCCGCCCAGGCGGCTGGATTGGGCGCCGGCTTCGACGCGTTCGCCAACGACACGAACTTCCTGCTCGCCTCCTACATCTTCGAGGACGTTGGCGTCACCGCCTACCACGGCGCGCTGACCTCGATCACCAACAAGGTGTACCTCGACAAGGCATCCGGCATCATGGCCACCGAGGCGTACCATGCCGGTATCGTGCGCACCGCCCTTTTCGCGGCCGGGGCGGCGAACGCGACGCAGGCGATCTCGTTTCTCCGCCAGCAATTGTCCGGTGTCGCCGGCACCCCGGCCCAGGGCAACGATCATGGCGTCGGCACGACCGCGGCCCCCACGATCGTCGATGCCGACGGCAACGCGATCGCCTGGGACCGCACCACGCGCCAAGTGCTCAACGTGGTCTACGGCTCGGTGAACGCCTCGTCCGGCCTGTTCTTCCCTACAGGTGTCAACATGCCGACGTAAGGTCGAACCTGACGGTTCTTTGATCATCGAATCGGCCGGGAAATCCGGCCGATTTTTTTTGTTTCTTCTTTGAGCATTCGCGGTCGATCACGTTGCATCAGGGCCGTACCAAGCGGAAAAGCGTTGACCTGCCCTCGACCGCGGTCGAGAAGGCTGTCCGGCGAAGCTGATCACGACACGCTCCTGGAAACATGAGGGGCGGCTCATGCCTTCGGAGGGGATCGAGGCGGCTTGGACCAGCATGGGGACGAGAGCTGACGTGATCACCGTTGAGCATGCGCAGCGCGTCGAAGAAAACCTCCAAGGCCTGACACACCTCCTCAATCTCGAATACCTCCAGGCCGAATTCTACGCGCGTGCGCTCGACGGCAACGGCCTCGGCGAGATCGAGCGCGGCGTCGATGCCGGCTCCGTCATTGGCGGCCGTGCCGTGTCTTTCACCAATCCCCTGGTCGCCGCCTTCGTCAAAAGCTGCGCAAAGGAAGAGCGTGATCACATCCTGATCCTGCGCGAGATGATCGTCGAACTCGGCGCGGAGCCCGTCTCCTCTCCCAAGATCGATCTCGATCGTAGTTTTACGATGGTCATGCGGGCGGCCATGATCGTCGAGCAGGACGTCTCCTTCGACGCTTTCGCAAACGACACAAACCTGATGTTTGCAGCTTACGTGTTCGAGGACGTGGTGGGGACCGCCTACCAGGGCGTGCTCACGGCGACGGCGGAGGCGCAGCACCTTTCCCGCCTCACTGCGATCGCGACGGCCGAAGCCGGGCACTCGGCGCTCGTGCGCGCGATGCTCTTGATAGTCGGTCTGACTCATCAGACGAACGCGATCTCGGTGCTGCGCCAGAGGCTGTGCGGCCTCATGAACACCTGTTTCCAAGGGAGCGATCACGGTGTCGGCACATTGCACCAGCCAACCCTGCTCGCCGTCGATGGCCGCTCGATAGGTTGGAGCCGAACGAGCGCGCAATGCCTCCAGATCCTCTACGGGAATGCGGAGGGCACACCGGGCTGGTTCTTTCCGGATGGAATCCGCGAGCTCTCGGCGCCGCTCGATCAGCGCTACACGCTAACTTACCTAGGCTCACTGGCTAGTTCACCTTCCCACGATCCTGTAGCGCGCGAGCTTCGCACTTTTCCCAGCGAAAGGGTGGAGGTGCCCTCCATCCGCTGGGACGTCTCGAAGCTGCCGTTGTTCGAGACGCGCGGGGACATCGGCGCGAACGTGACGCTGGACCACTATAACTCGACGAGCCCGCGCGTCCTGGAGCTCGACGAGGCCATGATCTTCGGTGCCGTCGGCATCGTTGCCGCGCGCGATGTCGTCGTGCAGGAAACGTTGTGGCACACAGAATGGAGTCGCCACCACTATCGCCAGATCGGCGACACCTTCGCCTTCCGTCCGCCGTCACTGGAAAGGCTGCCGGGCACGACGGTCTCAATCCTGACGGGAGCGGCGGAAAGCTACTGGCATTCGATCGTCGATGCGGCGCTCCGCCTGATCCTGATCGACGACGAGCTTTGGGGACGGACCACGCGGCTTCTTGTGCCCTCGACCGGCCTTCGCCAGCAAGAGTTCGTCGAGCTTTTCGAGATACCCGCGAGTGTGGAGGTCCGCAGCGTTCTGCCGCGCGAATGCTTTCTCGCTGAGACGCTGATCCTCCCCTCGAGCCTGCATGGCATGTTCGACTTCCACGCCTCGCTGACCAATGCGTTCTTCGATCGTTTGCTCACCCGCGCCGGACCCGCGCCGCGCACGGCTGCGCGGCGCATCTTCGTGGATCGTCGAGGATCCAACCTGCGCAGCCTCGTCTGCGAAGATCAGTTGATCGCCGCGCTTCCCGGCTTCCAACCCGTGCGTTTAGAGGCCCTTTCCCTGCGCGAGCAGGCGCGTCTTTTCGCCGAGGCCGACATCATCGTCGCGCCGCATGGTGCAGGCTTGTCGAACATCGGTTTTGCGAGACCGGGCACCATCGTCATCGAGCTGATGATGGACACCTATCGCAACTGGTGCTTCCGACGGCTGGCCGCCGCCCGTGGGCTCACCTACTTCTGCGTGCTCGGGCGATCCCTCGATCCCGGCAAGGCGACGGAATCGGTTCACCTCCAGACCTGGATTGTCGAAATCGCCGACGTGCAGAATGCCGTCGCGCAAGCCGAAGATCTGCTGGTCTCGCGGCAGGGCACGCGCGCATAGGATTGAACCAGACGGGCAACGGCTTAGCGCTGCTTGTCGGAGCAAGTCCGCAAGAGCGAATATTGCTCTTGCTGTAACCACACTAATGCTGATTGGGTGATGTAGAAAAAACTAAATCTGACCTCGACTTGTTCCTAATACAAAATTTCGACGCGACGGCTTCGACGTCGCTGTCAGTAATCCCAAGTAGCGCGTGTGACGATCTTATCGTGTCCCCAATAGAAGCGGCCGAGGATATCGTCGACCGGCACGCCTGTCCGCATAGGCACGATGCACACGAAGTCGCGGTGCAAAGGGCGGTCGAAACCCATGATGGGCTTCGGCAGGTGCTTGGCGGCATCATAAGTCCAAAGGCCAGTGTCCGGAACGGGCTGTTCCGCGTTGTATAGCCAATGGTTCTGGCTGTTATCAATCGGCTCGGTCAGCGCGAGAAGAAAGTCACGGCAGCCGATGCCGTAAAGGATGGCCTGAAGGTCGTTGACCCGGACCTTGCAGGTGTGATCGCGCATGAGCGAATGCAATGCCTTTATTCCATGAGCTTCGAGATAGTCTTCGTCGTCGAAGACCGGTCCCGAAATCAGCAGGTAGTCTCGGCAGAGCATGCGCAGGCTGCGCAGCACGCGCTCGATATGCGCTAAGCTGGGCAAGTGCTCGAGGATGTGGCTGCAGACGGCAAAGTCGACGCAAGCGGCTTCGGTCGTGAGATCGCACACATCGTAGAGCGCGACCTCAATGCCCCGGTCGAGCGCTTGCCGAACGAACGCCGGTTCCAAGTCGAACCCTAGGCCCTTGCGACCGCCCTGCCGCGCCGCGATGGTGAAACCGCCGCCATCGCAAGTTCCGAGGTCGACGAAATCGTAAGCGCCTCGCCGCAGCGCCGCTATATAGCCCTCGGTCTTGAAGCGCAGATCTTCGTTCGCGGACGCGAGACCGTTTCCGTCGGAGGACAACACGTCCTTGTCCCCGGCAGAGGGGCGCTCGGCCATTTTCGTCTTGAACAACGTGCTCAGGCGCATCACCATCGATCGAAGCTCCACGATATTTAGCCCTCTTTAGCAGCAAGTGTCCCGGAGTTCGAAAGGTGCACTTTCCGGCATCGACGCTGGCCACAGCCACGCTCGCCGGCTTCCTCGTCACTTGCGTTCCTGATCCGATCGAGCCACGCGCCCTAATCGATCGAGACCGTTCCATGATGCCGCAACCGACCAGAAGCATTCGCGGGAGCAGGACGACGCATGCCCGGATCGGACCGACACCCTCGACTAGTCCGCTGCAGCCATCGTTGTCGAGTGCGGCGACCCATCGTGCAGTTCGGCTGACGTCTCGCGACCGACTTTGGCGAACACCGCCCCGATCATCATCAAACACGGCCCTTTCGGGTCGGCCGCCTCCGCCAGCGCCGGCATGGCCGATACCGTCCCCCATAGACGTCGCTCGTCGGAGCAGGTGGCGCGCTCGACCAGCACGCACGGCGTCTCGGGCGGCAGGCCGTGGGCGAGCATCTGGCCGACCAGTGCCGGCATGGTGCGCACGCCCATGTAGATCACGGTGCTGGCGCCGGGGTCGGCCAGAGCGAGCCAGTCGATGTCCTGCGGCAGGCGGCCATCCTTGGCATGCGCCGTGACGAACTGCAGCCGCCGCGCGGCGCTGCGCTCGGTCAGCGAGATGCCCAGCGAGGCGGCGGCGCCGAGCGCGGCGGTGATGCCGGGCACCACGGTGACGGGGACGCCGGCGGCCCGCAACCCCTCGATCTCCTCGTTGGCGCGCCCGAAGATCATCGGATCGCCGCCCTTGAGGCGGACCACGCGCTTGCCCTCGCGCGCCAGGCCGATCATCAAGTCGGTGATTTCCTCCTGCTTGCAGGAGGGGAGATAGCCGCGCTTGCCGACGTCGATCTTGCGCGCCTCGCGCCGCGCCATGTCGACCACCGCCGGGGCGACCAGCTTGTCGTAGAGCACGACGTCGGCGCCCTGCAGCGCCTTCACCGCCTTCACCGTCACGAGGTCGGGGTCGCCGGGGCCGGCGCCGACCAGCGTGACCCGGCCGATGACCGTCTCCGGCCGCGTCGCGGCGTCGAGGAAGGCCGCGAAATCGGCCTCGTCGGGCGGCGCGGCATCGGCGCCGAGCGCGCGCTCGGAGAAACGCTCCCAGAAGGTGCGGCGGCCGTGGAACGGCAGGCGCAGCGGCACCACGCGTTCGCGCCAGGCGCGGGCCGTCTGCGCCCACAGCTTGAGGTGGTCGGGCAACAGCGCCTCGAGGCGGGCGCGGATCGCCTGGCCGAACACCGGCGCCGTGCCGTGCGTGGAGATGCCGATGACCAGCGGCGAGCGCTCGACGATGGCGCCGAACTGGAAGTCGCAGAAGGCCGGATTGTCGATGGCGTTCATCGGGATGCCGGCGGTGCGCGCCGCCTGCTTGAAGCGCGCGGCCTCGCAATCGTCCTCGGTGTCGAGCAGGGCGATCGCCGCGCCCTCGAGGTCGGCGGGCTCCCACGCGCGCTCGTGCAGGGTCAGGCGCGGCGCCTGCGCGACGAGCTCGCGCATCTCGGGGCAGGGCTGCGCGGCATAGACGTCGACGTGGCTGCCGGTGGCGTGCAGCAGCTCGGCCTTCCACACCGCGCGCTCGGTGGCGCCGGCGAGCAGGGTGCGCTTGCCGGCGAGCGCGAAGAACACCGGCAGCACCGCCAGATCGCGCATCGGCGCGCGAGTTGTCACACGCGCGGCCTCGACGCGTCCGGACTCGCCGGCCTGGGCCTCTGTCTTCACCGTCCGCGGCTCCCTCGGCGTATCCGCCGGACCGCCGATGTCGCCATCGCGCCAGGCCGCGTCAAGAGCGGCAGGGCGCAGCGCCTCGCGCCGTCGGCTGCGATGGTCTTACAACCGGAACCCAGGTTGAAACAACATGTTGCACTGCCAAGCCGCGCACGGGCAGGGGATCGAGACTTGGCGGAGCTGGTGCCACCATCGACGCGCAGACCGCCGGGCGACGGTGAGCCGGACCTTGCCCGCACGCTGGACACGCTGGCGACGGTGGTGATGATCCTCGTCACGGTCGCCGTCCTGTATTTCGCGCGCGAGATCCTGATCCCGGTCGCCATCGCGGTCATCCTCAGCTTCGTCCTCTCGCCGCTCGTCAAGCTGATGCGCCGGCTCGGGCTTGGCAAGAAGCTCGCGGTCGGCCTCGCGGTCATCGTCACCTTCACCGTGACGGTCGGGCTCGGCACCATCCTCGCCAAGCAGATTTCGGACCTCGCCGGCGACGCCACGCGCTACCAGGCGACCGTGTCGCAGAAGGTGGCAGGCGTCCGCAACTTCGCCGCCAACAATCCGCTGCTCGCGAGGCTGAATTCGGCCATCGCCGACATGGATTCGCACGCGCCAGGCAAGGCCGACAAGCCGAAGCCGGCGACGCTTCCCATGCCGAGCGCCGCGCCAAGTCAAGCCGCGGCGCCGACCAGGGTCGAGATCGTCGAGCCACCTCCCGGTCTCCTGACGCTGCTGCAGACCGCGGCCGGAATGGCGGCGACGCCGCTCGCCACCGCTGCCTTCGTCGCGGTCTTCATCGTCTTCATCCTCATGCAGCGCGAGGACCTGCGCAACCGGCTGATCCGCCTCGCCGGGTCGGGCGATCTCCAGCGCACCACGCTGGCCTTGAACGACGCCGCGCGGCGGCTCAGCCGCTACTTCCTCGCACAAGTGTTGCTGAATGCCGGCTTCGGCATCGTCACTGCGATCGTGCTGACCTTCATCGGGGTGCCCGGCGCCATCCTGTGGGGGATCGTCGCCCTCTTCCTGCGCTTCATTCCCTACGTCGGCTCGATCGGCTCGGCGCTGTTCCCGGTCCTGCTGTCGCTCGCCGCAAGCCCGGGCTGGGCCATGGCCGTTGAGACGGCGGTGTTCTTCGTCGCCTTCGAGCTCGTCGTCGGCCAGGTCGTCGAGCCGCTCGTCTACGGGCACAACACCGGCATCTCGCCCTTCGCCGTGGTGCTCTCGGCGACGTTCTGGACCTGGCTGTGGGGGCCTGTCGGGCTCGTGCTGGCGACGCCGCTCACCGTGTGCGTGGTCGTGATGGGACGCCACATCGACCGCCTGGGCTTCCTCGATGTCCTGCTCGGCGACGCGCCGCCGTTGACCGACGTCGAGAGCTTCTACCAGCGCATGCTTTCGGGCGACGCGTCGGAGGTCCTCGACCATGCCGAGCGCTACCTCGCCGAGCATTCGCTGCTCGACTATTGCGACGCGATCGCCATGAAGGCGCTGCTCATGGCGCAGGACGACGTGCGCCGCGGCGCGCTCAGCGAGGATCGCCAGCTGCGCATCCGCGACACGATGCGCGACCTTGCCGAGGACCTCGTCGATCGCGGCGAGGATCCCATCCTGCCGGTCGACGACGGCAGCGCACCCGCCTCGCTCGCGGCGCCGGACCCGGGCGGGGCGCGTGGCGACCCGGAGGAAGAGTTGCCCGAGACGATTGTCCTCGACGAGGCCTGGACGCGCGACGGCGCAGTGCTGTGCATCGCCGGGCGAACTCCGCTCGACGAGGCGGCGGCGCACCTGCTCGCCGACCTGCTTCAGCAGCGCGGCTTCGCAACGCGGGTCGAGGCGGCGAAGACCCTGGCCGACGCGGCCGGCGCCGGACCCGCCGGACACGAGCCCAGGCTGATCATCCTCTCCTTCCTCGACGCCGATCTCAGCGTGGGGCAAGCGCGATTCGCGGTGCGTCGTCTGCGTCGCCGCCTCGGGAACGCGCCGCTGGTCGCCGCCTTCTGGATGTCGGAGGACGACGAGGGGCGCATCTCCGGCCTTTGTCACGACGTGCGTGCGGACGCCTGCGTCTCGGGCCTGCCGCAGGCTGTCCGTCTCTGCCTCGAGCGCGGCGCCGTCGATGTCGGAGAGCGGGAGAGCTTGGCCCGACCCGCAAGCCTGTCCGGCGACAAGGATGCGGCGCGGCCGCAACAGCCAAATGAAAAGCGAAAAGCGGCTGTTTAGAACGAGTAAGATCGAAGTCCGCGAGCGACAAAACCCTTTGCCTGTATCCTTATCCTGAATTTAGGAAAGAACCGCGGAGGTGTTCGCTCTTCGCTGCTCGATGGATCATGGCCTATGCGGATTCGCTCCCTCGCCTGCCGGAACTTGGATCGCGACTTTCAGACGGTCATCGTCGGTTCGCGGTATGTGGGGTTTGCGGCCCTGTGGCTGGCCTTGGGGATCGCCACCGCCGCGGCTCAGAATATCGGACAGGAGGGCGCCGGCGACGCGCCGACCACCTCGGTGGCGGCGCCGGAAACGTCCGCCCAGCCTTCGGCGAACGCGGTCGGCACGACGCCAAGCATCCAGCAATCGCTCGGCAAGTA
This sequence comes from Beijerinckiaceae bacterium, assembly GCA_965198715.1. Lineage (GTDB taxonomy): Bacteria > Pseudomonadota > Alphaproteobacteria > Rhizobiales > Beijerinckiaceae > RH-AL1. Next base: position 89,332 of record CBDAPV010000002.1, read on the forward strand.
CGGCGACCCCGGCGGCATCCGCGCCTTCCTGGACTCGAAGGGCATCGATTACAGCTTCACCTATATCGGCGAGATCCTTGGCAATGCCACCGGAGGTGTGAAGCGCGGCGCTACCTACGACGGCGAGCTCAACGGCCAGCTCGACGTCGATTTCGACAAGCTCGCGGGGGTCAAGGACACGGTCGCCCACGCCAACTTCTACCAGCTGCACGGACGCGGGCTCAGCGGCAACAACACGCTCGACCTTCTGACCGTCAGCAACATCGAGGCGTTCCCGGCCACCAGGCTCTACGAGGCTTGGATCGAGCGGAAACTCCCCGGCGGCAAGGTCTCCGTGCGCTTCGGTCAGCTCGGCGCCGATACCGAATTCGTGGTCAGCCAGACGGCGACCGTGTTCATCGGCTCGACCTTCGGCTTCCCGTCCAGCCTGACCGCCGACCTGCCGAGCGGCGGCCCGGACTTCCCGCTGGCGACACCGGGCGCACGAGTGAAGATCACGCCGAACGACCATTTGACGCTTCTCGCCGCGCTGTTCGACGGCGATCCGGCGGGACCCTACCACCCTGGGGTGAACAGCTTGCTGCCGCAGATCCGCGATCCGTCCGGCACCAATTTTCGCCTGAAGGACCCGCCGCTCCTGTTCACCGAGGCGCAGTATGCCTACAACCAGGACAAGGGAGCCCCGGGCCTCCCGGGTACCGTCAAGCTCGGCTATCTCCATCACTTCGGCGAGTTCGCCGCTACCGACGTGCCGCTCGGCATCACGGCCACGCACCGCGGCGACGACGGCTTCTACGGGATCATCGACCAGACGATCTACCGCAAGCCCGGCAACGACCAGATCGGCGCCGCCGCCTTCCTCCGCATCATTGGACTGCCCAGCGACCGCAACCTGATCGATTTCTCCATCGACGGCGGCGTCTCCTACCAGGGCCTGCTGCCCGGTCGGCCGCTCGATACCGTCGCCCTCGGCGTCGTCTACGCCAAGATCTCGCCGGACGTCACGGCGTCGGACGCGATGACCGGCACCCCGCTGGTGCGCGACTATCAGGCGCTGATCGAGGCCACGTACCAGTACGTCGTCTCGCCGGGCATCACCCTCCAGCCGGACTTCCAGTACATCTTCCATCCCGGGGCGCACGGCGTCGCCGATCCGAACAACTTCGGTCAGCCGATCAAGGACGCCGCGGTCTTCGGCGCACGCTTCTCGATCCATTATTAGACCCGTAATAGTGCGTTTCCTCGCGTCTAAGGGGGGGCGCGAAGATCGTTCGTCGGGCTCTCAGAAGCCTCTTGTCGTGCCGCGGTTGAGCGGCTATACGGCCCCCTCGCTTCGGCAATGCCGAGGTGGCCTGCCCTCGCCAACGGGCAGCGAATCGGCCGGGGTCATAGCTCAGTTGGTAGAGCGCTTCAATGGCATTGAAGAGGTCTGCGGTTCGATTCCGCATGGCTCCACCACCGCCGCCTGATTGCCTGCTAGGATTGTTTTCCATTCGGTTAGCGCGTCGCTGATCCCATCCTTTCCCTCCCGCGCGCCGACGTAGGATTGTGCGCAGCAAGCCGTCGCCGGATCGGCAGTACCTGACCCGTGCGGGTTAGCGCGATCTCGAGGCGAGAAGAAATCGAGATGGTCGGGGCGGTGTGTGCAGCGTCGTGGCGGTCAAATGCCTACCGGCTCTGGCATCGCGCCGGCGGCCGTGGGCGGCTGCAACGGCAGGAAACCGGGCTTCGCCTTCACGATGGTTCCGCTGGCACATTCCTTCGCGCCCACCATCCTTGAGCTTGTCTGTGGCTTCCTTTCGGACGCCGATGGCGTTCGCGTCGATGCCGCGCGCAAGACCGACCAGCTGCCATCCAGCAACAGCGGCAGCCTAATGGCCATCTTCACTGCCCCAACGACGGCTTCACCGTTAGCGCGCGATAGCGCAAAAGCACAGTCGAAACAACGACAGCAACAAAGAAGTCGTATTGTCATGAAGCGGCTTCTTCTTTTCGTCACACTTTTTCGCGTTAACCATAATCGTTGCAGCGCGGCAAAAAGGTTACGCGGCGCTTCATAGATGTGGCGCTTTTGCGGATACTGGCGCCCTGGCCTTCGCCGTGCTGGTTTGCCCGATCGGCAGGCTTTAACAAGGTCAAGTGACAGGTTCTGGGACCACGCGGACCCGGTGCCTGCGATCAAGGGATGCCCTTCTTCGTGCGAATGCGTATCTGCGCTCTCCTGGCCGGCCTGATCCCGCTGGCGGGATGCGTCGGCGACCGCCCGCCGCCGGTGGTCGACACCAGCATGCCCGTGGTGATCGATTACCGCGAGCACCGCGTCCTGAACCCGCCACCGGCGCTTCCCGCCGGACGCGTCGACCCGGTGCCGAGCGGCCCCGGCCGCGAGCGGACTTTCGGACCCGACTCGCAGCTCATGCTGCCGCCGATGGGCCGCGCGACCTTGCTGGCGACGCTTGAGCGGTTCCGCGAGCGCGAGCCGGGCGCCGGCGCCGCCCTGCTCGGCCTCGCCAGGAAGAAGAAGGGGCGCCTTGCCAAGGTCGATCCCGACAAGCCCGATTCGGCCTTCGACGACACCGAGCGGGTCGATGCCGCCGACGCGCGCGCGGGTGACCTAAGTCCCGGTCGCCAAGCCCGGCTCGACGCCGACGCGGTCAAGGACACCGACGGCGGCTACAAGCTCAATTTCGACGACGCCGACATCAAGGACGTGCTGCAGGCGGTGCTCGGCGGCGTGCTGCACGTGTCCTACACCTTGGCGCCCAACATCACCGGCAAGATCACCATCTCGTCGGCCGCACCCCAGAGCCGCGCCGAGCTGCTGTCGACCCTCGAGAGCGTGCTGGCGATGCAGGGCTTGTCGATGACGCCGACCTCGACCGGCTACCGTATCGCGCCGATGGCCCTGGGATCCGGCACCGTGACCGACCCGACCGGTAAGGATCCGGGCTTCGGCATCACGGTGGTGCCGCTCGAATATTCCTCGGCGCCCACCATCCTCAAGCTCGTCGGTGGCTTCCTTTCGGACGCCGACGGCGTTCGCGTCGATGCCGCGCGCAACACGGTCATCGTCCGCGGGCCAGCCCCGCGCCGCGAGGAGATCGTGCGCGCGATCAAGAACTTCGATGCCGACTGGATGCACACCCAATCGGTCAGCGTCGTCGAGCTGCGCCGCTCAAGCCCCGACGAGGTCATCGGCGAGCTGACCCGCATCTTCGACATCGACAAGGATGCCGGCGGCGCCGTCGGCAGCATCCAGTTCAAAGCGATCAAGCGGCTTCGCTCGATCATGGTCATCTCTCGCAGCCCACAGCTTATCCGCCGCGCCACGGCTTGGATCCGCCGGCTCGACCATCAGGACCTCTCGGCCACGCCGGGGATCTACGTCTATCGCCCGCGTTACCGGGACGCGCGCGAGCTGGTCCGCCTGGTCAAGGGCCTCTTCGGTGTTTCAGGCGGAGGTGGCGGTAGCGGCAGCCCCGCCGGCGACGTGACCTTCCAGGGCGCGAACCCTGGCGGTCAGCAGGCCTCTGGTCAGGGCCAGGGCCAGAACGGGAGCATCGGCCAGTCGTCGGCCTCATTCGCCGGCGGCCTGTCGTCGGGCGGCTTCGGCGGTGGAAGCGGTGGTCAGTCCGGCGGCGGCCAGGGTGGCTTGGGCGGCGGCCAGGGTGGCCTAGGCGGCGGAAGCCAGGGTGGCTTCGGCGGGGGCGGCGGCTTCGGAGCATCGGCGGGCGGCGGGGCGGGTGGCCAGGGCGCGCCCGGTGGCCTCGGCGGCAACGCGGCCGACCCAATCGAGGCCGGCCGCGGCGAGGGCAGCGGCGACAAGAACAAGCTGTCGCTCACCGCCGACCCCGGCAACAATTCCATTGTCGCCTACACCGACGGCGAGACCTATGCCAAGGTCAGCGCGGTGCTGCGCCAGCTCGACTTGCCGCCGCTGCAGGTGGCGATCAACGTCACGGTGGCCGAGGTCGACCTCAACGACGCCCTGCAGTACGGCGTGCAATTCTACCTCAACAACATGCCGGGGCAGGTCAGCTTGATGGCAACGGCTCAGCAGGGCCTCGCCATCGCTTCGACTGTAGCCTCGGCCAGTACCGTGGGAGGCCTCAACAACAGCTTCGGCGGCTTCGGCGGACTGGGTGGCCTGAGCGGCTTGGGCGGTCTCGGCGGGACGGGAAGCACCCAGGACATCATCCTCCAGGCCCTGGACTCGGTGTCCAAGGTCCACATCCTCTCCAATCCCTCGATCGTGGTCATGGAGAACAAGCCGGCGACCTTCGAGGTCGGCAACCAGGTGCCGGTCACCACCCAGTCGGCGACCAGCACGATCGGCACCAATTCCCCGACGCTGAACCAGGTCCAATACCTCGACACCGGCGTTCTCCTGAAGATCATCCCCCGGGTCGGGCAGAAGGGCGAGGTCGACATGGACCTCGACCAGATCATCTCCTCGGTGGTCCCGCAGGCGAACGGCGCGCAATCGCTGACGCCGACGATCTCCAAGCGCCGCGTCGCCAGCAACATCTCGGTGCGCAGCGGCCAGAGCGTGATGCTCGCCGGCCTCATCCAGGATCAGCGCCAGCGTGCGCGCAGCCAATTGCCTTTCGTCGGACAAGATATCGGCGATATTCTCGGCAATTCTAACAACGCGTTCACCCGGACAGAACTCGTGATCTTCATCAATCCCGTGATCATCCGCAGCGGTCGCGATGCCGAGACGGTCGCCGAGAACCAGCGCGCCAAGTTGCGTACGATCGATCTCACCGCGCCCAAGGTCGTGAAATGACCGGCTTCGCGCCGAGCCTGCGTCGTGCCGAATGGGCGGCGCCGGTGCTCGGCGTCCTGCTGGCCGTCGCCATCCTTCGCGCCGCGCCGGGCGCGCTGTTGCCCGTCGCGCTGGTCGCTGGCGCCACCGGTGCCCTGGTCGTCTGGATCGTCTGGCAGGACCTCGCGACCTTCACCATCTCGGACGCCGCGGTCCTCGCCGTCGCCGCCCTGGCCTTCGCCTTTCGCTGGTCGAGCGCGGCGGCCGAGGGTGAGGCGCCATGGCACGCCGCCGCGGCGATCGCGCTCGACGTCGGGCTGTGCGGCGGCCTGCTCCTGCTGTTCCGCGAGGTCTATTATCGCCTCAAGGGCGTCGACGGGCTCGGGCTCGGCGACGTCAAGCTGGCGGCGGCGGGCGCCCTGCTCGTCGGCGGCGTCGGTTTTTCCTGGGCGCTCTTCGCCGCCAGCCTCGCCGGCCTGGCCCTCGTCGGCGTGGCGCGGCTGCGGCATCACGTGCCGGCCGAGCGGCTGGCCTTCGGTGCCGTGCTGGCCCCGGCGGTGTGGGGCGTCTGGTTGATCGAGCAGGCGCTGCCGCGCCTCGCGGGGAGCTGACGCGCGATGCCGAGCTTCCGCTACGAGGCCCTCGACGCTAGCGGGCGCCGCATGTCCGGCACCATGGATGGCGGCTCGCCCGGCGACATCATCGCCGAGCTGAACCGCGCCGGCTTCCTGCCGATCAAGGCCTGGGAGGCGCGCGCCGGGTCCGGCCGCACGCTGCGCGACATGCTGACACCCGAACCCAAGAGCGAGGACGTGACCTCGCTCACGCTCGACATCGTCATGCTGCTGCAAGGCGGCGTCACGCTCTCCGAGGCGCTGGTGCTGCTCAGCCAGATGGACAGCCGCGGCTGGCGCGTGAAGGTGCTGCGCGAGCTGCACCGCGCCATCGCCACCGGCAAGACCTTCTCGGCGGCGCTGGCCGAGCACCCGCGTCTGTTCTCGCCGATCTACGTCAAGATGGTCGAGGTGGCCGAGGCCACAGGGCGGCTCGACCAGGCCTTGGCCAGCCTCGCCGAGGAGCGCCAGCGCGTCGAGCGCATGCGCAAGAAGCTCGTGTCGGCGATCTCCTACCCGGCCTTCCTCATCGTCGCCGCGCTGTCGGCGATGGTGTTCATCTTCACCTACGTCATTCCGCAGTTCGAGACCGCGCTCGAAGGCTTCCGCGACAAGATCGATCCGACCGCGCTGATGGTCTTCAACGCCTCGCGCTTCCTGCGCGAGCACGGCCAGGCCATTACGATCGGCGTCGGCGGCACGGTGCTGGCCCTCATCGTGCTCGGCAAGCTCGGCGCCAGCCGCGGCATCTGGCTGCAGCTCGTCGCCAAGCTGCCGGTGGCGCGCACCGTTTTCCGCCACGAGGTGACGGTGAAGTTCTGCCGCACCCTGGCCGTGCTGATCGGCAACGGCGTCGATATCTCGACCGCCCTGCGCCTGTTGCGCGACGTGGTGCGGCTGCCGGCCTACGCCACCGAGGTCGACGGCGTCGTCGCCGACGTGCGCAAGGGCCGCCGCCTGTCCGAGGCATTGGAGAGCCGCTCGTTCCTGCCGCGACACGTCGTCCAGATGCTGCGCGTCGGCGAGGATTCCGGTCGGCTTCCCGATAGCGCCAGCCGCGTCGCCGTGTTCTATGAGGCGAGGCTCGACACGGCGCTGACGCGGGCCATCGCCGTGATCGGCCCCGCCACCATGATCCTCGTCAGCATCCTCATCGCGTGGCTCATCATCTCCGTCATGACCGCGCTGATGAGCGTCAACGACCTGTTGAAGTAGAGGCGTCCTCCCGATGACATCCTCGTTTCCCTCCCTCGCCGCCCTCCGCGACCGATTCCATCCCGCCGGCGGGCCGCGCCCCCGCCGCGACAGTCGGGGCGGCTTCACCCTCGTCGAGCTCCTGGTGGTGCTCGTCATCCTCGGTCTGGTCATGGGCCTCGTCGGGCCTCGCGTGCTCGGCTACCTGTCGAGCTCGCGCGAGCGCACCGCGCACCTGCAGATCGAGTCCTTCAACTCGGCACTCGACCTCTACTTCCTCGACAACGGCCGCTATCCGACCAACAGCGAGGGGCTTGAGGCCCTGGTGCGACGTCCGGCCTCCGAGCCGCATTGGGCCGGCCCCTACCTGAAGCAGGCCAACGTGCCGGCCGATCCCTGGGGCAACCCCTACACCTATCACGTGCCCGGCAAGGCCGGCCCCTACGCGATTGCCTCAGCCGGCCCCGACGGTAAGGGCGGCAGCACCGAACACGCCGCCATCGGCTCCGAGTGAGGTGACCGCGGTGGCGCCATCCCGGGACCGGCGAGGCGGCTTCGCTCTCATCGAAGTGATGGTCGCGCTGCTTATGATCGCCTTCATCGCCGCCCTCGCCATGCCGGGGCTGGTGCGGCCGACAGGGCCCGGGACACTGAGGATCGCCGCCATGAACGTCACCGCGCTGCTGCGCGACGCGCGCAATGCCGCGACCGCAAGCGGGCGGCCCACCGCAGCAGTGGCATCGGGCGGGCTCGTGCGCGCGGCATCGGGTGCGGTCGTCGGCATGCCGCCGGGAGCGGTCGCCGGGCCAGTGGGTGCCACCATCCGCTTCACGCCCGACGGTCGCGCCTCGGGCGGTCCGTTGACCCTGGTCTCGGCCAGCGCCGCCTTCGTGATCGGCGTCGATCCCGGTTCGGGGGCGATCGATGTGTCGGCGCGCTGAGCGCGGCGGCTGGCGCCGGTTCGCCGATCGCTCCGGCTTCACCCTGATCGAGGCGCTGGTCGCTTTCACGGTCATGGCGATGGTGCTGGGCGTGCTCTACCGCGGCGTGGTGCAGACCCGCGCTGGCGCCAACGCCTTCGCTTCGCGCACGCAGGAGGAGGTTGTCACCCGCTCGCTCATCGCCGAGTTCGGCGCCCGCCGCGACCTGCGCGACGGGACCTACGCCGGCACCCGCGACGGCCGGCGCTGGACGCTCAAGGCCAGCGCGATGGACCTCTCCGCGCAGCTGCCGAAGGGGGACAAGGCACTCGGCGCCGACAAGGTCGCCTCCAACCCGGCCAACGCGGGCGCGATCAATGCCGGCGCCGCCAAGCCTGACCCCGCCAAGCCTGACCCCGCCAAGCCGGTCTGGGTCGCGCAGCGCCTGGTGCTGCGTGTCGCCACCGGCGCGCGGCCGCTTGAGGCCGAGGCGGTGCACCTCGTGAAGCTGGCGTCGCCGCCGCGCGACGAGGACGCGCAATGAGGCGCGCGCCCACCGATGCCGGCTTCCTCCTGGCGGAGACGCTGATCACCTTCGCGCTGAGCGCCCTGGTGATGGTCGGCCTCGTCGCCTCCGCCGCGGTGCTGATGCGGGCGACGGACCGCAGCGTGGCCGCCGTCGACTCCGCCGACGATCTCGGCCGCACCCTCGCAGCCCTCACACGCGACCTCTCGGGCCTCAAGCGCGCGCGCTGGAACGGGGAGGAACCGCAGGGCTTCGTGTTCAAGGGCGGCCGCAACAGTCTCTTCTTCGCGCAGGAAGTCCCCGTGCCGGATGGCGGCCGCGAACTGCGCGTGATCTCGCTGCGCGAGATCGAGACCGACACCGGCACCGCTCTGATGCGCGCGGAGGCGCATCTCTCGGCGCGCGCCGGCGGCTGGAGCGACCTGAGCTTCGGCCGGGGACGCGTCGTGCCGACGGGCCCGGCGCGGCTGCGCTTCCATTACGTGGCCGAACCCGGCCCCGACGGTCGCGCGGCGAAGCCTGTCGACACGTGGCCCTCGGGACCGACCCTGCCGGCTTTCGTCGTGGTCGACGCGGTCGAACCCGGTTCGACGCGCCTGCTTGTCAGCGCCCGCATCGGCGTGCGCACCGATGGCGACATCGGCTGCGCGGACAGGACGCCGGCTCGGCGAGACGACATCGCTGGATTGGCGCCGGGATCAACGCCGCCGCAGCAGCAGGGAGCGCCGACGCAGGACCCGTCGGCGCCGCCGCAGCCGGGCCAGGCGCCGGCCGGCGGCGCAGGCTATTCCATCAGCGATGCTGCCGGCGTGGCCAACAAGAACGAGTTCTGCGGACGCGTCGACAAGGGCGTCGGCCCGAAGGATACGGCGGCGCCCCCCGGCATCGGCAGCCCGCCGCCGCAACAAGGCGCCACGCTTTGACTCGGTCAGCTACGAACCTCCTCCGCGGCCGGCGCGACGGCTACATCCTCGTCACCGTGCTCGCGGTGGCGGTGATGCTCACCGGCCTGCTCGCCGCGGGCTCGGTGCTGGTACGTTCGGCCATCGGCACCGCCCGCGTCGAGGACGCCGACGTCGCCTCCGGCGGCCTGCTGTCGAGCGGCATGGAGATCGCCGCCTACCAGCTCGCCGTGCTCCGCATCCGGCCTGAACTCGTCGATGGGCGCCGCATTCGGCTGACGGGCGGCAGCGTCACGCCGCGCGTCACCGACGAGGCCGGCAAGGTCGATCTCAATGCCGCCGATCCCAAGCTCCTCGCCGGCGTGATGATGGGCGTGGGCATGGACCAGGCGACGGCGAGTGAGGTGGTCGCGCGCATCGTCGAGCTGCGGGGGCCGTCCAACGGCACGATCCCCGACGCCAGCACTCCGGGGGGGCCGCCTCCGCCGCCGCCTCCCGGCGGGCAGAACGCGTTCGGTTTCGCAGGAGCGCCTGGCGGCCCTCAGCCCGGCGGAGGTGGCAATGTGCCGGGCGGCAACAACGCGCCGCCGAAGCGGCGTGGCCTGCAATCGGTGGAGGACGTGGGCGACATGGAAGGGGTGCGGCGTGACGAGATGCGGGCGCTGCGCAAGAGGCTCACGATCTACAATCCCGACGGTCGCCTCGATGTGATGACTGCCGATCCCGACACGCTGAGCTCGATCCCCGGCATGACCAAGCTGAAGCTGACCCAGCTTCTCGCCGCGCGCGAGTCCGGCTCCGAGGATGCCGCCCGCGACGCCCAGTCCGCGCTCGGCGGCGACATCGCTTCCTTCACGAAGGTGTTGCCTGGCCCTGCTTATACCGTGCGGATCGACGCCGACGAGAAGAGCGGCCGCAGAAAGAGCGCCGAAGCCGTGATCGCAGCCTCGAAAAGTCCCAACCAGCCGTATTACATCCTGGACTGGCGCGAATGAGCGCGAGATCGGAGCCATCGGCATGACGCGCGGCACGGAGCTGGCCCCGGCGGAGAGCTTCGTCGACTTCCTGCGCGCGCGCGGCATCCCCGCGGCGACGAGCCGTGCCGCCCGCCGCGACGACGGCAGCACTCTCGGCGAGATGGAGAGCGCCTGGCGCACCGGTCGGGCGCCCGGCACCGACCTCGCCGCCCTGGCCTGCGAATGGTTCGAGCTGCCGCGCGCCGACCTCGAGGCAATGGGCACCGTCGTCTACGCGCACGAGGCGCTGTCGCTGCAGTTCCTGCGCGAGGGCTACGCGCTGCCGTTCCGCGACGGCGAAATACTGTGGCTCGCCGTTGCCGATCCTGGCGCGCACGACGCGATCCAGGCGGTGACGCTGGCGCTCGGCGCCGCGCCGCGTCTCTGCGTCCTCGCCTTCGAGGAGCTCGACCTCATCTTCGAGCGGATCGCCCGCGAGGGCCGCGCGGCAGCCGAGGCCAAGGCGCCCGAGCTCGATCTCGAGCACGTCGATCCCGATTCGATCGAGGCCTTGCAGGACCTCGCCCGCGGCGCACCCATCGTGCGCGCCATCGACCAGATCCTCGAGCGTGCGCTCGAATGCGGCGCCACTGACATCCACTTCGAAACCGGGCGCGACACCCTACGGATACGCTTCCGCGTCGACGGTCTGCTGCGGCTCGACCAGAGCATGCCGCGACATTTCGCGCCTGCGGTGATCTCGCGCGTGAAGATCCTCGCCGGGCTGGACATCGCCGAGCGGCGCCTACCGCAGGACGGACGCGCCAACATCACCATCCGCAACATCGAGGCCGACCTTCGCGTGGCGCTGGCGCCGACCATGTACGGCGAGACGGCGGTCGCGCGCATCCTGCTGAAGGACGCCAAGCTGCTCGACCTCGGCCGCATCGGCATGACGCCGGCGCAGCGCTCCGGCATCGAGGCGCTGCTGCGCGAGCCGCACGGCATCGTGATCGTGACCGGGCCGACCGGATCCGGCAAGACGACGACGCTCGCCACGGCGATCGGTATCCTCAACGATCCCTCGCGCAAGATCGTGACCGTCGAGGATCCGATCGAGTACCAGATCGCCGGCGTCCACCAGACACAGGTCAAGCCCTCGATCGGCTTGACCTTTTCGACCGCGCTGCGATCGTTCCTGCGTCATGACCCCGACGTCATCATGGTCGGCGAGATGCGCGACGGGGAAACGGCGCAGATCGGCATCCAGGCGGCGCTGACCGGCCATCTCGTGTTGACGACGCTGCACACCAACACCGCTTGCGACGCCGTGGTGCGCCTCGTCGACATGGGCGTCGAGCCCTTCCTCGTTGCCGCCGTGCTGCGCGGCGTGCTCGGCCAGCGCCTGGTGCGCCGTCTGTGCGAGCGCTGCCGCGTGCCCGACCCCGAGGCGAGCGACGTCGTCGCCTCGTATTGCCGGCATAATGGCGTCGCCGCGCCGGCCGAGCGCAACTACTTCAAGGCGGCTGGCTGCCCGGCCTGCGGCGGCACCGGCTTCCGTGGCCGCGTCGGCGTCTTCGAGGTGCTGCGCGTCGACAGCAAGATCCGCGCGCTGATCGGCGACAAGGCGGATTCGAGCCGCCTGCTCGCCGCCGCCCGCACGACGGGCCTGACCACCATGGTGGAGGACGGCTTCGGCAAGGCGTCGCGCGGCACGACCACCGTGGACGAAGTGCTGCGGACGACCGGCTGAGCCGATGTCAGTGATCCAGCCGGCGGCCGAGAGCGTGACGGAGCATCCCGATGCCGCCGATGCGCTCGCGGCACCCTTCGATGCGCTTGCGGCGCCCTCGGTGCGCCGGGACCGCGTCCCTGGCCGCCGCCGCTTCGGCGTGGTCGCGCCGCATGTGCGGCGTTGGAATGACCGGCTGCGAAGCCTTCCGCCCTTTGCCAAGGCGCAGGACAGGATCGGGGCGGTCTGGGCGGCGTTGGTCGAGGCGTTCTGCCAGATCATCGAGCCGAGTCTGGAACGCCGATTTCCCGACCTGAGACTGGTCGCCGTGGCTGACGGCACCGGTGCGCTCGCCATGCAGCGCGTCGGCCGCGACGGCGTGATGGCACTCGGCGACCTTGATGCGATGACGGCGGAGGCGCAGGCCGGGCTCGCGGCGACGCGCTGGTCCGCGGTGGAACTGCGGCTGCCTTCGACGCAGATCCTCGAGCGCAAGCTGTCGCTGCCCGCCGCCAGCCGCAACTTCCTTGCCCCGATCCTGGAGCACCGGCTCGACCGGCTGACGCCGTGGCGCCCGGACAGGGTGCTCTATGGCTTCCGCACCACCCAGGAGGACCACGCGTCCGGCGCCGGCTCCGTTGCCGTGACGCTCACCGCAACCTCGCGCGACCTTGTCGCCGCGCCCCTCCGGCGGCTGGGTGCCGCCGGCCTGGTGCCGACCGCGATCGGTGCCGACATTGGGCCGCCGACGCTGCCTCTCGCTGTGAACCTCCTCGGCGAAGGGGCCGCGGTGTCGCCGCGCGTGGAATCGCGTCGTTTCGTGTCGAAGGTGGCTCTCGCCGTCGGCGGCTCGCTGCTGGTCGCCTGGATCGCCACGGCGATGTTCGATGCCGGCGCCGTGGCCGACCAGGTCGCTTCGACACAAAAGCTCGTCAAGGCGCGTCGGCTGCTGCGTGCCGCCTCGTTCGGCAACGTCGGCAGCCGCGAGCAGGCGATGTTGGAGGCCAAGCAGCCAGGCCGCTCCTTGATGATGCTCATTGACCAGCTAGCGACCAGCATCCCCGCCGACACATACCTCAAGGAGCTGACGATCCAGCCTGACAAGGTGCGCCTCGTCGGCTCGTCCGGCAACGCTCCGGCCCTGATCGCCAAGCTCGAAGCGGCCGGACTCGACAACGTGCGCTTCACCTCGACCATCGCCCGCGACCGTGGCGGCCGCGACGATTTCGAACTCGGCGCCGATCGTCCGCAGCCCAAGCCCGAGAGTGCGCCGTGAAAGCGGCGGCCCGTACCCAGCTCTGGCGCTTCGGCGCGTTGTCCCTGTTCTGCGGCGTGCCTTTGCTGCTCGCGGCATTGGCGATCAACGATCTCGTCGAGGCGTCCGCCGTGCGCGGGGTCGCCGCCAAGCAGAACGCCACCGCCGCGCAGATCGTCCAGCAGGTGGCCAAGCGTCAGGCACGTCAGCTGCAGCCGCAGGACACCTCGTCGCTGTTCCTCTCCGCCGCGAGCGCGAGCCTCGGACGCGCCGAATTGCAGGAGCGCACCGATCGTTTCGTCAAGGCGGCCGGAGGTCATCTGGAGGAAGCGCAGTTCACCAGCAGCCCCGAGCAGGAAGCCGAAGGGTCCGTGGCGATCCAGCTCAGCCTCACGATCGACAACAGCGGGCTGCGCGATCTGCTCTACGCTGTCGAGACCGCGACACCGCTGCTCGAGGCCACCGACTTGAGCGCGAGGCCGGCCAATGCTCAGACCTCGGGGGGCGAGGGGCCTGCGAAGCTCCTGCAGGTCGATCTGACTGTCGAGGGGCATCTCAGGAAGGGGAAAGGATGAGCGCATTCCGTCCTCTGATGAGCACGTGTCGTCTTTTGCCGGTCGCCGTGCTGCTCGTCTCAACGTTCGCCTTTGCGCAGGACGAGTCCTCGCGCGTGCTGAACCCTCTCGCCTCCGTCGAGAAGGCGATGCTGAAAGGGTTCGTCGAGAAGCCCCTCTTCGAGCCTTCGCGGCACCCGCCGGTCATCGCGGCGCCGCTCCCCCAGCTTCTATCGCCGCCGCAGCCCCCGCTGCTCGAGCCGCCGCCGTCGCTACGTCTCATCGGCGTCGTCGAAGGCTCGCGTTCACTTGCCGCCATCGTGCACCGCAACGACAACGGCAGGACCGAGACGCTGCACCCGGGCGATCATATCGGCACCTGGATCGTCGAGGTGATGCCGGCCGGGCTCCGCGTGGTCAGCGGAGAGCGTGCCTTCGACTATGCGATGTTCCGCGGAAACCTTCAGCAAGGGCCCACTCTCGCCGCACGCAGTCCGACCGCGAGCGATCCGCGTTGACATGGTTCCGTCACTCTCCCGGCGCGCTATCCAACCCCACCGGGATGGCGCTGCGAGCGGCTTGTAGTACTGCAGAGCTTCGCTTCGCCCACCGCGGCAGGAGCACGCCATGACCAGCCGAATCATCGCCGTGGAAGCGTTCGACCTGGTGGTCTTCGGCGGCACGGGCGACCTTGCCTATCGCAAGCTGTTCCCCTCGCTCTACCTGCGCGACCTCGATGGACAGATCACCGACCCGACGCGGATCGTCGGCGTGTCGCGCCAGGAGCTCTCGACCGAGGTGTTCCGCGACAAGGTCGCGGAGGCGCTGCACCGCTTCGTCAAGGCGGAGCGCTTGAGCGAGCCGGCGCTGGAGCGCTTCCTCGAGCGGCTGCGCTACCTGCGCCTCGACGCCAAGGGCGAGCAAGGCTGGGGCGACCTCAAGACCATGCTCGCCGACGGGCTCGACCGTGTCAGAGCCTTCTACCTCGCCACGGCGCCGGAGCTGTTCGACCCCATCACCCACAAGCTCGACGCCCACGGCCTGCTGACGGCCAAGACCCGGGTCGTGCTGGAGAAGCCGCTCGGCAAGGACCTCAAGTCGGCGCAGACGATCAACAGCGCGGTGGGCGAGGTGCTCGACGAGGCGCGAATCTACCGGATCGACCACTATCTCGGCAAGGAGACGGTGCAGAACCTGATGGCGCTGCGCTTCGCCAACCTGCTGTTCGAGCCGGTGTGGAACAAGGCGCACGTCGACCACGTGCAGATTACGGTGGCCGAGACCGTCGGCGTCGAGGGGCGCGGCGCCTATTACGACACCGCCGGCGCGCTGCGCGACATGCTGCAGAACCACATGCTGCAGCTGCTCTGCCTCGTAGCGATGGAGCCGCCCTCGGCCATGGAGGCCAACGCGCTGCGCGATGAGAAGCTGAAGGTGCTGCGCGCGCTGAAGCCGATCAACGATTCCAACGTGAAGGCGCTGACCGTGCGCGGGCAGTACAAGGCTGGTGCCATCGACGGGAAGAGCGTGCCCGGCTACCTCGACGAGCTGCCGAGCGAGGGCGGCGCCAAGGCGGAGAGCGCGACCGAGACCTTCGTGGCGCTCAAGGCCGAGGTGCAGACCTGGCGCTGGGCCGGCGTGCCCTTCTACCTGCGCACCGGCAAGCGGCTGCCCGCGCGCGTCAGCGAGATCGTCATCCAGTTCCGCGAGGTGCCGCTCTCGATCTTCGGCGAGGCCGGCGGCGGTCTGTCGGCCAACCAGTTCGTCATTCGTCTGCAGCCCGACGAGGGCATCAAGCTCTACCTCATGATCAAGGATCCCGGCCCCGGCGGCATGCGCTTCCGCGAGGAGAGTCTCAACCTCTCCTTCGCCGAGACTTTCAAGGGCCAGAACCCCGACGCCTACGAGCGCCTGCTGATGGACGTCATCCGCGGCTCGCAGCAGCTGTTCATGCGCCGCGACGAGGTCGAGGCGGCGTGGACCTGGGCCGACCCGATCCTCGATGCCTGGTCGCGCCTGGCGCAGCCGCTGCAGGGCTATACCGCCGGCGCCTGGGGTCCCTCGGCCAGCGTGGCGCTGATCGAGCGCGACGGCCGCACCTGGCACGAGGCGCCCTCGCTCTGATCGCCGCCGTTGCTGGTGCATGACGCGGCCCTGATCGCGCTGACGGCGCTGCTGGTCGAGGCGGCTGTAGGCTACCCGCAGGCGCTCTACACGCGCATCGGCCATCCCGTGACGTGGATGGGCGCCCTCCTGGCGCACCTCGACCGCGGGCTCAACCGCGAGGGCGAAGCGCCGGGGCGGCGCCGTGTCGCCGGCTTCGTCGCGCTCGCCGCGTTGCTCATGGCGAGCGGCGGGGCAGGGTGGCTCATGATGGCGGTGACCTTCGCCGCGCTGCCGCGCTTTGCCGCCGTGCTCGTTCTCGGCGTGCTCGCCTCGTCCTGCCTCGCCCAGCGCAGCCTCGACGCCCACGTCCGCGCCGTCGCCGACGCGCTGGAGCGCGACGGGCTGGCGGCCGGCCGGCGCACCGTGGCAATGATCGTGGGGCGCGACACCACAGCGCTCGACGAGGCCGGCGTCGCCCGCGCCGCGATCGAGAGCCTTGCCGAGAATTTCTCCGACGGCATCGTCGCGCCATTGTTTTGGCTGGCGGTGGCCGGCCTGCCCGGCGGCCTCGCCTACAAGGCCGCCAACACCGCCGACAGCATGATCGGCCACCGCACCCCGCGCCACGAGGCCTTCGGCTTCGCCGCGGCGAAGTTCGATGACGCGGTGAACTGGCTGGCGGCGCGGCTGGCGGCGCTTTGGATCGTGCTCGCCGCCGCGCTGCTGCCCGGCGCCTCGGCTGGCGCGGCGTGGCGCATCGCGCGGCGCGACGCGAGCGGCCACGCCTCGCCCAACGCCGGCTGGCCCGAGGCGGCGATGGCCGGCGCGCTGGGCCTGCGGCTCGGCGGCGCGCGCAGCTACGGCGGCACGATGGTAGCGGGCGCGACGATGGGGGAGGGTGACGGCGTCATGGGTGCCGCGACGATCCGGCGAGCGCTGCGGGTGTATCGGGTTGCATGCGCGATCAACGTCGTCTTGGTGGCAGTCGTAGCGCTCATCGCGACTTGATTGATGCCCCGCGAAGAAGGTCGCTGATTGGCAGCCGCAGCGCCGTCTTTCCGGGGCGCCGCAGGCGAGCCCGGAACCCATGACAACGCGGGCACCGGAAGAGCGGATCGATGCCGCTTGTTTCTGAACGCGCGTCGTCTTGGATTCCGGGCTCTCGCTCCGCTCGCCCCGGAAAGACGGGTCATGAATCTTCTTCAGAGTTCAACCTCTACGCCTCATCTGGCGATGGCCAGCATCCTGTCGAGGTCGATGTGCTGGGCCATGTGTGCCGCGACGGCGTCGAGCGCGGCCTCCTGGCCGGCCTCGTAGGCGCGGCCGTCGCTGGCGGCGCCCAGGCGCGCGAGGAGGGCGGCGCGCTGGCGGTCGTCGGCGAAGAGGCCGTGGACGTAGCAGCCGGCAACGCGGCCGTCGGCGGAGACGCCGCCGTCGGCGCGGCCGTCGGCGAAATGCGCGAACGGGCGCTCGGCCGCCGTGGTCTCGCCCATGTGCATCTCGTAGCCGGAGAACGGCACGCCGTCGGCCTCGCCCGCGACGGGCGACAGGCGCTTCTCGCCGGTCAGCATGGTGTCGACGTCCAGCAGGCCGAGGCCGGGGAGCCGGCCGGGCGGACCCTCGATGCCGAGCGGATCGGCGACGGAGCGCCCCAGCATCTGGTAGCCGCCGCACAGGCCGAGCACGTGGCCGCCGCGGCGCAGGTGGGCGCGCAGGTCGATGTCCCAACCTTCCTCGCGTAGGAAGGCGAGGTCGCGCATCGTGGTCTTGGAACCGGGCAACAGCACCAGCCGCGCCTCGACCGGCAGCGTCGCGCCCGGCGCCACGGTGACGAGGCGCACCGCCGGCTCCTGGCGCAGCGGATCGAGATCGTCGAAGTTGGAGATGCCCGGCAGCAGCGGCACCGCGATCGTCACCGTGCCGTCGGCGGCGGGGCGCCAGCCGCGCAGCGCCAGCGCATCCTCGGCCGGCAGCAGC
The DNA here is from genome assembly GCA_965198715.1 of Beijerinckiaceae bacterium. Lineage (GTDB taxonomy): Bacteria > Pseudomonadota > Alphaproteobacteria > Rhizobiales > Beijerinckiaceae > RH-AL1. The sequence continues at coordinate 106,836 of CBDAPV010000002.1, forward strand.
GCCGCCGCGGGGCAGTGCGGCACCAGGCCCAGCGCCGGCCAGCCGGTGCGAGCGGCGATCAGGATCATGCCGTCGGCGAAGAGGGCGGGATCGCCGCGGAAGCGGTTGACGACGAAGCCCGCCACCATCGCCGCATCGGCCGGATCGAGCACGGTCCTGGTGCCCACGATCTGGGCGATGACGCCGCCGCGGTCGATGTCGCCGACGAGCACCACCGGCACGTCCGCCGCGCGGGCGAACCCCATGTTGGCGATGTCCTTGGCGCGCAGGTTGATCTCGGAGGCGCTGCCGGCGCCCTCGACGATCACGAGGTCCGCCTCGGCCTTCATGTGAGCGAAGCTCTCGAGCACGGCCGGCATCAGCCGCGGCTTCCAGTCCTGGTAGGCGGCGGCCTCGGCCTGCCCGGCGACGCGGCCCTGCACCACGATCTGCGAGCCGGTGCCGCTGTGCGGCTTCAGCAGCACCGGGTTCATGTGCACCGAGGGCGGCACGCCGCAGGCGCGCGCCTGCACCGCCTGCGCCCGCCCGATCTCGCCGCCATCGGCGGTGACGGCGGCGTTGTTCGACATGTTCTGCGGCTTGAACGGGCGCACCCGCAACCCGCGCTGCGCGAAGGCGCGGCAGAGTCCGGCGACGACCAGCGACTTGCCAACGTCGGAGCCGGTGCCCTGGATCATGATCGCGCGGGTCACCTGTCGCGCCAGCGCGCGAAATGATCGAGCGGGCCGGCGCCGGCTCCGACGCGGAGGCGGTCGGCGCCGGCCAGTGCGGCGTCGAGGTAGCGCTTGGCCGTGGCCACCGCCTGCCGCAACGCCTCGCCGCGCCCGAGTGCCGCGGCGATGGCCGAGGATAGGGTGCAGCCGGTGCCGTGCGTGTTGCGGGTGGCTTGCCGCGGGGAGCTGAAGCGGGTGAGACCCTCGGCATCGAGCAGCAGGTCCACCGCATCGTCGCCGGCGCCGTGCCCGCCCTTGATCAGCCATGCGGCGGGGCCGTCGCGCAGCCGTCGCGCCGCCGCTTCGATCGCGTCGGCATCGTCGAGCGTCGCGCCGTCGAGCAGGCGGGATGCCTCGTAAAGGTTGGGTGTCACGAGGGTGGCGCGCGCAAAAAGGTGCGCGCGCATCGCGGCGATCACGGCGTCGTCGCCGAGCGCGGCGCCGCTGGTCGCCACCAGAACGGGATCGAGCACGATGGGCCCGGCATAGTCGGCGAGCGCGCCGGCCACGGCTTCTACGATCGCCGCCGACCCCAGCATGCCGATCTTGACGGCGGCGACATCGATGTCGGCGAGCGCGGCCGCGATCTGGTCGGCGACGAAGCCGGGCGGCGGCAGGTGCACGGCGCTCACGCCTCGCGTGTTCTGCGCGGTGAGCGCCGTCGGCGCCGCCATGCCGTAACAGCCGAGCGCGGCGAAGGTCTTGAGGTCGGCCTGAATGCCGGCGCCGCCGCTGGGATCGGAGCCGGCGATCGAGAGGATGTTGGGGATGCGACGGTCTGCTGCGATCAATGCGAGGCCGCAGTGGCGACAGCGTCGTCGTCGGGCAGCGTTCCCGGCCGCACGATCTCAACGATGCCCGGGCGCTGCGTCACCGACGCCAGCGTCTCGCCGAGGAAGGCGCGCAGGCCCGGCTCGTCGTGGCGGTGCTCGACCCTGAGATGGGGCGTGCCGCCGGCGACGCTCAGGTGCATGCGAAGGTCGGGGTGCCTGGCGCGGATCTCGTGGATGTGGCGCGTGGCGGCATTTGCCGCGGCATCGCCGGCGATCGCCACGCGCGTGTTGGTGCGCCCGCAGGTAGAAGGCTGGGCGAGCACGTGGGCGACGACGCCGGTGGCGTAGCGCAGCAGCGGATAATCGAGGTTGATGCGCGTCAAGACCATCTCGCCCTCGGCGCCGGGCTCGACGGCGATCCCGTTCTCGTCGACGATCTCGAGAATGAGATGCTCGGCGAGCGTCATGCCCTCGGTCGTTCCGCTCTCGTAGGCGACGAGTCCGACCTCGGGCAGCAGGAAGGCGTGCCGCACCTCGAGACCGCGAAGCTCGAACTCGCGACGCAGGCCGAACTTCAGCGTCCCGAACACGAGGGCGGCCTTGAGGCTCGTCAGGTCGGCGGTGGCGTCGAGCCCGCTGTCCAGCACGTGCCGCAGGCGCTCGACGGCACCGCAGAAGAAGGAAGGGCGGAACCGCGCGACGGCCTCGACGATGCGCGCCGGCTCGGCGCCGCCCGCCGGCAGCACGGGGCATCCCATGGCGCGAGCGCCGGCATCGGCCATGTGGCCGTGGGGCACCAGATCGTAGGGGAAGGCGTTGAGGACGAGCGCGCCCTTGCGCAGACCGGCGGCGTAGAAGCCGCGCGCCATGCCCCACCAATCCTTGGCCTGGCCGGCGGGCGTGGCCATCGCGCCGGGATCGCCGAACACGTGCGCCAGGCCGGCGACCCGCGTGGCGACGAAGCCGCCGAAGGGCGGCGTGTCGGCCTGAGCGGCAAGGAGGTCGGAGCGTCGGTGCAGCGGAATCCGGGACAGGTCCGCGCGCGTGCGCAGCTTGGCGACGTCGATGCCCTTGAGCTGCGCGCGGAGCGCCGGAGCACGGCTCTTGGACACGGTGAGTACGTGCTGGAGATCACGCAGGAGCGCGCCTTCCCGAGACACGGGGGTACGATTTTCCAGTCGGTCGAAGACGTCGTTCATGTTGAGCCGTTTGGAAGAGCCGCGCCTTTGGAGGCAATGGTGACGAGCACCATAGCGACGTGCCGCCGTCGCACGCGAGTCGGGTTTCTGCCCAAGATGCGCCATCCCGCCGTTTGCTCTGCGTCGTGACTTCGCGGCGACGCGTCACGCCGTGCGAGTGATCTCGCGCTCGTGCCGGACCCTGCGGCGTAGCGGCCGGCCGGCGAGGTGCACCACCCCGCCGCCGAAGACGAAACCCAGCATGCCGAAGACGAAGCCTTGCGGCGTGGTCGGCACGGCGGGCGAGAAGTCGCCGATAGCGCCCTGCGCGATGCGGCCGTCGAAATGCGTGACCAGCGTCGCGTATTGCATCACCAGCCCGTCCGTGTGGAACTGCGCCTGCGCCTCGCGCAGGGTCTGCAGCCGGGCCACGTTGTCCTGCTCCTGCTCGCCGCGTTGACGAACGAAGCGATCGCCGTTGGACTTCAGCCGATCGATGCCGCCGCTCTGCGTCAGGCCTTGTTGCTGGCTGTCGGAATCAAAGCGCGCGACCACGGCGGCGAGCTCCTCGATGGCGCCGCCGAGACGCTGGCGGTACTGCTGCACGAACTCCGGCACCTGAGTGGCGAGAATGCCGAGCAGCAGCGCGACGAAGAGGGCGAGACGGCGCAGGATCATGGCGTCGGTCCAGGGCTCGGCGAGAACTCCAGCCTAGCACTTCGAGGCGATAGCGTCGCCTGTCCGCATGCCGCCGTGCCGGTTTCTCGGCGCGACGCCAGACGCGATGCGCGAGGCTCAGGCGGGCAGCGTCAACAGCCCGGCCTCGCCGCCAGCGGTGCCGAAGAGAAGCCGCTTGCCGTCGCCGCTCCAGGCCAGCGCCGTGACTGGGTCGCGCGCATCGTCGGGGCGGCGCACCAGCAACTCGGTGTTGTCGGCGATCCGGCATGTCAGCACCCAGCCGTCCTCGTAGCCGATCGCCAGCAGGGGCAACTTGGGATGGAACGCGACCTTGGAGATCTTGGCCTTTCGCATCGCCACCTCGAGTGGCGGCTTCTTCATCGGCCCGTCCTTGTCGCGGAACGGCCATAGCACGCAGGAATCCGCGCCCGAGGTGGCGAGCCACTCGCCATCGGGCGACCAGGCCAGCGAGCGCACCTTGGAGGGGTACCCGCTCATGCGCATGTTGGCGCGATCGGCGAGGCGCCAACCGTGCAGCGCGTTCTCCTGCATGGCGGTCACGAGGAAGCGCCCATCCGGCGAGAAGATCACCGCGAGATGCGAGCCCTTCCACTCGCAGGGATCGGGCGGCGCCTCGGAATTGGGAAACCACAGGCTGGCGCCGTTGTAATGCGCGATCGCGACGCGGTAGCCCTTAGGAGCGAAGGCGAGGCCGCGCGCCGTGGAGGCGAACGTGGCCTGCTTCTCGCCGCCTTTGGGGTCGCGAGCGGTGACGGACTTGCCGATCGCCCAGGCGATCGCGCCGTCGGCGCGGGTGGCGAGAGCGTCGATCCATTTGCCTTTAGCGTCGTGGAGCGTCTCGAGGCGGCCGTCGCCGGTCAGCGTGACGATGCGGCCGTCGTCGCCGCCGGTCAGCAGGCGGGTGCCGACAAGCGCGCTGCACAGGATCGTCGCCTCGCGATGCACCGCGACGGAGCGAGCCTCGCCGGGCAAACCGAGCGTCACGTGGCCGTCGTCGCGCGCCAGCGCCGGCACGTTTCCCAGGAAGGCGGCGGCCTGCACCGGCTCGCCGGGCTCGTAGGCGACGACGTGCTCGCTCAGCGAAGGCTTGAGGTCGGCCATTCGTTCAAGCCGCGCAGGCCATGAAGCCCTCGCGGATCTCGCCCTCCTTCAGACGCCGACCGATGAAGACGATGCGGCTCTGGCGATGCTCGCCCTTCTTCCATTCGCGCTGCAGGTCGCCGTCCATCATCATGTGCACGCCCTGGTAGACGAAGCGGCGCGGCTCGCCCTTGAAAGCGAGGATGCCCTTCGAGCGCAGGATGTCGCCGCCCTCGCGCTGCACGTAGTCCTGGATCCAGGGCAGGAATTTTTCCGGGTCTACGTCGCCATCTATGGTCAGCGACAGCGAATGCATGTCCTCGTCGTGGAAGTGCTTGGCCCCGCCGTGGCCGTGCGCCTTGTGGCTGTGGGCCTGGCCGTGATCGTCATGCTTATGGCCATGCTCTTCGTGCTTGTGGCCATGCTCTTCGTGCTTGTGATCGTGATGGTCGTGCGAGTGGCCTTGATCATGCCCTTGGGCGTGGCTCTCGTGCGAGCAGTCGTCACCGGCGCAATCGTGGTCCTCGGTCTCGAGGAACGCCGGCTCGAGCTCGAGGATGCGGTCGAGGTCGAAGGCGTTCTGGCCGAGCACCGCGTCGAGCGACACCTGGCATCGCTGGGTGCGATGGATCTTGGCGTAGGGATTGATGCCGCGAATGCGCGCTTCGACCTCGTCGAGCTCGGCCGGGGTGACGAGATCGGTCTTGTTCAGCACGATCACGTCGGCGAAAGCGACCTGGCTCTTGGCTTCGGGCGCGTCCTTGAGGCGATCGGACAGCCACTTTGCGTCGGCCACCGTGACAACAGCGTCGAGGCGGGATTTGGCCTGTATATCCTCGTCGACGAAGAAGGTCTGCGCCACCGGCGCCGGGTCGGCGAGGCCGGTGGTCTCGACGATGATCGCGTCGAACTTGCCGCGCCGCTTCATCAGGCCCTCGATGATGCGGATGAGATCGCCGCGCACGGTGCAGCAGATGCACCCGTTGTTCATCTCGAAAACCTCCTCGTCGGCGTCGACGACGAGTTCGTTGTCGATGCCGACCTCACCGAACTCGTTGACGATGACAGCATATTTCTTGCCGTGCGGCTCGGAGAGGATGCGGTTGAGGAGCGTGGTCTTGCCGGCGCCGAGATAGCCGGTGAGCACCGTTACCGGGATCTTCGCCGCGGGTTGGGCGGCTGTCTTGGGCTGGACGCGCGCTTCGGCCATAGTTGCTCCGGTGAATGCGGGGGTGCGAAGCGGGCGATCCCGCGAACGCCGCTCGCAGTGCGCTGATGCGTCAGCGGTGCTTGGTGATAGAGCACGACGTAACCGAGCTCCTTCCAAGCTGCACAGCTTGCGTCTGGATCGTTGGCGGCTCTCTGCCATAGCTGCCTGGACATGCCAAGACAACCAGGCGCCTAGTGGATGATCTTGATCAGGGTGACAACAAGCCCTGCGGTGCCGAACACGTTGAGCACGATGGCGCCTACGACCCACTTGATCGTCTCGGCTTGGAGCCTGGCGATCGCGGCGTCGAGATCGCTCTTGGTCACGAGCGTTTCCTGGGTCGAGCCCACCAGCGCCGTCGCCACTGCCTCGGCCTGCTCTCGCGGGAAGGCGAGTTCGAGGGCCTTGGTCAGCTTGAGGGTGTCGTAGATCATCCATTCATCCTAGGTGTCTGCGGGATCGAAGCAAGCGGCCCTACGTGTGGGGCATCGGCTCGTGGAACCAGCGTCCGGCCGCCGACGGTGGCGCGCTGCCGCCGCAATCAAACCCTAGACGACCCGCCATGACACCTCAGACCCGCAAGCTGCTGCTGCCCATCGTCGGCGTCCTCGCCGGTTTCGTTGTCCTCGCGCTGGTCGCCGGCGTGTTCCTCTGGCGCGGCGGCGACGGCCAGGGCGGCACCGCGGCGGTGGGCGGACCTTTCGCGCTGGTCTCGCAGGACGGTGCGCCTATCACCCAGCAGGCGCTGCAGGGGCAGCCGAGCCTGCTGTTCTTCGGCTACACGCATTGTCCCGACGTCTGCCCCGCGACGCTGTCGCAGATCTCCGCGGTGTTCAAGGCCCTGGGGCCTGATGCCAAGGCCAAGGCTTTCTTCGTCACCGTCGATCCGCAGCGCGATACGCCGGCGGCGATGAAAGACTATCTCTCGAGCTTCGATCCGCGCATCGTCGGCCTCACCGGTTCGCCCGAGGCCATCAAGAAGATCGAGGACGACTACAAGGTCTACGCCGAGGCCAAGCCCGACAAGGACGGCACCTACACGATGGACCACACCGCCATCACCTACCTGATGGACAGGAAGGGCCTGTTCGTCAGCGGCTTCAACCTCGATCGCCCGCCCGCCGACGCGGCGGCGGAGCTGAAGCGCTACGACTGAGCCGGCGCATGGCCACCTTCATTCTAGTTCGCCACGGCGCGCACGACCGGCTCAACCGCTACCTCGACGGACGCCGTCCCGGCGTGCATCTCAACGCTCTCGGCCGTCGGCAGGCGGAGTGGGCCGCCGAACGGCTCGCCGGGCTCGCCATCGATGCCGTCTACACGAGCCCGCTGGAGCGCACGCGGGGGACGGCCGAGGTGATCGCCGGGCGGCTCGCTCTCGAGGCTCGGATTGAGCCGGCGCTCGAGGAACTCGATTTCGGCAGCTGGTCGGGCAAGACGCTGACGGAGCTGGAGCCGCTCGAGGATTGGCGCCAGTGGAACGCCGCGCGCGCGATCTCGGCGACGCCGGCCGGCGACACGATGCGGGCGGCGCAGAACCGCATCCTCGACTTCGTCGACAAGCTCCGCGGCGCACACCCCGAAGGCTGTTTCGTGCTGGTCGGCCATTCCGACCCGCTGAAGGCGGCCCTCTTCTTTTATCTCGGGCTGTCGCTCGACAAGCTCCACCGCATCGAGGTCGCGCCCGGCTCGCTGAGCCGTGTCGAAATCGATGCGTGGGGCGCCACTGTGATGGGGTTCAACGAGACCATGCCGGAGTGACGGGCGTCACGACCGCACGGCGGTGATGTAACAGCCGCGCCGCCCCTCGGCGTGGGCCTTGGCCTCGTAGCGGGTGTGCACCCAGCCAAGCCATGGACGCTGCCAGTCTTCGGCCTTGGACGCGACCCAGTGGAAATCGGGCGAGCGCAGCAGGCGGGCCAGGGTCCAGCCGCAGTAGTCGTCGATGTCGGTGGCGAAGCGCAGCTCGGCGCCGGAGCGCATCGCGCGGGCGAGACGGGCCAGCATCTCGTCCGAGACGAAGCGGCGCTTCTGCTGGCGGCGCTTGGGCCAGGGGTCGGGGTAGAACAGGTAGACGCGGCCGAGACAGGCGTCGGGCAGGGCGTCGATGACCTCGCCGGCGTCGCCGCAGTGCAGGCGGAGGTTATCGAGGTCGGCGGTGGCGAGCTCGGCCAGCGCCCGCGCCATGCCGTTGACGAAGGGCTCGCAGCCGATAAAGCCGATCTCGGTTTCGCACTTGGCGGCGGCTAGCAGGTGTTCGCCGCCCCCGAAGCCGATCTCGAGATGAAGGTCGGGCCGCGGCCGGGTGAACAGCGCGGCAGGGTCGATCGGCTGCGACGGATCCACCGCGATGCGCGGCAGAAGCACGTCCATGAGTTCGCGGCGGTAGCCCGTCAGCGGCTTGCCGACGCGGCGGCCGCGCAGGAGATTGTCCCTTCTCCCGCCGACGGGAGGAGGGAGCGCCTCCTCCATCAGGCTGCGACGGCGTCCTTGAGCTTGTCGACGAGATCGGTCTTCTCCCAGGAGAAGCCGCCGTCGGCGTCGGGCTTGCGGCCGAAATGGCCGTAGGACGAGGTGCGCGCGTAGATCGGGCGGTTCAGCTTGAGGTGCTCGCGAATGCCGCGCGGCGAGAGCCGCATGATGGAGCCGAGAACCTGCTCGAGCTTCTCCTCCGGGACATGCCCGGTGCCGTGCGTGTCGACGTAGATCGACAGCGGTTCGGCGACGCCGATGGCGTAGGAGAGCTGGATCGTGCAGCGATCGGCGAGGCCGGCGGCGACGACGTTCTTGGCGAGGTAGCGTGCGACGTAGGCAGCGGAGCGGTCGACCTTGGTCGGGTCCTTGCCGGAGAAGGCGCCGCCGCCGTGGGGCGCCGCCCCGCCGTAGGTGTCGACGATGATCTTGCGCCCGGTCAGCCCGCAGTCGCCGTCGGGGCCGCCGATGACGAACTTGCCCGTGGGGTTCACGTGCCACACCGTCTCGTCCGAGATCCAGCCGTCCGGCAGCGTCTTGCGGATGTAGGGCTCGACGATCGCGCGCACGTCGGCGGAGGAGAGGTCCTCGTCGACGTGCTGGGTCGAAAGCACGATCTGGGTCACGCCGACCGGCTTACCGTCGACATAGCGCACCGTCACCTGGCTCTTGGCGTCGGGGCCGAGCTTGGCGGCGTCACCATCCTTGGCCTTGCGGGCGCGGGCGAGGTCCTCGAGGATCTTGTGGCTGTAGTAGAGTGGCGCCGGCATCAGCTCCGGCGTCTCGCGGCAGGCGTAGCCAAACATGATGCCCTGGTCGCCGGCGCCCTCGTCCTTGTTGCCGGCCGAGTCGACGCCCTGCGCGATGTCGGCGGACTGGGCGTGCAGCAGGATCTCGATATCGGCGTTCTCCCAGTGGAAGCCGTCCTGCTCGTAGCCGATGTCCTTGATGGCCGCGCGGACGACCTCGATGATCCGGGTTTTGCCGATGTCGGGGCCGCGCACCTCGCCGGCGATCACCACACGGTTGGTCGTGGCCAAGGTCTCGCAGGCGACGCGGATGCCGTAGGGGTCCAGGCCGGCCTTCTCACCTTCGGAGAAAAACAGATCGACGACCTCGTCGGAGATGCGATCGCAGACCTTGTCCGGATGGCCTTCGGAGACGGATTCGCTGGTGAAAAGGAAATTGGCCCGTGCCACTGTTCAACTCCAAAGCCGAAAGTTTAGCGGAGCCATAAGGATCGGGCTGCCCTGGCGCAAGCCTTCCGTGGTGTCCAGCAAACCTTCAGAGTTTCCGCAGAAGCTCGTTCATCTTATCTAAATCTTCCGTCGTCGCGACGTACCCGGACCCGACATCATCCATCTTTCGGCAGATTTCGCCGAGCTGGGCCGCGATGTATTCTAGCGCCTCGACAACTCGTTCGCCGACTTCGGCGGCCTCGCCGTTGCCCTTCCATTGGCTGGGCTGAAACGGTTGGCTCGCCCACTCGGCGAAGCTGTCGGCGTCACTCGCCATGATCTCTCCTTGATCGGTATGGTTCCGCGCTCCACCCCTGCGCGTGCGCCTTTTCGCAATTCTAGCGCAGGGATCACCATCTAGTAGGGATAGCCGACTTAAATTTTCCTTCATTCGTAACAAGACTTCGGGTTCACTCGAACTCAAAGTATTGTTTAAGTACTGCAAAGGTGAAGAGGCCACAACGATCCCACATTACATCAAGTAGCAATGGATAGCGCGCAAGTCAATGGCGTCTGATAAGGTTATCCCACGCTCTCGATGGCAGCACGGACCGTTGACGCAAGCGCCGCCACGTCCTCCTCGCCCGCGATGAGCGGCGGCGTCAGCACGATCGTGTCGCCGGCTTGCCGCAGGACGGTGTCAAGGGCGAAAAACGCGTGCTCGACGGCGGCGTAGCCTCGGGCTCCGGGGTGGCCGGGTCGCGGCGCGAGCTCGATGGCGGCCGTGAGGCCGAGCGTGCGGATGTCGACCACATGGGGCGCGTCGCGCAGCGCGTGCATCGCCTTCGCCCAGGCCGCCTCGCCCCGGCGAGCGTGCTCGAACAAGCCCTCGTCGCGATAGAGATCGAGCGTGGCGAGCGCGGCGGCACAGGCGAGCGGGTGTGCGGAATAGGTGTAGCCGTGGAACAGCTCGACGGCGTTGTCCGCGCCTTTCATGAACGCGTCGTGGATCGGTGCGCGCACGATCACGCCGCCCATCGGCACCGTTCCGGAGGTGACCCCTTTGGCGAAGGTGATCATGTCGGGCACCACGCCGTAGCGCTCGGCCGCGAAAGCGAACCCCAGACGCCCGAAGCCGGAGATCACCTCGTCGAAGATGAGCAGGATGCCGTGCTTGTCGCAGATGGCACGCAGACGCTGCAGGTAGCCCAGGGGCGGTGGCAGCACGCCCGTCGATCCGCCCATCGGCTCGACGATGACGGCCGCGATCGTCGAGGCGTCGTGCAGCGCGACGAGCCGCTCGAGGCTGTCGGCGAGGTGCGCGCCCCATGCGGGCTCTCCCACCGAAAAGGCTTGATGCTCGCGATCGTAGGTCGTGGGGAGATGATCGACGCCCGCGAGCAGCGGACCAAAGACCTTGCGGTTGGCGCCGATGCCACCGACGGCGGTGCCGCCGAAGCCGACCCCGTGGTACCCGCGCTCTCGCCCGATCAAGCGCAAACGCGAGGCCTGACCGCTCACGTTGTGGAACCCCAGGGCGATCTTCAGGGCGGTGTCGACCGCCTCCGAGCCGGAGTTGGTGAAGAACACGTGGTCGAGGTCGCCCGGCGCCAGGGCGGCGATGCGGCTCGCCAGCTGGAACGCCTTGGGATGGCTGAACTGGAAAGGCGCGCAGAAATCGAGCGTCGCCGCCTGCTCCTGGATCGCGGCGACGATGGGGTCGCGGCCGTGGCCGGCGTTGCAGCACCACAGGCCGGCGGTGCCGTCGAGGATGCGGCGACCGCTGGTGTCGACGTAGTGCATGTCCTTGGCGCCGGCGAGAAGGCGCGGTCGGCGCTTGAAGGCGCGGTTGGCCGTGTAGGGCATCCAGAAGGCGTCGAGGTCGTTGGGCTGGGGAAAAGGCTCGGAGCGGGTCATGCGGAGATCCTTCAGACAAATCCAACATCTAGTCGCCACGCGCCGCGTCAAGCCGAGTTCTCAAAGCTCCGCGGCGGCGGCGACGGCGACGGCGGCGAGTTGAGCCCAGTCCGACGGCGAGGTCGTCATAACGACACGATCTCGCCTTTCCGTTGCTGGAGCGGAGGGATCGATGCGGCGAGACTGGGAAATCGCGTCGATGGGCGCGGCGATGGCGCTCGCCATGCTCTATCCTTTCGCTCCCGCGCGAGCCCAGCCGCAGATTGCCGACGCCAAGCCCGCTGCCGACGACAGCCAGCTGAAGCTGCGCGGCCTGCAGGAAAGCATTGACGGCTCCGAGGCCAAGCGCCGGGCGCTCGCCGCCGACATCGCCACCTACACCTCCGATCGCGCCCGCTTCCAGTCGTCGCTGATCGACACGACGCGCAAGGTGTCCGAGGCCGAGGGACGCGTCGCCGACGCCGAGGTGCGGCTCGACACACTGGGTTCGCGACAGGACGCCATCAAGCGCTCGCTCCAGGGTCGTCGCGTGGTCGTGGCGGAGGTGCTGGCGGCGCTGCAGCGCATGGGGCGCAGGCCGCCGCCGGCGCTGCTCGTCGAGCCCGAGGACGTACTGAAGGCCATTCGCACCTCCATGCTGCTCGGCGCCGTGGTGCCGGGCATGCGCGCCGAGATCGATGCCCTGACCGCAGATCTTGCCGATCTCGCCGCCACGCGGAAGGCGATCGAGGCCGAGCATCGGACCATCGACGGCGAGCTTGGAGCTTTGCGCGGCGAGAAGTTGCAGCTGGCGGCACTGATCGACGCGCGCCAGCAGGCGCTCGGCAAGGCCGAGAGCGACATGGCGGCCGAGCGCGACAAGGCGAAGCAGCTCGCCGCCGAAGCCGGGTCTCTCAAGGAATTGATTGCGCGCTCCGAGCGCGACGGCGGTGCCGCCTCGCAGGCCGCCGAGGCGGCCAAGGATTCCGATGCCAAGCTCGCGATGATGATGCCGGACGCGCGCCAAGCTGCTCCGCGAGAGGCATCACCGAAGGATCCGTCGCGGCTCGCACCGGCCGCGGCCTTCGCCTCCACCAAGGGAACGCTGTCGGCGCCGGTTGGCGGCGGCTCGGTGCTGCGCCGCTTCGGCGAGGACGATGGCCTCGGCGGCAGCGAGAAGGGCACGCTCTTCACCGCCCGCGCCGGAGCCACCGTCAGTGCGCCGGCCGACGGATGGATCGCCTTCGCCGGTCCCTACCGGTCGTTCGGCCAGCTGTTGATCCTCAACACCGGGGGCGGGTACTATATAGTTCTTGCCGGCATGGAGCGGGTCAACGTAACCTCGGGCCAGTTCGTGTTGGCTGGAGAGCCCGTCGGCGCCATGGGCGACGGCTCGAACAAGTCTGCCGCCGCCGTCGCCCTCGGTGCCGCGCAGCCTGTGTTGTACGTAGAGTTTCGCAAGGACGGGGCGACGATCGATCCGGGCCCATGGTGGGCGAAACCGGAGCTTCAAAAGGTTCGCGGCTGATGCGCAAAGTCTCGCTTGTGTTGTTTGGTGCGGCGCTGGGAAGCTCCGTCGCGCTCGGCCTGCAACCGCACATGTTCACCGGGGCCAGCGCCGCCGCCCCCGACACCTATCGATCGCTGAACCTCTTCGCCGACGTCTTCGAGAAGATCCGCACCGACTACGTCGAGAAGCCGGACGACCAGAAGCTCGTCGAGGCCTCGATCAACGGCATGCTGACCTCGCTCGACCCGCATTCGTCGTACATGGACGCCAAGGGCTTCCGCGACATGCAAGTGCAGACGCACGGCGAGTTCGGCGGCCTCGGCATCGAAGTCACGCAGGACAACGACCTCATCAAGGTGGTGACTCCGATCGACGACACGCCGGCCTCCAAGGCTGGCATCCTCTCGGGCGACATCATCTCCGCCATCGACGGCGAACAGGTCTCGGGCCTGACCTTGAATCAGGCAGTCGACAAGATGCGCGGCCCGGTGAACACGCCGGTCACCCTGACGGTGCTGCGTGGCCCCAAGAAAGACCCCAAGGACATCAAGCTCACCCGCGCGGTGATCACCATCAAGTCGGTCCGCAACAAGATCGAAGGCGGCGACATCGGCTACATCCGCATCACCCAGTTCAACGAGCAGACGTTCGACGGGGTCAAGGAGGCTATCGACAAGTTCGAAAAGGAGATTCCAGACAACAAGTTCAAGGGCTACATCCTCGATCTTCGCAACAACCCGGGCGGCCTGCTCGATCAGTCGATCGCCGTCTCCAACGCCTTCATTGATCGCGGCGAGATCGTCTCGACGCGCGGCCGCAACGCCGACGAGACCCAGCGCTACAACGCCCGCCCCGGCGATATCTCGCACGGCAAGCCGCTGGTGGTGCTGATCAACGGCGGTTCGGCCTCGGCCTCCGAGATCGTCGCCGGCGCCCTGCAGGATCACAAGCGCGGCACGATCATGGGCACGCGTTCCTTCGGCAAGGGCTCGGTGCAGACCATCATCCCGCTGGGCCAGTCGAACGGTGCCATCCGGCTCACCACGGCGCGCTACTACACGCCGTCGGGCCGCTCGATCCAGGCCAAGGGCATCGAGCCGGACGTGGTGGTGCAGGAGGACGTGCCTGCCGACATCAAGGGTAAGGACGACACCAAGGGCGAGGCCTCGCTGAAGGGCCACCTGACGCAGGGTGGCGACGAGGGGCACGGCTCCTCGGCCTACGTTCCGCCGGATCCCGCCAAGGACACGCAGCTGATCGCGGCGGAAGACCTGTTGCGCGGCGTCAAGACGTCGGCCAACGCGCCGGCCGCGCCGAAGCCAACCGCGCCGCTGGCCACCGAGGTCAAGCCAGGCGCGGCTGCGCCCGAGGCGCCGACCACCGGTGGCGTGCCGAACACGGCGCCTCCCGCGAAGGTGCAGTAGGCGAGGCGTACTCCGCAGGTCGCCGCAGAGCCCGTCGGCGGATCGCTTGCGATGCCCTCCGGCCCGGCGCACGATAGGAGCACGTGCCTGGCCGCAACGATTCGGAGCGGTCTTGATGATCACGAGGACCACTGGATGGACCTGAACGCCCCGCTGGGCATGACGCCGCCGCCGAAACGACGGCGTCCGATCGTCCTGCTCGCCGGTGGTGGTCTCGTTGCGGCGGCGCTCGTCGCCGTGGCGTGGATGCTGACCGTCGCCGACCCGCGCGGCGGACGACCCTTCGCTGTCGCCGAACTGCCGCTGCCGCTGCCGCTGCCGCTGCCGTTGCTGGCGCCATCTCGCCCGCCGGCGCTCGATACGACACCGACCGGCACCTTGGCTCCGACCGCCGCCGTTCCCGGAGCATCCTCCACGGCGGCGAACGAGCCGGTCGACCGCTCGCGGGCGGGAAACCTCGAAGGCGGCGTGATGGTCTACCGCGGTTTCGGTCCCAGCCTCACCGCTCCGCCGGCCGTCGCGGGACCGCTGGTGATCGATGTCACCCGCGCGATCGATGATCCTCTGGGCAAGGTTCGTGCTGCGCCTGGACCAGGTGCCAAGGCTGTCTCGACGGTTGCCCCGACTATGGTATCAACACCGGCCCAGCCCCGCGTCGCGATCTACGTGTCCGGGATGGGTCTCGATGCCGGTGCGACGCGCACCGCCATCGGGACGATGCCCGCGGCCGTCACGCTCGCCTTCCTGCCATACGGCACCGCGGTCGCGGCCAGCGTCGCGGCGGCGAAGGCCAAGGGCCACGAGGTGCTGCTGCAGCTGCCGATGCGCAATGAGGGCGGCAGCAGCCCCGGTCCCCACGCGCTGCGTGCCGACGCTGCAACCGATGGGTTCAAGAGCGACCTCGCCTGGTTGATGGAGCGTTTTTCCGGCTACGACGGCGTCGCCAACCTGCTCGGGTCGCCGGTCACCGCCGACACCGGCGCCATGACCCTCGTGCTCAAGACCGCGGGAGCGCGCCACCTGTTCTATCTCGACGACGGCACGTCGCGGCGATCCGTGGCCGAGAGCCTCGCGCCGGACCTCAACGTCGAGTTTGCGAAGGCCGACCTCGTTCTCGACGCCACCGGGGATCCCGCCGTCGTGCGCGCCAACCTCGATCAGCTCGTCGCTATCGCCAAGCGCAAGGGCACGGCGATCGGCATGGCCAGCGGCCTGCCCGAGCACCTCGGCACGATCGCCCGCTTCGCCAGCGAGATCGGAGGCCGCGGCGTGGTGCTCGTGCCGGTGGGCACGCTCGCCCACGCCGGCGATCCGACACAGGCGGCCGCCACGCGATGAACCGGGTCGAGGATTTCGGCCTCTATCGGCCCTGCGTCGGCATCATGCTCCTCAACGCCGAGGGGCTGGTGTTCATCGGCAAGCGCCGCCCCAAGCGAAACGGAGACTCCGCGGGTGCCGCCCACCTCTGGCAGATGCCGCAGGGCGGCATCGATCCGGGCGAGGATCCCTATGCCGCGGCGCTTCGCGAGCTCGCCGAGGAGACCGGCGTCACATCGGTCGAGAAGCTCGCCGAGGCGCCGGACTGGTACTGCTACGACCTGCCGGTGGATTCCTCGCGGCGCTCCTGGCGCGGTCGCTACAAGGGCCAGCGCCAACGCTGGTTCGCGCTGCGCCACACCGGCCCGGAGAGCGAGATCAACGTCGTGGCGCCGCCCGGCGGCTTCAAGCCGGAGTTCGAGTCCTGGCGATGGGCGCGCATGGACGAGCTCGCCGCGCTCATCATCCCGTTCAAGCGCTCGGTCTACGAGCGGGTCGTCGCCGACTTCGCCGGACTCGCCGCCGCGTGAGTGCGGGTGCAGCAGGTGACGCGATGGAATGTTAATCGTTCGCGATTAGGTTGTAGCCGATCTCGTCGGTGTGTTTCGCAGCCTATGTTCGACATTCACGCCATCCATGCCGCCGCCTACAGCATCGCCGTCGACGGCGAGAATTTTCGTTTCCACGATGCAAATGCTTCAAGCCTTGCGCTGAGCGGCCACAGCGCGTTCCAGCCCGGCCTCACTCCGCACGACATCTTCCCGCCCGATGTCGCGGCGGAGATCGTGCAGCGATATCGAGCGTGTAGCGTCGACGGCGCGGTGAGCTACGCTTCCAGCGCGATGGTCGGCGCCGAGCTGCGGCGCTGGCAGACCACGCTGTTCTCCGTCGCCGGTGACGACGGAAGGCCGGCGTTCCTCTACGGCGTCTGCAGCCGCCTCGAAGAGGCGGCAACGGCCGACCTGCCGACCCTGGCGCTCGACACGCTCGACGGCGGCTTCTGGACGCTGGACCTCGCCACACGCGAGTTCAAGACTTCGCGCGGGCTCGCCGAGAAGATCGCCGGACCCGGCCGCGCCTCGCTGAACCTCGCCGAATACGTCAGCCACGTCCATGTCGACGACCTGGACCTAGAGATGCCCGACGGCGATCAGGACGCGACCGTCGAGTTCCGCGTGTTCACCCACGAGAGGCGTACGCGCTGGCTGCAGACACGTCGGCGGCCGGTCCGTGACGCCTCCGGCCGACCGACGCATGTCGTCGGCATCGTGCTCGACGTCACGGAACGCAAGCTCGAGATGATGCGCCTGGCGCAAGAGGCGGCGACGGACCTCCTGACCCGCGTCGGCAACCGCCGCGCCTTCGAGCGCGCCGCAGAACGCTGTTTCGCGGACGAGGCCGAGCCGTTCTTCGGCGTCATCGCCATCGATCTCGACCATTTCAAGCCGGTGAACGATTGCCACGGCCATCGCGTCGGTGACGAACTCCTGCGCGAGGTCGGGCGGCGTTTGGCGGCTCTCGTCGCGCCCGGCGAATGCCTCGCGCGGGTCGGCGGCGACGAGTTCTCCGTGCTCCTGCCGGCCACGACGCTCGAACGCATGGACGTTCTCGTTGCGAGAATCGAGGCCGCGTTCTTCGAGCCCTTCGCCTTCGTCGGCGCCGCCATTGTCGTGGGGGCGAGCTGCGGCAGCGCGATGCGCCTGCCCTGCGATCGCAGCGTCGGCGACATCGTCGCCCGCGCCGACCGCGCGCTCTACGCCGCCAAGGGCCGCCGCCGCCGGCTCATCGCCTGACGCCCAGCGCGTCGAGCGCCACGTGCATGTGCGGCGGCACCGGCGCCTCGACCACGACCGGGTCGCGGTTCTTGTAGAGCGGCACGGCAACGGCGCGGGCCAGCAACTGCAGCGGCACCGCGCCGGCCGTTCTTTCCCCTCGGCCGTAGATCGGATCGCCGAGGATCGGCCAGCCCTGCGCCGCGCAATGTACCCGCAGCTGGTGGGTGCGCCCGGTCAGCGGCTCCAGCGCCAGCGCGGCGCGGCCGCCGCCGCGCGCCATCACCCGCCAGCGCGTCCGCGACGGCTGCCCGGCGGGATCGACCTTCATCCACCAGCCGCGCTCGGCGTCGAGCCGGCCGAGCGCCAGGTCGATCAGCCCCTCGTCGGCCTCCGGCTCGCCCTCGACCACGGCCCAGTAGGTCTTGGCGATCCTGCCCTGCTTGAACAGCAGCCCGAGCTTCTCCAGCGCCTTGCGGTGCCGCCCCAGCACCAGGCAGCCCGAGGTGTCGCGATCGAGCCGGTGCGCCAGCGCCGGGTCGCGCGGCAGGCCGAAGCGCAGGGCGGAGAAGCCATCCTGCAGGTTGGCGCCGCCTTTCGGCCCGCGATGCACGGCGATGCCGGGCGGCTTGTCGATCACCAGCATCAAGGCGTCGCGGTAGAGCAGGCGCGCCTCGAGGTCGAGCGTCGCGCCCGCGTTCAGGGTTTCTCCATCACGCTCCGCCAGCATCGCTCGTTCGCACCTTCGCCCCGCCCCAGGTTTGTCTTATAGAGGACGCGAACGGAGTTCGATGTTGGGTCACCTGCCATCACTGGGTCGCGGCGCGGTGTGCGCCTGCGCGCTGGCGCTGCTCGTCGCCGGCTGCGGCCGCAAAGGGCCGCTCGAGCCGCCGCCGGGCGTTCCCGTGGTCAACGTGCCGTCGGCCGCGCTGGAGGCGCAGCAGCAGCGCGTGCTGCAGGAGATCGACACGCCCGGGCTGATCCAGAGCCCCAACCAGGTCTACGAGCGCTCGGCCATTGCCAAGCTCAATGCGGCGACCGCGGCGCCGCCACCGCGCCCGATCAACGCGCCGCCCGTCGCCCAGCCCAGCACCTTCCTCCTCGACCCGCTGGTCAAGTAGCCGAGCCCCATGCACCATTTCGCCATGCGTGGCGGCGTGCTCCACGCCGAGGACGTCGATCTCGGCGCGCTCGCCGAGGTGGTCGGCACGCCGTTCTACTGCTATTCCACCGCGACGATCGTGCGGCACTACCGGGTGTTCCGCGACGCCTTCGCCGGGCTCGATTCGCTGGTCTGCTACGCCGTGAAGGCCAACTCCAACCAGGCCGTGCTGGCGACGCTCGCGCGCGAGGGCGCCGGCACCGACGTCGTCTCCGAGGGCGAACTGCGCCGCGCGCTGGCCGCCGGCGTGCCGGGCGCCCGCATCACCTTCTCCGGCGTCGGCAAGACCGAGCGCGAGATGGCGGCGGCGCTCGAGGCCGGCATCCTCTGCTTCAACGTCGAATCCGAGCCCGAGCTCGCGACGCTGTCGCGCATCGCCAGCGAAAAGGGGGTGACGGCGCCGGTCGCGCTGCGGGTCAATCCCGATGTCGACGCGCTGACCCACGCCAAGATCGCCACCGGCAAGGCCGAGAACAAGTTCGGCATCCCGATCGAGGGGGCTCGCGAGGCCTACCGCACCGCCGCCTCCCTGCCGGGCCTCGCCGTCACCGGCGTCGACATGCACATCGGCTCGCAGATCACCGATCTCGCGCCCTTCGACAGCGCCTTCGCCATCCTCGCCGGCTTCCTCGACGCGCTGCTCGCCGATGGCCACCGCATCCATCACGTCGATCTCGGCGGCGGCCTCGGCATCCCCTACCGCGCCCACGAGGACCCCGATAGCTACCATCCCGCCCGCTACGCCGAGGTGGTGCGCCGCCATCTCGGGCGCTTCGCGTGCCAGCTGGTGTTCGAGCCGGGCCGGCTGATCGTCGGCAATGCCGGCATCCTGGTCACGCAGGTGGTGCTTGTGAAGCAGGGCGAGGCCAAGTGCTTCGTGGTGGTGGACGCGGCGATGAACGACCTCATCCGTCCGACGCTCTACGAGGCCCATCACGACATCGAGCCGCTGCTCACGCCGCCGGCCGACCGGCCGATGGTCGAGGCCGACGTCGTCGGGCCGGTCTGCGAGACCGGCGACTATCTCGCGCTTGGCCGTACGATGCCGCGGCCGCTGGCCGGCGAGCGGCTCGCCTTGATGTCGGCCGGTGCCTACGGCGCGGTGCAGGCCGGCACCTACAACACCCGCCTCCTGGTGCCCGAGGTGCTCGTCTCCGGCGCCCAATGGAGCGTCGTGAGGCCGCGCCCCTCCTACGACGAGCTGATCGGGCTCGACAAACTTCCGGCTTGGTTGCGATAACAGGTGGCAGACGCCCGCCCCGCCGCCGCGCGGGGCCGCAGGAGCGCCTTTGCCTAAGCCCGCTTTGCCCGAGTCCGCCAACAAGCATCCGCCGCAGAGCCCTGTCGAGCGCCGCCTCGCGCGCCTCGTCGCGGCGGCGCGCGGCCTCGACCTTTGGGAGCGGATCTGGCGAGGCCTCATCCCGCCGCTCGTCGTCGCCGGCGTCTTCCTCGCCCTGTCTTGGCTCGGCCTGTGGCTTGCCGTGCCGCATTGGGCACGCGCGGTCGGGCTGGCAATCTTCGCCGTCGCGCTCGCCCTGTCCACCTTCGGCCTGTGGCGCCTCAGGCCGCTGAGCCGCGCCGATGCGCTGCGTCGCGTCGATCGCGCCTCGGGTGCGGTGCACCGGCCCGCCGCCGCGCTCAACGACCGGCTCGCCGCCGCCGGCCGCGACCCCGCCACCGATGCTTTGTGGGCGTTGCATCAGCGCCGGGCCGAGGCCGAGGCCGCCCGCCTCACCGCCGGCCGGCCCTCGCCGCGCGCCGTGGAGCTCGACCGCTACGCGCTGCGCTTCGGGATCGTCGTGGCGCTGTTCGCCTGCGCCATCGTCGCCGGACCGCAGCGCTACGCACGCATCGCCGCCGCCTTCGACCTCGGCGATGCCGCTGCGTCGGGACCGGGCTACCGCATCGACGCCTGGATCGACCCGCCGGCCTACACCGGTAAGCCGCCGGTGCTGCTCGACCTCGCGTCCGACGCCGCCCGCGATTCCGCGCATCCGCTGCGCCTCGCCGCGCCGGCGGGCTCCACGGTCGTGATCCGCTCTTCAGGCGGCAGCGCCGTCGAGGTCGAGACCTCGGGGCCGCTGCTGCCCCCGGCCAAGCTCAAGAAGGATGCCACCGCCGATGGCGCCGGCCCCGAGCAGGCCAAGCAGAGTTCCGCTACGGGCTCGGATGCGCCCGGCGACAGCGAGACGAGGCTGGTGCTGCACGGCGATAGCCGCCTGACGTTGCGCCACGGCGGCGGCTTGCGCGGCATCTACGACTTGGCGGCGACCCCCGACCAGCCGCCGACGATTGCGTTGCGCGAGGTTCCCAAGCACAATGCGCGCGGCTCGCTGACGCTGGCCTACACCGTCGGCGACGATTACGGCGTGGCGGCCGCCGAGGCGCAGTTCTCCAATCCCAAGATCGACGGGACGCCGGCGACCGGCCCGGCTCTGGTCGATCCGCCAAAGATGCTGCTTTCGCTGCCCGGCCTGAGCCACGGCCTCGGCGACGGCGAGACCACCGCCGACCTCTCCGAAAGCCCCTGGGCCGGAGCCAGCGCCACCCTGGTGCTCGTCGCCAGGGACGAGGGCGGCAACGCGGGCCGCAGCGAGCCCGTCGAGATCGTGTTGCCGGAGAAGCCCTTCGCCAACCCGATCGCGCGCGCGCTGGTGGAGCAGCGCCGCAACCTCGTGCTGAACCCGGGCGATCGCAACCAGGTGGCTGCGGCGCTCGAGGCGATGATGATCGAGCCGGACGCGTTCGGCGAGAGTTCGGGCGTCTACCTCGGCCTGCGCTTCGCTCTCGACACGCTGGCGCAGGCCCAGAGCAAGCCGCAGCTCGTCGCGGTGGCCGACTTCCTCTGGGGCATGGCGCTGCAGATCGAGAACGGCGACCTCACCGAGGCGGAGAAGGCCCTGCGCAATGCCGAGAAGGCGCTTCGCGACGCCATCGACCGACGCGCCCCTCCCGAGGAGATCGCCAAGCTCACCGAGGATCTCCAGGCGGCGATGGACAAGTTCCTCAAGGAGCTCGCCGAGCAGGACAAGACGAAGGACCAGCAGCAGGCGCAAGCGAGCAAGAACGCCAAGACGATCAGCAAAAACGACTTGCAGAAGCTCATCGACCGACTGAAGGAGCAGGCCAAGTCTGGTAATCGCGAGGAGGCCAAGAAGGCGCTCGACGAGCTGCAGGACCTGCTCGAGAACCTCAAGACCGCCAAGCGCCAGAAGGCCGACCCCCAGGCCCGCGCCAT
The DNA here is from genome assembly GCA_965198715.1 of Beijerinckiaceae bacterium. Classification (GTDB taxonomy): domain Bacteria; phylum Pseudomonadota; class Alphaproteobacteria; order Rhizobiales; family Beijerinckiaceae; genus RH-AL1. The sequence goes on from CBDAPV010000002.1 coordinate 128,458, forward strand.
GGCGGAAGGGCTGAACCAGCTCGATCAGATGATGCGCGACCAGCAGGACCTGCGCGACGAGACCTTCAAGAAGGGTCAGGGCCGGGAGCAGCAGTCCGAACGCCAGGGCGAGGAGGAGGGCGATCCGCAGCCCGGCATGGAAGGCATGCCGGGGATGCGGCCGGGCCAGCCGGGCCGCTCCCAGGGGCAGAGACAGCGGGGGCCAGGCCAGCAGGGGGCAGGCCAGCAGGGTCAGGGCCAGTCAGGCGAGGGTCAGCAAGGCGAGGGCCAGGGCAAGCAGGGCGGCCAGGGCAAGAGCCTCGGCCAGCGCCAGCAGGAACTGCGCGACCGCCTCGCCGAGATCCAGAAGAAGCTAAAACAGGCCGGCGAGGGCCAGAGCCAGCTCGGCGATGCCGGCGACGACATGCGCGAGGCTGAGGAGGCGCTCAAGCAGGGCGAGGGCGAGAACTCGGGCCAGGCGGTCGACGCCCAGGGCCGGGCGCTCGACGCGCTCGGCAAGGGTGCCAAGAAGCTCGCCGATGCGCTGCAGAAGCAACAGGGTGGCGAGCAGCCCGGCGGCGACCAGGGCGGCGAGCAGGCCGGGTCGCAGAGCTCGGAACAGGGGCAGCAGACCGGCGATGCCGACCCGCTAGGGCGTCCGCGCGGCGGCAACAACACACTGAACTCCAACTCGCGCTTCGACCCGCTGGGTATCCCGGCGGCGCAGCGCGCCCAGCGCGTGCTCGAGGAACTGCGGCGCCGCCTGAGCGATCCTGCGCGTGACCAGGGCGAGATCGACTACCTCGAGCGGCTTCTGCGCTCCTACTGAGTCGACTCCAGCCAAAGCGGCTGACAGCATGATCCCGAGCGCGCTCGGGCGATGGAGCGGGGCGTGATGCCCCGCTCGGACACCATCAAGGTACCCCCGCGGCGCGAAGGATCGAGATGCAAAAAGCCACAAGCCTCCTCGTTGCCGTCGCTTGCGGCGCCGTCGCGGTGGTCCTCGTCCTAGGACTCGTCAACATGTGGCGCGGCGGCGACCCCAACCTGTCGCAGAAGCTGATGCGCTGGCGCATCGGGCTGCAATTCGCGGCGATCGTGATCATCATGAGCGTGCTCGCCGTGCGAGACTATTTCCACCATCACCCACACTGAGCACCGTACCATGGTCGTCCTGAACCGCATTTACACGAAGACCGGCGATGCCGGCACGACGGCGCTCGGCACCGGAGAGCGCCGGCGCAAGGACGACCTGCGCATCGAGACCTACGGAACGGTGGACGAGGCCAACTCGACGATCGGCGTGGCGCGGCTCGCCACGACCGCCGACCCGGCGCTGGCCGAACTCGACGCCATGCTGTCGCGCATCCAGAACGACCTCTTCGACCTTGGCGCCGACCTCTGCGCGCCCGACAGCGGCGAGCCGCTTCCCTACGAGCCGCTGCGCGTCGTCGAGGCGCAGGTCGAGCGCCTCGAGGTCGACATCGACGCGCTTAACGCCGACCTCACGCCACTGCGCTCGTTCGTGCTTCCCGCCGGTTCGGCAGCGGCGGCCCAGTTGCACGTCGCGCGTACTGTGGTACGCCGTGCCGAGCGGCTGATCGTGCACCTTGCTGCCACGCCTAACGAGCCGGTCGGCGCGCCGGCGATGAAGTACCTCAACCGGCTCTCGGACTTCCTGTTCGTCGCGGCGCGCCATGCCAACCACCACGGGCCCGGCGATGTTCTGTGGGCGCCGGGGAAGTTCCGCTAGGCGACGCTCGCGAAGGTGGACGTCGCGCCAGGCGCGGCGCTACTGGTCGTCGTCTTCCTCGCGGTGACGGCGTCGGCGCGGACGATCGTCCTCGCTATCCCGATCCCTGTAGCGCTCACCGTCGCTGTAGCGCTCACGATCGTTGTCGCGGTCGTCACGATAACGCGGTCCTGGATCGACGCCGACGCCACCAGGCCCGACATAGACACCCTGCGCCAAAACCGGTTCGACCATCATGCAGGTGAAAGAGCCGCTTACCAGCAACAAGGCTCCAAGTAAAATCCGCTTCATCGAAGGCTCCTGATCAAAATTATTCCCATGGCAAATTTGATCGAGTTCTCATTGGTTCCTTCGGCGATAGTCTCGGACATTAGGGCGCGGCCGTCGGCGCAAGTCGCCGTGGGCTTGTCGAGGCAGGCCGACCGCTGGAACAAACCTCAAGACTTCGCCATGAGGTCGACCGCCAATGCGTAGAGCCGGTCGCGGCTCGCCTCGGGCAGGGTGGCGAGGGTGGCGAGGTAGCTCTGGCCGGCCTGGCACATCTCGGAATCGGGGATCGGTGGATCGGCGGTCTTGCCGTCGAGTAGCGCCTCGATCTGCGGCCGGGTCAGCCCCTTGGCGCTCAGCGCCGCGTCGAGCTGCTGGAAGTCGGCCTCGTCGGGCTTGGCGCGGGCGACAGGCTCGCTGCGGCCGGAGCTGATCGCATCGAGGCCGGCGATGGCATCGTCAGCGACCAGCGCGCGGTGGTCGGCGGAGAAGCGCGCCAGGCCGGGGCCGGCGGCCCCGAACAGGAAGCTGACGCAGAGCTCGGGACTGGCTTCGCCCATCGCCCGCATCTCGCGCAGGTTGGAGCTGAAGATTTGGCCGAGCGCCGCGTCCGAGGCCTGTGCAGCCAAGGCGCCATGGGCGCGGCGCAGCGCCGCCACCGCCTCCGCCATCATGACGTCGACGTCGGGCTCGCCGCCGCGCGTCTGCTGGTTGGCGGCGAGCGAGGCCATGATGGCATCGTAGTCGCTGGGGAAGGCCAGCCGCAGCCGGTCGAAGAAGCGGGTGTAGTCCGGCGCATCGGCCAGCACCGCCTCGACTATCGCCCGCGGATCGGCCTGGGATCGCGCCGGGGCGGCGGCTCGCGCCTGGTCGCGCGCGGGCGGATGCAGGGCGCGGGCGACGAAGCCGGCGGCGAGCAGCAGCAGCATGACGGCCGCGAGGCCGAGCATCACCAGCCGCAATTCACGCATCTCGTTCCACGCCCCGTACGCCCCCTGCCGGGAACCATGCCCGAGCCCGCCGCGCGCGGCAAGACGCGCTCATTTGCCCGCCCTCACCCCGCCGCCCGCAGCCGGGCGAAGCCGGCGTCGAGGTCGGCCTGGAGGTCGGCGGGATCCTCGAGGCCGATCGAGAAGCGCAGCGCCGGCCCTTCCGGCTGCCAACGCGTCGCGCTGCGGTAGGGCGCGCAGTCGAAGGGGATGACCAAGCTCTCGTAGCCGCCCCAGGAATAGCCCATGCCGAAGAGCTCGAGACGGTCGAGCATGGCCGCCACCGCCGGCTGCGCCACCGGGTGCAGCACCACCGAGAACAGCCCCGTCGAGCCCTTGAAGTCGCGCGCCCAGTGAGCATGGCCGGGGCAGTCGGGCAGGGCCGGGTGCAGCACCCGCGACACCTCCGGCCGCGCGGCGAACCAGTGCGCCATGGCCAGGCCCTGGGCCTGCGCCTCGCGCAGCCGCAGGTGCAGCGTGCGCAGTCCGCGCAGGCCGAGGAACACGTCCTCGGGGCCGGCCAGCACGGCGAAACAGTCGAAGGTCGCGCGCAGCGGGGCCGCCCAGCGCTCGTTGGCCGAGGTCAGGCCGAGCAGCAGGTCGGAATGGCCGGAGAGGTATTTGGTGCCGGCCTCCACTGCCATGTCGATGCCCAGCGCGTGCGGCGGCAGGAAGAGCGGCGTCGCCCAGGTGTTGTCGAGGATGGTGCAGAGGTCCTTCTCCCGCGCCAGCGCGACCAGCGCGGGCAGGTCTGGCACCTCGAAGCTCTGCGAGCCCGGCGCCTCCAGCACCATCGCCCGGGTGTTCTCCCGCACCAGCGCCGCAACCTTGGCCGCCGGCAGCATCGGGTCGAAATAGGTCACCGCGATGCCGAGCCGCGCCAGCATGGTGTCGCAGAAGTGCCGCGTTGGCCGGTAGACGCTGTCCATCACCAGGGCATGGTCGCCGGCCTGCAGTGCGGTCAGCAGCGCCACCGTGATGGCGGCGAGCCCGGATGGGGTCAGCACGGTGGCGGCGGCGCCGGCGAGCTCGCTCCAGGCCTCCTCCAGCGCCTGGGTCGTGGGGGTGCCGGCGGTGCCGTAGGAGAAGCGGCCGGTGCGCCGCACCAGGTCGTCGTAGGTCGGGAACAGCACGGTGGAGCCGCGGTAGATCGGGGTGTTGACGTAGCCGAACTGTTCCGCCGGCCGCCGCCCGGCCGCGCTCATCCGCGTCCGCAGGCTCCACTTGCCGCGGCTGTCAGGGGTGTCGTCTCGCATGCCATCTCCGGGGCGCTTGATCGTATTGCCCGCAAGGTCTAGGTAACTTAACCGAAACGCTGAGAGCTGTCCAGATGGGCACTGCTCTCGGCGACCTGGCAAGGCACGTCGCGAGCCGCGACATGTAGCCCTGCCAAAGTCGACGAACGTCGACAAGAAGACGGGCCGGTGTCGCGGTCCATAGACATATTGACGGGCCATTGTCGCGTACGTCGACAAGGCCCGAAAACACGCCTGCGTTCGCCGACATGGAGGATTTGTCATGATCCACGCTCGGCGACGCGTTGCGCATTCTCCGACGTCAGCTTGACGACAGCCCGCGACTTGATCTCCCGCGCGCCTTCCGGCATACAGCCGCCAACCCGCGCCGGACCTCGTGTCCGGCGCCTTTCCGTTTCGAAGGTCGAGTGCCATGAAGGTCCGCAATTCGCTGAAGTCCCTGCGCGGGCGCCATCGCATGAACCAGCTCGTGCGCCGCAAGGGCCGCGTCTACATCATCAACAAGGTGCAGAAGCGCTTCAAGGCCCGCCAGGGCTGACGCCTTCGCCTCGCGCGCCGGCAAACGGCCGCGCCGAGGCGCTTTGACGTTTCGGCCGTCCCGTCCTAGCTTGCTGCGATGGCGCTCAGCGGACGGCTTATCTCTTTCCTGACGGCGCTGGCGATCCTGTCGCCGGCGCCTTTTGCGTTGGCGGCCGAGGACGGCGACACGCCGCCGCTGCTGCGCATCCCCGGCCTTCCGCCGATCGCGATGCCGCCCGGCAGCCACGTCTACGGTCCCGGCGGCGACGCGCCCGAGGTTCGCGCTCCGCGGGCGGCAACGCCCGATTCCGACCTCTACCACGAGTACGGCACGGTGACCCCGGGCGGCGGCCGCCGCGGCGCGGACGGCGGCCGGGCCTATGGCGGCATCGGCGGCCGCTCCGGCGCTGATATATTCGGCGGCACCGTCATCGGGCCGGGCGGGGTCGTGCCGCGCCGCGAGGCCCGCCCCGCGGCGCCCAAGGTGCCGCTGCCCACGCCCGAGGAGAAGCAGGCGCAGATCCGCAAGGCGCTGGCGCCCAAGCCGCCGATCGCCGTCTCGAGGCGCCGCACGCTTGAGGATCTCTACGGCAAGCTCGCCCAGGCCAAGGACGAGGATGAATCCAAGGGGTTGGCTTCGCTCATCGCGGCAGTCTGGCTGCGCTCGGGATCCGACACCGCCGACCTGCTCATGACGCGCGCCGAGAAGGCCGTCGCCGACAAGAACTACCCGCTGGCGATCCAGGTGCTGGACCGCGTCGTCGCGCTGCAGCCGAACTGGGCCGAGGGCTGGAACAAGCGGGCCTCGGCGCGCTACCTCGCCGGCGACCTCAATGGCGCGATGAGCGACGTCGAGCAGGTGCTGAAGCTCGATCCCAACCATTTCGCCGCGTTGAGCGGCATGGCCATGATCCTGCAGCGCACCGGCTTCGACAAGCGAGCCCTGCAGGTCTACCGCCGCGAGCTCGCCGTCTACCCGCACCAGCCCGAGCTCGAGAAGCTCGTCGAGAAGCTGACGCTCGAAGTCGAGGGGCAGGGGATCTAGGCGGCCCGCCTCGCACAACCGTGCAAGAAAACCCCTTCTCTCCTTGCGGGAGAAGGTGCCCGAAGGGCGGATGAGAGGTCGGAAAGCGTCGCCGCTCGTCTCTGCCGCGACCGCTATCTCCCAGGATCGAGCGACCCCTCATCCGGCGCTTCGCGCCACCTTCTCTCGCAAGGAGAGAAGGGGCTTACCCCGCATCGTTTCGGGCCTCCTACACTTCCCGGCCGTAGCGCTGCCGGGCGGCGGCGATGTCGTCGTGGTGGGCCTGCGCCCATTCGCCGAGGCGCTTGACCGGCTCCGCCAGGGAGCGGCCGAGGTCGGTCAGCGCGTAGTCGACCCGCACGGGGACGCTCGGGGTCACGGTGCGCGACACCAGGCCGTCGCGTTCCAGGTTGCGCAGCGTCAGGCTCAGCATGCGCTGCGAGATGCCCTCGACGCGCCGCTTCAGTTCGTTGAAGCGAACCGGGCCGTCGCCGAGCAGCATGACGATGAACATGCTCCACTTGTCGCCGACTCGCGCCAGCACCGGCGCGACCTTCTGGCAGCAATGGTTGGTCTCGGCGGACGAGGAGCCGTCTTCGAAGGGAGTCCTGGTCACATCCGTGTGCCTTGGTTCAAGCGATGTGCGTCCTTGCGACCGCCGGAGCAGTGACGCAAGTAGGGCTGGTCACTTTTGGTAATCGGAGGCCAACATGAAGCTTCTCCACATCAATTCCAGCATCCTCGGCGATGCGTCCGTCAGCCGCCAGGTCTCGGCCGCCATCGTCGCGCACCTGGTCGAAACCGCTCCCGGTACGGAGGTCGTAACGCGCGACCTGGCCGCGGCGCCGATCGCCCATCTCAGCGGCGCCTATCTCGCCGGCCAGGGTGCCGATACGAAGCACGATCAGGCGCTGCAGGAGGATCTCGCTCTCGGCGGCGCCGCGCTGGCGGAGTTCCTCGCCGCCGACACGGTCGTGATCGGCTGCCCGATGTACAATTTCGCGATCCCCAGCCAGCTGAAGGCCTGGATCGACCGGATCGCCGTGGCCGGCAAGACCTTCCGCTACACCGAGCACGGGCCGGAGGGGCTGGCCGGCGGCAAGCGGGTGATCGTCGCCTCGTCACGCGGCGGCTTCTACGGCGCCGGCACCCCGCACGCGTCCTACGAGCACCAGGTTTCCTACCTGCGCGCCGTATTCGGCTTCCTTGGGATCCGCGACATCCAGGTGATCGAAGCCGAGGGCATCGCGCTCGGCGCCGACCAGCGCGGGAAGGCGCTGCAAGGCGCGCTCGAGGCGGCCTCTCACCTGCAGGTCGCGGCGTAGGGCGGGACCCGGCCGGCCGTTCGCGGCAGGCATCCGGCACCCTTTAGAGCGCAACTCGGCCGGAAAGACTCACGGCCACGCAGCGTCCGTCTTTCCGGGGCGCCGAAGGCAAGCCCGGAATCCATGACAACGTGGTGAAAGAAAGACGGAGCGATGCCGCTCGATCCAGCAAGCGCGTTGTCATGGGTCCCGGGATCTCGCTTCGCTCCACCGAGTTTACGAAGCTTTTTCGGAGAAGTGCCGGGTATCCCCTTTTCCCCTTGCGGGAGAAGGTGCCCGAAGGGCGGATGAGGGGTCGGGACACGTCGCCGCTCTGCCGCGCCCTAACTTCCCAGGATCGAGCGACCCCTCATCCGGCGCTTCGCGCCACCTTCTCCCGCAAGGGGAGAAGGGCTTATCCCCCCATCGTTTCGCAGGGGCGGATTTGGAAGTTTGGATGCCGTCGTTGTTTCGCTCGCCCCGGGAAGACGACCTGGCGTGTCTAGCAAGGCGTCGACGTCGCTCGCCGGTGCCGGCTCACCGCTCGATGGCCGCCGCCTTGCGGCACACCGCCACCCAGTCATCGTAGGCGACGTCCCAGGCGCCTCCCACCCGAGTCCCCAGCCTCTCTAGGAATCCGACGAAAAGTCCCTCGCCGACCTCGACCAACTCGCCGGCGGCGCCTTGCACCGACGTCGGTGCGGTCGGCGCGGCGGGCTGGATGGCGAGCAGGCGCACCGGGCCGTGTGCGCGCAGCGCGCGGTGCAGCGCCTCGAGCCGGTCGCCATCGAGGCCCGAGGAGCGGTAGACGAAGATCTTCTCTCCCGCCGCCAACTTGGCCAGCAGCTCGCCCTTAAGCGCCACGGTTTCCCGGCAAACGCGGACGAGCAGCGCCTCGCGGTCCTCGTCGCCCTCGAAGCGGCAGGTGTGCAGCGCCAGGCCCCAGCGGCGATCCTCGATCAGGAGTTCGCGGTCCGGACCCAGGACGAGCTGCGTCTCGGCCGGCTCGCCGAGGCCGGCAAAGCGCGCGCCCAGGGCGGCGATGAGGCCGTCGCAGGTGACGTCGTTCCAGCGCAGCAGGCCGGCGGGTTCGGCGCCGTAACGGCGCTGCACGACGCCGAACTCGCAAGTCTCGCCGAGGCTCTCGAAGCCGAGCATGAGCCGGCGCACATCGCGGTCGTCGGCGCTGACCAGGGGCGCCGCGCTGCGCTCCTCGGCCAGGGCGCGCGCGAGCTGCACCTCGCCGTTGCCGTCCTCGGGATAGCGGCGGCGGTAGTCCGACCACAGCGCGACCGCCTTCGGCCAGTCGCCGCGCTCGGAGGCGAGCAGCCCCTCGAGCGCCCTGAGGCCCGGCGCCTCAGGAAAGCGCTGCCGGGCACGATCGAGGACCTGCTGCGCCTCCTTGAAGCGCCCGAGGCGCAGCAGCGCGTGGGCCTCGCCCTGCAGCCATTCCGGCGCCGGGCTCGGTGCTTCCGCCGCGCGCCGCCAAAGCGGCAGCGCCTCGTCGAAGCGCAGCCGCATGTCGGCGATCCGGGCGGCTTCCGAGAGGATCGTGAGGTCGTCGGGGAAGCGCGCCAGCGCCGCCGCGATGACAACGGCGGCGCGCTCGATGGCGCCGGTCTCGCGCAGGTTGGCGGCGACGCCGGCGTGGCACATTGCGAGATCGGGCGCGACCGCCAGCGCCGCCTCCCAGCGGGAGATGGCGACGGCGTAGCGTCCGGCGGCGTGGGCGCTGAAGGCGTGCTCGTAGAGCAGCGAGCGATCGGCGGGGTAGACGGCGAGGCCGCGCTCGACCATGGCGTCGGCCTCGTCGAAGCGGCCGGCGCGGCGCAGCGAGGCTCCGGCATCGACGAAGGCGCGATGGACGAGCTCGCCGCGCTCGAACTGCTGCGCCATGTGGGCGGGGTCGTGACGCGGCTCCAGCCGCGCCGCCGCGCCGCCCAGCGCCCGGAACAGGGCCAGCCGACCACGGGACGCGAGGGTCCGGACTAGGGGCAAGGTGGTCTCCTCCGGGGTCGCCCGGTCAGGCCGGCGGGCGTTTGATCTGCGCCAGCCGCATCAGATTGGTGCCGCCGCGCTCGCCGAAGGGGATGCCGCCGATCACGATGATGCGATCGTCGTGGATGGCGAAGCCCTCCTCCTCGGCCGCCGACAGGGCGCGGTCGACCATGTCGTCGACGTCCTCGGCGTCCTTGGTCACCACCGGATGCACGCCCCAGACGATGGCGAGGCGGCGCGCGGTGTCGACGTAGGGCGTCAGCGCGATGATCGGTGGGCCGACGCGCTCGCGGGCGATGCGGAAGGCGGTGGCGCCCGACGAGGTCCAGGCGACGATGGCCTTGATCTCCAGCGTCTCTCCCATGTCGCGCGCGGCGATCGCGATGGCGTCGGCGGCGGTGGGCTCGGGCTCCCAGCGCTGCGCGGTGATGATCGAGCGGTAAAGGGGGTCTCCCTCCACCTCCTGGGCGATGCGGTCCATCATGGCGACGGCCTCGATCGGGTACTTGCCGACCGCGCTCTCGGCCGAGAGCATGATGGCGTCGGCGCCCTCGAACACCGCCTGGGCGACGTCCGACACCTCGGCGCGGGTCGGCACCGGCGAGGAGATCATCGATTCCAGCATCTGGGTCGCCACCACCACCGGCTTGCCCTGGCGGCGGGCGCGCCGGGTGATGCGCTTCTGCAGGCCGGGCACCTTCTCCAGCGGCATCTCCACGCCGAGGTCGCCGCGCGCCACCATCAGCCCGTCGGAGAGCGCGATGATCTCGTCGAGCTTGGTCAGCGCCTGCGGCTTCTCGATCTTCGACATCACGAGGGCGCGGCCGTCGACGATCGCCTGCACCTCCGCGACATCCTCGGGCCGTTGCACGAAGGACAGCGCGATCCAGTCGACGCCGATCTCGAGCGCGGCCTGGAGGTCGGCGTGGTCCTTGGGGGTCATCGCCGACACCATGATCTCGGTGTCGGGCAGGCTGACGCCCTTGCGGTTCGAGATCGTGCCGGCGACCTCGACCTCGCAGAGCGAGTGCGTGGCGGTGCTCTCGACGACGTGGAGGCGCACCTTGCCATCGTCGATCAGCACCGTGTCGGTGGGCTTCAGCGCCTCCAGGATCTCGGGATGGGGCAGGTAAACCCGCGTGGCGTCGCCGGGCTCGGGGTTGTTGTCGAGCGTGATGCGATCGCCGGGCAGCAGGCCGACGGCGCCCACGGCGAAGGTGCCGATGCGCAGCTTGGGTCCCTGCAGGTCGACCAGGATGGCAACCGGGCGCTGGAAGCGCTTGGCGACCTCGCGCAGCGAGAAGACGTGCGCGCGCAGATCCTCGTGGCTGGTGTGGCTCATGTTGATGCGGAACACGTCGACGCCGGCGGAGAAGAGCTTGGCCAGCATCTCGTCGGGCGTCGACACCGGCCCTAGCGTCGCGACGATCTTGCAGCGGCGCAGGCGTCTCACGAGAGACCCTTCCCTGCGCGGCGCAGCTTAGCGGGGGAGGGAGGTCCGGCGCTCACGGCTTGCCGGCCGGCTGCGGCGCGGCCGAGGCCTGCGGCACCGGATCTGTCAACTGAACGGTCCAATTGCGGGAATCCTTGCCGGTGTCGATCTCGAAGAACCCGGTGCGGTCGAAGCCGCGGGTGAAGCAGTCCTGCCGCCCGTCGATCTTGAACTCGCGGTCGCGGGTGCACATGAAAGCCTTGCCCTTCCACTCGCCGCCGCGCTCGTCCATCGCGTAGGCATAATAGAACTGCGCCGCAAGCGCGCCGCGCACCAGGGTCTCGCAGCCGTTGGGCTTGACGTTCCACCATCCCTCGCTGACCCAGGCCTCGCCGTCGGTATAGGCCAGCGCGATCGAGACGCGGCTGGCCGTGTTGTTGCAGAGGCGAAAATCGGCGCGCGCCGAACCGCCTGCGACGATCGCGGCCAAGGCCGCGGCTGCCGCGATGGAGAGGGTCTTTGTCACGAGGGGATCACTTTCCGACGACAGAAGCGCGGCGTTGTCGAAAGCAAATGAGCCGCCAGCATGACGCAGGTCCGCAGCGCATGCCGCTGGTTGTCGGACGGGGTGGGCGGGCGAGGCGGGAAGAGGCGTGGTGAGGTCATGAGCACGGAAGAGGCGAGGGCGGCCGAGGCGGGATGGGCGCCGGTCGAGCGGATTGCCGGCGCGCCCGATGCCGGCGTGCTGTTCATCTGCGACCATGCCTCCAATGCCCTGCCGCCGGCCTACGGCACGCTGGGCCTGCCGCAGGCGCAGCTTGCCCGCCACATCGGCTACGACATCGGCGCCGCCTGGGTGACCCGCCGGCTGGCGCAAAGATTCGGCGCGCCGGCCGTGCTCACCACCTTCTCGCGCCTGCTGATCGATCCCAACCGCGGCGCCGACGACCCGACGCTGGTGATGCGGCTCTCCGACGGCGCCATCGTGCCCGGCAACGCCCGCGTCGACGCGGCGGAGATCGAGCGGCGCATCGCGCTGTACTGGCGGCCCTACCGCACCGCGGTCGGCGATGCTCTCGAGGCGATGACGCGTCACGGCCACACGCCGGCGGTGCTGGCCGTGCATTCCTTCACCGACAATTGGAAAGGCATCCCGCGGCCTTGGGAGATCGGCGTGCTGTGGGACACCGATCCGCGCTTCGCCGTGCCGCTGATGGACGGGCTGCGCGACGCCGGCTTCAGCGTCGGCGACAACGAGCCCTACGACGGCGCGCTGCGCGGCGACACGCTCGACGAGGAGGTCACGCGGAGGGGGCTCGCCGGGCTGCTCATCGAGGTGCGCCAGGACCTGATCGGCGAGGAGGCGGCGGCCTGCGCCATCGCCGACCGGCTCGCCGGCGTGCTGGCGCCGGTGCTGGCCCAGCCTGAGCTGCACGAGCCGGCCTTCTTCCGCTCGCGCACCGGGCGGCACAATGATGCCTCGGGAGAGACCGCCTGACGAAGCCTCGAGCGGCGGCAGGCGACCTTTCGCAACCTTGGCTGTTGTCGGACGCCCGACGTTATGGTCGGCGCAAGTCTGGAGGTTCACACGATGCGCATGTCCCTTCTCGCCGTCGCCGCGACGGCCATTCTTGGCGCCTCAATGGCCGATGCCGCTCCGCTGATGCCGCTCGTCCCCGACGGCGCCGCGCCGGCCGTCACCCTCGTCGCCCAAGGCTGCGGTCTTGGCTATTCACGCGGCACCTACGGCCGCTGTCGCCCGAACTCGTTCGGGTTCGGCGTGCCGGGCGGCCGCCGTTACGGCTACGGTGGCGGCTACGGCTACAGCCGGCCCTACGGTGGCTACGGCTACGGCCGTCCCTACGGCTACGGGTACTGAACAGAGCCGGCGTGCCTCGGCTTGACGGCGGGCGTGCGCCATAGCATGCCCGCGCGCTCCGTCTTCGAGCCCCGGACACCATTATGACACAGGACATCGCCGAGAGCGGCGTCGCCGCCGAGGAGCTCAAGCAGTTCGTCGAGCGCATCGAGCGCCTCGAGGAGGAGAAGAAGGCGATCTCCGACGATATCAAGGACGTCTTCGCCGAGCTCAAGGGCCGCGGCTTCGACGTCAAGGCGGTGCGCTCCATCCTGCGCATCCGCAAGCAGGACCATTCCGAGCGCCAGGAGCAGGAGGCGATCCTCGAGCTCTACATGAGCGCGCTCGGTATCACCTAGCCGCGCGCCCGGCTTGGTTTGCCCGCCTTAGGCGTGCTCCCCGTGCGCGTGCTCCTGATCGGCGCCACCGGCGCCTTCGGCAGCCGCCTCGCCGCGCGCCTCTCCGGCATCGCCGGGCTCGACCTCGTCCTCGCCGCCCGCTCGCTGCCGGCGCTGGAGCGTCTGCGCGCATCGCTGGCGCCCGGCGCCGCCGCGACGCTCTCCGTGGCTCGCTTCGACCGCCGCCGCCCCGACCTCGCCGCACTCCGCCCCGGCATCGTGGTCGATGCCGCAGGTCCCTTCCAGGATGGCGATCTCGGGCTGGCACGCGCCGCCATCGCGGCCGGCGCGCATTACGTCGATTTCGCCGACGCCCGCGCCTACGTCGCCGCCTTCCCGGCAGCGCTCGACGCCTCGGCCAAGGCGCGCGGCGTGCTCGCCGTCGCCGGCGCCAGCTCCACGCCCGCCCTGTCCCACGCCGTGCTCGACGAGATGGTCGCCGGGTGGCGCCGGGTGGATGCCATCCGCGTCGCCATCCTGCCCGGCGCCCGCGCGCCGCGCGGCCTTGCCGTCATGGAGGCGATCCTGTCGTGGACCGGGCGGCCGGTGCGCCTCTTCCGCGACGGCGGCTGGGGCGAGGCGCCGGGCTGGTCGCGCCCGCGCCGCCTGCGTGTGCCGGGCCTCGGCGCGCGCCTCGCCTCGCTCTGCGAGACGCCCGACCTCGACCTGCTGCCGGCGCGCTTCCGGGTGAGCCGCGAGGCTTTGTTCCTCGCCGGCCTCGAGGTGCCGGCGATGCACCTTGGGCTATGGCTGCTCTCCTTCGCGGTGCGCCTCGGGCTGGTGCGCACGCTGGTCCCGGCGGCGCGGGTGCTGCGCGTCGCCGCCGGGCCGATCTCGGCCCTCGGCAGCGACCGCGGCGGCATGCTCGTCGAGGCCGAGGGGCTCGACGACGAAGGCCGCCGCATCCGCGCCCGCTGGAGCCTCGTCGCCGCCGGGGGCTGCGGCCCGTCCATCCCCGGCGCGCCCGCGGCGGCGCTGGTCCGCGCTCTAATTGCCGGCGCCCCATTGCCTTCAGGAGCCATGGCCTGCGTCGGCCTGCTGAGCCGCGACGCCATCCTCGCCGAGCTCGCCGGCCTGCCGGTGACGACCCGCGGCGACGAGGGCCTGCCCGACGACGCCGCCCTGTTCCGTCGCCTGATCGGCCGGCGCTTCGACGCGCTGCCCGCTCCCGTCCGGGCCGTGCACGGCGCCGAGGGCCACTTCGCCGGCCGCGCCGTCGCGCGCACCGGCCGTGGCCTCGCCGCGTGGGCGCTGTGCCGCCTGCTCGGCCTGCCGCGATCGGGCCGCACGCCCGCCGCCGTCGCGATCGCACGGGTTGGCGACGGCGAGACCTGGATCCGCCGTTTCGGCACGAGCACCTTCCGCTCGCGCCTAGCGCCGACCCGGCAGCTCGGCCTTTTCGACGAGATCGTCGGCCCGCTGCGCCTGCGCTTCGACCTCCGCCCGACGCCCGCCGGCGTGAGCTGGCGCCTCGTCGGCTGGTGTCTCGGGCCTGTGCCGCTGCCTTTCGCGCTGGCCCCGCGCGTGCTCGCCCGCGGCGAGGCGCGCGGCGCCGGCTACGGCTTCACCGTCGTCGTGGCGCACCGGCTCCTCGGGCTGGTCCTCGCCTACCGCGGCGGCCTCGAAGTCGGCGCCGTCTCGCCCCGTGCGCCGCAGCCCGGCGCCGGCCGAGGTGGCCGCGCGGAAAACACACCTATGTAAGGCAGCGACCCGCCGCCGCAGCGCGGCCTCAACCCGGAGACAGCATGCCCACCGACGCTTCCGCCCTGTTCCAGCCGCTCAAGGTCGGCGACACCGAGATCGCCAACCGCATCGTCATGGCGCCGCTGACCCGCAACCGCGCCACCCACGGCAACGACGCGCCCAACGACCTCAACGTCGAATATTACACCCAGCGTGCCGGCGCCGGTCTCATCGTCACCGAGGCGACGCAGATCAGCCGCCAGGGCCAGGGCTACATCTTCACACCCGGCATCTATTCCGACGCGCAGGTCGCCGGCTGGACCAAGGTGGTGAAGGCGATCCACGCCGCCGGCGGAAAGGTGTTCCTCCAGGCCTGGCACGTCGGGCGCATCTCGCACACCAGCCTGCAGCCCGACGGCGGCAAGCCGGTCGCGCCTTCCGCGATCCAGGCCGAGGGCGTCAAGACCTACATCGAAACCGGCATGGTCGACGTGTCCGAGCCGCGTGCGATCGAGACGGACGAGATCGCCGGCATCGTCGCCGACTACCGCGAGGCCTTCGAGAACGTGAAGCGCGCCGGCTTCGACGGCGTCGAGGTCCACGGTGCCAACGGCTATCTCCTCGACGAATTCATGAAGAGCGGCACCAACAAGCGCAGCGACCGCTACGGCGGCTCGGTCGAGAACCGCTGCCGGCTGACGCTCGAGGTGGTCGACGCCGCCATCGCCGTGCTCGACAAGGGACGGGTGGGCATCCGCCTGTCGCCGGCGCCAGTGCAGGGCGCGCAGGACGACGACCCCCGCGCGACCTTCGGCTACCTCGTCGCCGAGCTCGGCCGCCGCGGCATCGCCTATGTCCACATGATCGAGGGCGTCACCCAGACCAACCGCGACGCAGTGGTGGATTGGGTGAAGTTGCGCGAAGCCTTCGGCGGCGTCTACATCGCCAACAACCTTTACGACCGCGAGATGGCGATCGAGGCGGTGAAGGCCGGCAGGGTCGACGCCGTGTGCTTCGGCCGCGCCTATATCGGCAACCCGGACCTGGCCGAACGCCTGCGCACCGGCGCGCCGCTGGCCAAGGACCACAAGGAGACCTGGTACGGCGGCGGCGCCGAGGGTTACACCGACTATCCCAGCCTGACCGAGGCAAAGGCCGCGGAGTAGCGTCCCGCGTGCCGTCCCGTTTCGGCACGGGTCGGGCGCCAGCCTAAACCCGCCGTTAACCATGAAACGCTAACCCTCGACGAACGCCTGAGCGCTTTGTCGAGGAAAGAACCTGTCGCGTCTGCTGCTCCTTCGCGCCTTGCTCGCCGCCGCGCTCTTCGCTGCGTCAAACGCGCGTGCGCAGGACGCCGGGCTGCGCGGCGCCGGTGGCGGCGATCTCGGCAGTTTCCCGACGTCGGCGACCGACGCGCCGACGCTGGTGCCCGACCGTAACGCGCCGCCTTCCCTCGCCGCCGCGCCCAGCGACGCCGAGGAGGTGTTTCCGGCGACCACGGCGCAGAACCAGCCCGATCCCAACGACCCGAACTATGCGCGCGCGCGGCTGCGCAAGGGCAAGCTCTACGCGCCCAACCTCAAGAGCAATCCGCCGCTTTCGCCGCTGGTGCCCTACCGCACCGCGGTGCGCCCGTTGCGTGAAGCGGCGGCGCTCGCCGCGGCGCGCAACCAGGCCCGCGCCCCGGTGTCGCCCAGCGCCACGGCAACCCCCGGTCTCAACCCGGCGCCGCAGCCGCGCGAGCTGCTCAACCCGCTGCTGCCCGGTCCGACCTTCGCCGCGGTCCCGTTCCCCACGCGTAGCGCGCCGACAGCGTTGGCCGAGGCCGACGCCTTCGCCCCGGTGGGCGTGCGCGTCGGCGACCTTCGCCTCCTGCCCTTCGTCGAGGGCAGCACGGGCTTCCAGAGCAACCCCAACCAGGTGCAGGTCGGCATCAGGCCCTCGGCCGAGTTCCGCATCGACGCCGGCACGGCGATCGAGTCGGACTTCAACAACAACAGCCTGACCGGCAACGTGCGCGGCGGCTACTCGCTGTTTCCCTCCAACAGCAACGCCAACCGTCCCGATGTCAGCGCCCTGCTCGACGGCCGCATCGACGTCACCCGCGACACCAAGATCAACACCGAGGCGCGGCTGGTGGTCGCGACGCAGACGCCGGGCTCGGCGCTGCTTGCCGTGCCCAACAGCGCCTTCGTCACCAGCCGTCCGCTGATCGTCTCGGCGGGCGCGACGCTCGGCGCCTCGCAGCAGTTCGGCCGGGTCAACCTTGACCTGCGCGGCACGATCGATCGCACGCAATTCGGCAACGCTTCGCAATCCGACGGCACGGTCTTCCTCTACAGCCAGGAGAACTTCAACGACTACGGCGTGGTCGCGCGCGCCTCTTACGAGTTGACGCCCGCGATCATCCCCTTCGCCGAGACCGGCTTCGACGCGCGCGTGCGCGACACCGACCTCGATCTCTCCGGATACCTCCGCAATTCGCGCGGCATCCTTGGCCGCGTCGGCTCGAGCTTCGAGTTCTTCGGTCATTTCACCGGCACCTTCTCCGGTGGCTACGCCGACCGCCGTTACGACGATCCGCGGTTGCCGAACCTGCGCGGCCCCACGGTCGACGGCTCGCTCGTCTACGCCTTCTCGCCGCTGACGACGGTGACGCTGCGCGCCAACACCACGTTCTCGGAGACGACGCTCGCCGGCGCCTCCGGCGCGATCTCGCGGCTGGTCAGCCTGGAGATAGCCCACGTGTTCTTCCGCCACTTCACCGTCAGCGGCATCGCCACCTACCAGCCCAACGAATACCAGGGCGTCGCGGTGCAGGAAGCCTTCACGCAATTCACCCTGAAGGGCGCCTACAGCTTCAGCCGCGAGGTGCAGCTCATCGCCAGCGCCTCGCAGCAGAACCTGCAATCGAGCCTGATCGGCAACAGCTTCAAGGACACGATCTTCCTCGTCGGCGTGCGGCTGCAGCGCTGAGCCGTTACGCAGGGCGGGGAGGTTTGTTGGCAAAAGATCGCGAACTCCTGATTGACATGTCTGGTATGGTTGTCTTATACCGTGTTCATCGACGGCGGCGCTGCTTTGCGGCGCGGCTGTTTCGTCTCTCCCGATGATGTGGGGCTTGGGTTTTCTGGTGGTTTACCAGGGGCTGGACGAAGTGTCTTTGGGTATGGGGTTCTGTCCTAGGATGGAGTTTTGTGCTTGAGGCGGTAAGATCGAGATGATGAGGTGCCATGGATTTGGTACTTCTTGCTGTTTGACAATTGTATCGGAAGAAAGAGAAACGTGGACGGCGGGGTCCTTGCGGGTCTTGGCGGATGCTCTTCGGGGTATTTGCTGAGGCTGAGACAAGACTTTGACGGTCACGTTAGGATCAAGACCATCGGGTTGGCTGCGCCGTGAGGCTGTGGTTGACCGGTGTGCTTGGGACTCGTCAATAGATCTCTGGCCGCCCTGGCTTGGGATCGAGATAGTCAGTGACCAGTCACGATCAAATCTCTGGACCTCTCGCGAGGTCCTTCAACTTGAGAGTTTGATCCTGGCTCAGAACGAACGCTGGCGGCAGGCTTAACACATGCAAGTCGAACGCCCTGCAAGGGGAGTGGCAGACGGGTGAGGAACACGTGGGAACGTACCCTTCGGTTCGGAACAACCCTGGGAAACTAGGGCTAATACCGGATACGAGCGAGAGCTGAAAGGTTTACCGCCGAAGGATCGGCCCGCGTCTGATTAGCTAGTTGGTGAGGTAACGGCTCACCAAGGCGACGATCAGTAGCTGGTCTGAGAGGATGATCAGCCACATTGGGACTGAGACACGGCCCAAACTCCTACGGGAGGCAGCAGTGGGGAATATTGGACAATGGGCGCAAGCCTGATCCAGCCATGCCGCGTGAGTGATGACGGCCCTAGGGTTGTAAAGCTCTTTTACCCGGGAAGATAATGACGGTACCGGGAGAATAAGCCCCGGCTAACTTCGTGCCAGCAGCCGCGGTAATACGAAGGGGGCTAGCGTTGTTCGGAATTACTGGGCGTAAAGCGCACGTAGGCGGAAATTTAAGTCAGGGGTGAAATCCCGAGGCTCAACCTCGGAACTGCCTTTGATACTGGGTTTCTTGAGTCCGGAAGAGGTGAGTGGAACTGCGAGTGTAGAGGTGAAATTCGTAGATATTCGCAAGAACACCAGTGGCGAAGGCGGCTCACTGGTCCGGAACTGACGCTGAGGTGCGAAAGCGTGGGGAGCAAACAGGATTAGATACCCTGGTAGTCCACGCCGTAAACGATGGATGCTAGCCGTTAGGCTGCTTGCAGCTTAGTGGCGCAGTTAACGCTTTAAGCATCCCGCCTGGGGAGTACGGTCGCAAGATTAAAACTCAAAGGAATTGACGGGGGCCCGCACAAGCGGTGGAGCATGTGGTTTAATTCGAAGCAACGCGCAGAACCTTACCAGCTTTTGACATGTCCCGTATGGGTCCCAGAGATGGGGTCCTTCAGTTCGGCTGGCGGGAACACAGGTGCTGCATGGCTGTCGTCAGCTCGTGTCGTGAGATGTTGGGTTAAGTCCCGCAACGAGCGCAACCCACGTC
>CBDAPV010000002.1:152500-1944189 GCA_965198715.1 Beijerinckiaceae bacterium
CCGCCAGCGGACCGGTCTCGCGCACGGCGTTGACGCCGGCGATCGTGCGGAAGACGCCGACCTGAATCGACCATTGCCGCGAGAGATCGTAGACGAGGCTCGCCTGCACCTTGGAATAATCCGTGCGCTGGACCGCCGGACCCCGGGGCGGCGCAAAGCTGGAGAAATCCTGCAGGAGAAACATCAGGCGCGGGATCGGGCGGACACCAATGGTCAGGTCGAGTCGCGCCTCGTTCGGAAAAGGGTCGGCGCGCAGCCTGACCCCCGGCGCGGCGTCGACGAAGGCCGGCCAGGCGCCGATCGCGAATCCTTGGCCCAATTGCAGGCGGAGGTCGGTCGCGAGTGAACAGCCGCCGCCGCTGGCGAGCTGGCTGGCGCGGTCGCCGCCGAGCGGGGGCTGCACGAGAGCTTGCAGCGAGACCACCTGGCCGGGCCGGCCGTAGAGCAGCAGTCGCGCGCCGATGGCGCTCTCATCGGAGCCGGTGACTTGGTTGGCGGCCACGCTGCCCTGCCGCGCCAGCGTCGGCGCGGCGACGAGGGTCAGCCACGAACGCCAGCCATATTCCAGGTAGCCACTCGCCAGGATCTTTCGGTAGGCCGGCGACGGCCGGACCTGCCCGCCGCTATCGAAGCGGCGCGAGCCCTCGGAGAAGCCGACGCCGGCTATGAATTGCCCGTAGCCCTCGTCCATAAGGAAGGCGCCCGCGACGGCGGGGCACGGCACGGCCGCGAGGGTCCATCCCGCCAGGAGGAAAAGCATTGTCAGGAGACGCGGCACGGACGCTGACGCAACGAGAACGGAGCGTCGATCTGAGTGGCGTTCTCCCGCTTTTCACACTGTCCACAGGTTGTGGACGCGCAAAAAAGCTGAATCGTGCCGCCGCCGCAACGGAGCCCGCGCCTTGATCCTGATTCTCGTCGCCCTCGCCGGATTTTGCGCCGGCTTCATGAACGTGCTGGCCGGCGGCGGCTCGTTCGTGACGCTCCCGGCGCTGATCGCGGCGGGGCTGTCGGCGCTCGGCGCCAACGCGTCGAGCACGGTGGCGCTGTTCCCGGCGCAGGTCGTCACCTCCTTCATGGCCCGCGGCGACCTCAAGGCGCTCAACACCGGCGACACCGCGGCGCTCGATGTTCGCATCCTGGCCGGCATCGCGCTCGTCGGCGGCTTCGCCGGAGCGTTGCTGCTGCTGATCACGCCGCCGAGCGTGTTCACCCACATCGTGCCGTGGCTGATCCTATTCGCCACCGGAGTGTTCGCCCGCGGCTCGGACATCCGCGAGGGCGCGATGGGCCTGCGCCTCGGACGCGGCGGCATCTACGCGGTGCAGAGTGTGGTCTCGATCTACGGCGGCTATTTCGGCGGCGGCATCGGCATCCTGATGCTGGCCGCGCTGACGCTGTTCGGGCTGCGCGACCTCAAGGCGATGAACGGCCTCAAGATCGTGCTGGCCATGCTGATGAACGTGGCGGCGGTGCTGACCTTCACCGTCGCGGGCCTTGTGCAATGGCTGCCGACGATCATGCTGAGCGTCGGGGCGGTGGTCGGCGGCCTCGTCGGCATGGCGACGGCGCGGCGCGTCTCCGCGCGTTTCATCCGCACCTTCGTCATCGTCACCGGCGTGGTGCTGACGCTGTTCTTCTTCTGGCGCTACGGCCTGGCGTGATCAGACCAGCAGCGCGATCGCCGCGACGAGCATGACGGCAAAGGTCGCGATTATGCCGCCGCCGCGGCAGCCGAACTGCCGCGGCGAGTTCGGCGGCGCGAACATGCCAACGGGGTGGATGAGCCGCGCGACCAGCAGGATGACGAGCAGCGTGAGGACCAGCGCGTGAGAACCGCCGCGCGCCTCGAGCAAGGCGATCAGCAGCACGGCAAAGGGCACGTATTCGCTGAAATTGGCCTGGGTGCGGATGCGCTTGGTGAACTCGTTGTCATTGGCGTCGCCGAAGAGCGCCTTCTTCTCGAACCGGCCCATGATCACCCAGCCCGAGAGCAGGATGAACTCGATCGCCAGAAGTGCGGCGAAGATGGCGGTGGTGGCGGGATAGATGATCGTCATGGCATTCCAGATCGGACCGGCGGGCCTCGCCGGTGCTCCTAGGCGAAAAGACGCGGCGAGGGTAGCCCGGCGTGCGAAGCCACGAGCCGCCGCTACAGTCCCAGCGTCTCCAGCTGCCGCGCCGGATTGCCCTCGAAGACGGCGAGCAGGGCGGCGCGGATCTCTTCCTTGCGGGTCACCTCCGTGATCTTCCCGCCGGCGAAATCGGTGACGTAGAACGTGTCGGAGGCGCGCTCGCCGAAGGTGGCGATATGCGCCGAGCCGATGTTGAGTTGGAGCTGCGACAGCACCGCGGTGATATTGAAGAGCAACCCGCGCCGGTCGAGCCCGGCGATCTCGACCAGCGAGAAGCGGGCCGACAGCGAATTGTCGATCTTCACTTCGGGCTCGACGTCGAACACCTCGGCTGGCTGCGGCTCGTTGCGGCGCTTGGCGGCGACGATCTCGCCGAGCCGGATCTCGCCGGTCAGCGCCCGCTCGATGGCGGTGCCGATGCGTCCGGCGCGGCGCAGCTCGTCCTCGTCCTGCTCGAGCGCGCGGGTGACGTGGATCATGTCGAGCGCCAGACCGTCCGTCGTGGTGAACACCTGGGCGTCGACGATGTCGGCGCCGGACGCCGCGCAGGCGCCGGCGATGATCGAGAGCAGGCGCGGGTGGTCGGGCGCGATGACGGTGAGTTCGGTGATGCCACGCCGCGCCTCCGTCTTGGTGTCGACGATCGGGCCCGGCGATTCCACCTCCGACATGTTGAGCACGGCCGCGTGGCGCACCTTGTGAGCGAGGTCGACCTTGAGCCAGTACGGCGCCTGGTGGCGGTGGGCGTAGGCGGCGAAATCGTGATCGGTCCATTTTGGCAGGGCGAGGCGCAGCTCCTCGCGCGCCGCCGCCACGCGCCGCTCGCGGGCCACGGTCGAGTGCTCGCCCGAGATCACGTGCTCGGTCTCCCAGTACAGCGTGCGCAGAAGCTCGGCCTTCCAGCCGTTCCAGACACCGGGGCCGACCGCTCGGATGTCGCAAATCGTCAGCACGTACAGCATGTTGAGGCGGTCGAGCGTGCCGACCAGGGCGGCGAAGGTCTCGATGGTGCGGCGGTCGGAAAGATCGCGGCGCTGCGCGGTGTCTGACATCACCAGGTGCTGCTCGATCAACCAGGCGACATCGGCGGTCTGCACCGGGCCGAGGCCGAGCCTTGGGCACAGCTTCTTGGCGACCGCGACGCCCGCCAAAGAATGGTCCTCCATGCGGCCCTTGGCGATGTCGTGCAGGAACAAGGCGACGTAGAGCACGGTGCGATCGCGGATCGCCGGCAGAACCTCCTGCGCCAGCGGGTGCTCGACCGTGCTGCGCCCGCTCTCCATATCGGCGAGAATGCCGATGGCGCGGATCAGGTGTTCGTCCACCGTATAGGAATGATACATGTTAAACTGCATCAGCGCGACCACGCGGCCGAACTCGGGGATGAAGCGGCCGAGCACGCCGGCCTGATTCATCAGCCGCAGTACCACGGCGGGCGCGTTGGTCGAGGTGAGCACCGAGAGGAACAGCCGGTTGGCCTCGGGGTCGAGGCGCATCGCGACGTCGATGCGGGTGAGGCTCATCGTAACGAGCCGCATCGCGTCGGGATGGATCGCCAGCCCGCTCTCGTCCGCCGTGGCGAACAGGCGGATGAGGTTGACCGGATCGCGGGCGAAGGTGGCCGGGTCGGCGAAGGTGACGCGTGCGTTCTCGACGACGAAGTCCTTCGAGGCGAGCACCTCCTTGCGCTGCCACAGGCGGCCGAAGAAGCGGTCGAGCATCGGCGAGGGCTTGGCCTGGCGCTCCTCGAGCGCAGCGCAGACGATGGCAGTGAGGTCGCCCACTTCCTTGGCGATCAGGAAGTAGTGCTTCATGAAGCGCTCGACGCCGTGGAGACCGGCGCGGGCACTGTAGCCGAGCTTGTCGGCGAGGATGCGCTGCAGGTCGAAGGAGAGGCGCTCCTCGGCGCGGCCGGTCTCGAAATGCAGGTGGCAGCGCACCCGCCACAGGAACTCCTCGCAGCGCACGAAGAGCCGGTATTCCTTGCGCGAGAACAGGCCGGCCTCGACGAGCTCGGAGGCTTCGCGCACGCGGTAGACGTATTTGGCGATCCAGAACAGCGTGTTGAGGTCGCGCAACCCACCCTTGGAATCCTTGACGTTGGGCTCGACGAGGTAACGGCTGCGCCCGGCCTTGCGCACGCGGGCGTCGCGTTCCGCGAGCTTGGCGGCAACGAACTCGGCTGGCGTGTCGCGCACCACCTCGCGGTCGAAACGCTCGCGCAGGTTCTCGAAGAGGTCGCGGTCGCCCAGGATGAAGCGCGCCTCGAGCAGCGCGGTGCGCACCGTCATGTCCTCGCGCGCGTAAGCCAGACAATCCTCGATCGAGCGGGTGGAATGACCGACCTTCTGGCGCAGGTCCCACAACGTGTAGAGCATGGCCTCGACCGCCTTCAGCGCCCAGGCGTCGTCCTTGGCGGGCAGCAGGAAGAGCAGGTCGATATCCGAGCCCGGCGCCAGCGTGCCGCGGCCGTAGCCGCCGACCGCCGCCACCACGAGGCGGCGCCGCACCGCCTCCGGTGCCGGGTGGACGTAGGTGGCGACGTAGGTGAACAGCGTGCCGATCAGCTCGTCCTCGATCGCGGAGAGATGCGTCGCGCAGCGCAGCCCGTCGGCCTCCTCGTCGAGGTCGCGGCGCACCGCCTCGCGTGCCGTGGCGAGCGCGTCGCGGAACAGCGTGACGACGTCGAAAGGGGCGACGCCGTCGAGGCCCGCTTCGGCGTGCAGGGTCTCGAGCGCAGCGAGAAGCGCCTGGCCATCGAGGAAATCGCCGACCTCAAACATGCGGCGCGGTGCGCGCCGTCGCCGGTTCGAGGCGACCCGCTCGAGGACAATGCTCATCGCCAGGTTCTCACGACGCGGCTCCGGCGGCGGAGCGGCGCTCGGCCAGGCGGCGCTCGATCGCGTCCCAGACGGGCACCGCGAGGTCCGGGCCGCCCGTGCGGGTGATAGCGCGGATACCGGTCGGAGAGGTGACGTTGATCTCGGTGAGGTAGCCGTCGATGACGTCGATCCCGACGAGCAGCAGCCCGCGCCGCTTCAGCTCCGGCGCGATGCGGGCGCAGATTTCCAGCTCGCGGTCGCTGAACTGCGTCGCCGCCGCCGCGCCGCCGCGCACCATGTTGGAGCGAATGTCGTTTTCCGCCGGCACGCGGTTCACCGCGCCGAGCGGCTCGCCATCGACCAGGATGATGCGCTTGTCCCCTTTGACGATGTTGGCGATGAAGGACTGCACCACCCACTGCTCGCGCAGAAGCGTGGAGAAAAGGTCGAACAGCGAGCCGAAGTTGCCGTCCTTCTCCTCGACCTTGAACACCGAGGCGCCGCCGTGCCCGTGCAGCGGCTTCATCACCACGGCGCCGTGCTCGCGGCGGAAGGCCAGGATCTCGGCCTTGTCGCGAGTGATCAGCGTCGGCGGCATCAGGTCGGGATAGTCCATCACGAAGAGTTTTTCCGGCGCGTTGCGCACGCTGACGGGGTCGTTGACCACGAGCGTCGTCTGCGGCAGCCGCTCGAGAATGTGCGTCGAGGTGATGTAGGCGAGGTCGAACGGCGGATCCTGGCGCAGCAGCACGACGTCCATCGACGAGAGGTCGAGGCTCTCCTCGGCTCCGAGAGTGAAATGGTCGCCGACGACGTCGCGCACGGCGAGAGGGGCGGCACGGGCCACCGCCTTGCCACCGCGCAGGCTGAGCTGGTCCGGCCTAAAGTAGGTGAGCGCATGCCCGCGGCGGGTCGCCTCGAGCATGAGCGCGAAGGTGGTGTCCCCAGCGATCGAGATGCGCTCGATCGGATCCATCTGCACGGCGACGTTCAGCGACATGGGCGTCCATCGATTTCCAGTCGCAACCGCGAAGCATTTACCGGCTGTGAACGCAATGGCCTTAACCTAACGCCACGTTAGCCGTGGGGCAGTGAGCGCGATGGGCATCGTTTCGGTCGGGCGCAATTTGGTCATGCGCCAATGGCTGCTGAGCGGGCTCGTCCTCGCGCTGGGAGCTTACGGATGGACCGTGCTCTCGGGCATCGAGGTCGAGGTGTCGCTGGCGCCGGGCGAGGGGGGTATGCGCGTCGCCGCCGCCTTTCACGCCGGCCAGTGGAGCCTCGCCATCGCCACGGTGGTCACCATGGTGTTGATGGCCGGCCTCTCCGTCCTGATCGTCAGTGCAACCGTCGGGCGGCCGCTGGCGGCGCTCGCCGTCGCCGCCGAGGCGATCGCCGCAGGCGCCGCCCCGCCGAGCGTCGAGGGCGAGGATCGCGACGATGAGATCGGCCGGGTCGCCCGCGCGCTGGCCGCGCTGCGCGACGCCGCCCGTGCGGCGGCGCCCATCGTGGCAGAGCCCACCATGTCGGACGCCCGCGTCCGCGAGATGCGCGACAAGGTCGAGCGCTTCGTCATGGACCTCACGGCCAACCTGCGCCGTGTCGAAACCATGACCCGTCGCCTCGCCGACGCGGCCGAGACCATGACGAGTGCCGCCCGCCATGCCCACGAAGGCTCGGACAAGGCCACCAGCGCCTCGAGCGACGCCGCCGGAGACGTGGCCTCGGTGGCGACTGCTTCTGAGCAGCTGCTCGATTCGATCGAGGAGATCAGCCGCCAGGTTGTCCAGTCGACGAGCGTGGTGCGCACCGCCGTCGAGCGTGCCGTCGAGACCAACGCCGGCATGGGCCGGCTGTCCTCGGCCGCGCAGAAAGTCGGTGACGTGGTCAGCCTGATCTCGCGCATCGCCGCGCAGACCAACCTGCTGGCGCTCAACGCCACCATCGAGGCGGCCCGCGCCGGAGAGGCCGGCCGCGGCTTCGCCGTGGTTGCCCAGGAGGTGAAGACGCTCGCCACCCAGACCGCCAAGGCGACGCAGGACATCACCGGCCAGATCTCCGAGATGCAGGAGGCCACCGACCTCTCGGTCGAGGCCATCGACAAGATCCAGAGGAAGATCTCCGAGGTTGAGCACATCTCGACCATCATCGCCTCTGCCGTGCACGAGCAGGGCGCGGCGACGCAGGAGATCGCCCGCAACGTGCGCTCGGCGGCGGCCGGCACCTCCTCGATGAGCGGTCACATCGAGAACGTGGTGCGTTCGATCGGCGATACCGCGAGCTCGGCCGCGTCGGTCTCGTCGCTGGCCCGCGAGCTCGACGAGATCGCCGCCGGCATGAACGCCGCCGTCGGCTCCTTCGCTTCGGCGATGCGCGCGGCGTAGCCGACAGCGCCACGGACCTCGGCGTTCCGCACGAAGGATCTCACTGCGCGAAGCGCGCCACCACGGCCAGCACGTCGTCGCCGTATTGCCCGACCTTGGCCGGTCCAATGCCCGGCAGGCGTCCGAGATCGATCGCGTCGCGCGGGCGCGAACGGGCGATGTCGCGCAGCGTGCGGTCGTGGAAGACGACGTAGGGCGGCAGCTTCTTCGCCCGCGCCAGCTCCAGCCGGCGCGCCTTGAGCGCCGCGAACAGCCGCTCTTCCTCGACCGACAGCGCCTCGCCGCCGTCGCCAGACGCAATATCCTCCGAGCGCGGGTGCGGCTCGCCGTCGGCGGCGATGCCGCCGAGCATGCGCCGCGCCCTGCGCTCGCGCTTGGGTGCGTCGGTCTCCTCGCTCGCCAGCAGCTCCAGCGGCGCCTCGCCCTTGAGCACGGCGCGGCCCTTCTCCGTCACCAGCCACCGCTCGCCGTCCTCGACGTCCTGCGCGATGAGGCCGGCGGCCTGGATCTGCCGGAACACCGAGCGCCAGCCGGCGGCGTCGTGCTCGGTGCCGACGCCGAAGGTCGGCAGGTCGTCGTGGCTGTGGCGGGAGATCGCCTCGGTGACCTTGCCGACGAGCAGGTTGGCGAGGTGGCCGGGGAAGAAGCGGCCCGAGGTGCGCAGGATCGCCGACATCGCCTTCTGCGCCTGCACGGCGCCGTCGATCATGGTGTGGGCTCCGTCGCAGACGTCGCAGAAGCCGCAAGGTCCGCCCTCCTCGCCGAAGGCGGCGAGGAGGGTCTGGCGGCGGCAGCGCGGGCTCTCGCACAAGGCCAGCAGCGCGGTGAGACGGCGCCGTTCCATCGCCTTTCGCGCCGGCGAGGAGTCCGACAGCATGATCTGGCGCTCGCGCAGGCGGATATCGCCTTCGCCCCACAGCATGAGGGCGTCGGCGCGCGCGCCGTCGCGTCCGGCGCGGCCGATCTCCTGGTAATAGCCCTCGACCGAGCCGGGCAGGTCGGCGTGGCAGACGAAGCGCACGTCCGGCTTGTCGATGCCCATGCCGAAGGCGATCGTCGCCACCACCACCACGCCGGGCTGCTTGAGGAAGGCGTCCTGGTTGGCGTGGCGCAGGTGGCCGTCCATGCCGGCGTGGTAGGGCAGGGCGTGGGTGCCGTCGGCGGAGAGGATGTCGGCGAGTTTCTCGACACCCTTGCGCGAGGCGGCGTAGACGATGCCGGCCTGCCCCTTGCGCGCCCGCACCACCGCCTTGATCTGCCGCGTCACGTCGGCCTTCTTGGCCACGGCGAGGTGAAGGTTGGGCCGGTCGAATGAGCGCACGAAGCGCCGGGGCTCGCGCCGGAACAGCTTCGCCACGATCTCCTCGCGCGTCGCCGGGTCGGCCGAGGCGGTGACGGCGATGACCTGCGGGTCGCCAAGCGCGTCGGCGGCGGCGCGCAGCTCCATGTATTCCGGGCGGAAGTCATGGCCCCATTGCGAGACGCAATGCGCCTCGTCGATGGCGAGGCGGTCGCAGCCGGCGGCGTGCAGGGCGTCGAGCGTGCCGCCGCGCAGCAGCCGCTCCGGCGAGACGTAGAGGAGCTTCAGACGCCGAGCGCGGAGCGCCACCTCGATGTCGTGGGCCTCTGCGCCGCTGTTGCCGGAGTGCAGCCCGCCGGCGGCGACGCCGTGCGAGACGAGCCGGTTCACCTGATCGCGCATCAGCGCGATCAGCGGCGATACCACCACCGTGAGCCGCCCTGAGCAGAGCGCGGGGAGCTGGTAGCACAGCGACTTGCCGGCGCCGGTCGGCATCACGGCGAGAACGTCCTCGCCGGCGAGCACGGCCGCCACCACCTCGTCCTGCCCCGGCCGCAGCGCCGTGAAGCCGAACACGCGGTGCAGCGTGTCGAGCGAGTCGGGGGGCACGGGGGCAGGGTGGGCGGCGGTCACGCGGGCGGTCTCATGAGGGGGAGATCTAGCACAGCTTGAGAGTGCTCGCGCCGCGTCGCCCCTTCACGACTCGTGCTGCGACCGTCGCCTCATTGTCCAGCTATCCGCACAGCTTGTCCTGGTCAGCCCGCTTTTTCGCCCAAACCATGTCGCATGTTGGCGTGATCAGAGGGGAGATCACCATGACCACCGCCGCCACCGTCACCGCCGACACCTTCCACCTCGGCGATCGCACCGTCGGACGGATGGGCTACGGTGCCATGCAGCTCGCCGGCAAGGGCGTGTTCGGGCCGCCCAGGGATCGCGACGCCGCGCTGGCGGTGCTGCGCGCCGCGGTCGAGCACGGCATCGACCACATCGACACCAGCGACTTCTACGGCCCCCATGTCACCAACCAGCTGATCCGCGAGGCGCTGCACCCTTACCCCGACGACCTCGTAATCGTCACCAAGATCGGTGCGGTCCGCGGCGAGGATGCCTCTTGGAACCCGGCGATGGCGCCCGCCGAGCTCGCGCGCGCCGTGCATGACAACCTGCGCAACCTCGGCGTCGACGTGCTGGAGGTCGTCAACCTGCGGCTCGTGGGACATGCGCACGAACCATACGAAGGCTCGCTCGAGGCGCCCTTCACCGCGCTCGCCGAGCTGCAACGGCAGGGCCTGATCCGCCACCTCGGTGTGAGCGCCGCCAGCGCGGCCCAGGTTGCCGAGGCGCGCGGCATTGCGGACGTCGTGTGCGTGCAGAACCTCTACAACCTCGCCCACAGGGACGACGACGCGCTGATCGACGAGCTGGCCGAGGCCGGCATCGCCTACGTGCCCTTCTTCCCGCTCGGCGGCTTCACGCCGCTGCAGTCCTCGATCCTCACGGACGTGGCGGCCGAGGTCGACGCTTCGCCGCTGCAGGTGGCGCTCGCCTGGCTGCTGCACCGCGCGCCCAACATCCTGCTGATTCCCGGAACCTCCTCGGTCAAGCACCTCGAGGAGAACTTGGCGGCGGCCAAGCTCGAGCTATCCACCGATGCGCTCGCGCGGCTCGACGCGATCGGCGGGTGACGGACCGCGCCCCGGCCCGGAGAGCCCGAGCTTCGGCTTGCTTTTGGTCCGCCGCGATGGTTCGAGAGCGCCATGACCCTCTGGATCCGCTACGAGCACGCCGGCCGCACCGGCTTCGGCACCCTTCAGGACGACGTGGTCGCCGTCCACGAGGGCTCGCTCTTCGCCGATCCGCGGCCGACAGGTGAGACGCTCGACCTTGCCGACGTGACGCTGCGTCGGCCGTGCGAGCCGACCAAGATGGTCGCGCTGTGGAACAATTTTCGTGCGCTCGCCGCCAAGCTCGGGCAGCCGATCCCGCCCGAGCCGCTGTACTTCCTCAAGAACCCTGCCTCGTTCTCCGACCCCGGCGCGGTGATCCGCCGGCCCAAATCATTCGACGGCAAGGTGGTCTACGAGGGCGAGCTCGGCATCGTCGTCGGCCGCGCGATCCACGACGCCTCTGATGCCGAGGCCGAGGCGGCGATCTTCGGCTACACCTGCGTCAACGACGTCACCGCCGCCGACGTGCTCAACCGCGACCCGACCTTCGCGCAATGGACCCGCGCCAAAGGCTACGCCGGATTCGGCCCCTTCGGCCCGGCGATCGCCACCGGGCTCGATCCGGCAACGCTCGTCGTGCGCACGATCCTCGACGGCACCGAGCGCCAGAACTTCCCCATCTCCGACATGGTCTTCCCCGCCGCCGAGCTGGTCGCCCGTCTCTCGCGCGACATGCCGCTGCGGCCCGGCGACATCATATCCTGCGGCACCTCGATTGGCGTCGGCAGCATGAAGGGGCCGGTCAACGAGGTCGAGGTGACGATCGAAGGCATCGGCCGGCTGAGGAATACCTTTTGCCGCTGAAGCGCGCAGACCGGTTGGCGATACTCTTACTGATGATCCCAGTAGCGGCATTCGGCGCTGTAGAGATCTTCGCGATCGTCTACCATCGCGATAGCTTAAGACAGCGGTTTCTGACGGGGCCAAGAACAAAGGCACCGGTCGAACGTATCTACAAGACTAGCAAGCATGGCTATTGGGCCGATGTGCGCTACCGCAACATCGTCAACGGGCGCGAGGTGGAGTGCCACGCAGCTGTTAACGCCGGACCCGACCCCAGCCGCTTCCCGGTGGGATCAACGATCGAGATCGCGCCTAAATCTGGAACGTGCGCCGACGCAGCCAGCATCTGCGACCAATAGCACCGAGTACAGAGACTGGAGTTGTCTAAGCAATCTCTTCGAGCTCATTACAGGACGGCGTGCGCGGGATTGGCGTTCTTGATCGCGAGGATGGCCTGATCCGTCGCCTGGCGGGCGAAGGCCATGGCGTCTCCGACGCTCTCCGTGCTGCGAATCTGGCGGCGGCCGCACGCGTCTTCCACCATCACCATGAGGCAGGGCGCGATGCGGCAGATGGTGAAGCGCAGCAGGTCGGCCGGATAGCGGAAGGCTCGAGCACGATCCAGAAGATCTTCTCCTCATTGGCGTGCACGCCAAAGCGATGCGCCGGAAACGCGGAGTCGGCGGTCACGCGCAGGCTTTCGCGCTCGCTCGCCCCGATCGTATCCAGACCCGCTTCGCCGATGCACATGCGCCACTTCTCCTCTGAGGCAACGTGCAATAGTAGTAGCTTCAAGGGCAAGCCCGCTGACGGGTCGAGGCTCGATCGGTTCGTATCACCCCTGACCGAAGGTCTCGTCGAAGGCGTAGCCGGCGCCGCGCACGGTGCGGATCGGGTCGGCGTCGCCTTCCTGCGACAAGGCCTTGCGCAGGCGGCCGACGTGGACGTCGACGGTGCGCTCGTCGATCTCGACGGTGAGGCCCCAGACGCTGTCGAGCAGCTGCGCGCGGGAGAACACTCGGCCGGGCTTGGCCATGAGATATTCCAGCAGCCGGAACTCGGTCGGGCCAAGATGGATGGTGCGGCCGGCGCGGTGCACGCGCCAGTTCTGCCGGTCGAGCTCGAGGTTGCCGGCGGAGAGCCGCGAGGCCACGCGGTCGGGGCTCGCGCGTCGCAGCAGGGCGCGCACGCGGGCGATCAGCTCGGGCACGGAGAAGGGCTTCACCATATAGTCGTCGGCGCCGGTCGAGAGGCCGCGCACGCGCTCGGCCTCCTCGCCGCGGGCGGTCAGCATGATCACCGGCAGCGAGCGCGTCGCTTGCCGCGCGCGCATGCGCCGGCAGATCTCGAGGCCGGAGACGCCGGGCAGCATCCAGTCGAGGATGACGAGGTCCGGCGGGTTCTCCTGCATGCGGATGTCGGCCTCGTCGCCGCGCTCGCAGCACTCGACCACGAAGCCTTCCGCCTCGAGGTTGTAGGTGAGCAGCACGCTCAGCGTCTCCTCGTCTTCGACGACCAGGATGCGCGGCGTGGCGCTGGGGGTCGCGGCGGCGCGGCTGGCACGCTCGCCGGCGTCGATGGCATCCGACATCGTCATGCTGCCGGCAGCGACGCTGTCATGCGGCCCTTGGGCCTGTCGACCGGCAGCGTCTCTCCGGTGACGAGGTAGACGATGGTTTCGGCGATGTTGGTGGAGTGGTCGCCGATACGCTCGATGTTCTTGGAGCAGAACAGCAGGTGCGTGCAGAACGAGATGTTGCGTGGATCCTCCATCATGAAGGTCAGGAGGTCGCGAAACACGCTGTCTTCGAGCGCGTCGAGATTGGCGTCGCGGGTCCACACGTCCCGCGCCCGTTCGACGTCGCGGTGGGCGTAGGCGTCGAGGACGTCCTTGAGCGACAGCGCCGCCGTCTCGTGCATCGACTTGAGCCCGATGATGGCGCGTGGCAGTCGCGCCTCGTTGACCACCAGGACGGCGCGCTTGGCGATGTTCTTGGCAAGGTCGCCGACCCGCTCGAGGTCGGCCGAGATGCGGATCGCGGCGACGATCTCGCGCAGGTCGACCGCCATCGGCTGGCGTCGGGCGATGGTGAGGATCGCCTGTTCCTCGATCTCGCGCTGCAGCAGGTCGAGCCGCGGGTCGACCGCCACGGTCGCTCGCGCGAGATCGGCGTCGAGGTCGGCGAGCGCGTCCATCGCGTCCGAGAGCATCTTCTCGGCGATGCCGCCCATCTCGGCGATCTTGCGGCCGAGCAGGCCGAGTTCCTTGTCGTAGGCGGCGACGATATGGTCCGACATGGCTGCACCTCTTCCTACGGAGCCGGCCGAAAGGCTCAACCGAAGCGTCCCGTGATATAGTCTTGCGTCTGCTGCTGCTCGGGCGATGTGAACATGCGCTTGGTGTCGCCGTATTCGACGAGGTCGCCGAGATACATGAACGCGGTATAGTGCGACACGCGCGCCGCCTGCTGCATCGAATGGGTGACGATGACCAGCGTGTACTTCGACGAAAGCTCGTCCATCAGCTCCTCGACCTTGGCGGTGGAGATCGGGTCGAGCGCCGAGCAGGGCTCGTCGAAGAGGATCACCTCGGGCTGCACCGCCACGGTGCGGGCGATGCAGAGGCGCTGCTGCTGTCCGCCGGAGAGCGACAGGCCGCTCTCGTTGAGCTTGTCCTTGACCTCGTTCCACAGCGCGGCGCCGCGCAACGCCGTCTCGACGCGCTCGGCGATTTCCTTCTGCGGCAGGCGATTGTAGAGCTTGATGCCGAAAGCGATGTTGTCGAAGATCGACATCGGGAAAGGCGTCGGCTTCTGGAACACCATGCCGACGCGCGAGCGCAGCAGGTTGAGGTCCGTCCCCTTGTCGAGGATGTTCTCGTTGTCGAGCATGACGACGCCTTCCGCGCGCTGGCGGGGGTAGAGGTCGTACATGCGGTTCATGACCCGCAGCAGCGTCGACTTTCCGCAGCCCGAGGGGCCGATCAGCGCCGTGACCTTGTTGGAATAGACCGGCAGGTTGATGCTCTTCAGCGCGATCTTGTCGCCGTAGAAGAACTTGAGGTCCTGGACGACCATCTTCGTCGGCAGGTCAGGCTTGGCGCGCAGGCTGGCCGCCTCGGTCGGCTGGTAGCTCTGCTTGTTTGCCGCGACCGGCGTGTCCTTCTCGGCGCGCGCGCCGGACGCGGTCTCGTCGGGGGCCGGCGCCGCGTCGGGATCGGGACGGATGGAGGCCGCGTGCGTGGTTGTGACGGGTTCTTCGCGGGTCATCGCTTCATCCTTGCACCCAGCATCCGCGCGGCGATCGATAGCGACAAAACCGCGAAGGTGATGAGCAGCGCGGCCGACCATGCCAGCTGCTGCCAGTCGGGGTACGCCGAGCCGGCGTATTGGTAGATCACGTAGGGCAGGCTCGCCGTCGGTGCCCGAAGGTCGTAATTCATGAAGTTGTTGTTGAGGGCGGTGAACAGCAGCGGCGCGGTCTCGCCGGAGATGCGCGAGATGGCGAGCAGCACCCCCGTCGTCATCCCGGCGAAGGCCGCGCGATAGGCGATGCGCTGGACGATCAGCGACTTCGGCATGCCGAGCGCCGCCGAGGCCTCGCGCAGCGGCGTCGGCACCAGGCGCAGCATGTCCTCGGTCGTGCGCACGATGACCGGGATCGCGATGATGGCCAGCGCCAGCGAGCCGGCCAGGCCGGAGTAATGGTCCACCGGCGCGACGGCGATCTGGTAGACGAAGAGGCCGACGATGATCGAGGGCGCCGAGAGCAGGATGTCGTTGATGAAGCGGATGACGAAGGCGAGCTTGGAGCCGGCGCCGTATTCGGCGAGGTATGTGCCGGCGAGGATGCCGATCGGCGTCCCGACCAGCGTGCCGAGCACGGTCATCATCAGCGAGCCGACGATGGCGTTGGACAGGCCGCCGCCGGATCCCGGCGAGCGGGTCACGTTGGTGAACAGCGACAGGTCGATGCCGGCCAGCCCCTTCGACAGCAGGACAATCACGATCCAGGCGAGGAAGGCGAGGCCGAACGCCGAGGCGGCGTAGCACAGCCCGACATAGATCGTGTTCTTGGCGCGGCGAGAGGCAAGGAGGTTCATCAGCGCGCCTTTCGCTCGATGCGCATCAGCATCAGGCGCGCGATCGCCAGGATGATGAAGGTGATGCCGAAGAGAATGAGGCCCGTCGCGATCAGCGCCGAGCTGAACAGGCCCTTGGCCTCGGCGAACTCGCTGGCGATGGTCGCCGAGATGGTCGTGCCCGGCGAGAACAGCGAGGCCAAAAAATTGTGGCTGTTGCCGATCACGAAGGTGACGGCCATCGTCTCGCCCAGGGCTCGGCCCAGCGCCAGCATGACGCCGCCGATGATACCCACGCGGGTATAGGGGATGACGACGTTGCTCACGACCTCGCGGGTGGTGCAGCCGAGCCCGTACGCGCTCTCCTTCAGCACGGCCGGTACGGTGGCGAAGACGTCGCGCGAGATCGAGGTGATGAAGGGCAGCACCATGATCGCCAGGATGAAGCCGGCGGTGAAGACGTCGGTGCCGTAGGCCGGGCCGGCGAAGACGATGTTGAGCGCCGGGATCGGGCCGAACATGGCGATGATGACAGGCTCGACGTAGGCCTGGAGCAGCGGCTTGAGGATGAAGAAGCCCCAGATTCCGTAGATGATCGAGGGGATGCCGGCGAGCAGCTCGATGGCGATGCCAATCGGCTGGCGCAGCCGCGGGGTGCAGAGCTCGGAGAGGAAGATGGCGATGCCGAGCCCGACCGGGATGGCGATCACCAGCGCGATCGCCGATGTGACCAGCGTGCCGTAGATGGCGGTGCCGGCGCCGTAGATGTCGTTGACCGGGTCCCAGTTGGTGTCGATCAGGAAGTTGAATCCGAACGCCTTAAAGGCCGGCAGCGCACCCCAGATGAGCGAGCCGATGACGCCGCCGAGCAGCAGCAGCACGAGCAGCGCCGCGCCCAGCGTAAGGCCGTAGAAGACGTCGTCGCCGGTCTTGAAGCGGGCGAGCGCGGTGGCGCGCGCGAACACGTTGCCCTTCGCGGCGGGACTGCGGGCGGCGAAATCGACCAAGAGCGGCTCCATCGGCGGCCCGGTGTGGACCGATTGGCCGGAGGGGACGCTCCTCCGGCCGGTTTGCGTAGGACGATCAGAACTGCAGCGGCTTGCCGTCGGCGCCCTTGATGTCGCTCGCCCATTCCTTCTTGACCAGATCGACGACGTTCTTGGGCATCGGGATGTAGTCGAGCTGCTTGGCGGCCTCGTCGCCGTTCTGGTAGGCCCAGTCGAAGAACTTGAGCGCGGTGGTCGATGCGGCGGTGTCCTTCACCTCGGTCGGCATGATGATGAAGGTCGAGGCGGTGATCGGCCAGGACTGGGCGCCGGGCTGGTCGGTGAGCAGCAGGTAGAAGCCGGCGGCGTTCTTCCAGTCGGCGTTGGCGGCCGCGGCGGCGAAGGCGTCGAAGGTCGGCGCGACCTTCTTGCCCTCGTGGTTGATCATGTCGCCGTAGGTCAGCTTGTTCTGCATGGCGTAGGCGTATTCGACGTAGCCGATCGAGTTGCCGGTCTGCTTGACATTGGCGGCGACGCCCTCGTTGCCCTTGGCGCCGAGGCCGATCGGCCACTTCACCGCGGTCGCCTCGCCGACCTTGCTCTTCCAGTCGGCCGAGACCTTCGAGAGGTAGTCGGTGAAGTTGAAGGTGGTGCCCGACCCGTCCGAGCGGTGCACGACGGCAATGCCGGCCGACGGCAGCTTGATGCCGGGGTTCAGATTCATGATGGCGGGATCGTTCCAGGTCTTGATCTCGCCCATGAAGATCTTGGCGAGCGTCGGGCCGTCGATCACGAGCTGGCCGGGCTGCACGCCCTCGAGGTTCACGACCGGCACGATGCCGCCCATCACCATCGGCCATTGCACGAGCTTGTCGGTCTTCAGTTCCTCGGCCTTCAGCGGCATGTCGCTGGCACCGAAGGTCACGGTGCGGGCCTTGATCTGCTTGATGCCGGCTCCCGAACCGATCGCCTGGTAGTTCAGCTGCACGCCGGAGGTCTTCTGGTAGGCCTCGGCCCATTTGGCGTAGATCGGGTAGGGGAAGGTGGCGCCGGCGCCGGAGATCTCGGCGGCGGCGGCGGGCAGCACGGAGGCCGAGAGAGCGACCGCGCCGGCGAGCGCCAGGCGGAGGTTGAGGTGCGATGTCATGGCAGTTTCCTCGTCGAGGACGGTACGTCGGGGGAGAAGCCGATCTTCTGACGAAGGCTTCCGGCCGGACGCCTAGTGCGATGCAGCGAGGCTTTTACGACGGGCGAATTACAGTTTCATGACGCAGGCCTAGACAACCGGGCTTCGCCTGAGTCTAGGCCGCCGCACCGCCACGGCGTAAGCAGCCGCGGTCTCAAGGAGTGTCCTCACATGATCGAAGGCAAGGTTGCGGTGGTCACCGGCTCCACCAGCGGCATCGGGCTCGGCATCGCCCGGGCCTACGCCAAGGTCGGCGCCCGTGTCGTGATCAACGGCTTCGGCGACCCGGCCGGGATCGAGGCGACGCGCTCCGGGATCGAGCGCGAGTTCGGCCGCGAGTGCCACTACAGCGATGCCGACATGACGAGGCCGGCGGCCATCGCCGCCATGATCGCCGAGGCCGAGGCGCGGTTCGGCGCCGTGGACATCCTCGTCAACAACGCCGGCGTGCAGTTCGTCGCCCCGGTCGAGGAGTTCCCGGTCGAGAAGTGGGACCAGATCCTCGCGATCAACCTGTCCTCGGCCTTCCACACGATCCGCGCCGCGGTGCCCGGCATGAAGCGGCGCGGCTGGGGCCGCATCATCAACGTCGCCTCGGCCCACGCCCACGTCGCCTCGCCCTACAAGTCGGCCTACGTGGCGGCCAAGCACGGCATCGCGGGGCTGACCAAGACGGTCGCGCTCGAGCTCGCCACGTCGGGCATCACCTGCAACGCGATCTCGCCCGGCTACGTGTGGACGCCCCTGGTTGAGGCGCAGATCCCCGACACGATGGCCGCGCGCGGCCTCACCCGCGAGCAGGTCATCGACGAGGTGCTGCTCAAGGCGCAGCCGACCAAGCAGTTCGTCACCATCGACGAGGTGGCGGCGCTGGCGGTCTATCTCGCCTCCGACGCCGCCAAAGGCATGACGGGCTCGCTACTCAACCTCGACGGGGGATGGACGGCGATGTAGGGGGTCCGGCGCCCAGGGTGTCACTTGACACCCGACGCCAGACGAACGTTAGTGAGCTTTCCCGATGGTGCGCAGAACGCATCCCAAGAAAGAGATCGAAGACGCGCTCCGTTACGCCGAGGCTTACGCTTGGCGCGTCAGCCTCGGTGGGGGCCACGCATGGGGCAAGATCTACTGCCCGTACAACGATGACGAATGCCGATGCGGGTAGTTCTGCATCGTGAGTATCTGGAGCACGCCGAAGAGCGCCATCAACGAAGCCAGGAAGATCAGGCGGGTGATCGACAATTGCTCCGCGCACAAGGCGGAGCTGGAAGGCGTCAAAGCTGCCGAGGATGAAGGCGATGACGGGATATAATTTCACTCTCAAATACCGCCTCTCGGACGAAGACCGGGACGTAGACGCCCAGGTGGAACGGCTCGGCGAGCACGGCTGCACCGATGCCCTCGTCGGAAACGGGATCGTCGGCCGGCTGGCGCTCGATTTCACGCGAGAGGCGGAGTGCGCGCGCGATGCCGTTCGCAGCGCGCTGAGGGACGTCAAAGCCGCAATCCCTTCCGCGACATTGGTGGAGGCAGCGCCCGACATCGTCGGGTTGACCGATGTGGCCGACTTGATGGGCGTCGCCCGGCAGAGCATGCGCAAGCTGATGCTCGCCAACATCGATTTTCCGACGCCCGTTCACGAGGAAAGCACTTCGCTGTGGCACCTCGCCGACGTCCTGGGCTGGCTCGACGGTCGACCGGGCTATAATGCCGATCGGCACCTGCGGGACACCGCGCAGGCGACGCTGGAGGTGAACCTCGCCAAGGAAGCGCGACGCCACGCGATCAGCGATGGGCAGGGGCTGGAGCTGCTGTTCGCCTGAGCTTCAACGCTACGCCGCCTCCGCGACCTCCGCCGCGGGCGATCTATTCATTTTCCGTCGGCGAGCCGACGTCCGGGAGGCTTACTTGGCGCGAAGCGTTTGTTCTGACATCAAAGAGCTTGGCGCCGCTAACGTGGCATCGCGCATCGCTTTCGGAACAGGATCATGAGCGCGATTGCCTTCGACACGCATGCGTTCATCAAGCGCCTGGTCGCCGCCGGAATGCCGGAGGCTCAAGCCGAAGTTCTCGCGGAGGAACAAGCCAAGCTGATCGAGACGCAGCTCGCGACCAAGGTCGACCTGGAGCTGCTCAAGCACGATCTGACGATCCGCGTCGGAGGCATGATCATGGCCCTCGGCGGCGTGCTCGTCGCGATCAAGTTCCTGGGCACTGATATCGAGTGCCAGCAGGACTCGCAACGCTACGCCGCCTCCGCGACCTCCGCCGCGGGCCGGTGCATCAGCAGCCCGCAGAGCCGCGCCAGCGTCGCCCGCATGTCCTTGCGCGCCACCACCATGTCGACCATGCCGTGCTGCTGCAGGTATTCGGCGCGCTGGAAGCCGGCGGGCAGCTTCTCGCGGATGGTCTGCTCGATGACGCGGGCGCCGGCGAAGCCGATGACGGCGCCGGGCTCGGCGATGTGGATGTCGCCCAGCATCGCGTAGGAGGCGGTGACGCCGCCCGTCGTCGGGTTGGTCAGCACCACGATGTAGGGCAGCTTGGCCGCCCGCAGGCGCTGCACCAGCAGTGTCGTGCGCGGCATCTGCATCAGCGAGAAGATGCCCTCCTGCATGCGCGCGCCGCCCGACGCGGTGAAGATGATGAAGGGCACGCGGCGGTCGATCGCCGCCGTCATGCCGGTGATGATGGCCTCGCCCGCGGCCAGGCCGAGCGAGCCGCCCATGAACTCGAAGTTCTGCACCGCGACCATCACCTCGACGCCCTCGATCGTGCCGGCGGCGAGCCGGATCGCGTCGTTGGCGGAGGTCTTGGCGCGATTCTCCTTGAGCCGATCGGTGTAGCGCTTGACGTCGCGGAACTTCAGCGGGTCTTGCGGCACGTCGGGCGTGGCGATGTCCTCGTAGCGCCTGTCGTCGAACAGCGAGTCCAGCCGCTGCTTGACCGGCATGCGCATGTGGTAGCCCGAGGAGGGCACCACGTTGAGGTTGGCCTCCAGGTCCTTGTGGAACACCAGCTCGCCGGAATCGGGGCACTTGACCCACAGGTTCTCCGGCGACTCCCGCCGCATGAACGAGCGGATCTTCGGGGTGACGACGTTGGAGAGCCAGTTCATCGGTGTGGATCCTGCGCCTTGGGCGAACGCTGCCATGGTCCCTTTCATAGGGCCAGCCGCAGGGCGATCCAAGCCGTCGCCGTTTGGACCCGAGGCGGGCCGATGCTAGCCTGATCGCCGGTGACCGGACCACGGCAAGCCCATGACACGCTCGGCGTCTGCCTCGTCGGCTTACGACGAAGACTTCTTCTCCTGGACCCAGGACCAGGCGGCCGCGCTCCGCCGCGCCGGCGCGCACGGCGAGATCGACATCGAACGCCTCGCCGAGGAGATCGAGGACTTGGGCAAGCGCGATCTTCGCGAGGTCGAATCTTTCTT
Organism: Beijerinckiaceae bacterium; assembly: GCA_965198715.1. GTDB lineage: Bacteria > Pseudomonadota > Alphaproteobacteria > Rhizobiales > Beijerinckiaceae > RH-AL1. The sequence goes on from CBDAPV010000002.1 coordinate 173,344, forward strand.
CGAGCTCATCATCGTCCATCTCATGAAGATCGCCGGCGACCCCGAGGCGCCGAGCGTCCCGCACTGGCGCTCGGAGGTGCGCGCGTTCAGCCGATCCGCCGCCAAGGCCTTCTCCCCCGGCATGCGGCGCCTGATCGACATGCCGCGACTCTGGGAGGAGGCTCTGGACAGCTTGGCGGCCGATCGGAGGGACTCGGCCTCGCCGCGCCGCCAGCTCTACCATGTGCCTTCACGCTCGACGATCTTCTGATGGAGCGGATCGACGTCGACCTGGCACTCGCCAAGATGAGCGGCTGACGATCAAGCTCGCGCCCCTTACGCCTGTCGTTTGGGTCGGACACTGATGATGCTAGACTGCCCTCCCTAGCGGGACCACGCGAAGCCCATGACACGCTCGGCGTCTGCCTCGTCGGCCTATGACGAGGACTTCTTCTCCTGGACGCAGGACCAGGCGGCCGCTCTCCGCCGCGCCGGCGCGCACGGCGACATCGACGTCGACCACCTCGCCGAGGAGATCGAGGAGTTGGGCAAGCGCGATCTTCGCGAAGTCACCTCCCTGCTGAGATTGCTGTTCCTTCACCTCATGACGATCGAAACGTCGCCGCAGGTGCCAAGCGTGCCGCATTGGCGGTCCGAAGCGCGCGAGTTTCGCCTTTCCGCCTTGCGGACCTTCACCCCCGGTATGGCGCAGCGGATCGACGTGTCGATGCTGTGGCGCGAGGCCACGAAGTGGTTCGGGAAAGATTTGAGCGAGAGGGGGCTGCCTCAGCCTTCGATCCCGGAGTGCCCCTTCGATCTTTCGCATGTTCTGTCCGACATGTTCGAACTCGATAGCGCCCTGACGGAAATCGCCAGGGCGCGCGATGGCTCTTGCGAAGTGCCGAGACCTCCTCTGCAGGCGTGATGGAAAAGACCAGCGGCTCGCCGACGGGACTCGCGGATGCCATCCGCACAACATCCGGGTCGCACAACGACGATATGGGCCAGACCATGAGCCGCGATGTCGAAGTCGAAACAGAGCCGAACCTGTACGAACGGGACTTCTATTCCTGGACGCAGCAACAGGCCGATCTCCTGCGCTCCGGTCGACTGCAAGCACTCGACATCACGAACCTTGTCGAGGAGATAGAAACGTTGGGCCGTTCGGAGCGCGCTTCGCTGAAGTCTGCCTACAGGCTCATCTGCTCGCACCTCCTTAAGATGAAGTATCAGACCGCGGAGTTCACGCGCAGCTGGTACACCACGGTCGATCGGGAAAGAGGCGAGATCGTCGACCTCCTCGATGAGAACCCCGGTCTGCGGCCAAGCCGTGAGAATTCTTTCGCGAAGGCTTACGCGCTGGCGAGAAAGGATGCTGCGCGCGAGACGCGCATGCCCCTCGCGACCTTCCCGGAAGAACCGCCCTTCACCTTGGCGGATTGCGAAAGCACCGCTTTCATGCAGAAGGAATTGCGCGACCACCTGGCGGCCCAGGGCGCGGCGGCTGGACGGGCTGGCAAGAGAAAAAGCAAGGCGGATTGAGAAGAGCCGCGGTATCTCCGGATGAACCCTTCTCCCTCTCGCGGGAGAAGGTGCCCGAAGGGCGGATGAGGGGTCGGGCGACCTTTCTGGCAGGTCTGCCTCGACGCGAAACGAAGCCCCAACGAGGCGAGGTGACCCGACCCCTCATCCGCCCTTCGGCCACTTTCTCCCGCAAGAGGGAGAAGGGGCTCATCGAAAGGTCTGCGATCTCGTCTTGAAGGTCCCGTCAGATCTCCGGCAGCCTCATCATCTCGAAGGTCAGGTCGAGGGTCGGGTCACGGACGAGATCGAGACGCTCCGCCGGGCGGTGAGCCGCGCGAACCCGCCGCCGCAACCGGGCTGAACCGCCCGCGATCAAGCGCGATCAAGGCCGCCACGCATGCCGATCGGACAGCGCCGCCTCCTGAACCCTGCACGCCGTCCGATCGCCTGCGCCGCCGATCCCTTGCGCAACCCGGGGAAACGGCTATTTTCCTCGCGCGGCCCGCACTTTACCTCTCAGCCGGCCACAACCCCCACCTCAGGTTCTGCTCGACCCGGCGAACGTCTCGCCGGGGCATCTCGCGTGCCGGTCACCCGGCGCGGCGAGCGCGAACCTCGAGGCATGGACCAGAGGCGACGCATCATGAGCTTCTTCGTACCCGCGCCCGACGTCTGCCCGATCGTGGACGAGCCGGCCGTCACCCCTCGCCCCATCGTCGCACACGCCGCTCCCGCCGCGACGGGCGCCATCAACCCGGGCCTGCATCCGGTCTTCCAACTCGTCTCCCGGCACGGCGTCGGCGGGGAGGTTGTGGCGCGCTACCGCGCGATGCTGCGCGCTGACGCCGGTACGCCCGACCTACTGGAGGCGTCCAGCGGCGGCGCCGCGGATGCCGGCGGCGAGCTCGCGGACCAGGGCGGCGACGGCCTCGACCGTGCCGGGGCCGGCGACGCCGTCCTCGAGCGAGCCGCGCAGCGCGTCGACGATGGCCGAGCCGACCACGACGGCGTCGGCGCCGGAGCCGGCCATCTCGGCGGCGCTCGCGGCGGTGCGCACGCCGAAGCCGACGGCGACGGGCAGGTCGGTCTTGGCCTTGAGCTTGGCCACCGCCGCCTGCACCGCGTCGCGCGAGGGCGCGGCGGTGCCGGTGATGCCGGCGATCGACACGTAATAGAGGAAGCCGGAGGTGTTCTCGAGCACGGCCGGCAGGCGCGCCGCGTCGGTGGTGGGCGTGGCCAAGCGGATGAAGTCGAGCCCGGCGGCGCGCGCCGGCACGCAGAGTTCCGCATCCTCCTCCGGCGGCAGGTCGACCACGATGAGGCCGTCGACTCCGGCGGCACGGGCGTCCTCGAGGAAGCGCTCCACGCCGTGAATGTAAATGGGGTTGTAGTAGCCCATCAGGATCAGCGGCGTGTCGGCATTCTCCTCGCGGAAGGCGCGCACGATGTCCAGCGTGCCGGCGAGCGTGGCGCCGCTCTTCAGTGCCCGCAGCCCGGCCGCCTGGATCGCCGGGCCGTCGGCCATCGGGTCGGTGAAGGGCATGCCCAGCTCGATCACGTCGGCGCCGGCGGCCGGCAGCGCGCGCAGGATGGCGAGCGCGGTGTCGCGGTCGGGGTCGCCGGCCATGGTGAAGGTGACGAGGCCGGCGCGGCCCTCGGCCTTGAGCGCGTCGAAGCGGGCGGTAATGCGGGTGGTCATCCCCACGCTTTAGCGCTGCGTTGGAGGCAAGGCCAGAGCGCGCGACCGCGCACGAGCCTTGCCCGGCCGAAGCCGGCGTGCTTCACCCCCAGCCATGATCCGCTCCGCCCTGATGAATGTCATGACCGCCGCCGCCCTCAAGGCGGGGCGCGGGCTGAAGCGCGACTTCGGCGAGGTCGAGAACCTGCAGGTCTCGGTGAAAGGCCCCGGCGATTTCGTCTCCGCCGCCGACAAGAAGGCCGAGACGACGCTGTTCGAGGAGCTCTCCAAGGCGCGGCCGGGCTACGGCTTCGTGATGGAGGAGGGCGGCACGGTCGAGGGCGCCGACAAGAGCCACACCTGGCACATCGACCCGCTCGACGGCACCACCAACTTCCTGCACGGCATCCCGATCTTCGCCGTCTCGATCGGGCTGGAGCGCGAGGGCCACCTCGTCGCCGGCGTGGTCTACAACCCGGCGGTGGACGAGCTCTTCATCGCCGAGCGCGGGCAGGGCGCCTACCTCAACAATCGCCGCCTGCGCGTCTCGGCGCGGCGGCAGCTCGCCGACTGCGTGATCGGCTGCGGCATCCCGCATCTGGGCAAGCGTCGCACCCATCCGCGCTTCCTCATGGAGGCGCAGGTGGTGATGGGCCAAGTGTCGAACCTGCGCCGGCTTGGCGCCGCCGCGCTCGATCTTTGCTGCGTCGCCGCCGGGCGCTACGACGGCTATTGGGAGCGCGACATCCGCACCTGGGACATGGCCGGCGGGCTCGTGGTGGCCCGCGAGGCCGGGGCCACCGTCACCGATTGCGACGGCGGCTCCGATATGATGGCGAAGGGCGCGGTGTGCATCGGCAACGATGCGGTACATCCCGCGCTGCTGAAGCTGGTGCGCGGCATCGTGACACCCGCTACTTCTTCGCCTGCTCCTCCGGCGGCTTCTCCTTGATCTTGACCTTCTGGCCATCGCGCAGGTCCGACGGTGGGTTCATGATGATCTGCTCGCCGCCACTGACGCCGTCGCGCACCTCGAAGGTCTTGCCGAAGTCGCGATAGATCGAGATCGTCTGGAACCGGACCTGGTCGTCCTGCACCGCGGCGACCTGCAGCCCGTTCTGGTTGAAGACGATCGTCTCGGCCGGCAGCACCACGTTGGGGTGGATGCGCGGGATGTCGAAGGTCACGTTGACGTAGGCGCCGGGCTTCAGTGCACCGTTCGGGTTGTCGACGTCGACCTCGGTGTCGAGGGTGCGCGCCGAGTTCAGGAGCGCGATCGAGGAACGGGCGATGCGGCCGGAGAAGGTCTGCTCCGGCTTCTGCGGCAGGTAGGCGGTGCCCACAAGGCCGTCCTTGATGCCGGAGGCGTTGGCCTGCGGGACATGCACGGTGACGCGCAGCACCTTGTCGGCGGCCACGGTAAAGAGGGCGGTGCCGGTGTGATTGTCGGCATTGACGAGGTCGCCGATATCGACGCCGCGGGTCGTGATCACGCCGTCGAAGGGCGCCATCACGCGCTCGAACGACACCTGCGCCTCGAGACGCTGCACCGCCGCCTGCGACGCCTGGGTGTTGGCGTCGGCCACCTTGATCGCCGCCTGCGCGGTCTCGACGGTGGCCTGCTGCGACTGCACCTGCGTCGACTGGTTGTCGTTGTTCTGGACGGTCTCGTAGCCCTGCTTGGTCAGCGTCTGGAAGCGCTTGGAGGTGACCTGCGCCAGCTTGAGGTTGGCCTGACCCTGCGACAGCTGCGCGCGGGCCTGGCCCTGAGCCGCGATGGTCTGCTCGAGCTGGCCCTTGGCCTGCGCCAGCTGCGCGTCGAGGTCGGGCGCGGCGATGCGGATCAGGAGGTCGCCCTTCTTGACGTGCGAGCCGATGTCGACGCGGCGCTCGGCGACGTAGCCGGTGGCACGGGGGTAGATCGTGGACTGGTAGAACGGCGCGGTCTGGCCGGGCAGCGTCAGCTTGATGGCGCCATCGTCGAGCTTGGCGGTGATGGTACTCACCTCGGGCACGAAGTTGATCGTCTCCTGCTGGGTCTGCGTGGCCCGCGTATCCGTCATCCAGTGCTCGTAGGCGCCGTAGCCGAGCAGGCAGGCCAGCAACAGGACGACGCCCACGAAGAAGCGCTTGCGCGGCAGCGGCGGCGGCGCGGCATCGGCCTTGCGCTCCTCGTGGCGGCCCGGGGCCTCGTCGCGGGTGTTGAGGCGCCCGTCCTGGCTCGACCCGGTGGAGTCGAGCTCGTGCTCCTCGATGTTGGATTTGGTCATACGTAATCCTCGACGGGCTTGACCGGACCGCGGCGCAGCACGCTGTACAGGAAAGGAACGAACAACAGGGTTGCGGAGGTGCCCACGGCGACGCCACCAAGCACGGCGCGGGCCAGAGCGGCGTTCTGCTCGGAGCCCTCGCCGATGCCGATCGCCATCGGCAGCAGGCCGACGAACATCGCGGACGCCGTCATCAGCACCGGTCGCAGCCGAGTCTCGCCGGCGGCGATCGCCGCCTCGATGGCGCTGCATCCCGTCGCCTCGCGATGCTCGCGCGCGAAGGTCACCAGCAGGATCGAGTTGGCCGACGCCACGCCCACAGCCATGATAGCGCCGAATAGCGAAGGGATCGACAGCGTGGTCTGCGTGATGAACAGGCTCATGATCATGCCGCAGAACGCCAGCGGCAGGGCGCAGAGCACCACGAACGGGTCGCCCCAGCTCTGGTAGTTCAGCACCATGAGCAGGTAGACGGCGACCACCGAGATGAGCAGGCCGATCCCGATGTTCATGAAGGCATCTTGCATCTGCTGCACCTGCCCGCGCACCGTGATCTTGTCGGGCACCGGCAGCGTCTTGCCGAGATCGGCGGTGATCGCGTCGATGTCGTGGGCCACGGAGCCGAGGTCGCGGTCCTGCACGTTGGCGAAGACGTCGAACACCGGCTGGGCGTTGAGGTGGTTCACCACAGTCTGCTCGGCCTGGCGGTGCAGCTCGGTGATGGAGCTCAGCATGGTGATGACGCCGGGCTGGTCCATCGCCGTCGACGAGACGAACACCGGCGTGGTCTTGATCGCGTCGAGGCTGTTGGTGCGGTACTCCGGCGTCTGCACCCAGAGCTGATAGGGGATGCCGGTCTTGGGGTCGGCCCAGAAGTTCGGCTGGATCTGGAAGCTGCCCGACAGCGACACGTTGATCGAGTTCGCAACACCCTGGGCGTTGAGCCCGATCTCGCTCGCCATGTTGCGGTCCATGACGCCGAAGAACTCCGGCGCGTCGACGATCTGCTGGAGGTGCACGTCGACGGCGCCCTTCACCCGCTTCATGCGGTCGACGAGTTGCTTGGCAACCGCGAGATCCTGCGGCGTGTGGCGGCCGGTGACCTGCACGTCGATCGCCGTCACCGTGCCGAAGTCCAGGATCTGCGTGATCATGTCGGCGGGCTGGAAGTAGAAGATCGTGTCGGGATAGGTGGCCCGCAGCACCTTGCGCAGCTCGCGCATGTACACGGCGGTCGGCTCGCGCTTCACGTCTTTCTTGAGGTCGATCAGCATCTGACCGTCGTTAGAGCCGACGAAAGACCCGTCGCCGAAAGCGTAATTGTAGTTGAGCGAGGGCAGGCCGACGTTGTCGAGCACGGAATCGACGAGGCCCGGCATGGTCCTGCGGACCGTCTTCTCGATCTCCGCGAAGCGCTCGCCGGTGGTCTCGAGGCGCGTGCCCGACGGCACGCGGATGTGCATCGTCATCTCGCCGGAGTCGACCACCGGGAAGTAATCCTGCCCCACGAAGGTGAACAGCACGCCGCCGATGAGTATGACGCATCCCGCCACACCGAGGGTGACGTACCGGTGCGCAATCGAGGCATGGAGGAGACCGAGATAGCCGCGGTGGAATGTCTGGAAGCGCTTCTCGAAGCCTGCCTGGAAGCGCGCGACGAAACCGGGCTTATTGGCCCCTTCCGCCGCAGGCTTGCCATGCGAGCCCCCCGGCCCGAACCTCTGGTCGAACTCCTTCTCGACGAGGATGTCGATCATGATCGGCACAAGGGTCCGCGACAGCAGGTAGGAGGTCAGCATCGCGAACACGACGGCGAGCGCCTGCGGCGTGAAAAGGTACTTCGCCGTGCCGGTCAGGAAGAGCACGCTGACGAAGGCGGAGCAGATCGCCAGCGTCGAGATCAGCGCCGGCTTGGCGATGCCGGCCGCGCCCTCCACCACCGATTTGCGGAACGAGTGCCCCTCTTCCATCAGGCGATAGGTGTTCTCGATCGCCACCGTGGCGTCGTCGACGAGGATGCCGACCGCGAGCGCGAGGCCGCCGAGCGTCATGACGTTGATGGTCTCGCCCAGCAGCGAGAGGATCGACATCGAGGTGACGATCGACAGCGGGATGGACACCAGCACGACGAGCGTCGAGCGCCACGAACCGAGAAAGATGAAGATCGTGAGACCGGTCAGCACCGCGGCGGTGATGGCCTCGCGGATCACGTCCGAGATGGCGCCGGACACGAACACCGACTGGTCGAACAGCACCTTGATGTCGACACCCTTCGGCGCCGCGCCACGGATGATCGGCATCGCCGCCTTGACGTTGTTGACGACGTCGAGGGTCGAGGCGGTGCCGTTCTTGTAGATCGGCATCAGCACGGCGGGGGTGCCGTTGGCGCGCACGAGGTTCAGCTGTGGCGGCGAGCCGTCGCGCACGTAGGCTACGTCGCGCACCTGGATCGGGATGCCGTCGACGACCTTGATCGGGATGTTGTTGAGGTCGGCGAGCAGTTCCGGCGCGGCGTTGAGGCGGATCGGATATTGCAGCGAGCCGATCTTGGCGAGGCCCGACGGCACCACGGCGTTCTGCGAGAGCACCGCATTGGCGACGTCCTGCGGCGTCATGCCGTTGGCCTGAAGCGCATGGAGATCGAGATCGACCATGATCTGGCGCGGTGCGCCGCCGTAAGGCGACGGCAGGGTCGCGCCGGGCGACGACAGCAGCGTCTGCCGAATGCGGTACATGGCATAGTCGTAGAGCGCGGCGCCGCTCTGCACCGGCGAGGACAGCGCGAGCTGGACCACAGGCTGCGACGAGGCGGAGAAGCGCAGCACGACCGGCGGCTGCACGCCCGGAGGCATCACCGCGCGGATCGAATTCACCGACGACACCACCTGGGCGATCGCGAGATCGATCGAGACCGAAGGATCGAACCACACCTTCTCGGTCGTGTAGCCCTGGAGCGTCTGGCTCTCCAGCCGCGCTATGTTGTTGACGTTGTTCGAGAGCCCATACTCGCTGTAGGTCGTGATCCGGCTCGCCATGTCGGTCGTGTCGAGACCGGTATAGCTCCACACGATCACGACGACAGGGATGTCGACGACGGGCAGCACGTCCTTCTTGGTGACGATCGCCGAGCCCAGGCCGCCGAGCATCATGACGGCCGCGAGCACGAAGAACGTGACCCGGTATTTCAGCGCGTAGAGGACGAGACCCATGCGGACCCTGACGGCAGCGGGAGGAAACGAACGACTAAAGCCGCATATTGCAACGCACCCACTTGATTACCAGAAGGTCACCTTGGTCAAGAGATCGTGAGGTGACAAACCGAAGCGCGCCGAGCTTCGACTGTCATGTCAATTCATAAGGGCGCGGCTTCTCGGCGGATCTCCAGAAAGCGCGCGACATCCGATTGGAAGTGATGGAAGGCTTTGACCGCTTCCGAGGCTCGTTCGTGTACAATGATAGGATCAAGATTAAAGCCGTAGGTATTCCGCTCCCGGTGTCTGAAGCTCCGCAATCGATCGAGCAAAACGTGAGTATCTGTGCTCAAGATGGCTTCTCGCACATTTGGGAAAGGACGAGCCATCTGGAGAAGCAGGATGGTGTGCCAGCCTTCACCACCAGCGCCCTTCGCGCCATCGACGAGCGCTGCGATCCTGCTCATGACGCGTTCGCAGCCGGTATAGACCTTCTCAGCGCCCGACCCGAGCATCTGCACTCTCTCCCAGATCTCTTGATCGTCGCTCGGCAGCGGAGTCGAACGCTTCAGCGCCGCTGCGAGATGATTTACTTCCGTTTCGGTTTCTCAAACGTCGTTCTAGATGCTACTGTATTCTGCTCGCACTGACAGCCCCCTCCGTGAAACCGGCGATTTTATGCGGAGGGATTTCGTCGAGATAGATGACGTCGAGAGGTATATCGCCAAGCCTGTCTTCGACTATGCTCTCGATAGCATATTTCAGACTTGCTGGACATTTGACAATCAGGATATCGACATCGGAACAAGGCCCGAAAGTTCCTTTAGAGAGCGAGCCGATTATCGCTGCTTCGACGCCGAGCCGTCGCAAGTCGTCCAAAGCCAGGCAGGTGCCGGAAATGGCACGCTGACGGCGCGTATGCTGCAGCTCCTCAACCATGCTCGCCATCCTCTTCATGCTCGCCTGACGAGACGAGATCCTCAATAGACGCTGGGATAGACGTATTCGTCATCGCTCATAGACGACCTGCCTGTCGCCGAGGATGTTTCTGCGCACAATGGGATTGGCTGGCCTCCAGACCATTCCTCGTTGAGGTCGACCGGGCAACCCAGGACTTTTTCCAGGTCGTCCTTCAAGCCGAAGAACCAGGTCGTCCTTCAAGCCGAAGAACTCGTCGGCGCCCTAGCCTGGATCGAAGTCGACCAGGAAGTCCGCGTCGCTCGTCTCGACGTCGAAATCGGCGCCTCGGGCCGCGGAGCCGAAGACATCGAGGCGAGAGACCTTGTGGCGACGGCGGCAGCAATTCCGAACCGCTGCTCCTCCAGCACTTGGTGCATGGTTGCGTTCCGGTCAGAACCCGCGACTAGGCGAGACGATCAATTCCTCAGCTCTCATTCATGCTCGCCAGCCGCGCGTAGCGGACCGAACCGCCTTAGTAGACGCTGGGATAGACGTACTTGATGATGATGTCCTGGATCAGGAAGATCAGCAGAAGCAAGACGATTGGCGAGAGGTCGAGGCCGTTCATGTTCGGCAGCACGTTGCGGATCGGGCGGAGCACCGGCTCGGTCATCGCGTTGAGACCGTTCCAGACTGACCGGACGAAACTATTGTAAAGATTGATGACGTTGAAGGCAACGAGCCAGGACATGATCGCCACGATGATGATCACGTAGGTGTAGAGCTTCAAGATCAGCAATATGAGGTCGAGAACGGCCTGCATGGCGACTCCGGCGGCTTGGGACTTCGGCTTGGCGGCAAGGCAATAGGCGGCGCCATCGCGCGCGGCAAGCGCACCCTTACGCCGCCGCGGTCTGTCGCGCCGTGTCGGCCTCGATGCGGCCGGAACGCAGCCGGATCGTGCGCTCGCAACGCGCCGCCAGCGCGAGATCGTGGGTGACCAGCACGAGAGTCGTCCCGCGGTCGCGCTTCAGCGCGAACATCAGGTCGACAATGGAGGCGCCGGTGGCCTCATCGAGGTTGCCGGTGGGCTCGTCGGCGACCAGGATCGCCGGGCGCGGCGCGATGGCGCGGGCCAGCGCCACGCGCTGCTGCTCGCCGCCCGAGAGCTGCGCCGGGTAGTGGGTGGTGCGCTCGGCCAGGCCCACGGCGGCGAGCTCGTCGCGGGCGCGGGCGAAAGCGTCGCGCTGGTTGGCCAGCTCGAGCGGCACCGCCACATTCTCCAGCGCCGTCATGGTGGGAATGAGGTGGAAGGACTGGAACACGATGCCGATGCGCTGTCCGCGGAAGCGCGCAAGCTTGTCCTCGCCCATGGTGGTGATGTCGGTGCCGTCGACGCGGATGATGCCGCCGTCGGCGCGCTCGAGTCCGGCCATGGCCATCAGCAGCGTCGACTTGCCGGAGCCCGAGGGCCCGGTGAGGCCGACGGTCTCGCCGCGTCCTATATGAAGCGAGACATCCTTGAGGATGTGCACGCGGGCCGCGCCCCGGCCCAGGCTGAGGTCGACGTTGGCCAGTTCGATCGCCGGTGAGGTCATGATGAAGGTGTTTCGTTCCCGCCGTAACCTCCGCCCATATGGGGCGATTGCACGGGCCGCGCTATCGGCCGGGCTGAGCGTGATTTTGACCGGGGCGGTCGCCGCCGCAGGCGCCTCCGCCGCCGCGGCCAGGCCGATCCGGCTGCTGGCCTTCGGCGACAGCCTCACCGCCGGCTACGGCCTGCCGCCGGGCCAGGGCTTCGTTCCCAAGCTCGAGGCGGCGCTGCGCAAGCAGGGCCACGACGTCACCGTGGTGGATGGCGGTGTCTCGGGCGACACCACCTCCGGAGGCCTCGCGCGGCTGGACTGGACGCTCGGAGACGGCGCCGACGCGGTCATCCTCGAGCTCGGCGCCAACGACATGCTGCGCGGGATCGACCCCAAGGTGCCCGACGAGAACCTCGGCAGGATGCTGGCGAGGTTCAAGACCAAGCACATCCCGGTGCTGCTCGCCGGCATGCATACGCCGCCCAGCATGGGCCGGGACTATTCCGACAAGTTCGACGCCATCTACCCAGAGCTGGCGCGCAAATACGACGTTGCGCTCTACCCCTTCTTCCTCGACGGCATCATCGGCGACGAGACGCTGCACCTGCCCGACGGCATTCACCCCAACGCCGCCGGCGTCGATGTCATCGTCGAAAAGATCCTGCCTACGGTCGACGATCTCCTGAAGGGGGTCAAGCAGGGCAGCTAGCATCCTCCTCCGCTGCGCTTGGGACGATGTGCGCGCCATTTGATCTCGGGCGCGCAGGGTGCCAGGAAGGCGCAGCCCCTCGGCCTCTTGAACTCTCGCGACCGTTGCCGCCTTGCGTGACATCCTGACAGGTCTCGCCATCATCGTGATCGTCGTGCTCACGACGTTGCTGGTGGCGCCCTATTTCGTCGACTGGAACGGCCAGCGCGCCTTTCTCGAGACGCAGCTGTCGCGCGCGTTCGGGCAGCGGGTGACGATCGGCGGGTCGATCGACCTCAAGCTGTTGCCGACCCCCTACATCCGCCTCAACCAGACGGTGATCGGCAGCGACGAGGGTAACGTGCGCATCGGCATCCACCATCTCGACCTGGAGCTCGCGGTGGCGCCGCTGCTCCATGGCGAGATCGACATCGTCGAGGGGCGGCTCGACGGGCCGACGATGCGCCTGACCCTGCAGTCCGACCACAGCCTGCCGGCCTTTCCCGAGACGCCGGCGCTCAAGGCCGACATCCGCCTGGAACGGATCACCGTCAGCGACGGCACGCTGGCGGTGGCCGACCCGGCGAGCGGCCGCACTCTGGTGGTCGACCACCTCGACTTCGTCATCGACGCGCCCTCGCTCGCCGGGCCGTTCAAGGGCAACGGTGCCGCTGGCGCCGAGGCCGGCCGCACCAATTTCCGCTTCGCGACCACGGAGGCGAAGGACGGCCGCGCCCATCTCCACCTGGCGGTCGGCGAGACCACGACGCATCCCGGCGTCGACCTCGACGGCGACCTCGTGCCGGAGGCCGGCAACGAGGGCGTGCGGCAGGGCTTCGCGGGAGCGGTGACGGCGATCGGGCACCTTCTCGTGCCCGAAGGTGCGCCGCTGGTCTGGCGGCTCTCCGGTCCGCTGAAGGCCAATCCCGCCGGCGCCAGGCTCGCCGGCGGCGAATTGCGCGTCGGTGACGACGACGGGCTCGCCTTCAAGGCCGACGTCGAGGGGACCTTCGGCACCGATGCCGCGATCGCCGCGACGCTGTCGGCGCAGCAGCTCGACATCGATCGGCTCGCCGGCGCGCCTGCCGATCCGGCCAAGCCGAACCCGCCGCCGCAGCTGCCGTCCCAGGCCCGACTCCGCGCGCTCGCCGCCGCGGCCATGCCGGGCGTGCCGACGCAGCTCGACGTGACCGTCGACGGCGCCACCTGGGGCGACGCGGCCTTGAGCGACCTCGCGCTCCACGTCAGGCCGGGCGCCGAGGGCACCGGCGGCGCCGGCACGCTGCAGGCCTCGGGCGACGCGCCGGGCGGGCTGCATGTCGCGATCGACGGCGCGCTGACCGCGGGCGGCAAGGGGTTCGCCGGGCGCGCCGATCTCGGCGCCGGCGACCTGCCGCGGGCGCTGGCCTGGCTCGGGGCGGTGGCGCCGGAGCTGGCGCCTTCGCCTGCCGCCTTGCCCTTCGCCGCGGCCGCGCTGTCGGGCGAGGTCGACGTCGATGCCGCCGGGCTCTCTGCCAGGAACGCGACGCTCGACCTCGATCGCTCCCACCTCGAAGGCTCGCTCCGGCTCGCCTTCGGCGACGGCGCGCGCCAGCCGCGGCTCGTCGCCGACCTGCGCACCGCCACCCTCGACCTCGACGCCCTGCCGGACGCGCGCGTGCTCGGGAGCGGCGCCTCAAGCCTCGCCTTCGACCTCAAGCTGGCGGCCGGCACGGCGCGGATCGCCAGCTTCGGCACGGGCGACCTGGCGTCCGGCCACGTCACGCTCGACGTCGCCGGCGGCGAGGGGCGAGTCGATTTGCGCAGCCTGCGCGTGGAGGATCTCGGCGGCGCCACGCTGGCGGCGACCGGTCGGCTCGAGGGCGGCACCGCGATGCTCGAAGCCCGGATCGATGCCGGCCGGCTCGAAGCGGCGGCGCGCCTGGCGCGGCAGGTCGCGCCAGGCCCCTGGGCCGACGCCCTCGTCGCCCGCGCCGCTGAGTTAGCGCCGGCTCACCTGCGGGTCGACGGCACGCTGGCGGCAGCCAAGGCCGGCGGCAGGCTCGCGCCGTCTCGGCTGCTGCTCGAGGGCACGCTCGCCGGCACCAAGGTTTCGGCCAAGCTGGCGCCGGAGGGCGGCGAGGGTGCCGCTGCGCTGGCGGCGCGGGCCGAGGCCGGCGACGGCCTGGCGCTGCTGCGCCAGCTCGGCCTGCCCCCCGCGGCGACTGCGGCTCCGATCGGTGCCGGCCGACTGGTGTTGTCGGCGATAGGCGACATCGCGGGACCGCTGGCGACGAGGGTCGACGTCGGCCTGGGTGCGACCCAGCTCACCGTCGACGGCCGCTTTAATCTCTTCGGCAACGCGGAAGGCGGCTCGGGCTTGGCCGAGCTGAAGAGCGCCGACCTCGGGCCGGTGCTGCGCGCGCTCGGCCTCGCCGCCCCGGATGCCGCGGCGCCGCTGCCGGCGGATTTCGCCGGCGCGCTCGCGCTGGGGCAGAACGGCGTGGCGTTGAGCGACATCAAGGGAAGGGCGGCCGGCACCGGGGTCGCGGGCACGCTCAAGCTCGTGCCGCCGTCCGGCGAAGCCCCGATCCTCACCGGCACGCTCGACCTCGACCGCCTCGCGCTCGGCGCGCTCGCCGGGCTGGTGCTCGGGCCGGGCAAGCCGCCGGCTGCGGCAGCCGCCTGGTCCAGCGAGCCCTTCGCCGCGGCCGCCGCGCCGCCGCGCGCGGAGCTGTCGCTGCACGCCCGCGTCCTGGAGCTCCTGCCCAAATTCGTCGCCACCGAGGCCTCGCTCGACCTGCGCCTGGGTCCCAACCTCGTGGCCGTGTCCCATGCCGAGGCGACCCTCGACGGCGGCCGTCTCGGCGGGGCGTTCGTCCTGCGCCGCGACGGCCGCCTGGCGACGCTGGAAGGCTCGCTGACCGCCGACAAGGTCGCGCTCGATCTTCCCGCGATCGGGGCCGTCGTGTCCGGCAAGCTCGACTTTGCCGGCGGCGGTGGCACCGCGCTCGCCCTGGTGAGCGGCCTCGCCGGCAGCGGCGCGGCGGCTTTGGCGGACGTGCGCGTGCCGGGCGCCGCCCCTGCCGCCCTGCCGCAGGTGTTCGCCGCCGTGGAGAACGACACGCTCGCCGCCGACGAGGAGGCGGTGACGCGCGCCTTCGATGAGGCTGCAAAGGCGCCGCTCGCGGCGGGCTCGCGCCGCGTCCCGCTCGGCCTCGCCGGCGGCACCCTGACGCTGACGCCGGCCGGCGGCCCCGCGTCAGGCGAGGTCGGCGCGCCGGCCGGCGGACCCGTGTCGAGCGAGGTCGGCGCCACTCTCGACGTCCCCACCTTACGCCTGACGGTGCGCGCGGCCGAGACGCTGCATGCCCTGCCGAAGGACTGGAGCGGGCCGCCGCCGGCGATCACGGTGATCCAGGCCGGACCTCTCGCCGCGCCGCGCCGCAGCTTCGAGGTCGCCGCCTTCCTCAACGCGGTGGCGGCGCGCGCCATCGCCCGCGAGAGCGCGCGCATCGAGGCCTACGAGTTCGACATCCGCGAGCGCGCCCTGTTCAACGCACGCCTGCAGTCGGAGCATCGGCGCGAGGCGGACCGGGTCAAGACCGAGGCCGACGCCAAGACGGCGGCAGAGGCGGCACGACGCGTTGCCGCCGATTTCGCGCGCAAGGCCGAAGCCGATCGTCGCGCCAGGGCCGAGGCCGATCGCGTCGACAAGCAACGCGGCGACGCTATCGCCCCGAGGCCGGCCAACCCGGCGCCGGACATGTCCGGGGCGCCTGGCTTCCAGGCCCAGCCTCCCGGCCAGACCAGCGATCCGGCCGCGGCCGGCCGCTACTGACGCACCCGTCCGGTCAGGTCGACCGGCCCGCGCGCGGTCACCTGCGGCATCGGCCGGGTTCCGCGCGGCAGGCACCGGCGCGACTTGCCGCGGCGCCGGCGCCGCACGATAAGGATGGCTCGGCCGCGAGAGGCGGCGAGTCCCTTGTCGCGGAGATTCCGCATGCCGCTGCTGATCGTCCTGCTGCTGATTGGCGGCGTGCTCTACTGGATATGGTATTCGAAGAACGGGGTGCAGCGCCGCAGCAGCGGCCCGGACGGCGATCGCGCCGCCTTCACCCTCTTCGGCAACCGGCTCGAACGGGTGTCCGACCCGCGGCTGGCGGCCACGATCCTCATGTTGCAGCTGGTGCGCACCGGCTCGCCGATCACCGCGGCCGAGAAGACCACGATCATGGAGCTGATGGAGGATACGCTCGGCATCGCCAACATCGAGACGATCTTCGTGCGCGCCTGGAGCTACACCGACGGCAGCCGGATGTTCTCAGCCGTCGCCGACGATCTCGTGCCGATGCTGCGGCGCAAGCTCGCGCTGCAGGAGCGGCTCGACCTCGTCGAGATGCTGCGCAAGGTCGCCGGCGCCTACGGCGAGCCAAGCGAGCTGCAGCTCGAGGCGACCACCCGGCTGAAGCGGCGCCTGACCATCGCCGAGTCCGGCCGCGTCACCCAGCTCGAGACGCCGTTCGGCGATTGAGGCGCGGCTTACGCTCGAATAGGCGCGCTGAGCGCATCCCGGCAGAAGAACCTCGACCACGCCGCGTCCGTCTTTCCGGAGCACCGAAGGCGCGCCCGGAAAGACGACGTGACGGCGCCGGCTCCGCTCCGTCAGGATGGGCTCTAAGCGGGGCGACCACGGCCTGCGTCAGCGACGTTCATGCTTTTCCGACGGCTTGATGACCAACTCACTATTTACGTCAGTGGAAGCGTCAGGCTCGCTCGCGTCTCGAGCGCGCCTGGCCAGGATGGCCGCGGTCGCGAGCTCCGCGGCTTCGGCCTCGCGCGGCAACAGCCTCTTGCGAACAGGGACCGCGCTGTGTCGGGCAGCTTCGTAGAGCCCGGACAGGTGATCGATCCCGCTGAGACGCATCGCCGTGCGCGTCGTCAGGCGCCCGGCCTGCCGGCGGTGAGAACCTCGTGCAGCGTGACGGGGCCTTGAACGGTCACGTGGGAACCGCGATGAGTTTTGATGTGGCATTCGAGGCGGTCAGGTCCGTCGACAGCCAGCCACCCATGGCGACATCGTAGTCCCCGTTCTCCGCGAGGTCGACATTCTTGCACCGTGCCGCGAACAGCGGCTTTCAAGATCCCGGCGCCGCCGGCGGCACCGCTCGTTCCAAGGTGCAGGCTCACGCCGGAGGGCAGGCTTGCGGCGCCCGATTTGCAACCTGTATACGGGCGCCAACGAGCGGCGGGACCGGCAGGTGGCCCAGGCAAGCAGGCCCGCCAGGCAAGGTTCGACCGTGGAGGGTCGCGCCCGAGGGAAGGTAGCAACAGGGCCATGCAGGCTGCACACGGGGGTCCCCGGCTGCTGCTGCGCCGCCTCCGCGAGGTCATGGCGGAGCCGGTCAGCGCGCAGACCCGACTCGACCGCATCGTCGTGCAGATCGCCGCCAACATGGTGGCCGAGGTCTGCTCGGTCTACGTGCTGCGGGCCGATTCGCGCCTCGAACTCTACGCGACCGAAGGCCTGAAGCGCGAGGCGGTGCACCAGACCGCGATGCGCGCCGACGAGGGGCTTGTCGGCCTCATCGCGCAATCGGCCGAGAGCCTGGCGCTGGCCGACGCCCAGCACCACCCCTCGTTCTCCTACCGCCCCGAGACCGGCGAGGAGGACTACACCTCGTTTCTCGGCGTGCCGATCCTGCGCGGCGGCAACACGCTGGGTGTGCTCGTCGTGCAGAACAAGGCGCGGCGCCTCTACAACGACGAGGAGGTCGAGGTCCTGCAGACCACGGCCATGCTGCTCGCCGAGATGATCGCCTCGGGCGAGCTGCAGTCGCTCGCTGCCTCCGACGACGATTTCGCCGCGCGCCGGCCGCTGTCGCTCGCCGGCACGCCGATCACCGAGGGCATCGGTCTCGGCCACGCCGTGCTGCACGAGCCGCGCATCGTCGTGAAGCAGATCGTCGCCGAGGACGTCTCGGCCGAGCTGAAGCGGCTCGACATCGCCGTGGAGGCGATGCGCGCCTCGATCGACCGGCTGATCGACCACGGCGACCACGACAAAAAGGGCGAGACCCGCGACATCCTGGAGACGTTTCGCGCCATCGCCAACGATCGCGGATGGCTGCGCCGGCTGCGCGAGGCCGTCGCCGGCGGCCTCACCGCCGAGGCGGCGGTCGAACGCGTGCAGAACGACGCCCGCGCCCGCATGCAGCGCCAGACCGACCCCTACCTGCGCGAGCGCCTGCACGACCTCGACGATCTCGCCAACCGGCTGCTGCACCAGCTCGTCGGCCGCTCGATCGTCGCCGACCACGCCGACATGCCCGACAACGCCATCCTCGTGGCGCGCTCGATGGGCCCGGCGGCGCTGCTGGACTACGACCGCTCCAAGCTGCGCGGCCTGGTGCTGGAGGATGGCGGCGCGCAGAGCCACGTCGCCATCGTCGCACGTTCGCTCGGCATTCCCGCCGTCGGCAACGTCGCCAACGTGATCAACCTCGCCGAGACCGGCGACGCCATGATCGTCGACGGCTCCACCGGCGACGTCTACGTGCGCCCGACCTCCGACGTCGAGAACTCCTACGGCGAGAAGGCGCGGCTGCGCGCCCGGCGCCAGGCGCAATACCGCGACTTGCGCGACAAGCCCTGCGTGACCCGCGACGGCGTGCCCATCGACCTGCACATGAACGCCGGGCTGGTGGTCGATCTTCAGCATGTCGCCGAGACCGGCGCCGTGTCGATCGGGCTGTTCCGCACAGAGATCCAGTTCATGGTGGCGCACCGCTTCCCGCGCATGCGCGAGCAGGAGCAGCTCTACCGCTCGATCTTCGATGCCGTGCCCGGCAAGCCGGTCACCTTCCGCACGCTGGACATCGGCTCGGACAAGGTCCTGCCCTACATGGACAAGGTCGAGGAGGAGAACCCGGCGCTGGGTTGGCGCGCGATCCGCATCGGGCTCGACAGGCCGGCGCTGCTGCGCACCCAGTTGCGCGCCATGCTGCGCGCCGGCGGCGGGCGCGAGCTGCGCATCATGTTCCCGATGGTCGCCACGGTCGAGGAGTTCCACCAGGCCAAGGGCATCGTCGAGCAGGAGCGGACCTACCTCGCCCGCTACAACCATCCGCTGCCCGCCAAGCTCGAGCTCGGCATCATGCTCGAGGTGCCGAGCCTGCTGTGGCAGCTCGACGAGATCTGCGCCGCCGTGGACTTCGTCTCGGTCGGCTCGAACGACCTCCTGCAGTACCTGTTCGCCGCCGACCGCGACAACCTGCGGGTCTCCGCCCGCTTCGACGCGCTGTCGCCGCCCGTCCTGCGCGCGCTCAAGTTCGTGGCGCGCACGATGGCGGCGCATGGTACGCCGCTGACGCTCTGCGGCGAGATGGGCGGCAAGCCGCTCGAGGCCGTGGTGCTGCTGGCGCTGGGCTTCCGCGGCCTGTCGATGTCGCCAGCCGCGATCGGCCCGGTCAAGGCGGCGGTGCTCGCGACCGATCTCGGCGCCCTGACCGAGTACGTCGGCAACCTGATCGTGCAGGTCGACGGCGGTCGCTCCCTGCGCGAGCCGATCCGCGCCTTCGCGGAAGCGCACGGCATCCCGCTGTAGGCCCTGAGCGAGCCCGGGTTACCTGTCAAAGACGACCAGCACGGACGCGACACCGTTGTAGAGCGCGTGGAACATGAAGGACGCGCCGATGCTGCCGGTGCGTTCGCGGATGACGACGAGCGCAAGGCCGACGGGAAACACGGCGAGCGCGTAGAGATGCGTCGATTCCCAATGCGCGAGCGCGAACAGCACCGAGGTGACGAGGGCGGCGGCCACGATGCCGAAGCTGCCGCGCAGCGACGTGTACATCCAGCCGCGGAACAGCAGCTCCTCGCAAAAGGGGCCGACCAGCACGGCGAGCACGAGGAAGCCGGTGAGCCATGGCGTCTCCTTGGGCAGGACGACCCAGTCCTTGGCCTCGGGATGGACATGCTCGATGCCGATGCTGGCGCCGACCTCCCAGGTGATCGCCAGCACGAAGAGCGCGACGAAGAGCTTCCAGTGGCGACGCGGCTGCCAGCTCCGCCAGGCCACGAGGGATCGCCAGGCGCGCCCGCCGCGGATCACCGCGAAGACGAGGATGGCGGCGACATCGGCGACATAGGCGCCGGTGCCGAGGACGACGCCGATGCGATCCATCACGAGGCGCGAATGGGATTGGAGCGCGTCGCCCAAGCTCGCCACCACGTCCAGCGCGCCCTGCAGCCCGTGGCGTGCCGCCAGGCCGCCGAAGGTCACCCCGGCGGCGATGCCGGCGAAGACGATCGTCAGGACGGCGATCCCGGCCAGGCTCAGCACGAGGCCGAGGAGGCCGTAAGGTCGCGCAGCGGACGACGTGTCGGCATCGGCGATCTGGCTGGGCGGCAAGGACGGGGCTCCGTTGTTGCGCCGCTTGTCGGCGCTGGAGCGGCCAAGCTCAAGCGCTTTTGCCGGTCCTCACGCCGCAGCCAGCGTGATGGCCACGATCACGAGATTGTAGGCGGCGTGGAGCGCGATCGTCGGGCGGATGCTGCCGGTGAGCTCGCGCAGCAAGCCGACGGCCAGCGCCAGCGGCAGCACGCGCAGCATGTGCCTGTGGCCGGGATCCCAGTGGATCGCGGCGAAGGCCGCCGCCGTCAGCACGAAGGACGGCAGGAAACGCCAGCGCGCCCGCAGCGCCGTGTAGAGCCAGCCACGGAAGACCAGCTCCTCGGCGAGCGGCGCCAGGATCACGAGGTTGCCGGCAAGCGTCCCGAGGAGCACGTAATCGGTCGGCCCCAGCGTGAGCAGGTGGCGCTCGCGCCCGGCGACCTGGAGCAGGGTGAACGCCGCCGCGTAGCCGAGCGTGGCGAGCGCGATCGGCACGACGTCACGGGTGCGCCAGAGGCCGGGGCGCGCCGCCAGCATCGCTTGCCAGGCGTTGCGGCGGCCGCGCCAGAACGCGGCGGCGAGCGTCGCGAGCACCACGCCGACGTAGGCGGCGCTGACCTTCCAGGCGCCGACCCGCGCCTGCAGGAGCGGGTCGAAGCGGAAATCCGTCAGGAAGTCGGAGAAGCCCTCCCGCCCGAGCGCGACGTAGAGGACCAAGGTGGCGATCACCGCGACGAACGCCGCGAAGGCCAGCGCCGCCAGCGCGATGGCGACGAGGCCGAGCGCGGCCGGGATCGGCGCCAGCGGCAGGAGGGGGCTCCGATCGGGCAGGCTGCGCACGCTCCGCACCGCGTCGTCGAGCGCATCCTGTATCGTTTGTCTCTTCATGCGTGGCGGCAACGCCCTTTCGCTCGCCCGCCTTCTGGCCTATATTCGCGAGGCTGCCGCAAGGCGGATATGGCGATAAACGGCGTCGTAATGAAGCTTTTCGGACCCGGGGGCAGTACCCGGCGCCTCCACCCGAGAGCATTGCGCGAGCGCGCTGCTCTCGGATGGGGGCGAAACAGGTTCGACGGGAAGTGTAAAGGACGTTCTTTTGCTCGGCATGGTACCGCCGTTATCGGGCTAAACCTATAGTTGCCAACGACAACTATGCTCCGGTGGCCCTCGCTGCGTAATGCGGTGATGGTACCGAAATCAAGTCCTTTAGGGTAGCACTTAAAGGCGGGGTTCGGAGGCACCTGGCAACAGAAGCCTCCACTTCCATCCGATCCTACGCACGAGCGTGTTGCCGGGCCTGCACCTGAGCGTCGCAGGCGTGACGCGCCTCCAGGAAATCGCGAGCGCACGGCTTTCATTTCGATAGGCGCAATGCATAATCCGCCGCGACGATCGCCCGGCGCGCGCCCGATATTGGCCCGCTGCGGGTGCGCCGCGCCTTACCGTCACGGACCCGAGAATGCCGAACGACCTGATCCGTTACGACCTGCTCGTTCAGGAGGCCCTTTGCGGTGTGGTGAGCCGCGTGCTCGCCGAGGCCGCCAAGAACGGCCTGCCCGGCGATCACCATTTCTACATCACCTTCCGCACCCATGCCCCGGGCGTGCGCCTCTCCAGCCGCATGCGCGATGCCTACCCGGAGGAAATGACGATCATCCTTCAGCATCAGTTCGAGGATTTGAAGGTGACCGAGCACGCCTTCGAGGTCGGGCTGTCGTTCAAGGGCGTGCCGGAGATGCTGCTGATCCCGTTCGAGGCCATGACCGGCTTCTTCGATCCTTCGGTGCAGTTCTCGCTCAAGTTCGAGCCGCTGACCGAGGGCGAGGTGGGGGAGGGGCCTGCGCCCGTGTCTTCGCCGCTGACGACGCCGGTGGCGCGCAGCGTGAACCTGATCAAGCCGGCGCCGCTCGCCCTCACCACCATCGCGCGAGACGCGGAGGCCGGCGCGACGCCGCCGCAGCCACCCGTCGCCGCACCCGCCCCCGCCGCAGCTTCGGCCGAGGAGCCCCGCGGCGAGCCCGCGAAGGTGGTCTCGATCGACGCGTTCCGGAAGAAGCCTTGAGCGCCGAGCTTGTCAACCTGCGCCGCATCCGCAAGGCGTCAGCGCGAGTCGAGCGCGAGGCCGAAGCCGCCGCCAATCGCGCACGCCACGGCCGCACCAAGGGCGAGCGCGCCGTGCAGGTGCTGGAGACGCGGCGCGCTGGGCGCGCGCTCGACGGCGCCTTGCGCGACGCCGCCGTCGTCTCCGACGATGGCGGCTGAGCGGCGGGCGCGCACCGCCATCACCAAGCATTCGCTGCTGATCGCCGGCCACCCGACCAGCATCTCGCTGGAAGACGCCTTCTGGCAGCGCCTGCGTCACGTCGCCAGCCTACGTGGCACGGCGCTGGCCGTGCTTGTCGCCGAGATCGACGCCGGCCGCGGCGAGGCCAATCTCTCGTCCGCGATCCGCGTCTTCCTGCTGGAGGAGGCGACGCGCGCCGACGCGGCGTCGCATGGCGGTGCGCCGGTTCCATCCCTATAAAGAGCGCATGACTCCGCTCCTGATCATTTTCGTCGCCGCCACTGTCGCCTGGACGGTCCTGGAACTGGTGCTCTCGCTGCGCCAGACCCGCCACGTCTCCGCGCATCGCGACCGCGTCCCGGCCGATTTCGCCGGTACCGTCACGCTCGACGAGCACCGCCAGGCGGCCGATTACACCGCCGCGCGCGAGCGCCTCTCGCGCTTCGAGACCCTCGCCGAGGCGCTGCTGCCGCTGTTCTGGGCGCTCGGCGGCATCGATCTCCTCTACGGCGCGCTGGCCCGGGCGGTCCCGCCCTCGCTGAGCCGTGGCGTGCTGTTCTTCCTGGTCACGGGGCTCGTCGGCACGCTCGTCGGACTGCCCTTCGCCCTCATCCGCGCCTTCGGCATCGAGGCGCGCTTCGGCTTCAACAAGGTGACGCCGGCGCTCTTCGTCGCCGACAGGCTGAAGGGCGCCGTGATCTCGCTCCTCTTCACCGTGCCGCTGCTCTACGCGCTGCTCTTCGCCATGGACCATCTCGCCGGGCTGTGGTGGCTGTGGACCTGGGCCGGGCTGCTCGTGATCATGGTGGCCGCGCCCTCGGTCTTCGTGCGGCTGATCGCGCCGCGCTTCAACCGCTTCGAGCCGCTGGCCGATGCCGACCTGCGCGGCCGCATCGAGACGCTGCTCGCCCGCTCCGGCTTCACCGCGTCGGGCCTCTTCACCATGGACGCCTCGCGCCGCTCGACGCACGGCAACGCCTATTTCATCGGCTTCGGCCGCGCCAAGCGCATCGTGCTGTTCGACACGCTGATCGCGCGCTCGACTCCCGAGGAGATCGAGGCCGTCGTCGCCCACGAGCTTGGCCATTTCAAGCATCGCCACGTGATCTTCGGCCTCGCGCGCGCCGCGCTGATGCTGCTGGTCACCCTGGCGGCGTTCGGCTGGCTGGCACGCCAGCCGTGGCTGCTGCCGGCCTTCGGCGTGCACGCGCATTCCGACGCGCTGTCGCTCTACGTCTGCCTGCTGCTCAGCGGCGTGGTCAGCCCGCTTGGCGGGCTCTTCGGCAACTGGATCTCGCGCAAGAACGAGTTCGAGGCCGACGATTACGCCCGCCGCGCGGTCGGCGCCGACCCTATGGTGAGCGCGCTGACGCGGCTCTCGCGCGACAACGCCTCCACGCTGACGCCCGACCCCTGGTACTCGCTGGTGCACCACTCGCACCCCCCAGTGCCCGCGCGCGTCAGCCACCTGAGGAGTGCCGCGGCGACCTGATCCTCTCCCGTGAAACGGAGGGAGGGGACCCCTGCTTCGCGGGTGAGGATCAAGCGGCGTCGCGCGTGGCCGTGCTGGGTAGCGCCGACAGCGAGCCGAGCTTCAACGCCAGCCAGCGATCGACCTCGAGGGCGGCCATGCAGCCCATGCCGGCGGCGGTGACGGCCTGGCGCCACACGTCGTCGGTGACGTCGCCGGCGGCAAACACGCCCTCGATGCTGGTCGCGGTGGAGTTCGGCGCCGTCTGGATGTAGCCGGCGCCCTTCAGCTCCAGTTGGTCGTGGAAGAGGTCGGTGGCCGGGCTGTGGCCGATGGCGACGAAAACGCCGTGGATCGAGAGGTTGCGCGTGCCGCCATCGAGCGTGCTCTTCAGTCGTACGCCGGTGACGCCCAGCGGCTCGCCGTCGCCGAGGATCTCCTCGATTGCGTGATTCCAGATCACGGCGACGTTGGGCCGAGCGAACAGCCGCTCCTGAAGGATGCGCTCGGCGCGGAATGAGTCGCGGCGGTGCACCACCGTCACGTGCCGCGCGAGCTGGGTCAGGTAGAGCGCCTCTTCGACCGCGCTGTTGCCGCCGCCGACCACCACCACGTCCTTGCCGCGGTAGAAGAAGCCGTCGCAGGTGGCGCAGGCGGAGACGCCGTAGCCCTTGAATTTCTCTTCGGACGGCAGCCCAAGCCATCGCGCCCGCGCGCCGGTGCAGATCACCAGCGCGTCCGCGGTATAGGTGGTGCCGCTGTCGCCCTTGAGCGTGAACGGCCGCGTCGAGAGGTCGGCGGAGACGATGTGGTCCGACACCATCTGCGTGCCGACGTGCTCGGCCTGCTTGCGCATCTGCTCCATGAGCCAGGGGCCCTGGATCGGATCGGCGAAGCCGGGATAGTTCTCGACGTCGGTCGTGATCATAAGCTGGCCACCCGGCTCAAAGCCGGAGATCAGCATCGGCTTGAGCATGGCCCGGGCGGCATAGACCGCGCAGGTGTAGCCGGCCGGGCCCGAGCCGACGATGACGAGCGGGGCGTGGCGGGTCTCGGCGTCCATGGACCTCTCGCGTCGGCCGGGGCGAGAAGGGCCGGCCTGGAGGTGTTCATATGGCGGGGCGGCGAGGGCCGCAACAGGGCGCGCGTCAGGCTTCGATCGGCGAAACCGGCCGTGGCGGCGCGGCGGCGTTCCGTCGCCGCCGCCCGAACAGCCGCTGCACCGTGACGTAGAACACCGGCGTGAAGATCAGGCCGAAGCCGGTGACCCCGAGCATGCCGAAGAACACGGTGGTGCCGAGCGTCTGCCGCATCTCGGCGCCGGCGCCGGTCGCCAGCAGCAGCGGGATCACGCCCAGGATGAAGGCGAACGAGGTCATCAGGATCGGCCTGAGCCTGGTGCGCGCCGCCTGGGTCGCCGCCTCGGCCGGGGTCTCGCCGCGTTCCTCCGCCTGCTTGGCGAATTCCACGATGAGGATGGCGTTCTTGGCGGCGAGGCCGACCAGCACGACGAAGCCGATCTGCGCCAGGATGTCGACGTTCAGGGCGCGGTAGATCAGCCCGGTGACGGCGGCGAGCAGGCACATCGGCACGATCAGCACCACCGAGAGCGGCAGGCTCCAGCTCTCGTATTGCGCGGAGAGCACCAGGAACACGAAGAACACGCTGGCCGCGAAGATCAGCAGCGTCGTGTTCTTGGCCACTGTCTGCTGATAGGCGAGGTCGGTCCACTCGTAGCTCATGCCCTGCGGCAGCCGCTCGGCCGCGATCCTGGCCATGACCTGGAGGCCGTAGCTCGAGGCGAAGCCGGGCGCCGTGCCGCCCTGGACCTCGGCGGCGGGGTAGAGGTTGTAGCGCGGCACGCGGTAGGGATCGGTGGTGCGATGCATGCTCGCCACCGAGCCGATCGGCACCATCGCGCCGGCGTTGTTGCGGGTCTTGAGGTGACGGATGTCCTCGGTCGTGTTGCGGAAGCGGCCGTCGGCCTGTGCCAGCACCTCGTAGGTGCGGCCGAGATAGTTGAAGTCGTTGACGTAGGCCGAGCCGAGATAGACCTGCATCGCCTCGAAGACGCGGGCCGGCGGCACGCCGAGCTTCTCGGCCTTCACCCGGTCGACATCGGCGTAGATGCTCGGCGTGCCGGTGGAGAACGGCGTGAACAGCTGCGCCATGCCCGGCACCTTGCTCGCCTCGCCGATGATCTCCTGCGCCGCCGCCGAGAGCGCGCGGGGCCCGAGGTTCTTCTGGTCCTCCAGCATCATCTTGAAGCCGCCGGCGGTGCCGAGCCCCGGCACCGGCGGCGGCGGGATGGCGATGATGAAGGCCTCCTTGATACCCGACAGCTTCTTGCGGATGTCGGCGAGGATCACCGGCATGGTCAGGCCCTTGCCGACGCGCTCCTCGAATGGCGCGAGGCCGGCGAAGATGGCGCCGGCGTTGGAGGCGTTGGTGAAGGTGGCGCCGTCGAAGCCGGCAAAGGCGACCTCGTGCTCGACGCCGGGCACGGTTTTGAGGATCGCGCTGGCCTCGCGGATCACCTTGTCGGTGCGCTCCAGCGAGGCGCCGGGCGGCAGCTGCACCACGGTGATGAGGTAGCCGAGGTCCTGGTCGGGGATGAAGCCGGTGGGGGCGCGGGCGAACTGCACGCCGGTGAGGCCGATCAGCCCGGCGTAGGCGATCAGCACGAGGGCGGCGAGCCGCACCAGGCGCCCGACGAGACGGCCGTAGCCGTTCGACAGCCAATCGAAGCCGGCGTTGAACGCATCGAAGAAGAACACCACCGGGCGCGCGATCAGCGGCACGCGGCGCTTGCCGTGGGCGACGTGCGGCTTGAACAGCAGCGCGCAGAGCGCCGGGCTCAGCGTCAGCGACACGAAGGCCGAGACGATGGTCGAGGCGGCGATCGTGACGGCGAACTGGCGGAAGAACTGCCCCGAGATGCCGGAGATGAAGGCCGAGGGCACGAACACGGCGCAGAGCGTCAGCGCGATGGCGATGAGCGCGCCGCCGACCTCGTCCATGGTGCGGTGCGCCGCCTCGCGCGGGGAGAGCCCGGCGGCGATGTTGCGCTCGACGTTCTCGACCACGACGATGGCGTCGTCGACCACGATGCCGACCGCCAGCACTAGGCCGAACAGACTGAGGTTGTTGAGCGACAGGCCGAAGGCTTCGAGCACGGTGAAGGTGCCCACGAGCGAGATCGGGATCGCCACGATGGGGATGATCGAGGCGCGCCAAGTCTGCAGGAAGAGGATCACCACCACTACGACGAGGCCGATGGCCTCGAGGATGGTGCGCAGCACCTCCTGCACCGATTGCGAGATGAACACCGTCGTGTCGTAGACGATCTCGTACTTCAGCCCCGGCGGGAACTGCTTCGACATGGTGGCCATGGCGGCCTTGACGCGCTCGGCCATGGCGAGCGCGTTGGTGCCGGGCTGCTGGTAGATCAGCAGTGGCACGGCGCTGAGCCCGTCGAGATAGCCGTTGGCGCCGTAGTTCAGGCCGCCGAGCTCGACGTATCCGACGTCGCGCACGCGGGTGACGCGGCCCTGGCCGTCGGACTTCACGATGACGTCGGCGAACTGCGCCGGTTCGGTCAGCCGCCCCAGCGTCTTGACGTTGAGCTGGAAGGCGCCGGCGCGCGCCACAGGTGGCTGCGCCAGCACGCCGGCGGAGACCTGCACGTTCTGGGCCTGCAGCGCGGCGACGATCTCGCCGGCGGTGAGGTCGCGCGCGGCGGCCTTGTCCGGGTCGAGCCAGATGCGCATGGCGTAGTCGTGGTTGCCGAAGACCTGGACGTCGCCGACGCCCTCGAGGCGGCTCAGCGCATCGCGGATATGCAGCGTGGCGTAGTTCGACATGTAGAGCTGGTCGCGCGAGCTGTCGGGCGACAGCAGGTGGATGACCATGAGGAGGTCTGGCGAGGCCTTCTTCACGGTGATGCCGAGGCGCTGCACCACGTCGGGCAGCCGCGGTGTGGCGATGGCGACTCGGTTCTGGGTGAGCACCTGCGCGGTGTCGAGGTCGGTGCCGAGCCGGAAGGTCACCGTCAGCAGCAGGTTGCCGTCGCCTGTCGACTGGCTCGAGAAGTAGAGCATGTTCTCGACGCCGTTGATCTGCTGCTCGAGCGGCGTCGCCACGGTGTTGGCGACCACCTCGGCGGAGGCGCCGGGATAGCTCGCGGTGACCTGGATCGTCGGCGGCGCGATCTCCGGGTATTGCGCGATTGGCAGGGCGATGTAGGCCACCGCGCCGATGATGGTGATGAAGAGGCTCACCACCACGGCGAAGATCGGCCGCTCGATGAAGAAGTGCGAGAGACGCATCAATGACCCTTCCGGGTGAGGATCAGCCCGATTGAGTTCAACCCTGGTCCGGCGCCGGCGCGATCGTGCTGGACTGCGGCGTGACCTTGCCACCAGGGCGGGCGAACATCAGCCCGTCGACGATGACGCGATCGTCGGGCTTGAGACCGCTCTTGACGATGCGCAGCTCTCCCACCGGTTCGCCGATCTCGACCACCTTGGGCACCACCGTGCCATCGGGCGCCACCGTCATCACCAGCGTGCGCGACTGGTCGGTGCTGATGGCGGCTTCCGGCACCAGCAACGTGTCGGCGGGCGCGGCGGTCGGCACGCGCAGCCGCGCGAACTGCCCGGCGGCGATGAGGAGATCGTGGTTGGGCACCGTGGCGCGAGCATGCAGCGTGCCCGACGAGCGATCCATCTCGTTGTCGAGGAAGTCGAGCGCGCCGTGGTGCTTCCAGCCGCTCTCGTCGGACAGCTCGACGTCGACGCTGCGGTCGATGGCGTGGCCGTCGTGCGGCCGGTGCAGGAAGCGCTGGTAGGCGACATAGTCGCTCTCGCCCATGTCGAAGTCGAGGTAGATCGGGTCCTGCGAGACGATGGTGGTCAGCATCGTCGTGGCGCCGCCGCCCTGGCCGCCGGCGACGAGGTTGCCGGTGGAGACGAGGTGGCGGCCGATGCGGCCGGAGATCGGCGCGATGATACGGGTCCAGCCCATGTCGAGCTCGGCCTTGCGCACGGCGGCCTTGGCCTGGTCCAGCGCCGCATCGGCGGCCAGGCGCTGCTCGGTGCGCTGATCGAGCGTCTCGCGCGAGGCGAAGCTCGAGGTGACGAGATTGCTGGTTCGCTCGAGCTGCTGGCCGGAGAGCTTCAGCGCCGCCTCGGCGGTGGCGACCTGGGCGCGGGCGTTCTGCAGGGCGATGTCGTAGGGCCGCGGGTCGATGACGAAGAGCAGGTCGCCCTGCTTCACCAGCTGACCGTCGGTGAAGTGGATCTCGGTGAGGTAGCCGCTGACCTGGGCGCGGATCTCGACGCGGTCGATCGCCGAGAACTGGCCGGTGAAGCTGGTCCAGGTGGTGAGCCGCTGCCGGAGCGGCGCGGCGACCATCACCTTCGGCGGCGCCATGGCTGGCGTGGCCACCTCGGGCACCGGTGCCGTCACCATGCGGGTGGCGACGACCACGGCGGCAACGACGACGATCGCGAGCAGGCCGGTACGCAGCACCCGCGTCCAAGGCCGGCGCGCCGGCCGTGCGCGCGGCGCCGACGCGAGCGGCGAAGGCGCTGCAGTCGCCTCATCGTCCTCGACCTCGCGCGTCATGCCTCGCTCCCAGCAGAACAGTACCGATCGGTACAATATCGGTAGTCAGACGCCGGGATCAAGCGGAGACTTTGTGCACCGCGGTACGATCCCGGGCAGGCTCTCGGGACGGCCACGCGCGCAGCGCCAGTTCCGCGATGGTCCTCAACGACGCGCCGGAGACGCCGGTGCTGGCCTGAAAGGCGAGACCGGCGGCGACCATCATGACGAAGCCCGCCAGCGCCGTGGGATCGACATCCTTCGGCAGGTCGCCTTCGAGATGGGCGCGTTCGAGACGGCTCGCCAACTCGCCCTCGAAGACCTTGCGGCGGCGCAGCGTCTCTTCCTTGATCGGGTCGGCGGCGGCCGAGCAGGCCAGCGCGCCGTTCATGCTCATGCAGCCCGGCGGGTGCTCGCCGTCCGCCGCCGTCGCGCGAACCATGCCGAGCAGGATGCCTGCCGCCACCTGGCGCGAGGTGGCGGCCTCCAGCGCCTCTCGCATGAACCCCATGTACTTCATGTCGTAGAGGTCGAGCGCCTTGCGGAACAGCTCCTCCTTGTTGCCGTAGGAGGCGTAGAGGCTCGGCTTGGTGATGCCCATCGCGGCGGTGAGCTCCGCCATCGAGGCGCCCTCGAAGCCCCGACGCCAGAACACCTCCAAGGCCTTCTCCAGCGCGCCGTGCAGGCAGAATTCCCGCGGCCGTCCCATGGCGATGGATGCTCCTTGTTGGTCGCCGAAGAGGATTTTGTACCAAGCGGTATATGAACACGAGCCGGCCGCCGGTCCAGCATGGAAAACGCTTTAGAGACATGCGCGTGGCTTGCCAAAGCACGCTGTCGTGCTAAACGGACACGTTCCTAATGTTTGGTCAGGCCTCCACGCACGCGCTCCCCGCGCAAATCGCGTCCCGGCTCATATCCCGAACCTCGGCCGCCCGGCCTCTTCCGAACTGCCCCCAGGTCTCTTTCCCATGACAGACGTCACCACGCCCGACGCCGCAGATGACCTCGTCGCCGCCGATCCCTCCGAACCGCTGGCGCTTCGCGACCAGCCCAAGGAGATCAAGCTCGCCGACCTGAAGGACAAGTCGCCCTCCGAGCTCGTCGCCTTCGCCGAGGAATACGAGGTCGAGAACGCCTCCACCCTGCGCAAGCAGGAGCTGATGTTCGCCATTCTCAAGCAGCTGGCGAGTCGCGACATTGAGATCGTCGGCCTCGGCGTCGTCGAGGTGCTGCAGGACGGGTTCGGCTACCTCCGCTCGGCCGATGCCAACTACCTCGCCGGCCCCGACGATATCTACGTCAGCCCCAGCCAGATCCGCCGCTTCGGCCTGCGCACCGGCGACACGGTGGAAGGCCTGATCCGCTCCCCGAAGGAGGGCGAGCGCTATTTCGCGCTGCTCAAGGTCAACACGATCAATTTCGAGGAGCCGGAGAAGGTCCGCCACAAGGTCAACTTCGACAACCTCACCCCTTTGTACCCCGACCGTCGGCTCAAGCTCGAGATCGAGGACCCGACGCGCAAGGACCTCTCCTCCCGCGTCATCGACATCGTGGCGCCGATCGGTTTCGGCCAGCGCGCGCTGATCGTGGCGCCGCCGCGCACCGGCAAGACGGTGCTGCTGCAGAACATCGCGCAGTCGATCTCGCGCAACCATCCCGAGGCCTACCTCATCGTGCTGCTCATCGACGAGCGGCCGGAGGAGGTGACCGACATGCAGCGCTCGGTGAAGGGCGAGGTGGTCGCCTCGACCTTCGACGAGCCGGCGACGCGTCACGTCGCCGTTGCCGAGATGGTGATCGAGAAGGCCAAGCGCCTGGTCGAGCACAATCGTGACGTCATCATCCTGCTGGATTCGATCACGCGCCTGGGCCGCGCCTACAACACCACCGTGCCCTCGTCGGGCAAGGTGCTGACCGGCGGCGTCGATGCCAACGCGCTGCAGAGGCCCAAGCGCTTCTTCGGCGCCGCCCGCAACATCGAGGAGGGCGGCTCGCTGACCATCATCGCCACCGCGCTGATCGAGACGGGATCGCGCATGGACGAGGTGATCTTCGAGGAGTTCAAGGGCACCGGCAATTCCGAGATCATCCTCGACCGCAAGGTGTCGGACAAGCGCACCTTCCCGGCGATGGACATCACCCGCTCCGGCACCCGCAAGGAGGAGCTGCTGGTCCCGCCCGACGTCCTCAAGAAGATGTACGTGCTGCGCCGCATCCTCAACCCGATGGGCACCGTCGACGGCATCGAGTTCCTGCTCGGCAAGCTGCGCGAGACGCCGAAGGGGAATGCGACGTTCTTCGAGTCGATGAATACGTGAGTCACGGCTGAAGCCGATCCCGGCAAAGTGGAGCCGATGATGTTATGTCGTCTTCCCGGGGCGAGCGAAGCGAGAGCCCGGGACCCATGACAACGCGCTTGCTGGATCGAGCGGCATCGTTCCGCCCCTCTTGCAACCACGTTGTCATGGATTCCGGGCTCGCCTTCGGCGCCCCGGAAAGACGGACGCGGCGTGGCCGTGAGTCTTTCCTGCCGCGATGAGCTCTTAGCGGTCAGGCACCCGCCCTTGGCGTGCGTCAGCCATCGCGTCCCTCGGCATCCAAGATCCACGTCCGGTCCGCGAAGGCCACGTAGATGCGCTCCTGTCCCAGCGCCTCTCCGAGAACCTTGGCCAGATCGTTCAGCATCGCTTCGACCTCGGCGTCGGAGAGGTGGCCGAGATAGGCGTGGACGGCCTCGCCGGAGAACAGCGCCACGGGCTCGCGGTCGGACCCCGCCGTGCCGTCGGGGCGCGGCCAGGCGTAGGTGACCTCCGCGCGCGTGAACGTCCCCGACAGCGCCGGCTGCCCGGCGGCGACGAGGCGCTTCATCCAGGCGCGGGCGGTCCGCACCGCCTCGGAGACGTCGAAGACGCGGCCTTCCTCGTCCCAGCCCTCGCGCAGGCCGACGCTGATGCGGAAGTCGCGACGGCGGCCTTCGGAGCCCGGCACCACGACGTAGTCGTGGGCTCTTGGCCCCGGACGTCGGCCGCCTGGATCTTCAGCCATCGGCGGCGACCTTTCCTCTCTTGGCCTTCACGGCCCGGCCCTCGGCACGTTTCGGAACGGCAGGCTGCCCCTCGTCGACCGTCGCGGCCGGCTGGATCAATATCGGCGTATTATCGCCGCCAGACTGCGGCCAGCGCTCGAGCGCAGCCAAGCCCTCCGCGGTCAACCCGTAGCGCCCCCTCTCGAGGCGCGCGAACCAGCCGTAGACGTTGCGGCGCAGGATCGTCGCCGCGTCGGGCGCGCTGCCGCGCAGGTCGCGCGGGCGCCAGGCGCCGCCCGCGATCGCCGCAGCGCAGAGCAGCGCCTGCTGGCGGTAGGCCGTCATCATCGGCACCCTGGAGCTGCCGCCCACCACCGGGTCGCCGCGGCGGCGCTGATGCTCGGCGACCAATCGCGAGCGGCGCCGCGGGTCGCGCCGCGGCATCGGCGCCGCGGGGCTGACCAGGATCTCGACGACGCCCTGCGCGGTCACGCCGAGCATGCCGAAACCAAGGCGCCGGCACAGGTTTCGGAACCGCGCGTCGGCTTCACGCCCCTTGCCCCGCCCGAGGATGCGGGCGGCGAGCCAGACCTCGTCGCAGGCTGGTGCCCTTTCGACCGCCTGGAGCACGAGCTCGAGGCTGAAGCGCAGCTTGAGTTCGCCGACGACGACCAGCGGCGCTTCATTCCCGCGCAGCGCGACCAGGTCGCAACCGCCGATCTCGCCCTTCACGACGAAGCCGAGGTTCTCGAGGAAGCTTTTGACGGGCTGGTAGAGGGCGGTCTCCATGGAGGAGCGATGCCCGGCTGTCGTGCGGATGTCCATCGACCCAAGACAGCCATCCTAGCGCTTAGGAGGTGCAGGGGCAGACGGCCGCCCCTGCACCAATGGCGTTCCACCTATTGGGTCGGCTTCGGGTTTGTCGGACCGGGAGTTGTCTGCGTGCTCGTCGAGCCCGGCGACGACTTCATCTTGCCGCCGCCACTCATCTCGCTGCCGCCGCTCATCGAGCTCTTGTGGTGCTTGTGATGGTGATGGTGGTGCCGGGCGAAGGCCGGAGAGCTCACGACGAGCAGCGAGGCCGCGATCGCAACGCTTGCGGGAATGCGCATGGCGACCCGCTCAGTTCTTGCTGGCGTTGCCGCCGGCGTTGCCGCCGGTGGCCGTGGTGTTGGCGGTGCCGCCGCCCGTACCCGTCGATGCGCCGCCCGCACCGCCTGTCGAACCGGCCGTGCCTGGGCCGCGCATCGCGGACGAGGGTTCGCTCGCCGAGGACTGGCCGGGCGTGCCCTGCATGCCGCCGGAGGTCCCGCCATAAGAGGTGCCGGCGCTCTGCGCGAAGGCGGCGGGCGCGGCGAAGATGGTGGCGGCGCAAGCCGCGGCGGCAATGATCTTGATCATGAAAGCTTCCTAAAAGACGACATCGCATGGCGCGATGCGGGCCCAACCGGCTCGTGTCGCGCCGGTTCAGATCGATAAAGGTTAAGGTGGCTTTCGCCGCCCATGTCCGCCGTGCCTGCGGCGGCAGCGTCCGATGCGCCACAAGGGAGAGCGTGCATGTGCGACGAGGATATCCATCAGGGCGTCACGCAGAATCCGCGCCTGTCGCGGCGCGCCTTCGGCCTGTCGACGACGGCGGCGGCGATGGTGGCCGCCGCTGCCGCAAAGGGTTCTACCGAGGCGGCCGAACGCGACGTTGACGTCGCGACCTCCGACGGATCCGCCGACGCCGTCCTGCTTCATCCAACCGGGCAGGGGCGCTGGCCGGCCGTGCTCATTTGGACGGACATCCTCGGGCTGCGGCCGGTGTTCCGGCAGATGGGCAAGCGGCAAGCGGCCGAGGGCTACGTCGTCCTCGTGCCCAACTCGTTCTATCGCGTGCGGCGTGCGCCCATCGCCGAGGGGCCGTTGGACTTCGCCAAGCTCAAGGATCGCGCCAAGGTCATGCCCTTGGCCGCCGCCCTGACGCCGGAGGGCACCGCGCGACGCCTCGGCCTTCGTCGATCTCCTCGACGCCCAGCCGCAGACCGCCAAGGCCAGCAAGGCCCGCGTGCAGGGTTATTGCATGGGCGGCCCGCTGACCTTCCGCAGCGCCGCCGCGCGGCCAATCGCTTCGCGGCCGCGGCGACCTTCCACGGGGTTCGCTCGTCACCGACCAGCCCACCAGCCCGCACCTGCTCATCCCGAAGATGATGGCCAGCGTCTATTGCGCCGTGGCCGACAACGACGACAAGCGCGATCCCAAAGCGGTGCCGACGTTACGCGAGGCCTTCGCCGCGGCGCACCGCCCCGCGCGCGTCGAGCCTACCAGGGCGCCAACCACGGCTGGTGCGTCATGGGCAGCGCCGTGTACGACGCGCCGGCGGCGGAACGGGCCTGGCGGAGCTGACCGGCCTTTACAGGACGGCACTCGTGTGACGTCGCGCGGCGCGTCACTGCGCCGCCACGCGCGGCGCGCCGCATTGCCGGTCATCTCTCCGAACGGGCCGCAATGCGCGCTGCCGATCCTGGGGGCCAGCGTGCCGAGTCTTGTTGGGAGATCAGTGTCGACCGCCGCTGCCAGCAAGGAAGGCTGCAGAAGCCTTGGCACCTCGTCATCGCCGGTCCGCGTCGCGGGGATCTATTAGCCCAAGTGCCCCCGAGTTTGGCCGAACCTAAGCCGTGGGGCCGCGTTCAGAGACCGACGCCGTACCGGGCGCGTTCGAGAGGTTCCCATGAAGAAGTCGATGCTCACTTTCACTGCCGCCTGCGCGCTCGCCGGCGGCCTCGTCGTCACCGCGCCGGTTGCCGAAGCCTCGCCGGGTGGTTGCCTCAAGTACGGCGCGGCGGGTGCCGCCGCCGGACACATGGTGCATCACGGGATCCGTGGTGCCATGGCAGGCTGCGCCGCCGGCATGTACCGCCGCCACCTCTATAACAAGCAGATGCGCGAGCAGAGGGCCGTCGGCCAGCCCACCTAAGTCTCTCGCAGGAAAGCGCCGGTCTCCGTGGCCGGCGCTTTCTCGTTGAGGAGGTCACGGTCACCTGATTACTTGCCGTCGACCTCCATCGAGATCTCCGAGGTCGTGACCATCGCGTTCCAGTCCGAGAGGATGAGGGTCATCTCCATCCCGGCGCTGCGGCGCAGGTCGCCATGGGTACGCACCAGCCGGCCCTGAACCGAACGCAGGTGGCCGAGGAGATCGTCCGGGAAGCTCGAGAATCCCGTCAGCGCGTCGGGATGGTCGGCGCGATAATCGTCGAGCGCCGTCACCGCCGTTCCGAATTCCTTCATGTCGGTGTCGAACGTCGCCATGTCGACGCCGCCGCCGTGCCCGCCGTGCAGCGCGTCGAGCGCCTGCTTGCCCCGCATCATCACGTTGGTCATCTGCCAGCGCGCGTCGCGGCCCTCCCGCTTCTCGATCGTGGCAAGGCGGATCATGTCGAACTGCAGCTTCTGCTTGTTCATGACCGCCTCCAGCTGGTAACGCGCGGCGAGGAAGGCACCGCCGGCCTCGACGATCTCGGCATGGAACACCTTGCCCTGCTCCATGTGGTCGAGCTTGTAATCGGCGCGGCTGTAGTAGCCGTCGGCCTTGTTGAGGATGGGCGCCAGCTTCTCGTTGGCGGCGATGTAGGCGCGCATGGCGTCGTCGAGGTCCGGCAGCAGCGGCGCGGCGGGCAGCTCGGCCTCGGCGTCCTTGCGCTCGCTGCGGAGGTCGTTGACGCTGTAGAGACCGTAGATGTAGCGCTCGTGCCCGGTCGGCCCGGTCTTCATGTTGACCCAGCTCTTGTAGCGGTCGAGCGAGTCGATCGCGCGCAGTGTGCGGTTCATGTAGGCGACGTAGGCGTTGAACTTGGCCGTGGTAGCCTGCAGTCCTACGGTATCCTCGGTCGCCGCGGCCGGGTCGGCCTTAACGTCCGCCGGCGGCTTGGCCGGATCGGCGGTGGCGTTTGCCGCAGCGGCGGCGGACAGCAACAGGACGAGCAGAAGACGCCGGCGCATGAAACGGCTCCATCGTAAACGATGAAACGTTGCGCCCACGGCTCAGGTTGCCGCGCTTAGTACATCGACGCGCCGCCCGTCACCGGGATCAGCGCGCCGGTCATGTAGCTGCCCTCTCCCGAGGCGAGCAGGACGTAGGCCGGCGCCAGCTCGGCCGGCTGGCCGGCGCGGCCCAGCAGCGTCTGGGCGCCCAACTCGGCCATCTGCTCCGGGCTCTTCACGATTGGCTGGATTGGCGTCCAGATCGGCCCGGGCGCCACGCAGTTCACGCGGATGCCCTGGGGCGCGAGCAGGTTGGAAAGCGCGATCGTGAGGCTCGCGATCACGCCCTTGGTGGCGGAATAGACCAGCATGCTCTTGGTGGCGACCTTGGCCTGCTGGCTCGTCGTGTTCACGATCGCCGCGCCGGGCTTCATGTGCTTGGCGGCAGCCTGCGCGAGATAGATCATGGCGAAGACGTTGACGCGGAAGCATCCCTCGACATCGCGGGCGGTCACGTCGTCGAGCCCCTCGTTGACGACCTGGGCGGCAGCGTTGTTGACGAGCACGTCGAGCCGGCCGAGCTCGTCGACCGTGCGCGCTACGAGTTCGCGGCAGAAGGCTTCTTCGCGAAGATCGCCCGGGATCTTGGCGCAGCGCCGGCCGGCCTTGTGCACCCAATCGGCGGTGTCGGCGGCGTCGCTCTCCTCGTCGGGAAGGTAGGAGATGGCGATATCCGCGCCTTCGCGGGCGTAGGCGATTGCGACAGCGCGGCCTATTCCGCTGTCGCCGCCGGTGATCAGGGCGACCTTGCCGGCGAGCAGGCCCTTGCCTTGATAGCTTTCCTCGCCGTGGTCGGGCTTGGGCGTCATCTTCGACGTCAGGCCGGGCCGGGGCTGTTGCTGGTCGCCCGGCAGCGGCGGCTGCGGCCGGCTGGAACGCGGATCGTCGTTCATGGCGGTCACCTCGCGGCAGCCGCTCCATCATCGGCGGACTTACGCGTCGGCAATGCGCGTGTTGACGGACCCGTTGCCTGCGGTCAGCATCGAAGTCCTGACTTCCTCCAGTTCCTTGTGGGTCTGCTCGACGACGAGGTTGGAAAGGTAGGTGAGCAAGGTGGACCCGCTCCCGCGCGCCGTCTCCCGCGCGTCAAGGCTCGAAAGAAGAAGCTCGATGAGGAGCGTCTCACGGTGCTGAAGTTGCTCGACCGTCATCTCATTCCTCCTGCAATATCGGGCTCGCCCATGGTCGACCGTCCGCTGCCGCGGGTGCCGGGCTCCACTCGAAGGTGCGAGGCGCTGCGTTGAACGATTTCAATCTGTCCTCTCTCGCGAGGGAGGAACCCGGTCTGCTCAGCGGCCAGTACTGGGCGGAGCTGCGGATTTTCGCCGAGGTCGCGCGCGCGAAATCGTTCAATCGGGCGGCCGAGCGTCTCGGGCTGAGCCAGCCGACGATCGGCCGCAAGGTGCGCCGGCTTCAGGACGTGATCGGCGCGCAGCTGTTCACCTCGAGCAAGCAGGGCGTGCGCCTGACGCAGCGCGGCGAGGAGCTTGCGCGGGCCCTGCTCGACTTCGACCGATCCCTCTTCTCGATGGCCACCGACCTCAAGGCTCGCGACAAGGACGCTGAGGGCGTTGTGAGGGTCAACATCAGCGACGGAATGGCGGCGTTCTTCGCGGCGCCGGCGATCCCGGCTTTTACCGAGCGCTACCCTCGCATCCAGCTGCACCTGCGCGGCATCAGCTCCTTTGGCGAGCTGAGCGAGAGCCAGACCGACATGATGCTGACGATGGTCCCGACGGATCAGGCGAACTTCGAGTGTCGTAAGCTCGGGACGATCCATTTCGTGCCCGTCGCCACGGAAGGCTATCTTTCCCGCTACGGACGACCGACCCGGGCGACGCTCGCCGACCACGTCTTTCTGCAGTCGCACATCTACCAATCGGAGGCGCCGATCTGGCACGATTGGCAGGAGGTTTGCGCCATCGGGCGGGTCGCGCATTACTGCGACAACCCTTTCGCCTATGGCATGATGGTCAAACAGAGCTTGGGCATCGGGCTGCTCGGCTCCTACACGTTGCGGGAGCGATCCGCCGTGCACGTCGACATCGGCCTGCACGTGCGCGTGCAGATGTACGGCGTCGCCTTGGTGGAGCGCCTGCAAGCGCGGCCGGTGCGACTGGCCTTCGACTGGCTCTGCGAGACGTTCGGCGAAGCATCGCGCTGGTTCCCGCCCGATCTTACGATCTCGAAGCTGCCCGACACGTTGCCTGCCATGCAGACGATGCTGAGCGACGACTAGGCGGCGCTGCCGCGGCCTCATCGTTCGAAAGCGCCGGGCTCGTCCCAGCGGCCCTCGGTTCTGAACAGCACAGCGCAGCTTGAATCGAGGGAGACCGGCCGAGAAGACGGTGCGATGTCTTTCCAGATTTCATAGAAGGGTTCTTGCCCTTCGAAGAACACCGGCTCTTTCGTCGAATCCTTGAAGCCAAGCACGGTCTTCCAAAGGCGCGCGTATTTCGCATCGGCATGAGTGATGACGCGCGTGTAGCCCTTGCGCGCGATGTGCTCGAAGCCGAACTCCGCAAAAGTACGAAGATTACGGATCGAGCGATGCGCCTTGCGGAAGCACGTCCGCTCTATTTTGGCGAAATCCTTGAACCAGCGGATCCGCGCTGTCCCGACCGGCTCGTCTCCGTCGTAGGCCAGCACGTGAGTCGCCATGTAATCGTTACCGTCGAGCACGAGGTCGACCCGCGCATT
This sequence comes from Beijerinckiaceae bacterium, assembly GCA_965198715.1. GTDB lineage: Bacteria > Pseudomonadota > Alphaproteobacteria > Rhizobiales > Beijerinckiaceae > RH-AL1. The sequence goes on from CBDAPV010000002.1 coordinate 212,651, forward strand.
ATCCTCTTCAAGGAAGCAGATGCTGCGGATGGCCGTCGCATGCATCCACTGTCGGGATGAGCTCACAAGCTCGACGCGAAGTGCCTTTCGGGAATTGTGACCCACACCCGTCGGTTGCATAGTTCAACTTTTCCGCAATATCGCCAGCGCCGCTTAATACGCCTAAACTACTGTCGGTCGTCATAGCCGCGGCGAGTAGCCGTCGAGAAGTGACACCGTTGTTCAAGGGTGTTGAACGGAGCGGGCATGGACGATGGCGAGCACCTGTTCCGTAAGCTTTACGTCGAGGCAGCATCGGCCTGTGGCGACGACGTGCACGCCATCGCTTGCTACGTGGAGACGCGGATCGCCGAGCTGAGCGACGACGACCAGCGTCGCGTCCGCGACGTCAGCGAGCGTGTCCTTGCATTCCAGGCTCCCGCCAAGAGGCCCGAGCTCAGCCATTGAGGGTTTTCAGTCGAGCGACGGCGCCGCCAGCGCTGCCGCGGCGTCGAGCAAGGCCTGCCGCCACGCCGGTTGCGTGATCGCGAGCAGGCTCTGCACCAGCGCAAGCCCTTCCTCGGGAGAGGCTTGCGCGCCGGTGGCGAACACCTTGGGCGGCGGTACGCTGCGACCGCTTAGGGCGCGCGCCAGGCTCTCGATCACCGTCGCTGTCTCGGGCGTGCTACGCGCGGTCGTCGGCACCAGGGTTGTCGGCATGTCGGACATGATCGTTCTCTTCGGTCGCTTTTGTATCTCACCGACGAAGGGTCGGGCGCTAGTGCCGCGCCGACTCTCGACGAGAATTGAATGCATGCGCATGAACTTTGCGTAGCGAGCCTGCCGCCCTCAGGCGGCGTCGAACGTGCGGGATCATCGCCATGCGTATCGTTTCTCCTCTCTCCCGCAAAACCCTGAGCCGGCAGGGCTTCGTGCTCGTCGTCGCCCGCGACCTGGCCAATCCTTTCGCGCCCGGCGAGGTCGTCGCCGACGCCGAGCATCGCTACACCGTGGTCAGCGTGGAGGCCGGCGATGGGCCGCGCGAGGTGCAGCTTCTCGTCAAGCTCCTCGTCGCCTGATCCCGGACGGCGAGCCTCAGCGCCCGGTGATGGCGCGGGGGTCGACGCCGACGTCGGCTTCCACCGCTTCCGCGATCAGCGTCACGATCGCATCCATCTGTTTCGCCGCAATTGCTCGGCCGCCGATCGACAGGACCAGCGCGACGAGGCGGAGGCTGCTGGTGCAGATCACGGCATCGGCGTTCTCAAGATCCGCCGGCGCGAGCGAGCGTTCGACGGCGAAGAGCCCGATGCGGCTCGCGGCCGCCAGCAGCGTGTCGCGCGCGACGCCGTCCAGCACACCGTCGGCGAGCGGCGGCGTTGCGAGCTCGTTGCCGACGATCGCGAAGAGGTTGCCGGCGCCGGCGCAGGCGACGTGGCCGGCGCCGTTGAGGAACAAGGCGTCATCGCAGCCGGCGGCATGCGCTTCGGCCGCCGCCAGCACGCCGTCGCCGTAGCAGAGGCTTTTTGCGCGCGAAAGCGGCGAGGTCTCGTTGCGGCGGATCGCGGTCGGATGCAGGCTCAACGACTGGAACAGCGCGGCGGCGGGCAGCGGCGCCAGCGTGGCGAGGAGCGTCGGCTGCGGCGCGTCCGGCGGCGCCAGCCCGCGCCGTCCCGGCCCGCGCGTGAGCGTCAGGCGCAGCGCGCCGTGGCCGCCCTCCATCCTCGCCAAGGTGCCGTCGACTGCCGCCTCGAGCCGCGCCGGCTCGATGCCGAAGCCGAGCATGCGGGCATGCGCGGCGAGTCGACGCAGATGCGCCGCGCGCCACACCATCCGCCCGCCGAGCACCAAGGAGGTGTCGAAGATGCCATCGCCGAGCAGCAGCCCGCGGTCGCTCGCGTCGTAAGGGATAGTCGCGGCCTCGATCCAGCTCGCCGGGTGCCAGGCGGCGTCAAGCCAGGGCATGCGCGCGTGTGCGGGCCGCGACGAGGAAGTTGCGCAGCAGCGCCAGGCCCGAAGGCGTCAACACCGATTCCGGGTGGAACTGCACGCCCCAGATCGGCAGCCTGCGGTGCGACAGCGCCATGATCTCGCCTTCGACGGAGCGGGCGTCGACGGCGAGCGCCGCTTCCATTGCCGGGGTCGGCTCGACGATGAGGGAATGGTAGCGGCCGACCGGCAGCGGGTCGGGCAAGCCGTCGAAGAGCCCGGTGCCGTCGTGGCGGATGTCGGTGGCGTGGCCGTGCAGCGGCAGCCTGGCCCGCGCGACCCGGCCGCCGAAGACCTCCCCGATCGCCTGGTGGCCGAGGCAGACGCCGAGGATCGGCACGCTGCCGCCGAGCTCGGCGATGGCCGCGCGCGACACCCCGGCCTGGGACGGTGTGCACGGGCCGGGCGAGATCACGAGCGCTTCCGGGCGCCGCCGGCGTATGCCCTCGACGTCGATGGCATCGTTGCGCACGACGTCGACCTCTTCGCCGAGGACGACGAAGTGGCGGGCGAGGTTGTGGACGAAGCTGTCGTAATTATCGATGACGAGGATCATGCCGGCTCGCTGACGCGGCGCTCGGCGAAGGCGGCGAAAAGGCGGGCGGCCTTGACCAGCGTCTCCTCGTGCTCCTCGTCGGCATCGGAGAGCAGCGTGATGCCGCCGCCGACTGCGAACTCCAGCGCGTCACCCTCGGCGACGATGGTGCGGATGGCGATGTTGAGGGCTATCGCGCCATCGAAGCCGATCCAGCCGATCGCGCCGCAATATTCTCCGCGCGAGCGCCCCTCGATGGCTGAGATGATCTCCATCGCGCGCAGCTTCGGCGCGCCGGTGATCGAACCACCGGGGAAGCTGGCGGCAAGGAGGTCGAGCGCGTCGACGCCCGGTCGCAACGTGCCGGTTACGGCGGAGACGAGGTGGTGCAGCCCGGCGTAGCTCTCCACCGCGCAGAGCGTCGGCACGGCGACGCTGTCGGCGTTGCACACGCGCGACAGGTCGTTGCGCAGCAGGTCGACGATCATGACGTTCTCGGCGCGGTTCTTCGCCGAGTCGGCGAGCGCGGCCGCGGCGGCGCGGTCGGCGGCGGGGTCGTCCTCGCGCCGCGCCGTGCCCTTGATCGGGCGCGTCTCGACGCGGCGGCCGTCGCTGCGCAGGAACAGCTCCGGCGAGCTCGACAGGATCTTTCGCCTACCCTGGTCGAGGTAGGCGGCGAAGGGCGCGGGATTGGCCGCGCGCAGCTGGCGGTAGAGGTCCCACGGCGCCGCGCCCGCCGGCATCGTCGCGAGAAAGCGCTGCGCGATGTTGGCCTGGTAGATGTCGCCGTCTCGGATGAGGTCGCGCACGCGTTCCACGGCGGCGCGATGGGCGTCACGCCCGGCGGCTGGGTGCCAGGAGACCCGCAGCGGTGGGGCTATGGCTGCCGCCGGGCGGCGCAGCAGCCTTTCAAATGCATCCAGCCGCTCGCCGGCCCGCGCCAGCCGCGCCGCGGCATCGGCGGCGGGATGGCCCGAGGCGATCAGCCAGCAGCGCTCCTCCTGATGGTCGAAGGCGAGCACCACGTCGTGAAAGGCGAGGTGAAGGTCGTCGCTCACCCGCGGTGTGGGCGGCTGCCGGTTCTCCAGCCCCCAGCCGAATTCGTAGTTCACCGCCCCGACGGCGCCGCCCTGGAACGGCGGCAGGCTCTCGATCGGATCGATCGGGTAGCGCTGCAGGCTCTCGCGCAATGCATCGAGCGGCGCTCCGGCCAGGACGGTTCGGTTCCAGCGGGCTAAGCCCTCATGATCGACGATGAACTGACCGAAAGGGTCGGCGCAGACGTAGGAGTAGCGCCCGAGCGTGTCGTGGCGCATGGCGCTGTCGAGCACCGCGAGGCCGGGCAGGGCGGCGAGCCGCGCCGCCGCCTCGATCGGCTCCATCCAGCCCAGCCGCCGGGTCCACATCTCGCTATCCCACTCGGCCGCGCGTTCGGCCACCCGAGCCGCTGACTTAAGGACCTCCCGGCCGCGATTTCAAGGCAAGCGCGAACCGCGGCGCGCCAGCGCGGTTCGACACGCCGGAGGTGCGCGACATGCGACAGGTGACTTTCCCGGATGGCCGCACGGTACCGGCGCTCGGCCAGGGCACGTGGCGCATGGGCGAGGACCCGCGCCGCGCCGCTGCCGAGACCGAGGCGATCCTGGCCGGGCTCGACGCCGGCATGAGCCTCGTCGACACCGCCGAGATGTACGGCGATGGCGCCACCGAGAGCTGGCTCGGCGCCGCGCTCGCGGGACGCCGCGACGAGGTCTTCCTCGTCAGCAAGGCGGTGCCGCGCAACGCCTCGCGCGACCGTCTCACGCGCTCGTGCGAGGCCAGCCTGAAGCGGCTGCGCAGCGACCGTCTCGACCTCTACCTGCTGCATTGGCCGGGCAGCGTGCCGCTTGCCGAGACGGTCGAGGCGATGGAGGCGCTCAAGGCCGCCGGCAAGATCGGCGCTTGGGGCGTCAGCAACTTCGACGTCGACAACATGGAGGCGCTCGTCGCCGTCGGCGGCGAGGGCTGCGCCGTCAACCAGGTGCTCTACAACGTCACGCGCCGCGGCCCCGAGCACGACCTCGTGCCATGGCTTGATGGCGAGGGCATCCCGCTTATGGCCTACAGCCCCGTCGAGCAGGGCCGTTTGCCGGCGCGCGGCGCGCTGGCGGAGGTCGCCGAGCGCCATGGCGCGACGCCCTACCAGGTGGCGTTGGCCTGGACGATGCGCGCGGGCGCGCTGTCGATCCCCAAGGCGGCGAGCCTCGCCCACGTGAGGGACAACCGCGCCGCGGCCGACCTTGTGCTCGATGTCGCGGACCTCGCTGCGATCGACGCCGAATTCGCACCGCCCCAGCGCAAGCGGGCGCTGGAGATTCTCTGAATGCCGTCGCCGACGCCGGTGTCTGGCTTAACGCCTCATTAAGCATGTCGCGCCATGGTGCTCCGAGCAGCATTTCTGCAACCGACCCGCGACGAGCCGCATGCACCCCGCGACCGACGACACCCGCACCCTTCTCCGCCTTGCCCTGGCAGGGCAGAACCTCGAGCTCGACGGCGCGGCCTACCGCCTGCACGACCTGACCCAGATCGCCTTGATGCTGCAGCCGCAGGCCAGCCTGGCGATCCGCCATGCCGACCACATGAGCCCGCTCGAGCGCGCGAGCATCGCCTCGGCCGGTCGCGGCCGCGTCGTCTTCACCTAGAGCCAATTCCGGCAAAGTGGAGCCGATGGCGTCATGTCGTCTTCCTGGGGCGAGCGAAGCGAGGGCGCGGGATCCATGACAACGCGCTTGCTGGGTTGAGCGGCGGCACTCCGCCCGTTTTCGACCACGTTGTCTTGGATTCCGGGCTTGCCTTCGATTCTCCGGAAAGACGAACGTAGCGTGGCCAAGTCTTCTCTGCCGGGATGCGCTCTAGCTATAAGGTCGAGCGTCCGTCAGAACCGGCCGCGATCCACCGCCGCGCGCAATGAATGCACCCGGCCCTCCATGGTGCCGCGGACGCATTCCTCGACCGCCACGCCCGGATGGGCGCTGTGGTGCGCCGCCCATTCGCAGCCGCGGCGTTTCTTCAGGAAACCGAGCTGGCTCTCGGCCAACCTGTGCCGGTCGTCGGGCGAGAACGAGGCCATGCCGCGGTCGTAGAGCGCCGCCACCTCGCGATCCATCGCGAGCACCTCGCTCGAGCCGCAGATCTCCTGGTCCACGGCGCCATGCGCCTTGCGGCAGTCGATCGGCGGCGCCGCCGCCCGCGCCCAACCGCCCGCCGCCAGCAAGGCCACGGCCGCCGCCGCCCCGATCGCCTTCCGCTGCCCCATCGCCAACCCCGTCCTTGCCTGCCCAACCTCGCCGCCCGGCACGCGTGACGGTAGCAAAACGGTTTGAAGAAGTGGTGAAACACGGGAACCGGGTGCGCGTCGCGGGTTTCGCCAGCGTCAAGCGACTGGAGGTTTCATGAATGACGCGGACAAGGACAAGGTGGTGACGCCGCTGGTCGCGCCCCATGGCGGATCGGAAGCCGTCGAGGCGCCGAAAGCGGTCGACACCGACGCGCCGGTGAGCACTGACGAGAAGGGCGACGTGGTCGATCTTCCCGATCTGGGGGGCAAAATCGACTGACCCTACCCGCTAACGACTGCGGCGATAAGTGTGATCGGTCCACGGGTTACGCCGAACGACCGATAGACCTTCCGTTACGGCCTTGGCACTAGGTCTAACAAGATTCAGCGTCCTGCCAGTGTTTTGGCGCACGCGACATAGGTTGGCAGGAGCGAGACGATAATGAGTGTTGTGGATCACGCGTCGGCTCCCGCCGGCGCGTCGACCGGTTTTTTTTCGCGCGAGCACACGGTCGCCAAGCCCGGCTTTAACCGCTGGCTCGTTCCGCCGGCGGCACTGGCCATCCACCTCTCGATCGGCATGGCCTACGCGCTCAGCGTGTTCTGGAAGCCCCTCGCCAAGGCGCTTCCCGGCGGCGATTCCGCCGCCTGCAAGGGCCTCGGCATCTTCGACATACTGACGACGACGACCTGCAACTGGCCGGATTCCTCGACGGTCGTGACCTTCGAGATCGGCATCGTCTTCCTCGGCATCTCCGCGGCGCTGTTCGGCGGCTGGCTGGAGCGCGCCGGTCCGCGCAAGGCGGGTCTGGTCGCCGCGCTGTGCTGGGGCGGCGGCTTCCTCATCTCGGCCTACGGCGTGCACGTCCACCAGCTGTGGCTGCTCTACCTCGGCCTGGGTCTCGTCGGCGGCTTCGGGCTGGGGCTCGGCTACATCTCCCCGGTGTCGACGCTCATCAAGTGGTTTCCCGACCGTCGTGGCATGGCGACGGGCATGGCGATCATGGGCTTCGGCGGCGGTGCGATGATCGGCGCCCCGCTCGCCAACCTCATGATGTCGGGCGGCAATGTCGTGCCGGGCTTCGACGTTTCCGGCTTCAAGTCGGCCACGGGGCAGCCCGGCGTGATGGAGACCTTCATCGTCCTCGGCATCCTCTACATGGTGGTCATGGCGATCGGCGCGTTGTCCTACCGCGTGCCGCCCGAGGCGTGGGCCCCGGAGGGCTGGGTCTCCCCGGCCAAGACCAGCAAGCTGATCTCGTCGGGCGACGTGCACCTCGAGGACGCGCACAAGACCCGGTCGTTCTGGATGATCTGGGGTGTGCTGTTCCTCAACGTGACCGCCGGCATCGCCGTGCTGTCGATCGCCTCGCCGCTCCTGCAGACGATCTTCGGCCCGACCCTCGTCGGCCTACCCAAGGGCACGACTCCGAATGCCGATCAGACCAAGGCCATCGTCGGGATCGCCGCCGGTTTCGTCGGCCTGCTGTCGCTGTTCAACATCGGCGGCCGCTTCTTCTGGGCGTCGATCTCGGACAAGATCGGCCGCAAGGCGACCTACTTCACCTTCTTCGTGCTCGGGATGATCCTCTACGCTCTGACGCCGACGCTGGCCGATGCCGGCAACAAGGCGCTGTTCGTCGGCGCGCTCTGCATCATCCTGTCCATGTACGGCGGCGGCTTCGCCACCGTGCCGGCCTATCTCGCCGACATCTTCGGCACCAAGTTCGTGGGCGCCATTCACGGCCGCCTGCTCACGGCTTGGTCCGCGGCGGGCGTGGTCGGCTCGGAGGTCATCGTGCGGGTGAGAGACGCGCAGATCGCCGCGGGCGTGCCCAAGACGCAGGTCTACGACACCGTGCTCTACATCATGGTCGGCATCCTCGCGCTCGGCTTCGTCTGCAACCTCCTGGTCCGCCCGGTCGATCCCAAATGGCTGATGCGCAAGGATGGTGCGGCCGGAGGCACGTCGACCCCCGCGGCCATGCGCACCTCCGCCCAGGGCATCGGCCGCGGCGGCCTCAGCGGCGCGGCGCTGGTCCCGTGGCTCATCGTGGCAATCCCGATCGCCTGGGGTCTGTACAAGGCGCTGCTCAGCGCCGGTAAGATCCTCAGCTAACCTCGGCGCGACCAGCGGTAAAAAGCAATGTCGAATGCTGCGGACTTTCTTCTATAAAAAAGTTTTGTGAGAACAGGCACAGAAGTGTCGCGAAGCGACTCCGAGTCGTTGTCCGATGCTCGAGCGTGAGAGACCTACGAGCGAGGCGCCTGTCGAGGCGGCCCGCTACGGATCCTTGAGGCGTATCGCGAAAAGGGCCAGTAAGAGCGTTTCAGCTGCAGCCGGCCAGATCGCAGCGAGACCAAATCGGCCGAACGCCAGGCTACCGACGACAGCGCCGGTCACGAGACCGAGCCAAAGCTGAAGGTAGGCCAGCCACGGGCCGTGTTCTCCGCCCTGCAGCGCGGCAGCCAGGCGATGGCCCATCTTCACGAGCGCTCCGGTCATGTAGGTGACACCAACGGCAACCTCGCCATCCTTGAGGAAAACGGCGTTCTGCACTCCCATCGCGACAGCCAGCACGAAGGGCGACCATCGTCCCGTGCCCAGTTGCGCCAGCAGCGCAGCCGCCGAAAGCGAGACCGCCACGAGGAGCAGCACCGCCGGCTTGCGCCGGCGTCCTGCCCGCGTTGCCATGAGGGCACCCAGGATCACGCCAGCCAGGAAGCAGGCGATGAGACCGCCGGCGATGCCGACCAAAGACTTGTTGGAGGCCAGGCCGACCGCAAGTTGGGTCGAGTTGCCGCTCATGAACGAGACGAAGAGCCCGCCCAGCGCCAGGAAGCCCAGAGCATCGACGTAGCCGGCAAGAGCGGCCAGGAGGATGGCGAGAAGCCTGCGCCGGATGTCGAACGCCGCGAGCATCGAGCCTCCCGCATCTGGCGCCGAGACAGTCTCCGACGCGATCCGCCTGTAGCATTATCTCGCCATCGGAAGCGGCCTTCGAGGTTTTAATTTGCCGGCGATGCTCGTCGCTCAGCTGGTCTCGTCGATCGCTCCGCCGCCGACGAAGCGCACCGCGAAACGCGTCCCGCCGGTCGGGCTCGTGTCGCAAGTGACAGTGCCACCGTGGCGCTCGGCGATCTGGCGCACGAGGGCGAGGCCGAGGCCCCAGCCTCCCGCGCTCTCGCCCGAGCCGCTGGGACGATAGAACGGCTCGAAGATGCGCTCGCGCTGATCCGCCGCGAGGCTTCGGCCGGCGTCGCTCACAATGATCGTGGCAGCCGCAGCGTCCTGGCCGATGACGATCTCGACCGGTCGGCGTCCATGCTTGGCCGCATTGTCGAGAAGGTTGCGGATCAGGCGCTGCAGCAGCACGGGATTGCCCTCGATCTCGACGGGCTCGCCAGTCAGGTCCGCGTCATGACGCGCCGCCTCCTCGGCGGCGAGACCGAGCAGGTCGATGGGCTCGCGGCGGTCGTTGTGCGATCCTGGATGGTCGAGCCGGCTCGATAGCAGCAGCTCCTCGACGAGCTGGTCCATCTCGACGAGATTGCGCACGATTTCCGCGCGGCTCGCATCCTGCGTTTCCCCCAGCCTGATCTCGACGGCCACGCGCAGCCGCGCCAGCGGTGAGCGCAGCTCGTGGCTGGCGTTGGCGAGCAGTGCCTTCTGCGACGTGAGCAGGCTGGCGAGCCGCGTCGCCGCCTGGTTGAAGGTGCGCCCGAGCAGCGCGACCTCGTCGTGGCCGCGCTCCTCGAGGCGTGGCGGCACGCCGGTCTCGCCCCAGCGTGCCACGCCGGCGCGCAGCGCTTCGAGCCGCCGGGTGAGCAGCGCCGTCACGGGATAGGCGGCGAGGCCGCCGCCGCCCGCGACCGAGAGCATGAGCACGATCAACGACATGGCCCGCGCGGCGCGCGGCGGCCCCAGTCGCGTCAGGACGAAGCCGCCGCCGGGCAGGTCGACCCTGACGATGTGGCCACCGCCCCAATGGTGCTGCCGTGCCTGCCAGTCCGCGAGCGACAGCTGACGCCCTCGCGTACCGACCACCGTGCCGTCCTCGGCGAACAGCGTGACGTTGTGCGGACCGTGAGACGTGCGGTCGGTGCCGGCCGACAGGGTCGCCTCTCGCTGCGCCTCGCCGAGGAACCAGAACACCGCGCCCATGACCACGATCGCCGCGACCAGGCTGGCGAGCAGGGTGAGGTAGATCTTCCAGAACAGGCGCCGGCGGAAGAGGCTCACGGCTCCTGGTCCTGCGTCCGGGCGAAGACGTAGCCGCTGCCGCGCACGGTGATGATGCGGCGCGGGTGCTTGGGGTCGTCCTCGATCGCTGCGCGGATGCGCGACACGTGGACGTCGATCGAGCGGTCGAAGGCCTCGAGCTCCTCGCCCTTGACAAGGTCGAGCAGTCGGTCGCGGTTGAGCACCCGGCCGGCGTGCTCGGCGAGCGCGACCAGCAGGTCGAATTGGTAGCTGGTGAGTGCCTTGGGCTCGCCGTCGACGCGCACGGCGCGGGCGCCGCGATCGATGGTGAGCCGGCCAAAGCGCAGCGCGTTTTCGTCAGTCCGCGGACCGGTGCGCCGCCGCAGGATGGCGCGGATGCGGGCGAGCAACTCGCGCGGGTTGAACGGCTTGGCGAGGTAGTCGTCGGCACCGAGCTCGAGACCGACGATGCGGTCGGTGTCCTCGCCGCGCGCCGTCAGCATGAGGATGGGCACGTCGGAGCCGGCGCGCAGGCGGCGGCACACCTCGAAGCCGTCGAGGTCGGGCAGCATGAGGTCGAGGATCACGGCGTCCGGCGTGCCCCGCGCGGCGGCGTCGAGCCCGTCGAGCGCGGTCAGCCGCCGCTCGACGGTGAAGCCGGCGCCGGCGAGATAGTCCGCGACCATGGCCGAGAGGCGCGCATCGTCGTCGATGATGAGGATCCGCTCGGCCATGGTCTCAGCTGTTATCAGCCGTGGTCGGGAGCGCCACCGCCATCATGCGGGCCATGGCCGTCCATACCGCCGTGCTCGCGCATGCCGTGCCCGCCGTCATGCCCATCCATCCCGTCATGGTGGTGCCAGCCACCCCAGCCGTGGTGCTCCATGCGCTCCTCCATGTTCGCGACGAGCTTGGTGCGCTGCTCGGGCGAGAGCTGACTGGCGGCCTCGAAGAGGGCGTTCTCGATCGTCTTCGACTTGGCGTCCATCTCGGCGACCTTGTCGGCGCGCAGCTTGTCGAAGGCGGCGCGGTCGAGCGTCGGCGCCTTCATCAGTTCGAGCACCTTCTTCTTCATGCCGCCCTTCTCGTCGCCCTGTTCGCTGGCGGTCTTGTCGAGATCGGTCGAGGCCTTGGCGATGATGTCGTGGACCTTGTCCTCCTGCGCCGTCGTCGCGCCGACGTTGTCGAGCGCTCCATGCACCATGCGCTGGATCATGCCGACGCGCTGGCCGTGTTGGTGGTGGTGCCAGCCGCCCATCATGCCGCCGCCCATGTCACCGTGGGCGGTGGCGATGCTCGCCGCGCCGAGCGCGAATCCGCCGCCGACAAGCACGAGCGCGATCGCGCTCTGCCGCCACGCGCGGCGGATGTTCGAAATGTTGGGTTCAGTCATGAGTGTCGTCCTTTCTTGTATGCGATGAAGACAGGTTAAGCGCGGCGTGTTTCGCTCGAAGCGGGCCAACGTGAAGAAAGGTGAAGTCGGGTCGGATAGAGCGTTTGCTGAGGTCTCACACTGGAGACGAGAGATACTCTTCGAGTTTTGCCATCGCCTTTTCGAGCGAGGCGAAAGCCCGAACCATCAGCTGTCTGTTGGCTTCCGTCCGACTTGGAATGAGATCGACACCATAATGGTGCCGAACGAGATGCCTGAAGCCTTTCAGCTCGAGGAGCGCGGCGTAGAGCGCATCATCCAGCAAGGCGGGCCGGCGCCCTTGGAGCGGAGCACGCATCTGGTCGAGGAGAGCTTGGTGGGATCTCTCACCTTGCGGTACGGAGCCGTCCACGGCGCGTGCGACATCCGACAGAACATCCTCAATGCCGGTGTATGCACCATGCAAGGTGAAGGCGATCGTCGCCGTGCGGGACCATTCGTCAGACCCACTCGTCACCGCCCGATCCGATCGCGCTATGAAGTCGGCGAGCCGATCCAGTTCTCTTCCGACGCGCCCGAGCTTGTCCTCGGCGACCGAGAAGAGCGGTATTCTATTCACTGCCGAAGGCTGCCGCCTGTTCCGGCGTGAGATCATCGAGATAGATGATGTCGTAAGGCAGCTCGGTGTCGCGAAGCTCTCGCGAGACGGTTGTTTCGACCGTCGCTCGCACGTTGTGATCGACCGAACCGCTCACGAGGAAATCGACATCGGAGTGATCGCGGAAGTCACCGCGTGCTAGGGAGCCGAAAACGCGGACCTCGATCGCGCTGTCGCGCAACGCCGCGATCACTCGCCGCGACACCGCCTCGGCGACTTGTCGCCGGGCTTCCGTGCGCTCCGCGATGATGGCTTCCCACCTAGTCATACTATGATCTTAGCCTAGAGCCGGCCCACTTGTAACAACTTGGTTTCAGCCCGATCTCTAAAGCACCATCGCGCCGGCCAGCCTCGTGCCCGACAGCCACGCCGCCTCGACGCGCGGCCCGATGCACCAGTCGCCGCAGACGCCGAGGCGCCGCGCACTGTTCCAATGGAACGGCGTGTCGCCCTTGCCGGAGCGGGCGTAGCGCCAGCTGTGCGCGTAGGTCGCCAGCGGTTCGGGCAGGGCGATGCCGGCCTTTGCCGCGAAGGCGTCGAGCAGGGCGCAAGATACGCTTTCCCGCGCGTCGTCGAGATGCGCATCCGACCAGTCCGGGCCCGCCTGGATCACCCAAGTCTCCGGCCGGTCGCGCCCCGGCTTCGCGCTGTCACGCGCGGCCCAGCCGACCGCGCCTTCGCCCTTGATGACGTCGGCATCGATGGGCAGCGTGGAAGCGAAACAGGCGGCGAGTGTCCAGCAAGGCTGCGACGGCGTGCCGGCAGCGGCCGACGCGATCTCGGGGACGTAAGCGGCCACGAGCGCGCCGACCTGCTCCGCAGGGATCGCGACGACGACGGCCTCAAACGTCCTCTCGTCGACGTCTTCCCCGCGCACGCGCCAGCCGGCCGCCTCTTCAAACAGGGCGGTGACATGCGCCGACCAGCGCACGTCGAGCCGGCTCGCCATGGCGACGATCGGTGCGCTCATGCCCGGCGTGCCGACCCAGGCGTCCTCGCCCGCCGCTGGCCATCGCGCGGCTAGACCTTCGGCTGCCCAGAGCGCGATCCGGGCGCGAAAGGCGGGATCGCGCGCGTTCATGTATTGCGCGCCGTAATCGAAGCCGGCGACGCCGGCCGAGGTCTCGAGCGAACGCGTCGACATGCGCCCGCCGGGGCGCCGGCCTTTGTCGAAAAGCACGATGGCGTGTCCGGCGCGAACCAGAGCCTCTGCGCAGGCGAGTCCGGCCATGCCGGCTCCGATGATGGCGATGGTCATGAGGCAGTGGGTAGCACGTCACGATCGTGGACCGGAGCCTGCCGACGAATGCAACTCAGAGCGCTCGCTCGCGCCGCCGCGCATTCATCGTCAACCATTCGCACAACCCGTCCTCGATTTCCGCGCGTTGGAGACCACGTATGCCGGAGTTCAAAGGGAGACGATCATGAACAAGACATTCATCACCCTCGTTGCCGCAGGCACCTTGGCGGCTTCGTTGGGGGCTCCTGCTGCACAGGCCCGCGGCTTTGGCCACGGCGGCTTTCGCGGCCACGGCGGCTTTCACCGCGGCTACGGTCATCGCGGCATCGGCACGGGAGCAGCCGTGGGTCTCGGCTTGCTTGGCGCCGGCATCGCCGGCGCGGCGATCGCCGGCTCGCAGGGGTATGGCGGTTACCCCGCCTACGGCTACGGCGGCGCCTACCCAGCCTATCCCTACGCGGGATACGGCTACTGAAGTCAGAGACGACCATGTCCGTTCGCACCGTTGCGGGCGGACGTACCCCGCGCGACATGAGCCGGATCATGTCGCGCGCCGCCGTGTTGGAGACCTGGCAAGACCAAGCTTAGTAGGAGCGGTCCTGACGCAAGCTAAGCCTGCTGCCGTATCTCCTACCTACACGTCCAGGTTTGCAACGCTCAGCGCGTTATCCTGGATGAACTCGCGGCGGGGCTCGACCACGTCACCCATCAGCTTGACAAAGATGTCATCGGCTTCGGCGCCCTCGTTGATCTTGACTTGGAGCAGCGAGCGCGCGTCGCGGTCGAGCGTGGTCTCCCAGAGCTGGTCGGGGTTCATCTCGCCCAGGCCCTTGTAGCGCTGCATCTGCGAGATGCCCTTGCCGCCCGCCGCCATGACCGCGTCGAGCAGCTCGCCGGGACCCGAGACCTGCATCTCGTCGTTCTTGCGCACGAGTTTGGCCGGCTTGCCGAAGATCTCTGCCAGCGTTGCCGTGTGCTCGCTGAGGCGCCGCGCCTCGGCCGAGGCCAGCAGCCCGGCGTCGAGGATCGCCGCCTGGGTCACGCCGCGCACCTCGCGCGTGAGCACATAGCCGCCGTTCTCGATGCGCCCGGCCCAGCCGCGCTCGGTCTCGTCGGAGCGCGCGTCGAGCCGCTCCGCCAACGTCGCGACGTGCTGGTCGGCGTGGGCGTCGTCGTCGATTGGCTGCAGCGCGCCGGCGATCGCCGCTTGCTCGACGATGCCGCGATCGTAGCGCGAGTGCAACCCGCCGACGAGGTGGCGCACCTGGCGCGCCTCCTCGACCAGCGCGCGCAGGTCGTTGCCGGCGCGCTCCTCGCCGTCGGCGACGCGCAGCACGGCGCCGTCGAGCCCGTGGCCGATGAGGTAGTCCTCCCGCGCACGCTCGTCCTTCAGGTACATCTCGGAGGAGCCGCGCTTCACCTTGTAGAGCGGCGGCTGGGCGATGAAGATATGGCCGCGGTCGATCAGCTCGCGCATCTGGCGGAAGAAGAAGGTCAGCAGCAGGGTGCGGATATGCGAGCCGTCGACGTCGGCATCCGTCATGATGATGATCTTGTGATAGCGCAGCTTGTCGGGGTTGAAGTCGTCGCGCCCGATGCCGGTGCCGAGCGCGGTGATCAGCGTGCCGATCTCCTGGCTGCCCAGCATGCGGTCGAAACGCGCCCTCTCCACGTTGAGGATCTTGCCGCGCAAGGGTAGCACCGCCTGGTACTCGCGGGCACGGCCCTGCTTGGCCGAGCCGCCGGCGGAATCGCCCTCGACCAGGAACAGTTCGGCCTTCGCGGGATCGCGCTCCTGGCAGTCGGCGAGCTTGCCGGGCAGATTGGCGACGTCGAGCGCGCCCTTGCGCCGCGTCAGCTCACGGGCCTTGCGCGCCGCCTCGCGAGCCTGCGCTGCCTCGATCACCTTGGCGGTGACGATGCGGGCGTCGGCCGGGTGCTCCTCGAGCCAACGGTCGAGCATCTCGTTGACCTGGCTCTCGACGACGGGCCTGACCTCGGAGGAGACCAGCTTGTCCTTGGTCTGAGAGGAGAACTTCGGATCTGGCACCTTGACGCTGAGGACGCAGGTGAGGCCTTCGCGACAATCGTCACCGGTGAGGTCGACCTTCTCGCGCTTCAGCATGCCGGACTTGTCGGCGTAGCCGGTCATCTGCCGGGTCAGGGCGCCGCGGAAGCCGGCGAGATGGGTGCCGCCGTCGCGCTGCGGAATGTTGTTGGTGAAGGCCAGCACGTTCTCGTGGTACGAATCGTTCCACCAAAGCGCCACTTCGACGGTGATGCCGTCCTTCTCGCCCTTCATCAGGATCGGCGCGGCGATGAGCGAGGCCTTGGCGCGATCGAGGTAGCGCACGAACGCCTCGAGCCCGCCGTCGTAGAACAGCTCCTCGACCTTGTGCTCGGCGCTGCGCGCGTCGGTCAGGATGATGCGCACGCCCGAGTTCAAGAAGGCGAGCTCGCGCAGGCGATGCTCGATCCGGCTGAAATCGTACTGAATGTGCGTGAACGTGTTGGGCGAGGCGAGAAAGGTCACTTCGGTGCCGCGCTTGGGGCGGCCGTTCACCTCGGGCGCGGGGCCGACCACCTCGAGCCGATCTTGGACCACGCCGTCGGCGAAGGCCACGAAATGCTCACGTCCGTCGCGCCAGATGCGCAGCTTGAGCCAGGTCGAGAGCGCATTGACGACGGAAACACCGACGCCGTGGAGGCCACCCGAGACCTTGTAGGAGTTCTGGTCGAACTTACCGCCGGCGTGAAGCTGGGTCATGATGACCTCGGCCGCCGACACGCCTTCCTCGCCGTGGATGCCGGTGGGGATGCCGCGGCCGTCGTCGGTCACGCCGACGGAGCCGTCGGCGTTCAGCGTAACCGTCACCCGCGTGGCATGGCCGGCCAACGCCTCGTCGATGGCGTTGTCGACCACCTCGTAGACCATGTGGTGAAGGCCCGAGCCGTCGTCGGTGTCGCCGATGTACATGCCCGGCCGCTTGCGCACGGCGTCGAGGCCGCGCAAGACTTTTATGGAATCGGCGCCGTATTCCTCGGCGTTCTCGGGAGTCGGGTCGCTCGGCGACGGACCGGGGCGGGCCGTATCTTCCATGCTTAAGGGATGCTCTCGCTGAGAGGGAGCGCCGGCCGAGGGCGGGCGCGAAAAATCACGTCCGATCATAT
The DNA here is from genome assembly GCA_965198715.1 of Beijerinckiaceae bacterium. GTDB lineage: Bacteria > Pseudomonadota > Alphaproteobacteria > Rhizobiales > Beijerinckiaceae > RH-AL1. The sequence continues at coordinate 229,118 of CBDAPV010000002.1, forward strand.
CAATCCGCCGCCGCGAATGCATGCCTAAAGCGTTGTTCGCGGTGGAAAACAGCGCCGCGAACAATGCTGGATCGACGTCCGCTGCTTTAGCGGACGGTCGCCGCCAGTTCGCCGACGGAGATCACCGGACCGGTCACCGTGCTGACGATGCCGAGGAACTTCTGCAGGTCGTTCAGCGGCGAGTTGGACACGTAGAGGATGTCCTTGTCGTGCATCGAGAACCGGCGCGCCAGCAGCAGGGAGGCCGGGTCGCGCAGGTTGATGATGTAGACGGTCGGCACCAGGTCGAGCGCGGCCTGGCTCGCCGTGAGTCCGGGGAAGTCGCGCACCACCGAGACGGGCTCGTAGCGGAACACGAACACGCCTTCCGGATCGGCGCGATCGTCGGCCAGGCCCGCCGCCTGGGCGACCGCCTCCTCCAGCGAGATGCCGAGCGCGTCGAAGTTGATGGTAGCGTTGCGCAGCGTGGCGCCGAAGGCAGTGTACGACAGCGGGTAGCGCACGACGGTGAGCGTGTCGCCCGGGCGCGCGTAGATGTTCTCCCTCGGGGTATTCAGCAGCGTCTGGAACGGCACGCGGACGGTCTTGCCGCGGCGGGTCAGCTCGAGGAAGGTCTGGTTGGCCGGCGTGGTGATGCCGCCGCTCTCGGCAATGACGTCGAGCAGGTGATCGCCCTTCGTGGAGAGCGGGATGCGGCCGCCTTTCACCGATTCTCCGGTGACGGTGATCGAGGAGAAGATCGGCTGGCTGATGGTGACGATCGCCTGCGGCTCGATCGCCTTGCCCGTCAACTTGTCGACGACGAGCTTCTCGATCTCCGGCGTGGTCTTGCCGACGACTTCGATCTGGCCGGCGTACGGAACGGTAATGGTGCCGTCGCGCTGGACGACCTGCGGCGGCACGGTGGCTGAGTGCGCGCCGGTGGAATCGGATGTCGAAACCGGCTGTGAGAAGAGGCCGCCGGCGGCCGCCTCGAAAATGTTGACGATCACGGTATCGCCGACGCCGATGCGCTGCTCGATCGGCCCGCGATAGTCGCCAAATTTGCCGTAGAGGCTCGGACCCGGGAAGCTTTGCAGCTTCTGAGTCACAAGATCATTGAGACGAACCAGAAGGTAAGGGTTGTCGACCGCCGTGCTCGTGCTCACAACGTTCGCGCGCGTAGGCCCTGTGCTGGGTACCGTCGAGCACGCGCCAAGCGTTGAAGCCAATACTAGGGCGACTCCAAGGCGTTTCGCCGTAAGGCGACGGCCAACATCATTGCTGGTTCGAGTCAAAGCGCTTCCCGCCAATCCGCGGGCAAGCTACGCCATCGCCACTTTACGTTCCATGAGCGCCACAGCGCATTCGGCGGGTTGTTGTGCGACGGACACACCGCACAATGACACCCGCCGGCTTAGATGACCTAAAGATGTCCAGCGTAGTAAGGCGGGACCACGGGAGAAATCACGGAAGCGTCCACCACTGCAGGGCCATCGAAACGCACGACGGCCCCAAGAGCCGCCGCCGCCATTGCGATCACGACGACCAGCACCATCGAAACGCGAAATTGACGACGGGCGGCGTCGCCATCGAAGTTGCGGACGAAGCCGGCGTCCGGAGCATGGTGAAAGTGGTCAGCGATCGACATACGCATTGCCTCGAACTCAACCAGCGCGAGACTGGCGAGAAATTACTGCTATCCGGTTTCCCTTCGTAGGAAGCGACCGGACGAAATTAGAACGCGACAATTCTGGAACAGTTGCGCGGGAAAGCAGCTGCGGAACAATAATTTCGTGAGGGCCTTTGCTTAGCCGCAGCCGTCGTGCAGACCCGTCGCGAGTGGGCTGTCGCCGCCGAGCGCCGTCATGCTAGAGCGAGGCGGCCGAAACGGAGATTGTCGATGGCCGATTACTCGCACTGGTCGATGACGGGCCTGCCCCCTGAGCCGCGGCGCTACAACGTCGGTGCGCGCTGGTTCCACTGGGTCACCACGCTCTTGATCTTTGTCATCATTCCGCTCGGCTGGATCTTCGCGGAATTCAAGACGATGAAGGACAACAAGAACGTCTTCGAGGCGCCGATCCCGGGTTCGCCGGCGGACTACGCTTCCCTGCACAAGACGCTCGGCCTGATCGTGCTGGCGATCGTCGCCGCCCGCATCGTCTATCGCATCGTCAACCGGCCGCCGCCGCTACCCGGCCGCCTGCCCGCCGTGGAGAAGGGCCTCGCCCATGCCACGCATTGGCTGCTCTACCTCGTGCTCCTCGTGATGCCGATCTCCGGCTACGTCATGTCGTCGGCGGGCGACCATCCCATCAGCATTCTGGGGCTCTTCGACTTCCCAAAGCTCCCTATCTCGAAAGATCAGGGGAAGATCGCCAACCGCATCCATATCTACGCTCAATTCGTCGTGTACGCGCTCGTCGTCATGCATCTCTCGGGTATCGCCGTGAGCCTGTTCCTGCGACGCGACAACATCCTGGGGCGCATGCTGCCGAGGCAGGCCAACGTGGAGTGATAGGGTGCCGAACGTCCGTTTCGTGTTGCCGGCCGGCGCTTCGGCGTTGCGCGACAGCAAGGCGCCGCCGGTCAATTTCGGCCAGACGGCGAGCGACTACGGCAAATGGCGCGCCGGCTTCCCGGCGCATTTCTTCAAGCGTTTGTTCGCCGATGGCTGGGTGATGCCAGAGAACGCCGTGCTCGATCTCGGCACCGGCACCGGCACGATCGCGCGCGGCCTTGCGTTGCGCGGCTGCCGTGTCACCGGCTTGGATTCCGAGCAGCACCTCCTCACCGAGGCGGCGCGGCTCGACCGCGAAGCGGCGACGGGCGTGACCTACGTGCAGGGGCAGGCCGAAGCCACCGGACTGCCGGCTTCGAGCTTCGATCTCGTCACCGCCGGGCAGTGCTGGCATTGGTTCGACCGCGCGGCGACCGTCGCCGAGGTCGCCCGCGTGTTGGTGCCGGGCGGCCGGCTGGTGATCGCCCATTTCGATTGGCTGCCGATAGGCGACAACGTCGTCGCCATGACCGAGCGGCTGGTCGAGCGCTACAATCCCGATTGGCAGCTCGGTTACACCTCGGGCATCTATCCGCCTTGGCTGACCGATGTCGCAGAGGGTGGCTTCGAGGCGCTCGAGACCTTCTCCTTCGATGTCAGGGTCGCCTACACGCACGAGGCTTGGCGCGGGCGCATCCGCGCCTCGGCCGGCATCGGCGCCTCGCTGTCGCCGGACAGCGTGGCGATGTTCGACACCCACCTCGAGGAGGAGCTGAAGCGCCATTGGCCGAGCGAGCCGCTTCTGGTGCCGCACCGGGTCTGGGCGCTCAAGGCCGAATGGCCGGGCTGAGCGTGCCGATCCCGGTGGTCGACGAAGCGACCCGCAAACTCGGTGGCAAGATCACGCGCAAGGATCTGCTCCCCGCGCCGCCTCAGGCTTGCAGGGGACCGAGCGCGCCCGCTTCTACGCCCGCCGGAGGATGCGGGCGGCGAAGCGGCTGCCCTGAAGTGGTTTTGCGGTGATCAGTACCGCGCGACGACGGGGGCAGGCGCCGACAGGAAGTCGAACTTGTAGCTGAAGCCGATCTGCGCGCGATTGTCGACGTCGCGCTGGTGTACGCCAACGCCGCCGTTCGTCGTGTTCACCAGCAGGTCCGCCGTGCGCCCGTAATCGGAGTGGCGGTATTCGGCGCGGATCGACCAGTTGTTCGAGATCGCGTACTCGATGCCGCCGCCGACGGTGTAGCCCACGCGGGCGTGGCTGAACTGGTCGGTCACGCCGTTGAAGGTGTTGACGTAGCCGTTGTTGAGGTTGGCGAAGGCGGCGCCGCCGGTGGCGTAGAACAGCACGCGGTCGACCGCGACGCCGACGCGGCCGCGGATCGAGCCCTGGATCGTGTTGCTGCTGTAGGCGGCGAGGCCGCCGAGGACATTGCTCGCCTTGGCGCTGCTGCCGTCGACGTCGCCCTCGACGCCGAACACGAAGCTCGCGGCGGCGGCGTTGCCCAGGAACGGAATGCCGCGCGTCTGATAATTGTAGCCGACGTGGGCGCCGCCGATCACGCCGTTCGAGCTGGCGCTGTTCGAGGCGAGGCCGATGGGCGTGCCGGCGACGTTGGCGCGCGCACGGACGTTGCCGAAATCGTAGCCGACTTGGCCGCCGACGTAGAGGCCCGTCCAGGTGAACACCGGCGGCGGCGCGGCCGGCACGTAGACCGGCGGCGACCGCCGCCTCGGCAGGTCGGCGGCGAAGGCCGCGCCCGGCAAAGCAAGCAGAGCGGTGGTGAACAAGATCTTACGCATGTCTGAACCCCTCGGATCAACACCGATGGGGTGCATTCGTAAAACGGCAGTATTAAGAAACTAAACCATCTCACATTCTTGTGTTTTCACGGAGTGTTCAGAGGCGTAAAGCTTTGCGGCGACGCTGCCGTACGCTTGTCTGAATTTTTCCGACTTGTAATCACTGTCGCCCTGGCTTGGCACCTCGCAGTCGCCGAACATCATGTGAAGGCAGGCCAGGCCGAGCCCGAGCGAACGATGCCGGAGTACATCGTGCCGAGCGCCGCCGGGCCAACTGCAAGGGCCGGAGCGGCAGGGCGTGCGTCAGCTAGCTCGCGAGACTCACGGGCAGGCTCCCTTGGCGCGCGCCACCAGGTGGAAGAAGCTTCCGGTGACGCGGCCGCGACGACTGCCGGCGGGCGCGGGCGCACCGCCGTGGGCGTCGCGGGCATACGCGAAGGGCGCCTCGCCCTCGCCATCGAGGATGGTGGCGTAATGGAACTCGTGGCCGCGCAGGGCGGTGCCGGCCGCGCCGAGGCAGCCGTCGGCGGCGAGCGTCACGTCGCGGTAGCCCAGGTGCATCTTGCGCTTGGCGAAGGAGGTCGCGACCCCGAGCAGGCCGGCCATGGCGTGGGTCTCGCCGACGGCATCGACGAGGCTCTCGCCCAGCACCATGTAGCCGCCGCACTCGCCGTGGACCGGGCGCGTTTCGGCGAAGTACCGCAGCCCGTCCTTGAAGCGCGCCGCCGCCGCGAGCGTGCCGGCATGGAGTTCGGGGTAGCCACCGGGCAGCCAGCAGCAGTCGCAATCTTCCGGCGGCGGCTCGTCGGCCAGCGGCGAGAAGGCGACGAGCTCGGCGCCCTGCGCGCGCCAGCCGTCGGCGAGGTGCGGGTAGAGGAAGGAGAAGGCGGCGTCGCGCGCCACCGCGATGCGCTGGCCCGGCGGCGGCACGGCGCCGGAGAAGCCGCCGGCCGCCGAGCCGGCGTTCATCGGCACCGCCATATCGCGCACCGCGTCGAGGTCGACGTGGGCGGCGACGAAGTCGGCGATGGCGTCGAGCATGGCGCCGAGCCGCGGCAGCTCGCCGGCCTGCACCAGGCCGAGGTGGCGCTCGGGCAAGGCCAGCGCCTCGCCGCGCGGCAGAGCGCCGAGCACGGCGAACCCGGCAGCGGCGACGGCGTCGGCGGCGAGACGGCGGTGGCGCTCGCTGGCGACACGGTTCAGCACGACGCCGCCGATGCGCACGGCCGGGTTCAGCGCGGCGCAGCCGGCGGCGATCGCGGCGGCGGTCTGCGACTGGCCGCTGACGTCGAGCACCAGCAGCACCGGCAGGCCGAGGCGGGCGGCGAGGTCGGCGGTGGCGCCGGTCTCGCCCGCAGGCGCGACCACGCCGTCGAAGAGACCCATCGAGCCCTCGCCAATCAGCAGGTCGGCCCCGGCCGACGCGCGCCGTGCCAGAGCGCCGACCAGCGCTTGCGGCATCGCCCAGGTGTCGAGGTTGAGGCTGTCGCGGCCGGTGGCGGCGGCGTGGAAGGCGGGATCGATATAGTCCGGCCCGTTCTTGCAGGCGGTCACGGCGAGGCCGGTGCGGGCGAAGGCGCGCAAAAGGCCGAGCGTCACCACCGTCTTGCCGCTGCCGGAGCGCGGCGCCGAGACGATCAGGCCGGGCGTGCCCGTGCGCCTGTCAAAGTCGCTAATGGTGGCGCAGCCAGTCGAGCACCGCTTCGGCGCTGCGGTCGGGCGGAAACACGGGGTAGAAGACGTGCTCGATGGTGCCGTCGCGCACCACCATCGTGAGCCGCCGGATCAGGCGCGGGCCGTCGCCGGCGCGGAAGGTCGGCAGACGCAACGCGTTGGTGAGCTCGTAGCCAGCGTCGCTGAGCACGGAATAGGGCAGGTGGAGCCGCTCGGCCAGCTCGCGCTGATAGGCGGGCGCCTGCGTGCTGACGGCATAGACGCCGGCCCCGAGCGCGGCGAAATCGGCGTGGAGGTCGCGGATGGCGCAGTTCTGCGGCGTGCAGCCGCGGGCGCCGGGGATCTCGTCCCAGCCGTCTGGCAGGGCGACGCCCGGCTGCCCGGTCATCGGATAGCAGAAGATCACGCTGCGGCCCGCCGGCAGCGCGTCGAGCGCGACGCGCCCGCCCTGCGTCGAGGGTAGCGCCACCGCCGGAAGCGGCAGGCCTGCGAGGTGATCGCAGGCGCCGTCGTCGACCGGCTTGGGCAACGTGTCGGGCAGCGTCGTGTAGGCGACCTGGCTCATCGGAGCTGCGCCGCCGTCGGCGCGGCACGGACCGACCGGAGCGCGAGCGATGGCAGACGGGACAAATTCATCCTGTGTCTTTCCTGAGAGGCCCTGAACGATGAGGTCGACGTGCAGGTCCGCCTGACATTCGGCGCCCATCGCGTTTTGAGCATTGATCGGCTTCGCGCTCAAGTCGGTGGCCTCCAGCATCTCGCCGTCTAAAGGACGGCAGCCGTCGTCCGCGCCGAGGCGGTGAGGCTTTCGCCGGGGATAAAGGCGTCGAAGGCCGCCCAGAACTGCGCCATCACGGCATCGCTCTCCATGATGACCTGGTGAAGGGCGCCGGGCAGCACGAGGCAGGATCCGGCCTTCAGGCGGATCGCGAACCGTTCCGTCGCCGCCGTGTCGACGATCCGGTCCGCGCCCGCAGCGACGATCAGGATCGGCAGCACGGTCTCGACCGCGTAGAACGGGTCCTCGAAACGCTGCATCAGGTCGAAGGCGCCGGCCAGCCAGCGGATCGTCGGCGACCCCACAGACAGCTTCGGCAGCTGCGCGATGGCGGTGGAGAGACGCGCGTACTGGCGCCTGTCGCGGATCAGCACGTTGTCGTCGAACGGGCGGGTCATCGGCGAGTCCTCGCGACCGCCGGGGATGAGCCGCGGCCCCAGCCCGAGCGTGTTCATGGCGCGAACTGCCGCGCGCACGCTGTTCATGTGGCGCAGCGGGACGCCGATCATCGGCGCCGACAGGACCAGCCGCTCGAAGGGCGAGGTGCCATCGTGCGCCTGGTCGATCAGGATCGCCGCCCCCATGGAATGGCCCAGGCCGAACCAGGGACGCGGCGTGAAGGCGCGCAGCACCTGCGCCTCGATCGCGACGAGATCGCGACGGTAGGCGGAGAAGCTGGAGACGTGGCCGCGTCGGCCCTGCCGGATCTCGCGGTCCGACTGGCCTTGGCCGCGCCAGTCCCACACCACCACATCGAAGCGGCGCGCGATCAGCGCGGCGACCACCTCGTAGTACTGCTCGATGAACTCGCTGCGGCCGATGGCGATGGCCACCGTCCCGCGCGCCTCGGTGGGCGCCGGCCAGCGCGCCACCCTCAGCCGCAGGCCGTCGCGGGTCCGCACGCCCGAGACGATCGCGTCCGGCGGCATGACGTTCCCGGCGGTCTCGAAAAGCTCCATGCGGCCGCAGATATTCGATGGAAAGAGGACTTGCGACCGCTTTTCACCGCCCCCAGATCATCCTCGCGCGGTTCATCGGAACGCGCGAAACCCTCGTGGCGGAAGCCGGCCAACTGGCGGCAACCGCCTCGTCATGTCGCTTCTTTCGGAGGATATGTCCATGCGTACCTATGATCTCTCTCCCCTCTATCGCTCGACCGTCGGCTTCGACAGGCTGTTCGCCATGCTCGATCAGGCCTCGGGCTCCGACGGCGCCGCTGTCGGCTACCCGCCCTATAATATCGAGCGCACCGGCGAGCTCGACTATCGCATCACCGTCGCCGTGGCTGGCTTCGCCGAGCAGGATCTCGCAATCGAGTCGCGCGAGAACACCTTGACGATCCGCGGATCGAAGGAGTCGGTGGAGCCCGCCAAAGAAGGCAAGCGCGAGGTGCTCCACCAGGGCATCGCGGCCCGGGCCTTCGAGCGCCGCTTCCAGCTCGCCGATCACGTTCAGGTTGTCGGTGCCAGCCTGGAGAACGGGCTGCTCCACGTCGATCTTGTACGCGAGATCCCGGAGGCGCAGAAGCCCCGCCAGATTCCGATCGGCAAGGCCGCCCCGGTCGCGCCCCGTGTGGTCGAGGCACCCAAGGCGGCCTGATCGGGCAAGCCGACTACTGCTATCTTGGAGGGCGCCTACGGGCGCCCTTTTCTTTGCCGTCGCGGGCAGCGAGACTATTCCGCGCCCTGGAAGGAGCTCCTGACGTGCCGCCGGACGAGACACCACCCGATTCCAAGCTGACCCGCTCCAAGCAGCGCTGGGCCGACGAAGGCAAGTTCCTCACCGGCCAGCACGCGCGTCCGGATGCCGAGCGGCTGCCGCCGGGCCAGCACCTTGTGCGCGACTGGCCGGTGCTCGACCTGGGCGTCACGCCCAACGTGCCGCGCGAGCGCTGGACGCTCGACGTTACTGGCGCCGTCGCCAACAGGCTGCATTGGGACTGGTCCGCGTTCCAGGCCGAGAAGCAGGATACGCGCGTCAGCGACATCCACTGCGTCACGACCTGGTCGCTCTACGACAACAAGTGGCAGGGCCTGGCGACGCGGCGTCTGCTCGACATCGTCGAGCCGCTGCCCGGTGCCACCCACGTCGTCCTCTCCGGGTCGGACGGCTACACCACGAACCTGAGCCTCGAGGATTTCGCCGCGGCCGATGCCATGCTCGTGCACTCCTGGGAGGGCAAGCCTCTTACCCGCGATCACGGCGGCCCGGTGCGCCTGATCGTGCCGCACCTCTACCTCTGGAAGAGCGCCAAGTGGCTCAAGGCCATCGAGGTGAAGACCGGCGACGAGCCGGGCTTCTGGGAGGTGCGCGGCTACCACAATCGGGGTGAACCCTGGGCGGAGCAGCGCTACAGCGACGATTGAGGCGGAACGGCGCGCGCGTGGGCGCCGTTGCCCGACACGTGCGAGGGGTGGCGAATGGCTTGGCGAACGGCGCGACGCGTGAGGGAAGCAGTTCGCCCTGGGCGTAAGCGCGGCGTCCGCCGCTCCGGGCGAGTACGGCGCCGGCCGGTGACCGTGCTGCCCTGGTACCTCATCGTGCTCGGCGTCGCCGTCGCCGCCTCGACCAATGTCGCCCAGCAGCGCGCGGTCGCCATTCTCTCCGACACCGGCGGTGACGGCACCGATCCGCTGCCGGAGCTGTCGCCGGACTGGATGAAGCAGAGCCGGCGCGCGCGCACCCTGTGGACGACGATAAACCGCGTGATCAATCGCATGGGTGACGACAACCTCAGCCTGGTCGCCGCCGGCATCGCCTTCTACGCGATGTTCTCGATCTTCCCGGCGCTCGGCGCGCTGGTCTCGATCTACGGTCTCTTCGGCGACACCCACGTCGTGCAGGCGCAGGTGCTCCAGCTGACCGAACTGCTACCGCGCGAGACGGCGAAGCTGCTGAACGACTCACTCAACAGCCTGCTTGCCAAGCCCAACGCGAGCCTGAACTTCGGCCTGCTCGCCAGCCTCGGGATCGCCATCGTGGCGGCGCGCAACGGCGTGTCGTCGATGATGAGCGGCCTCAACATGGCGATGGAGAAGCGCGAGACGCGCTCCTTCATCACGCTCAACGCCATGGCCGTCGTGCTGACGCTCGGCGCCATCGTCTTCGCCGCTGTGGTGCTTACGGCGGTGGCGGTGATCCCGATCGTAATCAACGTCCTGCCGTTCGACGATCATTGGCGCAACGTGCTGGCCTATTCGCGCTGGCCGGTGCTCGCGCTGTTCGTGATTCTCGCCATCGATCTCGTGTACCGCTTCGCACCCAGCGTCGATCGACCGAGCTGGCACTTCTTCAGCATCGGCACCCTCTTGTCCGCCGCGCTGTGGATTCTCGGGTCCTACGCCTTCTCGCAATACGTCACGCGCTTCGGCAGCTACGACACGACCTACGGCCCGCTCGGCGCCGTCATCGTGTTGCTGCTGTGGTTTTGGCTCTCGGCGCTGATCGTCCTGCTGGGCGCCGTGATCGATGCGGTGCGTGCCGACATGCGGCGGACCTAGAACGATCGCGCATCGTCATGCTCGATAAATAAGCCGTGACGAGGCGACCGTGCGTGTCCGCTTTTCTCAGCTCCCAGACACTGCGAAGGTAAGGCGTCGTTGCATCGGGGCAGAGCAGAAGTCCCTTCGTAGACGAAGTTCGGAGCGTAGAAGTCGCTCACCACCTTCGTGAGTCTGCTTCCTGCCCGCGCAAGGATGATCCAAGATCCGGCGGGCGAACTCCGGCACGTCGGACAGCGTGAATCCATGGCGCAGGAAGAACTTAGCTTTTTCGCCACCGTCGGGGTGCGAGATGTCGAGCAGATATGAGGCGATATCTTCCTATGCTCGATCAGGAACTTCGTCGGCGACTCCAAGACGGCTCCCATCGTGACTTCCAGGGATCGCAGACAAGGCGCCGCACGCGATTGTTTGAAGTGTCCGAAGCGGTGTGGTGAATTCCAAGCAATAGGCTGCACCGTCGTCGTAGACGGACATGATCGTGCCCTGCGATCCCGTCGGCAAAATGGCCTTCGTCCGTCTCCAGCGGCCGCAAGAGCGCAATGCGGGTGAGCTCTTCGAGCGGGTCGATGAGGTTGGCGGCTTCGGTCGCGAAACAGGATCGAGCGTTCATCGTCCGCCCTCCCGGCGAGTGACCGACAAGATTGTGCAGCAAAGGCACCGAGACGTAAACAGCGCGGCGCAATCAGATACGTAGGGAACGCCGCCGAGGCCGTATGGCCGAGATGACGGACCTTCCACCGGCGATCCAGGGATGAACACCATGCACTCGCCATCGCGCGCTTACGAGTCCCTCGCGGCGCTGTTTGCCAAGTTGCGCGCGCTGAACGATGCCGCCGGCATCCTCGGTTGGGATGCGCAGACGCTCATGCCGGCGGGCGCCGCCGACGGGCGTGCCGAACAGCTGGCGACGCTGCGCGGCCTCTCTCACGAGCTGCTCGTCGCTCCGTCCACTGCCGAGCTGCTGGGCGAAGCCGACGCGGCCTCCGGCGGCCTCGGCACCTGGGAGGCGGCGAATCTGCGCGAGATGAAGCGGACCCATGCCCATGCCGCCGCGGTGCCGGGCGACCTCGTCGTCGCCGAGTCGCGGGCCACGTCGAAGGCCGAGATGGTCTGGCGCGAGGCCCGGGCCGCGTGCGATTTCACGATGCTCCGCCCGCATCTCGAGGCGGTGCTCGCCGCCGTGCGCGAGATCGCCCAGGCCAAGGGCGCGGCGCTCGGCCTGTCGCCGTATGACGCGCTGCTCGACCAGTTCGATCCCGGGCTGCGCCAGGCCTTCATCGATCCGCTGTTCGACCGTCTCCGCGCCGAACTTCCGGACCTGCTCGCTGCGGCGCGAGCCCGCCAAGCCGAGGAGGGCACCCCCGCCGCGCTTGCCGGAAGCTACCCGCAGGCGGCGCAGCGCGCGCTGGGCGAGCGTCTGATGGGCGCCATCGGCTTTGATTTCGGACGCGGCCGGCTCGACGTCAGCCTGCATCCTTTCTGCGGCGGCGCTACCTCCGATGTGCGCATCACGACGCGCTACCGCGACGACGATTTCAGCCGCGCGTTGATGGGCGTGCTGCACGAGACCGGACACGCGATGTACGAGCAGGGCCGCCCGCGCGACTGGCTGGCGCAGCCGGTCGGCGACGCACGCGGCATGGTCATGCACGAGAGCCAGTCGCTGCTGATCGAGATGCAGGCCTGCCGCACGGCGGAGTTCCTGGGCTGGCTGGCCCCGCTGGCGCGCGAGGCCTTCGGGGCCGACGCGGCGCTCGAGGCCGGCAACCTGCACAGGCTCTACACCCGCGTGGACCCCGGCTTCATCCGGGTCGACGCCGACGAGGTGACCTACCCCGCCCACATCCTGCTGCGCTACGACCTCGAGCGCGCGATGATCGAGGGTTCGCTCGCCGTCGCCGACCTGCCGGGCGCCTTCGATGCGGGCGTCGAGCGGCTGCTCGGCCTCGAGGTGCCCGACGATGCCCAGGGCTGCCTGCAGGACATCCATTGGCCGAGCGGCGCCTGGGGCTATTTTCCGACCTATACGCTCGGCGCGATCACCGCGGCGCAGCTCTTCGAGGCGGCCTGCTCGGCGGACGCGGGGATCATGCCGGGTCTGGCGCACGGCGACTTCACCGGGCTGGTGTTGTGGCTGCGCTGCAATGTTCACGGCAAGGGCAGCCTGCTCGAGACAGGCGCGCTGATCGCGGAAGCCACCGGCAAGCCGTTGGGGATGGACAGCTACCTGGGCCATCTGAGGCGGCGATACGGTGCGCGGACGACGCGGCACTAGGCGAGAGCAGATCGTCGCATCTTAGACCTAAGCCGCTTCGGCCGGGCTCGCCTCGGTTTTCGCGCCGACCTCCGCGAGCACCAGCAATCGGTCGCCTTCGGCCAACGTCAGGTCCGGGCTCTCGGTCGTGGTGAAGCTGAGGTCGCCGTTGCGGCGAACCGCCAACACGGCGGTGGCGCCTTCGCCCTCGCTCTTGGCGAGCGTGTCGGAATCTTCATCGACCGGCCCGTGCTCGCGCAGCTCGAAGCGCCAGCCCGCGCGGAAGCGCTTGCGCGCCAGCTTGAAGTCGAGCGGCGGGGCGCCGATCGCCTGCCCCCGCCACTCGCGGTCGAGCTCGAGCCAGCTCTCGAGATCCTCGCCGCCCGGTGCCATCTGGAACACCCTCGCGCGACCGAGCTCTGGCGAGAGCTTGGCGCAGACCAGGCTGTTGTAGACGTCGTTCTGGGTCGCGGCGAGCAGGTAGTCGATGCGCCGGCCGCCGAGCTCGTCCTCGCCGTGCTCCGACAGGATCTGCGTGCGCAGGACCGGCAGGTTTCTCGCGCGCGCCTCCTCCAGCGCGCCGGCGTAGGCGTCGATCATCAGCACCGGCGTGCCGCCCTTCGCCAGTGCTTCGGCGAGGTCAATCGTCCATGGCACGGCGCCGAGGATGGCGAGGCCCGGCCGCTCGCCCAGCGTCAGGCCAAGCCGGCGTGCCACCGGCTTCAGCGAGAAGCCGTGCAGGACCATGGTCGCGGCGATGAGCGCAAACACAGCCGGCATGACCTCGTCGCCGCCAGCCACCCCCGCCGCGCCGAGCTTGGCCGAGGCGACACCGGCCACCGCCGCCGCCACGATGCCGCGCGGCGCGATCCAGCCGGCCAGCGTGCGCTCCTGCCAGGTCAGGCCGGAGCGCGCCGTCGCCAGCCAGATCGCCGCCGGGCGCACGAGGAAGACCATGGCCAGGGTGAGGAACAGGATCGACCAGTCGAGCTGCGCGAAGATCGCGCGGCTCAGCCCCGCCGTCAGCACGACGAAGAGCGCCGATACGATCAGAACGACGAGCGATTCCTTGAAGCGCGCCATCTCGGCGACGCCGGGAATGTGCATGTTGGCAAGCGCGATGCCGAAGATCGTCGCCGCGGCGAGGCCGGCCTCGTCCATGACGAGGTTGGCGACGACGTAGACGCCCATCGCCAGGGCCAGCAGGATCGGCGTCTTCAGCGTCTCGGGCACCTGGTCGTGGGTGACGAGCCAGCGCACCAGCCAGGCGGCGCCCACGCCGAGCGCGGTGGCGACGACGAGGCTCAGCGCTACCTCGCCGGCGAGCCCGGCCGGAGTCAGGCCCTTGGGCGCGAGCATCAGTGCCAGCACCAGCGCGGCGAGCAGCGCGCCGACGGGGTCGTTGACGATCGCCTCCCACTTCAGGAACGAGGCCGTGCGGCGCTCCAGCCGCGTGTTGCGCAGCAGCGGCAGCACCACCGTCGGCCCGGTGACGACGGTGATGGCGCCGAACAGGATGGCGGGGCGCCAGCCCATGCCGCCGACCAGCGTCGCGGCGAACGAGGCCAGCACGAAGGAGATCGGCAGCGCCACGGCGGTGAGCCGCCACACGCCCTCGCCGGCGGCGCGCAGCTCGCGGAAGTCGAGCGCCAGCCCGCCCTCGAAGACGACGATGGCGACGGCGAGGCCGACGATGGGGCGCAGGCCCGGCCCGAAGTCGGTGGCGGGCTGCAGGATCTGCAGCCCCGGGCCGACGACGAGGCCGGTGGCGAAGAGCAGCACGATCGCCGGCAGCTTGAAGCGCCACGCCACCCATTGCGCGCCGACCCCGGCGACGGCGATGCAGAGGACGGCGGTGGCGACGGCAGGTGACATGCGTCGGCTTGTGCCCGGTCCGGCCCGCGGGTGGAAGGGGTTGAGGGTGCGGCGTCGTGGTAAGCTGCCGATCCCGTCATCCGCCCAGCCTACCCGCGAATATCCGTCGAGCAGAGGGGTCTCCAACACGCACGACGTATGGCGAAGTACCAAGCGACGTCAGCCTGCTGCCGCCACTTGCCGCAAAAATCTCGCCAGATCCGCCGTCACGTAGTCGACGTGGGCCGGCGTGGCCGCGCCCATGATCTCGAAGGCCTCGCGCGTGTCGACGGCGTCGGGTGCCGGCACCACCAGCACGGTAGCCATGCCGAGCTCATGGGGCACGAGGAGGTTGCGCGGGATGTCCTCGAACATGGCGGCGCGGCGGGGGTCGACGTCGTGGCGGGCGAGGAAGGCGTCGTAGGCGCCGCGCTCGGGCTTGGGCAGCAGCGCGCCGGAGACGATGTCGAACACGTCCTCAAACAGGCCGCCGAGACCCAGCGCCTGCGTGGTCTGCTCGGCGTGGGTGCGCGATCCGCTCGTGAAGATCAGCTTGCGGCCGGGTAGCGCCGCCACCGCCGCGGCCAGCGCCGGGTTGGCGACCACCGAGGTCCGGTCGACGTCGTGCACGAAATCGAGGAAGGTGTCGGGGTCGATGGCCTCGGCCTGCATCAGCCCGCGCAGGGTCGTGCCGTAGCGCGTGTAATAGAACTTCTGCAGCGCGCGGGCCGACATCCCGTCGAGCCCGTAGAGCTGCATGATGAAGGCGGTGATGCGCGCGTCGATCTTCGGCCAGAGGTCGGAGCCGGCCGGGTAGAGCGTGTTGTCGAGGTCGAACACCCAGGTGTCGACGTGGGCGAAGGCCTCCGGCGTCGGCACCGGGACGGGCCCCTGTCGATCGGCATCCATCCCTGTCATTCCGGGACGCGCCGAAGGCGGGGATCCGGAACCCATCGCCCTCTCCGCCCCGAATTCTTCCGGCAGGCGCAATGGGTTCCGGGTTCGCCTGCGGCGCCCCGGAATGACAAGCGTTGAAGCCGAGGCGCAGCGGGGATCACTTGGTGATCAGCGTGCCGGCGCCGCCGTCGGTCAGGAGTTCGACGAGCACGGCGTGGGGCTGCTTGCCGTCGAGGATGACGACCCCCTCGACGCCCTGCTCGATGGCGTAGAGGCAGGTCTGAACCTTGGGGATCATGCCGCCGGTGATGACGCCCTCGGCGATGAGATGGCGGATCTCGTCGGCGGAGAGCTTCTCGATGAGCTTCTTGTCGGCGTCGAGCACGCCCGGCACGTCGGTGAGGAACAGCAGCCGCTTGGCGCGCAGCGCACCGGCGATGGCGCCGGCGAAGGTGTCGGCGTTGACGTTGTAGGTCTCGCCGTCCTCGCCCATGGAGATCGGCGCCAGCACGGGGATCAGCTCGCGGCCCAGCACCTGGTCGAGCACCATGGTGTCGACCTTGGCCGGTTCGCCGACGAAGCCGAGGTCGATGGTCTCGCCGCCGCCCGCGCCCATCGCCACGGTGCCGGCGGCCTTGCGGGCGATCACCATGTTGCCGTCCTTGCCGCAGAGCCCGATGGCGCGGCCGCCGACCGAATTGATCATGCCGACGATCTGCTTGTTGATGGCGCCGGCGAGGACCATCTCGACGATCTCGACGGTGGCCTTGTCGGTGACGCGCAGGCCGTTGGCGAAACTCGACTTGATGCCGAGCTTCTCCAGCATGGCGCCGATCTGCGGGCCGCCGCCGTGCACGACCACCGGGTTGATGCCGGACTGCTCGAGCAGCACCATGTCCTGCGCGAACTCGCGGGCGCGCGCCTCGTCGCCCATGGCGTGGCCGCCGTACTTCACCACGACCGTGGCGTCGTCGTAGCGCAGCATGTGCGGCAGCGCCTGCATGAGGATCGCCGCCTGCTGGTGCGGGTCGGTGGGGATGTCCCGTGTCATGCGCTGGGTCCGTTGGGCGAGGCGCGTCTTGTAGCGGGCGGGGGCGGGCGGCTCAATGGCGGGGCGGCTGTGCGCGCGGTCCGCCTCGACCGTAGCGGCGACTTTCGGAGACTGATAGTCTACGAGAACTATTTTCTCGCAATGCCCTTCCGCGAAGTGGGCTGCATACTCCCACCATTGTCCATCGTTGTCGCCGTCGTTAAATCTTAACTCTCCACTGAAGCAGACTTCGCGGAACTCTTCGACACGTGCTTTCCCAATGCTGTAAGGGTGCTCTAAAAGTTTGCCACCGCTTGTGATGGTGAAGTTGTTTTGTCGAGGGTCTTCAGTGTCCTTCGTTTGGAACCAGCCGCCTAATGGATTGGGCTCCGGAAAGTCGCCCTTCGGGAGCGGCATCTCGCATCGAATCTGATCGAAGAGGCCCATCGCCGAATTCCTCTCAGAAGCTTTCAGGGTATGCTGCGCTTCTACGCTTGATATTATCGATCCACTACACCCCCGCCGCGCCGCCGTCGCTGCGGGGATCGTGCCCGGCCTCGATCCGCCCATCCGGGCGGCGCACCAGCGCGCCGGCGTGGCCGAAGCTGTCGGCGTAGGGTGTGGCCGCCAGCTCCGGTTCGTGGCCGGCGCGGCGCAGCGCCGCCACCAGCGCGTCGTCGAAGCGCGGCTCCAGCTTGAGCCCGGGGTCGGGCGTGCCCCAGGTCTTGCCATAAAGGAAGCGTGGGCGGTCGAGCGCTGCCGCCACGCCTTCGCCCATCAGCATGCGCGTGAAGACCTGCGCCTGGAACTGCGGCTGGCCGTCGCCGCCCATCGAGCCGTAGGAGACGATGCGACCGTCGTCGAACAAAGCCATCGGCGGGTTCAGCGTGTGCACCGGGCGCCGGCCCGGCTGCAGAGGGTTCACCGAGGCGGGATCGAGCGAGAACGAGGCGCCGCGGTTCTGCAGCAGCACGCCGGTCGAGGGCGACACGCAGCCCGAGCCGTATTCCCAGAATACCGACTGGATGAAGGACACGGCGAGCCCCGAGGCGTCGATCGCGCCCATCCAAACGGTGTCGCCTTGGGCCGGCCGGATCGGCAGGGTGGCGGCGCGCGTCGGGTTGATGGCGTCGGCCTCGCGCTGCAGCGCGGCGGAGGTGAGGAAATCCTCGGGCAGGTGCTTCAGCGCGTCGTAGTCGGTGCAGACCGCGTCGCGGATCGCCAGCGCCCGCTTGGTGGCCTCGATCAGCCCGTGAATGTGGTCGAAGCTTTCGGGCTTGGCGTCGCTGAGCTTGTCGTAGATGCCGAGCAGCACGAGGCTCGCCAACCCTTGCGTCGGCGGCGGGGCGTTGTAGTGCGTGCGGCCCTCCAGATGAAGCGCGAGCGGCTCGCGCCAGCGGGCGCGGTAGCCCGCGAGATCCTCGCGCGTGCCCATCGCGCCGATGCGCTCCATGTCGGCGGCGAGCTCGCGGGCGATATCGCCGCGGTAGAAGTCGTCGAGCCCGGCGCGTGCCAGCTGGTCCAGCGTCGCCGCCAGCGCCGGCTTCCGGCGCAGGGTGCCGGCCGCGGGGATCGCGCCGTCGACGAGGATGGCATCGGCGAAGCCCGGCGCCTGCTTCAGCTCCTCGAAGAGGAAGGGCACGGTGCGCGCCTCGGACGGCGATTGCGCGTAGCCCTCGCGGGCGAGCCGGATCGCGTCGTGCAGCAGGTCGCCGAGCGGCAGGCGGCCACCGCCCTGCGCGGCGTGCTCGTGGGCGAGCTGCCAGCCACCGACCGTGCCGGGGATGGTCACCGCGGCGTGCGGGCCGCGCGGCGGGATCGTATCGTAGCCGAGCTGGCGATAGTAGGCGGGCGTCGCGCGGGCGCCGGCGGGGCCGCAGGCCTCGATGTAGCGCACGCGGCCGCGCGGCTCGCGGATCAACCAGAAGCCGTCGCCGCCGATGGCGTTCATGTGCGGGTAGACCACGGCGATCGTGGCGGCCATGCCGAGCATCGCCTCAATGGCGTTGCCGCCCTCGTAGAGGATCGCGCGCCCGGTCTCCGCGGCGGCGGCGTGAGGCGCGGCGCAGGCCGCACGATCGAAGAACAGGCTCTCGGTCAAGATTTCACTCGGGAATGCGAAGGGTCTCTTCGCTTGTTGGGAAGCGTCGAGGAGACGCCATCCTCAACGCCTCGATGCGAAGGGCAAGAGAGACCTGTATTAGAAGTTCAAGGCTCCGGCGTGCCCTTCGCCGGCCAGCGCGCATCGTCGGCGCGTCCGGCGGGGATCGGCACCGCCTCGCCGCGCGTGATGATCGTGGCCACGAGGGGGTCGGGCTTGGGTGCCTGCGCCGGCGTCGGGAGAGTCGCGAGTGTGCCGTTGCGGCTGTCGGGCACCTCGTTCAAGTTGCGGATCGGCCCGGCGTCGGGCTTGGCCGCGGCAACCGGCTTGCCGCCGCCCTCGGTCGCCTCGGCCGTGGGCAGCTGCGGCGCCGGCGTCTTGCCGTCGAGCGCGCGCAGTACGTGGGTCACCACGAAATGCGCCAGCTTGCGGTCGCCGGCACGGGTGAAATGGATGCCGTCGGTCGAACGCAGCCGCACCGTCTGGCCGTTGATGTCCGGCCCGTAGGAGGCAAAGTCGCCGTTGTCGTCGGAGAAGGCCTCCCAGGTGTCGACGTAGACCGCGCCGGTCTTGGCAGCGGCGTCGCGCGTGATGTCGTTCAGGCTGGCCATCGCGTCGGCGAAGCCGTCGTCCTTGGTGATCGGGATGCCGACCCAGATCAGCGGGATGCCGTGCGCGCGGAACGTCTCGTCGATCGCGTTCACCCGCTTGGTGTAGGCGGCAGTCCATTCCGGCGTGCCGAAGGCCAGCGACTTGCCGCCCTCGCGGATCGGTTGTCTGTCGTTGGAGCCGATCATCATCACGGCGATGTCGATGCGCGGCGGCTTGCCGTCTTTGCCAGCGGATTCGGGCTTCTTGTCGGCCTTGACGGCCGCATCCGCCTTCGGCGCGCCGGGCTTGGCCGTCTCCGCAGCCTGCTTGTCGGCAGGCGGCTTCGCGTTCGTGCTGTTATCCTTTGCGGTATTCTTGGCTGTATCGTTGCCGCCCTCACGGCCGGCGAGCAGGTCGTTGATCGCCGTCGGCCAATCGTAGAAGTCGCTGGAGACGAGGCCGCTGGATCCCTTCGCCTTGTGCACCACCGCGACATCGGGGCGATCGGCCAGCGCGTCGTCGAGCCCGTCGGCCAGCATCTGCCCGAGGCTGTCCCCCAACACGTCGACAAACAGGGCGGCGTTCTTGGCCGGCGGCTTGGGCGTCTCCTTGGCGACGTCCTCGGCTGGCGGCGCCGGCTTGCGCTTCTGCGCGTGGCGGCGCGGCCGATAGTAATCGTCGGACGGTGCGTAGCTGCCGCCGTAGCCCCCACCGTAACCGCCTCCGCCGCCGCGGTAGCCCCCGCCCCTGCCGCCGTAGCCGGGGTAGGCCGGCGCCCCGGGCCGTGGCAAAGGCGAACCGCCGCCGAACAGGTTGCCGAACCAGCCCTGCGCCGCCGCCGGCGCCGCCGTGCAGGCGGCGAGGAGAGCGAGAACCACGAGGATGCGGAGGCGCGTGGAAAGTGCCATGGCCATCACCCTAGCCCCGCCGGGCGCGATGGCCAACCCGGGTGCTCTTCTCGCACCGGCCGCCCGACGAACCCCGATCCGTCGGCCACGAGGATGCGGTCGTCCCGCATCTCGGCTACGCTGCCGCACATGAGCCCGGCCGCCCCATGAGCCTCGTCCTCCACCCCTGGTTCCGCGACCCCCCGCGCGTGGCCTGGCGCGAGGTCGCGCGCCGCGTCGCCGGGCTCACCCCCAAGGGGCTCTACGCCCGCTCGATCCTCATCGTCATCCTGCCGATGGTGATCCTGCAGAGCGTCATCACCTTCATCTTCCTGGAGCGGCACTGGGCGCTCGTCACCAACCGGCTCTCCACCGTGGTGACGCAGGACCTCGCCGCGATCATCGACCTCTACCAGACCGACCCCAACGACAGCGAGACGCTGGCGCGCATCGCCGCCGACCACATGAAGATCGACGTCGAGTTCCTGCCGCCGGGGCCGCTGCCGCCGGCGCTGCCCAAGCCGTTCTTCTCGATCGTCGACGGCGCGCTGTCTAACGAGATCCGCAAGCAGATCCGCCGGCCGTTCTGGCTCGACACGGTGGGCCGCTCCAACCTCATCGAGATCCGCATCCAGCTTCCGCACGCCATCCTGCGCGCGGTGACGGTGCGCTCGGCCGCCTACGCCTCGAACTCCTACATCTTCATCGTCTGGATGCTCGGCACGTCCTTCGTGCTCATCGTCGTCGCCGTGGCCTTCCTGCGCACGCAGATCCGGCCGATCCTCCGCCTCTCGCGCGCCGCCGAGGCTTTCGGCAAGGGCCGCGACCTCGATTTCCGTCCCCGCGGCGCGCGCGAGGTGCGCCAGGCCGGCTACGCCTTCATCGCCATGAAGCGGCGCATCGAGCGCGCCATCGAGCAGCGAACCGCCATGCTGAATGGCGTCTCCCACGACCTGCGCACCGTCATCACCCGGTTCAAGCTCTCGCTGGCGCTGATGGAGGGCAGCGAGGATTCCGAGGAGATGAAGAAGGACGTCGAGGAGATGCAGCGCATGCTGGAGGGCTACCTCGCCTTCGCCCGCGGCGACGCCGGCGAGCCGGCGGTGGTCGTCGACATGCGCGACTTCCTCGAGGACCTGAAGGCCGACGCCGACCGCGGCGGCGGCGACCTCAGGCTCGAGTTCACCGGCGAGGCTGCCGTGCGCGTGCGCCCCGACGCCTTCCGCCGCTGCCTGGGCAACCTCGTCGCCAACGCCCAGCGCCACGCCACCCATGTCGCCCTCGAGGGCGCGCGCGAGGGGCGCTTCCTCACCATCCACGTCGACGACGACGGCCCCGGCATCCCGCCGGAGAACCGCGACGACGTGTTCCGCCCCTTCGTCCGCCTCGACGAGGCCCGCAACCAGGACGCCGGCGGCACCGGCCTCGGCCTCTCCATCGCCCGCGACATCGCGCGCGGCCACGGCGGCGACATCGTGCTGACCGACAGCGCGATGGGCGGGCTCAGGGCGACGGTGCGGATCCCGGTGTAGGGCGGGTGGCAGCGGCTCGCTCGCGGAGCGCCTCGGTCGCCCGCGCCGCGCGTGCTAGGCTTACCCCATGCTCCTCTTTCCGCTGCCCACGCCCACCCTGCCGACGACCAGCGGCGCCCTGTTCCCGGTGCGCCGCGTCACCTGCATCGGCCGCAACTACGCCGACCACGCCCGCGAGATGGGCGGCGACCCGCGCAGCGAGCCGCCGTTCTTCTTCATGAAGCCGGCCAACGCGATTTTCGCCGTGCCGGCGGGCGAGGTCGGGCGCGTTCCTTATCCGTCGCTGACGGCCGACTACCAGCACGAGCTGGAGCTCTGCGTGGCGCTCGCCTCCGGCGGTCGCGACATCCCCGCGAGCGAGGCGCTGGCCCACGTGTGGGGCTACGCCGCCGGGCTCGACATGACGCGGCGCGATTTGCAGGCGCAGGCCAAGGCGGCGCGCCGGCCCTGGGAGATCGCCAAGGCCTTCGACGCCTCGGCGCCGATCGGCCCGCTGGTGCCGGCGTCGGTGTTCGGCCGGCCCGACGCCGGCGGGCTGACGCTCTCGGTCAACGGCGCGCTGCGACAGCGCGGCGACCTCGCCGACATGATCTGGAGCGTGGCCGAGCTCATCGCCGAGCTGTCGCGGTGGAGCGAGCTCGCGGCCGGCGACGTCATCATGACCGGCACGCCTTCCGGTGTCGGCGCCGTCGTCCGCGGCGACAGGCTGCGGGGCGAGATCCGCGGCCTGCCGCCGCTCGAGGTGGAGGTGGTGTGAGTTTGCCGGCGGTGGTCCTTCTCTCGCGCGCGGGAGAAGGAAGAGCCTACCCCTCCATCGCCTCGCGGCGCATCTCCAGCTCCAGCCAGGCGTCCTCCGCCGCCGCCATCTCGGCCTCGATGCCGGCCAGAGCCTCCGACGCCTTGGCGAACCCCGCCGGATCTCGCGCGTAGAGCCCGGCATCGTCGAGCACCTTCTTCAGCTTGGCCTTCTTCGTGTCGAGCTGGGCGATCGTCTTGGGCAGCGTGTCGAGCGCGTGCTTGTCCTTGAAGGACAGCTTCTCCTTGCCCGCCCGCGGCGCGGTGGGCGCCAGCTTGGCCTCGCGCATCGGGTCGGCGCTGGCGCCCGGCGCCTCGATCCGGCGCGCGGAGACTCCGGCGCCGCGCTGCGCCACCATGTCGGTGTAGCCGCCGGCGTAATCCTGCCAGCGCCCCTCGCCCTCGGCCACCAGCACGCCCGAGGCGACGCGGTCGAGGAAGTCGCGGTCGTGGCTCACCAGCAGGATCGTGCCGGGATAGTCCGTCAGCATCTCCTGCAGCAGGTCGAGCGTCTCCAGGTCGAGGTCGTTGGTCGGCTCGTCCAGCACCAGCAGGTTGGAGGGCTGCGCCAAAGCCCGCGCCAGCATCAGCCGTCCGCGCTCCCCGCCCGAGAGCCGCCCAATGGGCGTGCGCGCCTGTTCCGGCCCGAAGAGGAAGTCCTTCATGTAGCCGATGACGTGCTTGCGGGCGCCGTTCACCTCCACCCAGTCGCTGCCGCCGCCGGTCAGCGCGTCCTTCAAGGTGGTCGAGGGCTGCAGCGACGCCCGCTTCTGGTCCAGTGTCGCCATCTCGAGGTTGGCGCCGAGCTTGACGCTGCCCGTGTCCGGCTCCAGCGCCCCGGTCAGCAGCGAGATCAGCGTGGTCTTGCCGGCGCCGTTGGCGCCGACGACGCCGAGCCGGTCGCCGCGCAGCACGCGCGTGGAAAAATCCGCCACGATGGAGCGCTCGCCGTAGGCCTTCACCACGTGCTTGGCCTCGATCACCAGCTTGCCCGACGTCGCGCCCTCGGAGGCCACCAGCTTGACGTCGCCGGCGACGCGGCGGTGCTCGCGGCTCTCGGTGCGCAGGCTCTGCAGCCGCCCCAGCCGCTTGACGTTGCGCTTGCGGCGCGCGGTGACGCCGTAGCGCAGCCAGTGCTCCTCGTTCTCGATGCGGCGCTCCAGCTTGTGCTGCTGCGACTCCTCCTCCTCCAGCTGCAGGTCGCGCCAGGCCTCGAACTCGCCGAACCCCTTGCCGAGCACGCGCGTCGCGCCGCGGTCGATCCACACCGTGCGCCGCGACAGGTTGGTGAGGAAGCGCCGGTCGTGCGAGATCAGCACGAGCGCCGAGCGCAGGCTCTTCAGCTCGCTCTCCAGCCACTCGATCGCCGGCAGGTCGAGGTGGTTGGTCGGCTCGTCGAGCAGCAGGATGTCGGGCTCGGGCGCCAGCACCCGCACGATCGCCGCCCGCCGCCCCTCGCCGCCCGACAGGGTCGAGGGGTCCTCGTCCCCGGTCATGCCGAGCTCTTCCAGCAGGTTCTGCACGCGGTACGGGTCGTCGAGCGGCCCCAGCCCGGCCTCGGCATAGGCCCGCGTGGTGGCGAACCCGGCGAAGTCCGGCTCCTGCGGCAGGTAGCGCACCGAGGTGCCCGGCTGGAAGAAGCGCTCGCCGCTATCCTGCTCCAGCAGCCCCGCCGCGATCTTCAGCAGCGTCGACTTGCCGGAGCCGTTGCGCCCGACGAGGCACAGCCGCTCGCCCCGCTCGACCGAGAGGTCCGCGCCATTGAGCAGCGGCGTCCCGCTGCCGCCGAGCGAGAGGTGGATGTTCTGCAGGGTGAGGAGAGGGGGAGCCATGGCGGGGGTTTAGGGTGTTTGGCGGGATGGGGAAAGCGGGGGCCGTACGGCGACACCGCGATGGGGGGACACACCCCCTCGCGATCGCACATGCGCATTTTGCGTCGCGATGCGGCGCGGTCGGCGTACGGCCACATGGCGCGGGGACACTTCTTGCGATCGCACCTCCCCGTTTCGCGTCGTCATGCGTCATCGTCCCGCCAAGCCGTGGTCGCCTAGAGGTAGAATGACCGGGGAGGCGGTGGGTTCCAGACGCGCGCGGTTCAATCGGCGACCTGATCCTACCAAGCCAGCCCCGCATCTTTGTTCGACCGGCACGATCGCATCTTCGTCCCGACCTGCGTTCCGAGGGACGACGCGCGCAGCCGCCGTCAAGGCCGGCCGTCGCCTCCCTCGTGCCGCGCCTCGCCCCTCGAGGCCGGCCTCGACGGGGCGAGCAAGCCGTTAGGCTGCCAGCTGATCGGGCGGTGACGGCTTTTGCGCGCGTGCACGACTGCGAGGCCCGCCTGCCGCTAGTGTTTCAACAAATGCTGCGCGATCAAATAGGCATTATGGCGACGGGTTGGCGGGCGGACCAAGGGTAGCGAGGCAGCGATCAAACCTGCTAAGCACGCGCTACTGAAATTTGACGTAGCGCCTTCACGAGCGCGAGCCACAGGCAGATCTTCTGGGAGTGCGTGATGGACATCATATCGCCATCGATGGCGCAACTTGCGATGGAGCATTGCCAGACCGCACCTTTCGAACAGTTTTCTCAAACCATGATGGGCTCGGTGCTAGGCCAATCATTTCGTCCACTAGGCGGCGTGAAGGACGGAGGCGCAGATGGTTTTATTGACAACGATATATTGGAGCACGTGGTCAAGTCTAATTCCTTTTTCCAAGCTTCCAAAGAACTGGATACAGAAGGAAAAATTCGACGAACTATTAAGCGCCTCAAGGAGGTCGGGCGCGATCCCAGGACCTTATACTATACAACGTCGCGAGACGTCAAATATATCGACCAGCTGCAGGTCGCGCTGAGCGAGGAACTCGATTGTAACATACGCATCTATGACCGCAGTTTCCTTGTTCAGAGAGTTAACGCGGACGATAATACAAAGGCTGCTTTTTTACAGTATTTGAGACCAGCCATTGTCTTTCTGGAAGAGTCGATTGCTGTATCGTTCCCGGTCACAGATACACTTCGAAATGCGCAGCAGCTTTCCGCATTTTTAGGCCAGGAGACAGAGAGAAGACTAGGACGCACCAAAGCCCTTGAAAGTATCTGCGACGCCTTGATTTTATGGTCTTTAGAGGAAACAAATCCAGATAAGTCATTGTTCATGACCGAAGAGCAGATTGTAAGTAAAATAGAAGAAGTTGTTCCTTCTGTGAAGCAATTCTTCCGTGGTGAAGTCAAGGGCCGACTTTCCCAATTGACAAAAAAGCAAGCTGGCGCAAGACAAGTCGCTTCCTTTGATAAAAAAGGCACTTATTATCTGCCATTCGAAAGTCGCGAGGCTCTTAAAGGTCATGTAGTTGAGGACGAGGCACTCAAGAGCGCTGTCACAGCGGGTATCCGTCAAAGATTGATCGATGCTTCGGACACAAAGATCGGCGAAAACATGCAAACGACTGTTTGTGTAGCCGTTCACAAGACTCTCGAACGGCTGTTTGAAACACAAGGGTTCGATATTTCTCGTCACTTTTTGGCAGAGGAGCCCGTTGAACCGGCAATTCCGCCTATGACTATCATCGAGATAGCGGAGAATGAACTAGAAAAAGCTGGTGTGTATCGAAACAAAAGCGCTGGCATACATCTGAGCGTAAGAAAAGTACTTAGTGGCTTATTTTACGGAAGTGACGAAGTCGAACGTCGTTATCTGGGGCGACTTGCAAGGACTTATATGATGCTATTTGCCATCAAAAATACTCCGGAAGTAATCGAGTACTTCAATTCGATGGCGAAGACGTTTTATCTCTATGTAGGCTCTGACCTGTTGATTAGGGCAATGTCTGAGTACTACCTCCCGAAGTTCGATCAAATGACTGTCAATGCTTTCGAGATTTTGAAGGTGGCGGGCTCTAAGCTCGTCCTGACCGAGCAAATGCTTGAGGAAGTGCATAGTCACATCAATGCTTCAAACCATGAGTATCGGAATCATTATCTTGAGGTTGATGCGATTGTCGATCGCGATCTTGCGTCGGAGTGCGATCGAATTCTCATCAGGGCGTACTACTATGCAAAATTGGAAAAATCTTCCACTCGACCTCAGAACTGGGGGCAATTTCTAAATAATTTTCTGACCGCATCCAAAATTTCAGGACCGAAGTCTACGGAAAGCATGAGGTCTTTAAAGGAGACGCTGTGCCTTCGATTTGGATTTGAGTACGAAAGTCGGGTTACTGTAACTAAGGACTTGCAGCAGGATGAAGTCAAAACGTTATCTGAGAAGCTTGTCGAACTTAAAGGCAGTAAGCGAGAGGAGTTAGCAATTAATGACGCCGAGCTTTTACTGCGGGTAGTTAGAAGAAGGAAAGACAAAGAAGAGAGGACGGGAAATCCCTTTGGCTTTAAGTCCTGGTATTTGACACAAGATACCAAATCGAAAGCTGCTTAGAGTCTGTTTGAGAATGCCTCAATGGACGATGCGTCGCCACAGTACGCTTCCCATGGCGACGTGGATCATGGCGGTGGAGACGTCGATGCGGTTCTCGTAGTCGCGCACGAGGCGGCGCCAGCGGGTCATCCAGCCGAAGGTGCGCTCGACAACCCATCGCTTGGGCAGGACCTCGAAGCCTTTCTGCCCGTCGATGCGCCGGATCACCTCGACGACGAACTCCTTGGCGGCGGCCTTGTCCATGAGCGTGCGCCGGTCGTAGGCGCCATCGGCGAAGAGGTGCTTGATCCACGGCCAGCGCTTGCGGATCGCGTCGAGGATCATCTGCGCGCCGGCGCTGTCTGAGATGTCGGCCGTGGTCAGGTTGACCATCAGCAGGCGGCCGTCGGTGTCGACGGCGATGTGGCGCTTGCGCCCGACGATCTTCTTGCCGGCGTCGTACCCGCGGGCGGCGGCGCCCGGCGCCTTGACGCTCTGGCTGTCGAGGATGCCGGCCGAGGGACTGGCCTCGCGGCCCATCCGCTCGCGGTCGATCATCACCGCCATGTCGTGGATCGACTTGAACAGGAAACGGCGCACGAAGCGGCGGAACCACCAGTACACCGTCTGCCAGGGCGGGAAATCCTTCGGCAGCATGCGCCAGCCTCCGCCCGAGCGCGCCATGTAGCGGATCGCGTTCAGGACCTCGCGGAGATCGGTGGCCGGTTTGCGTCCGCGCTTCCCGGGCTTGGGCAGGAACGGACGCATCCGCTCCCACTCCTCATCGGTAAGGTCGGTCGGATAACGCTTGGTCTTCTTGGCGATCTCGGCCATCCGACCGCGGCTTGCTGATGTCCACATCACAAGCTTGAATCACGCTACGAAAACCGCGGCAACGCCATTCTCAAACGGGCTCTTATATCATTTGTTTCCCAAATGATAAGGCCAATAAATACATTATGACACCAGAATTCTTGGTGAATTATATCGCCTTTAACCCAACAAACGACGAGGTTAGATCAAGTCTAAAACAAATTTTTCCTTCGGTTCTGGGAATAAGAATCGGGTCTAGGATGAGCGAGGAGACGCTTGGAAGAGTAATGAATAAAATAAAGGAAGCCTATCAGATTGATCCTGCCCGAGCATCGGCAATCGTCGCAGAGCATTCTGATGCTCTAAAATCTGGTAATGTGCGCGACTTCGCAATCAAATATGCTTCTACTAATGTTTGAGACCACGTCCTTGGTTTAACGAGATAAATGGCAACGCATTCGAATCGATGAAAGCAATGCAGGATTGAGCTGTGATGCAGGCCGCTCCGCACGTAAGCGCGCCTTATCGGAGCCGCCCTCATCCAATTCGCTCACAGCTGCACGAACGATTGCTCAGCGAGAAGGGCTGCACGTCAAACGCCATAGCCGTTGCCTAGAGCAGATTCCTTTCAGGTAGCATCGTAGCCTGCTGCGGTGAACATGTTGGCGCATTCGGCTGGCGTGATCTGGTCGACGAGGCGGCCGATGGCGGCCCAGAGCGCGTCCTTGGACCGCTCGGCGGCCTTGCGCAGCAAGGCTTTGAGCTTGGCGAAGGCGTTCTCGATGGGGTTGAAGTCGGGGCTGTAGGGCGGCAGCAGGCGCAGTCTGGCGCCCGCCGCTGCAATCAGGGCTTCAACCCGCGTCCCCTTGTGGGCCGGCAGATTGTCCATGATCACGATGTCGCCGGATCGCAGCTCGGGGACGAGCACGTGCTCGATGTAGGCCTCGAAGCAGGGTCGGTCGACGGCACCGTCGAGCACGAAGGGCGCCACGATGCCGCGCAGGCTCAGGCCGGCCACCAGCGTCGTCGTCTTCCAATGGCCGTGCGGCACGCCCATCCTCAGCCGCTCGCCGCGCGGGGCGCGTCCGTGCGTGCGGGCCATCTTGGTCGAGGTGCCGGTCTCGTCGATGAAGATCAGCCGGTCGGGATCGAGATCGAGCTGGCCCTCGAACCACTCCTGCCGCGCCTGGCGGACGTCGGGACGGTCCTGCTCGGTGGCGTGCGCGGTCTTTTTTTACGCGTGATGGCGTGGCGGCGAAAGTAGCGCCAAAGCGCTGTGACGCTGACGAAGGCGCCCTCGCCAGCCAGGCGCGCCTTCAGCTCCACCAGCGTGATGTCGGGCACGTCGGCCAGTGCCGCCGCGATGAGGCCGGCGTGAGCCTCGGTACGGCGCGACAGGCGATCCCCGCCCTGCGGCTTGGCCCGGCCATCGCCGCCAGCGCGCCTAAGAGCGGCCCAGCGGATCGCGCTCGACGCACTGACGCCGAAGCGCGCCGCAGCCTCGCGGCAGGACAAGCCCTCCTCGACAGCCAAGAGGACGCGGGAGCGAAGGTCGTAGTGCAGCGATCGGGGCATCGGGCCTGGCCTCCTCGCCAGACCAGCCCTGAATCACAACGCGGCGCCGTGCGCTACCCCTCACGAGTCAACCGGCGAGGAAACTGCTCTAGCATGCCAGACCGCATCCTGATCGAGATCCCGGATCGCCAACGATGGGCCGAGCACGGGCGCGCCGTACCTGCCGTGCCTGTTCCTGCCGTTCTTCTCCGCCCACCGCTTCACCTTCAGACGGCCGGTCTCGGCGATCCTGCAGATCCTTTCGGTCTTCGTGCTGATCGGCGTGGTGTGGCTGCTGGTCGACGCTGTCCTCATCCCCGGCATGATCTGGCAGACAAAGCAGGCGATGCGCGATCGCGTGACCCTGGAAGCCCTGAGCCAGATCTCCGCGACCGCGCTGCCCTACGCTCGCGCCTGCGAGACCCTGCCGACACCCTCCCGGGCGCCGCTGCCCGTGCCGCGCTGAGCGCCGGGGCCCTTCGCGGTCGGATGTGGCTTCGCGCTTGGGGCCGCAACCTCCGTCTTTCCGGGGCGCCAATGGCGAGCCCGGAACCCATGACAACGTCGGTGTCGGAAAGGGCGGAGACCTGGCCGCTTCTTCCTGCGTGCGCGTTGTCATGGGTTCCGGGTTCGCGCTGGCGCGCGCCCCGGAAAGACGGAGGTCGCGGCTGAGTTGGAGTGCGGCGTTCGGGCACCACGCCGTCTTTCCGGGGCGGCGCAGCCGAGCCAGGAACCCATGACAACGCGGATGCCGGTGAGCGGACACGTCGCCGCCTGTTCTGCGCGCACGGTGTCATGGGTTCCGGGTTCGCGCTGCCGCGCGCCCCGGAAAGACGGAGGTGACCGGCGTCAGCGGTTCAGCAGGGGGTAGAGGTCGAGCCAGTTGGGATTGTCGGCCTCGATGAGGCGGATCTTCCAGTCGCGGCGCCACTTCTTAAGGCTCTTTTCGCGGGCGATGGCGTCGAGGATGCGGTCGTACTCTTCGAACCAGACGAGGCGGTCGACGTCGTAGCGCGAGGTGAAGCCGGGCGTCAGCTTCTGCTTGTGCTCCCAGACGCGACGCGAGAGGTTGTTGGTGACGCCGAGGTAGAGAGTGCCGTGGTTGCGGCTGGCGAGCAGGTAGACGTGGAACGGCAAGGCTCGACCTTCGTCTTCCCGAGGCGGCGCAGGCCCATGACAACGTGTTCGCCGGAGGAGCGGACACGAGGCCGGCTTCTGCACGCACGTTGTCATGGGTTCCGGGCTCGCGCTATCGCGCGCCCCGGAAAGACGGGCGTCGCGGCCACGTCGGAATGCGGCGCTGCGGTCGATGCACCGTGCCGTCTTTCCGGGGCGGCGCAGCCGAGCCCGGAACCCATGACAACGCGGAGGCAGGATGGGCAGAAACGTTGCGGCTTGTTCTGGACGCACGTTGTCATGGGTTCCGGGCTCGCGCTGGCGCGCGCCCCGGAAAGACGGAAATTGCGGCCACGTCGGAATGCGGCGCTTTGGGCGGGGTACCACGCCGTGTTTCCGGGGCGGCGTAGCCGAGCCCGGAACCCATGACAACGTGGAGGCCGGATGGGCGGATTAGTTGCCACCTGTTCTGCCCGCACGTTGTCATGGGTTCCGGGCTCTCGCTGCGCTCGCCCCGGAAAGACAAACCTTCGAGCAACATTCCTAGATGCATAAATTCGCCCGCAACACCCGTGCATAAGCATCGCGCAACGCCATCGCCCACCCCGGAGCCATCATGCCAGCCAATCCCACGGTCCAGGTCATCGTTTCCAGCGTGCGGCCGGGGCGGCTGTGCCCGGCGGTGGCGGACTGGGTGGCGGGGGTCGGGCGGGCGGAGACGGGGCTCGGCTACGCGCTGCTCGACCTCAAGGACTGGCACCTGCCGATGGACGACGAGCCGGGTGTGCCGGCGGCAGGCGACCCCTACGAGCAGCCGCATACCCGCGCCTGGAGCGACAAGGTCGCCGCCAGCGACGCCTTCGTCATCGTCACGCCGCAGTACAACGGCGGCATTCCGGCCTCGCTGAAGAACGCCATGGACCACCTCTACAAGGAATGGGCCGACAAGCCGGTGCTGATCGTCAGCTACGGCGGCCACGGCGGCGCCAAGACGGGGATGCAGCTGCGCGAGCTGTGCGAGGGCCTCAAGATGCGCCCCGTCGCCACCATGCCGGCGTTGACCCTGCCCAAGGAGGCCATCGGCGGCGGCAAGCCGCTCGATCCCGGCACCGCCTTCGCCGCCAACCTCGGCACGGTGAAGCAGGCGCTGGCCGAGCTCGAGGCGATGGTGGCGGTGCCGGTGGCCTGAGGGCGCGATGTAAGGCGGCGTCGGTTTTCGCTCCGTCGGCTTGCCCGACGTCAAGACTTACGGTATAATAACCTTATGCGAACCACGGCGCATGGGCAGCTGAGGCGAAGCGCAGCCGGTCGTTACGCCTGCGGCGCGAGGCGCACCATGTCGGGGCCGAGGCCCTCGACCACGGCGGCGATGGCCTCGTCGCGGGGGTGGCGTTGCGGCGCCGGCGCGCTGGGTGCGGGCGCGCCGTGGCGGCTGGCGTGCAGCTCGACCTTGAGCGCCCGCTTTTCCGCGGTGAGGGTGGCGACGGTGCGCTCGGCATCGACGAGGCGTGACCGCAGGTCGGTGATGGTGCGGCCGGCCTGGACGATGGTGGCGAGGGTCTCGGCGACCTGGGTCGGCTCGGGCGCGGGCGGGAGGGAGGCGGTCGCGAGCTGAGGCATCGGAGGTCACCGGAAGGAGCCATGCCTTCCATGCACCTTGGACGCTTAATGTCGCGTAAAGCGCCTCAGGCCGCCTGCGGGTCGCGGCCGCGGAGCCTGCCGATATAGTCGAGCTTGCCCAGCGGCACGCCCTTGAGGCGCAGGATGTCGTAGGCGGTGGTGGCGTGGAAGTGCAGGTTGGGCGTGGAGAAGGAGAGCACGAACTCCGCCGCGGTGAACAGACGCTGCCGGCGGCCGGCGGAAAACAGCACCTCGCGGTGCGACAGCGCCTCGATCTCGTCCGGCGTGACGGCGGTGATCTGCGCCGAGGCGTCGGCGACGCGCTCGCGCAGCGCGTCCCAGGTGAGGGGCGGGGAGGGAAGCGGCGGCGCGAAATGGCCGCTGCGCAGTCCCTCGATGGCGCCCAGCGAATGGTGCACCACGGAGCGGATCTGGAAGTCGAACGCCTTCATGTCCGGGAACAACGAGAATTGCACGACCGCCTCGGGATCGGTGCCGGTCTCGAGGAAGTGGGCCTTGGCCTTGTCCATCGTGGCGCAGACCGCCGGCAGGCTCTGGGCGTAGACGGCGAGGCTGGCGTCGTGGAACGGGATGGGCATGGCGGCTCCGGGGCGTGGCGCCGGCCTTACCACAAAGGAGGTTCAGCCCGAAAACACCGACCAGCCCATGCGCTTGGCCAGCATCTCGAGGGCGATGGAGCCCAGGTGCGAGTTGCCGGCGGCGTCGAGCCCGGGCGACCAGGCGCAGATCGAGGCCCTTCCCGGCGCCACCGCGAGGATGCCGCCGCCGACGCCGCTCTTGCCGGGCAGGCCGACGCGGTAGGCGAACTCGCCGGAGCCGTCGTAGTGGCCGCAGGTCAGCATGATGGCGTTGATGCGCCGGGCGCGGTCGGGCGAGACCACGGCGCGGCCGGTGCCGGGATGCACCCCCTCGAAGGCGAGGAAGCGCCCGGCCATGGCGAGCTGGCGGCAGCTCATGGCGATGGCGCAATGGTGGAAGTAGACGCCCAGCAGGTTGTCGACCGGGTTCTCCAGCACGCCGTAGGACATCATGAAATTGGCCAGCGCGGCGTTGCGGAAGCCAGTGCGCTTCTCGCTGGCGGCGACCCGCTCGTCGATGGTGACGGCGTTGTCCTCGGCGAGGAAGCGCATGAAGCGCAGGATCTCGCCCAGAGCCTCGCGCGGCGCATGGCCGGAGAGGATCGCGTCGGTCACGGCGATGGCGCCGGCGTTGATGAAGGGGTTGCGCGGGCGGCCGCGCTCCAGCTCGAGCTGGACGATCGAGTTGAACGGGTTGCCCGAGGGCTCGCGCCCGACGCGCCGCCACAGCAGGTCGCCGATGCGGCCCAGCGCCAGGGTCAGGGTGAACACCTTGGTGATGCTCTGCACCGAGAACGCCACGTCGCAATCGCCCGCCGCCGCCACCTCGCCGTCGCGGGTCACCACGGCCAGGCCGAACTGCGCCGGATCGACCCGCGCCAGCTCGGGGATGTAGTGCGCCACCTCGCCCCGGTCAGGGCGGACGGCCATGGCGGCGGCGACGTCGGCGACGGTCGCGGCCAGATCGGGGGATAAGAGATCGGGCAGGGCGGTGCTCCGGATGGCCGCGAAACCGCGCTTGCCACGACGACGGTCTGTGCGGTATAGAAACCTTAGGTAACCAGTTGTTCCGGCTGCGTTACCGCAGTTCAGTCATGTCGCGTACCCTGACAAGTTGCCCCGCCAAAGTCAGGGTACCGCGACAACAGGGCAGGCCGGTGTCAGGGTACGGCGACATCGAAGCCGGCCATTGGCGCGTACGGCGACAACACGGTTTCGGCCCCTGTTTGGTGTGGCCGTTCGCCGACATGAGCCTCTCGAACATCCTATCGCAAGCGACGATCGAGCGGTGAGACGGTGCGTGGTTCGAAATGGCGCTTCGCGCCTGCTCACCATGAGAAGGTAGAGGAAGCCCACCTCGATCGGAGTGGCTGCCTTGCGTAAGTTGAGACGCGGCTGCGCCGCTCTTAGTCATGACGGGGTTGCTGCCTGCATGCGTCGGCGTGCCTTGCTCCTGAACGGCAGTCTAGGGCCTATATGGCGGGGGTAGCTGAACGAACGTCGAAGCAGAACCGAGACATGGCCGAAAACTCGCTGTCGCTCGTGCTCGCCCGTCTCGATTTCGGGTGGATCACGACGCTCCACATCCTCTATCCGCCGTTGACCATCGGCTTGGCGGCGCTGCTCTTCACCGCCGAGGCGGCGTGGCTGCGCACCGACGACGAGCGCTGGTACCGGCTCGTGCGCTTCTTCGAGCGGCTGCTGATCATCAACTTCGCCGCCGGCGTCGCCACCGGCATCACCATGGAGATGGCCTTCGGCATCCTCTACGGGCCGTTCTCGCAGGCGACCGGGCCGTTCTTCGGCCAGGTGCTGGGCTACGAGACGATCACCGCCTTCATGTACGAGGCCGGCTTCATCGGGCTGATGATCTTTGGCTGGGGCAAGATCAGCCGTCGCATGCACCTCTTCGCCACCTTCAACGTGGCGCTGTCGTCGGCGATCTCGGCCATGTGGATCCTCGATGCCAATTCCTGGATGCAGACGCCGAAGGGCGTGTCCATCAAGAACGGCGTCTTCGTCGTCGAGGACTGGGTCAAGGCTCTGTTCAATCCGGACGTGATCTTCTCCTTCCCGCACATGCTGGTGGCCTCGTTCGAGCTGGCGCTCGGCGTCGTCGCCTCCATCTCGGCCTATTACGTGCTGACCCGCCGCCACGTGCCGCTGTTCCAGCGCGCGCTGAAATGGTCGATCCTCGCCCTCGTGGTGGTCGCGCCCATCCAGGTCTATCTCGGCGACGCCACAGGTCTCACGGTGGCCGAGGACCAGCCGGCTGTGCTGGCGGCGATGGAAGGCCACTACAACACCTACAACAAGGACGGCTCGGTCAATAACGGCTGGCATGTCATCGCTTGGCCCAATGCCGACAACGACGGCAACGTCTGGGCGGTGACCGTCCCGCACGTGCTCAGCCTGCTCGAGACCCACAGCTGGAACGGCGCGGTCAAGGGCCTCAACGAGTTCAAGCAGGACGAGCGTCCGCAGATGCTGGTGCCGTTCTACGGCTTCCGCGTGATGGTGGCGTGCGGGATGGGCATGGTGCTCGTCGCGCTGTGGGGCGCCTGGCTGGCGTGGCGGCGCAAGCTGACGGTCGAGGCGGCGCCCGCCCAGAAGTGGTTCCTGCGTGCCGTCATCGCCAGCGCAGGCCTTCCCTACATCGCCATCTGGGTCGGGTGGTGGGTCCGCGAGGTCGGGCGCCAGCCCTGGGTCGTCTACGGCCTGATGCGGACGGAAGCGGGCGTGAGCCACATGTCCGTCGCGCAGGAGGTGATTTGGCTCGCCGGCTACGTGGTGTTCGAGCTGATGGTGTGGGGCGCCACGTGGTGGTTCCTCAACAAGCTCGTTACCCAGGGACCGAACATGACGACGCCGATCCCGCAGGAGGGGAGCGAGAGCCTGGGCGACCTGCCCAAGGATCACCAAGAGCAGATGGGCACAGTGGAATCGCCCAAGGCCAGCAAGCCGGCCAGACCCGGCCGGCTGCACCCCGCGTGACGCGCCCCGCCAACCTCGAGCCGACGCAGGCCCGCCGATGACCGAACTCACACCCCTGCAGCATGTGCTGGCGAATGGCTGGTGGGTCGCCTGCGCCTTCTGCATCCTGGCCTACATCATCCTCGACGGCGCCGACCTCGGCGCCGGCATCTTCTCGCTCTTCGTCGTCGACGAGGACGAGCGTGGCGCCATCATGCAGGCGATGGCCGGCACCTGGGACGCGAACGAGACCTGGCTCATCGTCGCCGGCGGCGTGCTGTTCGGCTCCTTCCCGTTCGCCTACGGCTCGGTGCTGAGCTACCTGATGATCCCGCTGATGCTGATCCTATGGGCCATCCTCACGCGGGCGGTGGCGCTGGAATACCGCCACCTCGCCGAGCGCTGGAGCCAGCGCTTTACCGACTACGCCTTCGGCATCTCCAGCCTGGTAGCGACCTTCTTCGGCGGCATGTGCGTCGGTGCCGTGCTGCACGGCTTTCCGATGACCCACGTGCCCAACCAGGTGCCGACCTACGTCGGCGGCGCCTTCCGCTTCATCAGCGCCTTCAGCGTATGGACGGGGGTCGCGGCGGTGATCGCGGTGTCGCTCTCGGGCGGCCTCTTCATCCGCGCCCGCTTCGAGAAGGGCGAGCCGATCCGCAAGAAGGCGGCGGGCTGGACCAACGCCGCCTTCTACCTGGTGCTCGCAGCGGTGATGATCACCGTCGTCTGGAGCACGGTGGAGTTCCCCTGGGCCTCCAACAACTGGCTCGGCCATTACTTCTGGGTCTGGGGCCTGTTCCTGCTGGCCGCGATCGCCTCGACCTTCATGATGCGTCGCGCCGCGACCGACGACCGCGACTTCCACGCGCTGCTCTGGCTCAACTTGACGATCGCGATCATGGCCGGCGGCATGTTCGCCACGCTCTATCCCGATATGGTGCCCGGCACCTGGACGGTCGCCGCGGCGGCCAGCCCGCAAATCTCGCTGTTCACCTTCCTGTTCACGCTCGTCTTCCTGTTCCCGGTGATGATCATGTACAATTGGTATCAGATCTGGGTCTTCCGGGCCCGCGTCGCCAAGCTCGCCTCCTACCACGGGTGAGCGCGCGCGATGGACATGCGACGGGCAAGGCGCGCCTGCTGGAACCTGCGCTACGCCGGCCTCTTCGCGGCGGGTCCGGTCGGCGGCCTGGTTCCGCTGGCGCTGATCTTCGGCATGACGAGCAGCATGCTGCGGATGGCGCTCGCCATGGCGCTGTTCAGCTTGGCTTTGTTCGCCATCCTCTACAAGGGCGAGTACGACCGGCTCTCGCGCCAGCCGCGGCGGTGAGCCCGCGCCCGCGCCAGGGCGCGTAGCCCATGGCAGGGCCCTCGGCTCCGATGCCGCGCGCGACCGGCAAGGCGCTCGATCGCTGGCTGCGCAAGTCGGCGTCGGGCGTGCGTCCCCTGATCAACACCGCCATCGCCACCGGCCTCGTCGGCGGGCTGCTGCTCATCGCCCAGGCCTGGGTGCTCGCCCGCATCGTCGATGCCGTAATCATCGCCGGGCACGGCCTCGCCGCCGTCCGGCCCTGGCTCTGGGGCCTGTTGGCGATCTTCGCCCTGCGCGCGCTGGCCGGCGCGGCGGGCGAGATCGTCGCCTTCGAGGCCGGCGCCCGCGTCGTGCTCCAGGTGCGCGACAAGCTGCAGGCGCATGTCGCCGCGCTGGGGCCGGCGTGGACGCGGGCGCAGCGCACCGGCGACGTCGTCACCACGATGGTCGACAGCGTCGAGACGCTGCACCGCTACTACGCCGCCTACCTCCCGCAGATGGCGCTCTCGGCCTGCATCCCGCTCGCCATCCTCGTCTTCGTCGTGCCGGCCGACTGGATCTCCGGCCTCATCATGGTGCTCTCGGCGCCGCTGATCCCGTTCTTCATGATCCTCATCGGCAAGGGCACCGAGGCGCTCAACCAGAGCCAGTGGCGCAAGCTGGCGCGGATGAGCGCGCATTTCTTCGACATGATCGAGGGGCTGACGACGCTGAAGCTCTTCAACGCCAGCCGCGCCGAGGTCGCCGTCGTCGCCGCCATCGCCGACGACTACCGCGAGAGCACGATGGCCGTGCTGCGCGTCGCCTTCCTGTCCTCGCTGGCGCTCGAGTTCTTCGCCACCGTCAGCATTGCCATGGTGGCGGTCTTCATCGGCTTCCGGCTTTACGATGGGCAGATGCACTTCCTGCAGGGCTTCTTCGTGCTGCTGCTGGCGCCCGAGTTCTACCGACCGCTTCGCGCCATGGGCACGCAGTACCACGCCCGGATGGAGGCGATCGGCGCCTCCGAGGCCATCGTCGCCCTGCTGCAGACCCCCGTGCCGGAGCGCGCGGCGCTGGCCGATCCCGCCGTTGCGGTCGCGCTGCCTCCGGGCGTCGTGCGCGAGATCCGCTTCGATCGAGTCGACTTCGCCTACGCGGCCGAGCCCGTCCTGCACGACGTCAGCTTCACGCTGACGCGCGGCGAGCGGGTGGCGCTGGTTGGCCCGTCCGGCGCCGGCAAGACCACGCTGACCCAGCTGCTGCTCGGCTTCCTCGCGCCCGCCACCGGACGCATCCTCGTCGACGGCACCGATCTCCGCGACCTCGTGCGCGACGACTGGATGGGCCGCATCGCTTGGCTGCCGCAGCGCCCGACGCTGTTCCACGGCAGCGTGCTCGACAACATCCGTCTCGCCCGTCCCGACGCGAGCATGGCGCAGGTGCGCCGCGCGGTCGAGCAGGCCGGCGCCGACGCGCTGATCGCCGGCCTGCCGCGGGGCTACGACACGATGCTGAGCGATCGCGGTCAGGGTCTTTCCGGCGGCGAGATCCAGCGCGTCGCGCTGGCCCGCATCTTCCTCGCCGAAGCCGACATCGTGGTGCTCGACGAGGCCAGCGCCGGGCTCGACGACGAGACCGCCGCGCTGGTCACGCGCTCGATCGAGCGGCTCGCGGCGAGGGCGGCGGTGCTCGTCATCGCGCACCGGCTCGAGACGATCCGCGGCGCCGACACGATCCTGGTGTTGGACGGCGGCCGCATCGTGGAGCGGGGGCGCCACGAGGACCTGCTCGCGAGCGGCTCGCTCTACGCCCGCCTCGTCGGCTTCACGGACGTGGAAGCCGTGCGCGAAGACGTGCCGGCATGAGAGACCTGCTGCGGCTGCTGGGCCTGTTCCGTCCCTACGCCCTGTGGATGCTCGGCGGCATCGCGCTCAGCACGACCGTGGTGCTCGCCAACGTCGGCCTGCTGGCGCTGGCCGGCTGGTTCATCGCCGCGATGGCCATCGCCGGCCTCGGTGGTCCCGGAGTCGAGTATTTCGCGCCGGCCGCCGGCATTCGCGGGCTGGCGATCCTGCGCACCGGCGGTCGCTACCTCGAGCGCCTCGTCACCCACGAGGCGACCTTCCGGCTGCTGGCGCGGCTGCGCGCCTGGTTCTACGAGCACCTCGAGCCGCTGGCCCCGGCACGGCTGCAGCACTACCGCGGCGGCGACCTGCTCAGCCGCATCCGCGCCGACATCGACAGCCTCGACAACCTCTACCTCCGCGTCGTCGCACCGAGCGTGGCGGCGCTCGTCAGCGTGGTCGCCATGGTGGCCTTCCTGACGCTGTTCAGCCGCCCCATCGCCCTCGCCGATGGCGCCGGCCTCGTGCTCGCCGGCGTCGCGCTGCCGCTGCTGGCGCAGCGCCTCGGCCGCGCGCCGGGCCGGGCCGGCGTGGCGCTGCGCTCCGACCTGCGCGCCGCCGCCTCCGACAATGTCCGCGGCCTCGGCGAGCTGATGGTGTGCCGAGCCGACGCGCGGCAGCGCGCGCTGGTCTCGGGGCTGGGCACCGGCCTCGTCGCCGAAGGACGCCGCCTGGCGATGGTCGGCGCCGCCGGCTCGGCGCTCTCCGGCCTCGGCGCGCATTGCACCATGTGGGTCGCCCTGGTGATCGCCATCCCGCTCGTCGCCGGCCGCACGCTGCCCGGCCCGGATCTGGCGATGATCGCGCTCTTCGTGCTGGCGAGCTTCGAGGCGGTCACCGCCCTGCCGCTGGCGTTCCAGACGCTCGGCGAGACCCTGGCCGCCGCCCGCCGCATCTTCGAGATCGTCGATGCCGCGCCCTCGGTCACAGAGCCGGCGGTCGCGGCCGCCGCGCCGGTGCGCTTCGACCTGCGGGTCGAGGGCCTGCGCATGCGTTACGCGCCCGACGCGCCCTGGGCGCTCGACGGCGTCGACCTCGTCGTGCCGCAGGGCGGCTCGCTCGGCATCGTCGGCCCGAGCGGCTCGGGCAAGACCAGCCTGCTCAACGTGCTGCTGCGCTTCTGGGACTACCAGGAAGGCCGCGTCGAGATCGGCAGCGTGCCGCTGCGCGCGCTGAGCGGCGAGAGCGCCCGCGGCCTCTGCGCCGTGGTGGCGCAGCAGACCCACCTCTTCAACACCAGCGTGCGCGCCAACTTGGTGCTGGCGCGGCCCGGCGCTGATGAGGCCGAGCTGCACGCCGCCCTGCGCGATGCCGCCCTGCTGGACGAGATCCTGGCCATGCCCGAAGGGCTGGACACGATCGTCGGCGAGACCGGCACGCGCCTCTCCGGCGGGCAGGCGCGGCGGCTCGCCTTGGCGCGCGCCTTCCTGAAGGACGCGCCGCTGCTGATCCTCGACGAGCCGACCGAGGGGCTCGATGCGGCCTCCGAACATCTCGTCCTCGACGCCATGGCGACCCTCATGCGGGGCAGGACGACGTTGCTGATCACCCACCATCGCCAGGCCCTGCGCCACGTCGACGCCGTCCTCGCGCTGAACCACGGTCGCTGCTCGCCTCGATCTTAACCACGCCGCGATCTTGCGATGGACCCTGGTTAACGAATCGTTAACGATGGAGGCACGACAGAGGGGGACTCGCATGAACAACGCGCGCAGATGGCTCGGCCGGCTCGGGATCGAGAGCGTCGTCGCCTACGGCCTGTTGCTGGTGGGGCTGGTGAAGGCCTTTGCTGTCATGCATCGCGCGTGACGGCGGCCCGTCGCCGCGATCAGGCTGGCCGGGCTGCCGCGCGGCGGTCCAATCGGGTTGACAG
Organism: Beijerinckiaceae bacterium; assembly: GCA_965198715.1. Taxonomy (GTDB): domain Bacteria; phylum Pseudomonadota; class Alphaproteobacteria; order Rhizobiales; family Beijerinckiaceae; genus RH-AL1. The sequence goes on from CBDAPV010000002.1 coordinate 269,462, forward strand.
GCGCCCGCGGCTTTCGCCATAAGCCCGGTTCCGCGCGAGCGCGGCGTGGGAGAGTGTCCCGAGCGGCAAAGGGGGCGGACTGTAAATCCGCTGGCTATGCCTTCGTAGGTTCGAGTCCTACCTCTCCCACCACTGTCTCTCTTTCGCAGTGAACGCCCGGCTGATGCCGGAACGGTGCTCAATGTGCGGTGACCCGAACCGAAGGCAGCGTGATGGACGACGACAACCGGCAGCCCCGTGTCGCGGCGAACGAGAACGGCAACGTCCAGACCCTGAAGCCGAGCGAGGCCTCGCCCGGGATGCCGCTGCTGATCACGCGCATGCAGCGGGCCCAGCTGCGCGACCGCGGCTTCTCCGACGACGACATCCGCGGGATGACGCCGCTCGACGCCCACCGGCACCTCGCCGGGGAGCGTGCGGCGCCCGTTCCGCCGCCGCCAGCTGATTAGGCGACGAGCCCCTTTATCGTTTGATGTGTCCGACGCTCAGAAACCATTCAGCCGCGGCACCGTAGAAGCCTGTGTGCGAATCGCACGCCCGGGAGAGATATTATGTTCAAGAAGCTGATCGCATCGGTGGTGCTCGTCGCCGCGATGTCCGGCGTGTCGGTCGCCGCCAAGGCCGACATGATGCACCGCCACATGCGCGAGCACATGATGCACCACCGCATGATGCATCACATGATGATGCACCACGACCACATGATGATGCATCGCGACCACATGCGCCACGAAATGTAAGAGGCCGCTTTCGGCCGATACGGACGGCGTCCACATGAGAAGTGTGGACGCTTTTTAACGCCAAGCACCACCCGCTAGCCTGCTAGGAACATCGCGAAGCGGGCGAGAGAGATTGGGATGTCCAGGGGTTTAACGGCTCCCGCCGACGCCACCCGGCCGGGCGATCCGAAGCTGGAAGCGGCGTTGCGCAAGGCCGTGCGGGGCGAGGTGCTGTTCGGCCGCGCCGACCGCGGGCGCTACGCCACCGATGCCTCGATCTACCAGGTCGAGCCGCTCGGCGTGGTGGTGCCCCATACACGCGACGACCTCGCAGCGACGCTGGCCGTGGCGCGCGACTTCGGCGTGCCGGTGCTCGGACGCGGCGGCGGCACCAGCCAGTGTGGGCAGACGGTCAATCGCGCCATCGTGCTCGACTGCACCAAGCACCTGCGCAAGGTGCTGGAGGTCGACGCGACCGCGCGGACGGCGCTGGTGGAGCCCGGCCTGGTGCTCGGCCACCTCAACGCGGCGCTGAAGCCGCACAAGCTGTTCTTCCCGGTCGATCCGTCGACGCACCAGCGCTGCACCATCGGCGGCATGGCCGGCAACAATTCCTGCGGCGGCAAGTCCATCCGCTACGGCCTGATGGCCGATAACGTGGAGGCCATCGACGCGCTGCTCGCCGACGGGTCGCGCCACCGCTTCGGCCCGGCCGCCGTGACGCGCGAGCCCGAAGGCCTGCTCGCCGCCCTCCGCGCGCTGGGCGAGCGTGAGGCGGCCGAGATCGCCGCGCGCTTCCCCCGGCAACTGCGTCGCGTCGGCGGCTACAACATCGATTGCCTCACCCCCGACGCGAAGACGGCCGGTCGTGACAATCTCGCCCGCCTGCTGGTCGGCTCCGAGGGCACGCTCGCGCTGTCGGAGTCACTGCTGCTGAAGCTCGCGCTGATCAAGCCGCGCAAGGCAATCGGCATCTGCCAGTTTGCGACCTTTCGCGCGGCGATGGAGGCGACGCAGCACCTCGTCACGCTCGATCCCGAGGCCGTCGAGCTCGTCGACCGCACCATGATCGACCTCGGCCGCGGCATCCCGATCTACCGCGCCACGATCGACACAATGCTCATCGGCGAGCCGGAAGCTCTGCTGATGGTCGAGTTCCACGGCGACGACGACGCCTGGCTGGCCGCGCGCCTCGCCGCGCTGGACGAGTTGATGGGCGACATCGGCCATCCCCATGCCGTGGTTCACGTCACCGAGCCCCAGCGGCAGGCCGAGATCGCCGAGGTGCGCGAGGCCGGGCTCAACATCATGATGTCGGAGAAATCGGCCGGCAAACCGATCAGCTTCATCGAGGATTGCGCCGTCGACCTGCCCGACCTCGCCGACTACACCGAGCGGCTCAACGCCGTCTTCGCCCGCCACGGCAGCCGCCCGACCTATTACGCCCACGCCTCCGTCGGCTGCCTCCACGTGCGCCCCGTGCTCAACATGAAGGACGCGACCGATGTGCGCGCCATGCGGGCGATCGCGGAAGAGTGCTTCGATCTCGTGCGCGAGTACAAGGGCAGCCACAGCGGCGAGCATGGCGACGGCATCGCCCGCTCCGAGTTCAACGAGCCGATGTTCGGCTCCCGCCTCGCCCGCGCCTTCGAGCAGGTCAAAGACCTGTTCGATCCCACCGGCCTGCTCAATCCCGGCCGCGTGGTACGCCCGCCGCGCTTCGACGATCGCCGGCTGTTTCGCTACGGACCCGATTACGCCGCTGCGCCGGTGACGCCGCGCATGGATTGGTCGGCCTGGCTAGGGCCGCAGGGCGGCCTGCTCGCCGCCGTCGAGATGTGCAACAACAACGGCACCTGCCGCAAATTCGATGCCGGCTCGATGTGCCCGTCCTACCGCGTCACCCGCGACGAGACGCACCTGACGCGGGGCCGCGCCAACACGCTGCGCCTCGCCCTCACCGGCCAGCTCGGCCCCGACGCGCTCGCCGGCGACGACGTGGCGGCGGCGATGAAGCTCTGCGTTTCCTGCAAGGCGTGCCGGCGCGAGTGCCCGGTGGGCGTCGACATGGCCAAGATGAAGATCGAGGCCTCGGCCGCGCGGGTGGCGAAGCACGGCGTGGCGCTGCGCGAGCGGCTGGTGGCGGAGCTGCCGCGCTACGCGCCCTGGGCGACGCGCGTGGCGCCGCTCGCCAACCTGCGCAACCACGTGCCGCTGCTGCGGCGGCTCGGCGAGCGCTTCCTCGGCATCGCCGCCTCGCGCACGCTGCCGGCGTTCCGCAGCGACCCGTTCCGCGACGCCGAGATCGGCCGGCCGACGGGTGCGGCGAACGAGGTGATCCTCTTCGGCGACACCTTCAACCGCGCCTACGAGCCCGAGAACCTGCGCGCGGCGGTGCGGGTGCTGCGAAGGCTCGGCCTGACGCCGGTCATGCCGAAGGTCGCGGGCCGCCCGCTCTGCTGCGGCCGCACTTACCTCTCCGCCGGCCTCGTCGACCGCGCGCGCGAGGAGGCGCGGCGCACGCTCGACGCGCTGGCCGGCGACGCTCCGGTGCTGGGGCTCGAGCCCTCCTGCCTGATGACGCTGCGCGACGAGTTCGGCTCGTTGCTGCCCGGCGCCGGGGCGGACAAGATGAAGGACCGCGCCCGTCTGCTGACGGAATACCTGGCCGAGCACAAGATCGAGGCGCCGATGACGCTGCCGGGCAAGGTGCTCCACGTCCACGGCCACTGCCACCAGAAGAGTTTCGGGGCCTTTCCGGCCGCGCTGGCCGTGCTGCGCAAGATCGAGGGCGCCACGGTGAAGCCGATCGAATCCTCGTGCTGCGGCATGGCCGGCGCCTTCGGCTACGGCGCCGAGACGCTGGAGGCCTCGAAGCAGATGGCCGAGCTGTCGCTCCTGCCCGCGGTGCGCGCCGCGGGTGCCGACGACATCGTGGTGGCCGACGGCACCTCCTGCCGCCACCAGATCGCGGACCTGGGCGACCGCGAGGCGGTGCACGCGGTGCGGGTGCTGGACCTGGCGCTGGGAGGCTGATCCTTCCCCCGCGTAGCGGGGAAGGGAGCTGACGTGAAGGGCCGCGGTCTCGTCGGATGGTCCCTTCTCCCTCTTGCGGGAGAAGGTGCCCGAAGGGCGGATGAGGGGTCGGGCAACCGTTCCGGCAGGTCTGCCTCGACGCGAAACGAAAACCTGGAGAGGTGACCCGACCCCTCATCCGGCGCTTCGCGCCACCTTCCCCCATACGGGGAGAAGGGGTTAACCGGGAGGTCTGCGATCGTGCCTTGAAGGCCGCGCCTGCAGCGATAAGCTCGCCTCATGCCGTCGCCCGATAAGGAGAAGGGCCGCGGGCGGACAAGCCTACCCCAGCTCCGTCAGCCTGACGCCGGCGTCGCGGCCGACCTGCCAGACGAGGTCAGCGCGGTAGAGCGAGCGGGCCGCGCCGTCGGTGAGGACGAAGCTCTTGGGCAGCGGACGATCCTTCTCGAGCTGCAGCCGCGCGCCACTGCGCGAGCGGTCCTTGATCCGGCAATCGGCGATGGTGCGATGCTTGCGCTCGCCGATGAGGCCGTCGCGCAGCCTCGTGCGCTGCCGCTTGTCGCCGCGGCGCTCGACGCCGGACCAGCCCGTGGGCGCCAGCTCGACGACGCTGTAGGTGAACTCGCCCCGCACGCGCTCGCCGGGCCCGACGCGGCGGCCGAGCACCTCACGCGCCGGCTCGATTGTCGTCAACGACGCCTCGACATCAGCGGCGAGAGCGAGCCGTGGCCGAGACGTGCGTCGGTCAGCGCCGACGCCAGCGCCAGCGTGCCTTGCGCCGCGTTCTCCGGCTCGATCGGGAACCAGACGCGGCGCAGCGAGACGAGGCCCTCATGGCGGTCGAGGACCAGGGTGAAGAACGCGCTTATGCTGTTGCCGTGGAATTCCATCTCGAGCGCGATCGACGGACTGCTATCCCAATCGAGCGCGTAATCGGCCCCGCAGGCGAAGGTCAGCGCGCTTTCCTGGAAGTAGAGTTCCGCGGAGGAATGCACCAGATCGGCGATGTTGGCCCATTGCCCGGCGCGGATGTAGCCGATGATGTCGCCAGGATCGATCAGGCGCAGCTCGGCGACCGTCTCTCCGAGCGCAGCCGCGAGAATGGCGGCGCGCTGGCGCGCGACGTCCGTGATGAGATTAGGCATGAGGCGCTTTCGCGGCAGGGCGGCGCGCGGGCCCGCGCGCCTGAAGAAAGTGAATCAATTCGGCGACCGCTTTGTAGAACTCAGCCGGGATCAGCTGCGACACCTCGACATGATCGTACATTGACCTTGCGAGAGCCTTGTCCTCGATGACGGGGATTCCGGCACCTTCCGCGATCTCGCGGATCTTGAGCGCGATCAGGTCCTGCCCCTTCGCGAGCACGACGGGGGCGCCGCCTTCCTCGCGGACGTAGCGCAGCGCGATCGCGTAATGCGTCGGGTTGGCGATCACCAGCGTGGCCCTGGGCACGGCGGCCATCATGCGACGGCGGCGGCGGTCCAGCGCCAGGCTGCGGCGCTTGGCCTTGAGCAGCGGATCGCCCTCCGACTGCTTCATCTCGTCCTTCATCTCCTGGCGGGTCATGCGCAGGTCGCGGCGCCACTTCATGCGCGTCCACACGAGGTCGGCACCGGCGAGCAGAACGTAGGCGACGAGCGACCCGGCGAGCAGCCGCGCGACGAGACTGAGCATCAGTGGACCGAGCTGGCTCGGCTCGTAGAACATCGTGCCGATCAGCGTCTGCGCCTGTCCGCGCAGGATCAGGCCGACCACGGCGCCGACCAGGACGAACTTGAAGAGGTTCTTGGCGAACTCGACCTGGCCGTCGCGGCCGAGCAGCCGCTTCAGTCCGGCGGCTGGCGACAGCTTCGACCATTTCGGCGCGATGCGCTGGAGCACAAGCCGCGGCAGGCCCTGCGACATGCCGGCGACGAGGCCGGCCGAGGCGAGCAGCAGCAGCACGGGCCACAGGAAGGCCGCCGCCGCGTTCTCCGCGACGTTGAAGATCGCCACGGTGTCGGCGGTCGTGGCGAACGGGTCGCGCGTCGGGTTGGCGAACAGGCGCATCAGCGTGCCGGCAAGGGGACGTACCCCATTGGTCAGCATCATCGAGCTGATGACGAGCATGGCGCCGAGCGAGAGGAACACGGAGGCCTCGCGCGAGAACGGCACGTTGCCTTTCTCGATGGCGTCGAACCTCTTCTTCTCCGAGCCTTCCTCGGTTTTGTCTTCGCTGCCGCCGGAATCTTCCGCCATCGCGCGCTAGCCCTCGCCCTCTCGCAGCTCGACTTCGCCACGTTCGGCCATCGACAGCAGCGTGTCGACGATGCCTCGCTTGGCGGCGGCGACGTCCTTGGCCGGGGCTCCGCCGGCGCTGGCCAATTCGTTCTCGACGAGGCGGCGGGCACGGGCCGTAAGCGCGGACAAAATGTTGGCGCGGAAATCGGCGTCGGTGTCGGAGAGCGCCAACACGATGCGCTCGCTCGGCACGCTCTCGAACAGGGCCTGGCGGGTCTTGGCCGGCAAGGTGAGCAGGTCGTCGAAGGAGAACAGCTTGGCTGACAGCGCCTCGGCATCGGCGGGACGCTCGACGCGCAGGGCCTCCATGACGTCGGCAGCGTGCTCGGGCGCCATCTTGTTGATGATCGAGGCGATGCGCGAGGTGCCGGCGCCGGGAGCGGCGGGCGGGTTGAGGATGAGGTCCTGCTTGATCCGGGTCTCGAGCACGCGCAGGGCGGCGTCCGCCACCGGGCCCAGCGCCAGCAGGCGCCGCGTGGCGGCGTTGCGGATCTCGCGCGGGAGCAGCTCCATGAGCGCCGCGGCGTGCTGCGGCGTCAGCCGGGAAAGCGCCAGCGCCAGCACCTGCGGATGCTGGCGCACGAGATAGTCGGCCAGCGTCTGCGGCGCGATCGTGGCGATCTGCTCCCAGGTGCTGCCGTTCGAGCTGCCGCGCACGTCGGACATGATGTCGGCGACCTGCTCGGGCGGCAGCACGCCGGTCAGCAGGTTCTCGGCCTGGTCGAGCGAGCCGAGCAGCTCGCCGGCGTTGGCGAACTGGCCGGCGAATTCCTCGACGAGCTCCTCGACGACGTCGATCGGGACCGAACCGAGCTGGGCGGCCGAGCGGGTGATGGCCTTGAGTTCGGCGGGGTCGAAATGGCCGAGGAGGCGGCTCGCCAGCGGCTTGCCCATGACGAGCAGCAGGGCCGCGACCTTCTCGGATCCCTTCAGCAGTCTAAAGGTGTCGTAGTTGGCGTCGCGGGTCATAGCGCGTTCACGCCGCCGGGTCTTGCTGCCCGACGATTTCGACGAGCTTGACGCCGATCTTTGAGGGATCGTCGTCGAGCGCCACGAGCTCGCCGCGCGCGATGGTGCGCCCGTTGACGACGATGTCGACGGGATCGGCGATGTCATGGTTGAGCCCGATCACGGCGCCGCGATCGAGCGCCATCAGGTCGGCGATCGGCATCGAGGCCGAGCCGACGAAGACCTGCACCAGGACTGGGATCTTGAGGATCGAAGCGAGGTGGGGGGAGGGCGGGCCCCACTCGGCCTGCGCCGCGGCGAAAGGATTGCTGGTCGTGGAGGGTGCGGAGGACATGGATCAGGCCTTCATCATGTCTTGGAGCGGGCTTGTGCGGAGGCGGTGGACGGTGTCGACCGGCGGCGCCGTGAACGGCCCCGGCGCGGGCGTGATCTCGTCAACGCGCAGCGTATAGCGGTTCTCTTCCTGGCCGATCTCGCCGCGATAGAGGCTGCGCCCGTCGCAGACGAGCGCGGCGCGCGTGCGTGCATCGGGCTTCAGCGCCAGAACCTGTCCAGGCCTCAGCTCGGACAGCTGGCGCAGGGACAAGGGCATCGCTTCGAGCAGCACGTCGACCGTAACGGTCGCGCGCGCAACCTCCTGGCGCAGCTGCGACGACCATTGCGGATCGGCGCTGGACGGCGGGGCCACGGTGTGAGCTTCGCCGGCGAAGGCCTGCAGCGCCGCCGGCGGCAGCGCCAGGGAGAGGAGGCCGCGCAAGCCGAAGATCGCGATCGCCAGCGTGACGACGCCGACCTCGCGGGTCGCCGCGCCGCACACGTCGGGCTGCGGCGGGCCCTCGATGCGGACCGGCTTCGCGCCGCTGAAGCCGCGCTCCTTCCACTCGCCGGAGATGGCGGCCGCGGTCAGCGCGGCGATCGTGTGGGCGTATTGCGCGTCGATCGAGGTCGCCGGGCGCATCTCGTCGGGCCGGCACTCGCCACCGGTGCCACCGCAGAGCAGCTCGACGGTGGCGTGGACGAAGCTCGTGTCCAGGCTCGCCAGCACGGTGCAGCCGATTTCGGGGCAGTCGATTGCCGAGGCGACAGCGCCGGGCCGTTGTGCGGCGAGGTGGTCGCCCAGGGCCACGCGGCGGAAACCGACCAGCGCACCCTCGACCGTCGTCGTGATCCCCGCCATTGCGCCGAGGCTTTTCACGAGGGCGGCGAGCACACGCTCGGCGGCCTCCTTCAGCAGCGGCGTGCCGTCGAACGCCCCGGTGTCGCCCGCTCGGGCGGGGGCCGGCCGGCTGGCCTGCTGCGGCAACGCGGAAGCGAGCGGGAACATGTCAGGCCGCCGCCTTCGCTTCGCCCTTGCCGGCGCCGTTCATCGTCTCATTCTCGACCGCGTCGATCGAGGGACGATCCTTGGACGAGATCGTCTTGCGGCCGTGCTCCAGCGCGATCAGCGGCATGGCGCCGTTCATGAAGGCGAGCAGCGACTGCTTGATGATGACGTAGAGCCGGTAGCGCTTCTCGCGCGTCACCTTGATCTTCGAGGCCAGCGGGCCGGCGAAGCCGTAGGACATGAAGATGCCCGCGAAGGTGCCGACGAGCGCCGCGCCGATCAGTTCGCCGAGCAGTTCCGGCGACTGGTCGAGCGCACCCATCGCCTTGATGATGCCGAGCACGGCGGCGACGATGCCCAGCGCCGGCAGGCCGTCGGCGACGCTCTGGATCGCGCTGTAGGGCTTCAAACGGTCGCGCTTGATGGTCTCGATCTCCTCGTCCATCAGCGCCTCGATCTCGTGGGTGCGGGCGTTGCCGACGAGGATCAGGCGGACGTAGTCGCAGACAAAGGCCGTCATGTCCTTGTCGGCCAGCGTCTTGGGGAAGCGCTGGAAGAGCTCGGACTCCTTGGGGTTGTCGATCTGCTCCTCGAGGGCGTTGCGGCCGTTGCCGCGCAGCTCGCGCATCAGCACGTAGAGGAGGCCGAGGAGGTCGAGGTAGTCGCGCTCTTTGGGGGCGGCGCCCTTGATCGCCTCGAGGATCGCCTTGCCGGTGTCCTTGATGGTGGGAAGCGGGTTGGCGACGATGAAGGTGCCGAGCGCCGAGCCGCCGATGATGATGAACTCGTAGGGCTGCCAAAGCACGCCGACGTGCCCTCCCGCCGCGACGAAGCCGCCGAGCATGCAGCCCAAGGCGACGATCAGACCGATGGCGAAACTCAAGGCGGCTCTCCTGCTGGACGAAGCCAGTTCAACAGGAAAGCCTTGCCCGAGGCTGGCGGGACGTTCTCCCCGGCGGCGTCATTCCGGAGCGCCGAAGGCGAACCCGGAACCGGTGAGCGTAAGCGACGCCACCAAGCGCGAGGTGCACCGGTTCCGGGTTCTCACTACGCTACGCTTCGCGTGCCCTGGAATGACGCCGCTCGGAAGCGGATGCGCTACCCGTGAATGTCGCTCACCTTGGGGGCCACCACCGCGAAGAGGTCGGCCAGCCCGGCGAGGCTCGCCTGCTGTAGCGCCGCGGCCGAGACGACCGAGCCGTCCATCCCCGGCAGGCTCCGCGTCGCCGTGGTCGAGGCCACGACGGTCGGGCGGAAGCCGAGGTTGAAGGCCGAGCGCGCCGTCGAGTTCACGCACATGTGGGTCATGAAGCCGGCGAGGATGAGATCCTTGGTGCCGGCGGCCGACAGCTTCTCCTGCAGTTCGGTGCCGACGAAGGCGGAGGGGTAGTTCTTGACGATGGTCTCCTCGCCCTCGCGCGGCGCGACCTCGTCGGCGATGGCGCCGATGCGGTCCTGCAGGTCGTAGGGCGAGCCGGCGCCGGCGTCGTGCTGCACGTGGAAGATCGGGATGCCGGCCTCGCGCGCCCGTCGGAGCAGGGCCGCCGCCTCGACGATCGCGGGCTCGACGCCCTCGAGCCGCATCACGCCTTCGCGGTAGGTGTTCTGCAGGTCGATCATGATCAGCGCCGAGCCCTTGAGGCCGGGAGCCTTGTTGCCGAGGCCGGACACGTCGCGGAGGGTTTTGGGCTGACTCATGGCGGAACCTCGGGCGGGACGCGACGAGGCGTCGGATGCAGCCGCTTCACTCACAGCTAAACCGCGGCTCGGCAAGCCCGACGTGCGGCCGAGAGCCGTCGGCTTAGGAACAGTTCGGGCGCCCGTACACGACGCGTGTCTGCGCCGCATGTTTCAGCCCGCGCCCGACCTCGATGACCACCGGACAGCGCGGCGGCGGTGCCGGCGGCTGCGCGAAGGGCGGCGGACCGCCGGCGAACTCGGGCGGTGGTGCCGGAGGCAGAGGCGGCAGCACGCCGAACCCGTCGTCGACGACGCCGACCTCGCTCGGGAAGCCGTAGAATTGCGCCGAAGCCGAACCCGGCAGGAACACGATGCTCAAGACGGAAAGTATGAGTCTAGACGAACGGCACATGCATGCTCCATCGACGCGGCCCAAGGCCTCTTATAGGTTGCGCTCGATTGAATGGCCGGCCGTCCCGGCTTGCGACACGTGTCGTAGGCTGGAACATGAAAGTCATAGCAAGACGGGCACCTGACCCGCTACAGCAAGTCGCGAACCGCCTCGACGCGGTCAAGCGAAGGTAAGGACGGTCGCCGTTCATGCGGCCGCGGGGGAGGACGTGACGTGAGTGGACGTGAATTCGACGGTAACGATGGCGCGACGCGCGCTATCATGGCCAATCCGACGTTCCAGAAGTTGACGCGCTCGCGAGCGACCCTCGGCTGGACGCTGTCGGCAATTATGTGGATCATCTACTTCGGCTTCATCCTCCTCGTCGCCTTCGACAAAGGCTTTCTCGGCACCGTCGCCTTCGGTCAGGTGACATCGATGGGGATCGTCATCGGCCTCGGCGTGCTGATCTCGGCCTTCGTGCTCGTGGCGATCTACGTCGTGATCGCCAACACCAGGTTTGATCGTCTCACGCGCGATCTGCGCCGCGAGGTGGGGCTGTGAGCGCCGCGCCGGCCAAGCGCCGCTTTCCCAAGGCCCTTTTCGGGAGCGCTGCGATCGTCGCCTTCGGCGGCACCGTCGCGCTCGCCGCGGAAGGCATCCAGGGCCACGTCGATCAGGCTCCGTTGAACATCGTCGCGATCGTGATGTTCTTCGCCTTCGTGCTGCTCACCCTCTTCATCACCTATCGCGCGGCGATGGGCACCAAGACGGCGTCGGACTTCTACGCGGCCGGCGGCGGTATCACCGGCCTGCAGAACGGCCTCGCCATCGCCGGCGACTTCATGTCCGCGGCCTCGTTCCTCGGCATCTCCGGCCTGGTCTATACTTCGGGCTTCGATGGGCTGATCTACTCGATCGGCTTCCTCGTGGGCTGGCCGATCGTGCTATTCCTGATCGCGGAACGCCTGCGCAATCTCGGCAAGTACACCTTCGCCGACGTCGCCTCGTTCCGCCTGGCGCAGACGCCGATCCGGGTGCTCTCGGCGTGCGGCACCCTGGTCGTGGTCGCGTTCTACCTGATCGCGCAGATGGTCGGCGCCGGTAAGCTGATCCAGCTCCTGTTCGGCCTGCCGTATTTCTATGCCGTCATCATCGTCGGCGTCCTGATGATCGTCTACGTTGCCTTCGGCGGCATGAAGGCGACCACTTGGGTGCAGATCATCAAGGCCGGCCTGCTGCTGGCAGGCGCGTCGCTGATCGCGCTACTGGTGCTCATCAAGTTCCACTTCAATCCGGACGAGCTGTTCACCGCCGCCACCAAGATCCAGCCCAAGGGCCTGAAGATCATGGCGCCCGGCGGTTTCATCGCCGATCCTGTCTCGGCCGTGTCGCTCGGCCTCGCCCTGATGTTCGGCACCGCCGGCCTGCCGCACATCCTGATGCGCTTCTTCACGGTGCGCGACGCACAGGCCGCCCGCAAATCGGTGCTCTACGCCACCGGCTTCATCGGCTACTTCTACATTCTCACCTTCATCATCGGCTTCGGCGCCATCGTCTTCCTGATGAACGATCCGAGCTACTTCAAGCTCGGTCCTAACGGCGCCTACGACAAGATCAAGGACCTGGTCGGCTCGTCCAACATGGCCGCCGTCGACCTTGCCAAGGCGGTCGGTGGCAACCTGCTGTTCGGCTTCATCGCCGCCGTGGCCTTCGCCACCATCCTCGCGGTGGTCGCCGGCCTGACCCTGGCCGCCGCCTCCGCGGTCAGCCACGACCTCTATGCCAACGTCTTCGCCCGCGGGCGCTCCACGGAAAAGACCGAGGTCAACATCTCGAAAGCCTCGGCGGTGGCGATCGGCCTGATCGCCATCGTGCTCGGCATCGTGTTCGAGAAGCAGAACGTCGCCTTCATGGTCGGACTCGCCTTCTCGGTGGCGGCGAGCTGCAACTTCCCCGTGCTGGTCATGTCCATCATGTGGCGCGGCTGCACGACCACGGGCGCCCTCGTCGGCGGCTGGCTCGGCCTGATCAGCTCCGTGGCGATGGTGGTGCTGTCGAAGGCCTTCTGGGTCGTTTCGCTCGGCCACAAGACGGCGATCTTCCCTTACGACAACCCCGCCATCTTCTCTATGCCGATCGCCTTCATCGGAATCATCGTGTTCTCGCTGATCGACAAGAGCCGACGGGCCGAGCGGGAGAAGGCCTTGTTCGACGCGCAATACGTCCGCTCCGAGACCGGCATCGGCGCGATCGGCGCCCACGCGCACTGAGGCTCCCGCGATCCCGCATCTCGAAGTCCGGCCTCGTGCCGGGCTTCCTCGTCTTGGCGGTTGGCTCGCCCGCGGCGTTGCGCCATAGCTGGCGCATGCCGCAGGATTGCCCTTGACCTCGGCCGGCAATGGCCGCGCGTACTCAGCCGTTTCCGCGGATCGCATGCGCGCCGTCGTCGCGCGCCTGCGCAACACCGTGCGCGCCGGCGAGAGCGGCCTCATCTTTCTCGCCGTCGTGATCGGCATCGTCGCGGGGCTCACCACCACAACCCTGTCGCGGCTCGCAGCGGGGCTGCACCACCTGTTCTACGGGCAATCCGCGCTCAGCGCCTCGGACCATCTCGAGAGCCCCTGGCTCGCCCTGGCGCCGGCCTGTGGCGGTCTGCTGCTCGGCGCCGGCAGCCGCCTGCTCCTGCACCGCCGTCGCCGCCCCGTCGATCCCATCGAGGCCAACGCGCTCGCCGGCGGCCGCATGTCGGTGCTCGATTCCCTCATCATCGGCGTGCAGACGCTGTGCTCCAACGGCTGCGGCGCCTCCGTCGGGCTCGAGGCCGGCTACACCCAGCTCGGCTCGGGCCTGGCCTCCTATCTCGGCCGTTTCTTCAACCTGCGCCGCGCCGATATGCGCATGATGGTGGGCGCGGGCGCCGCCGCCGCCATCGCCGCCGCCTTCGGCGCGCCGCTCACCGGCGCCTTCTACGGCTTCGAGATCATCATCGGCACCTATACGCCGTTCGGCCTGGCGCCGGTGTTGGCGGCGGCGATCTCCGGCGTGCTGGTGGCGCGCGCGATCGGCATGGGCGAGGCCTTCATCGGCCACCTCGCCTCCGACGCGACGCTCGATGGCCGCAGCATCGCGCTGCTGCTGGTGCTGTCGCTGGCCTGCGCCGGGCTCGGCATCGCCATCATGCAGGGCGTCACCTTGACCGAGAGCCTGTTCAAGCGCAGCCGCATCCCGGGCTGGCTGCAGCCCGCCGTCGGCGGCCTCGGCCTCGGCGCCATGGCGCTGGTCACGCCGCACATGCTGTCGGCCGGCCACGGCGCGTTGGCGGCGCTGCTGCACGCGCCGCCCTCCGTGCTGTTCGTCGCGGTGACGCTGCTGCTGAAGTCCTGCGCCTCGGCGATCTCGATCGGCAGCGGCTTCCGCGGCGGCCTGTTCTTCGCCTCGCTCTACCTCGGCGGCCTCACCGGCACCCTGTTCCACGGGCTGGCGGCGGCCTTGGCACCGGGTGTGCCCCTCGACGCCGTGACCTGCGCCGTCGTCGGCATGGCCGGCCTGTCCGTCACCATCATCGGCGGGCCGCTGACGATGAGCTTCCTCGCTTTGGAGGCCACCGGCGACTACGCCCTGTCGATCCTGATCCTGGCCACGACGACGCTCGATTCCGTGCTGGTGCGGCGCCTCTTCGGCTACAGCTTCGCCACCTGGCGCCTGCACCTGCGCGGCGAATCGATCCGCTCGGCGCAGGACGTCGGCTGGATCCGCTCGCTGACCGTGGGCCGGCTGATGCGCCACGACATCGACACCGCCTACGCCGACGCGACCCTGGGCAGCTTCCTGGAAAGCCATCCGCTGGGCGGCGACTACTGGATCGTCGCCACCGACCCGTTCGGGCGCTACGCCGGGATGGTCTCGCTCAACGAGGCGCACACCATGACGCTCGACGATGTCCGCTGCCGGCAACCGCTGACCGCGCTGCTGCGCCACGCCGAGGTGATGCTGACCCGCGACATGAACATCCAGGAGGCGGCGCGGGTGTTCGAGGCTATCGAGGGCGAGGCGCTGGCGGTGGTCGAGAGCGCCACCGACCGCAGCGTCGTCGGCCTGCTCACCGAAGCCCACGTGCTGCGGCGCTACACCGAGGAGCTCGACCGCGCCCGCCGCGACCTCTCGGGCGAGGCCTGGATCGGCGAGCGTTAGGCCGAGGCCCACACTGGCGTCGGCGGGCCCGAAGATATTTCGGTGAAACAGGCTTCGACTGCGTCAGCCTGCGTCATGCCAACTTCGGCGCCAGGCGCCTTTATTCTACACCTCGACGTTCTACGCCTCGACGTTGGCCTTGGGCGTGATCACCTGGCGGCCCTTGTACATGCCGGTCTTGAGATCGATGTGGTGCGGCCGGCGCAGTTCGCCCGAGTCCTTGTCCTCGACGTAGGTCGGGGCCTTGAGGGCATCGGCGGAGCGGCGGAAGCCGCGCTTCATCGGGGAGGTCTTGCGCTTGGGAACGGCCATGGGATCAACTCTTCGAAGGACAGCCCCACGTCGGGACACGCTGGGGCGAGCCGCCCGCCGGACGGAATATGAAGGCGGCTGCCTACACGGTTCCCGACGGCTTGGCTAGGCCCGAGGCGCTTCGCCTGCCTTGCCGCCAGAGTCGGGATGATCTAGGTAGCATAACCGAAACCCCGCGCCCGTCAAGCTCCCTGGAGCGAGGCGGACGCCGGCTCGCGCGTGCCGCGTTCCCTGACAAGCGACCCTGCCAAAGTCAGGGTACCGCGACATGGCGGCGGGACCCTGTCGCGGTCCGTCGACAAAACAACGAGCCTTTGCCGCGTTCGCCGACAACACCTGAATCGAGGCGGCCGTTCGCAGACACGGGCGCACTGTCCTGGTGATGTCACGGGCCCGCGGTCTGCAAAGGAGCCCGATCGGGCCTGCGACGATCCTCCGCTGATGAGACCAAGCTCGCGATCCGCCTGTCTGCAATCGTCGAGATGGGCGGGGCTCTACAGCATTGTCCACCTCGACGTGCCCCAGGCGGCACCGGTCGCGCTCGTGCCTGCGGAAGCGGTGATCTTCGACAAGGACGGCCCCAGCGCGGCCGTGTTCGACCACGGCGTGCTCTGTTTGCGCCACCTCGATGTGCTGGTCGACAACGGCGCACAGCTTGAAGCGCAGGGCGGTCTGAAGGAAGGCGACCAGCTGATCCTCGACCCTCCCAAATCGGCGAAGGACGGGATGCGCATCGAACTCACGGCGACGCGGCCTCCGGGTCGGTAGCGCCGTGGTATGGTGATCCCAGGTCGGCCAGCGTCGCTGCCATCGTCCCTTCGCGAGTGGCCAAGCACGAAGATCACGGACCGGCACTGCGCCGGCTCAGCGATTGGTCCCCCGCCGCCGCTCGAAGAGGGTTGATCGATGACGCACCACGACACGGAACCGACACTCCACTCGGCGGCGAGAGCGATCGGCACCTCGCCGGCCTCCCGGCCCGACCCGGACGTGCCCGATATCGAGCACCGCTTCGAAACCGTAAACGGGATCAGGCTGCACTACGTCACCGGCGGCAAGCCCGACGGGGAGGTGGTGGTCCTGCTCGCCGGCTTTCCGGAGAGCTGGTTCGCCTGGCGCAAGGTGATGCCGCTGCTCGCCTCGACCTACAGGATCATCGCCCCCGACCTGCCCGGCCAGGGCGACTCCGACCGCCCGCTCGACGGCTACGACACGCAAAGCTTGGCGGAGACGGTGCACGCGCTACTCCGGCAGCTCGACGTCGCCCGCTACTGTCTGGCCGCCCACGACGTCGGGGCTTGGGTCGCCTACCCCTACGCGATGTTGTTCGGCGACGAGGTGCGACGCCTGGTTCTGATGGATGCGGGGATACCGGGCATCACCCTGCCGGACGCCCTACCGACCGATCCGGAGCGGGCCTGGCGCACGTGGCACTTCGCGTTTCACGCGATCCCGGACCTTCCCGAACGCCTGATCGTCGGCCGAGAGCGCGAGTACCTCGACTGGTTCCTCCGCCGCAAGGCGGCGAACCCCGAGACCTTTTCGGACGCCGACATGGACGAGTACGTCCGCGTCTTCCTGAAGGACGGCGGCCTGCGCGCCGGCCTCGCCTACTACCGTGCCGCCGCCCTGTCGGCGCGGCAGAACCGGGCGCTCAACGCCAAGGGCAAGCTGAGGATGCCGGTGCTGGCGCTCGGCTCCGATCAGGGATCCATCGCCGATATGGCGTCACCCCTCCGGCCCTACGCCGACGACGTGCGCGGGGCGGTGATGGCCGCCTGCGGGCACTTCATCCCGGAGGAGCATCCGGCGGCTGTCGTGGCGGAACTGACGACCTTCTTCGGCGAACCCTGAGGCCGCCCGGCTTGCATCACGCTCTCGTAACGAACGATGGGAAGAGGCCCGCAGTATGGCTGACCGGTCCGCGGGGTCAGGGTAGCAGGCTGAGGAAGTTCTGGCTGATTGCGGAGCGTACGCCTTTCGCCGTGGCAAGGGCCAGCCGCGCGATAGGAGCCCGGCCCTCGATTGGAATATAGACGACGCCGTCCAGCTTGATCTGCGTGATCGACATCGGGACGATCGATACGCCGAGATGTGCGGCCACGAGCGTCACGGTCGACGCGATATGCTGCACGGACTGCATGAACTGCGGCGTGAAGCCGTTGGCGTGGCAAGCTAAGACGATCTCGTCATAGAGGCTTGGACCGAGCTCGCGCGGGAACGCGATGAACGGCTCGCGCGCGATCTCGGTCAAACGCAGCACTTTATGTTGCGCCAGCCGGTGGTTCGCCGGCAGCGCGATGAACGTGGCTTCGTCGGGAAGGTGCCGAAAGTTGATGCCGCTGGGATCGCCGTCGCCTGGCCGAACGAAGGCCATGTCGAGTTCGCCGCGAAGCACGCGCTCGTAGAGCGCAGCCGTGGTGAGCTCCTCAAGAGCGAGCTGGACGTCGGGCCACGTTTGATGGAATTTATCGATAGTCGAACTGATGATAAGGTTAAAGGTGGCCGAGCTCGTGATACCAAGGAGCAACCGTCCGACTGCGCCGCGTTGCGCGCGCATGGCGGCGAGCTTCGCCCGCTCCGCGGCGGCGATCGTCAACTTCGCCTCGACGAGAAAGGCATCGCCAGCGGGGGTGAGTTCCGCGCCTTGCGGCACGCGGCGGAACAGGGGACCGCCGAGTTCGCTCTCGAGCGCCTGGATTTGCTGGCTCAGCGGCGGCTGCGCGATCCCGAGCTTTTCCGCCGCACGCGTGAAATTGCGCTGTTCGGCGACAGCAAGGAAATACCGAATGTGCCGCAACTCCATAGGGCCGCATGTTCACGAGGGCGTGACGACGGTCAACCTGCGGCGGTCGCATGGCAGGCACTTGGAAACAGACACCTGAAAAGCATGAACCCGCCCGGTATGACCGAGCGGGGAGTCGTTGGCGTCGAGTCGGTCCTAGTTGCGGTTGGGCAAGCCGCCCACCGGGCCCCCTGTCGCGGTGGTGGGACCGGAGTAACCAGTGCCGTAATAAACCCGGCTGCGAACCGGGGGCGCCGACGTGATCTGAGATGTCGACGGCGTCGGAAGTGCATTGCCGTAAGCATCCTGCACCCAGGTGGCGGCGGACGCGGAGCCAAAGCCGAGCATTAGGGTGGCGGCAGAAGTCATGAGAAGCTTTTTCATATCGTATCTCCGTTGTTGATGAAATAGAATTAGGCCCTGCTGATCGTCTTTTCCAATACATTTAATATGCTGATTTCAGAGCTTTTAAATATAACGTCAAGCCATCATTTGACTTGCTCGAATTTCCTGCGGCTTGCCGCGATCAGCTCGTCGGAGGCGGTTGAACCGGGTGGTTGGAACAGCAAAGCCCCACCCGGGGGCATCGGGTGGGGCTTCGTTCGAGTCCGATCTTAGCGCAACGCCGAAGGCGTCCCGAGCTTACGTGGCAACCTTAAGATCGATGGCGGATCAGGCTTCCAGGTTGGCGCTGTCGCCGCCGGTGACGGCATACGTCGTCCCGCTCACCATCCGCGCCGCATCCGAGGCGAGGAAGACGAGAGCCGGAGCGACATCCTCCGGCTGAAGCCATGGCACGCCGAGCGGCAGCTTCGCCGCGAGCGAATGCGCCGCTGTTTTCTCATCCTTGCTTTCGTCGCCGGACGGCTTGCCGCCGCCGGCCTCGATCGCCGCGGCGTAACGACTTTCGCGACGCGTCAAGGGCGTGTCGATGAGGCCGGGAACCAGAACGTTGACGGTGATCTTGTGGGGGCCGAGCTCGAGCGCTGCGGATTTCGCGAGTCCGATCAGGCCCCATTTGGACGTCGAGTAGGCCGAAGCGTTCAGGGTGCCGTGCTGTCCCTGGGTCGACGACGTGACGATGATGCGTCCGCCCCCACGCTTGACGAGGAGCGGCGCGAACACCCGCAACACGTTGGCGGTGCCGTTGATGTTCACGTCGATCGTCGTGTGCCAATCCTCGTCCTGCATGTCGAGGAGCGACTTGAAGGCTTGCACGCCGGCGTTGGCGAACACGATGTCGACGCCACCAAAAGTGTCGACGGCGCGCTTGGCGGCCCCTCGCAGGGCGCCGATGTCGCGCTGATCCGCCGTGATCTGGAGCCAGCGGCCGCCGGCCGCCTGCACTTGACGGCCGGTCTCCGCGAAGTCCGAAGCCGTGGCCGGCGCCAGCTGGAGGGAGGTGCTGATCGGACCGGCAATATCGATGCCGACGATATCAGCGCCTGCGCGCGCCAGGGCGACCGCACCGGCCCGTCCGATGCCGCGCGCGGCTCCCGTGACGACCGCGACCCGACCCTTGAGCGAAAACCCCCTGCTTACATTTTCCGTCGCCGCTTCGGCCTTGGCCGCTTGCGTTGTCGCCAGCTGGCTCGCCAAAGCCACGCCGACCGCTCCGGTGAGAACCGCTCGCCGGTCGTGCCCGGCATTCGATTTCATGCTCATGTATTTCCCTCCGAAGGATGGAGGCGGCGGACTATTCCTCGCGCCTCGTCTACGGGTAATTGGAGCCAAACACTCACGTTCCCAATACATGCAATCCACTTCTATCAGAGCTTCTGAGTATGGGTTCTTGGCAATGATCTTAACAACTTTAGGTATTCAGCGCGCCCGTAGCGGCTAGCAAAGCGCGGTCGCAAAGCGAACCTCAAACAAAAGATAGTTAAAGAAAAGCTAAGAAGTTGTTGTCTGGCAGATGCGGATGGGGGTCGGTGCGGTTCCACCATCCGCCGCCGAGCGCCTGGAACAGCGCGACGGTGTCGACGTATTGCGCCGCCCGCGCCTGACCTGAATGCGTCGCGGAGCTTCGCTGCGTTACAACGGCGACGAGGCGCGAGTTGACGCCTACAGACGGGTCCTGCCGCCACGGCCGAGTACGGGGAGAGGTTGCGAGAACAGCGCTGGACCTCAGACCTCTGCGCGAGACGCGCAAGTGTTCTGCAAGCGTGGCTACGGCCTTGCCCCTTAGGACCGTGCTGGGCTCTCCTGTGGAAGGCGCGATCTCGCGGCGGCGGGGCCGCCTCGCTCCACCCGCCGCGTTCCCGTTGTTGTGAGGACAGGCGGGCCATCGACCCCTCGCCTCTTCCACCGTCCAGTTTTCGGACGCGCTGGTCGCCGGAATCCCCGGTGGCATACGTCAAGTCATGTTGTTCGCACGATCGAGGAACTTCCGCTGGTCGGCAAGGGACCGGCGCCGGATGAAGAGGCAAGGCGACAGCGGCCGAGTAGCAAGGCGCCACAGGATTGCTGGAGAGGGCTGACGGACTTCGACGGCCCTCTCCGGTCGTGTGATCGTCAGGACAGCAGGCGAAGCCCGTCGCCGGGCCGGATCACGCCGCTTTGCAGGACTTCAAGGTAGACACCGCAGTCGGGGTGCCCGTAGGTCTTGACCAGGGCCTTGGGCAGGTTGGTGTCGCGCGCGCCGGTCCGGGGATCGACGTCGATCGCCGCGCAGCGCTTGGTGCGCAGCACGCCGCGCAGCCGGACCTCGCCGATCGCCACCTCGCGGCCGACCCATTCGAGCTCGGCCCACGCCGGCACGCCGTCGACGTGGATGTTGGCGCGGAAGCGCAGCGGGTCGAGCGTTCGGCCGACGCGCTCGGCGAGATCGCGCACGGAGGCGAGGTTAATCACCGAGATCGCGCGCATCATGCGCGGTGACACCACGCTGATGTCGGTGAAATTGTGCCCCTCCGCCTCGACGAGCTTGGGCCGGCCCTCGCAGGCCTCTCCGATGTAGTTGTGGAAGAAGCGCTCGGTCGCGGCGCGGCCGTCTCCGGTGGAGAGATCGGCCTCGAACCTGGCGCCCAAGGGATCGACGATCGACAGGCGGGCGCTGGCGGCATCGTAGCGGGTCTCGAGCGCGGCGAGGCTCTCGTCGCGCCGCAGCATCAGGAAGTTGCCCTTGTCGAGCGGTTCCGGCGCGGCGGGATCGAACACGGTGCTGCCGAGCGCCAGCGCGAAGCGGCGGTCCGCCGGTAGGCCGTCGCCCGCAACGAGGTCAAGCGAGGCCTCGGCCTGGGGCGATAGCCCCTTGATGGGGTAGCGGTAGAGGTCGGCCACATGGGCGTGAGTGGCGGCGCGGGCTTCGGCGTCGCCGTGCATCCCGGCTTTGTTCGTCGTCATCGCTCTGTCAACTCGCCAGCAGCTCCTTGAGTGCCGCGTCGAGCACGGCGATGTCGTCGGGGCTGGTGCCGGGGCCGCCAGCGAAATGGCCCCAGAACGTGTCGACGATCCGCAGCTCGGCGTTGGGCATGAGCCTGGCCTCGATCGCGTTGTCCTCGGGCGGAAAGTAGAGGTCGGTCGAGGCCGGCATCAGGATCGCCTTGGCCTTGATCGCGCCGAGAGCCTTGGTCATGTCGCCGCCGTACATGTCGTTTGCGCTGATGTCACCGTGCTGCCAGGTCCACAGCATGCCGAGGAGGTTGTTGGCGTCGCGCTCGAGGAACAGTCCCTCCCAGAAGCCGACGAGGAAGTCCTCGAGGCTGGCGTAGCCCATGATCTTGAGGTCGGCCTCCTCGCGGTAGAAGGTCTGCGACAGGCCCCAGCCGGCGTAGACGCGGCCGAAGGCGCGCAGCCCCTTGCTTGGCGGTTCCTTGTACCAGCCGTCAGCGAAGGCGGCGTCGGCCATCAGCGCCGCCTTGGCGCCTTCGAGGAAGACGAAGTTGTGCCGCGAGCACTTGGCCGAGCCTTGGAACGGCAGGATACGCTGCACCATGTCGGGGTACATGCAGCCCCAATGATAGGTCTGCAGCGCGCCCATCGACCAGCCGGTGACGAGCGGCAGCGTCGCGATGCCGAAATGCTCGGTGACGAGGCGGTGCTGCTGCCTGACGTTGTCGTAGGCCGTCACGCGGGGAAAGCGCGGGCCGGCCCAGGCGCCCTTGGTGTTGCTCGGCGAGGACGACAGGCCGTTGCAGAACATGTTGGGAATGATGATGAAGTACTTGGCCGGGTCGAGCGCCTTGCCCTCGCCGATGAGCCATTCGTTTTCGTAATGCTGCCCGGAGTACCATGTCGGATAGACGATGGCGTTGGTCTTGTCGGCGTTGAGCGAGCCGAAGGTCTTGTAGGCCAGTTTGGCAGCCCGCAGCGTGGCGCCGGATTGAAGCACGACGTCGCCGCAATCGTAGACTTGGTAGTCGGACATCACGGCTCCTGTGCGCGCGGATGATCGCAGCGAGAGGCTCGCCGCGATCGCCAATTCATCAGTGACTGATCATCCAGGGGCGCCGTCCGGCGAACGACTTCGCCGCACCGGCTGCGGCGGCAGGGCGCTTGGACGGGCTGCAGCAACCGCACCCGGAGGGATGCGCGCCGAACGAGCGCCGCGGCTCGTGGCGCGAGCGCTCGTTGACGGCCATGCCGCGGCGCAGCCCGGCGTCCATGCCGGCGATCGCCGGGGCGTTGAGGATCGCGCGCGGCGCCGGCGCGCCGCAGTCGCACTCGGACGGCTGGGCGTAGTCCGCCATCGCCGCGAAGGCGGTGAAAGGCCCGCAGCTCGGGCAATCGTAATCGTAGATCGGCATCGCTTCGCCCCCTCAGAGGTCGGGGGCGGTCGGCAGCACCACGCTGCCGTCGAGGAACTTGGTCGGGCCGGCCATGCCCGGGTTGATGTCGAAGTCGAAGATCTCGGTCGGGATCCACAGCGTGGCGCAGGCGTTGGGCACGTCGACCACGCCGGAGATGTGGCCCTGCACCGGCGCCGTGCCGAGGATCGAGTAGACCTGCTCGCCGGAATAGCCGAACTTCTTCAGGTATTCGATCGCGGCGAGGCAGGCTTGGCGGTAGGCCACGCCGACGTCGAGGTAGTACTGCTTGCCCATTTCGTCGACGGAGATGCCATCGAAGATGAGGAAGTCGGTGTAGTTCGGCTTGATCGGGCTCGGCTTGAAGATCGGGCTCTTGATGCCGTACTTGGCCATGCCGTCCTTTATCACCTCGACCTTGAGGTGCAGCCAGCCGGCCATCTCGACGGCGCCGCAGAAGGTGATCTCGCCGTCGCCCTGGCTGAAGTGCAGGTCGCCCATCGAGAGGCCCGCGCCGGGCACGTAGACCGGGAAGTAGATCTTCGAGCCGCGCGACAGGTCCTTGATGTCCATGTTGCCGCCGTGCTCGCGCGGCGGCACGGTGCGGGCGCCGGCGGCGGCGGCCTTGTCGCGGGCCTCGCCCTTGAGGCTGCCCATGTGCGCCGTCGGCGCGAAGGGCGCGTTGGCGACGCCGGTCGGATGGTCGGGGTTGGCGGCGATGAAGTCGGTCTCGCGCTTGTTCCACAGATCGAGCAGCTTGGGATCGGGCAGGCAGCCGATCAGGCCGGGGTGCACCAGGCCGGCGAAGCTCACGCCCGGCACGTGGCGCGAGCTCGTGTACATGCCCTTGATGTCCCAGATCGACTTCTGCGCCGTCGGGAAATGGTCGGTGAGGAAGCCGCCGCCGTTCTTCTTCGAGAAGGCGCCGTTGAAGCCCCATTCGGAACCGGTCTTGGTGCCGATGTCGAGGATGTCGACGACAAGCAGGTCGCCCGGCTCGGCGCCGGCGACGCCGATCGGGCCGGAGAGAAAATGAACGATGGAGAGGTCGATGTCGCGGACGTCGGAGGCGTCGTCGTCGTTCTTGATGAAGCCGCCGGTCCAGTCGTAGGTCTCGATGACGAAGTCGTCGCCGGGCTTCACCGTCGCCACCATCGGGATGTCGGGGTGCCAGCGGTTGTGAACCATCTCGTTGTCGTAGGCCGACTGCGAGAGATCCACCTTGATCAAGGTCTCGGTCATGCTGCATCCTTTCCCAGATCTCGACGAAAGCAAAACGACTCGTGCCGCCGAGCGGACACCAATCGGTCTATACCGACAGGAAACTGGAGATCCTGGCGCCGTTTATGGCGTCGCCCGCTTCCTCGTGGACGAGCTCGCCGTTCTCGATGACCACGACGCGATCGGCGACGTCGAGCGCGAAGCTCAGCACCTGCTCCGACACCAGGATCGAGAGGCCACGCTGGTCGCGGATGCGCTTCAGCGTGCGTGCCATCTCGCGGATGATGGAAGGTTGGATGCCCTCGGTCGGCTCGTCGAGCAGCAGCACCTTGGGCTCGCTGGCCAACGCCCGGGCAATCGCGAGCTGCTGCTGCTGGCCGCCGGAGAGGTTGCCGCCGCGGCGCTTGCGCATTTCCTTGAGCACCGGGAAGAGCTCGTAAATCTCGGCAACGACCGAGCCCTTCTTGGCCTTGCCAAGCCCCGTCTCGATGTTCTCCTCGACAGTCATCGAGGAAAAGACCATTCGCCCTTGCGGCACGTAGGCGATGCCCTTCGCAACGCGCTGATAGCTTTTCAAGCCACCGATTTCGGCGCCGTCGATCCTCACGCCACCGCGTTTGATCGGCAAAAGCCCGATGAGCGCCTTCATGAGCGTGGTCTTGCCCATGCCGTTGCGGCCCATCAGTGCGACGATCTCGTTCTGCGCGAGTGCCAACTTCAGACCGTGCAGCACCTCGCTCTGGCCGTAGGCAACGTGAAGGTCATCAACGACCAGGACGGATGAAGACAATGGCAGCCCCAGCGTGGTGTTCAGTGACCGAGGTAGACTTCGACGACCTTGGGGTCGTTCTTCACTTGCGCCATCGTGCCCTCGGACAGGATCTTACCTTGGTGCAACACGATGACCTTGCGTGCAATATCCTCGACGAACTTCATGTCATGCTCGATGACGATCACAGAGCGATCGGCGATGATGCGGTTGAGCAGATCGGCGGTCTTCAAACGCTCGCTGACGCTCATGCCGGCGACCGGCTCGTCGAGCATCAGGAGGTCGGGATCCTGGATCAGAAGCATTCCGATTTCGAGCCATTGTTTCTGCCCGTGGCTCAGGAACTCGGCGCTCTGCTTCAGCTGGTCCTTGAGAAATATCACCTCGGCGATTTCCTCGACGCGGTCGATCACCGCGCGGTCGCGCTTGAAGGTCAGCGCGCCGAAGACGCTGCGACCCTTGGGGTAGGAGATCTCGAGGTTCTCGAAGACGGTCAGCTCGTCGTAGATCGAGGGGGTCTGGAACTTGCGGCCGACACCGGCGAGCACGATCTGGCTCTCGCTCATCTTCGTCAGCTCGCGGTTGCGGAACTTGATCGAGCCTTCGCTCGCTTTCGTCTTGCCGCAGATGAGATCGAGCACCGTGGTCTTGCCGGCGCCGTTGGGGCCGATGATGACACGGATGTCCTTCTCGTCGACGTAGAAGGAGAGGTCGTTGACGGCCTTAAAGCCGTCGAACGAAACGGTCAGCGCCTCGACGGCAAGCAGGTAATCGGTGTTGCTGCCGATCGTCATGGGCCTATTCCGCCGGCTGCTGGAGGGCGTCGGCCGGATCGTCTTTGACGATCCGAGCGCCGAGAAGTTTTTTCACGCGCGCTTCCAGCGTCGAGCGATAGATGCCGGCAAGCCCGTTGGGGAACAGAAGCACCACGCCGATGAAAAGCGCGCCGAGGCCGAACAGCCAGAGCTGCGGGAAGCTCTCCGACAAGCTCGTCTTGGCGTAGTTGACGAGCAGGGTGCCGTAGATCGCGCCGAACAGCGAGTAGCGCCCGCCGACGGCGGCGTAGATCACCATCTCGATCGAGGGCGTGATGCCGACGAAGGACGGCGACATGAAGCCGACCTGCAGCGTGAACATCGCGCCGCCGATCGCTGCGAACAATGCTGCGACGGAGAAGGCGAAGACCTGGAAGCCGGCTACAGAATAGCCTGAGAAGCGCACTCTATCGACCTTGCTGCGCATCGCGACGAGGATCCGGCCGAGCTTTGAGCGCGTGATGTATTGCCCGATCAGCAGCACGCCGAGGAGCAGCGCGACGTTGACGAAATAGAGCACCGTATGGGCGTGATCGGTCCGGATGTCCCAGCCGTTGAACGTGCGCAGGTCGGTAATCCCGTTGACGCCGCCGGTGTAGCCCTGCTGGCCGATGATGAGGATCGTCAGGATCGAGGCCACAGCCTGCGTGATGATGGCGAAGTAGACTCCGCCGACGCGGCGCTTGAACATCGCGTAGCTGAGGATTGCGGCAAGCAAGGTCGGAACCGCGAGCACGAGAATAAGGGTCAGCGGCAAGCTTCTGAAAGGCACCCAGAGCGCGGGAAGCGAGGTGATCTGGTTCCAATCCATGAAGTCGGGAATGCCGGGCGTCGACTGGATCTTCGTGTTGGCGACGCTAGAGGCTTCGAGCTTCAGATACATCGCCATGCAGTAGCCGCCGAGGCCGAAGAACACGCCCTGGCCCAGGCTGAGGATGCCGCCGTAGCCCCAGCAGATCACGAGGCCGACGGCGACGAAGGCGTAGGTCAGGTACTTGCCGAGAAGATTGAGCCGAAACGGATCGAGCAGCGCCGGGAAGATCACGATGAGCACGATCGCAAGCACGGCAAAGTTCAGCCAGCCGGCGCGCCCGAAGAAGCTTGTACCATTGGGCATGATAGCCTCCTCAGCGACGGACTTTGAGTACGAACAGCCCCTGCGGTCGCAGCATGAGCAGCCCGACGACGAGGAGCAGCGTAATGACGGCCGCCATCGATCCCGACAGGAAGAATTCGAGCGTCGACTGCGTCTGCGAGATCGTGAAGGCCGACGCGATGGTGCCAACGAGGCTCTGCGCGCCGCCGAAAACCACGATGAGAAAGGCGTTGACGATGTAAAGCTGGCCGGAGGTCGGGCCGGTTGAGCCGATCATGGTGAAGGCGGCGCCCGCGATCCCGGCAATCCCGCAGCCGATGCCGAAGGTGTAGCGGTCGACGCGCTCCGTGTTGATGCCGACCGCACCGGCGATCGGGCGGTTTTGGACCACGGCGCGGACCGAACGGCCCCAGCGCGAGCGATACATCAGGTAGCCGACGCCGATCGTGATGAGGATCGTGAGCCCCATGATGATCATGCCGTTGATCGGGATCTGGATGGAGTCGGTCGCCTGCCAGGAGCCGAGCATCCATTGCGGCAACTCGACGCCAACCTCGCGGGCGCCGAACACGGAGCGATAAACCTGCTGCAGGATGAGGCTCAGGCCCCACGTCGCCAACAGCGTGTCGAGCGGGCGATGATAGAGGCGCCGGATCAGGCTCCATTCGACGAGGAGGCCGAGCGCCCCCGAGACGATGAAGGCCAGCACGATGGCGACAAAGAAGTAGATCCCGAAGAGCGCCGGTGCGTAAATCTGGAACGCTTGCGACGTCAAGTACGTCACGTAGGCGCCCAGGATCATGAACTCGCCATGCGCCATGTTGATGACGCCCATCTGCCCAAAGATGATGGCCAGCCCGAGCGCCATCAGCACGAACACGGAAAACAGGATCAACCCTGCAAAGCCCTGCATGACGAAGATGGAGCCGAGATCACCGAAGGAATATCCGCCTAGCATGGGACGCCTCTTCGTTGGAGCACGAACAACCTACTGGTAGCCTTTAGGGAAGGGATTGGGCTCGATAAGGTCCGAGGTGTAGACGATGTCGAATTGCCCGTCGGGCAAGGCCCGGCCGACACGAGAACGCGACCAGAGGTGATGGTTGGGGTGGATCTTCACGTAGCCTTCGGGCGCGTTCTTCATCTCGATGCCCGGCGACGCCGCCACCAGCTTGTCGACATCGAAGCTCCCGGCCTTCTCCACCGCCATCTTCCAAAGAAAGGGCGAGAGATAAGCGGCCTGCTGTGGGTCGCCAATCACGGCATTGGGTCCCCACATCGCCTTGTAGGCCGCGACGAAGGCCTTGTTCGCCGGATTATCGATCGACTGGAAGTACTTCATGCAGCTGTAGGCGCCGGCATAGTTCTCGCCGCCGATGCCGTGAATCTCGTCTTCGGTCACGGCCAACCCGACGAGCAGCTGCTTGCTGAGATCGATGCCGGCCGACTTGAGCTGCTTGTAGAGCGAGACGTTGGAGCCCCCCACCACGGTGGAGAAGATGACGTCTGGCTTCTTCAGCTTGATCTTGTTGATGACGGTGTTGAATTGCGTGGTGCCGAGCGGAAAATAATCCTCGCCGACGACCTTGCCCTTGAGCACGTTGTCGATGTGCTTGCCGGCGATCTTGTTCGAGGTCCGCGGCCAGATGTAGTCCGAGCCGATGAAGTAGAAGGTCTTGGCCTTCTTCTCCTTGCCGAGCCAGTTCAGCACCGCCAGCGTCTGCTGCGTCGCCTCCTGGCCGGTGTAGATCACGTTCTTCGACTGCTCAAGGCCCTCATAGAACGTCGGATAGTAGAGGATTCCATCGTACTGTTCAAACACCGGGAGCACGGCCTTGCGCGAGGCGGAGGTGAAGCAGCCGTAGACCGCCGCGCACTTGTCGCTGACCAGGAGCTTGCGCGCTTTTTCAGCGAAGGTCGGCCAATCGCTGGCGCCGTCTTCCTGGATGATCTTGATCTGCCGACCGAGCACGCCGCCGGCGGCGTTGATCTGGGAGATCGCGAGCTTCTCGGCCTCGACGGCACCTGTCTCCGAGATCGCCATCGTGCCGGTGATCGAGTGCAGGATGCCAACTGTTACGGCATCGTCGGTGACGGCCAGACCGGTCGTGTTGACGGCGCTCGTCGGATGCGGGGTAGCCCGTGCGCTCGAAGCCAGCAGCAAGGTCGAGGATGCTGCCAGGCCACCCAGAAGTGCCCGGCGGCGGTCGAGGACTATGGAGTCGCGCGTCTTGCCGTCTGTCATCTCATCTCGATCCACGGCGTGTCGCTCACGTTTAAGCCAGCAAACCATGGCGGAGTCGGCGGATGGGCGACATACGTAGGATCGCGTAGACTTTGCTTCCGCCGCGTCTCGATCAAAGCGCCGGTGCCTTGCGATGGTGCGTCGCCTGTTCGTAGGCGAAGGCGAGCGACAGCAGCGCCGCCTCGCTCCATTCCGCGCCGATGAAGATCAAGCCGAATGGCGAGCCGGACGCGTAGGCGCCTGCCGGCACGGTGACGCCGGGCAATCCTGCGATGTTGATCTCGCACACGCAGGTCTCGCGGATCGTTCCCGGGCCTCGCAGCGGTGGCAGTTCGCAGCGCATCTGCGGGTACACGAGCGCGTCGAGGTCGTGGCGCGTCATGACGTCGGTGAAGATCGCGAGGTAACGCTCGCGTAGGGCGACGAAGCCGGAGAGGTCAGGCGGCGCCCAAGGATCGCTGCGACAGGCCTCGAACCCAGGCAGTTGCGCCATGTAGGCGAGCACGCCGCCGGGTGCGAAGGGATCTTCCGCCGCCGTCGCCGCGGCGAACATTGCGTAGGAGCGCAGCGAGGCGGCCGGTCCCATGCGCCGAAGGTAGAATTCCATGTCGTAGGGCAGCGATTCCATGCCCCGCGCGTCGAAGGTGTCGAGCCCCGGCGCTGGCAGGGCTAGTGCGGCGAAGCCCGAGCCGGCGAACGGATCCTCGACGAGCGCCGCGCCGGCGTCGACGAGCTCCTCGCGCGCGCGCGCGTAGAGCGCCGCCGCCTCGTCCGAGAGCGGCAGGTCGCGCCAGCCCGGGCCATAGAGCCCGAGGCGCTTGCCCCTCAGCGCGTTGGCGGAGAGGCCGGCCGCGTAGCCGTCGCGCGGCACCTTGCCGATGGCCGCGACGGTCTTGGGATCATCGGCGGTGTAGCCGGCGAGCACGTCGAGCACGACCGCCGCGTCTCTGACGCATCGGGCGATCGGCCCAACGACGTCGCGCGTGCTGCCGGCGAGCGGCATGACGCCGGCGTTGGGCACGAGCGCGAAGGTTGGCTTGACGCCGACGAGGTCCTGCGCCGAGGCCGGGTTCTGAATCGAGCCGCCGGTCTCCTCGGCGAGGCCGAGCACGCAGAGGCTGGCGGCGACCGCCGCCGCCGTGCCGGCAGTGCTGCCGCCGGGCTTTCGCTCCGGCACGACGACGTTGAGGGTCGGGCCGGCCCAGCTGTCGTTGGCGTGGCTGCCGGTGGCGCTCAGCACCGGCACGTTGGTCTTGCCCAGGATCACCGCGCCGGCGGCGCGCAGACGCGCCACGACGGGCGCATCGATGGCGGGCGTGAGGTCGGTGCCGCCGGCCTTCGACGATAGAAAATGCCAGCCGCCGGTGCTCGGCAGGCCGGCCATGTCCATCGTGTCCTTGACCACCACCGGGACTCCGGCGAGCGGCCCGAGAGGCTCGCCGGCGGCACGGCGCGCGTCGATGGCGCGCGCCTCGACGAGCGCCGCCTCGTTCATGGTGATGATGGCGTTGTAGGTCGGGTTCAACGCCGCGATGCGTCCAAGGAAGGCGCGCGTCAGCGCTTCGGCGGTGACGCCGCGGGCAAAGGTGGCTCTCGCGCCGTCAACGCTCATCTCGATGGCGAGAGCGGCGGCGTCCATGCTGTCGGTCATACGTTTGAGATCCACCGTGCCGATCGTGACCGCGACGACCGGGCAAAGCGGTCTCACCGCCTCGCCCGCCCGATCCTCGCAGCTCTACTGGTATCCTTTGGGGAAGGGGTTCGGCTCGATCAGTTCGGACGTGTAGACGATGTCAAACTGGCCATTGAGCTTGGCGCGACCGACGCGGGTCTGCGACCAGAGGTGATGGTTGGGATGGATCTTGACGTAACCTTCCGGCGCGTTCTTGAACTCGATGCCCGGTGAGGCGGCGGCGATCTTGTCGATATCGAAGCTCCCGGCCTTCTCGGCGGTGAACTTCCAAAGCCAAGGACCAAGATAGGCCGCCTGGGTGACGTCGCCGATCACGGTCTTCTCGCCCCACATTTTCTTGAAGGCGGCGACAAACTCGTGGTTCGGCTTGCTGTCGATCGACTGGAAGTACTTCATGCAGGCGTAGGCCCCGGCAATGTTGTCACCGCCGATGCCGTCGATCTCGTCCTCGGTGACCGAGATCGTCATCAGCGTCTGCTTTGAGAGGTCGATGCCCGCTGCCTTGAGCTGCTTGTAGAAGGCGACATTGGAGCCACCCACCACGGTGGTGAAGATCACGTCCGGCTTCTTCAGCTTGATCTTGTTGATGACGGAATTGAACTGGGTGTGGCCGAGCGGGAAATAGTCTTCGCCGACGACCTTCTGCTTCAGGACGTTCTCGATATGCTTGCGAGCGATCTTGTTGGAGGTCCGCGGCCAGATGTAGTCCGAGCCAATGAGATAGTAGCTTTTGGGCTTCTTCTCCTTTTCGACCCAGTTGAGGCCGGCGAGAATCTGCTGCGTCGCCTCTTGGCCGGTGTAGATCACGTTCTTCGATTGCTCGAGACCCTCGTAGAAGGTCGGATAGTAGAGCATGCCGTTGTACTGTTCGAAGACCGGCAGCACGGCCTTTCGAGAGGCTGAGGTCCAGCAGCCGAATACCGCCGCACACTTGTCGTTGACCAGCAATTTCTTGGCCTTCTCGGCAAAGGTCGGCCAATCGCTGGCGCCGTCCTCCTGAATGATCTTGATCTGCCTGCCGAGCACGCCGCCGGCGGCATTGATCTGGGAGATCGCAAGCTTCTCGGCCTCGATCGAACCGGTTTCGGAAATTGCCATCGTGCCGGTGGCCGAGTGCAGGATGCCGACGGTCACGCTATCGTCGGTCACCGCGAGGCCGGTCGCGTCCACGGCGGAGGTCGCTGGCGCAGCAAACCCCGGGGTGGCGACGAGGGTGCTCGCCGAAAGCGCGGCCATGCCTTTGAGCACCTGGCGCCTCAGAAGGGGCACCCGATTGCGATCATCGTTATCTGACATGGATCCCCCTGGAAGTCCGATCCGGCATGCGCCGAAGACGCCGCACCATGGCGACACGGCCTCGGAGGGAAAATACGTAGGACCACGTATGCCGCCGACGAACAGGGCTGCTAAGCAGCACCGCAGCGCGCGCACCTCTGATCCAGTACGCGCGAGGGCCAGCCCGGCCCACGGTACATCGCCTTTCGCGCACGCTTGTTATGCGGATCTTCTGGTTGGACGAGCATCGAGTATAGTTGGACGTTAGCGAGTCGATCGCGTCAGGCGCGATTACAATAAGGCGGTCGCCAACCAGACGATCGAGAATTTTGCGCTCCGTCTCACGGCGAAGCGAGCGCCGCAATGGTCGGCGGCGAAGGTCGGTAACACTGTGCTCGGCGCCGTGTCCTTCCTCGCTCTTGATGCGATCGGCGGCAGCATCACGCTGAACTATGGTTCATCAACGCCAGCGTCGCGATCATCGGCGAGCAGGTCGATGATCTCCGCTTCCTTCCCGAGCGCCGTGAGAAACCGCCAGCGTGGTGGCTCGCGCTGGTCTCGGCCGGACCGGGGCGCTTGCTCGCGCTACGCTGCCTTCTGCAACCGCGAAGACACTTGCTCGCGCAGCGTCTGCAGGTCCGCCGCGAACAGCCGGATGCCATCGGCGAGCTTCTCCGTCGCCATCGCATCCATGTTCATCATGAGACGGAAGGTCTTCTCGTCCATATGGATCTTGGCTGGCGCGTACTTGGCGGCTTTTTCCGGATCCATCTTGCGGACAAGCTCGCCGTGGTCGTCGGCGAGCTTCTTCAGCAGATCGGGTGAGATGGTGAGGCGGTCGCAGCCGGCCAGCTCCTCGATCTCGCCGATGTTGCGGAACGAGGCGCCCATGACGACGGTCTTGATGCCGTGGCCCTTGTAGTAGGCGTAGATCTCGTTGACCGACTTGACGCCCGGGTCTTCGGCCGGAGCAAAGTCGCGGCCCACCTTGGCCTTGTAGAAGTCCATGATGCGGCCGACGAAAGGCGAGATGAGGAACGCGCCGGCGTCGGCGGCGGCGATGGCCTGCGCCAGCGAGAAGATCAGCGTCATATTGCAGTCGATCCCCTCCTTCTGAAGGATGTCGACGGCGCGGATGCCCTCCCAGGTCGAGGCGACCTTGATGAGGATGCGGCTCTTGTCGATGCCGCGCGAGGCGTAGTCGGCGATGATCGCGCGGGCCTTTTCGACGGTGGCCTCGGTGTCGAAGGAGAGGTCGGCGTCGACTTCGGTCGAGACGCGGCCGGGCACAACCTTGGTCAGCTCGGCGCCGAAGTTGACGGCTATGCGGTCCGTGACCTGGCTTGTGTGCGCCTTGTGCGAATGACCCCACACCACGGCTTCCTCAATGAGGCGGTCGTAGTTCGAGAGCTTGGCGGCCTTGAGGATCAGCGAGGGGTTGGTTGTGGAATCGGTGACGCCGAAGGCGGCGAGGTTCTCGAAATCCCCGGAATCGGAGACGACGGTGGTCATCGTCTTGAGCTGGTCGAGCTTGGAGGGCATGAGCTTCCCTTTCGTCGCGTCTAGCGATAATGGCCGAGCGCCGCGCGGCAAGCGCTGGCCTTGCTGTGGCAAACGCGACCCGGCGCCGCATCGTTGCATGGGCGGCATCGGCAACCATCCTGCAAGATCACGGCCGCGGACCGCTCCACCACGGGGCGACGCCCGATCGATCCACTCCAGCGGCGGCGTCGCCCACGCGGCGGCCGGCGATGACGAGGTCCGGCGCGATCTCTGCCAGCGGCACCAGCACGAAGGCGCGCTCGAAGAGGCTGCGGTGCGGGATGACGAGGTCGGGTGCCTTCTCCGCCACGCCGGCGTAGAAGAGGATGTCGATGTCGATGGCGCGCGGGCCCCAGCGCTCGCCCTCAAGGCGGCCGAGCAGGACCTCCACTGCCTTGATCTCGGCGAGCAGCGCGCGAGGCGCGAGGTCAGTGGTGCCGAGCGCGCAGGCGTTGGCGAAGTCGGGCTGGGCTACCGGTCCCCAAGGCGCGGTGCGGTAGAGCGAGGAGACCGCCTCAACGCGCACATGGCCGCGCCCGCGCAGCACGGCATAGGCGCGCGCGATGGTGGCCTCGGGATCGCCGAGGTTGCCGCCGAGGCCGAGGCCGATCGCGGTCCAGTCAGCCATCGGCGATGGCCCGCGTGACCGTAATGGCGTCGCGGTGCTCGGCGCAATCGTGCACGCGCAGCACGCTCGCCCCGTGCGCGAGCGCGGCGAGGTTGGCCGCCAGCGTGCCGACCAGGCGATCCTCGACCCGCCGTGCCCCGATCAGCGCGGCGAACAGCGACTTGCGCGAACACCCCACCAGCACCGGCAGGCCGTAGGTCCGCCGCAGCGCGGCGATGCCGACGCCGAGCGCGCGGATATTCTGCGCCTTGCTCTTGCCAAAGCCAACGCCGGGATCGAGCAGGATGTTTTCGCGCGGAATGCCGGCCGAGTCGGCGAGGGCGAGCGAGCGGTCGAAGAAGCGGCGCATGGCATCGATCACGTCCTCCGCCTGGTCGAGGCCGGCGTGATTATGCATCAGCACGACGCCGGCCTCGGTCTCGGCGACGACCTCCGCCATCCCCGGGTCGCCCTGCAGCCCCCACTGATCGTTGACGAGCGCCGCACCGGCCTCGAGCGCCATCCGGGCCACGGCGGCCTTGGTGGTATCGATCGAGACGGGCACGTCGAGCGCCGTCACGATGGCGGCCAGGACCGGGCGTAGCCGCGCCAGCTCATCAGCCTCCGCCACCGGGGCGTGGCCGGGCCGGGTGGATTCGGCGCCGAGATCGACGATCGCCGCGCCGCCGACGACGTGCCGGCGCGCCTCGGCCAGCGCCGCTTCGGGCGAGACGAAGCGGCCGCCGTCGGAGAAGGAATCCGGCGTCGTGTTGACGATGCCCATGAGCTGCGGGCCCATGAGCTGCGGCCCGGTGGCGAGCGCCGCGAAGAAGCCGTTGCGCTTGCGACGCGCCGCCTCGCGCACCTAGGCCGGCCTGTGGCGAGTGATGGCGATGCCGACGGCGCCGTCGATCACGTCGAGCTTCTCGACCTTGATCGTGACGGTAACGATCCCGGAATGGGCGAGGAGCGAGGCGGCGACCTCCTCGGCCAGCGTCTCGACGAAGGCGACGTGGCCGCGCTCGGCCAGCACGCGTATCGTCTCGAGGATGACGTCGTAGGAGAAGACGTCGCGCATGTCCCGCGGCGGCCCGGCGCGGCGTGCCACCTCGGCCTCGACGCTGAAGCGCACGCGCTGGCGCGCGCGCTCCTCGGCCTGATAGGCGCCGATCGAGAGCGCCACCACGAAGTCGCGCACGAAGATCGTGTCGCGCACGCTCGTGCCCTCCTGCTCCGCCTCGGTGACGCCCTCGCGCGGGATAAGGGCGCGGATGGCGTCGAGGAGGTGCGGCAGCAGCTTGCCGTCGGCCTTGTGGTTGCTGCGCACCGCCGTGTCGAAGCCGAGCACGTCGGGCTGCAGCAGCAGCAGCCGGGCGATGTCGGGCGCCTCGAGGCCACCGGAGAAGCCGAAGGGCAGGCCGCTCGAGCGGCAGGCATCGGCCAGCGCCGCGAGCTGGGCGATGCCTGCGCGGTCGAATAGCCGGGCGGCGCGCCCGCTCTCGATCATGACGCGCTCGACTCGGTGGCGCACGCGCTGCAGCGCCTCGGCGGTGTCGGGCGCGACGGTGAGCCGTGCCACGGCGGCGAGCTTGGCCGGGCGTTCGGCGTCGACCACAGGGATCGAGGAGGGCGAGGCGTCGATCGTCATCGCCAGTTCGTCGGCGCCGACCGAGAGCGCGGCCTCCACCACGTCGACGGCGAACGCCAGGCCGTCGAGGCTGAGCCGAAGCGTCGCGGGACAGGCGAGGCGGACGGCACGCGCGGCCGCAAGGTCGGGATCGCGGACATGATCGAGCCGCAGCTCGACGATGTCGAAGCCGGCGGCGGTCGCCACCGCGGCTTCTCCGGCATCGGCGACGCGGACGAGGAGTTGGGTCACCGGCGGCGGCCCCCGGCGGCCGCGACGGTCGGGGAGGGAATGGATCGGAGAGGCATGGGGCGAGCCTCATAGCCGAGAACGCGATGGTGGTCCAAGCCGGCCTTCTACGTCGGGGCGTGGAGGCGCAACCAGAGATACCATCCGATCGCGCCGACGATCATGAAGAAGGCGATCGCGCCGAGGAGGTCGATGAGGAAGGCGAACACGATGCCGGCCCAGCGCAGGGGTGGGGCTCGCCTCGCCACGGGCTTCGGCGCCGCCACGAGAGACGCCGCCGGAGGGAGCCCAGCCTCTCGCCGCGGATCGGGTGCAGCATCCCGACGTACCGGCGCCGTGATCTTGGATGAACCCGCACCGGCGCGGGCGCGAGCGTCGGAGGCAAGCGCCTTGTCCCGCTCGAGCAGCCTCCGGGCGACGTAGTCGGTCACGGCATCGACCATCGTCTCGAGCGACTCGCTTTCCGCCAAGCGGATGCGGCCGTGCCGCGTGTCCTGCTGCAGAATGTAGCTGCGCGCGTCGCGCGCCATCTCGACGAAGCCGATCATGTCGATGAACAGGCGCGGCTCGGAACTCGGCACCAGCGCGATGTCGAAGATGTCGACGTCGGCCGGGATCTGGGCCACGAGCGGTTGCAGCGCATCTTGAAGGAGCTCGAGACGACCGAGACGCGCCGCGCGAAGCTCGGCACGCGCACCGGCACGCTCCGCATCGTCGGCGCGGGCGCGCCTCATCGCCAGCTTCAGCGTGTCGACGGCGGCGGCCGGATGATCCGGCAAAGATGCCGTCTCATCCGGAGAGAAGGGCGGAACAGTCTGAGTCATGCCGAGCGACCCTTCCGCACCCCGAGCGCGCCAGCCTATGCCGAGACGCCTACGGGATCACGCCCTTTGAAGACTAGAGCATCGAACGATTATCGAGAGTCGCTTCGCGACACTTATGTGCGTGTCCTCGCTACGTTTTCTTTGTTTGGAGCAAGTCCGCAACCGCGGACATTGCTCTAGGCCTGCTGGATGGCTGATAGCATCCAAGCCTGGGTGCCGGCGCCGGTGGGTCGTGTGAAGGTCCAGACTTCCGTCACGTTCTGCGGCGTGGTAGCATTGCCTGAGACGACCTGGTTGGACCGCTGGTCCAGTGTGACGTCGATAAGCGAGAAGCGCATCGCGACGGTGGCGTAGTCGCTGTTGCCCTCGCGCCATGCTTCCGAGAGATCGCCACTCACGAGACGGACGTCGCTGATCCTGTTCACAACGCCCTGGCGCTGGTTGCCAGCCAACTCCTGCTCGAAATTGCCGACCATCTCTGCCGTCGCGACGCGCCGGAGCGCTGCCATATCGCCGCTCGAGTAGGCTGCCTGGCTGTCGACGAGACGACGCTCGAAAGCCTGATAGTCGTCCGGACCGATGGTGATCGGCACGCCCGTGGGCCGGGCAGGGCCTGAAGGGGGCTGGGCGCTGCCGCCGCCGAAGGAGGTGCCGCCGAACATGCTTCCGCCGCCAGAGCCGCTGAATGCCGGCTGGCGGTTGCGGAAGAAGCCCATGATGAAGCGGAACGCCAAGTAGAGCAGGCCGACCTGCAGAAGGAGGCCGATGAGCGAGAACCCGCCTCCGAGACCACCCGTGAAGCCGCCGCCGAACAGCATGCCGAACAGCCCGGCGCCGAGGAAGCCGCCGAGCAAACCACGGCCGAACCCGCCGCCGCCGAATAAACCGGGGCGCGCGCCACCGAAGCTCGACCCGCCATTATTGAACGGCGCTGCCGTCTGCGAACGCTCAATCGGCGACATACGCGGCGCCGTCGGCGTCGCAGACGGCATGGAGAAGGTCCGGCCGCCACGGCTGCCGAAGGATCCGCCGCCTCCAAGACGAGCGTCGGCGATCGTAGGTGCGAGCGTGGCGCCGGCCAACGCGATCGCGCCAATCACGGCGAAGGCGCGCGAGCTGCGGAAAAAGGAGTGGGGAACGCGGGTCGACATGGACGGTCCTGGAGGTGGCGATGCTGGCTGCACCGGCGGTATATGGGGGTGCTCCAGCCGTCGCGCAAAAGGGCGATTGCGAGAACCCATCCCGAGCGCCTGTCGTTGCGAAGGCGCGCCAGGCGGCCCTGGCGCTTCACGTCGTTGGTAAGCTCGTGCCCGCTCGCGACGAGGGACGATCGGCGTTCTACCGGGCCGCCTTCGGCAGTCGGCGCTTCCAGCGCTCGCCGGGCCGGAGGCCTTCGCGCTTCCAATTGAACTTCTCGGTGCGGCTGCGCAATCGAGGCAGCGGCGGCTCACCGTCCACCGCATCGACTACGACGAGGTGCGCGCCGGTCTTGTCGTGATCCGGCTCGCTGAAGAAAGACATCGCATCGACCACCGGCGATGGAGCCGCCGGCAAGGCCGACACCGTCACAGCGGCCGGCCGCTCGATCGGTACCGCCCAATCGTCGCCCGCGACAATCTTCGGCTTGTTCTTGGATCCCGGTTTGCGGCCGCGTCGCTTGGGCGCGCGCTCCGCCTCGAGAGCGGCAAAACGATCCTCCGCAGGCGGCTCGATCGCCTGGAGGATGCGCCGAGGAGCCGATGCAGCATGCCGATCGGCCTGCTCGCTCGCCTCACCGAAATCCTCTTCTGCGAATACCTCCCTGGTGATGTCGTCGGCAGGATTCCGGAACGCCGAGGCGGCTTGCGATGCCGAGGAGGTCTGCGACAATGTCCGCAGCTCGGGATCACCGACCGATCCCTTGTGTTGCGCCGGCTCGGCCTTGGAGGGTGAGGCATCGAAGAGCGCGTCCGCCGCACGCAAGGCGGCCTCGTAGGAATTATCCTGCCCGTCGCCGTGGAACATCTTCTCGGCTTCCGCGAACCGGCTGCGCGGTGCTTGCACCTCCTGCTGAAGATCGCCCGAAGGATGGAGGTCTTTGCTGCGGCGAGGGCTGCCGCGGTATTCCGTAACGAAAGGCTTGACCTGACGACGCATCTTGTTCTCGTCGAACTGAAATAGCGGTGGAGCCGAGCAAAGAAAGCCAGCTCGACTCAAAGCTTAGACCTCCTTGCGCGGCAATTCTAGGACTTGTACAGGCGCGATTGCAAATGGGTAAAGCTTGCTGTGAAAAGCCCGTCCGCGCAGCCGGCGACCGAGAGCGAGACACCATGATGAGAGACAGACTGAGTAGCGAACTGAAAACGGCGATGAAGGCCGGCGAGAAACGTCGAGTCGAGACCATCCGTCTGATCAACGCTGCGCTGAAGGACCGCGACATTGAAGCCCGCAGCAGCGGCCAGACGATCGGCGAAGCCGAGATCCTGTCCCTCCTGCAGAAGATGATCAAGAGCCGTCAGGAGTCCGAGGACATCTACGCCAAGGCCGGGCGCGATGACTTGGCCGTGCGCGAGAGCGAGGAAATCGCGATCATATCGGAGTTTCTACCGCGTCAAATGGACGAAGCCGCCGTTGAGGAAGCCATCGACGCGGCTGTGGCGAGCGTGGGGGCGACGAGCATCAAGGACATGGGGAAGGTCGTGGGCGCGCTGAAGGCGGACTATGCCGGGCGCATGGACTTCACCAAGGCCAGCACCCTTGTGAAGGCTCGTCTCGCCACGTCGAAATGAAGAAGGCCGCCGTTGCGATCAACGACGGCCCGATGTCTAAAATGCGGTGTTTGCCTTTTCAGCGAGCCGCGGCAAGGCGACGCGAGGGGCGTACGGCTTCCGACGCGGGCAGCTCGTAACTGGTCTGCAGCATCTCGATAGTGCTGCGCGCGGCGCGCAGGACTGTGTTTGGCACGCGCGGCCTCACTGCGGCGAGGGTCCAGTTCGTCCCGCCCTCGAAAGTCTCCCGCGGCTGGATCAGGATTTCGCTAACATGCTCAAAGCCGGGGCACGCCTTGAGGTTATCGAGACAGATGTCCTGGAGCTGAGCACTGTTGCAGACCTTGCGCGTCATCGTCTTATCTCTCCTGCGAAAACTACTTGCACGATCGGGACGTCAACCCTGACTGATCGCCCAGCCGGCCAGATACCCCAGCGCGCCAGCCAACAGCAACGCTTCGACAGGCTGCTTGCGCACGCTGTGGTCGACGCGCCGGATCAAGCGTTCTCCGGCCACGGACACGTCGGAAAGAGTCGCTGGCAACTCATCGAACGTCTCGCGCGCGCGATCCGTGCCCTTGGTGTAGACGCTGCCCAAGTTCTTCCCGGCATCATTCAGCCGACCCTCCGCCTCGTACGCGACGTTTTCAGTCGCTGAGGAAAGCCCGCCTGCGACCTGGTCCGCCTTGCTTGATATCTCCGAAACCGCGGAGTCCGAAGATCTTTTGATAGTTTCGTAAGCCATGATCCGTCTCGTAACCCGACATTCATTTGAGTAACGCGAGGTTGAAAATTCTGTTCCTCGTACGGATGGTCTACAGCCTGCGGCAAAGCTTGCGGAGGCGGTGAATGCTCAATTTTTATGGGTCCGGTACGAGAGGCATGATCGATGCGGGATCCGATCCGGCCAACCTTTCCAGCGATATTCACTGGATCGACGCCTTCGAACCGACGGCCTCCGAGATGGCCTTCCTGCGCGTGGCGATGGGCGTGCGCGTGCCATCCCTCGGCGATCTCGTCGAAATCGAAAGTTCATCGCGTCTCTCGCAGGAGGATGGCGGGCTGATCATGAGCCTGCCCGCGACGGCCAAGGACGCGGGCGGCTACCCCTACGCGACACCCATCGGTTTCGTCGTAACGCCAGCGCGCGTTGCCACCATCCGCTTCGCGATCCTGCCCTCATTCGAGAAATTGGCCAAGCAGGTCTGTTCCAGGGGCGACCTGTCGAAAGGCGGTTACGGCGCCACGGTGAGCATCCTCGAGATCATTGTGGACCATATTGCTGACCTTCTCGAGCTGACCGGCGGCGACTTCGATGACATGTCGCGAGCCGTCTTTCAGACCGGCCTGCTCGGCGGCAAGGATCGGCGCCCGGGGAACGCCAACACGCGGCTGGCGACGATGCTCAAGACGATCGGGCGCGACGCCGACCTCATCTCCAAGGTGAGCCAGAGCATGCTCGGCCTCACCCGCATCGTCGTCTACATGATCAGCAAGGGCCAGAACGCGATCACGCCGGAGCTGAAGGAGCGGCTCGACATCGTAAGCCAGGATGCCAGGTCGTTGCACGAGTTCCAGGAGCATCTCGATGGCAAGAGCCAGTTCCTGCTGGACACCTTGCTCGGTTTCGCCAACATCGAGCAAAACAACATCTTCCGGGTTCTGACGGTAGTGTCGGTGATCGGCATCCCACCCACCTTCATCGCCTCGATGTACGGGATGAACTTTAAGAATATGCCGGAGCTCGATTGGCATTACGGCTACGCCTACGGACTGACACTGATCGTCCTCTCGGCCGCCGGCCCCGCGATCTGGTTCAAGGTGAAGGGCTGGTGGTGACGCCCGCGCGCTGAGTCTCACCATATGAGCCTCCTGTCCGCTCAGGAGAGAGAAGCTTGCCCGAACTGCCCGAGGTTGAGACCGTGCGTCGCGGTCTCGCGCCCGTTCTCGTCGGGGCGACGATCAAGGCCGTCGATCAGCGCCGCCCCGACCTGCGCTTCCCGTTCCCCGAGGCTTTCGCGGCGCGGCTCACCGGACGGCGGGTCGAGGCCCTGGAGCGGCGCGCCAAGTACCTCTGGGGCCGCCTCGACGACGGCACCGTACTCGTCATGCACCTGGGCATGTCCGGCTCGTTCCGCATCGAGGCGGCGGACGCGATCGCGTCTCCCGGGCTGTTCCATCATCCGCGCGGAGCGCCCGGCCTGCATGACCATGTCGCGCTGACGCTCTCGAACGGCGTTCGGATCGTCTACAACGACCCTCGACGTTTCGGCTTCATGCTGCTCGTCTCCGCCGAGGCGCTGGCCTCGCACCCGCTCTTCTCCGGGATCGGCATCGAGCCGCTCGGGGAGGATTTGGATGGCGAGCGGCTGGCGCGGCTCTTCGCCGGTCGCACGACCCCGCTGAAGGCCGCGCTGCTCGACCAGAAGCTGATTGCGGGGCTCGGCAACATCTACGTGTGCGAGGCGCTGCACCGCGCCGGCCTGTCGCCGCGCCGCGCGGCCGGCACGCTGGTGCGGCGCGACGGCGAGCCCACGGCTCGCGCGGTGAAGCTTGCTGTAATGATCAAGGAGGTCCTGCTCGAGGCCGTCGCCGCCGGCGGCTCGACGCTGCGCGACCATCGCCAGGCCGACGGCAAGATGGGCTATTTCCAGCACAGCTTCCGCGTCTACGACTGCGAGGACGATCCCTGCCCGAAGCTCACCTGTGCGGGCGTGATCAAGCGCATCGTGCAGAACGGCCGCTCGACGTTCTTCTGCCCGGCCTGCCAGAAGTAGGCGCGTTCCTGTGGCGCCAAGGCGTTGACCCGCTACGGCATCAAGGCAATCGTGTCGGCATGAGCGGTGGCGGCTTTGGCAAGAGGCGGGTGGTCCGGCGGCATCGCCGCTGCAGCCCCGCGTCGCCAAGTTGGAAGCCTTGGTCGAGCACATCGAGCGCGACACCGCCGACATAAAAGCCGAGATGCGCACCATGCACGCCAACGCCCGCGGCGACGTCCGCCTGCTGTTCGGTGCGATCATCTCCGTAGCTCTCGGGCTCGCCGCCATCATAGTCGAGGGCTTCCACTGGTTCTGAGCGGCTTCGGATCGTTTAGGCCGCTCGCCTGTTCTCCGCGCCCAAGGAGACCGTTGATGGCCGACGACGAGCTGGCGCAGAAGCGCAACACCGGGCCCGAGCCGATGAAGGCCGAGCCCAACCACTATCGCGAGAAGACCTACGAGGCGCCGAACCCGCCGGATAAGGTCGTCGAGGAGAACCAGAATCTGCCGGAGAAGACCGCCGAGGCCAAGGTCGAGAGCGACATCGGCAAGGTCGTCGACGAGGTGAAGAAGCGGCTCTGAGCATTTCCTTCTCCGTTTTGAGGAGAAAGGGCCTGCCTTAAAGCACCACCACCCGCGTGCCTTCCTTGACGCGGCCGTAGAGGTCGATCGCGTCCTGGTTGATCAGGCGGATGCAGCCCGACGAGGCGTTGGTGCCGATCGAGTGCGGCTCCAACGTCCCGTGGATGCGGAAATACGTGTCCTTGTTGCCCTGCCACAGGTACATGGCGCGGGCGCCGAGCGGGTTGCGGTAGCCGCCGGCGACGCCGATGCCGCTCTGCAGCTTGTCGAGCTGCGGCTTGAGCTCGGGATGGCGCTCGATCATCTCCTTGGGCGGGTACCAATCCGGCCATTCCTGTTTGGTCTTGATGACCGCCTCGCCCTTCCAGGCAAAGCCGGACTTACCAACCGCCACGCCGTAGCGCATCGCCTTGCCGTCGCCCTCGACGAGGTACAGGTAGTGCGCCTTGGGATCGATCACGATGGTGCCGGTGGGCTCCTTGGTGGCGTAGGCGACCTCCTTGCGCTCGAAGCCCTTGCGCACGAGCGCGGGCGTGACGCCCGGCACCTCGAACTTATCCTTGATCGGCTGGTAGAGCGCAGAATAACGCGTGTCTAGCGCAGCCACGGCGACCGGCTTGGTCGCGGCAGCCATCGCGTCGGCGGCGGGCACCATCGCCGGCGGCTGCGGCGCCGCCACGGCGAGTGTCGGCGCATCCACGCCGCCACAACCGGCGAGTCCGAGCGAAGCGATGGCGATGAGGGGCAATACGAGCAGTGCGGGTCGGCGGGACATCGGGTGGCAAACCTCGGACGCTTTACGAAATGTCCCTGCTTCTACACCAAGTCCAGCACCGAAGCTGTAGCCCCCGCATCACGACGGCAGCAAGCACTTCGGCGAAACTATGGCACCTCTACTGTAAGGCGCTACTTCTGCGAGACCAGCTTGCCAGAGGCGGCGTAGATCGCCTGGCGGAAGGCGCCCTCGATTGTCACGGCGAAGTTGTAGTGCGTGCGCGAGAACGGCATGGCCTTGAAGGGACGGTTGGAGCGCCAGCCCACGAGGATCGCGCCGACACGTGCCATGTCCGCATCGAACATAAGCGCGCCGCCCGAGGCGCCGTCCCCGGTATCGCAATCGAATGAGAATTCGCGCGTGCCTTCCTCGCCCTCAGAGAGCTTGTCGTGCAGCATGCACTGTTGGAAGGACAGGTGCTTGGCCTCGCCCCAGTCGATGTGCCCGCGCGACACGAAGGTCACCGGCGCGTCGTCATGGATGTCGCTGGCGAGACCGTAAGGGCGCACACCGGTCACCGAGTGGGTGAGCCGGGCCACGGCCCAATCGTGCGACACGGCGGCGTCGTAGGGTTTGGTGCTGCCAGCGACGATGCTGGAGAGGTCGATCGGCACGTGGGTTTCGCGGCCGTTCAGCGTGATGTCGAAGGTGCAGGTACGCGCCCGCGGCATCCCGTTTTCGTCGTAGAACACGTGCGCGGCGGTGGTGATGACGTCGTCGCTCAGCGTCAGCTGTCCGGCACCGTGCGCGTTGCCGCACTGTATCAGGCCAGAGGCCATATGATTGCGGACGAGTTCGGCGTCGTTGAGGTCGTGCTCGGCGGCGAAGGCCTCGGCCTCGCGCCGCGAATCACGGCCGAAGACCACGACCGGCACGACGGCGGCCGTCGCGGAGCGAGGCGTCGCGGGAGACGAGGATAGAAGAGGAGTGGCGAGGCAAGCAGGAGCGGCGAAAACAGCCGGAGCAGAGACAAGAAAGGCAGCAGCGAGCGTCGACCGACCCCAATTCCGCATCCCCGCCCTCGCCTCGCTAACCTTGAGTATTGGAAACTCTGCCGGCAGCTTTGGCTCAAATCAAGGCGAAGCCCCTTGAAAAGCCGAGCACCGGTACGGTGTGGCGGCGTTACCATGATGCGCTTTCCTGGAGCTTGCGGCCCGCGCCCGGCGGTTGCTAAGCCGGGCGATCCCAGGAGCCGCTGCCGCCGATGCCGATCCGCGATCTCTACGACGCCAGGGTGAGGGAGGGGCAGATCGAGCGCGATGCGGCGCAGGAACAGGTCGTCGGCCGCCTCGACGGCCTCTGCGGCCGGGTCGACGGCTATAGCCCAGCGCGCAAAACCTCGGCGCTGGGCTGGCTGTTCGGCA
This sequence comes from Beijerinckiaceae bacterium, assembly GCA_965198715.1. Classification (GTDB taxonomy): domain Bacteria; phylum Pseudomonadota; class Alphaproteobacteria; order Rhizobiales; family Beijerinckiaceae; genus RH-AL1. Next base: position 314,090 of record CBDAPV010000002.1, read on the forward strand.
GCAAGCCGGACAGCGGAGCGCCGAAGGGCCTCTACATCTGGGGCGGCGTCGGACGCGGCAAGTCCATGCTCATGGACATGTTCTTCGAGCGCGCCGACGTCGGCAAGAAGCGCCGGGTGCACTTTCACGCCTTCATGGCGCAGGTCCACGCCGATATCTTCAAGTATCGCCAGGCTCTGAGGCGCGGCGAGGTCAAGGGGGAGGACCCCATCGAGCCGGTGGCCGAGGCCATCGCTCGGACCTGCGCGCTGCTCTGCTTCGACGAATTCACCATCACCGACATCGCCGACGCGATGATCCTGGGCCGCCTCTTCAAGGTGCTGTTCGTCCACGGCGTGGTGATCGTGGCCACCTCCAACGTCGAGCCCACCGACCTCTACCGCGACGGCCTCAACCGCCAGCTGTTCCTACCCTCGATCGATCTGCTGCTGCAGCATATGGACGTGGTGGAGCTCGATGCACGCGCTGACTACCGCATGGAGAAGCTCGCCGGGCAGCCGACCTTCCACGTGCCGGCCGGGCCATTCTCGCGCGAGGCATTGACCGCGACGTTCCGCACCCTGACCGGGCGCGACACCGGCAAGCCGTCGAGCGTGAAGGTGCTAGGACGCGAGGTCGAGGTGCCGGAGGCGCGGGGTTCGGTGGCGCGGTTCCGCTTCGCCGATCTCTGCGCCAAGCCGCTCGGCGCCAACGACTACCTCGCTATCGCTAACACCTACCGCTCGGTGATCGTCGACGACATCCCTGTGCTGAAGGCCTCGCAGCGCAACGAGGCCAAACGCTTCATCGTCATGATCGACGCCTTCTACGAGGCCCGCACCAAGTTCTTCGCCTCCGCCGCCGCCAAGCCGGCGAAGCTATTCGAGGCCGAAGAGGGCCGCGAGGCCTTCGAGTTTCAGCGCACGATCTCGCGGCTGAACGAGATGCAGTCGGAGGAATACATGGCCCTGGCGGCACCGACCGGCGCTCGGGGGCAGGAGGGGATCGTGGAGACTTAGCCGCTCGTCATTCCGGGCAAGCGAAGCGCAGATCCGGAACCGGTGAGCTTCGATTTTCCTGGACAAACACGAGGCGCTCCGGCTCCGGGTTCGCCTTCGGCGCCCCGGAATGATGCGGCTGTCACGCCGCCAGGCTCTGGAACAGCGGCAGGCCGTCGGTGCCGCCGCAGAGCGGATCGACCAGGTTCTCCGGGTGCGGCATCATCCCCAGCACCCGCAAGTTCTCCGAATAGATCCCAGCGATCTCGTGCATCGAGCCATTGGGCGAGGCCTGTTCCTTCACGTGGCCGCTCTCGTCGCAATAGCGGAACGCCACGCGGCCTTCGTCCTCGAGCCGCCGGATCGTGTCGGGATCGGCGGTGTAGTTGCCCTCGCCGTGGGCGATCGCGACCTCAATTGCCTGTCCCGCCCGGTAGCGCGAGGTGAAGGGCGTGTCGGCGCGCTCGATGCGCAGGTGCTGCAGGCGGCAGACGAAGCGCAGATTAGCGTTGCGCATCAGCACGCCCGGCAGCAGGCCGCCTTCCACGAGGATCTGGAAGCCGTTGCAGATGCCGAGCACCAGGCCGCCCCGGGCGGCGTGGGCGCGCACCGCGTCCATGATCGGCGAGCGGGCGGCGATGGCGCCGCAGCGAAGATAGTCGCCGTAGGCGAAGCCGCCCGGCAGCACGGCGAGGTCGATACCCGACGGCAGGTCGTGCTCAGCGTGCCACACCGTCGTCGCCTCGGCGCCGCCGCGGCGCAGCGCGCGCAAGGCGTCGCCCTCGCGGTTCGAGCCGGGGAAGACGACGACGACGGCTTTCATGGGGCGGGTCCGGAAAAGGTCGAGCTAGAGCTAAAGCTTTGAGCCGCCTGCAGCAACTTCGCGCTTTTTGGTCCGCTTGGGGAGCCGCGTCTTTCCGGGGCGAGCCGAAGGCGAGAGCCCGGAAATCATGACAACGCTCGCGCCGGAACATGCGGGTTGATCCCGCCTATCCAGCTGGCCGCGTTGTCATGGGTTCCTGGCTCGCGCTTCGCGCGCCCTTAAATGACGGCCTCGTCCTACGGCTTCACCAGCAGCACGTTGACGGCCTTGGCGACGACGTGGACCGTAGAGCCCTTCTCGATGCCGAGCGCGCCCAGCGAGTCCTTGGTCATGACCGAGGACATCTCGTAGTCCGTGCCCGCGAGCTTCACCTTGACCTGCGCCATGACCCCGCCGGTCTTGATCTCGATGACCTCGGCCGGAATGTCGTTGCGCGCGCTGTGCTTCATGATCGTCTCCCTCCTAGCCCATCCACGGGCATGAAAAAAGCCCCGGCGCAGGTCGGCCGGGGCTCACTTATTGCGAAGGCCTACTTCTCGGCCTTGGTCGTCTTCAGCTTGATCGTCGCGCCATCGAACATGAACGTGTCCGAGGGCTGGAAGACTGTGCGGTTCGACACGGCGAAGATCGTTGCCGGCGAGTACAGGAACAGGACGTTGGCCTGCTCGTGCTCGTAGGCTTCGATGTCCGCCACGGCCTTGGCCTGCTTCTGCAGGTCTTCGGTCGCGATGACCTTGTCGGCGAGCTTGTCGAACTCCGTCGTGTCGGCGCCTTCGAGGAAGCCACCGCCGGTGCCGAAGAACTCGCGGTAGACAACGCCCACTGGATATTCCGGCGACCAATCGAAGTGCCACACGAGCGTCATGTCCGCCGTCTTGTCCTTGGCGTCCACCATCCTGGCCTTGAGGCCGACCTTCTCGAGCTGATCACCGATCTGCTTGACGAGCGGAGCATAATCCTCCGACGCGCCGATGGTGATCTCCTTACCCTCGAGACCGTCCTTCTTGATCTCCGCCTTCGCCACCGCGACGTCGTAGGGGTACTGCTTCAGGCTGGCATCCTGGCCGAAGCGGCCCTTCTGGATGAACGCCGGCATCAGCACGCCGTAACCGCCGCCCGCATCCTTGAGGAGCGCGGCGCGATCGATGGCCCTGTTCATGGCCTGGCGCAGCTTGATGTTTTTCCAGGGCGAGTTGGCTTGCGTCTGGTTGAACACGCCGGCGATCACCGTCTTGGCGTTGTCGGTCACGATGTGTGCGTTGCCGTGGCCGTTGAACGCCTTGGCGTCCTGCGGCGTGAGCTGCGTCACGATGTCGAGCGTCTTGTCGCCGGCCGCGACCGCCTTGAGGGCGTCGGCCTTCGAAATGATGTTGTCGAACACCAGCCGCACCGACGGCTTGCGGTCGGGATTCCAATAGGTCTCGTTCGGCTGAAGAACGACTTCAGGCGAGCGCTTGTCGAGTTGCGAAACGCCCTCGGCGAGGATAAACGGACCAGTCCCCCACGGACCGGCAGCGTCGATCACTCACCAATGGCCGTTGGCCGAACCGGTCTTCTTGTCGACGAAGCCGAGCTTGTCCCAGAAGACGTTCGACGGAACGTGCATGCCGCGCAGCTTCATGAAGGCGGCAGAATCGGGCTCGGGGAGCACGATGTCGAGGGTGTAGTCGTCCTTGATCTTGGCCTCGGAACCCTTGGCCCAATTCAGGAACTTGCCCGGCGGGTGCGGCTGCGACCAGTCGTTGACTTTGTCAAAGGCGGTCTTCATGTTCTTGGCCGTGAACGGCGTGCCGTCCTGGTACTTGATGTTCTTGCGCAGCTTGAGCTCGAGCGTGGTCGGGTTGACCCATTTCCAGCTGTCGGCGAGCGCGTAGACGGTCTTGCCTTTCAGGTCGACCGCGTCGGCTTCTTCCATCGTCATCCAGGTCACCGAGAGCCAATTGACCGGCGACGGATCGGAGACGGTGACGGTATTGTCCGGCCCATACGTGGCGGCGGCATGGGCGATCGTCGCGGATGCGGCGAGCCCTAGCGCGGCGACGCCGGCGAGCAGCATCCTGCGATGCCCTCCCGGAGGCGCTGTGCTTCCTCTAAACGACATTCAGTACCCTCCCAAAGAGACCGGACGTTGCCGGCCATCCGTTCGCGACGGATTGCTGCCGCGCGCAGGCCGAGGCCGCGCACGTGAAAATCTAACAGGGCTCAGCCGACCAGCGGATCGATGATCTTCTCGAGCTCGGAATTGGGGATGTCGCCCTTGAAGGTGTGAACGAGCGTGCCGTCCTTGCCGATCACGACGGTGAAGGGGATGGCGCCCTGGTCGTTGCCGAGCGCTTTGCCAAGCTGCACTGCGTCGTGGCCGCCGTAGAAGATCGGGTAAGTGAGGGCGTAGTCCTTGACGAACTGGCGGACCTTGTCGCCATTGTCGAGTGCCAGCCCGACCACGGCGACGTCCTTCCCCTTGGCTCTGTAGGCCTCGTCCAGCTTGACGAGGTTGGGCGTCTCGACCCTGCAGGGCACGCACCAAGTCGCCCAGAAATACATCACGACGACCTTGCCCTTGAACTGCTCTAGGGAGGCCATCTGGTCCTTCAGGTCCTTGAAGGAGGCGGCGTAGAAGGCATCGCCGACCGGACGGCCGGCCTCGTCGGCGCGAGCCGGGACCATCGCCGCGAAGCCGGCGACGAGGGCCGCCAGAGCGAAGCGCGGGAGCGTGGCAACAAGCTTCATCGATCCGATCCTTGAGTGACCAAGGCTTGTTCGCGCGAGGCACCGGCCTCCGTGGACGCGAGCCTGGAGGACGGCGTCACGGCGGAGGATTTGATGCCGGCCGCCTTGTCGAGCGCCGTCGAGACGTCGCTTTGGTTCAACAGCTCCGGCAGCACGATGCCGCCCGGCGCCGCCGGTCCGTAGACGATGTTGAAAGGGATGCCATAGCGGCCGTAGCCCGCGAGATAGGCGCCGATCTCGGGATCGGGCCGCGTCCAGTCCGCCTGCATCGGCACCGAGGCCGAGTTCAGCCGCCTGGCTATGGCTTCCTTGGAGAGTACGAAGCGCTTGTTGGCCTGGCAGGTCAGGCACCAGTCCGCCGTCACGTCGACGAACACGGTTTTGCCCTGGGAGACGAGGCTGCGGATCTTGTCGCGATCGAAGCTCGTCCAGGCGATGACGTCGCCCGTCTCGACGCCGCGCTTGCCCATTTCGGCCGCAATGACGTCGGGCAGGACGATTGCCATGAGCGCAAGGGCCGCGACGGCCGGTATCACCAGCCCGCGCCGCGCCTCGGGTAGGCGCTCGCGGAAGGTCACCATCGCCACGATCACGATGAGCAGGGCCGCCAGCACGCCGGCGGCGGCGACGCCGACCTGGGAGGCGAGGATGCCCAACAACCACAGCGCGGTCAGCACCAGCGGCAGCGCCATGGCCTGCTTCACCCACAGCATCCAGCGGCCGGGCCTGGGCATCTTGGCCGCGAGCCCAGGGACGGCCGCCACCAACAGGTAGGGCAGGGCGAGGCCGAGACCGAGCGCGAAAAAGATCGCCAACATCTGCCAGGTCTCACCGGCGAGCGCGAAGCCGACCGCCGTGCCGAGGAACGGCGCGGAGCAGGGGGTCGCCAGCAGGGTGGCGAAGGCGCCGGTGACGAAATGGCCAGCGAGGCTGTCGTCGGGGCCGGTCCGCGAGGAAGCGGCGTTGGCGATGAAGCGCGGCAGCGGCACCTCGAAGAAGCCAGCGAGATGGCAGGCGAAGAGTGTCACCAGCACCGCCATGGCCGCGATGAACGCCGGTTCCTGGAATTGAATGCCCCAGCCGATGCCGTGGCCCGCCGCTTTGACCGCGATCAGGGCGCCGGCGATGACGAGGAACGAGACGATAATGCCCGCCGCCGTCGCCAGGAAGCCGGCGCGCACCGCCGCCGGCGCGCGCCCGCCCTGGCTGACGACGGAGATGAACTTCAGGCTCAGCACCGGCAGAACGCAGGGCATGAGGTTGAGGATGAGACCGCCGAGCAGCGCCACGCCGAGCATGGCGAGGAGCGAGGGGCCGGGCGTCTCGTCCGCCGCCGAGAAGCCCTGGGCGATCCGGGGCACCTCGGCTTCGAGCGCGCGGCCGCCGTCGACCAGTGTCAAGGTCGCCGCGCGGGCCGCGAGGTGGGCGCCGACCGGCAGCTTGCGCGTCAAGGGCAGCACGAAGGTTGCCTCGTGCCTGTCGCTCGAGAGCGTGGCCCGCGGCGTCCCGAGCTGGACGTCCGGCCTGATCTCGGGAATGAGGTCGGGCTTGTCGAACGGCTGGAGCGAGGTCGCGACGACCTGCAGCGCGGCGTTGCCCTTGTCAGAAACCTCGTCGACGCTTTTGATCGTCAGGCCGGAGGTGCGGCTGTCGCTCGGCACTGCCGCGCTTGCCCTGGCGATAAGCTGCGCGTCGGTGGGATCGGAAGTCGCCGCTCCGGCCGGGATGCTCAGCGCGAGGTCCAGCGTCTTGGGAATGCACTGGTCGGCGCAGATCAGGATGTCGAGCTTCAGCTTGAGATCGAGCGGCTGGCCCTTGTCGGCGAGCTTCACGTCAAGCGGGAACACGACGTCTTGCTTGTAGCCGAAGGTCTGGATGCCGAGCACGGTGACGCGCTCGGGTGCGGGATACAACAGGTTCGCCGCGGCTATATTGTGCGAGCCCTGCCAATCCAAGGTCGGCGGCAGGCCGGCATCGCCCGGCGAGCGCCAGTAGGTCTTCCATCCGTTGTCGAGCTTGATCTCGACGCCGGTCGGCACAGTCGCGAGATCGCCGGTCCCTGAAACGGCTGTCATCAGGCGCGCCGCGACGTGGTCGCTCTTGACCCAGGGGCTGGAGGCGGCAAAGGCCGGCGCGATGCAGCTGACAGCGAGGGCGACGAACGCGATTACACGGAAACTAGTCCGCCACCCGACCGAAGCTTGCCCGAAGTCGTTCATGGTCGACGCCTAGCGCGAAGACATGTCACGCGCAATCTATCAGAAGGCGCAGCGGTCGTTGCGGGCATTCGACTGCCGCTATCCTCTCGCGGCGAGGCAACCGACGCAAAAGCCCGCCCGGCGGTGCCGAGCGGGCCTGATGGACCTGGATCGGGACTGGCGCGATCAGGCGCGGTAATGTTGCAGCCGCGTCGTGCGCAGGCCGGCGAGGCCGTGCTGCTCGATCGACATTTGCCAGGAGAGGAACTCGTCCACGGTTAACGTGTAACGGTTGCAGGCCTCCTCCAGGGACAGCAGGCCTCCGCGCACGGCGGCGACGACTTCGGCCTTGCGCCGGATGACCCAGCGTTTCGTGCTGGTGGGCGGCAGGTCGGCAATGGTCAGCGGACTGCCATCGGGGCCTATGACGTACTTGACCCGGGGGCGGAACGACTCACTCATGACGCTTTACTCGCAGACGCGGCGGGCACTGCCTCACATTAGACGCGCTGGTTTAAGATTTACCTAAGCCAAGGCTACGGCTTTTAACGGTAATCAGTTTTCGGCAAGATCTTAATTACCGACCCGTCAATATCAATGAGTCGGTTGTTTGATAATGACACATCTGCTGGCCCAGGGTTGCGCGCCGCGCGTCTCCTTCATAGATCGGGCGCTCCGAAAAGCCCCCGAGCTCCGTCCATGAACGATCCTTCGCCGCAGCCGCCGAGCTGGCATGGCACCACCATCGTCATGGTGCGCAAGGCCGGCCGCACGGTGATCGGCGGCGACGGGCAGGTGTCGTTCGGGCAGACGGTGATCAAGGGCAACGCGCGCAAGGTGCGCCGCCTCGCTAAGGGCGACGTGATCGGCGGCTTCGCCGGCGCAACCGCCGATGCCTTCACCCTATTCGAGCGTCTCGAGGCCAAGCTGGAGCAATATCCCGGGCAGCTGATGCGCGCCTGCGTCGAGCTCGCCAAGGATTGGCGCACCGATCGCTTCCTGCGACGGCTCGAGGCGATGATGCTGGTCGCCGACAAGGAGGTCGGCTTGGTCCTGACCGGCAACGGCGACGTGCTAGAGCCGGAGACAACGCCGGAGGGCAGCGTCATCGCCATCGGCTCGGGCGGCAACTATGCGCTTGCCGCGGGGCGCGCGCTCATCGGCTACGAAACCGACCCCGAGCAGATCGCGCGTCGCGCGCTGGCGATCGCCGCCGACATCTGCGTCTACACCAACGGCAACATCGTCGTCGAAAGCGTGGGGTCGTGATCTCCGAACGCGCGCTCGGGCTCGCGCTGGAGCGGACGCTCCTGACCTCGGAGCAGGTCGAGCGCCTGCGCGTGATCGAGGCCGAGGTCACCCCTGGCATCGCGCCCGAGCCCACCGACGACGAGAGCCTGCGCTTCGTCACAGGCTTTGCCGACATCTTCGTCACGATCGGCGTCGTGCTCTTCATCGGCGCGCTGTTCTTCCTGATGAGCTCGGGGACGGGGTCGACGCTGGCCTACGCCGGGGTGGCGGCCTGCGCCTGGCTGCTGGCGGAGTTTTTCACCCTGAAGCGCCGCATGGCGCTGCCCAGCATCGTGCTGCTCGTCGTCTTCGTCGCTGCGGTCTTCGTTCTGGCGGCCCAGATCTTCGCGACGTTGCTGCCCTCGGCTTCGGCGGTCAACCGGGGATCGTCGATCCTAGGCATCATCCCGCTGGACCTGCTGCCGCTGGGCTTGGCGGCGCTCGTGACGGCCGCTCTCGCCGCGTCGCATTACGTCCGCTTCCGCGTACCGATCACCGTTGCCGCCGGAACCGCGGCCTTATGCGTCCTCGCGCTGACGCTCGTGGTCGGTCTCGTCAGTCCCGCCAACGAGACGGTGCTCAACGCCGTGCTGTTCGCCTGCGGCATCGCGGTGTTCGCGCTTGCGATGCGCTTCGACATGTCGGATCCCCAGCGCTTGACGCGGCGCACCGACATCGCCTTCTGGCTGCATCTCCTCGCCGCGCCGCTGATCGTCCATCCGTTGATCCGCGGCTTCCTGCACGGGCTCGACGATCGTCTGACGACGGGCGCGGCGCTCGGCATCCTCTGGGTGTTCGTCGCGCTCGGCATCCTCGCCGTCGTGATCGACCGCCGCGCGATCCTGGTCTCGGGCCTCGTCTATGCCGGCTTCGCACTGTCGGCCCTAATTCGCGCCGCCGGCCTCACCGGTTCCACCTATCTCGTGCCGGTCGTGGTGCTGGCGCTGGGCGCTTTCATCCTGCTGCTCTCGGCCGGCTGGCACCCGCTGCGCCGCGCCATCCTTCGCCGCCTGCCGCGCACGCTCGCCGGCCGCCTGCCCCATCCTCTGGTGACCTCGACCACATGAACGATTTTTCCCCCCGCGAGATCGTCTCCGAACTCGACCGGTTCATCATCGGGCAGAAGGACGCCAAGCGCGCGGTGGCGATCGCGCTGCGCAATCGCTGGCGCCGTCTGCAGCTCGAAGGCCCGATGCGCGAAGAGGTGCTCCCTAAGAACATCCTCATGATCGGGCCGACCGGCTGCGGCAAGACCGAGATCTCACGGCGTCTCGCCAAGCTCGCAAACGCGCCTTTTCTGAAGGTCGAGGCGACCAAGTTCACCGAGGTCGGCTACGTCGGCCGCGACGTCGAGCAGATCGTGCGCGACCTCGTCGAGACCGCGATCACCATGGTCAAGGACGGCAAGCGCAAGGGCCTCGAGGCACGTGCCGAACTCGCGGCCGAGGAGCGCGTGCTGACCGCGCTCGTCGGCGCGCAGTCCTCGTCGGCGACGCGCGACAGCTTCCGCAAGAGGTTGCGTGCCGGCGAACTCGACGACAAGGAGATAGAGGTCGAGCTGCAGCAGGGCGGGGGCGGCATGCCTATGTTCGAGCTGCCCAACATGCCGGGCGCGTCCGTCGGCGCGATCAACATCGGCGACATCTTCGGCAAGAGCATGGGCAAGCAGGCCAAGCCCAAGCGCCTGCTGGTGCGCGAGGCCCACGCGCCGCTGATCGCCGAGGAGAGCGAGAAGCTGATGGACAACGATGCCATCGTCGCGGAGGCGATCCGGCAGGTGGAGAACAACGGCATCGTCTTCCTCGACGAGATCGACAAGATCTGCGCGCGCGAGAACCGCGGCGGCGCCGATGTCTCGCGCGAAGGCGTCCAGCGCGACCTGCTGCCACTGATCGAGGGCACCACGGTCAACACCAAGCATGGGCCGGTGAAGACCGACCACGTGCTGTTCATCGCGTCTGGCGCGTTCCACGTCTCGAAACCCTCCGACCTTCTGCCGGAGCTGCAGGGCCGCCTGCCGATCCGCGTCGAGCTGCAGCCGCTCGGCGAGGACGACTTCCGACGAATTCTAACCGAGACCGAGGCCAGCCTCCTCAAGCAGTACCAGGCGCTGATGCTGACAGAGGGCGTGACGCTCGATTTTACGCCCGACGCGGTCAATGCGCTGGCCAAAGTGGCGGTGCAGGTGAACTCGTCGGTCGAGAACATCGGCGCGCGGCGCCTGCAAACCGTTATGGAGCGCGTGCTCGATGACGTCAGCTTCACCGCCTCCGACCGCGGCGGCGAGACCATCGTTGTCGACGGCGCCTTCGTCGAGAGCCACATCGGCGACTTGGCGCGCAACGCGGATCTGAGCCGCTACATCCTGTAGCGCGATAGGCTGCGCCGACTTGGTGCGCCCCCTTGCTCGTGTCTTTGCGGAGGGTAGGACGCGCCGCACGCCACAGACCTCGTCGCTCGCCGCCTTTTCTTTCCTCCAACCATCCCGTGGTCTGCCGGGAGCCTGGGCCGGCTCGTCGGCATCTACTACGCTCGGACGACAACATATCCCGTTGGTAGGCCGGGAGGGACTCGAACCCCCAACCAGACCGTTATGAGCGGTCGGCTCTAACCATTGAGCTACCGGCCCGTCGGTGCCTCGGGACGACCGCGGTGAGCGGCATTAAACGCGTTTCGCACCGTCTGGCAACGGCACGTCCGGCATGTCGTTGGGAGCCAACGTGCCGTGCAGGGTCCAGGCGCTCCCGGTGTCCTGCGGCTCGGGCACGAAGCTCAGCAGCGCGGCGAGCGCGATGAACGTCGTGGCGGCGGCGACAGCGAGGCTGGAGCTCGTCACGCCTACCAGGAGGTGCGTCCGCACGCGTGCATAATCGGCCTTCTCGCTCGCCATGTGCCACCCGTCTTCGCGTTCAAGCACCAGGTAAGACCGCCCGGCATGAATCCGCTCTTGCCGAAGTTGTGCGAATTGCGAGGAGACGGCCGGATTCGCGCGGTCGTGCCGGAGTGAATGTCGGCATGGTCAACGAAGCCTCTCCGGAGCTGGAGAAGGCGCGGGTGACCGCCTGCCACGGCCGCTGGCCTTGCCGCCGCCGCACGGCTGTGCCGAAGTGGTGGCAGGATCAGGCCAAACGAGGACGCGCCCATGTTCATCGCAATGAATCGCTTCAAGGTCATGAAGGAAGAGGCGGAAGGCTTCGAAGCGCTCTGGCTCGGCCGCGATTCCTTTCTGAAGGATTCGCCTGGCTACCTCGAGTTCCACATGTTGCGGGGACCCGAGCGCGAGGACCATATCCTCTATTCGTCGCACACGGTCTGGGCCTCGAAGGCGCAATTCGAGGATTGGACGCGCTCCGAGCAGTTCCGCGCCGCGCACCGCAACGCCGGCGACAACAAGCGGCGCACGCTCGGCCATCCCGAGTTCGAGGGGTTCGAGGTGATCCAGACCATGACCAACCCGGCGCTCAAGGCGGCCGAATAGCTCAGGCAACTGCTACGCCGGCGAGCGATTAGACCTGTTCGAAGAAGGAGCGGGCAATGGTTGCGGAAGTGCGAGCGGTCGAGGCCGTCATTCCCATGGGAATGACGCAGGTCGAGGACGGCGAGAACAAGGTGCTGTTCATCCGCGACGAGCACGGTCTGCGCGCCTTCCAAGCCAAGTGCCCGCACTATGGAGCACCGCTCGCCAAGGGCGAGATCTGCGGTCACACGTTGTATTGCCCCTGGCACAAGGCCGCCTTCGACATCGGTGACGGCGCGCTGGTCCAACCGCCGGCGCTGAAGGCGCTTGACCAGTACGCTATCCGAACCGAGGGCGAGCACGTCGTCGTCTCCCTGGAGCCGATAGCCAAGGCCAGGGCCCGGCCGCACGCGCATGACACGCGCAACTTCGTCATCGTCGGCACCGGTGCCGCGGCGGTGGCCGCCGCGATCACGCTGCGCGACGAGGGCTTCGGCGGCCGCTTGGTCATGGTCGGGCGCGAAGCGGGCCAGCCCTACGACCGTCCCAAGCTGTCCAAGAACTTCCTCGCCAAGAAGACCGACCCGGCCGCCATGTTGCTGGAAAGGGACTTCTACGCCGCGGTGAAGGCCGAGTTCCTCGCGAGCGAGGCCAAGACCATCGACGTCGCGACGCGCATGGTGACGCTCGGCGACGGCACGGTGCTGACGCCCGACGCGCTGCTCGTCGCCACCGGCAGCCGCGCCGTCGTGCCGCCGTTCCCCGGCCACGAACTCGGCAACGTGTTCACCTTGCGCTCGCTCGCCGATGCCGAGGCGATCAGCGCGGCGGCCGAGACGGCGAAGACGCTGGTGGTCATCGGAGGCGGCTTCATTGGGCTGGAGGCGGCGGCCTTCCTGACCAAGCGCGGCCTTTCCGTCACCATCGTCTCGCCGGAGCCGCTGCCGCTAGCGGCACGGATGGGCGATGATGTCGCCCACGCCCTCAAGGTGCACCACGAAGGTGCTGGTGTCCGTTTCCTGCAGGGCAAGGTGGCGAAGATCGAAGGCAAGGGGCGTGTCGCCCAGGTTCAGCTCGACAGTGGCGACGTGCTGCCGGCCGACATGGTGCTGATCGGCGCCGGCGCCGCGCCGGCGACAGAAGCGATCATCGGTGTCGCCAAGCGCGACGACGGCGGCATTGAGGTGGGACCCGACCTCACCTGCGCCCCCGGCGTCTGGCTCGCCGGTGACATCGCCGCGTTTCCTGAGCCCCGCGGCGGTGGCACGGCGCGCATCGAGCACTGGCGTCTCGCGCAGCAGCACGCCATTCACGCCGCGCGCGGCATGCTCGGGCACAGCAAGCCGTTCCAGGACGCGCCGTTCTTCTGGAGTAACCAGGGCGACAGGCGGCTCGACTATGCTGGCTATGCCGCGGACTGGGACGAGATCGTCACCCGCGGCGATCCCACCAAGCTCGATTTCATCAGCTACTACATCAAGGACGGCCGGGCCCTCGCCGCCTGCGCCGTGGGACAGGGTCCGCAGATGATCGCCTTCCTCCACCTGCTCGACCAGGGGCGGGTGCCGCAAGCCGACCAGTTGGCCGATGCCGACCTCATGCGAGTGGCGGCAGAGTAAGGCGCGAGCATTAAGTCGGTAACGGGCAGCCCTAAGGACCGCTCGTTACCTGAATGCTCTCGCAGGCGGCTCAGCGGGCGATGTCGCCCTCGAACCCGGCGAGCGCCGCGCCAACCTCGAGGCCGAGATCGTCCATGTTGTCGCGCTCGACGATGTTGACGTCCTCGCCGCGTGCCTGACGTTCGGCTTCCTCCGCGGAACGCGCGACGTTGATCTTGACGTGGACCTCGACCTCCGGATGGAGCTGAATGGGTAGGGTATGGACACCTAGCGTCTTGATTGGGTGGGTCAGCACGACCTGGTTGCGGCCGACCTTGGTGCCGCCCGTCGTGACCGCGTCGGCAATGTCCCGGGTCGAGACCGACCCGTAGAGATAGCCCGTCTCGCCGGCCTGGCGGATGATCATGAAGGTCGAGCCGTCGAGCTGTCCGCTCACCTCCTCGGCGGCGCCGCGAGCCTCGATGTTGCGCGCTTCGAGATCGGCCTTCTGGCCCTCGAAACGCTTCTTATTGGCTTCGGTAGCGCGCAGCGCCTTGCCGCCGGGCAGAAGGCAGTTGCGGGCGTAGCCGTCCTTGACACGGACGGTCTCGCCCATGTGGCCGAGCTTGGGGACGCGTTCGAGCAGGATCACTTCCATGGAGATTTCCTTTCTGATTGCTTCTTGATGACAGGCGTCTGCCGGTCGCGGAAGGAGAAGGCGGTGTCGAGAAGACCGAGCACCGCCCAGAATACCAGCGGCACGAGCAGGTAGGTGAAGGCCAGCGCCGGCATGCGCCAGGTACGGCCGCGCGTGAGCGCGTGGATCACCGCCAAGCCCTGCAGCGCGAAGGCGGCGATGATCGCCCCGCTGACGATGTGGCTGACGAGGCCGACCAAGCCTATGGTGAAGCTGAGGCCCAACGAGACGGCGAGCGCCAGCGCGGCGAAGCGCGGGAGACGCAGGTTGCGCGGGATGTCCGGCCAATCCGTACCGAGCATGCCCGAGGTCCGCGCGATGCGCGCCGCGAGCCAGAGGTTGACGAGGAAGAACACGACCTTCGACGAGGCCTTCACCCACGGCTCCAGCGCGGCGAAGACGAGGGCGGAGCTTTGCAGCTGCTCGGCGCTGAGGACAGACTGGCCCTTCTCCGCCAGCTCCCGGACATATTGCTCGGACTGAGCCACCAGCGCCGCATCGACCTTCGTCAGCCCGCCTTGGGCCACGATCTCGAGGCCGAGCTGGAGGGCTACCGCCGCGACGGCGAACAGCACGGCCGCCATGACGACGCGCGATAGCCTCAGCTCGTCGGGTCGCATGCGCGGCGGAGCGGCCCCGGCGCGGGGGGGACGAGGGGGGATGCGGGCAAGGAACGTCAGCAGCCAAGCGGGTATGCCGAGCCCGACGAGAAAGTTGAGGCTGTCGGCGAGAGCGGCAGCGCCGCCGGGACTGGCGGCCAGGACGAGGTGGCCGAGCTTCATGTCGAAGATGGCGACGAAGACCGCGCCGACGAGGACGGCCAGTCCGCCGGCCCATGGACCGAACGCGAGCGCGGCGATCATGATCGGCAGCGGCGCGACGAACCCCAACACAAGGGTCAGCACCTGATGCTGCTGCGTCATCATCGACAGCAGCGCCGCGGCCACGCCGGCGGCAGCACCGGCAGCGAGCCCTGTGCCGGAGAGGCTGGGGGTGGCTAGGTTGAACTTCAAGGATCGCTGTCCCGCGCGAAAGCGGTTAGGGGCGCGTCGGTGCGCGCCTCAACTGACGGGATGTCGGACCGCGTGGACGGTCCGACGATAATGCTATGCTTTGAGCCTAGCGGATCACATAGGGTAGCAGGCCGAGGAAGCGGGCGCGCTTGATCGCCTGGGCAAGCTCGCGCTGCTTCTTGGCCGAGACGGCGGTAATGCGCGAGGGCACGATCTTGCCACGCTCGGAAACGTAGCGCGAGAGCAGCCGCGTGTCCTTGTAGTCGATCTTCGGGGCGCTGGGGCCGGAGAACGGGCAGGTCTTGCGACGGCGGAAGAAGGGGCGCCGCGCGCCACCGGTAGTGGTTACGGTCATCAGTAGGCTCCTTCGTTGGGGCTACCGGGTGGCGCATCCTCGCGCGGTCGACGCGGCGGACGGTCACCGCGCGGGCCGCCACGGCGATCGCCGCGATCGTCGTCCTCGCGCTTGCGCATCATCGCCGAGGGGCCTTCCTCATGCTGCTCGACGCGCACCGTGATGAAACGCAGCACGTCCTCGGAAAGGCCCATCTGCCGCTCCATCTCCGCCACGGCAGCGGACGGCGCGTCGATGTTGAGCAGCGTGAAATGCGCCTTGCGGTTCTTCTTGATGCGGAAGGCAAGCGACTTGACGCCCCAGTACTCGACTTTGGCAAACGTGCCGCCCAGCCCTTCCACCACCTGCTTGAAAGTCTCCGTCATCGTCTCGACCTGTTGGGCGGAGACGTCCTGACGTGCCATGTAGACATGCTCGTAGAGAGCCATATTGAGCCTTCTCCTGTGTCGTTCCGGCGCGAAGCCCTTCGAGCCCCGGAAAGGCCCGACGTGTTCCACGAAGGCGAGGACACGGGACGACGGAACGCCCATCCGCGAGAAACGCGACAGGCGACCTGCCCGGAAAGATCGGACCGTCCGTTCAGCCCCCGGCCGAAACGAAGCGTGTGTTATAAGGATTTCCGCCCGACGCGCAACCGTCTCCCGAGTCGCGGATTCCAAGAGGCCGCACGAGGCCCATGCGCCTTGCCAGCCTTTCGCCCCTTCACTATACCCGGTTGCAGGACCACGGCGCTCCGGCGCCCGCCTCCGCGCCCATCGTCTAGCGGTCTAGGACGTCGCCCTTTCACGGCGGAGACACGGGTTCGATTCCCGTTGGGCGTGCCATTCGAATCAGTCATTGAGCTTTCGAAGCGCGAGCGACGTTGCTGCTGCTACGGAAAATTGACGGAAGTGCGCCTGGATTTCGTCGCTTATCGGCGGATGAGTCCTCGGCGGCACGCTCGTGATCGCACAGCCGAACGCGGTCGACGTGCTCCGTTAGGAAGCTGCGTCGGAGCGAGTCGGGGCATCGAAGGCGGACCTCATCGCCCGCATCGTCGCGCTCTCTGCGAAACGCCGCACGCCTACGTCGACCTGCGCCTGATGACGCTGATGGGAAGCTTCCGCGTTTCGACCAGATATGTGGTTCCAAGTTTTAGGGTGGCGAGCGCGCAGGCTCAGCCGGACCTCTTCCGAGAGGAGCCACCGCGGGCGAAATTGCACTGCTGCGGAAAGAGCCGACTTTTCGCTAGTCAATGGCTCGCTGAAAGATCATGATTGACGTTGCGTCAATACTGTTTTGCCCTCCTTGTTTAAGCTATTCGTAGAAGGTTGCTGTTAGACCAAGCTGTCGTCTATCCTGGGACTCAGATCTTGCAGATTGCTTGTTCGCTCGGTCAGAGGAAGGCGGCTTCATGGAGCCTGGTCGAGCAGGTCGTCCCATATTATCAGCCCATCTACAGCATACTCGAGGGGCGCGTCGTGGGTTTCGAGGCGTTGGCGCGGTTGCGTGCGGACGGTAGACTGCTCATGCCCGTGCAGTTCCTGCACACGCTGGATGCCGAGCGCTCGCTCGAGCTCTTCCATGCGATGCTCGCAAAGGGCATCGCCCTGCTCAAGGAACTAGAGCCTGCAGGCGGCGGTCTCTACGTGGCGATCAACGTCGACGCGTCGCTGCTGCTTCATCGCGACTTCGTCGAGATGATCCGTTTCACCGTGGCCTGCCACGATGGTTCGCCGGACCGGCTCGTGATCGAGATCCTCGAGGGCGAGGCAATCACCAATACCGCAGCCATGGTGAAGGCGATCCGGCGGCTGAAGGGGCTCGGTTTCAAGGTCGCGCTCGACGACGTGGGCAGCGCCTACGCCTCGCTGATCCACATCAAGGACCTGCCTGTCGACGTGCTCAAGCTGGATCAGAATTTCTCGCGACAGCTCGAGAGGCGACCCGAAGACCTGCAATTCATCTCGAGTATGCTAGGTCTTGCGAGGGGTCTCGACCGCAAGCTGGTCGTCGAGGGCGTCGAGACGTTGGACGTCCTAGAGGCCCTGACGATCATGGGCGTGGAATACGTTCAGGGCTACTGCATCGCGCGTCCGATGGACGGATCGGCGGTAGCCTCCTGGCTTGAGGGCGTGTCGTTCTCGCCGCCCGATCCGGACCCTTCATCCATGCTTGGCGTCTACGCGGCGCATCTCACCATCGTCGAGGCCTGCCGTGTGCTGGCCAACCAACCGCTCCGAATGCGCTGGCACGAGGACGCCGCCGATCCGCACCGCTGCAAAATCGGCAGGTTTTTTGATAAGCACGGTCTCCACGACACAAGTTTTGGCCGCGCCCACAAGAGTTTCCATCAGGCGCTGGCCCTCGATGACGGAAGCAGCCAGGCTTGGCGCGTTGCCGCCGAAGATCTCCGTCAACAGCTATTGAGAGCGCTGCGTCGAGGTCCGGGCCGTTCGACGAAGACCTCCCACCGGTCATCGCGAGATGACGGCGTCCTCTAGGAGTGGCCTGCCTAGAGTAACAGACGGTCATTCAAACTCGCTCCGCCGCTTATGTCCCTGTCCTCGCTACGGTGTACTTTGTTGGAGCAAGTCCGCAACAGCGGACGTTGCTCTAGCTGCAAAGAGGTAAGCCGTCTTGGCGCCTGCAAGCGCTCGGCGGCATGAGGCGCCCCAGGACGGCTGCGTTCGTTCTGAGCCTCGTCAGCATGGGTCATATTCGCCTTTATCGTGCGGGCTTCCCACGATGAGCGGCGGCACGACGCGTCGGGCTATGTCCGAGATATCGCAGCGCTGCTCGCGGCCGATCTCGCCGACACGATGCGACCTGCGACCTGTCTTTGTGGGCACTGGTGGCGGACCGCGCCGCACCGGACGTAAAGAAGCTGCCGATATCGCTACGCTCGAAGATGCTGTTCGATGCCTCTACCAACGCGCCGATCTTTGGCGCAATGCTGGTGATCGATAGCGCGGGATCGTCGTCGAGGTTTTGCGGTGGGCGCGCGAGTAGCCTGAGCGCCTTCGAGACGCGCGACCTGCGCTGAAAGGCGTGAACTCCCTCCTCGTGCGATCCGAGGAAGTGTGGCGCAGGACCTCGTGCCTGATGCTGCAGCCTCTCCGTTTTCTTGCAGATGTCAGCAGCCGGTCTGCAACTGCACCAACAGCAGCCATTCCTGCGATGATAATCGGATAGCCGAAGCAGACGTTGATGAATGCTATCGCGCGACGACGCGCACCACGTTCTTAAGTTCTCCTTAACTGCACTTAGCGCATTGTGAGTGTGAATTCAGAAGTGCCGCACCGGACCGGCCCCGACGCGCGAGAGGTCTGGGATGCAACCAACAGCACTGCCGCCGTCATTTAAACTTCGCGCTATCACTGCGCGTCGCCGACTGCTGCAAATGCATCGCGAGAGCAACGTCGGCCATATCGGCGGCAACCTGTCGGCACTCGATGCCATACTTTACCTTCACACCTCCGTCATGAGCGAGCAGGACGTCTTCGTCCTCTCGAAGGGGCATGCCGCAGGAGCGCTTTATATTGCTCTTTGGTCGATTGGCCTGATCGACGAAGCCGAGCTTACGACCTTCCACAAGAACTCTACACGTCTCGCGGGCCATCCGGCGCCGAAGTGTCACTCCCGTATCGCTTTCGCGACGGGCAGCCTCGGCCATGGGCTCGGGCTCGCGGCCGGGGTCGCCCTCGGCAAACGGCTGCGCGGCGAGCCGGGTAGGGTCTACTGCCTCCTGTCCGACGGCGAATGCCAGGAGGGCTCGACTTGGGAAGCCATGCTGTTCGCCCGCCACCACCAACTGGCGAAACTCACCGTCCTGATCGACGAGAACGGGCTGCAGGGCTTCGGCTCGACCCGGGACGTCATGTCGCTCGACGGTCTTGCGCATAGGATTGCCGGTCTCGGGCTCGACGTCGTGGAGATCGACGGCCATTGCGCCGCTGCCCTCGGGGATGCGCTCGCCTGCGACGCCGACGGGCCGCGGGTCATTGCCCTGCAAACGACGAAAGGGCGCGGCATCTCCTTCATGGAGAACAAGCTGGAGTGGCACTACCTGCCGCTCGGCGAGGAGCAGTACCACCAAGCGATGCTCGAGCTCGCGGTGCAGGAACTCAAGGAGATCGCGGCGGTCGCGCGCGGGCCGGGCGTCGAGGCCGTTGCGAAGCGGGCGGTCGCTTGAGAAGCGCCTTCTGCAATGCGATGAGCGAGCGGTCGGCGGAACGCAGCATGGTGTTCTTCACCGGCGACCTCGGCTTCATGGCGCTGGAACCCCTTAGGGCGACGATGGGCGAGCGCTTCATCAACGCCGGTATCGCCGAGCAGAACATGATCTCCGTCGCCGCCGGCGTCGCCAGCCTCGGCGAGCAATGCTGGACCTACTCGATCGCGCCGTTCATCTTCGGTCGCCCGTTCGAACAGATCCGCAACGACGTTTGCCTGCATGATTTCGACGTGAAGATGGTGGGCAACGGCGGTGGCTACGGTTACGGCGTAATGGGCGGCTCGCACCACGCGCTGGAAGATTACGGTGTGCTGCTCGCGCTGCAGAACATGCGCGCCTACGTACCGGCCTTCGCCGACGATCTCGCGCCGATTACCCGGCGCATGGCGGCGGATCGGCATCCCGGCTACCTGCGACTCGGACGTTGCGAGAAGCCCAGAGACGCCGTCCTACCGCCCTACGCGCCGTGGCGGCGGCTATGCTCCGGCCAGGCCGGCGTGCTCGTCGTGATCGGTCCTAACGCCGGCGGCCTCTGGGCCGAGGCGATGGCGATCGAGGAGGAGCTCAGGCCGGAGATCTGGGTGGTCTCCGAGCTGCCGTTGACGCTGGCGCCGATGCCCGCGGCCTGCACGGCGCGAATCGTCGACCTCGACGCCCTCTTCGTTCTCGAGGAGCACGTCGCGCAAGGCAGTGCCGGCCACATGATCGCTTCGGCCCTGATGGCGGACGGTAGGGCGCCGCGGCGCTTCCACCATTTCACCGCCAAGGGCTACCTATCCGGGCGCTACGGCTCGCAAGCCTTCCACCGGCGCGAATGTGGCCTCGATGCCGCGACCGTGCTCGCCGAGATCGGCCGAATGCGGAACATCCATTGACACATGAGCGCTTCCAGTCCGCCGACACTTACGACGAATCCATGCGGATCCGTGTCGAGCACCTGCGTGGCCCGATCCTCGTGCTCGGCGCGAGCGGCTTTGTCGGCGCCAATCTCCTGCGCCTGCTTCTGTGTTATCGCCAGGACGTCTTCGGCACCAGCTCGCAGAGTGCCGCCTGGCGGCTCGACGGCATCGCGACACACCACATCGTCGCCGGGGATCTGCTCGTCGAGCAGAACGTCAAGTCGCTGCTCGACAGGATTCAGCCGCGCACCGTTTTCAACTGCGTCGCGCACGGCGCCTACTCGTTCGAGACGGACGTCGGTCTGATCTACCGAACCAATCTCGACCTGACGGCGCGGCTTGTCGAGGAACTCGGCAAGCGCGGCGTGCACCGCTACGTTCACGCCGGCAGTTCGTCCGAGTACGGCGACGACGCCTCCGGCCCGGGCGAGAACAGCCCGCTCCGGGCCAACAGCCATTATTCCGTGTCGAAGGCGGCGGCATCGAACCTGATCCACTACGCCGGCAAGAAACTCGCTTTTCCTGGCGTCAACCTTCGTTTGTATTCCATCTACGGGCCTTACGAGGACGCCTCGCGCCTCGTGCCGACGGCGCTGGTCAAGGCCGCGCGTGGAAGCCACACGTCCTACGTCGATCCCCACATCTCGCGCGACTTCCTCCACGTCGACGACGCCTGCGAGGCCTTCATCCTCGCTGCCGCCAACATGCGGCCGGAGCATTACGGCGAATCCTATAATATCGGCAGCGGGCTCAAAACGACGATCGGCGCCTTCGCACGGCAGATCCAGTCGCAATTCGGGCTCGAGGAGCAGCCAACCTTCACCATGCCGAAGCGGCAGTGGGACGTGCCGCAATGGTTTGCCGACCCGAGCAAGGCGCAGGCGGAACTCGGCTGGACTGCCCGCACCTCGCTCGCCGACGGCCTGCGCGGCACGGCGCGCTGGCTCGCCGCGCTCGACGACGTCGAACGCTACTCGAAATCCTCCAAGCGCTTCGGCGTCGACGAGACCCACAGCGTGTCCGCGATCATCGCCTGTTACAAGGACGCGAAGGCGATCCCCTTCATGTACGAGCGGCTGAAAGCGGTCTTCGAGACGCTCAACATCGGCCACGAGATCATCTTCGTGAACGACGGCTCTCCGGACGACAGCCAGAGCATCATCCAGGCGATCTCCGCCAGGGACCGGCACGTCATCGGCATCTCGCATTCGCGCAATTTCGGCTCCCAGGCGGCGTTCCGCTCCGGGATGGAGGCGGCGACGAAGAACGCCTGCGTGCTGCTCGACGGCGACCTGCAGGATCCGCCCGAACTGATCGAGGCGTTCGTGACGAAGTGGCGCGAGGGCTACGACGTCGTCTACGGACGTCGCGTGAAGCGCGAGGCGCCGATCTTCATGCGGTTCGCCTACAAGGCGTTCTACCGCGTCTTTCAGGCGTTCTCCTACGTGTCCGTGCCGCGCGACGCCGGCGACTTCTCGCTGATGGATCGGCGCGTCGTGCAGTCGCTGCTGAGCTTTCCGGAGCGCGATCTCTTCATCCGCGGCCTTCGCGCCTTCGTCGGCTTCAGGCAGACCGGCGTCGATTACGTGCGTCCCGAACGCATGTTCGGTGTCTCCACGAACAATCTCCTCAAGAACTTCGGCTGGGCGAAGAAGGGCATCCTGTCCTTCTCCAACACCCCGCTGAACATGCTGAGCGCCGCCGGCGTTGTGCTGTTCCTCCTGTCTATGCTCCTCGGCCTCGTCTATCTCTTCTCCTGGCTCGCATATCCGCAGCAGGCGCCGCGCGGGTTCATGTCGCTCGTCACGCTCATCATCTTCTTCGGTTCCATCAACCTGCTCGCGGTAAGCCTGATCGGCGAGTACATCGCCAAGATCTTCGAGGAGGTGAAGGCGCGTCCGCACTACATCCGCCGCGACATGATCCGTGACGGTGAGGTGAGGAGCGCATCGGGGGCGGGCTCGTCCGGGGCGCGCGCGTCGTGAGTGGCTCGACAGCAGGACCTGCTGGCGCTCGGCCCTTAATTCGGAGCCGAGCGATTCCCTCGCTCGGCTTCCTACGTTTTCTCGGCGCCGGCGTCCTCAACACCATCTTCGGCTACACGGTCTTCATCGTGGCATTGCATCTCGGGGCCGGTCTCGGCGTCGCTCTCGTCGCCTCGATGCTGCTCGGAGTCGCCTTCAACTTTCAAACCTCGAGGTTCCTCGTGTTCCGCTCACGGCGGACGGGGCTCCATCTGCGCTTTGCCGCTGTCTACACGATCGTCTTCGCAATCGACTATATCGCGATCCTCTCGCTGAAACGCCTGGGCCTCGAGGACTGGGCTACGCAGGCCGTGATGCTGATGCCGATGGCGGCCTTGGCGTTCATGCTCCAACGGCATTTCGTCTTCGGTACCGAACAAGGTGCGCTGTGAGCCTTGTACCGTCGGCCTTGGTCCGATCGATGCCGACGGCCGGCGCGCCGGATCTCGCCGCGCCGATCGTCACCGACCGCCATGTCGTCACCAACCGCCATGTCGTCACCAACCGCCATGTCGTCCTGGCGGGATCATGTCTCGTTCTCTTGCCGAACGTGCTCTTCGCGCTGCAGCTCCGGACGTTGCCGGCTTCTGTCCTGATGGCGGGCATCGTCGGCAGCGTCGCCGTGCTGGGAGGCCGGCGCACGTTTGCATCGGATGCAACCTTGGCTCGGGCGCTCGACGTGCCGCGGCTCTGCATCTGTCTCGCGCTATCGCTCGCGATCGTGGTCCTCGGCGGCGAAAGCCACCTTGTTTTCAGCAACTGGGACTGGTTGTGGCGGGACGCGGTGCTGGCAGATGTCGCTCGCGGGCCGTTCCCCCCGGCCTATCAGGTCGACGGACAAACGCTCTTCCTGAGAGCGCCGCTCGGCATGTACATGCTGCCGGCGCTCGTCGCGAAGGCAGCGGGCCTCGTCGCCGGTCATGCCGCTTTGCTGGCGCAGAACACCGCGTTCCTGGCGCTGATCCTCTACATGCTCGCGACCCTCGCGGGGCGGCGCGCGCCACTGGTCGTTGTCGTCTTCCTCAGCTTCAGCGGCCTCGATGTCGTCGGGCACATCTTGGCGTGGTTGAAGCAGG
This sequence comes from Beijerinckiaceae bacterium, assembly GCA_965198715.1. GTDB lineage: Bacteria > Pseudomonadota > Alphaproteobacteria > Rhizobiales > Beijerinckiaceae > RH-AL1. The sequence goes on from CBDAPV010000002.1 coordinate 337,443, forward strand.
GCAAGGACATAGCCGCGTTCAGCCTGCCGTCGCACATCGAGTGGTGGTGCCCGTTTCAATATTCGAGTGTCATCACGCAGATCTTCTGGGTGCCAAACCAGGCTCTGCCGGCCTACTGGTTGGTCCTTGTCGTGCTGCTCTGCGTCAGGCGCGAGGCCACTCTCGGTGATTTGGGTCTGGCGATGGCAGCAAGCCTGTTCTGGTCGCCGTTCGCCTTCATCGGCACGGTGCCGCTTGCCGGTTATCTCTTCGTGCGCGACGCGCGGCACTTCGTCGTGACACCGCGCTTCTGGCTCGCTGTTGCCGCCGCCGCCTGCTACCTGCCGGTCGCCTTCTATATGCAGGTGGATGCAGCGCAGGTCCCGCACGCCTTCATCCTCTTCATGCCGTCTATGGCAACCGCGATCGTCGCCTTCATCGCCATCGAGATCCCGCACGTCGTCATCATTCGCGAGACGTGGCCGGGCCTGGATCCGATGACGAAGGGGATCGTGGCCGTCTCGATAGGCATTCTCGTCGTGTTGCCGGTTGAGCGTTTCGGCGTCTCGAACGACCTCGTCATGCGCGCCTCGATCCCCGCATTGATGATCCTCTCGATCGCCTTCGCCGACGCGCTGGCGATCGCCTGGGCGACGCGCCGGGGCCTATTCGCCGGCGGTGTCTGCCTCCTGCTTCTCGGTGCCGTGACGCCGGCCCAGGAGGTGATTCGCTCGTTCACCTTCGCGCCGTTCGCGATCAGCGATTGCAACCTTGTCACCGTGTGGAAGAAGCTCGATCCCGCTCTGCCGACGCTCGACAACTACCTCGCCCATCGCTCCGCTTTCCCAGCCTGGCTGGTTGGCGCCTCGACGGTGCCTCCGCTTCTGGACAAACCGCGCACCGTTTGCTGGCCCGATATACCTATTAATCCGCGCGACGATGTCGCCACGTCATCGAACGCGACGCTCAAGCGCGATGCCAAGACCGCACCCCCGTCGCTCTGACCCGCGGATCGAGCCACGACGATCGTATCGACCGAGGAACGGAGCCCGCCGCGAAATGCACGTCACGCCGCACGACTGTCTCCACTGCGCGCCGGCGGCTTCGCAGCTTATGCTGAGCGGCATCGCATGAGGCTCGCTGTTCAATCCGAACGATCTCGTAGAAAATGAGATGTCCAGGCGCGGCGTTGCGACTCGGGCGCCTCGGGCGACAGACCGCGTGCGAATCTGCTTTAACCCGGTGATGCCTGCCCACGCCGCCCGCGTCGACACCTCCCCGGAAAAGATCCTGCGCCTGCACGGCTCCGCCTTCGTCGCGGATCCGTCGGGCGCGCTGTTTTGGCCAGAGGAGCACTTGCTGGTTGTGGCCGACCTGCACCTGGAGAAGGGATCGTCCTTCGCCAAGAAGCGCGTCTTCCTGCCGCCCTACGACACCTCGGCGACCCTGGCCAAGCTCGCCGCTGTCGTCGGTCGGCTGAATCCGCGTCGCGTCGTGGCGCTTGGCGATTCCTTCCACGATGGCGGCGGCTCGGAACGGCTGCTGCCGCATGACGTCGTGGCGTTGCGCGCCATCCAGACCGGGCGCGATTGGGTGTGGATCGCCGGCAACCACGATCCCGCACCCCCGGCGACTCTGGAAGGTGACCACGCCACGAAGCTCGGCGTCGGCCACATCTGTTTTCGCCACCACCCTTCGCGCTCGCCCTGCGACGGCGAGATCGCCGGGCACCTGCATCCCGTCGCGGTCGTCGGCGGCAAGGCCGGCAGCGTGCGACGGCGCTGCTTCGTCGCCGACGATTTGCGCTGCATCATGCCGGCCTTCGGCGCCTACGCCGGCGGGCTCAACTTTCTCGGCGACGCGGTGCGCTCGCTGTTTAGCGGCGGCGACCACCTCGCTCACGTGCTGGGTCGCAGCGCCGTCTACAGCGTGGCGCGCAAGCAGTGCCTGATGGACAGCGTCACCTATGAACCCTGGCTCTGAGTCTCCGGGAGCGGCGTAGCACTCCCGGAGGGATCAGCGGCCGGACGCCGAGCCCGGCGTCGCGCCGACGGTGCCCGGCGCATAGGCCGTGACCTCGATGACGGAACGGCCCTGGAGCGGGCGCCCGCCGCCAGCCGCAGTTGTCATGCCTTGCTGCTGAAGCACGACGTCTTGCGCGCTTGTCGCGATCCCGTAAGAGAAAGACTCCATGGCGCCCACGGTTCCGCCTGGCCCTCCGGGAGCATGCGCCGCCTTGGCCGCGTCGTTGCGTTCGACGTCCTGCGCCTGAGCTAGTCCGATCGAAAGAACGAGAGCCAGGCCCGAGAAGATGGTTTTCGTCATGGTGCGTCTCCTGTCATGCTGCAGTGCAACATGGGTGCGACGCTTTGTTCCGTAAGCCCTCGGCCGGACATGGCGGCCCTTGCAATGCAGCATCGCTCGTCTGGCCGCGTGCGTCGTGAGCGCCGTCGTTGGTCGAGGCGTGCGTGCGCCGTGCCGGCGGGCGCGTCCGCACGTGATGGCAGCAAGTCGTGAGGCGCTTGCAAAAGGAGCGACGCGGCGCTAGCGCAGACCTAGAGAATTCCTTGGCGAAGGCGCGTGAGCAAACCGAACTTCTTCCTTATCGAGAATAATTCCAAAGGGATCATCTTGGCGCTTCCTTTCGAGGCGCACACGATCCAGGCCAACATTACCAAGAAGGGATATTTGAATTATTACAAAGTGGCGGATGTCGATCCCGTCACTTTGCGCGAGTGGGGTGCCCGCAACATCACCGCGCTGAGCCAGATCGCCTGGTTCGCCTACGACCAGGGCCGCTACCGCGAGCGCATGGTCGCGACCAACCTCGTGCGCGATATCGAGATCGATCTCGACAAATATTCGGGATGGGCGTTCCGCTGAGAGCCTCGGCTCGCATGTAGCAACCGGCGCTGGCTTCAGTCGCGGAGCACCCGCGTCCAGTGTCCCATCTTGCGGCCGGCGCGTTCCTCGGCCTTGCCATAGAGGTTGAGGGCAGTGCCGGGCGTCGCCATCAGCCTGTACCAGTCGCTGACCTCGACCCCCACCAGGTTCTGCATCTCGATCCTGCCCCGCAGCGTCGTCGCTCCGAGCGGCCAGCCGGCGATGGCGCGGACGTGCTGCTCGAATTGCGAGGTCGCGGCGGCCGCCTCGGTCCAATGGCCGGAATTATGGACGCGCGGCGCAATCTCGTTGACTCGGAGCGCCTCGGCGCCATCCTCCTTCGTAACGAAAAGCTCCACCGCCAGCACGCCGACGTAGTGCAGCGCGTCGGCGATGGTGCGGGCGACCTCCGTCGCGCGCACGGCTGTCTCCGGCGCGATCCCGGCCGGAGCCGTCGTGCGGTGCAGGATGTGATTGGCGTGCTCGTTTTCGCAGATGTCGAAGGCGGCGAAGGCGCCGTCGAGTCCGCGGGCGCAGACCACGGAGATCTCCTTGGAGAAAGGGACCACGCCTTCGAGGATCGCCGGCACGCTGCCGAGCGAGCGGAACGCCACCGCGAGATCCGTGCCTTCCTTGATCGTGGTCTGGCCCTTGCCGTCGTAGCCGAAGCGCCGAGTCTTGAGAATTGAGGGGCGGCCGAGGTGCGCCACGGCCCGCGCCAGGCTGCCGGCGGTATCGACGGCGGCGTAGGGCGCAGTGCGGATGCCTAGCGAGTTGACGAACTCCTTTTCGACGAGGCGATCCTGGCTGGCGGCCAGCGCGGCGGCATCGGGGCGCACCGGGCGCACCGCCGCCAGCACCTGCGCCGTGCGCGCCGGCACGTTCTCGAACTCGTAGGTGACGACATCGACCGCTTCCGCGAAGGCGGTGAGCGCCGCCTCGTCTTCGTATCCGGCGACGGTGTTGGCCGCGCAGACGTCGAAGGCCGGGCTGTCGGGATCCGGGCAGAAGACGTGGGCGCGCAGGCCGAGTCGGGCTGCCGCGACGCAGAGCATGCGGCCGAGCTGGCCGCCGCCGAGGATGCCGATGGTGCCTCCCGGCGTCAGCATGCCCGCGTCAGGCATGATCGACGGGCACCAGCGCCACCGCCTCGCTCTTGGCCATACGCCAGGCGGCGAGCCGTTGCGCCAATGCCTCGTCGTGCAGCGCCAGCACCGCGGCGGCGAGTAACGCGGCGTTGATCGCGCCGGGCTTGCCGATCGCGAGCGTTCCGACGGGAATGCCGCCCGGCATCTGCACGATGGAATAGAGCGAATCGCGGCCGCCGAGGTGGTGGCCGGGGATCGGCACGCCGAACACCGGCAGCGGCGTCAACGACGCCACCATGCCGGGGAGGTGCGCCGCGCCGCCCGCGCCGGCGATGACGATGCGCGTGCCCGCCGCCTTGGCACCTTTGGCGAATTCGTAAAGCCGCTCGGGGGTTCGGTGCGCCGAGACGATCAGCGCTTCGTGGGCGATCGCGAGCGCCTCGAGCGTGTCGGCGGCGTGCTTCATCACGCTCCAGTCCGACTGGCTGCCCATGATCACGGCGACGGTTGGCTTGGCGGTCGGCTCGGGCGCGGATGGCGCGGGCGGGATGGGCGGCACGGCGAAGCTCTGAACCAAAGCGCGGGCATAGGCGAAGCCCCGCGGCGCCGCAAGGCGTGCGCGATAGCGGGCGTCAGGCGATGATGTCGGGGGTGAGCTGGTCGTCGAGGAAGGTCATGCGGTCACGCAGGCTGAGCTTGCGCTTCTTCAGCCGCTGGATCTGCAGCCGGTCGGCCGAGCCGAGATGCGTGAGGGCCTCGATGGCGGCATCGAGGTCGCGGTGCTCCTGGCGCAGGTGCTCGAGCTCCTCGGTCCATGCCTGGCGATCGGTGTCGCTCAGATTCCTGTCCATCGCCCCACCGCGCCCGCCGCCACGCGCCGATCCGGGCACGCCCGGGCGACGCTGATTGGCGCGTTTCGCGAAGCTTGGCAAGGCGGGGGAGCCGGCGATCGCAGATCGAGCGGACGGCGGCGACGGATCTCGGCGGACGATCCCGCGGCGTTCGCGGAAGGCCAGTGACATTTCACCAGGAGCGGAGCGACGCCTCGGCGCTTGTCCCCCTCGGCGGCTTGCCGCAAGATCGTTGCACTTTCAGCAGGACGCGAACCCTTTGCCGTTCCCCTTTTCCGCCATCGCCGGCCAGGCCGAGATGAAGCTCGGCATCCTGATCGCGGCGGTGGATCCCGCCGTCGGTGGCGTGCTGATCCTCGGCGATCGCGGCTCCGGCAAATCCACCGCGGTGCGCGCGCTCTCCGCGCTGCTGCCGCTCATGAAGGTGGTGGAGGGCTGCCGCTACGGCTGCGACCCCGCCGCCGGGCCGGCGCTCTGCGACGACTGCCGCGCCCGCAAGGCCGCCGGCCCGCTCAAGGCCGCCAAGGCGCCCGTGCCGGTGGTCGACCTGCCGCTCGGCGCCACCGAGGATCGCGTCGTCGGCGCGCTCGACCTCGAGAAGGCGCTCACCATGGGCATCAAGAGCTTCGAGCCTGGGCTACTGGCGCGCGCCCACCGCGGCTTCCTGTACATCGACGAGGTCAATCTGCTCGAGGACCACCTCGTCGACCTGCTGCTCGACGTGGCGCAGTCCGGCGAGAACGTGGTGGAGCGCGAGGGGCTCTCGGTGCGCCACCCCGCGCGCTTCGTGCTGGTGGGCACCGGCAACCCAGAGGAGGGCGAGCTACGCCCGCAGCTGCTCGACCGCTTCGGGCTGGCGGTGGAGGTGCGCACGCCACAGGTGCTGGCCGAGCGCATCGAGGTGGTGCGCCGCCGCGACAGCTACGAGCGCGACCCCGCCGCCTTCCTCGCGGTGTGGAAGGTCGAGGAGGGCGAGCTGCGCCGGCAGATCGTCGCCGCGCGCGCCGCGTTCCCTAAGGTCGAGGTCCCGGACGCGGTGCTGGAGCAGGCCGCCAGGCTCTGCCTTGCGCTGGGCACCGACGGTCTGCGCGGCGAGCTGACGCTGATGCGCGCCTCTCGCGCCGCCGCCGCGCTCGCCGGCAAGACTCGCGCCGGCCTCGACGACCTGCGCACCGTGGCCCCGCTGGCCTTGCGCCACCGCCTGCGCCGCAACCCGCTCGACGATACCGGCTCGACGGCGCGGATCGAACGCGCGGTCGGCGAGGTGTTCGGCCCAGCGGCGATGTCCGGCGAGGCGGCGTGAGCGGCACGGCCTTCGCCGTCGCGCGCCTACTCGCCGTCGACCCGCACGGCCTCGGCGGCGTGGTGCTGCGCGGGCCACCCGGGCCGGTACGCGACGCCTGGCTGGCGGGCTTCCGCGCCATCCACCTCCGCGAAGCGGGGAAGGGGGACCATGCGCAGCATGGCAAAGAGGGCGGCCGCCGCTCTGACGCCGGTCATTCTGGGGCGGCGCAGCCGAACCCGGAACCGGTGAGCTTCGACGCCAGCAAGGGAAGCTCATCGGTTCCGGATCTCCGCTTCGCTGCGTCCGGAATGACGAGCGTTCCCTGGCGCCGCCTTCCCCCCGGCGCGGACGAGGGCCGCCTGCTCGGCGGCCTCGACCTCGCCGCGACCTTGGCCACCGGGCGCCCGGTCGCCGCGCCCGGCCTCCTCGCGGAGGCCGACGGCGGCGTGCTGGTGGTGCCGATGGCCGAGCGTCTCGGCCGCTCCGCCGCCGCCGCCATCGCCGCCGCGCTCGACACCGGCGAGATCGTCACCGAGCGCGACGGGTTGGCCGGCCGTGCGCCGGCGCGCTTTACCGCGGTGCTGCTCGACGAGGGGCAGGGCGACGAGCGCGCGCCGGCGGCCCTCATCGAGCGCCTCGCGTTCACGTTCAACCTCGAGGCCCGCACCGGGGAGGAGGCGGTATCGCTCGAGGCCGCCGACATCGCCGCCGCCCGCCGGCGCGTCGCGTCGGTCCTGGTCCCCGACGAGATCGTGGAGGCGCTTTGCGCGACCGGAATCGCCTTCGGCGTGCCCTCGCTCCGCATCGCCACCCTGGCGGTGCGTGCGGCCAAGGCCGCGGCGGCGCTCGCCGGCCGCGACACGGTCGCCAAGGAGGACGCCGAACTCGCCGCCGCGCTGGTGCTGGCGCCGCGCGCCACCCGGCTGCCCCCCACCGAAGACGCCCCCGAAGAAGCCGAGCCGGAGCCGCCCGCGCCGGACACGCCCGAGCCGCCGCAGCCCGCCGACGCTACCGACACGCCGCCGCCGGACGAGGCGACGCCGGGCAAATCCGAGCCCATGCCGCTCTCCGACAGCGTCGCCGAGGCGACTAAGGCGGCGATCCCGGCCGACCTCCTTGCCGCCCTGGCGGTCGCGGCCGGCGGGGCGCCCCGAGCCGCCACCGGCGGCAAGAGCGGCGCGCCGCGCCAGGCCGCCACCCGCGGTCGGCCCGCCGGCACGCGCCGCGGCGCGCCGGGCGGCGGCCGCCATCTCGCCCTCGTCGACACGCTGCGCGCGGCGGCGCCGTGGCAGCCGCTGCGCCGCCGCGCCGCCCAGACCGAAACGGGAGCGGAGCCCGGCCGCGTGCTGGTCCGCCGCGAGGATTTCCGCATCGCCCGCTACAAGCAGCGCACCGAGGCGGTGACGATCGTCTGCGTCGACGCCTCGGGGTCGGCCGCGCTGAACCGCCTCGCCGAGGCCAAGGGCGCGGTCGAGCTGATCCTGGCGGATTGCTACGTGCGCCGCGACCAGGTCGCGCTCATCGCCTTCCGCGGTGCCGATGCGTCGATCGTGCTTCCGCCCACCCGCTCGCTGGCGCGCGCCAAGCGGGCGCTGGCCGGGCAGGCCGGCGGCGGCGGCACCCCTTTGGCGGCGGGCGTCGAGGCCGCGGCGCTTCTCGCCGACGCCGTGCGCCGCAAGGGGCAGACCCCGCTCGTGGTGATGTTGACCGACGGCAAGGCCAACATCGGGCGCGGCGGCCAGCCCGGACGCGCCGCCGCGGACGCGGATGCGCAGGCCGCCGCCACCGCTTTCCGCCTGTCCGGCACGGCGGCGATGGTGCTCGACATCGCGCCGCGGCCGGCAGATCCCGCGCGTCGCCTCGCCGCGGCCATGGGCGCGGCCTATATTGCGCTTCCCTACGCCGATGCCGGCGCGATGTCCCGCGCCGTGCTGGCGGCGCGACCGGCGAGCTAGAGCCAACGAAGCGCCAAGGAGGTGCGATGCCGCTCCCGTCTGCCCCCCGCCGCGCGCCGGTGCGCCGCGCCGCGCTCCTCGGCCTCGTTCCCTTGGGGCTGGCGGGCGGTTTCGCCGGCGGTCGCACGCTGCGTCCCAAGCGCGAGATGCCGCTGCCGCCGGCCCTCGATGCGAAGATCGACTATGTGCAAATCCCTTTCGGCCGTCTCGCTTTCTACAAGGCCGGCCCGAGCGAGGGCACGCCGCTGCTGCTGATCCACAGCATCAACGCCGCCGGCAACTCCTACGAGGTCAAGCCGCTCTTCGACCATTACGCGTCGCATCGGCCGGTCTACGCGCTCGACCTGCCGGGCTACGGGTTCTCGGAGCGGCGCGACTGCATCTACACGCCGAGGCTGATGACCGACGCGGTGCTCGCCGCCGTCGACGACATCCGCCACCGCCACGGCCATTTCCCCATCGACGTGATGGCGCTGTCGCTCACCTGCGAGTTCCTGGGTCGGGCGGCGAGCGAGCACCCGCTGAACTTCCGCTCGCTCGGTTTCGTCAGCCCGACCGGCTTCGAGACCACGCTGGAGCGTCAGGGCAAGGCGGGGGCGACCTACGGCAAGCCGGCGGTTCGCGACATCGTCTCGTTCCCGCTGTGGGGCCGCGGCCTGTTCGATCTCCTGGCGAGCAAGGCCAGCATGCGCTTCTTCCTGGCCAAGACCTGGGGCTCGCCCGCGATCGACGAGGGGCTGCTCGAGTACGACTACGTCACCGCTCACCAGCCCGACGCCCAGCACGTGGTGTTTTCGTTTCTCTCCGGCTTCCTGTTCAGCCGCGACATCCTAACTGTCTACAAGTCGCTCTCCGTGCCGGTGTGGATGTGCCACGGCGTGCGTGGCGACTTTGTCGACTACGGCCGCAAGAGCGAGATCGAGGGCCATGCCAACTGGACGATCCAGGTGTTCCGCACCGGCGCGCTGCCGCAGTTCGAGGTGCTCGACCAGGTCACGGCGGGCTACGACGCTTTTCTCGCGAGAGTGAAGTGATGGGTCCGAGCCGCAGTCTCGATTGGGACCGCGACGGCCAGGCCTGGCCCAACCGCGACGCCAGCCGTTTCGTCGAGGCTTCCGGCATCAAGTGGCACGTGCAGGAGATGGGCGGCGGTCCCTTGCTCCTCCTCCTTCACGGCACCGGTGCTGCGACGCATTCCTGGCGTGGGCTGGTGCCGCTGCTGGCGCCGCATTTCCGTCTGCTGGCGATTGATCTGCCGGGCCATGGCTTCACGCAGAAGCCGCCGCAGAGCCTGTTCACGCTGCCCGGCATGGCCGCCGGCGTCTGCGACCTGATGCAGACAATGGGCGAGACACCCGACATGGTTGCCGGCCATTCCGCCGGCGCGGCGGTGATGCTGCGCATGGCGCTCGACTGCAAGATCGCGCCCAAGGGGCTGGTCAGCCTCAATGGCGCGCTGAAGCCCTACGGCGGAGATGCGGCGCGGCTGCTCTCGCCGGTGGCGAGACTGCTGTTCCTCAATCCCTTCATGCCGCGGCTCTTCGCCTGGCAGGCCGGCGACCGCCGCTCGGTCGAGCGGCTGATCCGCAACACCGGCTCCGTGCCGGACGCCGAGGGCGTCGACCATTACCGCACGCTGGTCGCCAACCCCGACCACGTCGCCGCCGCGCTCGGCATGATGGCGAACTGGGATTTGCAGCCGCTGTCGCGCGACATGGGGCTGCTCGACGTGCCGCTGCTGCTGATCGCCGGTCAGAACGACAAGGCGATCAAGTCGGAAGACGCCTTCGCGGTCCGCGAAATGGCACCGAAGGCCAAGGTCGAGATCATGCGCGGGCTGGGGCACCTGGCGCATGAGGAGGCGCCGGCCGAGGTGGCCGCGTTGATGCTGGCGTTCGCACGGGACGTGGGGGTACTCACCTCGACAGATCTATCAGCGTGATTGCGCCCTGGTAAAATGCTTCCCTGGAGACAGTGAGAGCTCAAGGGCTTTTCGAGAGCAGCGTGCTTCGATCGAGCGGCTTTAATCAACCGGCTTCTGTGCTTTTGGCGATCCCTTGAAAGTACTTTGCAGAAAATTTTTAATGCTGTCGGCATTCGGCGCGGCCGCCTCTGCCGTGCCGACCACCGGATCAAGCGATCGTGCGAGGCGCTGATCGGCAGATGTCACGCGCCGCTCCTCCCATGTGGATCTGTGCAACGGGTTCTCGATGGAGCCAACGAGGAAGAGCGTAGCCCACAAGTCGCAGCTTGCAAAGCGCTTGCGCCGGTATTAAAACCTACTCCTCTCAATCGTTGGTCTAGGAAAAAAGTAGGCGGCGACGGTCGAGTTGGCATGACGCATGACGCAGGCTGACGCAGCCAGGTGTGAAAAACACGGAATCCATTACGGCGACCTCGCCGCTTCGCACTCGACAGGTGTCAACTTCGTGTTACACATGGGCTCATGGAAACGCTGACGCGCAAGCCAGGGCTGCCGACCTCGATCTGTCCCGCCGCGGCGGACGGCCGGCCGCACGCCGTCGTCATCGGCAGCGGCTTCGGCGGGCTGGCGGCGGCGGTGCGGCTCGGCGCGCGAGGCTACCGCGTCACCGTGCTGGAGAAGCGCGATCAGCTCGGCGGACGCGCCGGCGTCTACCGGCAGGACGGCTTCACCTTCGATGCCGGACCGACCATCGTCACCGCGCCCTTCCTCTTCGAGGAGCTGTGGGCGCTCTGCGGCAAGCGCCTCGAAGACGATGTCGACCTGCGCCCTGTGACCCCGTTCTACGCAATCCGCTTCGCCGACGGCGAGACCTTCCGCTACACCGGCGATGCCGAGGCGATGCGCGCCGAGGTCGCCCGCTTCTCGCCCGGCGACGTCGCCGGTTACGAGCGCTTCATGACGGCCAGCGAAGGCATCTTCCGCGTCGGCTTCGAGCAGCTTGGCGACGTGCCGTTCTCGTCGTGGCGCGACATGGCGCGCATCGTGCCCGACATGGTCAAGCTCAGGAGCCACCGCTCGGTCTACGGTTTCGTCTCCTCCTTCATGAAGGACGAGCGTCTCCGCACCATCTTCTCGTTCCACCCGCTGCTGATCGGCGGCAACCCCTTCACCGCGACCTCGATCTACTGCCTGATCTGCTTCCTCGAGCGGCGCTGGGGCGTGCATTTCGCCATGGGTGGCACCGGGCGGCTGGTCGAGGGCCTCGCCGGGTTGGTCGAGGGGCAGGGCGGCACGCTGCGCACGCGTGCCGGTGTGGACCGCATCGAGGTTGCCGGCGGCCGCGCCACGGGAGTGACCCTGGAGGACGGCGAGCGCCTCGCCGCCGACATCGTGGTCTCCAACGCCGACTCCGCCACTACCTACAAGCACCTGCTCGGCGCCGAGCACCGCCGCCGCTGGAGCGACAAGCGCCTCGACAAGTCGCGCTACTCCATGGGCCTTTTCGTCTGGTACTTCGGGACGAAGCGCCGCTACGAAGACGTCGAGCACCACACCATCCTTCTCGGGCCGCGCTACCGCGAGCTGCTCGCTGACATCTTCACCCGCCACAAGCTAGCGGACGACTTCAGCCTCTACCTGCACCGGCCGACCGCGACCGACCCGTCGCTGGCGCCGGAGGGGTGCGATGCCTTCTACGTGCTCTCGCCGGTGCCACACTTGGCCTCGGGCACCGACTGGGCTCAGCAGGCCGAGCCTTACCGGCAGGCCATCGCCGAGTTGCTCTCGCGGACGCTGCTGCCCGACCTCGAGGCCAACGTCGTGAGCTCGCGCATGATCACGCCGCTCGACTTCCGCGACGATCTCTCCTCCGTCAACGGCGCCGCCTTCGGGCTGGAGCCGGTGCTGACGCAATCGGCCTGGTTCCGGCCGCATAACAAGTCGGAAGAGGTCGAGAACCTCTTCCTCGTCGGCGCCGGCACCCATCCCGGTGCAGGTCTGCCCGGCGTTCTGTCGTCCGCCCGCATCCTCGACAAGGTCTGCCCGGAGGCCCATGCTTTTTCCTGAAGCCATGATCGAGGCGGCAGCCGACCGCGCCGCCTGCCGCGCGTTGCTCGCGGACGGCTCGCGCTCGTTCCACGCCGCCTCGCACCTGCTGCCACTCAAGGTGCGCGAGCCGGCCACCGCGCTCTACGCCTTCTGCCGCCTCGCCGACGATGCCGTCGATGTCGAGGGCGGCCCCACCGGGCCCGGCCGCGCCGCCGCCCTGGCGCGGCTGCGCGTGCGCCTGGATCGCGCCTACGCCGGCACGCCGCTGCCGGTGCCGGCCGACCGCGCCTTTGCCGCGACCGTGGCGCGCCATGCCATTCCGCGCGAGCTGCCGGAGGCGCTGCTCGAGGGCCTCGCCTGGGACGCCGATAGTCGCCGCTACGAGACGCTCGCCGACCTGCACGGCTACGCCGCGCGCGTCGCCGGCTCCGTCGGCGTCATGATGGCGGTCCTAATGGGCGTGCGCGACCGCGATGCGCTGGCCCGCGCCTGCGACCTCGGCGCCGCCATGCAGCTCACCAACATCGCCCGCGACGTCGGCGAGGATGCGCGGGCCGGCCGCCTCTACCTGCCACTGGCCTGGCTGCGCGAGGAGGACATCAATCCCGCGGCGTTCCTCGCCGCCCCGGACTTCACGCCGGCCATCGGACGGCTGGTGGCCCGGCTGCTCGCCGAGGCGGACCGGCTCTACGCCGCCGGCACCCGCGGCATCGGTGCTCTGCCGCTGGCGTGCCGCTCCGGCATCGGCGCGGCGCGGCTGCTCTACGCCGCCATCGGCGACGAGGTGGCGCGGCGCGGCCACGACAGCGTCTCGTCGCGTGCCGTGGTGCCGGCGCGTACCAAGCTCGCGCTGCTCGCGCGCGCGCCGGCCCTGGCGTGGCCGAAGGCGCCCGACCGCTCGCCGCCGCTCAAGGCCGCCGCCTTCCTCATCGAGGCGGTGGCGCTGGCCACCCCGCTGCGCCGGCGCCTCACGCTGGGCGGGCAGGTACTCTGGGTTTTCGAGCTCTTCGAGCGCGTCGAGCGTCGGCGGCAGGTCGTCGGCTCGCGCTAGAGCAACGTCCGCTGTTGCGGACTTGCTCCAAAAAAACGCATTGAGCACGGGTACATAAGCGTAGTGAAGCGACTTCGAATCATCGTCCGATGCGCGAGGCGGCGGCGATGAACGGCTGGTTCGGCCTCATCGAGCTGGTCCTGGTGTTCGGACTCGTGCTCGGCTGGGCGTTCTGGGAGCTGTACAAGACCCGCAGCTACAAGGATGGGCCAAAGCCCGGCAAGAAGGACGACGATCCGCAGTAAACGTTACCTGAGACTTGTGCGAGATTTGCTGCCGTCAAGAACGGCTCGTCAGCTCACACGGCCGTCCGCGGCACTCGCGCGCCGGAACATCTTGAACGGCAGCATCAGCCGCACCATCGGGTTGGCGACGCGGGTCAAGGATAGGCTCTCGTTCACGCCGAGCACCTGCTCGCCGTCGAGAACGCTGCTGAGGCCGCAGCGCGCGTAGAACGGCGCGTTCTCCATCATGCGCGTCTGCGACGGCGTTGCGGATGCGTCGCACGGCACCATGCGTTCGACGCCCCACATTGTGCGGGGCAGCGGCTGCATCGTCGGCGGCGGCACCTCGCGGACACCGTCGGCATCGACCTGCAGGGACAGCGGTCGCAACGCGCCCGAGCGTTGCGTGACGTCGTAGACGATGCGGGCGCCGTGCTCATCCTCGAAACGCGTCCAGGTCCAGGATCGGAACGCCGCCTCCAGGGGCTCCTCGCCGCGGTTGGTGTCGAAATAGCCCGTGCCGTTCCACGACAGCGCGGGCGTCTCGAATTCGGCCTCGACATCGCAGAGCGGGGCGATCGGCTGCCACAGGTGTCGACCGGCGCCGTCGAGCTGGAACGTGCGCGTGCCGCGGACGCGCGGCGTGATCGTGACCGTGCCCCTGATGCGTCCGGGCAGCGGCACCGTCGGCTCGTCGATGGTGATCCTCAGCCGGCCGTCGCTCCAGCGCATCGCGCTGCGGCCGATGGCGATCTCGCCGGCGTCGCGCCGCAGCGCCGCGCGACCGCGCTCGGTCATCGCCCAGCGCCGCGGCCGGCCGTCCAGCGCCACGTTCATGCAGACGTGGTTCTCGGGGTCGCCGCGGCCGCGGGCGCGGGCCAGCGCGTAATAGGGCGAGAACACGCTGCCGACGAAGGCGATGATCGTCAGCCCGTGCTTCCCATCGGCGCTCAGCGCATCGACGTACCACCAGGCGTAGCCGTTCTGCCCCACCACGATGTCGAAGCGCGGCTGCTCGCCCCCGGTCGGTCCTTGGCCCGGTCCGCCAGCAGAGCCGCCGCCGCCAGCCGGCCCGACATCGCCGCCATCGGCACGCCCGGGCCGGGATGCACACTGCCTCCCGCCAGGTAGAGGCCCTTCACCTTGGTCCGCGCCGCCGCTCGCTTGAAGGTCGCCTGCCAGCCGTGGCTCGCCGGGCCGTACAGTGCTCCGCCCGTCGCCGGGAACAGCCTTTCCCAGTCGGCCGGTGTGGTCACCTCGCAGGGCCCCGGCTCGATCGTCAGGCCGCACCGGTCGAGCACCTGCCGCATCGCCGTTTCGCATCGCGCGATCTCCTCAGGTGGGGTGGGGCGCTTGTCGCCCGTAGGCGGGGCGTTGACCAGGCAGAGCAGGCGCTCCGGCCCGTCGCGCGGCGCGTCGTCGTCGCCGCGATCCTGGGCGCAGACGTAGACGGTGGGCTCCTCCGGCGTGCGGTCGCGCCCGAAGATGGCGTCGAACTCGGCGGCATAGTCGTGCGAGAAGAAGACGTTGTGGCGTACCAGCCGGAAGCCGGACGTGGCGGCGAGCATCGCGAAGGTCACGGCCGAGAGCGAGCGCTCGGAGGGCGCGATGCGCGGCGCCGCGTCGGCGAGGCCGGCGCCGAAAAGGCCGCCGGTCACGGCCGCCGAGTCGGTGGCGACCACCACGGCTTCGGCCGACAGGACCTCGCCGCCGGCGAGCATGACGCCTGCCACGGCTCCGGCCTTGTCGCATACGACGGAGGCGACGCCCTCGCCGTAGCGCAGGGTGGCGCCCTTGGCCCGCGCGAGGTCGGCGAGCGCGCGCGCCAGCGCGTGCATGCCGCCCTGTGGCAGCCACACGCCGGCCTGCTCGACGTGGGCGACGAGCATCAGCGTCGCCGGCGCGAGGAACGGCGACGAGCCGCAATAGGTGGCGTAACGCCCGAAGAGCTGCCGTAGCCGCGGGTCGGAGAAGTGCTCCGCCAACGCCTTGTCGAGGATGTTGAAGGGGCTGATGGCGGCGAGCTTGCCGGCGCCGAACAGGCCGTAGGCGGCGACGAGTTGGTCGAGCCGCGGTCGCTGGCGGCGGATGAACGGCGCGTCCAGCGTCTCGAACATGCGCTTGGCGCGGGCGACGAAGTCGCGGTAGCCTTTGGCCTCGGCCGGCCCGGCAAAGGCGCCGATCGCGGCGACGCTGCGCTCGAGATCGGCATGGAGGTCGAGCCGCTCGTTCGCGCTCCAGGCGTGGCGCGCGAGGATCTCCGCTCGCTGCAGCGGCACGCAAGCCTCGAAGCTCGTGCCGGCATCGGCGAAGATCTCGTCGAAGATCCAGCGCATCGTGAGTACGGTCGGCCCGGCGTCGATCGCGGCGCCGCCGACCGCGAGCTGCCGCATCTTGCCGCCGGGCGCGGCGTCCTTCTCGACCAGCGTCACCGCGCAGCCCTGCCGCGCGAGGTCCAGCGCGGCGACCAGGCCGCCCATCCCGGCGCCGATCACAACGACGCGCGGCACGCTCACGATGTTCCTATCGGATGAGGAGTGTCCATTTTTCTTGACACTAGAGCATGACAACGTAGCCTGACAATTGGGATGGGGCAGGTCGAGCGTAGGAACAGCTTATGTCGGACCGTATCGAACTGGCGCTGCAGGCGGCGCTCGCCACCGTGGCCGTACCCTCGTGCCCGCCGCGCCTGCTGGCGGCCATGCATCATTCCGTCTTTCCGGCGGGAGCCCGCGTGCGCCCGCGCCTGACGCTGGCCGTCGCCGCCGCCTGCGGCGAGGACGATCCGAGCGTCACCGACGCCGCCGCCTGCGCGATCGAGTTC
This sequence comes from Beijerinckiaceae bacterium, assembly GCA_965198715.1. Classification (GTDB taxonomy): domain Bacteria; phylum Pseudomonadota; class Alphaproteobacteria; order Rhizobiales; family Beijerinckiaceae; genus RH-AL1. The sequence continues at coordinate 353,556 of CBDAPV010000002.1, forward strand.
ATGCATTGCGCCTCGCTGGTGCACGACGACCTGCCTTGCTTCGATGACGCCGCAACGCGGCGCGGTGTTCACACGGTGCACAAGGCGTTCGGCGAGCCGCTCGCGGTGCTCGCCGGCGACGCCCTGATCCTGCTCGCCTTCCAGACGCTCGGCCTGCTCGCCCACGCGCCGGGCAAGCTCGCTCTGCTGTTGATGACGGTGTCCCGCGCCGTCGGTGCGCCCGCCGGCATCATCGCCGGCCAGGCCTGGGAATGCGAGCCCAAGATCGACCTGCGGCATTATCACCGCGCCAAGACTGGCGCGCTGTTCGGCGCCGCCGCCATCGCCGGCGCGGCGGCGGCCGGTGCCGAGGCCGAGCCTTGGCGCAAGCTCGGCGAGACGCTGGGCGAGGCCTACCAGGCGGCCGACGACATCGCCGACGCGATGTCCTCGGCGGGCGAACTCGGCAAGCCGGTCGGGCAGGACATCGCGCTGGGCCGTCCCAACGCCGTTGTCGAGCTCGGGCTCGGCGGCGCGCTGCGGCGGCTCGAGGAGCTCGTCGCCGAGGCCGTCGGCTCGGTGCCGCCCTGCCGCGGCGCGGACTCGATGCGCTCGCTCGTGCGCTCCGAGGCGCGTCGGCTCGTCCCGAAAGGCGTCGCAGCCTCGACCGCGGCCTGAGGTGAGCATGCCCGCCCAGGCCGACGCGGACGCCACCGGCAAGGCCGGGTGGAACGATCGCCTCTACGAGCGACGCAACAAACTCCTGGCCGAGCCGCGCTTCCAGCGCTGGGCCTCGACCTTTCCGCCGTTCAAGCCGATCGCCGCCAAGCGCGCCTCCGGCCTGTTCGATCTGTGCGCCGGCTTCGTCTATTCGCAGGTGCTGTTCGCCTGCGTCGAGCTGAAGCTCTTCGAGGCTCTGGCCGACGGCCCGGTGCCGCTCGAGGCGCTCGCGACCAAGCTCGACCTCGTGCCGGACCGGCTCGCCCGACTGCTCGAGGCGGCGGACGCGCTCGACCTCACCCAGAAGCGCGACGCCGGCTACGGTCTCGGGATGCACGGCGCCGCCTATCTCGGCAATCCCGGCATCGGCGCGATGATCGCCCATCACGCCATGCTCTATCGCGACCTCGCCGACCCCGTCGCGCTGCTGAAGGGTGCGAAGGGCGACACCGAGCTGGCGCGGTTCTGGCCCTACGCCGGAGCCGACGCGCCGCACGAGCTCGGCGAAGAGGCGGTGGCTCCCTACGGCGCGCTGATGTCGTCGTCCCTGGCGATGCTCGCCGACGACGTGCTCGACGCCTACCCTTTCCTCGACCACGCCCACCTGCTCGACATCGGCGGCGGCAACGGCGACTTCCTGGTGGCGGCGGCGCAGCGCCGGCCGGACCTCCACGTCACCCTGTTCGACCTGCCGGCGGTGGCCAGAAGAGCGGAAGCGCGGTTTGTCGACGAACGACTCGAGGGGCGCTCGCACGCGATCGGCGGCGACTATAAGCGTGACGCTCTGCCGGCCGGCGCCGATCTTATCTCCCTGATCCGAATCGCCCACGATCTCGACGATGCCGACCTCGATCCGCTGCTGGACAAGATCTGGGAGGCGCTGCCGCCGGGCGGCATCCTGCTGCTCGCCGAGCCCATGGCCGAGACCGGCGGCGCCGAGCGGGTCGGGGCCTATTTCGCCATGTACCTGATGGCCATGGGCAGTGGTCGTCCTCGCACGTTCGAGGATCTCTCGCGCCGCCTTTACGCCGCCGGCTTCGCTCGCGTGCGGCTGGTATCCACCCCTCGCCCGATGCTGACGAGCCTGATCGTCGCTCAGAAAAGCGCAGGAATTCGCAACCGAGCTGTAAGGCATAGTTGACACTCACGTCTGTCAGCCTAAGATGACATTACAGGAGTGGAAGCGTTCCATGCAGACCACGGCCATCGTCCTCCGCGAACCCCGACAGATCGACGTTCAGACGCTCGGCCTCGTCGTCGGCGCGAGCGACGTGATCGTCGCCATCGACTGGAGCGCCATCTCGACGGGGACCGAGCGGCTGCTCTACGAGGGCACGATGCCGGCGTTCCCCGGCATGGGTTACCCGTTGGTGCCGGGCTACGAGGCGGTCGGGCGGGTGATCGAGGCACCGTCGGGCGGTTTGGCGATCGGCGACGCGGTCTTTGTGCCCGGCGCCAACTGTTACGAAGGCGCGCGCGGACTTTTCGGCGCCTCGGCCTCTCATATCGCTCTTCCGGCCGCCCGGCTGCTGCCGATTCCAGCGGTCCTCGGCGAAAGCGCCACGTTGCTGGCGCTCGCCGCCACCGCCCGCCACACCTTCTCCGGCCCGCACGACACCGCGCCCGACCTCATCGTCGGTCACGGAGTCCTCGGCCGGCTGCTCGCCCGCATCGTCCTCGCGATGGGCGGCGAGGCGCCGACTGTGTGGGAGCTCAACCCGGCGCGGATGGGCGGCGGCGAGGGCTACCGCGTCGTCCACCCCGACGACGACAAGCGTCGCGACTACCGCTCGATCGTCGATGTCAGCGGCGATTCGGCGATCCTCGACGCGCTGGTGCAGCGGATCGCGCCCGGCGGCGAGATCGTGCTCGCCGGCTTCTACAAGGACGCGCTGTCCTTCACCTTTCCGCCGGCCTTCATGCGCGAGGCGCGCTTCCGCGTCGCCGCGCAATGGCAGCGCCACGATCTCGAGACCGTCGGCCGCCTCGCCGCCGACGGCAGCCTCCGCCTGGACGACCTCGTCACCCACCGCGCCGACATCGGCGACGCGCCCGCGGCTTATGCGACGGCTTTCAGCGACGCGTCCTGCCTGAAGATGGTGCTCGACTGGAGACATTCATGAACGCCTTCACGCCCCTCAGCAGCATGCAGGACGCGCTCCGCCTCGAGGCGGCGATGGAGCCCGATGCCGTGCCGGTGCTCGACGAGGATGCGCCCGCCAAGAAAGAGACGCAGATCATCGCGATCTACGGCAAGGGCGGCATCGGCAAGAGCTTCACGCTCGCCAACCTCAGCTACATGATGGCCCAGCAGGGCAAGAAGGTGCTGCTGATCGGCTGCGATCCGAAGAGCGACACCACCTCGCTGCTGTTTGGCGGCAAAGCCTGTCCGACGATCATCGAGACTTCCGCCAAGATGAAGGCGGCGGGCGCCGAGATCTCCATCTCCGACGTCTGCTTCAAGCGCGACGGCGTGTTCGCCATGGAGCTCGGCGGCCCGGAGGTCGGCCGCGGCTGCGGCGGCCGCGGCATCATCCACGGCTTCGAGCTGCTCGAGAAGCTCGGCTTCCACGAGTGGGGCTTCGACTTCGTGCTGCTCGACTTTTTGGGTGACGTGGTCTGCGGCGGCTTCGGCCTGCCGATCGCCCGCGACATGTGCCAGAAGGTCATCGTCGTCGCCTCCAACGACCTGCAGTCGCTCTACGTGGCCAACAACGTCTGTTCGGCGGTCGAGTATTTTCGCAAGCTCGGCGGCAACGTCGGCGTCGCCGGCATCGTCATCAACAAGGACGATCATTCGGGCGAGGCCCAGGCCTTCGCCGCCGAGGTCGGTATCCCGATCCTGGCGGCAATTCCCGCCGACGAGGACATCCGCAAGAAGAGCGCGAATTATGAGATCATCGGCACGCCGGGCAATCGTTGGGCCTCGGTCTTCGAGGACCTCGCCCAGAACGTCGCCGATGCGCCGCCGGTGCGCCCCAAGCCGATGACCCAGGACGGTCTGCTCGGCCTGTTCTCCGGCGACGTCGTCGGCCGCAACGTGGTGCTGGTGCCGGCCACGATGGAAGACATGTGCGGCCGCGCCGACGTGACCAAGCCCACCCTCGAAGTCGTCTACGACGAGGCGTGAGCAGAATGGATTACGACGCACCCCTTCACGCCGACCAGGCCGATAGCGTCGCCCTCTCTGAGGCCGGCGAGCCGGTATCGACGAGCGGCGACGGCTGCCACGGCGGCAAGGCGGAGATGCGTCGCGCCGCCGAGAAGGTCGGCAACAGCGCAATGCTCCAGCGCTACGCCGCCGACTACCCGCAGGGCCCGCACGACCAGCCCCAGAGCATGTGCCCGGCCTTCGGCTCGCTGCGAGTCGGCCTGCGCATGAAGCGCACCGCCACCGTGCTCTCGGGCTCGGCCTGCTGCGTCTACGGGCTCACCTTCACCGCGCATTTCTACGGTGCCCGCCGCTCGGTCGGCTACGTGCCGTTCAACTCCGAGACGCTGGTCACCGGCAAGCTCTTCGAGGACATCCGCGAGGCCGTCCACAAGCTCGCCGACCCCAAGGATTACGACGCGATCGTCGTCACCAATCTCTGCGTGCCGAGCGCCTCGGGCGTGCCGCTGCGGCTGCTGCCCAAAGAAATTAACGGAGTCCGCATCATCGGCATCGACGTGCCGGGCTTCGGCATCCCGACCCACGCCGAAGCCAAGGACGTGCTCGCCGGCGCGATGCTGAACTACGCCCGCGAGGAGGTCATGGCCGGCCCCGTGGCGGCGCCCGAGAAGGGCCGCTCCGAGAAGCCGACCGTGGCGCTGCTCGGCGAGATGTTCCCGGCCGATCCGATCGGAATCGGTGCGCTGCTCGAGCCTCTTGGCTTGGCTGCTGGCCCAGTCGTGCCGACGCGCGAGTGGCGCGAGCTTTACGCCGCGCTGGACTGCTCGGTCGTTGCCGCGATCCATCCGTTCTACAAGGCCTCGATCCGCGAGTTCGAGGCGGCCGGCCGTCCCATCGTCGGCTCCGCGCCGGTCGGCGTCAACGGCACCGCCGCCTGGCTCGACGGCATCGGCCGTGCCGCCGGTGTGTCGCAGGACAGGATCGACGCCGCCAAGAACCGCTTCCTGCCCGCGATCAAAGGTGCGCTCGCCGCCAAGCCGATCCATGGCCGCATCACCGTCTCGGGCTACGAGGGTTCGGAACTGCTGGTGGCCCGCCTTCTCGTCGAGAGCGGCGCCGACGTGCGCTACGTCGGCACCGCCTGCCCGCGCACGCCCTGGTCCGAGGCCGACCGCGAGTGGCTCGACGCCCGCGGCATCCCGGTGACCTACCGCGCCTCGCTGGAGCAGGACCTCCAGGCGATGGAATGCTTCGAGCCCGACCTCGCCATCGGCACAACGCCGCTGGTGCAGAAGGCCAAGGCGCGCGGCATCCCGGCGCTGTACTTCACCAACCTCATTTCCGCCCGCCCGCTGTTCGGCATGATGGGTGCCGGGTCGCTCGCCGAGGTGATCAACACCGCCATCGCCTCCAAGCCGCGCTTCGATGCGATGCGCGATTTCTTCGAGGGCGTCGGCACCGGGCACGCCGCCGGCGTGTGGCAGGACCAGCCGGTGGATCGCCCGGACTTCCGCGCCAAGTACAAAAAGGCGCTCGACATCAAGGCCAAGCAGCGCGCGGCCGAGACCCAGGATCTGGGAGGGCAGGCCTGATGCTCGTCCTCGATCACGACAGGGCCGGCGGCTACTGGGGCGCGGTTTACGCGTTCGCCGCCATCAAGGGATTGCAGGTCGTCATCGACGGTCCCGTCGGCTGCGAGAACCTGCCGGTGACGGCGGTGCTGCACTACACCGACGGTTTGCCGCCTCACGAGCTGCCGATCGTCGTCACCGGCCTCTCCGAAGAGGAGCTCGGCAAGACCGGCACCGAGGGCGCGATGCGCCGCGCCCACAAGGTTCTCAATTCGGACGAGCCGGCCGTGGTGGTGACGGGATCCATCGCCGAGATGATCGGCGGCGGCGTGACGCCAGAGGGCACCAACATCAAGCGCTTCCTGCCGCGCACCATCGACGAGGACCAGTGGCAGTCGGCCAACCGCGCGATCAACTGGCTGTGGACCGAGTTCGGGCCGAAGAAGATGCCGGCGCAGAAGCCCCGCAAGGAGGGCGCGAAGCCGAAGGTCAACATCATCGGGCCGATCTACGGCACCTTCAACATGGCCTCCGACCTCGCCGAGATCCGCCGCCTGGTGGAAGGGATCGGCGCCGAGGTGGCGATGACCTTCCCGCTCGGCAGCCACGTCGCCGACGTCGGTAAGCTGGCCGAGGCGGAAGTCAACATCTGCCTCTACCGCGAATTCGGGCGGCTGCTGTGCGAGCAGCTGGAACGCCCCTACCTGCAGGCGCCGATCGGCCTGCACTCCACCACCAAGTTCCTGCGCACGTTGGGCGAGCTGACAGGTCTCGATCCCGAGCCCTTCATCGAGCGCGAGAAGCACACCACGATCAAGCCGTTGTGGGACCTGTGGCGCTCGGTGACCCAGGACTTCTTCGGCACCGCCAGCTTCGCGATCGTGGCGACCGAAACCTATTCCCGCGGCGTGCGGCACTTCCTCGAGGACGAGATGGGGCTGCCCTGCAGCTTCGCCGTGGCGAGGAAGCCCGGCGTCAAGCCGGCCAACGACGAGGTGCGCGCGCTCTGCCACAAGAAGCCGCCGCTGGTGATGTTCGGCTCGTTCAACGAGCGCATGTACCTCGCCGAGACCGGCTCGCGCGCGACCTACATCCCGCTGTCCTTTCCCGGCGCCATCATCCGCCGCCACACCGGCACGCCGGTCATGGGTTACTCCGGCGCGACGTGGATCGTGCAGGAAGTCTGCAACGCGCTGTTCGACGCGCTCTTCCACATGATCCCGCTGGCCTCGGCCATGGACAAGGTCGAGGCGACGCCGGCGAGGCTCGGCGCGCGCATTGCGACCCTGGCGTGGGACGACGACGCCCGCGCCGCGCTCGAGACGCTGGTGGAGGCGCAGCCGGTGTTGGTGCGCATCTCCGCCGCCAAGCGCTTCCGCGACGCCGCCGAACGCGCCGCCGAGCGCGACGGCGGGGCTCGGGTCACCTCGGACCACGTCGAGGCTTCGGCCTCGGTCTTCGCCGCGGGACAGCCCGCATGAACGCTACGCTCCACAAGGCAACCAGGCTCCAAGGGAGGATCGCATGACCTTTATGACCGTTAACGAGCGCGCCGCCCGCGATTGGGACAGCCTGCAGTTCCGCGTGATCTTCGCGATCTGCCTGCCCGCCTGCTTCTTCGCCGCCGCCGCAGGCCGTTTGAGTCCCACCTTCTGGCAGGACGCGTCGTCGCGCCGGCCGATCTTCGCCGAGGCCCGCGAGGCCGCCGGCACCATCGCGCGCTTTGCCCTCGCGGGCTGAAGCCGCGCCACAGTTATACGTCCGGGGTCCCGGACGCATAAAACGTCGGGACATGGTGTCCCGACAATCCCGCCGCAGGGACGGTCGCGGTAACTGCCCTTAGGGGCCTTAGTAGGGAGGGTAACATGGCTGAAGTCCCGGGACGCGACGTCTCCATTTCAGGCATGACGGAACCGGAAGCACGTGAATTCCATTCCATCTTCGTCACCAGCTTCATCGCCTTTACTGTGATCGCGATCATCGCGCACATTCTGGTGTGGCTGTGGCGTCCTTGGATTCCGGGTCCGAACGGCTACAAGACCTCGATGGACTTGCTCCATCACGCGCTCACCATGCTCGGTTAAGGGGAGATCATACCATGTGGCGTGTTTGGCTGCTTTTCGATCCCCGCAGGACGCTGGTCGCCCTGTTCACGTTTCTCTTCGCTCTGGCTCTCCTGATCCACTTCATCCTGCTCTCGACCGATCGCTTTAACTGGCTTGAAGGATCGCATGCGAAGCAGGCTGCGGCGGCAAGTCAGATGTCGCCGGTTCCCGCGCCGGCGCACTAGCGCCTGCGAAGTACCGGTTCGACGCATAACAACGAAGACGGCTGGGGCTCCCGGCCGTCGTCACCTGGGACGAGCCACTGAAACAACAATAAAACATAGCGCGTCGCCGAGGCCAAATTGACCCGCGCTGCGTGCGGGGAGGTATGTCTATGTCGATGCTCACGTTCGAGCGCAAATATCGCGTGCCCGGAGGCACGCTGGTCGGGGGCGACCTGTTCGACTTTTGGGTCGGACCTTTCTACGTCGGCTTTTTCGGCGTCACCACCATCTTCTTTTCCTTCATCGGCACCGCACTGATCATCTACGGCGCGGCGATCGGGCCGACTTGGAACGTCTGGCAGATCAACATCGCGCCGCCCGACATATCCTACAAACTCGCGCTGGCGCCGTTGAAGGAAGGCGGGCTCTGGCAGCTGATCACGATCTGCGCGGTCGGTGCCTTCAGCTCCTGGGCCCTGCGCGAGGTCGAGATATGCCGCAAGCTCGGCATCGGTCTCCACGTGCCCTTCGCCTTCTCCGTCGCCATCCTGGCCTACGTCTGCCTCGAGGTCGTCAGGCCGATGCTCCTCGGCGCCTGGGGCTTCGGCTTTCCATACGGCATCCTCTCGCATCTCGATTGGGTATCAAACACCGGATACCAATACCTTCACTTTCATTACAATCCCGCACATATGTTGGCGGTCACGTTCTTTTTCGCGACGACCCTCGCATTGTCGCTCCACGGATCGCTGGTTTTGTCCTCGACCAATCCGCAAAAGGGACAGCGGGTCAAGACACCCGAGCACGAGAACACGGTGTTCCGCGACTACGTCGGCTGGTCGATCGGCACGCTCGGCATCCATCGCCTCGGCCTCTTTCTCGCGCTGTCTGCCGGCTTCTGGAGCGCCGTCTGCATCGTGATCTCGGGGCCGTTTTGGACGCGCGGTTGGCCGGAGTGGTGGTCGTGGTGGCTCAACATGCCGATCTGGCGCTGAGTGGGATGCAAAATGGCTGAATACCAAAACATCTTCACGCAGGTCCAGATTCGAGGACCGCTCTACCTCGGCGTCGCCCTTCCGGGCCATGGCAACAAGGAGCGCGTCGGCGCGCCCTTCTTCAGCTATTGGGCCGGGATATTCGGCGATGCCCAGGTCGGGCCCGTCTACCTCGGCTTTCTCGGCATCGCGTCGCTTCTCTGCGGCGTGCTGGCCTTCGAGATCATCGGCCTCAACATGTGGGCCTCGGTGAATTGGGATCCGGTCCAGTTCGTTCGCCAGCTGCCGTGGCTCGCGCTCGAGCCGCCGCCGCCCTCGATGGGTCTGTGCATCATCTGTCCGCTCGATCAGGGCGGCTGGTGGCAGATCGCCGGCTTCTTCCTGACCGCTTCGGTGCTGCTGTGGTGGGGGCGCATCTATCGTCGCGCCAAGATCCTCGGCATGGGCACGCACGCCGCCTGGGCGTTCCTGTCGGCGATCTGGCTCTACCTGGTCCTTGGCTTCATCCGTCCGCTGCTGATGGGCAGCTGGGGCGAGGCGGTGCCCTTCGGCATCTTCCCGCACCTCGATTGGACCGCGGCGTTTTCGCTGCGCTACGGCAACCTTTTCTACAACCCCTTCCACATGCTCTCGATCGCCTTCCTCTACGGGTCGGTGCTGCTCTTCGCCATGCACGGCGCCACCATCCTGGCGGTGAGCCGCCTGGGCGGCGAGCGCGAGATCGAGCAGATCGTCGACCGCGGCACCGCCTCGGAGCGCGCCGCCCTGTTCTGGCGCTGGACCATGGGCTTCAACGCCACCATGGAGTCGGTGCACCGCTGGGCGTGGTGGTTCGCCGTGCTGACCCCGCTCGTGGGGGGCATCGGCATCCTCCTCTCCGGCACGGCCGTCGACAACTGGTACCTCTGGGCGGTCAAGCATGGCGTCGCCCCGCAATACCCGCACGCCGGTTCGCCGGTGGTGGATCCCGCCACGCTCACGGGGGCGCCGCAATGAAGAGAATCGGCATCGGCATTTGGATCGTCGCCGCCTTCGTCGTCGCCGCCTTCGGCTTCATCGTGTTCGGCACCTTCCAGTCGCCGCGCACGGAGACCGTGCAGCACGGCTATCGCGGCACCGGCATGGACCTCATCTACCATCGCGCCGAGCTCGCGCTGGAGCAGCAGAAGAACGCGCTGCCCGACGTGATCGACCCGGTCGAAAAGACCGGGACGAAGTCCAAGGACATCTACCAGAACGTCCAGGTGCTCGGCGACGTCGATGCCGCGGAGTTCCTGCGCGTGATGACCAGCTTCGCCACCTGGGTTGCGCCCAACAACGGCGGTTGTTCCTATTGCCACGGCAACGAGGGCAACTTCGCCTCCGACGCGCTCTACACCAAGCGCGTGGCGCGGCGCATGCTGCAGATGACCCGTCACACCAACGCCGACTGGAAGTCTCACGTCGCCAACGTCGGGGTGACTTGCTGGACCTGTCACCGCGGCCAGCCCGTGCCGTCCTACATTTGGTTCAACAATCCAAGCACGCTCGCGGAAATGGCGGTGCCGGCGGCTTTGGCCGGCAACTCGTCGCTGCCGACCGATCCGCTGACCCCTTACCTGCAGGAGGCCAAGGAGATCCGCGTCAACGCCACGGTGCCGCTGGCCGGGACCGATCACCAGTCGATCAAGCAGACCGAGGGCACCTATTCGCTGATGATGCACATGAGCACCGCGCTCGGCGTGAACTGCACCTATTGCCACAACACGCGGGCGTTCTCGAACTGGAGCCAGTCGACGCCGCAACGCGTCAACGCCTGGTACGGCATCCGCATGGTGCGGGACATGAACGTCAACTACCTGGAGAGCCTGAACGGCGTCTTCCCCGCCAACCGCCTCGGACCGCATGGCGATGTGCCCAAGGTGAACTGCACGACCTGTCACCAGGGCGCCTTCAAGCCGCTCCTCGGAGCCTCGATGATCGGGACCTATCCCGAGCTGACCGAGACCACGGACGTGGCGAGCATCGACAAGAAGGACGAGTCGGCCCCGGCGGCGATGTCGCCCGCGGCCCCTGCGCCGACCACGGCTCCCGCACCGCCGCCGCAGCAGCCCAAGGCGATGAACGAGCCGACGCTGCGGCCGACGGCCTCCGCCGAGCCTATGGCGACGGCTCCCGCGACGACGGCGCCTGCATTGCCAGAAACGGATACGCCCGAGCCGCCGAAGGGGGCCGACCCGAAGTACTGACCACCCGCTTGAAGGCCTCGGCCATGCCGGGGCCTTCACACCCGACCCAACATCGACAGACCGGCTGGACGCGCCCGATCCGGCGCCCTAAGCGATGGTCATGTCAGACAGCCTCGCCGTCGCCATTACATTTGCCGAGGCCGAGGTCGGTTCCGCCGCCCTGGTCCGCGAGCGTACCAAGCTCGTGCATCGCGCCGCGGAGCGCTCCGGCTTCATCGCGGATCTGCTCCACGGCCGCGCCACGCAGGCCGGCTACGCGCTGTTCTTGCGCAACCTGCACCCCGCCTACGCCGCGCTCGAGACGGCGCTCTCCACCCTCGCGGATCATCCGCTTGCCGGCGCCTTCGCCGATCCGCGCCTGCACCGCCTCGACGCGCTCTCGGCGGATCTGCGCGCGACCGCCGGCGCGAAATGGGAGAACCTTCCGCTGCTCCCGGAAGCTACGACCTACGCGGAGGCGATCACCGCCGTGGCGTCAGACCCGGGGCGCCTCGCCGGCCACGCCTACGCGCGCTACCTCGGTGACCTCAGTGGCGGCCAGATCCTCAAGCCTCTCCTCGTTCGGATGCTGGGTCTCGGCCCGGAGGCACTCGGTTTCTACGAGTTTCCCGCCTACACCGACCTGGCCAAGCCCAGACTCGCCTTGCGCAACGCGCTTGATGCCGTTCCGGCGGCCAGCCAAGTCGCGCAGGCGCTCTGCGACGAGGCCGTGACGGCTTTCGGTCACAACATCGCCGTCTCGGAAGCAGTGCAGGCCTTCCTCGTCCGGCCATGACCGGAACGGCGCGCCGCAACGCCTTCGACCAGCCCGTCGGCGACGCCTTGCCCGGCTGGACGCCGCGTCCCCTCCCCATCCGCACGCCGCTCGAGGGTCGTTTCTGCCGGGTGGAGCCGCTGGATGCCGAACGGCACGCCGACGCGTTGTTTGCTGCCTATGCACAGGCCCCCGACGCGCGCGACTGGACCTACCTGCCGGAGGAGCGCGAACTCGACCGCGCCGCGTTTCGCGCTATGGTCGCCGCGCGCACTGCCTCGCCCGATCCGTTGCACATGGCCGTGGTCTGCGGAGGTAAGGCGCTCGGCTTGGCGGCGCTGATGCGCATCGATCCCGGCAACGGGACCATCGAGCTGGGGCACATTCATCTCTCGCCGGCGTTGCAACGCACGTCGGCGGCCACGGAGGCGCTGTTCCTCCTGATGCGACGCGCCTTCGACGAGCTCGACTATCGGCGGCTCGAGTGGAAATGCGACAGCCTCAACATGCCGTCGCGTCGCGCCGCTGCGCGGCTTGGGTTTTCCTTCGAAGGCATTTTCCGCAACGCGGTCGTCACCAAGGGCCGCAACCGCGACACGGCCTGGTATTCGATCGTAGCGGACGAGTGGCCGGCTATTCGATCGGGGTTCGAGCACTGGCTGGCGCCGGGCAATTTCGATGCAAAGGCACGGCAGATCGCAAGATTGGCAGGGGTCAGAGCCGGCGGCGTTTGACCCCGGCGTCGAAGGCACTGCGGCACATGTCGCTCAGCACCGAGCGGTTCTGCTTCATGCAGCCCAGGAGCTTGGTCTCGTCGGGGTAAGTGCCGAAACAGTAACGCACCGCATCGGACGTACAGGCGGCTTTCTCCGCATCGGTGACGTGAAACCTGTCCGTCGACGCGAACGCCGGCGACATCGAGCCCACCACAACCACCAACACGACGAATCTTCGCATCGATCTTTCTCCGCTCTTACCTGCAATTGCTTCTTTATGCGTTTGGTTGTGTCGCAAAAAGATCGACCGAGACAAGGGTTAATCGTGGTTCTGTGATCTTGGAAGAATATGCCTACGATGAGTGCTTGATAGGGCGTATCAGGCCTTGTCGTTGCAGGGTGGATGGTGACGAGTCCTTCGCTGCGCTTGCCGCCCGGCGCGCCTCGCGTATGATCCACGCCATCATGACCTCGACCCCCTCGTTCTCGCGCCGTTCCGTTCTCGCTGGGACAGCCGTCACGCTGCTCGCGCCGCAGGCCTACGCCGGGGATCGCCCGGTGCTGCGTGTCGGCACGCTGCCGTTCGGCGCCGTCCATTGGGAAATCGCGACGATCCTCGATCGCGGCCTCGACAAGGCCGCCGGCCTCACCGTGCAGGACGTGCCGCTCGCCTCCAACGAGGCGGCACGCATCGGCTTCCTGTCCGGCTCGGTCGACGCGATCGTGACGGACCTGCTCTTCGCCGCCCGGTTGCGCTCCGAAGGCAAGCCGATCACCTTCCTGCCGTACTCCACGAGCGAGGGGTCGCTGGTGGTCAAGGCCGGATCCCCCATCCGGACGATCGCCGACCTGAAAGGCAGATCCATCGGCGTCGCCGGCGGCGCGCTCGACAAGAGTTGGCTTCTCCTGCAAGCCGCCGCCAAGAAGCAGGGGCTCGATCTTGCCAGGGACGCCAAGCCCGTGTTTGGCGCGCCGCCGTTGCTCTCGCTCAAGCTCGAGAGTGGGGAACTCGATGCCGGCTTGCTGTACTGGACCTACGCCGCCCGCCTCGCTGCCAAGGACTATCGCACCGTCATCAGCGTCGAAGACCTTGCCGAAACCCTTGGCGCCAAGGGCCGGATCGCCTTCGTCGGCTTCGTGTTCAAGGACAATGTGCCCGAGGCGACGCTGGCCGCCTTCGGCAAGGCCGAACGGCAGGCCGAGGCCCTCATGGCGGCCGATCCGGCGGTTTGGATGAAGCTTCGTCCGCTCATGAACGCGCCCGACGACAACACCTTCGCCGCCCTCAAGGACGCTTTTCTCCGCGGCATTCCGCGCAAGCCGCGCGACACCGAGATCGCCGAGGCCACAGCCTTCTATGCCACGCTGGCCGCGATCGGCGGCCAGGCCCTGGTCGGCAAGGCGACGACGCTGCCCGCGGGGCTTTACGTGGATCAGACGGTCTACGGCTAGCGCGTGCTGCGAATCCTGAGATTCGTCCTCTCGCTCGCCGGGCTCGTCGTCGCCTGGGCGCTGGTTGTCGCGCTGTTCCATCCCCAGAAGCTGCCGCCGCCCGGACAGGTCTTCGCCTTCATCGGCGACGATCTCGTCCATGGCGACATGCTGTTCAACATCGCGATGACGCTGTGGCGCTCGGTCGCCGCCTTCTTCATCGCTATGGTGCTGGGCTGCTGGCTCGGCCTATGGCTGGGCCGCTCGCGGCGCGAGGACGGCGCGCTGATGCCGTGGGTGCTGTTCTGCCAAAACACGCCGCTCATCGTGATCGCCGCGCTGTTCTTCATCTGGTTCGGATTGAACGAGACGGCGGCCGTCGCGGCCGCCGCCGTGGGCAAGTTCCCCAACAACACCATCATCGTGCGCGACGGCGCACGGACCTTCGATCCGGCGCTCGACGAGATCGCCACGATCTACCGCTTCTCGTTCCTGTCGCGGCTTCGCAACGTGGTCTGGCCGCAGGCCGTGCCCTTCGTCGTCGTCGCCGCGCGCTCGGGGATCGGTGTCGTGTGGAAGATCGTGATCGTGGTCGAGCTTTTCGGCATGTCGAGCGGCGTCGGCTTCAAGATCTCCAGCTATTTCCAGTTCGCTGACACGGTCGCCATCCTGGGATACAGCGTCGCCTTCACCATCCTGATGCTCGCCATCGAGCTGTTCATCCTTCAACCGCTGGACGATTATGCCCGACGCTGGCGTCCCGCTGCTCCTTGAGGCGCTGATCGAGCGCAAGGTGCACGCGCGCGGGCACGAGGCGCTCGAGGTCATAGCCGGGCTGCGCTTCGTTCTCCGCCGCGGCGAGGTCACGTGCCTACTCGGACCGTCGGGCTGCGGCAAGACCACGGCCCTGCGTATCGTGATGGGCCTGGACAAGGCTTACGAGGGGCGCGTCTCGCCATCCGTCGACACGTTGCGGCTCGGCGTCGTCTTCCAGGATGCGCGTCTCCTTCCCTGGCGCACCGTCGCGCTGAACGTGCACCTTGCCGCGCCGCGACTGTCGCGCGCGGAGGTCGACGCTTTGCTCGCTGAGGTGGGGCTCCTGGAGTGGCGCGACCATCGTCCGCTTCAGCTGTCCGGCGGCATGTCGCGTCGCGTCGCGCTGGCCAGGGCGCTCGCCGTCGACCCCGACCTCCTAATCCTCGACGAGGCCTTCGTCTCGCTCGACGAGCGCAACGCCGAGGCCCTTCGGGCTGTTGTGTTTGGAGCCGTCGAGCGACGGCGGGCAACCGTGCTGATGGTGACCCACGACGTGCGCGAGGCGTTGCTGGTGAGCGACAGCATCTTGCTCCTGGGTCCTCGCCCGACCAAGGTCATCACCGATCTCGCAATCACGAAACCACGCGAACAGCGTGATGGAGTTTGGGTCGAGGCCGAGCGCGAGAAGCTTCTACGCACGCACCGCGATGTTCTCGATCTCGCTTAATTTGTCATGACAGCAGCAGCCGCGAAGTTTCGTCGCAGGTAAACATGATAGATGACGAAGATGTCGTCGATGCTGCGTTGCAGCGTACGCTGAATGCAAGAACACTTGGCCTCCTCCATGCTCCAGGCTCCGTCAAAAGACGGATGCGGCGGGCCTGAGGGCTTTCTAAGAAACGTCTTGCGTCGCCTCGCGAGATTGATAGTGTCCCGCTCGTCTTCGGAAGCGGAGTCACCCAGAGGGTTCTTGGCTGTCGTATAAGAGCAACAACAAGCGACGCGCTGCCGAAGAATGCTGAAGCCCTTGATCTCTAAATTCTTGTGAAAGCACGGCCCGATTCGGCTTAAGCGTTCACATTCGGAGGAAGCCTCATGAAATATATCGGCCTGGCTGCGGCCACCGCCTGCTTGCTTGCTTATTCCCTGCCCGTGATGGCGCAGGATGCCGCTAAGACGGACGCCCCGAAAGAAGTGACCGGGCCGACTGCCGCCAAGCTGATGCAGAACCCGAACGATTGGGTTCTCCAGACTGGTGATTATGCCAACACGCGCTACTCGAAGCTCGATCAGATCAACGCCGAGAACGTCAAGAACCTCCAGGTTGCTTGGACCTTCTCGACAGGCGTGCTGCGCGGCCACGAGGGTTCGCCGCTCGTGATCGGCGACATGATGTACGTCCACACGCCGTTCCCAAACATCGTGTACGCGCTCGATCTCAACAACGACGGCAAGATCGTTTGGAGATACACGCCTAAGCAGGATCCCAGCGTTATCCCGGTGATGTGCTGCGACACCGTCAACCGTGGCCTCGCCTACGACAACGGTAAGCTGTTCCTTCACCAGGCCGACACCAACGTCGTCGCTCTCGACGCCAAGTCCGGCAAGGAGCTTTGGAAGGTCGCGAACGGCGATCCCAAGAAGGGCGCGACCAACACCGCCACGGTTCTGCCCGTGAACGGCAAGGTCATCGTCGGCATCGCAGGCGGCGAGTTCGGCGTACAGTGCCACGTGACCGCCTACGACGAGAACACCGGCAAGCGCGTGTGGCGCGCCTACTCGGAAGGCCCGGACGATCAGCTTCTCGTCGATCCGGAGAAGACCACGCAGCTCGGCAAGCCGATCGGCAAGAATTCTTCTCTGAAGACCTGGGAAGGCGATCAGTGGAAGACGGGCGGCGGCTGCACCTGGGGCTGGTACTCGTATGATCCGAAGCTGAACCTCTTCTACTACGGCTCGGGCAATCCCTCGACCTGGAACCCGAAGCAGCGTCCGGGTGATAACAAGTGGTCGATGACCATGTGGGCCCGTAACCCGGACACCGGCATGGCCAAGTGGGTCTACCAGATGACCCCGCACGACGAGTGGGATTACGATGGCATCAACGAGATGCCGCTGGTCGACCAGAAGGTCGACGGCAAGGAGCGCAAACTCATCGTCCACTTCGATCGTAACGGCTACGGCTACACTCTCGATCGGACGGATGGTGAACTCCTCGTCGCCCAACACTTCGACCCGGCCGTGAACTGGTCGGACAAGGTCGAGATGGACAAGTCCTCGAAGGACTACGGCCGTCCGCACGTCATCGCCAAGTACTCGACCGAGCAGAACGGTGAAGACAACAACTCGAAGGGCATCTGCCCAGCCGCTCTCGGAACCAAGGACGAGCAGCCCTCGGCCTTCTCGCCAAAGACCGGCTTGTTTTACGTGCCGACGAACCACGTCTGCATGGATTACGAGCCCTTCAAGGTGTCCTACGAGCCGGGTCAGCCCTACGTCGGCGCCACGCTCTCGATGTACCCCGCGCCGAACAGCCATGGCGGCATGGGTAACTTCATCGCCTGGGACGCTACCAAGGGTAAGATCGTTTGGTCGGATCCCGAGCAGTTCTCGGTATGGTCGGGTGCTCTCGCCACCGCTGGCGACGTGGTCTTCTACGGTACCCTCGAGGGCTACCTGAAGGCGATCGATGCCAAGACAGGCAAGCTGCTCTACAAGTTCAAGACGCCGTCGGGCATCATCGGCAACGTCATGACCTATGAGCACAAGGGTAAGCAGTACGTCGCCGTGTACTCGGGCGTCGGCGGTTGGGCCGGTATCGGCCTCGCGGCCGGCCTGAACGATCCGAACGCTGGTTTGGGTGCTGTCGGTGGCTATGCCGCCCTCAACAACTACACCGCTCTCGGTGGTACGCTCACCGTGTTCGCGATCCCGAGCAACCAGTAAGGTTCAGCCCTACTTGGTTAAGGAAAGGGTCGGCCCTATGGGCCGGCCCTTTTTCGTCTGTTACTGTCTGTTGGCAAAAGCTCTTATGCTGCAATGCAGCATTCTTAAGAAGCTTTAACAAAAAGATGCCTGCGACCACTGTTCCAATTGATTTCGACACGCTGGCCTGCATAAAGAACGAAGCGGCGCCGAACTGTTTAGCCGGCCAATGTCGCCAAGATCCGGCAAGCGCCGGCAGATGGGAGGAAGCGGTGCTGATGCGTGCTGGTAAATTCATGATTGCGCTTAGTCTCGGAGCTTTTGTAGCCGCCGGCGCGGCTCAGGCCGCGACAGGCGCTTATACCGAGGCGCAGGCTGATGACGGCCACGTCAAGTTCAACAATCATTGCGCCGAATGCCACGGCCCCAAGCTCGACGGGGCGCTTGGGCCAAACCTGCACGATGCGAATTTCCAGGCCATCTTCGCCGACAAGCCGGTCTCGAACCTACGCGATTGGGTCTACGAGAACATGCCGCAGAATGCGCCAAAGTCGCTCGCCGACAAGGATCTCTATCCGATCCTCGCTTGGATCATGAAGAAGAACAACGTTCCGGCTGGCGACCAAGCGCTGACCAAGGACGATGTTGCCAGCGTCCAATTCCCGAAGACCGTGAAGTAAGGGCGCGTTCCTCGCCTGCGAGAGGCTTGGATCGTTTGATCTTTTGACCCGTCGACAAGACGTCCGGCCAATCGCCGGGCGTTTTCGTTTATGCGTCGCAAGTCTCTCGGATGTAAGCGGTCTGATGGCCCAAGCTGTCGTGACAGCGATGACTCGATCGAAACCAGGATGACAAGATCGATGGTGCGTACTCTGTCCAAACGAAGCGGCAGTCGCGTCGGCGCTTGGTCGGCCGCGGCTGCCCTCGTTACCCTAGGCTCGATCTTGGCTCCGGCCTCTGCGCAGGTCGTTCCCGAGCTCGTCTCGCGCACTGCGCTTCGCGTTTGTGCCGACCCTGCCAACATGCCGTTCAGCGATCGATCCAAGCAGGGCTTCGAAAACAAGATCGCCGATATCGTGGGCAACCAGCTCAAGGAGCCGGTCCGTTACCTCTGGGCGCCTTCGGGCCCAGGTTTCACCCGCAATACATTGAACTCGGATCTTTGCGATCTCGTGATCGGCTTTGCGGTTGGTTCGGACGTCATGCAGTCGACCAACCCGTACTATCGCGCGACCTATGTGATCGTGACGCGCAAGGATAGTGCTCTCGCCAGTGTGCAGGGTCTCGATGATTCCCGACTCAAGGGGCGAATACTCGGCGTCTTCGCCGCCACGCAACCCGTCAACCTGATGCTGACGAACGGGCTGATGGACAAGGCCGTCGTCTATCCGCTTCTGGTCGATCACCGTTTCGACTCGCCGCTGACCACGATGTTCGACGACCTGAAATCTGGAAAGATCGAGGCCGCGATCGTCTGGGGGCCGCTCGCGGGGTTGGACGTGAAGAAGTCGGATGGAGCCCTCGTCCTGTCACCTCTGTCGAAGGACGCCGACAAACCCGGTTTCAGTTTCCGCATCTCCTTCGGCATTCGCCACGAGGAGCCGGAGTGGAAGCACAAGCTCGAGGCGGTGGAGCGCGACCGCGCCGCCGATATCGACAAAGTGCTTGTCGATTACAACGTGCCGCTGATCGACGATGCCGGCAGGCTGATCCCGGCAGCCCAGGCCGTCACCGGCGCCGCAACGGCGAGTGCGACCGGCGAAGGCGCCGCCGGCGGTAGATCCGGACGAACGCCGCGCGCGTCAGCGGGCAGCTACAAGGTGCCGGGCCCCGCCGCCGTCCCGCAAGACTTCAAGATGCCCGGGCCTGCGCCCACCGGACAGCCCTAAGATTCGCTGGTCATGCGGATCCGCTTTCATCATGGCAAGCGAGCCTAGAGCGTCCTATGAAAAGTCAGAGTCGCTTCGCGGCGCTTGCGTGCCTGTCCGAGCTACGGTTTGTATCTTGGAGCAAGTCCGCAAAAGCGGACGTTGCGCTAGGAGGTTTGACTTGAGGTGCTTCATCTCTGGTTCACGATGACGGAAACGCACCGCCGTGACCGGGATTCGCTTTAGCGAAAGCAGCGAATCTCGGCCTCGGCCTGCGCCCGGCGAAGGTCGGCGACGATGTCGTTGAGCCCTTTGGCCGCGGTGAACTCGCGAGCCTGGGCTCCGATTCCCTGCCGCATCGACAGGATGGTCTCTGCTTCCTCGTACTTGTCGTAGGGCAGGATGGAAGCGATGACGTCGATCGAGCACGAGCAATGGTCGAGCGCAGGGCGAGTGTTACTGTTGGCCGCCATGCAGCCAAGCACGTAATCGGCGCGCGCCGATGTGGGATAGTCGCTCGATGGCGTATCGGACGCCGAAGCAGGGCTTGCCATCGAAGTTGCCGCTACGCCGATCGCAAGCGCACCGACCAGGGCTGTTAAGAAGGCGGCTCTCATTTCGTGACCTCCGACGCGTACCGCAGGGTTTCCGCGAACAGCGCCTTGCCCATCGCGGAAGCGCGGATGTCGATGACGGCGATGTACCCCGGCACGCCGTTCGAGACATCGACCGTGTAGGTCATCGTGTTCAGTCCTTTCATCCTATCGGCTTCGGCATCGTTGACGAAGGGAGTGACGGTCACGCGCGTGACGGCCGTCGGCTTGCCATCGATGCTGTCTTCGGCTTGCTCGATCTTGGGGTTGTCGCGCCACGCCTTGCGAATGGCGTTCTTGAGATAGCGCGGATTGGCCTTGAAAAGCCCTGAGAGCTCCTGGACGTTGTTCTCGAGGATGACCAGCAGCAGCGGATCCTGTTGGTCCGAAGGGAAGGGGCCAGCCGGTTTGCGATTGACGCCGCTGAAGAGCTGCATCTCGGTGGTTCGGCTCCTGGCGTCGTCGCCGGCTCCAAGCGTCAGCACAACCTGGTCCTTGAAGGGGGCACCCAGCGCCGCATCCGACGTGGTCTTGTCGAACGTGTACGTCAACTTGCTGCCGGCCGGCGCCTTGTCCCACATCGCCGTTCCGAACAGCAGCGTCGCGACATCTGCTTGGCCGGATGTCGCCTTCGCGGCGCCGGCAGCTTCGTTCGTTGGTGCGACAGGTGCCGCCGGATCAGCGAAGGCGGCCCCACCTGAGGCGACGAAGAGCAAGGCGGCGACGGCCAGCCTGCGAACTGCAGGGATTTTCAAGCTTGGATATCCTCGACTTCGCGCTGGGGCAGGCGTCCCGGGCCGCGATAGATGTAGTCCGGGGCGACGTCCGTCGCAGCCTCGGCGGTCGCCAGCGCCTCGATCCTGGCGTGAAACGGAGATTTGCCGCAGGCCGGGTCGGTCGCGGCGGCGTCGCCCAGCAGAGCGAGTGCCTGGCAGCGGCAGCCGCCCCAGTCGATCTCCTTGCGCTCGCAGCTGCGGCAGGGTTCCGGCATCCAGTCGGTGCCGCGATAGGCGTTGAAGGCTGGCGACTGGCGCCAGATGTCGGCGAGCGCATGATCCTGCACGAACCAGAACTCGAGGCCGGGAATCGACTCGGCCGCGTGGCAGGGCAGCACCTTGCCGGCGGGCGAGACGTTCATCAGCTTGCGGCCCCATCCGCCGGCGCAGGCTTTCGGGCGCAGCGCGTAATAATCCGGCACCACGAGGTCGATCACCAGCGAGCCCGAGAGACGCTTGCGGGCAGCGTCGACGATGCGCAGCGAGCGGTCGACGTCGGGCCGTGCCGGCATCAGCGACGCGCGGTTCTTGTAGGCCCAGCCGTAGTACTGCGTGTGCGCGATCTCGAGCCGACGGGCGCCGAGCTTCTGCGCCAGCTCGATGAAGCCCTCGACCTGGTCGATGTTGCCGCGGTGGATCACAGCGTTGACCGTCAGCGCGAGGCCGAGCCGGGCGATCTCCTCGGCGAAGCGCATCTTGGTTTCGTGCGAGCCCTTGAGGCCGGCGACCCTGTCGGCCGATGCGACGTCCACGCCCTGCAGCGACAGCTGCACGTGATCGAGGCCGGCGTCCGACAGCGCCGGCAGCACGGCCAGCGCGCGGCCGACACCCGAGGTGATCAGGTTGGAGTAGAGCCCGGCTTGCGCGCATTTGGCGGTGATTTCGACGATGTCCTGGCGCGCCGTCGGCTCGCCGCCGGAAAGGTGCACGTGGAGGATGCCGAGCGCGGCGGCCTCGTCGAGCACGCGGAGCACGGTCGCCGTGTCCATCTCCTGCGAGCGCTTATCGAGCTCGAGCGGGTTCGAGCAATAGGGGCAATGCAGCGGGCAGCGGTGCGTCAGCTCCATGAGGATGCCGATCGGGTTGGGCAGGCTCGGCGCTGGCGGCGCCGGCATCGCGGACGAGGTCATGCTGCCTCCACCACTCTCTTGGCGACGAGGTCGCCGATCATTGCCGTCACGTCACGCTCGATCTGCGCGGGATCGGCATTGTACCGGCTGGCAAGGTCGCCGGCGATGGTGCCGATCGAACGCTGGCCG
This sequence comes from Beijerinckiaceae bacterium, assembly GCA_965198715.1. Classification (GTDB taxonomy): domain Bacteria; phylum Pseudomonadota; class Alphaproteobacteria; order Rhizobiales; family Beijerinckiaceae; genus RH-AL1. The sequence continues at coordinate 375,508 of CBDAPV010000002.1, forward strand.
TCGACGAGCTGCAGCACTGCTACCGCTTGACCGTCGACGTTGAAGGCGCGCTCGGGTGCGAGCAGCACGTGAGCATTGCGCACCTGGTCGAAATGCAGGCGCACCCCGCGGGGCAGTCTCGGAATGCTGGCGCCCGTCACGTCTTCCATGGGTCTGGGCTATTCCGCCGCGATGGCGGTGATCGCCTGACCGGGCTGCCAGGCGCCGGGCGGGATCACGGCATCCTTCTCGATATAGGCGTGCTGCAGCGCGTCGAGCTGCGCCCACAGCACGTTGCACTTGAAGCGCAGCGCGTCGCAGACCAGCGCCTGCTCCTTGGCGGTGTGCGCGTTCTCCTTGACGTAGGCCAGGGCGAAATCGGCATCGCGCGGCGCCTGGGTCAGGCGCTTGCCGAAATAAGCCAGCGTGCGCTCGGAGATGAAGTCGTAGTTCTTAAGCATGCCGGAGACGCGCTCGGAGATGATGTTGGGCGAGAACAGCTCGGTCAGCGAGGAGGCGATGGCCTCCAAAAGCGGCTTCTCGCGCACGAAATGCACGTAGGCGTCGACCGCGAAGCGCGTTGCCGGCAGCAGCCCCTTCAGCGAGGTCACGTAGTCGCGCGAGAAGCCGAGGCCGTCGGTCAGCATCAGCCAGCGCTCGATGCCACCGTCACCGGCGTTCTCGCCGTCATGGTCGACGATGCGCTGGCGCCAGATGCGGCGCAGCTCGGGGTCCTCCATCCGCGACAGGATGGTGGCGTCCTTGATGGGAATCATCGCCTGGTAATAGAAGCGGTTCAGCGCCCAGGCCTGGACCTGCTCGCGGTTGAGGTGGCCGCCGTGCAGCAGCTTATGGAACGGATGCAGGATGTGGTAGCGGCTGGCGCCGATGCCGCGCAACTCCTGCTCGAGTTCGGCGGGCGACATGAGAATGTTCAAAGGGCGATCTCCATCCCGTCGCGGCCGATCTCCCAACCGGAGGCCTCCGCCTGACCCCGTTCGCTCGTGTCGGACACGAGGACAGGGTTCGTGTTGTTGATATGCACGAATACGCGACGCCCTACCGCGACGCTGCTCAAACTTTCGATAGATCCGCCTGGACCAGACATGGGTACGTGCCCCATGCGACGCGCGCTCTTTACGCCAAGCCCCGCGTCTATCATCTCACCATCGGTCCAAAGCGTGCCATCGAACAAGAGCGCGTCGGCGCCTTCGATGCGGCGCTTCACCGCGTCCGTGACCTCGGCGCAGCCTGGGATATAGAGCAGTCGCTTGCCCCCGGCCCTGATGTCGAGACCGACTGTAGTCTCGGTCGCCTCGCCGATCTTCATGGTCTCGTCCTCGAGCCAAAGCGGCACCTTGCCCGGCACCACGAACATCTCGACACTGAGCCCCGGCACCGGCTCGAAGGCCTCGTCGAGCGCGACCGGCAGGCGCGGCACGAACGCGGGGTTCGCTACGGAAAAGATGCGATTGGCGTCGACGCTCTCGCGCGTCGTGTCGGTGGCGTAGAGTTTGTAGGGCTGGCTCTCGCGCAGCGTCAGCAGGCCGGCCACGTGGTCGACATCGCCGTTGGTGAGCAGAACAGCCGAGATCGGCGAATGCCTTGACCCGGTCCTGGGGTGCAGCACCGCATTTCCGGCGATCTGCTGGCGGATGTCTGGAGAAGCATTGACAAGCAGCCAGTGCCCGCCGTCCGCGCTGACCGCGATCGACGATTGCGTCCGCGACTCAACGCGAGGGTCGCCAGCGCGGGCGAGCTCGCAAACGAAACAGCGGCAATTCCACTGGGGAACGCCGCCGCCTGCCGCGGATCCAAGGATGACCGTTCTCACGCGTCCCCTCGTTCCGTGATGATGTCCGAAGCTTAGAACTCGACGCCGGCGTCGGCCGACTCGTAGCTCGTGACTTCCATGCCGACGCAGATCTCTTCGACGATCGGGGCAACCCAGTTCATGGTTCTCTCCATTGATAGGATCCGCGGAGACCATGCCGGCCTCTTCTAAGAAGATCCTAAGGCGTTTACTGTTCCCGCCTGTGCGGCAGGTGACAGTCATATGCCTCCGTCGGGAAAAGCTGGCAAGTAGATCGAGATTGCAAATCGGGATATTTTTCCTGAGAGAATCTTGAGCAAGGCTTATATTGCATTGCAGCAAAACTCCTTTTCCTTGTGGCTACGTGCCCGACGCATGCCTCAACGCATCGTCTCCAGCATGAAGCCGCGCCCGCGCACGGTGGCGATGGCGGGTCCGCCCTCGCGCGACACGTCGGCGAGCTTATGGCGGAGATAACCGACGTAGACGTCGACGACGTTGAGCGACGTGCCGCCCTGATCGGGCCAGAGCCTGTCGTAGATGTCGCCGCGCGCGATCGGCTTGTTGGGCGCGGCCATCAGCAGGGCAAGCAGTTCGGCCTCCCGCTGGGTCAAGCGCACGATGGTCTCGGCATGTCTCGCCTGGCGGGTGTCGAGGTCGAGCGAAAGGCCGCCGGCCTCCAACAGGCTGATGTTGACGGCGGCGCGGCGCATCAGCTGGGCGCTGAGACGCGCGACGAGCTCATCGAAGGCGAAGGGCTTGACGATGTAGTCGTCGCCGCCGGCCGCAAGCCCCTCGACGCGATCTGACACCTCGTCCTTGGCGCTGAGGAACAGGATCGGGCCGGAGAAGCCGTGCTGACGCAAGGAGCGGCAAAGATCGTTGCCGGTGCCGTCGGGAAGCATCACGTCGAGCAGCACGGCATTTGGGTTGGCGCCGGCCATGTGGTCCAGCGCACCTCGAGCCGTGTCCACCCACTTCACCGCGAAACCCGCGGCACCCAGGCCGCGCTGGAGCAACGCGCCGATGTCGGGATCGTCCTCGACGACGAGCACGTCCTTACCTGGCATCGGGGGGCGCATTCATGAGGGTTTCGCGAGCGGAAGGGTGATCGCAATCTCGGCGCCGCCGAGCGGCGGGCCGGCCTCACCAAGTTTCACACGTCCCCCATGCTTGTCCACCACCCAGCTCACCAGCGACAGGCCGATGCCGTGGCCCGACATGGTCTCGATCGTGCCGCGCCGGCCGTCCTTATCGCTGCGGCGGGCGAAGCGCTCGAGCAAGCGTTGCGGCTCGTCGACACCCCAGCCCGGCCCATCGTCGCGCACGGCCAGGAACGCCGCCTCGTCCCGCCTGCCGACGTGGAGCACAATTCGCTGAGCCCTCGTCGCGTAGCGCAAGGCGTTGTCGATCATCCCCTCGACGATCTGGCGCAGCCACTCGAAATCGCCGTCGACGACGACATCGAGGCCGTCGGCATCCTCGATGAGGATGACGAGATCCTTGCGCTTGGTGGCGCCTTCGAAGGCCTCGACGGCGCTGGCGCAGACGGCCTGAAGCGCGACCGGCCGGAAATGGAGTTCGATCGTACCGCTCTCGGAACGGGCGACGCGCAGCATATCCTCGACGCGGCGCTGCAGCCGCCGCGCCCGGCGGCGGATCACGCCGAAGGCGGCATGGTCGGCGCTCGAGGCACCGTCGTTCGGCGGCAGGCGCCCGCCTGCCGGAACCAGCGCCCCGGCCGCTTGGCCGGCCAGCGCGATCTCGCACTCGCCGAGGATCACCGTGAGCGGGGTGCGCAGCTCGTGGCTGATGTCGGCGAAGAAGCGGCGGCGGCTCGCGTCAATCTTCGAGAGCGTCTCGTTGACCGCGCGAAGGTCGGCGGTGCGGTCGGCGATCGTCGTCTCCAACGCGAGGCGGTCGTGCACGACGCGCTGCTCGCCGCGGCGCAGCCGGGCGGTCATGCGGTTGAAGACGACGGCGAGGAGACCGAGCTCGTCGCGACGGCGCACCGGCAGGCGCAGGTTGCGCTCGCCCTGGCCGATGGCGATCGCGGCATCGCGGATCTCCGCCACTGCGGCGAGGATCGGGCGCGAGATCAGGCGATAGAAGGCGAGCGACACGACGAGAGCCGACACAACCAGGATGACGGCCGCCCGCGTCATCGTCACCGAGACCGAGCGCGCGTCTTCGCGGCCGGCTTCGACGCCGCGACGGTCGGCCTGCATGAGGAAGAACAGGAAGGGGCCGGTGAACGTGGCGAAGCCGTTGAAGGCGCCGCGAGTGAGATCGCCGCGCTTCTGCGGATCGCGCTCCTTCAGAGCCTGGCCGACCTGCCCGACCAGCACGCGGAAACCGGCGCGTACCTGTTCCAGCGGGCGGGCGCGGGCGGCCATGGCGTTGATGTCGGCGGGCAGGTCGGCGTTGCGGATCGCCTTGGCGATCTCGGGCTCGAACTTGCCGATCGCCGTCAGCACTTGAGCCTCGGCCTCCTTGAGGCGCGTGCCGCCGGTCGCCGGATCGTCGACGGCGTCGATGGCGATCAGCCCGTATTGCTGGACGCGGCCCGACAGCTCGGTGAGGAGATCGAGACGCCGCTGCGCGTCGAGGGCACGATCGATGGTGCGATCGGTGACGTGCATCGCGTAGACGACACCGAGCCCCGCGGCGAAGGCGATGGCCAGGCAGCCGAAGACGAGCAGGCCGAGCTTGAAGCGGATGGTGCGCAAGCGCGGCTCCGGATGGCGCTCAGAGCGCCGTGTCGAGCCGGCTGCGCGGCACGCACTTCCACTTGTCGACGTGCCAGGCCGGATGCTGCTGCGCCCAGACCGCCACCGTGTTCTGCCCCTCGACGATGCAAGAGACCGGCGGCCGCTCCTCGACCGATTGCTGCACCCGCTCCGTCTTGCACGTCGTCGGCGATGCCATGAGGCAGACCGAAAGGATCACGAACATGGGCGTCTCCCGATGGCGCCGGTGTCGGCCCGGCCTGCATCAAGACTAGGCCCGCAATCCGGCTCGGGGAAGACGGGTGCGTCAACCTTTCGTGCGACGGCACAACGTCTTGAGGTAGCTGCCGTCCTTCAGGCTCTCCTTGAGCCCGCCGCGCGCGATGATCTCCTGCCAGCCGTTGGTGCAACCGAGTTCGTTGCCGACGTGGACGGAGCGCGCGACGAGCGCGACGTTCTCGTCGCAATCGGGCGTGGGCGTGCTGGCCAGGCAGATGAGGACGACGGCTTCGAACCCGGTCATGGCTAGCGCCTCGCCGCGTGGCTGGCGTCGATGCGCTCGCCGAGATCCGCGGGCTGCGCCGGCGAGGACGGCACGCCGGCCTGGAACATCTTGCCGAACATGTCGAGGCCGGCCTGCACGATCGGCGGCAGGCCGGCGGCGGGATCGGCGCTTGGCGGCGGGCCGGCATGGGGCGGGGGCACCGGCTCCTGCGGGTTGGCCGGATGGGCGCCGCCGAGGAAGCTGTTCATGATATTGCCGACCATGCCGGCGAAGCTGCCCATGCCGGCGAAGCTGCCCAAGCCGCCGGTGTTGCCCGGCGCGCCCTGGCCGGTCGCGGCCCCGCCGAACTGACCGAGGATGCCGCCAAGCCCTCCCTTTGCGAGCTGTCCCAGCATGCCGCCCATCCCCTGGTTGTGCATCGCCGTGGCGACGCCGCCCAGCACCATGGAGACGATCACCGGCAGCATGGAGCGCAGCGTCGCCTCGGGAAGGCCGGTGTAGCGCGCAGCCTGGGCGATCACCTGCTCGACGATGGCGTTGTCGCCGAAGATCGAGCCGGCGACGACGTTGCCCTTCTGCTGGAGCTGCGGATCGCGGGCCGCGTTGGGGTCGGCGTAGGCCTGCCGGTGCTGGTCGTCGGTCATCGCGCCGGCGATGTCGCCGAGGCCGCCGGGCTGCGCCGCCTTGGTCATGAAGGCGGTGGAGAGCGCCGGCACCAGCGCCTTGACCGCGCCGTCGGCCTGCTCGCGCGACAGGCCGAACTGCTGGGCGAGGGTCTCGAGGCCCTGACCGCCCTGCGCGCCGGTGACCATCTGGTAGAGGTTGAACAAGGCGGCGCTCCCGATCGCGCCTTGTTCATCGCCCGCGCGCTCAGCCCGCGGCGGCCGGCGCCGGGCGCTCGGCGATGCGGCCGACGACAACATAGCTCCAGGCCACGGCGAGGCAACCGAACACCGCCGCGCCGACGACGAGGCCGAGATAGCCGCCCTCCGGCCCGTGCATCCTGGCGCCGAGCGTCACGAAGGGGATCGTGCCGAGCGTGGCACGCGCCCAGTTGAAGCCTGCCGACAGCACCGGGCGGCCGAGATTGTTGAAGGCGGCGTTGGCGACGAAGATGCCGCCAAGGAACAGCCAGAGGAAGCCGGCGACGTGGCAGAAGAAGAGCAGCAGCGCCGCCGTCTCGCCCTTGGCGCCGAAGAGCATCACCACCAGGGGAGCGCAGGACCACAGGAGCAGGGTCACGAAGGCGACGTAGAGCGCCGACAACGCAAAGCAATTGTTCAGCACGGTGCGTATGCGACCAAAGGCGCCGGCGCCGAAGTTCTGGCCCATGATCGGCCCGACCGAGCCCGACAGCGCGAACAGCACGCCGAAGGCGACCGGGGTGACGCGATCCATGATCGCGAAGGCGGCCACCACGGCATCGCCGAAGCTCGAGAAGACGTGCATGGCGTAGATGTTGGCCACCGGTGTCGCGATGTTGGTGAGAACCGCCGGTGCCGCGATGGCGGCGAGCGGCCGCCAATCGAGCTTCAGCGCCGCGAGCCGCGGCCGCGCGACGAGGTCGTGGACGCGCACCGCACCGTACCAGCCGACCACCAGCAGGCTGAGCCGCGAGGTCACGAGCACGATCGCCGCGCCGTAGATGCCGAGGTGCAGGCCGAAGATGAGGATGGGATCGAGGCAGGCGGTGACGATCGCGCCGCCGAGCGTCGTGTACATGGCGCGCTTGGCATCGCCCACGCCGCGCAGAATGGCCGAGAAGGCCATGCCGATGCCGAGGAAGGCCGACGCCGGCAGGATCATGCGCAGGTAGATCGAGCCCACCGCGAGCGCCTCGCCGCGTGCGCCGAACAGCGCCAGGATGTGGTGGGTGAACGGCATCGCGAGAAGGCCGAGGCCGCCGGAGACCGCGGCCGTAAGCACGAGGCCGGAGGCGGCGATGCGACGCGCGCGGGGGCGGTCGCCGGCGCCGAGCGCACGCGACACGAGCGCGCCCAGCGCGATCGACATGCCGATGTTCACCGAGATCAGGAGGAAGATCATCTGCGAGGCGTAGCCGACGGCTGCCGTGAGGTTGGTGTCGCCAAGGCGCGAGATATAAAGCAGGGTAAGAAAGTCGACGAAGAACACCGCGACGAGCCCGGCCGAGCCGGCGGCGGTCATGACCAGCACGTGACGCAGCGTCGAGCCGCGGGTGAACGTGCCGAAGTCCTGACCCGGGACGAGGGCAGGGGTGGCGCGGGCGGCGTCGGGTGGGCGGGATGCGATGTTCACCGGCGGGCTTCTACCTTAAGATCGTGACTGCGAACACACAGCGGAGCGGGACGTGCCCGATCATCATGCGTCCCATGACCACGCCGGGCATGACCACGCCGGGCACGACCACGCAGGCCACAGCCACGGCGGGCTCGGCCATTCCCACGCACCCTCGTCCTTCGGGGCGGCTTTCGCGGTCGCCATTGTCCTCAATGCGTTGATCGTCGTCGCCGAGCTCGTCGCCGGAGTCCTCGGCGGATCGGTGGCGCTGCTGTCGGACGCCGCGCACAATCTCTCCGACGTGCTGGGCCTCGCCGCCGCCTTCGCCGCCCATCGCCTCGGCAAGCGCCCGCCCTCGGCGCGCTTCACCTACGGGCTCGGCGGCACCTCGATCCTGGCGGCGCTTGCCAACGCCGTCGTGCTGCTGGTGGTCTCCGGCGCGCTCGGCCTCGAGGCGATCCAGCGCTTCGTCCATCCCGAGCCGATCGCCGCCGGCCCGGTCATGGCGGTGGCGGCCGGCGCGATCCTCGCCAACGCCATTTCGGCCTGGCTGCTGGCGCCGGGGCAGGGTGGCGACCTCAACCTGCGCGCCGCCGTCGCCCACCTCGCCGCCGATGCCGCCGTCGCCGCCGGCGTCCTCGTCGCCGCCGGGCTCGTCGCGCTGACCGGCTGGCGCTGGATCGATCCGGCGCTGAGCCTCGCCATCAACCTCCTCATCGTCGCCGGCACCTGGCGCCTGCTGCGCGAGGCGGTGGCGCTATCGCTCGCCGCTGTCCCTCGGACGGTCCGCGCGGACGCCGTGCGCGGCTACCTCGCCGCGCTGCCCGGCGTCGACGGCCTGCACGACCTCCACATCTGGCCGATGAGCACCAGCGAGACGGCGCTCACCGTGCACCTCGTCATGCCGGATGGGCACCCCGGCGACGCGTTCCTGATGGCGTGCTGCCACACGCTGCGTTCCACGCACGGCATCGGCCACGCCACGCTGCAGGTCGAGACGAGCGCGACGACAGCGTGCGCGCTGGCGCCGGAAGAGGTGGTGTAGGAAACGAGCGACTTGCGCGAAATGTCGACGTTCGATTTCATTGCTGATTTCGACCGGTTTCGACCCACATACGACACCTGGGGAACCGGCCTCGACTTTTCCAAAGCGGCCATTCTCGCCGATACTCTGATTTTGCGGCTTCTCCGTCTGGAATGAGCAAGGCATTACCTTTGCGGCCATGCTTTCAAGGCCAGCGTAACAATGGCTAGCAAGGACGCACGAGAAGCTCCGTCTCGTGCCACCACCGACATTCCCAGCGATACTGTCATGACCAGCCCGGCCAAGTCGGCGGCATGGATGTCCGGCGGTAGCACGCCTGCCGCAATGTCGCGCTCGATGCGAGCGCGAAGTCGCCCATGGATCGATCGGCGGATGTCGGCGACCGCGCTCTGGACATCGGCTGACGCGGCAGACCCGCTGGCTGTCGCGCTGGCGAGCAGGCATCCTCTGGGTGTAGTTTTGCCGGTGTAGGCGGTCGCAGCGGCGGTCAGAAGAGCATCGACGGCGGCGTAGGCTGTTGATGCCCCATCGATCGCCCGCGCCATCGCCTCGGGCTCTCCGGCGTAACGCTGCACGGCTTCGAGGAACAATCGCTTCTTATCTCCGAACGCGGTGTACAGGCTGGGAGCCGTGATCCCCATCGCTGTCGTAAGATCGACGATCGATGTCGTTTCGTAGCCATGGCGCCAAAATGTCAGCATGGCTTGTTCGAGCGCTGCTTCGCGGTCGAAGGACAGCGGCCTGCCTGTCTTCCGGCGCGGCATAGGATCAAGGTCTGAGGAAACCATAGTGATCGCTCTGAAACAGGTTGACGGCTGCCCGATGAAGTAGCATAGGTTTCGTATCGAACGCTATGGAACCGACTAATTATGTCACTCACCGATTTTCGTGCGCTCGGCCGTTCCGGCCTTATCGTCAGTCCGCTTGCGCTGGGAACGATGACCTTCGGCCCCGGCGATTGGGGTGCGGACGAAGCGGTTTCGCGAACGATCTTCGATGCCTATCGCGCGGCTGGGGGCAACTTCATCGACACCGCCGACATCTACTCGGGTGGAGAGAGTGAAAGAATGGTCGGGCGGTTCATCGCCGACAGCGGCACGCGCGACGATATCGTTCTTGCCACCAAGTTCGCGTTTAACGGCTCGGCCAGCCCGTTGATGGCGACGCAGGTGGGTCGCGGCAATCCTAATGCGGGCGGTGCCGGATCGAAGAACATACACCGGGCGCTCGAAGCCTCCCTGAAGAGGTTGCGCACCGACTATATCGACCTCTATTGGATGCATATCTGGGACGGTGTCACGCCGATCGAGGAGATCGTCCAGACACTCGGCGACTTAGTGCGTGCAGGCAAGATTCGGTATTACGGCTTGTCGGACATGCCCGCTTGGCTGGCGATGAAAGCCGCGACGATCGCGGCCGAGCGGCGCGTGCCGGGTCCGATCGCGATGCAACTCGAATACTCGCTCGTGGCGCGCGATGTCGAAAGTGAGCATTTTCCGGCGGCACGAGAGGGCGGCATGGGCGTCATGCCGTGGAGCCCTCTTGCAGGAGGCTTTTTGTCCGGCAAGTACCAGCGCGGGAACACCGCCGACACAGGTCGTCTAAGCAGCGCAAACCCGTTTGGAACTAGCAAGTTCGTTGATCGTAATTGGGCTATCCTCGACGTGCTGAAGGCCGTCGCTGCGGAGCTTGATCGGTCGATGGCGCAAGTCGCGCTTGCCTGGACCCTCGCGCGCGCAGAGGTCGCATCGACACTGATCGGCGCCAGCAAGGTGTCTCAATTGGAGAGCAACATCGCCGCCACAGAGATTCGATTAAGCGGTGACGTGATGAAGCTTCTTGATGAAGCAAGCGCACCGACACCAGGGTTCAGCGCATCGCTGGTGCAGCCGTTCATCCGCCGCATGGTTTTTGGCGGCCACAACGTCGCTGGGTGGAGCGAACAACGCGTCTGATCAGGTTGCGCTTTGAACTTGAGCAGAAGCAGGTCGGCCCAGCGAACCACCGCTAAGCGCCGCGTCGAGGTAGGCTGCTCGCGCGGTAACCGGCCGTTTGCGACTGACTACAGCCAACATAGGACCTTCTGCTTCCCACCCACTACGGAGGTCGCGTAGCCGAGCCGATCGGGTCTGAACTCTGGTCGCTTCGTTGCTCGTCGTCTCGTGCTGACGCAGCGCCGTCGTAGCGAAGCGAACCCAAGAGTTCGCGCAGAGCGCCCGCACCTGTTCGTCGGCCACGAGGCTTCCGGACCGGCCTACCCCGTTTCTTGGTTCGGCCGGGCGAGGGCCAATTCTTCGTCCCGGCCTGCGTGTCGCATCGCATCGCGCGCGGTGCGCGCTGGCACCGGCGGAACGTGTGTAGTAGACGAGCGCGACGCGCGAAGTGCCGACCTCCGACTTCATTGCCGATTTCAGTCGGCATCGGAGATCGCCCAGCATGAGTAGATTGCCGTGAACAACCAAGGCCGCGCGACAGGCTATTTCGTCTAGGTGACCGAATTCGAGGAGGTGCAGCGGCTCAAGGCCTTTGTGCGCCGCAGCCGTGCCGTCGCGGAGATGACCTCGGAGAAGATGAATCAGATGGCAGCGAGTAGGATGGCTCCCGAGCATGACCATCGCAATGCGCTGCTCGACGAGGAATAGCCGATCGCCGCATGGCTGACCCCGAACCGCAGCCTGGGTTGGTCATCCCCTATGCCTACCTATGGCATCAGGAGCACCGCGCCGGTCGTGAAGAGGGCGTCAAGGATCGGCCCTGTGTCATCGTCGTCGCGGTCGATGCTGGGTCGAGCGGTCCCACTCGCGTGCGAGTGGCCGCTGTCATGCACCGACCGCCGGATGATCTCTCGGTCGCGCTGAAGCTGCCAGCCGCCGTCAAGCGACAAGAGCGCTGAGCCGCACCCGGCGAGCGTGAAGCCGTCTCTCCGGCTGCGCTTTGTATGCAGAAGCATGACTGGAACCGCTCGCTTCCTCGGTCATTTTACCAACAGCAACCTTGCTCTCCGGCCTCGTCGAATCGTCCAGCGCGACGCATCGCGACGCAAAATGGGGATGTGTGATTGCAAGGGGGTGTGTCCCCCAGGCCGGGATGTCGCCTTAAGGCGACTTGGTTCGTGAAGGAGGTGCGTAGCGCATGGCCAAAGCCGCAGACCTCAGCCGCTACGAGGCCAAGCGCGACTTCCAGAAGACCGCCGAGCCGCGCGGCGCCGATGGCGTCAAGGCGTCGGAGAAGCTGCGCTTCGTGGTGCAGAAGCACGACGCGACGCGGCTGCACTTCGATCTCAGGCTCGAGCTCGACGGTGTCTTCAAGTCCTGGGCGGTGACCAAGGGGCCGTCGCTGAACCCCAAGGACAAGCGCCTCGCCGTCGAGGTCGAGGACCACCCGCTGGGCTACGGCGACTTCGAGGGGACGATCCCCAAGGGCCAGTACGGCGGCGGCACGGTGCAGCTGTTCGACCGCGGCGTCTGGGCGCCGGAGCAGGACAAGCCGCCGGAGCAGTCGCTGCAGGACGGCGAGCTGAAGTTCGTGCTCGCCGGAGAGCGCCTGAAGGGCAGCTTCGTGCTCGTGCGCATCAAGAACGACAAGTTCGGCGGCAAGCGCACCAATTGGCTGCTGATCAAGCACCGCGACGAGGCGGCCAACGAAGGGGACGACGGCGGCGGCGTGCTCGCCCTCGACGAGTCGGTGGCCTCGGGTCGGACGATGGCGACGATCGCGGCCGGCGAAGGCCGCGCGCCCAAGCCGTTCATGCTCGGCGACGGCAAGGCGCCGGCGCCCGACGCCATCTGGGACTCCAACAAGGGGCTGGCGAAGGAGGAGCGGCGGGCTTCCGGACGCGACAAGCCGGAGCCCAGGACCGCGGGGACTTCGCCGAAGGCCAAGTTGGCGGCGGGCACGAAGAAGGCTGCAAAGACCGCGCCCACCGAGGTGCCGGCCGAACCGATCCCCGACTTCGTCGCCCCGCAACTCTGCGGCTCGGTCGAGAAACCGCCGTCCGGCGCCAGATGGGTCCACGAGATCAAGTTCGACGGCTACCGCGTCCAGCTGCGCGTCGAGCGCAAGCAGGTCGTTCTGCGCACGCGCAGCGGGCTGGATTGGACCGCGAAGTTCAAGGCCATCGCCAAGGCAGCGGCGGCGTTGCCCGACGGGCTCTACGACGGCGAGATCGTCGCCGTCGACGGCGATGGCAAACCCGACTTTTCCGCCTTGCAGGTGGCGATCGCGGCGGGGAAGACGGACGCGCTGGTCTTCTTCGTCTTCGACCTGCTGCACGCCGACGGGGCCGAACTTCGCAAGATGCCGCTGGGCGAGCGCAAATCACGCCTGTCCGAGATCCTCGACAAGCGGCGGACGGGAAAGACGATCATCCGCTTCGTCGGCCATTTCGAGGCGGAGGGTGCCGCACTCTTCGCCTCGGCGCGCGAACTCGGGCTCGAAGGTATCGTCTCCAAGCGCCTCGACGCCGTCTACCGTTCCGGCCGTTCCGAGAGCTGGATCAAGGCCAAATGCCGGCCGACGCACGAGGTCGTGCTCGGCGGCTGGACCGACACCGGTGGCAAGTTCCGCTCGCTCCTAGGGGGCGTCTTCCGTGGCGAAAAGCTCGCCTTCGTCGGTCGCATCGGGACCGGATTCTCGGCGAGCACGGTTGAAAAGATCATGCCGAAGCTGAAGGCGGCAGCGCGGGACAAGAGCCCGTTCGATGCCAAGACGGTGCCGCCTGACACCCGCAAGGCCCATTGGCTCGAGCCGACGCTCGTCGCGGAGGTCGAGTTCGCCGGTTGGACCGGCGACGGTTCGATGCGCCAAGCCGCCTTCAAGACGCTGCGCGAGGACAAACCGGCGGCGGAGGTCGAAGCCATTGTGCCGACGATGCCGCCGCAGGCCGTGGTCGGACCCGAGCCGGTGCCGGCAAGCAAGAAACCCGGCAAAGCGAAGAAGGCGGCGCCCGCCGTGCGTTCGGCCGGCAAGGGCAAGGCCGAGGTGATGGGTGTCGCGATCTCGCATCCCGAGAAGGCACTCTGGCCCGATGCTGGCGACGATGGCGTGGCCGTCACCAAGCGCGACCTCGCCCTCTATTTCGAGGCGGTGGGCGCGTGGATGCTGCCGCACATCGCCGACCGTCCCTGCTCGATCATCCGCGCGCCCGACGGCATCGACGGGCAGACCTTCTTCCAGCGCCACGCCATGGCCGGCGGCTCCAAGCTCCTCCACACCATGGAGATCGCCGGCGACCGTGCGCCCTACGTCTCGATCGACAGCGTCGAGGCGCTGGCGGCGGTGGCGCAGAGCGGGGGCCTCGAACTGCATCCGTCGAACTGCGCGCCGGGCGCGCCCGACGTGCCCGGACGACTTGTCTTCGACCTTGATCCCGCGCCCGACGTCGCCTTCGCCGAGGTCGTCACCGCGGCCAAGACGGTGAAGGAGGTGCTGGAGCTGCTCGGCCTCGTCACCTTCGCCAAGACCACGGGCGGCAAGGGACTGCACGTCGTGGTGCCGCTGGTGCCCGACGACGCCGTCAGCTGGGAGCAGGCCAAGGGCTTCGCCCACGACGTCTGCCGCGCGATCGAGCGCGACGCACCGACCAAGTACCTGACCAAGCAATCCAAGGCGGCGCGCAAGGGCCGCATCTACCTCGACTACTTGCGCAACGACCGGCTCTCCACCGCGGTGGCGCCGCTCTCCCCGCGCGGCCGACCGCACGCCCCGGTGTCGATGCCGCTCACATGGGCGCAGGTGAAGGCGGACCTCGACCCGGCGCGATACACAATCCGGAGCGTGCCCAGGCTGCTGTCGCGCAGCAAGGCTTGGGGCGACTATGAGGTCGGTGCCCGGCCGATCGCGGAGGCAATGAAGTTACTGCGGGATCTTTAACCAGATGGCATTAAACCAGAACCTCGCCGAAGAGCTCCGTCATCGACGCCCAGGAGCGCGCGTCGGACTCGGGGCTGTAGCGAATGGCATCGGGCATGTTGCGCTTGGCGGCGCCCTGGTTGGTGAACGAGTGCACCGTGCCGCCGTAGACGTGCATCTGCCAGTCGCAGCCGGCCGCCTTCATCTCGCCCTCGAAGGCCTTGCGCGCGTCGCCGTCGATCATCGGGTCGTCGGCGCCGATGCAGACCAGCACCTTGCCCTTGATCGCGTCCTTGGCCGCCGGCATCTGCGTGCCGAGGCCGGAATGGAAGCCGACCGCGGCCTTGATGGCGGCGCCGGATCGAGCGAGTTCGAGCGCCATCGTGCCGCCGAAGCAGAAGCCGATGGCGGCGACCTTGGTGGCATCGACCTTGCCCGTGGCGAGCAGCGCGTCGAGCGCCTTGCGGGAACGCTCGCGGATGCGGGTCGGCTCGGCGTAGAGCGGCCTGATCTGGCCGATCGCCGTCTCGAGATCGTCGATCAGCTCGGCCTCGCCGTGAAGGTCGCAGGCCAGCGCGAAATGGCCGGCCTCGGCGAGGCGCTGCGCCCGGCCGATCGCGTGCTCCGACAGACCAAACGCCTCTGGAAACACCAGCACGCCGGCGCGGGCGCTACCGCCGTCGGGTGCGAAAAGCTCGCCCTTCATGGTGAGCCCGTCGGCCTGGTAGGTGAGCGTCTCGCGGTGCATCGGCATCTCCTTCGCCGCGCGAAATAGACGGGCGGGGTCGGCCGGGCAAGCGGCGACGATCGAGTCCGCGAAATCAGCGCCGAAGATACAGGGACGGAGGGCAGGGCAGCGGCGCCAACCTCAGCCCCGGCGACAAGGGACCATTGGCCGAGACGCAAATGCCGTCGCCGGAACGGACGAAGAACGGCCGCGCCAACGGTGGCAACGAGGCCGGAGCGAACGACCGGACGAAGGAGCTTTTCCGGCACTTACGGTGCGGCGCCTTCCTAACGGGCGTAGGCCGGCGGCTCGGAACCGAGGACCGAGGCGATGTCGGGCTCGGCCGGCGGAGGTTCGGCACCGGGCTTGTCGATGAAGTTGACCGGGATGCCCGGACGCACCAGTGACGCCAGCTCCTGGGCGTTCCAGTTCGTCAGGCGCACGCAACCGTGGGAATGGGTCTTGTCGATCTTGGATGGATCGGGTGTGCCGTGGATGCCGTAGGTCGGCTTGGTCAAGGCGATGAAGGCGGCGCCGACCGGATTGTTGGGGCCGGGCGGCAGGATCAGCTTCTGGGTGTTCTTGCCCTGCTGGAAGTTCTTCTTGGGATCGTAGGTGTAGGTCGGGTGCGGGGCGATCCCGCGCACCGCCCAGGAGCCCGACGGCGAGGGAAGCTCGTCGCTGCCGATGGTGGCGGGGTAGGCGACGATGAGGTTGCCGTCGGCGTCGTAGGCCTGCACCTGTCCCCGCGCCTTGTCGACATCGATGCGGGCGATCTGCGAGGCGATGGGCAGGGCGCCGGCGACCTCGGCGACCACGATGCGGCTGCCGGCGACACCCATGTCGACGCCGGGGTTCAGCGCCTTGAGGAAGCGCTTGTCCATGTGGAAGCGCTCGCCGAACATCTCCTCGGGCGAGCGATATCCCAGGTCGGGCATCTTGGCCTGCTCGGCGTAGTCCGGCGAGAGGTCGGGATAGAACGGCCCGACGACATCCTGCGGCGTGATCGTGTAGGTGCCGAGCACGGGGGCGGCACCGTCGGCGCCGAGCTCGTCCCAGACCCGGCGCGTGAGCTTGCCGTCGACCGGCAGGCCGCGCACCGTCTCGAAGGTCGAGACCGCCTTGGCGAGGTTGGAGCCCCAGCGCCCGTCGATCACGCCCGGCGGCGCGTGGTTGCGGTCGAGCAGGATCTCGGCCTTGAGCACCACGGGATCAATCGCTTTCGAGACTTCGCTGACGCGGGCGAAGCGCGCGGCGTTGATGGCCTCGGGCGAGAGCGGCGCGCGGGCCGAGGTCAACGCCTTCTCCGGCGCCGAGCGCCCGGCGTCGACCGGCACGTCGAGGGCACGGGGCAATGCCGCGGCGGGCCGGGTCGGCCGGGCAACGGGCGGGTTGGCGGGCACGTCGCGCTTCAGCAGGTCGGAGATGGCCGAGGGCGAGAACACGCGCGCCGGCGTCTCAGGCCCGGACCTGGCCAACGGATCGGCCAAAGCCGCGTCGATGGCGTCGTCCTGCGCCAGCGCCGGTGCCGCCCCGGCGGCGCTCAGCGCGACGAGCAGGGTGAGACGGAGGGGAAGCGACAAGGCAGGACTCCACGCGTCGTGCCGCAGCGCCGCGAGACACGACGGCCACACTCTAGCTAAAGGCGCCGGTGGTAAACGAAGCCTTACCGCCGTGACACGGAAAAGCTCGTCGAAGTCTGGGGTATTTCCATGGCTTCGAAAACGGCGACCTTGAAGATGCAGGCCCTGCACCTACTCGCCGGCGACATCCTCCGGGGCCGGGACGGCGAAGGCGTTGAGAATGACCGAGACGTAGGCGTAGACGCCGGCGAGATGCACGAGCTGGGCGCGTCCGGTCTCGCCGAAGGCCTTGCCGACGGCGGCGTAGAGGAAGCCTGGCAGGGGGCCGCCTCCGGCCAGCGCCGATACGCAGGCGAAGGCGAGCGCCTCTTCGTCCGATAGCCCTTCGGCGCAGGTTGAGGCGCAGAGCGCCGCGACCTGTCGATCGTCAAGGCCGACGGAGCGTGCGACCGCGCAATGGGCGTAGAGCTCGTAGGCGGCGCCGAAATGGCTGCCCATCGTCAGGATGACGATCTCGCGGGCGCGGGGCGGCAGCGCGTCGAGCTCGCTCACCGCCTTGGTCAGCATGGCCGCCGCCTTGCCGATCTCGGGATGGCGCAGCCACACCGACCAGGGCCCGATCAGCGCACCGTGCGCGTCGTGCGTCTTGAAGAGCTTGTCGAAGCCGCGCCTCTGGATCATCGCGCCCGACGTGTCGGCAAAGGCGCGTTGAGGCTCGTCGAGGTCCGCGGGCGGGATCGGGGGCAGTCGCATGGTCGGTCTCCCAAAGCATTGTCGCGCCACCTTCTAAGTCCGTGGCGCTCGCAAGTGTCCCTCGAGTTTCCGGTCGCGCATTAGCATCCTCTCCCGCTTCGCGTTAGGGTCGGGCTCCAAGGGAGTGCACCCGCCTCGATGTCGCCCGTCACGGTCCTGGTGCTCCAGGGCCTGCAGATCGTCTGGATCAACATCCTGCTCTCCGGCGACAACGCCGTGGTCATCGCCCTGGCGTGTCGCGGGCTGGATGCGCGGCGACGACGCTGGGCGATCTTCGGCGGCTCGGCAGTGGCGGTGGTGATGCGCATCGCGCTCACGTTCTTCGTCGTGAAACTTCTGGGGCTGCCCTACCTCAAGCTCGCCAGCGGCCTGCTGCTGCTCTGGATCGCCTTCGACCTGCTGCGCTCGCACGAGAAGAACGAAGTCGCGGCGGCAGGCTCGATCTGGGGCGCGGTGCGCACCATCGCCCTCGCCGACGCGGTCATGTCGCTCGACAACGTGGTGGCGGTGGCGGCGGCCGCGCGCAACTCCCTACCGTTGATCGTCTTTGGCATCGCCGTCTCGGTCCCGCTGATCGTGTGGGGCTCCACGCTGATTCTCAAGCTGCTCAAGCGGTTCCCGTTGCTGGTGGTCGCCGGAGCGGCGTTGCTCGGCTGGGTTGCCGGCGAGATGATCGCGTCGGATCCGGCCTGGGAGGCGCTCCCGGGCGACCTGCCGCAGCATCTCGAGCTGATGGGCTCGGCCGCGGGCGCCGTGCTGATCCTTGTCGTTGCCGGTAGTCTGCGATTGTGGCGCCGGCGCAAGCAACCACCCGAGGTGACGGCGACCTGAGTGCAGGTGATTCGAGGTGACGGAGCGTGCTGCGGGCCGATCGAGTGTCACTTCCCGCACGATCGGGGCTTCGCTTGAGCTAAGCTGTCGGGCTATGCTGGGCTTAACGATGCGTCGGAGGGGTTGTGCGGAAGTTTCTGACGATCCTTACGCGTTCAAGGCTGAACCCTTGGCAGGCCAGTGGTGTCGTCGTTCTCGTGATGGCCGCCGGTTCTCTTGTCCGGCTCGTCCTGCCGCTCGATACGGCGCCATTCCTGCTCTATCTCCCGGTCGTGTTCCTCGTCAGCGTGGCGTTCGGGCAGCGAGCCGGCTTCTTCGGCTTGGCCTTGTCGGATGTGCTCGCCGGTAGCTTCTTCGATCGGCACGATCACGGCTGGCTGCCGACCGAAGCTCAAGCGATCGCCTTGGTCGAGTATCTCTTGATCGGGATCGCCATGGTCAAGGTCTGCGACGCGCTGCGTGGCTTGATGGCGGAGAACGCGACGTCGTTGCAGCGCGCGCGTAAAAGCGAGGCCGATCTGCGCACGATCTTCGATACGGTGCCCGTCGGGATTATGATTGCGGAGGCTCCTTCCGGCCGCATCGTCGGCCGCAATCGCCGGCTCGACGAGATCGTCGGCCAGGCTTCCACTGGCGAGGCCAAAACCGCCGCCCAATACGGCCGATGGATCGCTTTTCACGAGGACGGGCGCCAGGTCGAAGCCGCCGAATACCCGCTTGCCCAGGTCATCGCCGGCAAGGTGCGCGAGGCTTTCCTCGAGGTGCGCTATCGCCGCCGCGACGGCAGCCTGATCTGGGTCGATCTCACCGCCGCCGCGACCCACGATGCCGCCGGAGTCCTGCGCGGCGCGGTCGTCGCGGTCTCTGACATCGACAGGCGCAAGCGCGCCGAGGCGGCGCAGCTGGCGATGACGGACGAGCTTCGCCAGCGCACCGCCGAGGCCGAGGCGGCACGCGAGGCGGCCGAGTCGGCCAACCGCGCGAAGAGCGCCTTCCTCGCCAACATGAGCCACGAGCTGCGCACGCCGCTCTCGGCGGTAATCGGCTACACCGAGCTGCTCGAGGAGGAGGGCGAGGACGAGGCGATCCTGAACGACCTCGGCAAGATCAAGGGCAACGCCAAGCACCTGCTCAGCCTCATCAACGACGTGCTCGATCTTTCCAAGATCGAGGCCAACAAGATGGAGCTCTTCGCCGAGACGATCGAGCTCGAGCCGCTCCTCCAAGAGGTCACCGCGACGGTCGAAACGCTCGTCAGGACCAAGGCCAACACGCTCACGCTCGATTGTGGCGAGGGGCTCGGCGCGATGCGCACCGATGCGGTGAAGCTGCGACAATGCCTCTTCAACCTGCTCGGCAACGCCTGCAAGTTCACCGAGAAGGGGCGGATCACCCTGCGCGTGCGCCGCGATGGCGAATGGCTGAGCTTTGCCGTCGAGGACACCGGGATCGGCATGTCGCCCGAGCAGCTGCAGCGACTCTTTCAGCGCTTCACCCAGGCCGACGAGAGCACCACGCGCAAGTTCGGCGGTACCGGCCTCGGCCTCGCGCTCACCCGCGCTTTCGCCCGACTGCTCGGCGGCGACGTCACCGTCGCCAGCACGGAGGGGCGGGGCACCTGTTTCACGCTGCGCGTGCCGGCCGAGGCGCCGGAGGGCGCGGCGCAGCTGGAGGGTACATCGGAGCTGGGCGGATCGGCGGCCCACGAGCCGCGCGACTTGGTCCTGGTGATCGATGACGAAGCGTCTCAGCGCGAACTGCTGAACCGCTTCCTGACCAAGCAGCATTTCGCCGTGCGCACCACTGCCGACGGCCGCAGCGGGCTCGAACTGGCCCGCAGCCTTCAGCCGCGCGTCATCCTCCTCGACGTGATGATGCCGGACCTTGACGGCTGGGCCGTGCTCAAGGCGCTCAAGGCCGACACCGCCACTGCCGACATCCCGGTCGTGATCGTGAGCTTCGTCGCCGAGGCCAAGCTCGGCGCCTCGCTCGGTGCGGCCGACACCATCGCCAAGCCGATCGACTGGGCCAAGCTGAAGCGGCTCCTCGACAGCTTCCGGGCCAGCGGCGGCGACGTCCTCGTCGTCGACGACGACGAGGATCTGAGAGCGCGATTGCGCGCCGCGCTGGAGCGCAGCGGCTGGAGCGTGCGCGAGGCCGGCGACGGCTCCGTCGCCCTGATGGAAGTGGAGCGCGCCGCGCCGCACCTCATCGTCCTCGACCTCACCATGCCGGTGCTCGACGGGTTCGCCTTCCTCCACCAGCTGCGCGAAGCGCCCGGAGGCGCGAACATCCCTGTCGTGGTGCTGAGCGCGCGCGATATCACCGCGGTGGAGCGCGCGCGGCTGACGGCCGCCGAGCGGGTCTTGCGGAAAGGGGACATCAGCTTGGGGGAGCTGACGGCGGAGATCCGCGCCCTACATGATCTAGGCCGCCACGCCGAGTCCGCATGAGGTTTCGAGCGCGACGCGGCGGCTCGGAGCGTTTTTCGCTGGCCCGCATTTACCCCCTGCTGCTTCGGATCGCGGCGCGACGCCGCAGCTGACAACGGCTTCGGCCAGAGGATGATTTTGGTAGAACGCGCGCCAGTCATGGCTGAGTTTCATGCGGTCGATCGAGACCTGCAGACGGCTGTCCGCCTGCTTCCGGGTCCGGCTTGGCTGATGCGCGCCGATGGCATCGTCGAGTGGGCCAACGAGCCGCTGCTGGCGCTGTTGGGTCAGACCTCGGGTCCGCTGGTCGGACATGAATTCGCCAGCCTGCTGCATCCGGACTGTCGCGAGGATTTCGAGTTCGCCTGGCACAGCGCCGTTGAGGGTCACGTCTGCATCGGCCATAGGGGCTCAGGCTTCAAGGGTCGAATCGCCGTCGACAATGGCGGATGGCGTTGGCTGCTGATCCACGTTGCGCCGGCGCATCCGACGATGGCACAAAGCGCAGCGTGGATCGGCACCGCTGCCGACGTCCACGCCGAGATCTCCGCCGTCGAGGCGCTGACCCGCGACAACGAGGAGCTCGAGCAGGACCTCTTCACCCGGCTGCACGAGCTCAACCGGAACCGGTCCCACCTGCAGACGATCTTCGACGCCTGCCCGGACTATCTCTACCTGATCCGGCTCTCCAAGGATGGCGTGCTCGCCTACGAGGACGTCAATCCTGCCGCCCAGGCCTTGTTCGACATCGACCGCACGCTCGTCGTCGGTCGTCCAGTGGTCGACGTCGTGGCCGTCGAGAACGCTGCCAGCATTGAGGTGCACGTGCGTCGGGCGCTGCGCGGCAAGCGCATCCAGTATCAGGTAGAGCGCCGTACCGAAACGCCGATGACCGTGCAGATCGTCGGCGCGCGCATCGCGTACTCGAACGAGGAGGAGGGCCTCGTCCTGTTCTGCGGGCGAGACATCACCGAGCAGCGCGTCGCCGAGGACGCCCTGCGCCAGTCGCAGAAGATGGAGGCGGTCGGGCAGCTCACCGGCGGCCTGGCGCATGATTTCAACAACCTCTTGACCGGGATCATGGGGAGCCTCGACCTTCTCCAGGTGCGCGTGGCTCAGGGCCGCTACGAGCGGGTCGATCGCTACGTCGAGGCGGCGCAAACTGCCGCGCAGCGCGCCGCCGCGCTGACGCATCGCCTGCTCGCCTTCTCGCGGCGGCAGACGCTCGATCCCAAGCCCGCCGACATGAACCTCCTCGTGGCCGGGATGTACGACCTGCTGGCCCGTACCGTCGGCCCGGAGATCCACCTGCAGACGACGCAGGCCGAAGGCCTGTGGACAGTTCTCGTCGACGTCAGCCAGCTTGAGAACGCCTTGTTGAATCTCTGCATCAATGCGCGCGACGCGATGCCCGACGGCGGGCGCATCGATGTCGAGATGCGCAACACCCGGTTGAGCGCGCAGACCGCCGGCGAGCGCGACCTGCCGCCCGGCGATTACGTCGCGCTCAGCGTCAGCGACAATGGCACCGGTATGCCGCCGGAGGTCGCGGCGCGCATCTTCGACCCGTTCTTCACCACCAAACCGCTCGGTTCCGGCACCGGGCTGGGCCTTTCCATGATCTACGGCTTCGCCCGGCAGTCGGGTGGCAACGTGCGGGTGCATACGCGGCCCGGCATCGGCACCACCATGCGCATCCTGCTCCCGCGCCATTTCGGCGAGGCGGAGAAGGAGACCGAGCGCAGCACTCTATCCGAAGCGCCGCGCTCCGCGGAGGGAGAGAGCATCCTGCTCATCGACGACGAGCACGCGGTCCGCTCACTCGCCGCCGAGGTGCTCGAGGAACTGGGCTACAGCATCACCATGGCCGCCGACGGCAACGAGGGATTGGAGCGTTTGCGGTCCAAGACGCGTTTTGACGTCCTGATCACCGACGTCGGCCTGCCGGGCGGCCTCAACGGTCGCCAAGTCGCCGACGCCGCCCGTGTGCTGCGCCCGGGCATCAAGGTGCTGTTCATCACCGGTTATGCCGAGAACGCCGTCCTCAACCATGGCCATCTCGCGCCGGGCATGCAGGTGTTGACCAAGCCCTTCGCCATGGAGGCCCTGGCCTCACGCGTGAAGCAGCTGATCGAGCAGCCGTGATCAACGGCAGGAGAAACGATTTGGACGGCGAAGCGGCAGCGGCCCAGCGGGATTGGGCCTTTCTCGATACGATGAGCGACGGCGTCTACCTGACCGATGACCGGGGACGTTGCCTGTTCCTCAACGAGGCCGCATTGCGCCTCTTCGGTTTCGGCGAAAGATTGCAGGTGATCGGTCGCAACATGCACGACTTGGTGCATCACACCCGAGCCGACGGAACACCGCTGCCGCAGTCGGAGTGCCGACTGCTCAATCCGCCGGAGGGTTCCGCCTCGGTTACGCTCGAGCGCGAGATGCTTTGGCGCCAGGACGGCACGCCGTTCTTCGCGCAATATTCCTCGTTTCCGCTGCCAGGCTCGAGCGACGGTGCCCGCATCCTCACCCTGCGCGAGCTGCCCGCGGATCGGGACTCGAGCGTCGTGCGACGCGAAAATGCGACGCTTATCGCAGCGATGCTGGCCTCGCCCGACATGGTCTTCACCATCGATCGTGCCGGTCACATCCTCGACGCCAGCGCCGCCGCCAAGGCCGCCTTCGCGCTCCCCGCGGACGACAGCGTCGGCCGTAGCCTCGTCGACACGATTTTTCCCGCGCATGCGCGGGAGGCGCAGCACGGCTATCTCGCCAGGGCGCTCGCGGGCGACGGCGACGCGTTGGCGTCGCGCACCGAGGTCGAGGTCTCCGGGATGGACGGCTCGACCGTCCCGGCCGAGCTGATCCTGTTGCACAGCTCCGGAGACGGCGGCACCCGGCTGGTGGCGCATCTGCGCGACGTGAGCGCCCGCAGACGCGAGCAGCGGCTGGCGCGCCAGCACGAGGCGCAATTTCTCACCATGGCCAACGGCGTCCCTCAGTTGAGCTGGATGACGGACCCCGAAGGCGACGTCCATTGGTACAACCGGCGTTGGTACGAGTTCACCGGAACAACCTTTGAGGAGATGGCAGGTTGGGGGTGGAGAAAAGTCCATCACCCCGACCACGCCGATCGCGTCGAGCGACGCTTCCGCCATAGCCTCGAGAGTGGCGAGCCCTGGGAAGACACGTTCCCGTTGCGCGGCAAGGACGGTGAGTACCGCTGGTTCCTGTCCCGTGCCATGCCGGTCCTGGACCAGCCCGACGCTTCCCATCCCGATGGCCGCCTGCTGGGCTGGATCGGCACCAACACCGACATCACGGAGATGCGTGAGGTCGAGCAAAGGCTGGAGGCGGCCCGCGACGAGGCCGAGGCGGCCAATCGCGCCAAGTCGACGTTCATGGCCAACATGAGCCACGAGCTGCGCACGCCGCTGTCGGCGATCATCGGTTACGCCGAGATGCTGGCCGAGGACATCTCCGACGGCACGGAGCCGGTCGACCTCGCCAGCGATGTCGACAAGATCGAGGGCAACGCGCGCCATCTCCTGGGTCTGATCAACGACGTTCTCGATCTCTCCAAAGTCGAGAGCGGCAAGATGGAGGCTTTTGTCGAGACCTTCGACGTCGACACCATGGTCGAGGACGTCGGTTCGACCGTCGCCGCACTCATGGAGAAGAAGGGCAACCGCTTCGAGCTGAGGCGCGGCGGAACGCTCGGTACGATGCGCTCGGACGTAACTAGGCTGCGCCAGGTGCTGCTGAATCTGCTCTCCAACGCCGCCAAGTTCACCGAGAAGGGGCTCGTCACGCTCACCGTGACGCGCGAGCAGAGCTGGATCAGCTTTGCTGTCTCCGACACCGGCATCGGCATGAACGCCGAACAACTGGCCAAGCTGTTCCAGCGGTTCCAGCAGGCTGACGTTTCGACCACGCGTCAGTTCGGCGGGACGGGGCTGGGACTGGCGCTGACCCGGGCGTTCGCCACGCTTCTCGGCGGCACGGTCGATGTCGCCTCCGAGGTGGGAAAAGGCAGCACCTTCACCGTCCGTCTGCCGGCGGCCATGCCCGAAAGCGATGCGGAGGCGGCGCCGCTCGCGGAGATCGATCGAGGTGCCCACGACGACGTCGCCGGCCGCGAAGTCGTCCTAGTGATTGACGACGACGAGACCCAGCGCGACCTGATGAGCCGCTTCCTCATTCGCGAGGGCTTCCTCGCCCGTACCGCAGCCGATGGGCCAACGGGCCTCGAGCTCGCCAAGCGGCTCATGCCGCGCGCCATCCTTCTGGATGTCACGATGCCGGGCATGGACGGTTGGTCCGTGCTGAGCACGCTCAAGGCTGATCCCGAATTGGCCGCCATTCCCGTAGTCATGGTCACCTTCGTCAGCGAGCGCGCGCTGGCCAACTCGCTCGGCGCGGCCGACTACGTCATCAAGCCGGTCGACTGGAGTCGGCTGCGCCACGTCATGGAGGCGTTTCGCGAGGCCGAGGGAGATGTGCTCATCGTCGACGACGAGCCCGAGATGCGCCGCCTCGCGCGCACCGCGCTGGAGCGCAACGGCTGGAGCGTCGTCGAGGCCCAGAACGGGGCTGACGGGCTCGCGCTCGTGACGCGCTCGATCCCGCGCGTGATCCTGCTCGATCTCTCGATGCCGGTGATGGACGGCTTCGGCTTCCTGAAGGAACTGCGGCAGCGGCCCGGCTGCGAGCAGGTGCCGGTGGTGGTGCTCACCGCGCTCGACCTTACCGCAGACGACCGCCGCCGCCTCCGCGGGGCCAACCAGATCCTGAACAAAGGTTCGACCAAGATGAGCGACCTCGTCGATAAGCTGCGCCGGCTCGGCACCGACGCGGCTCAGCCGGTCTAGCGCATCGGACGATGATTCGGAGTCGCTTCGCGACGCTTATGTGCCTGTCCTCGCTACGGTTTGCTTTGTTGGAGCAAGTCCACAACAGCGGACGTAGCTCTAGCTGCCGTGACGGCCCCGCGGCAGAGGGCAGGCAAACGGGCAGGTCACCTCTTGAGATGCGCGGGACAGCTCAGATTTCGGCTTCCTCGCGCTTCAACAGCACCTCGTCGACCTGATTGAGCAGTCGGCTGAAGTCGACCGGCTTGGCATGGTAGTCGTCGCATCCGGCGGCGATCGCCTTTTCCTTGTCTCCGCTCATGGCGTGAGCCGTCAGCGCGATGATCGGCGTCGCGTCGGATCTCTCCCGCATCGTGCGCGCGACCGTCCATCCGTCCATGATCGGCAAATCCATATCGAGCAGCACCAAGTCGGGATTTTGTGCGGCGACTTGGTCAAGCGCCTGCTTGCCGTCGTGCGCGAGGACGACCTCGAAGCCGCGCTTGCGCAGCCGGCGCGACAGGAAATCCCATAGTTCTTCGTGGTCCTCGACGAGGAGGAGCTTGGTCATCGGTGATCCTGATCAGACGAACGTTTCGTGCTAATGCCACGTTCGAGGCGTCGAAAACCACCTTAGAAAGATGTTTTGGCGAGGGAAAGCGAATTGAAGAAGCAGCCCGCCGACGACATCGTGCTTGGAGACGACCGCGCCGCGGCGGTCCTTCCGACGCTCTTCGGCGGCGCGATCATCGTGGCGGGCCTGTATTACGGCCAGGAGCTCACGGTGCCGCTGGTTCTCGCGGCGCTGCTCGCCTTCGTGCTGGCGCCGCTGTGTACGCTGCTTCAGAGATTGTGGCTGCCGCGTGCCCTGGCCGTCCTCGTCGCCGTGCTCCTGACCTTCGCCATCCTCGGCGGCCTCGGCATGATCGTCGGACGCCAGGCCGCCTCGCTCGCCTCCGGCCTGCCGGCCTATCAGACGACGATTACCAGCAAATGGAACGCTTTGGTCGCCAAGGTCGGCGCAGTCGAGCATTTCACCAAGGATATCGGCGGCGCGGCCGCCCCGGCGGGGAAGGCCGGCACGGCGCCCAAGGACGACAAGGTCGCCGGCATCAGTCTTCCCGCCGACATGTCCGGGCTCTCGCTGTTCCGCTCGGTGGCGCTGCCGATCCTGGGGCCGATCGGGACCTTCGGCGTGACCCTGATCTTCGCCT
This sequence comes from Beijerinckiaceae bacterium, assembly GCA_965198715.1. Lineage (GTDB taxonomy): Bacteria > Pseudomonadota > Alphaproteobacteria > Rhizobiales > Beijerinckiaceae > RH-AL1. The sequence goes on from CBDAPV010000002.1 coordinate 402,075, forward strand.
TCTTCATTCTCGTTTCGAACGAGGACCTGCGCGATCGCCTCGTACGCTTGGTCGGGCGGCAGGACCTTCACCGCACCATCCTGGCGATGAACGATGCGGCGAGCCGTCTGTCGCGATATTTCCTGTTCCAGCTGGCGCTCAACGCCGCGTTCGGCCTCACGATCGGCGTCGCCTTGTGGATCGCGGGGCTGCCGAGCCCTGTGCTTTGGGGCATCTTGGCCGGCGTGATGCGTTTCGTGCCCTTCATCGGCGTCGTCGTGGCCGCGGTGCCGCCGCTGCTGCTCGCGGTGGCCGTCTTTCCCGGCTGGACGACGGCCCTGGCAGTGCTGGCGATCTTCGGCATCGCCGAAGGCATGATGGGGCAGGTGGTCGAGCCCTTGATCTATGGCCACAACACCGGTCTGTCGCCGATGGCGGTGATCGTCGCCACCGCGTTCTGGGCGCTGATCTGGGGGCCCATCGGTCTCCTGATCGCGACGCCGCTGACGGTGTGCCTGGTCGTCTTGGGTCGCCACGTCGAGGCGCTGTCATTCCTCGACGTGATCCTCGGCGACAAGCCGCCGCTGGAGCCGCCCGAGACCTTCTACCAACGCGCCCTGGAAGGGCGCGGCATGGCCTTGGCGCCCGACGCCTGCAAGCGGATCGGCACGTCGTCCTACGTCGACTATTGCGACCGGGTGGCCCTGCCGGGCTTGGCCCTGGCGCAAGGCGATCTCGCGCGCGACGATTCCGCTTTCGAGCGCCTCGATGCCATCCACGGGCAGATCGGCGCCCTGCTCGTCAAGGTTCGCGTCGATACGACAAGCAAGGCGGCGAAGCGGAAGGGCATGGCGCCGGCCGATCCCGCCGCCGAACGAATGGGCCTGGCGGGGACCACCTTGCCGCCGCACTGGCGTGACGAGCATGCCATCGTCTGCGTGCCCGGACGGGGCCAGCTCGACGATCTTGCGGCGCTCATGGCGGTCGACGCGTTGCGCGACGCCGGTTTCGGCGCCTATAGCGAGGCCAACCTCGTCCTCAATGCGCGCGACGCGATGCCCTCGCGCTTCGCCGCCGCCCGGCTCTGCTGCCTCTCGATCCTTGAGGACGGCAGCACCGCAGCCTCGATCCGATACTTCATACGACGAATGCAAAAGCAGATCCCCGGCGCGACCGTCGTGATCGGCCTGTGGCACGCCGACCGCGACAGCGCGCTGCTCTCCACCCTTCGAGCGAGCGGCGGCGACGAGCACGTGGTCCTATCGATCGGCGAGCTCATCGCCTTCTGCCAGGCGATGGCGGTTCGGCAGCCGGCGCTCGCGGCGGAATAGTCGCTCCCGCGAGTACGCCGACGACGACGCGAGCTGCGTCCGCCAGCGTCGCGGCCGTCGGGCCGGCTCCGTTCTGGTCCACGGCCGGCACGTGGAGGAAGCCGACGACAGAAGCGAGATCACTTCCGAGCGCGTGATACAGCGCCGCGTTGCAGACGTAGTCGCCGGCATCATCCGAGAGCGTCGCCTCGTGCCCGGCCTCGTGGAGCGCGGCGAGCACGGTGACCGCGGGCCAGGTCGCCGCGCGTGTCGCCGGCGCGCCTTCGACCAGCGCCGATGCCGCCGGCACGACGCCGTCCGTGTCCGGCGTTGCATGGCCCACGACGTTGCGCGCCAGCGTCTCGATGTTGAGGATCGGGCGCCCTTTGGCAAGACCGAGCAGCAGCACGGCATCGGGTCGATGACGCGCGGCCTCGCGCAAAGCCGGGCCGACGCTGGCGAAGGTCACCGGCAGTCGCGCGAAAGCCAGCTCGACGCCATCGACGCCGTCGGTGTCGAGCAGCCGCAGCATCGCGAGCGTGGGGTTCGTCGGTGCGCCCGGAAACGGGCCGAAGCCGGTGACGAGCACGCGCGGGCGGCGCGGCGCCGCTGTAACGACATCATTCATGACTAATGCTAAGACCTGTACGCGTAAGCGGCGTCAACGGGGGAGACGCTGTCGGGTTAGGGGGGCCGCTCCGCAGCCGGAGCGGATGACGTCGATGAGGGATTGGCCGAGGCTCGCGTCGAGATCCGCGCAGCGTGCCGCCGCGATCGCGATGATCGCAGGTGCGCTTTCGGGCTGCGTGACGGACAAGGTCAACGAGGTGACATCCTCGGTTGGCGACGTCTTCGCCAAGGCCGACCCGATCGCCGCCCGCCGCGTTCCGCTCTTCGTCGTCTCGACGCGCCGCGGCAGGGGCGGCAACGCCGACGAGCTCGCCGACGGCGCCCACGAATCCTTGCAGACCGTCACCGTGCCGGCGAGCCACGTCGCCGGCGAGGTCGAGCGGCCGCGCTGGGGCAGCGCCGACCCCGAGAGCCATTTCACCGTCTCCGCCGTGCGCTCTCTCGACGACGCCGAGTTCAAGGCCGAGCTGGCCTCCCACCTTTCCGGGCGCATCGGCTCCAACCGCGACGTGCTGCTCTACGTCCACGGCTTCAACACGAGCTACGACGAGGCGCGTTTCCGCCTCGCGCAGGTGGTGACGGACGGCCGCTTCGGCGGCGTGCCGGTGCTGTTCACCTGGCCGGCCTCGGGCAGCCTGTTCCAGTACGAGGCCGCCAAGGAGAGCGCCTCGGCCTCGCGCGACGCGCTGGCGCAACTGCTGCTCGACCTCGGCGCCACACCCGACGTCGGCAAGGTCCACATCCTAGCCCATTCCATGGGCACCTGGCTGACGATGGAGGCGCTGCGGCAGGACGCCATCGCCGGCAAGCCCGATCTCGACGGCAAGCTCGGCGACGTGATGCTGGCGGCGCCCGACATCGACGTCGGCGTCTTCCGCAACCAGATCGCCAAGCTCGACCCGCGCCACATCTCGGTCCTGGTGTCGGTCAACGACAAGGCGCTGACCCTGTCGCGGCGGCTCGCCGGCGACCGTCCCCGCGTCGGCGCGCTGAACCCGAAGGACCCGGCCGACAAGGTGGTGCTCGACGAGCTCGGCGTGCAGGTCTACGACCTCGCCGGAAACGAGACGGGCTTCATCAACCACGGCACCTACGCCACCGCGCCCGATGTGGTACAGCGCATCGGCGCCACCATCGGCGCGCGCCGGGTGCAGGACGCCGACGTCACCGCCGTCCTCGGCGATCGCCCGGTGAGCGAGAAGGTGGTGTCGCGCCCGCTCGCCGCCGCGCCGCCGCCGATCGGGGCGCCGGTGGCTGTGCCCGCGGCGCCCGGCGCAGGGGTGCCGGCGGCGCATTGAGCCTGCGGGAGTGTCGATGTCGGTATGGAACGAGCGGATCAAGCTCTTTGCAACCTACCTCAACACGATGGCAGCCGCATCCTTCGTCAACCGGTTTCGTTGCTCCTTTGATCTCGCTGGCGACCGCTCACACATCGCCCCTGTTCCCAATCGCCACCATCGCGCTTATCTTCGTTCCCCTGTCAGTCGCTCTCCACCTCGCTGCGCAGGTGGTTCTCGGTAGGTTGAAGCCATGACGCTGCAGCTGTTCACTCTCGTCGTCATGCCTCTTCTGGGTTTGGCGATTGCCACCATCGGCTACTTTACAATCGTCCTGACCGTGCCGGCGCAGCCGCATCCTGTCGAGGCAGAAGCGCCGCGGGATCATCGCTTGAAGCGCTGACACGCGGATTTCCAGCGCTCACACCGGCGCCGCGTCGACCAGTCTGAGGCGCACGCGCTCGCGGCCGCCGTAGCGGTCGCGCGTCAGCGTGCCGGCGAGATGGAAGCGCTCGCCGCGGCCGGCCAGCAGCGCCCGGCCGAGCGGCTCGGTGGCGGTGCGGAAGGCGATGCCGTCGAGGGTGGCGCCGTCGCCGGCCTGCACCCGCAACCGCACGTGGCCGGTGCCGACCTCGGCGACGTCGACCAGCCGGTGCGCGGGCAGGGCGAAGACCGGCTCCGGGCTGCCCGAGCCGAATGGGCCGGCGCGATCCAGGTCGGCGAGCAACGCCGGCGTGGCGCCGGCGGCGGTCACCGTGGCGTCGACGTCGAGCGCCTCGGAGGCGCGGGCTTCGCGCGCCGCGACGGCGAGGTCGGCCTCGACGAAGGCGCGGAACGCGGCGAGGCCGCCCGGCCCGAGCGTCACGCCCGCCGCCATGGCGTGGCCGCCGCCCTTGACCAGCACGCCCGCCTCCACCGCCGCGCGCACCGAGCGTCCGAGGTCGACGCCGGGCATCGAGCGGCCGGAGCCGGTGCCGCCGCCGTCCGCGCCCAGGGCGACGGCGAAGGCCGGCCGCCCGAATTTCTCGCGCAGGCGCCCGGCGACGATGCCGACGATGCCGGCGTGCCAGTCGGTCCCGCCCACGGCGATGATCGCCGCGCCCTCGTCGTGAAGCCCGACCTGGGCCAGCGCCTCGGCCTCGGCCACCGCCAGCGTCGCCTGCTCCATGGCCTGGCGCTCGCGGTTGAGACGGTCGAGCTGCGCGGCGATGGCGGCGGCCTCGTCGTCGTCGGTCAAGGTGAGCAGGCGGGCGCCGAGCGCGGCGTCGCCGATGCGGCCCCCGGCGTTGATGCGCGGGCCGACGAGGTAGCCGAGGTGATAGGTCGTGGCCGGGCCATCGGCGCCGGCGACGTCGAAGAGCGCGACGAGGCCGGGTCGCCCGCGGGCGCGCATGACCGCGAGACCCTTCTTGACGAAGGCGCGGTTGAGCCCGATGAGCGGGGCCACGTCGGCCACCGTCGCCAGCGCCACGAGGTCGAGCGCGCGCAGCAGGTCGGGCTCGGCCCGTTGCGCGCCGAAGAAGCCGCGTCGCCGCAGCACGCGCTGCAGCGCGACCAGCGCCATGAAGACGACACCCGCGGCGCAGAGCTGGCCTAGGCCGGAGAGGTCGTCGAGCCGGTTGGGGTTCACCACCAGGGCGGGGGGCAGGACCTCGGGCGCCTGGTGATGGTCGAGGATGATGGGCGCGAGGCCGAGCGCGGCCGCCTCCGTGATGGCGGCGTGGCTCGTCGTGCCGCAATCGACGGAAACGAGCAGGCCGGCGCCGCCGGCGGCGAGCATGCGCACCGCCTCGACGTTGGGGCCGTAGCCCTCGAAGAGGCGGTCGGGTATGTGGATGACATGCGGCGTGCCGCAGGCGGCGAGATAGTCGGCGAGCAGCGCCGACGAGGCGGCGCCGTCGACGTCGTAGTCGCCGAAGATCGCGATCCTGGTGCCGGCGCCGACCGCATCGGCCAGGCGCTCCACCGCCGCGTCCATGTCGGAGAGGCTGGAGGGGTCTGGCATCAAGTCGCGCACGGCGGGGTCGAGGTAGGCCGGGGTGGCGTCGGGTGCGACGCCGCGCGCGGCGAGTATGCGCGAGAGCACGTCGCCGTGGCCGCCGAGTTGCGCAATCGCGAGCGCCTGGGACTCGCCGTGCGGGTCAAGGCGAGTGCGCCAGGCACGGCCGCAGAGCGAACGTTCGACGTCGAGGAGCGGGCGGGAGGTCATGAGGCGCAGATTAGTCGGTGCGACCCGAGGGCATGGACCTGGGATCGCGAGCCGAATGCCTGATGGCGTGGACCGTCACGTGGTCCTCATCCACCGTGTAGAAGACGAGATAGGGGTAGGGCGTCGCGATCATGGACCGCATGGGCTGTCGCCGGGTCATGCGGCCTGCTTCAGGAAAACGGCTTGCGTGTTCGGCGACTTCCTGAAGGCGAGACGCGACCTTCGCGAGACCACCCGGCGAACGACTCGCGAGGTAACCCAGAACCTCATCGAGATCTCGGCTGGCAGGTAATGTGTAGCGAAGCTTCACAGACCATGCTTCGCCCAGATCGCGCGGATCTCGTCATCGGTCGCGAACTCGCCGCGCGCGGCAGCGGCTTCGGACACGTCGAGCGCGGCGTGCTCCTCGGGCGTGAGGTCGAGCGGCTCGTCGAAGGCGAGGTCGAGCATCAGACGCGCGACGTCGTCCTGCCTCTCTTCCGAAAGATGCCGCGTCGCCTCGATCGCGTGGTCGAGCAGCTTTGTCATGGTCCACCGTCGGCCGGGAGTGCTGCGCAACCCTAGACGCATGGAGGCGCTTTGAAAATGGTGGGCCGACGACGACAGATCGGCTCAGTGCGCCCCGATGCCGACGAGCTGGCCCAAATCCTTGAAGAAGATACGGACCTGTGCCGCCGGCTTCTTCCGGGTCAGCTCCTTGTTCATGTAGGACTGCCAGGTCAGCTCCTGCACGTCCTTGTCCTTGCAGATCTTGACGAACTTCTCGCGGCGCTTGTCGGAGCAGTACCAGAAGTACTGCATGATCCCGAGCACCAGGAAGACCTTGCCGTGGGCCTTGAGGAAGCGCTTGCGGGCCAAGGCCAGCGCCTTGCCGCGGGCCTTGTCCGTGGTGGCGACGAGCGCGCCTTCCACTGCCTCGACGGCGAAGCGGGCGCAGGCCATGGCGTAGTAGATGCCCTCGCCCGAGGAGGGCGCGACCACGCCGGCGGCGTCGCCGATGACCAGCACGTCGCGGCCGTTGTCCCATTTCTTCAATGGCTTCAGCGGCAGCGGCGCGCCCTCCTTGCGGATGGTCTTGAGCTCGGCAAGGCCGGTGCGCTGGCGCAGGTCGGCGATGGCGTTCTTGAGGCTGAAGCCCTTCACCGCCGAGCCGTTGCCGATGCTCATCGCCTTTCCGTGCGGGAACACCCAGGAATAGAAGTCCGGCGACATCGAGCCGTCGTAGTAGATGTCGCAGCGCGTCGGGTCGTAGCTCGCGCTGGCCTGCTCGGGCGCCTCGACGATCTCGTGGTAGGCGAAGACGAATTTGCCGGTCTTGAAGTCCTTGATGCTGTCGCGACCGACGCCCGAGTTGGCGCCGTCGGCGCCGACCACGGAGCGGGCGCGCATCGTGTGGGTGCCATCCCCGGCGAGGTAGTTGACCACCGCCATGCCGTCGTCGTCGCGGGTGATCTTGGTGAAGCTGCCGGTGCGGCGCTCGGCGCCGGCCTCGGCCGCGCGGGCGCGCAAAAACTCGTCGAAGTGCTCGCGGTCGACGATGCCGACGTAGCCGCCGACGGAGATCGGCATGTCCACCGCGATGCCCTTGGGCGAGATCATGCGGGCGGACGAGATCTTGGCGCAGAGCTGGTCTTCGGGGATGGCGAAGTCGCGCACCAGGCGCGGCGGGATGGCGCCGCCGCAGGGCTTGATGCGGCCAGCGCGGTCGAGCAGCGCCACGCTGTGGCCGCGCCGCGCCATGTCCTCGGCCATCGTTGCGCCGGCCGGGCCGCCGCCGACCACCACTACGTCGTATGTCTGCGCCATGATCAGACCCCCACGAGGAACCGCACGGCGAAGGCGCTCGCCAGCATGCCGAAGACGAACAGGGGCACGCCCACCCCCGAGTACCAGAGCGCCCGCTTGATCGGCGCGGCGAGGAAACGCTGCATCATGATGGCCTGGCCACCCAGCAGTGAGACGATGAAGCCGGCGTGGAGCGGGCGGCCCCAGGCCAGCAGCAGCGCGATCACGACGACCTGCGGCAGCGCCATCGTCAGGCAAGCCACGCGCGCCGCGCCGTCTGCGCCGAGCTGCACCGGCAGCGAGCGCACGCCCATGATGCGGTCGCCCTCGATTGCCTTGAAGTCGTTCAGCGTCATGATGCCGTGCGCGCCGAGGCTGTAGAGCCCGGCCAGCACGAGCGAGGGCCAGGCCGGCAGCCCGCCGCCGACCATCACGGCCGCGCCGGTGACCCAGGCGAGCCCCTCGTAGCAGAGGCCGCAGGCGGCGTTGCCCCACCAGCCGTTCTCCTTCAGCCGGAACGGCGGCGCGCTGTAGGCCCAGGCCAGCGCCAGGCCGACGATCGCGGCGACGAAGACCCAGGGACCGAGTGCCGCAGCGACGGCGAGCGACACCAGCGTCCAGGCGCACGCGATGGCGAGACCCCAGCGGCGGGGGATGCGGCCGGAGGGAATCGGGCGGTTGGGCTCGTTGATGGCGTCGACGTGGCGGTCGAACCAGTCGTTGACCGCCTGGCTGGTGGCGCAGACCAGCGGGCCGGCGAGCAGGATGCCCACGAGGGCCACGGTCCAATGCCCGGCAAGCGGGCGGCCCGAGGAGACCAGGCCGCAGCCGAAGGCCCACATCGGCGGGAACCAGGTGATCGGCTTGAACAGCTCGAGGACGGCAGAGGGGGCGGGATATTGGTGAGCTTCAACACCCTCATGGTGGGGAGCGCGTAGCGCGTCTCGAACCAGGAGGGCTCCAGGAGGCGAGCTGGCCGGGACCGCCTCGTGGTTCGAGACGGCCTTCGGCCTTCTCACCATGAGGCTACTGGCAGGTTTGGCCAGCGCGCCGCTCATTCCGCCGCCACCAGCATGCGCGGCTCGGGTGCGCCCACGCCCTCCAGCCGATCCTCGAGGTCGTCGCCGGCCTGCTGGAGGGCGGCCAGCGTCTCGGCGTCCGGCGACCAGTAGTTGCGGGCGTGGGCCTCCATCAGCCGGTCGGCGACCTTGGCCGCCGCCGTCGGGTTCAGGCTGGCGAGGCGCTCGCGCATGATGGGGTCGAGCAGGAACGTCTCGGTGATCTTCTGGTAGACCCAGGGGGCGACGTCGCCGGTGGTCGCCGACCAGCCCATCGTGTTGGTGACGTGGGTCTCGATCTGGCGCACGCCCTCGTAGCCGTGCTTCAGCATGCCCTCGTACCATTTCGGGTTGAGGATGCGGGTGCGCGTCTCCAGCGAGACCTGCTCGGTCAACGTGCGCACCGTGCCTTCGCCGCGGGTCTGGTCGCCGATATAGACCGGTGCGGCGGTGCCGCCCTTGGCGCGGCGCACGGCGCGGCTGATGCCGCCTAGCGTGTCGAAGTAATTGTCGACCGAGGTGACGCCCAGCTCGACGCTGTCGAGGTTTTGGTAGGCCAGCTCGACGTTGGCGAGCACGCTTTGCAGCAGAGCCGGCTGCGCCATCGGCTGGCCGGCGCGGCCGTAGGCGAAGCCCTTGCGGCGCGAGTAGGTCTCGGCCAGCTCGTCCTCGTCCTGCCAGCCACCGTTCTCGAGCAGGTAGTTGACGTTGGAGCCGTAGGCGCCGTCGGCGTTGCCGAACACCCGCAGCGCCGCCGTTTCGAAGTCGCCGCCGTGCTCGGCCTGGTAGGCCAGCGCGTGCTTGCGGATGAAGTTCTGCTCGGCCGGCTCGTCGGCGCTCGCGGCGAGGAAGGCGGCCTCGGCCAGCAGTTTGATCTGCAGCGGCAGCAGGTCACGGAAGATGCCGGACATCGTGACGATCACGTCGATGCGCGGCCGACCCAGCTCCTCCAATGGGATCAGCGAGGCGCCGGCGAGTCGGCCGTAGCCGTCGAAGCGCGGCCTGGTACCGAGCAGCGCCAGCACCTGGGCGATCGGCGCGCCCTCGGTCTTGAGGTTGTCGGTGCCCCACAGCACCAGCGCGACGGTCTCGGGCAGGTCGTTGCCGTCGTCCATGTGACGGGCCAGCAACTTGGCGGCCTGTTTGGCGCCGTCCTGGCAGGCGTAGGCGGAGGGCAGCTTGAAGGGATCGAAGCCGTGCAGGTTGCGGCCCGTCGGCAGGATCGCCGGGGTGCGCAGCAGATCGCCGCCGGGCGCCGGGCGGATGAAGCGGGCGTCGAGAGCCCGCAGCAGCGCCGGGATCTCGTGGTCTTCCGCGAGCATCGCGTCGATGCCCTTCAGCGTCGCGACCGCGGCGATCGTCGCGTCCGACGGCTTCAGGCCGTCGATGGCGATGGCCGCCTCGACCGTCCTGCCGGCGACGATGGCCTCGGCGACGGAATGCGGCAGCGCCATGCCGTGCATGGCGTCGGCGATCGCCACCAGCTGCTCGGCGCGCTCCTGCGTCGAGGGCGCGACGCCCACCGCGTGAAGGCCGTGCGGGATCAGCGTGTACTCGAGCTCGAGCACGTCGGCGGCGAGCTTGGCGATGCGCTCGTCGGTGTCGGCACCCCAGGCCGGCTCGGCGGCCGACAGCTCGACCGCGGCGGCCTGGGCCTGGATCATCAGCGCCATTTCGGCGCGCTGCGCGGCATCTTCCGGCGGCAAGCCGCGCCACTGCTCAATTCCGGCCTTGAGGTCGACGAGGCCGCGATAGAGGCCGGAATGGGCGACCGGCGGCGTCAGGTAGGAGATCAGCGTCGCCGCGGCGCGGCGCTTGGCGATGGCGCCTTCTGACGGGTTGTTGGAGGCGTAGAGATAGATGTTGGGCAGGTCGCCGATCAGGCGGTCCGGCCAGTCGCGGCCGGAGAGGCCGGCCTGCTTGCCGGGCATGAACTCGAGCGAGCCGTGAGTGCCAAAATGCAGCACGGCGTGGGCGGCGAAATCCTCGCGCATCCAGCGGTAGAAGGCGGAGAAGGCGTGGGTCGGCGCGAAACCCTTCTCGAAGAGCAGCCGCATCGGATCGCCTTCGTAGCCCATGCTGGGCTGGATGCCGACGAAGACGTTGCCGAAGCGCGCGCCAAGCACGAACATGCCGCGGCCGTCGCTCTGCTGGCGGCCCGGCGCCGGGCCCCATTGCGCCTCGATCTCGCGCAGGTGGCGTTCGCGCCGCACGTGGTCGTCGGCGGAAATGGTGAGGTGGACGTTGGCCATCGCGCCGTGGGTCGCGGCATTGCCGATCACGATGCGCTCGCGCAGGTCGTCGACGTCGTGCGGCACCTCGACGGCGTACCCCTCGACCTTCATCGCCAGCAGCGTTCGGTAAAGCGATTCGAAGACGGAGAGATAGGCGGCTGTGCCGGTGTTGCCGGCGTTGGGCGGGAAGTTGAAGAGCACGATGCCGACGCGGCGTTCGGCGCGGGTCGAGCGGCGCAGCGCGACGAGCTTGGCGACGCGCGCGGCGAGCATGTCGGCGCGCTCGGCGCACGAGTGCATCGAGCGCTCCTTCTCGTCGACGGCAAAGGTGCAGCCGCGCTCGCAGCCGGTGCAGGCCTCGCCGCTGCCGTTGGAGCGGCCGCCGAACACCGTCGGGCCGGTGGCGCCGTCGAGCTCGGGGATCGCCACCATGATGGTGGTTTCGACCGGCAGCAGGCCGCGGTCGGAGCCGCCCCATTGCTCCAGCGTCTGGAACTCGGCGGGATGGGCGGCGACGTAGGGCACGTCGAGCTTGGCGAGGATGTCCTCGGCGGCCTTGGCGTCGTTGTAGGCGGGGCCGCCGATCAGCGAGAAGCCGGTGAGCGACACCAGCGCGTCGATCGTGGTGCGACCGTCCCGAACGAAGTAGCGCTCGATCGCGGGGCGGGCGTCGAGGCCGGCGGAGAAGGCCGGCACGACGCGCAGGCCGCGTGCCTCGAGGCTGGCGATCACGCCGTCGTAATGCGCGGCATTGCCCGCGAGCAGGTAGGAGCGCATCACCAGCAGGCCGACGGTGCCGGCGGCGCCGACCGCGGGAAGCGCTTCGGCGCTTTCGCCGACCCTGCCGGCCATGCGGGGGTGGTAGACGCCAACGTCGGGGTACTCGATTGGAGGCTCGGCCTTGATCACGTCGCGCAGGTTGCGGCGCGGGCCGTCGGCGTAGCGCTGCACCAGCAGGCGAACCATGTTGCCGAGGTTCTCACGGCTGCCGCCGAGCCAATATTGCAGCGTGAGGAAGTAGGCGCGCACGTCCTGCGCCGTGCCGGGGATGAGCCGCAGGATGCGCGGCAGGCGCCGCAACATCGCCATCTGCTTCGAACCGCCGCCCTGGGCGCTGTTCTTCTTGGGTTTCAGCCGCTTCAGCAGGGCAAGCGCGCCGCCGCCCGAGCCGTCCATCTTGAAGCGGCCGATGCGGGTGAGGGAGACGACTTCCTTGGCAGAGAGCGCGCAGATCAGCGCGTCGCAATGGTCGCGGCGCGCCTTCAGCGCGTCCATGATCGGCAGGAAGTGGTCTTCCATGAAGAGCATGCCGCAGACGATGATGTCGGCGGTGGCGATATCTGCGCGGCAGCGCTGGAGGCGGCGCGGGTCGGCGGCCCATTCCGAGGCGGCGTGCAGGGTCAGCGTGAGCCCGGGCATCTCGCGCTTGAGCTCGACGGTCGCGCGTTCGAGCGCACCGGCGAAGTGCGTGTCCATCGCGATGATCGCGACGTTGATGGAGGTCGCGTTGAGGGCCGAAGAAGTCTGGAGCATCGGCTGCGGCTCATTTCCCAGGCTTACCGAAAGCCAAGGAGACGCTACGCAACAGGAGGCGAAGTGTCAATCAAGGTTGACGAGTGGTCGTGTCTATCAAACATGACATTCGACGACTGAGGCTCGTCGATGAAGGCGCGAGTAGTCGCCAGCCTGCCGCCCAAGGGACGCCTGACCGTTGGCAGGTCTTGGAAACTAGGTGCTCGGCTCGGCGCCGTGCCGGTTCGAGAGCTACAGCGCCGCGCCGTCGGCCAGGGCGTGCGCGGCTCGGCGAAGGCCGGTCAGCCGAGGGGCGTTCGGAGCCATCGTGCTGGCAACAAGCGCGGATACGGGCGGCGGTGCGACGCTCGCCCCGCTCAACGTCGGGCGCAGCGCGGCGCGCAGCCCGACCGCATGAGGAGCGGCGACGCGCCGCAGCACCGGCGTCTCGTCGCGGGCCACGATCTCCGGTGGCGCGAAGGCTAGGGCCTGGCCGGGCGTGCGGGCGCCCTGGGAGAGCACCGCTGGCAGGCGCGAGCGGCGCAGCGCCGGCATGCCGGAGGCGGTCTTGGTGATGAGGCTGCCGATGGCGTCGAGTCCGTTGCGTGGCGTCGGCGCAGCGGCGGGGCGGGCGGCCGCGACGAAGGGACGGCTCTCCAGCCGCGCCAGCGCGACCGGCCGCATCGGCGGCAGCGGAATGACCGGTTCGGTGGAGGCGCTGAGAGCGGCGGGGCGTCGCGGCGGCAGCGGCAGCACCGGCGCGGCCTCGCCCAGCGACGACGGCTGGCTGGCGTCGCTCTCGAGGCTCGCCACCTGCCTGCGGGCCGGCGGCTCCGATGGGGAAGCGATCTGCTCGTCGTCCAGGACCGGGCCGCGGGGAGGTGCCGGTTCGGGATCTCGTCCGGCGTAGGCCAGCACCGTTTCCGGCGCCGGCTGCGGGGAGGCCGCGGCGACGGGAACGGGTGCCGGGGCCGGCTGGGCGACGGCGACCGACGTGCGACGATCCTCCTCGTCCTCGTGGGCCTGACCGTTGCCGCTGCCGGAACCGCCGAACAGCCAGGCGAAGAAGCCGCCGGACTCCTGCGAGGGCGGCGCTTCGGCGCCGCGGGCGGCGATCTCCTGGCGCGCCGCCTCGTAGCCCGGCAGCGTTCGCCCGTCGGCGGCGATGTGCACCGTCTTGCCATCGGGGAAGAGGCCCGCGAGCTGGTCGTAGTTCATGCGCGGCCAGGAGCGCACGCTGCCGACGTCGAGGTGCACAAAGTTGGCGGAAGGATACCAGCCGACGCCGCCGTGCTGCAGCCGCATGCCGACCTCGCGGACGAGGTGCATCGGGAAGCCTGGAATGGTGGTGTCCATCGCCTTGCCCAGCATATGCTGCGAATGCTCGGCCACGGCGCGCGAGCGGCGGCGCAGCATGGCGTTGGTCTCGGGCGAGCGGTATGCGGAATAGATCTGGATCGGCTGCGTCGCTCCGGCGGTACGGTAGACCTCCCACAGCGTGTCGAACAGCCGGGGGTCCATGGCGATTTCGTCGTTGTTGCGCCAGTCGCGCAACAGATGGTTGAGCTGGCGCAGCACGGCGGGATCATAGTGGCCGTCGACGCGGAAGGTCGCGTCGATCGATTCGCCGGTATGCGTATGGTAGAGATGGATGGTGCGCGTGTCGCCATTGGCGGCCGCGGTCTCCGTCGACGAGGGCAGAAAAGATGCGCCCAAGAGCATGCTCAGGGTCGCGGCCGCAGCGCGCGCGAGCTTCCTAGTCGCGCCACGTCCCTTGAAAGCTCGCAAAAGCCTGACCCCTGTTACGCATCGCCATGCAGCCTATGGCGACCAAAGGGTTACTCACAAGAGTTAAGATTTAGTGCCGCACCAAAAGTTCCTTCGCTGTGATATTTTTATTTGGGTTGGTTCGCGATTCTAAAAACCGAAATTCCGCATCGACTGCGTCAGCCTGCGTCATGCGTCATGCCAACTTATAGGCTTCAGTGAGAAATCATTCCGATCTTCGGTTTATATACCGGGTAAATGGCCTGGCTGCAAGATCATCAGCTCCGGCAAGACGTCAGCGCGGATCGAAGAGGCCGCTGAAGAACCCGCGCGACACCGGCGGGGCGACCACACGGGGATCGACGTCAGCCTCGACCACGGCACGGCGACGCGGTCGCTCGGCCACGACCGCGGGCTTCTCCTTGGGCTCCTTCGGCTTCACCGCCGGCGCGGGCTCGCTGTCCTGCCCCAGCGCGGTCGCCACCGCGTGGGCGTAGCCGTAGATGTCTTCGCGCAGCTTGACCTGGTCGCCGTCCTCGATGCCGGCGGTGAAGTACTCGATGTGGATCGGCAGCGGCTTGGCGAGGTTCACGTAATGCTCCTTGTCGCCGACCATGTCCTCGAGCTTGTCCTGGGTCCAGCGTGATCGCGTACCCTCGGGCACGACGTCGTTCAGCACCGATTCGGCGAAGGCGAAGGGCTTGTCGACGCGCACGCAGCCGTGGCTGAACGCGCGTTTCGAGGCCGCGAACAGCGATTTCGACGGCGTGTCGTGGAGGTAGACGGAATAATCGTTGGGGAACAAGAACTTGATCTGCCCCAAAGCATTCTTTGGCCCGGGCAGCTGCTTCACCGTGGCCATGCCGTTGTGATAGCCGACGTCATAGCCGCGGCCCTCGAGGTAGCCGAGACTGCCGCCGCCCTTGGGCAGCATCTCCTTCTTGATGATCGACTGCGGCACGTTCCAGTACGGGTTCACGATGAGGTACTTCATCGCGTTCGAGAACAGCGGCGTCGGCGTGTCGGTCTTGCCGACGACCACGCGATGCTCGTCGACGACGCGACCGTCGTGGAAGACGCGCACGGCGTAGTCGGGGATGTTCACCTCGAGGCGGTCGGCGCCGAGGTCGTGCGGCATCCAGCGCCACATCTCCATGTTGGCGATCAGCGTGCCTTCCAGGCGTGACGCAGGATGAGCTCCGGTGCCGTTGAGCGCCGCCAGCGTGCGCTTGTCGAGCGCGCCCGACGTGGGCAGCTCGTTGGCCCGCTGCCAATCGGCCAAAGCTTCCGACAGCGCAGAACCGAAAAGATCATCCTCGGCATCGTCGCCGAAGCCGGCGGCGGCTCCGAGGCGGGCTCGAAGCAGTGGGACACGCTTGTCGCGCATGCCGACGTGCAGGCTGGGACCACTGGGAAGCGGCTCACCGGCATTGGCCACCGGCTTGCGCTTGCCGCGAAGCTCGGAGAGTTTGTCGCGCAGCGCGACGTAGCGCGGCTCGGACGGGTTCAGCGCGGCGAGCTTGTCACCGGCCTCGGCATCCGCGCCGCTGACGGTATCGAGCACCTCGGCGGGATCGGCGAGGGTCGGCAGCGAGCCGATCAGCGGGCTGATGACTTTGGGATCGACGCGGCTGCCGCTGGCCTGGCGGGCGTAGCCGACGACCGCGTCGGTGAGCGCCAGCTCGGCGGCGACGATATCCTCCGACGTGCCCTCGGTCTTGAGGACGGTCGGCGCGACGACCGGCAGCGTCAGCGCGTCGTCTCCGGCCTTGGCCAGGCGGGCCAGCACGCTGGGGACCGACGCAGCCGGCTTGCCATCGGTCGACCAGACCGGGGCGAAGCCGTGGGCGGCGTAGAAGAAAGAGACGGCAGCGCGTTCCTTGCGGCGCTCGCCGGCGCCGGCGCCGCGGATCGCCTCGCCGTCGCGCTTGTCGAGCGCGGCTTTCAGCGCCGCGTTGAGGGGCGGCAACGCTTCCAGGACGGGCGCGGCGGCGGCTGGCGCGGCGGGATGGTCGAGTGGGTCCCTGGAAGGCGCGCTCGGCGGCTCGATGGCGATGTCGGGCTCGGGGTCGGCCTTGTCGGGCGCCTTGGCCGTTGCCTGCGCTCGACCGGAATGCGTCGGCGCCGGCTGCACCTGATCCGCGGAGGCCGCGGCGTGCTCTGGCATCCAGTCCGCGCGATCGATCGTCTGGCGCGGCGCGATCGTGCCGGTGGTGTCGCCGGGCTTCAGGCCCGTCTGAAGCAGCGCACCGGTGGACGGTACGCTCTTCGCCGCGGGTTGGCTCGGGGCTATCGCGGGCGGGCCGGCAACCTCCGCGGGCCTGGCGTCGGCGGTGCGAATCGGCGTCGCATCTTTTGTCGCG
Source organism: Beijerinckiaceae bacterium (assembly GCA_965198715.1). Taxonomy (GTDB): domain Bacteria; phylum Pseudomonadota; class Alphaproteobacteria; order Rhizobiales; family Beijerinckiaceae; genus RH-AL1. Next base: position 418,199 of record CBDAPV010000002.1, read on the forward strand.
AAATCAGCCTTGGCGAGATCGGAGAAGAAGGTGTCGTCGTCGGCGTGCGCGGCGGTGAAGCCGGAGCCGAAGAGCACTGCGGCGGTCCAAAGAGGGATCCGCCGCCTGAACATCGAACGCGCGCCCATGGCCCCTCCGGACGGTCCCGCCGCCCCGCGCACCCTCGCCCGTCGTCGGGACCGATGCACCTCATTGATACGTGATCGCCGAATCAGGCGAAATCAATCGTGCCGGCCGGCTTTAGGCCGGCCGTGACTCGCTCGCCACAAGCTGTTCCACGGCAGCAAACCCCTGCCATGCAAACCCTTGCCCTGAACGTGTGGCGGCGGCGTGATCCTACGCCGCCTCCTCGTCGCCCTCCGGCGCTTCGGCGCCGAAGAGACCGTATTCCTTCATCTTGCGGTAGAGCGTCGAGCGCCCGATGCCGAGCTTGCGCGCCATCGCCGACATCTGGCCGCGATAATGGCCGAGCGCGAAACGGATCGTCTCGGCCTCGAGCTTCTCGAGCGTGTGCACGTCGCCGTTCTCGTCGAGCAGCGCCAGCACGTTGGGGTCGCGCACTTCGATGCGCACCACCTCGCGATCGGGCCGCGGCGCCGCCGGGATGACCGCAACGATCGGAGGGATTCGCACGTCGAAGCCGTCGACCTGCGCCGCCACCTGCGGGAACTCTGTCACGGTCAGCTCGTCGTGGTCGGCCAGCACCACGGCGCGGAACATCGCGTTCTCGAGCTGGCGGACGTTGCCCGGCCAGTCGTAGGCGGCGAGCATGGCTGAGGCCTCCGCCGACATTCCGCGAATGCGCTTGCCTTCCTCGGCGGCGAAGCGGGCGATGAAGCGACGGGCGAGGTCGGCGATGTCGTCGCGGCGGGTGCGCAGCGGCGGCACGGTGATCGGGAAGACGTTAAGGCGGTAGTACAGGTCCTCGCGAAAATGCCCGCGCTTCACAAGCTCGATCAGGTTCTGGTTGGTGGCCGAGATCAGGCGGATGTCGACCTTGACCGGGCGCTTGCCGCCGACAGGATCGACCTCGCCCTCCTGCAGCGCGCGCAAAAGCTTGACCTGGGCCTCGGGCGGCAGCTCGCCGACCTCGTCGAGGAACAGCGTGCCGCCGTGGGCCTCGACGAACTTGCCGGCATGCTTCTCGGTGGCGCCGGTGAAGGAGCCCTTCTCGTGGCCGAACAGGATCGACTCGACGAGGTTCTCCGGCAGCGCGCCGCAATTGACGGTGACGAAGGCCTTGCCGCGGCGGTCGGAGGCGCCCTGGATGGCGCGGGCGATCAGCTCCTTGCCGACGCCGGATTCGCCCTCGAGCAGCACCGGGATCGTGGATTTGGCGGCGCGCTCGCCGAGGCGGATGACGCGCTCCATCTCGCCGGACTTGGACGCCAGATCCTTGAGGCCGAAAGAGCCCGACGCGCGCTTGCCGAGGTGGCGGACCTCGTCCTCGAGCGCGTCGACGCGCAGCGCATTCTTGATGGAGACCTGCAGGCGCTCGGCGCCGACCGGCTTCACGACGAAATCCACGGCACCCGCGCGCATCGCCGAGATGACCGCCTCGATCGAGCCGTTGGCGGTTTGCACGATGGTCGGCACCTTGCGGTCGCCATCGCGCAGGCGGGTCAGCACGGCCATGCCGTCGAGGTCGGGCATCACGAGGTCGAGGATCATCAGGTCGACGGGCTGAGCGCCGACGTCGCCGATCCGGCGCAGCGCCTCGGCGCCGCCCTCGGCCGTTTCCGCCGCGTAGCCGAAGCGCCGCACCAGCGCCTCGAGCAGGCGGCGCTGCACAGGGTCGTCGTCAACGATCAGAACGGTGCAGGGCATACGACCTCGGCGAGGCGGACGAAGGGCTCGTCCGGCGAGGCTCATGCTGTTCGATCAGGGTAAAAGGCGAGTTAAACGGATTCTCTGCCGCGGCATGCTTCGAGCGATTTAGACTGCTTGGATATGCCGATAAGAAGGCCCGGTTTGCGCCGGGCCCTCTTCATCAATGTGCGGCAGGGCTGGTCGACGGGACGCTCATGCTCCTGGCGAACTGACCGAAAAGGTCGTTCAGCCCTTGCGGCAGCAGCGTCAGCGACACCGTACTCGGCGTCACGCCGTTCCATTTGCGCATCACGTCGGCCAGCGAGAGGCCTTCCAGCGTGGCCACGTAGGGCTGCAGCCGTATAGCGATGTCCTGCTCCTGGAGCGCCGCGAAATGGCGGTTCAGGGCGTCCTGAACCTCCCTGTCGAAGGACCAGGTGTCGGCCCAGCCGACGTAGTCCAGCGTGATGCCGTGGCCATCGAGGTAGGCCTTCATCTCCTTGCGGATCGTGTCCATGATCGCGCTGGCGTTGGCGCTGTCCTCGATCAGCGTGTGCTGCATCAGGTTCTCGCAGACGAGGATGCCGACCTTGCTTCTGACCTTGGTGTCCATGACCTCGGCGAGCGAACGGCCGTAGAACACCGACGTGAAGACGACGTTGGGATCGGTGCGCTGCCCCTCCGGTGGATGAACACCGAAGTTGTAGAGGAACTTGGCGGCGTCGGCTTCGGTTACCTTGGTCGAGATCGCCACGCCCACGGTGATGTTGTGCCCCTCCGACGACTGGCAGTCGAAGCCCTCGTTGACCGAACTCGTGCCTTTCTTGGGATCGGCGAGCCACTCGCGGGAGACCGGTTCGCGGTTGACGATGAAGAGGCGACCCGTCGGAACATAGTAGTCACCCCAGAAGCCCCAGCCGGTGCCGCGCAGCGTCTGGTGCGGGATCAGGAAACGCTTGGCCGCAATCTTGTTCTTCTCGAGGTAACCGGCCGAGTCGAACGCGTCCTGACCCGATTGATTGTCGCCGACGTCGGGCACCCAGAAGGCGCTCTCGTTCGGCATGATCGTGTAGGGCTCGGCATAATCGTGCTGATTGTAGTAGGCGTAGGCTTCACCGGGCGAGATCGCGTAGGCGGCGAGCCCGAGCGCGCAGGTCGCGACCGCCGCCACGAGCGCGCGCCGGATCGGGCGCCACCAGATCGCGAGTAGAATCGCCACCAGGATCGGCCCGGTGAGGCCGACCTGTTGCCAGAAGTAGGCGTTCATGGCTGTCGAGAGGGACGCCTGGTCGGAGGCGGCGAATTGGGCCCCCGCCGCCTTGGCGCTTCCGATCGTGGCGGCGGTGTTGATGTAGACGTTGAGCCATCCGGCCACCCCGATCGAGAGGGCGGAGGCGAGCAAACGGACGATAGGCATCGACCTGGGCCGTTACGGCCACTCCTTTGATCTCACGCGAGCTGTATGGGGCCGGGCCCTGCTCTGTCCCGCGTCTCGACGAGCGGACAAGATCTAAGAGGGCTCAGGCGCAGCAGTAGCGCTGAAAGCGCCGAGCCTGACGGGCGGCGATATGCGAGGCCGACATGACGCTTTCTTAATGCTGGCGGGTTGTCGCGGGTTACGCTTTCAACAACGTAAGCCCGCCCAGCGCGCATCTTCAAGCGACAGCATCGGGAACGTCGTCGGCGAGCCGGCTGCGCTCGGCGAAGGTCCACCAGCGGCTGGCGGCGTAGCTCCACACCGTGACGATGCCGGTCACGACGACCTGGGCCGGCAGGTAGGGCAGGTGGCGCCAGTCGACCGCCAGCGTCATCAGCAGCGCGGTGGCGAGGAAGCCGACGCCGGCCACGGCGGAGAAGCGCCAGATTGCCTCGAAATGGCGCTTGCGGCTCTTGAACGTGTGCCGGCGGTTGAGGGTGTAGGAGATCACCCCGCCGAAGCAGTAGCCGAGCAGCGTCGCCGGCACCGGCGGCTTGTGGGCGAGCTGCACGAGCAGCACCAGCACGGTGTAATGAGCTGATGTGGCGAGGCAGCCGATCACCACGAAAGAGCCGAGCTGGCGAAGATTTGAGGCAAGCGCTGGCACTGATGCTCCGAAGACACGCTGTTCAAGGCTTGCGAAAACGATCCCGGCCTGCCACGCAAAAGCCGCGGACGGCTTGCGAAGAGGGGCGGGCCAGCTCGCATACGTAGACTGCATCGCGTTCAAGGGGAGACCAACATGCGTTTCGATTTCGTGAAGACCGGCCGTGTCGCCGCCGTTCTCGCCGCCACGACCCTCGCAGGCGTCTTCGCCGCGACGTCGGCCAAGGCCGAGCTCGTCGGCCAGCTGCAGTGCAACATCGGGCCGGGCGTCGGCCAGCTCGTCAGCTCCAAGCGGCCGGTGTCTTGCACCTATCGCACGGCCGGCATGCCGGTCCAGTTCTACAACGGCGAGCTCGGCCGCATCGGCCTCGACGTCGGCAATCTCGCCTCGGGCACGCTGACCTATGACGTGGTCGCGATCGGCACCCCGGGCCTCGGCGTGCTCCAGGGCTCCTACGTCGGCGCCGGCGGCGGCGTGACGCTCGGGACGGGCATCGGCGTCAACACACTGGTCGGCGGCAACGGCCAGTCGGTCACCCTGCAGCCGCTCGCCACCACCGTCTCCACCGGCACCAATATCAATGCCGGCTTCACCTCGCTGGCGCTGACCTTCGCCGGCACGGAAGGCCCGCGCCTGCGCCGCCGTGGCATCGTCGCCCGCTACTGAACTGATCAGCGCTGCTCTCACGTGAAAAGGCGTCCCTCGCGGGCGCCTTTTTCTTTATGCGGCGGGTCGTGGGCTGCTGGAAGCCTCCCTCTTACGGCGGAGGAGGCCCATCTAGCTGTCATGATCGATGCCGCCTTCGCCGCCGCCGCCGAGATCCTGAGCCCGCCGTTCCGCGCGGTGCTGGCCAAGACGCTCGGCCTCACAATGCTGCTGCTGGCCTTCTGCGCCGTCGGGCTAGAGAAGCTCGCCATGGCCTACCTGGTGACGCCCTGGCACTGGGCCTCGACCGCGCTCCAGGTCCTGACAGGGCTCGGCCTCGTCGTCGCCGTCGCGGTGCTGGTCACGCCGGTGGCCTTCGTCGTCGCCGGCTTCTTCTTCGACGAGCTCGCCGACCACGTCGAGCGCGACCTGGCCGGGCCCGCGGGACGAGGCCGGCCGCTGCCGCTCGGCGAGGCCACGCTGCTAGGCCTCAAGTTCGGCCTGGTCAGCCTGGGCGTGAACCTCGCCGCGCTGCTTCTGCTGCTGGTGCCGGGCGTCAACGCGGTCGCCTTCTTCGGCGCCAACGCCTATCTCTTCGGCCGCGGCTTCTTCGAACTGGCGGCGCTGCGCTACCGGCCGATTGCCGAGGTGCGCGCGCTGCGCCGCCGCCACGCCCTGCGCATCTTCGGCGCCGGCTGCCTGTGCGCCGCGGTCGCCTCCGTGCCGATCCTGCAGCTGCTGGCGCCGCTGTTCGCCACCGCGCTGCTCGTGCGCGTGGCGCAGCCGCTGGTGCGCGGGCGGCTGCCGGCCCCGGCTCAGCCGCCGGTGTTGTAGGCGGCGTACTGCCCGGTCTTGCGGTAGCGGCCGAGGTAGCGCGGCACGAAGCTCTCGAAGCTTTCCGGGTGGATGCCGAGGCCCGGCAGGGTGCGGCCCTCGCGCTTGGCCGCCTCGGAGACGACGTTGTCCTCCTTGAGCAGCTCGACCTGGTCCACCGTCATCTCCAGCATCTCGGGCATCAGGCCGAAGCTGGCCTTGCTGACCATCTCGGTCACGCCGGCCATCCGCGTCGCAAGCGAGAACGGCAGCTTGACCAGCGGGCGCTTGCGTTCGGTGGTCTTGAGGATGAAGCGCATGAGGTCGGCGAAAGAGACGGCTTCCGGCCCGCCGAGCTCGTAGGTGGTGCCCGGCAGCGCCTTGCCGTCGACGGCGAGCGCGATCGCCTCGGCGACGTCGCCGACGAAGACCGGCTGCAGCAGGCCCTCGCCGCCGCCGATGAGCGGCAGGGCCGGCATCACGCGGGCCATTCCGGCAAAGCGGTTGAAGAACTTGTCCTCCGGCCCGAACACGATCGAGGGCCGTACGATCACCGCCTCGGGGATGATCTCGAGCGCCAGGCGCTCGCCTTCGGCCTTGGTGCGCCCGTACTCGGCGGCGGAGTTCGGATCGGCGCCGATCGCCGACATCTGCACGAAGCGGGTGATGCCGGCGGCCTTGGTCGCCTCGGCGACGGTCCGCACGCCTTCGGCCTGCAGCGCGGAAAAGGTCTGCTTGCCGCCCTGGGCAAGGATGCCGACGAGGTTCACCACGGCGTCGGCGTCGCGCACCGCGCGGGCGACCGAGTCGGGGTAGCGCAGGTTCGCCTGCACCGCGTTGATCTGGCCGACCTTGCCCGAGACCTGGGTGACAAAGGCGGCACCGGGGCGGCGCGAGGCGATGCGCACGCGGTAGCCGTGCTCGGCTAAGGCCTTGGCGACATAGCGGCCGACGAAGCCGGAGCCGCCGAAGACGGTGACGAGCTTGGCGGTCTTGATGAGGGTCGGTGCCACCATGTCTCGCGCTCCCGTTCGGCCGTGCGGGCGATCTTTAGAGGAGCGGGTACGGCGCTGTACAGCGCCGCGCCGTCGCGGCGCCGAAGCTCACGTCAGACCAGCTCGATCCGAAGCGTTCGCCCGACGGCCTGAGCGGCGGACATCAGCGTCTCCAGCGTAACGCCGCCTCCTTCGGTGGAAAGAAGCCGGTCGACCTGCGCCCGGCTCGTTTTCATGAGTTCGGCCATGCGCGTCTTGGTGATCCGTTGCTTCTTCATCTCTTCGGCGATCTGCGCCGCCAGCACGGCTTTGAGCGCCTCGACCGTCACCTCCTCGCGAAGACCGTTTTCCCCAGCCAGCTCTCAAAACTCGAGCCGAGCCGGCCGGAAGCATAAGTCATCCCAAACCTCTCTTACTCTGCCGCACCAGGGTCAGCGACCCGTGTCCGGTTGCCCCCCGCTTCCGCCCGCTGTAACCCACCGGCTGCTCTTCCGTCGGGATCGTCATGGGTTTCAAATGCGGCATCGTCGGCCTGCCGAACGTCGGCAAGTCGACCCTTTTCAACGCGCTCACGCAGACGGCGGCGGCACAGGCGGCGAACTATCCGTTCTGCACCATCGAGCCCAACGTCGGCGACGTCGCCGTACCCGACGAGCGGCTGGAGACGTTGGCCTCGATCGCCTCGTCGAAGGAGATCATCCCCACGCGGCTGACCTTCGTCGACATAGCCGGCCTGGTGCGCGGCGCCTCCAAAGGCGAGGGGCTCGGCAACCAGTTCCTCGCCAATATCCGCGAGTGCGACGCCATCGCCCACGTGGTGCGCTGCTTCGAGGACGACGACATCACCCACGTCGAGGGCAAGATCGCGCCGGTCGACGACATCGAGACGATCGAGACCGAGCTGATGCTGGCCGACCTCGACAGCCTGGAGAAGCGCGTGCCCGCGCTAGAGAAGAAGGCCAAGACCGGTGGCGACAAGGAGGCCAAGGAGCTGCTCGACCTGATGACGCGCTGCCTCGTGCTGCTGCGCGAGGGCAAGCCGGCGCGCCTGGCCGAGGTCAAGACCGACGAGCGCAAGACCTTCGTCGGCCTCGGCCTGCTGTCGTCGAAGCCGGTGCTCTACGTTTGCAACGTCGAGGAGGCCTCGGCCGACAAGGGCAACGGCTTCTCGGAGGCCGTAGCCGCCCGCGCCAAGGAGGAGGGTGCCGTCGCCGTCGTCGTCTCCGCCCGCATCGAGAGCGAGATCGCGGTGTTGCCGGCGGACGAACAGGCCGAGTATCTCGAGGCGGTGGGGCTGGTCGAGCCCGGCCTCAACCGCGTCATTCGCGCCGGCTACCGGCTGCTGCACCTCATCACCTACTTCACCGTCGGCCCCAAGGAGACCCGCGCCTGGACGATCCCCCAGGGCACCAGGGGGCCGGCGGCGGCGGGCGTGATCCATACCGATTTCGAGAAGGGCTACATCCGCGCCGAGACGGTGGCCTACGACGACTACGTCTCCGGCAAGGGCGAGGCCGGCGCGCGCGAGGCGGGGAAGTTCCGGCTGGAAGGCAAGGAGTACGTCGTGGCCGACGGCGACGTGCTGCATTTCCGCTTCGCCAACTGACATCGCCCGCGACAGAGCGGCGAACTGGACGCTTTCGCCCCGACGCGCGAGGGTAGGTGATGGCGAACGAGATAGAGTTCGACAGCATCGACCGAGAGATCGACGATCTCCAGGAACGCCTCGACGGCTGCCGTCAGGCGATGGCGCTATCGCGCGCGGCTTTGGTCGTGTCGCTGCTGACCCTGGCGTCGGTGCTGACGTTCGCCGGGAGCTGGCGGACGCCGGCCGTGGTGCTGTTCGCCATCGCCGGGGCCATCGGTGGCACGGTGTGGCTCGGCGCCAGTCGTACGTCGCGCGACGAGACCGAGGAGAAGCTCGCGGCGCTGGAGCGCACCAAAGCCAAGCTGATCGACGAAGTCGCCGCTCGTAACGGCTGGCGCGACCTCACGCCGACGGTTCACTGAGCTATCGACTCGCGGGTGTGCCTTCTGGCTTGGGCGACCCCTTGAGTCCTTCCTGCGGCTTGACCGCAGGCTTCGGGTTATTCGGCGAGCCGGGCGGGCCGGCTTCGCCTGCGGGCAGGCCGCTATTGATCGCGCGCTGGTGCCCGGCCCCGCCGGCTCCGGCCCCGCCTCCGGCGGCCATGGCCGGAAAAGCCGAGGTCAGGAGCATCAGATGCAATACCAACGTCTTTGACATCGCTGCGCCACCTTACGTTACGGCTATGGCGACCTGCTGGGAACCGTCGCTCAAGCCCGCCTGTCGGCCAGAACACATCGATCAGTACCGGCCGTCTCGTGCGCCGCCGTGGTTCTCGACCCTGTACTTGCGCTTGAACGTGCTCGGCACGAGGCGCTGGTGACGGTGCAGCCGCGCGATAGGAGGATTGCCCTGCGAAAAGTCGCCGGTGGTCTGCGGGTACGGGTCGCGCATGATCGTCTGCGGGCCTCCGAGCCGGCTCGGCTCGGGATCGAGCGGTTCCGCACCGGTCACCCCTGTCGGATAGGGTGAGGGTATCAGCGCCTGTCCCGCCAAAGCGACGGACGGCGCCGCGAGGAGGCCGCCCAACAGGACGAACGGAAGGATCGAGAAGGGGATGGCACGCATGCTATGCAAAGTCGGGTGCGGCCAGCCGATCGCAAGCCCGACGCGTCGACGCTCCGGGTCACGTGATGGTGGCTGCGCGATCAACGCGCTCGATTGACGCCTTTGCCGCTTCTCCCTAGGGGAGTGGCATACCCTTCGTCAGAGGCCGCCGTCCCCGCCCGACCGCGGTTCGGCGGAGCGCAGGATGCAAGCCATGAGCGACATTCCCGGTTGGAGCGAGCGCAAGGTCACGGCGGTGCTCGTGCTTTCCGACGGCATGGTGCTCGAGGGCGAAGGCTACGGCGCCACGGGCGAGGCGGTCGGCGAGCTGTGCTTCAACACCGCGATGACCGGCTATCAGGAGATCCTCACCGACCCCTCTTACAACGGCCAGATCGTCACCTTCACCTTTCCCCACGTCGGCAACGTCGGTGCCAACGAGCAGGACGTCGAGTCGGTCATCGCCTCCTCGCAGGCCAACGCCGTCGGGCTGGTCACGCTGGCGCCGGTGACCGGGCCCTCCAACCACCGCTCGACGCTGCATTTCGAAGAATGGCTTCGCCGTCGCGGCATCGTCGGCATCTCCGGCATCGACACGCGGGCGCTGACCGCCCTGATGCGCGACGAGGGAGTCCCCAACGCATTGGTCGCCCATAATCCCGACGGGCATTTCGACCTCGGCGCGCTGAAGGCCAAGGCGGCGGCCTGGTGCGGCCTCGTCGGCGTGGACCTCGTGCCCAAGGTCACCACGACCCAGCGTTTCGAGTGGGACGAGGGCACCTGGACTGACGAGGGCTACCCCACGCACGCGGAGGGCCGCTTCAAGGTGGTCGCGATCGACTACGGCGTGAAGCGCAATATCCTGCGGCTGCTGGCCGACGTCGGCTGCTCTGTCACCGTGGTGCCATCGACCGCGACGGCGGCCGACATTCTGGCGATGAAGCCCGACGGGGTGATGATCGCCAATGGCCCCGGCGACCCCGCCGCCACCGGTGACTACGCCGTGCCCGTCATCAAGGACCTGCTCGAGGCCCGGGTGCCGACCTTCGGCATCTGCCTCGGCCACCAGCTGCTGGCGTTGGCCGTCGGCGGCAGGACGGCCAAGATGCGCCAGGGCCATCACGGCGCCAACCATCCGGTGATGGACTTCACCACCAACAAGGTCGAGATCGTCTCGATGAACCACGGCTTCTCTGTCGACCGCGACAGCCTGCCTGCGAACGCGCGCGAGACTCACAAGAGCCTGTTCGACGGCACCAATTGCGGGCTCGAGCTGATCGACCGGCCGGCGTTCTCGGTCCAGCACCACCCGGAAGCCTCGCCCGGCCCCAAGGACAGCCATTACCTGTTCCGCCGTTTTGCCGAGCTGATGGAGAAGAGCAGGGCCGAGACGGCCTGACCCTCCTCCGCGAAGCGGGCTGCGGCATGCCCCCAACACCGCGCCCGTGTCGCCAGCGCGAGACGGAGCGCGTGTGCCGCGCGGGGCGAGGTGGCCGAACGGCGACATGGCGGGTCCATCGACACTCCCTGCTAATCGCACACCCGCATTTTGCGTCGCGATGCGTCGCGGCCGGAGCGAAACCGCACTGGTAAAATGACCGAGAAAGCGGCTGGTTCCTACTCTTCGAGGCTTTGTCCGGACGCCGACGTGCGCCGCGAACCGTCCCGCCCGCCAGGGTCGGCGTCAAGCTTCGCTCGTGCTCGACCAGGCGGCCGCCAGCCTTTCCTCTCGCGGCGCGCGAGGATGCTAGCCCACCACTCGTAGCACGATCACCAGCAGCACGAACACGACGATTGAGATCAGCGTGGTCAGCCCCGCCTTCATCCAGAGGCGCGGCGCCGTCGGCGCGCCAGGCTCCGTACCGGGCGTCACCTCGCCCATCTCCTGCTGCGAGCGTATGCCGATGGGCAGCACCGCGAAGAGCACGGTGAACCAGATCGTCAGGAACACCGCCACGGCGAGGGCGACGGGGATGGGAAGCAGGCTCATGGGCCTCTTCAACGCCTAGCGCGGTGTCCACGCAAGGCGCCTTGTGGCGCGCCGGTCACGCCGAGCCGGAAAGGGCCGGCGGCCGATTGTAACCCGGCGAGCGTCCGAACACAGTGAAGTGCTGCTGCTTCGCAGAGGAACCTCGAGCGATGATCCGACGATTTGCCGCTTCGGCGGCCCTTGCGGCGAGCTTGCTCGCATGCAGTCTCGCGCCGGCCCGCGCCGACCTCTTCGACTTCCTCCAGCCGATGTTCGGCGGGACGCCGGCCGGCACGGTCGCCCCGCCGCGCGAGATGGTGTCCTACGCTGGGCGCGAGCGGCCCGGCACGGTGATCATCTCCACCGCGGAACGCAGATTGTACCTCGTCGAGCCGGGCGGCCAGGCGATGCGCTACGGCGTCGGCGTCGGTCGCCAGGGCTTCACCTGGGGCGGGGTCAAGACCATCACCGCCAAGCGCGAGTGGCCGGATTGGACTCCGCCGTCGCAGATGCTGCACCGCCGCCCCGACCTGCCGCGGCACATGAAGGGCGGCATCGACAATCCGCTCGGCGCCCGCGCCATGTACCTCGGGGGCTCGATGTACCGCATCCACGGCTCCAACGAGCCGGAGACGATCGGCCAGGCGGTGTCCTCAGGCTGCATCCGCATGACCAACGCCGACGTCACCGACCTGTACGAACGCGTCCGCGTCGGCACCAAGGTCATCGTCCAGCGTTGAGCCGGAACGCTGCCACCGAGCAGCTCGACGGTTCGATTTCGTTCGCGCGAGGAAATCGTCCGCGCTAGGTTGCTCGACAGCGGTTCTCCGTGGCGCATCCTCTTGGACGCCAGAACGTGGCGTCCGCGCGCCAACGTCTGCGATGAAACATGCACGACCCCTTTTCTTTGAAGATGAAGCAACTCGGGATCCCCGCCGAGGATCTCGCCTCCTTCGGCGGCGTAAACGGCAGAACATGCAACGTCGTGGCGCGCGCGGATATTGCGGTGTCGGGCAGGTCGACAGGCAACGTCCATATCCTCGTCGATGGCTGGGCCAGCAAGTACAAGATGATGTGCGACGGCCGGCGGCAGATCCTCGCCTTCCGATTGCCGGGAGACATCTGCGATCTCGAGAGATTATTCGAAGCGGAAACCAGCGTAGGGGTCACTGCACTCACAGATTGCAAGGTGGCGGCCGTCTCCACCGAATGGCTGATTGAGGCGAGGAACAGCAGGCCCGCGGTTCGCGACCTCCTCTGGTCTCTTCTCGCCCGCGAGCATGCCACCATGACCGAGCAGATCGTGGCGCTCGGTCGCCGCACGTCACGCCAGCGCATCGCCTACTTTCTCTGTGACCTCCTCGAGCGATTGCAGGCTGTCGGTCTGGCGGAGGACGATTGCTTTCGCGCGCCCCTAACCCAGACCGACATGGCCGACGCGCTCGGCCTGAGCACGGTGCACGTCAACCGCACGCTCCAGGCGCTGAGGGAGGACGGGCTGATCGAAATGCGCGGACGGAACTTTCGCGTGTCGCGACGGGCTGAGCTGAAGCGTGCCGCGAGCTACGAGCGCGAGGCCGATGCCGCCCCAGCTGTGCGACCCTGACCCCGCGTTCAGCGTCCGTTCACGCTGATTTGTGCCAGCCGCAACATTTGTGGCCTCGCCATGGCCGAATTAACCAAGGAGCTGCCGGTCAAGCAGCGTTTCTCTCCGTTTTCGCTCTGAAGCGTCGGCCACGACCGCACGAATCCGGTTAACGCGATCCGCTCGAATTCGAAGGTTTTCCTTCCGCCGGCATCAGAAAGGCGTCGGCACGATCACCCCATCGAACAAGGGGCATCGTCGTGCGCATCGCGGTCAGGTTCTCTTTCCTCCTCCTTCTTCTCGCCGCGGCTGTTCCGGTGCGGGCGCAGGGCCTTCCTTCGCCGGCGACCTTCGCCGCCGTCGGCGATGTGACCCGCACTCCTTACGGCTGGGCCGATCTGTGCGGACGCCAGCCGCAGGAATGCCAGGTCGAGGTGCTCGATGCCGTCGACCTCCACTTGACGTCCAGGACCTGGGCGATCCTGGAGCGCATCAACACCCGCGTGAACGCCGACATCGAGCCGATCAGCAACATGGACCACTGGGGCACGATGCTCGATCATTGGGACTATCCCACAGACGGCAAGGGCGATTGCAAGATCTACGCGCTGTGGAAGCGCAAGCTGCTGATCGATCTCGGCTTTCCGCGCCAGGCGCTGCTGATGACGATCGTCCGCGACCTCGAAGGTAATGGCCACACCATTCTCACCGTGAAGACCGACAGGGGCGACTTCATCCTCGACAACATGGTCGCCGAAATCCGCGGCTGGGACGACACCGGCTACAAGTTCGTCAAGCGCCAGTCGCAGACCGATCCCAACGTGTGGGTCGCAGTCGGCCCGACGACCCACCGGGCAATGGCCAACCTCTTCAACGGCAGCAAGATGGCGACGGGCTCGGCACGCTGAGCGCCTTCACCACGCATTGACAGGCTGCGGCGTCCAAGACCATGTGGCGCCCGGACCCGGATCGTTATCTCGTGCTCAGCTCGGCCGTCATCGGCTTCACCAAGCTCGTCGGCTTCTTCATCGTGGTGGCCAGCGCCATCACCACGTTCTACGCCGCGATCCACACCATCAACGTCAACAGCCAGATCGACGTCTTCTTCGCCGGGCTGCTCGCTTTGCTGATCGGCATCGTCGCCGGGCCGCTGTATTGCCTGATCAGCTATTACGGGCTCCAGCACTATCTCGCCTTCACCCCCCTGGGTGCGGTGCTGCTGGTGATCCCCGTGTTGCTGGCGTGGTGCTTCATGGCCTATGCGACCATCACCGGCTACCTCAGGGGCTGAGGCCGGCCAGGCTCGGCGCCCGGGCGATGGCGTGCGGAACCGGGCCTCCGGTCGCCCAATCGACCAGCTCGGCCGTGTGCACCACCGGGATCGAAGTGCCGCTGCCGATCTGCACCATGCAGCCGAGATTGCCGGCGGCGACCACGTCTGGCTTGGTCTTGGCGATGTTGGCCACCTTGCGCGCCTTGAGCTGGTTCGCGATCTCGGGCTGCAGCAGGTTGTAGGTGCCGGCCGAGCCGCAGCAGAGATGGCCTTCCGGGACGCTCACCACCTCAAATCCGGCCTTCCGCAACACCTCTATCGGCGTCTTGGTGACCCGCTGGCCGTGCTGCAAAGAGCAGGCGGAATGATAGGCCACGCGCAGCTGCGGCGTCCCCGGGCGCGGCGCGATGGCGAGCTCGGCCAGGACCTCGCTGACGTCTCTCGACAGCGCCGAAACCTCGGCGGCATCCACGGCGAGAACTGCGTCCTCGCGCATCATGAAGCCATAGTCCTTGAGCGTGGTGCCGCAGCCCGAGGTGTTGATCACGATGGCATCAAGTCCGCGCGCGCGCTTCTCCGCCATGAAGGCGCGGATGTTGGCGGCGGCCATGGCATGCGACGAGTTCTCCTGCCCCATGTGGTGCTGCAGCGCGCCGCAGCAGCCGACGCCCTTGACCACCACCACTTCGATGCCGTGGCGGGTCAAGACGCGGATCGTCGCCTCGTTGATCGCCGGGTCGAGCACCTGCTGCGCGCAGCCCGTCAGCAGCGCAACGCGCTTGATTCTCGCGCCGGACGCGGCGTGGATGGCCGGCCTGCCCGAGGTGCCCTGCGGCGGTAGGCTTTTCGGCGCCATCGCGAACATGGCGTGAAAGCGCTTGGGGAACGCTCCGGCGAAGGGTTTCGCCAGCTTGGCGCCCTGCAGGGCAATGCGGAAGCGCGCGGGGTAGGGGAGGACCCAGCCCAACACGGCGCGGGTCAGCTGGTCCATGAACGGGCGCCGGTAGGTCTTGGCGATATGCGCCCGCGCGTGATCGACAAGGTGCATGTAGTTCACGCCCGAGGGGCAGGTGGTCATGCAGGCGAGGCACGACAGGCAACGATCGACGTGCTTGACCGTCTCGGCATCGGCCGGCCGGTCGTTCTCCAGCATGTCCTTCATCAGGTAGATGCGTCCGCGTGGGGAATCGTTCTCCTCGCCGAGGAGGACGAAAGTCGGACAGGTCGCGGTGCAGAAGCCGCAGTGCACGCATTTGCGGATGATCTTCTCGCTGGCGGCGAAGGCCGGCTGCTCGAGGAGGTCCGGCGCGAAATCGGTCTGCATGGCTTAGCTTCCGGGGCCGAGGCGGCCCCTGTTGAGAATGAGCAGGGGATCGAAGCTGATCTTCACCCGCCGCGACAGCGCTGCGAGAGCGGCGGGTTGCGGCTGGAAGACGGCGGTGGCGGCGCGCGCCTCGGCGTCGGCGCGGACCAGGGTGGCGTGGCCGCCGTGTGGGGCAAGGGAGCCGCGGATCGCTTCGGCGTGGGCATCGCCGTTCTCGAGGGCGAGCCAGACCAGGCCGCCGGCCCAGTCGTAATACCAGCGCGCCAGCGGCACCTCGGCCCGGCGCAGGGCGGCGACGAAGGCTGCGCCCTCGCTCGGCGCGGTCGAGATCTTCCAGATCGGGCCGGCAAGGTCCGCGAGCGGATCGACGTCGCGCAGCGCCGCCCACAACCGCCGCGAGGCGCGCTCGCCGAGGTCGTCGACATCGCCGCGCGGGCCGAAATGGGCGACGAGATCCTCGTAGCGCGTGTCGACCGACACCGAAGGCCCCTCGAGCCGGAGCGCAAGGCAGCAGCCCGCCGCCAGGCCGACGTGGGCACCGTCCGGCAGGCAAGCGTAGCTCGACACCTCGTGGGGCAGGCCCGACGCCTCGCGCAGCGCCGCCAGCGCTGCCGCCTCGTCGAGCCCGTAGAGCAGGAAGGTGCGCTCTGTCTCGGCGCGCGGCAGAACCTTGATCGAGATCTCGGTCATGACGGCAAGCGTCCCGTGGGAGCCGGCGATGAGCTTGGACAGGTCGTAGCCGGTGACGTTCTTCATCACCTGGCCGCCCGACTTAAAGATTTCGGCACGTCCGGAGACGGCGCGGAAGCCGAGGACATGATCGCGCGCGGCTCCCGCCTTGATGCGACGCGGGCCGCCGGCGTTCACCGCCACAGTGCCGCCAAGCGTCCCGGTCGAGTTGCCGCGCCACAGCTTGGAGGGATCCATCGGCTCGAAGGCGAACTCCTGGTTGTTCTCCTCGAGCAGCTTGGCGATATCGGCCATCGGCGTGCCGGGACGAGCCGTCATCACCAGCTCGGACGGCTCGTACAACGTGATGCCGGTGAGACCGCTGGTGTCGATCTGAGCCGAAGCCTCAACCGGGCGGCCGAGCCCGCGCTTCGAGCCGTGGCCGATGATCTCCACCGGTCTCTCTTCGTCCAAAGCGTCCCGCACGGCGGCGAGGACCTCGTCCTCATCGCGAGGCTTCAGGGTGTCCATCGCCTCTTAGAAGCGTGCCGCGCCGAAGAAGGCAAGGCGGCAAAGCGGCCGACGCGACATGTCCGAGTGATCATCCGGATCGACGCTTCGCATGACGCTGGCGAAGCTCCGTAGAACGGACAGCCTATTCCGCCGGAGCGGGCGCCGACTGTGCATGCACATTGCGGTCCGGTGAGGCGAGGTACTCGTCCTCGATCGTGTCGCGGGTCTTGCCGACGACCAGCCGCGAGCCTCGCCCGTAGGTAAAGAATGCCCACGCCCAGTTGGTGAAGACCATGATCCTGTTGCGGAAGCCGATCAGCAGAAGCAGATGGACGAGCGACCATGCCAGCCAGGCGACCCTGCCGGTCAGCTTCATGCCGAGCAGTACGGCTATGGCGTGGGAGCGGCCGATCACCGCCATCGTGCCGAGATCGGTGTACTTGAACGGGCCCGGGTGCTTGGTCACGCCGATACGGCTCGCCACCACCTTGGCGACGTAGGCGCCCTGCTGCTTGGCGACGGGCGCCAGCGCCGGCAGCGCCTTGCCATCCTTGGTCTTATAGCTCGAAACATCGCCGATGGCGAAGATCTCGGGATGGCCGGGCACAGAACAGTCGCTGGTCACCTCGACGGCGTTGTTCTTCGCGGCCTTGGCGCCGATCCACTGCGCCGCCGGCTCGGCCCGTGTGCCGGCCGCCCAGAACACGTTGGCGGCCTCGATGCGCGTGCCGTCCTTCAGCGTGATGCCGCTCGCGTCGATCCGGTCGCACGGCGCGTTCAGCACGACCTCGACGCCCAGATCCTCGAGCGCCTTCTTGGCGTAGGTCGACAGCCGCTCGGGAAACTCGCCGAGGATCTTCGGCGCGGCGTCGACGAGCATGATGCGCGCCTTGGATGGATCGATGTGGCGATATTCCGACTTCAACGTAGCGCGCGACAACTCGGCCAGCGAACCGGACAGCTCGACTCCGGTGGGACCGCCGCCGACCACGACGAAGGTCGTCAGCGCCTTCACCTCGTCCGGATCGGTGCGGGTTTCCGCCCAGTCGAAGGACTCCAGAATACGCCGGCGGATCTGCAGCGCGTCGGGCAATGTCTTGAGAACAGCGGCGTGCTTGGCCCATTCGTCATGGCCGAACCAGGCGTAGGCCGAACCCGTCGCGAGGATGAGGTAGTCGTAGTCGATGGAGCCGGTGTCGCGGACGCAGACTTGGCGCTTGTCCTTGTCGACGCCCTCGACCTCGCCGAACACGACGGACACGTTCTTGTGGGTGCCAAGCAGCGCGCGGATGGGCGAGGCGATGTCCGAGGGCGCCAGCGCCGCGGTCGACACCTGGTATAAGAGCGGCTGGAACAGATGATGGTTGGTGCGGTCGATCAGCACCAGCTCGACGTCGAGCTTGGCGATATGCATCGCCGCCTGCAGGCCGCCGAAGCCGCAGCCGACGATCGCGATGATCGGCTTGCCGGCTTGCTTGCGGGTGAACAGGACGGGCTGGTTCTCGGTCGGCATGGCTGGCTCCGTTCGGGCTGGCCGGATCGCTGCGTTCATCATCGGGCGATGCGCAGGCGGATCAACGGGGTGAGATGGCGATATCGCGACAAGCTCTAGATGTAGGACGCTGTGCAGTCGCAGCAATTTTTGTTCGCGGGTGCGAAAGAAGGCTTCGTGCCAGCCCGGGACAAGCTTGGTGCGCGAGGATAGGTGGCATCCATCCGAGTGTCGTCCGTGCTCACCACCACCGCCGCCTATCTCTCGATCTCCAACAATCTCGCTCGCCAACAGGCGGCGACGGCGTCGGACCCGCAGGTCAAGAACGACACCGCCTACTATCTCGCCAACATCGGCAACGTGAAAAGCATCGCGGACCTGGTCGGTAACTACCGCCTCTTCTCCTATGCCATGAAGGCCTATGGCCTGGAGGACATGGATTACGCCAAGGGCTTGATGACCAAGGTGCTCGAGGGCGGCACCACAAGCTCGAGCGCCCTTGCCAACACCCTGACCGACAAACGCTATCTCGCCTTCGCCCAGGCTTTCGACTTCGCCGGCCAGGGCGCCGCCGCCACGCAGGCGACGACGGCGACGAGCGGAACCACGGCCAAGTACGTCGAGCAGTCGCTCGAGGACACGCAGGGTCAGCAGAACCAGGGCGTGCAGCTCGCGCTCTACTTCACCCGTAACGCGTCCTCCATCACCAACGTCTACGGGCTTCTCGCCGACCCGAACATGCTCAAGGTGGTGCAGACCGCCTTCGGTCTGCCGGCCTCGGCCACCGTCGACATCGATTCCGAGGCCGCGACGCTGGGTAAGCTCGTCAGCGTGTCGGATCTCCAGGATCCGGCCAAGGTCCAGAAGATCGCCGAGCGCTTCACCGCGATGTGGGATCTCTCCGGCAACAACACCTCGTCTGATTCCACCAACATCTCGCAGATCTTCGCCAGCTCGTCGTCGTCCTCCGGCTTCTCCAGCGACCTGCTTCTCAGCCTGCAAGGCCTGAAACTCGGAGGCGCCTGAGCGATGCGCACCAATCTCTACGTTTCGATGTCCGGCCAGATCGCGCTGGAGAAGCGCCTCGCCACCGTGGCGTCGAACATCGCCAACATGAACACCGCCGGCTTTCGCGCCCAGGGCGTGTCGTTCTCCTCCGTCCTGTCCAAGGCCGGCGAGCGGCCCGCCGCCTACGTCTCGGCCGGCACCGATTACGTCTCGCGCGCACAAGGATCGGTGAACAAAACCGACAATCCGCTCGACGTGGCGATACAGGGCGATGCCTTCTTCGCGGTGAAGACGCCCGCCGGCACCGCCTACACGCGCGACGGTCGATTTCAGATGACCTCGACCGGCGAGCTGCAAACTCTGAACGGCTATCCCGTGCTCGATGCCGGCGGCGCCAACATGCTGCTCAACAGCGACGCTGGGCCGCCGATGATCTCCGCCGACGGCATGATGACGCAAAACGGCCAGCAGATCAGCGCGATCGGCATGTTCTCGCTGCCGCCGGACGCGACGCTCACGCGCTATGACAATTCGGCCGTGTTGACCGACAAGCCGGCGGAGCCGGTGCTCGACTTTACGCACAACAATGTCGTCCAGGGTTTCAGCGAGGGCTCCAACGTCAACCCCGTCCTCGAGATGACCAAGCTGATCGAGATCCAGCGGGCCTTCGACGGCCTGACCAACACCATGCAGTCGAGCGAGGGCAGCCTGCAGGACGCGATCAAGACGCTCGGATCGACGTCGTGACGGGTGCGCGGCCGTGAACGCGCTCGAACGGCTCGCCGACGCAGCGGCGCGGCTCGCCGCTCCCGGTGCCCTCGTCGATGTCTTCGGCACCGTCAGCTCGATCTCGCCGTCGACCTACCGCGTGCGCGGGCTCTCCCCTTTCGTCCGGCTCGGCGATTGCGTCGCCACCGCTGAAGCCCGCGACAACCGCCACGGTGAGGTCGTGCGCATCGAGGCCGATACGGTCACGGTGAAGCCGTTCGGCGCCGTCGTCGACGTTGGGCTCGGCTCGACCGTGGTCAAGGCGGACGGCGTCGCCGTGGCGCCGGCGCCATCCTGGCGTGGGCGCATCGTCGATGCGCTGGGGCGCCCGCTCGATGGTCTCGGCTCGCTCGAGACGGGGCCGGAGCATCGCTCGATCCATGCCGAGCCGCCGCCGGCGCTCGGGCGCGGTCGCGTCAAGGTCGCGTGCCGCACCGGCGTGCGCGTGCTCGACATCTTCACGCCGCTCTGTCACGGGCAGCGCATCGGCATCTTCGCCGGTTCGGGCGTCGGCAAATCGACGCTGCTCGGCATGATGGCCGCCTGCAAGGGCTTCGACACCGTGGTGATCGCCCTCGTCGGAGAGCGCGGCCGAGAGGTGCGCGAGTTCATCGAGGAGTCGCTCGGGGCCAACCGCGCGCTCGCCGTCACCGTGGTGGCGACGGGCGACGACAGTGCGCTGATGCGCAAGATGGCGCCGCTGACCGCGATGACCATCGCCGAATGGTTTCGCGACCGCGGCGACAAGGTCCTGCTGATGGTCGACAGTGTGACGCGCTACGCCCATGCCGCGCGTGACGTGGCGCTGTCGGCCGGCGAGCCCGCGGTCGCGCGCGGCTACGCGCCGAGTGTCTTCACCGACTTGCCCAAGCTGCTCGAGCGCGCAGGTCCCGGTCGCGACGGCTCGGGCTCGATCACCGGCCTCTTCGCCGTACTCGTCGATGGCGACGACCATAATGATCCCGTCGCCGACTGCATTCGCGGTACGCTCGACGGCCATGTCGTACTCGACCGCGCCATCGCCGACTCCGCCCGCTACCCCGCCGTTGACGTGCTCGGCTCCATTTCGCGCCTGGCCCACCAGGTCTGGACACCCGACCAGCGCACGCTGGTCACTAAGCTGCGGGCGATGATCTCCCGCTACGAGAGCACGCGCGATCTGCGTTTGATGGGTGGGCTACAAACCGGCGCCGATCCCGATCTCGACCAGGCAGTGACGCTGACACCCCTCATCTACGACGCCCTGATCCAGGGGCCGAGCAATCCGCCGAGCGCCGACGCCTTTCGCGAGCTTGCCGAAGCGCTGAACAGGACGAGATCATGACCTTGCATAAGCCGACCCGTGCCGCGTTTCGTTTTACCGGGGACCATGCCCTCGGGGTCACCGGCGTCTGCCTGGCGGCGGGCTCCGCGGTTTTCGGCATCGGCATGGCGCTGCATGGGCCGGCGGCTTCCTTCGGCACCGGCAAGGACTTCACCGTCTTCGCGCAATTCGCGCCGCACACCGCGAAGCCGGTGGACCGGCCGGCGATGCCGGATGGTACCAAGAACGGCATCGAGGATCTCGACATGACGGCGACGGCATCGATCCCGAAGTCCGACGCCGTCTCTCCCGACGCGGGGGACGCGGCGATCATCCCGGCTGTCACGCTCGAAGCGGTGGGAACCGACAGCGCCACCGTAGTAATTGGAGGGAGCAGCCGCGTGGTGCGCGTCGGCGACGAGGTGCCGGGCGCCGGCCACGTTATCGCCATTCTGCCGGGTGCAAAGCCGATGCTGAAGACCTCGCGCGGGCTGATCGTGCCCGCGGCCGAATAGAGTCTTCGCTTCCGAACAAAAGGGTAAGCCTGGAGCAAGCTCGCTGTATCAAAGTCGTACGGTCAACAAGAAACCGTGGACCCCATGGAGCCGATACAGCTCTTCGATATCGCCACCCGGAAGAGCGCGTGGCTCGCCGCCCGTCAGGCGACGCTGGCTGGCAACGTCGCCAATGCCAACACGCCGGGCTACCATGCCAAGGACGTCGCGCCTTTTGCCGACGTGCTCGCCAGGACGCAGCTCGAACTCGCCTCAACCGATGGCGCTCATCTCTCGCTCGCCGCGACCGGTGAGGCAGGTGGCGCCGGGAAGGCCGACGAGGTGAACACCTTCGACGTGTCGGAGAGCGGTAACGACGTGGGCATCGAAGGCCAGATGATGAAGGCCGGCGAGGTCAACCGAGATTACGCTTTGACGACCAACATCGTCAAGAGCTTCCACAACATGCTCCTGGCGAGCCTGAAAGGGTAGGGCTGATGATCGATCCCCTCCAGGCCTCGCTGAAGATCGCCTCGTCGGGCCTTTCGGCGAACTCGGCGCGGATGCGCGTCGCTTCCGAGAACATCGCCAACGCTCGTTCCACGGCATCGACCGCCGATGCCGATCCCTATCGTCGCAAGACCATCTCCTTCGAGAACGCGCTCGACGCGGCGAGCGGCGCCGATCTGGTCCAGATCGCCGACATCGGCACCGATCAATCGCCTTTTACGGTCGAGCACGATCCGGGCAATCCGGTTGCCGACGCGAAAGGATTCGTAAAGCTCCCGAATGTTAACCTTATTACAGAAATGGCCGACATGCGTGAAGCCAACCATGGCTACGAGGCCAACCTTCAGGTCGCCAAGCAGTCACGCGACCTGATCTCGATGACTATCGACCTCCTAAAGGGATCATCATGATAGCCGCACTTCCTTTGATTACCTCGGCCGTCGGATCCTTGTTCGGGTCGAGCGCCCCGACCGCAGCCGCGAGCACCACCGCGACCGCCGGGGACAGCTTCTCATCGCTTCTCGCCTCGTTCTCGAAGGACACGGTGGGCGCGATGCAGACCGGCGAGTCGATGTCGATCGCCGGCATCCAGGGCAAGGCCACCACGCAGTCGGTCGTCGAGGCCGTCATGTCGGCGCAGGAGAAGCTGCAGACGGCGCTGGCGGTACGCGACAAGGCGGTCGCCGCGTTCACGGACGTCACTCGAATGTCGATCTGAGGACCTGAACCCATGCGAGCCCTCACGATCGCCGCGACCGGCATGAATGCGCAGACGACCAACGTCGAGGTCATCGCCAACAATATCGCCAACATCAACACCACCGGTTTCAAGCGTGCCCGCGCCGAGTTCACCGACCTGCTCTACGAGACCCAGCGGCTTCAGGGCGTCTCCTCGCGCGGCAACCAGGGCGTGGTGCCGGAAGGCGCGCAGCTGGGCCTCGGCGTGAAGACGGCTGCGATCCGCAACCTGCATATCCAGGGCGTGCTGACCCAGACCGGCAACCAGTTCGACCTCGCCATCCAGGGCCGCGGCTGGTTCCAGGTCACCGACGCCAACGGCAACACCAACTACACGCGTGCCGGCAGCTTCAACACCAACGCGCAGGGCCAGCTCGTCACGCTCGATGGCAATCTCGTCACGCCCAACGTCGTGGTGCCGCCGAACACCACCGCCGTTACGGTGAGCCAGTCCGGCATCGTCAGCGCGACGGTTGCGGGTAATGGCACGCCGGTGTCTTTGGGACAGCTCACGCTCGCCAATTTCGCCAACGACGCAGGTTTGCAGCCGCTCGGCAGCAACCTCTTCCAGGAGACGACCGCATCGGGCACGCCGGTCGTCGGCGTGCCCGGCGATCCCGGCATCGGGACGGTCACGCAGGGCTACCTCGAGGCCTCCAACGTCGATCCGGTGGCTGAGATCACCAATCTCATCTCGGCGCAGCGCGCCTACGAGATGAACTCCAAGGTGATCCAGGCGGCGGACAAGATGAGCGAGACGCTCTCCACCGGCATCCGTTAGCCGATAGCCCTGGACGAGCACGAACCATGCAGCGCCTCCTCGCAATCCTGCTCGCCGCCGCATTCACCGCGCCGGTCGTCGCGGCCGAGCGCCGGCCGGTCCCGGCCGTCACGATCTATCCCGGCGACATCATCCGAGAGGAGCAGCTCGCCGAGCAGGACTTCCCCGACGCCGTCGCGTCCTCCGCCTTCGCGTCGAACCGCACGATGCTGGTCGGCAAGGTGGCGCGGCGCACGCTGCTGCCGGGCAAGCCGATCGCGGCCAACGCGGTCGGCGAGCCGCGGCTGATCACCGTCGGCGCCCGCGTGAAGGTGATCTACGAGGATGGCGGGCTGAACATCATGGCTTATGGTGCGGCGCTGCAGGCCGGCGTCGCCGGCGATTTCGTGTCCGTCCGCAACGTCGAGAGCGGCGTGACCGTTTCGGGCACGGTGTCGCCCGACGGATCGGTACGCGTGGGTCCGGGTTGATGGTGCGCTGGCTCTTCTCCCTTATCGGCGTGCTCGTGTTGTCGATCGCGACGGCGCAAGCCAGCGTGCGCATCAAGGATATCACCGACGTCGAGGGCGTGCGCGACAACCAGCTCGTCGGCTACGGCCTCGTCATCGGACTGGCGGGCACCGGCGACACGCTGCGCAACGCGCCCTTCACCGAGCAGACGATCCAGTCGATGCTCGATCGTCTAGGTATCAACGTGCGCAACCAAAGCCTGCGCACCCGCAACATCGCAGCCGTGCTGGTCACGGCCAACCTGCCGCCCTTCATGAACGTCGGCGGCAAGATCGACATCACCGTCTCCTCGATGGGTGACGCGACCTCGCTGCTCGGCGGACAGCTCGTGATGACGCCACTATCGGGCGCCGACGGTCGCGTGCACGCCGTGGCGCAGGGGCAGGTGGCCGTCTCCGGTTTCGCCGCCACGGGGCAGGCCGAGAGCTACTCGCAGGGCGTGCCCACCGCGGGGCGTATCCCCGGGGGCGCCACCATCGAGCTGCCGAACTCCACCCGACCTGGCGATGTGGGTCCCCTCGCGCTCGACCTGAAGAACCCCGATTTCATGACCGCGGTCCGCGTCGCCGACGCCATCAACGAGTTCACGCAGCAGCGCTGGGGCTTCCACGCCGCGCGCGAGCGCGACTACCGATCGATCGTCCTGGCGCTACCGCCGGGCATGCACGCCACCCGCTTCATTGCCGAGATCGGCATGCTGATGGTCGAGCCCGACATCGAGGCCAGGGTGGTGATCGACGCGCGAACCGGCACGATCGTCATTGGCCAGGACGTGCAGATCTCGACCGTGGCGGTGACCCACGGCAACCTCGTCGTGCGCATCACCGAGACGCCTGAAGTGTCGCAACCGGCGCCCTTCTCGAAGGGCAAGACCGTCGTGGTGCCGCGCACCGACGTCGATGCCAAGGAGCAAGGCGGCCAGATGCGCATCGTCGGCGGCACGACCCTGCGCAAGCTCGTCAACGGTTTGAACCAGATCGGCCTCAAGCCCTCGGGCATCATCGCCATCCTTCAGGCGATCAAGTCGGCGGGCGCGCTGCAGGCCGAGCTCGTCACGCAGTAGCGCGTCGGCCGCGCCAGCCCGACACAAGCTTATTGGGCCAATCTTCCCGTCATGATCGACGGGCATCCCCACTCCGACCCACTTAAGCGAGCGGCTCGCGTCGGGCTTCTCGCCCTGCTTGCCGGCATGACGGCCGGGGCGGCCAGCGCCGGCGAAATGGCCCGGCCGCCGCAGTCGCCGACGACCCCCGAGGTCAGGACCTACTGCCAGAACATTGCCGGCGCCGCCGCCGACGCGCGCTTTGCCTGGCAGACGCAGAAGCTCGAGAGCATGGAGACGCGGGTCAAGGCCGAGCTTGGGATCCTCGAGGCCAAGACGGCCGAGCTGCGGGCCTGGGCGACCAAGCGCGAGGACATCGAGCGCAAGGCCGGGGAGAAGCTCGTCGGCATCTATTCCAAGATGCGGCCGGAGACGGCGGCGACGCAGATCTCCACGCTCGACGACGCCATGGCGGCCGCCGTACTGGGCCAGCTCACGCCGCAGAAGGCCAGCTCCATCTTCAACGAGATCGTGCCCGAGCGCGCCGCCAAGCTCGCCACGTTGATCGCCGGTACGACCCCGCCGTCCGAAGAGAAGAAGCCGTGAGCCTGCGCCTTTCCAGCTTCGGTCTGGTCTTCGCCGCGCTGGCGCTCGGCGGCTGCGCGCAACGCCCGCAGGAGATCGGCCGCGAGCCGACACTGACGCCGGTCGGCTCCGGTGCGATCCCCAATGTCATGCCGCACACGCTCGCCTATGCCGCCGCGCCGCCTCCGGCCTTCAACTCGCTCTACACCGACGGCGCCAGTCTCTATCGCGATCCGCGCGCGATGAAGCCCGGCGACGTGCTGACGATCCTCATCTCGATCAACGACAAGGCCTCGCTCGGCAACAACACCGACCGATCGCTGGACAGCGAGATCGACAACAAATTTGGTTTCACCGCCAACGGCGGCAAGGCCAGCAACACGGTCGGTGTCGGCAGCGAGATCACCAGCGGCTCGAAGAGCTCGGCCAACGGTCAGGGCACGATCGATCGTTCCGAGAAGATCCAGGTCAGCGTCGCCGGGGTCGTCACGGAACTGCTGCCCAACGGCAACCTAGTGGTCAGCGGCTCGCAGGAGATCCGCGTCAACTTCGAGATACGGCAGGTCTACGTTGCCGGCATCGTGCGCCCGCGCGACATCTCGAAGGACAACACGATCTCCTACGACAAGATCGCCGAGGCGCGCATCTCCTACGGCGGCCGCGGCCGCCTCACCGAGGTCCAGCAGCCGGCGGTCGGCCAGCAGATCTACGACGCGATCAAGCCCTTCTGAGATGGCGACGATGGACGCCGACACGAAGAGCAATTCGGCAGGCAGGGGCGGTTTCGTGATCACGCTCGTCACTCTGACCGTGCTCGCCGCAGTCGGCGGCGGGCTGGTCGGCAAGCTCGTCGCCCATCCGCGTGCCGCGTCCGGCGCGACCGAGGCGGCGACGGCGAAGCCGCTGCCCTATGCCGCCGACATCGAGGTCAGGGAGTTGCCCGCGATCGTCACCAACCTGGCCGTGCCGGTGGGAGCGCGCGTCAGGATGCAGGTGGCGATGGTCCTACCGAAGGCGGGTGTGGAGAACGCGAACCTGCTCGCCGCCAAGGTCAACGACGACATCATCGCCTTCCTCAAGACGCTCACGGTCACCGAGTTGCAGGGGCCCAGCGGGCTGCAGGCGCTGCGCGAAGACCTGAACGAGCGCGCCGCCGTCCGCTCCGACGGCAAGGTGCGCGAGATCATCATCGAAGCCCTGGTGGTTCAGTGAAGCGCATCGCATTCGTCTCCTCTTTTGCCGCGCTTGTCCTCGTCGCCTTCGCTGGCGTCGCCTTGGCCCAGAATGCGGGCGGCGGCACCGACCTCAACGCCCTGGTGCCGCAGGCCGGCGCCACCGCGACGGGTCGCATCGTGCAGGTGGTGGGCATCCTCACCGTGCTCTCGATCGCGCCGGGCCTCCTCGTGATGGTGACGAGCTTCACCCGCTTCGCGATCGCCTTCTCGTTCCTGCGCTCGGGGCTGGGACTTCAGACCACGCCAGCGAACCTCATCCTCCTGTCGCTGTCGCTGTTCATGACCTTCTACGTCATGGCGCCGACCTTCGACCAGGCGTGGCAGACCGGCCTGAAGCCGCTCATCGACAACAAGATCAGCGAGAGCGACGCCTATCCTAAGATCGCCGGCCCGTTCCGCCAATTCATGCTGGCGCAGGTGCGCGACAAGGACCTGAAGCTCTTCGACGACCTGGCGCAGGTCAGCATCAAGACGCTCGACAAGAAGGACGTCGACCTGCGCATCCTGGTGCCGGCCTTCATGATCTCCGAGATCCGTCGCGGCTTCGAGATCGGCTTCCTCATCGTACTGCCGTTCCTGGTCATCGACATGATCGTGGCCACCGTCACCATGTCGATGGGCATGATGATGCTTTCGCCATCCGTGATCTCGCTGCCGATGAAGCTGCTCTTCTTCGTCCTGATCGATGGCTGGAATTTGCTGGTGGGCAATCTTATCAGGTCGTTCACCTAGCAACGACTTGTTAATCATGGGATGATAATCGGTAAGGCTGGCCGTCTCAGGCGCCGGATTTAAACCTTCGTGTAACGGCTCGGGTCGCATCCTGATCACACGAAAGGTTGCTTTTCGATCCCCGATCTGCAGAGGCATCACGCCGCCCTATTCGTCCCGGTGAAAACCCGGATTGTCCCTCCATTCACTCTCTACGGGACAAATCTCCATGTCGAGCATCCTCACCAACGCCTCCGCCCTCAGCGCCGTCGCCAACCTCAACGCCACTCAGGCCAGTCTCGCTCAAGTCCAGAACCAGATCTCCACCGGCCTCAAAGTGTCGGACGCCGAGGACAACGCCGCCTACTTCTCCATCGCCACCACGCTGCGCACCAACATCAGCAACCTCAGCGCGGTCAGCGACTCGCTCAACCTCGGCAAGTCGGTCGTCGACACCGCCACCGCGTCGGTCTCCGGCATCACCAACACGCTGCAGTCGCTGTCGAAGCTGCTCGTCGCCGGACAGCAGGCGGGTACGGATCTGACGGCCATCAGCACGCAGGTCAAGTCGCTTCAGGCTCAGTTGACGGCGTCGATCAGCACGGCGAGCTTCAACGGTGTCAATCTTCTCGACGGCACTGCGAGCACGACCGGCACTCTGGACTTCGTGTCCGGTGTGACGGGATCGGGGGCAAGCACGAGCGTCACGAACCTCGCGGTCGACACGTCGTCGACGAACCTGTCGACGACGGGTACTGGTGCCCTGGTCGGCACGGCCGCCATCACGGTGACCGCCGGTACGACTTCGGGAGACCTCGAGGGCTTTCTCTCGACAGTCAACGCCGCGATCGCCAGCGTCAACACCGCCTCGTCGGCCCTGGGTGCCGCCGCCTCGACGATCGATCAGCAGGTGACCTTCACGTCGGCTCTCTCCGACTCGCTGACCACCGGCGTCGGCTCACTGGTCGACGCCGATCTCAACCAGGCTTCGACCCGTTTGGCCGCGCTACAGACCCAGCAGCAGCTCGGCGTCCAGTCGCTCTCGGTCGCCAACCAGAACAGCCAGATTCTTCTCAAGCTGTTCCAGTGATCTGATCTCGCCGCAGTCGACGCCTTGGTCGCGACGTGCGCGGCGCGGCTCGGGGCACGATCGTCGTCTCCCAACGGCTTTGTTCGAGCCGTGGTTCCTATGAGCCGGTCGCGGAAACGCGGCCGGCTTTTGTATTTCCCAAAGGATCTCGAGCGCGGCTACGATCGGTCTTGACGTTCTGCAAACGCGCGGCTCGCCGTTCGATGGCAAGCGGTCGCCAGCACCACCAGAGATTCTCTTGCCAGATCCACTATATTGGCCGCGATTTATTGTAGAACATGAGCCAACTGCAAAAGTTACAAAGATTTTAATTAACCATATGTTCTGTTTAACGATGAGCAAGATCGCGATCTTCGACATAAGGCGAAACGGTTGATAAACCAATGTGAGGCTAACGTGATGTCACGGAAGGTGGCAAATGGTTTCCGAACCGGCTGCCGAGGCATCACGCCGCCCTATTCGTCCCGGTGAAAACCCGGATTGTCCCTCCATTCACTCTCTATGGGACAAATCTCCATGTCGAGCATCCTCACCAACGCCTCCGCCCTCAGCGCCGTCGCCAACCTCACCGCCACTCAGGCCAGTCTCGCTCAAGTCCAGAACCAGATCTCCACCGGCCTCAAAGTGTCGGACGCCGAGGACAACGCCGCCTACTTCTCCATCGCCACCACGCTGCGCACCAACATCAGCAACCTCAGCGCGGTCAGCGACTCGCTCAACCTCGGCAAGTCGGTCGTCGACACCGCCACCGCGTCGATCTCCGGCATCACCACCACGCTGCAGTCGCTGTCGAAGCTGCTCGTCGCCGGACAGCAGGCGGGTACGGATCTGACGGCCATCAGCACGCAGATCAAGTCGCTTCAGGCTCAGTTGACGGCGTCGATCAGCACGGCGAGCTTCAACGGTGTCAATCTTCTCGACGGCACTGCGAGCACGACCGGCACTCTGAACTTCGTGTCGGGTGTGACGGGATCGGGGGCAAGCACGAGCGTCACGAACCTCGCGGTCGACACGTCGTCGACGAACCTGTCGACGACGGGTACTGGTGCCCTGGTCGGCACGGCCGCCATCACGGTGACCGCCGGTACGACGACTTCGGGAGACCTCGAGACCGACCTCGCGACAGTCAACGCCGCGATCGCCAGCGTCAACACCGCCTCGTCGGCCCTGGGTGCCGCCGCCTCGACGATCGATCAGCAGGTGACCTTCACGTCGTCACTCTCCGACTCGCTGACCACCGGCGTCGGCTCACTGGTCGACGCCGACCTCAACGAGGCTTCGACCCGTTTGGCCGCGCTGCAGACCCAGCAGCAGCTCGGCGTCCAGTCGCTCTCGGTCGCCAACCAGAACAGCCAGGTGCTCCTGAAGTTGTTCCAGTAAACGTCGAGTTCGGCTCATCGGAATCGGTGTCGACCGCGAGAACGCGGCCGGCACCGGTTTCATACTGAAACACGATCGAATCGGCACCTGGACATGCTGGATTCGATCGCTTCGAGACGAACATTCGCCTCCAATTGCTCAGGGCTCGACGGCGAAGGATTCCGGCTCCAGGCCATCCCGGAGCCTCCCCGCCATCGTGTCATAGGCGGACTCGAGATGCCGCGTGAAGCGCGGTGTGTCGAACAGCGGCGCCTTTTCGTTGGCAAGGAGCCGCGAGGTCACCGCCGCCAAGGCTTCGGGATTCGTCGCGAGGCTCAAGGCTTTCGCTTCGTAGTCGGCAAGCGTCTCAGTCACCAAGTCCGGCAGGTTCACCGCCCGGAGCAAACTGGCGCCGACCCTCGCGGGGAAAGCCGCACCGATCAGCGTGACGACCGGTACGCCGACCCATAGCGCCTCGCTGGCAGTCGTATGAGCGTTGTAGAGCAGCGTGTCGAGGAACAGGTCGGCCAGGGACATGCGAGCGATATGGTTCGCGGGCGCGACGCGAGGCGCGAAAACAAGCCGATCACCGGATACGCCGCGCGAGGTCGCTTCGCGACGTAAGGTGGCTTCGACACGCTCGTTGTTCGTCAGCAGCCATAACACCGAAGCCGGCACTGCCGCCAGCAGCCGCATCCAGACGTCGAAGACGTCGCTGGAAATCTTGAAGTTGTTGTTGAAGCAGCAGAAGACGAAGCCCGCCTCGGGAAGGCCGTGCGACTTGCGTGTCTCGGAGCGGCGGATCGAAGTCCGTTTGCGATCGTTAGGCTGGTAGCTGTGCGGAAGATGAACGATCTTCTCGTCATAGAACGCTTGATGCTCGAACGGTGCGATATGCCGGTCGGCGATGATGTAGTCGATGAAGGGTGCGCCCATGGACCCTGGGTAACCTAGATAGTTGACCTGGATCGGCGCCGGCCGCCACGCGAGGATCTTGGGTCGACAGCCACTTGTATAGCCGGAGAGATCGACCAGGATATCGATCCTGTCGTCATAGATCAGTTTGGCGGCATCGTGGTCGCCTAGCGCCCGAAGGTCCTTGAAATGATCGAGCGCTGCGATGAGCCGCGCGCGCATCGGACTTTGGTCATCGACGCCGATCGAGTAGCCGAAGGTCTCGATTGTCGCTTTGTCGTGCAATTCAAACAGTTCTGCGACGAGGTCGGCCACAGGGTGTTTTCGAAAGTCCGCCGAGACATAGCCGATGCGCAATCTGCCAGTATTCGGGACATTGCGTGGCTCGCAACGCGAGAGAGGGGCTGCGCCGGCATAGATCTTCGCCTGGGCGCGCGCGGTTCTAAGATGCTCTATCGGGGAAGCGGTGAGGGGCAGGAGTGAAAAGGGCGGGACGTATCGGTCGCCGCGGGCCATCAGCGTGAGCGCGAGCGTGCGGGCGGTCTCCAGCCCTTCCCAATCGCAGTATCGTTGGTGGAGCTCGACGAGCTTGAAGAGCGCCTCGCCATTCAAAGGATCGATCTCGACGGCGCGCGCATAGGCGGACATCGCCTCCTCCTCTTTGCCCATCATGAAAAGTATCGTGCCGAGATTGAAGGCGGCGGCCCAAAGATCGGGAGCGAGATCGACCGCGAGGCGTGCGGCCGAAAGCGCCATATCCCGCATCGAAGTGACGGAGAGGATCGTGGTCATCACAGTGTAGACGACAGCGTTTCGCGGCTCCAGCTCGCTGGCCTTGTGGATGGCCTCCAACGCCTCCCCCGGGTGAGCCGCCTTATGATAAGCTACGCCGAGTTCTATGAGCGTGGGTACGTGGTTCGGCCTCAGGGCTCGAGCCTGTCTCAGACGTGGGATGGCCTCGGTGACTTGACCGATCGAAGTCAGGGTGGTTCCAAGCATCAGGTGGGCGTCCGGATGCGCCGGCTTGAGTCGAACCGCTTCTTGTAAAGCCTTCACCGCTTCGTCCAAGCGTCCCGACGATGAAAGCAGCGAGCCGCGAATGACATGCGCGTCCGCGTTGTGCGGCGCGATCGACAGTGCGGCGTCACAGTGCTGCATGGCCCCATCCGCATCCTTCATCAGGCGCAGCGCGTCGGCGAGCCCGACGTGAGCCTGGGCTGTCGGCTTCAGAGCGATGGCTGCGCGAAAGGCGTCGGCCGCCTCCCATGTCTGGTCCGCCTTCTGCAGGCAGAGCCCCAGATTATAGAAGATGCTGGCGTTCGCCGGCTGAAGAAGAACGCATTGTCGAAAGAGGGCGGCTGCGGCGGCATGTCGACCCGCTCGCACCTCCTCGTTGGCTTGCCGCAGCATCAGGTCGGATCGCTTGACCGGACCAGCGGATAAATTGGCAGGTCGATTGAACGAATGCTTGTGGCGCGACACGGCAGGACTCCGAGAGGGTCTTCCACCGAGCCTAGTTCCGACGGCTTTCGCGGACCTGTTCTAACGTGCGTCTCGTTCGCAACGTCGAAAATGCCCGGATCTGGCATCTCGCTTTGGGTGCCTGCCGCGTGATCGGCTCGGTACGCGCCAACGGGTCCGACAAACCAATTTAGGACGAGCCCATGGAGGACGCCACCAATCGTTGTCTCGCAGTAAACACTCGACGGTGGCGGCGGGCTCTGCTCGCGGTCGCCGTCGCTACTGTTGTTGTTTTCGACGTCTCGGGCGCCGCCGCAGAAGGCGGCAGCGCCGGTGGAAGCATCGGCGGCTCAATCGGCGGGCTCGTCGGCGGAGGAGAGGGTGGCAGCAGCGGCGGGAGCATTGGCGGCAACATTGGCGGCAACATCGCACCGTCGCGGAGCAGGGAGCGGCGCCCGACCCGTGAACGGGCGGCGCGGCGAGAGCCCGCTCCCGTGGCTCGTCATGCACAGCGTGCCGCTCCGCTCGGCCGTCGCGCACAACATGCCGCCCGCTACGAACCGAGACGCGGCGCGGCGGAGGTGGCAACGCCTTCGACGGCCTCTGGACCGTCACGACGAACGCCTGCGACGCCAGCAGCGGCAGGTTGCGTATAAGTGGCGGTCGCCTCTACGCCTAAGGGGGTGGCTCGTCGACGAGCGGGTCGGTGGCGCCGGGCGGTGCGCTTCACGCTGTAGGTCACACCTCCGGCGGGTTGACCCAGATCAGCTCCGGGCGCCTGTCCGGGTCCTCTGGAGGAGGGAGCTTCCGCCGCGCCGATGGTTGTACGGGGAGCTGGACCGCCTATCGCGGATGATGGTCTGGGCAAACGCGCCCAACCGTCCCTTTGCCACCCTCGCGCAAGCTTGCTTCGGCATCATAAGCCCGAAGCAAGCATGAACCCACGCGCATGAATTTCCAGGACCAGCTGCAAACCCTCGTCGCCAGCCTGCAGAGGCTCGGCTGGCGCAAGCTCGCGGCGCTCGGGGTCGTCGGCGTTTTGACGGCGGCCGTGGTCGGCTTCGGCGGCTATTGGCTGAGCCGTCCCGCCTACGAGACGCTCTACGGCGGCCTCGACCGTCAGGACGTCGCCAACATCGGCTCGGCCCTCACCGAGGCCGGCATCCCCTTCGACGTCGCCGCCGACGGCGCCAGCGTCAAGGTGCGCTATTCCGAGACCGCCCGCGCTCGCATGCTGCTCGCCGAAAAAGGCCTGCCGCATTCGGCCTCGTCGGGTTACGAGCTCTACGACAAGCTCGGCTCGCTCGGCCTCACCTCCTTCATGCAGGACGTGACGCGGGTGCGCGCCACCGAGGGCGAGCTTGCCCGCACCATCCAGCTGATGAACGGCATCCGCGCCGCGCGCGTCCATATCGTGCTGCCCGACGAGGGCTCGTTTCGACGCGCCAAACAGCCGCCCTCGGCGTCCGTGATGATCCGCACCGAGACTATCGCCGACGCGCGCACCGGCCAGGCGATCCGCCACCTTGTCGCCGCCGCCGTGCCCGGTATGACGATCGACCAGGTGACCGTGCTCAACACCGACGGCACGCTGCTCTCGACCGGCGACGACCTCGCCGAGCAGGCGCCGGGCAAGATGCTTTCGCTCGAGAAGACGGTGTCGAAGGACATCCAGGACAACATCCGCCGCGAGCTCACCCCGTACCTTGGGCTGCACAACTTCCAGATCAGCGTCGCCGCCAAGCTTAACACCGACAACCGCCAGACCAACGAGACGATCTACAACCCGGACTCGCGGGTGGAGCGCTCGACCCGCGTGGTCAAGGAGAACAACACCACCTCGAACTCGACGAACCAGGCGCCGACCACCGTCGCCAGCGCCGTGCCGCAAGAGAAGTCGGCGGCGTCCGCGGCGGATGCCAAGAACGCGGCCACCGACAATTCCAAGCGGGAGGAGCTCACCAACTACGAGCTGTCGTCCAAGGTCGTGACCACAGTCAGCGGCGGTTACGGCATCGACCATCTCTCGATCGCAGTGCTGGTGAACCGTGCCTCGCTCACCAACGCGAAGGGCGGCACCCCCGAGGTGCAACTCGCCGATATCGAGGCACTGGTCGGTTCGGCGGCCGGGTTGCGCAAGGAGCGCGGCGATACGATCAAGGTGCTCGCCGCCGACTTCGCCGAGGCCGGGCACGACCTCGATCCGATCCCATCTCCCGGTATACTCGACGTCTTGATGCGCCAATCCGGGACCGCCATCAACGCGCTTGCCGTCATCGTGGTGGCGGTGCTGCTGATCGTGTTCGGCATCCGTCCGATGACCCGCGTGCTGCAGCCGGCGGAGGAACCAGCGGAGATGTCGCTCGCCGCGGCCGCTCCCTTGCCCGCCCTGGAAGGGCCGATCGAAGGCGATCTCGGGCTGCCGATCATCGACGCGCAATCCGAGGTCAACCTCATCGAGGACGTCACCAGTCGGCCGCGCCGCACGCCGCAGCGCCGTCTCGAGCAGATGGTCGAGTTCGATGAGGACCAGGCCGCCTTCATCCTCAAGCAATGGGTCGCGCGCGGAGGGCTCGCCTAATGCACGTGCCGCTCGCCCAGCACCTCGTCCGTTTCCCGCGCGTTCTGCCGGCCGGCATCGCTTGCGCGCCGGACGATGCGGAGGTCGCCGGCGACCTGTCGGAAACGAGCGTGACGATGACGATCGCCGCGCTTGAAGCGCGGCTCGAGGCGGCGTGCGACGTGCTGCGCAGTTCGTTGGAAGCCCAGCACGCTGCGGAGCGGGAACACGCAGAAGCCGCGCACAACGAAGCACTCGCGACCGCCTTGGCCGAGGCCGCGGCGCGCCGCGACGCGGAGGAGGGTGCCGCCCTCGCCGCCCAGATCGCGAGTTCGATACAAGCCATTCACGACGTCGTGGTCGAGCAGCTCGCGAAGACGCTGCGGCCGCTGCTCGCTGAAGCCGTCGCGGCGCGCGCCGCCGCCACTCTCGTCGACATCGTTGAGCGCGTGCTCGCCGATCCGGATCATCCGGCTTTGACGATCCGCGGCCCGGCGCCGCTGCTCGCCGGCATTGAGGCGGCGTTGCGCACAGAGAGCGTGACCTTCGTGGTCGTCGATGGCGACGAGGTCTCCGTCGTAGCCAACGGCATCCTCATCGAGACGCGCTTGGCCGCCACGCTGGCTGCATTCTCCATCACGGAATTGGCTTGACCATGGCCGACGACGGCAAGCACCAAGAGATCGTCATCATCCGCCGTGGCGGCCACAGCGAGCATGAGGAGCACCACGGCGGCGTCTGGAAGATCGCATTCGCCGACTTCATGACGGCGATGATGGCCTTCTTTCTCGTCATGTGGCTGATCAGCGCCAACGACAAGACGCGCGCCTCGGTCGCCCGCTATTTCAATCCCGTGCGCCTGATCGACGCGACGACGCAGCCTTCCGGCCTTCACGACGTCAAACAGGACAAGTCGGGCATCACCGCCTCACCCGAAATAAAGAAACTCACCAACGATAAAGGCGAACCGAAGAAGGCAGCCGATCAGCCCGCCCCGCCGAAGGAGACTTCGGCGCAGAAGGAGAAGCGCCTCGACGGCGCGCTGCGCGACAACCCGCTCGCCGCTTTGGCCGAGATCGCTTCGACAAGCGGGCAGGGCGATCGCGCCGGAGCCCAGCGTTCGACGGCGCCGGTGATCGGCCGGCGCGGCGGCGAGGCATTCCGCGATCCGTTCGCGCCTCCGCCGCCGGCGCCGGCAGGCCAGGGCGAAGGTGAGGAAGCCGCGGCCGAGCAGCTTGCGGCGGAGGTCACCGAGCTTGGCGAGAAGCGCGCGGCCAAAGTGGAGAAGGCTGCGGTTAAGACCTACGACAAGCCCGAGGTCGAAGATGTAGAAGCCAAGCATGGCGACGCCGAAAGAAAAGCCGTCATGCGTGCGTTGACGGCCGGTCCATACGATGCGCCTGGGCCCAAGGTCGATGTTCGCCGCACGGTGGAGGGTCTTGTTTTCAGCCTCACGGATACGGCTGACTTCTCGATGTTCACCAACGGTTCGGCCGTGCCGGCGCGTCAGGTCATCCTGATGATGGATCGCGTCGCCGGCGTGATCAAGGCCAAGCCGGGCACCGTCATCGTGCGTGGCTACACCGACAACAAGCCCTATCGCGGCAAACGTTACGACAACTGGCACCTGTCGCTCGATCGCGCCCAGGTTGCCCACTATATGCTCGTCCACGGCGGGCTCGACGACGCGCGCGTCGCCCACGTCGAGGGCTACGCCGACCGTGGCGTGCGCCCCGGCGTCGATCCTGCGAGCCCTCTCAACCGTCGCATTGAAATCCTGCTCAAGGATGCCGGCTGATGCGACGATTGCTCGTCGTCGCAGCGCTCGCCACGGCGCTCGCCGGCAGTGCCGCGAATGGCGGCGATGCGCCGCCATACAAGACGGTGCGGGCCATGCAGGCGCTCGAGGATCGCATCGCGGGTGGCGACGCCCTTGCGCAAGCGGCCCGCAACAAGGCAATTGTCCGCCTGGGAGAGAGCTTCGCCGACATGCCCGTCGAGACCTGGCATGATCTGCGCAACGCCCGTGCGCTCGTCGTCTACCTTTTCAGCGGCGGCGATCCGGTTGTTCTCGCGCGCGCGATCCAACCCGAGGCGCTGCACAAAGAGGCCGATGCGCTCTATCGCGGAGCGCTCGCCTATGCCGGCGGCGACGATGAAGACGCGCGCAGCTTGTTGCTCAAGGTCGATGCCAAGACCTTGCCCAACGGGCTGGCAGGGCACCTCGCCCTGATCCAGGCGACGCTCATCGAGCCTACCGACAAATCGAAAGCGCTGGCCCTGCTCGACCTCACTCGACTTCTCGAGCCGGGTACGCTCGTCGAGGAGGCGGCCCTGCGCAAGCAGATGTCGCTGATTGGCAGCGGCGGCGATCTCGATAAGCTGTATCTGCTCGAGCGACGCTACCAGGCTGCTTTCGCCCGCTCGATCTACGTAGAGAACTACAAGCAGCTGGTCAGTGCGCTGGCGGCGCAGGTGGCCGAAACCAACACATCGATGGGCAACGACAGGCTCATGCGGCTGCTGGCCCCGCTCGCTCGCGAGGACCGGCGGCGCCTCTATCTCGCGACCGCGCGCAAGGAAGCCGTCGCCGGCCACCTGGTCTCGGCGCCTTTCGCAGCCATGGAGGGCGGCAAGCTCGCCGAGAAAGGCACGCGCGACGAGACGCGCGCGCAACTCTACTATGGCGCCTCCGCTCTTGTCGGCGATGCCTACGATAAGGCGCTGGCGGCGGTGGTGGCAGCGCCACCAGATCGGCTGGATGAGCGCGACAAGATACTGCGCATCGCCGCGCTCGACATGGCCGCGACGATGCGTGCCGCGCCATCAGGCCCGGTTGCGCCATCGGTGGGCGAAACCGCGTTCCTGGCTAAAGGCGAGGCAGCCCTGAACGCCGCCCAGACGACCCTGCAGAGCGTTGGAAAATGAAGCTCTCTACCCTCCTATCGCTGCCATCGAGTGGCGGCCTTTCGTCATCGGCCCGCAACGCCGCCGACAACACGACCGGCGACGCTTTCGGATCGTTGTTGAACGGCATGGCCAAGGATAGTTCCGCGAGAACGCCTACGGACAGCGCAAGTGGCCAGCAGAACGCGGAGACGACGGGTTCGTCAGGTGCTTTTGTCACGGGTGCAATCGCGCCGGCCCTCACCGCAAGTGGCCAACAAGCTGCGAAGGCGACGGGCTCAACAGCGCTATCGTTGGCAGGCGCGATCGTGCCGACGATTCTTTCGCTTGGCCAACTCGCCGCTGGGACGACGGGCTCGGCGGGCGTGATCGCGACGGATGCCCTCGCGCCTACGGCTATCCCGACTGGTCAGACGGCCGCGGGGACGACGGGCTCGGCGGGCGCGATCGCGACGGATGCCCTCGCGCCTACGGCTATCCCGACTGGTCAGACGTCCGCGGGGACGACGGGCTCGGCGGGCGCGATCGCGACGGATGCCCTCGCGCCTACGGTCATCCCGACTGGTCAGACGTCCGCTGGGACGACGGGCTCGGCGGGCGTGATCGCGACGGATGCCCTCGCGCCTACGGTCATCCCGACTGGTCAGACGTCCGCTGGGACGACGGGCTCGGCGGGCGTGATCGCGACGGATGCCCTCGCGCCTCCGGTCATCCCAACTGGTCAACCGGCCGCGGGGACGACGAGTTCGGCAAGCGTGATCGCGACGGATGCCCTCGCGCCTCCGGTCATCCCAACTGGTCAACCGGCCGCGGGGACGACGGGCTCGGCGGGCGTGATCGCGACGGATGCCCTCGCGCCTACGGTCATCCCGACTGGTCAGACGTCCGCTGGGACGACGGGCTCGGCGGGCGTGATCGCGACGGATGCCCTCGCGCCTACGGTCATCCCGACTGGTCAGACGGCCGCTGGGACGACGGGCTCGGCGGGCGTGATCGCGACGGATGCCCTCGCGCCTCCGGTCATCCCGACTGGTCAACCGGCCGCGGGGACGACGGGCTCGGCAAGCGTGATCGCGACGGATGCCCTCGCGCCTCCGGTCATCCCGACTGGTCAATCGGCCGTAGACGCGTCGGTCTCGGCGGGGGTCGCCGTTGCGAGCGCAGTCGTCTCGACGGATCTTTCGATTGGCGGACAGGCCGCGGACACAAAGGGCATCGCGAGCGTCTCTGTGACCGGCGTATCCGGCGGCAAGCCGCACGCCGTCAACTCGCAACCGACCATACCTTCGGAAGCAAAACAACCACGATCCGACGCGGCGGTCACCGCGATCGCACCCGTTCAAGGCAACGGTTACATCGCGAACGGCACTGACGTGGCCAGCCTCCTGACCCTCGCGGCGCGTGCGGCAGATGCCCCGCAAAACGGGGCTGCTCCGTTGGCGCCGGTCAACGCCGCGTTCGTCGCGACAATCGTTGCGTCCGGGGTGAAGGAGGCGAGCCTCAGCCGCACGGTCGACACCAGCTCGGTTGGGTCCAGCGAAGACATCTCCGCCGACGCCGGCCTGCATGCAAGCGGTCGGCTTGCCAAAAGGCGTTCCGCTTCCGAAAGCAGTGACGGGTCGAACGGGGAAGCCCAAGCTGCGGCTGCAGCGGTTCCACAGGTTGCCGCCGGGCTTGTCGCGGCGACTAAGATACTCGCTAACGCCGCGGTGCCGAACGCTTCCGATCTCACGACGACGCCTGCGAACGTCGTCGCTAAAGCTCATGCCGAGGCCACGGCGCCCGGTAAGGACGCGGCGACGGGTGCCGCATCCGCTTACGACGCGACGCAGCCGCCCCTCGCTGATCTACCGCAGGTCGCAGCCATCGACGATCCCCGTGCACCGTTGCAGCCGCTTGGCAATGAATCGCCGGTCGACGCAGCCATCGTCCCCGGCACGGTGCAGGTGGAGAGCCATCTCGGCTTCTTCCGCAGCGCCCCCGTTTCTGGAACAGAGCCGCCGCGGGACAGCAGGAGCGCCGAGACCGAGACGGAAGGTGTCGAGAGTAGTGGTCTTGCGACCATGGTAAACAATTCGGGTGCTCCTGCCGCATTGCGCCGGACCAGCCTCGCCGCGACTGCTGCCATCTCGCTTACGACAGGAGCGAGAGCTGCCGGCGTCGGGGAAGCCGACACAAGACCGGCAAGCGCCGCGACCATCCAAGACGCTTCCTCGCCGAACAGTCCCGCCAGCATCTCGCCGACGTCGAAGCCGGCGTCCGAGGAGCTTGGCCAAGTCGCACCGGACATTACCGGCGCCGCGCCCGTGACGCCTGTCATGTCGATCGTCATACCGAGCCCGCAGACCACGGCGCCCGTAGCGATCCAGGTCGCCGACGGCGTTGCCGCGCTGGCTGCAGCGGTGCCGAATGAGAATCAACTCGGCACGCAGGTGGCACCGGCCCGCAGCATGGCGTTGCAGCTCTCGCCCGCAGGGTTGGGGACGCTCACCGTCCACCTGCACGTCGTCGGTCGAGCGCTCGATGTCCGTCTCGAAGCCTCGGAGGGGAGCACCGCGGCGATAATCGATCGCGATCGTGATGCGCTCTCAGGTGCGCTGCGCGGCAAGGACTATCAGCTGCAATCTCTCAGCGTCACGACCCAAGATGCCACGATGCCAGGAGGCACCAATGCCGAGCGCGGCACCAATTCCGGTTCGTCCGGCCCATCTCGAGACGGTGGATCGTTCGGCGGACGCTCCGGAGATCAGGGTTCACGCGATGAGCCGGATCAAGCCGCGCGGCCCTCGCGCGGGCCGACGGAGGAGCTTGCTGGGGAGCGCGGCGGTTCTTCTCTGTTTGTCTGAAGCTGTTGTCGCGCGAGCGGCTTCGCCGTTGCCGCCTACCTGCGAGCGCGAGATCGCCGGGGCGGCGAGCCGCTACGGCATTCCTCTCGCGGTCTTCTACGCCGTCGGCTTGAACGAGACGGGTGTGCGCGGCCGACTGCAGCCATTCGCGATGAACATCGACGGCCGCGCCGTCATCCATCGTAGCCTATCCGAGGCGCTCGAGGGTTTCCACAAGGCCAAGGCCGACGGCGCCAGGATGATCGACGTTGGCTGCATGCAGATCAACCATCATTATCACGCTGCGCGCTTCGGCTCGCTCGAGGCGATGTTCGATCCCGCTCAGAACGTCGATTACGCCGCGCGCTTCCTGCGCGAGCTCAAGGAGCGCGAGCATACATGGACGATGGCGGTGGCGCGCTACAATGCCGGACCCAATAACGACCCGGCGCAGAAGATCTACGTCTGCGGGGTCTTGCGGCGAATGGTGGCGAGTGGCTTCGGAGCATGGACCGAATCAGCGAAAAATTTTTGCTTCTCACCAAGCGTTGCAAAATCGCCAGCATCCGCCTTGCCGCCTGTTCGGAGCGTCGAAGACAACGGTGATGGTTAATTACCGCTTAACAGCGCGCCCGCTTCGTCGCGTTTGTTTACGAATTCTCAATCGAAACGCGTAGCTTTCACAACATCGCGCCGCAAACGGCAATTCGTAATTAATTTTTAACCAAGCTTGCCGCTGCCTCTAAGCCGAAAGGTTAATTACCGTTTACCCTCATTCTTTACGCTTTGCTTACCTTGGTCGCAACGCAAGACGGGGGTCGCGATGCTGGTGATGGTGGAAGAGCGGGAGCTGGTCGTGGCCGGCTACGAGCATGGCTTCTCGGCGGAAGGCATGGCGCTGATCGGCTTCAGGCCGTCGGATTTCCTCACTTGGATCGAGAGCGCTCCGGCGACCGAGATCGCGGCAGTCGAAGCCTTCCTACTCGGTGACAGTCCGGATCGCCTGGCCTGCGCGCGTGCCATTGCTCGACGTGCCGCGGTACCTTCGCTTGCCGTGGTCGATGCCAATTCGCTTGATACCACGCTCTCGCTCTTCGCCGAAGGCGTCGACGACGTCGTGCGCAAGCCGGTGCATGTCCGCGAGATCGTCGCCCGCATCGGCGCCATCCGCCGTCGCGCCGCCCATCTGGCCCGGGCGATCGCGCCGGCACCGCAGCCCGGCGCCGTCAGCGTGTTTTTCGACGGGCGCGATCCCGAAATCGGCGGCGTCGCGCTCGAGCTGCCGCGGCGGGAGCGGCGCATCTTGGAATACATGATCGCCAACAAGGGGCGCCGCGTGACCAAGACCCAGATCTTCAACGCGATCTACGGCATCTTCGATGAGAACGTCGAGGAGAACGTCGTCGAAAGCCATGTCAGCAAGCTGCGCAAGAAGCTGCGCGCCCGGCTCGGCTACGACCCGATCGATAGCAAACGTTTCCTAGGCTACTGCATCGAGCTCGACGGTCCGCGCGCCGAGAGCGAAACCCAGCCCGCGAAGCAGGCCGCCTGACCTTTCCC
Source organism: Beijerinckiaceae bacterium (assembly GCA_965198715.1). Taxonomy (GTDB): domain Bacteria; phylum Pseudomonadota; class Alphaproteobacteria; order Rhizobiales; family Beijerinckiaceae; genus RH-AL1. The sequence goes on from CBDAPV010000002.1 coordinate 460,364, forward strand.
ACTCTCAACCAGGAGGTTCCTCTACCATGAGTCTATTTAACACGATGCGCACCGCGTCGTCCGGCATGCAGGCGCAGAGCAACGCGCTGAGCACGATCGGCGACAACATCGCGAACTCCAGCACGGCCGGCTACAAGGATGCCACCGCGCAATTCCAGACGGCACTCGGTATCAACGCCACGGGCGAGTACGAATCCGGCGGCGTGCAGACCGACGTGCGCTACGGGATCTCCAACCAAGGTACGCTGACAGCCGGCACCGACGCGACCGACCTGGCTGTCAGCGGCAACGGCTTCTTCGTCGTCAGCAAGGGCGGGGAGGGACAGTTTCTCACCCGCGCCGGCTCGTTCGTGCCGGACACGTCCGGCAACCTCATCAACGCCGCCGGCTATGAGCTGATGGGCTACGCGCAGACGAAGACCGGCACATCGTCCACCCTTTCCGCCGTGAACGTGACGCCTGCAGGACTCAGCGCCGAAGCCTCGACCCAGGGCACCCTCGGTGTCAACGTGCCGTCGACCGCGACTGCCGTCACGGGCGATCTCCCGTCGAGCAACCAACCCGATTCCACCTATACCGAGAAGACCTCCCTGACGCTCTATGACGCGCAAGGCGCGGCCAACGTGCTCGACGTCTACCTGACTAAGACCGGCACCAACACGTGGGAAGCGGCAGCCTACAAGCAGAGCGACGCATCCGCCTCCACCGGCGGTTTTCCCTACACGAGCCCCGCCGTCGGTGTCAGCGACCTCACCTTCGATGCCTCGGGCGCCTTGGCGTCAACGACGGTCCCTGGGGTCGATGCTAACGGCAACGCCACGCAGACGGCCACAAAGCCAGCCAACAGCCTGGGTGTGACGATCGGATCATCGGCGATCCCGATCGATCTCAGCTCGACGACCCAGCTTGCCGCGGATTACGCGATCAACACGGCGAGCGCCGATGGCCACGCTTCCAGCACGCTGAAGCAGGTTAACATAGGATTGGATGGCACCGTCACCGCCGTCTTCAACAGCGGTTTGCAGGTTGCCATCTCCAAGATTCCGCTCGCTACCGTCGAATCGCCCGACAACCTCACCCCGCTAAGCGGCAACGTCTATCAAGTGAGCACAAGCTCGGGGAGCCTCACGACCGGCTCGGCGAACGTTGGAAGCCTCGGGTCGATCAACTCGGGCCAGCTCGAGAGCTCGACGGTCGACCTGGCCACCGAACTGACCAACATGATTCAGGCCCAGCGCGCATACGAGGCGAATTCCAAGGTGCTGCAGGCAGGATCGGACCTGCTCGGCGTGCTCAATCGGATCACGACCAGCTAAGCCGTCGTCGGCGCAAAGGGAATCGATTGAATTTCTGTGTCACTCTGCGGGTGTCTCGAGCTGTCTGCCGGTCGCAGGCCGGAAGGCAGCTCGAAGGCTCTGCCGCAGAATATTGAAATACGCGTGCCGGCCGACATCGCGCTGGTGGAGATCAGGATCGCCCTCGCGGTTCAGGGCGTCGGCGTGGCGATGCCCTGTCGCGTTCTCGACCGGCGCTGGATCGCGCAAAAAAGACGAGGCATGCCACCAACGCTTCGACAGGCTCGGTAAATCTCCTGACGACATGAAGCAACACCAGGCCTGGTTCGACGGCCACCCTATCTGATCCAAGCCGCTGCCTAGTGATCGACGGCATCGTCGCATCGTTCGTGTTCGACGGCCCCATCAACAAGCGCGTCTTCAAAACCTGCAGCCCGCCTTAGCGAGGGCGGGTCGACAAGGTGATGGTGCGCGAGCTGCGGCCTGAGACATAGAAAGTCGCCGTACCACAATGTCCGACCGTATCTGCCATGATCGAGACCGCCCGCGTGAGCCGCTCTAGCTGGCGCCGCACTCGCCCGTTTTTATCCTCCGCCACTCCAAGCAGCTGCGCTGAGGCGAGCCCCCGACAGGCTCCGTCTGATCAAGAAGCCGACATCGTTCCTGCGCAAGGCCGCCGAACGCCCACGCGACGCCATCGGGCATTTTGATCGAGGAGTTCAAGCCACGCGAATGTGAGGATTGTCTCGACATGGCCGTATACGATGCATGGTGATTGGAAAGCGCACTCAGATCGCTGGAGCGGCACCTCGCGTTACGTCAGCCTCGCGAAAAGCGATTTCACTCGTTAGGGTAAACGATCTGTCCATCTTTCTTGCTTAACGTCCGTGTTGTCAGTGATGCGGACGGATCAAGTCGAGATGAGTCTCTCAAGTGCATTGAATATCGCGCAATCCGCGCTGGCCAATACAGCCGCGCAATCCGCGATCCTTTCGAAGAATATCGCCAATGTCGGCAATGCCGACTATTCGCGGCTTAGTGCCAGCACGATTTCGCAAGTCTATGGCGGCGTGACGCAGGGCGAGACTCAGCGGGCGACGAGTACGGCACTCCTGGCGAGCCTGCTGGCCGCGCAATCCGGCGCCGCCTCGCAGAGTGCGCTGAGCGACGGCCTCGACTCGCTAGCCAGCACGCTTGGCCTCGACACGACGTCAGCGACGAGTTCCACTGCCGCCACCGACACATCGCCGGCGACCGCGCTCGGCGCCTTCACCACCGCCTTGCAGCAGTACGCGGCAGAGCCCGACAGCGACGCCTTGGCCGCCGGGGCGGTGCAGGCGGCCAAGGCGCTCGTCGCCAACCTCAACACAGCCGCCGCCAACGTCACCAGCGTGCGGGCGCAGGCCGACAGCGACATGGCCGCTTCGGTCAAGACCATCAACAGTCTTCTGTCGCAGTTCAAGACGGCCAACGACGCGGTGGTGTCGGGCACGGCGGCCGGGGCCGACGTGAACAGTGCCGCCGACACGCGCGACGGCATCCTCAAGCAGCTCTCCAACGAGATCGGTATCTCGACGACGCAGAACACCAACGGTGGCATGTCCATCTACACGGACAGCGGTGCGACCCTGTTCGAGACGACGCCGCGCGCCGTCAGCTTCACGCCGACGACCACCTACACGTCGGGCACGCAGGGCCAAGCCGTGACCGTCGACGGCATTCCGGTCACAGGCGCTTCCGCGGTCATGCCCATCACGGGCGGCAAGCTCGCCGGCCTCGCCGCGCTGCGCGACCAGACCAGCGTGAGCTACGGCAACCAGCTCGACCAGATCGCCAGCGGACTCGTCACCGCGTTCAAGGAGAGCGACACGACAGGTGTCGGCGCACCGGACCTCGCGGGCCTCTTCACCAACGCCGGCAACTCGGCGCTGCCCACGTCCACGACCGGGCTCGCCGCATCGCTGACGATCAACAGCCGGGTCGATCCCTCCGTCGGCGGTGCCGCGACGCGGCTGCGCGACGGCAACGTGTCGAGCGACAACGCGGCCTACACCTCGAACACTTCGGGCGCGGCATCGTACTCAGATCGGCTGAACGCGCTCGCGAGCGCACTCGGCGGTCAGCGTTCGTTCGATGCGACGACGGGCGGTGCCGCCTCGGGTTCGCTCGCGGATTACGCCTCCTCCTCCGTGAGCTGGATCTCGGCGCAACGCCAAGCGACCTCTAGCCAGGTGACCTCGACAAGCGCGCTGGCGGCCTCTGCGACGACAGCCTTGTCCAACACCACCGGCGTCAATCTCGACGACCAGCTCTCGAGCATGCTCGACATCGAGCATGCCTACCAGGCCTCGGCGCAGCTGATGAACACGGTGAACACCATGTACACCTCGCTCATTCAAGCCTTGAATTGATCATTGTCGAGTCAGCGCCATGACCTACATCTCATCGCAATCAATCCAATCGTCCATTCGCCAATCTGTGCTCCAGGCCCAGGCTGGCTTGGCGCAGGCGCAGACGGAAACCGCCAGCGGTACGCAATCGGATATCGGAGTCTTCCTCGGCGAGGAGACGGGCGAGTCGGTCTCGATCAAAAACGAGATCGATGGGCTCCAGGGCTACACGGCCACGAACGGCATCGCCTCGACGCGCCTTGACACGACAGCCACGACGCTGACGTCGATGATTTCGGCCGCGCAGGCGATTTCCGCCTCGTTGGTGAGGGCTTCTCCGGCGGGGGGCTCCACCGCTGCGCTGCAAGCGAGCGGCCAAGACAGCCTGCAGGCGCTGCTCGCAGGTCTCAACACGTCCGTCGATGGGCAGTACGCCTTTGGCGGGATCAACAGCGGCGTTCAGCCGGCTACGACTTATGCGGCGACCTCTAACGCCAAACAGGCCGTCGATAGCGCCTTCAGCACGGCTTTCGGTTTTTCTCAAACGAGTGACAATGCTTCTACGATCAGCGGAAGCGACATGACGAACTTCCTCAACGGATCGTTCGACAACCAGTTCAGCGACGCGAACTGGTCGGCGAACTGGTCTCAGGCGTCCAACACCACTATTTCGAGCAAGATCGCGCCGTCGCAGAGCACTACCACCTCCGTCAGCGCCAACGCCACGGCGTTCCGCCAGATCGCCGAAGCCTATACGATGCTGGGCGAATTCACCGGGTCCAACATGAGCGCTGACGCCAAGGCGGCGGTGGTCAGCAAGGCCACGATACTCGTCAACTCGGGCCTCGCCGCGCTCAACGACGTGCAGACCGGCGTCGGCATCAGCCAGGCGGCGATCACTTCAGCCAACACCGGCTTGAGCGCGCAGACGACGGTTCTCACGAACCAGGTCTCCAACATGGAGAGTGTCGATCCGCTTGCGCTGTCGACCCGTGTGACGTCCCTGCAGAATCAGCTCCAGGCCTCCTACGAGCTGACCTCGCGACTGCAATCCCTCAGCCTTACCAACTACATTAACGGGTGAGAGCACGCATGTATCAGGCAAGTTACGACGAAGCCCTCGAAGACGATCAGACCTCCGCGCGTCGCGTTGAATACCAGGCGATTGATCGCTGCGTCTTCCTGCTCGGCGAGGCGGAAAAGGCGGGGCTGCAATCGCGCGAGAGCGTCGAGGCATTGCACTGGACCGTTCAGCTCTGGCAGGCCTTCCTGATCGAATTGGCCGATGATGCCAACGTCCTGCCGCTCGAGCTTCGCGCCAAGCTGATCTCGATCGGCATCTGGATCCTGAAGGAGGTCGAGTTGATCCGGCTCGGGCGGGCGAGTAACTTCGCAGGAATCGCCGAGATCTGCACCTTCGTCCGCGACGGGCTTCGCTGAGGTTCAAATGCACATCAACCTGCGTACTGGCGAAAAGCTCTACCTCAACGGCGCCGTTCTTCGCGCCGATCGCAAGGTCTCGCTCGAGCTCATGAACGACGCGGTGTTTCTTCTGGAAGCCCACGTGATCAGCCCGGACAAGGCGACGACGCCGCTGCGCCAGCTCTATTTCATCGTCCAGATGATGCTGATGTGCCCGCAGGATGCAGGGCAGGCGCATCGCATGTTCGCGACCAGCCTCGAGGCGATGACTGCCGCCTACGACGATCCCCGCGTTCGCGAGGTACTCGCGGTCTGCGCCAAGCAGGTTGCCAAGGAACGCTTCTTCGACGCCTTGAAGGGGCTGCGAGGCGCATTCGCGCTCGACGACGCGCTGCTCGGCCGGTCTCCGGCCGAGTCGACGCCGGCAATGATCGATGCGGTGGCGCCGACGTCAGCTTCGCAAAAGGCAGCCTGACTAATCTTCGGACATGACGCGCGCGAGCTCCGCGCGCGAGTCTCCGGAAACGGCAACATGCAAGTGACCAGCACGACGGCGACGGGAACCACCAGCGCCGCCGCCGCCAATCCATCGTCCACCACGACCTCCACGGCGTCCTCGTCGAGCGCGGCGGCGGCGTCCTCCGCGACGGTCGACTACAACAGCTTCCTCAAGCTGCTCGTCGCCGAACTGCAGAACCAGGATCCGACGAGCCCGACGGATCCGACCCAGTACATGAGTCAGCTCGCCTCGTTCTCGGCGGTGGGCCAAACCGTGCAGACGAACACCAAGCTCGATACGCTGCTCACCTCGAGCGCGCTTTCGCAGGCCGAGACAACGGTGGGGCGCACCGTGACCTCTTCCGACGGTAAGACCAGCGGTGTGGTGCAATCGGTCGCGATCGGGACGGATGGGACCGGTACGGCAACTCTCGCAGGCGGCCAGACGCTTGTGCTCGGCAGCGGCGTGACGGTCAGCTGATGAACGAAGCTGACGCGCTCGAGATTGTCCAGCACGCGATCTGGACGGTCATGGCCGCCGCGGGTCCCGCGGTCGCCGTCGCCATGGCCGTAGGACTGGTGGTGGCTCTATTCCAGGCGTTGACCCAGATTCAGGAGATGACGCTTACCTTCGTCCCGAAGATCGTCGCCGTGCTGCTGGTCATGGCGTTGACGGCGTCCTTCATAGGCGCGCAAATCTTCACGTTCACGAGCGAGGTTTACGCCCGCATCGAGAAGGGGTTTTGAAACAGGCTTTGCAAGGCCGCAACGGCGACATTGCTCTACAGCCGGGCGGCGCCGAGCATGCGGCCGTCGTCGCCCTGCACGAGAACGGCGGCGTCGGCCCCGGCCCCACGCGGAGCGCTGACCGAGACCGCTGCGCCGTCGTAGCTGCCGATCACCCTCATCGAACGCACGATATTGGATTCCGTCAGCGTGTGGCCGGCATTCTCGCCGCGGCCAACCTGCGTCTCGTGGTGCGGGTCGAAGCCGATGAGCAGGATGCGTCCGTGGCCGCCGCCGGCCCCGACGGAGACCGACACGGAGCCGCCCGAGTGGCTGACCCGCACCGGCATGCCTTCGTCGCCGCGCGATGCGGCGATGGCGGCGGCCGCCTCGCCGCGTTCGGAGCCGACCAGCCCGCGGCGGCCATCGACCACCATCTCGGGCGTGTAGGAGCCGCCGCCCAGATGCGCGGCGTAGTTGGCCTGGCGCGCGGTGGCGCCCTCGAAGGAAAAGGGATCGCGCCAGCCCAGCGAGTTCCAGTAGGTGACGTGAAAGGCCAGCGGCAGCACGTCGCCGCGGCCCGACAGTTCAGTGAGGAAGCGATCGGCGGGCGGGCAGGACGAGCAGCCCTCGGAGGTGAAGAGCTCGACCACCACTGGCCTAGCGGTCGCGACGGTCGCCGAGGTGGAGAGGGCCAGGGCGGCGCCGAGCGGCAGAAGCTTGTTCACGATGTTTTCTCCCGAAGGCAATCGCGAACTCTTCGTGCGCCGCTCCTCGCCGGTTACAGCGCGCGGCCGGAGTAGCCCGCATCGGGTCGAACGGCTAAGACACTCGGCCTCGGAGCCCCGCCCGTGCTCGATCAGAAACGCATCCTCCTCGTTGTCGGCGGCGGCATCGCTGCCTTCAAGGCGCTCGATCTCGTCCGTCGCCTGCGCGAGCGTGGCGCCTCCGTGCGGCCGGTGATGACCGCCGGCGCGGCGCATTTCGTAACGCCGCTGTCGCTGGCGAGCCTCACCGGTCACAAGGTTCACGAGGCGCTGTTCTCGCTGACCGACGAGGCCGAGATGGGGCATATCGAGCTCTCGCGCGAAGCCGACCTCGTGGTGGTGGCTCCGGCCACCGCGAACCTGCTCGCCAAAATGGCCGGCGGTCTCGCCGACGACCTTGCCTCCACCCTCCTGCTCGCCACCGACAAGCGCACCCTGGTGGCGCCGGCGATGAACCTGCGGATGTGGTTGCAACCGGCGACGCAGCGCAATGTCGCGTTGCTCAAGGCCGATGGCGTGCTGTTCTGCGGCCCCGAGGACGGCGCCATGGCCTGCGGCGAATACGGACCGGGCCGAATGAGCGAGCCGCTCGCGATCGTCGCGGCGGTCGAGGCGGCGCTGTTGCACGATACGCGGCTGCCGTTGCCCGCGACCGCTTTGCAGGGCGGCGCGCTGGCGGGGCGCCGCGTGGTGGTGACCTCGGGTCCGACTCACGAGCCGATCGATCCCGTGCGCTTCATCGCCAACCGCTCGTCGGGCAAGCAGGGCCACGCCGTCGCCCGCGCCGCCGCCGCGGCCGGTGCGGACGTCGTGCTGGTCAGCGGACCGGTGGCGCTCCCCGATCCACCGGGCGTCACCGTCGTGCGCGTGGAAACGGCTGCCGCCATGCTCGCCGCGGTCGAGGCGGCGCTGCCAGCCGACGTCTTCGTCGCGACCGCGGCCGTCGCGGACTGGCGGGTGGCGACGCCGGCGCCGGGCAAGTTGAAGAAGAGTGCCGGTGGACCTCCGGTGGTGGAGCTGGTTGCCAACCCGGACATCCTCGCTGCCGTGGCGCGGCGCGGAGAGGAGCGACCGGCGCTGGTGGTGGGGTTCGCCGCCGAGACGCATGACCTCGTCGCCAACGCCCGCCGCAAGCTCGAAGCCAAAGGCTGCGACATGGTCGTGTTGAACGATGTGGGAGCGGCGGCCGGGACCTTCGGCGGCGACCACAATGCTGTCACGTTGGTGGATAACGGCGGCACCGATGTTTGGCCGCGACTCACCAAGGACGAAGTGGCCGCCCGCTTGGTGCGACTTGTGGCGGAACGGCTGGCACGATGAGCGCGGCGTCGGCGTCTCCCGTCGCAGTGATGGTGCTGGATCACGGCCAGGGCCTGCCGCTGCCGCGTTACGCCACCGAACTCGCCGCCGGCTGCGACCTTGCTGCCGCTGTGTCTGCAGATGCGCCGATCATGCTCGAGCCGGGCGCCCGCGCGCTGGTGCCAACCGGCCTTGCCCTGGCCCTTCAGGCCGGCTTCGAGGTACAGGTGCGCCCGCGCTCTGGCTTAGCGCTAAAGCACGGCATCACCGTGCTGAACGCCCCCGGCACGATCGATGCGGACTACCGCGGTGAGATCCAGGTGCTCTTGGTAAACCTTGGGCAAGCACCTTTCGTTGTGGAACGCGGCCTGCGAATCGCCCAACTCGTGCTCTCACCCGTGATCCGCGCCGCTTTCGTGCTGACCATCGACCTCGACGACACCGCGCGGGCGCAGGGCGGCTTCGGCTCGACGGGTTTGGCTTAGGAAATCATTCGAAAGCGACATGCCACCGCGGGAACGGGCTTTGACATTGACCCGTTCAAATCTCGCCGCGGCACGGTCGCCGCGCGTGCGATCGCGACGGAAGGAAATGAGATGTCCAATCCCGAAAGCCTCAAGGAAGTCTACCTCGAGGAGATGAAGGATCTTTGGTCGGCCAACGACCAGATGACCCGGGCCGTGAAGGAATTGAGTGAGCACGCGCACGACGAGAAGCTAAAGAAGCTTCTGCATAAGTCGGTCGACGGCATTGCCAAGCATACCGCAACGCTCAAGAGCCTGATCGAGGGCGCTGGTGGCAAGGTGAAGTCCGAGCATTGCAAGGGCATGGAAGGACTCGTCACCGAGGCGCTGAAACACGGCATCAAGGAGGCGCCGACTAAGGGGCCACTCCAAGACATCGAGATGATTGCGCAATACCAGCGCATGTCGCACTACGGGATCGCCGGTTTTGGATCGGCAGCCGCCTATGCCAAGGCGCTTGGCATGCCAGAAGACGAGAAGAAGCTGAAGGCTCTCGTGTCCGACATCTACAACGCAGACGAGGTCGCCACGCACCTCAGCGAGACCCTGCAGAAGCAGGCGGCCTAATCGTCATACTGTGATACGATGCACGCCGGCACTGGCTCGTTCCGATGCCGGCGATGCTTTGTGTCAGGCCAGCAACGGCGCGCGCCAGATCTCGTCGGCATACTCGCGGATCGTACGGTCGGACGAGAACCAACCCATCTGCGAGATGTTCGCGATCCTCGCGACCGACCACGCGGGCTGGTCAAACCAGAGCGCGTCCACATCCCTCTGGCGTCGGATATAGGCTTCGAAGTCGGCGGCCACCATGAACGTGTCGTATCCGAGCACGCTATCCACCAGGGAATGGTATCGCGACGTGTCGTCGGGCGAGAACAGACCGTCGTAGATCGCGTCGAGCGCGTCCTTGAGGCGGTAGGAATTGATGAGCGCGTCGCGGCCACGGAAGCCTTCGGCTCGTCGTTGCTCGACCTCCGGCGTCGTCATGCCGAAGATGAAGATGTTGTCAAGACCTACTGCCTCCGAGATCTCGATGTTGGCTCCGTCCATCGTGCCGATCGTGAGCGCGCCGTTAAGCGCCATCTTCATGTTGCCGGTGCCGGATGCCTCCATGCCGGCAGTGGAAATTTGCTCGCTGAGATCGGCCGCCGGGATGATCACCTCCGCCAGCGACACGTTGTAGTTCGGCAGGAAAGCAACCTTGAGCCGATCGCCGATGTCGGGGTCGTTGTTGATCACCTTGGCGACGTCGTTGGTGAGCTTGATGATCAGCTTGGCGCGATGATAGCTCGCCGCCGCCTTTCCGGCGAAGATCTTCACGCGAGGGGCATAGTGGCCGCCAGGGTTGAGCTTGATCTCCCGATAAAGCGCGGCGGTCGAGAGGACGTTGAGCAATTGGCGCTTGTACTCGTGGATACGCTTGATCTGAACGTCGAAGAGCGCGTCCGGAGAGACCTTGACGCCCAGCCTATCCTCGATGACGGCCGCTAGCGCTTGTTTGTTGCGCCGACGCACGCGCGCCATCTGTTCGTCAAAGGCGGCGTCGCCCGCGTAAACCGCGAGGTCCCTGAGATGCATCGGATCGTCGAGTACCTTGCGCCCGAGCGTTTCGACGAGGAGGGATGTCAGCCCTGGATTGGCTTCTATGAGCCAACGCCGGAAGGTGATGCCGTTGGTCTTGTTGACGATGCGGTCGGGATAGATCGAGGCGAGGTCTGCGAAGATCGTCTGCTTCATCAGGTCGGTATGCAGCGCCGAGACGCCGTTAATGTGCGACGATCCGATGAAGGCGAGATGGCCCATGCGGACGCGCTTGCCCTCGCCCTCCTCGATTAGCGAGACGGCCGCAAGCTTGGCGGGATCGGCGCGCATGGCCTCGGGCACCCGCTTCAGGTGCTTGTGGTTGATGAGGAAGATGATCTGCATGTGCCGCGGCAGCAGGTCGTTCATGAGATGCAGCGGCCAGGCCTCGAGCGCCTCGGGAAGCAGCGTGTGGTTGGTGTAGTTCAGAGTGCCCTGAGTGATCGTCCAGGCTTCGCTCCACGGCAGTCCGTGCTCGTCGACGAGCAGGCGCATCAGCTCGGCCACCGCAATTGCCGGGTGAGTGTCGTTCATGTGGATCGCCGCGCAATCGGCGAGGGACTTGATCGACTTGTTCTGCGTCAGGTGACGGCGGATCAGGTCCTGCAGCGAGGCCGAGGTGAAGAAATACTCCTGACGCAAACGCAGCGCCTGTCCCGCCGGCGTCTCGTCCGAAGGGTAGAGCACGCGCGAAATCGATTCGGCGTGGGCGCGGGCGGCGAAGGATCCGACGTGGTCGCCGCGATTGAAGCCGGTGAGGTCGATCTGATCCACGGCTCGGGCTGACCAGAGCCGCAGCGTGTTGGCGTGCTTGCCCTGCCAACCGATGATCGGCGTGTCGTAGGCAACCGCGTTTACGATCTCGAGCGGGTGCCAGACGTTCTTCAGCGGCACGGCTTCCGACTCGCCGCCGACTTGCTCGACGAAGCCGCCGAAGCCGATCGGGTAGACGACTTCGGGTCGCTCGAATTCCCAGGGATTGCCGTAGGCCAGCCAGTCCTCCGGCGCCTCATGCTGCCAGCCGTCCGAGATCATCTGGCGGAACAGCCCATGCTCGTAGCGGATGCCGTAGCCGTAGGCGGGCAGTCCGACCGAGGCCATGGACTCCATGAAGCAGGCGGCAAGGCGACCCAGGCCGCCGTTGCCGAGCGCCGCGTCCGGTTCCTGGGCGCGGACGTCGGCGAGATCGACGCCGAGAGCAGCCAGAGCGTTGCGGGCGGATTCGGTCAGGCCGAGGTTGGTCAGCCCGTCCATGAGCAGGCGGCCGATCAGGAACTCGACGGACAGATAGTAGACCTGCTTGGTATGAGCCTGATGCGAGCGTCGCGTCGCGCTCATCCAGCGGTCCACAATCCGGTCCCGCACCGCTAGCGCCAAGGCCACGAACCAGTCGCGCGACGAGGCCGTCTTCAGGTCTTTGCCGACGTTGTAGATCAGCTTGGCGAGGATGGCCTCGCGCAGCTCCTCGCTTTCCGTGCTCGCTCCACGCGATGATCTGGCTTGATCGGGCTTCCCGATGGAGGCTGCGGCTTGAGGCATCGAGCGGATCCTTCATCGCTGCCGATCATCCAGGTTCGGTTGTCGGCAGCGGCAGCGCGACATCGCGATGAATCGGTTATTTGACAGCGTCAAAGCTATCACGCGCGACTGTCCGGCAACAGCCCGGCGCAACTTTTGCGCGGTCTGTGGCCCCTTTATAGGGGCACCTCGGTTGGACGATTGAAAAACGGGCTACGTTCGGCCATGTTGAAGAAGTTCCGATCCATCCGATCGGGTCCCTTCGAGGATGACGCGCTGATCAATCAGAGTTTCGCCGAAGCCGCCCCGCGGCAGCTTCACCCGCTCTCGGCCGACGAGTTCGACAGCGGTAAGCTCGTGCACATCGTGATGGACAGTCTCGACGATGCGAAAGCCGAAGACTCGCTCCTGATCGACCTCCACGGAAAAACGTCCTTTGCCGACGCGATGATCATCACGACCGGGCGCTCCAGCGTTCACGTCGCCTCGATCGCCGATCGCGTGCTCAAGGCCCTTAAGGAGGGCATGAAAGGCGTGCCCCGCGTCGAAGGCTTGTCGGGCGGCGATTGGGTGCTAATCGATGCCGGTGACATTATCGTGCACGTGTTCCGCCCGGAAGTGCGGCAGTTCTACAATCTCGAGAAGATGTGGGGCTCGGACCGGCCGCTGATGGCCTGACACGCATTTTCTGCTGATGGTTGGTGCACGTCGATGCTGCGGGTGACCCTCATCGGCATCGGCCGCCTCAAGGTAGGCCTCGAGCGCGAGCTAGCAACACGCTACCTTGAACGAGCCGCCTTGGCCGGACGGCCTCTCGGCCTTGCCATCAAAATGCGCGAGCTCGAAGAGAGTCGGGCGCGCCGCGCGGAGGACCGCAAGCGCGAAGAGGCTCAGGCGCTCAACTCCGCCATCCCCGTCGCGGCGGAGATCATGGCGCTCGACGAAGCCGGTAGCGCCCTCGACAGCCGCGGGTTCGCCAACGTAATCGGCACTTCGCGAGATCTGGGCCGAGGGGCACTCGCCGTGGTCATTGGTGGTGCCGATGGACTGGATCTCGACTTCCGCGGGCGAGCCGATCATGTGATCGCATTCGGCGCCATGACGTGGCCGCACCAGCTGGTCCGCGTGATGGCGGCCGAGCAGATCTATCGCTCTGTCACCATCCTCGCTCGACATCCTTATCACAGAGCCTGATCAGTCGGCCTGCTTTAACCCCTCGTTGAGCTTTGCCATATTCGCCGTCACAAGGTCGATATTATCTTGCGGCGGCCTGTCCTTGGCTCCGGCCTTCAGCACCTCGTTGAGTTCGTCGAGCGCTTCCTTCTTCTCCTTAGGCGGCATCTGCTTGTCGGCCTTGACCTCGTCGATCTGTTTCTTGGTCGCGGCCTCGGCGCCGATGTACTTGCCGCTGTCGGGATCGATCCCGGCCAACACGACCCCAACGCTGTAGCTCGCATCGGCGAAGTCGCTGGCACCAGCGAAGCCATTCTTCTTCACAGCGGCGTCGATCTTTGCATCCATCTTCGGATCGGGCGTCTTGGCATCCGCCGGCATCTTGGCCTCGACTTCACGGATCTCTTGCTGCGCCGCGATGAGGCCGTCCAGGCTCTTCTGCGACAGGGTCACCTGCTTAGGCTGAGGTCCTTCGACCGGTGCTGCGACGTCCGTCTTGCCCTGCGCATGAGCGACGCCAAAGCCGACGGACGCCGACAGGACGAGCGCGGTTGCCGCCGCGAGAACCACGCGGGGAGCCTTGTAAAGGTAAGAGCGCATCGTACAACTCCGCTGTTGATCCGGATGGGACCGGTCCAACCTCCGAGAGCTTCGGCAGTTCACACGAGGGTACGGCGAAAGCGAGGACTCAGGCGGTGCGCGTCCGCCCGAATGGCGCATTCAGTCGCACGATGGCGAGGTTGAGCGCCGCGGCCACCGAAACCCAGGCGAGGTAGGGAACGAGCAGCCAAGCCGCTGATGCGGAGAGGGGTGCCAGGCCGATGATCAGCGCCAAGATGGACAGCCAGAGCAGCGGCACTTCCGCGAGCGACCAATCCGGCCGCTGAAGCGTGAAGAACAGCGGGCTCCATGCCATGTGACAGATGATGTTGATGCCGAAGAGCCAGAGGATACGCGAGTGCGCCTCGGGGGCCGCGGTCCAAGCCGATGCCGCGGACCACGCCGCCAGCACGCCGATCAGCGTCCACATCGGCCCGAACAGCCAGTTCGGCGGATTCCACGACGGCTTGCGCAGCGTGTAGTACCAGGGACCGATACGGGTCGAGATGCCGCCGACGAACAGCGCGAGCATAGAGATGGCACCCGCCGCGAGGAGCGCGTGGAACATGGGCAGGCTCCGAAAACGGTCGACCCACGCGCTCAAGTGATTTGCCCGCGTGGGCGCCTCACTATATGACACCTTTATGGATAGTTTCACCAGCCTGACCGCGGTTGCTGCTCCGCTCAGGATCCGCAACGTCGACACCGATCAGATCATTCCGGCTCGCTATCTGAAGACGATCAAGCGCACTGGGCTCGGTTCGGCTCTGTTCTCGCCGCACCGTTATCATGACGACGGTTCCGAAAACCCTGATTTCGTGCTGAACAGGCCGGCCTATCGCGAAGCCAAGATCCTCGTCGCGGAGGACAATTTCGGGTGCGGATCCTCTCGCGAGCATGCACCTTGGGCGTTGCTCGATTTCGGCATACGATGCGTCATCTCGACCAGCTTCGCCGATATTTTCTACAACAATTGCTTCAAGAATGGAATCCTCCCGATCGTGGTCTCTCCTCAAGACCTCGAGAAATTGATGGACGATGCTGATCGCGGCAGCAACGCCACCCTGACGATCGATCTCGAGGAACAGGCCATCAAGGGCCCCGATGGCGGCACGCTGGCCTTCGAGATCGACGGTTTCCGCAAGCATTGTCTACTGAACGGGCTTGATGACATCGCCCTCACAATGGAGAAGAGCGGCACCGTGGAAATGTACGAGCATAAGCTCGCCGCCGAGCGACCTTGGCTTTGAGGGCCCTCCTCGTCGCGACCTGCGTTCTCGGTCTGGTCGTCGCCGCCCATGCGCAACGCGCCACCGACAATGCGCAGGAGCAACAGTTCAAAGCGCCGGCGCTGCCCGACCAGGCGCCAGGCTACTTCAAACCGGACGCTGATACGAGTGATGGCGCCCCAGACGATGTGTGGATCTTCTCAGGCTCGCTGCAGAACACACACGAGAGTTTCTCGGGAACGCTTGTTGCCGGCAAAGGCGAGGTTCAGTTCGAGATGAAGCTCTCTGGGGGCACGACCTGCGACGGCACGGACCTCTCTGGCGATGTCGGGTTGGTGCGGCTGAAGGAGATCACCTGCTCGGATGATCGCATCATGAAAGCCTTGTTCGTGCCTCAGGGCGGACAGGAGCTTAAGGTGTTCGGCCATGTCGGCGATGAGCGCTTCATGACCAGCGCTCACCTTCTCGGCACGGAGGCGGTACCGGAGAAGAAACAAACCGCCGAGCCGACCGCGCCAGCACTTCAGGCGCGACCCGACAGAGCGTCACCAGCCTCGCCGCGTTAGCCGACTTCCGAGCTAGCCTTGCTTTAGAGAGCGGTTGAGCCGGTCCAGAAGCCTGAGCGTGTCAGCGAAAGTCGGGATCGGCCTGAACATGCAGGTGGCGGGCATTGCCGGCACCCGGCAGCATGCCGAGGCCGTCCGAACGCAACCCGGCGGACGCGGTGCCGCCATTCCATGCGCGCGTTTCGTTGATCCGGGTCTGACCGCAGGTTCCGTTGCCGAGGTCGACGCCGCCGGGCCCGTACACCGCGCAGCGATCTTCGATGCGGATCGCGTCTCCCGCGAAGGCGCCCATGCTTGCCATCGTCACGGTTGCGAGAGTGCCGAGAATCAAGGTCGTCCTGCGCGGAAGCGAGATCATAACGTCCTTCAGGGCTGACAGCTTAGTGTCAAGGTGACCCTACAATCGGGCGAGATCGTGATGCGGCTTCCGCCAGTCGCCAGATATCGCCTGGACCAGCGCCAGCGCGGCCACCGCGGCGGTGTCGGCCCGCAGGATGCGCGGGCCAAGCGAGAGCCGCACGACCCTCGGCAAAGCGAGCAAGGCCTGTCGTTCCGTTGGATCGAAACCGCCCTCGGGCCCGACAAGCACGGCGAGCGGGGTGCCGCGCGAGAGCACGCGCAGCGCGGCGGCCGGATCGCTGGTCTCCGCGTCCTCGTCGCAGAAGACCATGGTGCGGTCGTCATTCCAAACGGCGAGCGCCGCCTCAAGGCTCGTCGGCGCCTCGATCTGCGGCAGGCAGAGGATGCCGCACTGCTCCGCCGCTTCGATCGCGTTGGCCGCGATCCGGTCGACGTTGACCCGCGCCACCTGGCAGCGCCGTGTGATGACGGGGCGCAGCACCCCGGCCCCCATTTCTACGGCCTTCTGCGCCATGTAATCGAGTCGGGCGTGCTTCAGCGGCGCGAACAGGTAGTGCAGGTCGGACGCGGGCGTCTGTGCGCGGACCTGCTCGTCGACGGCGAGCACCATCGATTTGCGGTTCGTTCCCTCGACGAGACGAGCCCGCCACTCGCCGTGGCGTCCGTTGAACACCAGGACGGCTTCGCCTTTTTTCAGCCTGAGTACGTTGCCAAGGTAGTTCTGCTGGGTTCGATCCAGCGGTAGGCGCGTGCCGCCGCCGAGGTCGGGCTCGACGTAGAGGCGGGGAGCGGTGAAGTCGTAGGTCGCCATAGGGCGCGCTTAGCATGCGCCCGGCGCGCCGGCGAACGGGGCCGCGTTCGACAGGGGCTTGCGATGGTGGGGTGCGTATCTCGAGCGGCGACGGTTGCCGCTTTTGTGCTGATCGGCGTTGGTGTGGCGCAGGCGGGCGATTGCAACGCCGACATCGCCGGGCTCTCGGCCAAGCGGCAGACCTTCATCGAGAAGCTCAACGTGCTGGCCAAGGCAGCCAAGGGCAAGCTCGATCCCGTCGCCTCCTGCCCAACCCTGCGCGGCCTGGTCGGCTCCGAGGGTGCGTTGCTGAAGTACCTCGAAGCCAATAAGGCGTGGTGCAACGTGCCCGACGAGGCCGTCGGCAACCTCAAGCTGGCCGCCGGCAAGTCGCAGCAATTCGCCACGCAGGCATGCAATCTCGCCACGCAGGTCAAGCAGCAGCAGAAGCAGGCGGCCTCCGCTCCCGCGCTTGGTGTCGAGGCGCAGAAGCTGCCGACCGGTCCGCTCTAGCCGCCGCGATCCCGCGGGTGGACAGAGCGGCGCCGATAACTGATGCGACGGCGCTTCCAGATGCCATACAGCGGCAGTGGCTCTTCCGTCTCGCGCCGCGGGCCGCGATCCCCTATCTCCAGCTCGCCCGGCTCGATCGGCCGATCGGCTATTGGCTTCTCGTGCTGCCGTGCTGGTGGTCGAGCACGCTGGCGAGCCTGGCGACCCACCGGCCGCTCGCGCTCTGGCACATCGTGCTGTTCCTCGTCGGCGCGATCGTCATGCGCGGCGCCGGCTCGACCTACAACGACATCGTCGACCGCCACCTCGATGCCCAGGTGGAGCGCACCCGGCATCGCCCGGTTGCCTCCGGCCGGGTGAGCGTCGCCGCGGCCCAAACCTTCCTCGTGCTGCAGGCATTGGCCGGCTTTCTCGTCGTGATCCAGTTTAACCTGTTCACGATCTTTCTCGGCATCGGCTCGCTCGACATCGTCGCCGCTTATCCGTTCGCCAAGCGGGTCACCTCCTGGCCGCAGCTGGTGCT
The DNA here is from genome assembly GCA_965198715.1 of Beijerinckiaceae bacterium. Taxonomy (GTDB): domain Bacteria; phylum Pseudomonadota; class Alphaproteobacteria; order Rhizobiales; family Beijerinckiaceae; genus RH-AL1. Next base: position 478,141 of record CBDAPV010000002.1, read on the forward strand.
GGGCTTCGCCTTCGCCTGGGGAGGCCTCGTGGGCTGGGCGGCGCTCACCGGAGCGCTGGCCGCCCCGGCCTTCGCGATCTATGCCGCGGCGATCCTCTGGACGATCGGCTACGACACGATCTACGCGATTCAGGACGCGCGCGACGACGAGGCGGCCGGCATCCGCTCCACGGCGCGGCTGTTCGGGCCGCGTCTGCGGCTCGCGGTAGCGCTGCTCTATGCCGGAGCCGCGCTCATGGCGGAGCTGGCGCTCGTCCTCGCCGGCGCCGGCTCTTCATTCGGGGCGCAGGCAGGCGTCGTCGGCTTCGCGCTCCACCTCGGCTCGCAGGTCGCTCGCATCGACCTGAAGGACACGGCGAAGGCGCTGCGGCTATTCCGATCCAACAGGGACGCGGGGCTGATCCTGGCCGCCGGCCTGGCGGTCGCGGCAGCCTTGGGGGGCGCGACCTGACGCTCTTCGTCGGCCAATTGCTTGAAACTTAGGATATGCGTAACCCGTAGCTCGGTCGGAGCACGGATGCCGTCATGCCCAAGCCTTTGCGCACCATCCTCGTCGCAGCTATTGCCTGGGTGGCGCCGTTCACCGCCTCCGCGCGGCAACCGGCCGACCTCGCCGGCACCTGGGAGTTGTCGTTCGACAAGACGGGCTCGGTATGCCGCGTGATGTTGCGCGCGGAGAAATCCGACAAAGGCGACTACTTCCTCGGCATGCCGACCGCCTGCCGACACGCGATGCCGGGCATCGCCTCCATCGGCCGCTGGTCGATGCTCGACGACGGGCATGTCGTGCTCGGCGACCCTAGCGGTGCCAGACTGCTAACCCTCGACGCATCGGGCGATGGTTTCGTCAATGCGGGTCCCGGCGGCACCTTCGCACTGAAGAGGGCGGCCGACGTCGGCTCCGCCGGCAGTGTCGGCCTCTCGCCGGTCGCCGCGGAGACGCCCGCAGAAAGACCCGCTGTCCTGGAGAGGATCGCTTCGCGTCGCTCCCGCGCCGAGGCTGAACCTGCGGCGACCGAGAGCCGTGAGGACCTGCCAGGCCGCTACGCCGTGATGCGCGAGAAGCGCGACACGGGCTGCATGATCACACTCGACAAGTCGCGCCCGTCGGGCGCAGACCGGGCGCAGCTCGCGCCGGGATGCCGCGACCAGGGCATCGTGATCTTCGATCCCTCGTCCTGGCAGCTGGTCAAAGGGCAGCTCGTGCTCACAGCCAAAGCCGGCCATAAGACCAAGCTTGAGAAGCAGGCCGAAGGGCAGTGGGAAAAGGATCTCAAGGAGGGCGGCAAGCCGCTCGGACTGAAGAAGCTTTGAGGCGTCGGACGGCATCCAGAGTCGCTCCCCGATGCTTATAGCTGTCCTCGCCTAGCTTTTCTTTGCCGGAGCAAACCCGCAATAGCGGACTTGCTCTAGCCGCCCCGCGCCAATGGCAGGATCGACAGCGAACGCACGCCCTGCGCGCCGTGGATCAGCACCCCCTCAATGTCGGCGGTGGCCGACGGTCCCGTGTGGAACACGAGGTAGCGGGCGCGGGAAAACTCTGGTCGGCCATAGGCGGCGTGGATGTCGGCGACGATGTCGGCGGGATCGAGCAGCACCACGAGATGCTGGGCGAGATAGGCCAGTGTGTTGACGCCGAGCTCGGCCTCGGTGAGGGCGACGGAGCCTGTTTCGGCGACGCCGAAGGCGGCGCGCACGATGGCGACATCGACGTCCTGGAGGCTGGCGGGCTCGTCATCGAGACCGAGCACCCGGGTGCCCTCGACCTCCGGAACCCGGGACACGACCACCGCCGAACCGCAAATGCGTCCGCGCACCGGCGCCAGTGGGTCTCCTGGCACGGGCTCGAGCCAAGTGCCGCCCATCACCTTTAAGGCCGCGACGAAGCGGGCAAGCCGGTCGCCACCCTTGTCGAACAGCGGGATCTCTGGTCGCGGTCGCGACGCCGGCTTGTTGGTGCGGATCGCGCCCAAGATGGCGTCGCGGCTGCTCACTTGGCCTCGCCTTTGACTTTGCCGGCGCGGTTCTTGGCCCACCAAAGGTGGAAGGTCTCGCCCGACGGCTTCGGGTTCTCGCGACCCTTGCCCCAGCTATTCAGCCGGTTGTAGGTGGCGAAACGCGGCAGGTGTTGCAGCGCCGAATCCGCCGTTGAGATCGCGGCGCGGTAGAGCCGCGGGTTGCCAAGCACCACGCCGGCCGCCTGCATTGCCGTCTTCTTGGCCCAGGGTACCTCGTGCTCCTCGGCCATGACCCCGCGCCAGGCGTAGATCTGCTCGTGCAGGTTGATCTTGGTCGGGCAGACATTGGTGCAGGAGCCGTTCAGCGTCGAGGCGAAGGGCAGGTTCGAGAACTTGTGCCGGTCGAAGGTTGGGTCGAGGATAAGGCCCAGCGGCCCGGTGTAGGTGAAGCCGTAGGAGAGCCCGCCGGAACGGCGGAACACCGGGCAGGTGTTCATGCAGGCGCCGCAGCGGATGCACTTCAGCGAGGTCCAGAACTGCTCCATGCCAAGGCGCTTGGTGCGACCGTTGTCGACCAGCACGACGTGCATCTGCGCGCCTCGGCGCGGCGCCATGAAGTGCGACGTGTACTGCGTGATCGGCGAGCCCAGCGCCGAGCGTGACAGCAGGCGGATGAAGACGCCGAGGTCACTCACCTTCGGCACCAGCTTCTCAATGCCGACCGAGGCGATGTGCAGCTTCGGCGTGTTGGCGGAGAGGTCGGCATTGCCCTCGTTGGTGCAGGTCACCACCGCCCCGGTCTCGGCGACGAGAAAGTTGCCGCCGGTCATGCCGGCCGCCGCCTCGAGGATACGCGGGCGGGTCGTCACGCGCTGGTGCTCGGCGAGATAGTGCGGGTCGTCGTTGCCGGGCTCGGCGCCCAGCGTGCGGGCGAAGACGTCGCTGACGTCCGAGCGCAGCTTATGGACGGACGGCACCACCACGTGGCTCGGCGCCTCGTGGTCGAGCTGCTGGATGCGCTCGCCGAGGTCGGTCTCGACGATGTCGATCCCGCGCTCGGTCAGGAATTCGCGCATCCCGCACTCTTCGGTGAGCATGGACTTCGACTTGATGAGCGTCGTGGCGTCGTTCTCTCGCAGGATCGAGAGCACGATGGCATTGTGCTCAACCGCGTCCTTGGCCCAGTGCACGGTGACGCCGTTTTTCCGCGCCGCCGCCTCGAACTGCTCGAGGTAGGTGTCAAGGTGCGTGAGCGTGTGCTCCTTGATTCGCGAGGCGAGCTCGCGCAGCTCCTCCCACTCGGCGATGCCGTGGGCCTGCTTGTCGCGCTTGACGCGCAAATCCCAGAGCCGCGCGTCGTGGAATGTCTGATGCTCCGGCGCGGCGAGGAAGCGCTCGGCGGCCTCGGCATGGTCTACACGCTTGCCCGGCCGCGTGATCGCGCCGCGGGGCTGGGCCTCGCGCTGCTTGGTTGGCTTGATGGGGCTGGCATTGGCTTCGGCATGATCGAGCCGCTGCCCACTCTGCCCCTTCGCCGATCCGTCATCTAGCACATCGAGCTCATCGTGAAGCCGCTCGCTCATGCTCCAACTCCGTTCAGCACCTGCGCGATGTGCAGGAAGCGCATCGGTTGGCCGGCACGCTCGGCGCAGCCTTTCTGGTGCATCAGGCACGACGTGTCCGCCGACACGATGTAATCGGCCCCGGCCTTCAAATGGTCGGCAACCTTGTCCTGGCCCGTCTTGACCGAGACCGCCTCCTCGAACACTGAGAACGTCCCGCCGAAGCCGCAGCACTCGTCCGGCCGCGAGGGCTCGACGAGGTTGATGCCCTCCACCTTGCGCAGCAGGTCGAGCGGCTTGGAGAAGAACGGGGCCACGATCTCGCTGGGGCGGGCGTGCTCCAGCCCGCGCAGCGAGCCGCAGCCGCCGTGGTATCCGACCTTGTGCGGGAAACGCGCCCAGGGAAACGCCTCGACCTTCAGGATATCGTGGAGAAACTCGACAAGCTCAAAGGTGCGCTCTCGCACTCGGGTCACCTCGTCTGTCTGCTCGATGGCGTCGAACTTCGAGCGCACGTGGTTCACGCAGCTGCCGGAGGGACCGACCACGTAGTCGTAGCCCGAGAAACACTTCACGAAGTTGCGCTCGGTCGCCGCCGCCTCGGCCTGGCAGCCGGAGTTCGCCATTGGCTGGCCGCAGCAGGTCTGGTCGAAGGGATATTCCACCTCGCAATCGAACCGCTCGAGTAGCTCCAGCGTCGCGACGCCGACCTCCGGGAAGAAGGCATCGATGTAGCAGGGCACGAACAGGCCGATCCGCATGCGCTTGGCTTCTCTTCTCCGGCGCGCCATAGCGTGCCGCCTGTTCTGGATTAGGTCCGGCCCGGCATGCGTGCAACGTCCAGCCTCGCTCTCGCGGCCATCGGTCTCGCCTTCGCCGGCCCGGTCCATGCCGGGCCTCGCCTGCCGGACACGTTCCTCGCCCGCGTCGAGGCCTTGGCCACGATGGAGACTCTCAACGCCGATATCCTGGCGAGCCGAAGCGCCACGCAGGCGCTGGAGACGTGGTGCGGTGACCACGCAATCTCTCTGCCAGCGAAGATCCACGCGGAGCGGGTCGCGGGCGCGCTGGAAAAGCCGATCCGGCCCGAACAGCGCACCCATCTTCAGGTCGGGCCGGATGAGGCGATCCGCTACCGCCGCGTCCGCCTCGCTTGCGGTATCCGCGTGTTGTCCGAGGCCGACAACTGGTACGTGCCGGGCCGTCTCACGCCGGAGATGAACCGGGTGCTCGACGCGACGGATACGCCGTTCGGCAAGGCGGTGGCGGCGCTGCACTTCACCCGCGAGACGATCGGCATGCAAACCGTCTGGCCGGTGCTGCCACCAGACTGGCAGCGCCGCAAGCCGCCGCCCGAGCACCCCGACAAGACGCTGGATATCCCGCTCGAGCTTTTCGAGCATCAGGCCGTGCTCTACGACGACCGGCACCGACCCATCGCGGAGGTCGACGAGCACTACTTGCGCGGTATCCTGCCGTTCGACGCGAAGTGAGCGAGACGCTCGACCTGCCGGCGATGGCGACGACAACGCTGCGCATTCGAGGCGGTGCAGGCGGTTTTCCTGGCTTTTCGGTCCTGCGTGCCGCGTCCGCAGAGTGCCGTCGCGAGAACGAAGCCTCCCGGCATCTGCTGCACAAGCTTGGTTTGAGCCCGAATGGCCCGCCTGGCAAACGCCCGCAGCGCGTTCAGCTGGCGGTCTCGCCTAGCGGGAGGCGACCGCGCTGTCCGCCGGCGGCGACCCGTGTCCGGCCGCCGACACATGTTGGCAGGACGATACGCCGAGAAGAGCAGCCAGCATGAACCATCGTAGCGTGAAGCGCATCGCAATCTCCAAGGTCAAGTCGAGCTCGCAAAGAACTAAGCCGGCCTGCGCGGCCGGCAATGATAAGGTTGCGTGACGGCAGCCTTGACCCTCGCCAACCCCTCCTGTATCGACCCGCCTTCACATTACTAAAAGTTTGCCCAAGGATTAAGAAGATGTCGCGCCGTTGTGAACTGACCGGAAAGGCCGTCCAGAGCGGTAACGTGGTCAGTCATTCCAACCACAAGACGCGCACGCGCTTCCTGCCCAACCTCTGCAACGTCACGCTGATCTCCGAGTCGCTTGATCGTTCGGTGCGCGTGCGCGTGGCGGCGGCGTCTCTGCGCTCCGTCGAGCACCGTGGCGGTCTCGACGCGTTCCTCGCCAAGGCCCACGAGCATGAGCTGTCGCAGGCAATGCGCGTTCTCAAGCGCGAGATTGCCAAGAAGCTCGCCGCCGCGGCGGCGACTGCGGCTTAGGTTCTTCCGCCTGATTTCGATGTCGGCGGGTGTAGTCCTTTCGGCCTCGACGCCTGGTCTTCAGACCAGCCCGAGCTTCTGCGCCAGCCCGATGCGCTGCAGCTTGCCGGTCGCGCCCTTGGGGATCTCGTCCATGAAGAGGATCTTCGCCGGCACCTTGAACTTGGCAAGGTGGATGCCGGCGTGATCGCGAATCGAGGCTTCGTCCGCCGTCGCGCCTTCGCGCAGCACGACCACGGCGGCGACGTCCTCGCCGAGGCGATCATGCGGCATGGCGAAGGTCACGCACTGGCGCACCGCCGGATGGTCCATAAGCACTTCGTCGACCTCGCGCGGTGAGATCTTCTCGCCGCCACGGTTGATGATCTCCTTGAGGCGGCCGGTCAGCGACAGGTAGCCTTCCGGCGTCAGCGTGCCCTGGTCGCCGGTGCGGAACCAGCCATGCTTGGTGAAAGCCTCGGCATTGGCCTTCTCGTTGTTTTCGTAGCCGGCCATGACGTTGTCGCCGCGGATCACGATCTCGCCTTGAGCGCCGGACGGCAGCGGCTCGCCGTCGTCGTCGACGATGGCGATCTCCGGCCCGGCGGCGAGGCCGACCGAGCCGGCATAGTGCGGCTTGGGCGGCAGCGGGTTCGAGGCCATCTGGTGCGCCGCCTCGGTCATGCCGTAGGCCTCCAGGACCGGCGCGCCCCAGGTCTCCTCCATCTCCTTCATGACCTGCGGCGGCAGTGAGGAGGAGGACGAGCGGACGAAGCGCAACCTGTTGCCTTTCACCACCTCGGGAAAGTCCTTGGCTTTGCCCAGGATGTCCTGATGCATGGTGGGCACCGCCGTGTACCAGGTCGGGTCGGCCTCCTTCATCCATCCGAAGAACTTGGAGGCGCTGTAGCCGGGCGTGCAGCAGACGTGGCCGCCGGCCGAGAGCGGCGCCAGCGTACCGGCGATGAGCCCATGGATGTGGAACAGCGGCATGATGTTGAGCGCGCGGTCCTCGGGGGTGAAAGCCAGCGTCTCGCGGATGTTGCGTGCCGAAGCGCAGACGTTGAACTGCTTCAGCGGTACGATCTTGGGCCGCGAGGTGGTTCCCGAGGTATGCAGCACCAACGCGACGTCGTCGGGGTGGGCCATGCCGGCTGCGGTTGCTGCGGCGCCATCAGCCGGGAAGGCGAGGGTGAAGCTTCCGGCGCCTTCGGCCGGTGTGGCGTGCAGGTGGGCGATCGCCACGCCGAGCTTCTCGGCGATGCCGACCGCCGGCGAGGTCGATCCCTCCGCCACGATCAGCAGCTTGGCCTTGAGGTCGAGCATGTAGAACTCGAACTCGTCGGCCTTGTAGGTCGGGTTGAGCGGCGCCGCCGTGCTGCCGGCCGCGACGGCGATGAAGGCCGCCGCCATCTCCGGCCCGTTGGGCAGCACGATCGCGATGCGGTCGCCGCGGCCGAGACCGTGAGCGTTGAGGTCCACCACCGTGCGCTTCACCAGCGCGCGCAACGCCTTAAAGGTGAGCGGCGTGCCGCCGGGTGACGAGAGCGCGGTGGCATCGTCCGCGCCGGCCTGGATCAGGTCGTGGAGGGTCTTAGCGGCTTGGGCCACGGGAAGGTCCTTCATTGTCCACGGGAAACAGGAACGTCATTCCGGGGCGGCGCAGCCGAACCCGGAACCGGTAAGCTTTACCAAGATCGGCCGAACTCACCGGTTTTGGATCAATACTTGGCTTCGGATCGAGGTCGGTCGGTCACGCCGCGTCTTGGATGGCGAGGCGACCCTTGGTGGTCTCCAGGCTCTTCGCGAGGAGCTGCATCAGCGCGTAGACGGTGTCGATGTGCGGCGTCGGCGTGCGGGTGAGGCGGCCGAGTTCGATCACCGAGCCGACCAGCGCCTCCAGTTCGATCGGCCGGCCGGCCTCGACGTCCTGCAGCATCGAAGTCTTGTGCGCCCCCACCTTCTCGGCGCCGGCGATCCGCTTGTCGATCCCCACGCGGAAGGTGATGCCGAGCTTGCCGGCGATGTCCTGCGCCTCGCTCATCATGTCGTGAGCGAGCTGGCGCGTGTCGGAAAAGCGGCAGATGTCTTCCAGCGTCGCGTGAGTGAGCGCTGAGATCGGGTTGAACGACAGGTTGCCCCACAGCTTCAGCCAGATCTCGGCGCGGATGTCCGGGATGACGGGCGCCTTGAAGCCCGCCTTGACGAGCTTGGCGGCGAGCGCCTCGACGCGCGGGCTGATCGTGCCGTTGGGCTCGCCCAGAGTGAAACGGCTGCCCTCGATCACCTTGACGGTGCCCGGCTCGGTCAGAACGGCTGCGGGAAACACCACCGAGCCGATCACGTGGCGCGGATCGATGTGCCGGGCGATGAGCCCGCCGGGATCGGCCGCGGCGACGTGGGTGCCTCTGTGTGGGCCGTCGTAGGCGCCAAGGAAGTACCACCAAGGGATTCCGTTCTGCATTGTGACCACGGCCGTGTCGGGACCGATCAGGTGCTTCAGGTCGTCGGCGATTGCCCCGACCTGATGCGCCTTCACCGTCAGCAGCACCACGTCGTGAACGCCGGCCTCCTGCATCGACTGCGTCGCGCGAATGTCGGCGGCGTGGACTTCCGTGCCATCCTCCTCGATCAGCCGCATGCCGTCGGCCTTGATCGCCGCGAGATTGGCGCCGCGCGCGATGAAGGTCACTGGCTCGCCCGCGGCCGCCAGCCTGACACCCAGGAACCCGCCGATGGCGCCCGTTCCGACGATCGCGATGCTCATCCCGCCCTTCCGGCTTGTTGTGATCGACCGCTTAGCGGAGCGGAACGCGCCCGTCACCCGGTTTCACAACACATTCGCCGCAGGCCACCAAGACCCGGTCGTAAGCAAATCGCAACGTGGCTCTGTCTTTTCTCAAGCGGGACCATGAAGGTGCCGCAACGCTCGCCGTGCCTAGAATGGCCACCGGCGGCACCAGCAGTTGCGTGTGCTCGGCTTGCGTACCCAATTCCAATCCTTCGGTCATGGCATCCGCCTTCTCGCCGCCGGATTTCTCGTGGTTTCAGCGGAGCAGGCGGCCGGCGACCCGGTCGTCTCACCTGTGCTGCGCATGTCGCTCTACGCGGGCGACGGCCCGGAACTGCCGACGGTGGTCGCGGCGCCGGTCGCCTCGTCCGGTATGTCGTTCGGCACTCTCGCCAGCGCCCTCTTCGCAGTGCTCGTCGTCGTCGCGGCGATCTTGATGCTCCTGCGCCTGCGTCGCGCGCTCGCCGCAGCCGAAGCACGCTGCGAACAGCTGGCGACAAAGGGCGGTGACGTGTCGCTAACTCTACGCGGCGAAACGTGCGAACCCTCGCCCTCTCTCGTCGACTTCCAGGCCGCGGAGGACGCCGACGGCGCCGTTGCCGCTGCCAGGCGCGCCAAGGAGGACTTTCTCTCCTCTATGAGCCACGAAATCCGCACGCCGCTGAACGCGATCATCGGCTTCGCCGACCTCATCGGCATCGACCCGGGTCTGAGTCCGGCGGCGCGCCGGCACGCCGAGTGGATCAAGGCCGGGGGAGCCGCAGTGCTAGCGATGGTCAACGATATTCTCGACTTCTCGCAGTTGGAGGCGGGTGCGCTGCGGCTCGACCCGCATCACTTCGTCCTGCCGCGGCTCGTCGAGGAATGCGTCGCGCTGGTCGACAAGGCGGCGTGTGCCCGCAACCTGACCCTGCACGTTGCCATCGACAACGTCGTGCCCGCCGGGGTCCTCGGCGATGCGATGCGGCTTCGGCAGATCTTGCTCAACCTCCTCAACAACGCGGTCAAGTTCACGCCCGCCGGTTCGGTGACGTTGCGGGTCCGCTGCGGAGGTGCCCCTAGCCGGATCTTGTTTGAGATTGAGGACACGGGCATCGGCATCGATGCGGCGGACATGCCGCTTGTCTTCGAACGCTTCCGCCAGGTCGACGGAACCATTCGGCGAACCTACGGCGGCAGCGGCCTCGGTCTCGCCATCTCGAAGACGCTTGCGGAGGCCATGGGCGGAGCCATCGGAGTCCTCAGCGAGCCCGGCCTCGGCTCGACCTTCTGGCTCTCGCTCGACCTGCCGGCGACGCGAGAGACGCTGGAGCCGGCGAAGTGGAGCAGGCCCGCCAATCAGGCGCGTCCGCTTCATGTCCTCCTCGCCGAGGACGTGCGCCTCAACCAGGAATTGGTGATCGCCGTGCTGGAAGCGCTGGGCCATAGCGTCGATATCGTCGGCGACGGCGCCGAAGCGATCATGGCAGTCGACCATGGCCGTTACGATCTGGTGCTCATGGACCTGCAGATGCCGTACGTCGATGGCGTGACCGCGACGCGCGCCATTCGTCGCCTGCCTCATGCCGGCCGGCTCGTCCCGATCGTGGCCGTGTCGGCAAACGTGCTGCCGGCGCAGGTCGAGGCGGCGCTAGCGGCAGGTATGGATGATTTCCTTGCCAAGCCGCTGACTCTGGAACCGATCGGGGCGCTGATGGATCTCGTCGGCCGCGGCGACCTGCGCACCAGGTCCGATCATGCTGTTCACGATGCCGATGCCCTCGCTAAACTGACCGCCATCGTCGGCGAGGCCAAGGTGCGCTCGATGCTTGCCACGCTCGAGACGTCGTTGTTGTCGCGCTTCGAGCGGCCGCTCGCGCCCGAGACCGTGCCGGCCTTGAAGGCGGAGGCGCACGCCGCCATTTCCGGCAGCGCAATGCTCGGCTTCAAGCCTTTCGCCGCTCTCTGCCGCCGCTTCATCGAGGCCGAGCTCGAGGCCGATCTCGAACGCTTGCAGGCGGAGATGCTGCGCGAGCTCGTTCGCGTGGTCCGGCTCGCCAGAACCATAGCCCGCGGGGGCGACGTGTCGGCGCTACGTGCCGCCTGAGCCTGTCCGGAAGCGTTGCGAGCGCCGACGATGCCGAGTGGCACTGTCGCTGGAACCGCTGTTGTCAACCGGCTCGTCGGGCACCTTGTTGAACCGAGCGCCCTTGCTGGGCGCGATGTGATGGGCATGGATCATGCCGGCGAGGTCGTCGGTCGCTCGGCCTCAATGATGACCAGCTATCACAACCTTTCGGAGAAAACCCGCGAGGCCGAGTGGTTCAGCCCGGACGGGCAGCGTTTCATCCGCACCGGAGATATCGGACGTTTCGACGCCGACGGCTTTCTAATGTTAGTCGACCGCCGCAAGGACATGATCATCTCGGGCGGCTTCAACATCTATCCCAGCGACATCGAGGCGGTGTTGGCTCAGCATCCCGCCGTCGAGGAGAGCGCCTTTTTCGGCGTGCCGAATGAGCGCTGGGGCGAGACGCCGGTCGCGGCCGTCGCGCCCCGGTTCGGTGCGGCGAGCACGGCCGAGGACATCCTAGCCTTCGCCAACGGGCGACTCGGCAAGACGCAGCCGCCTCGCGGATCTGTACCTAGCTGCGTCGCTGCCGCGCAACGCGATTGGCAGATCCTCAAGCGCGACTTACGGCTTACCTACCCCAGCAAGGGAGGCGACAGTCGACATGACGACTACCGAGATCGATAGCAGCCGGGACGAACCCATATCGGAGATGGATATAAGTTTATGTGGTCGGAGTGAGAGGATTCGAACCTCCGACCCCCTCGTCCCGAACGAGGTGCGCTACCAGACTGCGCTACACTCCGACACGACGCTCCTCGGCGGAAGCGACGAGCGCTTATAGCTAGCACTGGCCCGGCTGACAACCGTAACGATGGTGAGACTGCTTCATGCCACGCTCTCGCACATGTGCCGGTGGGCATCTTTCAGCTCGGCGATAGCGATACAAAGTTCATCGCGCTGGCGTTCGAGATGCGCAATCTGTGCCGCCACCTGTTCGCTGTTAAGACTCACGACAAGATCGGTGGACCCGCTCTCCTGTGCTACGGTCGTGCGCGACGCGATGAGGCTATGGATCTCGGATAGCGAAAACCCGAGCCGCTTGCCCTTCAAGATCAACTCGAGGCGTACGCGGTCGTTCGCGGAGTAAAAGCGCGCGGTTCCCTGTCGACGAGGGAAAATCAGCCCCTTGTCCTCGTAGAAACGCAGCGTCCGGAGGCTGACACCGTAGCACGAAGCCATGTCGCTGATCGTGAGTTCGCAATCGGACGTGCGCTCGCCCAGGCTGCCGGCCATCTGTTCGTTTCTCATCGTGGCCTTCGCGAATCTCATCAAGCGAGACCTCGCAACAAATTATATGCCTGTTGTCAGATTGCACAACCGTCCCTGTTGTCTGTTTCAAAATCGCTCAGGATTTAACTCCCTGTTTACTCCACCCGTGAAATGTTGACGCTCGTTAAGCGGATGGTTGCAAGCTTCCACCTTACGCAACGTGAGGCACAAGCCAGCTGCCAACTCGAAATGGGGCTATGCCTCGCGGGTGAAGGTCGATGCACAAGGCGCAGCCCTGGAACATCAACGGCGTCGGCTTCGATGCACGCGAGGCGGCGCGCGAGGCTGCCCGCCGCCAGGGTAAATCTCTCGGCGAATGGCTCCACGGCGTGATCGCCGATCAGGCCGAGGACCATGGACTGGCGCCGCGCGCCATCGGTGGCCAGGAGCGGATTGACGCTGTAACGGCACGGCTGGAGCAGATGGGCGCACGGCCCGACATCGACCACGCTCGGCGCGATGCCCGCACCCGTCCCGACTCGAGAATGCGGTCGCAACGCGGTCCCAGCGAGCGCGCTTCCGATCAATTCGGCGACGGGGACGCGATCCTCTCGCGCGCATCGGGCGCATCCGATCGACGCGCTCAACGCGCTACTCCCCCTCGGGACGAGGGCGACAACCTGCTGGAGAGCGCTGTCAGCGACATGGAGCGCCGCGCCGTTCGAACCGAGCGTCGAACGGACCAAGCGCTCGCCTCGATGGCGAAGCTGCTCGAGGAGACCGAGGCGCGGCGCGAGCAGGAGTACGGCGACGTCGTGGCTCTGACGCGCAAGCTCGGCAAGCTGGAAAACACTCTGGTTCAGCGTTTCGCCGCCGCGGCCGACAATCCGATCAAGGGTTCGCTGGCGCGGCTCGAGGCTAGGCTCGACGCCATCGGCAGACGTGGTGCTGCCGAGATTGCGGCGCACCAGAGCGCCGTCTCGGAGAGGACTCCGGAAGCCATCGAGCCGATCCGCCGGCTCGAGGAGAAGCTGAACACGATCATCGAAGCGGTGCAACCGCGCGCACCCGGGGGCTATCAAGCTTCGTCCGCCGCCATGGCCGCGGTCCAAGCCGCACCGTACGATCGAGCTTCACCGCACGACCAAGCCGTTCTGCTGGCCGGCCGCCGAAGCCTCGGCGATGCCATCGCCGACATTTCGCGCCGCCAGCGCGTGCTTGAGGAGCCAGCCAACGAGGATGGTCCCGCACCGCGCCAGTCCGTCGACGTGCGGCGTCCAGATGCGACCGAGGCCATGGTGGCCTCGCTGCGCGGCGAGATGGCCAGTCTCGCCGCCACGGTCGACGATCTCCGCCGCGAGGCGCTCCTCGACCGACAGTTGCGCCCGGCCGCGCGCGACGGCGAGCTCGACGCCCTGCGCGCCGATCTCGGCGCAATCGCCCGCACGCTCGGCGGGCTGGCTCCGCGCGGATCCATCGACGCGCTCGAGACCGCGATCGCGACGCTCGCCGAAAGGATCGAGGTGTCGCGCGAGCACGGCATCCGCGAGAGCATCCTGCGGCCGGTCGAGGCCGCCGTCGGCGACCTGCGCCTCTCCCTGCATCGTCTCGATCCGCGCGAGACGATCGGCGGCCTGGAGGAGGAGCTGCGCCGCATCGGCGACAAGCTCGATGCTTCCGGCCACGACGGCGTCGGCATCGATCGGCTGCAGCAGCAGATGGAGGAGCTGCGCGAGACGGTGGTGACCATGGCCGCGCGGCCGCTGCCGATCGAGCGCATCGAGCATCAGGTCGCGGTCCTCGCCGAGCGTCTCGATCGCCGTCTCGATCAGCCTTTCGCCGGCCCCGATGTCCAAGCCGAGATCGCGGCGGCGACCGACGCCCTGCGCGCCATGATCGGCGGGGCGCCCGCCCACCTCGAAAAGATCGAGACGAGGCTCGACATGCTGGCCGGGCGCCTCGACCAGGCGCTCTCCGTCGACAGGCCCAGTCCCGTGAACGCCGATACGAGGCAGCTGGAGAATCTCGTCCGCGAGCTCGGCCTGCGCTTCGAGGCGGCACAGGCGCCAGGCGCAGATCAAGGCGCGCTCGATTCGCTGCAGCGGCAGGTCGAGCACCTGTCGGAACGCTTCGAGCGATCGGAGACGGGTCTATCGACGCTGCCGACGCTTGCCACTTCCATGCGCGAGCTGTTCTCGCATCTCGAGGCGACCCGCGCGAGCGTCGAAACCTCCGCGGCGAAGGCGGCACGAGAAGTGCTCAAGATCGCTGCGGAAGAGGAGCTCCAGCATCGCGATAGGGTGCAAGCGCCAGCGTCTCGCGCCTTACAGGAGGAGGTCGAGGCGCGCACCAGCTCGACCCTGAACACCGTACAGGACATGCTCGGCAAGGTGGTGGACCGCCTGTCGGTGATGGAGCACGAGATCTCCGACGTGCGACAGCGGCCCGTCTCGCCCGAGCTGGCCGTTCGCGGAGCGCCATCCCCGGCGCCGCATATGACGCGGTCGAAGGCGTCCATGACGCGTCCGGTCATCGGAGAGGCGTCGCGCGAGATCCGCCTCGGCGGCATGGAGCCGCGATCGGGTTCGGCGCCGGCCAAACCGCCGCGCAGGGCGGAGGCCGCGATCGCCGACGTCGCCCGCCGTACCGACTTCATCGCTGCCGCCCGCCGCGCCGCCGCGACGGCGCAGGCCGAGGCTGCCGCCGTCCAGCACCAGATGCCGTCCGACAAGCTGGGGCGCGCCGGCCTGCTTGCCAGGTCGCGCGACTATGTTGCCGCGCACAAGCGTCCGGTGCTGATGAGCGTCGCCGCGCTTATGATGGCGTTGGGCGTCATCACGCTCATGGATCGCATCGGAGGCTTCGGCGGCGGCGTGGAGCTCGCTTCCGCGCCCGCGAAATCAGTGCGGGCCGCCGCCCTCACGCCGGCCGCCCCGACGAAGATCGCGAGTGCGTCCGGGCTCGACGCAGGTGCGCTGTCGCCCAGCGCGCTGCCGAAGACGACGGCGCCGCTCGCCAATCCCATTCCCGGCAGCGATCCGATCCAGACCGGGTCGATCCCGAGCCTGCCGTCCTTTGCCGCCGGCGCCGCTCCGCCGCCACCGCAACGCCCGATGCTTCCGCCGGCGCTCGTCGCCGCTGCCGAGGGCGGCGACATCGCGGCCCAGTACGATCTCGCCAACCGCTATGCCGAGGGTCGCGTCGTACCCCGCGACGTGAAGCTCGCCGCGAACTTGTTCGAAAGGGCGGCGGACGCCGGTTCGGCACCGGCGCAGTATCGCCTCGCCTCGCTCTACGAGAAAGGCATCGGCGTCGTCGTCGACAAGGCCAAGGCGCGCAGCCTCTACATCAAGGCCGCCGACGCCGGGAACCCGCGCGCGATGCACAATCTCGCCGTTCTCCTCGCCGACGGCGACGGTCATCCCGACTATGCCGGCGCCGTGGGCTGGTTCCGCAAGGCAGCGCAATACGGCGTGCACGACAGCCAGTACAATCTCGCGGTGCTGCTCGCCCGCGGACTCGGCGCGCCGCAGAGCCTGGTCCAGTCCTACCAATGGTTCTCCGTGGCGGCGTCCGCGGGCGACGCCGACGCCGAGAAGAAGCGCGACGAGGTCGGGCTGAAGCTGTCGGCCAACGACGTCGCCGTCGCCAAGGCGCTGACGGCTGCGTTCCAGCCGCGGGTGCCTGATCCCGCAGCCGTCGAAGTTTCGCCTCCTCCGGGCGGCTGGGATGGCGCGGCCGGCGCTTCTCGCCTAAACAGCGCGCGTTCGAAGATTTCGTCGCTGTAAGAAAGCTTTTCTTGGACCCGCAAACCCCGCTGGATCGGCAAAGCCCGCTGGATCATCGAGTACCGCTGGATCAAAGAGCGCCGGTAGACCCCAAGGTCTTCCTGCGCTCGCTATTCGACGCCGCAATCGCCGCGGCACAGCCGGAGAAGACCCTCGCGTCGCTGCTGCCGCCGCCGCCCGAGGGGCGGACCATCGTCATCGGTGCCGGCAAGGCTTCGGCCGAGATGGCGCGCGCCCTCGAGCGTCATTGGACCGGCCAGCTGAAAGGCCTCGTGGTGACACGCTACGGCCACGCCGCGCCCTGCGATCACATCGAGATCCTCGAGGCGAGTCATCCCGTTCCTGACGAGGCCGGGGCCGAGGCGGCGCGGCGCATCAAGGCGCTCGTCTCCGATCTCTCGCCCGACGACCTCGTTATCGCATTGATCTCCGGCGGCGGCTCCGCACTGCTGTCGATGCCGTTCCTGGGCCTCGACCTCGCCGACAAGCAGACGGTCAACCGCGCGCTCCTGAAGAGCGGCGCCACCATTTCCGAGATGAACTGCGTGCGCCGCCATCTCAGCGGCATCAAGGGCGGGCGATTGGCGCAGGCCTGCGCGCCGGCGCGGCTCGTGACCCTGGCGATCTCCGACGTGCCCGGCGACGGTCCCGGCGACATCGCCTCCGGCCCGACCGTGGCCGATCCGACCACCTGTACCGACGCGCTGCGACTGCTCAGGAAATACGGCATCGACGTGCCGGACAACGTGCGCGCGGTGCTGGAGAGCGGCAGGGGCGAGACGCCGAAGCCGGGCGACCCGTCGCTGCCGGACTACGAGTTCCATCTGATTGCCGCGCCGCAAGCATCGCTCGAAGCGGCGGCGGCGGTGGCGCGGAATGCCGGCATCACGCCCCACATCCTCGGCGACAGCCTGGAGGGCGAAGCGCGCGACATGGGCGTCGTGATGGCGGGCATCGCCAGGCAGGTGGTGCGCCGCGCACAGCCCTTTGCTGCCCCCTGCGTGCTCCTCTCCGGCGGTGAGACGACCGTGACGGTGCGCGGCAAAGGCCGCGGCGGCCGCAACGTCGAGTTCCTGTTGTCGCTGGCGATCGCACTCGGCGGCGACGCCCGCGTCCACGCTCTCGCCGGAGACACCGACGGCGTCGACGGTGCCGAGGAAATCGCCGGCGCCTACGTGTCGCCGACAACGCTGGAGCGGGCGCTCGCCGCCGGCATCGTGCCCGTGGAGAGCCTCGCCGACAACGACGGCCACGGCTTCTTCCAGGCGCTCGGCGACAGCGTTATCACCGGGCCGACGCTGACCAACGTCAACGACTTTCGGGCAATCCTGATCACCGCGGCCTGATCCGCGGCGTCGATCGCCCAGAGCGTCGGTCGATGATCGGCGTCGCGTTGCGGAGAATAGTGTCCGTGCTCGCGCCGCTTACCCTGCCTAAGCAAGTCCGCAACGGCAGACGTCGCATCAGACGGCGGTGCGCCTCAGAGCACGACCACGCGGGTGCCGACCGGGACGCGCTGATAGAGATCGATCACGTCGCCGTTCATCATGCGGATGCAGCCCGACGACACCGCCTGGCCGATCGTGTCGGGCTCGTTGGTTCCGTGGATGCGGAACATCGTGTCGCGATTGCCCTGGTAGAGGTAGAGCGCGCGGGCACCCAGGGGGTTCTCGATGCCGCCTTCCATGTGCAGCGGCAGGTCGGGGCGGCGTTTCAGCATGTCGTTGGGCGGCGTCCATCCCGGCCACTCCGCCTTGCGCCTCACGGCGGCGGTGCCGTGCCAGGCGAAGCCCTGGCGGCCGACGCCGATGCCATATTGCAGGGCCCGGCCGTTGGGCTCGACGAGGTAGAGGTGACGGCTCGACGTGTCGATCACGATGGTGCCTGCCGGCTGCCGCGTCGGATTTTCGACTTCGACGCGCGTCGTCATGTTGACGCCTTCGTGCAACTCCGGGCGCCCACCGGGATCATAGCCGGGGTTATAGCTCTCCCGCGAGCCGTAGGGATCACGATCGTTGGCGTAAGGATCGACGTAGAGCGAGGGAGGCGCCGACTTGCCATAATGGTAGCCATTGCCGTCATAGTACGCGTCGGGATAGGCGCCGCGCACGATGCGGTTGCCACGGTATGGGTCGAAGAACGGCGTGTAGGCCGAACCCCCGCCGTTCCCTGGATCGGCATAACGCCGGTAGCCGTCGCCGAGCCCGTAGCCGATATCCTGGGCCTGCGCCGCGGGTGTCGCGCTCACCAACCATGCCGCCATCATCGCAGTCGACAAGATCGTGCAAGCTCTTGCGTTCACCATCACGATCCCCGCGACCAAGGCCTACGCCCCTACGGCCTTCGACATCCTGGACCAAAACGGCAAAAATGCGAGAACGGCGCGAGCTTGCGCCCACGCCGTTCCAGAGCTTCGATGATCGTGGCCTCAGTGCACCAGATGCCTAAAGAACAACGACCTTCGCACCGACGTGGACGCGATTGTACAAGTCGACGACATCGGCGTTCATCAGGCGTATGCAGCCCGATGATACAGCCTGTCCGATCGTGTCTGGCTCATTGGTGCCATGGATGCGGAAGCCGGTGTCACCCTTGCCGTTGAAGAGGTACATCGCGCGCGCGCCGAGTGGATTCTCGATGCCGCCCTTCATGAAGTGCGGGATGTCGGGGCGACGCTTGATCATCGCCGCCGGCGGGGTCCACGACGGCCACTCCGCCTTGCGCTCGATCCGAGCGGTACCCGACCACTCGAAACCCTCGCGGCCGACGCCGATGTCATAGCGCACGGCCTGTCCGTTCTCCATCGAGAGATAGAGCCAGCGGTTCTTGGTATCGACGGTGACGGTGCCGGGCTTCTCTTCCGTCGGATCCGCGACGACGACCTTCGTCGAACGTATAGCAACCTGCGGCACGACTTCGGCATCGCTCGGCAGACTGGTCTGCTGCACCGGCTGCGGGACGAAAAGCTGGTTAAGATCGAAAGGCTGCATGCCGGCCGCCGACGCGATGCCGACGAACGACATCGTCAACGCGGCAGCCGTAGCGCCGCGCAGGAAAGACTTGATTCCGATCATGTGCCTGAACCCCGTTACGCTGGTGCCCACCCTCGACACCACCTGTGACGAAGTAATGCACGACCGGGCTTCTTTGTTCCTTGACTTCTCGTTAGCGCCGCAATGCCCGACGAGCCGGTAGCCTCACTTCACGAAAACGTAGATGTCGACCTGCAGGTTGGGATCGTCCGACGTCGTCAGCTCGCTCAGGTATTCCTCGATATAGGGGCTGTCGACCTGAAGGCCTTTGGCATCGAGGAAGGCGGTAATGACGTCGTAGGTGGAATCGATGTCGTCATAGGCGCCGCGATGCTGGAACTTGATCGCCTTGCCGGCCGGCGACAGGGACACGACGGCACCGCCGCCGAGATCGCTTTTCTCGGGCTTCTGCGCGACCGGCACGCCGGCCTGGTACTTGAAGCCCTTGTCGTTGGGCGCCGAGAAGATGGTGATTGGGTGCCCGGTGGGTTTGATCCGCGCCTTGTCCATCGCATTCCTCACCGTCTCGATCGAGGCTTTGATCGACTTAAAAGCATCGTCGTAGCTCGATTGCCCGGAGACGGCCACGATCGGGCGCGCCGGCACCTCGACGTTCTCCGTCGTGGCGTTTTCCGGCGTCGTGGGCGAGGCGTTGGGTTCGATTTCGTTCCTCTGCTTGGTGCCGCCCGGCGCCAGCGGCACGCCTTCAGGCGTGGCGCCCGGCGTCTGCGGGGTCGGCGCCGGCGCCGGCGCCTTCGCGCCCGGTGCCTCGGCGGCCTTGCCGGGAGCGGGCGACGGTGGCTGGGTCGGCGGTGTCGCCGAAGGCGGCGTAGTGGTCGAAGGTGAGGCCGGCGCCGGCGTCGGCTTGGGTTGAGCGGTTTCTTTATGGGAGGCTTTCTCCGCGGGCGCAGCCTGCGGCGCCGCCGGCGTCGGCGTGTTGCTCTGCCCCGAGGCCGGTGCCGCGAAGGCAAGCAGCGCGGCGAAAAGGGCGGCGGCGAAGCCCGTCGAAAGACGCCGATCCATGGCCTGGCCCATCGTGCTCTCCCCCCCGCCGCGGGCGCCCGTGATTCGCGCCGCCCGCGTCGATAGCGCGTCGCACCGGCCAGGCAAAGCGCCGCATCGCGCCAACTCTAGACGCGTCAATCGCGCGAGCAGGCTTGCGAGGCGCCCGGCACCCCTCTATAGAACCGATCTGCCTCGCTGCTCCCTTCGTCTAGCGGCCCAGGACGTCGCCCTCTCACGGCGAAAACAGGGGTTCGATTCCCCTAGGGAGCGCCACTGGCGGATTGGCTGGCGAAAGCCTCGGCAAGCGCCACGAAGCCTGCGATCTCGATCTCCTCCGCTCGCCGCGTCGGCTCGAGTCCGGCCGCCGCTAGCAGCGGCAGCGGATCGAGGCCGAGTGAGCGCAGGCTCTGGCGCAGCATCTTGCGGCGCTGGCCGAAAGCGGCCTGGGTGACGGCCGAAAGCGCGGCGGTGCGGCAGGGCAGGGGCGCGCGGCGCGGTGCCAGCTCCACCACGCTGGAGGTGACGCTGGGCGGCGGCACGAAGGCCGTGCGCGGCACGTCGAACAGGATGCGGGTCTCGCAGCGCCAGTTGGCGAGCACGGCAAGGCGACCGTAGGCGGCGCGCTGGAGCGGGGTTGCCACAATGCGCTCGGCCACCTCGCGCTGGAACATCAGCACCAGCCGATCGAACCACGGCGGCCAGGGCTCGCTCTCGAGCCAGCCGACGAGCAGCGCGGTCGCCACGTTGTAGGGCAGGTTGGCGCAAACGCGGGTGGGACCCGCGGCAGCTGCGAGCGCGGCGAAGTCGGTCGCGGTGGCGTCGGCCTGGCGCACATCGAGGCGGCCGGGGTAGGCGGCGGCCACCTCCGCCAGGGCGGCGAGGCAACGCGGGTCGCGCTCGAGTGCGACCACCTCCGCGCCTTCGCCGAGCAGCGCGCGGGTAAGGCCGCCCGGCCCCGGCCCCACCTCGACGACGCGGACCCCCGCGAGTGGACCGGCGGCGCGTGCAATGCGGCCGGTGAGGTTCAGGTCGAAGATGAAGTTCTGGCCGAGGCTCTTCCTCGCGGCGAGGCCATGCGCGGCGACGACCTCGCGCAAGGGGGGCAGGCCATCGCTCACGCCGCGTCGCGGATCCGGTCGGCGAGCGCCAGGCGCGCGGCGAGGCGCAACGCCTCGATTAGGCTCGAAGGATCGGCGATGCCCTTGCCGGCGATGTCGAAGGCGGTGCCGTGGTCGGGCGAGGTGCGCACGAAGGGTAGGCCGAGGGTCACGTTGACGGCGCTCTCGAAGGCCAGAGTCTTGATCGGGATCAGCGCCTGGTCGTGGTACATGGTCACGCAGACGTCGTAGCGGGCGCGGGCTGCGGCGTGAAACAGCGTGTCGGCCGGGTGCGGGCCGGTCACGGCCAAGCCCTCATCGCGCAGCCGCGCCAGTGCCGGCACCAGGCAATCGAGCTCCTCGCGGCCGATGTCGCCGCCCTCGCCGGCGTGGGGGTTCAGCCCGGCGACTGCGATCCGCGGCCGGGCCAAACCGAAGCGCCGGGCCATGTCGGCGGCGACGGTGCGCACCGTGTCGGCGACGAGCGAGGCGGTGACGAGGCCGGGCACGCTCGCGAGCGGCACGTGGACGGTCATCGGCACCACGGCGAGAGTCGGCGACCACAGCAGCATCACCGGCCGGGCGCTCGTGCCCCAGTAGCGGCGCGCCAGCTCGCCCATGTACTCGGTCTGGCCGGGGTGGGGATAGCCGACCCGGTGCAGGATCTCCTTCGACACCGGCAAGGTGACCACGGCCGAAGCCTCACCGCGGCGCACCAGCTCGACGGCGCGCTCCATCGAGGCGATGGTGCCGAGCGCATCGGCGGCATCGGGGACGCCGGGCACGCCGCGGGTCACGACTTCGAGCGGCAGCACGGGAAGCGCGCGCGGAAAGATCGAGGCGGCCTGGCCCGGGCTCGTCGCCTCCATGGACACATCGAGGCGCATGGCCGCCGCGGCGCCACGGCAATGAGCGAGGTCGGCGACAAGCAGGAACGGCTCGGTGGCACCATCGCGCGCGCGCCAGGCCTTGAAGGCGATCTCCAACCCAATCCCCGAGGGATCGCCGCGCGTCAGGGCGAGGAGCGGGGTCACCGCCGCTCGATCACGGCGCTGGAACGCATGTCCTTGTACTTGGCATCCGCTTCCTGGTCGAAATGCGCGCTGAGGATCCGTTCGGAGATCTCCTTGCGCAGCTCGTCGTCATTGCGCGAGGTGGTGCGGTCGCACAGCGCGATCAGCTCGATGCCGTTGGGCGAGCGGCTCGGCCCGGTGAGGTGCCCGATCGGCAATTTGTCGAGAACCTCCTTGATGCTGTCGCCGAGCTGGGACGAGCTGCGCACGATCTTCTCGCGAACGGCGACGCCGGGAAGCGACTTGGCGTAGGGGATGCCGGTGTCGCAGCTGGTGAAACGGGTGCGCAACGCTTCGGCGTCCTTGGCGCGGGCAGCGAGCGCGGCCTGGGTCTCGTTCGGGTCGATGGTGAACACGACCTGGCGGATCGTGTAGTTGACCAGGGCACCAGCGCCCTTGCCGCTCTTCTCCTTGGCGAGTTCCTGACGAACCTGGACTTCGCTAGCCTCGACACCTTTGTTCAGCGCGCGGATCAGGATGGAGTAGCCGAGCTCCGCCTTGAGGAACGTGTTGGCCTGGCTCTGCGTCACGCCGGCATGGCCAATGTCTGTCATGAGCTGCTGAGCTGGGATCTTCATCTTCTTGCCGAGGATCTGCAGCTCTTCGGCAACCTCCTCGTCCTTGACGGTGATGCCGAAGCGGCCAGCCTCTCGCGCCTTGAGGCGGGTCTGGATCATGCTTTCGATCGCGGCATCTCGGGTCGCCGGCTTGCGCAGGGCGCGCAGCATCTTCATGCGCTGATCGATATCGACGGACGTGATCGGATCGCCATTGACCGAGACGACGATCGCCTGCGCCCGCACGGCGCAGGGCGCGACTGCCATGACCGCGCAGAAGGCGATGGCGACGCGTTTCGTGGTGAGAGCGTGACGGATGAGGCCTAGGGGCATGGGTCCCATTGCGGTGGTTGGACGAGCCTCTCCTTCTTTTGCGAAAAACTCGGCGCTTTTCGGGCGTCGGTCAGCGCACCCCGTCGAGACCGCTCGTCGTGGTGGTGTCGAGCGTCGATTTCGAGAATTTGGCGTCGCCCAGAGTGCGCAACTGCAGCGAGACCAGGACGGTCTGATTGCGCTCGAAGGTGCCGGTGCCGTTGTCCTGGTAGATAGAGGTGTAGTTCACCGCGAAGGTCGTGCATTCATCGGTATAGCCACCGCCTACGCCGAGGGCGGCGACGGCGAAAGGACCCGGGTTGCTGTAGCCGATGATCGCCGCCGGATAGAGATGCCGGCTCATGTCGAAGGTGACGTTGCCCTGGGCGAAGTAATTCTTGGTGAAATTGTATTTGCCCGTGATGGCGAGGCCCTCGCGGCGCACGTCGTAGCCGATCAGCGGCTGCGCCTCGTAGTTGGCGAACTGGATGCCGCCGGTCAGGGCGCCGAGGTTGAGGTTGGCGGTGGCGTCGACGCGCCGGTTCTCAAGCGTCTTCTCGTCGAAACGCGCCTGCGTGCCGAAGCTGATGAGCGGTAAGGGGGAGACCACGCCGCCGACGACGTAGTCCGACAGGCGGGTGTCGAGCCCTGAGCTTAGGCCGACGTTGGCAGCATCTGGCGTCGCATAGGCGTTGGTGCCGGCGAGCTGTGCCGATTGCCCGGCGACGACGCGGGCATAGCCGCCGTTCTTGAAGGTGAAGCCGGTCTGGAAGCCGTAGTTGGCGCGCACGCCCGTCTCGAAACGATCGTAACCGGAGAACTTGTTCCAATCGAACAGGTTCGTTGAATCGAAGACGAGGCTCTGCGCGTCGAGATTGACCAGCGTGCGCGTGCCGATCTGGTTGTCGGGGCGCGCAATGATCTGCCCGATTGGTTCGAAGATCAGCGAGCCCAGCGCCGAACGATAGAAGAACGGGTAGCGGTACTCGAGGCCGACCCCGGGAATGACGTTGGCCGTGGTGCCGGAACCGCCCGGCAGGAAGGCCAGCTGGTAAGCATTGGAGTAGGTGGTGTAATTGCCGTTCGCCTGAAAGCTGTAAGTGTTCGTCGTATTGAGGTCGAGCGTCTCGGCATTGACGCGCGCGAAGGCGAAGGGCGTCCAGACCTCGCCGAGGGGATCGATGAACTTGCGCTGATAGTCGATCTGACCTGTGGCGCGCGTGTAGTCGCCGCCGATGCCGCGGAGCAGGCAGGAGGTGCCGCTGGTGCGGCCGGGCTGGTAGGTGTTGCAGACGTCGTAGAGCCCGTAGGCGGAATCCAGCGTGCGCGGCCCAACCGACTGGAAGGCGGCCGACTGCGCCGACAGGCTCGTCAAGTTAAAGTCCACCTCGACTTGCCCGCCGACGCCACGCGTCTTGACCGGATCGATGTCGATCGTCCGGTTGTAGTCGAGCACGGGGTGCGCGATGGGCTGCTGCGCCTGGATGTCGTGTGAAGACAATCCTTCGATGTAATAGCCGCGCAGGTCGAAATAGCTACGTTCGCCCTGACCCGTCAGGTAGATCGTCGAGATCGATTCTGAGAAGTAATTCGAGGAGATCGTGCTTGCGGGAATGGCATAGTCGAAGAGGTAGTATTTGTCCGACAGCGCGGTGATATTCCAGCCGAACTTCCAATCGTTGTTGATCGAGAAGTCGCCCTTGGTATTCACGTCTCCGCGCAAGTAGCGGTTGCCGGCGCCGTACGGACCTTGTGCGAAGGCACCCGGATTTGCCTCGTCGATGCCAGAAGCCTGGATATAGTAGAGGCCATTGGCGGTGCGCTGGCGGAACTCGCCAGCGCCGAAAAAACCCTGTTGGGTGAAGGCGGTCGGCGTCAACGTCAGATCGTAATCGGGCGCGAGATTGTAGAAGATCGGCACGCCGACGCCGTAGCCGAGCTGCGACTTGTAGAGCGTATGCGGCGACAGCACGCCGGACTTCTTCTCCACCGTCGGATCGGGGGCGGAGAGGAATGGCGTGTAGGCGACGGGTATGCCGAGGAACTCGAGGTAGGCACCCTCGTAGTACACCGTGCGCTCTTGATCCTTGTGGATGATCTTCTTGGCGCGAACGCGCCAGAGCGGCGGCCGATCGGGATGGTCCTTGCACGCGTCGCAGGCGGTGTAGGTGCCTTTCGCGAAGACGGTATCGCCGTCGATGCGTTCCATGCGCGGCGCCGAGAAATGAGTCTTGTCCTTCGTATCGGCGCGCAGGCTTTCGGCGAAGCCGTCGCGGAAGTCGTCGGTCAGATCGAATTCCTCGCCACGGTAGACCGTACCGTCCTTCTCGGTCAGCTTAGCGTGACCGGTGGCGTGGAGGCGCTTGGTGGTCTTGTCGTAGACAACCTTGTCCGCTTCCAGCGTGCGACCGTCGTAGTAGATGCGGACGTTGCCCTCGGCGGAGACTGTGTTCTTATCGTCGTTCTGCACGAGCTGGTTGGCCTCGACCAGCATCTTGGCGGCGCTTTTGGCGGCATCCTTGGTTTTGGTCGTCGCGGCGTGCGCCTGCGCATTGGCCGGGCCGGGCGATAGGGCCACGGCGAAGACGTGCGTCGAAATGGCAAGCGCGATCGCTCGTGCCGTGACCGCGACCCGCCCCATCCTCCGCCCGCCGCTCGACGTCGGCTCCCAGGGCGCCTGCCGGCGCCCCATCAGCCGTCCTCCTGATTCAGCAGTGCCAAGACCCCGAGCATGCTGGCGACGATCGCCGGAGACCACGCCGCGAAAGGCGGGCTGAGCACGCCCGACCCGCCGAGATCTCCCACGAATTTCGTCGCCACGTAGAGCACGAACCCGGCCGCGATGCCACCGCCCACGAATTTACCAATGCCACCAAAGCGGAAGAACCTTAAGGAAAAGGCCGCCGCGATCAGGGTCATGGCGACCAGCAAGAGCGGTCGCGCGAGCAGCGTCTGGAACTGCAGGCGATAGCTCGCTGCATCGAGCCCGGCGCTCTCGGCCTCGTCGCGAAGAGCCGGCAGATCCCAAAAGGGCACCGCCTCCGGCGACATCGAGCCCTCGACCGCCTGTCCCGGCCGCAGCGTCGTGGCGAGCAGGTAGGTCCCGGCCTGACGCGGCTGCTCGCCCGGCTGGGTCACCTGCGCGTTCGAGAGGCGCCACACGCCGCTCTGCAGCACCGCTCCACTCGCCTTGATCCGCTCGGAGAAGTGTCCGTCCTGGTCGTAGACGTAGGCGGTGACGTCGGTGAGCGTGTTGTTCTTGTCGGCACCGGTGCGGGCACGCAGGATCGATTCGCCGTCGACGCCGGTCTGGCGCACCCAGATCTCCGGTTTCGCTCCGCTGAAGTTATCCTCGCCGAAGATCGCCGTCTCCATCGCGTCGGCGCGCTGCTTCATCAGCGCGGACATCGGGTTGAGCGCGGCGACCGAGGCGACGCCGAGCAGCAGCGCGATCATCACCGGCGGGAACAGGAACTGCCAAACCGACACGCCGGAGGCGCGGGCCACCAGCAGCTCCAGCTTGCGGGTGAGATTGAGGAACACCGCCATCGACCCGAACAGCACGCAGAACGGCAGCACCTGCTCCGAGACCGCCGGCGTTCGCAGGAGAGACAGAAAGGCCACCTTGGCGGTGGTAATTCCCGCGATGTTGCCGGTACGGCGCAGCAATTCCACGAAGTCGATCACGAAGACGAGGCTGAAGATCGTCGCGAACACGGCGAGGATCATCCGCAGGAAACGGGAGGACAGGTAGCGGCCTAGGGTCAGGCCGATCATGGCGGGGCGCCGAGCATGCCATGCCTTATCGCATCATCGGCGGCACGAGCGAGGCAGAGCCGCCGATCATACGATCGTGATCGGCCGCCGCCGGGCGGAGGCGCGCAATCGAAATTCGAAGGAAAGGGCAGCGGGGCATGTTACGGACCGGAGCGACCCGGCGGCGACCCACCGCGGGCATCGCCTCGGCTTAGGCCCACCGGCAGCGCCGGCCTAGTGTGCGCAGGCCACACAGCCGCGCTACCGGCTCCAAACGATGCTTGCCTCGCTCGTGGCGGGTACTAAAGATGCCCTCCGATTGCGCCAGCCGCCGCGTGTCGCCCGCCCCCTTCGCGCGGCGACCCGGCACCAAGGGAATGAGATGTCCGAGACCATCAAGATCGATTACGCCGCGCTCGCCGATGCCAAGGCCGAGAGCGGCCGCACCCTGGTGGTCTTCGCCTCGGGCGATCTCGCGTTCGCCGAGCGGACCGCGGCGGTGCTCGGCGAGACCGGCACGGCGCTGGTGAGGAAGGCGGCGGGCGCGGCCAAGTTCAAGGGCAAGTCGGGCAGCGCCCTCGACATCATCGCGCCGGGCGGCGTGGAGGCCGATCGCCTGCTCGTGATCGGCGTCGGCAGCGACGGGAAGCCTGGCGAGAACGGCCATGCCGCGGGCAACGGACATGGCCAGCCCAACGGCGAAGCCGCGGGCAAGGACGACAAGCCCCTCGAGCCGACCAATCTCGGCGGCGTCGTCGCCGGCAAGGTCGGACGCGGCACCTCGGCGACCGTGCTCTTCGACCTGCCGCGTCCGGTGCCGGACGCCCGGAGGGCCGCCAGCGACTTCGCCACGGGCCTGAGGCTGCGCGACTACAAGTTCGACACCTACAAGACCAAGAAGAAGGACGAGCCGGAGGACGGCGGCGCCACGCGGATCACGATCGCCGTGCCGGATCCCGCGCATGCCGGCAACGGCCACGATCCGGTCGCCGAGGGCGTCATCACCGCCCGCTCGCTCGTCAACGAGCCGCCGAACGTGCTCTACCCTGAGGCTTTCGCTGAGCGGCTCGGCTTCCTCAAGGAGCTCGGCGTCGAGGTCGAGGTGCTCGACATCGCGGCGATGGAGCAGCTCGGCATGGGCGCCATCGTCGGCGTGTCGCAGGGCTCGGCCCGGCCCGGCCGCATCGTGATCATGCGCTGGAACGGCGCCGGCGCGCCGGTCGAGGGCACTAAGGCAGCCAAGCCCATCGCCTTCATCGGAAAGGGCGTGACCTTCGACACCGGCGGCATCTCCATAAAGCCCTCGGGCGGCATGGAGGACATGAAGGGCGACATGGCGGGCGCCGCCTCTGTCGTCGGGCTGATGCAGGCCCTAGCCGGGCGCAAGGCTAAGGCCGATGTGATCGGCGCAGTCGGCCTCGTCGAGAACATGCCGGGCCCCGACGCGCAGCGGCCGGGCGACATCGTAAAGTCGATGTCGGGGCAGACGATCGAAATCATCAACACCGACGCCGAGGGCCGCCTCGTGCTGGCCGACGTCTGCTGGTACGTGCAGGACAAGTACAAGCCGGCCTTCATGATCGACCTCGCGACGCTGACGGGCGCGATCATCGTGGCGCTGGGCCAGGAGCATGCCGGCCTCTTCGCCAACAACGACGAGCTTGCCGAGCGCATCCTCGCCGCTGGCAAGGCCACCGGCGAGAAGCTGTGGCGGATGCCGCTGGCACCGGCCTACGACAAGCTCATCGACTCGAAGTTCGCCGACGTGAAGAACTCGGGCGGGCGTCACGCCGGCTCGATCACGGCGGCGCAGTTCATCCAGCGCTTCGTCAACGACGTGCCCTGGGCGCATCTTGACATCGCCGGCATGGGTATGGCTGCGCCCTCGAACGACATCAACCAGAGTTGGGGCTCGGGTTGGGGCGTGCGACTGCTGAATCGCCTCGTCGAGGACCATTACGAGACGCGATAGCTCCGCGACGCGGCACCGCCACTGAGGAGGGCCGGCGCTTGGAGATCTGGTTCTACCATCTGCAGCGCCAGCCGCTCGAGCAGGTGCTGCCGATCCTCGCCGGCAAGGCGCTCGAGCGGGGCTGGCGCGTGGCGGTGCAGACGGTCGACGACTTGCGCCTGAAGGCGCTCGACGACCTGCTGTGGAGCTTTAAAGACGATGGCTTTCTCCCGCACGGCCTCGCCGACGACCCGCGCGTGGCACGCCAGCCAATCGTGCTGACCACCGCCGCGGGTAACCCGAACGGGGCTGCGTTGCGCATGTACGTGGAGGGCGCGGAGATCGACCTGGCGCCGGACGCGCCGGCCTACGAACGCGTGATGCTGCTCTTCGACGGCCGCAACGAGGCCGAGCTCGAGGCCGCGCGCGGGCAGTGGAGCCGCCTCAAAGGGTCGGGCTTCGCTTTGGCTTACTGGCAGCAGAACGAGGCGGGGCGCTGGGAGCAGCGGATGCATTCGCGTCCGCCGACCGCGCCGGCACCGGCAGGCTGATCGGGCGGTTAACCCTTCGTTAGGCCTGTCGACCGATAAGCGCGGCGTGTGCTGGCCGCAATCCGCGAGCCGTGCGCTCATGATGGACCGTTCCGGTCTAGGTCGTGAGGAGGCCGCTCGTGTCCATGTCGCCCGTGGTTTCACTCGTCGTCGCGACGAAAGGGCGTCCTTCGCCCTTCGAGGACCTGTTCCGCAGCCTGGACGCGCAGACTTTCCGTGATTTCGAGGTGATCGTCGTCGACCAGAACGCCGACGAGCGGGTCGGTACCCCGGAGATGGAGGGCTGGAGCTTTCCGGTCCGCCACCTGCGCACGCCGCAGGAGGTCGGGGCCAGCCGCGCCCGCAACAGTGGCACGCTGCTGGCGCGCGGCGCGGTGCTGCTCTTTCCCGACGATGATTGCTGGTACCCGCCGCATGTCCTCGGCCACGCGCTCGCGCGAATGGCCGAGCTCGGAGCCGACGTCCTCGCCGGTCGCGCTGCGAGCGAGGACGGGCGCGACATCAACGGGCGCTTCGAGCAGGTCGTCACTCGCATTGATCGCGCCACGGTCTGGACGACCGGCATCGAATGGATGGTGTTCTTCAAGCGCGAGGTGTTCGACGCCGTCGGCGGCTACGATCCCGAGATCGGCGTCGGCGCGGCGACGCCTTGGCAATCCTGCGAGGCGCAGGACATCATGCTGCGCGTGCTGACAGAAGGCTACGCCTGCGTGTTCGATCCGAGCGTGTTCGGGCACCACGCCGAACTCGACGTCCGCTCACCGGCGATGCTCCGCAAGGGCAGGGTCTATGCGCGCGGCTTCGGTTACGTGCTGCGGCGCCACGGTTTCTCGCGTCTTCAGGTCGCGAATTGGATGCTGCGGCCGATGGTACGCGGCGCCATCGCCTTTCTGGAGGGTGACTTGGCGCAGGCCAACTACTGCCGCAACGTCGTCGCCGGTCGCTGGGAAGGCTGGCGCATGAAGACCGGGTCCGCCCGCCGTGCCATCGCACCGAGTGGCAGGATCCCGAGCGCGGCCACGCGCTGAGCCGGCAGGCCTATAGCGCGGTGCTGCGGGCCGTCTGCGCCGCGCGCGACGAGCGGACTGCCGTTGGGGAGAGCTGCTGCGCCAGCGCCAGGTAGCGCTCCGCGCCCGCCGCCCAGGAGAACAGCGGGTAGCGTCGGCGCCCTCTCCGACGCAGGTCCTCGCGCAAGCCCGGATCGGCGGCGAGCCGGCCGATCTGCTCGAGCCAGATTGTCGGCGAATCGGCGGGCGCGTAGAGCGCGGCGTCGCCGCACACTTCGGGCATGCTGGCACGGTCGGAGGACACGATCGGCGCGCCGTGGACCATGGCTTCGAGCAGCGGCAGGCCGAAGCCTTCGGTGCGCGAGGGAAAGACGAAGCACAACGCTCCTCGAAAGAGGGCGGCGAGATCGTCGTCGCCGACGAAGCCGACGGTGTGGACGTTGGGAGCGGTCTCGCGTTCGCCGCCTCCCGTCGCGGCGAAGATCGAGGCGCGGCCGCCCGACACCACGAGGTCGAGGCCGAGCGCGTCTAGGGCCGGGGCCAGCTCGAGCAGCAGCTCGAGCTGCTTGTGACCCGCGCGGCTGCCGAGCGCGAAGACGTAGGGGCGCGCGAAGCGATCCGGCGCGGCGAACGGCGAGACCTCAGCCTTCCAGCGAAGGGCGTGCTCGTGCCCGTTGCCAATCACCTGAGCCGGGCGTGCCCCAACCACGCCGAACTCTTGCAGCATCGCCGCGGAAAAAGCGGAAACGGTGGTAACCTTGCGGCAGCGTCGCGCCAGGGCGGGGAACAGCGCCCTGTAGGCGAGCCGGAAGGGGCGCGAATAGCTCGTCGGCTCGAGGAAGACGTTGGCGTCGTGCATGCACACGATCTGGCGCCCATGCGCCAGCGGGCCGAGGTTGGCGAAGCTGACGAGGCCGCCCTTCGCCATGAGCGGAAGCACCGACTGTTCCCAGACGTGCCCGGTGCCGCGGTCGGCGCGGCGCACGGCGATGGCGTCGAAGCGCGGGAGCGTGTCGCAGCCGGCGGGTAGGAGCAGCTCCCAGCGCATGCCCCGCGCGGCGGCCTCGTCGCGCGCGAGCGCGGCGTCGATGGCGCGGGTGATCTCGCCGGCGTAGCGCTGCACGCCGGTCTGCGGCTGCGTGAGATACCGCCCGTTGATGGACCAGAGAGCCGCGCTCATTCTGCCGCCTCCGCGAAGGGGGCACCGTCTTTTGCTATCGTGCCGAGCGCTGGCGAGCGGCGGCCGGACAGATCACGCATGGCGGTCTCGACGAAAGCCCTGAACGTCTCGCGGAAAACGTCACCTCCGAAGTCCAGGGCGTGGCGGCGGATGCGATCGGGTTCGAAGCCGCCCTCGATACTTTCACAGCGTTCGATCGCGGCTTGCAGCGCCTCTACCGTCTGCTCGTGGAAGAAGATGCCTGTCTCGCCCTCGACCACGGTGTCGAGCGCGCCGCCGGAGCCGTAGGCGATCACCGGCCGTCCGGCCGCCATCGCCTCAAGCGGCACGATGCCGAAGTCCTCCTCGCCGGGGAACAGCAGGGCGCGGCAGTTGCGGGTGAGGTCCTGAAGCTCCTCGAAGGAGGCCCAACCCTTGAACTCGATCGTGGCGCCGGCCATCGCGCGCAGCCGTGCCGTCTCCGAGCCTGTTCCGACGATGACGAGGCGGCGGCCAAGCCTGTCGCAGGCGGCGATCGCGAGGTCGACCCGCTTGTAGGGCACGAGCTGGCCGGCGCAGAGATAGAAGTCGCGCTTCGGGGCCTCGGCAATAGTGAAAGCGTCGACGTCCACGGGCGGGAAGATCACGGCGGCATCGCGGCGGTAGGCCTTGGCGATGCGTCGCGCGATGAAGCTGGAGTTGGCGACGAAACAATCAACGCGAGCCGCGGACGAGACGTCCCACACCCGCAGGAACGGCATCGTCAACGACATGAACAGCCTTGTCAGCAGACCGGAATTGCCGCGATACGTTTGGTACTGGTCCCACAGGTAGCGCATCGGCGAGTGGCAGTAGCAGATGTGCACCGCGTTGGGATGGGTGATGACCCCCTTGGCCGGACCCGACTCCGACGAGATCACGAGATCGTAGCCGGTGAGGTCGAGCTCCTCGAGGGCAGCGGGCATCAACGGCAGGTATTTTTGATAGAGATTCGAGGCAAAGGGCAGCCGGCCGATGAAGGTGGTGGTGATGCGATGGCGCTTGATGAGCGCGCTGGTCTTCTCCGGCACGTAGACGTGCGTGAAGATGTCGGCTTGCGGATAAAGCCGGCAGAACTCCTCCAACACCTTTTCCCCGCCGCGCATACCGACGAGCCAATAGTGAACAATGGCAACGCGCATGATCACATCCTTTGTACGTCAACTAAGCACGCAATCCTTACCGGGCGGTGCGGATTCAAAGATGCTAGGGAGCCTGCGGTATTGATTCCGCGTTCACCAAGGTGCGCTCCGTGCGAGCGGCCGGTTTCATCCTTCCTTCAAGCTTCCGCGGGAGAAAGGTTCGAGTCGCATCAGCGCAGAAAGTCCATGACGAAGATCGAGGCGCAGGCGAGCATCGAGGCGGCGGACGCGCTTACGCGCCGGCGCGATTCTTCGCGGCTGACGGATAGCCTCACCATCGCCAAGAGCGCGTTGTGGAACATCGCCGGCCGCGCCGGACCGATGGTGATCGCAGTGGTGGCCACGCCCATCCTCGTGGCCGATCTCGGGCCGACCCGCTGGGGCTTGTTCGCACTCGCCCTGAGCCTCATCGGCGTCTTCGGCATCTTCGATTTCGGGATCGGGCGCGCCCTCACGAAGCTGCTGGCCGAGCGCATCGCCGTCGGCGAGGTCGAGGAAGCGGCGGCGCTCACTCGCACCGGCCTCGTGTTGCTGACCCTGCTCGGGACAGTCGGGGCAGCGATCCTCGCCGCCCTGGCGCAGCTCTGGGTCGCCCGTGGCCTGCACGTAAATCAGGCCGAGCATGACGAGGTTCTGCGCGCGCTCTACGTCCTTTGCCTCGCCGTGCCCTTCGTCATCCTCAACGCCGCGCTATGGGGCGTCATCTCGGCATTCCAGAAGTTTAGAGCGGCCAATCTCGTCAACATGCCGATTCTCGCCTTTTACTACCTGGGCCCGCTGCTCGTGCTGCGAGTTGTCGACAGTCTTGTCGCAGTAATGGCGGTGCTGGTCGTCTGCCGCATCGTCATGACGGTTTGCTACTGGCGCATCTGCGTCGCGGAGATGCCCTCGCTCATGGGCGCTAAGGCAGACTGGCGCCACGCGCGCGCGCTTGGCAAGCTCGGCGGCTGGATGACGGTGTCGAACCTCGCCTGGCCGCTCCTGATGTATGTCGATCGTTTCATGGTGGCCTCGGTCCTTTCGGCAGCGGCGGCTGGCTATTACGCGACGCCGAGCGACCTGCTGGGGCGCATGTCTCTCGTCTCGGTGGCGGTCATGAGCACGGCGTTTCCCGCCATGGCCGCCTTATACCGTACCGATCCGGTGCATGCCGCGGCCCTCGTACGCCGGTCGGTTCTTGCCATCGCCGCGCTCCTCTTCCTGCCCTCGCTCGTCGCCGCGGCCTTCAGCCACGAGATTCTGAGGCTTTGGATCGGCGATGCCTTCGCCGCGCATGCTGCTGCGGTGATGCAATGGCTCGCGCTTGCGATGATCCTCGGCTCCGCCGACAGCGTGATCTCGAGCTTCATCGACTCGATCGGCCGGCCCGACGTCAATGCCAAGTTCTCGTTGGCGGAGCTCGCGCTCTACATGCCGCTGCTCTTCCTCCTGCTCAAACTGTTCGGCATCGAAGGTGCAGCCGTGGCCTGGGCGCTTCGTGTCGGCGTCGATTTCGCGGCGCGCGTCGTCATCGCCGAGCGTCTCGTCCCGACGCTGCGTCCCGTTCTGAAACGGATCCTCGCCGTCGTGGCGGCCGCGACGGCGGCGCTCGCACTTCCGCTGCTTGTCTCCGCCCCGGCCGCGCGCATACCGCTGATGCTGCTGTCGACGGCGATCTTCTCCCTCGCCCTCTGGGCCTGGGGCGCCGACGCGGCGGAACGTGCGTTCTGCACCACGCGGCTGCGTCTGCGCGAAGCGGCGTAGACGATTTTGAACCAAGCTCGCAACGACCGGCGATTCGAACGGCTTGTTGCCTCTCAAGGGCACGACGGCTGCATCCTACGCTCCAATCCCGGACCGAGGGTTGCAAAATGATCCAACGCCGCCGGCTGATCGCGTTTGCCGCTTGCCTCGGGCTTGCCGCCTGCGATGCGAGCCCGGCCGCGACCGGCGGCGATGCCGACACGAGCCTTGATCTCTCTCGATACCGCCAGACCTTTTCCGAACGCTTCGAGCATTTCGATATCTCGGCCTGGGGGCCGGGCACGCGCTGGATTGCGCACACGCCCTGGCACGGCGACTTCGGCGATGCCGTCTTCACCGATCCCGAGCCAGGCTTTCCGTTCCAGACCGCAAGCGGCATCCTGCGCATCGAGGCGCGCAGGGATGCCGACGGCAAATGGCGCTCAGGCCTGATCAGCTCGCGAGACCGTCAGGGTCTGGGCGGGACGGGCGGCTTCGCCCAGCTCTACGGCTACTTCGAGATCGAGACCAAGCTGCCGCCGGGGCCGGGCACCTGGCCAGGGTTCTGGCTGATGGGGATCGACACCAGGCCCGGCGCCGAGATCGACGTCTTCGAGTACTACGGGCGCGCGGATAACGAATACCACGCCAATGTTCATTCCTGGTACGATGGGCAGCAAACCTTCGGCGAAGGTGCGGTCATCCCAATGCCGTCCGGTAGCGCCACGGCTGCTTTCAACCGCTACGGCGTCGCTATCGACCACGATTGGGTGACGTTCTATTTCAATCGGAAGCAGGTCTGGCGCACGCCGACGCGCCTCGAGTACCGCCAGCCGATGTACATCCTGGCGAACCTGGCGCTCGGCTCGGGTTGGCCGATCGACAAGACCCCGAACCCGTCCTTCATGTATGTCAAGTCGATCGCCGCTTATCTGCGGAAATGACGATCGATTTCAAAGGCATCCGGCCCAAGGCGTCGAGCGCGTCGGCGGTTCTACTGCGATGAAGTCTTTGGGATGAGGGACAACACCGCGTCTCGAACCACCTGCATGATGCGCGACCCGGCACAGGAAAACTTTAAGACTGCTTGATTAGGCTTCATTAGGCGTCAGTGGTGATGCCGCAGACTTGTCTCGCGCGGGCGTCCAATAGCTTTTCGAGAGTTCTCGTGACCCATGTCGCCACCATCTGACGCCAGTCGCGATCTCGATCGCCTCGATTTCGGCGAGGTGCAGCGCTTCGTTGCGGACCGCTGGCGTTTCGTGATCGGGACCACCGTCGCCTGCGCGGTGCTCGCCCTTGTCGTCTGCCTCGCGATGACGCCGGTCTACACGGCGACGTCGCAGATCCTGCTGGATCCGCGCAAGCAGCATATCTTCGGCAACGATTCCAGCCCGCCGGATTCCGCGCTCGATTCCTCGATTGTCGACAGCCAGGTGTCGATCATCACCTCGACCCGTCTCCTCGCCAAGGTGATCAAGAAGGAAAATCTCGCGGACGACCCAGAGTTCGAAGCCTCCGCGAAGCCCGGCCTGCTTGACCGCCTCACTGGCCTGTTCAGGGGCGTCAAGCTGCAGAAGGCCGAGGTCCCTTCGCTCGACGGGATCGATCCCAAGCTCGCGCCCGTCATCGTGCATCTCTTCGGCAAGGTTGAAGTGGTGCGCGTCGCCAAGACCTACGTGCTCTCGATCTCGGTATCCTCGAAGGATCCAGCCAAGGCCACGCGGCTCGCCAACTCTCTAGCTTCGACCTATGTTGAGGACCAGATCGACGTGCATGCCAAGTCGGTGCAGCAGGCCGCCACGTTCTTCGAGGAGCGGCTCGGACGTCTCCGCGAACAGGTTCGCAAGTCGGAGAGCGCCGTCGCCGCGTTCCGGCAGGATCACGATCTTACGACTACCAACATGTCGCAGGGAACCATCACGGTCAGCGAGCAACAGCTGCAGGACCTGAACCAGCAGCTCGCGATGACCTCGACCGACACCGCCGAGAAGCTCGCCCGCTTCCAGCAGGCGGCACGTTTCCACGTCGCCGGCTCCAACCTCGATACACTGCCCGAGATCGTCCGCTCGAACACCATGTCGCAGCTGCGCACCCAGCAGGCCGACCTGATGCGGCGAGAGGCCGATCTCTCGGCGATGTACGGACCGGCCTATCCCGCCATCACGCAGATAAGGGCGCAACGCGCCGGCTACGATAAGGCCATCGATGCCGAGATCCGCCGTCTCGTGACCACGCTGCACAACGACTACGAGGTGGCCAAGGCGCGCGAGGACGCGATGCGTGCGACGGTCAACCGGCTTTCGGGCGTTACAGGCGGCGACAACGAGACCGGCGTGAAGCTGCGCGAGCTCGAGCGCACCAACATGGCCAACAAGGCCCTATTCGAAAACTTCCTCAATCGCGCCAAGCTGACCCAGGAGGCCTCGGCTTTCGAGGAACCGGACGCGCGGCTCATCTCGCCTGCGCTGGAGCCCGCCTCGCCCGCCTCGCCCAAGATCAAGCTGATCGTGCCGGTCGCCGGCATCGCCGGGCTGATCCTCGGCCTGGGACTCGCCGCCGGGCTCGATCTGCGCCGACGTCGTGCGGTCGCCGACATGCCGCCAAGCCCTGGACGAGGCAACGCCTTCATCCTCGCCCGCGTGCCCGCCACGCGGGCCGGCGAGGATGTGGCGACCGAGCTCGAGCGGCGCCCCGACGGCATCTTCGCGCAAGCTGCAGCGGTGCTGGCCGACAAGCTCGCCGCACCGGCGAAAGCAGGGCGGGGCAGGGCGGTGGCGCTGTCGCCGCTCGCGACCGGCGAAGGCGCGACGAGCCTCGCGCTCGCCGTGGCAACCATTCTCGGCCGCCAGGGGCGCGGCGTGCTGCTGATCGACGCTGGCGGCGGGCTCTCCGCGCGACTCGGTCTCCACCGGCACTCCGGCATTGCTGAAGTGCTGTCCGGCGCGGAGACAGCGGCTGCGGCCGTGGTCACGCGCCCCTTCTTCGCCGTGCTGCCCTGCGGCGAGCGGCTCGACACTTTGGGGTCCGCCAAGATGTTGCGCGCCTTCGTCGACCAGGCGCGCACGCGCTTCGATCTGGTATTACTCGACGGACCGGCGTTCGCCGACGGGCTGGCAGCGCCCATCGCGCTCGCCGAGGCGTGCGACGGCCTGGCACTCGTGGCCGGTTGGGACGGTTTGATGCGTCACGACTTCGTCGGCGCCATCGATGCCGTAGCGGAAAGGCCCGACTTCCTCGGTATCGTCCTCAATCGCACCGCCTCCGGAAGCGAGGAGGTCGCGCTCGCGAGCTGACGACGCCTGCTCGAGTCTCTCCGCTCGCAAGGAAATCTCAAGAAGAGCCCGGTATCGTGAGTGACGATCGTCGCGAGGGCTTCCCGCATGCACATGGTCTTAGAGGCGCCCAGCGAGCCTTCCGTCTTGATCGTGCCGGAGAGCCTGCAGCACGGCGTGCCATGCGCCTTCAAGGGCTGCGCGGGCTTCTTCCACCCGGCCGGCGGCTCGACGGGCGTCGTGCTCTGCGCGCCCTGGGGGTTCGAAGACCTCTTGATCCGCAAAAGCTGGCGACTGCTCGCCGAGACAATCGCCGCCGCCGGTTATCCCTGCCTTCGCTTCGATTATCCCGGCACCGGCGATTCTTTGGGCAAATCCACCTCCATCGACAGCTTCGCGCCCTGGGTCGAGGCAATCCACGATGCGGCCCAGGTGTTACGGTTGAACTCGGGTGTGCGCCGGTTCGTCTTCATCGGGCAATCGCTTGGAGCGATGCTGGCGGCCGAGGCGGCGCGTTCGCGCGCCGACGTCGTGGCGCTGCAGCTCATCGCGCCCGTCGTCCGCGGACGACACTACATCCGCGAACTCGCGGCGACGGCGACCATGGTCGCCGAGCGTATCGGCATGAAGCTCGAGCTCGACCCCGACGAGGGCTTGAGCGTCGTCGGGTTCGGCCTCTCCCACGGATTGGTCGAGAGCCTCAAGTCGCTCGATCTGACGAAGATCGCGGACCTGCATGTGCGCGACGCGACGATCTTCGACAGCTCCGACCGCAAAGCGGGCGCCGAGGTGTCCGAGCACCTGCGCCGGGTCGGCGTCGAGGTCGCGCTGGAAGCTGTCGAGCCCTACCATCTCATGGTGTCGGACGCGACCGAGATCCAGCCGCTGCCGGTATCGCCCGAGCGCGTCGTCGCGGCGCTGCGGCGCGTCGTGCCCATGGTCTCGACCCGCGCTGCCACGGCACCCCGCTTTCCGGACGCTCTCGTGACCGAAGTCTTCCGCGAGGAGCCGATTCGCTTTGGTCCCTCCGATGGGCTCTTCGGCGTACTCACACGGCCGCTGGCCGAGCGCGGCGATGCTCCTGTCGTCGTGTTGCTGAACCGCGGCCTCAATCCGCACATCGGCTGGCGCCGCGGCAGTGTGGATCACGCGCGCGCCCTCGCAGCCGTCGGCATCACAAGCCTCCGCTTTGACGCTGCCGGGCTCGGAGAGAGCCGCGACGATCCCGGACACTCGGCCAATCTCGTCTATTCCGACCTCTTGCTACCCGACGTTCGTGCCGCCGTGGACGTGCTCGAGCGCCGCGGGCACGCCCGCATCGCGCTCTCGGGCGTCTGCTCGGGCGCGTTCATCGCGCTGTCGGCGGCGGCCGCCGATCCGCGCGTGAGCGAGGTCATCGTCTTCAATCCGCAGCGTTTTGTTTGGAACCCGTCGGAGAGCATGGAAGACGTGATCCGCTTCGGACTTCGCTCGATGCAAGATTACGCTGGCGATCTCAAGCGCCACGGCGCGCTGCGCAAGCTCGTAAGAAGCCGCCGCCGCCTCGTCCCGGCCATGACCTTCCTCTTGAGGAAGGCGGCCTCCAACGCGATGGGGCGCCTTCCGTTTGGCTTGCAATCTCCGATCCTGCGCACCTCGATGGTGGCGCGCGTGACTCAGCTTTTCGATCAGTTCGCCGCGCGCGGGACCCGCGTCGCGATGATCTTCACGGAAGGCGATCCGAGCGTTAACGAACTCCGCACCTATTTCGGTGCCGGCGGCCGCAATCTCCGCCATGCCAACGTCTCGATCGAGATCCTGAAAGGCATCGACCATAACCTCACGTCGAGCACCGCCGCCGCCTTAATGCTCGATCGTATCACGGCCGCTCTCGTGTAAGCGGCGCCGCGCGACGAGCGACCTGCCTCCGGCAGGGCGGTCAAGGACTTTCGCCGGGGCCTGACCCGTTGGTCGCGTCGATGGTGACGAAGGCTCCGGTGAGTTCGAGTCGTTTGGCAAGGTGCGGGATCGCGGTGATCTCGTTGCCTTTGCCGCCGACCGCCTCCTGGCCGAGCACGAGACGTTGGCGCTGGCCCAGGCCGAGACGAGATGCAGCGGCGCTGCGTCGCCGCGCGAGCCCGCCGGGAGGTTTTGTCCCTGGAGCTTGTCGAAGGGCGATGGCGACGATCTCGGGCTCGGCCTCGCGCAGGTTGTCGACCCAGGCGGTAAAGCACGCGGCGAAGAGCGGCGCCGTTCATGACGTCGTTCAGCGTGTCGCGGGAGGAGATGCCGCGCGCGAAAGGCAACAGCCGGCGCGGAAAGTCGAGCTTGCGTTTGCCCCAGCGCTCGACCTCGGCGAAATCTTCCGCGCCCGCCATCGTCGCGCAGAGCACGACAAGCAGGATCTCTGGGAGCGGATAGGCGACCTTCCAGGCCTGACGCGGATCGCTGAATACGGCGCTTTGCCAGACAGCGGACGATCTCATCGTGAGGTTTTCCTGAATTTACATTCGCCGCCGCCGCGTCACTGCCTACGCGCTTCAAGCGATTGCCGTGCTTCGATTGTCTCCCGTTTGACGATGCGAACCTTGACCTCGTCGCTGCGCCCGAGCGCGTCGACGACGGTCACGCGCGAGAATCCTTCGTCGGGGCGCCAGGAGGTTTCGCGCGCGAACGGCAGGCTCTCCACGGGGCGCCCGTCGACGATCCAGCGGTAGGGGCGCCGGCCTCCTTCCACGGCGAGCCGCACTTCCGGTGCCGTACCGTCAACGAGGAGACGGGCCTCCGCGAGGGGAAAGGTGATGTGGGGTGCGTCGCGCGCGATGGGCATCGACGCGGCGCCGACCCTCACCAGCGAGGCCGGTGGCAAACCGGCGAACAGAGGCGTCAGGCTCCGCGGCGCGAGTGGATCGGGCGGCAGCAGGTCGAACAGCCGGAACAGGATTCCTGCGGCGCCGGCACCCACGCAGGTCGCGCAGGCGACGCCGTCCGCCCGGCCCATCCAGACGCCCACGACGCGGCTGCCGTCGAAGCCGATCGCCCAGCCGTCGCGGAAGCGGTAGGACGTGCCGGTTTTGTATGCGACATGCCCGGAGCGCGAGGCGAAGCCTTTGGGCGCTGGCACGCCGGAGAGGATGTCGACCACCGCATCGGCCGCCGGCCGCCGCATCAAGGTCGGATTGGATCTGCGCGCTCGCTCGGTGCCGTAACGCTCGACCAGCGGCTTGACCGTGCCGCCGTCGGCCAGCGCAGCAAAGGCGGCGACGAGCCGCTCCAGCGTCATGCCGGTGCCGCCGAGCACGACCGGCAGGCTCGGCGCGACGCTCTCGTCCTCGAAGGCGAGCGGCAGCCCGGCTTCGCGGAAGCGCTGCGCGAAGACGACCGGACCGAGCCGTTGCAGCACGACGACCGCCGGCAGGTTCAGCGAGGCCTGGAGGGCACGCCGGATCGTGACGTCGCCGTCGAAGCCTCCATCGAAGTTGTGCGGGGCGTAATCGTCGAAGCGGGTAGGTTCGTCGCGCACCAGGCTGGCGGGGTGGGCGAGCAGCGCGTCGAAGGCCATGCCGTAGACGAAGGGCTTCAGCGTCGAGCCGGGCGAGCGCTCGGTCAGCGTCATGTCGATGCTGCCGCGGCGCGTGGCGTCGCGGTAGTCGCCGCTGCCGGCGCGCGCCAGGATCTCGCCGGTGCGCCAGTCGGCAACGATCGCCGCCAGGTTCACCGGCCGGGGCAGCTCGTCAAGCGTGCCGCGCAGCAGGCGCTCCACGGCGACCTGCAGCTTCGCGTCGAGCGCGGTGCGGATCGGCTCGGCCGCGCCGGGGTCGGCGGCGACGAGCCGCTCGGCGAGGTGCGGCGCCAGGAAGGGCAGGGCGAGGCGTCGTGCCGACACCGGCGCGGTCATCGCCGCCGCCTCCGTGGAGCGGTCGATCAGCCCGGCGTCTAGAGCTCGCGTCAAGAGCCTGTCGCGTGCCGCCTTCGCTCGGAGCGCGTGGGCGTCGGGGCGCGTCGTGCGGGGGGATTGCGGCAGGGCCACCAGCAGCGCCGCCTCGGGTTCGGACAGCAGCCGCGGCTCCTTGCCGAACCAGGCCAAGCTGCCGGCGCGCACGCCCTCGAGGTTGCCGCCCATCGGCGTCAGCGTGAGATAGGCCGAGAGGATCGCCGGCTTGCTCATGCGCGCCTCGAGCTGCAGCGCGCGAAAAGCCTCGATAACCTTTGAGCGCAGCGTGCGCGGGCGCGGCTCGAGCAGGCGCACGACCTGCATGGTCAATGTCGAGCCGCCTGAGACGACGTGGCCGCGCGCGGCGAGCTGCCAGGTCGCACGCGCCAGCGCGAGCGGATCGACGCCGTGGTGCGACCAGAACCGCTTGTCCTCGATGGCGACGAGCAGGCGCAGGTAGTTCGGCGACACCGCGCGTAGGTCGACCGGCAGCCGCCATTGCCCGTCGGCGGTGCGGAAGGCGCGCAGCATGGCGCCGTGCCGATCCTCGACCACCGGGGAAGGCGCCAGCCGCGACAGGTCCGGAGGAAAGGCGCGATCGAGTGCAACGAAGCCGCCGACGGCGGCCACCGCGCTCGACATCATGAGCACGGCGCCCGCGAGGAGCGCGTTGCGCCACCTGCCCGAGACCATGGCGCTCACGGCTAAGGCGCCGCTGACGTGGCGGGCTTGCGCGCCGGCTTGACCTCGAGCGAGGCCGCCGCGCCCCGAGCGTGGTAGTTCGGCTCGTACATGTCCTCGACCTGCGGGCCGGGGTTGACGAAGTTGCCCGGCGACACGGCACGCACGACGTAGGCGAATTTGAACCCGGGCTGGGTCTCGTAGAGGTCGAGCCCGGCCATGTAGCGATCGTCGCGCAAGGCGAAGAACGTCGGCTCGGTGAGGCCGGTCAGCCATTTGAACTGGCCATCGTCGCGGTCGCCGGTCAACCCGATCGTTTCCGGCTCGAGTCCAGCCGGCAGCATGTCGACTGCCAGCACTTTGCGCTGCATCTTCTCGGTCATTGCGCCGTCGATCACGATCACCAATTTGTCGTTCTGATGCACGTCGGCGAGATCGACCGCCTTGCCGTCAAGATGGTGATAGGAGCGCGACACCGTAAAGCCGTTGGCCTCGGCCGGCTGCAGCCCGGCCAAGATGCCGGTCGTCGAGACGGCGGCGAACATCGGTCCGCTGCCGCGGTTGACCAGAACGTGCGCGGCCGTGGCCGGGAAGGCGGCATGCAGGCTGTCGCTGCCTGCCGCGTTCGACTTGCCGTCGAGCGTCACCTTCAGCGGCGACGTGCCGTGGAGATCGAAGGCGGCGCGCAGCAGCCATGCCTCTTCCTGAGTCGAGAGATAGCCCTTGCCGCCGGTGGCGCGGGCGAGGTCGAGCGCTCTGGCGAACAGGGCCTCGCGCGGCACCAGCTTCTCCTCGGCCATCAGCGAGAGCACCATGGCGGCGTCGCGCAGCGGGCTGCCGTAGTCGTTGAGCCAGAACCGCGGGTCGCGGTGGACTAGCGGCGCGGCGACGATGGCCGACGCCATGTCGCGTTCGCCGACCCGCGCCAGTGCCGAGGCGAGCTGCACCCGCGCGATGTCGCTGGGCATGCCGCCCCTGACGCGGGTCGCGACGTAGCGCAGCTGCGACAGGTCGAGTTTGTCGGCGCGCGACAGGACGATGGAGGCGTAGGAGGCGCCGGCGACGTCGTCGGGCGAGAACGAGATCGAGGCGAAGCGGCCGGCGAGCCAGGCCGTCGCCCGGCTCTCCATGTCGGACGGCACCGACAGACCGGCGGCACGCGCGTGCTGCATGTAATCGAGCGCGTAGGCCGTCAGCCAGAAGTTGCCGTTGCCGGTGTCGTAGGAGGTCCAGTAGCCGAAGGAGCCGTCGCCTGCCTGCAGCGACAGCAACCGCTGGATCGCGCCCTGGCCGGTCACCGTGTCGGCGACGGGCACGGGGAGCTTGGCGCCGAGCCGCTTGGCGAAGAGCTCCGGGAAGGCCCGGCTGATCGTCTGCTCGGCGCAGCCATAGGGGTACTGCCGGAGGTCGGCGAGCAGCCCGGTGACGTCGATCGCCGGAACGGTGGCGGCGGTGACGTCGAGCTTGGCCGTGCCGGGCACCAGGCCGGCGGCGAGCGCGTCGTCGATGGTCAGCTTGCCGCCAACGGCGACCTCCACGATCTGGCGTTGGGTGACGTAGGCGTTGGGCGTGCGCACCGAGAGCTCGAAGTCGCGCTCGGTGGTTGAGCCGTCCTCACCGGTGACGATCATGTGGATGCGCCCGACGCCGGGCGTGGCGGCGGCGGTCAGCATGCGGTCGACATAGCGGCGCTTGTCGCGCTTGATGTCCTTGAACAGCGCGTCGGTGCGATCGAGCGACACCGCGCCCTTGGCCGTCATCGCGACCGTGTAGGTGCCCTCGGGCGCCTCAAGGTCCGTCAGCAGGATTCGGGCGCGCGTGGTGTCGCCGGGCGCGAGGAAGCGCGGGAGGGTCAGTTCGGCCAGCATTGGCGGCCGCACCGTGACGGGGGCCTCGGCATGGCCGAAGCGGGTGCCGGTCCAGGCCGTCGCCATCAGGCGCAGCCGTCCGGAGAAGTCCGGCACCGCCAGTTCCACGCGGGCGCGGCCCGCGGCGTCGAGCTTCACAGGTCCCTTGAACAGGGCCACGGTCTTGAAGGTCTTTACGTCGAGGCC
Organism: Beijerinckiaceae bacterium; assembly: GCA_965198715.1. GTDB lineage: Bacteria > Pseudomonadota > Alphaproteobacteria > Rhizobiales > Beijerinckiaceae > RH-AL1. The sequence continues at coordinate 522,148 of CBDAPV010000002.1, forward strand.
GCCGGTGTCGAGGTTGGCGTTCTTGCCGTCGCCGCCCTCGTGCAGCCGCCCGGGGTTGCCCTCGGGATCGATGAGCGAGGCGTAAGCGTCGCGGATCTCGAAATCGGCCTCGCGCCGGCCGAGGTAGTGATCGGCCGGGTCTGGCGCGGCGAAGCTCGTCATGCGCAGCACCGCCTCGTCGACGGCGGCGAGCGTCACGTAGGCCTCCTCGCCCGGCGCGGCCCCGGAGGCGGTGACGTCAACGGCCAGCGTGGTCTTGGGCTGGATCTTGGCCGGGGCGGCCAACGTCACCTCGAGCTTGCGCGCGGCGGCCTTGCCCGGGACCCAGGCGAGGCCGACGGCGCGCACCGGCAGCCGCGGGATCACGGCGCCGGCCGGCGACACGGCCATGGCCAGCACGTAGCCGCCGGAGGTCGGCACGTCGGCGGCATCGAACTCCACCGTGCCGCCGCCCTTGGCCATCTCGAGTTCCTGGACGCCGTGCAGGCCGTTGCCGTCGAGCATCACCAGGACGCGGCCGGCGAAGGAGGGCTCGACCATCGCCCGGACCTTGCCCTCCGGCGGGTTGGCATCGACCGCCACCGGCATGGTTTCGGGCTTCCGATTCTTCGATTCATCGGCCGCCCACCAGCCGGCGTAGAACCTCACGCTCGAGGCGGTCTTGCCGGCGGCATCGTAGACCTCCATGCGCCAGCGTCCGTTGCCGACGGGAGCCGACAGCGTGCCGCGGCCGTGAGCGTCGAGCGCGACCTCGCCGCCGTTGACCCGGGCGTCGATGACGGTCTCGTGCGACTGCCAGCGTCCGTCGCGGTAGAAATAATTGTAGCTGTGATCCTCCTTGACGAGGCTCCACTTCAGCGTCTCGCCTGAGATCGCCGTGCCGTCGCCGTCGACCAGCGCGACGTCGAAGGTGGCCGTGGTGCCGTCGGCCAGCGCCTGGAATTGGCGACGAATGCCGACGAAGCGGTCGCCGGTGTGCAGCGCGCTGGTTGCCTGCGCGACCGCGGGGCGCCCGTCGACATCGTTGACCGTCGCGCGCAGGGCGACCTCGAGGGGATGCGACGTGTCCGGCAGCGCCTCGGTCTTCAGTTCGACGTCGGCCTGGCCCCTGGCGTCGGTGGTGAAGTCCTCGGCCTTGAGCGCGCGGGGCAGGAACGGCTCGTTGACGAGGCCGAATTCGAATTCTTCGAGCCCCTTGAACGGGTGCGCGGCGAGCTGCAGCGTGGTCTCCAGAGAGCCGGAGAGATCCGCCCCGGGGCTGCCGTAGAAATAGTCGGCTGAGACGTGGGCCGGCAGCGCGCCGTCGGCGCCGAGCGCGGTCGCCGTCGACTCCACCTTGGCCTCGAGCCGCGGCGGCACGAAATCCTGCACCGCCACCTCAATTTGGCCGACGGCGCGCTTGTCTCCCGCGCTGACCCAGAACCGCCAGCTGCCGGAGATCGCGTTGTCGGGCACGTGCCAGTCGAGCGTGCCGCCGGCGGCGGCGGAGAGGTCGATCGGTTTGGCTTCCACCTCGATCTGGTCGGGGCGCACGATGTGCACGCTCGCCGGCAGGCCGGTCACCGGCATGGCGTTGCGGTCGCGCAGCAAGGCGCCGAGATGGATCGTCTCGCCGGGGCGGTAGACCCCGCGGTCGGCCCACACGAAGGCGTCGTTGCCGGCGGGCGCGGCGCGGCCCTTGATGTCGAGATCGCTGAGGTCGAGCGAAGGCGCGTCGACCTGCAGCCAGGCGAAGCCGCCGCCGACGTCGTAGGCCGAGAGCACCTTGGCCGCCTGACCATGCTCGCCGCGCAGCAGGCCGCCGGGAACGCTCACGCGTCCGTCGGCGTCGGTGCGGTAGCTGCCCAGGATCTCGTTGGCGCGCGAGAACAGCTTCACCAAGACGCCCTTCCTCGGCTTGGCGGTCGCCAGCGACCGGGCGAGGACGAGCAGGCCGCTGTCGGTCTTCACGCTCGTCAGCGCCACGTCGGAGACGCTGAACCATTGCGTCGCGCTGCGGCCCTCGCCACTGCCGCCGTCGATCGAGGCGACGGCGACGTAGACGCCGGGCTCCAAGGTCTTCACGAAGCTCTCGATCGGTATGGTGGTGGACACCTCCTTGTTGGAGATCGAGGCGATGTCGAGGGAGCCCTCGAACACCTTCGTCGACTTGTCCTCGACCTGGTAGATCCCGTCCATATTGCGCCCGAACCAGTATTCGGCGAGGTGGTCGACCATCGCGCGATCGTTGAATCGGTAGAGTAGGACGTGCGCCTTGGCGACGTTAATGCTCTTGAGCGGGAGGCCGACGCCCTTGGCGAGCGGAAGCAGCGTCTTGTTGGAGAACGAAACCTCCCGGCTGCGGTCCGGGACCTTGACCTCGACGGCGGCGTCCCTCGCCAGGAACGTCCCATCCGTGCCCGGCAGCCCCGACTTGATCGTGACGTTGTAGGTCTCGCCGTAGCGCAGGCCTTCGATGCAGAGGTCCTTGCCGCGCAACGTGACGGAATGGTCGACGGCGGGCGCGATGCGCACGAAGCTGCCGAGCACCTGCGGCGCCTCGTGCCTGAGCATCGTCGAGAAGGAGAGGCACGCGCCCGGCACCACCTTGTCGGGCTGCACCGTGACGTTGAGGTAGTCCAGCGCGGAGGCCGGAAGCGGCACCGCAAGAGCTGGAAGTAGCACGAGCGCGGCAAGCGCGCGGCGCAATGACTTGGTATCGGCAAGTACGAAGGACGGGTAATGCATGGCGGGCCTCTCGACCAGGATTGCCGGCACCCTACCGCGCTTTACATGGGGTACAAGACGTCGTCTTCGGCACAAGCCTTCATCATCCGTACAAGTCCTCACCTATGCTCGGACAAAAGCCCCGCTCTCGATCCTAGTCAAGGCCGCGTGTCACCGGGGCTCGGCTTGGCCAGCCGGCTCTCTGCCGGAAGGTGCGAGCTGCAAGGTGCCTTCGTTCGCGGAGGGATCGGTTCGGCCCAAACGGATCTTCGACAGCAGATCGCGCAGCGGGTCGCGGGCGTAGGACTGCGTCATGAAATCATTGTGCACCGCCGCCGGCGTATCCTGGAAGACGACGTCGCCCGGGCCGATCGTCGTCGGGATGGATCGTCGGATCGGGATGTTGTCTGCTTCCACTCGCTGTCTCAACCGGGCGTTCAACTCGGCGGAGCTGCGGGAGAAAGCACTGACGAAGAAGGTTGTCGCGTGGGTCCCGATGACCCAGTCGGCAAACTTCTGCTCTTCCCCGAAAAGCGCGTCGAGAAGGAGGATGCCGGCGATGCGGCTTTGTCCTCTTGCCAGTTCGTCCTTCAGCGCGAACGCGGTCGGCAGATAGCCACCGCTGTAGGCGACGATGACGACAGGCAGGCGGTCGATCAGAGAGGCCTCGAAACGGCCGTTCGACATGGCAGCGAGACGCTCGGCCGCGGCATGAAGATAGGTCTCGAGGAATCCTGGCTCGTAGAATTGGCCGGCGCTCGAGTCCAACGCATCGACGGCGAGCTGGGGCGCGACCAGGACGGCGTTGAAGCCCGAGGCTTCGACTTGGGCGGGGACATGCTGCCGCCGTTCGACATCCCTCGAGAGGGTCGCGAGGTTGCCATGCAGGAAGAGCACGATCGCCGCCGACCTCGTCGCGTCGAAGCGGCTCGGGATGAACAGCAGCGAGTGACGGTCGGCGTAGGTCTTATCGGCGTAGAGCTTGCCGCCCCTCGGCGAGAGATGGAAGGCGCGGCCATCGGGATCGCGCTCGAGGAACGGCGTGCCCGGCCCTCCCGTTTCCGGGATCGTGCCTTCGAAGGGGAAGACCGAGACACCGAGCTCGACGATAGACGGGTTGCGTGCGCCCGTCTTCGAAACCAGCCTCCTGCCGCTCCTCCGCCCAAGTGATGCTGATTGGGCTCGCAGCATATCACCTCCCATCACAGCCAAGGCCAAGGCCGCGACGCCGAGCTGCCGACGAGACGGCAGGCGAGATAATCGAGGACGACGCACCGCCTTCATAGCCTTCCGCGGACGCCCCCACAATGCTGGCGCGTCTCGACAGCAAACTGGCCATTTTTCATTCGGCCAATTGCCCTCGGCTTAAATGTGTTCAAGCCAACATCCTCAATGCTTCCGAGCGTTGCCGATCCTTCGATCGGACGTGGATTTCGCATGTACTTCCCGCCAGCAGCGCCGGCAAGGTCTGCGGGCTGGCAAGCGCGCCGCTCGGTCCGATCCCGAAGCCGGGCGACACCCGCTGGCTCGAAGCCGTCTGGCGTTGCGCCCGATAAGCTTGGTAGACCCGGCTGCGCTTGATTCAGCGCGGCCGTATCAACGACACCGAGCGGCAGATCAGGCCGCCGAAGATGCAGCCGCGGGTCAGCAGCCGCGAGTCCGTCAGTGTCATGGTACCGGCGTAGGTGCGGCCATCCTCTGGATTGTTGGCCGAGCCTGTCCAGGTGTTCTCGGCGGTGGGCGTCATGTCGACGAGGACCTCCTGACCGACGTGAGCTGGTGTGCCAGTGTCTCTCAGCCAAGCGATTCGCCCGCACAGCGCGCGACCGCAGCGCCTGATGTCTATGCCGCCGAGACCGTCCTCGCGGTCCCATCGGCCCATCGGCTCTGCGGATGCCGCTGTGAGAGCAGAGGCTGTGGATAAGACGAGGTACGCACCGAGGCAGGCGGCGGAAGCGGGACGGCGCACGGTCTGCTCCTGGATGCGATAACGCCGAAGAGGCGTCTCGGTCGGTGTTTTATCGTCCCATCCGTGATTTCGAAGCGGGCGCCGCGAATAAAATCGTAGCGTCGCCTGACGGCAACGCCGATTGCACGCTCGGGCCGCGCGAGCGAGGCGACGGGTGCGCGATCGCCCTCGGGCTTTGTTCGCATGGCGACGAGCGCGGCGCGTGATACGCAACGATGTTGGCCCGAGGCGGCAGGCGCCTGCCACAAGGATACGAGGAGGTCGTTCGCTTGGATGTCGGCAATCCTCGTCTTCCTGGGTCGGCCTTGACCGACTCGCTCGCAGCTCTGCGGGCGGGCCGGTTGACGGGTATGCGCGAGCTGAGGCTCGCCGGCCTTGGACTGACCGAGATGCCGGAAGAGGTCTTCGGCCTTGCCGAGACGCTCGAGGTGCTCGATCTCGCCGGCAACGCGCTGACGCGGCTGCCCGGCGATTTCGCCCGCCTGACACGGCTCAAGGTTCTGTTTGCGTCCGGCAATTCGTTCGATGTCTTGCCTCCAGTGCTCGGTGATTTTCCAGAACTCAGCCAAGTCGGTTTCCGGGGCTGCGGGCTCCGAGAGCTTCCGGCCGAAGCGCTACCGCGGCGGCTGCGTTGGCTGACGGTCACCGACAATTGCCTCGAGGCCGTGCCCCCGGCGCTCGCAGAGCGGCCGGCGTTGCAAAAGCTGATGCTCGCCGGCAACCGGCTGCGGGATCTTCCAGAGCCTCTGCAGCAAGCTCAGAATCTGGAGCTGATCCGGCTTGCGGCCAATCGCTTCGACGTCCTGCCGCCTTGGCTCGCGTCCATGCCGCGCCTGGCGTGGCTGGCCTGGTCGGGCAACCCTCTCGACGCGGCGCTCGACGCGCCCGCCCCGCAGGCGATTCCCTGGGCCGAGCTGACACTGGGAACGCTGCTGGGGCAGGGCGCCTCCGGCCATGTTCACGCCGCCACGTGGCAGCCCGCCGGCGACGTAGCGCAGGCGTTTGCGGTGAAGCTCTTCAAAGGCGTCATGACCAGCGACGGTCTGCCGGAGCGCGAGATGGCCGCTTGCCTCGCGGCTGGCGGGCATCCCAACATCGTCGGCGGGATCGGCCGCGTGACCGGCCATCCCGGGGGCATGGACGCCTTGGTGATGCCGCTGCTCGCGCCGCATTGGCGGATCTTGGCGGGGCCACCGAGCCCGGCGAGTTGCAGCCGCGACGTCTATGAGGACGGGTTCTACCTTTCTACAGAGGTGGCGTTGCGGATCGGCGGCGGCATCGCCCGTGCCGGCGCCCACCTCCACGGGTGCGGCCTGCTTCACGGGGACCTTTACGCCCACAACATTCTCTGGGACGGCGCCGGCGGCGATGCCGTGTTGAGCGACTTCGGCGCGGCCTCGTTCATGCCGCCTGGCGCTGCTCCGGCGCTCGAGAAGCTGGACGTCCTCGCCTTCGGCCTGCTGCTCGGCGAGCTGCTCGATCGATGTTCGCCCGGCGAAGAGGCCGCCCGCGCGCTCCAACGCGCCTGCGTCGCGCCTAACCCTGCCGCGCGCCCGCGGTTCGACGAGCTCGCGGATGCGCTGCCGCGCTGAAGTCCACGACAGCGGACGTTGCGCTAAAAGTGATAGTTCAGCCCGGCGCGGATCAGGCTGATGTTGGCGCCCGCGGAGACGGTGTCGCGAGTGCCTGCAAAGTATTGGTGCGCGCCGAAGCCGGTGAAGAGGTATTCGCCCTTGACCGAAATCTTGGTGGTTAGCGCGTATTCGACGCCAGCGCCGACGGCGTAGCCGTCGAGGTAATGCCCCTCGTTGAGCACGTAGTTCGGCGAGAAGGCGTAATCCGAGATCTTGCCGTTGAGCACGGTGCCGGCGTAGCCGCCGGTGGCGTAGATCAGCAGGCGCTGGTTCCAGATGTAGCCTACGCGGGCGCGGATGGTGCCGAGCCCGTTCATCACGCCCGAGCTGTTCGTGGCGCGGCCGAAATTGCCGCTGCCGGAGATCGAGCCGAACGACGCGTCGGCTTCGGCGCCGACCAGGAGCTGGCCCTGCTGGTAGTTGTAGCCCAGCGTCGCACCGCCGAGACCGCCGAAGGGTGAGCCGAAGAGCTGGCCGCCGCCCTGGGTGAAGCTGCCCACGCCGAGCTGGCCGTTGATGCCGGCATAGACGCCGCCCCATGTGAAGACCGGCGCGGCATCGTAATAGGGCGCCGGCGCGTAGCGCGAGGGCAGGTCTGCCGCGAAAGCTGAAGAGGTGAGGAGAAGGCCGAAGGTGGAGGCGAGGCGAAGGCGGCTCATGAGGATCTCCAGGCAAGGTGCCGTATGCATCCTGAGATACGTTGCCGTGGTTATTAAAAGTTGAGCCGTTATCCTTTACAAGATCTAAAGTCGTTCACGAGATCGATGTTGTTTGAGATGTCTATGCATTTGCAAACATTCTTTGGGAGAGAACCAAGTATAGATTTGTACTCCGTAGAAGTCGATGTGCTAAGAACAATGCGATTTGGTGAACGCTTGGTTATCGTGCACCGTGGGCTATAGAGCGACTGCAACTCGAGGAGGCAAGGCCGGCGATGAGCAAGGGCGCGGCGCTGGTGACGGGAGCTTCGGCCCGAATCGGGCTCGTGATCGCGCAGCGTCTCGGACAGGCCGGCTATGCCGTCGTCCTCCACGCCAGCCCGCGTTCGCTGTCCCGGGCGCAGGCCGAGGCGGAGGCGCTCGTGGCCTCGGGATATCGCGCGAGCGCGCTGTCCGCCGATCTCGTCGATCCCGCGAACTGCGCCGATCTCATCGCGCGGGCCGGCGCGGCTGGGCCGCTGCATCTCCTCGTGAACAATGCCGCCATCTTCGAGGCCGACACGGCCGAGATTCCCGACATGGCCTTGTTCGAGCGACATGTCGCGGTGAACCTGCGCGCGCCGGTGCTGCTCGCCTCGGCGTTTCACGCCCAATGCAGTGGGATTGGCGACGCCTGCGTGGTCAACCTGATCGACCAGCGCATCCTGCGTCCGGATACGACCTTCTTCTCCTACACGCTGGCGAAATCGGCTTTGTGGACCGCCACGCAGGTCATGGCTCAGGCCTTTGCGGCCAAGGGCGTGCGTGTCAACGCCGTCGGGCCAGGACCTGTGCTGCCCAACCCGTTCGAAGGTCAGGAGGGCTTCGCCAGCGAGGTGGCGGCGGTGCCGCTCCGGCGGGCGGTCGCGCCGGACGAGGTCGCGGCAGCGGTGCTCTACCTCGCCGAGGCGAGATCCGTCACCGGGCAGTTCCTCGCCGTCGACGCCGGGCAACACCTCGGGCCGCGTCAGTAACACCTCATTGCTTTTCGGCCAACTCAGCCCTCGCGACCGCCGGCAGGAGGTCTTTGCGGATCGCGTCGTCCGTCAGCGGGCCGACGATCTTGGCCGTGATGGTGCCGGTGCCGTCCACGACGTAGGTCTCGGGAACGCCGTAGACGCCGAAATCGATACCGGTGCGCCCCGTAGTGTCGGCGCCGATGGCGCGGAACGGGTCGCCGTCGTCGGCGAGGAAGCGGCGGGTATTCTCCGGCTTGTCCTTGTAGGCGATGCCGACGAGCGGCAGGCCTTGCTGGGAGAGCTGCAGCAGCGCCGGCGCCTCCTCGCGGCAGGGGCCGCACCAGGACGCGAAGACGTTGACCACCGTGACCTTGCCGGTCTTGAGGTCGGCCGCCGCGAGGCCGGGCTTGCCGAGGCCATCGACCGCCGCGAGAGCGAAGGCAGGAACCGACTTGCCGATCAGCGCTGAAGGCAATCGGGAGGCGTCACCGGCGCCCAGCCGCAGAAGGAACAGTCCGGCGACTGCTGCGAAGAGGGCGAGAGGCACGAAAACGAGCCAAGCGCGGCGCGTGCCGCCTTGCTCGGGCTCGATCTCGTCGTCGGGCTCGCTCACTCGCGATCAAGGCCGCGGGCGCCGAACCGTGCCAAGCCGCGTCGCAGGGCACGGTTGTCGGAGACGATGACGGCGATCATCGAGACGATCACCACCGCGGCGACGACGTAGGCGGCGGCGATGAAGCCGGTGTGGGGATCGTGCTCCATCGGGTCAGGCCGCCGTGCCGACGGAGGCGCCGAAGGCCGGCTCGTCGCGTTCGGCGCTGCTCGCCTCCAGGATCGACAGACGACGCAGGCGGCGGCGCAGGATCTCGTTGCGGATCGCGGCGAGGTGAAGGGTGAAGAACAGCGTCGTGAACGCGAGCATCATGGTGAACAGCGGCCAGAGCATCGGCTTGGCGACGGCCGAACCGTTGAGTCCGAAGGACGCCGCCTGATGCAGCGTGTTCCACCATTGCACCGAGAAATGGATGATGGGGATGATCACGACGGCGGTCAGCGTGAAGATCGCGGCGGCCTTGGCGGCCCGGCCTGGATCCTCGAACACTTGCCAGATCGCGACGAGGCCGAGGTAGATTAGGAACAGAATGAGGACGGACGTGAGCCGAGCGTCCCAGACCCACCAGGTACCCCACATCGGCTTGCCCCATAGCGAACCGGTGGTGAGGCAAATGAAAGTGAAGCCGGCACCTAGGGGCGCGGCGGCCTTCTGCGCGGCGTCGGCAACGGGATGGCGCCACACCAGGGTACCGAGTGCAGCGACGGTCATGACCATATAGACCATCATGGCTAGCCACGCCGCCGGCACATGAAGGTACATGATCATGACGGTTCGACCCTGCTGATAGTCGTCGGGGCCGAGATAGGCGAGCGTCAGGCCCACCACGAAGAGCAGGGCAGTCACGCCGGCCAACAATGGGACCAGGATGCCGGCGAGGCGCAAGAATCGAGTCGGGCTGGCGAGACCTCCCAACCAGGACAACGATAAGCGGGCGAGACGCAGGGAGTTCGCAGGCATATCCTATGTCTACGTCTGCAGCGAAGCCGGCGCAATCGCATCGGCTTGCTCGACGCCCCTTCCGATCGTCGCAGCGCAATCAGATCTGCTGGCGGCCCACGTGCTTCTCGATGATGGCGAGGTTGCGGACGTTGGCCTTGAACCAGGTGTCGGCGAGATCGCCCAGGATCGGCGTGACACCAAGGATGAGGTCGAGCGCGACGTTGCCGGCCATCGCCGCCAGGGCGCGCTTGGGAAGACCAAGACGCTTGCCTTCGTAGACGAAGTAGCAGGCGATGCCGGCAGTCGCGAGGTCGCCCACTCCCGGCGCCAGTCCGATGATCGTGTCGGCGCCAAAGCGGAAGCCGCCGGGCAGGCGCACGGCCGTGTCGAGGAAGTTGGCGAGCCAGCGCAGGCGCTTCATGGTGGCGGCGACGTCGATGTCGCGCGCCGGCTCGTAGCGTCCGGCGAAACCCGATGCAGTCGCGGTCATGGTTATCATCTCCGGCCGCCAGCTCGGCCTGGCCAAGAGATGGGAAACGCCTCAGGGCTCTTCAACGGGGCGGTCGCGCGCCACCGCGCCGACCGGACGGGCGACCAGCGCCGGCTGGATCGCCGGCGCCATGCGCCGCGCCAGCTGCCGCCGCAGGATCGGGCGATAGAGCTGCTTTTGCGCTTCCACGACCAGCACGCCCGCGCCAGGCAGGGCGAGCTGCGCCCCGATGCGCTCGAAGGCCGGCGCCGAGCGCAGGAACAGCTGCCGCCCGATCGGCGGCATGTAGAGCGCCTCGGTCCAGTGCGTCGGCGAGAACAGCGTCTCCCGCATCAGGTCGCGCAATTGCGAGCGGGAATAGGGTTGGCCGTGGCCGAACGGCGTCGAGTCGACCCTGGCCCATAGCCCGGCGCGGCTCGGCGTGACGGCGACGACGCGACCACCCGGTGTCAAAACGCGCCAGACTTCGGCGAGCAGGTCGCGAGGGTGCTCTGTGATCTCCAGAGCATGGATCAGCAGAACCCGGTCGATGCAGCTGTCGGGCAGGGGGAGGGCGCTTGTATCGACCAGAGCGGAGGCCGAACGGCCGGCGGCGGGCCAATTCACCACGCCCTGCTCTGCCGGCATGAACGCCAGCACTCGCACCGCCTCGTCGCGATACACGTCAAGGAACGGGACGGCGTAACCGATGCCTAGCACCGAGGTGCCGCAGCATGAAGCGAAGCGCTCGCGCACGAGCCGACCGACAAGCCGCCGCGTCACCGCGCCGAGCGGCGTGGCATAGAAGGTCCGCAGATCGACGACATCAAGGGCCATGGGCGCACAGACTGCCACAATCGGCGCCGCCTTGCACCTGCGGCAACCTCGTTCACGATCGCATCGTTAGCGGGCGCTTTCTCGCGCTCCGGAGCCCACTGCATGCCCGCCCAAGTCCACCAGTTCCTCTGCCTCAGCGACAATTACGGCGTGCTACTCCACGATCCCGAGACGCGGGCGACGGCCACGATCGACGTGCCAGAGGCGGCGCCGGTCCTCGAGGCGCTCGCCGACAAGGGCTGGGATCTCACCGACATCCTCGTTACGCATCACCACGCCGACCATACCCAGGGTATAGCCGAGGTGAAGAAGCGCTTCCCGCACGCCCGGATCGTCGGACCGGCCAAGGAGCAGGCGAAGATCGGCAAGCTCGATCTCGCGCTCGGCGAGGGCGACTACGTCAGTGTCGGCGCGCTCAAAGCCAAGGTGCTGGAGACGCCCGGTCATACCAGCGGACACATCGTGTACTGGTTCGAGGCCGAGGACCTGCTGTTCGCCGGCGACACGCTGTTCGCGCTCGGCTGCGGACGCCCCTTCGAGGAGCCGCCGCGTGTTCTCTACCACTCGCTGATGAAGCTCGCCCGGTTGCCCGGCTCGGTGGAGGTCTATTGCGGGCACGAGTATACGCAGTCCAACGCCAGGTTCGCGGTCGGCATCGACAACGGCAATGAGCTGCTGGTCGAAAGAGCGGAGGCGATCGACGCGCTGCGGGCCAAGGGCGAGGCCACGCTGCCCACCACGATCTCGATCGAGCGTGCCACCAACCCGTTCCTGCGAGCGGACGATCCCGAACTCAAGGCGGCGATGGGGATGGCCAACGCCGATGGGGAGGATGTCTTCGCCGCCTTGCGCGAACGCAAGAACCGGGGATGACGACGACTGTCGTTCGCGTCATCCCTAAAGGAATCTTAGGACAAGCATCTTACCTTGCGTCGATAGCGTTGCGGCCACGGAGACCAAGGTGCCGATTTCGAGCAATGCACTCGGCTTGAGCCTTGGGCCGGACGCGCTTTTCCCGGAAGACCCGGCCCTCGTCCCGACCTCCGAGGTCGTCTACGACTGGGACCTCGCCACCGACGAGATCACCTGGTCGCCGAGCTATGCCCTTGTCCTTGGCTTGCCGTCACTCGAACTGGTCTCGACGGGCCTCGGCTACGCCGAGCATCTCGCCGCTGAAAGTCCGTCATCGCGCTACGAGGCGATCATGGCGCCGGGCGGATGCGACGCTGGCGGCGGCGTTGTGTTCAAGGCGGTCTACGGCCTCATCGAGCACAAGCGGGCGCAAACGCAGCCCGTTTGGGTCGAGGATTCGGGGCGCTGGTTCGCCGATGCCGGCGATCGGCCTTCCCGCGTCCACGGGATCATCCGCGTTGTCACCGAGCGCTTCGAGGCGGAGCGTCGGCAGACCGTCTCGGCGCAGCGTGATCCCGCGACCGGCGTTTTCAACCGCGCGTTCTTCGTCGAACACGTGGCCCGCCAGCTGTCGCTCGCGGCGCGCAAGAACTCGACCTTCGCAGTGCTCCTGATCGGCCTCGACCTGGCCGGATCGTCCGATCCGGTCCCTGAGGACCAGATCATCGAGGCGGTGGCGCGCATGCGCCTCCAGATGCGCTCGCACGAGGTGGTCGCCCGGCATGCCGGCGCCAAGTTCACCGTGCTGCTCGAGGCGTGCAACGAGGCGCAGGCGGCAGCGGCGGCGGAACGACTGATCGCCTCGATGACCGATAGGAAAACGGGCACGCCGCGCCTGTTGCCGCGCATCGGCGCGGTGATCGCGCCGGCCCACGGGCGCACGCCGCAGGCGCTGCTGCAATTCGCCGAGGAGGCGCTCGAGGCGGCGCGCCAGCCCAACGGCCCCGACTACGTGCGCCACGAGCCCGGCATGAGTCGCAGCGCCTCACGTCAGGCCGTCCGCACCTCCGACGAGATTCTGCTAGCCTTGAGGGAGGGGCGCGTGGCGCTGGCGCTGCAGCCGATCGTCGATGCCCGCACCCGAGAGGTTGCCTTCTACGAAGGACTTGTACGCATCGTGCGGCCTGACGGGCCGCCGATGATGCCCGATGCGCTCATCGCCAGTGCCGAAAGAGACGGGCTGGTCTCGCTCATCGATCGCCGCGTCATCGAGATCGCCTTCTCGCTGATGACGGCCGATCGCAAGCTGCACCTCTCGATCAATGCCTCCCCGGCGAGCCTCGCCGAGCCGTGCTGGTTCGAGCACCTGCGCACCGCCTCGCGGCTCCGTCCCGATGCGGCGCGCCGCCTGACCATCGAGGTGACAGAGACCTGCGCCATCGGCGACATTGATACGACGCGGGTGACCCTGGCGGCGATCAAGCCGCTGGGCGTAAAGCTCGCAATCGACGATTTCGGCTCCGGGCACTCCTCGTTCAAGACTCTGCGCCAGCTGCCGGTCGACTTCCTTAAGATCGATGGCGCCTTCTGCCAGAACCTCGCCTCGTCGCAGGACGACCGCTTCTTCATCCGCACGCTGATCGATCTCGCCCGCAACCTGCAGATCCCGACCGTGGCCGAATGGGTCGAGGACGAGGAGACGGCCCGCATCCTGACCGAGTGGGGCATCACCTACCTGCAGGGTCACCTGTTGGGGGCAGCGCAGCTGGCCGTGACGCCCAAGGTGGGGCGGTCCGGCGCGCGCTGAGGCTGGCGCAGAAGCGGCTCGAGTATCCGCCCGGGATGGCTACGACGATGCCGGGAGCCTCATCGGTAGAATGAGACGCGGCTTGAGCCGGTTTTTGCACGCCGCTACATCTGGCTCGTCGGGGCGTCGATCTATTCGACGTTCTGCACCTGCTCGCGCAGCTGCTCGATCTCGACCCTCAGCTCGAGGCCCATCGCGGTGAGCGCGGCATCGTCGACCTTGGCGCAGAAGGTCGAGGCCTCGCGGCTCATCTCCTGAGCCAGGAAGTCGAGCCTTCGCCCGACGGGGCCGCCTTCTGCCAGGAGCTGGCGCGCGGCGGCGACATGGGCCTGCAGCCGGTCGAGTTCCTCCCGCACGTCGGCCCGGGCGGCGAGGATCAGCGCCTCCTGGTGCAGCCGGTCCGGGGCGAGCGCGTGACGTTCGGCGAGCGTCGCGATCGTTGCTGCGAGCTTGGCGCGGATGACCGTGGGCGTGCGCTGCGGGGCGTCGTCGGCGGCGGTGGTGAGCCGGGCGATAGCGGCGAGGCGGGTTCCCAGCACGTCGCGGAGCGCCGCGCCTTCGACCTCGCGCATCGCCACAAGCGCGTCGAGGGCGTCGTCTAGACCTGCGGCGCAATCTGCCTTCAAGGTCTCGGCGGCAACGGGATCGTGGACGCGCTCGGCGGTCTCGACCATGCCGGGCAGCGCCAGCAGGCCGTCGAGGGTCGCCGGGCCGATGCCGGGCGGCAGCGGCACGTCGGCCAGCGTCTGCGTTAGCGCCGCGAGCTTCTCGGTGTCGACGCGAAGCTGCACGGGCAGTTTCTCGCGCGTTATCGTGAGTGCGGCGTGGCAGGTGCCGCGGGCGAGACGGACGCCGATGCGCTTGCGCGCCTCGATCTCGAGCGCATCGAAGCCTGGCGGCAGGCGTAGCCTGAGGTCGAGGCCCTTGGCGTTGACGGTCTTGAGCTCCCAGGTCCAGCGCGCCGGGCCGCTGTCGCCGGCGACCTGGGCGAGCCCGGTCATGCTGCGCACCGCGGCTGCGCCGGAGGCAGGCACCGGTGTCCGATCAGTAGTGGACAAGGTCGGCGGGGATCGTCTTGGCGGTGTTGAGGTCGTAGCTCTTGTTGCGCAGCGGATCGAACGGCGTGTTCTCGGAGGCGTCGAAGATCCTGGGATGCGCCGGCGGCGCCTTCGCCGGCACGGCCGCTGCGCCATCGCCGTCGGGGTCGGCGAAGAGGTCGGAATGGTCGGGACCGCGCACGTCGAGCAAGGCGGCGCGCGTCTCGCGCGTGGCGACGGGATGCGCCGCGAGCGTCGCCGCCGGCATCGTCGCGGCGGTCGGCGTCTGGGCCACGTCCGTGGTTGCCGCAGCAGGGCTATCGGTGATGGGTCCGTCGAGCAGGTCGACTTTCGCGGTCTGCTTGGCCTGCCCATCGGAGAAAGCGAAGCTCATCGCATCAAGGTCGGCGTAACGCGCCGGCTCCTGGCGGGTTGAAGGCGTATTCGTGACTCGCGAACCGGCCGACGAAGCCCCGCGTTCTTCCGCGGCAGCGATGCGCGCGATGTCGTGGTTCGCCGTCGGATCCATGAACAGGACCCTCGTGCCCAGGCTCGTGCTGGCCACCGCCATCGGCAGAGCTCCGAAAGCCGCGTCGTCGCCGGCGTCGCTGCGCTGGTCGCTCGGTTTGCTGCCAGGCGACGGCTGCGTCGCCGTCGGCGACAGCTTGTCGACGTCGACCTTGTCCTTGGCGACGCGCTCGATCTGGCGCCAGCGCTGGACGTTGCGGTTGTGCTCCTCGACCGTTCCGGAGAAAGCGTGTCCGCCGGAACCGTCGGCGACGAAATAGAGGTCCGAGGTGCGCGAGGGGTTGGCCACGGCCTCGAGGGCGGCGCGGCCGGGATTGTCGATCGGCCCCGGCGGCAGCCCGTCGATCTGGTAGGTGTTGTAGGGCGTGCGGCGATCGAGCTCGGAGCGCGTGATCGAGTGGCCGAGCGTGCCCTGTCCCGCGACGAGACCGTAGACGATGGTCGGGTCGGACTGCAGCCGCATGTGTTTGCGCATGCGATTGATGAACACGCCGGCGACGCGCGAGCGCTCGTCGGCCTTGCCGGTCTCCTTCTCCACGACGGAAGCCAAGGTGACCATGTCGTAAGGGGCGTGCAGCGGCAGGTCGGGGGTGCGACGCGCCCAGATCTGCTCCACCATCTTGTGATCGGCTTCCTGCATGCGCAGGATCACAGCGGCGCGGGTTTCGCCGCGGTAGACCTTGTAGGTGTCGGGCATCAGAGATCCCTCGCGCGGCACGTCCTTGACGTCGCCGACGAGCAGGTCGCTCTCCTTCAGCCGCTGCACGATCTGCTGGCTGGTCAGACCTTCCGGCACCGAGAACGGATGCAGGTACTGCTTGCCGGAGACCAGCGTGTCGATCACCTCCTGCAGGCTGGCGTGCGCCTTGAAGAGGTATTCGGCGGCCTTGACCTGCCCGCGCTTGCCGGTGCCGGTTAGCACGACGTTGAGGGCAAGAGGGCTGTCGACCACGCCCTCATTCGCGAGCTTGTCGATGATGTCGGGCAGGTCGGTATGAGGGGCGATGTAGACGATCTTGTTGGCCGTCAACGGCCCCGGTTCCTGCAGGCGCGCCCGACCCCAGGTGAACAAAGCCAGCGCGCCGACGGCAACGATGGCGAGGAACGAAACGAAGCCTGACAGCATCGAGAGCGTTGGACGCCGCTTTTTCGGCAACCTCGGCGGCGGCGGAGGCGGAGCCTCCGGCTGAAGCGCTTCGTTGGGGCTTTGCGGCGTCATCGCGCGAATTGGTTCCTCGAAGCGCCACGAAGTTCGGGGCCGCCGAGAGGCATCCGACAAGGCCGACCCACGGCTAAGCCGTCAATATGGCGAAAGCTGGAATGGTGCGCAGGGGCGGCCGCCGCTCACCTGGCATGGGTGAGGATGAGGCAGGCGTTGGTGCCGCCGAAACCAAAGGAATTAGACAGCACGAATTCGACATCGCGCTTGCGCGCCTCGTGCGGCACCAAGTCGATGCGGGCGAAATCGGGCGGGTTGTCAAGGTTGATGGTCGGCGGTACGATCTGGTCACGCAAGGCCAGCACCGAGAAGACTGCTTCGACCGCGCCGGCAGCGCCGAGTAGATGGCCGATCGCCGATTTGGTCGAGGACATCGACAGCGAATTAGTACCATCGCCAAGCAGCCGCTGCACGGTGCGCAGCTCGATCTCGTCGCCGAGCGGCGTCGAGGTGCCGTGAGCGTTGATGTAGTCGATGTCGCGCGGCTCGATACCGGCGCGCTTGATCGCCGCCTGCATGGCGCGGTAGGCGCCGTCGCCGCTCTCCGCCGGCGCGGTGATGTGGTAGGCGTCGCCCGACATGCCGTAGCCGATCACCTCGGCGTAGATCTTCGCGCCGCGCGCCTTGGCGTGATCGTAGGCTTCGAGCACGACGGCGCCGGCGCCCTCGCCCATGACGAAGCCGTCGCGGTCGCGATCGAATGGGCGCGACGCCTTCTCCGGCGCATCGTTGAAGTTCGTCGAGAGTGCCTTGCAGGCGGAGAAGCCGGCGATTCCGATCCGGCTGATCGTCGCCTCGCAACCGCCGGCGATCATGACGTCAGCGTCACCAAGCGCGATCAGCCGCGCGGCATCGCCGATCGCGTGCGTGCCCGACGCGCAGGCCGTGACGCAGGCGTGGTTGGGTCCGCGCAGCTTGTGCTTGATTGAGATGTAGCCGCCGGCGAGGTTGATCAGCCGTCCGGTGACGAAGAACGGCGAGACGCGGCGAGGCCCTTTCTCGTGGAGGATGATGGCCTGGTCGGCGATGCCGTTGAGACCGCCGATGCCGGCGCCGAAGTACACTCCGGTCGCGATCTGGTCCTCGTCGGTCGAAGGGTGCCAGTCGGCATCGTCGAGAGCCTGGGTCGCAGCCCCCACCGCGAAGAGGATGAAATCGTCGACCTTGCGCTGGTCTTTGGGATCCATCCAATGGTCGGGATTGAAGGTCCCGTTGGTGCCATCGCCGCGGGGCACGTTCATGGCGATGCGGCAGGCGAGATCGTCGGCCCGGAAAGCGATGATGGGCTTAGCCGCGCACTCGCCGGCGAGCAGGCGCTTCCAGGACGCTTCGACGCCGCAGGCGAGCGGCGACACCATTCCAAGTCCTGTGACGACGACCCTAC
Source organism: Beijerinckiaceae bacterium (assembly GCA_965198715.1). Classification (GTDB taxonomy): domain Bacteria; phylum Pseudomonadota; class Alphaproteobacteria; order Rhizobiales; family Beijerinckiaceae; genus RH-AL1. The sequence goes on from CBDAPV010000002.1 coordinate 539,802, forward strand.
GCATCCATAGCCCATGTCGGATTAAGTCGGCGCAACGCCGAAGGCGCCGGTGCGTGAGCAAGCCGGCGCCTTTGTGAAAGGAATGCCGGCTTAGGTTTGCGCGGCGGTGGCCTTGTCGAGGAACTTCACGGCGTCGCCGACGGTGACGATCGTCTCGGCGGCATCGTCGGGAATCTCGACGCTGAACTCTTCCTCGAAAGCCATCACCAGTTCCACCGTGTCCAGCGAATCGGCGCCGAGATCCTCAATGAAGTTCGCGTTGTCAGTGACCTTGTCGGCGTCCACTCCGAGGTGCTCGATCACGATCTTCTTCACGCGGTCGGCCACATCACTCATCGTCTTCGATCCTTATCTTTCGCGGTCGGTCCGACCGTCATAGCCGGAGCGCAACCGCGTTCCCGGCAGCTTCACTAGAGTTCACGTCGACGCAAGTCGAGCGCTACACTCCCGTTTTCACCCCGAACGCATCGTACAAGCGGCGCTGCCTAGCACAATCGCCACAGCAGTGCGAGTTGGCGGGGCGACCTGCGGATCCGACTTGCGGATCTAGCCTCAGATCATGGCCATGCCGCCGTTCACGTGGAGCGTCTGTCCGGTGACGTAGGAGGCCTCGGTGCTCGCGAGGAACACGGCGCAGGCGGCGACATCCGCTGGTTGACCGAGCCGGCCCATCGGCACCGCGCCCAGGATCGCGCTCTTCTGCTTGTCGTTGAGCACGTCGGTCATCGGGGTCTCGATGAAGCCCGGCGCGATGCAGTTCGCGGTGACGTTGCGCGTCGCCGCCTCCATGGCGAGGCTCTTGGTGAGCCCGACCGTACCCGCTTTCGAGGCGGCGTAATTGGCTTGGCCAGCGTTGCCGGTGGTGCCGACGACTGAGGTCACGGCGATGATGCGGCCGTAACGGCGGCGCATCATGCCCTTGAGGCAGGCGCGTGCCAGCTTGAAGCCGGTGGTGAGGTTGACCGTGATGACCTGGTCCCATTCCGCGTCGCTCATGCGCATCAGGAGGTTGTCGCGGGTGATGCCGGCGTTGCTGACGAGGATGTCGACCGGTGTTCCGGCCGCAGCCTCGGCCGCCGGCACCAAGCCGTCGACGTCGCCGGCATCGGAGAGGTCGCAGGCCACGACATGGACGCGCTCGCCCAATGCGCCAGCCAAAGCGTCGAGTGCGGCGCGCCGGGTCCCGGAGAGGACCAGTGTCGCGCCCTGGCCGTGAAGCGCGGCGGCGATGGCGCGGCCGATGCCGCCGCTGGCCCCGGTGACCAGCGCGGTCCGTCCCTTCAGATCGAACATGACGTCTCCCGGCGCCTCAGTTGGCGCTCTTGTAGGCTTCGACCTCGGCCGGAACGCCGACCGACACGCCGATGGCACCGGGCGCGACGCGCTTGACGAGGCCGGACAGCACGCGGCCGGCGCCGCACTCGACAAACTCGGTCACGCCTTGCCCGGCCATCAAGGCCATGCACTCGCGCCAACGCACCGTTCCGGTGACCTGCCGCACGAGCAGGTCGCGGATGATGGCGGGGTCGGTGACGGGCGCGGCGGTGACGTTGGCGACGAGCGGCACGATGGGCGCCTGCAACGGCGCCTCGGCCAGCGCTCGCGCCATCGCCTCGGCCGCCGGCTGCATCATCGCGCAATGGAAGGGCGCCGATACCGGCAGCAGGATGGCGCGCTTGATGCCTCGACTCTTGGCGATCTCGATGCCGCGCTCGACTGCCGCCTTGGCCCCCGAGATCACCACTTGGCCGCCGCCGTTATCGTTGGCGACCTGACAGACCTCGCCCGGCACGGCGGCCTCGGCGGCGATCTGCGCAGCCGTTTCCGGCTCCGCGCCGAGCAGTGCCGCCATCGCGCCGGCACCGACGGGCACCGCCGCCTGCATCGCCTCGCCGCGCAGCCGCAGCAGCCGCGCGGTCGCGGCCAGCGGCAAAGCACCGGCGGCGGCGAGCGCCGAATACTCGCCCAGAGAATGACCGGCGACGAAAGCCGCGTCGCGAGCGAGATCGAGCCCGGCTTCGTCCCGCAGCACGGCGAGAACCGCGAGGCTGACCGCCATCAGCGCCGGTTGTGCGTTGGCGGTCATCGTCAGCTCCGCCTCGGGCCCCTCGAACATCAGGGTGGAGAGAGGCTGCCCGAGCGCCTCGTCAACCTCGGCGAAGACCGCGAGCGCCTGCGGGAACGCGTCGGCCAAAGCCTTGCCCATGCCGACGGCCTGCGAGCCTTGGCCGGGGAACACGAAAGCTTTCATCGCGCGGGGAGGGAGAGCAACGGCATGGGCGGGCGTGCTCGCACCGAGGTCGGGCGAAGTCAAGCAACTGCCGTGCAGCCGGCTCCGCGCGCTATGGCTCGCCAGGGCAGCTCGAGTCGTCAGCCGCGAGACGACGTCGCTTCGCTGGATCGCGCCAGTTCGCGCGTCTCCAGCCGAGTCAGGCTCGTCGCGAGGCCGAGGGCCGCCGCGATCAGCAGCGCCACCAGCGACATGATACCGGGCCAGCCGAAACGCGACCAGAACAGGCCACCGAGCGAGCCGAAGAGGCTGGAGCCGAGATAATAGGCAAAGAGGTACAAAGAGGCCGCCGCCGCCCGCGCCGTCTGCGCGCGCCGGCTGACCCAGCCGCTGGCGATCGCGTGGGCGCCGAAGAAACCGCAGGTGAAGATCGCGATGGCGGCGATCGAGACCGCGAGACTCGGTGTCGCCGTCAGCGCAAGGCCCAGCGCCATCAACGTCATGGCGGAGCACATCATGCGGCCGCGCCCGTAGCGTCCGCCGAGCCGGCCGAACCAAGCCGAGGCCGGGCCGCCGAGCAAATAGACCAGGAAGATGGCGCCGGCGAAGGCCTGGCTGAGATCAAACGGCGGCTCGATCAGCCGGTAGGAGAGATAGTTGTAGGCGGTGACGAAGCCGCCCATCAGCAGGAAGCCGACGGCGAAGAGCTGCGCCAGGCCGGGATCGCGCAGGTGCCCGGCGAAGGCCGGGCCGAGATGGCGCAACGAGACGTCCGCCTCCGGCTCGAACCGGCGGGAGGGCGGCAGCAGCGCGGTGAACAGCGCCGCGGCGGCGACACCGAACAGGCCCATCACGCCGATCGCGATGCGCCAGCTCTGTGTCCCATCGATCAGCACGCCGGTGAGCACGCGGCCGAGCATCCCGCCGTAGGCGTTGCCGGCGATGTAGAGACCCATGGCGCCGCCGAGGTCGCGCGGGTGCACCTCTTCGGCGAGGTAGGCCATCGCGACGGCAGGCACGCCGGCCAGCGCCACGCCGGTCAGCGCGCGCACGGCGAGCAGGGCGCCCCAGCTCGGCACGAAGGCGCAGGCCACCGTCAGCAGGCCGACGGCGAAGAGCGAGGCCGCCATGATCGGCTTGCGCCCGCGCGCGTCCGAGATGCGGCCGGCGACCAGCATGGCGACGGCCAGTGTCGCGGTGGTGACCGAGAGCGACAGGCTCGACACCGAGGGCGAGACGCCGAGCTCGCGCGAGAAGACCGGTAGCAGCGGCTGCACGCAGTAGAGCAGCGCGTAGGTCGAGAAGCCGGCGGCGGCGAGCGCCAGCGTCACGCGGCGGAACTCGGGCGTCTTCGCGCGCAGGAACAGGTCGGTGGAGCCGGCGAGCGCGAGCGTCTCGACCTCCTCAATCAGGGTCTCGTGCGGCGGCGGTCCGTCGATCATTTCTCAGCCTTTGAAACGCGTCTCCTCGAAGCTCGGCACCTCGGCGGCGAAGGCCGCGAGCCACGCGACCAGCTGGGGGTGGTCGGCGCGCCAGCGGCCCTCCATGCGCAGGTCGAGAAAGCCGAGCGCGCTGGCGAGCGCGATGTCAGCCACGCTGCGCGGCCCTTCCGGCTGACGCCGCTCGAAGGCATCGAGCGCCCGTTCCATCTTGCCGGCCTGACGCTCCACCCAGAACGCCTCGCGCTTGGCCTCGGGCCGGAAGCGCACCTCGTAGACCTGGAGCACGACGGCATCGAGCATGCCGTCGGCCAGCGCCTGATCCGCGAGCACGCGCCAGCGCGCCTCGCCGAGCGCCGGGATGAGGCGGCCCCCACCGGCGCAATGGTCGAGATATTCGAGGATCACCGCGCTGTCGTGCAGGACCAGGCCATCGTCGAGCACCATCGTCGGAATCTTGCCGAGCGGGTTGCGCTCGTAGAGCGCGTCCTGCAGATCCATGAAGTCGGTCGGCACCAGCTCGATCCGATCGCTCAAGCCCAGCATCGCGGCGCCGATGCGCACCTTGCGGACGGCCGGCGAGGTCGGCGAGACGTGCAGCTTCATCATGGGCGGGGCACTCCGGTCAGGTGGCGCCGAGCCGCTCGACCAGCGAGCTCCCCCGTCCGGCGCCGAGCTGTCGGGCAAGGGCCGGCAGAAGGCAAGCCGCCTCGTCGTGGAGGACGTAGGGCGCGTTGACGACCATCAGGCCGCTGGCGTTGAGCTGTCCGTCGCGATCGCCGCGCGGACCGACGACGAGCTCCAGGCGCAGCACGTCGTCGAGGCCGGCAGCGACCAGCGTCGCAGCGAGCTGCTCGGGCCCGCGGCGGTCCTTCACCGGGTACCAGGCGAGATAGGTGCCGCCGGCCCACTTCTTGTGGGCGCCGACGAGCGCGTCGGCGAGCCGGGCGAACTCGTCCGCCGCCTCGAAGGGCGGATCGATCAGCACGAGACCGCGTCGCTCGACCGGCGGCACGAAGGCTTTGAGCGCGATGTAGCCGTCGAGCTCGATGACCTTGGCGCGGTGATCCTTGCCCAGCGCGCGTTCGAGCGCGACGCGGGCCTCGGGGCGGGTCTCGCAGCAGATCATGCGATCGAACGGCCGCAGCAGCGCCTGCGCGACCAGCGGCGAGCCGGGATAGGGCGCCCGGCCAAGACCTGCCGCGCCGGTCACCGCAAGGTAGGGCGCCAGGAGCTCGCGCGCCGCCCGGTCCATCGAGGCGGCATCGATGCGCCCGATGCCGTCGCGCCACTCGCCGGTGCGCGCGGCGGCCGAGCCGCGGAGGTCGTAGGCCCCGCTGCCGGCGTGGGTGTCGATGACCCGAAACGGCGCCGGCTTGCGCGCGAGATAGACGAGAATGCGCGCGAGTACCGCGTGCTTGAAGACATCGGCGTGGTTGCCGGCGTGGAAATCGTGGCGATAGTTCATCGTCGGCCAAGGGCGATGGCGGGCGCCAAGGCCGGCTTCAGCTGCCGCGGCAGCCCGGCGGTGACGAGCACCACGGCGTCGCAGGCCGCGGCCATGGCCTGGTTCAGCCGGCCCTGCGCATCGCGAAAACGACGACCCAGCTGCGTCTCCGGCACGATCCCGGCGCCGACCTCGTTCGATACGAAGATGGCGGGACCGGCGAGGTGCGGCACGAGCGCGGTCAGCGTACCGCCGGCCGCCTCGACATCGTCGCCGCGCAGCATGAGGTTGCTGAGCCAAAGCGTCAGGCAATCGACCAGCACGACGTGCCCGGGCCGGGCCGTTTCGATCAGGGTTGCGGGAAGATCGTAGAGCGTCTCGCGCGTCATCCAGGTCACGTCGCGGGCCGCGACGTGGAGGCGGATGCGCTCGCGCATCTCCTCGTCCCAGGCTTCCGCAGTGGCGACGAACAGCGGGGCCAATCCCGAAGCTTCCGCGAGCCGCTGCGCGTAGCCGCTCTTTCCCGAGCGGGCACCGCCGAGCACGAGCAGGCTGGCCGTGCGGTCCATCGCCTTCCCGTCCATGGCGGGTTCATGCATCGCCGTCTATCTCTCCGCCCATTGCTCATCCCGCTCGGCATCGCTAACGCCCTCGGCTCGCCACGACAAGAAACGGCCTTGCCATGCTCTCGCGACGCAACCTCCTGAAGCTTGCCGCGGCGCTGCAGCTAGGGTCGCTGACGACGGCCACCGCGAGCGCCGACACCGCCGCGCCTGAGCTCAACCCGCCGGGCGTCAAGCTGGGGCCGCCGCAGCCCTTCAGCTTCGATATGCTCAAGGCGCGCGCCAAGGCCTTGGCGGCGAGCGCCTATCAGGCGCCGCCGATGCCCGATCCGGCCATCGTCAAGACGATGGACTACGACGTTGCCAAGGACACCAAGTACGATCTCGACCGGGCGCTCGATGCAAAGGGACCCTATCCCGTGACCTTCCTCGCCGTCGGGTTGCTGTCGCCCAAGTCGGTGGCGATGTACGCGCTCGAGGGCGGTGACGCTCGCGAGGTGATCTTCCAGCCCGAAGACTTCATCACTCCTGTCGACAGCCCGCTGCGCAAGCTCGGCCCGCAGCCGCCGCCTTTCGCCGGCTTTGAGCTGCGGCAGGCCGCCGACAAGCCGGAGCAGCGCGAGCACGAGGGCTGGGCGCGCTTCATCGGCGGCTCGTATTTCCGCGCGGTCGGCGAATCCAACCAATTCGGCCTCTCCGCCCGCGGCCTCGCCCAGAACTCAGGCGTCGCGATCCCGGAGGAATTTCCCGATTTCACCCATTTTTGGATCGGCGAGGGCAAGACCGATCAGGACTCCGTGGAAATCTATGCGCTGCTCGATGGGCCGAGCGTCGCCGGCGCGTACCGCTTCGTGATGCACCGCGGCTTCGCCACGACGATGGACATCACCTGTCAATTGCATCTGCGTAAGCCGATTGCGCGGCTCGGCATCGCGCCGATGACTTCGATGTACTGGTACTCGGAGACGGTGAAGGCCAAAGCGGCGGACTGGCGGCCGGAAATCCATGATTCCGACGGGCTGGCGATCTGGGCCGGCACCGGCGAGCACCTGTGGCGTCCGCTGATCAACCCGCCGACGCTGCAGATCTCGAGCTTCCTCGACCGGACGCCCAAGGGCTTCGGCCTGATGCAGCGGGACCACGATTACGATCATTACCTCGACGCCGTCTACTACGAGCGGCGGCCCTGCGCCTGGGTCGAGCCTCTCGGCGACTGGGGCGAAGGATCGGTCCAGCTCGTCGAGATCCCGACCGAAAACGAAATCTACGACAACGTCGTCGCGATGTGGGTGCCGGCTGCGGAGAACCACGCCGGCGAGCAGCTCGAGTTCCGCTACAAGCTCTATTGGCGCGACAAGGACCCGTTCCCGGGCGACCTCGCGCTCTGCGTGGCGACGCGGCTCGGCATGGGCGCGGTGCAGGGAGCGCCGCGCTCCAAGGTGCTGCGCAAGTTCCTCCTCGAGTTCAAGGGGCCGATCCTGGCGACGCTCGACGATGGCGAGACGCTCGAGCCGGTGGTCACGTCCTCGCGCGGCACCTTCTCGCACTTCATCACCGAGCGCTCGCCCGACGGCGCCAAGGACCTGTGGCGCACCATGTTCGACCTCGACCCGCAGGGATCGGAGCCGGTCGAGATGCGCTGCTTCCTGCAATACAGGGACAGGCCGATCACCGAGACCTGGACCTACCGCTACATCCCTTTCGAGAGCTCGGTGCGTTAAAGCTCCTCGACGGCGCGCGCGGCGCCGTCGAGGATCGCCGTGATGCGGCTGAGTTCGGCACTCTCGCCGCGGTCCATGCGCAGGCGAAGCGCCGTCTTCAGGTTCTCCATGGCACGAAGGATCTCCGGCGCCGCGCCGCCGCTCATGCGCTGGCGTAGCTCGCTCATGCGGGCGAAGACGCGCTCGACGTCGGCGCTGCTGTGCTCCAATTCGGCGCGGCCCTCGGCTGTGAGGCCGTAGAGCTTGCGCGGCCCGTCGGTTTCGACGACCGCGATGAAGCCCTGCTCATCGAGCAGGGTCAGCGTCGGATAGACGATTCCCGGCGAGGGCGCGTAGGCGCCGCCGAACCGCTCCTCGACCGCGCGGATGATCTCATAGCCGTGCGCCGACTTCTCCCCGAGCAGCTTGAGCACGACGTAGCGCAGGTCGCCCTGCTCGAACATGCGTGGGCGCCCGCCGCGCGGGCCGAAGCCGCGACCGCCGAGGCGTCCTTCGCCGCCTCCGCGTCCCATGCCCGTCGGGCCATGGCAGCGTGTATGATGATGATGTGATCCGAACCACATGGTACGACCTCCCAAACCTCAAAGATATATCTCGCAAAGATATATCTTTGACAAGTCTCAGAACGATCGAACATGGAAGCAAGGCGACATCCCGGGCTGGCGCCTTCCGCCTGCGCTTGGAAACTCGGACTTCAGGAATGAAGCGCAGGCGCCACGGCGTGATGGCCGACGCCCATGCTCTGCAGGAAGGCGGCGATAGCCTGGGTGCGGCGGTCGCAGCCGAGCTTCTCGAGGATCGCCGAGACATGGCTTTTGACCGTACCCTCGGTGACGCCCAGCTCCCACGCGATCTGCTTGTTGAGCAAGCCGCGCGTCATGAGCTCCAGGATCTCGACCTGGCGACATGACAGCTTCGACATCCCGCTCGGCGGGCAAACGCGACCTTCGGTCTTGAACCAGGTGCGGCCCTCGCCGACCTCGGTCACGGCCTGCTCGAGATCGGCAATCTCGCAATCGGGCGCCACGACTCCCGACACTCCGCGGAGCTGAAGCAATCGATGGGCGCCGGAATCGGTGTTGGCGATAAGCAAGAGCGCAATCTTCTGTTCGCGGATTTGCTCGCGCAATCCCGTCGCGTCCTTCTCCATCGCCGTCCAGGCGTTGGTATCGCAGACCATCACGCCGCCATGGCGAGCCTGTAGGATCGCATCCTCGACGTCGGTCAAGAAGGTGCCGTGATAGATAGACTGGCCAGAAAGGCTGGCATGAATCCGCAGCGCGCTGACGATTCCGAGCCGAACGAGCGATCCGGCGTAGACGACAATGATGGACGAAGCGTTGCCGGCGACTTCTATGGTCGCGGTGTCAAAGCTCTTGAAAGGCATTGAGCATTCTCCCGTATGCCTTTCGATAGGTAGACCCAATTGGGGGATAGGGCAGCGACAATAAGGTGCATCTGCAAAATTTTCGCAAAAGCGATTTGCAATGTTACAAAAGCTTATGCGCCAAAAGATCTTTGTCGGTCCCAAGATCCGCCAGCTGCGCGAGGCCGGCAGCCTGAACCAGGGCGCGTTCGCCGAACGCCTCGGCATTTCGGCGAGCTACCTCAACCAAATCGAGAACAACCAGCGTCCCCTGACCGCCCAGGTCATGGTAGCGCTGGCACAAACGTTCTCGATCGATGTTGCCGCTTTCGCGCAGCAAGACGATGACAAGGTGGTGAGCAGCCTGCGCGAAGCGCTCGCCGATCCTGTGTTCGGCGGTCTCGCCCCCAATGGGCAGGATCTGAAGACGATCGTTGCGAACGTGCCGTGGTTCGCCCACGCCTTCCTCAATCTGCACCTCTCCTTCCGCCGCACCGACGAGAAGCTCCACGCCCTCGACGAACGATACGCCGTGAACGATGAGGACCGTCCGCATGCTGTGCTGATGCCCTACGAGCAGGTTCGTGATTTCCTGCACTACCGCAGCAATTATTTCGAGGATCTTGACGCCGCCGCCGAGGACCTCGCCGAGCAAACCTTCGGCCTCGTCGCGGCCCGCCCCGATACGGTGGCGAACTATCTTTTCGCCAAGCACCAGATCCGCATCGAGTTCAGGCCGGTGGAGCCGAACTCGCGCTTCATGCGCCAGCTCGACCGCAAGGCCCGCGTGCTGTGGCTGCGTGAAGGCATCGATCCATCGTCGGCGACCTTCCTGATGGCGCAGCAGATCGGCCTTCTCGAGCAGGGCGAAGCCATCGAACGTATCGTCGCCTCGGCCAATTTCCGCTCGGAGGACGCCGCCGCGATCACCCGGCTGGCACTCGCCAACTACTACGCCGGTGCCGTGCTGATGCCCTACGATCGCTTCCTCGAGCAGGCGCGCAAGACCCGCTACGACGCCGAGCGACTGTGCTTTACCTTTGGCACCTCGTTCGAGCAGGTCGGGCACCGCTTCTCGACGCTGCAGAAGCCCAACGCCAAGGGCGTGCCCTTCTATTTCGTGCGCTTCGACAGGGCCGGCAACATCATCAAGCGCCATTCCTCGACGCGCTTCCAGTTCGCCCGTTTCGGCGGCACCTGCCCGTTATGGAACGTCCACGAAGCCTTCGAGGCGGCCGGCCGCACGCTCGTGCAGATCGCCGAGATGCCCGACGGCGTGCGCTACCTCTGCGTGGCGCGCGCGGTGACCAAATCCGGCGGCAGCCATCTGGCGCCCTCGCGGCACTACGCGCTCGGGATCGGCTGCGAGGCGGCGCATGCCAGCGATGTCGTCTACGGCGACCTCGTCGACCTGAAGGCGCCGCCCGTGCTGATCGGTGTCAGCTGCCGCATGTGCGAGCGCCACGAGTGTCCGCAACGCGCCGCGCCGCCGATCGATCGCGCACTCTTCGTCGACCCGGACCGCCGCGATTTCGTGCCGTTCCGCTTCGCCTGAGGCTCAGGCGCCCTCGCGCGCCATATCGCGCTCGGCCGCGTCGAGCAGGCGCTCCTCGTGCCGCTTGTAGAAGCGCCACAGCACGACGCCGCCGACCACCGCCAGGGCCAGCGCGATCCAGCCGACCGGGCCCGCGACCCGTTCCAGCCCCTTGCCGAGCAGGAAGCCGCCGAAGCCGAAGAGGCATGCCCAGGTGACGCCACCCGCGGCGTTCCACAGGAAAAAGGTCGCCGGACGCAGGCCGTTGGCGCCGGCGAGCAGCGCGGAATAGGTGCGGAGCAGCGCCACGAAGCGGCCGAAGAAGACGATTGCGCCGCCGTAGCGCTTGAACAGGAAGCGTCCGAGCCGCTGCTTACGCTCGTCGAGCCCGACCCTCGGTCCGTGGCGCGTCAGCAGGCCCTGGCCGTAGCGCCGCCCGACCCAGAAGCCGAGATTGTCGCCGAGGATCGCCGCCGCCGCCGCCGCCAGCACCACCAGGCGGATGTCGAGACCATGCTTGGTGCCGGCGTAGATCGCGGCGCTGACCAGCACCGTCTCGCCGGGCATCGGCACGCCGGCGCTCTCGAGCGCGATCACCAGGAAGACCGCGTAATAGCCATAGCTGGCGACGATGCTGGTCAGCGTCTCGGAATTGAAGATGTGCACCGGCCGGCGTCTCCCTGCTATCGAGGCACCAACGCACGAGCCGGCGCGACGGTCACGTCCGCTCGCGGCACCACTGCCCTTGAAATGAGCCGTGGTTTGCCGTGATGAAGCGCGGCCGGCACGGCGCCGGCGGGGATCTTCGTCACGTGCAGACGCTCGCCGACCTCTACGGCCCTTTACGCCTCACGGTGCTGCCGCCGCTGCTCGTCGCGCTGGCGATCTGGGCGAGCGCCCACGCCTTGCTGCGCAAGCGCGATGTCGGCTCGGCGCTCGGCTGGATCGGCTTGATCTGGCTGGTGCCCGGCCTCGGAATGCTTCTCTACGTCCTGCTCGGCATCAATCGGGTGCAGCGCCGCGCCGAGCGGCTGCGCCGGCCGGAGAAGAATCGCACGCGCAAGGAGACCGATTCGGGTCACGAGATGAACGAGGATCTCGAGGCCCTGCAGCGCGGCATCAGCCGCGTGTCCCGCCGCCCACTGGAGGCAGGCTGTCACCTCGCCATCTACCAGGACGGCGACGAAGCCTACCCGGCCATGCTCGAGGCCATCGAGGCGGCGCAAACGAGCATCGGCATCACCAGCTTCATCTGGCGCACCGACGAGAACGGCATGCGCTTCATCAAGGCCTTGGCGGCGGCCAAGGCGCGCGGCGTCGACGTGCGCGCGATCATCGACGGCATCGGCGGCAATTGGGTGCTGTCGCAGGCCTATCACGCGCTGCGGCGGCGGGGCATACCGGTCGGGCGCTTCCTGCATTCGCCACTGCCGTGGCGGATGCCGCTCGTGAACCTGCGCTCGCACAAGAAGATCCTGGTGATCGACGGAACGATCGGCTTCACGGGCGGCATGAACATCGCCGACGAGAACGTGATGCGCACGAAGCCTAAGCATCCGGTGCAGGACACGCATTTCAAGGTCGAGGGACCCGTGGTGGCGCAGCTCTCGGACGCTTTCGCCGACGACTGGGCCTTCGTGATGAAGCAGGAGATCGAGGGGCCGGCCTGGTTCCGCGAGCTTGAGGCGAAGGGCCACGCCAAGGCGCGCGTCATCACCTCCGGGCCGGACCAGGATCTCGAGAAGATCGAGTTCTGCGTCATGCAGGCGATCGCCTGCGCGCGCACCTCCCTCTATGTAATGACGCCATACTTCCTGCCCGACGAGCGGCTGCTCACCGCGTTGTCGCTCGCCGCCATGCGCGGCGTCGTCGTCCACGTTGTCATGCCACGCCGCAGCAACCATCGCTTTGTGGACTGGGCGGCGCGACAGAACATCGGCAGCATGCTGAAGGACGGCGTCAACGTCTGGCTCGGGCCGCCGCCGTTCCGGCACACCAAGATCATGGTGGTCGACGGCCAATGGGCGCTGATCGGCAGCGCCAACTGGGACATGCGCTCGTTACGGCTCAACTTCGAGCTGTGCATGGAGGTTTACGATCAACAGATCGCCCAGACGCTGCAGCATTACGTGTCGAGCCACCGCGGCGAGCCGCTGACCAACAAGGAGCTTAAGGCACGATCGCTGCCGATTCGGCTGCGCGACGCCGCCGTGCGGCTGGCAATGCCCTACTTGTGAGAGGGTCTGCGCCAGGGCATCGGACGATGCTTCGGAGTCGCGCGCGAAACTAGGCGCCTGTCTCGCTACGTTTTTCTTTTTTAAAGCAAGTCCGCAACCGCGGACGTTGCTCTACCGCGCCATCGCGGGCAGCACCGTCCCGATGAGGATCGCCGCCCAGTGCACGCCGGCAGCGGCGACGACGTGGCCGTGCCAGATCGAGCGGGAGAAGGTCACGTTCTCCCTCACATGCCAAATGATGCCGGCGCTATAGACCAGGCCGCCGAGCACCAGCAGCACGATCGCGGGAGTGGAGAGCGCCTCGACCACCGGCCCGGCGGCCAGAACCACGATCCAGCCCAACGAGAGATAGAGCGCGATCCAGAGGCCTTCGCGCAGTTGCGGCACGAAGATCTTGCCGAGGATGCCGAGCCCGGCGATGGTCCAGACCGCCGTGGTCATGCCCCAGGCCCAGCCGCCCTTCAGCGCGAGCGTGGTGAACGGCGTGTAGGAGCCGGCGATCATGAGGAAGATGCCGGAGTGATCGAGCCGGCGGTACAGCGGCCTGAGCTTGCCGCGAGAGAAGTTGTAGGCGGCGGAAAAGGCCAGCATCAGCACGAAGCCGGCGGCGTAGATGCCGATGGCGGTGGCGTATGCCGCACCGAGTGCCAGGGCCAGGGAGAAGATCACGGCGCCGCCGACCAGTGCCAGCGTCATGCCCACAGCGTGGACCGCCACGTCCGCACGCCAGGCCGCTGCCGTCGGATAGTGGTACATGGCTTTGGCGCGCTTGCTCATCACGACGTCACCGTGCCACTGACCGGCGGCGAAATTACGCCGAGCATGCGCTTAGGATCACACAACTTGCCACCGCCGGCTATCTTCATAGAGCGGTTATCGATTGGGGTGACTACGCTTTTGGTGGGATCGGCGCCGGTCGCGCTGTTGTTCGCACTCGCGGCATGCTCGTTCATGACGAGCATCGCGCAGGGCGGTCGCGCGTCGGCGAGCCCGCTCCGTTCCGCGCCTGCATGACGAAGGCGGCGCGGACCATCCCGGCCTCGCTGCACCGACGGGGCAAGCTGGTCCGCTCGGCCACGCCTCTTGGCCATATCCTCATGCTTGCCGATGATCCCGGTTTGTTCTAGTCTTCGACCATGGCAAAGCTGCGCACCTCTTACGTCTGTCAGGGTTGCGGCAACGTCGCGCCGCGCTGGCAGGGGCGCTGCGAGGCTTGCGGCGCCTGGAACTCGATGACGGAGGAGGGCGGCGCATCCGGCATCGGCGCGCAGGCGGCGCGCGGGGCCCGCAAGGGCAGGGTGTTCGCGCTCGGCGACCTCTCGTCCGCCGAGGCGCCGCAGCCGCGGCTGAAGACGGGCATCGAAGAGTTCGACCGCGTCACCGGCGGCGGTTTCGTCGCCGGCTCGGTGCTGCTGCTCGGTGGCGAGCCGGGTATCGGCAAGTCGACGCTGCTGATCCAGGCCTGCGCAGCGCTGGCGCGACGCGGCGAACGGGTCTGCTACATCTCCGGTGAGGAAGCCATAGACCAGGTTCGGCTGCGCGCCGGTAGGCTCGGCCTTTCCGACTCGCCCGTCGAGCTCGCGGCGGAGACTGGCGTCGAAGACATCGTCGCGACCCTCGCGCAGGGGCAGCGCCCGACACTGGTGGTGATCGATTCGATCCAGACGATGTGGACCGATTCGATCGAGGCCTCGCCCGGCACCGTCAGCCAGGTGCGCGGCGCGGCGCAGGCGCTGATCCGGTTCGCCAAGACCAGCGGCGCCGTGGTGATCCTCGTCGGCCACGTCACCAAGGACGGGCAGATCGCCGGCCCCCGCGTCGTGGAACACATGGTCGACGCCGTGCTCGGCTTCGAAGGGGAGGGCGGGCGCGACTTCCGCATCCTGCGCGCGATCAAGAACCGCTTCGGCCCCACCGACGAGATCGGCGTCTTCGAGATGACCGGCGGCGGCCTGGCCGAAGTGCCCAACCCTTCCGCCCTGTTCCTCGCCGCCCAGGGCGGCGGCGCCACGCCCGGCGCCGCCGTCTTCGCCGGCATGGAGGGGACGCGGCCGCTGCTGGTGGAGATCCAGGCGCTCGTGGCGCCGACGTCGCTCGGCACCCCGCGCCGCGCCGTCGTCGGCTGGGAGCCGTCGCGCCTCGCCATGATCGTCGCCGTGCTGGAGGCCCACGCCGGGCTGAAGCTCGGTCAGCACGACATCTATCTTACGGTCGCCGGCGGCCTCAGGGTCAACGAGCCTGCGGCCGATCTGGCTGCGGCGGCGGCGCTGGTGTCGTCGCTCTGCGGCCGCGCGCTGCCGGCGGACGTGGTGTTCTTCGGCGAGATCGGGCTCTCGGGCGCGGTGCGTCCCGTGGCCCATGCCGCCGCCCGCCTCAAGGAGGCGGCCAAGCTCGGCTTTTCCCGCGCGGTCGCCCCGCGGATCGAGGCGAGCGTCGAGGGATTGAGCCTGCTCGCCTGCGAACACGTCGGCGCGCTGGTCGCCCGCATCGCCGCTCCGGCGAGCGAGGCGCCGGTGCGCGGCGAGGCCGCTTCGCCAGCGCGCGGTGAGACGACTGGCCCTGTGCCGCTGCGCCGCTCCTCCAAGCCTGGTGTGGACAGCCGGCGCAGCGCGTGACGGGCGCGGCAACCTTCGCTATAGACTGGCCCGCACAGTAAGCTGGCGCGCTCGTCGAGACGGCGCGGCACACGCCACCTCAAGGTCCGGGCATGCCATCCTATCTCGATATCGGCCTGCTCGCGGTGATCCTCGTGTCAGCCCTTCTCGCCATGCTGCGGGGCTTCACCCGCGAGATCCTCGCCATCGCCTCCTGGATCGCGGCGGCGGCAGCAGGCATCTTCCTTTATCCCTACCTCGTGCCGTACCTGAAGCCTTATTCCTTCTTCGCCAAGGACTGGATCGCCGCGCTCGCCGCCGGCACCATCATCTTCTTCGTGGCGTTAATTTTGGTCTCGATCATCACGGTGAACCTATCGGATGCCGTGCTCGACTCCAAGGTCGGCGCGCTCGACCGCACGCTCGGCTTCCTGTTCGGCGCCGCGCGCGGTTTCATCCTGTGCGTGATTGCCTTCGTGTTCTTCGCCAAGCTCGACACCGCGACCGACAAGTGGCCCACGTGGGTGCGCAACGCGCGGTCGCGTCCGGCGCTGCAGAGCGTCGGCGACGACCTGCAGGCCATGCTTCCGCACAATTTGTTGGACAAGTACATCAAGGACAAGACCGCTCCTGGCGAGGAGCCGCCGCCCGAAGGCGCCGCCGCCGGCAAGCCCGACAACAGCAAGCCCGACAACAGCAAGGCCGATGCCGAGCAGGACTCTCCGGCGCCGCTGCCCCCGGTGCGTGACCGTGGGTCCGCGAACGGTGGAAAAGAGCCCTAGCAGAGGGCTTACGGCCGCAAGTAACGCTGGCATTCGCTGCCGTTCAGATTATGTAGGTTTCGCGACGTATGACGTTTGGCAGAGACACCGCGACTCATGGTCGGCGCGGCCGGTCTTCCGCCCGGGGTTGAGATGATCGACGAGGCGGGCTCTCAGGAGTCGTACGGGCCGGATGACCGCGATCTCGAATCCGATCGCCTTCGCGAGGAATGCGGCGTCTTCGGCATCTTCGGCCATCCCGAGGCCGCCGCGATCACCGCTCTCGGGCTTCACGCTCTTCAGCACCGCGGCCAGGAGGCGGCCGGCATCGTCGCCTTCGACGGCCACCGCTTCAACTCCGAGCGTCGCCTCGGCCTTGTCAGCGACCACTTCTCCAAGGCCTCGACCATCGCCCGCCTGCCCGGCAATGCCGCCGTCGGCCATGTGCGCTACTCGACGACCGGCGAGACGATCCTGCGCAACGTGCAGCCGCTCTTCGCCGAGCTCGACACCGGCGGCATCGCGGTGGCGCACAACGGCAACCTCACCAACGGCCTGACGCTACGCCGCGAGCTGATCCGCGACGGCGCGATCTACCAGTCCACCTCCGACACCGAGGTGATCCTCCATCTCGTCGCGCGCAGCCGCAAGGCTCGTGTCATCGAGCGCTTCATCGAGGCGCTTCGCGAGCTCGAGGGCGCGTACGCGCTGGTCACCTTGTCCAACAAGGCACTGATCGGCGCCCGTGACCCGCTCGGCATCCGCCCCCTTGTGCTCGGCGAACTCGACGGCCGCTACATGCTGGCGTCGGAGACCTGTGCCCTCGATATCATCGGCGCCCGCTTCGTGCGCGACGTCGAGAACGGCGAGATCGTCGTCATCTCCGAGAGCGGTGTCGAGAGCTTGCGCCCGTTCCCGCGCATTGCGCCGCGCCCCTGCATCTTCGAGTACATTTACTTTGCCAGACCGGATTCCGTGGTTCATGGCCGCCCCGTCTACGGCGTGCGCAAGGCCATGGGCGCCGAACTCGCCCGCGAGACCTCGATCGACGCCGACGTGGTGATCCCCGTGCCCGACAGCGGCGTGCCGGCGGCGATCGGCTATTCCCAAGCCTCGGGGATCCCGTTCGAGCTCGGTATCATCCGCAACCACTATGTCGGGCGCACCTTCATCCAGCCGACGCAGTCGCATCGCGAAAGCGGCGTGCGCATGAAACACAGCGCCAATAAGTCGGTCGTCGCCGGCAAGCGCATCGTGCTACTCGACGACTCGATCGTGCGCGGCACGACCTCGGTGAAGATCGTGCGGATGATGCGCGAGGCGGGCGCCCGCGAGATCCACTTCCGTATCTCGTCGCCGCCGATCACCCATCCCGACTATTACGGGATCGACACGCCCGAGCGCGAGAAGCTGCTCGCCGCCACGCATTCGCTCGATGAGATGCGCAAGTACATCGGCTGCGATACGCTTGCCTTCCTCTCGGTCGAGGGCGTCTACCGCGCCATGGGCGAGACGCGCCGCGATCCCGTCCGCCCGCAGTTTACCGATCATTGCTTCACCGGCGACTACCCGACCTACCTCACCGACGTCATCGGCGAGCACAGGAGCCAGCTTTCGCTGCTGGCTGAGGCGGGTTAGGCTCGTCATTCCGGACGGAGCGAAGCGGAGATCCGAAACCGGTGAACGTCTCGGTCTTCGGTGACGCTCGCCGGTTCCGGGTTCGCCTGCGGCGCCTCGGAATGACAAGGCTGAAGCATACGGCTAAACCCGCGCTCCCATCGCCGGAAAGCGCATGCCCCTCGATCCCAAGCCCCTCGCCGACCGCGTCGCCCTCGTCACCGGCGCCTCCCGCGGCATCGGCTACGCCACGGCACTGGCGCTGGCCGAGGCCGGCGCTCACGTGGTGGCGCTGGCGCGCACCCAGGGCGCGCTCGAGGAGCTCGACGACGCGATCCGGGCTGTCGGCTCGCAGGCCACGCTGGTGCCGTGCGACCTCAAGGACGGGTCCGGCCTCGACCGGCTCGGCCAGGCCATCGCCGCGCGCTGGCACCGGCTCGACGTCTTCGTCGGCAACGGCGGCATGCTCGGGCCGCTGACGCCGCTGGCCCAGGTCGAGCCCCGGCAGTGGGACCAGGTGCTGGCCACCAACGTCACCGCGAACCTGCGCCTGATCCGCGCCCTCGACCCGCTGCTGCGCGCCTCGGACGCCGGCCGCGTCGTCATGTTGACCTCCGGCGCGGCACATCGCGCCGACATGAAGGCCTACTGGGGTCCCTACGCGATCACCAAGAGTGCCGTCGACACGCTGGTACGCACCTATGCCGCCGAGACCATGAACGTCTCCAAGGTCCGTGTCATGGCGGTGAACCCCGGCCCGCTGCGCACCGCCATGCGCGCCCAGGCCATGCCGGGCGAGGATCCGAAGACGTTGCGCACGCCCGCGGAGCTGGCGCCCAGGATCGTCGCGCTGTGCCTGCCGAGCTCGCAGGAGACCGGCGCGCTGTACGATTTCCCGAGCGACCGCGTGCTGCGCTTCCAGGCGCCGGCCTAAGCGCCCGTCACGCCTCGATGACGAGGTCCGGGTCGGCCGAGCCGTGCGCTTTGAGCGGCCCACACAAGGAGACGTCCACCCTGTCGGCGAGGGCGCTCGGCATCAGGCCGGCCGCCGTTCGAAACAACTCGGCGGCATCGCCGGTGGCGCGGCGAAGCAGGGCGGCGGCGCGCTCGGCGTGCCTCAGGGCAGGGGCTCCCTTGCCCTCACGGATCTTCACACTCGCGGCCGCGAGCAGGATCAGACCCTTGTAGAGGGATCGGAGCGCGGAGCCTCGTTCGGCGGCAAACCACATCGGCTCCCACGCCTCATGCGCCTCCCACGGATATCCATGGTTGAAAAGGTCGAGACCCCAGCGCAGGCCGTCCGCATCGCGCGTGGCCTCGCCTAGGCCGTAGCTGTGACCATCAGGGTCGCGCACCGGGTGCGGATGGCGGCCGGGCAGATAGGCATAGGGCGGAAACGCTCTTTCGGGCAGCAGACGGCCCGGCGTCGACGAGGGCCCTCGCGGCCGCCTCGCGAAAGGCGAGTGCGCGGGGCCATCTTCTGTTAAGCTTGTCCATGGCTTCGGCACTCGTGCTCTCGCCTCCGGGAATCGCGCATGCTGATCAGATATGGCTACGACATCACACTGAATTGCACGCAGCCGACGCCGATGGTGACCATGCTGAGCGTGCGTGATGAGCGCGCCGCCGCCGACGCGCGCGAGCCGGAAAGTTCGCACACGGTACCAAGTGTGCCGACGACTACCTATCACGATCTCTACGGCAACACCTGCCGCCGCTTCACCGCGCCCGCCGGCGATCTCCAGCTATGGGGCGACGGAGCGATCGCCGACAGCGGCGCCCACGATCCCGTCGTCGCCGACGCCGTCGAGACACCTGTCGCCGAGCTGCCCGACGAGTGCCTGGGGTTTCTCATGGGCAGCCGGTACTGCGAGACCGACAAGCTGAGCCAGATCGCCTGGGACCTGTTCGGCAACGTGCCGCCGGGCTGGGGCCGCGCCCAGGCGATCTGCGACTTCGCCCACGGGCACATCACCTTCGATTACCAGTCTCCCGACTCGCGGCGCTCGGCGCACGACGTTTACCTGGGGCGCCGCGGCGTCTGTCGCGACTTCGCCCATCTCGCCATCGCGCTGTGCCGTTGCATGAACATGCCGGCACGCTACGTGAACGGCTACCTCGGCGACATCGGCGTGCCGGTCGTCGATCCGATGGATTATTCCGCCTGGATCGAGGTGTTCGTCGGCGGCAGCTGGCGGACCTTCGATCCGCGCAACAACATCCCGCGCATCGGTCGGCTCGTCGTCGCCCGCGGCCGCGATGCCGCCGACGTGCCGCTGATCAACTCGTTCGGCCCTCACCAATTGCGTGGCTTCCGAATCTGGGCCTACGAGCTCGCGTGAGCGTCTCGCTCGAAAACGGCCGGTCGCAGCCGATCGCGTAGAAGGCCTGACTGGATTCCGTGTAGCCGCTGAGCGAGGTGCGCGTTTAGAGCAGACCGCCGACGGGATCGACCTTCACCGGGTCGACCGGGACGAGGTAGCCGACGCGGCCGGTGGCGGTGAAGAGCCCGGCGTTGGGCGAGGCCTGCAGGTTGCCGAAGATGCCCTGACGGGTCTGATCGAGCGAGGCCGTCCCGCCGGCGACGATGCCGTTGACCGGGGTCGTGCGGTATCCGACGCCAGCGGTGACGTCTGTCAGATTCTCACGGCATCGTTTCCCGCCTGATCACAGGACCAGTCTCCATGAGAACCACCGCTTTTTTCGCCGCGCTTGCCGTTACGACCCTTTTAGCCGTCCCCGCCTTCGCGGCGGAGGCATCGATCACCATCGCCCACCCCTGGCTGCGGGCCACGCCAAGGACCGCGCCGGTCGCCGGCGGCTACGTCACCCTCACCAACACCGGCAAGGAGCCCGACACGCTGGTCTCGGCGCGTCTGACGATGGCGCCGGAGGGGCAGGTCCACACCATGACGATGAAGAACGGTGTGATGGAGATGCGCCGCCTCGACAAAGGTCTCGCCATCGCGCCGGGCGCCACCGTGACGCTGCGGCCGGGTGGTGACCACCTCATGTTTCTCAATCCCACGGCGCAGCTGAAGGAGGGCGAGAGCGTCGAAGGCTCGCTGACCTTCGATCGCGCCGGCACGGTGCCGGTGACCTTCACCGTCGGCGGCATGGCGGCCAAGGTCGCGCCCGGGGTCAAGGCTGGCGCGCCCATGCACGAGGGCATGCACGGAATGGACATGAAGGGGATGCGCTGAAGCGCCGGACTCGTTCACCTTGCCGCTGACGATCGGCCGGCGCGCCGTTTGCGTTTCGCCCGCGCCGGGCTATCGTTTCCGCCTGTCCGCGGCGAGTCCATCGCGGGCAGGCGTACCGGCCCATTCGGCCGCGGGAGTTCACGGCATGATGGAAGAGCGCAAGACGCCCGCCAGGCTGGCGCGACGCCTCGGCGAGAAGAGCCGGGGCAAGGCCCAGCCGAGCGGCCTGTGGCGGCGCGAGACCTACACGCTGCCGCGCCAGGAAGCCCGCGCCAAGGCCCACGAATGGTTCGACGCCTTTCCGAAGGCCGCCTACATGACCGAGATCGAGTTCTGGCGCGAACTCAGCGACGGCCAGATCGAGTTCACCATCCGTCGCCTGCCCAGCGCCGATTGACGTTGCGACCGTCCGATGCGAGCGCGCTGTTCCGCGTCGCCCCGCGTCGCCGGCGCGGTGGATGAAATGCCCGGAGCGGCTTTCATCGTGCGGGGGTCCGGGCCATATTCGCGCCATGCCGAGACCGAGAAAGACCGGGAAGCCGCAGGCCGAGCTGGACGCCGCCAAGGCGCGCGACTCCGCCGCCCAGGCCATCGCCAACCCCATGGGGGCCGCCAAGCGCCCGCGGGCCGTCAAGCCACCGCGGGCCATCGAGCCCCAGGCGGCCACAAGCAGCCCGCGCCCCACCGGCAAGTCCAAGGCGGCCAAGCCCGAGGTCGTGCCGCTGGGCGAGCACCTCGCCGCGCTGCTCAACCCGGCGCTCAACACCAAGCCGCCCTCGCGCGGCTACGCCCGCCGCGACGAGGCCGGCGCCCGCCGCGGCGGCATGGAGGAGGCGGCGACGCCCTTCGACGACGGCGAGCCCACGCCGGTCTCGCGCATCGACACCAGGCTCGACCAGATGTTCGGCGCCCCCGCCGGGATCGAGGTGCCCGGCGACGACGTGCCCGCGCCGGCGCCGCCGACCCAGCCGGCGCTGCCCGAGCCCTCGCACCCGTACGGCATGTCCGGCGCGGCGGCGACGGCGGAGAGCCTGCAGGCGCTGCTCGTCGCCGGCGACCCCAACATCAGGACCGGCGTCGCCTGGACGCCGCACCGCCCGTCCCGCCCCGACAAGTCCGAGGGCGGCATCCATTTCGACCTCGTCTCCGAGTTCGAGCCCAAGGGCGACCAGCCCGCCGCCATCCTCGAGCTGGTCAAGGGCGTCAACGCCCACGAGCGCGACCAGGTGCTGCTCGGCGTCACCGGCTCCGGCAAGACCTTCACCATGGCGCAGGTCATCAGCGAGACCAACCGCCCGGCGCTGATCCTGGCGCCCAACAAGACTCTGGCGGCGCAGCTCTACGGCGAGTTCAAGAGCTTCTTCCCCAACAACGCCGTGGAATACTTCGTCTCGTACTACGACTACTACCAGCCCGAGGCCTACGTGCCGCGCACCGACACTTACGTCGAGAAGGAGAGCTCGATCAACGAGCAGATCGACCGCATGCGGCACTCCGCCACCCGCGCGCTGCTCGAGCGCGACGACGTCATCATCGTCGCCTCGGTCTCCTGCATCTACGGCATCGGCTCGGTCGAGACCTACACGGCGATGACCTTCACCGTGACGCAGGGCGAGACCATCTCCCAGCGCCAGCTCATCGCCGACCTCGTCGCCCTGCAGTACAAGCGCTCCGGCGGCGACTTTTCCCGCGGTGTCTTCAGGGTGAAGGGCGACACCGTCGACGTCTTCCCCGCCCATTACGAGGACCGCGCCTGGCGCCTCTGCTTCTTCGGCGACGAGGTCGAGAGCATCACCGAGTTCGATCCCCTCACCGGCAAGAAGTCCCACGACCTCGAGTTCGTGAAGCTCTACGCCAACTCGCATTACGTCACGCCGCGCCCGACGCTGCTGCAATCCATCAAGGGCATCAAGGGCGAGCTCAAGCAGCGGCTCGACGCGCTCTACGCCGCCGGCCGCCTGCTGGAGGCGCAGCGGCTGGAGCAGCGCACCCTGTTCGACCTGGAGATGCTGGAGGCCACCGGCTCCTGCGCCGGCATCGAGAACTATTCGCGCTACCTCACCGGCCGCAAGCCGGGCGAGCCGCCGCCGACGCTGTTCGAGTACCTGCCCGACAACGCGCTGGTCTTCGCCGACGAGTCCCACGTCACCGTGCCGCAGATCGGCGGCATGTACAGGGGCGACTTCCGCCGCAAGGCGACGCTGGCCGAATACGGCTTCCGCCTGCCGTCCTGCCTCGACAACCGCCCGCTGCGCTTCGAGGAATGGGAGGCGATGCGGCCGCAGACGGTGCACGTCTCCGCCACGCCCGGCACCTGGGAGATGGAGCGCACCGGCGGCATCTTCGTCGAGCAGGTCATCCGCCCCACCGGCCTCATCGACCCGCCGGTCGAGGTGCGCCCGGCCCGCACCCAGGTCGACGACCTCCTCGACGAGGTCAAGCAGGTCTCCCTCGCCGGCTTCCGCAGCCTCATCACCGTGCTCACCAAGCGCATGGCCGAGGACCTCACCGAATACCTCCACGAGGCCGGCGTGCGCGTGCGCTACATGCATTCCGACATCGACACGATCGAGCGCATCGAGATCATCCGCGACCTGCGCCTGGGCGCCTTCGACGCCTTGGTCGGCATCAACCTGCTGCGCGAAGGTCTCGACATTCCCGAGTGCGGCTTCGTCGCCATCCTCGACGCCGACAAGGAGGGCTTCCTCCGCTCCGAGACCTCGCTGGTCCAGACCATCGGCCGCGCCGCCCGCAACGTCGACGGCCGCGTGATCCTCTACGCCGACCAGATCACCGGCTCGATGGAGCGGGCCATGGCCGAGACCGCCCGCCGCCGCGAGAAGCAGGAGGCCTACAATCTCGAGCACGGCATCACGCCGATGTCCATCAAGCGCGGCATCCAGGACATTTTGGGCAGCGTCTACGAGGCCGACCACGTCACCGTCGACGCCGGCCTGATCGACGGCTCCCCCGGCATCGGCCACAACTTCAAGGCCACGCTGGCCGACATGGAGAAGCGCATGCGCGAGGCCGCCGCGAACCTCGAGTTCGAGGAGGCGGCGCGTCTCCGCGACGAGGTCAAGCGCCTCCAGGCCGTCGAGCTGGCGATCGGCCACGACCCGATGGCGACCCAGCGCGACGTCGCGATGGAGGGCGGCACCTACGCCGGCCCGAAGAAGTACGGCCAAAGTGCCAATGTACCGGCCAACGTGCCGGCCAACCGCCCGCACAAGCCCGGCGACCACGAGATGGGGCCGCACAATTTTGGCGGCGGCGAGGCGAAGCCTCGCGCTGGCGCGGGGCGGAGCATGGCGGGGAAGGGCGGGACGCGGGCGCTCAGGGGGCCGAAGGGGCGGTGAGCTTGTTCTTACTTTGTTCTTGACCGCGCCTGTGGATTGCTGTTTGTAAGTCACACCAGCAATTTCGATGGCTTGCTATATATGTAGCCTACAGAGACGATCCTTAGCTCTTATGAAGCACAACCACGAGTTCCGCGATCCTATCCACGTCTTTATCACAGTAGATAGTGATGAGAGGCGCGTCGTTGACTCTCGCCCTTTCCAACGTCTCAGGCATGTTCACCAACTCGCAACCTCTTACCTCGTCTTCCCGAGGGCAACGCATAAACGTTTTGAGCACTCTCTCGGTGTAATGCATCTTGCGGGAGAGGTGTATGATATTGTCACTGCAGTAGGGAATGTTCATAACTTCGTACGAGAGGCGATGCCCGGCGAGCATCAAAAACAATACTGGCGAAGAGTAGTCCGACTTGCCGCTTTGTGTCACGACATTGGGCATTTGCCTTTCTCGCACGCGGCTGAAGATGAACTTCTCCCCGAAAGCTGGAATCACGAACGGATTACCTATAATTTGATCATGTCTCAAGAGATGGCAGATTTATTCCTAAATTCTGTACCGCCTGTAACACCTGCGCATGTGGCGAAAGTTGCTATTGGACAGAAGAAGCTCTCTAAGTTTGCTCCAGAGATCGAGTTTAGCGTCTGGGAGTCGCTTCTCTCTGAGATCATAGTAGGCGACGCATTTGGCGTAGATAGAATAGATTATCTGCTTAGGGATGCGTACCACGCAGGTGTGGTTTTCGGCCGTTTTGATCATCACCGGCTTTTGTTGACTTTGCGCATCCTTCCGAAAACAGATGACGGTTCAACCGAGCCATACCTGGGGATCGAGTCGGGCGGCCTCGAAGCTGCCGAGGCGTTAACGCTAGCTCGCTACTTCATGTACAAGCAGGTGTATTTTCATCGAGTTCGAAGGGCTTACGACATCCATTTAAAAGATTTTCTTAAAGAGTGGTTGCCAAATGGCTCCTTTCCCACCGATGGTGAAAAACACTTGGAGTATACAGATAACGAGATTAATGCGGCGATGTTATCAAGCGCTCGAGAGGATCAAAGTCCTGGACACCAGCATGCTCAAAGGATCGTGAATCGAACTCATTTCAAAATGGCTTATGAGAGAAGCCCTGCCGATCTCAAAACCAATATGGATGCAACGCAATTGGTATTTGAGGCGATGCAAAAAGAATTTGGAGCGGAGCTTTTTAGGAGAGATCTTTATCGTCCGCGTGCGACTGCATTAGATTTTCCTGTTTTGCAGTCTGATGGCCGTATCGTATCATCCAGCAATCTATCAGAAACGTTAAACAACGTTCGCGCAGCAACATTCGATATCATTTTGTGTGATCGAGCTGTCAAAGAGGGAGCAATTAGATTTTTGTCCACGAATCGGGCTAAGATTATTTTGCCCCAGGAACAAGCACCATGAGCCCCGGCCAAAACGTCATTCTCTTGTTTACCCTTCAATCGCTTAAAAGCGAAGGAAGCTGGTGTGGGGAGACTCATGTTCAGAAAACCACTTATCTTTCACAAGAGCTTCTTGGCGTGCCCTCGAAATTTAAGTTCGTTTTGTACAAGCACGGACCTTATTCTTTCGAAGTTTCTGAAAACTTGCAAGGTTTGATAGCTGACCAACTTGTTGAGCTGGCAAGCAAGCCGCCCTATGGCCCCTCTTTGGAGCTTTCCAATAGCGCTAAATACTTTGCTTCTAAGATTGCGCTTTATCCTGAGCTTGAGGAGAAAGTTTCTTTTATTGCCAAAAAGCTAGGTAAAAAAGGCGTCGCCGATCTTGAGAAACTTGCCACAGCGGTTTTTGTCAATGCCAGGGATGGCTCGGACAAGCCTTTAGATGTCAGAGCGAAAACGCTAAATTCCATTAAATCGCACATTCCGGTCGACGCTGCAAAAGCTGCGTTCCTTGAAGTCGAAGATTTGCGTGCTGAAATAGCGAATGCCTTCGTGGCAGTCGGTTAGACAGCACCTTTTAAAGTTAGATCAAAGGCCTGCCAGTCCTCCCTCCCACTCCGCCGGGCCATCTTCTCCGGCGAGCGCGAGAATGAGCGCGCGTTGCGGTGTCCCGAGCCGCCATCTGGCAGTGCTTGCGGAAGCGGAGGTCGCGTGCTCAAGCACCGGCGCGGCCCACGCGGGGTGAGCCTTGGATGGCACGGCGTCGGGGCAATCCATCCGGATTTTTTGTCAAGGACGCGGGCGAAGCCCGCGCCGGCTCCGCCGGTCGCAGATCTGGATTTAAAATCCGAATGGGTCCGGGTCGGCCGTTCCCTCCATGGATCGGTCCGCCGTCGCCGGCCTGCGGGTCCGCCCTAAGGTAACCACGACGCGCGTCCTTCTCCCATCCCCGACGGGAGAAGAGCCTGCCCCCGGACTTGATCCGGGGGTGGCCCGACGCAGTCGGGTCGGATGAGGGCGCCGCAGGATAGGGCGGCACGATCGGGGCCTCTTTCTGACG
The DNA here is from genome assembly GCA_965198715.1 of Beijerinckiaceae bacterium. Taxonomy (GTDB): domain Bacteria; phylum Pseudomonadota; class Alphaproteobacteria; order Rhizobiales; family Beijerinckiaceae; genus RH-AL1. The sequence continues at coordinate 566,337 of CBDAPV010000002.1, forward strand.
CGCCCTCATCCGACCCTTTCTGACGAAAGGGTCACCTTCTCCCGCGGGCAGGAGAAGGAACGCGCGGCGAGAGCCATCGAGCCTTGCGCAGTTATAGGGACCACGCCAGTCTCCATCGCTCAGGACGATGCGTCATGCCGCCCAGGACATCGGAGCACCAGCGGGAGCGGACGCGCAGGCTGCGGCGGGAGCAGACCAAGGCCGAGGCGATCCTCTGGCGCAGCCTGCGCGACCGGCAACTGGGCGCCAAGTTCCGCCGGCAGGCGCCGGTCGTCGCCTTCGTCGTCGATTTCGCCTGCGTCGAGGCCAAGCTGGTCATGTAGGTCGATTGGCCGTCGCACGAGACGCCGGCCGGCACAGCGGCCGATGCGTGGCGCGACCGCTGCCTGAGCGACTTGGGCTGGCGCGTGGTGCGCGTGACCATTGCACTGGTGATCGGTGGTGGCGACCTGGCGCTGGCCCCGATCCTCGCGGCGCTGGACCAAGGGACACCACGACGCGAATCCTTCTCCGTCTCGACGAGAAGGAGCGCGCAGCCCGACGCGTGCGATCGACAGGGTGAAACGATGCAACCCACGCCCGTCCCGGTCATTCTACCCTAGAGAACAGGACGTACCGGGATGACGCGTGATGACGCAAAAAGCAGTGGGCGATCGCGGCCGGGTGCGTCGGACAAGCAAGGCGCCGTTCGGCGATATCGGGGTGCGGTGCACCGGCCGCGCCGCATCGCGACGCAAAATGGGGATGTGTGATCGCAGGGGGGTGTGTGGGCCGGGGCGGCGGTCGTTCCCCCGGCGGTCGCGCCCGATCGACAGACCGCGGCCAGCGCGGGGTGAGCCATGGACGGCACGGCGGCGGGGCAACCCATCCGGACTTTTCTGTCAATGACGCGGGCGAAGCCCGCCCCGGCGATAAACTCGGGCTTGCCCGACTTTATCACTCATGGAAATCCCATCTCGGGCAGGCCCGACGGCGGCGGGAGCGGGCCGCCTGAAGCTGTGTGCGTGCCGTAGTCACCGACCGGAAGCGTCGTGTCGGCGAACGACCCCTCGGATCCGGGCCTTGTCGCGGATCGCGCCGATGGCAGGGTTTTGTGTCGCGGTACCCTGACACCGGCCCTTCGTCTTGTCGCCGTACCCTGACTTTGGCAGGGCCACATGTCAGGGCTCGCGGCGAGTGCCTTCCGGGTTCCGCCTGCCGGAACAGGGGTTTACGCCGATCGCATCCTCGGCTATATTACCGATAAAGCGGGGCGTGAGCAAGGGCTTGGCGTGATCGGCGGGGGCTACAGCTTGCGCAGCGCGACGTCCTAGACGGCGTGGTTCTCGCCCTTGGTGAGGATGAGGCTGGCGCGGGCTGGACACCTCTCGGACGGGACAAGGCCACGGCTCGGCTCGACGCGCTGGCTTGAACGAAGGCCATGGTCGATTTGCGTCCTTATATGAGGTGAATAGAAATCATGTAGAGGCGAAGGTCATGCAGTAAGATAAAACTTACCATGATCTCGCCAAAAGCGCTTTGAGAACAAGGTGCGCAATAGAAGCCTTCGAATGAAGCCGCTGGCGAAGCCATTGCAGACGTGTTTGCATATCCCCGATTGGAAACACCATGTCGCACTCTGCCTCGGATAGGCTCTACGCTCCGCCGAAGTCGTCTACCCTCTTGTGGACACGAGAAAACAAGCCAACAAGCGCAGTCGAACTGTTCGGTTTTGATATCGACGACACGACGGTCGAAGATGCGGCGAGTTCTCTTGTGAAGGCCGCAAGAGATAGGGTCGAGACGACGGTGGCCTTCCTCAACGCGCACAGCATCAATAAGGCGTTCGATGAGCCGCGGTACGCGCGCGTTCTGTCGAGTGCAACCGTCCGCTACGCCGACGGCAGCGGAATCGCTCTTGCGGCGAAGCTGTTCGGCTGTCCTCTCGCCTCCAACGTCAACGGCACCGACCTCCTGCCTGTGCTGGCAGCCAAAGTGGCGCGCGACGGCCTCTCGCTTTATTGCCTCGGCGGTCGCGAAGGGGTCGCCGCTGCGGCGGCTACAGCTTTGAAGGAGCATTATCCCACGCTGAGGATCGTAGGCACGGGCCACGGCTATTTCGAGCCAGGAAGCCGTGAGGAAAGCCGCGCCATCGCGGATATCAACGTGAGCCGCGCCGACATCCTGCTCGTTGGACTCGGTCTTCCTCAGCAGGATCTCTGGCTCGCGAGGAACAGGCGATCCTTGCTACCTCCCGTAAGGCTGGGAGTCGGCGGCCTCTTCGACTTCTTCTCGGGCCGCATACCGCGCGCGCCAAAGATGTTGCGCAACCACGGCCTAGAATGGATTTGGCGCCTCTATCAAGAACCCCGCCGCATGTGGCGCCGCTACTTGCTCGGAAACGTGAGTTTCGTTCTGCGTACCTTTCGGCATCTCCTGGCGCGCCGACTCCCGCGAGGATCGACGAGTCCGCTTTGGTTTAACGGCTCGCGGCACCGCGAGCGGCTCGACGCGCTAAGCCAACACCTGTCGGCCAAGCGGCTTCTCGACATCGTCATTTCTGCCCTTGGCCTCGCCGCTTTGTCTCCCTTACTCGGTATCGTTGCCCTCGCGATCCGCATCGACACGCCTGGGCCGGTCCTCTACCGGCAGGAACGGGTTGGGCTCACCGGCCGCCCGTTCCTGATGTCCAAGTTCAGATCGATGATCGTGGGCGCCGACAGGCTGCACCAGAGCATGCAAGGTTCCGTCGTCTCGGCGCACGATATTCGCTTTAAAGCGAAGCAAGACGCGCGGGTCACGCGCGTCGGCCGCTTCATCCGGCGCTGGTCGCTCGATGAGCTTCCGCAACTCTGGAACGTTCTGATCGGTGACATGTCGCTCGTGGGCCCAAGGCCTGCGCTGCCCTGCGAGGTCGCGCACTACGGCTATGAAGACCGAGACCGGCTCCTCGCCGTTCCCGGCATAACTGGAAGTTGGCAGGTTAACGGTCGTGCCGACATCGATTTTGTAGGCCAGGTCGCACTCGACCGGGACTACGTGCGCCGTGCATCGCTCCGGCTCGATGCGGAAATCCTTCTCCGCACGCTACCGGCAATCCTCGCCGGGCGGGGCGCCTATTGATCTCGATCTTAAAGGACATGAGGATGCATATCACGCTTCTCGCCGACCGCCCCGCACGCGACCTCTTCCCCATCTGCGAGCACCGTCCTCCCGCACTGCTTCCGGTCTCCGGACGTCCGGTGATCGAACACGTCCTCGCTGCCCTGGCAGCTCGCGGCGGAGGACGGGTCGATGTCGTGCTCGGAGACGACGACGAGCAGACCGACGCGCATCTCCGAGCCGTACAGTGGCCTCAGAACGACGTCCGCATCTTTCGCGGCCGGGCTCCCGACGAGGATGGCTGGCGCCTGATGGTAAGAGGAGATGTTTGTCCTCACCCAAGCGAGCTAGAGGACGCTCTCGCCGCCTATCTCGCCCGAAGGCCTATGGCGGCTGGCGTCGATGGTGTCGTCGGCGTGCTCGAGCCCGGGGTACCGGTGCCGTCGTGGAGGCAGTCCGAGCAGGTCATCGCGGCGGGCAAGCGTGATAGTGAAGCATGGTGCGGCTTGTTTCTTTCATTGGCGGATTATCATCGGCTCGCGATGCGCGCCGCTAAGCAGAGGCTGGGTCTCGCAGGCACGACGATCGCGGGCTGGGCCGATGACGACGGCACGAGGGTTGGAGTTGGCACGACGATCGCCACACGCCGGCGACTGGGGCCTGGCGTCGTGGTCGGTTCACGATCGGTCGTCGACCGCGATGTCACGACGGCGAATGGGGCCTTGATCGGCGATGGATGCTTCATTGGCGCGGGAACGCACCTGGAGAATTCCATCGTGGTCGATGGCACCTTCGTGGCATCCGGACTGATGCTCAAGAACGCGATCGTTGCCGGCCAGTGGATCTACCAGATCTCCAGCAACGTGAGCGTCCGTGCGCCCTCTCGCCTGCTCCGCTCGCGCCTGCATTGACGCGCTCGCCTCTCACGACGTCAGGACGACGCCGCTCCGGTTCGGGAGCGGCGTCGTAGCGTCATAGTGAATGGGCCGGGCCAACGACCCTGTCCTCGCGCAGACGTGTCATGATCGTGGCGGCGATCGTCTCTGCGAGACAGGCGTACCCATCATCGTTCATATGAAAGCCATCCGGCGAGAGCATCTTCTCCTGCCCGCTCAAGAGAGCCGCCGCGCGCATGAGGTCGTATCCCTCGGCAAGAGCAACGTGCTCGATCGCGGCGACGCGATGAATGGCAGCGTTCAAGGCGACGTAATGTGCGCTCTGCTGAAGGGCCGCGCTCCACTGCATGTCGATCAAGACGACGTCAGTCTTCCTGGCACGGATCGTTTGCAGCTCGCTGCTCAAGGTCCCCGCGAAAGCCTCGACCGCTACGTTCTTTTAGGCTTCGGCTGATCCGACTTGCCAGATCACGAGATCGGGGCTGCGAGACAGGATGTCCGCGTTGATCCGACCGGCTGCTGCTTGCGCCAGCTCGCCCGACTGACCCTCGTTTTCGACGATGAATTCGATCGACGGTAGGCCAGCCCGCAGCATGGCTTGCAGCTGCGCGGGGTAGCTCATGGTCGGCACCGATGCGCCGAAGCCGTAAGTCGACGAGGATCCGACTGCAGCAATTTTTGCGTGCCGATCATGCAGGATTGAGTGCTCCATATGGGAGAGATCGGCGCTGGCCACATGCTGCGGCCGACGACAGGAGTAGGAGCCTTCCAGCGCGTAGCTTGCGCCTCTTGTCGTGCTCAGGCGGACGGAGAGACCAACTGCCGCGAGGATGACGGCAAGACAGACTTTGGACGTTTGATGCGGCGCCATTCGTTCATCCATGCGGTAGCCACGATGATGGTGAGACCCGTGGCGGCGACCGCGAAGGACGGGACGATCCCCCTCGCGCCAACCTTGAGAAGGATCCGCCCGAGCAGGCTGAGCAGGCTGGCCCCGACGAAGACCGGCAGCGCGTGACGACCGATCAGCGACAGCGATCTTGCCAAACTCGCCACGTGACGCTCCACGAGCGGGTAGATGCGGCTGCACGCGACGATCATCGCGAGGAAGTGGATCAGCCGGGCGGGACCGATGAAGGTCTTGCTGAACAGGAGGGACGCGAAGCTGCGATCGATCGCGCAGGCGTCGGGCGTCAAGTGGAGCGCGACGACGACTCCACCCGCGACAGCGATCGACAACGACGGCCAGAAAAGCTTCGGCATCCATCGTCGCACGATGCGCGTGGGCGCACCCTCGCCCGCAAAGACAAAGCCGAGCACGAAAGCCAATTGCCACGAAAGGGGATCGAAGAACCAAATGCCCTCAACGGGCCAAGTCGGGAGATCGAACCGCAGGACGCTCGCGACCACCCATGTCGCTACCGAGGCAAAGAGGACCAACCAGGGAGACCGGCGGTGAAGCAGGATGATTGCTGGGCTCATGACGCTCAGCATGAGGTAAAGCGGTAGGATATCGAAGTACTGCAGGTGGTCGGTCACGAGTAGCAGTCCGAGCCAGCTTCTGACGATATCGATCCGTATGGCGGCGGGGTGCCCAAGATGCGCGATCGTCCGATCCTCGAAGATCCAGGCTGCCGCGACCATGATCAGCAGCGCGCAGGCGGTCGTAGCGGTCTGCACTTTGTAGAGCTTCACCACCCGACTCGCCGCCCGCTTCACGATGTCGACGACACTCGCCTTATGATCGCGCCCGCTCGAGAGCCGTAGGGCCCAGCCCGCCAGAAAAACGAACAGCTCCGCATCGGAGAGCGAATAATGCCGGTGAGATAGCCGCTCGAATGTGTTGCCCGGCATGTGGCTGAGAAAGATGTTGACGAGCGCGAAGCCTCGCCAGAAATCGATCGCGTTCGGCTTGCGGGTCGCGCGTTCGCGGAGGCACGAGAGCGGCCAGGCGAGGCGCTTCGTCATTTGACCAGCGCTTTCATCGTCGCGCCGCCAGACGTGGCCGATCCGAAGATGGTCGCCAGTTCTGCGACGTCGGTCATCGCGCTGTCGTAGCAGGCGATTGCGTCGTCGGGCATGAGGAACGGGTTGAGCAAGTCGCGATCGGGGCTCTGCACGAGCTCCTCGATCGAGCGCTGCACAACCTCGGTGCGCAGGGTCTTGGGATTGCGGCTGACCAGCACCGCGTGCCGCTGAGCGTTGGTCGCGAGCGATCCGCCGACGCAATTCGCCGAGACGAGACCCGCCAACAGTCGCGTGCCGTAGGGTAGGCTCGTCGACAGCGGCGACACGGCGGCGTTGGCGTTGCTGTAGACCGGTGCTATGGCGTTCGAGATGAAGATCCGAATACCGGGCGGGGTGATCTGCGTCGGCCGGATCAGGCCCGACTGAAAGCAGGACGCCTCCGGCACGATGACCTCGTCGCCGTCGATCAGCGCCATATCGTCGACGGCTCCATGCCCGAAGGCGCCGCGCCAGTCGAGCACCATGCGGTGCCCCTTGCGCAATACCGTGACGTGGGAGACGTCGGCGTCAGGACGAACGCCACCCGCTGCCCGCATGGCGGCCGGGATGAACCGATCGAGCGTGCCGTCGCCGAACCGCTCGAGTGCCTTCTCGAGCTTGTCGGCATCGCGGATGTTGTTGATCACGACACGGCCCGGCGCGAACACGGCACCCGACACCGTCACGTTGATCGGACCCCATTGCACGGGTCGCACGACCGCGCGCATCCCGCCTTCCTTCAGGATCCCGGCGCGGAGATAGGCCCCCTCTACGAGGCGCTGCAGCTCGTCGTTCGTCGCACCAACAGCGGACACCTCGCCGGCGAACGGAAGCATGATCCGTCCATCGGTGTTGATCATGTAGTCGCCGCTGATGTCCTCGTAGCCCGACACGAAGATGTTGAAGCGATCGCCGATCGAGTAGCGCATCGCGCGGCTCGCCATCGAGCGACGGTGCGGCGCATCGCTGTTCTCGATGAAATCCGACGTTCCGGCCGAGGGGCACGCCGCTGACGCTTTCGCGAAAGTCCCACCTATCTGACCGGGATGGTCTATTCCTCTGGTCGCGGCTTCCGGCGCGTACAAGCCGGCAGCATTGTAGGGCACGTGCGACGAAGCGCAGCCTACCAGCGATATGGCTGCTGCGAGAAGGGCTGCCGGCCGAAACGGGATGCTACGCGTCTTACGCTCGACGAAGCGCCTGTCCGTCACGCGACCCGCCTGACATCCGCAAGATCCCGAGCGGCGATGGATGTGACCAACGGTGCACGGTGACTCTTCAAAACAGGCATTTCGCGGATGTCGGCACTGTCCGCGAGGTGGAGCACCTCGAGCATCAGCTTGAGCTCGGGCTGGACCTTGGTGAGCGTAAGCCTTCGACCTTTCACCGCCGCCAGGGACAATCGATGAAACCGGCGGAGCCACTTCAGCGAAGGCTCTCGCACAGTGCGGCAATCGATCTCGATCGATGCGACATCTGAGGCGGCAAGCCGTCGGCGTAGACGATGGAAAGCAAACAGCGAAAGGCAGTCTAGATCCGGCGTACCATTCGAGACAGGCATGGATCACCTCTTCCGTTTGATGCGAGAAGCGCAACCGTCATGCCATCGCGGTTCTTCTCTCCTGATAGAGAATAAGACTGCGGCTCGTGTTGCACTCTGCATCGCAGGACGCGGCAGCAAGGGCGTCTTGCGACACGATCCTTCGTCAAGACCATCTGAATCTTACTGGATTGCAGAACAGGGTAGCGCCTCGAAATGCGTTGCATCTTGCGAGGCGATCGCAAAGCGGCGGCCTTCTCACTGTTCAATGCTGATAACGAAAGAGGCCTTAAAACAGCGGTTTAGCTGACCTCTGCCGATCTCGCGCCGTCGCGACATAGCTCGGCATCCGACTTGCTGCGACGGCATTGAAGTGCCCGTGCAAGGTCGATGCTTATGGAAGTCAAACTACATCCGTACAACGCGCTGACCTGCTCAGTCCTGATCTGCGCCTTCAATGCGGAAGCCACTCTGCGAGAGGCGATCGAGAGCGCGCGAGCGCAGACGTTGCAGGACATCGAGATCATCGTCGTCGACGACGGCTCCTTGGATCGCACGGCCTTGATCGCAGTCGGGCAAATGGCACTTGATCGCAGGGTGATCCTGCTCAAGCAGGCAAATGGTGGGGTCGCGTCGGCCCGCAATCGTGCCGTCCAAGCAGCTCGCGGCGTAGCCATTGCCTTTCTCGATGCTGATGATCGTTGGGAAAAAGATCATCTCGCTTTGCATGTCGAGGCGCTCGCGACAACCGACGTCGAGGTCACGTTCGCGCGTGCACGTTTCATGGACAGTCAGGGTCGATACACCGGAGATAAGGCGCGGCTCTCCATGCAGCCGCTTACGCCCGCTATCCTGCTGTCGGGCAATCCCTGCACGACCTGCTCGACGATGGTGATGCTACGGAGCGTCATCCACCTGGTCGGCCTTTTCGACACGTCCTTGAAGCGTGCCGAAGACCAGGAATGGTTGATCAGGGCGGCGGTGCGCGGTTGCCATATTGTAGGGTCGGGGGTCTTGTCCGTCGCATACCGTACCAGCCAGGACGGTCTGAGTTCGGATCTCCCCGAGATGCTCGCCGCCTTCCGGCAGGTTTTAGAGGTCGTAAAGACCTACGCACCCGACGTCGTCGCGGCTGAGGCCATCTCAGCGGAGGCGCGGATCCGCCTCTATTTGGCTCGGCGGTCGCTGCGCCTCGGCGCTGGCCGCGCGGCCGCGGCGATGCACCTGGCGGAGGCGCTGCGCGGCCTTCCTTCTCTGATCCTAAGCGAGCCGCTCCGCGTGTCTGCGACGCTGGCCCGCATCGGCATGCCCCGGCGCACGCCGAAGTCCACACCTTCGTCCATCCGCGCCGCAACCACGTGAGGGTCCAGACATGAGTGAGCCCCTTCCTCTCGTCTCGGTCGTGGTACCGCTTTACGATGGCGCGGAATGGATCGAGGACTGTCTCGGCTCGATCCTCGGGCAGACGTTCACCGACTTCGAGGTCATCGTCGTCGACGACGACTCGACCGATCGCGGACCCGAACTCGTCGCGAGATGCCTCGATCCTAGGGTGCGGATGATCCACCAGGTGAACCGCGGTCTGGCTGGCGCGCGAAACACCGGTATTCGCGCTTCGCGCGGTCGCTTCATCGCGTTGCTCGATGCCGATGATCTATGGCACCGCTACAAGCTGTCGCGTCATGTCCTGCACCTGATGTCGAGGCCCGCGGTCGGCATCAGCTTCTCGCATTCGGCCATGATCGACGAGGTCGGCCGCTCGATCGGTCTTCATCAAAGACCTCCTAAGTCGGTGATCGATCCAGAAATGATTTTCTGCCGCAACCCCGTCGGCAACGGGTCGGCGCCGCTGCTGCGTCGTGACGTTCTCGACTCAGTTCGCTTCGCCCACCCCGAACGCGGCGACTCGTGCTGGTTCGACGAGAGCTTCCGTCAATCCGAGGACATCGAGCTATGGACACGCATCGCGCTGCGCACGCCGTGGAGCTTCGAGGCGGTTCCGCTCTCTCTCACCTTTTATCGCATCCGGGCGGGTGCGCTGTCCGCCAACATAAGGGCGCAACTCGCCACCTGGCGGCGCTTCCGGGACAAGACCCAATCCTACGCTCCGGAGTTCGTCGGCCGCGTCGGACGACGCGCCGAGGCTTATCAACTCCGCTACCTTGCTCGGCGCGCCGTCCAGAACGGCCATCGCGCCATTGCAGCCGACCTTATGCGCTCGGCGATCGCCGCCCACCCCGCCATGCTGCGAGAGGAACCGACGCGCACGCTCGTGACGATCGTCGCCGCCTCCTTGCCTGCGCCGTTGATGGCGCGTTTCTTCGCTCTCGCGCGCAGGCTCTGCGTCCGCGCTCCCCGGCGTGTCGCCAAGTTGCGTTTCTGACAAGGAGCAGGGGCTTGGGTCGCGTCATCCGATACGAAACGGCCTGGGGCGGCAGAAACCGCAGGGTCTGTTGCGAGCGGCTGCCGCCCCTTTGCCTCGGGTGTGAGGTGGTGAGGGCATCGGTGGACGGCCTATGACGTCGAGACGGCTAGCGATGTTGTCGGCACGGCGGCTCGCCGAGCGGATCCGCGCGCTCTTCGTTGAGGGCAGGATGCGCTTCCACAAGAAGCGCTACGTGCTCGGCGCAGGCGTCTCGATCCTCGGCATCATCGGCTTGTCGAGCGCCTACTACATGCTGACGCCGACTGCCTACACAAGCAAGTGGACCTTGATCCTGCCCGGCTCCGGCTCCGGCGTCTCGTTCTCGGTCGAGTCGATTGGCCAAGCCTCGTCGTCCGCGGCGTCACCTTTTTCGTCCCCGTCGTTGAGCCCCAAGGTCATCTACAAGGAAATCGTGGGCGCCGACCAAGTTACAAATGCCGCCGCGCTGGCGATCCACATGGATCCGAGACTCTTCGGCAAGCCCCAGGTCAAGCTGATTGAAGAGACTGCTCTAATGATATTTACTATAAACGGGCGCAGTCCTGAAGAAGCGCAGCGAAAAGCAGACGCTCTCATCGCCGCCTTCCAGCAGCAGCTGGATGCTTTGCGCCTGGACGAGATCGACCGTCGGGCCGCGAGCGTGCGGGACACGATCAGGGGCTACCAGGACAGGCTGTCAATGGCGCGGGGCGCCGTCACCCGTCACCAGGCGGAGAGCGGGCTCGTCTCGATCGACCAGTTCGCCGAGACGGCGAAGCGTGTCGAGGAAATCCGCAGCAAACTTATCGAGACGCGCTCTTCGCTCGCCGATGTCGTCGCGCAACGCGACATCCTCGCGTCTAGACTCGGCCTCTCGCCGCGGAAGGCGGCGGCGGCGCTGGCACTCGCGGCGGATCCGGCCTTCGTCAAGGCAGTATCGCAGCGTGGCGAGTCGGCGCTCAACGTCGCGAGCAAGCAGAAGCTCTATGGAAGCAAGAGCCCCAACCTCCTCAACGAGCGGGCGAGCTATCTCTCGGCTGACGCCATGGTACGGCAGCGCATGCAAGCTCTGGGGTTGAAGGCGCAGGACGAGGCGCTCCTGCTCGTCGTCAACGCCAAGGGTCGCGAGGAGCTACTGGGAAAGCTCGTCTCGCTCGAAGCCCAGGCGGAAGGCCTCGCGAGCCAGACTGCGTCGCTCGATGGCTCCTTCAAGACAGAGAACGAGCGAGTCCACGCTCTCACGGGCGCAACCGCGAAGCTCGAGGATTTGAAGAAGAACCAGCTCGTGGCGGAAGCGATCTTCACGTCCGCCCTGGCCCGCATCGACACCACCAAGGCCGATCTCTACGCCTCCTACCCTATTGTCCAGACGCTGGCCGCTCCCGATCGCCCCACCGGCAGGAGCCAACCCAAACTCACCCTCGCGATCATAGCGACTCTCGGCGGCTCGCTTCTCGCGGCAACGGCATGGACGCTCGCATGGATGCGGCAGATGTTCGTCTGGAAACGTTCGAGGAGAAGGTCGTCTTTTGGGCTATCGTCGGTACCTGGGGCTTCTTCGCCGTTGGTGCCCTCTACCTGCTAGCGCCCGCGCTCGGCTGGTGCCTGGCTTTCTTGGCACTGCGCCGCTACGTCGGCCTCAGTCCTGAGCGCTGTCACGACCGCGTTCCGCTCGGTGTGATCATCTGGTGGCTCGCGATGGCGGCCATGCTCGGCGCCTTGATCATCGCTCATCTCGCCTACGACCTCGGCAGCGGCAGTATGCTCAAATCTTCGATCGGGTGGGCCAAAGGCTGGGCGCTGATGGCGGTCTTCCCGTGGATCGGGGCGATGCTGCGCATTAAGGCATCCGTCATCTATCGCGCTACCAACGTACTCGCGGCGCAGACTTTGGTGCTCATCCCGCTTTTCGTGGGTGCCGCATTCGCACACCTGCCGCATCCGCTATTCATCTCGCCGCTGCAGGCCATCGGCGGCCCCGGACCCGAATTCTTTGCCGTGTCGCTCTATTCGATCGACGACACCAACGGGATGTTGCGTTGGGAGTTCTTTGCGCCGTGGGCGCCGGCGGCCGCCTTCGTCGCCAACATCAGCTTCGTCTTTGCGCTCTACGATCGTCGGCGGACATGGAAGATCGTCGGCATCGTCTCGAGCGTCGCCATCTGCGTCCTCAGTCAGTCGCGGCTCGGCTTGCTCGTCCTCCCGGGCGTGCTCCTGATCGGCTGCGTCCTGAGCAATCTTACGCGCACGGTCACGGCGGCGGGTGCCGCGGCGGTCTTCACGCTCGGAATGCTGAACCTGACCCATCTGTCCGCGGCGCTGACGAGCTTCAGCGACGGCTTCAACGGTGCGCGAGCGGCTTCTACGCGCGTGCGCGCGCTCCTGAGGGCGATCGCGCTGCAACGATGGCGTGACGAGTCGCCGATCTATGGGCACGGCATTGTTGAGAAGGGACCTCACCTCGTCGAGCACATGCCGATTGGCTCGCACCATTCCTGGTACGGCCTCCTGTTCGTCAAAGGCGCGATCGGGTTCGGCGCGCTGGCGGTTCCGCTGGCCTGGAGCTGGATCGAGCTCATCGTGAAGGCGCAGCGCGATCGCGTCGCCCGCTGCGCGCTCGGCGTCGTCATCGTCATCACGTTCTACACATTCGGAGAGAACCTCGAGATCCTCACCTACCTGTTCTGGCCTGGGCTTATCGTCGTGGGCATCGCCATGCGACGTCGCGTGGTCAGTCCCTACGCATCGTTCATGATGGGCGCATCGCTGACAGATGAGCGGCCATGGCAATATGCGGCGTGAGGCGGTTTGCAAAATGGAAGTCGCCGCCGTCGTGATTGAAGGCGGCGCGAGTGCGGCCCCGAGACGAGCCTTGTTCCCGATGTGGCATGACAATCGCCGGCATCGGGATCAGGGCGCGACCAAGGCGGGATGGTTGACTTGAAAACATATGTTCGTCGCTGCTTTAGAAAAATCAGGAGCTTAATCGCCAATCCGATCATTTACGGGTCTGCATTCCTGAGTATCGCGGAGCTCGGCAATCGCCTCTCGCGCATCGTGACAGCCATCGTGCTAGCGCGCGCGCTTTCGCCGCTTCAGTTCGGCACAATCTCGCTCGTGTTGGCGATCTTCGAGCTGGTCCGCATGTTCGTCCACAACGGGATCGGAGCCCGCATCGTGCAGGCCGAGGAGCATGAGCTCGGTGCCGTCTGCACCGGCGCCATGCGGGTCAACTGGACCGTAGGCCTGGCTATGTGCGCGGTGCAGTCGGCGCTGGCCTATCCGCTCCAGCACCTCTTCGGGCAGCCGATCGCCGAGCTGCTGATCGCTCTCTCTGTCGTCCACGTGATCTATCCGATCGGCATGGTGCACGCTTCGCTCGCGCAGCGATTCGGCCGCTTCGGGACTTTAGCCTTCCTCACCTTCCTGCAGATCACCGGCGACAATCTGTTGACAGCCGCTTTCGCCTACGAGGGCTTGGCATCATGGGCCGTGGTGCTACCGCGTGTGGTGGTGGCGATCGTCTGGGTGGTGATCGCCAGAAGGGTCGTGCGCTGGAGTGCGTTCGCTCCGCTTTCCGCCTCGATGCTGCGTGATATCCTGCACTTCACCTTCAACGTCTTCGCCTCGGAGATGTTGTTTACCTTGCGTAATCAGGGCGACAAGCTGATCGTCGGCAAGCTTCTCGGGATCGAGGCGTTCAGCGTCTACGCGTTCGCGGCCAACGCCGGATCGGGCATCGCGACGAGCCTCGTCAACACGCTCGGAACAGCAGTGCTTCCCTTCCTTTGCGGCCACGGCGGCGCGTCCAACGACGTTCGCCGCCGTTTCGACATCTCCCTGATCGGCCTGACGCTGGTGGTCGGGCCGATCATCGTGGCGCAAGTTGTGCTCGCGCCGTGGTACGTGCCTCTGGTGTTCGGCAAGCAGTGGGTACCCGCGGTCCCCGCGCTAAGTATCGCCTGCCTCGGCGCGATCGCTCGGCCCTTGATGATCGTCACGCAGCAGGTCTTGCGCGCAACGGGCCAAGTCAAGCGTGAGCTGGAAATCTCGCGCTGGTCGACTTTCTTCTTTTTCGCGGCCCTCGCGGTCGGTCTCCCCTTTGGCATTCTCGGCATTCTGAGCGCGACGGCTGTCGCAACGGTGCTTCCGGCTATCGCCTTTGCCATCCTCGTCCGGCGGGAGATCACCGTCCCGGATGCGACCCGCCACATCATCATCGAGGCCTGTGCATGAGCGCACCCGTCGTGTCCGTCATCGTCCCGGCCTACAACGCAGCGGCCACCTTGCCGAGGACGCTCGAGAGCGTCCGGCGGCAAACCTTCGCCGATTACGAGATCATCGTCATCGACGATGGATCAAGCGACGCGACGATGGTCGAGGTGGCCGAGATCGCATCGATCGACCCGCGGGTGCTCGTCATTCGGCAATCCAACGCCGGTGTCGCATCCGCGCGCAACTCTGGGATCGCGCAGGCGCGAGGGCGATTCCTCGCCTTCCTCGACGCCGACGACACCTGGGACCAGAACCATCTCGAGATCCACGTCGCACGATTTGCGCAAGACCCGAGCCTTGCCGTCTCGTTTTCCGCGACCCGTTACATCGACGGCGCGGATCGCTTCCTCGGCCGGACCACGACGCCCCAGGTCGCCTACACGACGGCAGAACTCCTGGCCACGAGCCCCTGCACGACAGCCTCCGCGATCGTCGTGAGGACGGAGGTGGTTGTCATGACTGGTGGTTTCAACGACCGCATGCGCCTTGGTGCGGAAGACCAGGAGTGGCTGGTGAGGATTCGCTCTCGCGGGTTTATTGTCTCTGGGACGTCGGCGGCCTGGGTGTCCTATCGAGCAGATCAGGAAGGGCTTTCGTCCCACCTCGAGCGAATGCTTGAGGGATATCGGCAAATGCTGGCAATCGTATGGACTTACGAACCTGAGCTGGTGGACCGCCTCGGCCCGCTGTTCGAAGCGCGGATGAGCCGATACCTTGCCCGCTGCGCGTTGGAACGAGGACGTTGTGCCGAGATGGCCAGGGCCTTTCTCCGACGTGCGTTGATGACATGTCCTGGGCTCCTCTTAGACGAGCCGCGCCATACTTTTTCCGTGCTGGCGCAAAGTCTCTTTCCTGTCGTTGGTCGAGCCGCCGCCACCTTGCGGCGGCGGCAATGCCCCGGCATACCGGCAGCGTCAAGACTCGATCTTTAGGGCTTCCATCGTCGCCAGAACTAGAAGCCTGCATCGCCCTAACTTGCTCAAGGCCTCTTTGAAGCTTGCGCCGTTCTGGCAAGCAGTCTCCAAACTCCGGCATACTTCCGCCATGGAATGGAAGCCGAGTAGGCCAGCCTCGCTGATCAGAATGTGAGCGCGACGCGCGACTTCCTTGCGTCCGCATTCGGCCAACGCAAGGGCGCTGAACTCGTTGTGCAGCGCCGTTTCGAGCTTGGCGAGAAGCGCCCGCATGTCCTCCGCGCCGAAAAGATTCAAGCTTTCAGAAAAAGCAGATTGGTCAAGCGCTTGCGGCTCTGCGAAATCTTCGCTTCTTGATTCGGGACGTCCCAAGGGCTACTTCTATCCTATCATAGGTTATTGCCTCGCCCCGCGCATAATAATATTTAAATAAGCGATTACAACTAGAATATTACTTTATACCTGAACTTTCGGTCAAAGCTTGTGCATCACACGAAGGGACTAGCCATTTGGCATATCCATTCTGCTTCCCCACACGTACGCTAGACGAAGGCTATATTGTCATTTTAATGGTTTGGTAATCTTTCAATGATCTTTTTGCAAGGCAATTTGGAAGAGAGAGCTGAGGACAATATGAAAATCGTGGTCGCCGAGGATGTTCCCTCCGCTCTGCGCTTTTGCGAAGCCGGCTTGATTCGCGCTGGGCATGAAGTGCTGAAAGCGGAGACCGGCGCGTCTGCCGAAGCCTTAATCGGCGAGCAGTCTCCGGATCTCGCCTTGATCGATCTCACGTTACCTGACGTCTCCGGCCTGGATCTCATCGCGAAGTTGGCGGGACGGCCGAACAGCTGCCCGATCATCGTGATTACCGGCGATGGCTCGGTCAAAACGGCCGTTGATGCGATGCGGCGGGGCGCGCGCGACTTCATCGTCAAGCCTTATCGGGTGGAACGTTTGATCGAGGCGGTCGAGGCGATCGAGGTGGTCGCGAAGGATCGCCGTACGCGATCGCCGGTGTCTCTCTCCGCCCCCAATCCGATTTGTCGCGGCGACAGCGACTTCGAAGGCTTTATCGGTGCTTCCGAGCAGATGAAGAGCATCTATCGGATGCTGCGAGCGGTCGGACCCTCCACTGCCCCCATCTTCATTACGGGCGAGAGTGGGACCGGCAAGGAACTCGCCGCGGAAGCGGCCCATTCCTTGAGCTATCGCCGAGGTGGCCCTTTCGTCGCAATCAACTGCAGCGCAATCCCCAAGGATCTTGTCGAGAGCGAACTCTTCGGCCACGTAAAAGGAAGTTTCACGGGTGCCGTCTCAGACCGGGACGGAGCTTGCCGGCAGGCCCATGGGGGAACTTTGTTCCTCGATGAGATCTGCGAGATGCCGACCGACCTGCAATCGAAGATGCTGCGCTTTCTTCAATCGGGAACAATCAGGCCCGTCGGGTCGACCCGCACCGAAAAGGTCGACGTACGAATTGTTTGCGCGACCAACAAGGATCCTAATCAAGAGGTGAGGAGCGGACGATTTCGCGCCGATCTGTTCTACAGGCTCCATGTCGTCCGGGTCAGCCTGCCTCCACTCCGCGAAAGAGGTGACGACGTCCTGCTCCTGGCGGAAGCCTTCATCAAGAAGTACGCCGCCGATGAGTCGAAAGCCTTCCGAGATCTAGATCAAGCTGCCAAGCGCTTCATCCGGGAAGCCACTTGGCCTGGAAACGTGAGGCAGCTTCAAAACGTCATCAGACGCGCAATCGTCATGTATTCCGGCAACGAGATCTGCGCCGAAATGCTGGAAGACGCCGGCAGCACCATGGCGGAGTCTCCGCAGGCTAGCCATACAAGCCTCGATGCGCGAGATGTGAGTCGAATGCCACTTGGAGCTGAATGGAGAAAAGCAAGCGACATCGTTGAACTCGCGATCGTCGAGAAGTCGGCAATCGAGCGCGCAGTAGCGCTTTGTGACGGAAGCTTTTCGAAAGCAGCAGGTTATCTAGGTGTAAGCCCATCGACCCTTTACAGGAAGAGATCGGAATGGTCCTTGCAGAGCTTGGCTTGTCAATAGGCCTTTCCTGCGGCTTCTGACGTCTTCAAAAGGAAGCTTACGAACCACGAGGTAGATGATGAAAGATACAAGATGCTCAGCTAGTGTCGGATGTGCTAGCGACATCGAGGACAGGGGTCGTAGCGAAGCTGTTTATCTACTCAAGACGTTATTGAGCAGACAAATCGGTGCCGCGACGAGCGTCGCTGACGGACGCCGATCTATCTTCGCGTTGGCGTCTGAAGCGCTCCCAAGAAGATGGGACGGGAGCGTCGATGCGCTTGGGCTGGCGCAATGGGCAGCGTTGGATCTCTACGAGAGCGAGTCGCACGCTATGAATTAGCAGTACGCTGGACGCAGGAGGAGGGCGGCCGGAAGGCTCCGATCGGTATCGTAGACGTGGACCGATAGAAAGCAGCGCTCGTCGTAAAGTCTGGTGAACAGCAAAAGCTGTTGGTGGTCATTAACGACGTCGCAGGTGTCCCTCGTTTCAAGCCCGAGGGCATTCTGATATCTAGCGTCACCGAGTGCGGCGGCCTCGGAAAGGAGTTTGTTCAGGCATCGACCAGCGCATAGGTCAGGCGGATCACGTTGCGAAGGCGAGGGGCGTTCTCGAGCCGCGACAGGGTAGGCTGCAAGCAAAGATCGCTGCCGCTGTCCGGCAGCCGCCTGCAGGCCAGCTTGAACGCCGGATCGCGACGCAGGTGGTCGAGGTCGTCGGCGTCCTCGTAGCCCATGGCGATGGCGAAGATGCGCGCGCGGATCATGTCGGCGAGCGTGTGCGTGACCCGCGCCGGATCGCGGCGATCGGGTACGAGGCGGGCGAGGCGCGCGACGATCCCGAGCTGCTCGGCCATAGCCAGCAGCATCACGCCGCCGTCGGAGGTCAGCCGACCGCCGTCGAAATCGGCTGTGATCTTCCGCCCTTGGGCGGCTGGAAACGCGAACGGCGTCATCGTATCGTGGGTCATGGCGGGCGTGGCCAGTGCGACGATGCGCGAATGCTTGGTCTCGACACCCAAAATACCCAACAACAGCTTAGACCATGCCCGTTAGCCTCTCTTGCACCGGTCTGTGGATAAAGACGGGTTAGCTTGGCCTAAAAGCAGCAACTTTGTGGTACGGCTTTGCCCAGGGATCGATCGTCGAGGCAAGCAGTATGACGCCTGCCAAACAGAGGCCGATGCACCCGCCAAGCGCCTCGACGCTTGTCTATATTTAGATTTATATTTAAATCCTGCTAGGAGGCATTAGTCTTGCTCTTAAAGGCAGACAATCCCGCCACAGTGCGCTCTCCAGCTGGGCCGGATGCAATCCAAACGACATTCTGTCAATCTGCGCGCGCGAGAGCTTGTTTCTATTACAGAAGTATGGATGCGCTGGTGGCTGTCCGAAGTAACTGAAGAAAACCGCAGAACGTTCTTCTTCTACAGCCGGTCGACCCCTGTGATAATACCTTGCAGTATCAGCAAAGACTAGAGTCCCTTTGCGCCCCGTACAGGTCCGAATGTCACTTCGTAGAGCCTTTCCATAAACGGTCTCTAACTTTCTCGTGTCGAAAGCTTCGTAACGCGATGAGTCTTGCCTTCGCAGCACTTCGCGACACAAAATTTCGAACGGGCCGCCGTTCTCGTCAACGTCATTCAGGTAAAGTGCGACCTTCATCATTCGTGTGTCTTCGCGGTCAAGGTGCCAGCGGCGGGTCGATAGTTCTTTGCCGTCTGCGAAAGTGTGGAAAACGAGCGGACCGTCGTAAGCAACGGGCCGGCGCAGATAGCATTCTGCTATTCGCAGCAGCACTGCATTAAGTCCCCATCGATAGATCCCAGGCCAACGCTCCAAATCCATCGCATTGCTCACGATCATTGAAGGCTGCGCTGCCCCTTTCGATTGCGCCCTAATAAGCGCTGATGAAGCGACAGATCGGCCTAGCGAGATGATATCCTCTCCAGTACTATCGAGTCCAAGTGCATCAAGGTGCGTAACGAAGACGCCATTTCTTTCCAATCCTTCAAAAATGTCTGACTCGAGCGGTGATAAATTATTTAAGACTAGACTAGACCTTAATGCACTTGCCCGGCGCCGCTCCGCTGTTCGTGAAGCGTGAGGGAGCATGTCCCAGTTGAAAGCCATATAGGCGGGGATACTTGCCAGGGTATCCAATAATAGACTTTTCATATTACTCAAGACTTTCCGTAAGGTTTGCCGTGCTGCTTTGAATGCTGTGTATGCACCCGTGGTCGTTTCTCGCGCACTTTGACCTAGCGCTTCGATGTTAGAAACCGCTACGCGAATTCTTGTGTAAGCAAGATCGACAATACCAGAAGGCTTGATTAACAAGCCTTCATTAACCCGAGCTTACTCGCACCCTGATAGGTGGAGTGGATCCGATCGCGTTTGTTCGGATTTTGATATGATCGTCATGCCTTCACGTTGGAAAGCAAGCGCCGTAAGCTGATGGAAGGCTATAGAAGGCAGTATAATATTGATTTCGACTGATTTAGATGGCTTACTCTTTGAGTCCGCTGTACCTTTACTGAGAGATCAGGATTAAATCGAAGGCTCTTAGGTCGACAACGCACGGTACCATCGTTACCTTACATCCTCCCGTGCTGCAAAGCGACCTCGCCTGAGATTGTACCCAAACAAAAAACGTGCCGACAGGCCGGCTGATTTTGCTCTCGTAACAAGTCTCACATTTAGGATGATGCTTAAGCTAGACTAGCAGAATGCAACGCATAAATCGTTACCGCCTTGGACTTATTCTCATATTGCAAGATTGGTATTCGGCATCAGAAACCGACATGAAGGATCAGGGCCGGGAGGGCAAGCTCCCCCGCAATGCGGACTGGCCCAATCCTGTGAAGACATTTCGCGTCAGCCGAGAGTGCGAGCTCGTAGCCAGGACGTGCCAAGCGACGGGAACCTGCACTTCGCCGCAACATTGAAGCGAGCCTCTAGTCTAGCAGGCTGCTGAGACCATCTTTGCAATCGAGCCTGACAGCCTTGCGAGTATTGCTGGTCGATAAATCGCGGTCGGGGACCGACCGATCGCGTGGCGAGCGACGGCGTGTCGAGCTTCCTCGGCTCGGCCGCCCCTTCGCCATTAACTGGCGCTGCGAAGAAGCTTAAATGGTCGTGACCTCGCGCGGGCGCCGTATCATTGCGGCGAGGTCGGCGGGAGCTTGCGTCGAAAGACGTATTTCCCGCTGTCGCGACGTTGGACGAGGAACGGTGACTGCGTGGAACTCGAGCGACCCATGACGCACACCGCCGGCTTCTGTTTACGACCAGTATTATAACCAATTCAAGCCCTTCAGAGCCGAAATGAGGCGTGATCCTAGAGCGAGCTAGCGATTTCAGCGGATTGGCATCAACATGGAGGGGTCTTGGAGCGGGTGAAGGGAATCGAACCCTCGTATTCTGCTTGGAAGGCAGTTGCTCTACCATTGAGCTACACCCGCGCGGCACCTCTTATGCCGCAGAACGCGGGTCGCGGGAAGGGGTGAGGCTCGCGAGCAGCGTGTCGAAATCTGAGTCGGGCGGGTCGCGGCCGAGCGCGGCCACCGGCACGTCGGGGCAGAAGGCGGCCAGCGTGTCGCGGGTGGCGGCGGCGGGCACGCTGGCGCCGGCGCTCTCCACCAGGAGCACGGTGGCGGGCGCGAGGCCGCGGCCGGCGAGCGCCGCCACGGCTGTCAGCGCATGGCTGATCGCGCCGAGCGCCGTCGGCGACACCAGCAGGATCGGCAGCCCGAGCGCGGCCACGAGGTCGAGCACGGTGTGGCGGCGGTCGAGCGGCACCATGAGGCCGCCGATGCCTTCGACCAGCGTGAAGCGCTCGGGCGTGAGCGCCTGCTGGCAGAAGGCGGCGACGGGATCGAGGCCCGGGGCGTCGCGGCTCTCGGCGGCGGCGGCCATGTCCGGCGACAACGGCGCGGCGTAGCGCCAGGGCGACATCGCCGCCACGCTGTCGTCGTCGAGCGGGATGCCCAGGGCGGCGAGCAGCCGGCCGGCGTCGCTCTCGGCGGCGGTGGCGGGCTCGTAGCCGGTCAGCACCGGCTTCAGCGCGGCGATCGGTTGGCCGGCGCGGCGGGCGGCGCGGACGAGTCCGGCCGTGACGTAGGTCTTGCCCACCTCCGTCCCGGTCGCGGTCACGAAGAGGCCTGGCACAAGGTCCTCCCGCCGTCGGTCGGTGCGGCGGCGCCGATCAGGCCGCGCAGCGCGGCGGAGAGGCGCGCGACGTCGGCCTCCTCGTGGCCGGCGCAGAAGGCGAGGCGCAGCCGCGCCGTGCCCGGCGGCACGGTGGGCGGACGGATCGCCACCACGAGGAAGCCGTCGGCCTCGAGCCGCGCGGAGACATCTAGCGCCGCCTCGGCGCTGCCGAGCACCACGGGCACGATCGCGCTCTGCGCCTCCGGCAGCCCCGTCGTGCGGGTGAACAGCCGCGCCCTGGCGAGCGGCGCGCGCGCGAGCGCCGGCTCGGCGGCGATGATGTCGAGCGCCGCCGCCGCCGCCGCCGCAGAGGCCGGGGGCAGGGCGGTGGAGTAGACGAGCGAGCGCGCCCTGGTCTTCAGCAGGTCGACCACCGCGCGCGACGCGCAGCAATAGCCGCCGTAGCTGCCGACCGCCTTCGACAGCGTGCCCATCGCCAGCGGCACGTCGATCTTGGCCGAAGCGTCGGGCGCGGCGAGGCCTAGGCCATGCGCGTCATCGGCCATCAGCCAGGTGTCGTGCGCGGCGGCGAGGTGGCCCAGCGCGGCGAGCGGGGCGCGATCGCCGTCCATCGAGAACACGGTCTCCGTGACGACCAGCGCGTGGCGGTGGGCGCCGCGATGTGTCGCCAGCAGGCCGGCCGCCGCGTCGACGTCGTTGTGGGGAAAACGGATGATGGTCGCGCCGGACAGCGTCGCGCCGGCGTAGAGGCAGCTGTGGGCCAGCGCGTCGATCAGTACGAGGTCGCCGGGGCCGGCGAGCACGCCGAGCACGCCGATGTTGGCGAGATAGCCCGAGCCGAACACGCAGGCCGCCTCGCTGCCCTTCATCGCCGCCAGCTTGGCTTCGAGCGCCTCCAACGGCGGATGGTTGCCGGTGACGAGCCGCGAGGCGCCGGCGCCGGTGCCCCAGCGCTCGATGGCGGCGGTGGCGGCGGCCTTGACGCGCGGATCGGTCGAGAGGCCGAGATAGTCGTTGCAGGAGAACGACAGCAGGCGATGCCCCCCGCGGATCACGTGGGGAAAGCCGCCGCGGTCGGTCGCGACCGGGGTGCGGCGGAGCGCGCGCGCGTCGAGGGCGTCGAGCTTGGCGGCGGCGTATTCGTCGAGCGAGCGCATGGCCTCCCTGTCTGGCGCGAGCGCCGCCAAAATGCAAAAGCGGAGCGATGACGAGAGACATCGCGCCCCTGGATCCGGCCTGGCAACCATCCTGGATCGAGGCCGGGCAGGCGCACCTCTGGCGGCCCTACTGCCAGATGAAGACCGCGGTGCCGGCGCTCGCCGTGGCGGCGACCCAAGGCTCGCGCATCCACCTCGCCGACGGTCGCGTGCTGATCGACGGCATCGCCTCGTGGTGGACGGCGTGTCACGGCTACAACCATCCCTACATCGCCGACGCGGTGCGCCGGCAGCTCGAGACCATGCCGCACGTGATGTTCGGCGGGCTCACCCACGAGCCGGCGGCGACGCTGGCGGCTCGGCTCGCGGCGCTGCTGCCGGGCGATCTCGACCACGTCTTCTTCTCGGACTCCGGCTCGGTCGCCGTCGAGGTGGCCATGAAGATGGCGATCCAGGCAGCGCTCAACCGCGGCGAGCCGGAGCGCACCAAGATCCTGGCGTTCCGCGGCGGTTACCACGGCGACACGCTGGCGACGATGGCGGTGTGCGACCCGGAGGAGGGCATGCATGCGCATTTCGCCGGTGTGCTGCCCCGCCAGATCATCGCCGGACTGCCGCGCGACGAGGCCGGCCTCGCGGGGTTCGAGGCGCTGATGGAGCGGGAGGGCCACCGCGTCGCCGCGATCCTGGTCGAGCCGCTGGTGCAGGGCGCCGGCGGCATGCTGTTCCACGACGCCGCCACGCTGGCGCGGCTGCGGGAGGTGGCGACGCGGCACGGCTGCCTGCTGATCTTCGACGAGATCTTCACCGGGTTCGGCCGCGCCGGCGCGATGTTCGCCTGCGAGGCGGCGGGCGTGGTGCCCGACATCCTGACGCTCTCCAAGGCGCTGACCGGCGGCACGATGGCGCTGGCCGCCACCATCGCCTCGCGGCCGGTCTTCGAGGCCTTCCTCTCGGACGACCCGACCCACGCGCTGATGCACGGGCCGACCTTCATGGCCAACCCGCTGGCCTGCGCCGCCGCCAACGCCTCACTCGACCTGTTCGCGCGCGAGCCGCGCTTGGCCCAGGCCCGGGCGATCGAGGCGCGGCTGCGCGAAGGCCTGGCGCCGCTCGCCGGCCGCCCCGGCATCCGCGACGTGCGCGTCATGGGCGTAATCGGCGTTGTCGAACTCGCGCGCATCGACGATCTCGACGCACTCAAGGCGCGGTTCCTGCGCGCCGGCGTGTGGGTGCGCCCGTTCCGCACCATCGCCTACCTGACGCCGGCCCTCACGATCGCGGCGAAGGACCTCGACGCGCTGATCGATGTTTCGGTCGAGGTGGCCTCGGCGCACGGGCGCGGCGCGTGACCCGGGGCACCAAGAAGGCCGACCTGCCGAGCAAGATCTGCCCGGTGTGCAAACGGCCGTTCGCCTGGCGCAAGAAGTGGGAGCGCAGCTGGGACGAGGTCCGTTACTGCTCAGAACGCTGCCGCCGCGACGCCAAGGGGGCGAAAACGGAAGGTTAGGTGCATCCTCCTCCGCAAAGCGGGAGAAGGGGACCGCTGAAGGCGGTGGAGAGGGCGGCCACCGCCTCGATGCGAACCGTTGTGACGTCTATGGGAATGGTTGAAATATCGGCGGCCCCTCCACCATGCTTCGCATAGTCCCCTTCCCCGTTTCACGGGGGAGGATCCGCGCCGCCGATGCTGCGGAGGACAGGGCGCAGCTCTGCAGGATCGCCTCGCGGGCGTCGACGAGCTCGAAGGTCGCGCACATCCGCGCGGGTCAGGCACAGGTTTTCCGCGCGTCAACTCGCCACGGACTATACCAAACGAATAGGGTAGGCCCGACTCAGCCGGAACCGCCATGCGCCTGCTCGACCATCTGCCTCGCTCGAAGCTCGCCGAAGGCCCTGTCTGGGATGCCGGGAGCCAGTGCCTGTACTGGGTCGACATCGTCGGCCGCGGCATCCACCGCTACGAGCCGGCGACGGGCGCCTGCGCCACCCACCCGCTGCCTGATCTGGTCGGCTTCTGCGTCGTTGCCGGTGGCGGGCGCCTGGTCGTCGGGATCGGCGGTGGGCTCTACGACCTGGCGTTCGGCACCGCCGGCGAGACGCCGCTGGTCCGCCCCGCGATGCACCAGGCCAACCGTTTCAATGACGGCAAGTGCGATCCGCGCGGGCGGCTGTGGGCCGGCACGATGCATGTCGAGGCGAACCGCGACCATGAGGCGACGGGCGCGCTCTACCGCTGGCGCGGCGGCGGGCTTGAGGTGGCGCAGGCGCCGGTGTCGCTGTCGAATGGGCTGGGCTGGAGCCCATCGGGCGACACGATGTACTTCTCCGACACTCACGCCGGCACGGTCTGGGCCTACGATTACGACCTCGCCACCGGTGCCATCTCGCGCCGGCGGGCCTTCGCCACCGTGCCGGTCGAGGTGGGCGTGCCCGACGGCCTCGCGGTGGATGCGGCCGGGCGCGTGCTCGTCGCGATCTGGCGCGGCGGGCGGCTCAACGTCTACGCGCCAGATGGCTCACTCGACGCCGAGCTGCCCGTGCCGGTGCGCAACCCGACGAGCTGCTGCTTCGGCGGGCCCGGTCTCTCGACGCTCTACGTGACCACGATGCCGTCCTCGAACGAGGACGATCCGCGCTCCGGCTCGCTCTTCGCCTGCGGCGCCGACAAGCCCGGCCTGCCGAGCGCAAGGATGGATTGCGGGCTGTAGGCCGAGTTGTTCCTCCCCTGCGAAGCGCAGCGTAGCGGAGGAGGGGGACCATGCGAAGCATGGTGGAGGGGGGCTGCCGAGCCTCGTGGCTTGGTATGTTGCTGCCATCAGCGAGTTGGATCGCAGCGGCGGCAGCCCCCTCCACTGCCTTCGGCGGTCCCCCTCCCCGCTTCGCGGAGGAGGATGCGCTACCGCACGAACATCCGCACGATGAGGAAGAACAACGAAGGGCATAGCAGGCAGCCGAGGCCGGTATGGAAGGTCGAGGTCAGCGCGCCGTAGGGGATCAGCCGCCGGTCGGTCGCGGCCAGGCCGGCGGTGACGCCGCTGACCGAGCCCATGACGCCGCCGTAGATCATCGCCGAGCGCGGGTTGTCGAGGCCGATGGCGCGGGCGACGAGCGGCGTCACCACCATGACGAAGACGGCCTTGAGCACGCCGGTGGCGATCGATAGCGCGATCACCGGCGAGGCCGCGCCGAGCGCCGTGCCTGTCGCCGTGCCAATGATGTAGGCGTTGGCGCCGGCCCCGATGGTCGTGAGGCTGACCGCGTCGGTGTAGCCGAAGCTCCAGGCGCAGGCGGCGCCGACCGCGAAGGGGATGGCGGTGCCGAACCCCACAGCCACGAAGGCGACGGCGCCGGCGCGCCAGGCCTGCGCGACGTCGACCTCGAAAGCGGTCGAGACCACGGCGAAGTCGCGCAGCATGGCGCCGCCGAGCAGCAGGATGCCGGAGAAGGGCACGACGTCGGCGATGCCCTGGTGGCCGTGGGTGATCCGCCCGCCGAGATAGGCGAGCGCCAGGCCGAGCGCGATGGCGAAAGCCGAGGCGTGGACGCGACCGCGCGTCAGCGCGTGCGACAGGCCGCTGGAGACGAGCATCAGCAGCCCGACCAACGCGAAGGCGACGACCAGCGCCTCGCTCTTAGCCATATGGGCGAAGATCTCGCTCACCGCGGCAGGCCCTCGACCGGCTCGAAGCCGGGCGCGGGCTCGGCGCGCTCGCCGAGGCGGCTGCGGCCGAGCGCGGCGGCGACGCCGAGGCAGAGCACGAAGGAGACGAGGCTCGCCAGCAGAACCATCGGGCCGCTGCCGATGGCCGCCACCACGTCCTGCTGCGCCGCCATCGCGACGATGATCGGGATGTACATCGCCGACCAGAACTCGACGCCGCCGGTGACGCCCTTGCCGAGCCAACCGCGCGCCTTGAGCGCGCCGCGGGCCGCGATCAGCGCGATCATCGCGAAGCCGACGCCGCCGATGTCGGCGCGGATGCCCAGCGCGACGCCGAGCATCTCGCCCACGAAAGTGCCCAGCAGCGTGCAGGCGGCGAGCAGCGCGACGCCGTAGATGATCATGGAACCTCGCGGGTGGCAGGAGGGCGCCGCGGCGATGGGATGCCGACGGCGAGCCGCCGCTCTGCCCAAAGACTGGGGCGGGAGCGTGGGGACGGCGCGAAGGTTGCCGTGATCGTGATGGTTGCCGGCTTGCTCCGATCCACGTCCGTTCATCGGCCTGGCAGCGCTTCGCCGGCTCGCGCGTTGTCGGTCGTCGCAGCGGAGCCGACCATGGCCGACAACCTCAGCAAGCACGCCGCCTTCGATGCCGTCTCGGAGGGCGCCGACGCCCGGAGGCGCGGCCGGACGCGGGACGCCTGCCCCTATGCAACGGGCTCGCGCAAGCGGGACGAGTGGATCGAGGGCTTCGACGGACTGAAAACGGAGCTGCCGCCGGACCTTCCGCTCGACTCGACGGGCTGAGCCCCATTTCCAAATGTTGCGCGATGCGATAGAGCGTGCCGCAATGCGGCATGCGCCCGATGCGCGCGCCCCTCTCCAATCTTCGGCCCGTTCCCCATGAAGCTGCGAAACATCGCCATCATCGCTCACGTCGATCATGGCAAGACCACGCTCGTCGACTGCCTGCTGCGCCAGTCCGGTGCCTTCCGAGACAATCAGCGCGTCGCCGAGCGCGTGATGGACTCGAACGACCTCGAGAAGGAGCGCGGCATCACCATCATGGCGAAGGCCACGTCCATCGCCTGGAACGACACCCGCATCAACATCGTCGATACCCCCGGCCATGCCGATTTCGGCGGCGAGGTCGAGCGCATTCTGTCGATGGTCGACGGCGCCATCGTGCTGGTCGACGCCGCCGAGGGGCCGATGCCGCAGACCAAATTTGTGGTCGGCAAGGCGCTCAAGATCGGCCTCAAGCCGATCGTCGCCATCAACAAGGTCGACAAGCCGGACGCCCGCGTGACCGAGGTGGTCAACGAGGTGTTCGACCTTTTTGCCGCGCTCGACGCCACCGACGAGCAGCTCGACTTCCCGATCCTCTACGGCTCCGCGAAGCAGGGCTGGATGGCGATGGCGCCGGAGGGCCCGCAGGAAGGCATGGGGCCGCTGTTCGACCTCGTCGTCAAGCACGTGCCCGAGCCCACCATTGAGGAGGGCGGCTTCCGCATGCTGGGCACGCTGCTCGAGGCTAACCCCTATCTCGGCCGCATCGTCACCGGCCGCATCTTCGCCGGCTCGGTCAAGCCGAACCAGTCGGTCAAGGTGCTCGACCGCACCGGCAAGGTCGTCGAGCAGGGCAGGGTGTCGAAGATCCTCGCCTTCCGCGGCATCGAGCGCACGCCCATTGAGGAGGCCGAGGCCGGCGACATCGTCGCCATCGCCGGCCTGGAGAAGTTCAACGTCGCCGACACGATGTGCGAGCCCTCGGTCACCGAGCCGCTGCAGGCGCAGCCCATCGACCCGCCGACGCTGTCGATGACCTTTCTCGTGAACGATTCTCCGCTCGCCGGCACCGAGGGCGACAAGGTCACCACCCGCGTCATTCGCGCCCGGCTGATGAAGGAGGCCGAGGGCAACGTCGCCCTCAAGATTGCCGACGATACCAAGTCCGACGGCTACATCGTCTCCGGCCGTGGCGAGCTGCAGCTCTCGATTTTGATCGAGGTGATGCGCCGGGAGGGCTTCGAGCTTGGCGTGTCGCGCCCCAAGGTGGTCTACCAGAAGGCCGAGGACGGCTCGATGCTGGAGCCCATCGAGGAGGTCGTGATCGACGTCGACGAGGAGCATTCCGGCGTCGTCGTGCAGAAGATGTCCGAGCGCAAGGCCGACATGATCGAGATGCGCCCTTCCGGCGGCAACCGCCTGCGCATCGTCTTTCACGCGCCGACCCGCGGCCTCATCGGCTACCAGGGCGAGCTGCTGACCGACACCAAGGGCACGGCGATCATGAACCGGCTGTTCCACGAATACGCGCCCTATAAGGGCGACATCGTCGGCCGCCGCAACGGCGTGCTGATCTCCAACGACCAGGGCGAGAGCGTCGCCTACGCCATGTGGAAGCTGGAAGACCGCGGCCCGATGATGATTACGCCGGGCATCAAGGTCTACCGCGGCATGATCATCGGTGAGCACTCCCGAGAGAACGACCTCGAGATCAACGTGCTCAAGGGCAAGCAACTCACCAACATCCGCGCCGCCGGCAAGGACGAGGCGGTGCGCCTGACCCCGCCGATCCAGATGACCCTTGAAAAGGCGCTGGCCTACATCGAGGACGACGAGCTGGTCGAAGTCACGCCGAAGTCCATCCGCCTGCGCAAGACCTTCCTCGACCCCAACGAGCGCAAGCGCGCGGATCGCAGCAAGGAAGCGCTGGCGGGCTGAGGCCCTCCTGTTTGGAGCAGAACTCCTCGCGGGCCTTGCGGGAGACGATGCCCGAACAGCGCATGAGGGATCGGGAAACCTCGCCGAACACTTGCACTCCCGGCGTCCTCGATTATCGTCGAGCTCCATGGAAGGGCGTCGAGAGAAAGCGCTCCTGTCCGAGGCCGAGTTCCTCGCCTGGGCGGAGCCGTGCGACGAGCGGTGCGAGCTCGTAGAGGGCGAGATCGTGATGCAGGCCGGCGCATCGCGTGACCACGAGCGCGTCGCCAAGGCGGTGTTCGCGACCCTTTACGCGCAGCTGGATCCCGGCGTCTTCGACGTCAACAAGGCGATTTCGGCGTGCGGGCGGGCGAAGGGACAGGGCGTGGCACCGTCCTCTATCCCGACGTGGTCGTCGATCGGCAGAGCGACGACGGCGACGCGCGCGTCACCACGACAACCGTCGTGATCGTCGAGGTGCTCTCGCCGAGCACCGACCTCGACCACCACATCCGCAAGCTCGAGCGCTACAGGCGCTTCGACAGCCTGGCGATCTACCTCGTGTGCGATCAGAAAACGTCGACCGTTCGGGTCTGGCGCAAGGGCGCGCAGGCATGGCCGGCGATGGCGGTGGTGGTCGAAGGCCTCGGCGCGTCGATCGATTTGGCGGAAGTCGGCGCGACCATCCGGCTCGCGGACGTGTACCGCAGGCCGCCCGACAGCCGGCGGCGCTGACAGGCACCCTTCACGTGGCCGGGCGAGGACCGACGCCGCTTGCGGTGCGCGTCGCGGCTTGCCACGTCACGGTGATGCACCAAGCACCACGCGCCCTCACTACGGCATGATCGTCGGCACCGCCGGCCACGTCGACCACGGCAAGACCTCGCTGGTGCGCGCGCTCACCGGCGTCGACACCGATCGCCTCAAGGAGGAGAAGGCGCGCGGCATCACCATCGATCTCGGCTTCGCCTACATGGCCCTCGAGGGCGGCGGTTCGGTCGGCTTCGTCGACGTGCCCGGCCACGAGCGTCTCGTGCGCACCATGGTCGCCGGCGCCGCCGGCATCGACTTCGCCCTGCTGGTGGTCGCCGCCGACGATGGCATCATGCCGCAGACCCGCGAGCATCTCGAGATCCTCGACCTGCTGGGCTTGTCGCGCGGGTTGATCGCGGTGACCAAATGCGACCGCGTCGACGAGGGCCGCCGCGCCGACGTCGCCATGGAGATCGCGGCGGCGCTCGTCGGCACGTCGCTTACCGGGGCCGGCATGGCCTACATTTCGACGCGCAGCGGGGAGGGCGTGGACGCCTTGCGCGCCCGCCTCGCGGCGGAGGCTGCGGGCGCCGCCTCGGCTCGCGCCGGCGGTCGCTTCCGCCTGCCCGTTGATCGCGCCTTCACGCTCGCCGGCGTCGGCACGGTGGCGACCGGCACCGCGCTGCAGGGGAGGGTGAAGGTCGGCGATGAGGTGCTGCTGCTGCCGGGTGCGCGCCGCGCCCGCGTGCGTTCTCTGCACGCGCAGAACCGCGAGGCCGAGGCGGGCGGCGCCGGCGAGCGGCTCGCCCTGGCGCTCGCCGGCAGCGGGATCGATCGCGACGCGATCGGCCGCGGCGGCTGGATCTGCGCGAGCGGCGGCGCCACCGTCACGAGCCGCTTCGATGCCGACCTGCGGCTGCTCTCCGGCGAGGCGCGGGCGCTACGCGACGGCGCGCCGATGCATTGCCACGTCGGCGCCAGCGACGGCCTCGCCCGTGTCGTAGTGCTGGAGGGTGCGAGCGTCGCGCCGGGCGCCACGGCGCTGGTGCAGCTGGTGCTCGACGCCCCGCTGCCGCTGCGCCACGGCGACCTCTTCGTGCTGCGCGACGCAGGTGCCCAGCGCACGATCGGCGGCGGACGCGTGCTCGACCCGCGCGCCCCGTTGCGCAAGCGACGCGCCCCCGAGCGCCTCGCGCGGCTCGAGGCGCTGCGCCTGGCCGAGCCGGCGGAAGCCTTGGCAAGGCTGCTCGCGCTGCCGCCCGGTCTAGAGGATCTCGCCGGCTTCCGCGCCGACCGCGGTCTGACCGATCCCGAGGGCGACGCCTTGCGCGCACGGCTCCGCCTGGAGCTGCTGCAGGACGGCGCCGCCGCCTTCGTCATGACGGCGGCGGGCTGGGCCGGGCTGCGCGAGCGGGCGGAGGCCGAGCTCGCCGCCTTTCACGCCGAGAATCCCGAGCTGCCCGGCCTTGCCGGCGAGCGGCTCAGGCTGATGCTCGGCCTCGCCAAGCCGGTGTTTCCCCTGGTGCGCGCGCGCCTGCTGGCCGAGAAGCGCGTGGCGCTGCGCGGCCACTGGCTGCACCTGCCCGGCCACGTCGCCGAGCTCGGCGCCGAGGACAAGCGGCTCGCCGCGCTGGTGCGCCCGCGCGTCGCCGCCGAGCGCTTCAAGCCGCCGCGGGTGCGCGACATCGGCAAGGACATCGGCGTCGACGAGGCCACGGTGCGGCGCACCTGCAAGGCGCTGGCGCGCACCGGCGACCTCGTCGAGGTGGCGCACGACCATTTCTTCCTGCGCGTCACGGTGGCGGAGATGGCCGGCATCGCCCGCGCGCTGAGCGAGGCCGGCACGGCCTTCTCCGCCGCCGACTTCCGCGACAAGCTCGACAACGGCCGCAAGGTCGCGATCCAGATCCTCGAGTTCTTCGACCGCCACGGCCTCACGCGAAGGGATGGCGACCAGCGCCGCGTGGTCAAGCCGCCCGAGCTGGTGTTTGGAGCGACGGAGGCGGGGTGAGGGGTACAGTCTTTCCGGGCTCGCCTTCGGCGCTCCGGAAAGACGAGCGTTGCGCATTAATCCTCGCCGGAGGTGCGACGCGCTGGCTGCGGAACGAAGATTTCGCCGCGGCTATTTGCATCGTCATGATGCCAGCCGCCAAGATCTCCGACGCCAGCTCCCAAGAGACAAAGGCGGCTCGCTCGAAGCGTGCCGCCGGCAAACCGCCGGAGAAAGTCAGGTCCGCCGCGAAGGCCGAGACCGTCGCCGAGATCGCGAAGGTAACGGCAAGCGAGGACGGCGCCGACGAGTACCGCGAGGCTGCCGAGGCGGCGGGGCTCATCTACGTCAGCGACGAGACGCCCGGCATCACGCGCAAGAAGTCCGGCAAGGGCTGGAGCTTCACCGACGCCAAGGGCGCGATCATCACCGACTACTGGGTGCGCCAGCGCATCGAGAAGATCGGCGTGCCGCCGGCCTACACCGACGTGTGGATCTGCCCCGACGAGAACGGCCATATCCAGGCGACCGGGCGGGACGACAAGGGTCGCAAGCAGTACCGCTACCATCCCAAGTGGAGCGAGGCGCGCGATGCCGCCAAATACGCCCACATGGCCGAGTTCGGCCAGCTGCTGCCGGGCATCCGCAGCAGGGTCGATCACGACATGCGCAAGCAGGGCCTGCCGCGCGAGAAGGTGCTGGCGACGGTGGTCTCGCTGCTCGAGAAGACCCTGATCCGCGTCGGCAACGAGGATTACGCCAAGGACAACAAGAGCTACGGCCTGACCACGCTGCGCACCCGTCATCTCGACGTCGACGGCGCCACGCTGCGCTTCGACTTCAAGGGCAAGAGCGGCAAGACCTGGAACCTCGACCTAAAGGACCGCCGCATCGCCAAGGTGGTGCGTTCAATTCAGGACCTGCCGGGGCAGCACCTGTTCCAGTACCTCGACGAGGACGGCCATCGCCAGCCCGTCGATTCCGCCGACGTCAACGCCTACCTCCGCAAGATCTCCGGGGGCGCCGACATAACCGCCAAGGATTTCCGCACCTGGGCCGGCACGGTGTTGGCCTCCATCGCGCTGCAGGAGTTCGAGACGGTCGACAGCCAGGCGCGCATGAAGAAGAACGTCAAGGCCGCCATCGAGAAGGTCGCCAAGAAGCTCGGCAACACCGTCACGATCTGCCGCAAGTGCTACGTCCACCCTCACGTGATCGATTCCTACCTCGATGGCTCGTTGCTCGACGGCATCAAGCACGAGGCGGAAGAGACGCTGAGCGAGGGCGGCGCCGACTTGAAGCCGGAGGAGGCGGCCTTACTTGGCCTACTCAGCCGCCGCATCGGCGCCGACGTGAAGGCGGGCAAGGTCGCCTAGCCAGCCAAAAAGGATCATCGCATGGCCAGTCTCTACCCCGTCGCCGGCGCGGCCATCGCGGTGGCCGGCGCCGACAAGCTCGTCGGCAATCGCGGCTACGCCGGCATGTTCCGGCACCTCGGCTGGTCCGACGACGCCATGCGCGCCGCGGCCACCGCGGAAGTCATCGGCGGCGCGCTGATGGTGCCGCGCTCCACCCGCCGCTTC
The DNA here is from genome assembly GCA_965198715.1 of Beijerinckiaceae bacterium. Lineage (GTDB taxonomy): Bacteria > Pseudomonadota > Alphaproteobacteria > Rhizobiales > Beijerinckiaceae > RH-AL1. Next base: position 599,522 of record CBDAPV010000002.1, read on the forward strand.
GGCGGGATCGTCGTGGCGGCGGTGTCGGCCGTGGTGCTGCTCAGCGAGATCAACGAGGGCGACGGCAAGCTCGCCGCCTCGCGCGCCGCCGTGATGTTCGCCGGCCTCGCCGCCGCCTTTGCGCCTGGTCACCGGCGCTAGCAGCCCCGCCACGGCTTGAGGTCGAGCAGCGGCGTGCCGCTGATACAGTCGAGCCCGCGCACGTCCAGCACGCAGCCGACGCGCCCCAGCAAGGTCACCACGGAGGAGGCGATCGGGTTGGGCCGTGTCGGCGCGCGCAGGGCGAACGGCCCGCGCCTGTCTCCGCCGCGCGGTGACAGGCGCACCAGGTCGCGCCGCGCCTCGTGCATCCAGTAGAGCACCTGCAGGTCGACATGCGCGTCGATCCCGTCGAGCGCCGGCTCCCACACGGCATCGAGCACCAGCCGGCACACGGGTCCGCCGTCGCGGTCGCCCTGCCGCGGGCAGTCGCCTCGCCGCGTCCACGGCGTCTCGATATGCCCGATGAAGCGGAGGCAGGCATCGCCCGCCGGCTCGATCTCGATGGCGATCTCGCCCTCGCGCGGCGCGTCGAGCGCTTGCTCAGGCCGGATGGGCTCAGGTGTATTCAAGGATGAATCTCCCCCCGAGCCAGGCCGTCACCACGGCCGCGCCGAACACCAGCACCAGGGCGGCGACCTTGAAGCGCCGCGTGTGCCACAGCACCATGCCCAGCACGCTGGCCAGCGCGATGCCGACGAACTCGCCGCCCGCCACCAGCGCGTTGACCCAGGGCTCGGAGCCGGCGGCGATCGTTTCGCCCCAGTCGAGCGACATCACCATCGCCGCGGTCAGCCCGCCGATCGCGGCGGCCACCAACGTCGCCACGACGCTGAGCGTCCACAGGATCGCCGTCAGGAACTGGTGCGGACGCGAGCGGTCCTGAAAAAGCAACGACATGTCCAACCTTTCGGGTGGGTTCATGCCAGGATCGATGCGCTTTGTCGCCAGATGAAGGCCGAAAATAAAGGCTGAGGAGGGCTGCGACGCCGCGGCATCTTCGGGGATGCACGTCCACCCTGGAAGCCCTATAATTCACGCATGACAGACATCTCCGTCCTCGACGAGGCCGTGGCCTCCGAACCCAAGCGCCGCCGTCGTGGCGGCAAGGTCGACGTCAAGGCGCTGAGACCGATCCTGCCCTACGCGTTGCGCTACAAGGGGCGCATCGCCGGCGCGGTCGGGGCCCTCACCCTCGCGTCCGCCGCGACGCTGGTGGTGCCCATCGCCATCCGCCGCATCGTCGATTTCGGCTTCGAGCCGGACAAGGCCGGCGTCATCAACTCCTATTTCATCGCCATGCTCGGCGTCGTGCTGGTGCTGGCCGTCGCCTCGGCCGCCCGCTACTTCTTCGTGCAGACGCTAGGCGAGCGCATCGTCTCGGACCTGCGCGCCGACGTCTTCGCACACCTCACCACGCTCGACGCGCCCTTCTACGACAAGGCCCGCGTCGGCGAGCTGATCTCGCGCCTCACCGCCGACACGACGCAGCTGAAGGCGACCTTCGGCTCGTCCGCCTCGGTGCTGCTGCGCAACCTCTTCCTCTTCCTCGGCTCGCTCGCGCTGATGTTCGTCACCTCGGCCAAGCTCTCGGCCTTCGTCTTCGTCATCATTCCCGCCGTGGTGCTGCCGCTGGTCGCCTCGGGCCGCACCGTCCGCAAGCGCTCCCGCACCGCGCAGGACACGCTGGCGGAGGCCACCGCCTACGCCGCCGAGAGCCTCGGCGCCGTGCGCGCCATGCAGGCCTACAACGCGCAGGGGCAGACCGCCGCGCGCTTCAAGGCGGCGGTCGAGGACGCCTTCGAGGCCTCGCGCTCGGCCATCGCCGCGCGCGCCATCCTCACCGGCGTGATGATCCTCTTCGTCTTCGCCAGCGTCGTCGGCATCCTGTGGTACGGCGCCCACGACGTGATGGCGCACCGCATGTCGGGCGGCCAGCTCTCGCAGTTCCTGCTCTACGCCGTGCTCGGCGCCACCTCGCTGGGACAGCTCTCCGAGGTGTGGAGCGAGATCGCCGCCGCCGCCGGCGCCGCCGGCCGCATCGGCGACCTGCTCAAGGTCAAGCCCATCATCGTCGCCCCGGCCGCGCCCGCGCGCCTGCCGGCGCACCCGCAGGGCGCGCTCGCCTTCGATGGCGTCACCTTCGCCTATCCCTCGCGCGGCGAGGAGCGCGCGCTGCACGACCTCTCCTTCACCGTGCGCCCGGGCGAGACCGTCGCCCTCGTCGGCCCCTCGGGCGCCGGCAAGACCACGCTGTTCCAGCTGTTGATGCGCTTCTACGATCCCGCGCTCGGCCGCATCCTCTACGACGGGCTCGACATCCGCACCCTCGACCCCGCCGACCTGCGCGCGAAGATCCGGTCGGTGCCGCAGGATCCGGTGATCTTCGGCACCAGCATCGTCGACAACATCCGCTACGGCCGCCCCGACGCGACGGTGGCCGAGGTGCGCCGCGCCGCCGAGCAGGCCGCCGCCGACGGCTTCATCCGCATGATGCCCGACGGCTACGAGACCATGGTCGGCGAGCGCGGCATCACGCTCTCCGGCGGCCAGCGCCAGCGCCTCGCCATCGCCCGCGCCATCCTCGATGCCTGCCCGGTGCTGCTGCTCGACGAGGCCACCTCCGCCCTCGACGCCGAGAACGAGGGCCTGGTGCAGGGCGCGCTCGAGTCGCTGATGGGCTCGCGCACCACCCTGGTCATCGCCCACCGCCTGGCGACCGTGCTCAAGGCCGACCGCATCCTGGTGCTGGACGGCGGCCGCATCGTCGAAGAGGGCACCCACCGCACGCTGGTCGAGCGCGGCGGGTTGTACGCGAGGCTGGCGAAGCTGCAGTTCGACACGCAAGGGCTGGCGGCGGCGGAGTAGGGCGGTGCCCCGTGTGTCATTCCGGGGCGGCGCAGCCGAACCCGGAACCGGTGAGCCTCATGGTCGCCGGGTTGGTCCACGCACACCGTTTCCGGGTTCGTCTTCGGCGCCCCTGAACGACGTGCCCTGGAGCACTCGGCTTGCGAGCCGGCCTTGAATGAGCTTGTCTGAAGGGTCGCTGGGGAGAAGCAGGCGTGCCTCACGTCTACCTGCTCTCCAATCGGCCGTACGGCACCCTCTACTTGGGAGTCACCAACCATTTCGGCCGGCGCGTCTACGAACACAAGACAAAGACGCATCCGGATTTCACGGCGACCTACGGCGTCGACCGGCTCGTCTGGATGGAGTGGTACGACAGCATTCTCGAGGCGATCGCCCGAGAGAAGAAGCTGAAGAAGTGGCGGCGGGAATGGAAGGTCGTGCTGATCGAGGAGATGAACCCGGTGTGGGCCGACCTCTACGCGACCCTCAACCAGTGACGTCATTCCGGGGCGCCGCAGGCGAACCCGAAATCGGTGTGCTTCGACCTTCCGAGTAGCGCGAGGCTCACCTGTTCCGGGTTCGGCTGCGCCGCCCCGGAATGACATAAATTGTCGATGTCGGCGTTCGACCCCTCGTTTTCGCCTCTTGTCGCCGTTCGCGCCGATGGCATGCTTTTGTGTCGCCGTACCGTGACACCGGCCCGTCCTTTTGTAGCGGTACCCTGACTTTGGCAGGGTGACTTTGTCAGGGCACGCGACGTGCCGGAGCCGTGTCCCCGAGGCCTCCCATGGGTGGACAGGCCCCGCAAAACCGGTTATGTTACCTAGGCGATGCGGGCGCGGCGATCAAGCGAGATCGGCTCGGCCCGAGAGAGAGGTAGGCATGTCCGACGAGCGCCTGATCGTCCACTCGCAGCGGCCCTACAATGCCGAGCCGGAGCTGGACGTGCTGCGGGCGAGCCGGACCACCGGCCAGGCAGAGTTCTACGTCCGCAGCCACGGGGACGTGCCTGACGTCGAGGCCCAAGACTTCGTGCTGGAGGTCGGCGGCCTCGTCGCCACGCCGCTGCGGCTCGGCCTGGCGGAGCTGGCGCGCTGGCCCCAGCGCAGCGTGGCGGCCACGCTGCAATGCGCCGGCAACCGCCGCGCCGACCTCGCCGCGCTGAAGCCGGTGGCCGGCGACCCGTGGCGGGCCGGTGCCATCGGCAACGCCACCTGGACGGGGGTGGCCCTGGCTGACGTGCTGCGGGCGGCGGGCGCCGACGTCGGCGAGGGCCGCCACGTCGCCTTCGCCTGCCTCGACGAGGTCGAGATGGAGGGCGGCCGCTGCCGCTTCGGCGCCTCGATCCCTGCGGCCAAGGCCATGGCGCCGGAGGTGCTGCTGGCGACCGCGATGAACGGCGCGGCGCTGGCGCCGGAGCACGGCTATCCGCTGCGGGTGGTGACGCCGGGCTATGCCGGGGTGCGCAGTCCGAAATGGCTCGCCGCGATCACCGTGCAGGAGCACCCCTCGGACTGCCCGGTGCAGGCGCGGGACTATAAGCTGCTGCCGCCCGACATCGAGCGCGTCGAGGACATCGATTGGAGCCGCGGCACCACCATCGACGAGATGCCGGTGAACTCGGCCATCTGCGAGCCGGCCGCCGGCGCCGTGCTGGCGGCGGGCCGGGTGGCGGTGCGGGGATGGGCGATGGCCTCGGGGCGGGCGATCGCCCGGGTTGAGGTCTCCGTCGACGGCGGTGTCAGCTGGGTGCAGGCGGAGTGCGAGGGCGATCCATCATTATGGACGTGGACGTTTTGGGAGGCCGAGCTGGAGCTGGCCGCGGGCCGGCACGAGCTCGCGGTGCGCGCCTGGGACGCGGCCGGGCAGACTCAGCCGGCCGATCCCGCCGCGACCTGGAACGTGAAGGGCTATCTCAGCTCGGCCTGGCACAGGGTGCCGGTGACGGTCCGCTGAGGTGACCCCCGGCGTCTCGCCGCAGCCCAACGTGCTGGCGGCGCCGCGGCACAGCGGCTTCCCGCCGGCGTTCTGGGGCCTGGTGGTGCTGACCGGGCTCGGCGCCGGCACCGCCGCCGGGCTGCTGATGAGCCTGCTGCACGGGGTGCAGCACCTGGCCTGGTCCTATCGCGACGGCAGCTTCCTCGAAGGCGTGAACAGGGCCCGAAACCTCACCCGCGTCCTGGTGCTGCTGGCCGCCGGCGCGCTGGTCGCCCTGGTCGTGCCGCTGATCGGGCGCCTCCGGAGCGAGGGTCCCGAAGGGCTCGAGGCGGCGATCTGGTTTTCCGACGGCCGCCTGGCGCCGCTGAAGACCACGCTCAAGGCGATCGTGTCGATCGTCGTCGTCGCGCTGGGCGCCTCGCTCGGCCGCGAGACCGCGCCCAAGCAGGCCGGCGCGCTGCTCGGCGGCCTGCTGGCGCGCTGGGGCAGGGTGTCGGCCACCCGGCGGCGCCTGCTCGCCGCCTGCGGCGCCGGCGCCGGCCTTGCGGCGGTGTACAACGTGCCCTTTGGCGGCGCGCTGTTCGCGCTGGAGGTGCTGCTCGGCACGCTGGCCCTGCCGCTGGTGGCGCCGGCCTTTTTGGCGACGCTGACCGCGACGGCGACGTACTGGCTGTTCTTCCCCGACGAGCCGACCTACCACGTGCCGGCGATGCCGCTGACGGCGAGCCTCGCGCTCTTCGCCGTCCTCGCCGCGCCGGTCGCCGGCATTGCCTCGGCGCTCTTCGTCAAGCTGATCGTCGGCGCGGCCGGCCTGAAGCCGAGGGGCTGGCGCCTGTGGCCGGCGGCGCTGGCGGTGTTCGGCGGCCTGGGGCTGCTGGCGATCCCCTATCCGGCGCTGCTCGGCAACGGCAGCAACGCCGTCGAGCTGGCGGCACTGGACCGCATCGCCCTGCCGGCGCTGGTCGCGCTCATGGTGCTGAAGCCGCTGGCCACCGCCGCCTGCCTCGGCACCGGCGCGCCGGGCGGCCTCTTCACCCCCACCATCACCTTCGGCGCGCTGCTCGGCGGCGTGCTGGGGCATCTCTGGCTGCACGTCTGGCCCGGCGCGCCGCCCGGCGCCTGCGCCCTGATCGTCGCCACCGCCGTGCTCGCCGCGACGACCAAGGGGCCGATCTCGGCGCTGGTGATGATGATGGAGCTGACCGGTCATCTCGACGGCCTCCTGGTGCCGATGCTGCTCGCCGTGGCGCTGGCCACCGTGGTCGCGCATCGGATCGAGCCGCGCTCGACCTACACCAGCCGGCTCGGCGCCGCGGCGACCTTCGACGATGCGCACGGCAGCGTCTCCACCGCGACGCCCTACGCGCAAGTGCTGCGCCTCTCCCTCGGGACCAGCCGGCCGCTCGCCGTCGTGGACCACGCCGGCCGCAAGCGCGGCGAGATCACCCGCGACGACCTCCTCGCCTCGCAGGACGCGCTGGCACCTCTCGAGATCGCCACCGCGCTCGACGTCGTCGAGGCGCGGAACAGGACGCCCTTTTGAGCTTCGAACCCAAAATGACGGTCCTATAGCCCGCCCATCTCGCGGACCGTCTCCCACTCCGCGTCGGCCACCGGCTGCACCGAGAGCCGCGAATTGTGGCCGAGCACCATGTCCTTGAGCCTGGGCTCGCTCTTGACGGTAACAAGGCCGACAGGCTGGGGCAGCGGCTCGACGGCGCGGAAGTCCACCATGCCGAACCGGCCGCTCTCGTCGCTGGGGTCGGGATAGAACAGCCTGATCACCTCGACGATGCCGACGATCTCCTTGCCCTCGTTGGAATGGTAGAAGAACACCTGCTCGCCGAGCTGCATGGCCTGCAGGTGCTTCTTGGCGACGTGGTTGCGCACGCCGTTCCAATGCGTGCCCGCGCGCCCCGCGTCCACCATCTGCGTCCAGGACCACGAGTCCGGCTCGCTCTTCACCAGCCAATGCGCCATCGCGATCCCTCTTTCGGGCGGCTTAGCATGAGCCGGAACGGTGCGGCACGAAGGAAAAGGACCCGGGAGCACGAGCCCGCCGGCTCCTCGCCGCGCCGACGCCGGAACGGCGGCGCGACCAATGTCGACAGGGATTCCGCAAAGGGTCTCGTCGCGCGCGATATGGCGGCCAAAGCAGCCGCCACCGTCGTTCGACGTCGTGCTCAGGACGACACATCGGCCTTCGGCGGCCGGATCAGCAGCGCCTCGATCGTCGCGTCGACGCCGGCACGGCCGGTGAGGATCACCTCGACGGCCCGCGCGATCGGCATGTCGAGGCCGGCTTGGTCGGCCAGCGCGCAAAGCACCGAGCAGGTGTAGGCGCCTTCCGCCGTGCCGACGCGGGCGCGGGCGTCCTCCAGCGACAGGCCTTCGCCCAGCGCCGCGCCAAGGGAGAAGTTGCGCGACTGTCGCGAGCCGCAGGTCAGCACCAGGTCGCCCAGCCCGGACAGGCCGGTGAGCGTCGAGGCCTGCGCGCCGAAGGCGACGCCGAAGCGCACCAGTTCGGCGAAGCCGCGTGCCAGCAGCGCCGCGCCCGCCGAGGCCCCGAAGCCCTTCCCGGCGGCGATGCCGCTGGCGATGGCGAGCACGTTCTTGGCGGCGCCGCCGATCTCGACGCCGCGAATATCGGCGGAATGGTAGAGGCGAAAAGAGGGCGCGGCCAGAGCGGCGGCGAGACGGGCCGCTTCGGTCTCGTCGCGCGCCGCCAGGGTCACGGCGGTCGGCAGGCCGCGGGCGACGTCTTCGGCGAAGGACGGCCCGGAGAGGATGGCGGGCGGATTGCCGGGCAAGGCTTCGCGGAGCACCTCGCTCATGAAGAGGCCGGTATCGCGCTCGATGCCCTTGGCGCAGATCACGACGGGGACGCCGGCGGCGAGATGCGGTGCGGCGCGCTCGGCCAGGGCGCGGATCGACTGCGCCGGCACGGCGAGCAGCACCATGGTCGCATCGGCCAGCGCTTGCGCGACATCGGATGTGGGCCTGACGCCCACGTGCAGCGGGATGCCGGGCAGGCGGCGCGCGTTGACGCCGGTCGCCGCCATCTCGGCGGCGTGCGTCGGCCCGCGGGCCCACAGCGCGACGTCGGCGCCGCCGCGGGCCGCGAGGTTGGCCAGCGCCGTGCCCCACGCGCCGCCGCCCAGTACCGCAATGCGGCGCATATCTTCGTCCCCGCCGAGCTTCGTGCCGGTTAGACCGCGTCGCTCGAGATGGCGTCAACCGGGCCTGATCTCGCGTTCCGCATCGGAGATCGCGCGCCGCTTCATCACAATCGATATTAACCCGCGATCATTCGACCCACCCGGCAGACGCTCGGCGCGACCAACGCCATTGCGGCAGGTGGGGCTTCGTCATATTGCAAAGGTTCAACATTTGCCGGACCCGCACCGCTCGATGGCCGAGACCAAAGCAGACCCGATCCGCCTGACCGGCATGCGCCCGCTGTCGCCGCACCTGCAGATCTACAGCCCGATGCTGACGATGATGATGTCGATCATGCATCGTATCACCGGCGTGGCGCTCTACCTCGGTACGCTGCTGATTGCTTGGTACCTGATCGCGCTCGCGGCCGGCCCCGGGCCGTTCGCCACGGTCGCGGCGGTCTACGGCTCGATCATCGGCCAGATCGTCCTGTTCGGCTTCACCTGGGCGCTGTTCCACCACCTGCTCGGCGGTGTCCGCCACTTCCTTTGGGACATGGGGCTGGGCATGGATCATCCGCAGCGCGAGTATCTGACCCGGATGACCTTGGGCGGCGGGCTGTTGCTCGCAATCGTCGTGTGGGTCCTGCGCTTCGCCGTCTGACGCGACTCCAAAGAACGAGCAAGCCATGGCCAACGACGTCCAATCCCTGCAGACCGCTTCGAAGAAGGTCCGCTATCTCGGCTCGGCCAAATCCGGCGTCGGCGCGGCGCGGGCGATGCATCTCACGTCGGTCTCGCTGATCCCGCTGACGATCGGCTTCGTCTGGGTGCTGCTCTCGCTGATCGGCAAGGACTACGCCGGGGTGCGCGCCACGCTCGGTCACCCGCTGCCGGCCATCGTCACGCTGCTGTTCGTGGGTTCGAGCATCTACCACATGGCGCTCGGCATGCGCGTCATCATCGACGACTACGTGCACGAGCATAATTTCAAGGACTGGGCGCTGACGGCCAACCTGTTCTTGTCCTGGTTGCTCGGCATCGCCTGCGTCTATTCGCTGCTCAAGCTCAGCTTCACCGCGGGCTGAGCCGCTCCTATCTCTCCTCCAGAGGTATCCTCAGAGGTTCCCCATGGTCACCACAGCATCCGCCGCTCCCGCCCAGAACGGCAAGGCCTACCCGATCACCGACCACACGTTCGACGTCATCGTCGTTGGTGCCGGAGGCGCTGGGCTTCGCGCCACGGTTGGTTGCTCGCAGGCGGGGCTGCGCACGGCCTGCATCACCAAGGTGTTCCCGACCCGCTCGCACACGGTCGCGGCCCAGGGCGGCGTCGCCGCCTCGCTCGGCAACATGGGTTCGGACAATTGGAAGTGGCACATGTACGACACCGTTAAGGGGTCGGACTGGCTGGGTGACCAGGACGCCATCGAGTACCTCTGCCGCAACGCGCCGCAGGCGGTCTACGAGCTCGAGCATTGGGGCGTGCCGTTCTCGCGCACCGAGGAAGGCAAGATCTACCAGCGCCCGTTCGGCGGCATGACGACGGATTACGGCAAGGGTCCGCCGGCGCAGCGCACCTGCGCCGCCGCCGACCGCACCGGCCACGCCATCCTCCACACGCTCTACGGCCAGGCGCTGAAGAACGACACCGAGTTCTTCATCGAGTACTTCGCCATCGACCTCATCATGGACGAGGGCCGTTGCGTCGGCGTGGTCTGCCTCAAGCTCGACGACGGCACCATCCATCGTTTCCGCGCGCAGATGGTCATCCTCGCCACCGGGGGCTACGGCCGCGCGTACTTCTCGGCGACGTCGGCTCACACCTGCACCGGCGATGGCAACGCCATGGTACTGCGCGCCGGCCTGCCGCTGCAGGACATGGAGTTCGTGCAGTTCCACCCGACCGGCATCTACGGCGCCGGCTGCCTCATCACCGAGGGCGCGCGTGGCGAAGGCGGCTACCTCACCAACGGCGAAGGCGAGCGCTTCATGGAGCGTTACGCGCCCTCCGTGAAGGACCTCGCGCCGCGCGACATGGTCTCGCGCGCGATGACCATGGAAATCCGCGAGGGCCGTGGTGTCGGCAAGGGCAAGGACCACATCTTCTTGCACCTCGACCATCTCGACCCGAAGGTGCTGCATGACCGTCTACCGGGCATCTCCGAGTCCGCCCGCATCTTCGCCGGCGTCGACCTCACCAAGGAGCCGATCCCGGTGCTGCCGACGGTGCATTACAACATGGGCGGCATCCCCACGAACTATCACGGCGAGGTGCTCATGAAGGCCAACGGCGATCCCGACGTGATCGTGCCCGGCCTGATGGCGATCGGCGAGGCGGCTTGCGTCTCGGTACACGGCGCCAACCGTCTCGGCTCGAATTCGCTGATCGACCTCGTAGTGTTCGGCCGTGCCGCCGGTCTCAAGGCGGCGCAGGTGGTGACGCCCGGCACCAAGCAGGCCGACCTGCCGAAGGGCTCGTCCGACATGGCGCTGGGCCGCCTCGATCGCTTCCGCAATGCCAAGGGTTCGATGTCGACCGCCGAGATCCGGTTGCGTATGCAGAAGGTCATGCAGGAGAACTGCGCGGTGTATCGCACCGGCGAGACGCTGGACGAGGGCTCGACCAGGATCCACGAGGTGTGGGGCGGCAGCGACGACATCGGCATCACCGACCGCTCGCTGATCTGGAATTCCGACCTCGTCGAGACGATGGAGTTCGACAACCTCATCGTCCAGGCCGTGGTGACGATGGACGGCGCCAAGAACCGTACGGAATCGCGTGGCGCTCACGCCCGCGAGGACCACACCGAGCGCGACGACAAGAACTGGATGAAGCACACGCTGGCGACGATCGACCCCGAGGCCAAGAACGTCTCGATCGACTACCGCCCGGTGCACTCCTACACGATGAGCAACGACATGCAGTACATCGAGCCGAAAGCTCGCGTGTACTGATGGTACAAAGGTGAGCGCCACCATCGGTATAGGGCATAACCGTCCGCGGAGGCGCGCTCCTGTGTACGCTATAAGCTTTGATCTCGATACCGAGACACTCGAAACTCTCTACCCAAGTTCATCGTGGCGCAACGCGTATTCGGATATACGGAAGTTTCTCGAGGATAACGGTTTCGAGCATAAGCAAGGGTCGGTTTACTTCTCCGTGGACGAAATCGATGCCGTCGAGTGCATCATCGTTGCGCAGGAACTCGGCGACGCTTTCGAGTGGTTTACACCTTGCTGCAGGGACATCCGCATGCTGCGGATCGAAGAAAACAACGATCTGATGCCTGCGCTCGATCGCAAGCGCCGTCGCAAGAGATAGTCATGGTACAACTCACCCTCCCCAAGAATTCGAAGATCGGCACCGGCAAGACTTGGCCGAAGCCGGATGGCGGCACCCTAAAGGAGTTCCGCGTCTATCGCTGGAACCCGGAGGACGGGCAGAACCCGCGCATCGACACCTATTTCGTCGACACCGACGATTGCGGACCGATGATCCTCGACGCGATCATATGGATCAAGGCGAAGATCGACCCGACGCTGACCTTCCGTCGCTCCTGCCGCGAGGGCATCTGCGGCTCCTGCGCAATGAACATCGATGGCACCAACACGCTCGCCTGCACCAAGGGCATCGACGAGGTGAAGGGAGCCATCAAGATCTATCCGCTGCCGCACATGCTGGTGATCAAGGACCTGGTGCCCGACCTCACCGGCTTCTACGCGCAGCACGCCTCGATCCAGCCTTGGCTCAAGACCACCACGCCGGCGCCGGAGAAGGAATGGCAGCAGTCGCCGGAGGATCGCGAGAAGCTCAATGGCCTCTACGAGTGCATCCTGTGCGCCTGCTGTTCGACCTCGTGCCCATCGTACTGGTGGAACGGCGACCGCTATCTCGGCCCGGCCGTGCTGCTGCAGGCCTACCGTTGGTTGATCGACTCGCGCGACGAGGCCACCGGCGAGCGTCTCGACTTCGTCGAGGATCCTTTCCGCCTCTATCGCTGCCATACGATCATGAACTGCGCCAAGGCCTGCCCCAAGGGGCTGAACCCAGCCAAGGCGATCTCGCACATCAAGACGATGATGGTGGAGCGCCAACTCTAGGATCCGCTCGCCTACGGTGACGTGGCGGTGACCTGATCCTTGGACAGGTAGCGTCCGAGGTGGACGTCGAGAACGTTGTCCCGCCAGCCGATCAGGTGGGGCGAGACGAGGTTGGCGGCATCGTAGGCGAGCAGCGGCAGATAAGGCTGCTGCTCGTCGAGGATCGCCTCAGCCCGATGCAACCTGTCAGCACGTCGGTCGGGATCTCGCTCCGCCGATGCGTCGCGCATCAAACCATCAAACGCCGCGTCGTGGAAATGCGCGATGTTCAGTTCGTTTCCGCCCTCCGCCAGGAACAGGATGTTCTGCGCGTCGGCATAATCGGGAAACCAGCTGAAGCGGGCGACGTCATAGGGCGCGCCGGACGCCATGAAGGCGTGGAACGAGAGCGGATCGCTGACGATGAATTCGGTTTCGACCCCGAGGCGTTTCCACATGGCGGCGACCGCCACGGCCGTCGCCTCGTAGGTCTGCGATGCATCGCTGCGCAGGGTGAGGTGCAGCGGGTGGTTCGGCCCGTAGCCGGCTTGGGCAAGGAGCCGACGCGCCAGGTCTTCTCGGGCAAAGGGCTCGAGGGGCGCCCAAGCCACCTCGGTTGGCGCTCCGTAGGAAGCGATGCCCGGCGGGACCATGGAGAAGAGCGGCCCGGCGGTGCCGCCCCACATGGCACGGGCGAGGAACGCCCGATCGATGACCATCGACAGGGCCTGCCGGACCTTCGCGTCCGAGAACGGCGGATGGCGCGTGTCGAAGGCATAATAGTAGGTGCCGAGCGAAGGCGTGATGCGCAGCGCCCGAGGCAGGCGTGCGCGCACGATGCCGACCTCGTCGGTCGGGATCTGGTTGGTCGTGTCGATCTCGCCGGCCATGAAGCGGCGCAGCGCGGCGGCGCGATCGGTGATCGGCAGCACCACCTCCCCGTCGAGCGCGACGTGCGCGGCATCTTGGAAGCGCGGGTTCTTGGCCATGACGAGACGGTCGTCGGGTCGGTAGCTCTTCAGCACGAAGGCGCCGTTGCCGACGTAGCGGCCCGGCCTGGCGAAGCCGTCGCCCCAGCGGCGCACCGCCGGCGGGTAGACCGGCAGCGCCGTCATGTGGGTCAGCTGCTGCAGGAAGTAGGGCGTCGGCTGCTCGAGTGTGATCACGCAGGTGGCGGGATCGGGCGCGGCGACGCCGAGCTGCTCCGGTGGTAGCGCGCCGGTGTTGACCGCGCGGCCGTTCTTCAAGGTGTAGAGCAGGCTGGCGTAGGGCGCGCCGGTGGCGGGATCCATCAGCCGGCGCAGCGAGAACATGAAGTCGTAGGCCACGACCGGGGTGCCGTTCGACCAGCGCGCGTCTGGACGCAGGTGGAAGGTGTAGGTCAGGCCATCGGGGGAGACGTCCCAGCGCGCGGCGACGCCCGGTATGATCTCGCCGGCCGGCCCCCAAGCGACGAGGCCTTCCAGCAACTCGTCGAGGATGTGCTGCTCGGTGGACGTGGAGGTCTTGGCCGGATCGAGCGAGCCGGGATCGGCCAGCTCGGCGCGCCGCCAGATGCCGCCGGCATATGCCGCAGTCGTCCACAGCAGGAGCGCCGCCAAGGCTGCAATCCTTGTCATGCCGGGGCGCCGAAGGCGAACCCGGAACCGGTGAGCGTCCCTCATAACGCGACGCTCACCGGTTCTGGATCTCCGCTGCGCTTCGTCCGGAATGACAGGGTTTGGAAGCATCAATGGGCGGCTTCACCGGAAGCGTCTGACGTAATCCGCATCGTAGAGCGAGCTCTCGCGAAACTCCTCCGCCGCCAGCGCCGGCCCGACGAGGATAAGCGCCGTGCGCTCGACGGGGTCGGCGGCCATGGCCTCGACCATCGTGCCTAGCGTGGCGCGCACGACGCGCTCGTCCGGCCAGCTGGCGCGGGCGACCACCGCCGCCGGGCAGTCCGCGCCGTAGAATGGCAGCAGCTCCGCCACGACCCGATCCAGCGCGTGGATCGAGAGGTGCACCGCCAGCGTGGCGCCGGTGGCGGCGAAGGCCGCCAGTGTCTCGCGCTCCGGCATCGTCGAGGCGCGGCCCGACGTGCGCGTCAGCACCAGGCTCTGCGCCACGCCCGGCACGGTCAGCTCGCGCTGCAGCAGGGCGGCGGCGGCGGCGAAGGCGGGAACGCCGGGCGTGACGTCGTAGGGGATGCCGAGACGGTCGAGCCGGCGCATCTGCTCGGCCAGCGCGCTCCAGATCGAGAGATCGCCGGAGTGCAGCCGCGCGACGTCGTGGCCGGCGGCGTGGGCCGCGACGAACTCCGCCTCGATGCCGTCGAGGTCGAGGGCCGACGTGTCGATGATGCGCGCGCCCGCCGGGCAATGCGCGAGCAGGGCAGGGGGCACGAGCGAGCCGGCGTAGAGGCAGACGGGGCAGCGCGCGATGAGGTCGCGGCCGCGCAGCGTGATGAGGTCGGCCGCGCCGGGACCGGCGCCGATGAAGTGGATGGTCATGGGCGCATCATCCTTCGCGAAGCGAGGGAGGGGGACCATGCGAAGCATGGTGGAGGGGGCTGCCGCTGCTTCAGCATCGATCGTTGTTCGATCTCTCGCCGGAAACATCGAGGAGGCGGCTGCCCCCTCCATCGCCTTCGGCGGTCCCCCTCCCCCGCTTCGCGGGGGAGGATGCGGCCGGCTGCCCCGCGACGGCGCAGGTGACCGTGACCGACGCCAGCCTCGGCACCAGCAGTATCGCGCCCTGGCCGGCGCCGGCCAGCGCCGCGGTCTCGGCGATGCCGGGCAGGCCGAACATCTCCTCGACGCGTCGCGAGCAGGAGCGTGCCTCGCCGGCGACCAGCGCCAGCACGGTGCGGTCGAGGAAGGCGAGCGGCAGGCCGAGCGCGCGCGCCGCCACGTCGAGGCCGGGCTCGCCGCGCTTGTCGGCGAGGGTGAAGAGGCCGGCGATCGTCGTCAGATCGGGTTCGGCTCCGCTGGCCTGGAGCGACGAAGATCGCAGCGCCTCCCGCACCAGCGTGACGATCGCCTCCGCCGACGCGCCGCGCCGGCAACCCACCCCGATGGCGATCATGGTTTGCTCACCGCCCATTGCACGACGGGCATGGCCGGGCGCCAGCCGCGATAGCGGCCGACCGGATCGGCGTGCGCGACCGACAGGGTGACGAGGTCTCCACCGCGCGCGGCGTGCAGCGCGGCCAGCGCAGCACCGGTCTCGATCGTGACCGCGTTGACCACCAGCCGGCCGCCGGGCGGCAGCGCCGCCCAGACCGCTTGCACCACCTCCGGATCGCCGGCGCCGCCGCCGATGAACACCGCGTCCGGTGCGGCGAGCCCGACGAGCGCCTGCGGCGCGCGCCCGATCGTCACCGCGAGTCCCGGCACGCCGAGCGCGCCGGCGTTGCGTCCGATGCGCGCCGCCCGTTCCGGCACCACCTCCACCGCCGTCGCGCACATCGCGGGATCGCGCAGCATCCACTCGATGGCGACGGAGCCGGAGCCGGCGCCGATGTCCCAGAGGTGCCCGCCGCGGAACGGCCGCAGCGCCGCAAGCGTCGCCGCGCGCACGGCCGCCTTGGTGATCTGCCCGTCGTGCTCGAACCACTCGTCGGGCAGGCCGGGCGCCAGCGGGATCACGCGGGCGGTGGCGCCGGCCTCGACCTCCAGCGCGACCACGTTGAGCGGGTCGAGCTCGGCGAGCGAGAAGCCTTCCGCCAGGGCCGACCCGATGCGCTCGCGCGGGCCGCCCAGCGCCTGCAGCACGTACAGGCGCGAGCGGCCGAAGCCGCGCTCCACCAGCAGGCTGGCGAGCGCGGCCGGCGTGTGCTCGTCCCAGGTCAGCAGCAGCAAACGCGCGCGCGGCTGCAGGTGCGGGATGACGAGGCGCAGGTCGCGGCCGTGCAGAGAGATCGCGCGGCACTCCTGCAGGCTCCAGCCGAGCCGCGCCGCCGCCAGGCTGAGCGACGAGGGCGCCGGCCAGCAGGCGATCTCGGCCGGCGGCACGGCGGCGGCGAGTATCCCGCCGACGCCGTGGAAGAACGGGTCGCCCGAGGCCAGCACGCAGACCGGCTCGCCGCGCCGCGCCAGGATCGCGGGCAGGGCGTCGGCGAGCGGGGAGGGCCACGCCATGGTCTCGGTCTCGCCGAGCGGGGCGGCGAGCGCGAGATGGCGGCGGCCGCCGACGACGAGACGCGCTTGCGCCAGCCTTGCCAGCGCTTCATGGCTGAGCCCGTCGCGGCCGTCCTCGCCGATGCCGATGAGGGAGAGCCAGGGTGCCGAGAGAACTGCCGGAGGCTCCGTCATCGCTGCAGCCGTTGCGCGTGCTGATCCTCGGCGGTTCGACCGAGGCGTCGGCGCTCGCCACGGCGCTCGCCGGCCGCCGCGACGTCGCCGCGACCCTGTCGCTCGCCGGCCGCGTGCGCGAACTCGCGCCGCAGCCGCTGCCGACGCGGGTCGGCGGCTTCGGTGGCGTCGACGGTTTGGCGGCCTATCTCGCGGCCGAGCGGGTCGCGGTGCTGGTCGACGCCACGCATCCGTTCGCCGCGCAGATGTCGCGCAACGCGCGCGAGGCAGGAAGCCGCGCCGGCGTGCCGCTGCTCGACGCCGGCCGCGGCGGCTGGGCGCCGCAGTCGGGCGATCGCTGGAGCGAGGTCGACACGATGGCCGAGGCCGCCGCCGCGCTGGGGGACGTGCCGCGCCGCGTGTTCCTCACCATCGGGCGGCTCCAGCTCGCTGCCTTCGCGCGGGCGCCGCAGCATCGCTATCTCGTGCGATCCATCGATCCCGTCGGCGCCGGCCACGGGCTCGCCGACGCGACCTTCGTGACGGCGCGCGGTCCGTTCGCCGTCGACGACGAGGTCACGGTGATGCGGGAGCACGGCATCGAGGTGCTCGTCACCAAGAATAGCGGCGGGACGGCGTCCGTCGCCAAGATCGAGGCGGCACGGCGGCTCGGCCTGCCGGTCGTGCTGGTGCGGCCACCTGCGGAAACGGGCGGCAGGCTGGGGGTCGATGGCGTGTTGGAGGAGATCGATCGTCTGGCTCGTGACCGGTGGAGCCGCGATGCGGCGGTCGGGAGCGTGTCGTACGCTCGACGGCTCGTGCAAGGCAGGTCGTGACGCCCAAAAGTCGCCAGACCCCTCATCCGCCCTTCGGGCACCTTCTCTCGCAGGGGGAGAAGGCAGATCCCTGCGTCGATCGAGCGCTGGCAGGACCATCCCTTCTCCCCTTGCGGGAGAAGGTGGTGCGAAGCGCCGGATGAGGGGTCGGGACACCTTGCCGATTGTCATCCGCCGGCGACGCCCGCCGTCCGTGGCGTGTACATCCACGGCGCCGCGCCTTCGCGCGTGACGAGACGCGTCTCCGACGAGCCGATCAGCACCAGGGTCGCCATGTCGGCCACGCCGGGGTCGGCCTCGTCCAGCGTGGTCACCACGATACGCTCGTCCGGGCGTCCCACCGCGCGGGCGAAGGCGACGCAGGTCTCGGGCGCCTTGAGCGTGCGCAGTACCGCAAAGGCCTCGTGGATCTGCCGCGGACGCGCGCGCGAGGCGGGGTTGTAGAGGGTGATGACAAAGTCGCCCTCGGCCGCCGCGCGCAGGCGCCGCGCTACGAGCGGCCAGGGCTTGAGGTTGTCGGACAGCGAGATGGCGCAGAAGTCGTGGCCGAGCGGGGCGCCGAGCCGCGCAGCCGCCGCCTGCATGGCGGACACCCCGGGCGAGACCGCCACATCGAGCGTGCGCCACGCCGGGTCGCCATGCTCGATCGCCTCGAAGACGGCGGCGGCCATGGCGAAGATGCCGGGATCGCCACCCGACACCACGGCGACGTCGCGGCCTTGCGCCGCCAGCGCGAGGGCGTCGCGGGCGCGCTCAACCTCGACGCGGTTGTCGCT
The DNA here is from genome assembly GCA_965198715.1 of Beijerinckiaceae bacterium. Taxonomy (GTDB): domain Bacteria; phylum Pseudomonadota; class Alphaproteobacteria; order Rhizobiales; family Beijerinckiaceae; genus RH-AL1. The sequence continues at coordinate 617,476 of CBDAPV010000002.1, forward strand.
GGCGTGGACCAGCTGGTGCGGCAGCGGGGCGAGCCGGGCGAGGTAGGGCGCATAGCCGACGAGATCGGTCGCTGCGGCGACGATGGCCGAGGCCTCGGGCGTGATCCAGTCCGGCGTGCCGGGGCCGAGGCCGACGACGCGCAGGCGGCCGGGAGGGGAGGCGTCCATCTAGGTCTCGCCGCGCGCATCCTCCCCCGTGGAACGGGGGAGGGGGACCGCCGCAGGCGGTGGAGAGGGCCGCGCTTCTATTTGCGTTGGTTTGAGGGCCTCCGAATTGGGAAGGATTGAAGCGGCGGCTGCCCCCTCCACCGAACTTCGCGTGGTTCCCCTTCCCCGCTGCGCAGGGGAGAATGCGCGCGCCTTGATACCTCGAAGTTCGGCTTGCACTTCCGCCAGGTTTAGCCACGTCAGCACCGGTTCGTCGCCAGGGCGGCCGTCGGGGACAAGATCGTAGCGGCCGTCGCGGCCGACCAGGGTCACGGCGGTGAGCGCGGGTCGGGCGCAGCCTTTGGCGCAGCCGGAGACGTGCAGTGCGACGCCCTCGCCGGGAAGCGCGGCGGCGAGGGCGGCCAGGGCCGTGGCGTCGGCGTGGGTGTCGGTGCTGCCGCGCTCGCAGCCGGCCCGCCCGGTGCAGGCGGCGACGCGCAGGCGCGGGTCGGCGGGATCGACGATGAAGCCGATGGCTGCGAGCGCGGCTAAGTCGGCGTCGCCGGGAGCGATATGCGGCAGGAGGATCGTGCGCCACGGCGTCAGCCGCAGCTCGCCGGAGCCGGCGAGATCGCCGGCGGCTCGCAGCATGGCGGCATCGAGCCGCCCGAACGCAGCGGCGAGGCCGAGCGTAGGGATACCGCCGAAGGTATGATGGCACACGACATCAGGGACCTGATTCGCGGTGCTTTGGATTGGCACGCGGGCGCCGAACAAGTCCGCCACCGCCTCGCGGCCGAGGTCGCGCACGAGCGTGCGCACGCGGCGTGGTTCGCCGGGCAGGGCGAGGAGGCGATGCGCGAGGGCGACGGCGCGCGCCACGAGCTCTTCCGGCGCGACGACGCCGAGCGCCAGCGCGTCGGCGGCGGTGCCGCCGAGGCCGACGGCGAAGGCGCGCGCGGCGGGGCACCAGTCGAAGCGCAGGTCCGCTGCGATGCCGGCGAGGCTCGGTTCGCCACCGTCGTCGACGAGGAAACCGAATTTGGCCGGCAGGGCGTACAGCGCGGGATCGGCCACCAGCGCGTGCTCGAGCGCGGCGACAATGGGGCGGATGTCGGGCGTGTCCTCCTCCGCGAAGCGGGGGAAGGGGACCGCCGCAGGCGGTGGAGGGGGCTGCCGCGCCTCGCTTCCAGCCGGATTGGGAAAGGAGCCTGTCCGGAAAGGTCGAAGCGGCGGCTGCCCCTTCCACCACGCTTCGTGCGGTCCCCCTCCTCCGCTGCGCGTGGAAGGACGCCGGCCCAGTCCGGCGAGCGGGCTGGAGAGGACGTTGCGCACCGCCTCGGATCGGGCATCGGCATCGAGCAGGCCGAGCGCGTCCAAACCATCGAGCAGCGCCGGCAGGCTTTCCTCGGTGACGCCGCGCAGCTGCAGGTTGGCGCGGGCGGAAAGGTCGAGGAGGCCGTTGCCGTGGCGCTCCGACAGCTCCGCGATGGAGCGCGCCAGCGCCGCCGGCACGATGCCGCCGGTGATCTTGAGACGCACCAGCTGGCCGTCGCGCGCCATCATCGGGCGCAGCGCGCCGGGGCACCAGCCTTTGCGCAAATCGGGGCGCCCGCTCATGCCGCCGCCAGCATGTCGGCCAGGGTGGCGGCGTCGGAGTTGCGGCGGCTGGTCCAGAAGCCGCGGGTGGCGGCGTCGCGGAAGCGCTCGGCGATGGCGCGGGCGGCGTCGCGGTTGGCGTCGAGCAGGAAGGCGCGCACGTCCTCGGCGCCGCAGGTGGCGGCGAAGACCATGTCGAAATGCCGGCTCGTCGCCGCGTCGCTCATCACCGCGGCGGCATAGAGGTTGTCGACCGTCTCGGCGATTTCGGCGGCGCCGCGGTAGCCGTGGCGCATCTGGCCTTCGATCCAGCGCGGGTTGGCGGCGCGCCCGCGCACGATGCGCGCGATCTCCTCGGTCTGGGTCCGCACCTTGAGGCGTGCGGTCGAGGAGGTGTCGAGATGGTAGAGCGCCGGGGTGACGCCGAGCGTCTCGGCGGCGGCGGCGAAGCCCAGCTCGGCCTCGGTGGAGGCGGCGGAATCCAGCGTGTCGAGATCGGCCATGTCGCCGGTGTGGACGAAGGCATCGGCGGCAGCCACGCGTCCGGCGAAGGCGCCATCGACCGCCTCGCCCAGCGCCTGCGCGCCGCCGTAGGCGTGAGAGCCGGCGGCGAGGTAGGTCTCGCCCAGGGTTTGCCGCGAGACCATCGTATCGGCGTCGATCGCGCGGGCGAGCCCGAGGCCGTAGCGCTCCGGCGCGTCGCCGAAGATGCGCCAGGGCCGGGCCTCGCCGGCGCGGCGGGCGGCGGCGAGCGGGTTGACCTCGTCGTCCTCGTCGAGCCCGGCCACGGCGCGCACGGCGTCGTCGAACATCGCGATCTGCGCCGGGAAGATGTCGCGGAACAGGCCGGAAATGCGCAGCGTGACGTCGACGCGCGGACGCTCCATCGCGGCGAAGGGCAGGATCTCGAATCCGCCGACGCGGGCGCTGTCGTGGTCCCAGCGTGGGCGCACGCCGAGATGCGCCAGCGCCTGCGCGAGGTCCTCGCCGGCGGTGCGCATCGTGGCGCTGGCCCACAGGTCGAGCACCAGCGCGCGGGGCCACTCGCCGTGGTCCTGCGCGTGGCGCTCGGCGACGGCGTCGGCGGCGCGGCGGCCGATCTCGTACGCCGTGCGGCTGGGCACGGCGCGCGGGTCGGTGCCGTAGAGATTGCGGCCGGTGGGCAGCACGTCGGTGCGCCCGCGCGAGGGTGCGCCGGCGGGGCCGCCGGGCACGAAGCGGCCGGCCAGCGCGGCGAGGAGGCCGCGACGCTCGCCGGCGGCGCAGGCGAAGTCCTCGCCTCGCCCGAACACGTGCAGCCCGTCGCGGATGCGCATCTCCTTGACGTCGCAGAGCCACCCGTCGAGGGCCTGCAGGGCGTCGCCGCCGGCGGCGGCGTCGATGCCGGCCTCCGCCACCAGCCCGGTCTCGGCGGCGCGCTCGAGAATCGTGCGGGCGATCAGCCGGGCGCGCTTGGGATCGAGCGTATCGGCGGCGGCATACTCGTCGAGCAGCGCCTCAAGCTCGGCGGCGGCGCCGTGCACGCCGGCCTCGATCAGAGGCGGCGTCAGGTGGCCGACCGTCACCGCCGCGTTGCGCCGCTTGGCCTGCGCCGCCTCGCCGGGGTTGTTGACGATGAAGGGGTAGATCAGCGGCGTCGGGCCGAGCAGCGCTTCCGGCGCGCAGCCTGACGTGAGCGCCACGGGTTTGCCGGGACACCATTCCAGGGTGCCGTGCGTGCCGCAATGGACGAGAGCGTGGGCTTGGAAGCTGTGCCGCAGCCAGAGGTAGAACGCGATGTAGGCGTGGGCCGGCGGCAGCCCCGTGTCGTGATACTGCGCCTGGCGAGCCGCGCGCGGCCCGCGGTCGGGCTGCAGCGCGAGGACGAGGTTCTGGGCTTGAAAGGTGCGGATTGGGAAAGTGGCGTCGACGAGGGTGGGATCGGTCGACGGGTCGCCCCAGGCGGCGGTGACGGCGGCGACGAAGGACGCGGGCAGGGTGCGGAGGAGCCGTTGGTAATCGCCTAGCGGCAGGGCCGCAGCCGAAGAACCGCGCTTCAAGGCTTCCATCAGGTCGGAGATGGGCGGCAGCTCGCCAATGTCGTATCCTCCGGCCCTCAAATCCTCGCAGACCGCCAGCACGCTGGCCGGGGTGTCGAGCCCCACGGCATAGCTTTCGCGGCCGAGCTTGCCGGGGTAGTCGGAGAGCACCATCGCCACCCGGCGCTGCGCCGCCGCTTTGCGCCGCAGCCTCGCCCAGGCCGCCGCCAGGTCGGCGACGAAGGCCACGCGGTCGGGCAGGGGACGGTGCACCTGGCGGGAGAACTCGAGCGCGTCGGAGCGCTCGCTCCCGGCCTTGCAGGAGATCGCGGCGGTGACGAGCCGCCCGTCCATCTCCGGCAGCACCACGTTCATGGCGAGGTCGGCCGGCCCGAGGCCGCGCGGGTTGGCGGCCCACGCCTCCTCGCTCGCCTGGCCGAGGATCGCCTGCAGCACGGTGGCGTCGGCGCGATCGAGCACGCTGGCGGCGCCGTCGGCGCCCTGGCCGGAGAAGGCGGTGAGGTTGACGATGACGTCGGGGCGCAGTTCGTCGATGTGCCTGGCGAGGATCGCGGCGGCGGCGGCATCCTTGAGGCTGGTGGCGTAGAGCGCCGTCACCGCCAAACCGCGGGCGGCGAGTGCGTCGGCCATGGCCGTCACCGGCGCGTGGTCGCCGGAGAGCACCATCGAGCGGTAGAAGGTGATCAGCGCCCGGCCGGCACTCGCGTCGGCTTCGCGGCAGCCGGCCACGAAGCGCCCGGCGGGGGGCACCGGGCGCGGCTCGCGCCACGGCGCCGGCTGGCCTAGGCGGGTGGAGACCCAGCCCAGCAGCGCGCCCATGTTGCCGCTGCCGCCGTAGCCGAAGAAGCGCCACAGCCGCCGCAGGTCGTCCTCGGCCAGGGTCGACGCGGCGTCGAGCCGCGGGTCGAGCCGGTCGCAGCCGGGCAGCAGGGCCAGCGCCACGCCGTTCGCGCGGGCGACGCGGGCGACCTCCTCGACGCCGTAGCGCCAGTAGTCGAGGCCGCCCAGCAGCCGCACCAGCACGAAGCGGGCTTTGGCCACCACCTTCTCGGCGTAGAGGTCGACGGAATAGGGGTGCTTCAGGCGCGACAGCGACGCCAGCCGCAGGCTCGGCGCATCCGCGGGGCGGTCCGCGGCGGCGGCGGCCAGCGCGCCGAGATCGGCATCGGAGAAGGACAGCACGATGATGTCGCCCGGGCTCTGACCCAGGTCCACCGCCGCGTCGCCCTCGTCGAGGGTCCGGCTCTGCGTCGCCAGCAGGTGCATCAGGCGGCCATCGCCTCGCCGGCGATCTCGCGCTCGATGGCGGCCACATCGAGGCCCTTCTCGCCAATGACCATGAGCCGGCCCTGCCGGACCTCGCCAGCCAACCAGGGCCGATCGAAGCTTTTCTCGAAACGCGCGCCGACGCCCTGCACCAGGAGGCGCATCGGCTTGCCCGACACGGCGACGAAGCCCTTCATCCGCAGGATATCGTGGCGCTCGGCCACGACAGCCAGCTTGCGCAGCAGCGCATCGGGCTCGGCGACGGCATCGAGCGCGACGACGAAGGAGTCGAAATCGTCGTGGTCGTGGTCCGGCTCGGCATCGTGGTGCGAGGGGCGCTGGGCGAGATCGTCCTCGGCCTTGGCATCGAGGCCGAGCAGAAGCGCCGCGTCGAGCTTGCCATGACGGGTGCCGACCACCTTCACCGCGCGCGAAATGGTGGCGCGGATCTCGGCCTCGACCCGTTCGCGCGTGGCGTCGTCGAGCAGGTCGCACTTGTTCAGTACCACGAGGTCGGCGCAGAGCAGCTGGTCTTCGTAGACCTCCTCCAGCGGGTTGTCGTGCTCGACATTGGGGTCGGCGGCGCGTTGGGCCGCCAGCTTGGCGGGATCGTCGGCGAAGCGCCCGGCGGCCACGGCGGCACCGTCGACCACGGCGATAACGCCGTCGACCGTCAGCTTGCGGCGCACGTCGGGCCAGTCGAAGGCCTTCACCAGCGGCTTGGGCAAAGCGAGGCCGGAGGTCTCGATGACGATGTGCTCCGGAGGCGGGTCGAGCGCCAGCAGCTTTTCGATGGCGGGCAGGAAGTCGTCGGCGACGGTGCAGCAGATGCAGCCGTTGGCGAGCTCGATGATCTCCGGGCAATTGTCGACGCCGCAGCCGCGCAGCACCTCGCCGTCGACGCCGACGTCGCCGAACTCGTTGACGATCAGGGCGAGGCGATGCGTGCCGGCATTCTCCAGCAGGTGGCGGATCATCGTGGTCTTGCCGGCCCCGAGGAAGCCGGTGACGATGGTCGCTGGGATCTTGGCCAAAGGGGCACCTCGCCGGACACAGGGGTGCGGACATGCGCTCGCGCGCTTCGCCTTGGCAGGCTCGTGCGTGGCTTTGGGACACCCCGCCCCGCCACTCCGATACGCTTCGGCAGGTCTCCTGGCTCGCGGAGTTTTCGTCGACGCGCCGCCTTCCCGGTTTCCCAGTGGCTCGAGGTCGGGACCTCGTGGCGCGCCGCTCCGCCGACAGTTGCGGGGGCAGCCGCGGCTTGGGCCGGTTGACACCGGCCGCACCGCATTCCCTCTTAGCCCGCGGGTGAGCGCGGGACCGATGCGTGGCGGCACCCTACGCTGAGGCGTGGGGGTGTCAACGTCGCGCATTGTCAACATGGCATGATCGGGTCGGGACCGGACCCTGCGCCGTGGTCGTGCGAGCCCGTCAGCCTGCCGACGCGCCGCCGCTGTGGGCTATCGCGCCGAAAACAACGATGTCGAGATCGAGAAGCCGACCAGTCTTCCCTCAAGCTGAGCTTGTTGCATGAGAGCCCCTTCTCCCCTTGCGGGCGAAGGGGCCAAAGGGCGGATGAGGGGTCGGGTCACCTTTCCTATCGCGTAAAGCCTCACGTCGAGATCAGCCCTTAGAAAGGTATCCCGACCCCTCATCCGGCGCTTTGCGCCACCTTCTCTCGCAAGGAGGGAAGGGACGCTAGACCTGCTCGACGCTCAGCACTTCCGGCACAAAATGCGTCAGCAGGTTCTGGATGCCGTGCTTCAGCGTGGCGGTGGAGGAGGGGCAGCCCTGGCAGGAGCCTTTCATGGCGAGATAGACCGTGCCTTCGCGGAAACCGCGGAACTTGATGTCACCGCCGTCGCCGGCGACCGCGGGGCGCACTCGGGTCTCGAGCAGGTCCTTGATCGTGTCGACGATCTCGGCGTCGTCGGCATCGAAGAACTCGTCGGCCTCGGCGCCGTCGGCCGCCTCGCCCTCGACGAGCAGCGGCGCGCCCGAGGTGAAATGCTCCATGATGGTGCCGAGCACCGCCGGCTTCAGCGCTGACCAGTCGGTCTCGTCTAGCTTGGTCACGGAAATGAAGTCGGAGCCGTAGAACACGCCGGAGACGCCGTCGATCTCGAACAGCGCTCCGGCCAAAGGCGAGCGCTGCGCGGCGGCGTAAGGGTCACGGATATCGAGCGTGCCGCCTGGCAGCACGTCGCGGCCGGGCAGGAACTTCAGCGTCGCCGGGTTCGGCGTGGCTTCGGTCTGGATGAACATGAGTTCTCCTCGAGAAGAGCGGCGTCTAGCGCCGGGAACGCGTTGGGCTTGATATGGGCGAAGTGCGCAAGGCGCACAAGCGAAGGCGTTCACGGGTGTCCCGGCCGCTCGCAGGGCGCCGATTCGACCGACCCCGAAAACGAGGATGCAACATCCCGGCGCCGGTGGCCGGGACAAGCCCGGCCATGACAACGTGCAAGGCGGAGCTCTGCTTCCGTCTTACGCCTGTCACTTGATCCGGTGAGGGAGTGCGGTCACAAGGCGCGCGCTCCTTCTCCCGGCCCTGGGAGGAGGATTGCTAGGCAAGAAAGACGAGACGCATGACCGACTGGCCGGTGCACGGGACGATCACGGGGCCCATCGTGATGATCGGATTCGGCTCCATCGGGCGGGGTACGCTGCCGTTGATCGAGCGGCATTTCCACTTCGATGCCAAGCGCTTCACCGTGATCGATCCCGTCGACGCCGACCGCGGCCTGCTCGACGAGCGCAAGATTCGCTTCGTGCAGGACAAGGTCACCCGGGACAACATGGAAGCGCTGCTGCGCCCGTTGCTTGAGGAGGGTGAAGGGCAGCCCTTCATCGTCAACCTCTCCGTCGAGGTCTCCTCGGTGGCGGTGATGCGGCTCGCCCACGAGGTCGGCGCGCTCTACGTCGACACGGTGGCCGAGCCCTGGCCGGGCTTCTACACCGACACCTCGCTGTCGGTGTCGCAGCGCTCGAACTATGCGCTGCGCGAGGCGGTGATGGACCTCAAGCGCGAATATGCAGGAAAAGGTCCCACCGCGGTGAACTGCTGCGGCGCCAACCCTGGCATGGTGTCGTGGTTCGTCAAGCAGGCGCTGCTCAACCTTTCCGCCGACCTCGGCCACGGCGCGCCCGATCCCAAGTCCTTGGAAAATTGGAGCCGGGAGGACTGGGCTAAGCTCGCCCAGACCGTCGGCGTCAAGGGCATCCACATCGCCGAGCGCGACACCCAGCGCGCCGCCAGCCCCAAGCCGATGGGCACCTTCATCAACACCTGGTCGGTCGAGGGTTTCGTCTCGGAGGGGCTGCAGCCGGCCGAGCTCGGCTGGGGCACGCACGAGAAGGCGCTGCCGCCGGGGGGCCGCCGCCACGAGTTCGGGCCGGATTGCGCGATCTACCTGATGCGGCCGGGCGCCGGCACCCGCATCCGCTCGTGGTGCCCGACGCCGGGCCCGCAGCACGGTTTCCTCGTCACTCACAACGAGGCCATCTCGATCGCCGACTATCTCACGGTCCACGACGGCAAGAGCGTCGCCTATCGCCCAACCTGCCATTACGCCTACCGGCCGGCCGACGACGCCGTGCTCTCGCTCGACGAGATGGCCGGGGCGCAATGGCAAAGACAGGCCAAGGAGCACATCCTGACCGAAGCCGAGATCGTCGACGGCATCGACGAGCTCGGCGTGCTGCTCTACGGTCACGCCAGGAACGCCTATTGGTATGGTTCGCAGCTCTCCATCGAGGAGACGCGTCGCATCGCGCCCTACCAGAACGCCACCGGCCTGCAGGTTACCTCCGCCGTGCTCGCCGGCATGGTCTGGGCGCTGGAGAACCCGGATCGCGGGGTGGTGGAGGCCGACGAGGTCGACTTCCGCCGCTGCCTCGAGGTGCAGACGCCCTACCTCGGCCCGGTGATCGGCACCTACACCGACTGGACGCCGCTCCACGACCGCGGCGTACTGTTTCCGGAGGATCTCGACGAAGAGGATCCCTGGCAGTTCAAGAACATCCTGGTGCGGTGACATGAGAAGGTATATATACCTCTAGCGCGATCCGCAACAGGCGTGCACCCCGGTTAAATCAGCCGAAACTTGGCATTGCCGTCCGCCCCTACGGCTTCGGCGTCCGCCCACACCGAAAATCACCGGTTTCGGCATTCGACCACACCGGAATTCCGTTGCAGTCGGCGTCCGGCCACGCCGCCGATCAGCCAGGTGGCCGTCAGCCGACATCGGCACGGTGCGTGCAAACCTCCTGCGACTCGTGCAGGAAGGCTCCATGCTCACCTACCTCTATATCGCGCTCGGCGGCGCTCTCGGCTCGGTCGGGCGCTACGCCGTTTCCGGCACAGTGGCGCGGGCGACGCAGGAGGTGTTTCCCTGGGGCACGCTCACGGCCAACATTTCCGGCTGCTTCGTCATCGGCCTCTTTGCCATGCTGACCGGGCCGGACGGGCGCATCCTGGTGGCGCCGGACTTCCGGCAGTTCTTCATGGTCGGCGTCTGCGGCGGCTACACCACCTTCTCGTCTTTCAGCCTGCAGACTTTGGCGCTGGCCAGGGACGGCGACATGACCCGGGCAGCCGCCAACGTCGTCATATCGGTGCTGTTCTGTCTGGTCGGCGTCTATCTCGGTTCGGTGCTCGGCGTCTTCATCAACCAGATCAAAGGGGCCTGACATGCCGCTCGTGGGACGCCGCGCGGTCATGCGCATCTACACCGACGAGCGCGCCAAGGGCGAACACGGGGTACTCTACGACACCATCGTCAAGCGCGCCCGCGACGCCCAGATCGCCGGCGCCACCGTGCTGCGCGGCGTCATCGGCTTCGGCATCGATGGCCACGTGCAGCGCGCCAGCATCCTCGACCTCGCCGGCAACCTGCCTCTGACCATCGAGCTCGTCGACGACGAGGATAAGCTGCGCGCCTTCTTCAAGTCGATGGAGGGGCTGACCGACATCGGCCTGGTGACGCTGCAGGAGCTCGAAGTGCTGCATTACGACGGTGGCACGCCGGTCGGCGGTTATTCGAAGCTGTAGCGCCAATCTACCGTCTTTCCGGGGCGAGCGCAGCGAGAGCCCGAAACCCATGACAACGCGCGCGCAGGATGACGCGGCGCAATATTCCCTCTCTGTTCAGGCCGCGTTGTCATGGATTCCGGGCTCGCCTTCGGCGCCCCAGAAAGACGGCGTCCTCGGAGCTGGCAAACACGCTCCGCCGACCCACCTATGGCGCAACCAGGATGGGATCGACGATGGAGTACAAACGTCTCGGTAACACCGGCCTCGAGGTCTCGCGGCTGTGCCTCGGCTGCATGAGCTACGGCGTTCCGGACCAGGGCACCCACGAGTGGACGCTGCCGGAGGCGGAGAGCCGGCCCTTCATCAAGAAGGCGCTCGAGCTCGGCATCAACTTCTTCGACACGGCCAACGTCTATTCCGCCGGCACGTCGGAGGAGATCGTCGGCCGCGCGCTGAAGGACTACGCCAAGCGCGACGATGTCGTGCTGGCGACCAAGGTGCACGGCCGCATGCGCCCCGGCCCCAACGGCGCCGGCCTCTCGCGCAAGGCGATCATGAGCGAGATCGACAATTCGCTGCGACGCCTCGGCACCGATTACGTCGACCTCTACCAGATCCACCGTTTCGACCACGACGTGCCGTTGGACGAGACCATGGAGGCGCTCCACGACGTCGTGAAGAGCGGCAAGGCGCGCTACATCGGCGCTTCCTCGATGTACGCCTGGCAGTTCGCCAAGTTCCTGCACATCGCCGACGCCCACGGCTGGACGCGCTTCTCGACCATGCAGGACTACCTCAACCTGCTGTACCGCGAGGAGGAGCGCGAGATGCTGCCGCTCTGCGCCGAGGAGGGGATCGGCGTCATCCCGTGGAGCCCGATGGCGCGCGGTCGCCTCACCCGCGACTGGAACGAGGGCACCAAGCGTTTGTCGACCGACGAGTTCGGCAAGACGCTCTTCAGCGAAGAGGCGGACCGCCGCATCGTCGAGAAGGTCGGCGAGATCGCCAAGGCGCGCGGCGTGCCGCGGGCGCAGGTCGCGCTGGCCTGGGTGCTCGGCAAGCCCGAGGTCACGGCGCCGATCATCGGCGCCACCAAGCCGCACCACCTCGACGATGCCGTCGCGGCGCTGTTGCTCGAGCTGAGCGAGGACGAGGTGAAGAGTCTCGAAGCGCTCTACATACCGCACGCCGTCATCGGCTTCTCCTGAGGATCGCATCATGAGCAACGAGAAGATCGCGCTGATCGTCGGCGCCTCGCGCGGGCTGGGCCTCGGCCTGGTGCGCGAGTATCTCGACCGGGGCTGGCGCGTCGTGGCGACGGCGCGCGGCAACGACGAGGCGCTGCGCGCCCTCGCGGAGGATGGCGGCGATCGGCTGCGCGTGGAGACGCTCGACGTGACCGACGGAGCAGGCGTCGCCGCCCTGGCCGCGGCCCATGCCGGCGAGACGCTCGACGTGCTCTTCGTTTCTGCCGGCGTCACCAACGACAACGCCGAGGCGGCGGGCGATGTCGCGCCGGCCGAGTTCGCCCGCGTGATGAAGACCAACGCCCTGGCGCCGATGCACCTGATCGAGGCGCTCGGTGGGCGCGTGGCACCGGACGGCGCGATCGTCGCCATGACCTCGGTGCTCGGCAGCGTCGGCGCCAACACCAGCGGCGGCTACGAGGTCTACCGCGCCAGCAAGGCGGCGCTGAACACGCTGCTGCGCTCCTACGCGTCGCGCCACAAGGATCGCGCCGTCATCGCGATGCACCCGGGCTGGGTGCAGACCGACATGGGCGGGGCCGGCGCGCCGCTCACCGTCGACCGCAGCGCCAAGGGCATGGTCGATGTGATCGCGGCGAGGTCTGGCCAGCCCGGCTGCATGTTCGTCGACTACCAGGGCAAGACGATCGATTGGTAGCTTTCTGGTGGAAGGCAGGTGGATTGATCGTGCCTATATCTGGACTTATGCAAGGCGTACCTCATCATGGCGTGCGCTGGGAAGCTTTAAACCCAGACAGCTCTTGAAGTCCGGCGCTCTGCTTCTTGGCGAGATAACGCACGCCTTGAGAAGATGATCGGCTTAGATTTTTGGTCCGATATTAGTGGAAAGCGGCTGTCGATCGCTCACTGTCGCGCCTCTTCGGGAGCACTGGCCCGGGCGACATTTACCAGCCGGCAGCCTGTTCCAAGGGTCGGGCGTGGGTCGTCACCAGTGCGGCGATCGCTTCCACATCATCGAGATGCACGTGCGGCACTGCCCCTTGCGGTGGCGGTCCGTCGCTGGCCAGTGCGACGATGCCGGGATCATCGGGAAAAAGGAACGGTTTGCCGTTGGCCACCCGGTGCACCTCGATCTTGGGATGCGCGTCGCGCTTAAAGCCCTCGATCAGCACAAGGTCGCAGGGCGAGAGCCTCGCCAGCAGGGTGCCGAGATCGGGCTCGGGCGCGCCGCGCAGCTCGTGCATCAGCGCGTAGCGTGCGTCGGAGGACACCAGGACCTCGCGCGCGCCGGCCTGACGGTGTTCGTAGGAATCCTTGCCGGGTTTGTCGACATCGAAGGCGTGGTGAGCGTGCTTGATCGTCGAGACGGTGAGGCCGCGCGCGACGAGCCGCGGGATCAGCTTGACGAGCAGCGTCGTCTTGCCGGCGCCGCTCCAGCCGGCCAGCCCGATGACCTTCATCTAGAGCATCGGACGAAGATTCGGAATCGCTTCACGACGCTCATGTACTCGTCCTCGCTCAGCTTTACTTGTTGGAGCAAGTCCGCAAAAGCGGACGTTGCTCTAATCCTTGGCCGGGCCCGACCACGGACCCGGATGTTGAGGCGCCGCGTGCTCCTCTTCCGCCACTTTCTGGCGCAGGGCGACGCGGTCGCGCGTCGGTACGCCGAGCAGCTCGGCGATGCGCCACACCACGTTCTCCTCGAACTCGCTGACGTCGCCGTCGGCGAAGACGACATCCCACATCATCTCGATGATGCGGTGGCGGCCGGCGTCGTCGAGCTGGCGCTTGAGCACGTTGGTGAAGTGGAAGAAGTCGACCGCGTCGCGGTCGCTCTCCTCGGCCTTCTCGATGAGACGGGTGGTGGCGGCGGCGTCGAGGTCGAAGCGTCGCTCGATTACCTCGCGCAGGCGTACGCGTTCGGCCTGGTCGATGCGGCCATCGACGTTGGCGACGTGGACGAGCAGCGCCGCCGTTGCCAGCCTGTAGTCGTCGGGCGCGAACTGGCCCTCCTCTTCCGGCCGGCTCGACACGTCGGCGATGAAGCGCTTCAGGGCCTCGAACATGTCAGCGGATCGGCAGGCAGGTGAAGTAGCCTTCCGGACGATGGAAGTCGCGGCGCATGTCGGCGATGTAGCGCCGGCAGCTGCCGCGGTCGGGGAAGCACAGCCGCTCGTCGCGCCAGTCGAGCACGATCGGGCCACCCTCGCCGACATAGTGCGAGTAGCCGCCCTGGAAGCGTCCCTGCCACACCGAGGGGAAGCTCTGCACGATGGGCGCGCCGCAAGGCACGCCCTCGCCCGGCAGGTCGAGCGCCGGCGGCTCCGCACCGAGATCGGCCGCCGCGGCGGGCCGCACCGCAGCGCTCAGCAGCGCGGCACCCAGCAGCGCCGCCGAGAGCGCTGTGCTCAGATGCCGACCATCCATCCTAGAAGCCCAGGAGCGACAGGAAGCCGCCCGACGACTTGGTGCCGGCATCCGCCACGGCGGCATAAGGCGCCTGGCCCGGGGGCGCGCCGGTGATGGTGATAGTGGCGCTCTCGGCCTTCACGATGTTGAAGAGCTTGGTGGCGTTGGCTGGCGCCAGGCGCACGCAGCCGTGCGAGGCCGGATGACCGAGATGGCGCACCTCGTTGGTGCCGTGGATGGCGAAGCCATAGTAGAAGAACACGGCGTGCGGCATCGGCGCGTTGTCGTATTTCTTGGAATGATAGACCTCGGCCAAGCGCTCCGGCTGAAAGGTGCCGGTCGGCGTCACGTAGCCTTCGCGCGCGGTCGAGACCGGCCAATCGAAGGTGCCCTGCGCGGAATCGACGTGCATGCGCTGGGTCGCGAGATCGATGGTGACGTTGGCCGCGAACGCGGGGGCGGCAACCGCGACGAGCGCGGAGCCGAGGAGGGCGGACAAAATCGTTCGCATGCAAAGCCTCTGAAGGGTGAGTCGCCAAGCTTGGACGCTGGCGCCTTCCTCCCACGCGAAGGGTCGACCGGTAAACGACGTTGGCGCCGGCGCGGCGATTTCAGGGACCGCCGCGCCTTTCGTGCCACAAAGGCCGGGGCTGCTAGAAAGGCAACAGCGAGTTGGCGTCGTAAGACGGGTAGGCCGGCTGGCCGTAGCTATAGCCGCCGTATCCGTAGGCGGGATAGGCCGAGGCGCCGTAGGCGCTGCGCGAGCGCGGCTGCGCCTCGTAGCCGCCATCCGCGTAGCCCGCGGTGTCGTAATCGTAGTCGCGGCTGCGATGGTGGCGGGCTACGGCGAAAGGCGCCGAGGAAGGCGGCGTGCCGCTGATCGAGATCCGTGCGCCCTCGTGCTGCACCATCGCGTAGAGCGTCGCCGCGTTGCCGGGCGAGAGGCGCACGCAGCCGTGGGAGGCCGGACGACCGAGCGAGGCGGTCGAATAGGTGCCGTGGATCGCATAGCCGCCGCGGAAGAAGATCGCGTGGGGCATCGGCGACATGTGGTACTTCTTGGAATAGTGCATCAGCTCGAGATGCGTCGGCGCGTAGCTGCCGCCAGGCGTGGAGAAGCCCGAGCGGGCCGACGAGATCGGCCAGTCGTAGGAGCCCTCGTTGCCGTTCACGTGCATGCGCTGGTGGGTGAGATCGATGGCCACGTGGACGGTGGCGTGGGCCGCCGGAGCGGCCAGCATCATGGCAATGGCGGCGAAGACTAGTCTCGAACGCATCACGCGAACTCCGCTAATGAACTTGCACTTGAAGTCTAGGCTCCTCGTGCCACGCCGCCGCGCCGCCGTAAATATGAATGGACGTTTACGATTGATTTAAACCACGACGCTGTCGCGAATTTCTAGTTGTGAGGATCGTAGCGCAGGCTGTTGACCACCCAGGCCAGGCCGGTGAGGGGCGGCAGCACCTGCGTCTGCTCGTCGGGCGGCACCCCGAGGCGCTGCGGGGCGCTGAGATAGGCCGGCGTGAAGGCGTAGCCCTGGCCGTAGCTGCGCGGGTGCGGCGCACCGTTGCAGGCGTAGGCCGAGGCGCCGGCGACGCGCGGCTCGCACGGGTAGGGCACGCCGCCGTAGGCCTCGGCGTCGGCGTGGTCGACGCTGACCTCGCGCTCGATGCGGCCCCCGAGACGGCCACGAGCGAAAGCCGCGTCGCCGTAGTTCTGCACCACGGTCGAGCGCGGCGACGGCGGCGCCAGAGTCGCGAGCTCGATCGCGTCCTGGCTCGGCGCGGTCTGCGGCGGGGGCACCGCGCGCGACACGCGATGGCGATGATGCGTGCGCGCCGCAGCACCGCCGAGCGGCACCAGCGCCACCGCGCCGGCCACGATCAGCATCCGTCCCATCACGCGCATCGGGCCGCCCCCTTCGAAACTTCGGTGACCCTAGACGTCTACTTGCCGATGCAGAAGCGGGAAAACACGTCGCCGAGAATGTCCTCGACGTCGACGGCGCCGATCAGCCGCTCCAGCGCGAAGCGCGCCGCGCGGAGGTGCTCGGCGAGGATCTCGACGGACGGCGCCGGCTCGGCGACCGCGGCGTCGAGCGCGTCGAGCGCGGCGGCGAAGGCGTTGCGATGACGCGTCCGCGCCAGTAGCCCGGCGCCGCCTTGCGCGAGGCCGGTGCCGAAGGCGGCGAGACGGGCGACGAGGACATCGAGGTTCTCGCCCGTCAGGGCGCTGAGGTTCAGGACGGTGTCCTTCCCCTCTTTGCTACGAGGCAGAGCAAGGTCGCTCTTCGTCGCCAGCCGCCACACCGGCGCGGCGAAGGCCGGCGGCGCCGCCTCGCCCAGCCACAGCACCAGGTCGGCGGCCTCGGCGCGTTCTCGGGCGCGCGACACGCCGATGCGCTCGATCTCGTCGGCGCCGTCGCGTAGCCCGGCGGTGTCGACCAGCGTGAGCGGGCAGCCGGCTAGGTCGAGGTGCACCTCGATGGGGTCGCGCGTGGTGCCGGCGACCGCCGAGACGATCGCCGCCTCGCGTCGCGCGAGGGCGTTGAGCAGCGTCGACTTGCCGGCGTTGGGCGGACCCGCGATCACCACCTGCACGCCCTCGCGGATGCGCTCCGCCGCGCGACCGTGGGCGAGCTCGGCGCGCAGCCCCGACCGCGCGGGTGCCAGCAGCGCCGCCACCTGCGCGGACAACGCCTCGCCGAGCTCGACGTCTTCTGAGAAGTCGATGGCGGTTTCGGCTAGGGCTGAGGCCTTGATCAGGGCGGCGCGCCATGGCGCGGTGACGTCGCGCATCGCGCCCGAGAGCTGGCGCTGCGCCTGGCGCCGCTGCCAATCGGTCTCGGCATCGATAAGGTCGGCGAGGCCCTCGAGCTGGGCGAGGTCCAGGCGGCCATTGGCGAAGGCGCGGCGAGCGAACTCGCCGGGCTCGGCCTGGCGCAGCCCCGGCTCGCGTCCCAGCGCCGCCAGCACCGCCGCCACGACCGCCGGGCCACCGTGGCAATGGAATTCGACGCCGTCCTCGCCGACCTCGCTGCGCGCCGCCTCGAACAGCAGCACCAGCGCCTCGTCGAGAAGCTCGCTAGAGGCGGGATCGCGCAGCCGCGCGAGAGTCGCCACGCGGGGCTGCGGCGTGCGCAGGCAGAAGCGCACAGCCACGGCGTGGGCGCGCGGGCCGGAGACGCGGATCACCGCGATCGCCGCCCGCGCCACTCCCGTCGCGAGGGCGAAGATCGTGTCGCTCACGCCGCTGCCGTGGGCGGCAGCCGCGCCACGATGGAGGCGAGCACGCGATCCTCGATCCCGAGCTCCACCAGGTGCTCGTAGGTCTGGCGCACGTAGTCCGGGTTGGCGCCCGACACGCCCACGCCCTGCGCCACGAGGCGCTCCAGCTCCGAGGGCTCCAATGCGCCGGCATATTGCGCGTGGGCGCGGTCGACGGCGTAGGCCAGGACCTCGATGTCGCGACCGTCGGCAAGCCGCGCGCGGGCGCGGATCTCGCGGTAGACCATGGTGACCTGCTCGCGGGCGCGGAGATAGGCGATTGCGTCGTCGGCCGAGGCTCCGGGCACGCGGAAGGCCACCCCCTTGCAGGAGCCGCCGCGATCGAGGCCCAGCACGAGGCCGGGCTTCTCCGGCGTGCCGCGGTGCACGTGCGAATAGACGCAGAGCGTGCGCCGCCAGCCCTTGATCGTCGCCAGCGTGCGCTCCGCGAAATCAAAGCCCGGCCGCCACATCAGCGAGCCGTAGCCGAACACCCATAGATCCTCTGTCACGTCGGTCTCGTTCCGCTCCTAACGGTCATTTGGGTCATGGAAGCGCCATGGTCGGCTTCCTTATGCGACGGGCCAGCATCGGGCTACACCGGTCCGCCAGAGGAGGAAACGGTCTCATCATGCGAAAGGCCGTCGGTCTCCTCGTCACCCTGGTCGTGTTCGCCGCCGTCTGGAGCGCGGCCTGGTTCGCCGCTTCGATCTACGCCGGGCGGCAGCTCGACGGCTTCATCGCTGCCGAGGCGCGGCGCGGTCGCGAGTGGACCTGTCCCGCCCGCCACGTCGGGGGCTACCCGCTCGCGCTCGTCGTGAGTTGTCGCAACGCGACTTACGCCGGCCAAGCGCTCGGACGGCGCGTGGACGGCCAGGTAGCGGGGTTCGCGGCCACCCTTTCGCTGATTGACGTCAAACGCGTCGCGATCGCGCTTTCGGCACCCCTCTCCTATCGCACCTCCGACGGCAAGACTGACGTCGAGGGTACGTGGGGAAGCCTCTTCGTCGATCTCTCGTCCCTGCCGGACCCGCGGACCCTTGCCTTGAGCGGCACCGACCTTGTCGTGCACGGACGTTTTCCGGGGCAGGACGAGGCCAGCAGTCGTATCGCGACCTTCGCGGCGCATTTCATCGCCTCGCCGCCGCAGCCCGATCGCACGCTCGACTTCACCGTGGCGATGACGGGGACGCCGATGCCGATCCTCGACGACCTCATCGGCGGCAGCGCGCCGGTCGACGCGGCCTTTGCCGGCCGGCTCGACCAGGCCGACCCGGGCGAGGCGCGCACGCCCGGCGAGGCGATGGAGCATTGGCGGCAGAGCGATGGAACCATCGCGCTCTCCACCCTCAAGGTGAGCCGCAGCGGCGCCAGCGTCACCGCCGGCGGCGTGATCGACCTCGACGACGAACATCGCTTGCACGGCAAACTCGACGCCTCTTTCGTCGGGCTAGAGCCGATCCTCGCGCGCTACGGCATCAGCGGGGACGTCGCCGCCCTCGGCTCGCTCATCGGGACCTTCTTCGGCGGCGGCCGATCGGCGAGGCCTGAAACACCCGGCGCGCTCGCGCTGCCGATCAACTTCGGCAACGGGCGGCTCAGCGTCGGCCCGATCACTACGGCGGTGACGCTGGCGCCGATTTACTGAAGGCGCTCACGCGTCGTCGTCGTCGTCCCAGTAGCGGCGCCGCGGCTTTGCCCCTGGTGCCATCGACGGCTCGAGCGGTTGCGGCTCCCGGTCCATGTCGCCGTAGGCGGCGGCCGTCACCGGCGGCGCGCTCGAGCCTTCGGCGAACAGCGCGCCCGCGAGCCCGATGAAGACTCCCGCCGATAGCGAGATCAGCGCCACGACCATCTTCTTGGGCTGCGAGGGCGAGACCGGCGGACGCGCCACCGCGATGACGCGGCCGGGTGGCGATTGCGCGCCCTGCTGCGCCAGCGTGTCGTTGACCTGCGCGAAACGCTCGAACGAGGAGCGCAGCACGGTGCGGTTGCGCTGCAACTGGTCGAGCGGCACCAGCTTGCGGCTCATGTCCGAGGATTGCGACTTGACCTGGTCGATATCAGCCAGGATCTGCTTTTCGTTACCCTTGGCGGCCTGGTAGTCGCCTTGGAGACTACCCTTCACCCGCTCCAGCTCGGCGCGGATGAGCTGGCGGATGCGGGCCTGCCGCTCTTCCGCCTCGATCATCTCGGGGTGGCGGGCGCCGAGCGTCTTGGCGAGGCGGCCGGCGTTCTGCTCGGTATCGGCCTGCTGCTGTCGCAGCCGCTCGATCGTCTGCGACTTCACCGCATCGCTCGCGGAGTCGAGCCGACCTGCCTTCGACAGGCGGGTCACTTCCGCGAGCCGCGTCTTGGTGTCGGACTCGCGGGCTCGGGCATCGCCGAGGGCCCTGGTCAGGTCGATGATCTGCTGCTCGTTGGAACGCAGCCCCGTGCTCTCGATGATCTTGTTCTTGGCCTTGTAGGCCTCGATCTTGAGGTCGAGGTCGCGGATCTGGGTCGAGAGCTTGTCGAGCTTGTCGCTGACGTATTGCGTGTCTTCCCTGGTCGAGCCGACACGCGAGGAGACCTGGTCGTCGATGTAGGCCTGGGTCACCGCGTTGGTGATCGCCGCCGCCTTCTTGGGATCGCGCGCGAGCACGTCGATGCTGACGACGTAGGTGCGCTCGGGGCGCTTGATCGTAATGGCGTCTTCCAGCGACTTGAGATCGACTCCGTCGGTCAAGGTCACGGCGGGATGGAGGATGCGCTGCAGCAGGCTGCGCTGCGAGCCGTTGAACTCCGCATCGTTCTTGAGGCCGGCCTGCGCGGCGGCGCGAGACAGCACGGTCTGCGAGGTGAAGAGCTTGATCTGGCTGTCGATGGCGGCGGTGTCCGCGATGAAACCGGGAACGTTGGGATCGCTGCCCACCGTCTTGCCGAGGCGGGGATCGATCAGCATGGCCGCCGTGGCGGCGTAGCGCGGCGGCGTCACCGCGATGTAGGCGATGCCAATCCCGAGACAGGTCAGGATCGACAGGAGGATCATCAGCTTGCGTCGCCAGATGATGCCGAGGAAGCCGGGGGCGGGCGCACTTTCCCAAGTCTTGGGGCGCTCGGGCACGCGCGATCGTCGCGCGTCGAGATAGGTGTCACGCAAGGCCATGAACGCTACTTTCCACGGACGCGCCGGCCGGCGGAGCATCGTTACGCAGGAACAGGACAACCAGAGCGACCACCATGGCGAGCGTGGTGGTCTTCCCGGACAGGTTGGCCGTCACGCTGACCTGAACCAGGTAGAACAGGAAAACGGCAATTGCTCCTGGGCCGGTGGCACGAAGCACCGATCGCCAGAAGGCGATAAAGCTGGCAGCAAGGATGGCTGCGACGATGATGCCGTAAGTCAACACCAGCCCGATCCAGCTGCTCTCAATCCCGAACTCCAGCCCGTAAACGCGCTGCAGCGTGGCGACCAAGTCTTTGTCCGGGTGCAGGACTAGGTCGGTGAACGGGATCGGATCGAACAACTGGAACATCGTCATCCGTGCCGTGGCGCTGCCGTTGTCGTTGCTAAATCGATCGAGTGTCCTGTCGATTAGACCGCTATAAACCAATAGCACCAGCACGATCACGGCCGCCCCGAAAGCCAACATGCCGGGCGCCAGCGAACGCGCGGTGAGCCGCGCGCCGCGCCCGATCGCCTCCACGCCCTGCATCGCGACGAGCCAACCGACGAAGACTGCCGACGTGACGAGCGCCGTGCGAGCGCCGAAGGCGAACAGGGACGCGGCCTGCAGCGCAAAGACGCCGACCCGCGGTAGGATCGGGATCCAAGAGGCGCCGGGCGCCGCGAGGCAGATCAAGAGGCTGCCGACGATGAGACCGTTGACCAGCGGGTGCCCGAGTAGGGCTTCGGCGCGCCAATCCTCCACCAGTTCGGCCTTCCAGCTAAACACGGCATTGGGTTTGGTCGGATCGTTGGTGAGATCGGAGGAGGCCTCGACCTGGATAAGGTGAAAGCCGCGAAAAAGCTCGACGATCGCGAGGCCGGCATTGGCGATCAGCACCAGCGTGACGAGTGCCGCGAGCCACTTCGCAGCGACATGATCCAGGTCGCGAAGCAGCACGAAGACTATAACGGGAAGGATGAAGGTGTCGATCAGCGGTGTGACCGGCGTCTTGTCCACGAATTGTGCAGCGAGGACCCCGACGACGACGCCTGCCAGGAGAAGCAGAACTCCCGCGTCATTCGTTATCAAACGTCCGGCGAGATGGATCGGGCGCCGGGCGGCGAGACATCGCAAGACAAAGGCAGCCAGGGCAATCGTCGTCGCTGGGTGGAACTTGGAGAGGAAGCCGCCAGTCTCGACATAGGGAATGCCGAGTGCCTCCAAAGCAACCGGTGATATCGCGAAGATGCCTAGAATGGCGGCGTAGGTCGCGATTAGCGCCAAGCGTGCGAACACATCCCGCGCCCCGAACGGTGGAGGAGTCGGTCTACCCGGCGTCGCGCGTAAAGAGGAGCGACCGAGAACGACGTCGCTCGTCATGGTGACCGCTCGAGCGAGCCTAAATCGGAGCCGGAGCGGCTCCTAAGCGCTAATTTCGTCAGGCGCTTGGCCAGACGATTGAACAAGTCGCGACCGGGCACCTCTACGAAGCGATACGCGGCCAGCGTCGCCACGGCCACGCCTCCCAGGTACACGGACAAGAGCAGTAGCGCCTCGCCGATCCCGCCGACGTGCAGAACCTCGACCGTCGCGTGCGCGCCGGGAAGATCGGCAAACGGATTTGCTACCGACCTAAACAGCGCGACGCCCCCAAACCTGCTTGTAGCATGTACCACTGCCAGTATCGCGATCAGGACTAGCGCGTGAACCATGTAGATGCTGAAGGAAAGATCGGCCAGGACCTGCATGACGCGGCTCTTCAGCAGCCGCGAGACCAGGCCACCTTCGCCGAGGAAGACGAGCAAGAACAAGCCAAAGACGACGGGCGCGGCGTATCCGACCCAGCTTCGGTAGGAGACACTGAGCCAGAAGCCGACGAAGGCCACCGCGGCGAACTCGAGGAGAGAAGGATAGCGCACGCGCGGCATAGGCCAACGCTCGACCGCCTCATAGCATAGCGTGCCGGCGAAGAAGCCGGCGAGACAGCGGAAGATGCCGTAATCGAAGGTGGAAAACATACCATATGGGGCGACGATTACCAGGATCGCGATCGAGGCAACGATCGTAGCGAGGCTGACCAGGCGGCGCACTCTCGGCGCCATCAGGCAGGACAGAGCAAAAGCCACGTAAGTCACGAATTCGACGCTTAGGCTCCAGCTCGGGTAATTCCAGGTCCAGCGATCATGCAGACCAAACGATTGTATAAGGAATAGGTTGGTCGGAATGGCCTCAACAAGTGCATTTCCATCGCGCGAGAAAGCCGGCGAGGTGAGGTGTCCGTGACCGGATGCTGCGATAATGACTTTCAGGAGTTCGTAGCTTAC
The DNA here is from genome assembly GCA_965198715.1 of Beijerinckiaceae bacterium. Taxonomy (GTDB): domain Bacteria; phylum Pseudomonadota; class Alphaproteobacteria; order Rhizobiales; family Beijerinckiaceae; genus RH-AL1. The sequence goes on from CBDAPV010000002.1 coordinate 639,919, forward strand.
CAGGACGGCGAGGGTGACAGCCTGCATGGGCCAGATACGACCGAAGCGGCGGATCACGTATTCCGGGATGTTGGACCTCTGCGAAAGCTTTGCCGCATAGGCCTGAGCTATGACTAGGCCGCTTAGAACGAAGAACAGATCGACCATCAACGCGAGCGGCAAGACGTGGCGGTGAGGTATCGCGTCCGTCGCGAGCCCGACATGGGCCAGGACGATGGCGATTGCACCAGGTCCGCGGAAACCGTTCACCGCCGCTGTTGATCTCGTTCGTCGACGGAAAGCCTGCCTAGACGGCACGGACGTTTGAGGACTCATATCGGAGATCGGCTGGTCTCTCGTGAAGCCCTGCTCAATAGGCATTATCGTAGACCTTCGGCGACATGATGGTGTGGCCGATGATGCGCAGATCGAGACCGAGGGTCCAGTTGTCGATGTAGTAGAGATCGTGCTCGACCCGCGCCCGCATGACGTCTTCCGAGACGACTTCGCCGCGCAGTCCGTGGATCTGGGCCCAGCCGGTGATGCCCGGCTTCACGTTGTGGCGCCGAGCGTATTCGGCGATCGTGCGCTCGTAATGCTGGTTGTGAGCAAGCGCGTGCGGCCGCGGCCCGACGAGCGACATCTCGCCCCGCAGCACGTTAAGGAGCTGCGGCAACTCGTCGAGGCTGGTGCGGCGCAGGATGCGACCGATGCGCGTCACGCGGGGATCGTGTCGCGTGGCACTGCGCAGGGTCCGATCGTCCTCGGCGACGGTCATCGAGCGGAACTTGAGGATGCGAAAGGTCAGCTGGTTGAAGCCGTAGCGGCGCTGCACGAACAAGACCGGCCCGCGGCTGTCGAGCTTGATGGCGACGGCCACCAGCGCGAAGACGGGCACCAGCAGTACCATGAGCGCGGCGGCGCCGACGATGTCGAGAAGCCGCTTCATCGAGGTCTCGGTGAACGAGAGCGGCTGGCGCACCAGGTGCAGGCTGGCGATGGTGCCGATGCGATGGACGTTCGCCTTGGTAAACCGATCGAGGACGGGCTGTGGCCCCAGGTGGATCGCCGCCGGCACGTTCATGAAGGCGGCGAGCGCCGCCTCGACCAGCGCATTGTCGGTCCACGGCGCGAGGATGAAGATGTCGTCGGGCCGCAACACGCGCGACGAGGCGGCGGCGAGCGCGAGATCCTCGGTGAGCGTATCGGGTCCGCGCAGCACGGCGGAGGCGATCACGTCCACCCCGACGGTCCACGGCTCGTACCGAGCGGTGAAAGCACGCAGGTCGCTCTCGCTTCCGACCAGCACAACGCGTAGGACGCAGAGGGTTCCCAAGCCCGCGCGTCGCTTGGTTTGCGACGTGAGATTGAGGCGCATGGCCACGATCGCGGCATAACCCACGAAGTAGGTGAGCACCGTGGTGGCGCGCGACACCGACTCGCTCTCCTTGAACGCGAACACCATTAGGAGCGCCGTGAGGAACGTCATGTTCCAGACGAACAGCGCGCGCCTGGCATGGCCCGCGAACGCGAGGTAGTTGACGATCTCATATTCCGCCCGCAACGCGTTCATCAGCACGAACAGTGCGGCCAAGGAAGCCCCGGTTCCGATGAGGGGCGACAGCATGCCGGACACGTGAAGCCAGCCGACATGGTAGGTCATGCCGGCAAGGACGACGCTGGCCCAGACGATCAGGAAGTCGGCGGCGCCGGCGGCGACGGCGAACCGCGCGCGCATGAAGGACGTGTTGCGTCGTCGCGCCGCCCAGTCGAACCAACTCGCGACCGGGCGACGACGCCTACGGCTGGCACTTTGGAAGTGGTGGACGGTCAGCGTCAACTCCCGGCGTACTCGTGCCACTACGATACAGATCGGCGATGCTGTTCACCGTCCGTTAGGCAATCGCAAGGCGCGAGCCGTCGCAGCCGCTCGCGAAGGTGACGGTTCGGTAAGACTTCATGGTTAATCATTTTTTCTGGGCTTTTCACAGTATCGATACGAGCCGCGCATGAAATCCGGAAGACTGATGAATTCAACGGGTTCGCCGCGCGGGCAAGTCGCGATCGCATCCTTGGCGGCGCTCGTGGTCGGCGGCGTGGCGGTGTCGATACCGCCCGCATCCCTCTTCCAGGCGACTGCCATCGTCGCCGTCGACGAACCGTCAGTGGCGCTTCGTTTCGCCGCCGCGCGCTCGGCCGCCGCCCTCGCTGTATCGAAGCCGGTCATTGCGCGTGCCGCGGGGTCCTTGAACGGGACGGTCGTCTCGGCGCCGGCTCCGGCTTTTGCCGAGAAGCTCGAAGTCGCCACGGGTCTCGTGGGCGCCACGAACGCCGTGACGCGACTTGCCGAAGCCCTCGTTCCGACGGTGAGCGCGACTGCCGGCGAAGGTCTGGTCGAGGTGCAAGCGCAGGCGACGGATGGGCCACGCGCGGCGCGCGTCGCCACCGCCCTGGCCGAGGCCCTGGTTGCCGAGGAGGAGGGCTCCGTCTTCGCCGACGCACGCCGCCGCGAGGCCGTCACCGCGGCGGGCATCGAAACCTTGCGGGAGAACGCCAGCGCCGCGCAGGCGCGGCTCGCCGGGCTCGGCGGGTCCGCGACTGATCCAAATGAGACGTTCGCGGCCGCCGGCGCGGCAGCCCGCGCCGCCGAGACGCGTCTCGCGGCGGTGCGCGCCGTGATCGCCGCCGGCTCGCCGCCGCTCGGCGGCGGTAGCGAGCTGCCGCAAAGCGTGGCAGCCCTGCAGCAGACCTACTGGGATCTGAAGAAGCAGCTCGACAAGGCCTCCGAGACTCTGGGCGAGCGTCATACCACCGTGATCGCACTTCACGACGGCGTCGTCCGCGCCGCTGCCGCTCTCACCGCCGAGTGGCAGCGCATCGAGCGCGGCGCCGCCGGCGACGTCTCCGTCGCTCGGAGCCGGGAGGCCGTGCTGCGCAGGACGGCCCTTGTCGCGGATCCGGTCAAGCGCGCGGCCATCGACAAGGCCCGCGCCGCCGCCCATTTCGCCGATGCCGCGCTCGCGCGCGCCGTCGCCGCGCCCGCGACCGCCGCACCCGTCAACCCGCCCATCCGCCTTGTCGCGCCCGCCGCCGTGCCGGCCGCCGCCATGGGCCTCGGCCCATGGCAACGCGGCGCGTTTGCCGGCGGCGCGGGGCTCGGCGCCTTCGCGCTCGCCTGGCTGGCGATGCGCAAACGCCGTGGCCGGGCGCCTGCGGTCCACTTCGACCTGGCGCCTGCGGCCCACTTCGACGAGCCATCGACGGCGCCGGAGGACCAGGCGCAAGAGGACGCGCTCGCCGCTGCCGCGCCGTCTTGGGAAGAGATGGCGGCTGAACTCCGCCCCGCTCAGGGCGAGCCGCTCCACGCCGGCGATGAGGCGAGACCCGTCGCCAGCGCGCATCCCATCCCTGCAACGTCAGAGCACGCTCACGTCATCGCGCGTGTCGAGGGCTACGAGCAGCCGAACTACGATTATTCTGCTGACGACTGGCACGAGTCCGAGCCGGAGCCTGTCACCGAAGAGAGGATTGCCGCCATGCCCTTCGAATCCGCGTCCTTCGATGCCGAACCCATACCGTCGTCCGCGCCGCACAGCGACTCGACGACCGTCCGCCGTCTCGATCCCACGCTGCTCGATGCGCTGCGCGGCATCGCCGCCGATCTCGAAGCGCTCGCGGCCGGCAACATGTCGATCGCGACGGTGATGGTGGTGGCCAATACGGTCGGTGCCGATACCGGAGCGGTGGCGCTGGCGCTGGGCGAAGCCGCGGCGGAGCTCGGCTTCCGCGTGCTGGTGATCGAGGGCGAGCGCGCCCGACCCACGCTCGCCGAAGCGGTGGCGCCGCAGGGCGATCCCCTCCTCGTCGACACCTTCGGTGCCTTGCGCGTCGCCCTTCCGGCAGAGCGCGGCGCGGGGCTCTTCCTCGCTCCCGCGTTCCGCGACGGCGCCCGCATTGCCGCCGCTCTCGCCCGCAACACGCAGGCGGAGCTCGTCGACGACCTCGCCGCCGCCTTCGATGCGGTGGTGATCGACGGTGGCCGCGCCGCCGACAGCGCCGCCGCCGGCTTGAACGCCGATGCCTTCATCCGTGTCGGTCGCTTCGCCTCGCAGAAGGACGACGCCTACCTGCTGGACGCCTTCGGCGCACCGCCCGAGGCTCTCCTCGGCACCGTCGCGGCGGGCCGCTTCGTCGCGCGGGAGATCCCGCCGGAGCCGGCGCCGCCGATCCGGCGTCCAACCCTTCGCGCCGTCCCCGCTTCGGTCGACGTCAAGGCGCCGCGCCGGTCGTCCAATGCGCCTGCCGTGCCGCTGCGGCGCCGGCTCGTCGCCCGCTGACGCCGGAGGTCGCAGCCCGCCGCGCCGCAGTGCTCGAGCGCTGCGGCGCGGTCCCCGGCACTCTGCGCCGTTACTGCCTGCTCGGCGTCGAGCTCGACGATCTCGCCTTCGACGACGCCCTCGCCCTCGCTCGCGCCGCGCTCGCCGATCCAGCACCACGCACGTTGTTCTTCGCCAACGCCCACACTTTGGACCTCGCCGCCGGCTCGCCCGAAGACCGCCGCATCCTTAACGGCGCCGACTTCGTCTTCGGCGACGGCACCGGCGTGCGCTGCGCCGCGCGCCTGGGCGGCCTGCGGCTGCGCGCCAACCTCAACGGCACCGACTTCGTGCCGGCCCTGCTTGCAGCAGCCGATGGCGATGCCCGCTCGTGCTTCCTGCTGGGCGCGGAGCCCGACGTCGTCGCCGCCACCGCCGCCGTGATCGCGCGCGACTATGCCGGCTGGCGCGTCGCCGGGTACCACCACGGTTTCCTCGACGACGCCGCGAACGAGCGAGTCCTAGGCGCCATCGCCGCAGCGCGGCCGGACCTGCTTCTCGTGGGCATGGGCAACCCGTTGCAGGAGCGCTGGATCGCCGCCCATCGCGACGAATGTCCGGTGCGGCTTGCCATCGGCGTCGGCGCGCTCTTCGCGTACATGTCCGGAGAGTATCGCCGCGCTCCCCCGGCGCTGCAACGACTTGGCCTGGAATGGGTCTTTGTGCTTTTGCTGCAACGCCATAAGTTACGGCGCTATCTCCTCGGAGCGCCAAGATTTTTGCTTCGCGTTCTGCGCGAGAAGCTAATCGGGGGCAGGTCGAGGTGACGCTGCTCGTCCCTTTCCACACGATGGACCCGCGGGGCGGTAAAGTCGGCGGTATCGAGACCCACGTCCGGCTGATACTGGCGCGTTTCCCCGGACCGGTGCTCTTCGTCGGCCTCGACGAGATCGGCGACCTCGTCGCTGGCCGCGTCGTCGAGATCGACTACGAGGGGCGGGTGCTGCGCTTCCTGCCGGTGGCGCGCGCTCAGGGCGCGAGCGTCAACCGCGTCGCTAGGCGCCTGACGCAATCGATCACGCTGCGCTTCCTGCTCGGCGCGCTGCGGCACCTGCCGGCCATCCGCCGTGCCGTGGGCGGCGCCCCCGCGTCCTGCGAGATCGAGCGCTTCGAATTCGCGATCCTGCCGCGGCTGCTGTCGCGCCCCTGCATTTTGATGGTGCACAACGAGGAGCGGCGCGATGCGGCAATGGACAGCCTGGTCAAGCGCTACTGGTGGCTGCACCGCACGAACGAGAGGGTGGCCCTGGAGCTCGCCGCGCGCGTCTTCGCTGTCAACCCGTCGATCGCGGCGCGGATCGCCGGCCTCTCCGGGCGGTTCGCGCGCAAGACGCAGTTGCTATCCGTCAGCGTCGACACGGCGCGCTTCACGCCGGCGCCGTTCCCCCGGGGCGACACCTTCCGGGTCTGCTTCGCCGGACGGCTCGACGCCTTCAAGGATCCGCCGCTGATGCTGGCGAGCCTCGCCGAGGTGTCGCGCCGGCTCGCGCGGGCGCCGGTTGGGGGCTTCCGCAGCCTCGCCTTCGACTACGTCGGCGCCTCCGACATTGCCGCCGTGCCGGGCTTCGCCGCGGTGGAGGCGATCACGATGCGTCACGGCCCGCAGCCCGCCGCGGCGGTGGCGGCGATCATGCGCGGCGCGCACGCCGGCCTCATCACCTCGTTCTTCGAGGGCATGCCCTGCTACCTGCTCGAGATGCTGGCGAGCGGTCGCCCGATCGCTGCGGTGGAGCTTCCGCAATTTCGCGCGCTGCTGGGCCAAGGCGAGGGCGGCGGTGGGCGGCTGGTCGCGCGCGCGGCGACGCCTGAAGCATCCGCGTCGGCGATGGCGGAGGCGCTGCTCGATCTCGCTGGCGCCGTCGACGCCCGCACCTGCGATCCGTCCGCGCTCGCCGCCCTCGTCAAATTGTACTCGGTCGAGGCGCAGATGGGCCGGCTGTTCGCCGCCCATCAGGCCCTGGCTCAGCCAAGCGAATCGGCGAGCCGCGCGTAGGCGTCGCGCACCCGTTCGAGCGCAAAGGTGTCGGCGCGGGCGCGACGCGGCGCCGGGTTGCCCGGGTAGGCGAGCGCAGCGGCGAGGGCCGCCCCCAGCGCCGCGATATCGCCGACCGGCACCACGCGCCCAAGGCCATCGAGCACCTCGGGCGGGCCGCCGCAGTCCGTCGCGACGACTGGCACGCCGTGCGCGAGAGCCTCGGCAACGGTGAGGCCGAAGCTCTCGCTCTGCGAGGTCACCGCGAGGCAGGCGGCGCGCCGGTACCAAGGCGCTGGGTCGGCGATGTGGCCGGGCAGGGCCGCGCGCGCTTCCAGGCCTAGGCGCGCGATCGTATCAGCGATGCGACCGCGCTCCGGCCCCTCGCCGAGGATTGCCAGCCGCGCGCTCGCCGGTGCCGCGGCGGCGAAGGCCTCGACGAGATCGGGGAAGCGCTTTACCGGATCGAGCCGGCCGATGGCCAGGACGAGCTGCGGCGTCTGCGGCGCCCAGCCGCCCGCGCCGGCGTCAGACGGCAGCGGATTGTGGATGCGCGTGAGCGCGGCGCGGCGCGCGCCCCAGGTCGCGACCATATCGTTCAGCAGCGCGTCGCTGACGCAGATCGTGCGCGCCGCCAGCCGCATCGTCAAAGGGCTCAGCCGGTAGGAGAGCTGCGCCAGGCGCTTGGGCTCGGCGGCGGCGAAACCGTGGATGCCGAGCACGCAATGCTCGCGCCGGCCGGCGAGGGATGCGGCAGCGAGGTGCTTGAGGTTCTGCGCGCCGAGCGCCGAGAACGAGGCCTGCGGACGCTCCCGCCGCAAGATCGCGGTGAGCCGGCGTGTGGCCGCGGCGTGCCCGGCGCCGAGGCGCACGTGCTGGAGGCCGTCGCGAGCCACGGCGGGCAACGGCCCGGGATGGTCGGCGGCGAAGATCACCCGGTCACCGGCTTCGGCGAAGGCCGACGCCAGCCGCGCGAAGACCAGCTCCGTCCCGCCGCCCGAGAAGGCGTGAGTGTAGAAGAGCAGGGTCCGCGCCATCGCGCCGCGCCGACGCGATCCTCAGCTCGTCAGCGGCGCCGCCTCTTTCGCCGCCGCCTGGTGGCCCGAGCGCTGCTCGGCCGGCGCGTCGGCGTGCTCGAGGTTGTAGGCGGAGTTGACCAGCGCGATGTGGGAGAACGCCTGGGGGAAGTTGCCGATCAGGCGCTTGCGCTGGATGTCGTATTCCTCCGAGATCAGCCCGAGATCGCTGCGGATGGTCACCAGGCGCTCGAACATTTCGCGCGCGTCGTCCTTGCGCCCGATCAGCACCAGATTGTCGACGAACCAGAACGAGCAGGCGATGAAGGCGCCCTCGACCCCCGTGAGGCCGTCGTCGTTGTCGTTGATGTAGCGCTTGACGAAGCCGTCTTGGAGCAGCACGCGCTCGACCGCCTCGACGGTGCCGCGGATGCGCTCGTCTTCGGGCGGCAGGAAGCCGCTCAGCGCGATCAGAAGCACCGAGGCGTCCATCTTCTCCGAGCCGTAGGCCTGGGTGAAGGCGCCCAGCTTCACGCTGTAGCCCTTCTCGCAGACGTCGCCGTGGATCTTGTCGCGGAGCCTGCGCCACTTTTCGACCGGGCCCTGCAGCCCCCAGGTCTCAACCGTCCTGATGGCACGGTCGAAGGCGACCCAGGCCATGACCTTCGAGTAGGTGAAGTGCTGCGGACCGCCGCGCACCTCCCAGATACCCTCGTCCTTCTCGCACCACACCGTCTCCAGGTGCTTCAGCAGCTCAATTTGTACGGTCCAATCCTGGTCGTCTGCCGTCAGGCCGCGCTTGCGGGCCTGGTAGAGCGCGTCGAGCAATTCGCCGTAGATGTCGATCTGCAGCTGTCCCGCGGCGGCGTTGCCGATCCGCACGGGCCTGGAGTTCTCGTATCCGGCGAGCTGCGGCACCTCGTCTTCGGGGACGCGCTGCTCGCCGCCGATGCCGTACATGATCTGGATCTGTGAGGGGTCCCCGCCGATCGAGCGCAGCAGCCATTGCCGCCAACGCTTGGCCTCCTCGATGTAGCCGCCGTTCATCAGCGCCATCAAGGTGAAAGTGGCGTCGCGCAGCCAGCAGTAGCGGTAATCCCAATTGCGGCCGCCGCCGATCTCCTCGGGGAGCGACGTGGTCGGTGCGGCGACGATGGCGCCCGAGGGTTCGTAGATCAAGGCGCGCAGGACCAGCAGCGAGCGTTTGACCATCGCCTCGTAGCGGCCGCCAGCGCGGTACTGTTTCGACCATTTGCGCATCAGGTCCTCGGTCTCGCCGAGCGTCTGAGTCGCGGACAGGTTCGGCGGCGGATCCTGGAACGGCAAGTGGTAGCCGAGCACGAAGCTCTGCGTCTCGCCCGCGGCGGCGGAAAATCTGACCGTGTGGCGTCGACCGTCAGGCTCCAGCCTGAGATCGGTGTAGAGGATCATCGCGTCGGGGCCGACCACGGCGCGAATGGTGTCGTCCTTCTCGCGGCGCACCCAGGGAATGGCGATGCCGTAGTTTGGCCGGATGATGAGTTCGGCCTCGAACTCCACCGTGCCGCGCAGCCCCTGCACGATGCGCATCAGGTAGCATTCCGGCCGCAGTGGCGGCATGAAGTCGATCACCACCGCCGTGCCGGTCTGCGTCTCGTAGCGCGTCTCCAAGATCAGCGTGTCCTCGCGATAGCTCCATGAGACCTTGGCCTCTGCATCGGCCGCCGCGAGGCGCCAGCGGCCGTTCTCCTCGTTGCCGAGAATGCGCGCGAACAGCGATGGCGAATCGAAGCGCGGCCAGCACAGCCAATCCACCGAACCGTCGCGACCGACGAGCGCCGCCGTCTGCCCGTCGCCGATCATGGCGTAGTCTTCGATCCTCAGCGACATTCGATCCTCAGCAACATGGATGGCTTCTTTCCGACGACCCCGCTCGGCGCGCTCCGGGCGGCGGAACGTCGCGATCGAGCAAGCGTTTCAGTTGTTCACAGGTTAAGTGCAGGAGGGCGCGGTGCGTTTCATATCCGGCGTGATCATCGGCATCGCGCTGACCTTCGGGACCGCCTACGTCGTCGATTCCATGCACAGCGCCCCCGGCCCTGACGGCAGGGAAGCCCGGCGCATGGTCAACTGGGACGTCGTCGGCGACGACATGCGCGGCCTGTCGACCGACGTGCAGGACCTGTGGGCGCGGCTCGCTGGCGGCGCCAAGCAGCTCGACAGGAACGTGGAGAAGCCGAGCAGCGGTTGATCTCTGCGTAGGGCTGGCGCCGTTTCCCCGTTCATAGTGCAAGTCGATGGGGAGTGGCTGATATGTTCAAGTACCTGGTCGCAGGTCTCGCGCTTTCGCTGGCTGGTAGCTGTGCGGCATCGGCCGCGAGCTTCGAGGTGTCGCCGGACGCACAAGCTCATGTCATCCTGGTGTCCGGCGGATGCGGTCTCGCCTTTCATCGCAATCCGTTCGGAGCCTGCGTTCCCAATCGCGCCTTTTACGTCGGCGGTCCCGCGGTACGACTCCCGCCACCGTGTCCGCGCTTCTACCACCGCGATCCCGATCCGGCCCGGCCGCTCTGCTATCCGAACTTGTGACGTCCTGAGGCTCTGGTCTGAACCGCCGAGTTCCAGGTGCTACAAAAAACTCTGCGGGTCGACGTCGTAGCCGACCTTGATACCGCCGCGCGGCGGCGGCGCCTGCTCGGCCAGCGCGCGCAGGAAGCCCTGCATGTCGGCGGTGCGCGGCGCCTTCACCAGCAGGCGGAAGCGGTGGCGGCCGGCCAGAAGGGCGATCGGCGCCTCGGCCGGCCCGAGCAGCACGAGGTCGTCCTTGGCCGGCAGGCCGCCAGCCGGGGCCAGCGACCAGCGTTCCGCCGGTGCCATGTGGAAGGCGGCGTGCGCCAGGGCGCGGGCGTAGGCCTGCGCGGCGTTGTGGTCGGGGCCGGAGACGACGATCGCGGCGAGGCGGCCGAAGGGCGGCAGGCCGGCGCGCGCGCGCTGCCGCGTCTCCTCGGCGTAGAAGCGCTCGGCGTCCCCCGAGACCAGCGCGCGCATGACAGGATGGTCGGGCTGCCAGGTCTGCAGGATGGCCCGGCCCGGCTTCTCGAATCGCCCGGCGCGTCCCGTGACCTGCTGCAGCAGCTGGAAGGTGCGCTCGGCGGCGCGCGGGTCGCTCGTCGCCAGGCCGAGATCGGCGTCGACCACGCCCACCAGTGTCAGCAGCGGAAAATTGTGGCCCTTGGCGACGAGCTGCGTGCCCACGACGATGTCGCAGCGCCCCTCCGCCACCGCGGTGAACTCGTCGCGCAGCGCGTCGCCGGCGCCGAGGAAGTCGGACGACAGCACCAGCGTGCGCGCATCGGGGAAGCGCGCGCCGACCTCTTCGGCGAGCCGCTCGATGCCGGGGCCGCAGGGGATCAGCGCGTGCGTCGCCTCGCAGACCGGACATTCCTCCGGCCGCCGCTCGGCGTGGCCGCAATGGTGGCAGACGAGCTGGTGGCGGAAGCGATGCTCGACCAGCCAGGAGGAGCAGTTCGGGCACTGGAAGCGGTGCCCGCAGGCGCGGCACAGCGTGAGCGGCGCGTAGCCCCGGCGGTTGAGGAACAGCAGCGCCTGCTCGCCGCGGCCCACGGTCTCGCGGATGGCGTGCTCGAGGCCCGGCGCGATCCAGTGGCCGCGCGCCGGCGGGTCGCGCTTGAGGTCGAGCGCGGCCAGCAGGGGCAGGGCGCGCTCTCCGTAGCGCCCGGGTAGCACGAGGTGGGCGTAGCGGCCGTTGCGGGCGTTGGTCTGCGTCTCGATGGAGGGCGTCGCCGAGGCCAGCACCACCGGCGCCCCCTCGATGCGGCCGCGCACCACCGCCATGTCGCGGGCGTGGTAGGGCACGCCGTCCTCCTGCTTGTAGGCGGACTCGTGCTCCTCGTCGACGATCACCACGCCGAGGTCGCGGAACGGCAGGAACAGCGCCGAGCGCGCGCCGATCACCACCTGAGCCTCGCCGCGCGCCAAGGCGTGCCAGACGAGGTGGCGCCGCCGCGCACCCATCGAGGAGTGCCATTCCGCCGGTCGGGCGCCGAACCGCGCCGCAAAACGTTCGAGGAAGGTGGCGGTGAGCGCGATCTCGGGCAGCAGCACCAGCGCTTGCCGGCCGGCCCGGATCGCGGCGGCGACCGCTTCGAAATAAACCTCCGTCTTGCCCGAGCCGGTGACGCCTTCGAGCAGGATCACGCCTGAGCGGCGGGCCTCGACCGCCTCGACGAGGGCGGCGGCGGCCTCGGCCTGGCGCGGCGACAGCTGCGGTCGGGCATGATCGGCATCGGCCGGCGCCACCGCCGGCTCGGGCGGGATCTCGGCCATCGCCAGCGCGCCGTCGGCCAGCAGCGCGTTGACCACCGCCACCGTGCAGCCGGCGGAGGTGGCGAGCGCGGTCTTGCCGAGCAGCGGCTCGGCGGCCACCGCCGCCATGACGCGGAGGCGGGCGGGGGTGGGCTTGGCCGGTGCCGTGCCGGTCGCGACCACGCCCGAGCGCGGCGCTGCCGGTTCGCCGACGAAGGGCGCGCGCAGCGCCATGCGCAGCACGGTGCCGCGCGGGCTCACCGTCCAGCGCGCCACCCAATCGATGAAGTCGCGCAGGCTCTTGGAGAGCGGCGGCAGGTCGACGCGCGCGGCGACCGGCTTCAGCCTGGGCCTGTCGCCGGATAAAGGCCCGACGGTCCAAACCACGCCGATGGTTGTGCGCGGCCCCAACGGCACCTCGACCACGTCGCCCGGCTGCAGCGCGAGGTCGCTGGCGAGATAGGTGTAGGCCTGGTCCACCGCGACGGGGATCAGCACCTCGGCGACGAGGGTCGCGTCGGCGAGGGAGAGGGCGGCGGTCATCGGCCAAGCTATAGCACGCTACGGGTGCCGGAGACCGTCCTTCACGTCTTCCACCTCGAAGCAGCTAGAGCAGTTTCCTCGCCGGTTGACTCGTGAGGGGTAGCGCACGGCGCCGCGTTGTGATTCAGGGCTGGTCTGGCGAGGAGGCCAGGCCCGATGCCCCGATCGCTGCACTACGACCTTCGCTCCCGCGTCCTCTTGGCTGTCGAGGAGGGCTTGTCCTGCCGCGAGGCTGCGGCGCGCTTCGGCGTCAGTGCGTCGAGCGCGATCCGCTGGGCCGCTCTTAGGCGCGCTGGCGGCGATGGCCGGGCCAAGCCGCAGGGCGGGGATCGCCTGTCGCGCCGTACCGAGGCTCACGCCGGCCTCATCGCGGCGGCACTGGCCGACGTGCCCGACATCACGCTGGTGGAGCTGAAGGCGCGCCTGGCTGGCGAGGGCGCCTTCGTCAGCGTCACAGCGCTTTGGCGCTACTTTCGCCGCCACGCCATCACGCGTAAAAAAAGACCGCGCACGCCACCGAGCAGGACCGTCCCGACGTCCGCCAGGCGCGGCAGGAGTGGTTCGAGGGCCAGCTCGATCTCGATCCCGACCGGCTGATCTTCATCGACGAGACCGGCACCTCGACCAAGATGGCCCGCACGCACGGACGCGCCCCGCGTGGCGAGCGGCTGAGGATGGGCGTGCCGCACGGCCACTGGAAGACGACGACGCTGGTGGCCGGCCTGAGCCTGCGCGGCATCGTGGCGCCGTTCGTGCTCGACGGCGCCGTCGACCGGCCCTGCTTCGAGGCCTACATCGAGCATGTGCTCGTTCCCGAACTGCGACCCGGCGACATCGTCATCATGGACAATCTGCCGGCCCACAAGGGGACGCGGGTTGAAGCCCTGATTGCAGCGGCGGGCGCCAGACTGCGCCTGCTGCCGCCCTACAGCCCCGACTTCAACCCCATCGAGAACGCCTTCGCCAAGCTCAAAGCCTTGCTGCGCAAGGCCGCCGAGCGGTCCAAGGACGCGCTCTGGGCCGCCATCGGCCGCCTCGTCGACCAGATCACGCCAGCCGAATGCGCCAACATGTTCACCGCAGCAGGCTACGATGCTACCTGAAAGGAATCTGCTCTAGGATCGAAAACGCATGATAAGCGTCTGCCCAAAATGCGGCTTGACCATAGTCGATGAATGCACGAATTTCGTCGAGGAAATTCTCAGCTCACGAAACGTCGAGCGTAAAAGGGCGTTTGATTGAGCGAAATCACTAAAGCGGCTGCTGCCGTCACAATACTTGCAATCGTGCTTACACCGATTGTGATAATTATTGTAATCCTTGCGTGGCCGCCGAAGCGAAAGAAAATTGTCAAGGTCTTGCGTTGGCTGGCAGGAGCGACAATTGTATTTTGGTGGATTTCTATTTTTATGATCGGATATGAAGCCAGACCTCACAATTTCAAGTTCGAAATATGGATTTGGGGTGGAACGATTATAGATCCGCTGGTCGTATTCATATCGGTACGAACCCTGCTTATGTTCAAAGATATTTTGCCTCAAAGTAGAGAATATAATGCGCTCTTAGGTGGCTTATCCGGAATCATCCTCCTCATTTTGATGGGCGTTGTTTTCGGCTTGGGTCTCTTTGCCGGCGGCAATCTCGCTCAGCTGCACAGCTCATGACATCGACAATACCTTAGTCTTGGCGATCGCCGCCAGCGCCTCGGCCGGATCGAGCCTTCCGTCGTAGAGCGCGCGGCCGGTGATGGCGCCCTCGAGGATGGCACAGTCGGGCTGCAACAGCCGCCGCACGTCGGCGATTGAGGCGAGGCCGCCCGAGGCGATCACCGGGATCGGCACGGCGTGGGCCAGCGCCAGCGTCGCCTCGACGTTGAGCCCGGCGAGGATGCCGTCGCGCGCGATGTCGGTGTAGACGAGGGCGGCGACGCCGGCATCGGCGAAGCGTCGGCCGAGCTCGTCGGCGGCGAGGTCGCTCGCCTGCGCCCAGCCCTCCACCGCCACGCGCCCGTCGCGCGCGTCGATCCCCACCGCCACCTTGCCGGGGTGGGCACGCGCCGCGGCGCGGACGAACTCGGGATCGCGCACCGCCGCCGTGCCGATGATGACGCGGGCGATGCCCTTGGCCAGCCAGGCCTCCAGCGTGGCCATGTCGCGGATGCCTCCGCCGAGCTGCACCGGCATGGTCACGGCGGCGAGGATGGCATCGACCGCCGCGGCATTCATCGGTTTGCCAGCGAAGGCGCCGTCGAGGTCGACGACATGGAGGTGGGTGAAGCCCTGACGCGCGAAGGCGGCGGCCTGGGCGGCGGGATCGTCGTTGAAGACGGTGGCCTGAGCCATGTCGCCGAGCTTCAGGCGCACGCACTGGCCGCCCTTGAGGTCGATCGCGGGATAGAGGATCAAGGCGCCCAATCGAGGAAGTTGGCGAGTAAGGCTAGGCCGAGCGCCTGGCTCTTCTCGGGGTGGAACTGCGTCCCGACGATGGTGTCTCGCCCGACCATCGCGGCGAGCGCGCCGCCGTAGTCGGTGGTGGCGACGACGTTGACGGGATCGGCGGCGCGGAAGCCGTAGGAATGCACGAAATAGGCGTGCCAACCATCGGCACCGGTCGGAATGCCGGCGAGCAGCGGGTGCGGCGCGAAAGACGACGACACGTCGAGCGTGTTCCAGCCCATGTGCGGGATCTTGAGCTCGGGATCGTCCGGCTCGATCGCTGCGACCTCGCCGTGGATCCAGTCGAGCCCGGGTGAGCCGCCGTGCTCCAGCCCGCGGGTGGCGAGCAGCTGCATGCCGACGCAGATGCCGAGGAACGGCTTGGCCTGCCGGTGAACCGCCTCCTCGAGCGCCTCGATCATGCCGGGCACGGCCTCGAGGCCGCGCTTGCAGTCGGCGAAAGCGCCGACGCCCGGCAAAACGATCCGGTCGGCACGTCGCACCGCGTCCGGGTCCGAGGTGAGCACGACCGTCGCGCCGGTTCCGCCCTCGCGCGCCGCCCGCTCCAGGGCCTTGATTGCGGAATGGAGGTTGCCCGAGCCGTAGTCGACGACGGCGACCCTCACGCCTCGTTTCCGGGCGCGGCACTTTCCGACACGACGGTCCCGTGGCGCGCGTAGAAGATCGCCTCGGCCTCGTCGCGGTCGCGCGCCTCGACAAGTTCGGTCAGGACAGCGCGCCGGGCGCCCTTGGCGACGCGCAGACGATGCGCCTCCAGGCCGAGCGCAATGCGGGCGAGGAGCTCGACGAGGAAGGCGGTGAAGAGCGAGACGTGCGGCAGCACGAGCGCGAGGAAGGCAACATCCACCACTATCCAGACCAGCAGCGCCAGCCACAGCCGACGATAGAGCAGCCAGGCCCAGGTGAAGAGGAAGGCCGGCCAGGAGAAGCCGTCGGCGACGAAGTGGGCGCGGATCAGCGCATCGTCGTCGCTGCCCGGTGCCTGCACGACATAAAGGGTCATGGCGTAACCTCGTCATCCCGGGACGGCGAAGCCGAACCCGGAACCGGTGCTCTCCCGTCTTTCCGGCGAGCGCGAGGCACACCGGTTCCAGGTTCGCCTGCGGCGCCCCGCAATGACGCGTCTGTTGTCATCACAGCGTGCCCTTGGTCGAGGGGATCTGCCCGGCCTGTCGCGGATCTATCGCCACCGCGCTCTTCAAGGCGCGCGCCACCGCCTTGAAGCAGCTCTCGGCGATGTGGTGGGCGTTGACGCCGTAGAGCGTCTCGACGTGCAGCGTGATGCCGGCGTTCATCGCGAAGGCCTGGAAGAACTCGCGCACCAGCTCGGTGTCGAACGTGCCGATCTTCTCGCGCGGGAACTCCGCGCGGAACACCAGGAAGGGCCGGCCCGAGACGTCGATGGCGGCGCGCGTGAGCGTCTCGTCCATCGGCAGCAGGCAATCGGCGTAGCGCGCGATGCCCGCGCGATCGCCCAGCGCCTGGCGGATCGCCTGGCCCAGCGCGATGCCGGTGTCCTCGACGGTGTGGTGGTCGTCGATGTGGAGGTCGCCCTCGGCCGAGATCTCCATGTCGATCAGCGAGTGCCGGCTGAGCTGGTCGAGCATGTGGTCGAAGAAGCCGATCCCGGTCGCGATCGTGCCGCGACCCTGGCCGTCGAGCCCGACGGTCACGGTGATGGCGGTTTCCTTGGTGTCGCGCGCGACGGTCGCGATGCGCATGGGGCGGAGCTCGGGGGCGGGAGGCCGCTTCTAGCGCAAGGGCGGTTCCGGGGCCAAGCCCGATGCGCCGGCTTCCGACGTAACGGCGTGGAAAGGCCGAGGAGAGACGACGCGTCGCTTGACGTGCCGGGTTCCGGGCCTAGGCTCCCGCCATGGCCCGCACGCGTGACGGCATCGAGATCTCGCCCGACATCCTGCTGCGGGCCTATTCGATCGGCCTGTTCCCGATGGCCGAGAGCGCGCAGGACACCAACCTGTTCTGGGTCGATCCCGAGGAGCGCGGCATCTTCCCGCTCGACGGGCTGATCGTCTCGCGCAGCCTCACCAAGACGATCCGGCAGGACCGCTACGAGATCCGCATCGACAGCGACTACGATGGCGTGCTCGACGGCTGCGCCGCCTCCGGCCCGCAGCGCGAGGGCACCTGGATCAACGCCCGCATCCGCACGCTCTATCGCGCCCTGTACGACGCCGGACGCGTCCATACGGTGGAGGCCTGGGCCGACGGCGAGCTGGTCGGCGGCCTCTACGGCGTGTCGATCGGCGCCGCCTTCTTCGGCGAGAGCATGTTCCACCGCGCGACCGACGCCTCCAAGGTGGCGCTGGCCCATCTGGTGGCCCGCCTCAGGGCAGGGGGCTACCGGCTGCTCGACACGCAATTCGTCACCGAGCACCTCGCCACCCTAGGCGCGGTGGCGCTGCCCAAGCGCGCCTACCACGTGCTGCTCGCCGATGCCGTGGCGGCGCGGGGCGATTTCTGGGCGTTGCCTAAGGGGGAGACGGTGCCCGGGCGCAAGGTGCTGGCGCTGCTGGGGCGGGGCGATCCGTCACCCGCCACGCGCCGCTAAGCCGGGGGCTAGAGCAACGTCCGGTATTGCGGACTTGCTCCAACAAGAAAGGCGTAGCGAGGACAGGTGCGTACGCGTCGCGAAGCGACTCCGAATTACAATCCGACGCTCTAGGGAAGGAGTTCGCGAGGGCGGAACCCGCCCCGCTTACCGGCCATTCTACCGGATAATGCTGGGGTTGGGTTAAGCGGTGACGCATCGCGCCGCAAAATCGGGGTGTGCGATCGCAACGGGGTGTGTCCCCTCACGCGGGATTGCCGTACGCCGACACCGCTCTTCGCCGGGCCTCAGTTCTGTGGCACGCACCGGCCGCGCCCTCGTCTCGCCCAAGGAGTTTCCCGTGCCGATCCGCCGGCTTGACCGCGTGCTGATCGACCGCATCGCCGCCGGCGAGGTGGTGGAGCGGCCGGCCGCGGCGGTGAAGGAGCTGGTCGAGAACGCGCTCGACGCCGGCGCCCGCCGCATCGAGGTGACGATCGAGGCCGGCGGGCGCCGGCTCATTCGCGTCGTCGACGACGGCCAGGGCATGGACGCCGCCGACCTAGAGCTCTCGATCGAGCGCCATGCCACCTCCAAGCTGCCCGACGGCGACCTCGCCCGCATCGGCACGCTGGGGTTTCGCGGCGAGGCGCTGCCCTCGATCGCCTCGGTGGCGCTGCTCACCATCGCCTCGCGCGCCGCGGGCGCCGACGGCGGGCACACGCTCAGCGTCGACTCCGGCCGCAAGGGCGCCCTGCGACCCGGCGCGCAGCCGCCCGGCACCCGCGTCGAGGTGCGCGATCTCTTCGCCGCCACGCCGGCGCGGCTGGCGTTCCTCAAAGGCGACAAGGCCGAGGCCCGCGCGGTGGCCGATGTCCTGCGCCGTCTCGCCATGGCGCACCCGCAGGTGCGCTTCGCCCTGGCGTCGGCCGAGACTGCCGGCTTCGACCATCCCGCCTGCGGGTCCGGCGCCGAGGGCCTGCTGGAGCGCCTGACTCAGGTGCTCGGCCGCGACTTCCGCCCCAACGCCCTGCCGGTGGCGGCTGCGCGCGAGGGGGTCACCTTGGATGGGTTCGCCGGCCTGCCAACCTGGCACCGCGGCGACGCCGGTGCTCTGCATCTCTACGTCAACGGCCGCGCCGTGCGGGACAAGCTGCTGCTCGGCGCCGTGCGCGCCGCCTACGTCGACAGCCTGCCCGCCGGGCGCCACCCCACCGTGGCGCTCTACGTCGGCTGCGACCCGGCCTTCGTCGACGTCAACGTCCACCCCGCCAAGGCCGAGGTGCGCTTCCGCGATCCCGGCCTGGTGCGCGGGCTGATCGTGGGCGCGCTGAGGCAGACGCTCGCAGCCGCGCTGCACCGCGCCACTCCGTCCGCGGCGGCGGCAGTGGAGGCCTTCGCCCGCCGCGGCTGGTCCGGCGACGCGCGCCCGTCGGCGGGCTGGAGCGCGGCGGCCTCGCCCTCAGCGCCGCATGGCTTCGGTGAGAGCGGCCAGGCGGCGTTCGTCGACGACGTCGGTCGGCCCGCCGCGCGGCCGACCGAGCACGAGGCCGTGCCCGACGCGATCGCCGCGCCGCTCGGCGCCGCCCGCGCCCAGGTCCACGACACCTACATCCTGGCGCAGACCGCCGACGGTCTCGTTATCGTCGACCAGCACGCCGCTCACGAGCGCCTCGTCTACGAGCGTCTGAAGCGCGAGCGCGCGGCGCGCGGCATCGCCCGCCAGCCGCTGCTCATTCCGGCCGTGGTCGACCTTGATACCTCCGAGGCCGAGCGCCTGGTTGAGGCGGTGCCGCTGTTGGCGAGCCTGGGGCTCGTGGTGGAGAGCTTCGGCCCGGGCGCCGTGCTGGTGCGCGAGACGCCGGCGGAGTTGGGCCTCGTCGATGCCGCCCACCTCGTTCGCGACCTCGCCGGCGCGCTGGCCGAGGACGAGACCGGCGCGCTGCCGCTGGAGCGTCGACTCGACCATTACCTCGCGACCTTCGCCTGCCACCATTCCGTCCGCGCCGGCCGCCGGCTCGGCACCGAGGAGATGAACGCGCTGCTGCGCGAGATGGAGGCGACGCCTGGCTCCGGCCAGTGCAATCACGGCCGCCCGACCTATGTCGAGCTCAAGCTCGCCGACATCGAGCGGCTGTTCGGGCGGCGGTAAAGACATCCTTCCCTGCAAGGGTTTTCCGTGCCGCCATGCCATCCAAGGCACCTCGCGCGATCCGCGCCGGGTTTGAGATGCCAGAGGTTGTTCTTCTACGTGCGCCTGAGACATTATGCCCATCCGCGACGCCACCGACGCCGATCTCCCCCGCATTCTCGCGATCATCAACGAAGCAATCGCCACCACAACCGCGCGCTGGACCGACACGCTCGAGACGCCCGAGACCGGCCTGGCCTGGCTCGAGGCGAGCCGGCAGCGGAGCCTGCCGGTGATCGTCGTCGAGCACGATGGCGTTGTCGCAGGTTTCGGCTCCCTCGCGCCGTTCCGCACCTTCCCCGGCTTCCGCTTCACGGTGGAGCACGCGCTCTACGTCGATCCCGCCGCCGCGCGTCGCGGCTACGGCCGGGCACTGCTTGCAGCGCTCGAGGCGCGCGCCCGCGCCGCCGGCCATCACGCCATGGTCGGCTGCATCACGGCGGAAAACGAGCCCTCGCTGGCGGTGCACCGCGCCGCCGGCTTCTTCGAGGTCGGGCGAATGCCGGAGGTAGGTCGCAAATCTGAGCGCTGGCTCGACCTCGTGTTGGTGCAGAAGCTGCTGTGACATCAGCGCGCCCGGCCGCGCTTGCCGGAGCCTGCCCCAGGCATTAAGCGCGGCGCCATGTCCTCCATCCCGTCGTCCTCCGCCCCTCTCCTCGTCTTCGACCTCGACGGCACGCTCGTCGACAGCGCCCCCGACCTCGTCGGCGCCCTCAATGTCATCCTCGCGCGCGAGGGCCTGGGGTCGCTGCCGCTGGAGCGCGCCCGCAAGTTCGTCGGCCGCGGCGGGCGCGTGTTGATCCGTCTTGGGCTGGATGCGCAGGGCGTCAGCGTCTCGGACGCGCGGCTCGAGGAGATGTTCGCGGCCTACCTCGCCGAGTACGAGACGCGGCTCTCCGACGAGACGCTGCCGTTCCCCGGATGCGTTGCCGCGCTCGACCGGCTCGCCGCCGCCGGTCATCGTTTCGCGGTCCTCACCAACAAGTTCGAGAAGCCGGCCAGGATGCTGCTGCGCGACCTCGGCCTCACCGATCGTTTTGACGCCATCGTGGGGGCCGACACCTTCCCGATGTCGAAGCCCGACGGCGCCGTGCTGCGCCTGACCATCGAAAAGGCCGGCGGCGATCCCGCGCGCGCCGTGATGGTGGGCGACACCAAGACCGACGTCGACACCGCCCGCAACGCCGGCCTGCCGGTAATCGGGGTCGACTTCGGCTACGCGCCCGAGTCCATGGCCGAGCTCGCGCCCGACAAGGTCATCTCGCATTTCGACGAGCTGGCGGACGCGGTCGAGGCGCTTTGCGCCGCGCTGCCCGCTGCGGCCTGACGCTGTCGCATCACGCGAACGGATCGCGATCGAGACGATCCGGCTCGTCAAGGGCGTCGCCGGCATCGTCCTCCTCCGGCTCGGCCGCATCGTCCAGCGGGTCCTCGTCGGCGTCGAGCGGCCCGTCGTGCGGCAGCGGCACGCTGAAGGCGGGCGGCAGACGGCCGTCGAAGAGCCCGGCGCCGCGCAGCTCGTCGAGTCCGGGCAGGTCGCCGATCGCCTCCAGCCCGAAGTGCAGCAGGAAGACGTCTGTCGTGCCGTAGGTGATCGGGCGGCCGGGCGAGCGCCGCCGCCCACGCGGGCGGATCCACCCGGTCGAGAGCAGCACGTCGAGCGTCCCCTTGGCGACGCTGACCCCGCGGATGTCCTCGATCTCGGCGCGCGTCGCCGGCTGATGGTAGGCGATGATCGCCAGCGTCTCCATCGCCGCGCGCGACAGCTTCGTCACCTCGCGCCCGCTCGCCGACAGCAGCCAGCCGAGGTCGTCGGCGGTGCGGAACACCCATCGGGCGCCGACCCGCACCAGGTGTATGCCGCGGCCCTCGTAGTCGGCCCGCAGCTTCGCCAGCACGGCGCCGACAGCGACGCCGTCGGGTAACCGCCGCGCGATCTCGGCCTCCGCCATCGGCTCGGGCGCGGCGAACAACAGCGCCTCGGCGATGCGCACCGCCTCTGCCAGCCGCAGCGCCGCGGCATCGCCGTGCGTCTGCGCGACGTCGGGGAAGAGCCGGGCGATCTCGGCGCTCACGCCGGCGCTCCCGCGGCCTTGACCCAGATCGGGGCGAAGGCGTGGTCCTGCCGCAGGGCGAGGCTGCCCTCCTTGACCATCTCCAGCGTCACCGAGAAGGCCGAGGCGCGCACGGTGCGGCGTAGCGCCGGCTCGACGCAATAGGCCAGCAGGAATGCGTCGAGCTCGCTCCAGTCGACCGCTAGCCCGGAAAGGCGCGCCAGTGCCGCGCGCGCCTCGACCAGCGACCACACCAGCCGCTTCTTCAGCCTGACGCGCGACAGCGCCTGCTTCTGGCGCTGGCGGGCGTAGGCCGACATCAGGTCGTAGATGGTGGCGGTGTAGACTGGCGGGCCGCCCTCGAGCACCCTCTCGTCGCGGGCGCCGCGCAGGGCCAGGTCGCGGCCGAGCCGCGGCCTCGCCTCCAGCGCCTGGGCGGCGGCACGGATCACCTCGAGCCGGCGCAGGCGCTCGGCGAGCGCGGCGGCGAGGTCGCCCGCCTCCGGCTCCTCAGGTTTGTCCGAACGCGGCAGCAGCAGGCGCGACTTGAGGTAGGCGAGCCAGGCGGCCATTACGAGATAGTCGGCGGCGAGCTCGAGCCGCACGCGGCGCGCCGCCTCTATGAAGGCGAGATATTGCTCGGCCAGCGCCAGCACCGAGATGCGCGACAGGTCGACCTTCTGGCGCCGGGCGAGCTCGAGCAGCAGGTCGAGCGGCCCCTCGAACCCGTCGACGTCGACGATCAGGCGCTCCTCGGGGAGCACCTCCGTCGCGACCGGCTCGTCCATCTCGAAAGCCATGACCCCGTTCCCGCCCGCGGTTTGCGGGCGCCGAAGTCTCCGCCGTTCAGGCGATGGCCGCAAGCCTGAGATCGAGTTCCGCCGCCGCGTCCACAGGATCAAAGGCCGACGACCTGACGGCTGCACGGGCACGCGCGACGCGCTCCGCCGCCACCCCCGCGAGCGCCGGCGCTCTCGCGGCGACCTCGCCGGCCTCGTCAAGGTCGCCATTGCAGTGCAGCGCCACGTCGACGCCGGCGGCAAACAGCGCCTCCGCCTTTTCACGGAATGTGCCCGGGAGCGCCTTCATGCTGAGGTCGTCGCTGAACAGCAGGCCGTCGAAGCCGATTTCGCCGCGCACGATGTCGCCGATGACCTTGGCCGAGATCGTGGCGGGATGCTCGCGATCGAGGGCAGTGTAGACGACATGCGCGGTCATCGCCGCCGGCAGGTCGCGGTTGCGGCGGAACGGCTCGAAGTCGCTGCGCCGCAGGTCGTCGATCGAAGCCTCGACGCTCGGCAGCGCGAGATGGCTGTCCGCCTCGGCGCGGCCGTGTCCCGGCACGTGCTTCATGACCGGGAGCACGCCGCCGTCGAGCATGCCCTCGGCCGCCGCGCGGCCGAGCACGGCGACGACCGCGGGCTCACGCGCGTAGGCGCGGTCGCCGATCACGTCGTGCGAGCCCTCGACGGGCACGTCGAGCACCGGCAAGCAGTCGACGTCGATGCCCAGGGAGAGAAGGTCGTGCGCCATCAGCCGGGCGCAGAGCCGGATCATGGCGGCGCGCTCGTCCAGGTCGGGGATGGCGGCGAAACAAGCGGCGGCGGGGTAGCGCCGCCAGTGCGGCGGCCCGAGGCGTTGGACGCGGCCGCCTTCCTGGTCGACGAGCACCATCGCGTCGTCGCGGCCCAACGCATCGCGGATGGCGCCGGTCAACGCCAGCACCTGGGCCGGATCGGTGATGTTGCGCTTGAAAAGGATCACTCCGAGCGGCGCCGCCTCCGTAAGGAATCGGCGCTCGTCGGACTCGAGCACCGTGCCGCGGCAGCCGCAGACGAAGGCGCGGGTCATGGATGTCGCGCGTCCGGCCTAGTTCTTGGCGACGAAGCAGCTGCCGCCGCCGGCCTTGAGCTTTTCGCAGAGGCTGACCGCTTCCGGCTTGCTGAGACTGCTGACGCGCACCCTGAACACCGACTTGCCGTTACTCTCGGCCTTGTGGAAACCGAGGTGGTGACCAGCGAGCGGGCCGGCGAACTTCTTGGCGAGCTTGGACGAGGTCGACTTGGCGTCGGCCTCCGAACCCGGCGCGGCAAGCTGAACGGCGAAGCCGCCGGAGCCGGAGGTCTCGGGCTCGGGCGAGACCGCCTGCGTGGCTTCCGCCTCGCCGATGTCGGCCGAAGCCACGCGCTGCGGCTTGGGCTTCTTGACCTTGGCTGCGGCCGGCGCCGGCGCGGCATCGTCGGGCGCGTCGGCGAGCTGATCGATGCTCTTGGGCGTCGTCACGCGCGACGTGCTCTTGCTAGCTATCGCCTTCGGGGTGGAAGGCTTGGCGACCGGACCGGCGCGGTCGCTGGTTTTGCCCGCGGGGGCGCGCGGCGCCGGGATCGCCGCCGGCGGCGGATTGTCGTTGGGAAGGATGGTGCCGTCGGGACGAACCGAGACGACACGGACGCGCTTGGGCTCCGGCATGTCACCGATCGGGAAGCTTTGCCCCATGCTGGAGGGATCGGCCATGGCCGTCTGGACCTGACCCGGCGAGGGCGGCACTGGGACGCTGGAGGCATCGGTGCGGCGCGCCTGCGCGGCGGCGTTGTCGCGCGCAGCCTGCAGGAGGTCGACCGGCTGCTCCTCTCGGTTGGCGAGAGCGGTCGGCGCCTGCTGGCCCTTGCCCACCACGGCGGCATCCTGGCTGGCCTGGGTGTCGGCGGCATCGGCCGGCGGCTGCACCTTGGTCGGGCTTTCGTCGGCGAGGATCGTCTTCACCTCGCGCGGGCTGGTGGCGATATGGCCCTTGAGCGCGAAGGCGGTGCCGATACCGATCACGCCGACGGCGATCGTCGCCGCCAACAGGACCATGGGACGGCGTGAGCTCTTGGCCGCGCGAGGGGCCTGACCCCACGCCGGATCGTAGGCCGTCGGCTCGCCATAGTCCTGAGTGTCGTCGTAGCTTTGCTCCTGCGAGTGCTCGTAGCTCTCGTCGAACCTCGGCTCGGTCTGATGCCCGGCGTAGCTGCCGTGGCCCGGCGCGGCACCTCGAAGGCCGGCTTCGATCGCGGCGAAATCGCCGGAGAGGCGCGGCGACAGCGGAGCCTGGGGAGCGTCGAAGCCCGGCTCGCGGCGACCGTTCCGATCGGCGCGCGCGGGCCCCGCATAGGCCGGGGCCTGATGAGGCGGATGAGCCGGGGCTTGCGTCTCGCGGGCGAATACGTCGCCGTAGGGATCGTGCTGCTCGCCGACAAGCCGGGCCAGTTCGGCCAGCGGGTCGTCGTTGTGATGATGCGCACCGCGCATCTCGCGCTCGAAATCGTCGAGATTGACCGTAGGACGCTGCTTGGTCACCGGCTCGCTCATACTCAGACCCTCGCGCGGCGGCGGCCGCCATTACGCAATCGGCCGACGCGGCGGTCCCTGCCGCGCGGCTCGCGTCTTTGGCCCATCGCCTTGAAAGCCGGACCCTCCTGGAAGGTCGACATTTGAGACCATGACACCACCGATGGTCGAAACCATGGCAAGACGCACACAACTTCTTTCTGTACGTTCTTGATTAACAAAGCGTGATTGTGGCTGATGTTTGCTGTTGCTTGTCTCAATTTCGAAAATCGTCGATGAGATATCGGCTTAGGCCGTAAAGCGAGGCGTGCGGGTTAGGCGGCGGCAGCCATTCGTTTTATCGTCGTGCTGCACGCTCAGCGAGATCCTGCCCTGCGCCGGGACCGCGAGCCGCTCGACGACGTTCGTCGGCTTCCATGAGCGATTGCGAGGAATGCACATGACCGACCGAGACGATGTCGAGGACAACCACGATGTTCGACTGGGACGAGAGGAGACCGGTGCCATCGCCGGGTTCTCTCGCCGCGGCCTGATCGGCGTCGGGGCGGTGGCGCTGGGTTTGGCCGCCACCGCCGCGCAGGCGCAGTCCTACGGCGATATCAAGAAGGGCGAGGCCTCGCTCACCGATCCCGGTCCGCAGAACAAGCCGCTCGACGCCCTCAACAAGGACAGCGTGGTGCCGCCGCCGACGGACCATGGCAGCGTGCCGGAGTTCTGGCACTCGTTCTCGCTGTCGCAGCGCCGCGTCGAGCAGGGTGGCTGGGCGCGCCAGGTCAATGTGGTCGACTTCCCGATCTCGAAGAGCATCGCGTCGGTCAACATGCGGCTCGATTCCGGCGGCGTCCGCGAGCTGCACTGGCACGAGGCGGCGGAATGGTCGCTGATGCTGACGGGCAGCGCGCGCCTGACCGCGATCGACTACGACGGCCGCCCCTACGTGAAAGACGTCAAGGCCGGCGATCTCTGGTACTTTCCGGCCGGCCTGCCGCATTCGATCCAAGGCCTGGGGCCGGACGGGTGCGAGTTCCTGCTGGTCTTTGACGACGGCAAGTTCTCGGAGGAGGGCACCACGCTGCTCACGGACTGGCTGATCCATACGCCGCGTGAGGTCGTCGCCAAGAACTTCGGCGTCGCGCAGGACAAGCTGGCACCCTTCGCGCAGATCCCACCATCGGGCCGCTACATCTTCCCGGCGCCATTGCCGCCGGCCCTGTCGCAGGACCAGGCCAGCGTCGGCGGCTCGACCTCGAAGCTCGCCTTCGATTTTGCCATGCTCGACATGGCGCCGACCAAGCAGGATGCGATGGGCGAGATCCGCATCGTCGACTCCGGCAAGTTCAAGGTGTCGAAGACGATGGCCATGGCCCACGTTCGCATCAAGCCGGGCGCGATGCGCGAGCTGCACTGGCACCCCAATGCCGCCGAGTGGCAGTACTATATCGCCGGCTCCGGCCGGATGAGCGTGTTCGCCAACCATTCCGACGCGCGCACCATGGACTTCAAGCAGGGCGACGTTGGCTATATTCCAGCAACGCTGCCGCACTACATCGAGAATACCGGGTCGGACGACCTCGTGTTCCTCGAGATGTTCAAGGCGCCGGTCTACCTCGATGTGTCGCTGAACAACTGGTTGGCGGCGATCCCGCCGGAACTGGTGCGCCAGCACCTCTCGCTCGAACCCGACGTGCTCGCGCAGATCCCGAAGGCCAACAACGGCGTCGTGCCGAAGAGCGCTTGATCGACATGACGACAGGAGCCTTCTCCTGTTCGTGGGAGAAGGGTCACCTCACGCCAAGTGGAACCACAACGTGGCGAAGCCGAGAAACGAGGAGAAGCCGACGACGTCCGTCACGGTGGTGACGAAGGCCGACGATGACACCGCCGGGTCGACCTCGAACCATTCGAGCACCAGCGGCACCAGGATGCCGCCGAGTGCGCCGGCAACGAGGTTCGTCAGCATGGCGGCAGCGATGACGATGCCCAAGCCTGGCAGGTGAAACCAGACCAGCGCGCCGACCCCGGTGATGATGCCGAAGGCGATGCCGTTCAGCGCGCCGACGAGCAGCTCTCGGCCGATGACGCGGGCGGCGTTCATCCGCGTCAGCTCGCGGGTGGCGAGCGCGCGTATCACGACCGTCATGGTCTGCGTGGCGCCGTTGCCGCCCTGGCTCGCCACGATCGGCGCCAATACCGCCAGGGCCACCATTTTCTCCAGCTGCACGTTGAAGGCGTTGAGCACCGACGAGGCGATGAAGGCGGTGACGAGGTTGACGAAGAGCCAGGTGAAGCGGCTGCGGGCGATCTCCCACACGCGGTCGGACAGCGTCTCGTCGCCGCGGACGCCGCCGAGCGCCTTGATCTCCTGGTCGGCTTCCTCGCGGATGACGTCGACGACGTCGTCGATGGTGATGACGCCGAGCAGCCGCTCGCCGGCGTCGACGACCGGCGCCGAGACGAGGTTGTAGCGCTCGAAAAGCGCCGCGATATCCTCGGCGTCGTCGGTGACCAGCACGCGGCGGCGATCGATGCGCATGCCCTCGCCCAGCGGCGTGTCGGTGCGCATGCGCATCAGTGCATCGAGGAAGACGTTGCCGAGAAAACGATGCGCCGGGTCGACGACGAAGACCTCGTAAAATTGGTCCGGCAGTGTGTCGGGTTCGGCGTCGCGCAGCATGTCGATGGTGCGTCCGGCCGTCCAGAACGGCGGCACGGCGACCACCGTGGTCTGCATGAGGCGGCCGGCGGAATGCTCGGGGAAGTCGAGCGAGCGCGTCAGCGCCGCCCGGTCGATCGCCGGCAATGCGGCGAGGATCTCCCGCCGATCGTCAGCGTCGAGGTCTTCCAGCAACGAGACCGCGTCGTCGCTTTCGAGGTCCTGGACGTAGAGCGCCACCGCGGAGTTGGGCAGCTCCTCGATGATCTCGTCACGGATGTTCTCGTCGACCTCGGTCAAGGCCGTGAAGTCGAAGTCGGCGCCAAGCAGCGTGATCAGCTCGGGCCGGGCTTCCGCCTGCATAGATTCGAGGAGGCGTCCGAGGTCGGCCTCGTGAAGGTCCTCGACGAGGTCTTTCAACTCGGCACGGTCGCGCTCGTTGACGGCGGTCTCGACGGCCTCGATGAAGGCGGGCCTTAGCGCGCCGTCCGCGTCGTGCGGCTCGCCGAGGTCCCTGATCTCGGCGTCGACCCGTGGCTTCGTCTCGTCTTCGAGGAGGTCGTTCCCGCGCCGCTCCTCGCTCATGCCGCTCTCGACCCCAATTATGCGCCGGTCCCAGGGGCGAGGTCTACGCTTAGAGACGTGATCGAGCGCGCCTGTTCAGGTGCCGCTCGGTCTACGTCTACTCGGCAGCCGTCACGCTCTTCTTCGCCTTGGCGGCCTTGGCCGTGCTCTTGGCCTCCTTCTTGGCGGCCTCGCGGGCGGCCTTTGCCGCCGGCGTCTCGGCGCGCTCGGCAATGCGGGCCGACTTGCCGCGGCGATCGCGCAGGTAATAGAGCTTGGCGCGCCGCACCTTGCCGCGGCGGGTGACCTTGATCGAGTCGATGTTGGGCGAGTAGATCGGGAAGACGCGCTCGACGCCCTCGCCGTAGGAGATCTTGCGGACGGTGAAGCTCTCGTTGATGCCGCCGCCGGTGCGGGCAATGCAGACGCCCTCGTAGGCCTGGACGCGGGTGCGCTCGCCTTCCTTGACCTTGACGTTGACGATGAGCGTGTCGCCCGGCTGGAATTCTGGGATCGGGCGGATGGCGGCGAGCTTCGCGGCCTGCTCGGCCTCAAGCGTCTGGATGATATTCATGGTGACGTGACTTTCTGACCGTTCCGCCTTTGCGGCGAGCGTTTCGGCACGCTGTTCTTAAGTTGAAGCGGCCCCATACAGGAGGGCGCGGCGGCTGTCGAGCCTCGCCATCTCGTGATTGGAGGGGCGGTACGGCCTTTGCTCCAAGAAAGGCGGATCATACGCGAGCCGAGGCCACGGATGGCCAACCTTTTGCTGCCCGTCGCCTCCGTCTTCCTCGCCGCCCCTATGTTTTGGGCAGGCGCGATGGCTCGTCCCGAGAGCGGCAGCACCCCGCCTCTTGTCTTCTGCGTCGCCTGCGCGACCCTGACGGCCGTAGAGGCGCTTTGGCCGCCGGCCTCGGCGGCGGCTCAGGCAGTCGAGCCCGTTCTCGTCCCTCTGCTCTGAGGCGTCAGAACGCGCGTCGGCGCAGGCGGCGGCCTGCTTTTGCCGCCTCGTGCAAGGCGCTAGCCTTAGGTTCTGCCGCGCGAAACGTCCTTGCCGCACCGACGACAGCCGACCAATCGTCGTTTGCGACATTCTTGGGCGGCGCGCGGCGCGAGAGGATGCTCTCGTGCAGCCGCGCCGCCAGCGCCTCGGCGTCGTGGATCTCGCCCAGCGTTTCCTGTAGCGCCCGGAGATCGTCGCCGGTGCGGCGCAGGTGCTTGCGTCGCACGTCGAGCTTGGGCAGGTCGCCAACGAGGTCGAGGTCGTAGCGCAGCATCCTGGCGCGCTTGCGCAGGTCGTGCAACGCCTCGAAAGGCTGGTGGCGCATGCCCCGCGCGTCCTCGGCCAGGCCGCGGCGGAGCTTGCGCACGCGGCGTCGGGTGAAAGCGGCCGCATGCCGTGCGCGCCGCGATCGCCGCACGCCCTCGATCGAGAAGGCGAGGACGTCAATCAGCAGGAGCCGCCAGCGCGCCGAGGCCAGTGCCGCTTCGAGCCGCACGTGGGAGCGCCGACGACGAGGCTCAAGCGCGGCGGCGAGCGGCGACCCGTCGGCGTCGGTGCCGGCCAGCTGCCGGAAGACGTCGGCATCGCGCGCGGCGCCGAGCTTGTCGGACATCCATTTCAGCTCGCCCTTGAGGCGCGCTAAGCGTCGGCGCCGCAGCACCGGCGCAAACAGAGCCAGCGCAGCGCGGATGTGGCGCAGCGCGATCCGTGTCTTGTGCACCGCCTCGCCGTCCTCGACGCCGCCGATAAGCGCTGCGTTGCGGCAGAGCGCGTGGAGGCAGCCTTGCACGACCGCAGTGAAGAGGTCGCGCAACGTGCGGACATCGCCGAGATCGAGCGGAATGGACTTGCTCGGATGCCCCCAGCTCGCGTCGGCCACGGCGAAGCCGCGCTCGGCCTTGCTAGTCAGGCTCAGCACCAGGGGCATGTCCCGGGCGAGCTTGCGCCCGAGACGCAGCAGTCCCTGCTCGGGGCCGTGCTTGCGCTCGAGCTCGAACTCGTGGACGGACAGCGAGGCCGCGCCGGCGCGGATCGCGCCTTTGTCGATGGCGCCCTCGATCATCGTGCCGCCGTAGGCGATCGGCAGGATGGTGCGATCGACGTCGACCGTGAAGCGGGGGTCGAGCCTCGTCGCGATGTCTTCGTCGGCGAAGAGATCGGCCAGCGGCGTCATGCGCAGCCAGCCGAGATCGGGCGTACGCCCGCCCTCGCGCTCCCACTCGTCGCGCTCGACCAGCGACGCGCCCGAGCGCTTGAGCGTGTGCACGGTCTGATGCTCGCCCGAACGGACCCGCAGAGTCACGCGCCGGCGGCGCAACGCGCCTTCGGCCGTATCGTAATAGGTCGAGAGCAGGCGCTCGCGCCGGGCCTCGGTGCCGGCGGTGTCCAGCGCCGGATGGCCCGCGAGGCGCGCGGCTGCTGCGGGCGCGACGGAGAATTTCAGCTCGTACTCACGTCCTTTCGGCACAGCGTTCTCCCGCGTCAAGACAGCGATATGGACCGGATGTCGCTTCGCGCCAGCCCACCCGGATCGTCGATGGGCGGCAATCCACTTGCGCCATCGTGCCACGTCTTCGTAAAGTGCAGCCGTAGGCCGGCCGTTTCCGGAACCTCACGAGACCGGTTCGCGACAGCACTTCCTATTGCGGAGGCGAGCTTTGTTTGGCTTGGGGATCTTAGGGCTTATCGACCTTGCCTGCATCGTCCATGCAGCCAAAACCGGGCGGTTCGCGCCCTGGGCCTACGTGATCATGTTTGTGCCGGGGCTTGGCGCGCTCGCTTACCTCTTCGTGGAGGTTCTGCCCAGGCAGCACTTCGTGCCCCAGGCGCGGGTCGTAATCGGCTCGCAGATCAACCCAAATAGGCGCTACCGCGAGCTGCGCAGCGAACTCGAGATCGCCGAGACGCTCGGCAACCGGCTGTCGTTGGCCCAGGAGTGCCTGCGGCTGGGGCGCTTCGACGAGGCCCTGCTGCTCTACGAGGAAATCTTGAAGTCGCCGATGGGCGACGAGCCGCTCTACGTGCTGGGCAGGGCCCGTGCCGAATTTGGCCTTGGGCAACCGCAGGTCGCGCTCGATACGCTCGACGAGCTGAAGCGGCGCTGGCCGGACTACCATTCCCAGGACGGGCACCTGCTCTATGCCAGGGCGCTTGAGGCCTGCGACCGCGCGGACGAGGCCTTGGCCGAATACACGCATCTCGCGCGCTACTTCGCCGGACAGGAGGTGCAGGTCCGGCGCCTGCTCCTGCTTGATCGCCTGGGCCAGTCTCACCAGGCCGAGGCCATCGCCGACGAAATCATGCGCTACTATAAGCGCGCGCCGCGCAACGCGCGCCACCAGCAGGCGGAATGGTTCGCCGCCGCGAAGCACTACCTCAAGGCGCGGCCGCACCCGATCTGATCGAAGCGGCTCACCGCACCGGGGTTTGCGGCGCCGGCCCGACAACGCTCGGCAGCGCCGCATCTTCGCGCGGCAGCGGGTGGCGGCCATGCAGCGACGCGACGAGCACGGCGAAGCCGACAATCGCCAGCAGACAGACGGCCGTGCGAAACCAGAGCGTCTCGTGTTTCATGACGGTTGATATGGTGGCTCGGCGCCGCTTCAGCCGAGCGCCGGCACGAGGAGCGGCTCTGCGCCGGCCGCGGCCTCGGCGTCGAAAACCCGGTTTCCCTGCACTATGAGGCCGCCGCGGGCGACACGGGCAAGGGCGGCGGGGTAGATCCGGTGCTCCTGCTTGAGCACGCGCCGCGCCAGGCTCTCTGGCGTGTCGGCATCGAGCACCGGCACGGCGGCCTGGGCCAGGATCGGCCCCTCGTCCATCGCCGGCACCACGAAATGCACGGTGCAGCCATGGATCTTGACGCCATCGGCGAGCGCGCGGGCGTGGGTGTCGAGCCCGCGATAGGCCGGCAGAAGGGCGGGGTGGACGTTGATCATGCGGCCGGCCCACTGACCGATGAACCAGGGCGTCACCAGGCGCATGAAGCCGGCCATGCAGACGAGGTCGATGCGGTGAATCTCCAGCATCGCCTGCATCGAACGCTCGAACTCCTCGCGGCCGGCATAGATCTTGTGGTCCACCGCGGCGACGGCCACCCCGGCGTCACGCGCCCAGGCCAGGCCCGCCGCGTCGGGCCGGTTCGACAGCACCAGCGCGATCTCGGCGGGGTAGTCGGGCGCGCGCGCGGCCTCGACGAGGGCGCGCATGTTGGAGCCACGCCCGGAGATGAGGACGGCGGTGCGCCGGCGGGTGCCCCTCACAGGGCGAGCCGCCCGTCGTAGACCACCGCTTCGCCCTCGCGAGGCACGAGGCGGCCCAGATCGACCGGCGCCTCGCCGGCCAGCCGCAGTGCGGCGACGACGGCGTCACGGCGCGCGGGATCGACGACGATCACCATGCCGATCCCGCAGTTGAAGGTGCGCAGCATCTCCCGCTCGGCGACGCGCCCCTGCCGGGCGAGCCAGCCGAACACCGGCGGCGGCACGACCGCGCCAAGGTCCACGCGCGCGGCGCAGGTCTGAGGCAGAACACGCGGGATGTTCTCGGGGAATCCTCCGCCGGTGATGTGGGCCAGAGCCTTGATGCCGGGCTCGCGCAGCGCGGCGAGGATGGATTTGACGTAGATGCGCGTGGGCACGAGCAGCGCGTCGCCGAGATCCGCGAATGTTTGGTCGTGACTTGGATCGAAGGGCACCGGATCGGTCCAGGCCAGGCCGGCGTCGGCCACAATCCGGCGTACCAGCGAGAAGCCGTTGGAATGAACGCCGGAGGAGGGCAGCCCGAGCATCAGGTCACCCGGTGCCACGTCTGGGCGCGGTAGCAGCGTGCCGCGTTCGGCGGCGCCGACGGCGAAGCCGGCGAGATCGTAATCCTTGCCGGCGTAGAGCCCGGGCATCTCCGCCGTCTCGCCGCCGATCAGCGCCGCACCGGCCTCGCGGCAGCCGGCGGCGATGCCCTCGACCACGGCCGCACCGACCGAAGGCTCGAGCCGGCCGGTCGCGAAATAATCGAGAAAGAACAAAGGCTCGGCGCCCTGCACCACGAGATCGTTGACGCACATGGCGACGAGGTCGATGCCAACCGTGGCGTGCCGCCCGGTCTCGATGGCGATCTTGACCTTGGAGCCGACGCCGTCGTTGGCGGCGACGAGGATGGGGTCGCGGAAGCCGGCCGCCTTGAGATCAAAGAGGCCGCCGAAGCCGCCGATCTCGGCATCGGCGCCGGGCCGCCGCGTCGCGCGGACCAGCGGCTTGATGCGCTCGACCATGGCGTTGCCGGCATCGATATCGACGCCCGCGTCGGCGTAGGTCAGGCCGGTCGGCTCGGGGGGCATCATGGACGGGGCGTGATCCGAAAGGGCATGGAGGTCCTTGGCTATCTCGCCCCGCCCGTCGCGCGCAAGCGCCGGTCGAGGCGCACGTTCGCGCGTAGCGTGAGCCGCGTGAGACGACGCGCAAGCACGGGGCTGTAACTCTTGGGCTTGTTGAAAGCGGGCGTTCGTCGTCTCGCGAAGTCTTCGCGCGTTGACGCCCGGCGAGCGCGCTGCCATTTGAGCGACGAGGGCGTTCAGCGACGCCCGCGAGGCGGGCCATCCATCGTGAGATCACGCGCCGTCATCCTTTCGCAGGTCGGCTTCTGGCTCGCCGCCTGCGTCGTTGTCGCGTTCCTCCTCTGGCTCTTTCGCGCCATCCTGATGCCGTTCGTGGTGGCGCTGGTGCTGGGTTACCTGCTCGATCCGCTCGTCGGCCGGATGGAACGCCTGCGTCTTGGCCGCGGCGGCGCCACCACCATCATCCTGCTCGGCTCGCTTGTCGTAGTGGCGCTCACCATCGCGGTGTTCTCGCCCATGTTGGGCCGTCAGATCGCAGGCTTCATCAAGGCCTTGCCCGATCTCGTGAAGCGCGCGCAGGACCTCGCGGCGTCGGCCGGCGAGCAGGTCACCCATGGTCGCATCGGCGATCTGCTGTCGAGATACGGGCTCGGCGGCAGCCTTGGCGACATTCGCAACGGCGCCAGCGAGTACATCAACAAGGCGGTCTCGTTTCTCGTGGCATCCGGCAACAGCCTGCTGTCGCAGGGCGCGGCGCTGCTCGACCTGCTGTCCCTGATCGTCATCACGCCAGTGGTGACCTTCTACATCCTGCTCGACTGGCCGCGCATGATCGGCTCGCTCGACAGCCTGATCCCGCCGCGGAACCGCGACACGATTCATGCGATCGGTCACGACATCGATCGCGCGCTCGCCGGCTTCCTGCGCGGGCAGCTGCTCGTCTGCCTCTTCCTCGCGGCCTGGTACGGCATCGGCCTGACGATCATCGGCCTCAACTTCGGCCTGCTCATCGGCATGCTCGGCGGCGTCCTCTCTTTCGTGCCGTACATCGGCTCGCTGATCGTGCTGGTGCTGTCGCTCCTGATCGCGATCGTGCAGGGCTGGCCAAGCTGGCACCTGCCGGCTTTTGCGCTCGGCGTCGTTTTTGTCGGGCAGTTCCTGGAAGGCAACGTGCTCTCGCCCAAGCTCGTCGGCGACAAGGTCGGGCTGCATCCAGTGTGGATCATCTTCGCGCTGCTCGGCTTCGGCAGCGTGTTCGGCTTCACCGGCCTGCTGGTTGCTGTGCCGGTCGCCTCGGCCCTGGGCGTGCTGCTGCGCTTCGCGACGCGGCGCTATCGAGAGAGCCCGATCTACACGGGGGAGATCGCCAGCGAGCGGACGATGACGATCGAGGCGCAGCCGCCCGCCACGGCGCGGATCGCGTGACGAAGACGACCTACTCGGTGGCGCGTCAGCTGGTGTTCGACCTCGCGCGCGCACCCGGCTTCGACCGGGACGATTTTCTCGTGTCCGCCGCCAACGAGGCCGCCGTCGCCGCGCTACGGGCGTGGCCCGCTTGGCCCACTAGGAGCCTGCTACTTGTCGGGCCGCCGGGATCCGGCAAAAGTCACCTCGCCGCGATCTGGGCCGCGGACACGGGGGCGACCTACGCTCCGCTCGGTGCTGCGCTGCCTGCAACTCTTTGGGACGGAGGTGACCGCCGCGTCGTGCTTGAGGATTGCGATCGAGGCGTCCTCACCGAAGCGGCACTCTTCCACGCGATCAACCTAGCTCGAGAGACCGGCGGCTCGCTTCTGATGACGGCGCGCGCCAGCCCCCGAAACTGGGGCGTGACAACTCCTGATCTCGCCTCGAGGCTTCGCCTGATGACTCTGGCAGAAATCAAACGACCGGATAACGAATTGGTCAAGGCGGTGCTGGTGAAGCTCTTCACCGACCGGCAGATCCTGATCGACGAAGACGTGGTGAACTATGCGGCGCGCCACTGCGAGCAATCGCTGGATGCGGTGAACCGCTTCGTCGCAGCGATCGACGAAGCGGCGCTAGCAACCTGCCGGCGGATTACCAGGCCGCTCGCCGCATCGACGTTGGCCCTGCTCCAGGCAACCACCAGCGACTAGGCGTCAGGGCCCGACGTAGCGCACTTTGGCGCCGCGGGCATCGACGATCTCGCTACCGGCCACGATCGGGTTGGCCACTGCGGCGGAGCGGCCAGAGGCGATGGTATCGGGCTTCAGGGTACCGCGAAGCGGATCGTTGCGCGTCGTGTCCATAGCGACAAGGGCCTGGCGCTCCTGCTTCGACACGCCGCTCACCTCATCGAGAGCCGCAAAGTCCGCTTTCGTGTGACGGCTCTCGCGATCGTCACCGGTGTAGACCTGGATGCCCCCTTTCAACATCACAGCGTCACCAGTCTGAAGCGTTGCGTCATGCATCAGATCGGTTGGCTTCTGCAGCTTCGGCTTGTTATCGACCACTACCTTACGCCTGGCGCGGTGGTGCATCGGTGCATAATGCTCGAAGCGCGGAGCATCGTAGCCATAGGACGGTACAGGAGCGACCTGCGGGGCTTCCTGCGGCGCGACACCGAAAAGCTGCTCAAGAAAACCGGCGTGTGCCGTGCCGGGCAGGACTGCAATTCCCATGCAGATGGCGATGGCGGACCCGCCGGCGCGGGAAGAAAAAATCTTGTTCATGATGACCCCTCGTCGTGGCCATAACGTCGCAGTCACGAGATGGTTCACGCCGCTTGGCGAGCGTCGGCGTAGCGGGCGTATTCCGCGCGAACCACAGCCTCGCCGTAGGTACGTTCGAGCCGTCGCACGGTGAAGTGGCCGGTGGCGAGCGACTGGAAGTAATCAGCAAAAGCGTAGTTGATCGCCGCGCCGCCGGCCGCTCCGACGATCGGCACCGCCTGCGCCGCGAGTTTTTCCGACACGACGATGCCGAAGCGCGAGCTGATCTGCGCGACGAGCCGCACCAGCACCGGCGCTCCTTCAGCGGCTACTCCGCCCACCGCAACGTATTGGGTCGCCTCGCTGATGGTCTTGGCGATCAGGCCCCGCGTGGCGAAGTAGCCGCTGTCCAAGATGCCCTTCTCGCCATCCTGGGCACCGAGCGCGAACACCTCGAGGCATGCCAGCACGGCTCCAGGGTCGGACAGGTCCTCGCCCTCGCACCGGGCGATCTCGGCGATCGAACGAAGGATGATGATGGTCGAGACCGGCAATTCGATCGGCAGGCTCGACATGCCGAAGAGGCCGCCGGCTGCCCCGGAGGCGGCTGCCGCGGCGCGATGGAGGAAGCGCGTGTCCCGTTGCGGCTTGTCCGAGAGCGTCCGCAACGCGACCTTCATGGCCGACTGGATCGCGTTGCCCGCCGCACGATCGACCAGCCCGGAAACGCCGATCGGCAGCATGCGGCTGAGCGAGCCAAGCTGCTTGCCAATGGTACGGGCGATCCGCGTCGCGATATTGGTGTGCTCCAGCGCATGCACCGCGCTCTTGAGCGCCTCGCGGTCGGCCTCCGGGAAAGGCGAGTCCGAGCGGATGACGCCGCCGATGATGGCGGGCAGATTGGACGTCGTGTCGCTCATCGTCGAACTCCGCGGGATGTAAGAGAACGGTAGAGCCGTCGCTTGGTTCGCCGCAGCCTT
Organism: Beijerinckiaceae bacterium; assembly: GCA_965198715.1. Lineage (GTDB taxonomy): Bacteria > Pseudomonadota > Alphaproteobacteria > Rhizobiales > Beijerinckiaceae > RH-AL1. The sequence goes on from CBDAPV010000002.1 coordinate 676,897, forward strand.
GTACGGTTCGCAGCAGGAACGCCGATGGTTTCGCTGAGGATTAAGCCGAACCGATGTTTGACGCTGCGGTGCTTTTGCTGGAGGTTTCTCGCTATCCGAGGCGCCTCTCGCGCCGCTTGGAGGATGTCGACCATGCGCCTGATCGTCCCGCTCGCCGCCGCCACGCTTCTCGCCGCCACCGCCGGCGGAGCCTTCGCCGCCTCGGCGGTGCAGAAGGAATGTTCCGCCAAGTACCAGGCGGCCAAGAGCGGCGGCACGCTCAACGGCATGACCTATAACCAGTTCTACAGTCAGTGCGCCAAAGAGGAGAAGGTGGAGAAGGCCGGCGGCTCGGCGACGCCGACCACGACCGCCGCGCCGACCACCACCGCGCCGGCGGCGCCGCGGGCTCCCACGACGACCGTCGCCCCGACACCGGCGCCTGCCGCGCCGGCGACGGCGGCTACCGGCGGTGCCGCGGTGTTCCCGACGGCGGTCTCGTCCGAGTTCTCCAAGGAGAGCGCGGGCAAGGCGCGCATGCACACCTGCCTCGCGCAGTACAAGGCCAACGGCTCCAGCAAGGGCGCCTCCAACGCCGGCCTGAAATGGATCGAAAAGGGCGGCGGCTACTACAGCGAGTGCAACAAGCGCCTGAAAGGCTAATAGCCGCTCACACGTATGCCACCGCCGCGGCGACCATTCCCGCCACGCCGAGGCCGATCGCGGTGTAATAGGGCCAGCGCCGCCCGCGCATGACGATGGCGATCGTGGCGATGGCGATCGAGATGTGCAGCAGCGTCGCCGCCACCGTCAGGATCTGGTGGCGATGCTCGTGCCGTTCAGAGGCCTCGTTCTCCTCATGGACGGTCTTCTCGAGCTCCTCGGCCTTCATCTGGGTCTCGCGAGACTGGTTCTCGTAGTCCTTGGACTTGGCTTTGTAACCCGCGAGCTTGTCGGCAGCGGCGGTATCGCCGGCGAGGTCGTAAAGCGTCTTCTTAGTGCTCTGGCGCGAGAAGAAGCCCCACTGATCGGTGGCTTGGTTCTGCCGGATCGCCGCCGTCGTCTTGGAGGAGATCGTCTCCGCTGTCTCGATCGTCTCCAGCGAGCCGACGGCGGCGGAGAGCACCGCCAGCACTGCGATGGTGATCGAGACCCTAGCGAGGAAGCTGTCGCCGGAATGGGCGACGTGCTCGGCATGCTCGGCATGCTCGAAATGCTCTGTGGGCGATTCGCTCATGGCGTCCTCCGTCACGGAGCTTTTCGCACCGTGAGCGACACACGGCAACGCTTGGCACGGCCGCGATAGACAGGCGTGGCGGCGGCGCCCTATAAGCCGGGGGCGCGGTCGCGACGAGCGGCCCCTATCTGTCGGATCCCGATGCAGGCTGCCGCCCCCATTTCCGATCTCCTCGCCGATTCTGCGATCCGCCGCCAGACGATGGTGGATTGCCAGGTCCGCACCTTTGACGTGACCGATCAGCGCGTCATCGCCCGCTTCCTCGCCGTGCCGCGCGAGCACTGCCTGCCGGCGCAGGTCCGCGATCTTGCCTATTCTGACGTCGGCTTCACCACGCCGGCCGGCCGCTACCTGCTGCCGCCACTGGTGCTCGCCCGCATGATCCAGGACGCGCGGGTGCGCTTGAGCGACCGCGTCCTCGACGTCGCCGCCGGTTCGGGCTACGGCAGCGCGATTTTGTCGGGCCTCGCCGCCAGCGTGATAGCGCTCGAAGCCTCGCCCGAACTGCAGGCCGAGCTCCGCGCCGGCTTGGCGGCCGCCGGTGCCACCGGCGTTCTCGCTGAGGAAGGCGCGCTCGAAGCCGGTTTGGCCTCCGGCGCGCCCTACGACGTCATCGTCGTCGAGGGGGCCGTCGAGACCAACCTCGAAGGCCTGTTCGACCAGCTCGCCGAGGGTGGTCGTCTCGTGGCGATCCGGCGTGCTGCCTTGGACCCGACCGGCCGCGCAGCCAAGGTAATGTGCTGGGAGAAGCGCCATGCCGAGATCGGCACGCGCTACCTGTTCGACGCCTCGGCTCCCGTCCTTTCCGCGTTCCGCACCGCCGCCGCCTTCGTCTTCTGAAAAGACAGTGGTCCGCGGGTTTGCACGACGGCTTGTCGCATTTTTGCGCCACAGAGAGCATTTTGCGTCTCGACGACTCCGTCGCCGACGCGATCCTTTATAAGCTTCCCTGATGATGGGTAATCGAATCGACCACCCAGGCGGGGGATGGCCGTCAAACGTTGACGCCGCGTTCCACCGTTCCGGCCTGAGTCCACTTATGGTGTTGGTCGCACTAGGGACGACATTGGGGCTGGCCTCCGGCGCGGCCCGGGCCGAGACCATTTCCAGCGCCCTGTCACGCGCCTACATGGGCAACCCCGACCTCAACCAGCAGCGTGCCTCGACGCGCGCGACGGACGAGAACGTGTCACGGGCGAAATCCAACTACAGGCCGCAGGTGGTCGGCACCAGCGCGGTCGGCTTCAACCACACCGAGCTGTCGCTCGGCTCCAGCATTGCCGCGACGTCGAATGCGACGACCACCGGCGCCTCGGTGGTCGGCGCGGGCGCCGCGGGCGTCGGGACGAGCGGCGCCGCGGCCAGCACCAACAACAGTGTCTCGTCGCTTAACTCCAACACGTTCCCGTCGCAGGCACAGCTCACCATCACGCAGAACATCTTCAACGGCAACCGCTCGGCCAACGGCGTGAAACAGGCCGAATCGCAGGTTTTCGAAGCGCGCGAGACCACCCGCAACACCGAGCAGAACACCCTGCTCAACGGCGCCACCGCCTACATGAACGTGCTGCGCGACACGGCCATCCTCGAGCTCAACAAGAACAACATAACCGTCCTGGAAGAGCAACTCAGGCAGACGCGCGACCGCTTTAACGTCGGTGAAGTGACCCGCACCGACGTGGCGCAAGCCGAATCCAGCCTCGCCAACGCCCGCTCGCAATACTTTACCGCGCAGGCGAACCTGCAGACCTCGATCGCCAACTACCGCCAGACCATCGGCGTCGAGCCGCGCCGGCTCGAGGCCGCCCGACCCATCGACGCGCTACTCCCGCCGACGCTCGACCAAGCCATCCAGATATCCTTCACCGAGCATCCCTCGATCGCGGCGGCGTTGCACAACGTCGATGTCGCGCAGCTCCAGGTGCAGATCAACGAGGCGGCGCTCTACCCGACGCTGAACATCGTCGGCAACGTGCAGGCGGCAAACGCCTATGAAGGCTACCCCGCGGGCAAGCTCTTCAACGGCAGCATCCTCGGCCAGCTCAGCGTGCCGCTCTACACCGGCGGTCTAGACTTCGCAAACGTGCGCCAGGCCAAGGAGCTGCTCGCTCAGGCGCGGCTGCAGGCCGACCTCCAGCGCGATACCGTGCGCGCCAACGTGGTCTCGAACTGGGGCCTGCTGCAATCCTCCAAGGCGGTGGTGCGCTCGGCGCAGGCGGCGGTGAAATCTTCCGAGATCGCGCTCGACGGCGTGCGCGAGGAGGCCAAGGTCGGGCAGCGCACCACGCTCGACGTGCTCATCGCGCAGCAGACTCTGCTGCAATCGCGCGTCAGCCTGGTGTCGGCGCAGCGCGACCGCGTCGTCGCCACCTACGCGGTGGAGGCAGCGGTGGGTCGGCTGTCGGCCTCTACGCTCAACCTCGCGGTGATCGAGTATGATCCGACACTCCACCTCGAGCAGGTCAAGGACAAGTGGTTCGGCCTGCGGACGCCCGACGGTCGTTAACCATGACAGGCGACGGCGAAGGCCTTTCAGCGTCTGGCGGCCGGCACGCCTTGCCCCCGCGGTCGTTAAGCTTCTAGATTAAGGAAGACTTAATTTCACGGTCGCTCGTTCGAGCGGCCGATCGGCATCCTTTCGCACCAGCCCATGTCGAGGCCATGAACGCACCCAATCCCATTCCTCCCCCGGCCAGCGGCGGCGACACGCACGCGTACGAGCCGTCGATGGAGGAAATCCTGGCCTCCATTCGGCGGATCATCGCCGACGACCAGTCTCTGCCGACGCGGGCCAGAGCGGAGGAGGCGGCGGCGGTTGAGGCCGCGCCTGCCTCTGTTCACGTCCTCCGCGTCGAGGACTCGTCGGGCTTGAAGGAGCAGCCTCATGATCCCGAGAGCGTCGAGCCTGCTCCGGCGCAACTCGAACACGAGGACAACGCGATGATGCCGCAAGGTTTGATCGCCGCCCCGCAGTTCCCTTCGCCGGAGATGCCGATGCCCCAGCCTGTCGCCGCGGCGCAGCCCACCCCCATTTTGTCTGATCGGCTCGAGGCGATCCACCAGCAGGCGCATGGTGAGCCTGCCAAGCAGGAAATCGCGACGCGCCTGGGCGGCAGCGACGATTATTTCGATCCGCCCGAAGAGCATGATCGTCCCGGCGCCCTGCAGGCGGATGCGGGTCCATTGTTCTCGGCCACCACCAACAGCTCGGTCGCCTCAGCCTTCAACGTCCTCGCGGCGAGCCGCCTCGCCGACAATTCCGATGAACTGCTCGGCATGGCGAAAGACATGATCCGACCGCTGCTGCGCACCTGGCTTGACGAGAACCTGCCGAGCATGGTCGAGCGCCTGGTGCGCGACGAGATCGAGCGGGTGGCGCGCGGCGGTCGCTGACCTCGCGCCTCGAGGGTGCGTTGACAGTGCCGGACGCGTCCGCTTTCTAGCGGCGCGACCGGCAGCAGACCACCTTGGATAGCATGGACAAGACCTTCGATCCCGCCTCCGTGGAGGAGAGGATCTCGCGTTCCTGGCGGGACGCCGACGCGTTCAAGGCCGGCCGGCCAGACCGCGCCGGTGCCGAGCCGTTCACCATCGTGATTCCGCCGCCCAACGTGACTGGCGTTCTGCACATGGGGCACGCGCTCAACAACACCTTGCAGGACATCCTTTGCCGCTACCAGCGCATGCGCGGGCGGGACGTCTTATGGCAGCCCGGCACCGACCATGCCGGCATCGCCACCCAGATGGTGGTCGAGCGCCAGCTGCAGGAGCGCGGCGAGCCAAGCCGCCGGCAGCTCGGCCGCGCTAAGTTCCTGGAGCGGGTTTGGGCCTGGAAGGCCGAGTCGGGCGGCGCGATCCGCACTCAACTCGATCGGCTCGGCGCCTCCTGCGACTGGTCGCGCGAGCGCTTCACCATGGACGAGGGCCTCTCGCACGCCGTGCGCAAGGTGTTCGTCGCTCTCCACAAAGAAGGGCTGATCTACCGCGATAAGCGGCTGGTGAACTGGGATCCCAAGCTGCTCACAGCGGTCAGCGACATCGAGGTGCAGCCGGTCGAGGTGAAAGGCCACCTCTGGTACTTCCGCTATCCCGTGGTCGACGACGCCGGGCAGCCGACCGGCGAGAGCATCGTTGTGGCGACCACCCGGCCGGAGACCATGCTGGGCGACACCGGTGTCGCCGTGCACCCGGAGGACGAGCGCTACGCCGCGCTCGTCGGCAAGCGGGTGCGTCTGCCGCTGGTCGGACGGCTCATCCCGATCGTCGCCGACAGCTATTCCGATCCCGAGAAGGGCACCGGCGCGGTGAAGATCACCCCCGCCCACGACTTCAACGACTTCGAGGTCGGCCGACGGCAGGGGCTCGCGCTCATCAATATCCTCGACGCCGAGGCGCGGCTCTCGCTGCAGGGCAACGAGGCCTTCCTCGCGGACCTTGCCGAAGGCGCCGAGGCGGGCAGCACCGCGCTGCACCTCCACGGCCTCTCGCGCGAAGAGGCGCGGCGCACCATTGTCGAGATGATGGACGAGGCCGGCCTGCTCGAGAAGACCGAGCCGCACTCTCATGCTGTGCCGCACGGCGACCGCTCCGGCGTGGTGATCGAGCCCTGGCTCACCGACCAATGGTACGTCGACGCCGCGACGCTGGCCGGCCCGGCGATGGCGGCGGTGCGCGACGGCCGCACCCGTTTCGTGCCGGAGCAATATGCCAAGACCTACTTCCAGTGGCTGGAGAACATCCAGCCCTGGTGCATCTCGCGCCAGCTGTGGTGGGGCCACCAGATCCCGGCCTGGTACGGATCCGACGGCACGGTGTTCGTCGAGGAGACCGTCGAGGCGGCGCAGACCGCGGCCGACGCGCATTACGGCCGCAAGGCCGAGCTGATGCGCGACGAGGACGTGCTCGACACCTGGTTCTCGTCGGGCCTGTGGCCGTTCTCGACGCTGGGCTGGCCCGACGACATGGCGGATGTGGCGCGCTACTACCCCACGAGCACGCTCGTCACCGGCTTCGACATCATCTTCTTCTGGGTCGCCCGGATGATGATGATGGGGCTGCACCTGCTCGGCGATGTGCCGTTCCGCGATTGCTACATCCACGCCCTCGTCCGCGACGAGAAAGGGGCGAAGATGTCGAAGTCGAAGGGCAATGTCCTCGATCCGATCAAACTCATCGACGAGTACGGCGCCGACGCGCTGCGCTTCACGCTCGCCATCCTGGCGGTGCAGGGCCGCGACGTGAAGCTCGCGATCGATAGGCTCGAGGGCTACCGCTCCTTCGCCACCAAGATCTGGAACGCGACGCGCTTCGCCGGCGCCAACGGCTGCGCCCGCGTCGCCGGCTTCGACCCCAAGGCGGTGCGAAGCCCGCTCAACCGCTGGATCCTCGGCGAGACTGCCCGTGCGCACGCCGAGGTCACCGCGGCGATCGAGGCCTATCGCTTCAACGACGCCGCGGCCTCGGCCTACCGTTTCGGCTGGAACATCTACTGCGACTGGGCGATCGAGCTGTCGAAGCCCGTGCTGCAGGCGCCCGATGCCGACACGCAGGACGTCGCCGAGACGCGGGCGACCGTCGCCTTCGTGCTCGACGAGCTGCTGAAGCTGCTGCATCCCTTCATGCCGTTCTTGACCGAGGAGCTCTGGACCCTGACCGGCGCCGATGGCGGCCCCGCTCGCGAGACGCTGCTGACGCTGGCGCCGTGGAGCGACCTCGCCGGCCTCGAGGATCGAGGCGCCGAGGCTGAGGTCGGCTGGCTCGTCGACCTCGTCTCGGAGGTGCGCTCGGTGCGCACCGAGATGGGCGTGCCGCAGAATGCGCCGATCCCGCTGGTGCTGGTCGGCAGCGCGACCGACGACGCGCGCCGGGCCGAGGCGTGGGGCGACACGCTCAAGCGGCTGAGCAAGTTCTCCTCCGTTGGCGTCGCCGCGGAGGCGCCGCCCTATTCGGTGCAGATCCCGGTGCGCGGCAGCGTCGCCGCTCTGCCGCTCGAGGGCATCATCGATTTCGCCGCCGAGAAAGCGCGGCTGATGAAGGAGATTGCCAAGCAGGACAACGAGGCCGACAAGATCAAGGCCAAGCTCGGCAACGAGGAATTTGTGCGCCGCGCCAAGCCCGAGGTGGTCGAGGAGCAACGCGAGCGACTGGCGGATGTCGAGATTCGTCGCGCCAAGCTGCAGTTGGCGCTGTCGCGTCTCGCTGCCTGAGGCGACCATAGCCGGTCCCGTCGGCAAGCCGTTGCGTCTCCGCTGCACGGACGGCTACAACCTCCGCGGGCACTTGTGAGAGCCGACCGGCAGCGAGCGCAGCACGGTGATCGTGAACTGCGCCACCGGCGTGCTGGCGCGATACTATCACCGATATGCCCGCTTCCTAGCCGGCGCCGGCTTTGCCGCGATCACCTACGACTATCGCGGCATCGGCGCCTCGCGGCCGGCCAACCTGCGCGCGCTGTCGGCTGGCTGGCGCGAGTGGGGTGAGCGCGACTTCGAGGCGGTCATCGCCTTCGCCCGCGCCCGCGATCCCGCCGGCCTCCTCGTTGTCGTCGGCCACAGCATCGGCGGCGTCCTGGTCGGCTACGCGCCCTCGGCGCCGCGCGTCGACCGCATCCTCACGGTCGGCGCGCAATACGCCTACTGGCGGGACTACGCGCCGGCCGAGTGCGCCGCGTTCTACCGGCGCTGGCATCGGCTGATGCCGGCGCTCGTCGCGCGCCACGGCTACTTTCCTGGCAAGAGGCTCGGCTGGCTCGAGGACCTGCCGGCGGGCGTCGCCCGCGACTTCGCCGCGCCGCTGGCGCGTTTCGAAAACAGCTTGCCGCCCGCGGTGCGGGGCAGGGTGCTCGTGCGCTTCGCCGCCGTGCGGGCGCCGGTTCTCGCCCTCACCGCCGCCGACGACCCGCTCGGCACCGCGCCTGCGGTAAAGCGCGCGCTGGCCTACTTCACCGGGGTCGAGCGTCGCTTCGGACTGTTGACGCCGCCCCACCTCGGCACCGCGACGATCGGCCATTTTGCGCTGTTCCACGATGGCTTCGCCAACGCGTTCTGACCCGGCACGCTGCGCTAGCTTGCCGACGGCGAGACCGCCTTCGTCACAACCCCTTTCAAGTCTTCGCCAACCATACCATTTAGCAATACTGTCGTCGCACGATCTCACGTCATATAGCGGCCGCGCGACGGTGGCGAACGTGGCCGCAGGATCACAGCGGAACGGGATCGGAAAAGGGCCGCGCCTCAGGCGGCTCCGGGTCGCTTTTCAGCCATAAACCGCCCGCTAATCTCGAACAATTCTCGAGGGGTGGGAAGGCGCAGTTTCCTCCGCGATCACGCCGCGACGCTGTTCCAGCGGACCGGCGCGCGCCCTCGCCATGACGACACGAACGGGATCGATCGGAAAAGTATGGACGCTCGCGTATTTGATAAGAAGAACCTGCCGAGCCGTCACGTCACGGAGGGGCCGGCGCGCGCGCCCCATCGCTCGTACCTGTACGCGATGGGCCTTACCAAGGAGCAGATCCATCAGCCGCTGGTGGGCGTCGCCTCCTGCTGGAACGAAGCCGCGCCCTGCAACATCTCACTGATGCGCCAAGCCCAGGCTGTGAAGAAGGGCGTCGCGGCCGCCAACGGCACCCCGCGCGAGTTCTGCACCATCACCGTCACCGATGGCATCGCCATGGGCCATCAGGGCATGAAGTCCTCGCTCGTCTCGCGCGACCTCATCGCCGATTCAGTCGAGCTCACCATGCGCGGCCATTGCTATGACGCTCTGGTCGGGCTGGCCGGCTGCGACAAGTCGCTACCCGGCATGATGATGGCCATGGTGCGCCTCAATGTACCGTCGATCTTTATTTACGGTGGCTCGATCCTGCCCGGCAACTTCCGCGGCCAGGACGTGACGGTGCAGGACCTCTTCGAGGCTGTCGGCAAGCATTCCGTCGGCGACATGTCCGACGCCGATCTCGACGAGCTCGAGAGCGTCGCCTGCCCCTCGGCGGGCGCCTGCGGCGCGCAGTTCACCGCCAACACCATGGCGACCGTCTCCGAGGCGATCGGTCTTGCGCTGCCGTACTCGGCCGGCGCGCCCGCTCCTTACGAGATCCGCGATCGGTTCTGCATGACCGCAGGCGAGATGGTCATGGAGCTGATCGCCCGCAACATCCGCCCGCGCGACATCGTCACGCTGAAGGCGCTGGAGAACGCCGCCACCGTGGTTGCCGCCTCGGGAGGCTCGACCAACGCCGCGCTGCACCTGCCGGCGATCGCCAACGAGTGCGGCATTAAGTTCGACCTCTTCGACGTTGCCGAGATCTTCAAACGCACGCCCTATATTGCCGACCTGAAGCCCGGCGGGAAGTACGTCGCCAAGGACATGTTCGAGGCCGGCGGCATCCCGATCCTGATGAAGACGCTGCTCGACAACGGCTTCATGCACGGCGACTGCATGACGGTGACGGGCCGCACCATCGCCGAGAACATGGCCAAGGTGAAATGGAACGAGCACCAGGACGTGGTGCACCCGGCCGACAAGCCGATCACGGTCACCGGCGGCGTAGTCGGGCTGCGCGGCACGCTCGCGCCCGAGGGCGCCATCGTCAAGGTCGCCGGCATGCCGGAAGACGCGTTGAGCTTCGAGGGACCGGCGCTCTGCTTCGACTGCGAGGAGGACTGCTTTGAAGCGGTGCGCCTGCGCAAATACAAGGAAGGCTGCGTCTTCGTGATCCGCTACGAGGGGCCGAAGGGCGGTCCCGGCATGCGCGAGATGTTGGCGACGACGGCCGCGCTCTACGGCCAGGGCATGGGCTCGAAGGTCGCGCTCATCACCGACGGACGCTTCTCCGGCGCCACCCGCGGCTTCTGCGTCGGCCACGTCGGCCCCGAGGCGGCGGTAGGCGGCCCGATCGCGCTGGTGCGTGACGGCGACATCATCGCTCTCGACGCGGTGGTCGGCACGATCGATCTCCGCGTGTCAGCAGAGGAGCTTGCCGAGCGCCGCAAGAGCTGGAAGCCCCGCGCGCACGACTTCGGCTCGGGCGCGCTATGGCGCTACGCGCAGACCGTCGGGCCTGCCGTAGACGGCGCCGTAACCCATCCCGGCGCCAAGGGCGAGACGCATGTCTACGCCGACGTGTAGGCGCTTCGCGCCCGCATGCGCCGCACTCATCGCGGCGCTGGCCCTGACGGGCGCGAGCCTGCCGGCGCGTGCGTTCGACGGTGCGTCGACGTCCTCGGGGGAGAGCCATGCGCCGCTCCCGATCTTTAAGAACCCCAAGGCTGCGTTGCGCGCAGGCCTCGAGGGCGTGCGCAACGGCCATGCCCGCACCGCCGTCGCCGCATTGCAATACGCCGCCGAGGGTGGCGAATCGCTGGCGCAGTGGAAGCTCGGCAAGATGTACGCGGCCGGCGACGGCGTGCCTCACGACGACGCCAAGGCCTTCGACTACTTCTCGCAAATTGTTGACAATTTCGACGAGGATGATTCTGATCCGCGTGAGATGCCTTTCGTCTCCAGCGCCTTCGTCGCGCTCGGCGTCTACAACCTCAACGGCATCGCTGACACGCGGATCAGGCCGAACCCCGAGCGTGCGCTCGAGATCTTCCATTTCGCCGCCGTCAACTTCGGCGACTCGACGGCGCAGTTCGACATGGCGCGCATGTATCTCGACGGGACCGGCGTAGCGAAGGACCCGCGCCAAGCGGCGCGCTGGCTCTATCTCGCCGCCGACAAGGGCCACATCGAATCGCAGGCGCTGCTCGGCCAGTTGCTGTTCAACGGCTACGACGGGGTGGCGCCGCAGCGCGCCAAGGGCCTGATGTGGCTGTCGCTCGCCAAGGATGGGGTCAGCGACAAGGCGCGCGACGCGTGGATCGTCGATCTCTATAGCCGCGCGATGAGCGCAGCGACGGACTCGGACCGGCAGGTCGCCTCGCTTTACCTCGAGGATCACGGCCGCCACCGCTGACATCCTGGCGGAGCGGCATTCCGCCTTCGTGCCTCCGGTTGCGCAAGGCATCCGGGGCCGGGCAGCTGCTTACTGGACGCAGCGTGTGTAACGCACTGGATCTTCGCCTCGACATGACCAGCCGGCTCGACACCCGGTCATTCGCGTCGAGCCGACGCTCGACTTCGGTTGCGAGGAAGCCGCTGTTGCGATCGTGAACCAACCCGCTGTTATTGCCACGCACGGGTACGATTTCGGGCGCGTCGGTGATAGCTCGCCACGCTGCACCGACTTGGCGAAGGTGGAACAGCGGCTGCGTGCCGGTTTCGAACACCACCCGACCAGCGTAGCGCCGCGGCACGTAAGACGTCAGCGCCTCGTACATCGTGTGCACGAAAGCCTTCTGCGCTGGCGACCAGCCCGGTCGCGCGATCACGCTGTCCACCGCGTCGGAGTCGAGCGTGCCGACGCCCTGCAGCTTGGCGCCGCGGCGGGCCGCGATCTTCTCCGACAAACGCGTGCAGATGCCTTTCAGCGACCAGTCGGAGCTGCGGTCGTCGCGCATCCAGCAGGGTAGGTTGGCGACGAGTTTGATCGCGTAGCGCGGATCGCGCGGGCTCAAGCCGCCGCCCGTGTTGAAGGGCGCGCCATCAAACGCCACGAGCAACGGCACGTCGCGACCGCGTGATCGGAGTTACTGAGCCATTTCCAGGGCGACGATGGCGCCGGCTGACCAGCCGATCAGACGGATTGATCCATCGGGTCGAAAGGATTCGAGGAGCGCGCCGTGGTGGCTCGCCATGGCTTCAACGGTCGAGCAGAGATGCCGCGTCATGTCGCGCTTGGGCACTTGGAGGCCGTGCAGGCGCATCGCCCCGAAGTGCAGGGCGAAGCCGTTGAGCCCGGAGACGTCGCCGGTAACCGAGTGGATGCAGTAGCAGTAAGGATCATGGTCGCCCTCATTCATCACGACAATGGGCTTGGCATGTGATGTCGCTAGTCGCCAGATCGTCTGCGTCGTGTCCACCCCCATGGTAAAAGCAAGCATTGCTGCAGCTTGAGGCCGAAGATTACGCGTGTAACCTTCATCACCGCCAAGCCACCTTGGACTTACATCAAAGTTAACGGTGGCGCGAGCGCAGGAGGGTCATCCTTCCTTAACCATGGTTTGCGAAAACCATTGTCGACGTCACGTCACCCGACGGTTTGTCCATGATCCTCAACCAATTCCAGTCGTGGGTCCGCACCGCACCGCCGAGCGGCCGCGCCGACGGCGTCAGCGCGCTCGCTCGCGCCTTTCTCTACTCGAAGCTTGATCCGCGTCAGCGCGTCGACACGGTCCGCGTGCTGACCGGCTTCCTCGACGACCCCTCGCCCGACGTGCGCCGCGCGCTGGCCGAAGCGCTGGCCAGCGCCGTGGATGCGCCACATCACATCGTCCTCGCGCTCGCCGATGATTGTGCCGCCGTATCCTGCGTGGTGCTGGCGCGCTCGCCCATTCTGAGCGACGCCGAGCTGATCGATTGCGCCGCCACGGCCGAGCCGGCCGCGCAGGCTGCCATCGCCTCACGCCCCAACCTCTCGCCGCCCGTCGCGGCCGCACTCTCCGAGATCGCCGCGGCCGACGCGCTTGTGGTGCTCGCCGGCAATCGCGCCGTCCGGCTGCCGGGCTTTGCCATCCGCCGCATGGTGGAACGCCATGGCCGGACGGCCGAGCTGCGCCAGGTCTTGCTTGCACGCGACGATCTTCCCGCGAGCGTGCGCCTCGATCTGGTGGCCGCAATAACCGACGCGCTCGCGGCTTTCGTGACGTCGCGCAATTGGCTGTCCGGCGAGCGCATGAAGCGTGTGGCTCTTGAGGCCGGTGACAAGGCTGCGGTGACCATCGCGAGCGTCGACGGCGACAGCCGCGGCGAGCTCGTCGCTCACCTGCGCCAGAACGGCCGCCTGACGTCCGGCTTCGCTCTGCGCAGCATTCTCAGCGGCAAGATCGAGCTCTTCAAGGCGATCCTCACCGAGCTGTCTGGCATGCCGGCGTTCCGCGTCGACGGACTCGCCAGGCAGTGCGATTCGACCGGCTTCGCTACCCTCTATCGCAAATGCGGGCTTCCGGCCGATCTGCTGCCGGCCTTCCGCATCGCGCTGGGCGCGGCTCGCGAGGCCGATTGGACGCTCGCAGAGGGAGCGAGCCTGTCGCGCGCAGCGATCGAGCGCGTGCTCGTCGCCTGCGCGGCGATCAACAGCGGCGATCTCGACAAGCTCATGGTCCTGCTGCGGCGCTTCGAGGTCGAAGCGGCCCGTGAGGAGGCGCGACTTGCGCCGCAGGTCGCGTGCAGGCCGCGACCACAAACACCGTCTAAAGAGGCGAGCGAAGCTACGCCTTTGCTGCTCACCGACCTCGACGCGCTCGATAGACGGGCGCCGTCGCACGCGCAGTTGAGATCTCGACCGCGCGAGCCCCGGGTCGTCACCGTGGATCTAGCGGCGATCGAAGCCGAGCTCTGCGCCGCCTGAGTCACGGATGATCCGACCGCATCCCGCGCATCGCGGCTCGGATGGTCGTTTTCAGGTCGAGCAGCGGGCGGTATCCTTGGGTGGACTGACGCGCAAGACTAGAATTACAGTTGCGGTCTTGTTGCGAGGTGCGCTTCGCAAGCTGCGGCTTGATGGGTGCGTTGCCACAAACTGCACGCGATCACCTGCGCGGGTTCGATGCGCCGTTGCGCAAGGCGCGCGGCGATGCGGCGGATCTCCTGCATCGACCAGCGGATCAGGGGCGGCGTACTCGGAGCGCCCTTGCCGATCTTTTTTGGGGCGTCTGGCAGTTGGTGATCTTGCCCGCCGATCCCGTGTACTACCGGCCGCCGCCGCACGACGCCTTGCCCTGCTTCGAGGCAAGCCGGTCTCGTCGATCACCAGCACGGCGTCGGCATCGGCCAGCGTCTCCAGCGCGTAGTCGCGAACAATGTCGCGCAAGGCGTCGGCATCCCACTGCGCGGCCGCATGCGTGCCTCCACCTCCCGAAGCGACGAAACCCAGAGCTCGAGCGTCTCCTCGATCGACGCGCCCGCCATTCACGATCCCCCGAGTCATGGAAGCTTATGGATTGAGAGATGGAGATTGATCGCAACTGTAATGCTAGGTTGTGTGAGCGGGTTTGATCAAGATGAGTCCGGCTGCGAAGGATACGTGAGAGCGGTAATGCTTCTCGGTCTTTTCGCAGCGTAGGGCGATGCGTTTGAAACGTTTAAGCTTCCCTCCAGTCGCCACTCCACCATGCTTTGCATGGGCGGAGCCTCTGGCTCCTTCCGTCCATGGTTCGCTCGATCCGCCCGCGTGCATTGTAGAGCGTCCTGGGGAAGATCTTGGGCTTGGCAAGCGTCGTCGAGCGGTGGGGAATGACTGGGCAGATGCCGCGGTCGCGGGCGGCCTTCCGGTTGGCTTTGGCATCGTAGCCCCCCGGATCAAGTCCGGGGCAGGCTCTTGTCGGTCATCGCCGAGCGCGGGACGATGCCGGAGGAGGATCTCGAATTGCGGGCTGTCGTTCGCCTCGCCGCCGGTCAGATGGAAACCGAGAGGGTATCATCGAGATCGCTCTTGAGGCGGATTTTCGTCAAGAAGCCGCTGCGCGCGCGGCCGAGGGCCTGACCCTCTCGCCCCTTTTTGCGCCGGCGGCGGAGACATGTGCGCGCACCACGGTCGAACCGAACATCTGCACGAGGTGGGCGCTCGGGCTCAAGGCCGCCAGCGCGTCGGAGAACGCCTCGAACATGCCGCTGTCGCTCAGCCGCGAGAAGCGCTTTCACACGCTGTTCCAATTACCGAACCGTTCGGGCAGCCGGCGCCAGGCGACGTTCTCGATGGTGAAGAAGTGCATCGCTCCAGGAAAGACGATCGTCGCGACCTTTGTCCCCGCGTCGCGACTGGCAGGCGTGAAACACCTCGAGAACCAGCTCCCAGTCCTTATCCGTCATTCCTGTCAGCACGATCGGTCTCCTTGGAACCGACCCGCTATGAATCACCGATCAGACCTGATCGAAATCCCTGTCAGCCAACCGTCCACATGACCTAATGGTCCAACGCCAGCTCGAAGACCGCCGGAATGTGGCGGGGCAGTCGCCACGGCGCTAGGAAGAGGGCGTCGGCACGATAGATGAGGCCGGCGTCGGCTCGCAGCCGTGACACGAAGGCGCGAGCGGCCCGCGCCATGCGCCGCCGCTTGGTAGCGTCGAGGCTGGCAGCGGCGAGATCGAGCGAGGACCGCACCTTCACTTCTACGAAGGCGATGGTGCGTCCGCGCTGCGCGACGATGTCGATCTCGCCGCCATTCGCGCTGTAGCGCCGCGCCAGGATGCGCCAGCCGGTCAGTCGCAGGTAGAGCACGGCGATGCGCTCGCCTCCGTGGCCGGCCCGATGCGCCTTGCGCCGGCGTCGCGTGGCGGCGGCTCGGCGTTGGTCCGCCGCCATCTATCCGCGTCCTTGAGCGGCGGTAAGCTCCAGCGCACGCGCATACACCTTGCGACGCGGCTGCCCGGTTTCGCCCGAGACTACGGCGGCGGCATCCTTGACCGAATGGGTCTCGAGCGCCGCGCGCAGGCGGGCATCGAGAGCCTCGCCGTCCAGCGCTGGCGCTTCGTAGGGCGGCGGCCCGACCAGGACCACGATCTCGCCGCGCAGAGGCTCGCCCGCGGCCAGCTCAGCGGCGAGCGCGTGCAGCGTTCCGCGTTTCACCGCCTCGAACATCTTTGTTAGCTCGCGCGCGACCGCGGCGTCGCGGGCGCCGAGCACCGCGGCGAGGTCCTCCATCGTTTCGGTGAGGCGGCGCGACGATTCGAAGATCACCAGCGTGCCAGGCACGCCTGCGATCGCGGCGATGCGCTGCCGCCGCGCCGCGCTTTTGGGCGGCAAAAAACCCTCGAAGAAGAAGCGACTGGTCGGCAACCCGGCAACCACCAATCCGGCCAGCACCGCCGAAGGTCCCGGTACGGACGTAACGGCGATGTCGCGGGCCAAGGCTGCGCCGACCAGGCGAAAGCCGGGGTCGGAAACGAGCGGCGTTCCCGCGTCGGAGACCAGCGCCAGCGCCTGCCCGGCCTCCAGTCGCGCCATGAGCTGCGGGCGCACCGCGTCGGCATTGTGTTCGTGGTAGGCGAAAAGCGGCGTGGTGATCCCGTAATGCGCCAGCAGGGTCCTGGTCACTCGCGTGTCCTCGGCCACTACGAGGTCGGCCGCCGCCAGCGTCGACAGGGCGCGGAAGGAGATGTCGCCGAGGTTACCGATCGGGGTCGCGACCACGTGGAGACCGGGCCGGATCGATTCGGCCTCGGCCTTGAGGCCGAAGGCGGTGTAGGACGAAGGCTCATCGTTCATCGCGGCATCGCAGCAGCTTTGCGAAGAGCCGGCAAGCCGAAGGTGGCAATTGCCTCCGGTTGCGACGTGGTGCGTGGGTCGTGTTCCGGCCTGCGCTGGCTGCGGAGAACGAGGTTGTTCACCGCTGTCCGCGCCGGCCATCTTTTGGGCGCAGGATGTTGATCTTTCTTCAAATGACGCGGCGTGCGACCAAGATCTTTCCGTTCATGGAGCATGTCCGGCGGCGCGGGGCCGGGCTCGAGGATACTTCTTGGACCTTAATCGATCGAAGCTGTTCGGCATCGTCGCCGGTGCCGTTTTGGCTGCCGGGCTCGACGGCTGCGGCTCGACGGTCGGCAGCGGCCCTGGCAAGATCGCCGGCGATCCCGACGTATCGCTGAAGGCACCCGTCGGCAAGGTGACATCGTCGGCGCTGCCGGGCGTGGCAGGAGGGGCGGCCGGCCCCGACGCCATCGGCTCCGGGCCGGTCAAGGTGGCCTTGATCCTGCCGCTGACGTCGCCCAACGGCCAGCCGAGCCTTGTCGGTCAGTCGCTGCGAAACGCCGCCGATCTCGCCTACGCCGATTCCGCCTCCAACGACGTCACACTTATGGTGCGCGACGACCATTCCAGCCCCGATGGCGCCCGCGACGCCGCTACGCAGGCGCTGTCCGACGGCGCCGAAATCGTCATCGGTCCTCTGTTCGCCCCCGACGTACGCGAAGTCTCGAAGGTGGTGCGCGGCGCCGGTAAGCCCATGATCGCCTTCTCCACCGACACGTCGGCGGCCGCGCACGGCTCCTACCTGCTGTCATTCCTCATCGAGAGCTACGTCGATCGCATAGTCGATTACGCCGCCACGCGCGGCAAGAAGTCGGCGGCGGCGCTGATCCCCGACAACGATTACGGTCGCGTCGCCGATGCCGAGTTCCAGGCCGAAACCGCCAAGCGCGGGATTCGCGTTCTCGGCATTGAACATTATTCCTCCGCGACCCGCGAGGCGGCGTTGCAGAAGATTGCCGCGCTCGGCGAAGGCATTGATATGCTGTTCATCCCCGAACAGGCCGACGCCATGCCGGCGATGTCGACCGCGCTGAACAGCGCCGGGATCAATCCCAAGCGCGTGCAGATCCTCGGCACCGGACTGTGGAACGACGCCCGCGTGTTGACGCTGCCCGCTCTGCAGGGCGCCTGGTTCGCTGCTCCGGAGAACGGCGGCTTTAACGCCTTCGCTGGCCGTTATCGCGCCAAGTACAACACCGATCCCACCCGCATCGCGACACTTTCCTACGATGCCGTGTCCCTCGTCGCAGCCCTTGCACGGTCGCAGGGTACGCAGCGCTTTTCCGACAACGTGCTCTTAAATCGTTCTGGCTTCTCGGGTGCCGATGGCGTCTTTCGCTTCCGCGGTGATGGGCTCAACGACCGCGGCCTCGCCGTGCTGCAGATCAACAACGGGAAAGCCGTACCGGTCAGCCCCGCGCCCAAGACGTTTCCGCCCTCGGCGACTTAGCGCGTTCAGCATCGGACAGGGCTGGGATCAGCCACCGGCGTATGCGATAGTCGGAGCGGACGGCGATGCGGCCGACGTTAACGCTACGTAAATCTTCTTACCGTAGTGTCTTATCCATGACCTTCCTGCATAGTTTCCGGAAGAACGAAAGCGGTGCGACGTTCATCGAGTACTCGCTGATCGCGGGCTTCATCGCCATCGTCATCGTCGGAGCGCTCGGGTCGATCGGCACGAAGCTCGTTCTAAAATTCCAGAGCGTCTCGAACGGCTTTTCGTAAACAGCGGCCGGTTGCCTGCGTTTTACGATGTGAGATCACGCCATCTCGCCGCGCGCGATCAGCCCGGCACGGCGGATCGCGTCGATATGGCCCTTGTAGCGGCTGGGCCCATCGCGGAACACGGCGCTGCCGGCGACGAGGCGGTTGGCGCCCGCCGCGACCAGAGCCTCCGCATTGGTCGCATCGACACCGCCATCGACCTCGATATCGACCGGACGGCCCGCGATCATCGCGTGTACCGCCCGCACCTTCTCAATGCAGAAAGGCAGGAAACTCTGGCCGCCGAAGCCGGGATTGACGGTCATGACCAGCACGAGATCGGCGGCCTCGAGCAGGTCGCGCACGGCCTCCACCGGAGTGCCTGGATTTATAGCCACGCCAGCGGCGCAGCCGAGCGCGCGGATCGTCTGCAGCGAGCGGTGGACGTGCGGTCCGGCCTCGGCGTGCACGATGATCGAGGTGGCGCCGGTCTGTGCGAAAGCTTCGAGGTAGGGGTCGGCCGGCGCGATCATCAGGTGGACGTCGAGGGGCTTGTCGGTGTGCGGGCGCATCGCCTTCACCACGCCGGGTCCGAAGGTGATGTTGGGCACGAAATGGCCGTCCATCACGTCGAGGTGCAGCACGTCGGCGCCGGCCTCCACCACGGCGCGCACCTCTTCGGCCAGCCGGGAAAAGTCGGCGGAGAGGATCGAGGGGAGGATCTGCAGCGGTCTCATGTGCGCCGCCTATCACGCGCCTTGACGTCAGGCGAGCCCGAGCCAAAGCTCAGGTGCCCCGCCCCGCTATGCCGCGCGTGCGGCTCATGATGGCGGCCGCGAGTTCGGCGATTGGCGCGGGCGAGCTGCGTGCGTGGCGCAGCAGAATAAAGTCGAGCGTGCCGAGACTCGGCAGGGCGTCGGGCGGCAGCACGGCGAGGCTCGCCGGCACCAGGCTTTTGGCCAGCACCATGATGCCGAGCCCGGCTCGCGTGGCGGCGACGAGGCCGCTCAGCGAGTCGCTGGTGCAAGCGAGCCGCCAGCCGATGTCGGCGCGCGACAGCGTGTCGAGGACCACGGTGCGCGTCAGGCTGGGCGGCGGATAGGAAATCAGTGGTAGGCCGCCGCCGCGAACCATGTCCTCGCGCCAATGGCTGGGTCTGCCGACCCAGGCGATGGAGTCGCGCCATACGAGATCGCCGCGCTCCTCGCCTGTCCAGCGCTTACAGCAGACGAGGTCGAGCTCGCCGTTGTCGAAGCGGTGGATCAGCGTCGAGGACAGCGCGACGGTGAGTTCGAGGTCGATCTCGGGATGGTGGCGGGTAAAGCGCTCCAGCACCTCGGGGAGAAAGGTCAATACCAGATCCTCGGTGGCGCCGAAGCGCAGCCGGCCGCGGGCGCGGGTGCCGGCGAAGAACTGCTCCGCGCGTCCGGTCGTCTCTAGGATGAGGCGGGCATAGCCGATCAGAGCCTCGCCGTCAGCCGTCAAGGTCACGGAGTGAGTGTCGCGCACGAAAAGCTGGCGGCCGAGATGCTGCTCGAGCCGACGGACGTGGTCGCTCACGGTGGATTGGCGCATGGCCAGCTTGCGACTGGTTTCGGAAAAGCTGTTGCCTTCCGCGATGACGAGAAAGGTCTTGAGGAGGACGGGATCGAGCATGGACCGCCGGGTTCGCCGTCTTATCGAAAATTTCGATGGCCGATAACTTTATTTAGGGTCTACCAGCCTCCGGCATCTAGTTCCACCTTCTCTCACCGCGCCAACGCTGGGCACTCGGCCGAGCGGGCAGGGAAGAGGAACATCATGGATAACAGCAGCAGGCGCGCCTTTCTAGGCAACGCGGCGCTCGGCGCCGGCGGTCTAGTCGCGCTGGCGGGGAGCGCCCACGCCGATCCCGGGCCTGGGAGCCTGGGAGATAAGGGCAAGCCGGGGCAGGGCGGCACGGCCCTGGATTCCGTCCAATTACCGACTGGGGCTACCGTGGCCTACCACGATCCCGCCGATGTCGGCGCCATGCCCGACTTCCACTACGCTTTGGATGCGACCGCACCGAAGATCACGAGCGGCGGCTGGGCCAAGGAGGCGACGGTCCACCACTTTCCGATCGCCAAGGGTCTTGCCGCGGTCCACATGTTCCTTGATGCCGGCGCAGCGCGCGAGCTGCACTGGCACGCCATCGCCGCCGAATGGGCCTACGTTCTCGACGGCCAGTGCCAGACCGTGGTGCTGACGCCGGAGGGCACCAGCGAGATCAACAACTACAAGCCTGGTGACCTGTGGTTCTTCCCCAAGGGTCACGGCCACGCCATCCAGACCATCGGCGATAAGCCCTGCCACTTCCTGCTGTCGTTTGACAACGGCGCCTTCTCCGAGCACGGCACCTTCTCGATCACCGACTGGATCAACGTCACGCCCAAGGAGATGCTGGCGCTTGACTTCGGCATTCCGAAAGACGCGTTCGACGCCTTTCCAAAGGGCGAGACCTATATACAGGCCGGTCCGATCGTGCCGGTGTCGGAGGCTCTTGACGCGCCCTGGCCAAAGGAGTCGACCCACAAGTTCCGCCTGCTTAACGATCCGCGCGCGGTACGTGACTTCGACGGCGGCGAGTTCCGCCTGGCGACCGTCGACGAATGGCCGGTTTCGAAAGGCATGTCGGGTGGACGCATGGTCATTAAGCCCGGCCAGATGCGAAAGCTGCACTGGAACGTCAACGCCAACGAATTTCACTATTACCTCAAGGGCAAGGGGCAGGTGGCGATGTTCGGCTCGGGCGGACGCGGCAAGGTGGCGGAGTTCAACCCCGGCGATGTCGCCTACATCCCTCAGGGCTTCGGCCATGCCATCAAGAACGTCGGCAACGAGGATCTCGTAATGATCCAGACCTGGGACAGCGGCAAGTTCGAGGAGATCGACCTCAACAAGTGGGTTCAGTCAAGCCCGAAGTATTTGCTCTCCAACAACTTCACCGGCGTACCCGGCTCGACCATCCAGGAGATGAAGCAGCAGGCCTGATCGTCGTTGAGCCCGGCGGGATTCCGCCGGGCCTCCGCCTAAAATGCGCGGGGAACCGTGGTGGAGAGGCGGAATGCAGGCCGACCGACGCGGCATTCTCGGCGGATTGGCCGCCCGCCCCGACGATCCTGATCCGTTGACGGGCTTCCGCTACGCGCTGGACGCGGCAGCGCCGACGATCACGAGCGGGGGCTGGGCGAAGCACGTGACAGTGCGTCGTTTCCCCGTGGCTCGCGGCATCTCGGGCGTGCACATGTTCCTAATCCGGGCAGCTCGCGAGAGCTGCACTGGCACTCGCTCGCCGACGAGTGGGCCTTTGTGATCGACGGGCATTGCCAGACGGTGGTGTCCACGCCGCAGGGCACGAGCGAGATCAACAATTACGAACCGGGCGACCTTTGGTGTTTTCCGAAGGGCCATGGCCACGCAATCCAGACGATCGGCGACAAGCCCTGCCACTTTATCCTCGCCTTCAACGACGGCGAAGAATCGCCCGAGTTCGGCACGTTCGGCATCACCGACTGGATCAGCGTCACGCCCAAGGATTGGCTGGCGCAGAACTTCGGTATGCCGGAAGAGCGCTTTGACGCCTTTCCTAGGGGCGAAGTCTATATTGAGTCCGGTCCGATACTGCAGGCCTCCGAAGCGCTCGAAGCGCCGTGGCCGAAAGCATCGACCCCTAAGTTCGCACTCGGCAGAAGTTCCGCCGCGGCGCGCGCCTTCTCCGGAGGGAGCTTCCGGCTTGCGACGGTGGAGGAACGGTCGATCTCGACCGGCATGTGCGGCGGGCTAATTACGATTCGGCCAGGCGCGATGCTCGGTCTTCATTGGCATCCTAACAGCAACGAGTGGAACTACGTGCTCGCCGGCCGCGCGGAGGTGGCGCTCTACGGCGCGCAAGGCCGCGGGCTGGTGGAAGCGTTCGCCCCGGGCGACGTGGCCTATTTCCCGCGAGGTTTCGGGCACGCGATCCGCAACATCGGCACCGAGCCGCTCGTGGTCGTGCAGGTGTGAGACAACGGCCGTTTCGAGGAGATCACGCTGGCTGGCTGGATCGCGTCGACACCGCCGGAACTCCTCGCCGCCACCTTCCCCGGCGTTCCGCTGGCGACGCTCGCACACCTTCGGGTCCGCTCCCACGCTTAGATCGTGCATCTTGCGCAACTTCAAGAAGTATTGCTAACAACTACAATGAACGCTAGGTGAATGGTGTTTCTAAATTGCAGAAGGCTAATACTACTCGCGTCTATCCACGGCCAAGCGGACTTTGTATGCAAGTACAGTCTTCGGCGAGGCGTACCGTGATGCGTGAACGTAGTCCCAGCAGGATGATCCGGCTCCTGGCGCGGATTGGCCGGCGCGCGCAGCAAAGGCTGAAGGCCGAGGATAGCAGGCACGAGCCTCATTGCGGTCCAATTGCGGCGTTGCCTATAGTCGGTCAAGCTCAAGTCGATGTTCCGATACGATCGGCGAGCGGAGCCGACACGATCCGAGGTGCTGCCTCGCCAAACTAGCAGCAAGGCCGTCCAATCAGCCGCCGAACCGAGCTGAACTCGACCAATAAGCCATTGGTCTTTTCAAGGTGTGGGAGTCGGCAAGCCCGGGATCGCCACATGAGCCACCTGCAGCAGCAGGATGGTATTCAGCGTCAGCACGGCGGTCGCACCGATGATCGCTGCGCCCGTCATCAGCCGGCTGTTGATCAAGGCGCCCATGATCGCCTTGCGGGTCGTGAACCAAAGCAGCGCAAGCATCGGCATGGGCAGCGCGAGGCTGAGCACCACCTGGCTGAGCACCAGCGCCCGCGTCTCGTCGACGCCCAGCGCCACTACGACGAAGGCCGGCAGCATGGTCACCGCGCGCCGCACCCAGATCGGGATCGCGAAGCCGACGAAGCCCTGCATGATCATCTGCCCCGCCATCGTGCCGACCACCGAGGACGACACGCCGGACGCGATCAGCGACACCAGGAACACCGCCGCCGCGCTCGCCCCGAGAAGCGGGGTGAGCGTCATGTAGGCCTTCTGGATATCGGCGACGTCGCTGTGGCCGAGGTGGAAGGCTGCCGCCGCCATCATCACCATCGCCACGTTGACCGCACCGGCGAAGGCCAGCGCCAGAACCACCTCGCGGTTGGAATAGCGTGCCAGCAGGCGGCGCTCGCGCCGGGACGGATTGGTGAGCCGCCTCTGGGTCAGCCCAGAATGGAGATAGATCGCGTGCGGCATGACCGTGGCGCCGATAATGCCGACGGCGATCGTCAGCGCGTCGGCATCCGGGATGTGCGGCACCACCGAGCCTAACGAAGCGGCGCCCCAGTCGACCGGCGCGATCACGAGTTCGACGAGGTAGCAGAGGCCGATCACCGCGACGAGCGCGCCGATAATGAGTTCCATGGGGCGGAACCCGCGTTTCTCGAACAGGAGTAGCCCGTAGGTGACGGCGGCCGTGATGCCCATGCCGGCGAGGAGCGGCAGGTGCGCCAGGATCGACAGCCCGATGGCGCCGCCGAGGAACTCGGCGAGGTCGGTCGCCATCGCAGCGATCTCGCTTACCATCCACATCGCCCAGACCATCGGTTTGGGAAAGTTGTCGCGGCAGTGCTCGGCGAGATTGCGCCCGGTTGCGATGCCGAGCTTGGCCGAGAGCGACTGGAACAGCATCGCGATGACGTTGGCCGCGACGACCACCCAGAGCAGCGCGTAGCCATACTTGGCGCCAGCTTGTATATTGGTCGCGAAATTTCCAGGATCCATATAGGCGATCGAGGCGATGACCGCAGGGCCGACGAAGAGCAACGCCGCGAACGGCCGCGGTCTCCCTGCGAGCACGTCGCGCATCGCAGCGTCGGTGCGCTGCGTCATCGTCGACATCGCGAGATCCATGGGTACGGCTTCGTCTCTGGCTAATTACGACTTAGATGAAGCCAAGGCTTCATTCGTGTCAATAGGCTTAGATGGTCAGCCTCGCCTTGCAGGGCTGTCGGAGCAGTTGCGATTCTTGGCCGCGGCTGCATAGTCGTCGCGTCAATCGAGGAAAGGGCTGCTGCTTGGCCGCTCGCAACGCATCAGCTGCCGCGCCGGAGCCGGTCCCCGCGCCGGACGAGACCGGCGCCGCAGATCGTTTCGAACGGGCACGCCATGCCCGTGCCGCGGCGGTGCACGAGGACTATGCCGAGCTCATCGCCGACCTCGCCCAGGAATACGGCGAGGCCCGTACCGCCGACATCGCGCGGCGGCTCGGCGTTACCCAGCCGACGGCGGCGAAGGCGCTGACGCGCATGAAGCGCGACGGCCTGGTCGTGGCCCGGCCCTACCGCGGCGTGTTCCTGACGCCGGCCGGAACCGCCATGGCTGAGCGGGTCAAGGCCCGCCACCAGGTGGTGCTCGCCACGCTCAGGGCGTTGGGCGTGCCGGCCGAAGCCGCCGAGGCCGACGCCGAGGGTATCGAGCACTACGTCTCCGACGTCACGCTCGACGCCTTTCGCCGCTTCCTGGCGCGATAGGCTGTAAGTCAGGAGGTCGCGTGACCTCTCAACGAGCCTCTTCGACGTCTTGACGTCCTTCTAAATCTCGCGTCACACCGGCTGCGGGTCGGCAGACGCCTCAGCTGTCATAAAGTCTGCGTACAGACCTTTTCTTGCTGCTTCTGATGGAGCACGGAGTGCTTGCGTCCATAGGCGAAGTAGGCCACCAGCCCTATTGCGAGCCATACCAGCAGGCGTGCCCACGTGATCGGCGGCAGGCCCACCATCAGTACCAGGCAGAAGGCGATGCCGAGCAGCGGCACCAAGGGCACGCCCGGCACGCGGAACGGGCGGAAGACCGCGGCATCGCTGCGGCGCAGGTAGATCACGGCGCCGCACACGAGGATGAACGCGAGCAGCGTACCGATCGAGACCATCTCGCTGAGAAAGTCGATCGGCGCCACCGCCGCGACGATCGCGACGAGCACGCCGATGAGCGACTGGCTGAGGTATGGCGTGCCGAACTTCGGATGAACCTTAGAGAAGAGGCCAAGCAGCAGCCCGTCGTTGGCCATATTGTAGAAGATGCGGGTCTGACCGTAGAGCGACACGAGGATTACGGTCGTCAAACCCGTTAGCGCGCCGACCTTGATCAGCACCGAGAACCAAGTGATTCCCATCGCGTCGGTCGCGCGGGCGATCGGATCGGCCACGTCAAGGCTCTTATAGGGAACAATCCCGGTCAGGACGCCGGCGACGAGCGCGTAGAGCAGCGTGCAGACGATCAGGGCGCCGATGATGCCGCGCGGCATGTCGCGTTGCGGGTTCTTGGCTTCCTGTGCGGCGCAGGAGACGGCATCGAAGCCGATGTAGGCGTAGAACACGACGGAGGCGCCGCGAAGGATGCCGCTCCATCCGTAATGGCCGAACTCGCCCGTGTTGGCTGGGACGAAGGGATGCCAATTGTCCGCCTTGATGAAGGCGACGCCGAGCGCGATGAAGGCGATCACCACGACCAGTTTGATGGTCACCATGATGTTGTTGAGCCGCGCTGATTCCTTGGTGCCCGTGATCAGCAAGATCGTCAGCGCCAGCACGATGAAGGCGGCCGGCAGGTTTAGGATACCCGTCGTCGTGCCGCCGTCCGGCAGCTTGACCACCGAGCCCGTCGCGGCGCTCAGAGCTGGCGGGATCGTGAGGCCGACGTTGCGCAACAGGCTGACGGCGTAACCCGACCAGCCGACGGCCACCGTCGACGCGCCCATCGCGTATTCGAGGATGAGATCCCACCCGATCATCCAGGCAAACAGTTCGCCAAGCGTCGCATAGGTGTAGGTGTAGCTGGAGCCGCACACCGGCAGCATCGCGGCGAGCTCGCAGTAGCACAGGCCGACGAAGGCGCAGGCAATGCCGCCGAGCGCGAAGGAGAGCACGATGCCCGGGCCGGCGAACTGCGCCGCTGCGGTGCCGGTGAGCACGAAAATGCCGGCGCCGATGATGGCGCCGATACCCATGGCGGTGATGCTCGTCAGCCCCAGCGTCTTCGTCATGTGGCGGGCATCTTCGGCGCCTGACGCGACGATGTCGTCGATCGACTTGCGCGCGGTCAGCTGCTGCGTGTCCATCAACGTCTCCAGGCCGGCGCGTCCGCCGCGGCTGCGGCGATCGACCGAGCCAGCCGCAGCGTCGCAAATGAAGTGCCATGGACCACGCGGGATCCGCCTGCCGCGTCAATGCTTTCCAAGCTGCTGTGGCCCCGCTTGCGAGCGAACCTTATTCGCGCTAGCGTCGCCTATAAGCCACAGGGGTGCTGCGTCCAGCGACGCGGCTGAGATCATACCCTTCGAACCTGAACCTGGGTAATGCCAGCGCAGGGACCGGCCGCGATCATGCCCTAATCGCGCCAGGCCTTTGCGCATCTTCTTCCGGAGAGCGCGCGATGAACTATCAGCCCAAGCCCGACACGCTCGTCCCGCAGAGCGTCACCACCGGCCCGCTGCCCGGCTCGAACAAGATCTATCATCGCGTCGAGGGGAAGGCCGAGATCGCGGTGCCAATCCGTGAGATCGCGCTTGATCCCTCCGCCAAGGAGCCACCGGTTCGCGTCTACGATGCCTCAGGCCCTTATACGGAGACGGGCTACAGGGTCGACCTCTCTGCCGGATTGCCGCACGTCCGCTCCTGGCTCGCAGGCCGCGGCTACGAGCCCTACGACGGTCGCGCCGTGCGCCCCGAGGACAACGGTAACGTCGGCGCCGACAAGCTGGTGCCCTCCTGCCCGGCAGTCACCGCGCCGCTCAAGGCTCGCGTCGGCCAGCTGGTTACGCAATATGAGTTCGCCAAGGCCGGCATCATCACCGAGGAGATGATCTACGTTGCCCACCGCGAGAACCTCGGGCGCCAGCAGGCGCTGGAAGGCGCCGAAGCGGCGCTGGCCGACGGCGAGAGCTTTGGTGCCGAGCTTCCGGCTTTCGTGACGCCAGAGTTCGTACGCTCCGAGATCGCGCGTGGCCGGGCGATCATCCCAGCCAACATCAATCACCCCGAACTGGAGCCGATGATCATCGGTCGCAACTTCCTGGTGAAGGTCAACGCCAATATCGGCAATTCCGCCGTCACTTCATCCGTGGCGGAGGAGGTCGAGAAGCTGGTTTGGTCGATCCGCTGGGGCGCGGATACGGTGATGGACCTCTCCACCGGTCGCAACATCCACAATATCCGCGACTGGATCATGCGCAACTCGCCGGTGCCTATCGGCACCGTGCCGATCTACCAGGCGCTGGAGAAGGTCAACGGCGACCCCATTAAGCTGACGTGGGAGATGTTCCGCGATACGCTGATCGAGCAGGCCGAGCAGGGCGTCGACTATTTCACCATCCACGCCGGCGTGCGCCTCCACCACGTGCCGCTCACCGCTCGGCGCACCACCGGCATCGTTTCGCGTGGCGGCTCGATCATGGCGCGCTGGTGCCTGGCACATCACAAGGAAAGCTTCCTCTACGAGCGTTTCGAGGAAATCTGCGACATCATGCGGGCCTACGACGTCTCGTTCTCGCTTGGGGACGGGTTGCGGCCGGGCTCGATCGCCGATGCCAACGACGCCGCGCAATTCGCCGAGCTGGAGACCCTTGGAGAACTGACCAAGATTGCTTGGGCCAAAGGATGCCAAGTCATGATCGAGGGTCCCGGCCACGTGCCGCTGCACAAGATCAAGATCAACATGGAGAAGCAGCTGGCGGAGTGCCACGAGGCGCCCTTCTACACGCTCGGGCCGCTGACGACCGATATCGCACCGGGCTACGACCACATCACGTCGGGAATTGGCGCGGCGATGATCGGATGGTTCGGCTGCGCCATGCTCTGCTACGTCACACCCAAGGAGCACCTAGGGCTTCCCGACCGCGACGACGTGAAGACCGGCGTGATCACCTATCGCATCGCGGCACATGCCGGCGATCTCGCCAAAGGCCATCCGGCCGCGCAGTTGCGCGACGACGCGTTATCCCGCGCCCGCTTCGAGTTCCGCTGGCAGGACCAATTCAACCTTGGCCTGGATCCAGATACGGCACGAAAATACCACGACCAGACATTGCCCAAGGACGCGCACAAGGTAGCGCATTTCTGCTCCATGTGCGGCCCGCAGTTCTGCTCGATGAAGATCACCCAGGATATCCGCGCCGAAGTGCTCGAGATGGAGAAGGCTGCGACTGAGAAGGGAATGGCGGAGAAAAGCGCTGAGTTCCTGGAGAAAGGCGGCAAGCTTTACGTCGATACACCTAGTCCAGGTGCGCCCAGCGCCTAATCCACAATTTGGCGTGATCACACCAATGATCACGCCGACTTCGATTGCAGACCGGAGCACGATTGGTCGCTTCGGCGATCTAGTAGTACCCGTAACCGCCGCAGAGGCCGGCGGCCAAGCGGATCGGCCCGCAACGATAGCCTCCATAGTAGCCCCCGCCATAGCCGTAGCTTCGGCCACCGAAGCCACGTCCATATCCGCGGCCACCGAAGCCGCGCCCACCAAAGCCGTGACCGCCGCCGAAGCCGCCGTGACCCCCGCCGCCATGGCCGCCGCCCCCATGACCGCCACCACGATGGCCCCCGCCGCCACCGCGGGCATCTGCGAGCGTGGGCACCCCGATGATCCCGATTGAAAGTGCCACGGTGGCTGCGGCGACCAATATCCTAGGCTTGGTTTTCATCATTTGTTGTCCTCGCTCTGTCGCTCAACCATGCAATGGCTAAAACGATCCGGCAGGAGTGCAACATGCTCTGCGCAATCGCACGGCGGTACGGCGGCAAGAAGCGGCAAGGAAACCGCCATGACGACGTTCGATCTTCCCGATTATGCGCGATGCCGTTCTATCGGCAGGGTAGCCGCGAGAAGAGGAGTGACTCGCCAGCGGCGATCGCCAGGCGCGGCTGGAAGCCGATCAAGTCGCGCCGGCGGCGGTCCAATTCGGCTGGACGCTGCGGCCATGACGAAGGCGCCGCCAACAAGTAACGTGTGCAAGTTCATCTGGATCGAGCCATATCGCGCTCATTGCCTTTTTTCGCGATGATCGATCGATTCGGCGATCAGCGTCGCATCGGATCGAGACTGCGGGCCGCCAGCATCGTGACCAGGGTCAGCCCGACGGCGACGACCGTCCACTCGAAAGCGGAAGAGATGCTGACGCGGCCATAGGCGGCCGAGCCGAGTTCAAACGGGATGAGCACCACGCTGGTAGCCGTTACGAGAAAGGCGGCAAGGCGTACGAGGGCGGCGGCGGGCGAGGATGAATGGTGTCGCGAACGGGCGTTGATCAACGTGACCTCCCGAGGTCGCACCGGGGTTGATGCTGCACTGCAATATACGCCTGTTTGTCAATTCCGCCAATAGGACAGGCTTGTCGCGGCGCGGTTCAGCGCCGTCGTGCGTGCAATGCAGCATAAGGAGCGTTGTCGCATGGTCCTGGCCGGCTTCAGAATGCCCGCACTATCGTCCCGAGTTGCGAAGCACGATGCAGACACCGCCAGTGGATTGGAGACGCTTGCACAACTGGTTGCTGCTGGTCCGATCGTCGCGCTCGACCTGCGCGACGTAGCGTTTGATCGGCTCGCCGCCAATGCGCCGATGGACGATGGTGGGCGTGATCGGACCAAGAACAGCGCTGTGGCTGGCGCGCACGATGGCCCATTCGCGCAGCACCGCGTCGCGACTGAGCGCGCCGACGATGATCACCGACCAGGGTTTCGGGGGTGGCGCGTAGGGGTCGATCGGAGCAGCGAGCGGTGCGGCCCTGCGGCCAGCATCGCCGGCGAAAGCGAGGCAGGAGAAGCCGGGCTCGGGGGCGAGGTCGGGCGCATGCGGGCCGCGCCAAGATTGGACGTCGTGCCCGGTAATGGTGATGACGTAGTCGAGGGTCTCCTGCGGAAGGAACGCGGCCGCACCGCCGGCGAGCCAACGCCCGACGCGGCCGGGGCCGGCGTTGTAGGCCGCCGCCGCCAGCCCCCAATTGCCGAACTGGACGTGCAGGTCCTTGAGGTATCCGGCGGATTCCTCCAGCGCGCGGGTTGGTTCGAACGGGTCGAGCAAGCCGCGCTCGCCCGCCGTCGCCGGCATGAACTGGGCGACGCCTTGGGCTCCGGCGGGGCTGCGCGCCGCGGGATCGAAGCGGCTTTCCTGCCAGATCAGCCGGGTGAAGAAGCCGAGCGGCAGCTCATCCTTGTGGGCGGCCGCCTCCAGGGCCCCGCAGAGGGTGGCGGTGGCGGGTGCGACGGTCGAGAAATTCGGCGCTGTTGCCGCGGGAATGGCGGTCGTGGCCGGCTTGTCGGGACGTGCAGCCGTGGTATCGGCCCGCGCCGACGTTATCAGGGCCATCAGGATCAGGAAGGGAGTAGCGCGCATCGCGCCACGCAGAACCCAACTTCGTGTCGGGCGCGAGGCGTCCTCTGCCCAAAGGGGGTCGGCCTAATTTGCACGTCTGCCATGTGCTAGCTCGCTCCGACCGAGAAAATGCGAGACTTTTGAGGAAGTTGTGCCGCACCGCCTGTCGAGCCGTCTGGCTCGCCAACCTGCCGAACAGCGTGTACCTGTTGAGTGACAAAGGAGCATCGCTTATGGCCGACACCATGGCGGGGCCGGCACTCGGCATCACCACCCCGACGCCTGTAGCCTTCACGCGCGGACAGGAGCTTGAGGCATACCGCCGCATGCTGCTCATCCGCCGCTTCGAGGAGCGCGCCGGCCAGATGTACGGCATGGGGCTGATCGGCGGCTTCTGCCACCTCTACATCGGGCAGGAAGCGGTCGTGACCGGGCTGATGCTCGAAGCCAAGTCCGGCGACCAGACCATCACCGCCTATCGCGATCACGGTCACATGCTGGCCTGCGGTCTCGATCCGAAAGGCGTTATGGCCGAGCTGACGGGCCGCGCCGGCGGCCTCAGCAAGGGCAAGGGTGGCTCGATGCACATGTTCTCGAAGGAGAAGCATTTCTACGGCGGCCACGGCATCGTCGGCGCCCAGGTGCCGCTCGGCACCGGGCTCGCCTTCGCCAATCGCTACCGCGACAACGGTAACGTCACCTTCACCTATTTCGGCGACGGCGCCTCCAACCAGGGCCAAGTCTACGAGGCCTTCAACATGGCCGAGCTTTGGAAGCTTCCGGTCGTCTACGTGATCGAGAACAATCGTTACGCCATGGGCACCTCGATCCAGCGCTCCTCGGCGCTAATTGACCTTTCGAAGCGCGGCCAGAGCTTCAACATTCCCGGCTTCCAGGTCGACGGCATGGATGTGCGCGCCGTCAAGGCTGCAGCCGACGTCGCGCTGGAATGGTGCCGTAGCGGTCAGGGACCGATCATCCTCGAGATGCAGACCTACCGCTATCGCGGCCATTCGATGTCCGATCCCGCCAAGTACCGCACCAAGGACGAGGTCCAGAAGATGCGCGAGGAGCACGACCCGATCGAGCAGGTAAAGGCGCGTCTGCTGCGCGAGAGCGGCGCCACAGAGGACGAGCTGAAGGCGATCGACCAGGGCGTACGGAAGGTGGTGGCCGAGGCGGCGGACTTCGCCACCCACGATGCGGAGCCGGATGCCTCCGAGCTCTGGACCGACATTCTGCACTAGGCATCGAAGGCGACCATGGCGACCAACATTCTAATGCCTGCACTGTCGCCTACGATGGAGCAGGGTACGCTGTCCAAGTGGCTGAAGAAGGAAGGCGATGCCGTGCGATCCGGCGACGTCATCGCCGAGATCGAGACCGACAAGGCGACGATGGAGGTCGAGGCGGTCGACGAGGGCACGCTGGCCAGGATCCTGGTGCCGGACGGCACCGAGAACGTCGCAGTCAACACGCCGATCGCGATCATCACGGAGGAGGGCGAGGACACGTCCGCGGTCCCGCCGGCGAGCAACGGTGCGTCGGTGCCCGACTCCTCGCAGGTCGCCGCGACGCGGCCGGGCATTGGCGAGGGCGCCTCGCTGGAGAGCATGGGCGGCGAGAAGCCGGCCTCCACCGCCAAGACCGACTCGGATGGTCCTGTGCCGGCGACCGCCGCCGCCGCTTCGGCACCTGAGATCCACGTTGATGCCAAGATGGTGCCGACCACTGTGCGCGAGGCGTTGCGCGATGCCATGGCCGAAGAGATGCGGCGTGATCCCGACGTCTTCGTCATGGGTGAGGAGGTCGCCGAGTACCAGGGCGCCTACAAGATCACGCAGGGGCTGCTGCAGGAGTTCGGCGAGAAGCGGGTGGTCGACACGCCGATCACAGAGCACGGCTTCGCCGGACTGGGCGTCGGCGCCGCGATGGCAGGGCTGAAGCCGATCGTCGAATTCATGACCTTTAATTTTGCTATGCAGGCGATGGACCAGATCATCAATTCCGCCGCCAAGACGCTCTACATGTCGGGCGGGCAGATGGGCTGCCCAATCGTGTTCCGCGGCCCCAATGGTGCCGCGGCCCGCGTCGCTGCCCAGCATAGCCAGGATTACTCGGCTTGGTATTCTTCGGTACCCGGCTTGAAGGTAGTCGCGCCCTACAGCGCAGCCGACGCCAAAGGGCTGCTCAAGAGCGCGATCCGCGATCCCAACCCGGTGATCTTTCTCGAGAACGAGATCCTTTACGGCCATACCTTCGACGTGCCCGAGGGGAACGACTTCACCGTGCCGATCGGCAAGGCGCGCGTGGCCCGCACGGGCAAGGACGTCACCATCGTCACATTCTCGATCGGCATGACTTACGCGCTCAAGGCCGCCGAGGCGTTGGCCAAGGAGGGCATCGAGGCCGAGGTCATCGACCTGCGTACGCTGCGCCCGATGGATACCGAAACGATCTTCGCCTCGGTCCGCAAGACGCATCGTTGCGTCACCGTGGAGGAGGGCTGGCCGCAGAGCGGCATCGGTGCCGAGATCATCGCGCAGGTCATGGAGCATGCTTTTGACGACCTTGACGCGCCCGTGGTGCGGGTCACCGGCAAGGACGTGCCGATGCCTTATGCCGCCAACCTCGAGAAGCTGGCCTTGCCGACCGTCGAGGACGTCGTCGAAGCCTGCAAGGCGGTATGCTACAGGTAGATAGCTCCTTGCGGAGGTGCTTGATGGTTGAAGCCACCAACGAGCTCATCGTCGAGCTGCTGCGGCGTATCCAGGCGGACATCTCCGATCTCAAGCTCGACGTGCGCGAGATCCGCAACCGTGTCGGCCACATCGAAACCCTATGCGCGAACCTCGAGACACGTATGGCCGACCTATCGAAGCGCATGGATCGGCGTGGTGAACAGATGGAGCGCGTGATGCGTCCTCTCGAACTCTCCGAAGTCTCTCATTAGGGTTCAGCCAAGCTCCATGGCCATCGACATCCTCATGCCCGCGCTCTCTCCCACGATGGAGAAGGGCACGCTCTCGAAGTGGCTGAAGAAGGAGGGCGACGCCATCAAGTCCGGCGATGTGCTCGCCGAGATCGAGACCGACAAGGCGACCATGGAGGTTGAGGCGGTCGACGAGGGCGTGCTGGCCAGGATCGTGGTGCCGGAGGGTTCGGCTGACGTGCCGGTGAACCAGGTGATTGGGCTGATCGCGGAGGAGGGCGAGGATGTCTCCGCCGCCGCACTTACGACCAAGACGGCCGCGCCGGACAAGCCGGAGAGTGCGAAGGCCGACGACAAGATCCTCCCATATTCCCGTCCGGGCGTCACACCGGGCGCACCCGCGCCGAGCCTGCCGCCGCAGGATGGCGCTCGGCCGCAACACATGGCGAACGGCGCCGCGCCAGCGAGCGAGAGTGGCCGCGTGATCGCCTCGCCACTCGCCAGGCGGCTCGCCAACCAGGCCGGGCTCGACCTCGCCGCGATCGTCGGCAGCGGGCCCCGCGGCCGCGTCGTCGAGCGCGATGTTCTGGCGGCCGAGAAGGCGCCCAAGCCGGCAGCCAAGGCAGCCGCCGAGCCATCAGCGGCGTCGGCCGCCGCACCGCAAGCTCCGGCCGCTATGTCCGGCAAGACCCCAGACGTTCGCAACGCTTCGGCGCCTGCCGCGTCGGACGAGACCATCAAGAAGATGTTCGAGGCCGGCAGCTACACCGAGGTGCCGCACGATGCGATGCGCCGCACCATCGCCCGCCGCCTCGTCGAGGCCAAGCAGACGATCCCGCACTTCTATCTCGAGCTCGATTGCGAGCTCGACGCGCTGTTGGCCTTGCGCTCCCAGGTCAATGCCGCCGCGCCGCTCGACAAGGACGGCAAGCCGCTCTTCAAGGTCTCGGTCAACGACTTCGTCATCAAGGCGATGGCGCTGGCCCTGCAGCGCGTGCCCGACGCCAACGCCACCTGGACCGAGGGCGCCATGCTGCGCCACAAGCATTCCGACGTCGGCGTTGCGGTTGCGATCCCCGGCGGCCTCGTCACACCGGTGGTACGCCGCGCCGAAGTCAAGACGCTGTCGGCCATCTCGCTCGAGATGAAGGATTTCGCCGCGCGCGCCAAGGTCCGCCGTTTGAAGCCCGACGAGTACACCGGCGGCACGACCGCCATCTCTAACCTTGGCATGTTCGGCATCAAGAGCTTCGCCGCCGTGATCAACCCACCCCACGCCACCATCCTGGCGGTCGGTGCCGGCGAGAAGCGCGTGGTGGTGAAGGACGGCGCCCCGGCGGTGGCGACGATAATGAGCGTGACGCTCTCCACCGATCATAGGGCCGTCGATGGCGCGCTTGGCGCACGGTTGCTCGATGCCTTCAAGACGCTGATCGAGAAGCCCATGGGCATGCTGGTCTAGAATGATGGCTGAAACCTACGACGTCATCATCATCGGCGGTGGTCCCGGCGGCTACGTGGCGGCGATCCGCGCGGCGCAGCTCGGCTTGCGCACCGCCGTCGTGGAGCGCGAGCACCTCGGCGGCATCTGCCTCAATTGGGGTTGCATCCCCACCAAGGCGCTGCTGCGCTCGGCCGAGATCTACCATTACCTGCAGCATCCCAAGGAATACGGGCTGACGGTTGAGGGCAAGGTCGGCTTCGATCCCGCGGCCGTGGTGAACCGTTCGCGCGGCGTGTCGCAGCAACTGACGGGCGGCGTCGCCTTCCTGCTCAAAAAGAACAAGGTCGACGTGATCTGGGGAGAGGCCACGATCCCGCGCGTTGGCGAGGTCGAGGTGGGCAAACCGATTAAGCCGGTGGTGCAGCCGCAAAATCCACCGCCCAAGGGCACGCTCGGCGCGGGCACCTACAAGGCCAAGCACATTTTGGTGGCCACCGGCGCGCGGCCGCGCGTGCTGCCGGGCATCGAGCCCGACGGCCGTCTGATCTGGACCTATTTTGAGGCAATGGTGCCCAAGCGTTTTCCCAAGAGCCTGATCGTGATGGGCTCGGGCGCGATCGGCATCGAGTTCGCCTCCTTCTACCGCACCATGGGCACCGACGTGACGGTGATCGAGGTCCTGCCGCAAATCCTGCCGGTGGAGGATGCCGAGATCGCGGCCCTGGCGCGCAAGCGGTTCGAGAAGCAGGGCATCGTTGTCCTCACCTCGACCAAGGTGACGAACGTCGAAAAGGGCGAGGATAGCATCATCGCGACGATCGAGGACGCCAAGGGCAACGTCCAGCAGATCAAGGCGGAGCGGCTGATCTCGGCCGTCGGCGTCGTCGGCAACGTCGAGAACATTGGGCTGGAAAAGCTAGGCGTCTCGATGGAGCGCGGTCTGATCAAGACCGACCCGGTCGGCCGTACGAGCGTTGCCGGCATCTATGCCATCGGAGACGTGTGCGGGCCGCCGATGCTGGCGCACAAGGCCGAACACGAAGGTACGATCTGCGTCGAGGCCATCGCCGGCAAGCACCCGCACGCGATGGACAAGGCGATGATCCCAGGCTGCACCTACTGCCAGCCGCAGGTGGCGTCCGTCGGCTTTACCGAGGCCAAGGCCAAGGAGGCTGGGCACGAACTCAAGATCGGCCGCTTCCCGTTCATCGGCAACGGCAAGGCCATCGCGCTGGGCGAGCCCGACGGCATGGTCAAGACGATCTTCGATGCCAAAACCGGCAAGCTGCTCGGCGCCCATATGGTCGGCGCCGAGGTGACCGAGTTGATCCAGGGCTACGTCGTCGCCATGAACCTCGAGACCACCGAAGAGGAGCTGATGGCCACCGTGTTCCCGCATCCGACCTTGAGCGAGATGATGCACGAGAGCGTGCTCGACGCCTACGGGCAGGTTCTGCATAAGTAGCGACGCCTCAGTTCACGGCTACAAGCACCAGCCCGCAGATCATGAAGGCGGCGCCGAGCAGGCGCGGCCAGTTCAGCACGTGCGGCTTGAAGCCGACGAGTCCCCAATGATCCATGGCGATCGAGGTGACGACGCCAGCCGTCACCGTGAGGCCGATGAAGATGCCGGCGCCGAGTTTCTCGGCGAAGAATATCGAGGCGAGCACGTAGACGCCGCCGAACACGCCGCCGAGCCAAGCCCACCAAGGCACGGCAGCGAAGGCCTGCCTCTCCGGCCAACCGATACCGGCGAAGCCGCCGATCAGGAGGTACAGCGCGGCGTTGGCGAGCGTCACGAAGAGGGCCGCCAGCATTGGGTGCCCCAGGGTCTTCGCCAGCGTGGCGTTGGAGCCGGATTGCACGGTGTTCAAAATGCCGCCCAGGAAGGCCAGCGCACCCATCATCCATAACATCGCATCACCTCGCCTGAGACGTCGCTTTTCCGGGTCTGAACATAGGCACCTCACCTGTTCGCGGTGAGGCAAGACAGCGCAAGAGACCTTTGCCGTCGACTAATGTTTCGGCGCCAGGAGAATGCGCGTGCTGAAAGCCATCATCTTCGACGTCGACGGAACGCTGATCGGCTCCGTCGACGCGCACGCTCGGGCCTGGCAGCGCGTTCGCCGAAAACGGTGTGGACGTCGGCTACGACGTAGTGCGCTCGCAGATCGGCAGGGCGGCGACCAGCTGCACGCCCTATGATGCCGAGGCGGCCGCGAAGGTCGGCGTGCGCACGATCGGCGTGCTCTGCAGCTTACCGGAGGCCGACCTGCGCGGCGCCGACGACGTGGCGATTCTCCGCAACCCGCCGACGTCCTCGCGCGATGGGCCGCCTTTCTCGCCGCCGCTCGCGGCTGACGCCGCGCCG
This sequence comes from Beijerinckiaceae bacterium, assembly GCA_965198715.1. GTDB lineage: Bacteria > Pseudomonadota > Alphaproteobacteria > Rhizobiales > Beijerinckiaceae > RH-AL1. The sequence goes on from CBDAPV010000002.1 coordinate 714,266, forward strand.
CGGCTGCAATGCAGCCGCGCGGTACCCATCTCCTCCCGAAAGGTCTAACCTTTCTTTCGATGCAATGAGGATGCGCGCGTGAACGAGGTGGCGGAGGCAACCGAAACGGCGCGTCCGCGTCATCCCGAGAAGGCGCACCGGCCCGACCAGCCGCAGCTGAAGAAGCCCGGCTGGATCCGCGTCAGGGCGCCAGGATCGGCGCAGTACAACGCCACCCAGGACATCGTGTCCGAGCACAAGCTCGTCACCGTATGCCAGGAAGCTGGCTGCCCCAATATTGGCGAGTGCTGGGCCAAGCGCCACGCCACCTTCATGATCATGGGCGACACCTGCACCCGCGCCTGCGCTTTCTGCAACGTGCGCACCGGCATGCCGCGGGCGCTCGACGCGCGCGAGCCGGCGCGCGTCGCCGACGCCGTGGCCAAACTCGGGCTCAACCACGTCGTGATCACCTCGGTGGACCGCGACGACCTCGCCGACGGCGGCGCTGCGCATTTTGCTGAGGTGATTCGCGCGATCCGCGCGGCGAGCCCCGCCACCACGGTGGAGGTGCTGACGCCGGATTTCCTACGCAAGCCGAACGCGATCGAACTGGTGGTGGAGGCGCGCCCTGACGTCTTCAATCATAATCTTGAGACCGTACCTTCTAAGTACCTCACGGTACGCCCGGGCGCGCGTTACTTTCATTCGCTCCGGCTGCTGCAGCGGGTGAAGGAGCTAGACCCCAAGATCTTCACCAAGTCTGGCATCATGGTCGGGCTCGGAGAGGAGCGGAACGAGGTGCTTCAGCTCATGGATGACCTGCGCTCCGCCGACGTCGATTTCCTTACAATCGGACAGTATCTGCAGCCGACGAAGAAGCACCACGCCGTCCTGCGCTTTGTGCCACCCGACGAGTTCACCGGGCTTCATGACGTGGCGCTGACCAAAGGTTTCCTAGTCGTCGCGGCCTCGCCGCTGACGCGCTCGTCGCACCATGCCGGCGAGGATTTCGCCCGGCTGCGGGCTGCGCGCGAGACGCGGTTCGCATCGGTTCAGTAGATCGGCTTGTCCGTTGTACTTCGCCCGGTGAATTGCTTGTGAATGCCATGTTCGCCGTCGTGCGATCCACGAGCCGGTCGACCTCAGCGCTCATCCGCTACGCTGGCGGGTCGGAGGCGACGGAGCGGGTGCCGTCGTGCGTGAAGCCACACGGCGAATAGAGGCCTCTCTCCGCAAATCCGGCCGTCACCTTATGACTCGATGCGATCGTTGCGCCTTGGCGGCAGGCGAACCCATGTCCCAAGCCTCTGTGACGACGGCGTGGCCTGCCGCCGCAGAAATCGTTAGACTGGTGGCATGCGGCAGCGAGAGACGGACAGATTGGAACGAGGGAGCGCGGCGACAGAAAGGTCGGCGGACGCCTGCCCCTGCAAAGAGGGCATGTTCCCGCGCACCGGTCAGAGCCGCCGCAAGCTGCTCTGGGCGACCGGCGGCTCGCTCGCAGCGTTGCCGCTACTTGGACGCTCGGCTGCCGCCACGCCGTCCGCCCCGCCGGGCGCCGTTCACTACGACGTCTCGCCTGATCCCACGAGGGAGCAGGGCCGACCGATCGGAGAGGACGGTGGGTACGGCACACGCTCGCAGTTCGAGACCGCCGTGCGGCAGCCGGCATCCAACCCGAATCGCTACACGACCTGGAGCCTGACGCCGCTGGCCGCCTTGCTCGGTAACCTCACGCCGTCTGGCCTGCACTACGAGCGCCACCACAGCGGCATCCCGACGATCGATCCGGCGCGCCACTCGCTCGGGGTGCACGGCCTGGTGTCGAACGCCAAGCGCTTCTCGATGGCGGACCTGCACCGCATGCCCTCGCTCACGCGACGCCATTTCATCGAGTGCTCCGGCAACACCGGTTCCGAGTACAACGGCTCCATCGCGCCGACTGTGCAGCTCTCGCATGGCTTGCTCAGCACCTCGGACTGGACCGGCGTGCCGTTCTCCGTCGTCGCCGCGCAGGTTGGCATCGACCCCGAGGCGCGTTGGGTGCTGGCCGAGGGGGCAGACGGCGCGGTGATGACACGCTCGATCCCTCTCGAGAAGATGATGCGTGACGCGATGCTCGCCTATGGTCAGAACGGCGAGGCGATCCGGCCGGAGCAGGGCTATCCGCTGCGCCTGCTGCTGCCGGGTTACGAGGGCAACACCAACATAAAATGGCTGCGCCGTCTCGAGCTCAGCCGCAAGCCATTCATGACGCGCGAGGAGACCTCGCGCTACACCGACCTCATGCCGAGCGGCAAGGCGTGGCAGTTCGTCTTCGCCATGGACGCCAAGTCGGTCATCACCTTTCCCTCGGGCGAGATGCGGCTGCCGGGGCCCGGTTATTACGACGTTACCGGCCTGGCCTGGTCGGGACGCGGCCGGATCACCAGGGTCGAGGTGTCGACGGATGGCGGTGCGAGCTGGTCTTCGACCCAGCTCGACGGCACGCCGCAGCCGATCTGCACGGTGCAGTTCTCGTTGCCCTGGGCTTGGGACGGTCGCGCGGCGACGCTCGTCAGCCGCTGCACCGATGACACTGGTTATGTCCAACCGACGCGCGAGGCGCTGGTCGCGGCACGTGGCCTGAACGCGCATTACCACTACAACGGGCTCCAGGCCTGGAGCATCGGTGCCGATGGGAGCGTCGGCCGTGCGGCGGCTTGAGGTGTGGTTCGCCTGGTTGGTCGGCGCGTGGCTCCTCACCGGGCTTATCGGTGCGGCGTCGGCCGCACCGATAAGCCCGAGCTTCGGCACGCCGATCGGGCCGGCCGACCTCCGCGGTGAGGCCTCGATCCCGCCGAGCGGCGCGGGGCTGCCGCCTGGGTACGGAACGGCTGCGGAAGGCGTGATCGTCTATGCTGGGCAGTGCGCCGCCTGCCATGGCGACAAGCTCCAAGGGGTGAAAGCGGCGGGCGGCCCGGCGCTGGCCGGAGGCCGGGGCACGCTCACGACCAGAAAGCCGATCGAGACCGTCGAAAGCTCTTGGCCCTACGCCACCACGTTGTTCGACTACGTCAAGCGCGCCATGCCCTTCAACGCACCAGGTTCGCTCTCCGATGCGCAGGTCTACGCCGTCGTCGCCTACATCCTGGTGCAGGATAAGGTGATCGCACCTGGCGAGACGATGGATGCGGCGAGCCTTCCAAAAATTCGTATGCCCAACGCCGCCGGCTTCATCCCCGATCCGCGCCCCGGAGCGCCCAAGGTGCTGACGGAGCGCTGAGGTGCGCCGCCAGCGCGACGACTCCGGTCAGTTCGGCCTGGACGCCGGCTCCGCCTTGGGTCCGCCGCGTGAGACCCCGACCTTGGCCGGGCGCAGTACGCGATCACCGATCGCATAGCCGGTCTCGACGATCTGCATCACGGTGCCGGCCGGCACGCTCTCGTCCGGCACCTCGAAGAGGGCCTCGTGCATGTTGGGATCGAAGCGCTTGCCCAGCGGCTCCAGCTTCTTCACGCCGAAGCGGTTGAGGCGGGAAAGGAAATCGCGCTCGGTCAGCTCGATGCCCTCGATGAAGCTCTTGAGCCTCGGCTCGGCGTCGTCCCGCACCTCGGGCGGCACTGCGTCGACGGCGCGGCGCAGGTTGTCGGCGAAAGTCAGCATGTCGCGCGCGAACGAGGTGACGCCGTAGGACTTGGCGTCGCCGACCTCGCGTTCGGTGCGCCGACGCAGGTTCTCCATGTCGGCGAGGGTGCGCAGCACGCGGTCTTTCATCTCGGCATTCTCGGCCTGCAAGGCCTCGAGCACCTTGAAGGGATCCGGCTCGGCACCCTGGGCAGCGTCGGTGGGCGCCGAGGCGCCGTTCACCGCCTCTGCGGCCGCGGCCTCGGAATTGGTGTTGGCGAAATCGGATTTGGGATCGTTCATGATGCTCTGCGCAAAGGGGACGTCTCGGACGCCGCTCATATCAGTTTTGCCGCAGCGTTTATCAAGCTAAGCGTCGCCCGGGGAGAGGCATCGATGGACCACGTGGACTGCGTCGTCGCCGGCGCCGGCGTCGTCGGCCTCGCGGTCGCGCGCGACCTGGCGCGGTCCGGCCGCCAGGTGCTCTGTCTCGAGGCCGGCCCCAACCTTGGTATCGGAACCTCCAGTCGCGGCAGCGGCGTCATCCACGCCGGCCTTTATTACGAGCCGGGCAGCGTCAAGGCGCGGCTCTGCGTGGCCGGACGCGAGCTCCTTTACGAATTCGCTGATATCCACGGCGTGCCCTGCCTGAAGCGCGGCAAGCTGGTCGTCGCGACGTCGCCGGTCGAAGACATCGAGCTAGACCGCATCGCCTCCCGCGCCGCCGAGAACGGCGTGTTTGACCTGCTGCGCATCGACGGTGCGCAGGCGCGCCGCCTGGAGCCAGCGCTGCGCTGCACCTCGGCCCTCGTCTCGCCCTCGACGGGCGTGATCGATGCCGGCGCGCTGCTTGAGGCGCTGCGGGCCGAGGCAGAGGAATACGGCTCGGTGACGGCTTTCCAGGCGCCGCTCGACCATGTCTTCGCTGAGAAGGAAGGCTTCACGCTGGAGATCGGCGGGGCCGCGCCGATGCGGATTTCCTGCCGCCTTCTCGTCAACGCGGCCGGGCACGGCGCACCCGCGCTGGCGCGAGCGATCGACGGGCTCGACCCGCGGCACGTGCCCGACGCTTTCATGGCAAAGGGCAATTATTTCCGCTGCACCGCCGCCGTGCCGTTCTCGCGGCTTATTTATCCGCTGCCGGTGCCGGGCGGAGTCGGCACCCACCTGACGATCGATCCCGCCGGCGTTGCGCGGTTCGGTCCCGACGTCGAGTGGGTCGAGACACTGGACCCGACCGTCGAGCCGGCGCGAGCCCAGGGCTTTGCCGCCGACATAAGGCGCTGGTGGCCCGACTTGCCCGAGGGTGCGCTGGAGCCGGACAACGCCGGCATCCGACCCAAGATTGCCGGACCGGGAGAGCCCGCCCGCGACTTCGTCATCGCAGGCGAGAAGGACCATGGCGTTGCCGGACTGGTCAACCTCTTCGGCATCGAGTCGCCGGGCGTGACGTCGTGCCTGGCGATCGGAGCGCATGTTGCCTCGCTGCTGCCGGCTTGAAACGGAAAAAGCCCCAGCGATGGCCGGAGCTTTCTAAAGTTGTCGCGATGGGCGCTCCCGTTAGCTACGCTGCGAGCCGGTGAGCCGCAGGATCGCCAAGAAGATGTTGATGAAGTCGAGGTAGAGCTCGAGCGCTCCGATCACCGACATGCGCGCCGCCATCTCGCCATTGCCAGCGACTTGGTAGTAAGTCCCACGGATCTTCTGCGTGTCGTAGGCTGTGAGGCCGGCGAACACGAGAACGATTACGATATTAAGGCCCAAGCTCAGGCCCGCACTTTGGACGAAGAAGACGTTCACGAGGCTGACCAGGATGATGCCGATCACGCCCATGAACAGGAAGGCGCCCATCGGACCCAGGTCGCGCTTGGTGACATAGCCGTAGAGGCTAAGCGAACCAAACGTCGCGGCCGTGATGAAGAACGCATTGGCGATCGATGTCTGCGTGTAGATGAGCAAGATGCTGGAGATCGAAAGCCCCATCAACGCCGCGAAGACGAAGAACAGGACGCGGGCCGTCGACGCTGCGATCTTCTGTACCTGCAACGAGAAGAAAAACACAAAGGCGAGCGGCGCGAACATCACCACCCAGCGCAGCGGGCTGAAGTAGATCGCCTGGCCGAAGGGCGTGAGAAGCAGGCCGCGCAAATTGCCGGCGGCCTGCGACGCGTCGTTCGTGACGGCGAACTGGCTGACCAGGAACGCCACGACGCCCGTCACGACGAGGCCGATCGCCATATTGTTGTAGACGCCGAGCATGAAGGCCCGGAGGCCCTGATCTATGGCGGCGCCGCGCGCTACGGACGGGTTTTGGCCCCATCGTGCGGCGTTGCGATCCCAGTCGGACATGAAACCCTCGATGAATGTGAAGGCTGGACCGCCTTCGGGCGCCTCACGGACTCTGAGAGGCGGCAAAAACAATATGGATGGAAGCTAAAATCCGTACAAGCCTTGGCCAGCCCGGCAGAGGTTAAACTCCGGTAATGCTTAGCATCGGCAAGGCGTTGTCAGGGCGAGGTTTTGGCCGCCGGCGCCGAGCGCGCCGTCACAGATTGTGCAGGTAGGGCGCCGGCTTGCGTCCGAGAATGCGCCACGTGCCTACGAGCCCGAGCACGACGGTGACGGCAAGGGCGCCGAAGGCGGCGAGCAGCGCCTGGGGCCAGAAGAAGGTGAACTCGAGGCTCATTACCTTGGCGACGATGCCCCAGGCGGCCGCCGTCCCAGCGAGCACGCCGAAGACAGCGGCTGCTAGGCCGAGGATGCCGTATTCGAGCACGAAGGCGGCCAGCAGGCGCGTGCGTGTGGCGCCGAGCGTCTTCAGCACCACGGCATCGTAGAGCCGGGCTTCCTGACCGGCGGCCAGTGCGCCGGCCAGGACCAGCACGGAGGCAACCAGCGCGACACTGGCAGCCCCGCGAATCGCAGTGGCGAGCTGCGCCACAACGCTGGAAACGGCATCGAGCGCGTCCTTGACGCGGATCGAGGTGACGCTCGGGTAAGCCTGCGCCACCTCGCGCAGCAATGCCAGCTCGCGCGGCGCCCCGGCCTGGGGGAAGGTCACGGTGGCGAGATCGCTGTAGGGGGCGCCGGCGAAGGTGTCGGGCGAGAACACGAGCACGAAGTTGATGCCGAACTTGCGCCAATCGACTTTGCGGGTACTCGCGACCGTCGCCGTGATGGTGCGTCCGAAGACGTTGACGCCGATGGTGTCGCCGATCTTCAGCCCGAGGCCGTCGGCGATCTCCGTCTCCAGCGACACCAGCGGCTTGCCGGAATAATCCGCCGGCCACCATTGCCCGCGCGCGAGGGTCGAGCCGGAGGGCACGCTCGGCGAGAAGGTGATGCCGCGATCGCCCTGCAGCACCCAGGCCGCCTTCTCCGTAGGCTTGATCTTCTCGGCCGGTACACCGCCGACCTGAGTGATGCGACCGCGCATCATCGGCACGAACTCGAGCTTGCCATCGCTGGCGTGCATCTCGAGGAAAGAGCGGAAGGCCGGCACCTGGGCGTCCTGCACGTCGAGGAAGAAGAACGACGGTGTCTCGCCCGTAGCGGTGCGGTGCAGCTGGTTGCGAATGTTGCCGTCGATGAGCGTCAGGGCGACGAGCAGCGCCAGCCCGAGGCCGAGCGAGAGCACCACCGTCGGCGTCAGCGCGCCGGGGCGGTGGATGTTGGCGACCGCCAGCCTTAGCGCCACGACGCGCGAGTGCGGAAGGCGTCGTGCGAGGACCATGAGCAGCGCCGCGACGAACCGCAGCACGACGAAGCCGCAGCCCGTCGCTACCATGTAATAGATCGCCAGCGTCCGCTGCTGGGAGAGCAGCAGGATCGTGGCGACGAGGCCGGCGCCGGCGAGCGCCACGAGAGCGAGGTAGCGCGGGCGCAGCCGGCGGGCATCGGGCTCGACCTGATCGCGAAACAGCGCCGAAACCGGAATGTCGTGGGCGCGGCCCAGCGGCGCCATCGAGAACGCCAGCGCCGTCCATGCGCCGTAGAGGAGGCCCGACGCGATCTGCGCGGGGTAGATCGACGGTGATAGCGGAAACGGCAACACGGCATTGAACGCCCAGGCGACGACGAAGGGCATGGCGACGCCGGCGGCCAGCCCGATGGCGATACCGAGCGCGGCGATCGCCATCACCTCGATCAGCATGAGGTTAAAGACGTAGGTGCCTGTCGCGCCGAGAGATTTCAGGGTCGCGATCGAGGGGCGCCGGCGCTCGACAAAGCCGCGGATGGCATTGGCCACGCCGGCGCCGCCGATGATCAGCGCGGTCAGGCCAACAAGGGTGAGGAATTGGGTGAAGCGCTCGATGTCGCGCGAGAACTGCGGCGACACGTTCTCGCGCGTGCGCGCCTCCCAGCCGGCGGCGGGGAAGCTCTTGGTCGCATCGGCGATCAACTGGTGGACGGAGGCGTCGCTTGCGGGATGCGAACCGACGTCCGGCAGCACCACGCGGTACAGGTGGCGCACGAGCGAACCCGGCTGCACCAGGTTGGTCGCGGCAAGACCGCCGTCGGACACGATGACGCGCGGGCCGAAGCCGATGCCGGCCGCGAGTTTGTCGGGCTCCTGCACGAGCGTCGCACGTAGCACGAACGCAGCCTCGCCCACGCGTAACGTGTCGCCGATCTTCAGCCCGAGCCGGGCCGCGAGCGCGGCATCGGCGACCGCACCGAAGGCGCCGTCCGCCTTCGCCAATGCGGTCGCGATCGGCAGCGCAGGGTCGAGCACGACGCGGCCGGTGTCGGGATAGTCGGCCCCGACCGCCTTCAGCTCGACCAGCGCGGCGTCGCCCCCTTCGCGCCGCGCCATCGCGCGAAGCACGCTGACTTCGGCGAGCCGGCCGTGGAAGCGGAAGAAGGCCGTCTCCGCCGGGCTCGCCTCGCGCTGGATCAAGTCGAACGAGGCATCGCCTCCGAGGATGACGCGACCCTGGGCGGCTAGGCCGTCGGATAGCGAGCGTGACACCGAACCGACACCGGAGATGGCGGCGACGCCGAGCGCGATGCAGGCGAGAAAGATCCCGAAACCGGAGATGCCGCCACGCAGGTCACGTAGCGCGAGGCGGATCAGGAGTGGCATGCAAAGAAGATCATCAGCAGCATGAGCCGCTATATGGGATCAGTGCGTGGCTTCGGGAGCGCCCGCGACCTCGAAGTCGTCAGCCTCGATGTCGAGCTGGCCGGTCATGGTCGGCATCGAGACGCGCAGCGGCACCACCACGCGGGCGCTCGGGATGGGCGCGAGCCACACCTCGATGCCCTCGTTCTGCGCCATGAAATTGGTCTGGCGCGAACCGACAATGTGACCCGAGATCGGGTGGTAGCGCGCCGAGCACACGGCCACCGGGCCGCTGTAGCCCTGGACCTGAACCTCGCGCTCGCCCTGGTAGTGCAGGGCGATGTCGAAGCGGGCGTAGCCATCGTAGATCGGCAGGGTGCGCTGGCAGGCGGCGGGCCCGGTCAACGATTGACCCGCGGGCACCGGCATGATCAGCGCACTGGTCGGGTCGAGCACGTTGCGCTTGTTGGCCTCGGTCACCGGCACGCGCTCGGCACGCCATTCCGGCTCCGGGTTGATCTCGACCGCCTTCACCGTACCCGCGTTGAGCGCCATGCGCAGCGTGCGTGTCGCCTCGGAGTTGACCGCCGATGTCGCGTAGGAGGAGGGCGCGACCGTCCCGCGCTTATTGACCGCGCCGGACGAGGCCAGCGCCATCCGCACGCTCGAGACCATGGCGGCCAGCCCGGTCAGCTGCGCGTTCAGGCCCATCTGATAGGCCTGGGGCTGCATGTTGCCGTCGGCGTAGAGCTCGCCGATGTGGAGGCCCATGAGAGTCACGGCGTAGTGCGCTCTCAGCGTCTCTGCCGACACCGCAGGTGCTGCGACGAAAAACGCGCCCGCGACGAGCACCGCGGCTCGCCATTTCGGCAGGAAGCTGCCGTCCGTCCTCGCGAAACTCATCGTGCTCGACACCGGGTTCGCTCAAGATCGGTTTGCCGCGTCGCAGAAGCGTCGGCAAATCCGTCGGAAGAATGGCTCGGCTGCATCAAAGCGCCTTGGTTAACCGATTGCCAATCAATGCCCATCAAATGGTTAACAGGAGTGTTGCACCAATCACAGCGGCATCGCGCCACTGCAGCCTTGAGCGTCGCGCGCCAACTGCAGCCTTGGACGTCGAAAGAGCATCCTGCGCGACGACATGCCCGCACCAACCCAGTGTATGTTATTGCCCTTCTGGCGGAACCAGATAAGAGCACGACGTCTCGAATTACGGGTGGACGATGACGAAATCTGTTGATCTTGATAAGATCGCCGAAGCGACGTTTGACCTTGCGGCCGAGCGTCGGAGTATCCTGAAGAGTGTCGGTATCGGCGTAGCCGGCCTGGCGATCGGCGGAATCGCGGAGCAGGCGATGGCGCAGGCCGTCGTCCCTGCTCAGGGTGTCAACGACACCAACATTCAGCGCTTTGGATTGAACTTTGAATATCTCGGTGCCGAACTCTACTTGCGCGCCCTAGGCCAGCCCGGGCTTCCCACCGCCATGGTGGTCGGACCCCGCGGCCAGGCGGCCGGTCCGGTGTCGGGTGCTCGGCCTGTGGCCTTCCAAAGCCCGACGACCCAGGCCTATGTCACGCAATTGGCCAACGACGAGACGCTCCACGTCAACTTCGTGCGCACCAACCTTGGCATTAATGCCGTGGCTCGTCCAACTCTAGAGCTCTTCAACAGCTTCGCGACGATCGCCCTCAACGCCGGTCTGGGCAGCGGTTTTGATGCCTACGCCAGCGACGCCAACTTCCTCCTGGCCGCCTACATCATCGAGGAGACCTGCGTCACGAATCTTCGTGGAGCCGTGACCTTGGTGTCCTCGAAGATGGTCCTCGACGGGATCACCGGCCTGCTCGGCGCCGAATCCTACCAGGCCGGCATGCTTCGGACCGCGCTATTCGGGCTGGGTTACGCTAGCCAGACGCAGGCGCTGTCCTTCCTGCGGGTCCGTCTCGACGGCGAGGCCGGGACGCCCACGCAGGGCAGTGACCATGGCGTTGGTACGCTGGCGGCTCCGACGATCACCAACGTCGATACCGCCCAGGCCATCCCCGACGAGCGCACCATGACGCAGATCATGCAGATCGCTTACGGCAGCTCCGCCAACCCGCCGGTTCCGGGCGGCTTCTTCCCGCAGGGCGTCAACATGTTCTGAGGTCTGGGCCGGCCGACGTTCGGCCGGCTTCGTTCGCGGCTTTGCCAACGATCCGATGCTCCTGTAATCAGGCCGCAGCTTCCGACAATGCGCTCGCAATGTCGTCGCTCTGTGGCTCGAAATCGAGGTGGTTGTGTCTGTCGAGGTCGAGGCGAGCAAGGACGACAGGGGCGAGAACTTCCCTGTCGCTTCGGTCCTGATTGCGCCGCATCATCGCGAGGCGGTCATGGCGTTCTACCGTTTCGCGCGCGCGGCGGACGACATCGCCGACAGTCCGACGTTGCCGGCTGAGGAGAAGATCCGTCGCCTCGACCTTTTCGAGGCGACCCTGCTGGGTATTGTGGACGAGGTCGAGGCTGCGAAGCCTCTGCGCGTGTCGCTCGCCAGGACAGGGGTCTCCGCACGACACGCGCAGGATCTGCTGGTGGCGTTCCGCATGGATGCCATCAAGCTGCGGTATGCGACCTTCGATGAACTCCTGAACTACTGCCGCTATTCGGCCGCGCCGGTGGGGCGCTACGTGCTCGATGTGCACGGCGAGGCCGAGAGCACCTGGCCGGCCAACGATGCGCTGTGCTCGGCATTGCAGATCATCAACCACCTGCAGGATTGCGGGAAAGATTATCGCGAGATCGATCGGGTCTACGTGCCTGCGGAAGTGCTGGCGCGACATGGGGCTGAGATCGCCATGCTTGGGCTTCCCGCGGCGCCCGCACCCCTTCGGGCAAGTCTGCGCGACTTGGCCGAGCGCAATGCGTTGCTGGTGGAGCAAGGTCGGCTGTTCTCGCCTCAAGTGCGGGACTGGCGGTTGCGTCTGGAGACGGCCATCATCGGCAAGCTCGCTGCCAAGCTCAATGGCTGGCTCCACGAGCGCGATCCGCTGAGCGAGACCGTGAACCTTTCGAAGCCGGCGGCGGCATGGCAAGCGCTCCTCGGCGTGGCCGGCAGTCTCGCGGTCGACGCTCTTTCCCCGCGCTCGGCCCCCTCAGCGCGTGTAAGCAAAGCATGAGAGAGGCGACCATGGTAGCCCGGCCCGCACCGCCCGAGAGCGCGGGGCAGGCCAAGAAAAGCTCGTTCTATCTCGCCATGCGCATCCTGCCACGGCCGCAGCGCCAAGCAATGTACGAGGTCTATTCCTTCTGCCGCCACGTCGATGACATCGCCGACGAAGGCGGGCCGCGACCCGATCGTCACGCCGCGCTGGAACGCTGGCGTTCCGACGTCGACGCGCTCTACGCCGGCACTATCCCGCGGCGCGAACTGGCCGCGTTGCAGACGGCGATCCGCAGCTTCGACCTGCGCCGCGAGGATTTTCACGCCGTGATCGACGGCATGGCCATGGACGTCACCGCCGATATCCGCGCGCCGGACTGGGCGACACTCGATCTCTACTGCGATCGCGTCGCGAGCGCCGTTGGGCGACTCTCCGTACGTATCTTCGGCACGCCGGAGGCCGAGCGCGACGCCTTAGCCGATCACCTCGGCAAGGCGCTGCAGCTGACCAATATCCTGCGCGATATCGACGAGGATGCCCGCATCGGCCGGCTCTACCTGCCGGCGGAGGCGCTGCAGGGCGTCGGCATCACCATGACCGCGCCCCGCGCGGTGGCCGCCGACCCGCGGCTTGACGATGCCTTGAAGACCGTGATCGCCGAGGCGCACGCCCATTTTGCCGAAGCCAAGGCGATCATGGCGCGCTGCCCGCGCCGCAGCGTCAGGGCGCCGCGAATCATGGCCGAAGCTTACAGCGAAATCCTGTTCAAGACGGTCGTTCGTGGTTTCGCGCTGCCGCGAACCAAGGTGAAAGTCTCTAAGCTGCGCTTCATGCTGTCGCTGCTGCGCCACGGGCTGATCTGAGCATGGGGGAAGCCAAGCAGGCGGACGGTACGGTCCATGTGATCGGCGCCGGGCTTTCCGGTCTCGCCGCGGCGGTGGCGCTGGTGCAGCGCGGGCGCCGCGTGGTCGTCCACGAGGGTGCGCGGCAGGCCGGCGGACGCTGCCGCTCGTATTACGACGCCTCGCTCGACATGATGATCGACAACGGCAACCACCTGCTGCTGTCGGGCAACACATCGGCGCTGGCCTTCCTGCGGACGGTCGGTAGCCTCGATTCGATGCAGGGGCCCCCCGGCGCCGACTTTCCTTTCGTCGATCTCGCTACGGGCGAGCACTGGACGGTAAGGCCCAACGCCGGCCAAGTGCCTTGGTGGGTGCTCTTCAAGGCGCGCCGCGTTCCCGGCACCAAGGCGGTGGACTACCTGTCGCTGGGCAAGTTGCTGAGTGCCCGCCCGACCCAGACGATCGGCGAACTCATGGCCTGCGAAGGTCGCCTTTACGACCGGTTGTGGCAACCCTTGCTGCTCGCCGCGCTCAACACCGATCCGCCGGAAAGCTCGGCGGCGCTCGCGGGCGCCATCATCCGCGAGACGCTGGCGAAAGGCGGGTCGGCGTGCCGCCCGCTAATCGCCGTAGACGGCCTGGGCGCCGCCTTCGTCGAGCCGGCCCTGCGTTGGCTGGAGGCTAGAGGCGCGCAGGTCAGGCTGGAACGGCCGCTGCGCTCTCTCAACGAGGTCGGCAACCGCGCGACCGCCCTGCAGTTCACCAACGAGAGCGTCATGCTCGATGAAGCCGATTCGGTCGTCCTAGCCGTGCCCGCCCCTGCCGCGGTGAGCCTGTTGCCGGGCTTGCCGGCGCCCAAAAGCTTCCGCTCGATCGTCAACGCCCACTTCAAGCGGCCGCCGCCGCCTTCGTTGCCGCCGATCCTCGGGCTGGTGCACGGCACGGTGGAGTGGATCTTCGCGTTCCCCGATCGAATCTCCATTACGATAAGCGGTGCCGACCGCCTGCTCGACGTGCCCCGTGAGAGCCTGGCCCACACGCTGTGGTCGGACGTGCAGCGGGCCACCGGGCTTGATGATGCCCTGCCGCCGTGGCAGATCATCCGCGAGAAACGCGCGACCTTTGCGGCCACGCCGGCGGAGGACGCGCGTCGACCTCCGACCCGCACCCGCCTACGCAATCTCGTACTCGCCGGCGATTGGACTGCAACGGGACTACCGGCGACGATCGAGGGCTCGATCCGCTCGGGCGACAGGGCCGCCGCGACCCTCGATTGACATCACTTGCGTGGCACTGCCGTTGCTGCAAAGCAGCATCTCTCGCGCCTGCGGATGCAGAACTGCTATTTTTGACTAGGTGTGTGTCGAAAAAATCTGCGAATTTGACGCAGAGTTGTTTCGGACCGCATCCGTGAGGAACGAATAGTGCTGTTGACCGCCACTCGCCTCGACGCGCCGCCGCCGCAGGTGCTCGACGGGCTGGATCACGCGATCGAGACCGCCGAGGAGGCCCTGCTACGAACGCAGCGTCCCGACGGACATTTTGTGTTCGAGCTCGAAGCTGACGTCTCCATTCCGTGCGAATACATTCTCTTCATGGCCTTTCGCGGGCTGCCGATGGATCGTCAGCTCGAGCTGAAGTTTGCCCGCTACGTCCGCGACCGGCAGAAGGCGCGAGGAGGCTGGCCGCTCTTCGAGGGCGGCGGCTTCAACATGTCGTCTTCGGTGAAGGCCTATTTCGCGCTGAAGATGTTGGGCGACGACCCGCAGGCGCCGCACATGGTGCGCGCCCGCGAGACAATTCTCAGGCACGGCGGTGCCGCGCACAGCAACGTATTTACGCGCGCGCTGCTCGCCTTGTTCGGCGAGGTGCCCTGGTCGGCCGTGCCGGTGATGCCGGTCGAGATCATGCACCTGCCGCGCTGGTTCCCGTTCCACCTCGACAAGGTGAGCTACTGGGCACGCACGGTGCTAGCGCCGATGATGGTCGTCAACGCGGTAAAACCGAAGGCCGCAAATCCGCGCGAAGTGCACGTGCCGGAGCTCTTCGTCGTCCCCGCCGACAAGGTGCGCCGCTGGCCGGGCAGCGTTGGGCAGTCCAAAGTCTGGACCTTGGTGTTCAACGGCGTGGACTTGCTGCTCCGCGCTGCCGAGCCGCACATGCCGGCTGGCCCGCGCCGGCGCGCCATGGCCAAGGCCGAAGCTTACACGACCGATCGCTTGAACGGTGTCGACGGGCTTGGCGCGATCTACCCCGCCATGGCCTATTCGGCGATGATGTATGCCGTGATGGGCGAAGGCGAAAATGATCCGCGCTTCGTACAGGCCGTCGAGGCGATCGATCGTCTCATCGTCGAGTACGACGATTACGCCTACATGCAGCCCTGCGTGTCGCCGGTTTGGGACACGGCGCTCGCCGCCCACGCCTTGATGGAGGCCGGTCACGACCGCAACTCGGAGAGCGTCAAGGAGGCGCTCGACTGGCTGAAGCCGCGCCAGGTGCTCGACCTCAAGGGCGATTGGGCGGCGCAGAAGCCGGACGTGCGGCCCGGCGGCTGGGCCTTTCAGTACGCCAACGCCTACTTTCCCGACCTCGACGACACCGCAGTCGTGGTGATGGCCATGAATCGCGCGCAGGATCACGCCCGTTCCGCGATTCCGGACCGTTACAATCACGCGATCGAGCGAGCGCGCGAGTGGGTCGAGGGGCTGCAGAGCCGCAACGGCGCCTGGGGCGCCTTTGATGCCGACAACGACCACGAGTACCTGAACAACATTCCCTTTGCCGACCATGGTGCATTGCTCGACCCGCCGACGGCCGACGTGACCGCGCGCTGCATCTCCATGCTGGCGCAGCTCGGTGAGACGCAGGAGACCTCGCCGGCGATGAAGCGCGCTGTCGACTACCTCGTTGAGACCCAGGAGAAGGACGGCAGCTGGTTCGGCCGCTGGGGCATGAACTACATTTACGGCACCTGGTCAGTGCTGTGCGCTTTTAACGTCGCCAAGGTCGACCGCGAGAGCGCGGCGGTGCAACGCGCGATCCACTTCCTGCGCATCAACCAGAACCCAGACGGCGGCTGGGGCGAGGGCGCCGAGACCTACGAACGCGAGTACAACGGCTACCAGCAGGCCGAATCAACGGCCTCGCAGACGGCCTGGGCGCTCATCGCGCTCATGGCAGTGGGCGAGATCGACGACAGCTCCGTCGAGCGCGGCATCCGCTACCTCACGCAGACGCAAGGGACGGACGGCTTCTGGAACGAGGCGCGCTTCACCGCGACCGGCTTCCCCAAGGTCTTCTACCTGCGCTACCACGGCTACGCGAAATTCTTCCCGCTCTGGGCGTTGGCGCGCTACCGCAATCTCAAGCAGAGCAATCACCGGCAGGTCTCGGTCGGGATGTGATCGTCCGGAACGACAAAGTGATCCTCGTCGTCTGCGGACTGAAGGCCGAGGCCGATATCGCAGCGGGCGAGGGGCTGACCACAATCTGCGGCGGGGGTGATCAGCACCGCCTCGCCGAGGATCTCGCCCGGCTCGCCCCCAAAGCGTCGGCCGTCATCAGCTTTGGCATCGCCGGCGGCTTGGATCCCACGCTTGAGCCCGGCGACACCAGGGTGGGCGCGGGCATCGTCATGGCCGACGGCCGCCGCTATCCCGTCGACGAGAACTGGGTCTCGCGCCTCTCGTCGAGCCTCGGCGTGCCCGCGGCCCTCTTTGCTGCCGTCGATACTCCGCTCGCCGACGTGACCGGCAAGGCCGCGCTCCGCGCCGCCACCCGCGCCGCGACCGTCGACATGGAATCACACATTGCCGGACGTGCCGCGCAGGCAGCCGGCGTGCCTTTCGCCGCGCTCCGCGTAGTAACCGATCCGGCTGGCCGCAGCCTGCCGCATGCCGCCTCCGTCGGCATGCGCGCCGACGGCAGCGTCAATCTCGCGGCGATCATTGGCTCGCTCATGAAAAAGCCCGGGCAAGTGCCCGAGCTGATCAGGACGGGGCTCGATGCTCGCAAGGCCTTCGCCGCGCTACTCCGCAGCCGTCAGCGCCTCGGGGCGGACCTCGCGTTCCTCGATCTCGGTTAGGCGCTTCTGGACGTGGCGTGAGAACACGAACTCGGCCGGCCGCTGGTTGGCGAGCGGGATCTCCGGCGCCATCGGTCCTTTGGTTCGGATGCCCTTGGCGGCAAGGCCGAGTAGCTTCCACGGCTTGCGGAACGAGTCCGTGACGGCGGAAGCCTCGAAGCCGCAATGGACCATGCAGTCCGCGCACTTTTCGTAGTTGCCGGTGCCGTACTTGTCCCAATCGGTGCCTTCCATTAGCTCCTTGAACGTCTTCACGTAGCCTTCGCCGAGCAGGTAGCACGGCTTCTGCCAGCCGAAAACGGTGAGCGTCGGGTTGCCCCAAGGAGTGCAGTCGTACTTCTGGTTGCCGGCGAGAAAGTCCATGTAGAGGATCGACTGGTAGAACGGCCAGGCCTTGCCGCCCTTGCCCCGGGTGAGAATGGAGCGGAACAGCTCCTTGGTCTTGGTGCGATTAAGGAAGTGCTGCTGGTCGGGCGCGCGCTCATAGGCGTAGCCAGGCGCGACCGTGACGCCCTCGATCCCCCAGGTCTTGGCCTCGTCGAGGAAGCGGGCGACGTTCTCCGGGTTGGCGTCGTTGAAGAGCGTGCAGTTGATCGTGACGCGAAAGCCCAGCTTTTTGGCCTTCTTCAGGGCCGAGAGCGCCTTGTCGTAGACGCCTTTCTGGCAAACCGACTTGTCATGCATGGCCTTGTCGCCGTCGAGGTGCACCGACCAATTGAAGTACCTGTTGGGCTTGTACTTATGCAGGTGCTTCTCGAGGAGCAGGGCGTTGGTGCAGACCGTCACCCACTTCTTCTTGGCGATGGCGCCTTCCACCATCTGCGGCAGCTCCTTGTGCAGCAGAGGCTCGCCGCCGGCGATGACGACCACCGGCGCGCCGCACTCGTCCATCGCGTGCAAGGCATCGGCGAGCGGCAGGCGCTCGTTCAGGATTTTGTCGGGATAGTCGATCTTGCCGCAGCCGGCGCAAGCCAGGTTGCAGCGAAACAGCGGCTCGAGCATCAGCACTAGCGGATAACGCTTGGTGCCAGACAATTCCTTACGGGCCACGTAAGACCCCACGCTCGCCATCTGAAGAAGCGGAATACCCAAGATCTGTCCTCGATGTTCTTGTTGCGGATGGTAACCCCGCGGATACGCCTGACTAGGGGCAGCGAACCGGGTGACGACCCTATGCGGCTCCTTCGAAACCAACCGAGGCACTCGCCTCTTTTTTCTTGCCGGGTTGACGAAGGGATGACATTGACACCCGCGAAATACAAGGCTGTGCACGGCTTCGGACTTTATGGTTGGTTGCTGCCGCATCCAGGCCACATCGATTGCGTCAGACCGCATGGTCCGGCAAGCATGGCCGCGTCCAAGCCCTACGGTGCACGTAACGCATGACCACCTCCTCGCAAGAGCCCGCCGACGTGCACGTGAGCCACGGCCCGATCACCAAGGGCGTGGTGTTCGTGGTGATGGCATGCTCCAGGTTTAGCTACCTCGTCATCCTCATTGGGCTGGCGCTGACCGCCTTCTGCGGCTGGTATGCAATCTCCAAGCTCGAGATCAATACCAACACCGACGACTTCATCTCCGCGAAGGTGCCATGGCGCCAGGACGAGATCGCCTACAACAAGGCGTTCCCCGACCAGGACAACCAGATCATCGTGATGGTCGACGGGGTGACGCCCGAGCGCACGCAGGAGGCGGTCGATGCGCTCGACGCGAGGCTGCAGGGCCATCCCGACCTGTTCAAGTCGGTGGTCGAGCCCGACGGCGGGCCTTTCTTCGCCAAGAACGGCCTCCTCTTTACCGAGGTTGACGAGGTGAAGAAGGCTATGGGCGGGCTGCAGCAGGCGCAGCCCGTGCTCTCGATTTTATCCTCCGACCAGTCGCTGCGCGGCATCTTCGATGCCATGCAGTTCATCACCAAGGGCGTGGCCTCCGGGCGCGGCACGTTCGATCAGTATGAAAAGCCCATCACCTCGCTCGATGACGCGCTGCAGCACATCCTCGACGACAAGCCGGCCTTCTTCTCCTGGCAGAACCTGCTGGCCCAAGGCGAGAAGCCCCAGAACCGCCAGCTGCGCAAGTTCATCCAGATCACGCCGATCCTCGACTACAAGGCGCTCGAGCCCGGCGAGAAGCCGATCGGGTTCATTCGCCAGGCCATCGAGGATCTTCACCTCTCGAAGGCCACCGGGGCCGACGTGCAGATCACCGGACAGGTGCCGATCTCGGACAGCGAGTTCGCCACCGTCGCCGATGGCTTCGGCCTTAACGGCGCGATCACCGCAGTCGTCGTGTTGCTCATTATCTATTCCGCGCTGAAATCGGTCAAGATCGTCGCGGCCGTGTTCGTGACGGTGATCGCCGGCCTTGCCATCACCTTCGCCGCCGGGCTCGCGCTCGTCGGCGCGCTGAACCTCATCTCGATCGCCTTCGCCGTGCTCTTCGTCGGCATCGGCGTCGACTTCGGCATCCAGTTCTCGGTGCGCTACAAGGCCGAGCGCTTCGATCATCCCGACTTCAAGGAAGCGCTGGCGCTTGGCGCCGCCAAGGTCGGCCGCCCGCTCGCGCTCGCCGCGGCGGCGACTACCGCCGGCTTTTATGCCTTCTTGCCAACCGCCTATCGCGGCGTCTCCGAACTCGGCGAGATCGCCGGGACCGGCATGATCATTGCTTTCACCGCCTCGATCACTCTGCTGCCGGCGCTGCTCACCGTGATCAAGCCGGCGCCCGAACGCGAGCCGGCCGGCTACAAGTTCATGGCCCCGGTCGACGACTTCATCGAGCGGCACCGTTACGTCATCGTCATCGGCACGTTGGCGGTGGCGATCGCCGGCATGCCGCTCCTGCGCAACCTTCACTTCGACTTCAATCCGTTAAATCTCGACGACCAGAAGACGGAGGCGATCGTCGCGCTTAAGAGCCTGATGGCTGATCCCGACACCGACACGCAGGTCATCAGCGTGCTCGAGCCAAACCTGACCTCAGCCGATTTCGTTGCCGAAAAGATGCGCAAACTGCCCGACATCGCCCGCGTCAGGACGCTCACCAACCTGGTGCCGAGCGATCAGGACGAGAAGCTGCAGATCATCGCGCAGGCCAAGAAGAGCCTCGGGCCGGCACTCGATCCGAGCCGCGCGCTCGATCCGCCGACCGACGAGGAGAACGTGCAATCAATCCAGCGCTCCGCGAGCGCCTTCGAGAACACCGCGAAGGGCAAGGACGGCATGGGCGCCGATGCGGCGCGCCGCTTCGCCAAACTTGCCAACGAGGTCGCCGCCGCCAAGCCGGACGTGCGCGCCCGCGCCACCGCCGCGCTGGTGCCGCCGCTCAAAACCACGATCCAGTCGCTGCGCGACACGCTCGATGCCTCGAAGATCACGATCGAGACCGTGCCGAACTATTTGAAGAGCCTCTATGTCAGCCCGGTGACCGGGCAGGCCCGGGTCGAGGTTGCACCGGCGGGCGATCCGAACAACAACGACAATATGGTCAAGTTCGCCGACCAGGTAAAGTCGATCGCGCCGCACGCCACCGGTCAGCCCGTCTCCATCCAGTCGGCGGGTACCACCGTGAAGGAGGCCTTCATCGAAGCCGGCGCCATCGCCATCGCCTCCATCTTCGTGATTCTGTGGCTCGTGCTGAAGCGCGTCGGCGACGTGCTTCTCACCCTGGTGCCGCTTCTGCTCGCGGCCGTGGTGACGCTGGAGATCACGGTGCTGATCGACATGCCGCTCAACTTCGCCAACATCATCGCGCTGCCGCTGCTTCTGGGACTTGGTGTCGCCTTCAAGATCTACTTCGTGCTGGCATGGCGTGCCGGCACGAAGAAACTGCTGCAATCGAGCCTCACGCGCGCGGTGTTCTGGAGCGCGCTCACCACGGCAACGGCCTTCGGCAGCCTTTGGGCCTCGAAGCACCCGGGCACGTCCTCGATGGGCAAGCTGATGGCACTATCGCTGGTGTGCACGCTGGCCGCCGCAATCCTGTTTCAGCCGGCGCTGATGGGGCCGCCGCGCAAGGCCGAGGTGAGCTGAGGCTCGCGCGGGAGCGACGGCCAACCACCTCTTCGAGCATGTCGTGGCGCGGGGCATAGCGCAGGCGCCTTTCCTCGTCGATCATCCCGGCGGTCGCGTCTGGACCTATCGCGACCTGCGCGGTCGCGACGCCATCATCGCCGGGGCGCTCCAGGAGCGCGCCGTCAAGCCCGGCGACCGGGTCGCTGGGTGGATCGCCAAATCCGCGGAAGGCCTGATGCTCTTCCGCGGCGTCGTCGCTGCCAGCGCCGCCTTCCTACCGCTGAACCCGGCCTCCACGATGGCCGAGCTCGCCTTCTTCCTCGGCGATGCCGAGCCGGCGCTGGTCGTTGAGAGCGCCGTCATCAGCGCGCCGCACCGCGATCTCGGAGACGGGGTCGTCGCCGCCGTCGTGCCGGCTGTCGGCGCGGCTTGGGACGAGGCTGCCCCGCGCGGCCGGCTCGAGCGCCGGCTCGCCCGTTACAAGCTGCCGAAACAACTGGTTGCCGTTGCCGAGCTGCTCCGAAACAACGTGGGCAAGGTGCAGAACTCCCTTCTGCGCAAGCGTTTCCGCCACATCTTCGACGAGGCTCCCTGATGCGCATCCTCATCCTCGGCGCCGGTGGCATCGGCGGCTACTTCGGCGGACGCCTGGTCGAGGCGGGCGTCGACGTGACCTTCCTGGTCCGTCCCGCCCGGGCCGACCGGCTGCACGCCGACGGGCTGCGCATCGAGAGCCCGCTCGGCAACGCCCACATTGCCGTCCACGCTGTCGAGCAGGCCAAAGCGGCCTACGATCTCGTGCTGCTGAGCTGCAAGGCCTATGACCTCGGCGCCGCGATCGAGGCGATCCGCCCCGCGGTCGGGCCGGACACGACCATCGTGCCGCTCCTTAACGGCCTCGCCCATCTCGACGTGCTGGATGCCGCCTTCGGGCCGGAGCCGGTGCTGGGCGGTATCGCCTACATCAGCGCGGCTTTGAGCGAGAACGGCATGGTGCGCCACCTCAACAAGCTTCAGGGACTCACCTTCGGCGCGCGCATGCCGGGGCAAGGACTGCGCTGTGACGCCACGGAGGCGCTGCTGCGCCTCGCCAGCTTCGACACCAAGCGCAGCGGCGACATCCTTCAGGATATGTGGGAGAAATTCACCTTCATCACCGCGGCGGCCGGCATTACCTGTCTGATGCGCGCGCCGGTGAGCGCGATCATGGCAGCCGGCGACGGCGAGCGCCTGACCCTGCAGATGCTCGGTGAGTGCGAGGCGGTCGCAGCCGCGTCAGGCCATGCCGTCAGCGCCAAGGCGCACGGCTGGGCGCGGCCCTTCCTCACCAATCGCGGCTCCGACTTCACCGCCTCGATGCTGCGCGACCTCGAGAGCGGCGCGCGCATCGAGTCGGACCACCTCCAGGGCGACATGATCAACCGCGGCGCCGCGTTCGGGGTGCCGACGGAGCTGCTGAAGGTCGCCTACTGCCACCTGCAGGCCTATGCCTCCCGGCGGGCAGGATAAGGTAGCGACGGCTCAGATGCCGCCGTACCACTCGTAGCCCTGATCTTCCCAGTAGCCGCCCTTACCCTGGCCAAGTGTCTTGAAGCTCGAAACCAGCTCGATGCTCTTGATGTATTTGGTGTTCTTGTAGCCGAGCTGGCGCGGCACGCGCAGCCGCACCGGGGCGCCGTGCTCCACCGGCAACTCTCCGCCGTTGAAGCCGTAGGCGAGCAGCGTCTGCGGATGTCGTGCCTCGCGCATGTCGATCGAGCCGTAGAACACCGGCGAATCCGAAGCGTCCAAGTTGCCATCCGGTGTATCGGTCGAGTAATCGGTCGCGTAGCGGTCGTAGCAGTGGAACACCACGAAGCGCGCCTCGGGCTTCGGTCTAACCTGGTCCAGGACCTCGATCATCGGCACTCCAGTCCATTGCCCGATGCAGCTCCAGCCCTCGACGCAATCGTGCCGGGTGATCTGCGTGCGCGCCGGCATGGTCTTGAGGTCCGCCAGCGTGAACGAGCGCGGCGCCTCGACGAGGCCGCCGACCTCCATCGCGTAGCTCGCGAACTTCTCCGCGGCGAGCTTCTTGTAGGCCGGATCCTTGGGATTGATCGAGCCATTAGGCTTGAAGATCTTGGTGATGGCGGAGGCGGAATATTCCTCGGCGAGCTCGCCGGTGGGCAAGGCCTTCTGCGCTTCCCAGGTCAGCTCGCTGCCGACGCCGTCGGCCGCGTGACCGGTCTGGTCACCGTCGACGCCCAGCGCCTGCTGCCCATGCCTGGTGGCAGCCAGGCGGTCGCATCCCGCGAGCGCAAGGCCGGCGGCGCCGACCACGAAGGCGCGGCGATCGAGCTTGAAGCTCATGGTCTTGTTCCTCATTCGTCAATCTCTGGTCACGGCGGCGCGCCCGGTGATCATCGAGCGCATGTTGTTGAAGATGCCGGACACCACGACCATCACGAGGTGCAGCGCGAGGAACGCCGCCAGCGTCCACGCCATCAGGAAGTGGATGGTGCGCGCGCTCTGCCGGCCGCCGAAAAGCGTCTGCAGCCACGGCAGCGCGGCATCGACGCGCGGCGACATCTCCAGTCCCGCCAGCACCAGCACGGGGAGTACGACGAAAAGGATCCCCGCGTAGGCGAGTTTCTGCAGGATGTTGTACTGCGGCGCGTCGGCCCCGTGCGAGAACCTGAGCTTCAGGTGCATGAGGATGTCGTGCGGGATGTTGCCGAACTCGCGCAGGCGCGGGATCAGGTCGTGCACAAAGTGCCCGCTGATCAGGCCGTAGGCGACATAGACGAGTCCGTTGATTGCTAGGATCCAGGCGAACAGGAAGTGCCAGCGCCGACCGGTGGCGAGATCTTGCGTGGCCGGGAGTGTGAGCCAGCTCGGCATGCCGCGCGCCTGCAGGCCGTCGGCGGTGTTGGAGACGCCGAGCACGCCCGTGGTGTCGAAGGTGTGGCCGAAGACCTGGGTGATGCCCTTGTTGCCGTCGTTGTCGATGTTGAGGATCAGCCGGTTGGGCCCGGTGTCCTGAGGATCGAACTGGGTGAAGTTGCCGAAATTCAAGCTTGGATGCGCGTTGAAGATCTGCATGCCGCTCATGAACAGGACGACGAGCGCAACGGCCCAGACCCAGTGCGTGAGCCTGACCCAGATGCTGTGACGGTGGACGAGCCTACGCCCCGGCGGCAGCGCGTCGATCACGCCAGCCCTGTCGGCCATCTGATCGGTCATGGTTGCATCGTCCTCCGCGCCGTTTCGGCGTCCGCCTGACATCGTCTTCGATCGATGTGGTGTACGACCATGTCGCGCCCCCGACCATGTTGCTTTCGGTCTCACCGCTCACTTAGATCACCAGCGCTGTTCAGGATCCGCTCGCGATGCGTCTGCTTCCGGCCCTTGTTGTCCTGTTCGCCCTCAACGGGCTTTCGGTTACGACTGCTCTCGCGCAAGACTGGCCGCGCGACAAGCCGACACAACCGCCTTCCGCCGCTCAACTCGCATCGCCGAAGGCGGACCAAGCTGAAGCGCAGAAGACAAATCAGCCGGGCACGCCGAAGGCAAGCCAAGCCGACACACCGAAGGCGGGCCAAGCCGACAACGGCTCGACCTTGCCGCAGCCCAAGCCCGCCTCGGGCGAGGCACCGGCTGCGCCCCAAGATAAGGCGGCTCAGGACAAGGCGGCTCAGAACAGAGGCGAGAAGCGGTTTGCCTTCGTCATCGGCAACGAGAGCTACGCCGCCGGCGCCCTGCCCACCGCCGCCAACGATGCCGGGCTCATGGCGCAAACGCTGCAAGCTGCCGGCTTCGATGTCGTCGGCGCCCGCGACCTCGATGCCGATACCTTGCGGCGATCCTACGCCGACTTCCTGAAGCGCGTGACCGATGCCGGCCCCGACGCCGTCGCCTTTGTTTACATGTCGGGCTACGGCGTCCAGTACGGCAACGACAACTATTACGTGCCGATCGGCGCAAACGTTTCGCGCGACGCCGATATTCCGATCGAGACGATCCGTCTCAGCGACCTTACCGGGCCGCTCGTCGCCTTGAACCTCAAGGCGCGCTTCATGGTCTTCGATGCCGCCTATCAGTTGCCTTTCAGGGTCATTGGTACCCCTTTGGCTGGCGGCTTCAACCTTCAGGAGGCGACGCCCGGATTGCTCGTCGCCTACAACGCCGCGCCCGGCACGGTGGCGCCCGTCGGCAAGGGAAATTACGGCGTCTTCGCGCAGTCGCTCGCGGCCGAACTGCGCGACGGCGGCCTGACGCCCGACGAAGTCTTCGACCGCGTGCGCCTGCGCGTGAACGAGGAGACCAAAGGGTCCGAGATTCCCTGGGACGTGTCCAAGATCGACGCCGATTTCCGCTTCTTCGTGCGCAAGCAGGGCGCGCCGCCGCCGGCCGCCATAGGCGAGCAGGTCGCCGCGCTCACTACCAAGCCTATCGGCGAGCTGCCGGTCAAAGAGGCTTACACAGCCGCCGTTGCTCGAGATTCCTACGAGTCCTACCAGAGCTTCGTGACGAGCTACGGCAAGGATCCTCTCGCCAAGCGCGCGCGCGTCCTGCTCGCCGCCCGGCGCGAGGCGCTGACGTGGCGCCGCAGCATCGCGGTCGATACGCCGCCGGCCTACTGGTCCTATGTCGGGCGCTACCCGCACGGGCCGCACGCAACGGCGGCCAAGCTCCGCCTCGCCGCGCTTACGGCGCCGCCGGCGCCTCCGGTGGACTTCCAGGCGATCCCCTTCGACGTGCCGCCGCCGCCGCCCGACGAGCTGCCTTTCGTGGATCAGCCGGTGATCGATTTCGTCGAGCCTGGCTACGGTTTGCCGCCGCTGCCGCCGCCGCCTAATTATTGGCTGCCGCCGTTGCAGGCCGGCTTCCTCGATCTGCCGCCGCCGCCGGCGCCGGAGGGCCTTTTCTTCCTTCCCGTGCCGGCCTTTGTGCCGCTGCCGGTCTACTATGACCCGCCGCCGTTCGTGGTGTACCCGTTCGACAATTACTTCTACGGCGGTTTCGAAGGCGGTGGTTTCGGCGGCTATGGCGGCGGCGGCGACGTCTTCATCAATAACAACCGCGTGGTGAACAACATCCACGAAGCTTTCCCCGGAGGTGGTCCGCGCGGCTTCGGCCGGACTGGCACGGCCGCAGCCGGGGGGGGTGCGGCCGCTGGCGCGGCGGCGGTGGGGCTACCGGCGGCGGCGCGAGCTAGGGTAGGTGCTCTCGAGCGGCGCGGCATCACCACGCCAGCGCAACTCAATGCGGCGCGCGGGCAGGGCGATCTGCGCGGCACCGGTGCGGGCGCGCGCAAAGCCCTGCCGGGGCAGCGCGCCGGCGAAGCCGGGCGTGCCCGTGCAGCTGCCGCTCGTCCGGGTGAGGCGGCTCGCACGGGCGCCGCTGCCGGTGGCCAAGGCGGCAAAACGGGCGCCGGCGCGACGAGGAGCAGTGCGGGCCACGGCGCGGCAGCGCGGCAAACCACCCGCCAAGCGGCGCGGCAACCTTCGCGCGGTCGCGATACTGCCGGTCGTCAGCAGCAGCGTGCCACGGGGCGGCAGGCACAACGCGGTCGCGTCGCAGCAGGAGCCGGCCACGGTAGGCGCGCCGCCGAGCGAGCCGGAGGCCGCCGGGGTCTTGCCGCCGGGAGCGGTCGGGCCGGGCGTAGCCGAGGTGCGCAACGCACGCAGGGCTTCGGCAGCGGCCGTGCCGCCAGAGGCTTCGGCGGCGGTCGTGCTCAAGGGTTCGGCGGCGGCAGGCCGACGCAGAACCTCGGCGGTGGCCGGCAGCAGGGCATCGTTGGCGGTGGTCGGCCGCAAGGCTTCGGCGGCGCCGGCGCGGGTGGCGTGCGCCCCGGTGGTGGCGGGTTCGGCGTTGGTCGTCCCGGAGGCTTCGGCGGTGGCGGGTTCGGCGGTGGTCGTCCTGGTGGCGGCGGGTTTGGCGGTGGTCGCCCAGGTGGGTTCGGCGGCGGTGGCCGGCCCGGCGGCGGTAGGTTTGGGGGCGGCTTCCATGGTGGTGGAGGCGGCTTCCACCGTTGAGGCTATTGGAAGTTGCGTCCTTTCGGCAGCATCTGCCGCAAGGACGCGGGCTCCCCCGCCTGCGGCGGCAAAATGGCGAAAAGCCCCGGCGTGTCCGGCTCCGGCTCGCAGCGCCTCGTGCGTGGCGGCAGCAAGGGGCGCTTGACGTGGTCGGCGCGCGCCAGCGCCGACACGTCAGCCCCCGCACTCGAGAGAAGCGACAGCAGCCGCGTCACGTCCTCGGCCTTCTCGGCGACCACGTGCGTGATCTCGCCCTCTCGCTGCAGCCGGCCTGTCACGCGGATGAAGCGTGCCCCGATGACGACCGGGCGCAGCAGCTCAAACACCTTGGGCCAGACGATGATGTTGGCGATGCCGGTCTCGTCCTCCAGCGTGAGGAAGATCGTGCCCTTGGCCGAGCCCGGGCGCTGGCGCACCAGCACCAAGCCGGCGACCGTGACGCGACGATCGTTGGGATGGGTGGCGAGCGCCTCCGCTTTGAGAGCGTCGCCGAGCCGCTCGCGGACGAAGGCGACGGGATGCGCCTTTAGGCTCAAGGTCAGGTGCCGATAGTCTTCCACCACTTGCTGCCCCAGCGGCATTGGCGGCAGCTTGGCCTGGGGCTCGATCTCTGCGAGGCCGAGCGCACGCAGGAGCGGCAGGTCGTCCTTGTCGCCGGCGCGGTTCAGCCCGCGCACGATCCACAGCGCTTCGCGTCGGTCGAGCCCGAGCGAGCGGAACGCGTCCGCCTCGGCCAGCCGCTCCAGCACCGCCGGAGTCAGCTCGGCCCTGAGCCACAGGTCGCGTACCGAGTCGTAGCCGGTGCCGCGCCGCGCGACGAGACGGCGCATGTTGCCCTCGCCAAGACCCTTCACCTGGCGGAACCCCAGCCGAATCGCGTGATCGCCGCGAATGGCCTGCGCGCGGTCGGCATGGCGGGGGTGGATGGTGGAGCGAAGATCCCCCTCCTCGCGAAACAGCGTGCAGTCCCAGTCCGACAGGTTGATGTCGACCTCGGCCACCGCGACGCCGTGCTCGCGGGCGTCGCGGACGATCTGAGCCGGAGCGTAGAACCCCATCGGCTGGGCGTTGAGGAGCGCGCAGGCGAAAACGTCGGGGTAGCGGCATTTCACCCAGCACGAGGCATAGACGAGCAGGGCGAACGAGGCGGCGTGGCTCTCGGGGAAACCGTAGGTGCCGAAACCCTCGATCTGCTTGAAGCAGCGTTCGGCGAAATCGGCGGGGTAGCCACGCGCGACCATGCCGTGGACCATCTTGTCGTAGAAGGTCGAGATCGTGCCGACGCGCTTGAAGGTGGCCATCGCCCGGCGCAGCTGGTCGGCTTGGCCCGGCGTGAAACCGGCGGCGACGATGGCGATGCGCATCGCCTGCTCCTGGAACAGCGGTATGCCAAGCGTCTTGCCGAGCACCGCCTCGAGCTCGGGCGAGGGATAGGTGACGACCTCCTTGCCGACGCGGCGGCGCAGGTAGGGATGGACCATGTCGCCCTGTATGGGACCCGGCCGCACGATCGCCACCTCGATGACGAGGTCATAGAAGGTCGCAGGCTTTAGCCGCGGCAGCATCGACATCTGAGCGCGGCTCTCGATCTGGAAGACGCCGAGCGTGTCGGCCTTCTGGATCATGGCGTAGACTTGCGGGTCCTCCTGCGAAATCGACGCCAGCGTCTCGGTGACGCCATAGTGTTTCTCGAGCAGGTCGAAGCCGCCGCGCAGGCACGACAGCATGCCGAGCGCGAGCACGTCGATCTTGAGGATGCCGAGGGCATCGAGGTCGTCCTTGTCCCATTCGATGGTGGTGCGCTCGGGCATCGAGGCGTTGGCGATCGGCACCACCTCGTCGAGCCGCGATCGGGTGATGACGAAGCCGCCGGTGTGTTGTGAGAGGTGGCGCGGGAAGCCGGATAATTCACGCGAGAGGGCGAGCACGCGGGCGAGACCGGGCTCGCTCGGGTCCATGCCGGCGCGGGTGGCGCCGGTGTCGTCAACCGCCGCCTCGCCCCAGCCCCAGATCGTGCCCGAGAGCATGCCGATGGCATCCTCGGAAAGGCCGAACACCTTGCCAACCTCGCGCACCGCCGAGCGGGCGCGGTAGGTCACGACCGTTGCGGTCAGCGCGGCATGGGCACGACCGTAATGATCGTAGATATACTGCATCACCTCTTCGCGCCGCTCATGCTCGAAGTCTACGTCGATGTCGGGCGGCTCCTTCCGGTCGAGCGAAATGAAGCGCTCGAAGAGCAGGTCGTGCAGCGCGGGATCGACCTCGGTGATGCCGAGGCAGAAGCACAGCGTCGAGTTCGCCGCCGATCCCCGGCCCTGGCACAGGATGCCACGATAGCGGGCGAAGCGCACGACGTCGTGAACCGTGAGAAAGTAGGGCGCGTAATCCATCTGGCGGACGAGATCGAGCTCGTGGGCGATGGCCCTGGTGACGTGCTCGGGCACGCCGTCGGGGTAGGTACTCGGCGGGTAACGCCGCAGCGCGCCCTCGGCGGCGAAGGCTGCGAGCGCCTCCTGCGGGGTGGCAAATCCTTCGCGCAGCTCCTCGGGATAGTCGTTGCCGAGCTCGTCGAGAGAGAAGGCGAGGCCGTCGGCGAAGCGCAGGGTCTCGGCCACCGCCTCCGGCGCCTCGGCGAACAGCCGGCGCATCTCGGTCGCCGGCTTCAGGTGGCGCTCGGCGTTCTGCGCGAGCTTGCGCCCGGCCGCCTCGAGCGTCAGGCCGTGACGGATGCAGGTGACGACGTCGAGCAGCGGGGTCCGCGCGGGATCGTGCATGGCGACATCGTTGGTGGCGAGCATCGGCACGCCGAGCCGATCGGCGAGCTGGCGACGGCGGAGCAGGTCGCTGCGCGGGCTACGACCGTAGCCCAAGATTGCGCCGATCCACAGCCGGCCGCAGCAGGCAATGGCGAGGCGGGCGAGGGGATCCTCGCCCGTGGCGCGTGGCGCGACGGAGGACCGCCGCTGGCGGTGGCCGCCACCTCGGCCTTCGTCGTCGGAAACTCTCCCGGCGACATCACTTCCTCCCAACGCGCCCGACTCGTCCCACTCTGGAAAATGTCGCCTCGCCAGACGCGCCTCGACGTCGGGTTCGAAGGTCGAGGCGGGCAGCGCGACGAGCTGCAGCCCGTCCTGCCAAGCCAACAGATCCTCCAGCACTAGGCTGCAGGTGCCCTTTTGCGCGCGGATGTTGCCGACGGTCAGCAGCCGGCACAGCCGCCCCCAGGCGGCGCGGTCCTTGGGGTAGGCGAGGATGTCGGGGGTGCCATCGCAGAACACGAGACGGCTGCCGGGCAACACGCGCAGGTAATTCGCCGCCGCCTTGTTGT
Source organism: Beijerinckiaceae bacterium (assembly GCA_965198715.1). Lineage (GTDB taxonomy): Bacteria > Pseudomonadota > Alphaproteobacteria > Rhizobiales > Beijerinckiaceae > RH-AL1. The sequence goes on from CBDAPV010000002.1 coordinate 744,357, forward strand.
AGCGCAGAAAAAGGTGCGCGCGCACGACGCCTGCGAGCGAGTTGCGGTCGGCGATACCGATCGCGTCGAGGCCCAGCGTGATAGCCTGGGCGACGAGCTCCTCGGGATGCGAGGCGCCGCGCAGGAAAGAGAAGTTGGTGGTGACCGCGAGCTCGGCGAACCCGTCAGGGTCGGCGTAGCGGATCATCGCGAAAATCCTGCGCTACCCACAAACCTGCATCATCTGCGTCATGCCAGTGCGAGGCGAAAGCTACGCCTCCTCGGCCTCATCGGACTCTGCGTCGGTCTGGTCAAGGATCCGTTCGGCGACGAGGCCCGAGTTCTCGCGGATCGCCTTCTCGATCCGGTCCGCCGTTGCCGGGTTGGCCTTGAGAAAGGCCTTGGCGTTCTCACGGCCCTGGCCGAGACGTTGGCTGTCGTAGGAGAACCACGCGCCCGACTTCTCGACCACCCCCGCCTTGACGCCGAGGTCGACGAGCTCACCTACTTTCGACACGCCCTCGCCGTACATGATGTCGAATTCGACTTGCTTGAACGGCGGCGCCACCTTGTTCTTGACGACCTTGACGCGGGTCTGGTTGCCCACGACCTCCTCGCGGTCCTTGATCGAACCGATGCGACGGATGTCGAGGCGGACGGAGGCGTAGAACTTCAAGGCGTTGCCGCCGGTCGTGGTCTCGGGCGAGCCATACATCACGCCGATTTTCATGCGGATCTGATTGATGAAGATGACCATGGTCTGCGAACGCGAGATCGAGGCGGTGAGCTTGCGCAAGGCCTGGCTCATCAGCCTGGCCTGGAGGCCCGGCTGGTTGTCGCCCATCTCGCCGTCGATCTCCGCTCGCGGTGTCAAGGCTGCCACCGAGTCGATAACGAGGACGTCGATGGCGCCCGAGCGCACGAGGGTGTCGGTGATCTCCAGTGCCTGCTCGCCCGTATCGGGCTGCGAGATCAGCAGGTCTTCGAGGTTGACGCCGAGCTTGCGGGCGTAGACCGGATCGAGGGCGTGCTCGGCATCGACGAAAGCGCAGACGCCGCCTTTCTTCTGCGCCTCGGCGATGACGTGCAGCGTCAGCGTCGTCTTGCCCGAGGATTCTGGCCCATAGATCTCGATCACGCGGCCCTTGGGCAGGCCGCCGACGCCGAGCGCGATGTCGAGCCCCAGCGAGCCGGTCGGGATCGTCTCGATCTCCATCGCCTGCTGGTTCTTGCCCAGCCGCATGATCGAGCCCTTGCCGAAGCTCCGCTCGATCTGGGACAGCGCGGCGTCGAGCGCCTTGGTCTTGTCCACGCTAGTTCCTTCCACGACGCGAAGATTGGCTTGAGACATCGCTTTCGATCCTTCTGGCACGCGGCGGGAGGGGCAGGCAAACGGAGTTGGTTGGAAGCGAATGTACTCTATTTGTTCCGGTTGGCAAGCGCCATCGACGCGGAAAATTCTGGCCTCTCGCGCGTTGGAACGCACTGGTCCGTCGGGCCGACGGAGGGGCGGGCTGATGGAGTGCGGTGTGTCGATCTTCGATACGGTTCTACACATCCCGGCGGAGCTGCGCCCATTCGTGGCGCCTCGGGCGCTGACGCGCGTGACCCTGCCGCTGACCGCGCGACCAGGCCTCCGCTTTGTTGTGGCCGGAACCGGCGCCGCCGCCATGTCGCTTGCCTGCCTGGCTTTGGCTTTCGTGCTGGCCAGGGCTCCCGGCGATCCCCTGTCGAAATATGCGCTGGCAGCCGTGTTCGCCATCGCGGCCGTGATCCCGGCGGCGATCGCGGCGACGGCCTTGCGCGATGCCCTTGCCGACCGACCCATCCTGACCCTCGATGCTGAGGGGTTGCGCGACACAAGGCTGGGCGATCGGATCGCCTGGAATGCCGTGAAAGCCGCGGCCATCGTCGGCACGGCCGACGGCATCGCCGCGGTGCGCCTCACGCTAGCCGTCGAGAGCGCTCCGAGGTACAATCCGTTTCGCATCGGCGGCTGGAGCGTCGAATGGCAGCGACGACGATGCGACCGGCTGGTGGCATTGAGCCTTCTCGACAAACGACCGCACGACCTCGCCTACACCATCGTGACGCTCGCCGGACGCCACGGCGCGACGATCTCGGCGGACACGATGCCGTCATGGCCATGATCCGCGCGGCCCTGGCATTATTACCACCCGGGGCTATCGGAAACAAAGCCGACGCCTGCTTCTGCGCGAGGCTTGAGCTCCGCAGAGACCTTGCCTAGGAACGTCCAACCTGCCCCATGAATAACCACGCGGCCATGATGTCTGCCTTTCTCTCGGGCTTTCGCTCACGCGCGTTCAGGTGGAGAGCATCTCGGCGCGAGCTTGTCGAGCCGCCCGGGATTCTCCTCGAGCCGGAGGAGCCGACCGCGATCACGCCCGCCGAGCTCGTCTCGGAGTTCGAGAGCCTCGGCGACAATTGCGAGTTCGGCCTGGTGCAACGCTTCTGCGGCGTGGAGCCGCTCGGACTCTTCCGCTTCTCGGGATCACGTCTCGAGAGCCTCATCCGCGCATTCGAGAGCAACCTCGAGCCGATCGGGTCCGACGAAGACCTACGTCTCGATATTTTTTATGGGGACGACGAGATCCAGGGCTGCAGTCGCTTCTACGACGATTTCATCTACCACACCGAAATTGCAGCCTCGACGTGCGATAAGGAGGCGTTGCGCGCCCGCGAGCTGAAGAAGCTGCGCTATCTCCGGCGCAAGCTCGTCGACGATCTCGCGGCCGGAGAAAAGATTTTCGTCCGCAAAGAAGGCGATTTCGGCCAAGTCGAGGAGCTGTTCCGCGTCATGCGCAGGCTCGGCCCCAACAATCTCCTTTGGGTCGAGGGCGAGGAGCGCCACTTCAATGCCGGCGACGTGGAGACCTGGAAGAACGGGCTCTACAGGGGGCACGTCAAGCGGCTCGCTCCGGCCAACGACGCTCCCAGCCTCGACCTGCGCGGATGGCTGACGCTGTGCCTGGAGGCCTTGCGGGTGATCCGCGGCCGAAGCTGCCGCCTCACCCTCAACACCGTCCTCCAATATGACGAGACCTGGAAGTTCGAGGATCTTTGCATCGGCCGCGAAGCCACTGGCGGACCTTCCTTCGGCGACAGCCGGGTCTTCGAGATCGTCCTGAGAGACGATACGGTGCGTGCCAACGCGATTGTCGCCAGTCGTTACATCGAGACGCCCATCGCTGAACGCTCGCTCTGTTCATTCTCGGTCTGGATGTGGGTGCCCTCGGGATTTCAGGGCAGCTTCATCGATGTGTATTTCCCCTTTTCCGAGCAGGGTCACCTGTGCAGGGCCGACCTGTTGCTTCGCGACTGTTGGCAGCGAGTCTGGGCCTGCACGCGCCTGCCGAAGGGGCAGATCAACGCGATGGGCGCGATCCGCGTGACGGGAAAGCGCGGCGACACGATCTACACCTCGACCTGGCGCTTCGAGGATGGGTGTCTGCCGAACGAGTGGCCCGTGTAGGTTTCTCCCTAACCCAATTCTGGGTCTCGGTCCCAACAAGCTTCTTGTTCTGAGAGCGGTAACTACCAGATGTTGAATGCGCTGTACGCAAATCAGAATAACGAATATTCGCGTGCGAACAAAGTAAGCCTTCGTGCTATTTGGCTCAGTGCGCAAAACGGCGGTGGTACTTACAATGCCAACCCGCGAGACGGTACTTAAGTCTGCGGGCTGCCTGACACGTTGCAGGCTTATGGCTATTCTGATAAGGTTAATATTGGGTAGGTCGCAGATCCATCTCTTGAACAAGCGACCTGGGGAAACACGATAGTGGACTTTGCTCCTGCGTGAGCGTCAGCGTTCCCGGCGCCAGTAGCAGCATTTGGTATCGACGAACTGCAAGGGCTTCTCGATGCCGCGCTGCGCCCTGAACGTGTCGACGGCCTTGGCGCAATAGGTCCAGCGATCCTCGCCGTAATCGTCGACGATGACGTAGCCACCAACCGACAGCTTGTCGTAGAGGGCGCTGAGCGAGTCCCAGGTCGACTCGTAGTAGTCGCCGTCGAGCCGCAGGATGGCCAGGCGCTCGATCGGCGCCGAGGGCAGCGTATCCTTGAACCAACCCTTAAGGAAGCGCACGCCGTCGTCGAGCATGCCGTAGACCTCGAAGTTGCGGCGGACCTCGTCGAGCGACACGGCCAGGTGATTGAGCGTCTTGGTCATGACCGCGCCGGCGAAATGTTTCGCCTCGCTCGGGAAGCGCTCGGCGTCCGGCTCAGGAAATCCATCGAACGAATCGGCGACCCAGACCAAGCGGTCGCTGACGCCGTTCACTTTCAGCATGGCGCGCATGAAGATCGTCGCGCCGCCGCGCCACGCCCCGGTCTCAATGAGATCGCCGGGAACGCCGTCACCGAGGATCTCCGTGACGCACCGCTGGAGATGGTCCAGGCGGACGCGAGGCAGCATCGAGACCGCCGGGCTCTTGATGTAATGATTGGTGAATTCGTGGATGAAGCGGATCTCGCTGGCGTTGTCGGCATCGGGCTCCCGGCCGAACAAGGTGTTCGTCAGCGACTTCTTGAGGAGGTCATAATAGAGGTCCGTCGCCTCTTTCTCACCCGCTTGTGTCAACATCCTCGGTGTCCTGTTCGGCTTCCGACGAGCCCAGGTCGCCGAGGTTCACGATCCCGCAGGCTCGTCCTGACACCGTATGCCAAGGCGACGTCAAGTCGGTGGAGGCTTAGATTTGGCTATCGTATCGAAGGATTGTCGCAACGTCAGGGCACCGGACGTCGATCCAGAGTCGCTTCGCGATGCTTATATGCATGTCCCCGCTACGTTTTTCTTTGTTGAAGCAAGTCCGCAACAGCGGACGTTGCTCAAGCTGCAGACGCGCACGTCGCTCTAGCGCTCGACCAGGATGGTGCCGTGCATGCCGGCCTCGAAATGACCTGGGATGAGACAGGCGAACTGAAACGTGCCGGCGTGCGTGAAGGTCCAGGCGAGATGGCCGCTGCCGCCTGGGGCGAGCGCGATGCTGTTGCCCTCATGGTGCTTCATGTCGGGCATTTCGCGCATCATGGCCGCGTGCTCGGCGTTTCCGGCGACGGTGTCGATGCGGAATTCGTGGCGAAGCTTGCCTGCATTGGTGACGTCGAAGCGAACGGTCTCGCCGCGCTTCACGCGCAGCGTGGTGGGTAAGAACACCATCATGCCGTCCTCGTGCTCGACGATGATGAGCGTGCGCACGTCGGTCGTCACTCCGCGCCCGACCTCGCCCGCCGCGTTTCCGCCGTCGTGCTCGTGGGCGAGTGCGACTGTCGCCAGGCAAAGACCGGCCAGGAGCGCGGTCGTCGTCGTCCTTAGTGGCAAGGTCCGGTCTCCAGCCTGTCGGGCGACGCGCCCGTAGGATCGAGGCTATACGAAAAGAGCCGTCCTCGCGCTTGCCGAAAAAGCGTTGGGCGCTTATACCGTCCTCCATCCCGCACGCGGACCGCGCGCGCCTGCCCCAAGGCGCGCTTCCGGTGGAGCCTCATCGTTAAAGGACGATGGGATCCTCAACGGTCCGCGGAGGTCTAACCGGAGAAGACGCAATATGGCACTGCCTGATTTCACCATGCGTGGGCTCCTCGAGTCCGGCGCCCACTTCGGGCACCAGTCCCATCGCTGGAACCCGAAGATGGCGCCCTACATTTTCGGCGCCCGCAACAACATTCACATCATCGACCTCGCGCAGACGGTGCCGCTGATGCACCAGGCGCTGAAGGCCGTCTCCGACACGGTCGCCCGAGGCGGTCGCGTGCTCTTCGTGGGCACCAAGCGGCAGGCGCAGGACCAGATCGCCGATGCCGCCAAGCGCTCGGCGCAATATTACATCAACTCGCGCTGGCTCGGCGGCATGCTGACCAACTGGAAGACGATTTCGGGCTCGATCCAGCGGCTGCGCAAGATCGACGAGCAACTCGATCACGGCGCCGTCGGCCTGACCAAAAAGGAGCGGCTGATGATGAGCCGCGAGCGCGAGAAGCTCGAGAAGGCGCTCGGCGGCATCAAGGACATGGGCGGCGTGCCCGACTTGATCTTCGTCATTGATACCAACAAGGAGCAGCTGGCGATCAAGGAGGCGGCGCGCCTCAACATACCGGTCGCGGCGATCCTCGACACCAATTCCGATCCCGACGGCATCACTTACCCGATCCCGGCCAACGACGATGCCGGCCGCGCCATCACCATGTACTGCGACCTGATCGCTCGCGCCGCGCTCGACGGTATCCAGCGCTCGCAGGGCTCGGCCGGTGCCGACCTCGGCGAGATGGAGGTGCCCACTGCCGAGGCGCTGCCGGAGACGGCGTCCGCGCCTGAGCTGCACGCCGCCGACACTCTGGCGCCGCAGACGCCGGACATCGACGCCGATGCCAAGCTCGACGTCGAGGAAAACCTCGATGCGCCGGCCGAGGCCTTCGAGCTGCTCTCGGCGCCGCGCGGCGCCCCCGACGATTTCGCCAAGATCCAGGGCGTAGGTCCCCAGATCGTAAAGAAGCTCAACGACGGCGGCATCTTTCACTATTGGCAGATCGCGGCGATGACCCCCGAGGACGTCGCCAAAGTCGAGGCCGACCTGAAGCTTGGCGGTCGTATCGAGCGCGACGGTTGGATCAACCAGGCCCGCACGCTGCTGGCGGCCTAGGCTTCCGTCGTTTCGACGAGGGAGAGGTGCGACGGCGAAGCATGCTGTTTATGCAGAGCTCCCGTCTTCGGCAGATTGTGGCGACGGCATGAGTCTCACCACTGCGTCAGCGCATTCCGGATCTCTTCCGAAGAGAGGGTAAGGGCTCCCGCTCCCTTTTTTTCACGCGGCTCGCGTCCGATGTGCCGACCGCGTTTACCTGTAAGGACTCACGTGCGATGGCGATTGTTTCGGCGGCGATGGTGAAGGATCTTCGCGAGAAGACTGGCGCCGGCATGATGGATTGCAAAAACGCGCTCAACGAGACCGGCGGCGACATCGAGGGCGCGATCGATTGGTTGCGCAAGAAAGGCTTGTCAAAGGCGGCCAAGAAGAGTGGCCGAGTGGCCGCCGAGGGCTTGATTGGCTTCAAGACCGAGGGGCACGAGGGCGCGATCGTCGAAGTCAATTCCGAGACCGATTTCGTCGCCCGTAACGACGCCTTCCAGGCGCTCGTGCGCGCGATCGACGAGGTCGCCTTGCGCGAGAAGCTCGATGATGTCGAGGCGATCAAGGCGGCGTCATACCCGACTGGCGGCACCGTAGAGGCGGCGGTCAACAACGCCATCGCGACGATCGGTGAGAATATGACGATCCGCCGTGCCGCTCATCTGCACGTCGGCGAGGGCGTCATTGCACAATACATGCACAATGCGGTGGCCGACGGACTCGGCAAGCTGGGCGTGCTGGTGGCGTTGGAATCGAGCGGCGATGCCGCGGTCCTCGCCGAGATGGGCAAGAAGATCGCCCAGCACATCGCTGCCATCAATCCCGTCGCGCTCGACTCCGGCTCGATCGCCCCTGAGACGATCGCCCGCGAGAAGGCCGTGCTGGCCGAGAAGAATGGCGCCGGCAAGCCTTCGCACGTCGTCGAGAAAATCGTCGAGTCCGGTCTGAAGAGCTACTTCAAGGAAAACTGCTTGGTCGACCAGATCTCGATCCACGCCGACCATGCCGGTAAAACGATCGGCAAGATCGTCGAGGAGGCGGCCGGCGTCGGGGCTCCAGTGGTGCTGAGGGGCTACGTACGCTACGCGCTCGGCGAGGGCATCGAGAAGGAGTCCGGCGACTTCGCCGCCGAGGTTGCCGCGGTGGCAAAGGGCTGACTTCGACAGCGGGCATTTCGCCGCTGCGGAAGGAAACGAGCCCGAGGTAAACCTCGGCCGGCGTCTCGCTCTGGTTAACCTGTGAGCAAGCCCTAGCATCGGTCAACGATGTCGCACGTGTGCCTCCGATGCGTGCAACACGACTAGTGCTTAGGCGATCTGCCTTTATGTAGTGTGCAATTAAACACTGCTCAAACGTCGGGATCATGATTCGTCTAGCTGTCCTCAGGCTCCTCGGCGCCCTGACCGTCACGACCGCTTCACGCATGCATGGCCCCGACGTGCAGCCGGCGGCCGTTTCCGCCATGCCGGCGGCGATCGACGATTCGTCCGGCTCGGAGACGCTGGAGGTCTATTACTCACCGCTCGATCCCACCCGCGTGGCCCGCTTTTTCGGCCTCGGCATGGCCTACCACATGGCCATCGTCTACACCGACCGGAACGGCGTCAGCCGCGCTGCAAGCTCCTGCCCATCCGATCTGTCGGCGCCGCAGACGCCGGAACATGCCCTCTTGGCCGTCTTCGCCTCGTTCGACGATCAGCCCTCGACGTTTGGCACGCTGGCGTCGGACTCTCGTAATGGCACGCCTTTCCTGAAGAGCGGCGCCGGCGATCACTCCACCAATGACGACGCCGGCCACGCCTATCCTCACGCGACGATGCTGCACGGCAAGGATCTCTCGGCGCGCTGGGGCTCCATCCTGCGCACCTACGCGCGGATCGATGCGATGAAGCTGACGTATTCGCCGGTGACGCAGAACTCGAATAATCTCGCCACCACCGCGCTGCGCCGCGCCGGCGTCACTCTCGCCTTCTCAAGCGTCACCGTCTTCGTGCCCGGCGCCTTCACGGATCTTCCGTAACCGCAGTCGGCGGACGACTTCGACGTTCGGCGCAAGCGTCGGCATGAACGCTACGCTCTCGCGCCGCGGCCCTCGTAGAGCCAGGCGGCGAGAAGGCTGCCGAGCAGGATCACGAGGCCCACGAAGCCGATCGCCAGCGGCGCCAATCCGATGCCCTTGATCTCGCTGGCGCCGGTGCGGCGGATCGCGGCGTAGTCCGAGCCGCCGTAGATTGGGCTGTCGCGCATCTCGAGGATGCGGGGCAAGGTGACAGCGCCCGATGTGCCGTCGGCGATGCGACGCACGGTGCCGCCGGTCGCCTCGGCCAGCGGGCGCAGCTCATCGGTCGTCGAGACGACCTCCTGGAATTCGCGCGGGTTCTCCGGCCCGACGCTGGCGAGGATCGACAGGTCGCCGTCCTTGACCTTGTAGAGGCCGAGCTCCTTGACGTCGATCTGGCCCGACCACAGGCCGGGCTCGCCGGCGACGAGTTTTACCGTCTCAGTCCTGCCCGAGGGCAACGTGACCAATGCCGGCGGCACCTCGTCCTTGAGGCTCTGGCGAGTGACGGTAAAATGCTTGCCGTCGGCGTTGGCGCGCAACGCCTCTTCCTCGAGATCGGGCTCCTTCATGAGCCAGTGCGCGAGGCGGCGCGACAAATCGAGGTAGGGGCCGCCGCCGTCGTAGCCGCGCGCCCAGAGCCACATCTGATCCGAGAGCAACTCGGCGACGCGGCCCTTGCCCTCGCGCGATAGCACCAGCACCGGCTTGCCGTCGGCGCCGTCCATTACAGAGGTGCCGCGGGTGACGTCGGCCGAGATCTGGCGGAACCACGGAGCCCAGCTTGCTTGATTGTTAGTTTTCGAGCCGACGAGGCCGCGCGTGACGGGATGCTTCTGCCCGTCGGCGGTGATGCCGGCGCGGAAGCCGCGCTCGATCAGCGTGCCGTCGGGCCGAGCCGGCGCGATGCGCCCGATCGGCGAGAAGAAGATGCCTTCGGTCTTGGCGAAATCCGGTCCGGCCGCCAGCATCAGCGCGCCGCCGTCGCGCACGTAGCGCACGATGTTGTCGAGGTAGACCGGCGGAAGCACGCTCTGGTTCGAGTAGCGATCGAAGATGATGAGGTCGAAGTCCTTGATCTTGCGCCCGAAGAGGTCAGCGGTCGGAAAGGCGATCAGGCTGAGCTCGTTGATCGGCGTGCCGTCTTGCTTCTCCGGTGGGCGTAGGATGGTGAAGTGCACGAGGTCGACGTTGGCGTCGGACTTCAGCAGGTTGCGCCACATGCGCTCGCCCTGGTGCGGCTCGCCCGACACCAGTAGCACCTTGAGCTTGTCGCGCACGCCGTCGATGGTGACGACGGCCCTGTTGTTGAGCGTGGTCAGCTCGTCCTGCAGGGCGGCGACCTCGAGTTCGACGACGTTGTTGCCGCCATGCTCGATCTTGACCGGCACCTTGATCGTCTCGCCGACCGAGGCCTGAATGGTCGAGACGGGTACGCCGTCGCGGCGCACCTCTAGGCTGACCGGCTCGCCCTTGTTGTCGGTATCGAGCACCTTGAGCGAGATCACTTGCTCCTTGCCGACGATACCGAAGCGCGGCGCCTCGATCAGCTCAATGCGGCGATCGCGCTCGCCCTCGTGCCCGGTGATGAGCGCGTGCAGCGGCGCGTTGAAGCCGAGCGCGGCCGCCTTGGCGGGAATGTCGTGCACCACGCCGTCGGTGATCATAAAGACACCGGCGATCTGCTCGGCCGGCACGTCGGCGAGGCCGGCGCTGAGGGCCGCGAAGAGCTGCGTGCCCTCGTTGGCGCCGCTGTCCTGCCCGCCCTCGATCACGCGAATGTCGACGTTGCCGAGCGCCTTGAGGCGCTTCATGAGCTCTGCCAGTGCATGATCAGTCTGCGCGGTACGCTCGCCGATGGTCTGAGAGCCGGAGCGATCGACAACCACGGCGACGACCTCCTTCAGCGGCGTGCGATCCTCGCGCACGAGCGAGGGGTTCAACAGCGCCAGCAGCACGAAGGCGAGCCCAAGCGTGCGAAGCCATACCGCGCGCTGGCGCAGGACGAGGCCCAAAGCCACCACAGCCGCGCCGGCAATCGCCAGCGCCAAGAGGAGCGGCACGGCGAGGAGCGGCGTAAAAGCGAGGTGATAATTGGTCATCCGTGCTGACCCTAGCCTTGTTTGAGGCTTTCGTCAGGCCCGAGCGCCGCGGCTTAGAGGCAAGCGCCGCGGCGCTTGTCCGGCCGCCTCGCCTCAGGGCAGCAGAGCTTCGACGAATTCACCATCGCTGCGGCCCCCGAGCCGCCGCCGGCGCGGCTCGCGGATCGTCAGGCCCCAGACCAGGCCGTAGCAGACGAGGAGCGGCAGTGAGGAGCCGGCCGCCTGCACGTGCTGTTCGGGAATGTAATGCACCGCCGCCCAAGCCAGCCCGTAAGCCAGGACCGGCGATACGATCACGGTGATAAAGTCGAGCGAGGCGAGCTTCAGCAGCCGGTCCACGGCGTACAGGATCGCGCAGAGCAGCAGCGCCGGCAGCGTGTACACGAGGTAGACCGCCGGCAGCACCTTCGGCGTAGCCTGCAGCCACTGCATGAAGGTCGATCCCTGCTGCGTCGCGAGGTAGCCGGAAGCAATCCACCAGACGAGCGGCCCCATCAAGAGCGTCAAAACGAACCGCAACCACCATCGCATCGATCGTCATCTCTCGCGAATTTGCCGGCAGACAACGCCGGACACGGGCGAAGTCAAGATACTCGCGAAGTCAAGCTGCCTCGCCTCTTCGTGCGCAAAGCTGTATGCGGCCCCCATATGCGCGACGCGCCGTCAGTCACGAGAGGTTCCGTGTCCCCCAAAGTCCATGCCGTCGTCCAAGCCCAAGTCTTGCACGCTTTGGAGGCCTTCGCCCGCGGCGAGATCGTGATCGTCACCGACGACGATGACCGCGAGAACGAGGGCGACCTCGTTGTCGCCGCGGCGCTGTGCACGCCAGAAAAAATGGCGTTCATCATCCGGCACTGCTGCGGCATCGTCTGCGCACCAATCACCAGCCAAGACGCAAAGCGGCTGCAGCTTGCGCCCATGGTGGCGGCCAACGACGCGCCGCTTGGCACCGCCTTCACCGTGACGGTTGACACGCGCCACGGCCTCACCACCGGCATCTCGGCCGAGCAGCGCACCAACACAGTGCGCGCGCTCGCCAACGGCAACATGGGCGCGACTGACTTCGTGCGTCCGGGTCACGTGTTTCCACTCATAGCTAAGGAGGGCGGGGTGCTGATGCGATCGGGCCATACCGAAGCGGCGGTGGACCTTTGCAAGCTCGCCAAGCTGCCGCCCGTGGGGGTCATTTGCGAGCTCGCCAACGACGACGGCACGGTGATGGCCGGCGCGCAGATCGAAAGCTTTGCCGCGGAGCACGGCCTCAAACGCATCTCCGTGGCCGATCTCATCGCCTATCGGCAGGCGCGCGAGAAGCTGGTTGAACGGGTCGCCAGCTTCCCGGTGGAGAAGGACGGCTGCACGCTCATCGGCCATGCCTACGTCACGCCGTTCGACGCTGTGCAACACTTCGCTTTCGTGCACGGCGACATCGGCGATGGGGAAGGGGTGCCGACCCGGCTGCACCGCGTCGATATCGTCGAGGACGTGATCAAGGGCGGCGTCGAGATTGGCAAGGTCTTCGCGCGTTTCCGACAGGAGGGCAGGGGCGTGTTCATCTACCTGCGGGATGGCGCCGCCGGCGTACCGGCGCGGGCCGGGATCTCGCAGGTCGACGGCTCGGAGGAGGAACGCACGCGCGAATGGCGAGAAGTTGGCCTAGGAGCGCAGATCCTGCGCGACCTGGGGGTGCGCTCGATACGCCTGCGCACGTCGACGCCGCGCACCTATGTCGGGCTGTCGGGCTTTGGTATCGAGATCGCGAGCTTCGAACCGCCTCTCTGAGGTGGCGCGCTCACTTGCTGTCGCTCAGCTTTTCGACATCATCCCGCCGAACGGGTTGAAGTTGAAGAACAGGCCCTTGAGAAAGTTGTTGTCGGCGCCCATCGTCGCCGTCGCGCCCGCCGAAAAGTTAACCACTTGACCATCGCGCAGCCCATAGTTGGCGACTCGCGCGACCTTCTTGCCCTTGTCGAAATAGACCGCAAAGATGCGACGATCGGTGATGGTCGGTTTCATGAAAGCGATCGAGCGTTCGGTTTTCTGCTGGATATAGTACCAGGCGTCGCCGCCGACGGTGGATGTGGTGGAGGGCGAACCCATCGTCACCAGCACCTGCTCGGCGGACTGGCCGGTCTTGACGTCGGCGACCATCGCGGGATCGAGCTGGTAGCCGTGCTGGAGCTCACCGTCGTAACCGAGGCAACCGCCCAGGGCGAGCGCGGCGAGGGCGAGTGCTCCGAAGCGGGCGACCATGTCGCCGCGACGGCGCGTCGGGCCGGGTGCGGCGATTGGCGATACCATGGGTCTGGCACTCCGGCTTACAGACGCGCCCCGCACGCAAGTTTTGCTTGCCTTCGGCGGCATCGATGCCTAACCCCCGCTTGTGACGAAAGCAAGATGCGCCCGCGTGCCGCCGCGGCGGTTGGCGGTGCAGCAGGGCGCGGTTCCATGATGTTTGGGCTTTTCCGGCGCGCCAGCAACGACGCGGTGATCGACAAGCTTTACCTCGCGGTTGTGGCCGCCTCCCGCCAGCCGGCGCTCTACGCTGATCTGCAAGTGCCCGACACGTTCGAGGGGCGCTTCGAGAGCCTCACCTTACACGCGATCCTGACGTTGCGGAGGCTGCAGCGCTGCGAGGCACCCGGCCCTGCGATGGCCCAGCACCTCGTCGACACCGTCTTTAAGCATTTCGATCGTACCCTTCGCGAAATGGGCGTGGGCGACACAACCGTCCCCAAGCGCATGAAGACGATGGCGGAAGCCTTCGGTGGTCGCAGCGCGGCCTACGATGCGGCCTTGCGCGGCGCTCGCGAAACGCTGGTCGAGTCGCTCGCTCGCAACGTCTACGCCGGCAATCGGGACGCCGGCGCGCTCACCGACTATGTCGAGGCCGCCACGGCCGCGCTGGCGATGATGCCGCTGCAGGCTTTCCTGGACGGCGTCCCGCACTTCCCCGATGCCGCGTCCTTCGTGAGGGAACCAACATGAGGATGGGCAAAGCCCCGCGTCAGCCCCGCGGCCCGAAGGGTCCCTTCGCCCGCCTCTTCGATGTCCGCTCCCTGAAGGGCGAGGCTCGCCGGGTGGACCTGAAGGCCACGCCCGAAGAATGCGCCGCCGTGGCCGCGGTCGTCTCACTGCCCGGCATCGCCGCCCTTAGCGCCTCCTTCCGCGTGGTGCCGCGCGCCGGAGACCGGACCGAGCTTGATGGGCGCGTCGTGGCCACGGTCACGCAGACCTGCGTCGTCAGTCTCGAGCCGTTCGAGACCGCGATCGAGCAGCAGGTGAAACTGGTCTTCGCACCGGCCGCGGAGGCGATCGCGGAGCCGCGCGGACGCGGTGGTCGCGCCGAGCCCGAGATGATGCTGCCGACACCGGCCGGCGGCAACGACGACCAGGAAGACCCGCCCGATCCTATCGTTGATGACACGATCGATCTCGGCGCCGTCGCCGTGGAGTTCATGGTTCTTGGGCTCGATCCTTATCCGCACAAGCCCGGCGTTCATTTCGCTGACATGGTTATCGGCGAGAACGATGCGCCGGCGCCTTCGGCTTTCGCTGCGCTGGCCAGGCTCAAGGATCGCTCGTGACACTCACCCTTCGCCGACGTCCGTCCGGCCGGACGCTGCCATGACCGCAGCGGTCAGGATCGCGGTCGATGCCATGGGCGGCGATCACGGTCCTTCGGTCATGGTCGAGGGCGCCGCCATCGCGCTGCGCCGTCGTCCGGGCTCCTACTTCCTTTTCTTCGGCCGCGAGAGCGAGATCGCTCCGCTTATTGCCGCGCGACCCGACCTGGCCGGGCGCTCCAGTATCCACCACACCGACATCGCGGTGGCCATGACCGACAAGCCGAGCCAGGCCCTGCGCTCCGGACGTCGGGTCTCGTCGATGTGGCTGGCTATCGAGGCGGTGAAGAAGGGTGAGGCCGACGTCGCCGTCTCGGCTGGAAACACCGGCGCCTTGATGGCGATGGCCAAGGTCTGCCTGCATACGATGAAGGGCATCGACCGCCCGGCGATCGCCGCGCTGTGGCCGACGCTGCGCGGGCGCTCTGTGGTGCTCGACCTCGGGGCCACGATCGGAGCCGACGCGCGTTTTCTCGTGGTCCTGGCGCTCATGGGAGCGGCGATGGCCCGCGTGGTGTTCGAGATTGATCGGCCGACCGTGGGTCTGCTCAATGTCGGCACCGAGGAGATCAAAGGACTCGACGAGGTCAAGGCCGCCTCCAAGCTGCTGCGCGAATCGACTCTGCCCGGCCTCGATTATCATGGGTTCGTCGAGGGCGACGATCTCGGCAAGGGCACGGTCGACGTCGTGGTGACCGAGGGCTTCACGGGCAACATCGCCTTGAAGACCGCCGAGGGCACGGCCCGTCAGATCCGGCACTATCTGCGCAGCGCGATGAGCGGTTCGTGGCGTGCCCGACTCGCCTACGTGATTGCCAAGCCGGCCTTCGATGGATTGCGCGAGCAGATGGATCCGCGTCACGTCAACGGTGGCGTGTTCCTCGGCCTCGACGGCATCGTGATCAAAAGCCACGGCGGCATGGATGCCGTTGGTACTGCTGGCGCGATCGAGCTCGGCCATGCGATGGTGCGGCAGCAGCTTCTGGGCAAGATCCGCGAGATGCTCGTGGCCGCCCTCGACCGGCCTCTCCCGCCGAAGCCTGCTTCCGTCGACGTCGTGGAATCCGCTTCCTGGGTCGGGTCCAAGATAGGATCAACGTGATACGTTTGAATAACGGCTGCCTGCGTTCGGTGGTCAGCGGTTCCGGGGCCTACCTTCCGCCGCATGTCGTGACCAACCGCGAGCTTGAGGTGAAGCTCGACACGACCGACGAATGGATCGTCCAGCGCACCGGCATCACGCGCCGCCACGTTGCAGGTGCCGGCGAAACGACCTCGACCCTTGCCCTCAAGGCAGCGGAGGCGGCGTTGGCCGACGCCTCGCTTAAAGGTGCGGACATCGACCTTATCATCGTGGCGACCGCCACGCCCGATCTCACGTTCCCTTCCGTGGCCTGTCAGGTTCAGGCCGGTATCGGCATGACGGGCGGCGCAGCGTTCGATGTGCAGGCGGTATGCTCCGGCTTCGTCTTCGCTGTCGCCACCGCCGATAAATTTCTGTGCTCGGGGTCTCACAAGCGCGCTCTGGTGATCGGCGCCGAGACCTTCTCACGGATCCTCGACTGGCAGGACCGCACCACGGCCGTGCTCTTCGGCGACGGTGCCGCCGCGCTCGTCTTCGAGGCGCAGCCCGGCGACGGCACGATCGGCGATCGCGGGGTGCTCACCTCGCACCTGCGCTCCGACGGGCGCCACGGCGACAAGCTCTACACCTCGGGCGGGGTCTCCACGACGCAGACGTCCGGCAAGGTTAAGATGGCCGGCAAGGAGGTCTTCCGTTACGCCGTCGGTATGGTCGCCGACGTCGTCGAGGATGCCTTCAAGGCCACTGGCCTCAGCGCCGCCGATCTCGACTGGTTCGTGCCGCACCAGGCTAACCGCCGCATTATCGAAGCCTCTGCCGACAAGCTCGGGATCGATCTCGCGAAGGTTGTCGTCACGGTCGACCAGCATGCCAACACCTCGGCCGCATCCATTCCGCTCGCGCTCTCCGTGGCCCTCAAGGACGGGCGCATCAAGCCCGGACATCTCGTGATGATCGAGGCGATGGGTGGCGGCTTCACTTGGGGTTCAGCCTTGATCCGCTGGTAGCCGAATGCCCCTTGCCGAAAAGCTGTCAAGGCCTTGCGCAGACGAGCCGAATTGCTCCATTTTCTGCGGGTACCGCCGCCCTCGCCGTCCTTCTCGGCGACGGCGCCGACAATGCGGGGCGGGGAAGGCTTGATGACCAAGGCGGGAAACGCGATGCGAGCGGTCTTCGATTCGCGTTCCGGCGTGGCCGAGGCCGACGTATCACCGCGTTCCACGGCGGAGTCGGTCTGCGCCGCCCTGCCGAATCAGACCGTCACCCGGGTCGACCTCGCCGAGGCGGTATACAAGCAGGTCGGACTGTCGCGAAAGGAATCCGCCGGCCTCGTCGAGATGGTGCTGGCCGAGATCACCGAGAAACTCGCGCTCGGAGAGACGGTGAAACTGTCCTCGTTCGGATCGTTCCTGGTGCGCGACAAGGGCGAGCGCGTCGGCCGAAATCCGAAGACCGGCGTCGAGGTGCCGATCATGCAGCGCCGCGTGATCGTCTTCAAACCCTCGAACGTGCTCAAGGCCCGCATGAACGGCGACGCGATTCCCGATGACGGACTGTGAACGGCGTGATCCAAGCCCTTCGGCGCGGCTTCGATCGGGATAAGGATCTCGGGCCAGGAGCCTGAGCAGGCATGGAAAAAAGCGCCGACGCCTTCCGCACCATCAGCGAGGTGGCCGAGGATCTCGATTTGCCGCAGCACGTGCTGCGCTTCTGGGAGACGCGTTTCCCGCAGATCCGCCCGCTGAAGCGCGCTGGCGGGCGTCGCTATTACCGACCCGCCGATATTATCCTGCTGCGCTCAATCCGACAGCTACTCTACGACCAGGGCTATACGATCAAGGGCGTGCAGCGCCTGCTCCGGGAGCAGGGTGCGCGAGGGCTGCGCGTGGGCGAGCTGAGCGTGACGGCCATCCTCGGCGAGCCGGATGCCGAAAAATTGGCCGCATACGAAGCGGTCGAAACCAGCGCCGAAGCCCCAGAGCCCGCCCGTGCTTCCGACGCGGCTGTAATGGCTTCGGATCGCGACGGCCTGCGAGAGGCTCTCGCCTGCATCGAGGAGTGCGAGCGCATCCTGCTCGCCGTACGCCGATCGACTGGTTGAGCGTCGACATCGACGAGGACCCTAACG
The DNA here is from genome assembly GCA_965198715.1 of Beijerinckiaceae bacterium. GTDB lineage: Bacteria > Pseudomonadota > Alphaproteobacteria > Rhizobiales > Beijerinckiaceae > RH-AL1. The sequence goes on from CBDAPV010000002.1 coordinate 761,985, forward strand.
CGAGTGGTCGGAGTGGCGGGATTCGAACCCACGACCCCTTGTCCCCCAGACAAGTGCGCTAACCGGGCTGCGCTACACTCCGACTTCTGGCCTTATAAGGGAGGCGTCCCTACGCTGCAAAGAGTTTCGCCTGCCGCGTCGGCGTGACGATTGTCCTGATCGCACGCGCCGCCAATGACCTCGGGCGATAGGGACGATGGCGAAGATTGCCCAGCGGCCCCTGTGTTGATGGGGTGGACGGCCCCTGCCGGCATCTGTGTGCCACGGACAAGGCAGTCTGCGAGTGCGAACCGCTCTTATCCTATTGTACGCGTTCGATCCTCAAGGATAGGCGTGCGCGGCGGGCGGCGGGGTGAAAGGAGTTTCGGGGCGCCAGTCCAGCACCGCGTCGATCCGCGCGGCGAGCGCAAAATCTTTTTCGGTGATGCCACGTGGCTTGTGGGTCGAGAGCTTCACGCACAAGCTGTCGTAGACCACCACCATCTTCGGATGATGCCAGGCCGCCTCGCACAGGTGGCCGACCGTCGTGACCAGCATCAGCGTCGCCTTAAAGCCGGCGGTGCGGAAGGTGCGCTGAAGCGTTCCGTCCGCGTAGGCCCAATTGGGCAGCGCCGCCAGCCGCGCGGCGATCTCCTCGGCGCCGTAAACCATCAGGTTCGCCTGATCCGTCAAGCTCAGGCGATCTTGCGAGCGCGGCGATCCTGCGTCGGCTGGTAGGCCATGCGGCTGTGCAGGGAACAGTACGGCCCCTCGCCGATCGGGGCCTTGCCGCCGCAATAGCGGAACTCCGACGACGAGGGATCACCGACGGGCCAGCGGCACATGGATTCGCGCAGTTCCATAATGGTGACGGTCTCGGCCATAGGCACGACGTTGTCGCCGTTGGACCGATAGGGTTGAGGCGCCGGTATCGGCCGGCTCTGCAGCGCCACCGCCAGGTTGCCGCGCATCGGCATGGCCGCCGGGCGTTGTAGGGGCTGCCGGCTCGGATCGGCGGACGGCTTGCCGGGGTGCCGCGCCCCGACCGGCATCGCGGTAGGAGCCTTGACCCGACCCGACATGCCGAGTCGATGCACCTTCCCGATCACCGCGTTGCGGGTGACGCCGCCCGCGAGTTCGGCCGCGATGCGGCTCGCGCTCAGACCTTCGAGCCAGAGCTTTCGAAGAAGCTCCACCCGCTCTTCGGTCCAGGACATCACCCCTTCTTTGCCAATGCTACCGTCCATGGTGTGGTCCGCCTGCTTGGGTCCGTGGTCGTTTCGTGCGGCAATCTCGGCTTCGGCACGCGGATGCGAGTCCGCGCGCCGGCATAAACCGACCGCGGCGACCGCAGGCACGCTGGGAATTAAGGCTGCCGCACGACATGTCGTGGCCGACAGGTGTCAAGCTACACTAGCGCTTGAATCGCACGCAAGAGTCGTAACGGCCCGTTAAGTGTTTTCAACAAGAGCCTGCGTTCGAATCAAAGCTCGGACGAACGGGGCCGAATCGAACAGGGAACAAAGCGGAATCGCTCTGCATAAATGCTCGGCTGTCGCGAAAGTCATTGACAAACTGTGGCGATTACCACGCGCTTTTAGCGCTCGCTGCGACTAGGCATTCCGCCCGCCGCTCAGGCCTTGCCATGGTGCGCGGCCTCGCCCTGGGCGTCGAGCGGCCAGCGCGGACGGGCGGCGAAGGTCATGTCGTCGGTCAGGCCGAGCACGAGGCGCTCGAGTCCGGCCCATGCGATCATCGCGCCGTTGTCCGTGCAAAGATGCGGCGGGGGGATCACCAGCCGCAGCCCGGCCTCGCCGCAGAAGCGAGCCATGGCGCGGCGGATCGCATCATTGGAGGCGACGCCGCCGGCCGCCACCACGGCCTCGCACGGGCCGACCTTCTCGCGGAACAAGCGCATGGCCACGCGGATGCGATCGATGATCGTGTCGACGACCGCCGCCTGGAACGAGGCGCAGAGATCGTTAACGTCGGTCGCGGTCAGCGGCTTGATCTCGTCGGCGGCGAGCCGCACCGCGGTCTTGAGGCCCGATAGCGAGAAGTCGGGCCGGGGCCGCCCCAGCATCGGACGCGGGAAGGCGAACCGCTCGGGATTGCCCTCGGCGGCGTGGCGCTCCACGAGCGGGCCGCCGGGATAGGGCAGGTCGAGCATCTTGGCGATCTTGTCGAAGGCTTCGCCCACGGCATCGTCGAGCGTAGCGCCGAGCCTGACGTAATCGCCCACGCCCTTCACTGCGACGAGCTGGGTGTGCCCGCCCGAGACGAGCAGCAGCAGGTAGGGGAAGGGCACGTTGTCAGTGAGCCGCGAGGTGAGCGCGTGGGCCTCGAGGTGGTTCACCGCGACGAAGGGCTTATGCAACGCCAGCGCCAGCGCCTTGCCGGCGGTGAGCCCGACGATGACCCCGCCGATGAGGCCGGGGCCGGCGGCGGCGGCGATGGCGTCGACCTGCTTGATGGTCATGCCGGCCTTCTCAACCGCGCGCAGGATCAGCCGGTCGAGCACCTCGACGTGGGCGCGCGCGGCGATCTCCGGCACGACGCCTCCGTAGGCGGCATGCTGGCGGATCTGGCTCATCACCTCGTTGGAGAGGATCGCCGCCGTGCCGTCGGGACGCCGCTCCACGATCGCCGCCGCCGTCTCGTCGCAGGTGGTCTCAATCCCAAGGACGCGCATTCCGGTCTCCGCTTCGGCGGGGAGCATAGGGGAGAAGGGAGCGGGACCGAAGCGCCTTGACGGACAGGTTTTGGGAGGAGGCTTATCGTGTCGCCAGCAGGCGCTCGACGGCAGCGCGATCCGGCAGCGCCGGGATGGCGCCGCGCTCCATCGTGGCGAGCGCACCGGCAGCGCAGGCGAAGCAGACGATTTGGGCCAGCGCAGCGCGGTCGAGCGCGCCGGCGTCGCGGTGCGCGACGAGGCCGGCGAGAAGCCCGGCGGTGAAGGCGTCGCCGGCGCCTGTCGTGTCGATGCTCATCACCGCGAAGCCCGGCTCCTCGCCTTCTTCCACCGCTTCGAGCCAGAGGCAGCCACGGCGGCCGCGGGTCACCGCCATCAGCTCGAGGGCAGGATGCCACAGCGCCCGCGCCGCCTCGATCAGGTCGCAGCCGTCGGCCTGGAGGAAGCGCACCTCGTCCTCGGAGAGCTTGACGACGTTGGCGCGGGACAGGCCGAGGCGCATGGCCTCACCGGCAGCCTCCGCATTCGGCCAGAGCGCGAGGCGAAGGTTGGGATCGAAGCTGACGCGCACGCCGTGGCGGTGGGCGAGGTCGACGGCGTGTAGCGTGGCCGCGCGCGCAGGCCCCGCGATAAGGCTGATCGAGCCGAAATGGAGCAGCTTGGCCTCGCGGATCCTCGTCTCGTCGATGTTTTCGGGCGCCAGCATCGTGTGCGCGGCAGGGTGGCCGTAGAAGAGGAAGTCGCGGTCACCGTTGGTGCCGAGCGACACCACCGCGAGCGCCGTCGGCGCTTGCTTCGTGACGCGCAGTCCCCCCGTCGCCACGCCTTCCCGCGCCAGCGTGTCGGCAAGGAAGCGGCCGAAGGGGTCGTCGCCGACGCAGCCGATGAAGCCCGCCGACACGCCTAGCCGCGCCAGACCGACGGCGACGTTGGCCGGCGCGCCGCCCGCCGCCTTCACGAAGGTCTCGGCCTCGGCGAGCCCGACGCCGGAGCGCGTCGGCACCATGTCGATCAGCGCCTCGCCGAGGCAGAGCACGTCGGCCACGCTTACGCCTCGTGCAGCGCGTGATAGAGGCCGCGGGCTTCCAGCAGCTCCTCGTGGCGGCCGATCTCGGCAATGCCGTCGGCCGTCATCACCACGATGCGGTCGGCGTTGCGCACCGTCGCCAGCCGATGCGCGATGACGAGCGTGGTGCGGCCCTGCTCGAGCTCGGCGAAGGAGCGCTGGATCTCGCGCTCGGTCGCGGTGTCGAGCGCCGACGTCGCTTCGTCGAGGATGAGGATCGGCGGGTCCTTGAGGAAAATGCGGGCGATGGCGAGGCGCTGCTTCTGGCCGCCGGAGAGCTTCACGCCGCGCTCACCGACCAGCGTGTCGAGCCCTTCGGGCAGTGCGGCGATCATCGTGTCCAGCCTTGCCCGGCGGGCTGCGGCGACGATCTCGACCTCGGGGGCTCCGAGCCGACCGTAGGCGATGTTGTCGCGGATCGTGCCGCCGAAGAGGAAGACGTCCTGCTGCACGATGCCGATCTGCCGGCGCAGCGAGGCCAGCGTCACCGCGCGCACGTCGAGCCCGTCGATGGTGATGCGGCCGGCCTCGACGTCGTAGAAGCGCGGCAGCAGCGAGCACAGCGTGGTCTTGCCGGCGCCGGATGGGCCGACGAAGGCCACCGTCTCGCCCTTGCGGATGGTCAGGTCGAAACCCTGGATCACCGATCGTCCGGCGGCGTAGCCGAAGCCGACGTGCTCGAAGCGGATGGCGTCGGCGAAGGCTGGCGCCTCGATCGCGCCCTTCGTTTCCACCACGTCCGGCTCGGTGGCGAGCAACTCGCGGTAGCGACGGAAGCCTGCGACGCCCTTGGGGTAGGTCTCGATGACGGCCGAGATCTTGTCGAGCGGGCGGTAGAACACGCCGAGCAGCAGCAGGAAGCCGACGAAGCCGCCGATGCTGAGCCCGCCGCGCACCACGAAGAATGTGCCGGCCAGCATCACCACGATCTGTACGAGGCGCATGCCGAGATAGTTCACGGTGATGGCCCCAGCCATGATCTTGTAGGCCTCGAGCTTGGCGTCGCGATAGCTGCGGTTGTCGGTGGCGAACAGCGCGCGCTCGTGGTCCTCGTTGGCGAAGGCCTTCACCGCGCGGATGCCACCGATGTTTTCCTCCAAACGAGCGTTGAAGGCGCCGATGCGGGCGAATTGCGCTCGCCAGTTGCGCTCCATCGCGGCGCCGTAGCGGGTGCCGACGCCCAGCCCGACCGGCACAACCGCGGCCGTCACCAGGGCCAGCGGCCAGTGCACGGAGAGCATCAGCACGAAGGCGCCGGCGAGCGTCATCAGGGCAATGAAGAGGTCCTCGGGGCCGTGATGGGCGACCTCGCCGATCTCCTCGAGATCCTTGGTGACGCGCGCCACGAGGTGGCCGGTCTTCTGCCCGTCGTAGAAGCGGAACGACAGCTTCTGCAGGTGGTCGAAGGCGCGCCGGCGCATCTCGGTCTCGATCTCGATGCCGAGCACGTGGCCCCAGTAGGTCACCACCACGTTGAGCCCGGCGGCCGCGGCGTAGATGACGACGAGGCCGATCACGGCGAGCCAGATCAGCCCCCAGTCCTGCCGCGGCAGCAGCGTGTCGACGAAGGTTTTTACCGCCATCGGGAAGCCGAGCTCGAGCAGGCCGGAGAGCACGGCGCAGCCGAAGTCGAGCAGGAACAGCCGGCGATGCGGTCGATAGTAGGCGAAGAAGTCTCTGAGCACGGGTGGGGTCTACAGGGTGGGGAGGGCAAGGGCCAGACGGCATGGTGTCAACCTCGAGCCTTGCTGATGGCCGAAGGGACGCGCAAAGGCCGCCCGCGCGATCGAATACACACGATCATCGCATCCATTGCCTTGGCTCAAGGCTGCGTCATCGTCACAGACAACGAACGTGATTTTACCGGTTTGGAGATGATCAATCCATTGCGGCAGACGAACCAGTGAGGTTTGCAAATCGACGCGGGCATAGCCGGCCGCAGTCGGCCACGCCGGCGAGCCTGTAGCGCAGGCAGCACGTGCTGCGGGTGCGGGTGCCGTCCGGATGGGTGCGCAGCGGGTGGGCGAGGCGGCATTCGCCGACGCGGCCCGCTAGCAGCGCCTCGGCCTCTGCGCGAGCGGCAGGCACCGTATCTGTGATGGCGAGCTCGCCGAGCGCCCAGTCCAGGATCACCGCGGCGTTGCTCCAGATGAGCCGCGGCGACACGCCGGCGCGCGCCGCGCAGAGCGCCGCGAAGGGCGAGAGATGGCCCTCGACCAGGACCTCGAAGCGCGCCCCGCCGCCGGCCGGTGAGCCGGCATCGGCCAAGCGGAAGGCGGCCAGCCCGGCGGTGCCGATCGCCACGCCGACATCCTCGAAGCCGACGGGGAGTACGCGGTCGCGGCAGAGCAGGGCGGCGGTGGTGGGCACGATCAGAGCGGCGAGATAATACATCGACCAGAGCGACACGAGGGCGGCGCGGTCGGGCTCGTGGTAGGCGGCGGCGAAGGCGGTGAGCGCGCCGTCGAAATGCGCAGGCTCGCACAGCCGGCAGGCGCGGGCGCAGCCGGGCGGGCCGCCGATCGTCATCGCGGCGCAGGAGGGCGCGAGGCTCGGCGGCACCAGTTCGGCGAGATCGAGGCTCATGCCGCGCCCGACGCCGTGCGCTTCATCGCGCCGGCCAGCACCAGCGCCGCCGCGCCGTAGAGCGGCACGGCGAGAGCGAAAAACAAGGGCCAGCCGAGCGCCGCCGCCAGCATCGGGCTTGTGACGCGCACGGGAAACGAGACGAGGAAGGCGGTGCCAAACAGCACGGCGTAGTCCCCGGCGGCGTGCTCGCCCTCGGCCCAGCGATACATGACGTTGAAGACCGGCACGCCCAGGCCGGCTTCGAACAGGATCGTGAGGAGCGCGGCACCGATGCCGAGTGGCGCGAGGTGGCTCGCGGCGGCACCGGCGAAGAGCAGCCCGCCCAGCGCGACGCCGCCCGCGAGGGCGACCACGAGTCGATGGGCCGCGAGCCGCGTGAGCGCCCATCCCGAGAGCAGCATCATCGTCAGGGTGAGCGCGGTGGCCATCGGCCCGGTGATCAGCCCGACGGCGGGCAGCGAGACGCCGAGATCGAGCAGGGCGAGGCTCGGGGTCGAGCCGAGCATTATCGCCGGGGCGAAGTAGAGGCCGATGATCGCGCCGCGCCCGGCGACGAGGCGCAGGTGCGACCAGGACGCTCGGGACCGCTCCCGTTTCGGGCGTCCGAGCCGACGTGCGGCCTCGGGATAGCGCAGAATCGGCAGCAGCAGCAGCGCGTCGGCGAGCGCGACGATCAGCGCCGCTCTCCCGAGATCGACCGTCCGCGGGAAGGTCGTCACGAGCACGATCCCAAGCATCGTGCCGATCGACGAGCCGATCAACTTCGCCGTGGTCACCGGCGGACGTCGCTCGCGCGACACGGTGTCGACGACGAGCGCCTCCAGCGCGACGTCCATCGTGGCGACGGTAACGCTGGTGGCGAGGGCCAGCGCGAACAGCACGCGGATGGGGCCTTCGATCGCGCGGCTTAAGGCGAGGAGTAGCGCCACCGTCGCGAGCTGCGTGGCAGCGATCCAGCCGAGGCGGTGCGGCAGGCCGGGAAGCCGAACGCGATCGAGCATCGGCGCCCACAGGAAGGTGACGCCGATCGGCAAGGCGATCAGCTGCAGCCAGCCGATCTCGCCGAGCGGCATGCCGTGGGCGCGAAACACCAGCGGCGATCCGGTGCCGAGGAGGCTGAAGGTGGCGCCGAAGCTCGCATAGAGGCAGGCGAAGGGCGCGAGCCCACCGAGCTCACGCGCCAGCCGAGCGAGGCGCGACGATGCCTCGTGACCGCCCCAGGTGTCCCCGCGCAGGCTCACCATCTGTAGGCGAGGCTGAAGGTCGCCGTGCGGCGGACGTCGTAGAAGCAGGCATTGGTCGTGGAGCAGGTGGCGATCACGCTGCGATCGAACACGTTGCGCACGTTGAGGGCGGCGCGCCAGTGCTCGCGGTCGTAATGCAGGTTGGCGTCGGCCACCACGTAGCCGGGGATGCCGTAGACGTTCTGCGTGTCGGCGAAAGAGCCGCCGACGAAACGCGGACCGGCACCGCCGCCTAAGCCGACGAGCGGGCCGTTCTGGATGGTGTAATCGATGAAGGCCGCACCGAAATTCTGCGGTGTGCCGGTCGGGACCTTGCCGACGTTGGCCGCATTGAGATCGCGCGTGTCGCGCAGGTTGAAACCGGTGTAGGAGCCGAGGACCTTGAGGCCCGGGGCGATGTATCCCGACGCTTCGAGTTCGAAGCCGCGGGAGCGCTCTTCGCCGGTCTGCAGGACGTTCTCGACGTTGTTCGGGTCGGTGGTCAGCACGTTCTGCTCGGTCAGGTTGAACAGCGACGCGGTGAAGTTCAGCGGAATGAAGGTCGGCTGATATTTGACGCCGACCTCTTCGAGTTCACCAGTGGTGGGAACGAGTGGCTGCAACGTGGCCGAGTTGGTACCGAGCTGCGGATCGAACGAAGTGGCGTAGGTCGCGTATGGCGCGAGGCCGAATGGTGTCGTGTAGATCAGGCCGACGCGACCGGTGAAGGCGCTACGGAAGCTCTCCGTGGAGGGACCTGTGCCGTAAGCCGTCGGCCGCCCGAATTGCGACTGATCGAGATTGTCATGGCGGCCGGAAAGCACCATGGTGAGCGGGCCGTACTTCGCCGACTCTTGAAGATATTCACCGATCTGATCCTGCACGTTGAAGTTGTTGAGGTAGAGCGGCGCCGTAGTCGTATTGGACTGAAGACCGGTGAAATAGGCGGGCCGGAGCAGGTCGAAGTCCGGTCCAAGAGAAGCGCCTTGGATGTCCGACAGGGTGTAGTGCTTGTAGTCGAGACCCAGCAAGGTCGTGTGAAACAAGTTTCCGGTCTTGAAGTGGCCTTCGAGCTGGTTGTCGAGCGCGACTTCCTGAACGTGAGGCGTCGTGTCGTAGTTGATGCGCAACAGTTCGCCATTGGCCGCTGCGCCGTCGTAGCCATCGCCGTACAGGGTCTTCTCGTTGATGCGCAGGTCGGAGAAGCGCATGTTCTGGCGCACGGTGAACGTATCGTTGAAGCGGTGCGAGAACTGGTAGCCGATCAGGTTCTGGTCGCGCTGGAAGGTGTCGAGGCCGGGATCGCTGGTGAACAGCGAGGACGAGATCTTGCCGAAGGGCGCGGGCACGACGCTGCCGACGTAGGGCAGAAAGTTGACGCCTCGGGTCGAGTCCTTCTGGAACGAGCCGAGCACCGTCAACGTGGTGTCGCGATCCGGGCGCCATGACAGGCTCGGGGCGATGGTGCCGCGGTGATCGTTGACGAAGTCCACCTGCGTGCCGCCGTTGCGCATCAGGCCGTCCAAGCGATAGTAGAGCGTGTTGTCCTTGGACTTGCTGACCGGGCCGCCGAAGTCGAAGGCGCCGTAGGCGTTGCCGTAATTGTCGATGCCGGCCTCGAGATAGCCGAAGGCCTTCTCCGTCGGCACCTTGCTCACGGCGTTGATGATGCCGCCGACGTTGGAGCCGCCGTAGAGAACCGAGGCCGGGCCCTTCAGCACCTCGATGCGTTCGAGGCCGAACGGTTCGACGCGGAACGTCGCGAACGAGTTCGAGTAGAGCTGCAGCCCGTCGAGGAAGTAGCCACTGACCTGGCCGGGAAAGCCGCGGACCAGGTAGAAGTCGTTGCGCGTGTCGAAGCCGAAGGTCGAGGGTAGCACGCCGGAGACGTATGTCACCGCCTGGCCGAGGGTCTGCTCGTTGAGGTCGCGGATCTGCTGGGCGCCGACGACCGACACCGCCTGCGGCGTCTCGATCAGCTTCGCTCCTGTTTTCGTCGCCGTGTAGCTATCGCGCGCGACGTAGTCCTTGACCGGGCCGGTCCCCGGCAAGACGGTCGCCTCGGCGGGCGGTCTGGCGGCATCGACGATGACTTCGTCGAGTTGCACCGTCTCGCTGGCAGGAGCGGCGACGACCAACGAGGGAATGACGGAGGCGAGGAGGATGAGGGGCAGGCGAGAGCGAGGCATGGGATTTTGGGACCGATGGTACGAGCGTCCTTCAACGACGCTCCCATCCTGCCGCTACCGCTCGACGTGCCTCTGCGACAAGCGCCGTAGTTTCGACTTCGTCTAATTAAGGTTTGAAATCATTCGACGCTCGATGTGCCCCGCGAGACGGAGCCTTGCCGTCGGCGCCCTCACCGGAGCGCACAATCAGGCCACCCCGAGTTTCTTCTGCAGGCTCGTCGAGGACGTCGTGTACTGAAACGTCAGCCGCTTCTCGGGATGCACGTAGCGATGGATGCGCTGCGCTGCCAGCGCGCCTTCGTGGAAGCCCGACAGAATGAGCTTCAGCTTGCCAGGATAGGTGTTGATGTCGCCGATGGCGAAGATGCCGGGCGTCGAGGTCTCGAACTTCTCGGTGTCCACCGCGACCAGGTTCTCGTCGAGGTTCAGGCCCCATTGCGCGATGGGGCCGAGCTTCATGGTGAGGCCGAAGAACGGGATCAGCCGCTCGCAGGCGACTCGGCGCTCGCCGTCGGCGCCCTTGACGTCGATCGCTTCCAGCGCGCCGTCGGCGCCGTGCAGCGCCGAGACCTGGCCGATGACGAGGTCCATCTCGCCCGCCGCCACCAGCGCCCGCATGGCATTGACCGAATGCGGTGCGCCGCGGAAGTCGTCGCGGCGGTGCACCAGCGTCAGGCGCCGCGCGAGCGGCTGCAGGTTGAGCGTCCAGTCCAGCGCGGAATCGCCGCCGCCGACGATCACCACGTCGCGGTCGCTGAAAGCCTCCATGCGGCGCACCGCGTAGTGCACCGACGTGCCCTCGTAGGCCTCGATCCCGGCGATCGGCGGCTTCTTGGGCTGGAACGAGCCACCGCCGGCCGCGATCACGATGGCCCTGCAGTGCAGGCTCTTGCCGTAGCTGGTGCGCACCAGGAACAGCGGCGCCTCGGGCGTGCCCAGCGTCTCGATCGCCTCGACCATTTCGCCAAAGTGGAACACCGGCTTGAACGGTTCGCCCTGCGCCATCAGCTTGTCGACGATCTCCTGGCCCTTGACGCTGGGATAGCCGGGAATGTCGTAGATCGGCTTTTCGGGATAGAGCTCCGTGCACTGCCCGCCGGGCTTGGGCAGGATGTCGACGAGATGGCAGCGGATATCGAGCAGCCCGAGCTCGAACACGGCGAAGAGGCCGACGGGGCCGGCACCGACGATCACGACGTCGGCCTCGATGTGATGGTCCCCGGTCTCGTGGGTCACGCGTCTCGTCCCTTGCTGAGCAAGGTCGTTTTAAAGACGCACCGGCGAAAAACCGCAACCCGGGCTGCCGCGCCATAGTCGCGCGTGACGAGCGCGAAGGTTCACCCCTGGCGGTCGGGCGTGGTTACCTTAAGGCCGTCGAGCGCCGGCGTGACCTTGATCTGGCAGGAGAGCCGCGAGTTCGGCTTCACCTCGTAGGCGAAGTCGAGCATGTCCTCTTCCATGCCCGACGGTTTGCCCACCTTGGCTACCCAAGCCTCTTCGACGTAGACGTGGCAGGTGGCGCAGGCGCAGGCGCCGCCGCATTCGGCGACAATCTCGGGCACCTTGTGCCGGACCGCCGTCTCCATCACTGTGGAGCCATCCTCACCCTCGACGGTGCGGGCGGTGCCCTTGGAATCCGTGTAGGTGATGGCGGCCATGTCCGGGTCCTGATCTTCGCGCCCAGGCTGGCGCGTGCGGACTTGTAGCCAAGCCCCGCGGGGATGAACAGGGGCGTCAAGTCGCGTCGATCTGCGCCGCGATGGCGAGCTCCACCTCGGCGAACGCCGTCAGGAGCTCGGGATAAAGCGAGCGGCGGCCGGCCGCGTCGGCGTCGCCGTAGCGCTGCAGCAGGTCGGCCCCAACGCTGGCCCCGATCCCTTGGCATGAGCCCTTGAGGAGATGTGCGGTCGCGGCCTGCGCGGCGGGGTCGAGATCGGTCAGCCTCGGCAACAGCCGGGACGCCTGCTCGACGAACAGCGTCATGACTTCGTGCGCAAGGTCCGCGTCGCCGAAAGTCTGCGCGTCGAGGAACGCGAAGTCGAGCGGCGTGCCGGGTCCGGTCACGGTCGGCATAGGGTGAATGGTCCGTTAACGACGTTTCGCAATGCGTTGCCAAGCTTGGTTTCTTTCAAGCAGCGCCTTCTGTAGAGTGCTCTTGGTTAATAGGTTGTGTTTCGGTCGGCGCACCGCGGCGGGGTGCGGGCGGTCGGTGTAGCGAGGCGCGGAATGGCCAACCCCTCAAAAGCTCAGGATCCTGCGGCGGCGGCTCTCTCGGCGATCGAGGAAGCCCTAAACCTCGGCGCCATTCACGACGGCGAGGTGCCGCCTTTAACGGCCGAGCGATCCGACGTTAAGGCGAAGGACGAGCCGGCGCCTCTCCCGAAGCCTGCCGCGGAAGGGCGCGGACTCGCGATCTCGTCCGGCGACCGCATGCATCCGCTGCTCGCCCCCAACACGCGCCGTCGCGAAACCCGCGCCCGCCTTCCCTCGGCCGAAAACGATGCCCAGCTGTTCCCGCGCCTTGATGCGGTCGTACCGGCGTCGCCTATGCCGGAACCCATCGCCGTGATCGAGCCGCCGGCGCTTGACGTCGCCTCCGAGCGCCGCCCCGACCGCCCGGCAGCGCGCCCCGCCGCGGCGCCCGCCAACGACGACAAGGAGAGCGTCGGGGCCATCCTGCGCACGCTCCAGGCGCGTCCCTCTGACACGCCCATGATCGTCGCCGGGCTCGCCGCCGTTCTCTGGATCGTGGTCTGCGGCATCTACCTCTATGCCGATCGCGGCGAGTTCGCCGGCTCGAGCCTGCTGCAGCCCAAGGTCGCGCTGGTGCTGCTCGCCGTCGTCGGCCCACTGCTCTTCTTCTTCATGACCGCGGCGCTCGTGCGCCGGGCCCAGGAGGTGCGGCTCACCGCCCGCTCCATGCTGCAGATCGCTATGCGCCTCTCCGAGCCGGAGGCCATCGCCACCGAGCAGGTGGTGACGCTCTCCCAGGCCATTCGCCGCGAGATCGCCTCCATGGGCGACGGCATCGAGCGGGCCCTTGCCCGCGCCGGCGAGCTGGAGACGCTGGTGCGCTCCGAGGTTTCCAACATCGAGCGCTCGTTTGGCGACAACGAGCGCCGCGTGCGCTCGCTCATCGACGAGCTCTCCTCCGAGCGCGAGGCCATCGTCGGCAATGCCGAGAAGGTTCGCGGCGCCATCGCCGGGGCCCACGAGACGCTATCGCGCGATCTCGAAGGCATCCAGGGCGCGCTTGCCACGACCCTCGCGGAAGCCGGAGAGCGCGTCGCCGCCTCGCTCAGCGGCAAGGGCGAGGAGATCCGCGTGGCGTTGATCGGGGCAGGGGACAGCCTGACCGCGAACATTGGCGCAAGCGGTGAGGATCTCCTGACGCGCCTCCGGGCCGCCACGGCCGGCGTCGCCGCCGCGATCGACGAGCGCACCAACGCCCTCGAGGGCAAGCTGGCCGCAGCCGGTGAGATTCTTGTCGACGACCTCGGGCTGCGCACCGACATGATCGTCGCCCGCCTCGACGAGACTGGCACCCGCATCTCCGACGAGATCGTCTCGCGCGGCGACACCCTCGCCGTCCGTCTCGCGGAAACCGGCGACCGCCTCCACGACGTGGTCGCCATCCACGGCAACGAGCTCCACGGCAGCCTTGGCGAGATGGGCGAGCGCATCGCCGGCATGATCGGTGAGCGCACGGAGGCCGCGCGCGCCCTGTTCGACCAGTCGCACGGCAACCTCGCCAGCCTGCTCGAGGAGAGTCACGGCAAGGTTCACGCCCGCTTCGAGGAGCACGGTGCCGCGCTGCACGGGCGCTTCCAGCAGACCACCGACGAGATCGCGCAAGCGCTCACGACCCATACGGACGGGCTGCACGACCACTTGGCGGCGTCCGCGGCGCATACGACAGGTGCCCTCGACGAGCACGGCGAGGTCTTCCAGGCGCGCCTGGCCGAGGCTTCCGCGGCGTCGCTCGCCCTGCTGGCGAGCCACGCCGACCACCTGCACGAGCGCCTCGCCGCGAACACCGACGAGACTACGGTCGCGCTGACCGCCCACGGCGACGCGCTCGGCGAGCGGCTCGCCGCCGCTAATGCCGCGCTGACCGCCCATCACGAGGAGATGCACGGCCGTCTTGCCGCTACGGCGGAGGATGCCGTGACGACCCTGGCCGCCGGCACGCAGCATCTTCACGAGCGCATGGAGCAGGTCGCTGCCGAGACGGCCGGTGCGCTCGAGGCTCATGCCCAAGGTTTCCACGATCGCATGGAGTCCGCCAACGCCGCGCTGACCGCGCACCACGAGGAGATGCACGGCCGCCTCGCCGCCACGGCGGAGGACGCCGTCGCGGCTCTTGCCACCGGCACGCAGCATCTTCACGAGCGCATGGGGCAGGTCGCTGCCGAGACCGCCGGTGCGCTCGATGCCCATGCCCAAGGTTTCCACGATCGCATGGAATCCGCCAACGCTGCGCTGACCGCCCATCACGAGGAGATGCATGGCCGCCTCGCCGCCACCGCCGAGGACACCGTCGCGGCCCTGACTGCCGGTACCCAGTCGCTCCACGACCAGCTTGACGCGGTCGCGATCGGAACCGCCGGCGCGCTCGACGCCCATGCCGCCGGCTTCCACGCGCGCATGGAGACCGCCAACGCTGCCCTTCTGGCGCACCAGCAGGAGCTCCAGGGTCGTATCGCGGCCACAACCGCCGAGACCACGGACGCTTTGTCGGCGCACGGTATTGACATGCACGAGCGCCTCGCCGCCACCGCCAGCGAAGCAATCGCCGCGCTGGCGCAGCATACCGACACGCTGCAGGAGCGCATCGGCGGCGTCGCCCACGAGGCGCTGGCCGCTTTCGCCGGACACACCGACGCGATGCACGACAGGCTGAACGCGCTTTCGGCAGAGACGACGGCGGCGCTGGACGAGCACACCGGGGCCATGTACGAGCGTCTGGTCGACACGGCGCAGCAGACCATCGGCGCGCTGACAGAGCACACCCAGGGCATGCACGAGCGGCTCGAGGCCACGGCCGCCGACACGCTGGCCGCGCTCGACCATCATTCCGGCAGCATCGGCGAGCGCCTGGATGCCGTGTCGCGCCAAACCGTGGAGGGCCTCGGCAGCCGCATGGAGCAGGTCGCTGCCGAGACGGCCGGTGCGCTCGAGGCTCATGCCCAAGGTTTCCACGATCGCATGGAGTCCGCCAACGCCGCGCTGACCGCGCATCACGAGGAGATGCACGGCCGCCTCGCCGCCACGGCGGAGGACGCCGTCGCGGCCCTTGCCACCGGCACGCAGCATCTTCACGAGCGCATGGGGCAGGTCGCTGCCGAGACCGCCGGTGCGCTCGATGCCCATGCCGACGGCTTCCACGAGCGCATGGAATCTGCCAATGCCGCGCTCGTCGCCCATCACGAGGAGATGCACGGCCGCCTCGCCGCCACCGTCGAGGACACCGTCGCGGCCCTGACTGCCGGTACCCAGTCGCTCCACGACCAGCTTGACGCGGTCGCGATCGGAACCGCCGGCGCGCTCGACGCCCATGCCGCCGGCTTCCACGCGCGCATGGAGACCGCCAACGCTGCCCTTCTGGCGCACCAGCAGGAGTTCCAGGGTCGTATCGCGGCCGCAACCGCCGAGACCACGGACGCTTTGTCGGCGCACGGTACCAACATGCACGAGCGCCTCGCCGCCACCGCCAGCGAAGCCATCGCCGCGCTGGCGCAGCATACCGACACGCTGCAGGAGCGCATCGGCGGCGTCGCCCACGAGGCGCTGGCCGCTTTCGCCGGACACACCGACGCGATGCACGACAGGCTGAACGCGCTTTCGGCAGAGACGACGGCGGCTCTGGACGAGCACACCGGGGCCATGCACGAGCGTCTGGTCGACACGGCGCAGCAGACCATCGGCGCGCTGACAGAGCACACCCAGGGCATGCACGAGCGGCTCGAGGCCACGGCCGCCGACACGCTGGCCGCGCTCGACCATCATTCCGGCAGCATCGGCGAGCGCCTGGATGCCGTGTCGCGCCAAACCGTGGAGGGCCTCGGCAGCCGCACCGCCGAGCTCGAGGCGCTGCTGCTCTCGACCTCTACCGGGGCGGTCGCTGCACTGGAGCACCATTCCACCACCTTGCATGAGCAGCTCGCCATCCGTACGGCGGAGA
The DNA here is from genome assembly GCA_965198715.1 of Beijerinckiaceae bacterium. Taxonomy (GTDB): domain Bacteria; phylum Pseudomonadota; class Alphaproteobacteria; order Rhizobiales; family Beijerinckiaceae; genus RH-AL1. Next base: position 777,907 of record CBDAPV010000002.1, read on the forward strand.
CCACGTCCGCGCTCGACGCTCATCGCGACACATTGAGCGCCCAGCTCGGCGGCGTGACTGGCGACACGCTGGCCGCGCTCGACGGCCACGCCAATGCCATGCACGAGCGGCTGAACGAGGTCGCGGAAGGCGCGGTGCAGAACCTCGCCGGCCACCTCGACGCCATGCACGAGCAGCTCGCCGGCAACGCCGAGGCGACTGCTGGTGCGTTGGGACAGCACGCCGAGGCGTTGCAGGAAGGCTTCGTCGCCAACACCCGTACCGCCATTTCAAGCCTGGCCGGAGAGGTCGAGGCGATCAACGCCCGCTTCGCCGACATCGCGACCGAGTCGATCGCTGCCATCGCCACCCACGGCGATCGTATCAACGAGGCCTTGTCGACTCGCCTTCAGGCCTTCCACGATACCTTCGTGGGAGAGGGTGGCGCCGCGGCCGACCGTCTCGGCGGCCACGCCGAGCGCTTCAACGCGACGCTGGCCGACCGGCTCGGCGCCATCGAGAACACCTTCTCGATCCAGGGCACTGACCTGCACCAAAAGCTGGGCGTGCGCCTTGAGGAGGCGACCGGCCTTGTTGAGCGCCAGATCGCCGAACTCGAGGTCCGTGCCGTGGAGCGCGCGCACACCATTGCCGCGACGCTCGAAGGGCTCGTCACGCGCATCGACACCGGGCTCGAGGCGCGGGGCAAGTCGATCAACGACGCCCTCGCCGCCCGCACCATGGAGATCGCCCGCACGCTGTCCGACGGCGGCCGCGAGGTCACCGATGCGCTCGACGCGCGTCACGCCGACATCGGCGAGGTGTTCTCGTCGCGCTCTGCCGCCATCGGCGAGCAGCTCGACGGCCATATAGCCCGCCTCAACGAGCGCGTGATCGGGCCGCTCAGCCTGATCGCCTCGGCGCTCGACGAGAAGGGCAGGGCGCTGACCTCGAGCCTGATCGATCGCGCCGGGGCCATCGACGGCATACTGACCCAGCACGCCGGCACGCTTTCGGCGACGCTCGATCGCGAGGCGCGCGAGCTGAGCGCCCTGGTCTCGAACGGCGTGGCCGAGATCGACCAGCTCCTCGCCGGCCGCGCCATGCAGATCGGGACAACGCTTACCGGGCGCGTCGCCGAGATCGCCACGACGCTCGACGCCCGCCTCGTCGCCATCGAGGAAGCGCTGGGCGAACGCGGCCGACGGCTCGTCGACGCGCTGGCGGAACGCGGCGGCGCCGTCGTGGCCGAGATGACTAGCGTCGGCGAGATAGTGTCGCAGACTATCGCGCAGCGCGGTCAGCTCATCGTCGAGCACCTCGGCCAGCGTCAGGCCGACCTGACCGGCGCGCTCGACCGCTCCGCCGCCAACATCAAGACGGTTGTAGACGGCAGCGTGAGCAATTCGGTGCAGTCGCTGATCGATCGCCAGCAGAGCTTCTCCGAGGCAATCGACGGCCTCGCCGCGCAACTCAAGGAGCGCGTCGAGGGCAGCGTCGCCGGCGCGTTGCAGCATATCGAAACCCGCAACGCCGCGATGATTGAGGCGGTCGAGCGTTCGCGCTCCGGTCTCCAGAAGACGGTGGAGGGCAGCGTCGGCGGCTCCGTTCAGGCGCTGCTCGCCGCCAACGAAACGTTGCGCACGCAGCTCGGCGGCGTCATCGACCGGCTCGCGTCGTCCAGCGCGCAGCTCGAGAAGATGATTGCCAGCGCCAACGACAACGCCGGCGTCTTCGACCGCACGCTCGGCGAGCGCGTCGACCAGCTCCAGGGCGCGCTGGAACGCGTCACCGGGTCGGTCGCGCAGATGAACGAGGACGCCGGCCGCACGCTGATCGACGCCGGCGGCGTGGCCGACAGGCTCGCCGGTCACCACAACGCGTTGCGCGTGCAATCGCAGGCGCTCGCCGCCACCGGAGGCGACCTCGACAAGCGGCTAGGCGAGCGTCATGGCCAGCTCGCCGCGCTGCTCGAGACGGTCAGCGCGAAGCACGAGGACTTCGAGGCGGTGATGACCTCTTTTGCAGGGCTGATCGAGGATAGCTTCCGCAAGGCCGAGTCCCGCGCCCGCGACATCGGCACCTTCCTCGCCGAGAATTCACAGGCCTCGACCGGGATGATCGACGAGCAGTTCAACGCGATCCGCACCAATTCCGGCAAGGAGCGCGAACGGCTGGCCGCGGCACTGCGCCAGGCCTACGATCAGGCGGCCGAGGAGATCGAGGGCATCTTCGGCCAGTCGACCCAGCGCTTCCAGCAGGCCTCGGAAGAGATGCGGGGACTGTCGCGTACCATCCAGGAGGAGCTCACGGCGACCCGGGAGGAGGTGCGCCGCAACGCCGCCGAGCTGCCGCGTGAGACTGCCGAGCAGGCGCTCGCCATGCGCCGCGTGATGGCCGACCAGATCAAGGCGCTTTCCGAGCTCACGGAGATCGTCTCTCGCTCCGGTCGCTCGCTGGACTTGGCGCTTCCCGAGACCACGGCGCCGGTCTACGAAACGCGCCCGGTCGTGGTCGCTCCCACGCCGCGGCCACCGTCCCCGCCCGCGGATCGTCAGCCCGAGCGTCGGCCCGAAGTGCCCGCCGTTGCCGATGCGTTGCGCGCTCCAACGCCGCCGCGCCAGCCGGAACTCTCGCGCGAGCCGGAGCCGCTGCGTCCCTCGCTGCCGGCCGAGGTGTCCGCCGCCGTCAAGAAGGCGCCGCCGCAGGCGCGACTCGAACCGCCCCACCAGACTCCTTCTCCCGACGCGGCCCGGACGGGCGGCCGGACTCAACAGCAGGGCTGGCTTAGCGACCTGCTCGCCCGCGCCTCGGTGGAGGAGGAGCGGCGCCAGCCGGCGGCACCCGCCCGCCCCAACGGGAGCACCGGCAACGGCGCCGCCCCGCTCGAGGCGATTTCCACCGACATCGCGCGCATGATCGACAGCACGGCCGCCAACGACGCCTGGGAGAAGTATCGCCGCGGCGACGACGACGCTTTCGACACCTCGATCTATACCGGACGCGGCGCGCAGACGTTCGAGGAGATTGGTCGTCGGTACAAGGCCGACGACGATTTCCGCACAACGGTGGATCGCTACGTCCAGGAGTTTGAACGGCTGCTTTCGCAAATCCAGCACGATGATCCGGACGATCGTATGCTGCGAGGTTATCTCGGTTCGGACAGCGGCAAGGTCTACACCATGCTCGCTCACGCCTCGGGGCGCTTGGCTTGAGATCGCAACGGCGAGGCCCACCTCGCCGCTCGTCCATTCAATAGCCACGATGATTTTATGTGCCTGTCCTCGCAACGTCTTTCTTTGTTGGAGCAAGTCCGCTACAGCGGACGTTGCTCTAAAAAGGCAGGCAGCACGAAGTAGCGGTTTGCAGGCTGTATCGAACGGGCAGTTGATAAAGATAGGTCTCGCTGGCGAAAGCTTAGCTCGCGTTGACGATGGCATTTCGATTGTTCTCGATCGCTGCATCGATGGCTCGCTGGACCTGGTCTTTTATGTATCGCGTATTTTCGAGCGGGGTTGCAAGCGAATGCCCCTATAGAGCTTACCTGCCGAAGCCGCACGCCGCTGCGGTCTCGCGTTATTGCTTGGCTTCGTTCTGACTGCAGAGAATATGCCCCGTATTAGTAGCAAGCGAAGTCCTGTATGAGGAGGCTTTCGTGATATTCAGGCAAAGCTGCTGGTGACGAATAGATTGTGCGGGTGATGCTAGCGAAGCTTTCGATGGAAGCCGGGCGGCCTATCAGCCAACCTTGCACCTCCTGGCATCCGGCTTCACGCAAAGCCGAAAACTGCGTCTCCGTCTCAACCCCTTCCGCAACCACCGGCACACCTAGACCACGGGCAAGGCCCAGCACGGCTTGCACGATAGTCATGTCCTGACCATCCGACGCTGTGATCACACCCGCAATAAAGCTTTTATCTATTTTAATCTGATCAAATGGGAAAGCGCGTAACGTCGCAAAGGAGGAGTAGCCTGTCCCGAAATCATCCAAAGATGTCTGGACACCGAGCGCCCGCAACCTCTTCAGGCCGCATAGGACTTCGGCAGGGCGGCGGATCAGCACCCCTTCAGTGACCTCCAGGGTCAGACGAGCGGGGTCCAAGCCGGTAGAGGCAAGCACCTGCTCGACCATTGCGGCAAATACCTCGCCCTCTTGCGCCTGCAAGGGTGAGACGTTCACGGCGACTCGCAGCGGGACAGCCCAATGCGCCGCTTCGCGACAAGCTTCCTGCAGCACCCACAAGCCGATCTCCCAAATGGCACCACATGCCTCGGCTATTGGTATGAACTTGTCAGGAGCGATCATACCTCGCTGCGGGTGATTCCAGCGGAGAAGCACCTCGAAGCCTGTCACCCCGCCTTCAAGGTCAGCCGAAGATATAGGCTGCCACACGAGATGGAACTCGCCGCGCGCAGCAGCCATATGCAGATCGTTCTCTAAAGCTCGACGTTCACGCATTCGGCTATCCATATCCGGATTGAAAACCGCCGCTTGATTCTTGCCCTTCCACTTTGCCTGATAGAGCGCGGTGTCCGCATTATGCAGGAGCGTTTCCGCGTCCTTGCCATGAGTCGGAAACTGCGCGACGCCAATCGAAGCGGTCACTAGACTCCGTGTTTCTCCGACGCCGATATCGTAAGGTGCGCGAAGCGCTTCCACCAACCTTTCGGCAAGTGTGGTCGCCGTGCCGGACTGCCCTGTTTCCTCGTGAAGCACCACGAACTCGTCGCCACCGAGGCGTGCGACTGTGTCGCTCTCCCGGACGCTCCGGCGAAGCCGGGCTGCGACTTCGCAAAGTAGCTTGTCGCCGGCCCCATGGCCGTAGACGTCGTTGACAGCCTTGAACCCGTCTAGGTCGAAACAAAGTATCGCCAAACGGCCGCCGGCGTCTCTACTTCGATCAACCGCTTGAGTGATCCGCTCGTGTAGCAAGGACCGGTTGGCGACTCCGGTCAGCGGGTCATGATGAGCAAGCAGATATATGCGCTCGGCCGCCATACGATATTCAGTCACGTCCTGAGATACGCCACGTATGGCAGCGGCACATCCTGAGGCATCCTTCTCGAGGTGCATCTCAGACCAAAACCAAGCGACGCCGCCGTCAGATCGCAGGATACGCCATTCCTGTTGCACTGCCGTCTCGCCATTGACCGCACGAGAGAACGCAGCGACGGTGGCCGCCCGGTCTTCGGGATGAACAAGGCTTAGCAGGTTCTCCTCGGACGCAGTGAATGTCTCGCAATCCGTGCCGAGCAGCTTGTGCAGCTCGTCAGGCATAGACATCGCTCCCGCTCCAAGGTCCAACCGCCAGGTTGCGATACGCGCGATGCGGTGCGCATCTCGCAGCTCGGCAGCATGTGCTGCAGTTGCAAGAGCCGCCCTTTCTCGCTCCTGTGCTAGATGCGCTGCCTCGCGGGCCTGTTCACCTAAAAGTCGAATGATCTCGTCGCTTTGCAATCCCTCACGTTCATTCAAGAGATAAGCCCGACGCTGCTCCCGCTCGAGGCGGTGGTTCGCAAGGAGCGTGAACCCACACGCCGTGAGGACGGATGCGCCTATAAGCCCCTTCACGTCGGCGTTCACCCCTTCAAGAAGCGAGAGGTCGACTATATTACAGAGTACAACCACTCCCGAGGCGGGAAGCGCAAAGCGGAAGCGCACAGCGGTCACGACGTTGATATATAAAAGCGTAAGTACCGGACTATAGCGGAAGAACACGGCTACGGGATAGATGCTATTCTGATAGGCAATCATTGGGACGATGAGGCCTATCAAAGCTCCGCCGACCTGTCCCATCTCTCGCTGGAGCATAGGAGGCTTGGTAAGCGTGTAGAAAGTTATGCCGAGGACGACTGGCGCAACGATTGCGAGCTGCCCAATGAGTTCTTTCACCGCAATGTCGGGAAGCAGGCGAAAGTAGTTGAAAAGAAACATATTACAAAGAACGAAGCCCAAGAAGCCGTAGCGCACGAAGACCCGGCATCGATCCGAGGCGGTCGCCCGCTCGAACTTCGCTTCCAGATCGGCAGGAAAGCGCAGACGGTATTTCGGTGCGCCTAGCACTTCCTCGATCGCCTCGGCGCGCTGCCGTGCTGTCTCGACATCTGGCCACTTCGCCAGTACGTTATCAGTCGCGTCGCCCATCTGATCGCTCTGCAAACGGAAGCCCTGGGTTTAAAACCTATGGGATCAGCATTAACATTATCTGAAGCCGAGAAATCTTACCTTTAACAATTGTGCCGGCAGGACATTCGCTACTCAGCCAAGAATATTTGTGTTGGTTCTGCACTCAAATGACATGGCGCGCAACACTTATCGATCTTTCAGTTGTTGCGTCTTCGCCCTTTTTCTAGTTAGTCGATGTGGCAAGGACGGCCGAGGCGCCGTCGCTTCTTACTGAGCCCGCGCCGCGAACCACGGTACCATCCGCGCGACGGCGTCCTCGATCTCCATCGTCGAGACAGCGAAGCTGAAGCGGACGAAGCGGTGGCCTTCGACGGGATCGAAGTCGATGCCGGGAGCGACAACGACGCCGGTGTCGGTCAGGAGGTCGCGGCAGAAGATGAAGCTGTCTCGCGTCATGTGGCCGATGTCCGCGTAGAGGTAGAACGCGCCGTCGGGCGGCGCGACCTCGCCAAGGCCAAGGCGGGGCAGGGCGTCGAGCATCAGAGCGCGATTGGCACGGTAGCTCGCGACGTGGCCGTCGAGCTCGTCCGCGCAGCTCATCGCTGCAAGCCTGGCATGTTCACTGAGCGACGGCGCGGTGAGGAATAAGTTGACGCAAGGGGCACGGGCGCGGGCGCTCTCGCCGTCGGCCGCAACGAGCCAGCCGAGCCGCCAGCCGGCCATGGTGAAGTATTTCGAGAAGCTGTTGATCACCGTGGCGCGCGGCTCGAACTCCAGCATCAAGTGCGTCGCCTCGCCGTAGCTCAGTTCGTGGTAGATCTCGTCGGAGACGATGCGGATGCCGCGCTCGCGGCAGACGGCGGCGATGGCGGAGAGGCCGGCGGCGGGGATGATGGTGCCGGTCGGGTGCCGGGCTCGCCAGGATGATGCCGGCCGGCGCCGGCTCCAGCGCCGCGAGCTGTGCCGCATCCAGGCCGAACCGTGTCTCGGCTCCGCAGGCGCTCTCGACGGGTACGAGGTGCAGCGCGCGCAGCACGTTGCGGTAGGCGACGTAGCCCGGCCTAGCGAGTGCCACGCGGTCCCCCGGGCGGAACAGCGTCGAGAGCGCCAGCAGCAGCGGAGGCGATCCTCGCGGGCCTTTCCCTACCATCGTGGAGAACCACACGTCGTGTCGAAGGTTGAGTTATCTCTTGACATTGCCGCCCCGGCATGTAGCGCGGGCTGTGACCGCGTCCACCGCACCATGGTCGCAGGAGCGGCTCGCCTTCTCAGCGTAGCAGAAGTAGGGTTGGCGGGTAGCAACGTGTCTGGTCGCCATGACGATTGCCCCAAACGTAGAAGTCGAGACAGTCGCCGCCCAGAACAAGACCGGGCAAGTCTCTAGCCGCAACTTCCAGCCGGAGTCGAGACCAGCCTTCGGTCCGACAGCTCTCGTCATCGCGACAGTCGGTGGTCTTTTGACAGGCACATTCATGGTGGCGGCGGCGAGCTGGCTTTCGCCAGCCCCGGGCGCGCAGGATCTTCAACGGATTGCAGCGAGCGATATCGAGACTGCCGCGCAATCGCTGGTGGCCGGCCAGGCAGCCGCGCTGGTCGAAGAGGCCAAGACTTGCAGGCGACCCTTGGCATCCCTCGTCGTGCAGGCCACAGGCAAGGCGATCGGCACGGTTCGCTTTCGATCCGGTGGCTACGTCTCTCCCAACGTCCAATTGTCATTGCAGGTCGAGCGCGTCGCGTTGCCTTTCCCCGCACCGCTCGAGGCAGGCCACGGCCAGATCTTCCTGGACAACAAGTCCGACGGTGCAGATGTTTTTCTCCTGCCTGGATTTCGCGTCGGTGCCGAATCGTCGACCAGCGTCATCAATGTAAGGTGGGATCCCAAAGGGCCATGCCTGTGACGGCCGCTGTGACGAGGTCTGCATGAACAAGACGATGCGTCTGCCTTTTCTCGGGCTCTTCCTCGTCGGCGTAGCGACCGCGATCGCGGTGGCCGCTCTCACAACTCTGGGCCGAGGTGCCGGCGGGCTCTTGTCCGGGCCGGTCAGCGCGACGGCGCTCCAAGCCTTCATCGGGCTCCTGGCCGTTCTGTTCGGTCTAGCCGTCAGCTACGTGGCCGCGCGTCTCGCGGTGAAGGGGCAGACCGACGCGCTGTCCGCACGCAACGCCGCCGCCATTCGCGATCTCCGGCTTCTGCGTGTCGCGGCGCCGCCGCCCGTTCGCACGATCGACATCGCGATGGCGGATCTGGATCGAATGACTGGGCTCGCGGTGGTCAAGGACGAGGTCAACAAGCTCGTCATGCGACTGCGCCTCGAGCAGCGGCGGCGCGAGCAAGGGCAGACCGTGCTGCCCGTGGGTTTGCACATGGTCTTCACTGGGCCGCCGGGCGTGGGCAAGACCCAAGTCGCGCGTGCGCTCGGCGAAATCTTCCGGGGCCTCGGCGTATTGAAGAAGGGCCACATGGTCGAGGTCGATCGGAGCGGACTGGTAGCCGGGTACGTCGGCCAGACGGCGACCAAAACCCTCGAGTGTTGCCGGGACGCGCTCGACGGAGTGCTGTTTATCGACGAAGCTTACGCGCTCGCGACGCCATCAGGCGGCGGCCACGACTTCGGACGCGAGGCAATCGATACGCTGCTGAAGTTCATGGAGGATAATCGTAGCCGCATCATCGTCATCGTCGCCGGCTATCCTTCCGAGATGCGTCGCTTCATAGACTCGAATCCCGGCCTTGCGAGCCGCTTCGGGAAGACGATCGCCTTCCCGGCCTACGAGGCTTCGGAGCTTGCTCAGATCTTCCAGGGAATGGCGTCGGAGCAGGGCTTTTCTCTTCCTGACGATGTGGACGTGGTCATTGCGCCATGGGTGAGGGAGAATGTTGCACGGGAAGCCTGGGGTAACGCGCGCGAGATGAGGAGCCTTCTTGAGAAGGCGCGCGATCATCAAGCTTACCGGCTGTCTGCCGCCAGCGCTTATGACACCGATCTGAACCGGATCGATCGCTCAGACATCGAGGCGGCCATGGGTCATGCGGCGTGACGCTCCTGGCGCGTCACGCCTCGGCCTGGATGAGCGACCGCTGGTATCGCCGCGCTTGGTTCGTGTCACCTTTCGCGGCGACCCTTCTCGCAGGATCGCTCCTGACGATGCACCTCAGTCGGCCGCTCGCGCCACCGACGCCGCCGGGATGGGTCCATCCCAGCAATGATCAGATGCTGGGCAAAGCATTAGCGACGCTTCGCGATCAAGCTAGAACGGATCCAGAAGCGCTCAGGCTGATCCGAATGCGTGCTGACGCCGGGCAGCCGATCGCGCAATTCTACTTGGGCACGCTGTTCGACCCTACCACTGATAGGGCTCACGCCACGCCTGAACGCACGAGCGAAGCGATCGCCTGGTACCAGAAGGCGGCGGACCGAGGGAACATGACGGCAGCCGGCAATCTCGGCGGCCTACTCGCCTACGATCGCCCGGGTCGCGCTGCCGATTACGCCGAGGCGTTCAGGTGGCTCGACCTGGCTGCTTCGAGCGCCGCGCAGGCGCAGCGCGAGCTTGGGCAACTCTATCGCTTGGGACACGGCGTCCCTGCCGACATCACCAAGGGGATGGATCTGATCCGCGCTGCGGCGGAGCACAACGACGTCGGCGCGGAGTTGATCTTGGCGCAAGCCTACGACCGCGGTTCGGATGGCCTGACGCAGGATCGCCATGAAGCCGCGATGCTGTTCCAGAAAGCGGCCCTCGCCAACAATCCTTTGGCTCAGCGCGAGCTGGGGATACATTTGATGAACGGTCTCGGCGTGCCGGTCGACCGCGACAAGGCCCTGAACTGGTTCAAGCGCGCCGCCGAGCACGGCGACGCGTATTCTAAGGCACAGCTTACCGGTACGGCCTCCCTGAGAGATGCGACGGCAGGAGATGGGACGGCGGGGAAGACTTCGGCGACTTCGAGGCCACCGCCGGTTTTTACCTTCCCGCCGATCCGCCCCTGATCATTCCTCGCCCTCGGGCAGGCCGGAGATGACGCGGGCGCGGCTGTGGGCGAGGATCTCGCGCTTGCCGGTGTGGCTGGCCGGCCCGAGGATGCCCTCCTTCTCCATGCGCTCGATCAGCGAGGCGGCCTTGTTGTAGCCAACCTGCAGTCGACGCTGCACGTACGAGACCGAGCTCTTCTTGTCGCGCAGCACGACCTTGACCGCCTGCTCGTAGAGCGAACCATCGTCCTCGGCGCCGCCAGAGGCGCCCATCGCCGTCTTGTCGAAGACGGCAGCGTCCTCCGCCTCGTCGTCGCCGTCCTCCGAACCCTCGCCTTCGGGATCGTCGGTGACGCTGTCGAGGTAGTCCGGCACCCCTTGCGTCTTGAGGTGCGCCACGACGCGCTCGACGTCCTCGTCCGACACGAAGGGACCGTGGACGCGGTAGATGCGGCCGCCGCCGGCCATGTGCAGCATGTCGCCCTGGCCGAGCAGCTGCTCAGCGCCCTGCTCGCCGAGGATCGTGCGCGAGTCGATCTTCGAGGTGACCTGGAAGGAGATGCGCGTCGGGAAGTTTGCCTTGATCGTGCCGGTGATAACGTCGACCGACGGGCGCTGCGTCGCCATGATCAGGTGGATGCCGGCGGCGCGCGCCATCTGGGCGAGACGCTGGATGGCGCCCTCGATGTCCTTGCCGGCGACCATCATCAGGTCGGCCATTTCGTCGACGATGACCACGATATAGGGCAGGGTGACGAGGTCGAGCGGCACGTCCTCGATCGTCGGCTTACCGGTCTCGCGGTCGAAGCCGGTGGTCATCTGCAGGTTTATGGTTTCGCCGTTGGCCTTGGCCTGCATCACGCGGGCGTTGAAGCCGTCGATGTTGCGCACGCCGAGCTTCGACATCTTCTTGTAGCGGTCCTCCATCTCGCGCACCGCCCATTTCAGCGCGACGACCGCCTTCTTCGGGTCGGTGACGACGGGCGTCAGCAGGTGAGGGATGCCGTCGTAGACCGAGAGCTCCAGCATCTTGGGGTCGACCATGATCAGTCGGCATTCCTCCGGCTTCAAACGGAATAGCAGCGACAGGATCATGGTGTTGATGGCGACCGACTTGCCCGAGCCGGTGGTGCCGGCGACGAGCAGGTGGGGCATCTTGGCGAGCTCGGCGATGACCGGTTCGCCGCCGATCGTCTTGCCGAGCGCGATGGCGAGCTTATGCTTGGAATCGGCGAAGGCCTCGCACTCCACCATTTCGCGGAAGAACACGGTCTCGCGCCGCTCGTTGGGCAGCTCGATGCCGATGGCGTTGCGGCCCGGCACCACGGCGACGCGGGCCGACAGCGCCGACATCGAGCGGGCGATGTCGTCGGCGAGGCCGATGACGCGAGACGACTTCATCCCCGGCGCCGGTTCCAGTTCGTACAGCGTCACCACCGGGCCGGCGCGCACGTGGATGATCTCGCCGCGGATGCCGAAATCCTCCAGCGTCGATTCGAGCAGGCGGGCGTTCTGCTCCAGCATATCGGCGGTGAGCGCCGTGCCTTCGGCTTTGCGCATCTCGCCGAGCAGCTCGACGGAGGGGTATTCGTACTCGATGGTCGGGGCAGGGCGGCGCGGCGCGACGCGCGCCGGCTCGGCCTGCAGGCTGACGCGGGCGGAGATCGCGGCCGGCGAGGCCGTCGCCTCCGCGGCTGCCGCCGTCTCGGCCACCGGTGCGGACGCTTTCGGCTTGGCGCGCACGGAGACGGCGAAAGCAGGCTTGGTCGCCGGCGCCATGAGATTGGACAGGCGCGGCACGAGGTCGTTCGCCGGCGACGGCACGGCGACCTCGAAGCCGCTCAGGAGACTCAGGCGACGCTGGGCGCCGGAGCGGATCGAATTAGGGGCCAACTGGTCCTCGGTATGCAAAGCCTCAACCTCGTCGATGAAGTCGGTGTCAGGGGGGAACGCGTCGTCGGCTGCGACGATGGTCTCGTCGCGAACGTCGTCGCGGGCGTCTTCGGGTCGTGCAATCTCGCCCTGCGGCTCGATCGGGGCGATCGGGTCCTCGGCGCCGTCGCGGGCACGGCGCAGTAGGTGATCGGGCGTGCGCATGTAGCGAACGCCCGGCGCGGCGAGGAATGGACGCTGCCAGATCGGGATGGCGGCGAGCGGATCCGTCGGCGGCGGAGGCGGCGTTGGCCGCGGCACGGTGGCCGCTCTGGCGCCCGGAGTTCGCGTCGACGTGGTGGGCGGCGGTGCCGCGGTCGCCGGTTGCGCCAAGGTGTGCGCGGCGGATGGCGCGGACGCCGGCGTCCGATAGGGCTCGGCTAAGTGCAGTAGCAGCCCGGTCACGGCATCGCGCGGCGCGTGCAACGCTGGCGGACGCGGCACCGCCGCCGTAACGCGCTCGATCTCGGCGCCGAGCGGCGTCGGCCCGAAGGCCGAGCGCATCGTGCCGTGCGGCCACTCGCCCGCTGGCCTCCGGCCGGCTTTGTCGTGCTGGCCGAGGCTCTCAATGAGGGCGACGAGGAGGCGGGTGAGCGCCCGGGCTCCGGACAGCCCCGCTTCGCGAATCCGGGTTTCTCGAGGGGAAACGGGAACGGCGCGGCTGGAGGAAGAACGCATGGGACGCTGGACGCTCGGCAACGCGGGACGTTCGAAAGGTAAAGTTCGAGCGTTAAGCAATCCCTCTCGTTCAGCATGACGGGACGCCGCGAGGGTCGGGTCGCCGCGCGATTATCTCAATTCTACCGACCGCGCCTATGCTTCCCTCGGGTAAGGCGCAGATGATCATGAGGGCGGCAGTCGCTGAGCCGCCGCGATCCGCTGACCGGCGCCTGCAACCGTCGCGCGCCCGCCGAGACCGTCACCGCAGCGCTGTCGGCTGCCCGCTCGCGCGGGATCGACGCTGCGGCGGGTGTCGCGGGGCTGTGCTGAGCGAGGCGGAGACGATCCGCCACCTCGTCGTTGTCGCCGACTTGGCGCTCTACGCCGCAAAGCGCGGCGGTCGAGACCAAGTGGGCGCCGCGCCTCTCGCGAACGCGTCTTCTTCGGCCGCGTTCGCAGCAGGCGGCGTAGGGGCCGACCTATCCCAAAGCCGAGCCGGGCCGCGCCTCGCCCACCGCGCGGGCGACCGGCGACTTGTCGGCATCGGCTGCGGCGACGCCGCGCCGGCCGGTCAGAGCCGCGCCGGCGTCAGACGGCAGCCGCACGAAGGCGATGACCGAGGCGGCCGAGACCGAGGCGACGACGACGAAGGCCCAGTGGAAGTCGACCAGCACGAGCGCGCCGCCTCCGTGCGCCGCGCGAGCCACCTGCACGACGCCTGCGCCCAGCGCCACGCCAATCGACAGCGCAAGTTGCTGCGCCACCGAGGCGAACGAGACAGCGCGGCTCATCCGTTCCTGCGGGATGTCGGCGTAAGCGATGGCGTTGATGCCGGTGAACTGCAGCGAGCGGAAATAGCCGCCCACGAGCAGCACGCCGAGCAGCAGCGGCGTCGGCGTCGTCGGGAAGAACAGCGCGTTGACGGCGATAAAGCCAGAGCCGACCAGGGCGTTGAAGACCAGCACGCGCTTGAAGCCGAGATGATCGAGGATCGGCCCGGCGGTGGCCTTCATCGCCATCGCGCCGACCGCGGCCACGAAGGTGGTGAGACCCGAGCGCAGCGGGCTCATGCCGAAGCCGAGCTGCAGCATGAGCGGCAGCAGCAACGGCACGGCGCCGACGCCGATGCGAAACAGCGAGCCGCCGGTGACGCTGACGCGGAAGGTCTGCACCTTGAGCAGGCCGAGATCGATGATCGGGTTGTCGACGCGCCGCGCATGGCGCACGTAGAGAGCCAGCACCGCGACGCCGAAGCCCATCAGCGCCAGCACGCCTGCCGTCGGCAGGATGTCGCGGCCCAGGATGGTGAGCCCGAACACCAGGCTGGCGAGGCCGACGGCGGACAGAAAGAAGCCGGAAACATCGAGCCGCCGGACGTCTGCGTCGCGGACGTTCTCGATGTAGAGCGTGACCAGCGTCACGCCGAGCACACCAATCGGTACGTTGATCCAGAATATGTAGCGCCAATTGAAGAAGGTGGTGATGGCGCCGCCGACCGGCGGCCCGAGCATCGGACCGAGCAGGGCTGGAATGGTCAGGAAGGCCATCGCCCGCACCAGGTCGCGGCGCTCGATGGTGCGCAGCAGCATCAGGCGCCCGACAGGTACCATCATCGCACCGCCGGTGCCCTGCAGCACGCGGGCGAGAATGAAGCCGGTGAGCGAGGACGACAGCCCGCAGCAGATCGAGCCGATAGTGAAGACGATTATGGCGGCGCGAAACACCGTGCGAGTGCCGAACTTGTCCGCCACCCAGCCCGACGCCGGGATGAACACCGCCAGCGCCAGGAGGTAGGAGGTTAGCGCCAGCTTGAGCGCGATCGGATCCTCGTGGAGATCGCGCGCGATCGCCGGCAGCGCGGTCGAGATCACCGTTCCGTCGAGGTTCTCCATGAAGAGCGCGCAGGCGACGATGAGGGCGGTGAGCGCGTAACGAGGCAAAGGCGGAATGTCTCCGACCGCTGGCGCTGGCAGGCCGGGGCGAGCCGGAGATAGGGGAGCAGGGCGGCCAAATCGAGGTCCGGCGGGATGAGCGCGTTCACTACCCCGCGATCACCGCGTCACAGCTTGTTGACGGGCGGCCGGCCGAACTGCTGCCTCTTGGGAAAACCCTGCTGCTTGAAGGCTGCTGCCGAAGACTTGAGCGCGGCGGCACCTTCCGCCGTCAGGCAGTAGGCGCCGGCCACGTTACGGATGACGAGCGCCTGATCGACCATGTCCTCGAGGGCCAGTTCGCTCCGATCGGGTTCACCGCAGGCCCCTGAGAACGACTTAGCCGAGAACGATTGCCCCTCGTAGATGCAGTTCATCATCCTGCAGCGATTGAGAATAATGCGGATGTCGCCCGAGATTTCCATGACCAGCATCCTCTAAGCCGAAGGAATAAAACCGCGCTTGCCTCTTGTTTTCTTGACGTGACATGTGCGCAGCTCGATGTGGTGCGAAGCGAAACGAAGCACAAGATCACCAAGCTATTGTAATTCTACTATGCCTTATGTTATGAGATGGCATCGCCGGGCGGCTTACAGGCAGCGGCGACTGGGAGAAACGTGCGCTTCCGCCTCGAACGGAGCCGCCCATCATGACTTCCGGCAAGCTTGTACCTGCCCTCGAAGCGCGGCAGGTTCTACGCATCGCACAGGTGGCGCCGCTCTACGAATCCGTGCCGCCGAAGCTCTACGGTGGGACGGAACGCATCGTCGCCCATCTCACCAACGCGCTGGTCGATCTCGGTCACGAGGTCACCTTGTTCGCGACGCGGGACGCCGACACGCGGGCGACCCTGGTGCCGGTGCGCGACGAGCCGATACGACTCGATGCCTCCCAACTCAAGTCGGACCTCGCCTCCCATCTGTCCATGCTTCACGAGGTGCACTGCCGGCGCTCGGAATTCGATGTCATCCACTTCCACACCGACATGCTGCATTTCCCACTCTTCGAGCATTGCGCGGCACGCACTGTGACCACGCTGCATGGTCGGCTCGACATCAAGGATCTGGCGCACGTCTACACGCGCTGGCCCGGCTTCCCGCTCGTCTCGATCTCCGACAGCCAGCGCCTGCCTCTCGCATCAGCCAATTGGGTCAAGACCATCCACCACGGCGTGGCGCCGTTCGCGACGTCGCCTGCCTCGATCGATCCGGACGCCGAGCCTTACCTGCTCTTCATCGGTCGCATCTCGCCGGAGAAGCGACCAGACCGCGCCATCGCCGTTGCCAAAGCCTGCGAAATCAAGCTCAAGATCGCAGCGAAGGTCGACGCCGCCGATCGCTCCTATTTCAAACGGGACATCGAGCCGCTGCTCGACGACCCGCTCATCGACTTTATCGGCGAGGTCGGCGAGGCCGAGAAGCCGGCCCTGCTCGGCGGTGCCAAGGCGCTGCTGTTCCCGATCGATTGGCCCGAGCCATTCGGCCTCGTCATGATCGAGGCGATGTCCTACGGCACCCCGATCATCGCGTGGCGCTGCGGGTCCGTTCCGGAGGTCATGGAGGACGGCGTGACCGGTTTCATCGTCGAGAATGAGCCGCAGGCGATTGCGGCCGTTGGTCGTCTCGATACGATCGATCGCGCCGGCGTCAAGGCCGTCTTCGCGCGTCGCTTCGCGGCAAACGTCATGGCGACGAGCTACGTCGCGCTTTACGAGGCGCTGATCCACGCCGACACCCTCCGCCTGCCCGCCGTTCCGCTCTTCCAGGGGGAAGCCCAATGATGTCGCAGACCGAGTCGCCTGGAGGCGGCGAGGCCGCGGACATCGCCAGCGATCCGCGCCAGTACGTGCTCAAGCACGGCGACATGTTCCTGGTCTGCGATGCCATCGGCAACGTTTGGGGACCCTCCGAGGGTTTGTTCTACGACGATACCAGGTTGCTCTCGCGGTTCCGGCTGCTCGTCGGCGGTCGCGCGTTGTCGCTGCTGGGCGCGGCGGTGGGCCAGGACGACGTGACGTTCCAGTCGAACCTCACCAATAAGCCGCTGCCGCCGATCGGCGGCACGGCGAAGACGCCCGAGGGCATCATCCACATCGAGCGCACGCGCATTCTCTGGCAGGTGCGGCTCTACGAGCGCATCCGCGTCTCCAACTATGGTCGGCAGGCCGCCACGTTGACCCTGCGCCTCGACCTCGGTGCGGACTTTCGCGACATGTTCGAGGTCCGCGGCATCGAGCGCAAGGCGCGCGGCACGATGCAGGATCCCGTGATCACGAGCCACGCCGTCGCCTTCGGCTACGTCGGCCTCGACGACATCCTGCGGCGCACAGTGATCGGTCTCTCGGCCAAGCCCTCTCGGATCGAGGCGACCGGCATCGACGTCGATCTGGCGCTGGCCTCGGGCGAGACGCTCGACTTCTTCCTGGAGGTCGGCGTGGACGACGCGCCGCCGCCCTCGAGCCAGCGCTTTAAGGACGCCACGGCGCACGCTCGGGCGCAGGCCCGCGACCTGCGCGACACGGGTGCCGCCGTCGAGACCAACGGCCGGCTCTTCAGCGAGTGGCTCGGCAAGTCGCGCGCCGACATCGCGCTGCTGACGACCGAGCTCGACACCGGCCCTTATCCCTACGCCGGCATCCCGTGGTTCTCGACGGCCTTCGGCCGCGACGCCATCGTCACCTCGCTGCAGATGCTGTGGCTGGACCCTTCGCTGGCGCGCGGCGTCCTCAAGTTCCTCGCCGCCAACCAGGCGACGGAGACCTCGACCTTCTTCGATTCCGCGCCAGGCAAGATCATGCACGAGATGCGCAAGGGTGAGATGGTGCGGCTCGGCGAGCTGCCGTTCTCGCGCTACTACGGCGGCGTCGACACGACGCCGCTGTTCGTGCTGCTGGCGGGCGCCTACGCCGAGCGCACCGGGGATCTCGCGCTTATCGAAACGCTTTGGCCCAACCTGCTCGCCGCCATGGGCTGGATCGGGCGAGCGATGGAGGCCGACGGCTTCCTCGCCTACGCTCGCGGCGCCGCGACGGGCCTCGCCAACCAGGGCTGGAAGGACAGCGAGGATTCCGTCTTCGACGCCGCCGGCGACGACGTGCCCGGCCCGATCGCGCTCTGCGAGGTGCAGGGTTACGTCTTCGCCGCCTTCAACGCCATGGCCGATCTCTCTGGCCGGCTCGGCTCGCCCGACGAGTGCGCGGGATGGCACGGCAAGGCCGAGCGTCTGCGCCGCGCCGTCGAGGACAGCTTCTGGCTCGAGGACCTCGGCACCTACGCCGAGGCGCTCGACGGCCGCGGAAGGGCCTGCCGCATCGCCACCTCCAACCCCGGCCATCTGCTCTATTGCCGTCTGCCGGCACCCGATCGCGCGGCGCGCGTGACGCGCCTCCTATGCGGGCCGCGCTTCAATTCGGGTTGGGGCGTGCGCACGCTGGCAGCAGGCGAGAGCCGCTACAACCCGATGTCCTACCACAACGGCTCGACCTGGCCGCACGACACCGCGATCTGCGCCGCCGGCATGGCCAATTACGGCGAGCGCGACCGCGTCGTCGACCTGCTGGGCAACAGCTTCGAGGCGGCGGTCAAATACGAGATGCGGCTGCCCGAGCTGATGTGCGGCTTCGAGCGCCGCGAGGGCGAGCCGCCGATCGGCTATCCCGTCGCCTGCCGCCCCCAGGCCTGGGCCTCCGGCGCCGCCTTCATGATGCTGCAGGCGGTGCTCGGCCTCACCATCGACGCCTGGCGCGGCGTCATCCACATCAACCACCCGAGCCTGCCCCACGGCATCGATCGCCTCGTCCTGCGCAAGCTCGCCGTCGGCGAGCGCACCATAGACTTGACCTTCCAGAAAGCCGGCGCGCGCATCGCCGTCTACCCCGAGGGAGGCGGATCGGACCCGATCCCGGTGCTGATCTACGGGTGAGGCAGTTAGCCCTTGCCGCAAGCGCGAACACAAATCATGACACTCCTTGGCAACCAAGAGGAGCGTGCGTTCAGCTGATCCACGTTGGCGCGACGCCTAGCTCGGTCGCGCAGGCTGGCTCAAGTGGGGGCCTGTCGAGGTGAGACTCGCCGTCGTTGTGCGGATCGAGACGAGCACCCTGATGCTTGGAGGCGGCTTCGCGACGGTATCGATGCGCCCAATGGGGTCTGCCTATCGCGTCAGCGACGACGGCGCCGGCCGCGCCGTTCTCCTGGCGCTCGGCTTCCACGAGCTGACGAGCGGAGATACGCAGCGCGATAACGAAATCGCCCACGATCAGGGCATTATCTACGACGAGGCGAGTTTCAGCCTGCCCAACGTCTCAGCCAACCAGCTCCCTTCCGCGATCGTTTATGTCGCCGATGCGGCGCGTCGTTGGACGGCGAGCGCGATCGACGGCCGTACCAAGTGGCTCGAGCAAGATCTTGCCGAGCGGACCCTTGACGTCTCAAGGTCAGCCTTCCGAGATTGGAGATCGTCAAGGATCGAATGCTGCAGGCGCCAGCAGCAAGCAACATCGTTTCGATTTCGTCGTCACGCTGCCGCGCGACCGATTCGCTGCCTTCGAAACGATCATGCGGAAGCCGACATCCATTGCAGCCGCGCACCTCAATTTCTTCGATCTGCGCGATGTACATCCTGACTGGCCTCGCGAAGCCGTCGTCGACGACTAAGCCGATTGGCCGTCGGACGATCTCGCTGTCATTCAGCAGGTGACGAGCCGCGTCCGCAGCGTGGAGAACGCTTGGATCGATCTTCCTCGTGCGTGGTTTGAAGACAAGAGCTTGGATCGAAACCCTGGAACGACTTTGGCATCGCCGCGAGCCTGAGCTGCCGACCACCTTCACTTGACGCCAACTCCGCCGCGTCTCCATATCCAGCCATGAGCCTCCCCCACCTCGGCCTCGCGTTCCGATGAACGTCATGCCCTCTAAGCTGGCGAGCCAGCGCGAGGTGGAGACGCCGTCGTCGCTGCTGGAGCGCTTTGGCGCCGAGGCGCCGCTGAGGATGGACGCCGGGGTCGAGCTCTCGCCCTTCGCCATCGCCTACCAGACCTACGGCACGCTGAACGCCGACAGGTCCAACGCCATCCTGGTTTGCCACGCGCTGACCGGCGACCAGCACGTGGCCAGCGAGAACCCGATCACCGGCAAGCCCGGCTGGTGGGCGAGCCTGGTGGGGCCGGGCAAGCCCGTCGACACCAACCGCTATTTCGTCATCTGCTCCAACGTCATCGGTGGCTGCATGGGCACCACCGGGCCTGCCTCGACCAACCCTGCCACAGGCCGCCCCTACGCGCTCGACCTGCCGATGGTGACGATCCGCGACATGGTGCGGGCCCAGGCCATGCTGGTCGACCGGCTCGGCATCGACACGCTCTTTGCCGTGATCGGCGGCTCCATGGGCGGGATGCAGGTGCTGCAATGGGCGGCGAGCTATCCCGAGCGGGTGTTCTGCGCCATGCCCGTCGCCACCGCGGCGCGGCACTCCAGCCAGAACATCGCCTTCCACGAGGTCGGCCGGCAGGCGGTCATGGCCGATCCGGACTGGTGCAAGGGCCGCTACCTCGACGAGGGACGCCACCCCGGCAAGGGGCTGGCGGTGGCGCGCATGGCGGCGCACATCACCTACCTCTCCAACGAGGCGCTGCAGCGCAAGTTCGGCCGCAAGCTGCAGGGACGCGAGGCCCCCACCTTCTCCTTCGACGCCGACTTCCAGATCGAGAACTACCTGCGCTACCAGGGCCTCTCCTTCGTCGACCGCTTCGATGCCAATTCCTACCTCTACGTGACGCGGGCCTGCGACTATTTCGACCTCGCCAGCGACTACGGCGGACGTCTCGCCGACGCTTTCCGCGGCACCAAGACCAAGTTCTGCGTGGTGTCCTTCTCCTCCGACTGGCTCTACCCGACCTCGGCCTCGCGCCACATCGTGCACGCGCTCAACGCGTCGGGCGCCTCGGTCTCCTTCGTCGACGTCATGACCGACCGCGGCCACGACGCCTTTTTGATCGAGGACCCCGAGTTCAACGCTACCGCCCACGGCTTCCTCGAGGGCTGCGCCCGCGCCCGGGGACTGGCCAGAGCGTGAACCCGCAACGTTTCGCGCCGGGCGACAAGCGGGCGAGCCTGCGCCCTGATCTCTACGAGGTGGCCAAGCTGCTCAGGCCGCGCACCCGCGTGCTCGACGTGGGCTGCGGCGACGGCACCCTGCTGCACTACCTCGCCGAAGACCACGGCGTCGACGCCCGCGGCATCGAGCTCAGCCAGAAGGGCGTGAACCATTGCGTCGCCAACGGCCTCTCGGTGATCCAGGGCGATGCCGACACCGACCTCGCCGACTACCCCGACGACGCCTTCGACTTCGTCATCCTCTCGCAGACGCTGCAGGCCACGCGCCGCCCTCGCCAGGTGCTGGAGCACATGCTGCGCATCGGCCGCCACGCCGTGGTGTCGTTCCCCAATTTCGGCCATTGGCGGGTGCGCGGGCAGCTGCTGATGCGCGGGCGCATGCCCATCACCGACGCGCTCTCCTACCAATGGTTCGACACGCCCAACATCCACGCCTTCACCATCCGCGACTTCGTCGACCTGGTGGCGCTGTCGGACGGCATCATCGAGCGCAGCCTCGCGCTCGACGGCGAGGGTCGCCCGATCCCGCTCAAGGTGCCATGGTGGGTTTGGAATTTGTTCGGGGCGCAGGCGGTGTTCCTGCTGACGCGGCGTGCGTGAGCCCGAAGTTAGGCGCCGCCGCTGTTAGCGGCTTGATGACAACGTTTGTATGCGGTATAGAAACCTGTGTCAACCGGTGAAAGCGGTCGGGATACCGCTGCCATGACTTGCCGGGCGCCCTGACATTCAGCCCTGCCAAAGTCGGGGTACCGCGACAGAAACACCGACCAGTGTCAGGGTACGGCGACAAAAAACCCTGCCACTGCCGCGTACCGCGACTAGGGTGTTTTCGACGTCGGCGATCGGCCACATCGGGCGAGAGTTGCGAGATGTCGACCGGCGCGCGGCCTGTTCCGGCGGTTCCCGCGCCGCCTTGCCGGGCCGCAGCGCATCGCGTAGCTGCGTGCCTTTGGAGGAGCTAGCGTGCGCTTCGAGGGAACAGCCGACTACGTCGCGACCGACGACCTCAAGGTGGCGGTCAACGCCTCCGTGACGCTGCGCCGGCCGCTGCTGATCAAGGGAGAGCCGGGCACCGGCAAGACCGTGCTGGCGCACGAGATCGCCGCCGCCGCCGGCGCGCCGCTGATCGAGTGGAACATTAAGTCGAGTACCAAGGCGCAGCAGGGGCTCTACGAGTACGACGCGGTGGCCCGCCTGCGCGACGGCCAGCTCGGCGACGCGCGCGTCAGCGACATCGCCAACTACATCCGTCGCGGCAAGCTGTGGGAGGCCTTTACCGCGCCGGTGCTGCCGGTGCTGCTAATCGACGAGATCGACAAGGCCGATATTGAGTTCCCCAACGACCTGCTGCAGGAGCTCGACCGCATGAGCTTCGACGTCTACGAGACCGGCGAGAAGGTCGTGGCGCGCGAGCGTCCCATCGTGATCATTACCTCCAACAACGAGAAGGAGCTGCCCGACGCGTTCCTGCGGCGCTGCTTCTTCCATTATATCCGCTTCCCCGATCGCGAGACGATGGAGCGCATCGTGGCGGTGCACTTCCCCGGCATCGAGAAGCGGCTCGTGGCGCGCGCGCTCGAGGTCTTCTACGAGGTGCGCGACGTGCCCGGCCTGAAGAAGAAGCCCTCCACCAGCGAGCTCATCGATTGGCTGAAGCTGATCCTCCACGAGGACATGCCGCTCGATGTGCTGCAGACCAACGATGCGCGCAGCGCCATCCCGCCGCTGCACGGCGCGCTCCTGAAGAACGAGGCCGACGTCATGCTGTTCGAGCGCCTCGCCTTCATGGTCAAGCGGCGCGGTTGAGGTCCGGCCGGCCATGTTTCTCTCGTTCCTCGAAGAGCTGCGCCGGGGCGGCATCGCGGCCTCGCCCAAGGAGCACCTGACGCTGCTGGAGGCGCTGGAGGCCGACGTCATCGAGCGCTCGCCCGAGCAGTTCTACTACCTCGCCCGCGCCATCTACGTGAAGGACGAGAGCCTCATCGACCGCTTCGACCAGGTCTTCGCGCGCGTGTTCAAGGGCGTGCTGGGCGAAGCGCCGGCCGCGGCGGACTCGTTGGTGACCGACCTGCCCGAAGCCTGGCTCAAGGCCATGGCGGAGAAGTACCTGACGGCGGAGGAGCGCGCCAAGATCGAGGCGCTCGGCTCGTGGGACGAGATCATGGCGACGCTGAAGCAGCGCCTCGCCGAGCAGGAGGGTCGCCACCAGGGCGGCAGCAAGTGGATCGGCACGGGCGGCACCTCGCCCTTCGGCAACGGCGGCTACAACCCGGAGGGCGTGCGCATCGGCGGGCCGTCCACGCACCGCCGCGCGATCAAGGTCTGGGAGAAGCGCGAGTTCGCCGATCTCGATGCCACCCGCGAGCTCGGCACCCGCACCATGAAGGTGGCGCTGCGCCGGCTGCGCCGCTTCGCCCGCGAGGGCGCCGCCGACGAGCTCGATCTCGAGGCCACCGTGGCCGGCACCGCCGCCAAGGGCTACCTCGACGTGTCGATGCGGCCGCAGCGGCGCAACGCCGTCAAGCTGCTGCTCTTCCTCGACATCGGCGGCTCGATGGACGACCACGTCCGGCTCTGCGAGGACCTGTTCTCGGCATTGACCTCCGAGTTCAAGCGGCTCGAGTATTTCTACTTCCACAATTGCGTCTACGAGGGGGTGTGGAGGTCCAACGCGCGCCGCCACGCCCAGCGCATCCCGACGTGGGATGTGCTCCACCGCTTCGGCCGCGACCACAAGCTGGTGATCGTCGGGGACGCGCAGATGAGCCCCTACGAGCTGGCGCAGCCCGGCGGCTCGGTCGAGCACATGAACCCCGAGCCCGGCGTGCTGTGGCTGCAGCGCCTCTGCGCCGCCTATCCCTCGGCCGCCTGGCTCAACCCGATCCCGGAGGAGCATTGGCGCTACTCGCAGTCGACGGCGATGATCCGCGAGCTCGTGTCAGACCGCATGTACCCCATGTCGCTCGAGGGGCTCGACCAGGCGGCGCGCGTCCTCAGCCGCAAGGCGTGAATGCGCCCTCAGTCGCTTAGCCGCACCAGCATCTTGCCGAAATTGTCGCCGGAGAACAGCTTCAGGAAGGCGGCCGGCGCGGCCTCGATACCCTCGTCGACGCTCTGGCGCCATTTGATGCGACCCTTCGCGACCCAATCGGCCATAGCCTCGACGAACGACGGTATCCTGTCGAAATGGTCCGAGGCGATGAAGCCTTGGAGACGCAGGCGCTTGCGTACGGCATCGCCGAGATTGGCCGGGCCGCTGCCGCTCGTGGCGTTGGATTGCGAGATCATCCCGCAGAGCGCGAAGCGCGCGAACGGGTTGGCGGCCTCGAGTGCGGCTTCGAGATGAATTCCGCCGACGTTCTCGAAATAAACGTCGATTCCCTTGGGCGCTGCGTCCGCCAGGGCCGACGTCAGATCCTCGGCCGCCTTGTAGTCGATCACGGCGTCGCAGCCGATTTCGCGGAGGAAGTCGCATTTGGTCGACCCGCCCGCCGATCCGATCACCGTCGCGCCCCGGATCTTGGCGATCTGACAGGCGACCGAGCCGACCGCGCCGGCCGCGCCCGACACGAAGACCACGTCGCCGGCGCCGACCTTGGCGACTTCGGTGATGCCGATGAAGGCGGTGAGCCCCGGCAGGCCGGCGATGCCGAGCATCGCCTCGGCCGGCAGGCCCGTGCGCGGCACAAGGGTCAGTGCCGCGGCCTTGGCGTTGAACGCCTCGCGCCAGCCGCACATCGACTGCACGAGGTCGCCCGTCGCGAAACCGTCGCTGCGCGAGGCCACCACCCGGCCGACGGCGCCGCCCTGCAGCACCTCGCCAAGAACGAAAGGCGGCACGTAGCTCTTCCGCGTCGTCATGCGGCCGCGCATGTAGGGGTCGACCGACATCCAGAGATTGCGCACCTGCACCTCGCCCTCGGCGGGCGGCGGGACCTCGATCTCGGCGAAAGCGAAGGTCTCGGCGGTGGGGATGCCGTCGGGTCGCGACGCAAAACGGACCTCGCGCGATCTTATGGTTTGGCTCATGTCACAACTCCTTTTGGTCGAGATCTCATGAAAGGGCGGCGGCGCGTTGGTACGCGAAGCGAGCCTGCAGCCTCTCCGCGTAGGCTTGGATGTCGGGTGGCAGCGCCTCGGCCTCGCCCACGCGGACGGCGAAGCGGAGGGCGTAGCCGATCGAGATATCGGCCAGGGTGAAGCGCCCGGCTGCCGCATACCCGGTCATCGCGATGGCGCGCCGCACCGGCTCGAGACGCTCGCGGAACTTGTGTCGCGCGTCGGCAACCGCCTGCGGCAGCCGGCGAGCCTCCGGCTCCATGAAGGCGTAGCGCAGGATCGTGCCCAGTGGCTGCGTGAGGGTCGCCTCGCCGTAAAGGCAGAACTGCAGGTAATCGGAGTAGCCAGCCTCGTGCGGTGCCACGGCGAGCGGCGTCGGCCCATGGCGCTCGACGAGGTACAGACCGATTGCGATCGACTCCGTCATCGTCACCTCGCCATCCACGAAGAAGGGGAGCGATCCGGACGGATTGACCGCGAGGAAGTCCGGCTGGCGCTGGCGTGGCGGGAAGAGGACGGGCTGGCTGTGGTAAGCGACGCCGAGTTCCTCGAGCAGCCAGGCGACGCGCAGCGAGCGCGTTCCTTGGCCGTGGTACAACGTCGGCAGCGAAGAGGGCATGCAGAAATACTCGCAATGTTATTTACTATAACATAGGCGCGGATCGCTTGCGTCAAGGTGATTATTTTAGGCTATAACATCGGCGTGACAGAGCCGCAGGCCCCGAATCCCTATCACCACGGCCACCTTCGCGAGGCGCTGGTGAGGGCAGCCGTCGCACGGGTTGAGGCGGTCGGCCACGAAAGCCTGAGCATGGCGGCGCTCGCCAAGGAGCTCGGCGTGTCGCAGCCGGCGTCCTATCGCCACTTTGCCGACCGCGACGCGCTGTTGAGCGCGGTGGCGGCCGAGGGTTTCCACTTGTTTGGGGCCACGCTTCGTGGCGCCGTCGCTAACCTGCCCGCATCCGAGGCCCTGGCGGCTAACGCCCGCGCCTATCTTGACTTCGGTCGGGCGCATGGCGGCCTCTACCGCCTGATGTTCGGCACGCGGCTCCTCGCCGGTGCTGCTCCGGCTAGCGATCTCGCCATGGCGGCGCGGGGCAGCTTCGAGGAACTGCTGAAGGCGCTTGGTACCGGCTCCGGTCGAAGCGACGGCGTGCGCGAAGCGATCGCCGTCTGGTCCTCGCTGCACGGTCTCGTGCTGCTGGAGCATTACGGCCTTCTCTCGTCGCCGCGAACGCGGGCCGTGCCGATCGCCGACGTGCTGGCCGATCTCCTCGCGGGGAAGGCCTACCCGCCGAGCCCGGCGTAGGCGTCGCGGCGCACGGTCCAGTAGCTGGCGGCGCCGGCGAGCGCGGCGACGCTGGCCAGGAGGAAGGCCGGCGTGAAGGTGTGGGTGCGATCGACGATGATCCCGGTGACGAGCGGAGCCAGCGCCCCGCCGACCGAGCCGCCGATGTTCTGGATCGACTCCAGCGTGGCAACGAGGCGCGGCGGTGTCAGGCTGGCACCGAGCGCCCATGAGCAAGAGCCGGCGCCGTAGCCGAAGAACATCGAGATCGAGAGCAGGGTGACGACCCAAAGCGTGGTGGTGGCGAAGGGCGCGGCGGCGGTAAACAGCGCGCAGAGCACCAGGCTGCCGACGGTGAGATAGCGGCGCGAGTCGATGGGGTCGAGCCCGCGCGCGGCGAGGCGGTCGGAGAGGAAGCCGCCGAGCGCGCCGCCGACGAAGCCGGCGACCTGCGGGATCGCAGCGAGGATGCCGGTTTGCGCGACGCTGATGTGGAAGACCCGTTCCAGGTAGTCCGGCAGCCAGGCGACGTTGAGCCAGGTGACGTAGACGATGCCGAAGAGCCCGCCGATCAGGCCCCAGGTCGAGGGGATCGTGAAGAGACTCGCCCAGCTGTGCGCGCTGGCGGTGGCGTCCGTCTCGAGGTCGCCGGCACGGATCGCTGCGAGGTCCTCGCGCGGCACGCCGAGCTTCTCGGGATCGCGATAGTACAGCCACCAGGCCAGCGCTACGGCGAGCCCGGCGATGCCCATCGCGACGAACATGATGCGCCAGCCGAACGCCAGCATCATGGCCGTGAGCAGGGGCGGCGCCAGGGCCGGCCCGAGCGAGGATGCGGCGTTGAAGAGGCCGAGCGGCGTGCCGCGCTCCTTGACCGAGAACCAGTTCACGCAGGCCCGCGCGCCGGCGGTGAACATCGGCGACTCGCCGATGCCGAGCCCGATGCGGGCGCCGATGAACTGCCCGAAGCCGGCGACGAAGCCGCTCAGGATCTGGGCGATCGACCACAGGGTCATGCCGACCGACAGCATGATGTGGGGGCCGACCCGGTCGGTGATCGCGCCGACCGGCAGCTGGCAGAGCGCGTAGGACCAGGCGAAGGCCGAGAGCAGCGCGCCCATCTGCGTGGCCGAGAGGTGCATCTCGCCGGCGATCGTGTGATTGGCGATCGCCAGCGTCGAGCGGTCGACGTAATTGACGACGCCCGCCGCGATCAGCAGGCCGACGCTGATCCATTGCCGCCGTCGCGTCGCGCTGGAGACGCGCGCCGGCGCCGTGGCGGCGAGGCTCACGCGCGGCGGCGGCAGAAGGCGGTGGCGACGCCGTCGTCGCGGGCGGCCAGCACCAGGAAGGTGAGGAGCCCGGCGTGGAACACCAGCGCGCCGGGCGCGATCAGGCCGAGGCCCCAGATCATGCCGGGTGCGGCGGCCATGAGCGCGAGAGCCACGACGTAGCCGGCGAAGGCGGTCGCGCCGAGCGGCCGGCCGAGGCGCCACACCACCAGCGACGCCGCGCCGAGCACCCCGGCGGCCTTGCAGATTGCCATGAAGCGCAGCAGCATCACCAGTGTGCCCTCGAAGCTGGAGGCATCTGCGGCATGGGCGCGACCGAGCGCGCCCCCGGCGACGAAGGCGACGACGAGCGTGCCGGCGAGGACGACACCGCGGCCGGGACGGCGCCCGGCCCGGGTGGCGGAAGAGGGCAGGGCGGCGAGGTCGGTCATCGGGCGCGCTCCGGGTCGTCGCGATGCTAAAGCAAATCATGGCGAGGCGGAACCGCCGAGCGAGGATAGCGAAACGGCTCTCCAGGAAGAACGCTCACTCTTGCATAATGGTGGCAGCCCTCGACAAAGGTTCCTTGCCGCCGCGGACAGCTAAAGGTGTTGAGAGAGAGCGGCATGAAGCCTTTCGAGGCCATCGACAAGCACCGAGACGCGGTCCGGACCGCGACAACCTGCTTCAATGCCAGCAACCCCCGTACGTTCGGCTTCATCGCGAATGGCACCGATTGCAAGGACAGCGATGTCGACATCCTGGTTGATCCTCAGCCCGGCGCCACGTTGTTCGAGCTGGGCTGCCTCCTTGAGGCTCTTGAGGCTCTTGAGGTGTTACTAGGCTTCCCCGTCGACCTCTGCACCCCGGGAGACTTTCCGCCTGGCATTCGCGCTCGCGTCTTGGCCGAAGCGCGTCCGATTTTGATTGACGCCAGAGCTTTAAAACGCCGCATCGCCGCTGCCGACCGATGGACGTTTCCGTCGCAGGACGACGGAGACGCGTGATGAGCAAGACGGCGGAGAAGAGCGATCCTGAGTTGTGGGACAAGGTCAAGGACGAGGTCACCGCCGGCGACAAGGGCGGCAAGCCCGGCCAATGGTCCGCCCGCAAGGCGCAGATGGCGTCGGCCGAGTACCAGAAGCGCGGTGGCGGCTACAAGGGCGAGAAATCGAAGAACAACCACCTGCAGGAATGGACCGACGAGGACTGGGGCACCAAGTCGGGCCACAAGAGCGAGGACACCGGCGAGCGCTACCTGCCCAAGGAGGCGCGCGAGGCGCTGACCAATAAGGAGTATGCGCGCACCAGCGCCAAGAAGCGGGCCGACACGACGAAGGGCAAGCAGTATTCGGCGCAGCCCGAGGACATCGCGGAGAAGACGGCCGAGCATCGCGACACGGGCAAGGCTGACAAGACCAAAGCCGAGCTCTACGAGGAGGCAAAGGCGAAGGACCTTGCCGGTCGCTCGACGATGAGCAAGGCGCAGTTGGCTAAGGCATTGAGCTGAAGCCTCAGAACACCGCGGCGCCGCGGTCGGCCGGGCCGACGTTGGCGCGGAACAGGGCGAACAGCTCGCGGCCGGTGCCGGTGTGGCTCGAAGCCAAATCGGCGACGGCCGGAGCGCGCGCGGCCCATTCCTCGGCGGGAACCAGCACGTCGAGCGTGCCGGCGAGCGCGTCGACCCGCACGATGTCGCCGTCGATGACGCGGGCGATGCCACCGCCGTCGATCGCCTCGGGCGTGACGTGGATCGCCGCCGGCACCTTACCCGACGCGCCCGAGAGCCGACCGTCGGTCACCAGCGCTACCTTGAAGCCGCGGTCCTGCAGCACGCCGAGCGGCGGCATGAGCTTGTGCAGCTCGGGCATGCCGTTGGCGCGCGGGCCCTGGAAGCGCACCACGGCGACGACGTCGCGGTCGAGCTCGCCGGCGCGGAAGGCCTCCTGCAGCTGCTCCTGCGTGTGGAACACGACCGCCGGCGCCTCGACCACGTGGCGCTCGGGATGCACCGCCGAGGTCTTGATCACCGCGCGGCCGAGCCGGCCGTCGAGCATGCGCAGCCCGCCGGTCGCGGCGAAGGGCGCGGCGGCGGAGGCCAGCACGGTGAGGTCGCCGGAGGCCTCAGGGATCGGCCGCCAGGTTACGCCTTCGCCCTCGGCAAACGGCTCGGCGGCGTAGGCGCGCAGGCCGCCGCCCCAGACCGTGCCGACGTCCTCGTGCAGCAGGCCGGCGTCGAGCAGCTCGCGGATGACGAAGGCCATGCCGCCGGCGGCGTGGAAATGGTTCACGTCGGCCCGGCCGTTAGGGTAGACGCGCGCCAGCAGCGGCACCACCTCGGCGAGGTCCGACAGGTCCTGCCAGGTCAGGGTGATGCCGGCCGCCGCCGCCATCGCCGGCAGGTGCAGCGTGTGGTTGGTCGAGCCGCCGGTGGCGTGCAGGCCGACGATGCCGTTGGCAAAGGCGCGCTCGTCGAGCATGCGGCCAAGCGGCGTGTAGGCGTTGCCGCCCGCGGTAAGCGCCAGGGCGCGCCGTGCCGCCTCCCGCGTCAAAGCCTCGCGCAGACGCGTGCCGGGATTGACGAAGGCGGCGCCGGGCAGGTGCAGGCCCATCACCTCCATCAGCATCTGGTTGGTGTTGGCCGTGCCGTAGAAGGTGCAGGTGCCCGGCCCGTGGTAGGAGGCCATTTCGGACCGCAGCAGCTCATCGCGCCCGACCTTGCGCTCGGCGTAGAGCTGGCGAACGTGGCTCTTGTCGGTGTTTGAGAGGCCGGTGGTCATCGGCCCGGCGGGGATGAACACCGCCGGCAGGTGGCCGAACGACAGCGCGCCGATGACGAGGCCCGGCACGATCTTGTCGCAGATGCCGAGGTAAACCGCGGCATCGAAGGTCTGGTGCGACAGTGCCACTGCGGTGGCCAGCGCGATGACGTCGCGCGAGAACAGGCTAAGCTCCATGCCGTCCTCGCCCTGAGTGACGCCGTCGCACATCGCCGGCACGCCGCCCGCCACCTGCGCCGTGGCGCCGGCCGCCCGCGCGGTGTCGCGGATGATCTGGGGGAAGCGCTCGTAGGGCTGATGCGCCGAGAGCATGTCGTTGTAGGCGGTGACGATGCCGAGATTGGGCACGCGTCCCAACGCGAGGCGCGCCTTGTCGCCGGGCGGCGCTGCGGCGAAGGCGTGGGCCTGATTGGCGCAGCCCAGCCGCGCGCGGGGCGTGCGCGCCTGCTCCGCCGCCGCGTCGATGCGGGCAAGGTAGCGCGCGCGCTCGGGCCGGGAGCGCGCGACCATGCGGGCGGTGACCTCCTCGAGGCGTGGGTGCAGGGCGGCGGGCATCAGGCGGCCAGCAGCTCCATCGAGCGGCGGGCACGCCCTGTGATGGCCTCCCAGTCGCCCTTCTCGACGAGGCCGGCCGGCGCCAGCCAAGAGCCGCCGACGGCGAGCACGTTGGGCTCGGCCAGCCAGGACGAGGCCTGGTCCTCCGAGATGCCGCCGGTGGGGCAGAACTTGACCTGCGGGAACGGCCCGGCCAGCGCCCGCAGGGTCGGCAGGCCGCCGGCCTGCGAGGCCGGGAAGAATTTCATCACGTCGAAGCCGCGCTCGAGGCAGGCCATGATTTCCGACGCCGTCTGCACGCCGGGCACGAAGTCGAGCCCGGCGGCCGCCGCCGCGTCGAGCAGCGCCGGCGAGGCGCCGGGCGAGAACGCGAAGGAGAGACCGAGGCTCAGCGCCATCTCGAGGTCACGACCGGTCAGCACCGTGCCGAGTCCCACCACCGCCTCGGGCACCTCGGCCTTGATCGCCTTGGCCGCCTCGCCGCCGGCGGCGGTGCGCAGCGTGATCTCCAGCGTGCACACGCCGCCGGCGCAGAGCGCGCGTGCCAGCGGCACCGCGTCGGCGACGCGCGCGATGGTCAGCACCGGTACGAGCCGGGCCGACTGGAGCAGCTTGGCGGGGCCGGAGAGAGGTTGGGATGATGTCATGAGGTTCATCATCCTCGCTTGCCACGATCGTGCCAAGCATTAACGGCTGGCTCCGACACGGGTCCGATGCAAATCCAGGGCGTTCTCCCCAATCGCCTACACTGCCACCCTCCGAACGGGTGGATGCGGCGTGGCCTGGAGCCTGCCGTCTCGGCCATGCGCCCGTGCTCAAGCTTCAGAATGCCTCTGGAGCGTCGCCGCCGCTTTCTTTAAGTGAAATGTTGATATTTCTTCCGTAGCGTAAGTCTCACGATCTGACGATGTCACGCGGATGATCCCCCTGCGGCAACGAGAGACCATGGTTTTGACTGCATCGCCCGCTCCGGCCGTCTCCTCACGCACCGCCAGGTTCGAAAGCGTGCCTTATGCCGTCTTGTGCGTCATGGATGCCGCGCGGCTCGACGCGCTGCCATTCGGCGTGGTTGGTCTGAATCCGGAAGGGATCGTCGAGGTCTACAACAAGACCGAGGCCAAGTTCTCCGGCCTGCAACGCGACGAGGTGATCGGCGTCCATTACTTCCTTTCGGTGGCGCAATGCATGAACAACTTCCTGGTGGCCCAGCGTCTGGAGGACGAGCAAGAGCTCGACACGATCGTTGCTTACGTTCTGACGTTTCGCATGCGGCCCACGCCGGTGCGGCTGCGCCTCCTGAAGCAGGTGGGCCAGCCGCGCCGCTTCGTGCTCATCCAATGGTAGCCCGCCGCACGACCGAAGCGTTGAATCGCGAGAACGGGGAACTCATGCAGTTCCTCTATGCCTGCCCGATCGGGCTCGTCGCCCTGGACGATAAGGGCTCCATGACGATGCTCAACCCGCTGGCGATGCAGCTGATCTTGCCGCTGGCGCGTAATCACGAGGTGACGAACCTCTTCAAGATCCTCGAGCCTTATGCGCCGGACCTGCGCGCGATCATCGCGGATTTCGAGCCCAGGCAGGGCACGATTTGCGACAACCACCGCATCTTCGTCGGCCGCAGCGATGCCAGGGTCGCCGGCAAGGACGACGACGGCGCGACCGACCTCGTGCTGGCCTGCACGCTGGTGAAGCTCGCGCCGGCTCGCTTCATGGCGACGCTCGCCGACATTTCGGCGCAGGTCCATCAGGAGCGCCGGCTCAAGGCGGCGGAAGCCTGGTTCTCCTCCCTGATCGGCGGGGTCGAGGATTTCGCCGCCTTGTCGCTCGATGCGAACGGCCTCATCGCACACGTCGACAGTTCAGTGGCGCGCCAGACCGGCTTCATGCATCACGAGCTTGTCGGCCGCGGCCTCGACCTTTTCGACGCGCCCGATCCGGCGTCCGGCGCCCTGACTGCCGATGAGCAGATCGCGTTGGCGACGCGCGAGGGTTGGCATCTCGACGAGGGCTGGTGCGCCCGCCGGGACGGATCGCGGCAATGGTCGCAGCGGCTGATCTCGGTCTGCCGCGAGGAGGCCGGCGCGAGAGGCCGCACCATCGCGGGGTTCACCGTCGTGATGCGGGCCGTGACGCGGCAGGGGGCCGACGCCGGTACGCTCAAGCGGCGGCTCACCACGGATCATCTCACCGGCGTCGCCAACCGCGCGCACTTCTTCGAGGTTGCGGAGCGCCAGGCCGCGCAATGCCGGCGCGACGGCGCTTCGGCGGCCGTCGTCGTGCTCGACATCGATCATTTCAAGCGGGTCAACGACGGCTTCGGCCACGCGCTCGGCGACGAGGTGCTCAAGGCCGTCGGCGCGAGCTGCAAGGCGGCCCTGCGCCCCGGCGACACGCTGGCTCGGCTGGGAGGCGAGGAGTTCGTCGTCCTGATGCCGGCGGCGGACCTGCGGATGGCCTGCGAAACGGCGGAGCGTCTGCGCCGCGTCATCGCGGCGCTCGAGGTGGAGTCTCCCGAAGGCGCCATCGGCGTCACCGCGAGCTTCGGCTGCGCCGTCCTCGATGGCTGCAGCCCCGATTTCGCATCGGTGCTGGCCGCCGCCGACGCCGCGCTCTACGTCGCTAAACGCGAGGGTCGCGACCGCGTCGCCGCCGCGCCCGGCATGGAGGTCGCGGCCTGAGCGCCGCGGCGCCGCTTTCGCGGCGGGCGCTCGCGTCCACGGCGCCGCCAAGGCGGAAAGCGCTCGCACGGGTCCTGCAATCGCTGCTGCGGGTGGAATTGGCGGCGGCCCGCGGCAAGCGTGGCGGCGCGACCAGCACTCGTCTCCCGCCCGGACCCTGGTCGGACGCGGCACGCATCACCGGGGACGGCGCGGCCGATCTCGGCTGCGACTCCCTCGAGGCGTTGTGGCTCAGCTCGGCCGCTTGCGAGATGTTCGACCTGGCCGAAGCCGGTCGCCACCACGCGCTCGCCGCCTCCGACCTTTTCGGCGAATGGCTCGACATCATCGAGGGCGCCTGGCGCGAGGGCCTGGGCACCGTCACGTTCTCGACCTCGGGCACCACGGGCAGGCCCAAGCGCTGCACCCACGATCTGGCCGATCTCCAGGCCGAAGCCAGCCATTTCGCCGGCCTGTTCGGCGACCGCCGCCGCGTGCTGGCCTTCGTGCCGGCGCATCACATCTACGGCTTCCTGTTTACGGCGCTGCTGCCCGACGCGCTCGACGCCGAATGCCTCGACATCGCCGAGACGACCGAGGCGCTGACCGCCTCGCGCCCCGGCGACCTCATCGTCGCCTTTCCCGAGCGCTGGCTGTGGATCGAGCGGGTGGTCCGACGCTTTGGCGCGGATGTCCGCGGCGTCAGCTCCACGGCTCCGTGTCCGCGCGACCTCGTCGAAGCGCTCGTCGGGGCCGGTCTCGCTGAGCTGACGGAGGTCTACGGCTCTTCCGAGACGGCGGGGATCGCGACGCGGTGCTGGCCCGAGACGGCCTACCGCCTGCTTCCACGCTGGTCCTTCGCCGAAGCGGACGGGCGCGCCATGCTGGTCGATTCCACCGGACGGACCGCCACCTTCCCCGACATCATCGAACGGATCGATGCGGATGCGTTCATCCCCGTTGGCCGTGTCGATGGCGCGGTCCAGGTCGGCGGCACCAACGTTTTTCCCGAGGCCATCACCGCCGCGCTGCGCGAGCGGCCCGGGGTCGCCGAAGCCGCCGTCCGGCTGATGCGGCCCGATGAAGGCCGGCGCCTGAAGGCGTTCATCGTCGCCGACGGCTCGATCGAGCAGGAGGCGCTTCGCGCTGCACTGGCCGGCTGGCTCGCGAAGACGATGGACGCGGCGGCGCGTCCGGTCGACTTCCGTTTCGGCACGCGGCTGCCGCGCAACGCGCTCGGCAAGCTCGCCGACTGGTAAGCAATCGAATATCGCTTTGAACAAACGACATTATAGAGGTTTTAAACTCGAGGTGCCTATGTTCGAACCACCGCCGTTATAGGGCTGCTCGATGACTCAAGCTTGTAAAGGGTGCCGCGACGGAACCGGCTTCGACGTGCCGTTCTCGATGGCGTTTCAACCGATCTTCGATCTTGCTTCGGGAGCGGTGTTCGCGCAGGAAGCGCTGGTACGCGGCATCAACGGCGAGGGCGCCTACACCATCCTCTCGCAGGTCGACGACGCCAATCGTTACGCCTTCGACCAGCAGTGCCGCGTCAAGGCGATCGAGATGGCGGCGGCCCGGCGTTTCCTGGGTGACGGCCGGGGCTTGTCCATCAACTTCATGCCCCATGCGGTCTACGAGCCGCGGGCCTGCATCCGCCTGACCCTGGATGCAGCGCGGCGGACCGGCTTCCCGCTCAACCAGATCATCTTCGAGTTCACCGAGGCCGAGCGCCTCGATTCTGATCACGTCCTTCACATCCTGGAGACCTATCGCGACGTCGGGTTCAAGACCGCGATCGACGATTTCGGCGCCGGCTATGCCGGGCTGGGCCTCCTGTCCCGCTTCCAGCCCGACATCGTGAAGATCGACATGGATCTGATCCGCGGCATCGACACCGACAGCGTCAAGCAACTGATCCTCAAGAACATTCTAACCATGCTCGAAGACCTCGGCATCGCGCCCATTTGCGAAGGGGTCGAGACGCTCGCGGAACTGGCGACCATCCAAGACCTCGGCGTGCGCCTCGTGCAGGGTTACGTCCTCGCCCGTCCTGTGTTCGACAAGGTAGCGGCGTCGTTAGCGGCGTAGCAGGCGGCGAGTAGGCGCCGCTTCAGGCCGCAGGCTCCAGCGTCTGCAGCTGCAGCGCGTGCAGCGCGCCACCCATGTGGGCACCCAGCGCCTTGTAGACGAGCTGATGCTGCTTCAGCTTGCTCAATCCGGTGAACTCGCGCGAAGTGACGATCGCGGAGAAATGGTCGTCGTCGCCGGCGAGGTCGATGATCTCGACCTGCGCATCGGGCAGGGACGCCTTGATCAGGCGCTCGATCTCGGCGGCGGGCATCGGCATGGGTAAAGGTCTCCGGGCTTTCTCGCGTCTTAGCGCAAGCAGGCTGGCGAGACGAGCCTTCGCGCGACGGCTTGCCAAGCGCCCCGGCGGCCCCGACGTAGGCCGTCCATCCCCCCTAGAGAACCCCCGTGCAGCCTTTCCTCGTCCTGCCCTTCCACGACGTCCCGCCCACCTTCGCCGGCGCGCCGGTCTACGCCGGCCCGCGCTCGGCGGTGCTCGGCCGCGCCACGATCGGCGCCGGCGCGTCGCTGGGCGAGGACAGCGTGGTGCGCGCCGACGGCGACGAGGTGCGCATCGGCCGCAACGTGCACCTCGGCCACCGCGCCACGGTGCACATCGTCCACGAGATGCTGCCCTGCCTCATCGGCGACGACGTGACGGTAGGAGCCAATTGCGTCGTCCACGCCTGCACGGTGGGCGACCGCTGCGTGATCGAGGAGGACGTCGTGATCCTCGACGACGCCACAGTGGCCGCCGACGTGCTGCTCGAGAAGGGATCGACGGTGTTTCCGCGCAAGCAGCTGCCGGGCGGCTGGATCTACGCGGGATCACCGGCCAAACCGGTGCGCAAGCTGGCGCCGGGCGAGCTGGCGGCGCGCGCCGCCGCGATACGGGCGCGGCAGGGCAGCGAGAGCGAGCTCTCCGCCGCGGTGCAGGACTTCGGCGATGCGGTGTTCATCGCCCATACCGCGCAGCGCGCGGGGCGGCTCAGCTTCTCGCCGGGCTCGTCGCTGTTCTTCTCCTGCGTCGCCCACGCCGGCACAGGCTCAATCTTCGTTGGCGCCAACACCAACGTCCAGGACAACACGATTCTGCGCGCCGGGGCCGGCGACATCGTGATCGGGCGCGACACCACGATAGGCCACAACGTGGCGGCAGGAGCGTGCCGCATCGGGGACGCGGCGCTCGTCGGCATGGGCGCGATGCTCGCCGCCGACACCTGGGTGCAGGACGACGTGCTGCTGGCGGCGGGTTCGACCACCACGCCGGGACAGGTGCTGGAGTCCGGCTGGATGTGGGGCGGGCGCCCCGCGGCGAAGATGTCGAAGCTCGACGATGCCCGACGCAAAGGGATGGCCGAGAACATCGCCACCTACGTTCAGTATTCACAGGTGTTTCGCGCCGTGCAGCAGGCCCACGGCTTCGGCCGCCGCCGCGCGCCGGGACCGGAGGTGCGCGACTTCATCAGCGAGGCGTGAGGCGCTGTCCGACTTGGCCGAGACTGCGGTGAGGCCGCTCGCCGAAAGTGGCGTTAGCGGAGAGGTCGAACGCCGACGCCGTGTGGTGACGTCAACGCCGTTTCGGCCGGCGTGCCGGAGATGCACACCAGCGAGTTCATTGACACCGTCATGCGGTTTGCATACCTAAAAAAGGCAAAAGAAAAGCGTTGTTTCAGGTAGCAAAGCCTGGCCGGGGCTGCGCATCCCGAGCGGCCGCTTGTCAGCCCGGCAGGTTTGTGGGCAAGAACCGAACCTTCATCGATACGCGGGACGTGGTGGCACTATGGCGCGCAGCAAGATTGCTTTGATCGGGGCCGGGCAGATCGGCGGCACGCTGGCGCATCTGGCGGGCATGAAAGAGCTCGGCGACATCGTGCTGTTCGACATCGCCGAGGGCACGCCGCAGGGCAAAGCGCTCGACCTGGCCGAATCGGCTCCGGTCGACGGCTTCAACGCCCATCTCTCCGGCGCCAATTCCTACGAGGACATCGCCGGTTCGGACGTGGTGATCGTCACCGCCGGCGTGCCGCGCAAGCCCGGCATGAGCCGCGACGACCTGCTCGGCATCAACCTCAAGGTGATGGAATCGGTCGGCGCCGGCATCAAGCAGCATGCCCCCGACGCCTTCGTGATCTGCATCACCAACCCGCTCGACGCCATGGTGTGGGCGCTGCAGAAGACCTCGGGCCTGCCGCCCAAGAAGGTGGTCGGCATGGCCGGCGTCCTCGATTCCTCGCGCTTCCGCTACTTTCTCTCGGACGAGTTCAAGGTGTCGGTCGAGGATGTCACCGCCTTCGTGCTCGGCGGCCACGGCGACGACATGGTGCCCTCGCTGCGCTACTCGACGGTGGCCGGCATCCCGCTGCCCGACCTTGTCAAGATGGGTTGGACCACGCAGGAGCGGCTCGACCGCATCGTCGAGCGCACTCGCAAGGGCGGCGGCGAGATCGTCAACCTGCTCAAGACAGGCTCGGCCTTCTACGCGCCGGCGGCCTCTGCCATCGCCATGGCCGAGAGCTACCTCAAAGACAAGCGCCGGGTGCTGCCCTGCGCCGCCCAGCTCAACGGCGAGTACGGCCTCTCCAACATCTATTGCGGTGTGCCGGTGGTGATCGGTGCCAACGGCGTCGAAAGAGTCGTCGAGGTGCGACTCGACGAGAGCGAGCAGGCCATGTTCGAAAAGTCGATCGCCTCGGTGAAGACGCTGGTCGAGGCCTGCAAGGGCATCAACCCGGCCTTCGCCAACTGAAGTCGTCCACCTCGCCGCAGCTGCACCTTTCCGTCGGCTCGGCTATTCCCGCCGTCGCGCCGGCAGGCTAAGGCTCCGGCGAGACCACCCAGAGGGCGAACGAGATGGCGTCGGATCCGAACGCGGACATCAGCAAGAACCAGGTCGAGGCGCGTCAGGGCACCAACCGGCCGAAGGTCATCTATGTCCTCGTCGCCAGCGTCGCGCTTGTGATCGTCCTCTTCGTCGTCGCCTGGCTGGTCTCGACCAAGTAGGCCGTCCTCACCCAACCGCGCGCGGGTGGTTGGCGCGGTAGCTCTCGAGCAGCCGCGCCGAATCGACGGCCGTGTAGATCTGCGTCGTCGACAGCGAGGCGTGGCCGAGCAGTTCCTGGATGGTGCGCAGGTCGCCGCCGCGACTCAGCAGGTGAGTGGCGAAGGAGTGGCGCAGCGCATGCGGCGTGGCGCTGTCGGGCAGGCCGAGCGCGCCGCGCAGCCGCTCGACGGCGAGCTGTATGATGCGCGGCGACAGCGGGCCGCGGCGCTCGCCGATGAACAGCGGCCCTTGCTCCGGCAGCGGGTAGGGACAGAGCGCGAGGTAGCGCTCCACCGCCCGGCGCACCGGCGGGATTATCGGCACTTGGCGGGTCTTCTGGCCCTTGCCGACGACGGTGAGCGCGTCGAGGTCGCCGACCGGCGCGTCGCGTCGGCTGATGCCGACCGCCTCGGAGATGCGCAGACCGGCGCCGTAGAGCAGGGCAAGCACGGCGGTGTCGCGCGCCAACGCCCACGGTGGCCGGGCCTCGCCGGCGAAGCCGTCGCCGTTGACCACGTCCACCGCCAGCGTCGGGCTGAGCGGCTTGGGCAGCGAGCGCGCCAGCTTCGGCGCGCGTATGGCCGAGAGCGCGCTGGTGCTGGCGAGGCCCTCGCGCTCGCAGAAGCGGGCGAAGGAGCGGATGCCGGCGAGCTGGCGAAGCAGTGACCGGTTGCCGACGCTGCTCTGCCGGCGCTTGGCGAGGAAGGCGCGGACGTCGGTCGCGGCGAGCGCGTCGATGGCGGCGAGGCCCGGTCGCTCGCCATGATATTCGGCGAGGAAGTTGACGAACTGGCGCAGGTCGCGGGCGTAGGCGTCCGACGTCAGCGCCGACATGCGCCGCTCGGCGGCGATATAGCGGAGCCAGCCCTGCGCGGCCGCGGCGAGATCGGGCAAAGCGGGGTGGAAAGCGATCACGGTTTCTTCGGCCATGGGAGCCCCGTCAGACATGGGCCGAGCCTGCCACGGCGATCTCTTCGAAGGGTAACCATGCCTCGTGGCAGGGCTTTCTGAGAGGAAGCATATATGGTTGTGTCGACCCTCGGAACCGGCTAGGGACGGACGAACCGAGGCATGCAAGCGCAGAGCACGCGCCGCCGCCCGGCGTGCCGCTTCGCGCAAGCCCGTCGCGAAACGCCCGGCACGACCCGAGGCCACCGACAGGAGCCACGGCCCCCATGGACCATCTCAAGCCAAAGTTGATCCCCATGAACCGCCGCCGTCGCATCTATGAAGGCAAAGGCAAGGTGCTCTACGAGGGGCCGGAGCCGGGTACCCTCATCCAGCACTTCAAGGACGATGCCACCGCCTTCAACGCCAAGAAGCACGAGATCATCGACGGCAAGGGCGTTCTGAACAACCGCATCTGCGAGTTCATCTTTCAGAACCTCAACGACATTGGAGTGCCGACGCACTTCATTCGTCGTCTCAACATGCGCGAGCAGCTCATCCGCGAGGTCGAGATCGTGCCGCTCGAGGTGGTGGTGCGCAATGTCGCCGCCGGTTCGCTCGCCACGCGCCTGGGCATCGAGGAGGGCACGCAGCTGCCGCGCTCGATCATCGAGTTCTACTACAAGAATGACGCGCTGAACGACCCGATGGTGTCGGAAGAGCACGTCACCGCCTTCGGCTGGGCGAGCCCGCAGGAGATCGACGACATCATGGCGCTGGCGATCCGCGTCAACGATTTCCTCTCCGGCCTCTTCCTGGGCTGCGGCATCCGCCTTGTCGATTTCAAGATGGAATGCGGCCGGCTTTGGGAAGGCGAGATGATGCGCATCGTCGTCGCCGACGAGATCTCTCCCGATTCGTGCCGGCTGTGGGACATCAAGTCCAACGACAAGCTCGACAAGGACCGTTTCCGCCGCGACATGGGCGGCTTGGTCGAGGCCTACACCGAGGTTGCCCGCCGTCTCGGCATCATGCAGGAGAACGAGACGCCGCGGGCCAGCGGGCCGAAGCTGGTGCAGTAGGCGACGATCTGCCGGTGCAACGCGGCGACGCAGCGGGTCAGCCGGTACGCTTCACGATTATACGGAATGGAGGCTTCGGCCTCCGTTCCGCGTTAAAGAAGCCCGTCGCCGACGCCGCTCGATTGTCGAGGCATTAGTCTACCCCCGGCTGGCAGGCGCACGACGCTGGGCCGGGCTCCTGGCGACCGTCGTCGGCGGGAGACGCGTGGCAGGTCGGCTGCTACCACCCGCGCGGCCGAACGATCGGCTGCCGACCCCGGAGCCTCTATGGACCTGTCGCCGCTCGCGCCCGCCGATTTCGTGTCGCCCGCCGTCATGCTGTCGGGGCAGGTCGACTACGACATGTACGGCACGTTCCGGAAGCAATTCGATGCCGCCGCCGACAAGGCCCTTGTGGTGGTGGAGCTGTCGACGTTGGGCGGCGACCCCGAGGTTGCGCGCATGATGGGCGAGGACGTGCGCTTCGCCAGCGAGATGCATCCGGATCGCCGCTTCGTGTTCCTCGGCAAGGCGGCGATCTATTCCGCCGGCACCACCTTCATGAGCTTCTTCGCTCGGCCCAACCGCTACGTGACGCGCGGCACCCGGCTGATGATCCACGAGCGCAAGCTCTCCAAGGAGCTCAAGATCAACGGGCCGCTGACGACCTGCGTCGCCACCGTGAAGGCGACTCTGCACGAGATCGAGAGCTCGATCGAGATCCAGAACGAGGGCTTCGAGAACCTGATCCGCGGCTCGAAGGTGACGATGGCGCAGGTGCTCGAGAAGGCCCCTTACAACTGGTATATCGAGGCCAACGGGGCGGTGGCGCTGGGGCTGATCGAGGGTGTGCTGTAGCTCGCCAGTGACCATTTTTTGTGCGTGGTGGAGGACTACCTCTCCCGCCTTGCGGTCGTGACGCCAGTTTTTGTCGGTCCTGAGCGTTGACAACACAACTGGTATATCGAAGCCGACGAGACGGGTGCGCTGATCGAGGAGCGCGTCAGGCCGACGGGCTTTTTCCTAAAGCCTGCTCGAGCGTTATGGGAACGCTTTCGTCGCCTTCCTCGAAGATTTGAAACCGCAGGCCGGCGAATGCGGAGACCAGTCTTGAGGAGACCGCGGGGTCTCGGAGGACCACAATTCGATATAGAACCTGGGAGATGGTTTTCTCAGAATCCGCGCAGATCGATGCCACGTATTGGCAAGATCGTGGGCGGGGAAGACAACCTCTTTATCTCTGAGGTCGGTAGCCGTTTCGCTTTGTTGAAGTTGGCTCCAAGCCAAGTTGTGTGAGGGCTCGCCACTCATGAGGATCATGAATTCATCGCTCAAGGTCTAAGATCTTTTGGTTACGGCTTCCATCCTAGCGTTGTGCTGAGCTCCCGCCACTCCCGCACGCCGAGCCCGCTGCTGTCCGCGTCCACGACCTCCCCCGCCACCATCCGGCGCACCGCCGCCAGGGCTGTGCGCGAGAAGGTCGCCGCGCCGAGCCGGTGCTCAAGGAAGGCCTCGTGGGTGATCGGGACCCAGCGCGCGAGCATGTCGGACATCGCCTCCGCGTAGACGCGGATCTCGTACTGAGCGTGAGGGTCGGCCCGCAAGCGCAGAAAATTCATGAAGTTATGCAGGTTCGTCTTCCAGTACCACTGGGTGTAGGTGGCCAGCGTCAGGTCGATGCGGGCGAGCTCGCGGGCGAGACCGTCGCGCGAGGGATCGATAGCCGCGCCGTCGTCATCCTCGTTGAGCATCCAGGCGTAGTTGGCGTGAGTGCGCTCGGCGTCGGAGCGCAGCAGCTCAAGCACCTTGGCCGCCTCGTCGGGGCCCAGCGCCTCGCCGCGGCCCTGGCGGTTCACCCGCGCCTGCGCCTTCAGCTGCTCGGGCTCCGGCAGGTAGAACTCGCGGTCGAGCACGGAATAGCGGGCGGAGACTTCGTTGACGCTGGCGGTGCGGTGCCGGATCCACTGGCGCGCCACGAAGATCGGCAGCTTCACGTGGAGCTTGATCTCGGCCATCTCGAAGGGCGTCGAGTGCCAGTGCCGCATCAGGTAGTGGATGAGGCCGCGGTCCTCCGTGGTCTTGCGGGTGCCCCGCCCGTAGGAGACGCGGGCGGCCTGCACCACGCAGGCATCGTCGCCCATGTAGTCGATGACGCGCACGAAGCCGTGGTCGAGCAGCGGCACCGGTTGGAAGAGGATCTCCTCCAGCGCCGGCACGCAGGGCCGCAGGGTCTCGGAGCGAGCGGCGCGGGCGGCGTCGATTTCCTGGCGTTGCGCGTCGCTGATGGTCATGGGCAAGCTCCGGGCGGCCCGCCGATGTAGCGGGCGCCGTCGCCGCTGTCACCGAGTTCGCGTGACGCTGCGACCCTCGCCGCGTCTCCTCAGAAATCGTAGCGGTAGCGGTCGGACGGGTAGTAGCCGCGATCGGCACGACGGTAGTCGCGGGCGGGGGCGGCGTAGGCGACCACGCCCTTGGTGGTGGTCACCGTCCAGCCGCTGCCGTGGCGGTCTATCGATTTGACGACGCCGGCGCCGGGGATACTGACGCCGGGTACCACCTCGAGCGTGCCGCGCCGGCCCTCGATCAGGGCGACGCCCTGATAGACGTCGCGCACCACCCAGGCGGCGATGACCTGCGGCTTGACCGCATCCTCGGCGCCCTCGAGCTTGGCGTCGGCGGCCTTGATCTCGGCCGGGCGCGGCACCGGCTTGGCCTCGACGGCCTTGTCGCCGGACTTGGTTTCGGAGAGCTTGGTTTCAGCAGGCTTGGCCTCGCCGATCCTCTCGGCCGCGTGCGGCAGCGACGCGGTGGGCGAAGGGTCGACGCTCGAGCGCTCGAGCTTGCCGAGCCGGTCGACGAGCCCCTGGATCTTCGAGGTCGGCTGCTGTGCGATTTTGTCGATCCGCCCGTCGAGCCGGGCCAGGGCGGCGGTCTGCTCGCCGCGGACGGCGCCAAGGCTCGTCTTGACGGTGTCGAGACCCGCCTGCAGCACGCGCACCTGCGCCGCCACCTTAGCCTGTTCGCCAACGCTGGCCTGCAGCGTGTCGAGCTTAGCCTGCAGCGCGTGCACGCTGTCGGCGAGCTGCCGGTTGCGATCGCGCAGCTCGGTCATGGGATCGCTGACCGGCGCGGGTGCCGCCGCGGCGGCCTTGGCCGGCACCTCGGCCACCGGACGGTGCACCACGTGGTCGCCCACCGTCCAGGCGAAGCCGATCAGGCCGACGATCATCGCGGCGTGGGCGCTGTAGTCCAGCAGGCGGGCGCGCAGGCCGCGCGGCGCCGCCGTCTCGTCGGCCTTGGCGGCGCTAAACGGATCGATGCCCGGAACGTTGGAAAGCGCTTCAAGGGCGTTGGCCTTGCCGGCGTCGCCGGGCGTGGACTCGTTGGCTAGGGTCATAGGTTAACATCCACCGTTCGACGGGGCTCGCATCGATGGATTTGCGCAAACTTCGCTTAACGCCGTCTTAAGCAAACGCGCCTAGCCGCCCCTGGCGCCCCCGCGCCGCCTGTCGACCGTCGCCGCGAACCGAAGCGGAAACAAGGCGTTTTGCGTTCAGCAAGGAGACGGTCATGATCGAGATCATGTCATCCATTCGCAAAGCTAGCCTGGGCATGATCATCGTCACGGCAGGCGGCGCGGCGCTCGCGCAGGATCTCCCTACCCACGACCTGCCGCAGAACGGCGGCGCCGGGATCCGCTCCAGCAACATCACATCGACCGGGCAGACTGTTCCCAATCCTGGTGTGTCGCAAGGTGCCGGTACGACGCCGATGGATCGTGGCATCGAGGAGCAAGACAACAAGATCCAGTC
Organism: Beijerinckiaceae bacterium; assembly: GCA_965198715.1. Lineage (GTDB taxonomy): Bacteria > Pseudomonadota > Alphaproteobacteria > Rhizobiales > Beijerinckiaceae > RH-AL1. The sequence continues at coordinate 822,113 of CBDAPV010000002.1, forward strand.
CGGCATCTGCAAAGGTTGCTGAAGTCGTTATAAGCGCCCTTCGATTCAGGAGTGCGCCATGAACGTCGAAGGCAAGCCGCGCCGGACCATTTGGCAGGCGGAAAACGGGCGCGACGTCGAGATCGTCGATCAGCGCGCGCTGCCGCATCGCTTCGTCGTCGAGACGCTGCGCACGCTGGAGGATGCCGCCATCGCGATCCGCGATATGCACGTGCGCGGCGCTCCGCTGATCGGCGTGGCCGCCGCGTACGGCATCGCGCTGGCGCTTCGCGAGACGGCGGACGATGCGCGGCTCGACGAGGCATGCCGCTTACTCTTGGCCACGCGGCCGACGGCGGTGAACCTGCGCTGGGCTTCGGACGCAATGCGCGCTCACCTGGCACCGCTTCCTGCGCGACGGCGCCTGGCCGCCGCCTATGCCCGCGCGGCGGTGATGGCGGAGGAGGACGTCGAGCTGTGCCGCGCCATAGCCGGCCATGGACTCGCGATGCTGCGCGACCTCGCCGTCCGTCATCCCGGCCGTCCAATCAACGTGCTCACGCATTGCAACGCCGGCTGGCTCGCCACCGTCGACTGGGGCACCGCCACCGCACCGATCTACGCTGCCCACGAAGCCGGCCTGCCGATCCACGTCTTCGTCGACGAGACGCGGCCGCGCAACCAGGGCGCGGCGCTGACCGCCTGGGAACTCGGCCAGCACGGTGTGCCTCACACGCTGGTGGTCGACAACGTCGGCGGCCACCTGATGCAGCACGGCAGGGTCGATTGCGTGATCGTCGGCACCGACCGCACCACCGCAACGGGCGACGTCTGCAACAAGATCGGCACCTACCTCAAGGCGCTGGCTGCCCATGCCAACGGGGTCCCCTTCTACGTCGCCGCGCCCTCGCCCTCGATCGATTTCGCCATCGACGATGGGGTCCGCGACATTCCCATTGAGGAGCGCGCCGACACCGAGGTGACCCACATGTCGGGCCTGACGGCCTCGGGCGAGATCGCCGAGGTGCAGGTGTCGCCGACGGGCTCGCCCGTGCTGAACTACGCCTTCGACGTGACGCCGGCCGCGCTCGTCACCGGGCTCATCACCGAGCGCGGCGTGATCCCCGCCACGCGCAAGGCTTTGGCCCGCGCCTTCCCGGAACGCGTGCTGCGCGAGGCGGCGGAGTAGGGCGGCCGCCCCTATGCTGATCCTCGTCCGCCATGCGCCGCCGTTCCGCCGCTGGCACCGGCGGCTGGGCGAGCGGCTCGAGGCGGCCGGGCACCGGGTGAGATACGAAGCTAGCGGCGGGGCGGCGGGGCGTCGCCACTTGGCGCTGGAGCGACGGATCTACGGCGTCGCCGCCGACTGGGATGCCGGCGAACCGCTGCCGCTTCCGGCCAGCTGGGCGCCGGGTGTGACGATCGTGCTCGCGGGGCCGCTGCCTGCCGCGGGGCTGGTCGTGCGGCCGGACTTCGCCGGCAGCATCGGCGAGGCGGCGCTGCTCGCGGCCGCGCGCTCGGGCTCGGCACCGGTCGTCGCCGTGCGAGGCGGTGCACCGGGGGCGCTACGGCTGCTCGCCTGCGGCCGTCCGGCGATGGAGGATGGGCACGTGCTGGCCCGCGCGCTCGAAGACCTGCTGCCGCGCCTCGTCACGCTGCTCGTGCAGGCCGTGGCGCGACTGGACAAGACGGTGGGCGAGCCGCCGCCCCAACCCGACGAGGGTCTCGTGCCACGCCGGGTCTCGACTGCCGCGTTCCTCGCTCGCAGCCTATGGTACAAGCTCGTCCGCCGCTTGGGGCCGGCGCGAGGTCGCCCCGATCATTGGTGCCTCGCCCTGCGCCGCGAAGGCGCGGCCGACTATGGTGTCCTAGTCGACGAACCATCCCGCTTCCGCGCCGATCCCTTCCTCTTCGCCGAGGCCGGACGCCTCTGGCTGTTCTACGAGGATTTCACCTACGCCGCGCGCAAAGGCGTGATCGGCCGCCTCGCCGTCGCCGCGGCCGATCACGGCGCGCCTTTCACCCGCGACCCCGCTGTACAGGAGGAAGGGAAGGCGCGCGTCGTGCTCGACGAGAGCTTCCATCTCTCCTATCCGCTCGTGCTGCGGCACGACGGGGCAATCTACATGCTGCCGGAGACCTCCGCCGCAGGCCGAGTCCAGCTCTACCGCGCCGACCCGTTCCCCGATCGCTGGGTGCCCGACGCCGTCCTGCTCGAGGGCCGCTGGCTCGCCGATGCCACGCCGGTGCTGCACGAGGGGCGCTGGTGGCTGTTCGCCACCTCGACGGACGACGGCGGCTCGAGCTGGGACCAGCTCCATCTCTTCCACGCTGCCGACCTGCTCGGCCCCTGGACGCCGCACGCCGGCAATCCCGTTCTCATCGATGCCGGCGCGGCGCGGCCGGCCGGGCTGATGTGGCACGAAGACGGCGTGCTGATGCGGCCAGCGCAGGATTGCCGCAGCGGCTACGGCGCGGGCCTCGTGCTCTGCCGGGTCGAGAGGCTCGATGAGGGCGGTTACCGCCAGAGCGTGGTACGGCGCATCGCACCGCCGCCCGGCATGGGTGCCACCGGACTGCACACCTTCAATCGCGCGGCGGGCTTCGAGGTGGTGGATCTCAAAATGCCGCAACCGCGCTGACGCTTCGTCTCAGGCCGCGGCGGGCGGCTCGCTCGGGAGCCCGATCTCGAGGCGGCTGTCTCCGCGGATCAGCCGGCGGCCGCCGATCCAAACCAAGATACCGAGAACCGCCACGCCGGCGTAGGCGATGAAGGAACCGCCGAATCCGAAACGATTGGCGACGAAGCCGCCGATGAGAGGGCTGATCGTGGCCCCGGCGCCGAAGGTGGTGAGAACCAGCCCGAGCGCGGCGCTGGTGCGCCCGGTGCCGACCATGATCTCGGCGTTGAGCACGGGTATGGCCACCAGCGCCATGCCGACCGACAGGCCCTCCAGCGCCTCCACCAGGATCACGAGAGCCCAAGTGTGCGCGAAATAGGCCAGCACGGCACGTATCGCCACGACAGCGAGGACGATCGTCATGACCCCGGAGTAGCCGCGCCGCCGCGCGAGCCGCGGCGCCAGCAGCGCCGCCGGGATCATGAAGCCGCGCGAGACCACGCACATCACGCCGGTGGTGATGCTGGGGTCGCTGCCGGCGGCGGAGCGCGCCTCGGCGAGGAACGGCAGCATGGCGCTGCTCGCCGCCTGGTAGATCAGCACGACAAGCGCGAGGAGAATGAGCCCGCGCAAGCCGAGCAGCGCCCGCCATGTCGGCTCGTCGCTGGCTTCGCCCGCGCGCGCCATGGCGTGATCGATCGCCCCGGGCCTGATCCGGCCGACCACGAAGGACGACAGCAAGGCCGAAACCACGATGGTGACGGCGACGTACTGCAGGCCGAAGAAGTAGCCGAGCGCCGCCGCCAGCGCCGAGCGCGTTGCGTTGCCGGCATTGTTGAAGGCCTCGTTGCGCGAAAGCCGGTGCGCGAAGGCTTCGCGGCCGACGATGCCGAGCGTCATCGCCGTCAGTAGCGGTGCCAGCGCCGTGTCACCGATGCCGATCAGGAGCTGCGCGGCCCCGATGAACGTGATGCTTGTCGAGGCCACGATGGTGACGGCGCCCACCGAAATGACGAGCACGGCGAGCATCAGGAGCTCACGCTTACGATGAGAACGATCGACCCAGACGCCAATCGGCGTCGTCAATGCCAGGCCGCCGACCCCGGCAAGCGACATGATGATGCCAGTCGCTCCGGGATTGAAGCCTTGGGCCTGGAGGTAGACGGCGATAAAAGGACCGAATCCCTCGCGGGCGCCGGCAAGGACGAAGTTCAGGGCGTCGAGGGAGGTCCGAGCCCGCACGTTCAATCCTCCGGAGGCTTCACCGACCAGCAAGCTTCGTTCCTTGACGTCTTGACCTGGCGAGGAAGATAAACCTCGCCATCTGACGATCGTGTTGCCATCGACTATGTTCTAAACGGGGCGGAGAGCGGAGCACCGGCGCCATGACCCAAGACGAGAAGACAAAGCCCGAGTCGCAAGGCGATTCGGCGGCAGACCTCATTCAAGACCTCGTCAACGGTGCGCCAGCGAAAGGTCTTGAGACGATCAAGGCGGCCAGCGACGCCCTGGATGCCGAAGGTAGGCAGGATGCTGCGGCGCAGCGGCGGAGCCGTATTGAACGCCGGGCCTACGAACTTTGGGAGGCGGAAGGCGGCCGCCACGGTTTGCACGAGGACTTCTGGTACAAGGCGGAAGCCGAGATCGCGCGGGAGGGCGGCTGAAGTCGTCGACTCAAGATTCGAGCGAGAGCACCGCCTCGACGATCGCGTCCTGCGCGAAATGGTGCAGCATGTGACCCATGTTGCCGATCCAGACGAAGGTCGCCTCGGGCATGAGGGCGGCGGCGATGCACCCCTGGGTCGCGTTATTGACAACGATGTCCGCCGTGCCGCCGAGGAGGCGCGCCGGCACTCGACAGCCGGCGTAGCGGGCGGCCATTGTCATCAGGGCCGGTGTCAGCGCCATCGCATCCTCGCCCTCGGCGATCATCTGGGCGGTTTGCGCGGCCAGCGCGAAAGGGAAGGCTGCGGCGAAGCGTTTCGGCATGGCCTGCGGCAGGAACATCGCGCGCCACAGCGTCGGCAGCATCAGCGGATCGGTGGTGACGCCGAGCATGCGCGCGAGACGCCCGCCGAGCGGCGGCAGGCCGCGCGGCCCGAAGAGCACCGCTTCCACCCGCATTTCGGGCAGGCACATCGGCGCCAGCGCCACCAGGCCGCCGACGTCTTCCGGGTAGAGCATTGCATAGGCCAGCGCGACCGTGCCGCCGAACGAGTGGCCGACCAGGATTGGTCGCCGCAGGCCGGTGGCGGACGCGAAATCGTGGAGCAGCTCGGCCTGCCGCCATGGCGACGCATCGACGAGCCGTCGGCGTCTGCTGAGACCGTGACCCGGCCTATCCACCATCGTGACGCGAAAGTGTTCGGCCAGCGCCGGCGCAGGCCCGAGCCAGGAATCCTCCAGGGTCATCAGCGTGCCGTGGATCATCAGGCAATCAGGACCAGAGCCCATCTGCACGTAGGCGATGGAGCGGTCGCCGGCGAGATCGGTAACATCCCGCGTCAGCGGGCTGCCGGGAGCCGGAACGAAACGATCGACCGAAGAGGTCACGTCCGTCTCGTCGGGCCGGCTGCGAGCAGGAGCGCACCGGCGAGGAGCCCCGCGGCGATGACCGTCACGCCCGGGTTGAGCATCGCGCGGGTGTAGAGGCTGGTGCGCATGACGTAGCCAGGCTGACTGCCGCGCACCTCGGCGCTGCTCTGGGGAGCATGAAGCGCTCCCTGCGGGTTGCGGGCGGGGATGCCGCGGCGCTCGAAGAAGGTGATCGCCGGACCGATGCGGTCGTAGAGGCTCGGCAGCATCCGCTTGAAGGCGATCAGGGCCACGCCGCCGCCCCCGACCACCAGTTCGCGGCGAGGATGGACGGCACATTTCAGGACCGCGTAGGCGACCTCCTCGGGGGGATAGATCGGGGGCGGGAGCATCGGCTCGACCTCCATGTAGTTGCGCGCCCGATGCGGCAGCGGCGAGTCGATGGAATTGGGCTTGAGCAGCGTAACGGCGATCGGCGCTCCCTCCTGCAGCAGCTCCATGCGTAGCGCGTCGGTAAAGCCTTTCACCGCATGCTTGCTGGCTCCGTAGATGCCCTGCATCGGAAAGGCGAGGTCGCAGCCCACACTGCCGACGTTGACGATCGTGCCGCCCCGCCGGCGCAGGTGCTCGGCGGCGATAAGCGAGCCGTGCACCGTGCCCCAGAAATTGGTCTGCATCAGCCGCATGTTGTCAGCTTCGGACACCTCGCGGAGCGGGCCGTAGATCGTCAGCCCGGCGACGTTCACCCAGGTGTCGAAGCCGCCGAATGTCGCGATCGCGTGAGCGGCGACGGCGCGCACGGCGGCACTATCGCCGATGTCCGCCGCGAAATACGTCGCGCGGCCGCCCTTGCCGATGATGGTGTCGCAGATGCGGGCGAGATCGGGTTCCCCGCGCGCCGTCAGGACGACGCGGACGCCAGCCGCTGCGGCGCGCATCGCCGTGGCCAAGCCAATGCCGCTGGTGGCACCGGTGATCACCATCACCTGCCGTTCGAGCGATTTGCCTCGACGCATGATCCGCCTCCTGGGCGGGACCGGAATGTGCCGCGACAAGCGATCCCTACGGGCTGGCGTAGCGCCGGTCGAGGTGGCCGACCGTCACGGCTTCTTCAGTCGAGTGCGCCGGCCTCCATCGTTGGCTGCGTCGCCGGCGCCGTGTCGCCGCCGAGGAAGATGCGGAAGGCGGGATTGCCGGTTTCGTCCCACCAGGGATAGCCGAGCGCGGCGAGGTCGCCCTCGAAGCTCTCCTGCTCGGCCCGCGTCACGTCGAAGCCGGCGAGCACGCGGCCGTAGTCCGCGCCATGGTTGCGGTAGTGGAACAAGGTGATGTTCCAGCCGCGCGACAGACCGTCGAGGAACTTGGCCAGCGCGCCGGGGCGTTCGGGGAATTGGAAGCGGTAGAGCCGCTCGTCGGCGATCCCCGCCACCCGCCCGCCGACCATGTAGCGCACGTGCACCTTGGCGGTCTCGTCGTCGGAGAGGTCGGCGACGCCATAGCCGGCGCCGCGCAGCGTTCCGATCAGTCCCGTCTTCTCCGGCGTCCCGCCGGTAAGGCGCACGCCCATGAAGACGTGCGCCGCCTCGGGGCCGGACCAGCGATAATTGAATTCGGTTACCGCCCGTGCGCCCACGACGCGGATAAAGCTGCGATAGGCGCCGGGTTGTTCCGGGATCGTCACGGCGAGCAGAGCCTCGCGATTCTCACCGAGCTCGGCGCGCTCGGCAATGTGGCGGAGGCGGTCGAAGTTGAGGTTGGCGCCGGAGTTGATCGTCACCAGCGCGCCGGTGCCGAGCCGGCGCGGCGCGTATTTCTTGAGGCCGGCGAGACCCACGGCGCCGGCGGGCTCGGCGGCGGCGCGCGTGTCGTCGAACGTGTCCTTGCAGGCGGCGCAGATCTCGTCGGTCGAGACCAGCACGACCTCGTCCAGCAGTTCGCGGCAGATGCGGAAGGTCTCCTCGCCGACCTGGCGCACGGCGACGCCGTCGGCGAAGAGGCCGACTTGGTCGAGCGTGATGCGCTCGCCGAGCCGGATCGCCTCCGACATGGAGGGCGCGTCATCGGGCTCGACGCCGATGATCTTAATCTCGGGCCGCAGGTACTTGACGAAGGAGGCGACGCCCGCCGCCAGGCCGCCGCCGCCAATCGGCACGAAGATGGCCTCGATCGGGTCGGGATGCTGGCGCAGGATCTCCATTCCGATCGTTCCCTGGCCTGCGATCACGTCGGGGTCGTCGTAGGGCGGCACAAAGGTCAGGCCGCGCTCGACTTCGAGCTGCCGGGCATGGGCCAGAGCTTCGTCGAAGGCATCGCCGAAGAGCAGCGCATCGCCGCCGAGCCGGCGCACCGAGTCGACCTTGATGGAGGGCGTGGTGCGCGGCATCACGATGGTCGCGGGAATGCCGAGGCGCAGGCATGCCAGAGCCACGCCCTGGGCGTGGTTGCCGGCTGACGCCGTGATGACGCCGCGCGCTCTCACCTCGGGTGAAAGGCCGACGATCTTGTTGTAGGCGCCGCGCAGCTTGAACGAGAAGACTGGCTGCAAGTCCTCGCGCTTGAGGAACACCGGCACGCCGAGCCGCTCCGTCATGCGCGGCATCGGGTCGAGCAGGCTCTCGATGGCCACGTCGTAGACGCGCGCGGCGAGGATCTTTCGCGGGTAGTCGACCATCGAGTGCACTTAGGCGCGCGGTCGTAAGCTGTCCAGCATGGCGCCTCGCTCACTCTGCGAGGCACGCCAGAAACGGCCTGCCCGGTAGACGCGACGTCAAAGAAGAGTGAAGATTGGAACGGTTCCGAACAGACGGTCATTCCACGTTTGAGCTCTCGGCGTATGGCTGAAGCGAGGAACATCATGCTCGATGACACGGACGACCGGAGCGGCCTAAGCCGCCGCCGGTTCATGCGCGGCTCCGCGGCTGGCGTCGCGATCCCGCTGGTCGCGGAAACGTTGGGTCATGCGAAGGCGGAGATACCGCCACCAGCACGCATCTCGCCGCTCGTACCGGTTACCCTCCAAGTCAATGGACAGCGGCAGGAGTTGGCGCTGGATCCGCGTACGACGCTGCTTGATGCCTTGCGCGAACATGTCGGGCTCACCGGCTCTAAGAAGGGCTGCGGCCACGGCCAGTGCGGCGCTTGCACGGTGCATATCGATGGGCAGAGCGTGAACAGCTGCCTCACCCTGGCGCTTGCGGCGCAGGGACATGCCATTACAACCATCGAAGGCCTGATCTCGCCCGGGAGCGACCTGCACCCGGTGCAACAAGCCTTCATCGACCATGACGCGTTCCAATGCGGCTATTGCACGCCAGGGCAGATCATGTCGGGTGTCGCCTGCATTCAGGGCGGCCACGCTGGTTCGGAAGACGAGATCCGCGAGTTCATGAGCGGCAACCTGTGCCGCTGCGCCGCCTATCCCAACATCGTCGCCGCAATCGTCGACGCCAAGTCAAAGATGGGGGCCTGAGCCGATGCGTCCCTTCACCTTTGAAAAGGTCGCCACCGCCGCGGATGCCGTGGCGGCTGCCGCCTCGAACGGCTCCTCGGGCTCGCAGGTCGCTAGCCCAACGCAGTTTCTCGCCGGAGGCACGGGGCTCGTCGATCTCATGACCCTCGACGTCATGCGGCCGACGCATCTCGTCGATATCAACCCGCTCGCCAAGGATCCCAACGCCAGTCGCATCACCGTTGGTGAGAGAGGTCTGCGCATCGGCACGTTGGTCCGTATGTCCGAGGCGGCGAACAACGAGACCATCAAGCGCGACTACCCCGTCATCGCGCAGACCATGGCGCTCGCTGCCTCCTCGGGGCTGCGCAACATGGCGAGCCTCGGCGGCAACATGCTGCAGCGCACCCGCTGCTCCTACTTTCGCGACACGTCCTACACCCAGTGCAACAAGCGCGTGCCCGGCTCGGGCTGTGCCGCGCTTGATGGCGTCAACCGCGATCACGCCGTGCTCGGTGTCAGCGACCAGTGCATCGCCTCCTACCCCGGCGATTTCGCCCAGGCGTTGATCGTGCTCGACGCCGTGCTCGAGATCCAGGGTGCCAAAGGGTCTCGTGCGATGAAGTTCGCCGACCTTCATCGCAAACCAGGCACGACTCCCGAGATCGAGACGACGTTGAAGCCGGGTGAGCTGATCACCGCGATCCACGTTCCGGCACCGGGCACGCGGCGGTCCCTTTACGTCAAGGTGCGCGACCGTGCCTCGTACCAGTTCGCCCTGGCATCGGCGGCGGTCGTGCTCGAGATGGCGGACGATCACGTCAAGCGAGTGCGCATCGCGCTCGGTGGTGTCGCCAGCACGCCATGGCGGGCCAGCGAGGCGGAAGCCGTGTTGAATGGCAAGGCGCTCGACGAGGCGTCGGCCCGCGCTGCGGCGGAGGCGGCCTTCGCCGGCGCCAAGACCCACAAGGACAACGCCTACAAGGTGCCGCTCGGCAAGGAGACGCTGGTTCGCGCCTTGCTCGAAGCCGCCAAGATGGAAGCTTGATCGATGAGCTATGCAGCCCCCGAGCCCAAGGCCAACATGGGCCAGCCGACGCCGCGAGTCGACGGTCGCCTCAAAGTGACCGGTCAGGCGAGTTACGCCTCCGATTTTGACGTCAAGAACCCCGGCTACGCCTACCTTCTGACCAGCGCTATCGCAAAGGGCTCGATCACCGGCATTGATGACACCGAGGCGCATGCTGTCGATGGCGTGCTGCTGATCCTAACCCATCAGAACGCCGCCGATGCGGTCAAGGCAATCAAGTTCAGCAAGCAGGGCGGCCCGGCCTCAACGTCGGTGGTGCCGCTGTCGTCGCCCAAGATCTGGCACGATGGGCAGATCGTCGCGATGGTCGTCGCCGATCGTTTCGAGGCGGCCCGAGAGGCCGCGCACAAGCTTAAGATCACCTACGCGGCCGAGACGCCGACCGCGAGCTTCGGCTCTCCCGGCACGACTGAGGTGGAGATCCAGGACGCCCATCAGGCGGAGAAGATCGAGCCGCCGGAGGTTGGCGACTTCGCCAAAGGATTTGCCGAGGCGCCCGTCAAAATCGAGGCGGACTACGCCACGCCGATCCAGCACCACAATGCGATCGAACTCTTCGCCACGACGTGCTCCTGGGACGGCCCGAACCTGACGATCCACGAGCCCAGTCAGACGACCTACGGGCTGCAGCACGGCGCCGCCTCGCAGCTGATGATCGAAGCGGCCCAGGTTCGCACGCTTAGCCCCTACATCGGTGGCGCCTTCGGCGGTAAATCGCTCGTCACGCCGCGCACCGCCTTGGTCGCGATCGCCGCGAAGCGACTCAATCGCCCGGTCAAGCTCGTCGCCTCGCGAGCCGACGGCTACACCATCAACACATTTCGTGCCGAGACCCGTCATCACGTGAAGCTCGCCGCCGGTCAGGACGGCAAACTGCAGGCGCTCTCGCACGAGGGCTGGGAGATCACCTCGCGACCGGACGATTACGCCGTCGCCGGTATCGATGCGACAACACGCATGTACGCGTGCCCCAACATCGCGAGCGCGGTGACGCTCGTCCATGCCGACCGCAACACGCCGGGCTTCATGCGCGCTCCGGCCGAGACGCCGTACATGTTCGCGCTCGAGAGCGCGATGGATGAACTGGCCGAGAAGCTCGGGATGGATCCGATCGAACTGCGCCGCGTCAACGATACGATGCATGAGCCCATCAAGGGTCTGCCGTTCACCTCGCGCTCGATGATGAAGTGTTTCGACGAGGCCTCCGCCGCCTTCGGCTGGTCGAAGCGCAATGCCAAGCCGGCGCAGGTGCGTGACGGCGACTGGCTCGTCGGCAGGGGCTGCGCAATGGCATGCTACCCGAGCCAGCAGGCGCCCGCCGCGGCGCGCGTTCGACTTGAGGCGGCTGGTACCGCTCATGTTGGCATCGCCTGTGCCGAGATCGGCTCCGGCGCATACACCGTCATCGCCCAGACCGCGGCCTTGAAGCTCGGCATCGACGTCGCCAAGGTGAAAGTGGTGATGGGCGACTCGACGTTGCCACCCGGACCCGTCGCCGGAGGCTCGGTCACGACAGCGAGCGCCTGCAACGCCGTAGCGATGGCTTGCGATGCAATAACCAAGCGTCTCGGCACCGGCCGCAACGAGCCGGGCGAGCATAGCCTCAAGGAAGGGCGTTTGGTGTCGACCGGGGGCGCCTCCGAGGAGCTGTCGCAGGCGTTCTCCCGCATCGGGGCCGGCGCGGTGGAGGAATACGCCGAATTCGTGCCGTATGGCTCGAAACCCAGGGCGATGGCGAAACTCTATAAGGGATCTACTTCGATCGTCGGCGGCTCCAAGGACAAGGACCGCATCATGTTCGCCTTCGGCGCGCAATTCGTTGAGGTTCGTGTCCACGCCCGCACCAAAGAAGTCCGGGTACCGCGTATGGTTGGCGCCTTCGCTGCAGGGCACATCGTCAACACGCGCACGGCGCACAGCCAGTTGATGGGCGGAATGATCTGGGGATTGTCTTCGGGTCTCCTCGAGCAGACCGACATTGATCCGTTGCGGGCCCGCTACACCAACGATAACCTCGCCGACTATCTTGTCCCGGTCTGCGCCGATGTCGGCACAATCGACGTGATCATGGTCCCCGAAGTCGACACGCAGATCAATCCGCTCGGCATCAAGGGCGTGGGCGAACTCGGCATTGTCGGCGGTTCGGCCGCGCTCGCCAATGCCGTATACAACGCTACCGGCATGCGTATCCGACAGTTGCCGGTGCGTATCGAGACACTGCTCGGCGCCTGAGCCGGCCCTCCTCGGCGGCATCGCGCGACGCGTCTGACCTCCGTTCCGTGGTGCCACTGCGCCGCACTGAACGTGGCCTTGCAACGCCACGTCCATCGTAAACATATGGCGTAGCAGACAGCCACGGCCCGAGGAGACGGGATGACGGACAGCGAAACCATCCCGATCGGACGGCAACTCTGCTTCGCTGTCTACTCCGCGTCGCACGCATTCACGCGCGCCTACCGTCAGTTGCTCGAACCGATCGGACTGACCTATCCGCAATACCTGGTCATGCTGGTGCTCTGGGAGCGCGATGGCCGAAGGGTCAAGGATATTGGTGCGGAGCTCTTCCTCGATTCAGGAACCCTGACGCCGCTTTTGAAGCGATTGGAGAACATCGGCCTGGTCGGCCGCGTTCGCGACGCTAGGGACGAGCGTCAGGTCGGCATCCTCCTGACCCTCGCAGGGCGCGAGCTCGAAGCCAAGGCGGTAACGATTGCAGGTGAGTTGATCTGCATGACGCAGCTGGAGGCGGATGCCGCGGGAGACATGGTCCGCCGCCTGAATCAAATTCGCGATCGACTTCAGGCTGCAGCCGATGAGCCCGTAACAGTTTGTGACGCCTTGGCGTCGGCCTGATCGTCCGATGAGCGAAGCCGTCACAGCTGCCATCCTCGTCATCGGCGACGAGATCCTGTCGGGGCGTACCAAGGACCGAAACATCGGCACGGTCGCCGATCGCTGCTCCTTGCTCGGTATCGACCTGTGCGAAGTCCGCATCGTGCCCGACGACGAGGCGGAGATCGTCGGTGCTCTGAACGCGCTGCGGGCGCGCTACACCTACGTCTTCACCACCGGCGGCATCGGGCCGACGCACGACGACATCACCGCCGACGCGGTCGCCAAGGCGTTCGGCGTGCCCATCGCTGAGGATCCACGAGCCATCTCGCTGCTTCTCGAGCGCATCAAGCCGGAGGACCTCAACGCCTCCCGCCGCCGCATGGCGCGGATCCCGGAAGGGGCCGGGCTGGTCGAGAACAGCGTCTCTAAGGCGCCGGGCTTCTGGATCGGCAACGTCATCGTTATGGCCGGCGTGCCGGCCATCGTAGAAGTCATGCTGGATGCCGTCACGCCCAAGCTCGCCAACGGAGCGCTGACGCAGGCCCGCGCGATCTCAGCCGACGGCCTCGCCGAGGGCGCCTACGCCGCGGCGCTCACGCGGATCGCCGGCGCTCATCCCGGCGTCTCGATCGGCTCCTATCCGTCCTATCAGGACGGCCGTTTTCGCAACGAGATCGTGGTGCGCGGCAAGGCCGAGGCGGAGGTCGTCGCGGCCGCGGGCGAGGTCGAGACGATGGTCGCGACGCTCGCGCGGTCGTCCTGACGTGGACCCTAATAGTGAAGGCTCGCGCCGCTTCCCGGTCTCCTGGGATCAGTTCCACCGCGATTGCCGCGCGCTGGCCTGGCGGCTCAGCGGGGTAGGGCCGTTCTCCGCCATGGTGACTGTCACGCGCGGCGGCCTGGTGCCGGCCGCCATCGTCGCACGCGAGCTGTCGATCCGTGTGATCGAGACGGTGTCGATCGTCTCCTACCGGGACGAGAAGGTTCAGGAGGCGGCGCGCGTCGTGAAGCCGATGGCCGAGAATTTCGGTGCGGCCGACGGGCAGGGCATCCTCGTCGTCGACGACCTGGTGGATACCGGCCAGACGGTTCGTGTCATGCGCGAGTTGCTGCCGCGGGCACATTTCGCATGCGTCTACGCCAAGCCGCTCGGCAAGCCCTTGATCGACACCTTCATCACCGAGGTGTCGCAGGACACCTGGATCTATTTCCCCTGGGACCTTGGCTTGACCTTTCAGCAGCCGATCGCCGGCGGCAGCGACTAGCGAGAAACGTCCGCTGTCGCGGACTTGCTCCAACAAAAACGTAGCGAGGACATACCGCCGCTGGTGACGCTGCTCTCGCAGATGGTGCTTCGCAGCCTTTTTGGGCCTCTAAAAACCCATCCTCGCCATGCCCATTACAGCATTGATGCTGGTTTTAATGCGACGGGTCCATCAGGAGAAGATCCTGGGCGATTCGCCGGCACAGCCGAAGCGAGGTGCGGCTTAGTCGCGAGCCTTACTTGCCTGCCGCCGCAGTCGGCCGAGCACGGTGGCGGCGAGGTCGAAGGGGTTGCGCGTCAGCCTTGTATAGGGGCTGAAGGGCAGGGTGAAAACCCCTGTGCCGCCGCGCTCGGCGAAATCGTCGCCGCTGGCATGGAGCCGCCCCGACGGGTTGACGGGTGCCTCGCTCTGCTTGGAGGAGGCCATCATCGCCGGGCCGGCAAAGGCGTCGAAGAGGTGCGGTGAGGCCTGGGCCGCCGCGCTCAGCATGCGGCCGACCCCTCCGACGTAGATGTCGCGGCGCACCTCCGTGGCGGCCGACAGGATCGCCACCGCCACTTCGTGCGGCCGGTAGGCCGGCGGCGGCAGCTGCGGCTCGTTGGCCATGTAGTTGCGGGCCCGGCCAGGCAGGGGTGAATCGATCGCCGCCGGCTTGACCAGCGTCACGTTGATCGGCGCGCCCTCGGCCTCGAGCTCCATGCGGAGGGCATCGGTGAAGCCGCGGATCGCGTGCTTGCTGGCGCTGTACATGCCCTGCAGCGGGATGGCGAAATCGCTTGCGATGCTGCCGACGTTGACGATGGTGCCGCCGCCATGCGCCTTCAGGTGCTCGGCTGCGATGAGCGAACCATGGACCGTGCCCCAGAAATTCACCTGGAAGAGCCGCTCGTGGTCCTCGTCGCTGACCTCGTCGAGACGACCAAAGATCGTCTGGCCGGCATTGTTGACCCAGGTGTCGAAGCCGCCGAACGACGTGCGCGCCATGGCGGCCAAAGCTTCGAGGTCGGTCTTCTTGGCGACGTCTGTCGCGATGAAGGCGACGCCTGGCGAATAGACCTCCAGCTCTCCGCGAAGGCGGGCCAGATCGTCCCCGTTGCGCGCCGCCAGGACCAGCCGCGCCTTCTTCCTGGCTGCCGCGCGCGCGGTGGCGAGCCCGATGCCGCTCGTCGCGCCGGTGATCACGATCACCTGGTCGCGCAGTGCCTTATGGGAATGGAACATGCGCTCTCGTCCTGTTGCGGGTGGGGAATGCTCGGCACGCCGTTTGTGTTCACGGCGCCTTCTGAAGCAGGCGCTCGGCCCCGCGACGCCGGTGCGATGCGACTTCCGGCTCCGCGAGGTGCGTGCTAGTGGCAGCGGCGAACACGCTGAAACATGCGCCGTGAACGACGCCATGGCTTGTGCCGACTCGCGCACGAAGCACCGTCGCGGAAGACTTGATGGCCGGCTTGAAGCGGATCGTTTGGGGTATTCAGCGGCTACGTGACGCCAGATTCGCGAAGGGCTATTTCGATGGTCCAGATGCCGTGTCGAACGCCGGGCGGCATCTCTTCTATGGCTGGGTCGCCTGTCGCGAGGCGATCGACGACGTGATTCTCGAACTCGACGGCTTCCTGCACCGACCCGTCCGGCTCTATACGCGGGCGGATTTACCGAGCCTGCCGGACCTGCCCCACGTCACGGGATGGCAGATCGCTCTCGATATTCCGGTGACGCGCCGAAGCCGCGAGCGTCCCGCCCGCCTCGTCGTGAACGGCAAGACGGCGGTGACGACCGGCTTCACTTTCGCGCCGCCTGGGTCACTGGAGTACGCCGCAACGCCCGATGAGAGCTCGAGCCGTCCTGAGGAACGCTTCTTCGCCGCCGCGGCGGCGCTGCCGACGGGTTCACGCGTGCTGGAGATCGGCACCAGGCGGGCGGTGGACGGGACGTCGACGCATCGCTGGAGCAACTTCCCCGGCGTGACGCGCGCCGATTTCGTCATGTGCGATGTCCTGCCCGGCATCGATGTCGACGTCGTCGCCGATCTTCACGAGCTACCGGTCTCCTGGACCGACAGTTTCGATGCTTTTCTAGCGTATGCCGTCTTCGAGCACCTAGAGCGCCCCTGGATCGCCGCGAAGGAGGTCGCGAGGATCCTCAAGCCAGGCGGCATTTGCCTGGTCTGCACGCACCAATGTTTCCCGCTGCACGGTTACCCCTGCGACTTCTTCCGCTTCAGCAAGGAAGCACTCGCCCTGATCTTTGAGGATGCCGGGCTTCAGGTCACGGATGCAGCCTACCGCTGGCGAGCCACCATCACCGCGCCTTACGAGCTGGTGCCGCCGGCCTTCCACGAACAATGGAATGCGACCTGGCCGTCCTACCTCGGGGTCCTGATCTTCGTCATGAAGCCGATCTAGCCGGCTCGATCGGGCGACGGTGCCGATCCGCGATCGGCATTCAACCGTTCAGCGGAGCGATCTGCGCCTCGAGCCGTCCTTGAGCTTGGGGATCGGCAGCATCTGCCGGTGGTGCTCGTAGCCGATCGTCAGAGACCACGAGGGGAAAGGACCTATTCCGCCGCCCGGCGCTGCTGGTAGCCGAGCCGGGCATTGAGTTCGTCGAGCAGCACGCGCGCGGCTTCCGTGACCGGAGTGCCGGGTGGGAAGATCGCGGCGGCGCCGGCCGCGCGCAGGGCGGTGAAATCGGCCGGCGGGATGATGCCGCCAACCACGATCATGATGTCAGGACGACCCTCGCGCTCAAGCGCCTCGCGCAAGGCCGGCACCAGCGCGAGGTGGCCGGCGGCCAGCGTCGACAGGCCGATGACGTGGACGTCCGAGGCGATGGCCTGGCGCGCCGCCTCGTCGGGCGTGGCGAAGAGCGCGCCGACCTCGACGTCGAAGCCGAAGTCGGCAAAGCCCGAGGCGATGACCTTCTGGCCGCGGTCATGGCCGTCCTGCCCGGCCTTGCAGACGTAGACCTTCGGTGGGCGGCCGTCGTTTTCAATGAAGGCGGCCACGGTATCGCGCAGCCGCATGATGACGTCGGTGTCGCCGGCGGTCTTGCGATAGATGCCGGTCTGTACCTGTGGCACGGCGGCGTGGCGGCCGAACACGTCCTCCATCGCCAGCGACATCTCGCCGACCGTGGCGCCCGCGCGCGCCGCCTCGACTGATAGGGCGAGCAGGTTGGCGTCTCCCCGCGCGCCCTCGCGCAGAGCGTCGAGCGCCGCGGTGCAGGCCGCGCCGTCGCGCCCGGCGCGCAGGCGGGCGAGCTTGGCGAGTTGGCGCTCGCGCACGTTCGGGCTGTCGATCACCCGCAGCAGCAGCTCGTTCTCGCCCGGCGGCGGGTAGCGGTTGACGCCGATCACCGCCTGAATGCCGCTGTCGATGCGCGCCTGCGTCCGCGTGGCCGTCTCTTCGATGCGGCGCTTGGGCAGCCCCGCCTCGATCGCCTTGGCCATGCCGCCCATCGCCTCGATCTCGGCGATGTGCGCCCGCGCCTTGTCGGCGAGGTCGTGGGTCAGCCGCTCGACGTAGAACGAGCCGCCCCAGGGATCGACGGTGCGGGTGGCGCCGCTCTCCTCCTGGAGGAAGATCTGGGTGTTGCGAGCGACGCGCGCGGTCTCGTCGGTGGGCAGTGCCAGTGCCTCGTCGAGCGCGTTGGTGTGCAGCGATTGGGTGCCGCCGGCAGTCGCCGCCATCGCCTCGATCTGCGTGCGGATCAGGTTGTTGGGCACGTCCTGCGCCGTCAGCGACCAGCCCGAGGTCTGACAGTGCGTGCGCAGCGCCAGCGACTTCTGGTTTTTCGGCGAGAAACGTCCGACCAGCTCGCACCAGAGCAGCCGTGCGGCGCGCATCTTGGCGACCTCGGTGAAGAAGTTGGTGCCGATCGCCCAGAAGAAGGAGAGGCGCGGCGCGAAGGCATCGATGTCGAGCCCGGCGGCGAGGCCGGCGCGGATGTACTCGACGCCGTCAGCCAGGGTGTAACCGAGCTCGAGGTCAGCCGTCGCTCCCGCTTCCTGCATGTGGTAGCCGGATATCGAGATCGAATTGAACTTCGGCATGTACCGGGCGGTGTAGCCGAAGATGTCGGAGACGATGCGCATCGAGGCCGCCGGCGGGTAGATGTAGGTGTTGCGCACCATGAATTCTTTGAGAATATCGTTCTGGATGGTGCCGGCGAGCCTCGCCGGCGGCACGCCTTGTTCCTCCGCCGCGAGGATGTAGAGCGCCAGGATCGGCAGCACCGCGCCGTTCATCGTCATCGAGACCGAGACCTCGCCGAGCGGAATGCCGGCGAAGAGCGTGCGCATGTCGAGGATCGAGTCGATCGCCACGCCCGCCAGGCCGACATCGCCGCTGACCCGGGGGTGGTCGGAATCGTAGCCGCGGTGGGTGGCGAGGTCGAAGGCGACGGACAGGCCCTTCTGCCCGCCGGCGAGGTTGCGGCGGTAGAAGGCGTTGCTCTCCTCCGCCGTGGAGAAGCCGGCGTACTGCCGGATGGTCCAGGGCTGGGTGACGTACATGCTAGGGTAGGGGCCGCGCACGAAGGGGGCCTTACCCGGCTGCGTGTCGAGTGCCTTGAGCCCGGCGAGGTCGTCGGCGGCGTAGCGCGACTTGATCGCGAGGCCCTCGGGCGTGGTCCAGGGCTCGCGCGGGGCGGCAGCCTCGGGCACGTCGGTGGGCTCGAAAGCAATCGTCGAGAAGTCCGGCAGCGCGCTCATCGCAGCAGGTGTAGCACGACGTCGCGATCACGACATCGCCGGCGCCATCGAAGCGACATCAGCCTGGATGCTCGACAGACCCGTTCGTGCCGCTCCTCACAGCCGGCGGAACCCATGACTGCGAGAAGGCTTCGTCGGAGCCGAGGGACGGGTCTACGGGAAACGTGTCCAACGGCAGACCGGTCTCCGCCACCGCGAGCTCGCGTCCATCCGTATAGGCTTTGGCAAAGGCTTCCGCGAGCTTCGGTCTCAGGCTGGGATTGTCGTTGATATGATCGGCGATCGCGATCCTCTGGTTTAGGATCGTCGTCGCCCAGCTTCTCGTCGACCTGCCGGGTTGATAGATCTGCTTAAGGAGGTGGGCCGAGAGGATTCGCGAACGCGAACGCAGCTCCGGGACTTCCTTTCGCCCCAAGGTCTCGATTTCCTCCAGGATGTTGACGAGATCGATGCGATCCAGATCGCCCTCCCGCAGCAGCGCGGCCTGATGCTGAGTCACGCGTAGAAATCCGCCTCGTAGAGATCGTCGGTGGCGCTCACCGATCGCGCGCTCCCCGTCGTCATGAAGCAAGACCCTTCCTAGACCTAAGCCGTGTGCGATGATCAAACCATAGCACATCGGTGCGACCGCCACATCGCCAGCACCTTCGGGCGATAAAGGCATCCCACGTGCATGGCGTAGTCGTCCTGGGAGCTCGAACCTTGTTCCTCAGCGTCTTCGACGTCTTCAAGATCGGCATCGGACCCTCCTCCTCGCACACGATGGGGCCGATGTCGGCCGCGCGCTTCTTCCTTGATGGGCTGCGCCAAAATGCCCGCCGGGCGGAAGCGGCGGCAGTGCGCGTCACGCTGCACGGCTCGCTCGCCTTCACCGGGCGCGGCCACGCCACCGATCGCGCGGTGGCGCTGGGCCTGCTCGGGCTCCTGCCGGCGGACGTCGATCCCGACGAAATGGAGGCCATGCTGGCAGCGCTGAGCCAGGACAAGGTGCTGCGCCACGCCGGCATGCCGTCGCTGGCCTTCAATCCCGCGACCGACATCGTCTTCGACTACGGGCCGCCTCTGCCGGGCCATCCCAACGGCATGGTCTTTTCCGCGCTCGATACCGTTGGCGCGGCAGTCCTGGAGCAGACCTACTATTCGATCGGCGGCGGTTTCGTCGCCACGCCGGAGGAGCTCGCCGTCTCGGCCGATCGCATGGCCGAGGAGGTCGCGAAGTTTCCCTACCCCTTTGACGATGCCGCCAGCATGCTGCGCATGGCGCAGCAGCACAGCTTGACCATCGCCGCCATGAAGCGGGCCAACGAGCTCGCCTGGCGCGGCTCGCATGATTTCGACGCGCGGCTCGCGGCCGTCTGGGACGTGATGAACCGCTGCATCGAGCGCGGTCTCGCGCAGGACGGCGTGCTGCCCGGCGGGCTCAAGGTCAAGCGCCGCGCTGCCGCTATCGCGAAGAAGCTCGTCGCCGAGAAGGGCTCCAACCGGCAGCAGCCCTTCGCCGCCTCGGAATGGCTGCTGGTCTATGCGATGGCGGTCAACGAGGAGAACGCCGCCGGCTCGCGCGTCGTCACCGCACCGACCAACGGCGCCGCCGGCGTCGTCCCGGCCGTGCTGCGCTACTATCTCGAGCACTGCCTCGATCCCGACCACGAGAAGATTGCAGAGTTCCTGCTGACGGCCGCGGCGATCGGCGGCCTGATCAAGTTCAACGGCTCGATCTCGGGCGCCGAGGTCGGCTGCCAGGGAGAGGTCGGCTCGGCCTCGGCGATGGCGGCGGCGGGGCTCTGCGCCGTGCTCGGCGGCTCCCCGGCCCAAGTCGAGAACGCCGCCGAGATCGCGCTGGAGCATCACCTGGCATGACCTGCGACCCCGTCGGCGGGCTGGTGCAGGTGCCCTGCATCGAGCGCAACGGCATCGGCGCCACCAAGGCTGTGGCGGCGGCAGCGCTGGCGCTGCGCGGTGACGGCACGCATTTCATGCCGCTCGACAATTGCATCCGCGCCATGCGCCAGACCGGCGAGGAGATGAGCCACAAGTATAAGGAGACGAGCCTGGGCGGGCTGGCGGTGAACTTCGCGGAGTGCTGATGTCAGTCGCGCGAGCGCGTCGGGTGCTCGTGTCGAGGATCAGATTCGATCTTTTTTAGCGTTCTCGTCAGCACTTGCAGGACGTCGCCGCCATCGCGGATGAAGCTGTCCGCGCTCGCAATCTTTTCAGACCCGGCGGCGAGCACCCAGGTCGCGCCGGCCTGCCGCAGGGCGGTAGTCGCGGCTTCGCCGATGGCGGCGTAGGCCGCATCGTCGCCGCAGAGGCAGGTCACGAGCGTTCCGCTCGCCTTGAAGGCTGCCACAAGAGCGGGCATGTCGCGCGCGGCGGCGGGTGGCGGTTCGGTCGCGATGCCGGCGGCGGCGAGGAGGTTGGCGGCAAGCGTCGCGCGAGCGCCGAACGCGGCCGGCTCGCCCAGGGTCGCCAGAAAGGCCCGGGGCCGTCGCCCGGCCGCCGCACGGGTTTCGGCGATGTCGCGGATCGACTCGAAGGGCTCCGCGTCGCGGTGCGACGGCAGCTCTCCGTCGGTCAGCGGGGCCGCCCGCGCCAGATCGAGCACCGCCGCGGCAGGCGCGTCGAGGCTCGGGAAGCGGCTGGTGCCGACCAAGCCGCAGGCGAGGGTTTCGACCTCGCCGCGCCGTCGCGCCGCCTCTGCCGCGAGAGAGGCGGCAATGCTGCCATCGGGCAGCCCGGTGTCGATGCCGCCCTCCCGCTCGACTTCCTGGAACAGCGCCCAGGCTGCTCGGCACAGATCGTCGGTCAGCGTCTCGAGGGCGCCCGCACCGGCGGCGGGATCGTCGACCTTGCCGAAGTTGGCCTCGTCGAGCAGCAAGCGGCCGGTGTTGCGGGCGAGGCGCCGGGCGGCCTCGTCGGGCAGGCCCTGCACCAGGGTCATGGGCAGGACCGTGACAGTGTCGGCGCCGCCGAGACCGGCGGCGAAGACCGCCGCGGTCGCGCGCATGGCGTTGGTGTGGGGATCGTAACGCGTCATCATCCGCCACGAGGTTTCGGCGTGAAGCTTCAGCGGCTTGGGCCGCAATCCGCACGCTGTTTCGAGCCTGGCCCAGAGGCGGCGGATCGCGCGGGCCTTGGCCAGGCCCATCAGCACGTCGGCGTTGAAGGGCAACAGCACTGCGACGGCGTCGCGCGCGTCGTCGAGTGAGAGGCCGGCCTTCTCGAGCTGGCGCCACTGGCTGACGGCGGAGGCGAGTACCAGGGCGAGCTCGCGCGCCTCGCTGGCGCCGGCCTCGTGCCAGGTGCGGCCGTCGCAGAGCAGCGGCCGGCCGGCAAGCCCGGCTTTGGCCGCGAGCCGCACCAGGGCGGCGGCGGCGCCCGGCTCGGGCGCCTGGTCGTAGGCGGTAAGCGCCACGGGGTCAAAGCCAAGATCGATCTCGAGCTCGGCGCCGCCGAGCCGCCGCGCGGCGACCAGCGCGGTGAGCGCTTCGGCGAAGGCCGGCGCCTGTGCGCCCGCGTCGAGGCGCAGGCCGATGAGGTCGAGCTCGACACCTTCCAGCGCCGCGGCCAGCGCCGAAGGCTCGGCCAGGCCGTAGCCGCGCGCGGCCCGGCTCGCGCCCGCCACCAGCGTCAGGGCGTCGGCGCCACCTTCGAGGTCGAGCAGGGCCAAGCGGTTGGCCGCCTCCGGATCGGGATGGTCGACGCGCTGCGACACCGCCCAGTCCGCCCGGCCGCGCCAGGGCTGGAGCGGGTCGCACGCCAGGCGCGGGTAGAGCGGCTGGATGGCGATGAGGGCCGCGTCGCCGCTCACATCAAGGTGCTCAGGCCGGGAATGGCGTTGGCGACCTGCTCGACTTTCTCGTCACCGGCCCGCTCGCGGGCGAAGGCGAACAGCTCCTTGCCGATCGTCGTCATTTCGCCGGTGTTGAGGCCGAGCCCGGTGAGCTGCGAGGCGAGCCCCATGAGCCCACCGCCGCCGCTGAGCTTGCCCATGATGCTTCCCATCAGGCCGCCGTTGGTCGGCTTGTCCTCCGCACCGACCGCGGCGCCGTCCTGGGCGCCGGGCAGGTGATGCTGCATCTCGTCGAATTCTGTGGGCGCTTCGCGCTGGAGGAACGCAAGGATGAGGTTGATCGCCCGCTGAGCCTGATCCGCCGGAATACCTGCCGCCGCGGCGACCCGAGCCACCAACTCGTCCATGATTGTCCTCTTCGCGAGAGTGATAGCAGGCCCTTCTGCCGACCGCCCCGTGGGAAATCAAGGCAGCGTCCGCCCTCCCAGAGGCGTAGGAGCCTTCTCGCGGTCGCCCGGCCTCTGTCACACCCGTGTAATTAACGTTCGTTAGTTCGTCGGACCGGGACGGGGGTTCGGCAATGAGTTCTATATCAGCACCGGCGGTCGGCAGCGGTGAAACGCAGTACGAACGTAAGGTCGACCTGAACCAGCCGATGGGCCCGCTCGGCATCATCATCTTCGGCGCAATCATCGCGCTCGGCCTGTTCTTCGTCGCTTACATGATCTTCTCCGAGGTCGAGACCGCGGGCGCCAAGCCTTCGAGCGTCCTGCCCTACCTCCTGCTCGCCGTGGCGCTGCTCGTCGCGCTCGGCTTCGAGTTCGTCAACGGTTTCCACGACACCGCCAACGCCGTCGCCACCGTGATCTATACGCGGGCGCTGCCGCCGCAGATCGCGGTGGTCTGGTCCGGCTTCTTCAACTTTCTCGGCGTGTCGCTGTCGAGCGGCCTTGTCGCCTACAACATCGTGTCGCTGCTGCCCATCGAGCTGATCCTCTCGATCACCTCACCGGCCGGCTTCGCGATGGTGTTCTCGATGCTGATCGCCGCGATCATCTGGAATCTCGGGACATGGTGGCTCGGCCTGCCAGCCTCGTCCTCGCACACGCTGATCGGCTCGATCATCGGCGTGGGTGTCATGAACGCGATCCTCAACGGTCACAGCGCGTCCTCGGGGGTGAATTGGGGCGAGGCCACCAAGATCGGCTGGGGTCTGCTGCTGTCGCCGCTGTTCGGCTTCGGCGCCGCTGCCTTGCTGCTGCTCGCCATGAAGGCGCTGATCAAGGATCGCACGCTCTATAGCGAGCCCAAGGGCAGCGAGCCGCCGCCGCTCGTCATCCGCGGGCTGCTCGTCCTGACCTGCACTCTGGTGTCGTTCTTTCATGGTTCCAACGATGGCCAGAAGGGCATGGGCCTGATCATGCTGATCCTGATCGGCACCGTGCCGACGGCGTTCGCGCTCAACCGCGCCGTCGAGCCGAGCCGCGTCGCAGGCTTCCAGCAGGTGTCGGAGCAAGCCGCCAAGATCGTCGACGCCAAGGCCGCCGGCTACGACATCATCGGCAACCCTCGCCCGGCGGTGACCCAGTACGTCTCCAACCACGAGCTGACCGGCGGGACCTATCCGTCCCTGTCGAAGCTCGTCGACGACGTCGCCAAGCAGGTCCAGACCTACGGTTCGATCAAGGACATCCCGGCCGCGCAGGCCGGCAACACCCGCAACGACATGTACCTGACCTCGGAAGCCCTCAAGGTCCTGATGAAGGACAAGGGCAACGAGCTCAGCTCCGACGACAAGACGACGCTGACCAAGTATCAAGGCATGCTTAACGCCTCGACGCGCTACATTCCTTGGTGGGTCAAGATAGCCGTCGCCCTGGCGCTCGGCCTCGGCACGATGATCGGCTGGAAGCGCATCGTGGTCACCGTCGGCGAGCGCATCGGCAAGACTCACCTGACCTACGGCCAGGGCGCTGCCGCCGAGCTCGTCGCCGCCGGCACGATCGGCCTCGCCGACGGGTTCGGCCTGCCGGTCTCGACCACCCACGTGCTGTCGTCCGGCGTCGCCGGAACGATGGCGGCGAACGGCTCGGGCATCCAGTGGGGCACGCTGCGCTCGATCGCTCTGGCATGGGTGCTGACGCTGCCCTGCGCCATGGCGATCTCGGCGAGCCTGTTCCTGATCTTCTCCAAGGTGTTCTGAGAGCCCGTTTGAGAATGGCGTTGCCGCGGTTTTCGTAGCGTGATTCAAGCTTGTGATGTGGACATCAGCAAGCCGCGGTCGGATGGCCGAGATCGCCAAGAAGACCAAGCGTTATCCGACCGACCTTACCCATGAGGAGTGGGAGCGGATGCGTCCGTTCCTGCCCAAGCCCGGGAAGCGCGGACGCAAACCGGCCACCGATCTCCGCGAGGTCCTGAACGCGATCCGCTACATGGCGCGCTCGGGCGGAGGCTGGCGCATGCTGCCGAAGGATTTCCCGCCCTGGCAGACGGTGTACTGGTGGTTCCGCCGCCTCGTGCGACGTTTCCTGTTCAAGTCGATCCACGACATGGCGGTGATGATCGACCGCGAGCGGATGGGCCGCGAGGCCAGTCCCTCGGCCGGCATCCTCGACAGCCAGAGCGTCAAGGCGCCGGGCGCCGCCGCCCGCGGGTACGACGCCGGCAAGAAGATCGTCGGGCGCAAGCGCCACATCGCCGTCGACACCGACGGCCGCCTGCTGATGGTCAACCTGACCACGGCCGACATCTCAGACAGCGCCGGCGCGCAGATGATCCTCGACGCGATCCGCAAGCGCTGGCCGTGGATCAAGCACCTCTTCGCCGATGGCGCCTACGACCGGCGCACGCTCATGGACAAGGCCGCCGCCAAGGAGTTCGTCGTCGAGGTGATCCGGCGCATCGACGGGCAGAAAGGCTTCGAGGTCCTGCCCAAGCGATGGGTTGTCGAGCGCACCTTCGGCTGGATGACCCGCTGGCGCCGCCTCGTGCGCGACTACGAGAACCGCATCGACGTCTCCACCGCCATGATCCACGTCGCCATAGGAAGCGTACTGTGGCGACGCATCGTCCATTGAGGCATTCTCAAACAGACTCTGAGCAGCAGGGTCGCCTCCGATCGAAAACGGCCGGGTTAGCGCCCGGCTGCTTCGCGTTAGCCGCCCTGCCTGCTCAGTCGATCCTGATGCCGCTGTCGGCGGCGAGCACCTTCACGAGGCGACGATTGACCTCGCCCTTCACCGGGAGGTGATGGTCCTTCTCGTAGGCCTCGATCGCTTTCTTCGTGGCAGGGCCGGCGGCGCCGGTCACCGGCACCTTGAAGCCGAGCTTCGTCAACGCGCGTTGCACGCCCGTCACGGTCTTGCTCTCGTCTTTGACATCGCCCTTGCCTTTGCCTTGGGCCTTACTTGCGACCTTGGCGGCGGGAGCGGTACCCCCCGCGAGCAGCCGGCCGATGGCGTCGTCGCCGGAGGGCGCGTCGGCATCGCGCGTGGCGACGACGGTCTTACGCATCTTCGCCGCGGCGGCCGGAGCGGTCTCGGCGGAGGCCTCGACAGGCTCGGCACGGACCGACGGCAGCGGCGCCGCCGCCTGGCTTGGAGCGGCTGCAGCTGTCTTGCCGAACAGCGGCGCCGGGTGGTGCCCTTTCTGTAGCACCAAGGCGTTCACCATGATCCCGAGCGCCATGGTGGCGGCCATGCCGATCGCAGCGTAGCGTGCGATGCGGTCCATTCCGAAGCGCTTGCGCTTGGCGCCCTTCTTCTTGCCGGCGGCGGCCGTGCGTGGCTTGCGCGGCGCTCCCTTGCGCGGCTTGGGCTCGTAGCCGAGATCGTCGTCGAACATGGCGGCGTTAGGCACTTTGCTTCATCCTCGTGTCGGAGGCGCGGCGGATCTCGAAGGAGCGCAGCGGATCGGTGGGACTGCGCCGCGGGATCGTCTCGATGACGGCGCTCGGTGCGCCGGGCGAGACGCGGCAATCCAGCGGCAGGCGCACGGTGACCCCCGTGCCCTTGCCGAGCTCGCTCTCGATCGAGATCGTGCCGCCGTGCAGGCCGACGAGGCCGCGCACCACGGAGAGCCCGAGCCCGGTGCCCTCGTAGGGTCGGCTGAGCGAGGAACCCGCCTGAAAGAAGGGGTGTCCAAGCCGCATCAGGTCGGCTTCGGCGATACCGATACCGGTATCGCCGACGCTGATGCGCAACGCCGTGCCTTCCGGGCGCAAGCGCAGCGTGACGCGCCCGCCTTCCGGCGTGAATTTCACCGCGTTGGAGAGGAGGTTGATCAGGATCTGGCGGCAGGCGCGGCGGTCCGCGACCATCTCCTCGAGGTTGTCGGGCACGTCGCGCACGATCTCCACGCGGCCAGTCTGCGCCTGCAGGCGGACGACGTCGCAGCACTGCTCGGCCAGCGGCAGCACGGGGAAGGGCTCGGGAAGGAGGGCGAAGGTGCCCGATTGGATCTTCGACATGTCGAGGATCGAATTGACCACAGACAGCAGGTGCTGGCCGGACTGATGGATGATCCCGGCATACTCGCGCTGCTTGGCAGGATCGCTCGGGCTCATCGTGCGGCTGCCGAGCATCTCCGAGAAACCGATGATGGCGTTGAGCGGCGTTCGCAGCTCGTGGCTCATGTTGGCGAGGAAATGATCCTTGGCACGCAGCGCCGTGTCGATCGCGCGCTGTGCCTCGTCGATCTCGGCCTCGCGGCGCCGCGTCTCGGTGATGTCGCGCAGGACGGTGACGACCTCTTGGCCGACGGCGTGCGCGCGCACCTCGACGGTCACGTGCCGCGGCTCGCCGTGGCCGGCCGCGTTGCGCACGATCGCGGCGGTGCGCAGCCGCACCGTGCCGCAATGCGAGCCCTTCAGGTGCATCGCGTCGGCAAGGAGCTTCAGGAAGGCCGGGCGGTCGGCGACGTTGACGTGATCAAAGAACCCGCGTCCCGAGAGATCGCCGGGGCTCGCGCCCAGCAGCGCCTCGCACCCGGTCACCAATTCGACCAGCCTACCGGCTGCGTCGAACACGATCACGGCGACGCCGAGCGCCTCGGTCAGCGCCGCGGTGCGGGCGTTACCCATGGCGTTGCGGCCGTCGTCTCGGCCGGTCTCGACCAGGCGCCAGCCTGCCAGCACCGCCACCGCGAAGGCGCAGAGCGCGGCGAGCGCCGAAGCCTCGGCGGCGTGGCGGCTCGCGGCATAGCCGTCAAGGGCGACGATCGCGCCGGCGGCGGGCACGAGGACAACGGCTGCGCGCCGCAGCAGGCCGCGATCGAAGGTGAGCGCTATCTCGATGGCGGCCAGCGTCAGCCAGGCGAAGCCGGCTGCAGCGCCGGCGACGGCGGCGAGGCAGAGGGCGATGGCCACGGCACCCGTGGCGGCGACGGCCTGGGCGGCGGCGAGACGACCGCTGCGTGCGGCGAGCAGCGCAGCCGCCAGCGGCATCAGCGCCAGAGCGAACAAAGCGGCCTCGGCCGGGCTCGGAACGCCGTGGAAGGCAAGCCCGAGCGGCAGTGCGGCCAGGACGAGGCTGATGAGGAGGAGCTTTTCGCGGATGAACCGCTCGTGGCGACCGCGATCCGCCTCGTTCATGCGCGCGCCGACGTGTACCAGGGCGCTGGAGAGTGCGAACACGCTCGGGGTGGCATTCAACGGGCTTCACTCCACGCGTGCACGCGGGCGGCGGCAGATCCGTCACGCGACGACAATAAGGCTCGCAGCTTCCCCTTAAATGAAGCCTAAGCCAGCACCTCGACTGGATTTTTCCCCTTCGCGGGAAGCTCTCCGCGGTACCCGTTCAAGCAACATGGTTAGCGTCGACTGAAGGCGAACGCTCAGATTGACCTATCGACTTAGCCGACAATCTTCGAGACCGGCTGCTAGCCTCGGTTCAGGTCAACGATCAAGCCCAAGCGAGCCTTCCATGTTTTTTCTGCGCTGCGGTTTCTTCCTCTCGATCGTCTACGTCGGCATCACGTTCGGCGTCGGCTCGTTGCGTAGTCGCCACGCCTTCGAGGCGGCGGTCGCCAGCGAGGCCGCGAGCGTGACCGATGCTGCCGTGGCGCACGCCACCGACTGGTGCGCCGAGCGCCCGGCGCGATGCGCCCGCGATGCCGCCCGCCTCACCGCGCTGGTCCAGGCGACGGCGGTCGAGCCGGTCTCCGACGACGTGGGCGTCGAGCTCGCCGATGCGGAAGCGCCCGTCGTGCCGCTGCCCGTCCGCGACCCGCGGCGCCGTGGCACCCGCGCCGTGCTGACGGACGCGCGCTGAGGCTGTAAGCACCGGTCCAGGCCGCGCGCCGCCGGGATTGGGACCATGACGCTGGACGAGATCGTCGAGAACTTCGAGCTTCTCGACGAGATGGACGATCGTTACCGCTACCTCATCGAGCTCGGCCGCGACCTCGAGCCGCTCGACGAAGCCGCTCACAACGATGACAACAAGGTCCGCGGCTGCGCCAGCCAGGTGTGGGTCGAGACCAGTGCCACCGGCGCTGCCGGAGACCTACGACTGCATCTGCGCGGCGATAGCGACGCGCACATCGTCAAGGGATTGATCCGGCTCGTCTTCGCGCAATACGGCGATCGACCTCCGGCCGAGATCGTCGGTACCGAGATCGAGCCACTTTTCGAGCGGCTCGGCATGTCCCAGCACATCACCCGGCAGCGCACCAACGGCGTTCGCGCAATGGTCGACCGGATCAAGGCGGATGCCAGGCAAGCGATGGCTTGAGTCGAGTTCAGCGTTTCCGCCGCTGCTGCCCCAAACCCATCTTCTTGGCAAGGCTCGAGCGCGCCTCGGCGTAGGCCGGAGCGACCATCGGGTAGTCGGAATCGAGACCCCACTTCTCTCGATACTGCTCGGGCGTCAGGTCGAAATGGGTGCGCAGGTGCCGCTTCAGCGATTTGAAACGGCGCCCATCCTCAAGGCAGATGATGTATTCGTCGGTGATCGACTTGCGCGGCGACACGGCCGGCTTCTGCGCCTCCGCGAGGGGAATGGCCTCGGCGACTTCCGAAAGGCGGATCAAAGCGGCGTGGACGTCACCCACGAGGGCGGGGATCTCGCTCGAGGGCACCGAATTGTTGCTGATGAAAGCCGACACGATATCGGCGGCGAGGGTAATCGAGCTGTCGGAAGATCGCACCGCGGGACGCTCCCAAAAGATCTATGCTTCCAACCGCATCGGTCAAGCAAGCTGGTCAACCTGGATGAAAAGACGAGCGCCGTGAACGATCGATGATCCAAAGTCTAGGCGAACAAAGCTTCTTCATCAAGCTGCATCGCGGGTCAACTCCTCCTACATTCGTCGCGTAGGTGAGCGGCGCATGTGCGCGAGGCACGATGCCGGCGGCGACTTCGCCGCTTCGCTTTCCGCAGGAGCGGCCCCATATCGAACTCCGAGACGGCCGACCTATCGGCGCTAGGAGCGGGACTAAACTCATGACGAAGGGTGACGTGAGCGCGAAGATCGTGAAATCGGATGCGGAATGGCGCGAGCAGCTGACGCCGGAGCAATACGCGGTCTCCCGCGGCCATGGCACCGAGCGCGCCTTCACCGGACCTTGGTGGGACAACAAGGCGAACGGCATTTACGCCTGCGTGTGCTGCGGCGAGCCTTTGTTTGACTCAACCACAAAATTCGAATCCGGTACCGGCTGGCCCAGCTTCTACGCGCCGATTGCTAGGGATGCTGTCGACGAGCACGGCGACAATTCGATGTTCATGCGTCGCACCGAGGTGCGTTGCGCGCGCTGCGACGCGCATCTCGGGCACGTTTTCCCCGATGGTCCGCGACCCACCGGGCAGCGCTACTGCATGAACGGCACGGCGCTGAATTTTCAGCCGAAAGCCTGATCACGCGGATGACAAGCGGGGTGTTGCCACTGATGACGGCGAATGAAGATGACATCTTGCGCCAGGCGCAGGCGTGGCACGAGGCCGGGCGCGCCGTGGCCATCGCCACGGTGGTCGAGACCTGGGGATCGGCTCCTCGGCCGGTCGGCAGCCACCTCGTGGTCGACGCAGACGGCGTGTTCCTTGGTTCGGTCTCGGGAGGCTGCGTGGAGGGCGACGTCGTTGCCGAAGCTATCGACGTGATCGTGAGTGGCACCCCTAGCCTGCTCGAATTCGGTGTCGCCGACGATCTCGCGTGGAAGGCGGGACTGTCCTGTGGCGGCCGCATCAAGGTGCTGGTCGAGAGGCTCGACGAGCGGTGAGGCTCGCCGATCTCTCCGCCATCAATGCCGCGCGAGCGGCGCGGCAACCGGTGGCGGTCGTCACCGACCTCGAGCGCGGCAGTCTCCGTGTCGTCCGCGGCGACGACTTGACCGGCGATCCGCTCGCAACGACGATCAACGAGTGCATGCGTGCCGGCAAGGGTGGCCTCGTCCAGGCCGACGGGCAAGAGATCTTCATCGCTGTCCACGTGCCGCCTGTGCGGCTGTTGCTGGTGGGTGCGGTGCACATCTCGCAGGCGCTGGCGCCAATGGCCAAGGCCACCGGCCTCGACGTCACCGTGTTGGATCCGCGCACCGCCTTCGCCAGCCCCGAGCGTTTTCCCGACGTCCGCCTGCTCGCCGAGTGGCCCGACCACGCGGTGCCGGATCTGGCGCTCGATGCCTTTACCGCCGTGGCCCTGCTGACCCACGACCCTCGCATCGACGACCAGGCCTTGGTCGCGGCGCTGCGGGCGCGCTGCTTTTACATCGGCGCTCTCGGCTCGCGGAAAACGCAGGCGCGTCGCCGCGAGCGCATGCTCGAGGCCGGCTTTTCGCAGCAGGAACTCGCCCGCATCCATGGGCCGATCGGCCTCGATATCGGCGCCGTGAGCCCGGCCGAAATCGCCGTGTCGATCCTCGGAGAAATCATCGGCGCTATGCGCAGGAAGCCTGTCCGCGCGTCGGCGGAGGCGGAGACCGCCGCGTGAAGTTCGGCCGCGTTGCCGTCGCCGCCGGCGAGGGTCTCATCCTGGCGCATTCCGTGAAGGGCGCAGGAGTGGTCCTGCGCAAAGGCGAGGTGCTCGGTGCCGGCGAGATCGCCGCGTTGGAGGAGGCCGGCATCACATCGGTGATCGGCGCGCGACTCGAGGCTGGCGACGTCGTCGAGAACGCGGCGGCGCTGCGGCTCGCCGAGCGCGCAGCCGGGCGACACATCACGTTGGAGCATCCATTCACCGGGAGGTGCAACCTGCTGGCCGAGGCCAACGGCGTGGTGCTGGTCGATGCGGCCATGGTGGATGCCATCAACGCCGTCGACGAGTCGATCACGCTGGCGACGGTCGCCGCGATGCAGCCTGTCGCGGCGGGCGATATGGTGGCCACGGTGAAGATCATCCCCTTCGCCGTCAACGGCGCATTCCTCGATGCGGCCCTCGCGGCCGGACGACCCGGCGCGATCTCGCTGGCGCCTTTCCTGCCGCTGCGGGTCGCCGTCGTCTCGACCCTGCTGCCGGCGCTGAAACGCTCGACCGTCGACAAGACTCTGGGCATCCTCGAGGACAGGCTGGCGCCGGCCAGCGCGCGGATCGTCGCCGAGGCCCGCGTGGTCCACGACGCGATGCCGCTCGCCGAAGCGCTCGGCGCGCTCGTCGACGTCGACCTCGTCGTGGTCTTCGGCGCCTCCGCCATCACCGATCGGCGTGACGTCGTGCCGGTCGCCATCGAGCTGGCAGGCGGCAGCGTGGACCACCTCGGCATGCCGGTCGACCCGGGCAACCTCCTGCTGCTCGGCCGGCTCCACCTCGACGGCACGGCGGTGCCGGTGATCGGCGCGCCGGGCTGCGCCCGCTCGCCCAAGGAGAACGGTTTCGACTTCGTGTTGCAGCGGCTGCTCGCCGGCATCCCCGTGCGCGGCGCCGACCTCCGCCGCATGGGCGTCGGCGGGCTGCTCGGCGAGATCCCGACGCGGCCGCAGCGGCGCAAGCCCGGCGATGGTTGAGGTCGCCGCCATCGTGCTCGCGGCGGGCCGGGCTACGCGCTTCTCCGAAGGCGGCGGGCAGGGCGGCAGCAAAGTCTTCGCCGAGCTCGAAGGCCGGCCTCTTGTCGCGCACGTCTCCGCGACGGCCGCGGCGTCGCGTGCCGCGCCCGTCATCGTCGTCACCGGTCGCGGCGCCGAGCTTATGGTCACCGCGCTGGCGGGGCACGATGCGGTGCTCGTGCACAATCCGCGATATGCCGAAGGCATGGCCGGCTCGATCGCCACCGGCATCGCCGCCGTGCCGAAGACGGCCGAGGCCGCGATCATCCTGCTGGCCGACATGCCGCGCGTCGCCCCGGCGACCCTCGACGCGTTGATCGCCGCCTTCGAGCGCGAGCAGCCGGACGCGGTCATGCCGGTCCACGACGAGCGCCGCGGCAATCCCGTGCTGATCTCGCGCGCGCTGTTCCCGGCGCTGCTGCGGCTCGGCGGCGACAAAGGTGCGCGCCGCATCCTCGCCGACGGGGCTTACCGCGTGCTGCATTGTGTCGTCGATGATCCGGGCGTGCTCGTCGACGTCGACACGCGCGAGGCGCTCGACCTGCTGGCGCGCGGCTGAGAGCAACGTCCGCTTGGGCGAATTTTGATCCAGAAGGCGAGGATGGACAAAGGGTCGGCTCGCGTTCGTCGCGCCTCGATGGCGATCGACGCGCGTTGCGAAAGCCTCCCGCGATCCGTATCTTTGTCGAAAGCGCCTCGCGCGCCGAGAGGATCGGGACATCATGACTGCCGTTCACATGGAGCAGGTCGACATCAGCGCCGCCGCGGCCCAGCGCGTGGCCGAGATCCTCAAGGGCGAAACGCCGGGCTCGGCCCTGCGCGTCGGCGTCGACGGCGGCGGCTGCTCGGGCTTCCAGTACACCTACGACATCGTCGCCGGCGAGCCCGCCCCCGACGACATCGTGCTGGAGCGCGATGGCGCCACGGTCCTGATCGATACTACCTCGCTCGAGTTCCTGCGCGGTTCGACCATCGATTTCGTCAACGACCTGATGGGATCGATGTTCAAGATCCACAATCCGCAGGCCACCGCCTCCTGCGGCTGCGGCACGTCCTTCGCGATCTGACAGGTTTGCGCGATCTGACAGGTTCGCCCCGCAGTCCTGACCGCTCGGCCCTGTCGCGCGACGCACCGGCTCTGCGCTACAAATGTCGCTGCCGCAGGGTTTGAGACACGTGCCCTTGCTCCGAGATGGCCGCGCCCTCCAAAAGATGGCGACTCGATTACCGCAAGGAGCAAACGCGCCATGAAGAGCTTGAAGCTCGTTGCCACCCTGCTCTCCACGACGGCGCTCGGGTTCGGAGTCACGATCATTGGCTTCGACGGCGCGGCGCGGGCAGCAGCCGACAGGCTGCTGGGATTGCACGTTGCCGGTATACGCGTCGACCCAATCGCGGCTCGCATTGTGGTGACCGGCCTGGCGACCGCAGATCGCCGCGTCAGCATTGGCCGCCTGAGCCTGCCGCTGCTTCGGGTCCAGTCGAAATTCGGCACCGTGGGCATCGGCACCGACTTTGCCGCGCCCGCCTCGGAAGAGCCGGCGAAGACGCCCGACGCATCCAAACCGGCCATTTCATCTACCGGCAACACCACCGCCGACGACATTATATTCAACGACGGCCGGATAACGTTCCACATCAAGCACCTTGAGATCGCCGGCTCGCCCCTGTCCGCCGGCGACGTCGCCACGATGTTCGGCGGCAAGGACGCCAAGACGCTGGAGGAGCAGCTGCACAAGCTCGATGCCGCATCCATCGTGATCCCCGAGATCACCGGCGACGACGAGGCCACGCAAACCCATTTCATTCAGAAGCAGCTGCTGCTTGCCGACGTCCACGGCGGCCGCGCAACCGTCGGCAGCGCCGCCACCACCACGTTCACCACGCAGGGCGAGCAGCGCACCACCAAGGTGACAATCGGGGCAACGACCTTCCGGGGTCTCGATCTCGCGCAAAGCGCGCATCTCGCCGCCGGACCGCGCGCCGACGACAGCGAGGCGCAGCGCTCTATCTGCGACGAGCTCGCGATCCAAGCCTTCACGATCCAAACCCTGGCGAGCGACGCGAGCGCGAAAGATAGCCAGCCTCTGACTATCGCCACGATCAGCGAGAAGGGGCTCAGGGGCCGCCCGCTGAGAGCGGAAGCCTTCAAGCTGGTCAACACGACAGGGATCGAGGCGAAGGAAGACGAGGCGGAGAAGAAGAACAACGCCCTCGTGGCCGACGATCTCTCGCATTCCTTCTCCGTCGACCTTATCCAGGCTGACGATTTCGCGGTCGCTGGCCCCGTCGGTGGCGGCATCGAGGGGCTCAAGTCGTTCGGCCTCAAGCACCTCGCCTTGCACAATTTCACGGCCGGAAGGCTGGGCGAGTTCGAATTGAGCCGCCTTGTCGCCGAGGGCAACGAGAAGCAACCTGGCAGGATCGCGCTCGGCACCGCCTCGATCGTGAACAGCGGCGTCGTCAACGGTTTTCCGAGCGTCGACAAGATCGACCTGCGCGACATCGCCTTAAACGTTCCGGTCGGCGACAAAGGCAATCCGGAGTCGCATTTGGCGATGACCGTGACGCATGCCGGCTACGAGGCGCCGGGGCTGGTCATCGGCAAGCTGCCGCAGAAGGCGAACATGTCGATTGAACACGCCGTTTTCGACGTGCCGCCCGACAGCGGAGCGGCACCGATGCTGCTCGCGATGGGCTACAAACACCTCGACCTCTCGAGCGAGAGCGTCTCGCGCTACGACGCCGCAGAGCAGACGCTCGATCTTGATCGCGTGTCGCTGTCCGGCGTTGGCATGGGCGCGGTCGACATCAAGCTGGGCCTGGCCAAGGTCTCGGAAACGATCGTTTCTCAAAACGACGCGGTGCAGAAGGCCGCGGTCGCCGCCGTGCTGCTCAAGACGTTCGATCTAAAGCTGCGCAACGACGGTCTGATCGACAAGGCGATCGGCTTCAAGGCGGCAATCGATGGCGTGACGCTGGAGCAGGAGCGTACCAACATCGTGCAGCTCGTCGACACCGGCATGGTCGGCTTCGGCCTGCAGGCCTCGGCAAAGGCGCAGAGCCTTGTCGCCGCCCTGCACAAGTTCATCGCCGATCCCAAGACGCTCCATATCGCGCTCGCCTCCAAGAACGGGCTGGGAGCCAACTCCTTGGCGATGATCGACAGCCCGCAGACCCTGCTCGATGCCGTCGACCTCGAGGCCAGCGCCGACGAGTAAGCGCGGACGAGTGAGCGCGGGCCCGCGCGCTTGCGCGGGCGCGGCGAGCGTTTAGATTGCGGGTCGGCACGCCCATGGAGGCGCATACTCTTTCAGGTTCATGATGACCTTCGTCGACGAACTCGAGGCGCCGAGCCGTAAGACTGGCCAGATCAAGGTGCACGGCGCCGAAGCCTTCGCCGGCATGCGCAAGGCCGGCCGGTTGACCGGCGAGGCGCTCGACATGCTGACCGCGCACGTGAAGCCCGGCGTCACCACCGACGAACTCGACGCTCTTGTCTTCGACTTCGCCGTGGCGCACGGCGCCTATCCTGCCCCGCTGGACTATCGCGGCTACCGCAAGTCGATCTGCACCTCGCTCAACCACGTCGTCTGCCACGGCCTGCCCGACCGCAAGCCGCTGCGCGAGGGCGACATCGTCAATATCGACGTGACCCTTATCGTCGACGGCTGGCACGGCGATAGCTCGCGCATGTTCCTCGTCGGCGATGTCCCGCGCAAGGCCCAGCGGCTTGTCGAGGTGACCCACGAGGCGCTGCTGCGTGGCATCGCCGTCGTGCGCGAGGGCGCCACGACCGGAGACATCGGCGCCGCCATCCAGGACTATGCCGAGGCCGAGCGTTGCTCCGTGGTGCGCGACTTCTGCGGCCACGGCCTGGGCCGGCTGTTCCACGACGAGCCCAACATCCTGCACTACGGCCGTCGCGGCGAGGGCATCGCGCTGAAGGCCGGCATGTTCTTCACCATCGAGCCGATGATCAACCTCGGCCGCCCGCACGTTAAAATCCTCAGCGATGGCTGGACTGCGGTGACGCGCGACCGTTCGCTCTCGGCGCAGTTCGAGCACACGCTGGGCGTGACGACGGAGGGTTGCGAGGTCTTCACCTACTCGCCGGCCGGGATGAACGTGCCGCCCTACCTGCCCTCGACGTCGGCCGGCTGACGCGCCCGTGAGCGACGCCGTCTCCGCGCCGACGTCGCCGCCCGCCGAACCCCATTTCACCGGGCACCGCGAACGTCTGCGCGAGCGCTTCCGCCGTGGCGGCTCCGCGGCGCTCAACGATTACGAATTCCTCGAGCTGATCCTGTTCCGCGCCATGCCGCGGCGCGATGTCAAGCCGATTGCCAAGGCGCTGCTGGCGCGCTTCGGCTCGTTCGCCGAGGTGCTCGCCGCCCGTCCCGAGCGGCTCGACGAGATCGCAGGCCTCGGCGAGGCCGCCGTCACCGAACTCAAGATCGTCGAGGCTGCCGCCCGCCGCTTGGCGCAATCCACGATCGAGAAGCGCCAGAACCTCGGGTCCTCTTCCGCCGTGCTCGACTATTGCCGCACCGCGATGGCCTATATCGACCACGAGGAGTTCCGCATCCTCTTTCTTGACAAGAAGAACCAACTCATCGCCGACGAGGTGCAGGGTGTTGGCACGGTCGACCACGCCCCCGTCTACCCCCGCGAGATCATGCGCCGCTCGCTCGAGCTCGGCGCCACCGCGCTCATCCTGGTGCACAACCACCCCTCCGGCGACCCAAGCCCGTCGACCGCCGACATCGCGATGACGGTACAGATCGTCAGCCTCGGCAAGGCGCTCGGCGTGGTGGTGCACGACCATCTCGTTATCGGCCGCCACGGCCATGCAAGTTTCCGCTCGCTCAAGCTGATATGATGCATGCCATTCGTGCGAATTCTCCCGGTGTCGCGCCGCCGCCTGAGGCAAAGCGTTAAACATGCTAAGGCAGGCTGCGTCTCGCATGGAAGACGTCCGGCGCAACAGGCGACGCGGCATGATGCTCGTCGAGAGAGTGAGGCAGGCGGCTCCGGCAGGCCTCCTGCTGGCGTGCGCCCTCGTGCCTGCCATCTCCTTGGAGGCGCTGCGTCAAGCCCCGGTCGGCCCGTCCGCGGTGTGGGTGATCGCCGCCGTCCTGCCGCTCGCCTGCTTTCTGCTCGCCGTGCTGCTGTGGCAGGCCCGCGATCGCATCAAGCTTTTAGAACACGATCGGGCGACCCCCTATGGCAAGTCCGGAATCGATCCCCTGACCGCGCTACCCAACCGGCTGAGCTTCGACCGCATGCTCGAGACGGCGATCGGCCGCAGCGAGGCCGATGCGCCGATCGCGCTCATCGCCATCGACATAGACCACTTCAAGAGCGTCAACGACACCCACGGCCATCAGGCCGGCGATCGTCTGCTGGTCGGCATCGTCGAGCGCATACGTCGCGTGGTGCGCGACGGCGACTGCTTCGCGCGGCTCGGCGGCGACGAGTTCGCGCTGGTGCTGCCGCAGGTCGATAGCGCCGCCCTATGCGCCGCGACGGCGCGTCGGGTGCTCGATGCGATGATCGCGCCCTTCGAGGTCGGCCCCGCGCAGCTCTACGTCACGCTCTCGCTGGGCATCGCCATGGGCCCGCAGGACGGCGAAAGCGCGGCGACCCTCTGCCAAGCGGCCGATCTCGCGCTCTACAGAGCCAAGCACGAGGGCCGCAACCACTTCGCCTTCTTCGACAAGACCATGGAGCAGAAGCTCCATCTCGGGCAGACCATCGAGGACGACCTGCGCCGAGCCATCACCAACGACGAGCTCACCATCGCCTACCAGCCTCTGATCCGCACCAGCGACAGACGCATGCAGGGCGTCGAGGCGCTGGTGCGCTGGGAACATCCCACGCTCGGCCTGATTCCGCCCGAGGACTTCATCCCACTGGCCGAAAGGCGCGGCCTGATCGTGCCCCTGGGCGAGTGGGTGCTGCGGCGCGCCTGCCACGATGCCAAGCGCTGGCCGATGCTGCGCATCGCCGTCAACGTGTCGCCGGTGCAGTTCCGCCAGCGCGGCTTCGTCGACCGAGTCGGCGTGATCCTTGCCGCCTCCGGCATGAACCCCAACCGCCTCGATCTCGAGCTCACCGAAGGGGTGCTGATCCAGGACGCCGAGCAGGCCGAAACGGTCATCGTGGAACTCCGCGCCCTCGGCATCCGGATGGGGCTCGACGATTTCGGTTCAGGCTATTCCTCGATGATCTACCTGCGCCGCTTCGCTTTCGACAAGGTCAAGATCGACCGCGCCTTCCTGGAGTCGCTCGAGACCAGCGGCGAGGGCGCGATCATCCTCCAATACATCGTCTCGCTCGGCCACGCGCTCGGCCTCAGCGTCACCGCCGAGGGGGTCGAGCAGAGCGAACAGGTCGAATTCCTGACGAGGCTCGGCTGCGACGAGATGCAGGGCTATTTCTTCGCGGCACCGCTTTCCGCCCGCGACATCGACGAGCGCATCTCGCTGGCCGCCTGGGATGCCGCTCCGGCCGAGTCGGCGACCGTCGCCGGACGCGACGCGGCGTAGCGCCGTATCGTTCCAACCTCCTCATGCGTGGCTTAGGGCCGAAAAGAACCTTACGACGCTCGTCCGGCCTTGTAGCCGGCACTCGCCAGATTGCTCAGCAGGCCGATCAGCTCCGCCTGGTTCCCTGTGGCGGTCTTGGCGAACACGGCCTTCAGCTGGCTGCGGGCCGTCTCGTAGCTGACGCCGAGCTCGCGTGCGGTCTCGACCAGGCTGAAGGTGGTCGACAGGGCGCTGGCGAGAGCCGCCTCCCTCGCCGTCAGGCCGAAGACGGCACGCAAAATCTCGATGTCAACCGTGACCGTGCTGGTCATGACGTGGACCACGATCATGCAACCAAATCGCGCAAAGCTGGTAACGTCGAGTTCGGGGAGACGGATGATCTCGAGCGCGAAACGCGCGCCGGTGCGCGTCACGACGACCGCCGGTGTATTCGCCACGACTGTGCTTCCGGCCGCTCGCTGTTCGGCGGAGGGTCTGGCCATGAGGGGCGGCAACAGCGTCATGCGGACCGCCGCGTGCAGGCGCTGGGTCGCCTCGTGCGTACCCAGCCAGACGGCGCCGTGCCGCACGTCAAAGAGCGAGCCGACCAGCGCCTCCGCGGCCTTGTTGAGGTGGGCGGCGCGTCCCAGCCGGTCGACCATGATGCAGGCCTTGCCCGACGCGTCGAGCCCGTCGAGCGATCCCCGGTGATAGGAGTCCGCGAGCAGCCGGTTCATCGTCACGGCATCGTTCAGGGGCTTTACCAACGGCACGAGCGCGCGTTGCTCCTCGGCGGAGAACGCGTCGTCTTCGATGCGGCGCTGCAGCGTCAGCGCCCAGGTCTCGTCGCCGCTGCGGATGAGCAAGCCAGCGAAATGCCGGTAGCCGAGCGAACGGAGGTAGCTGTCGTAATAGGGTTCCCTGCGCATGCCATCGTGGTCGATGAAATCGCTGTCGACCCCGATATGACCTTGCAGCATCCTCGGTACGCAGGCGTAGCGCATGTCGCGCGTCGACCAGCCGTCCGCGACGTAGACGTGCATCATCTCGTCCAGGCTCGGCGTGCAGCGAAGCCCCGGCATGCTGCCGCCGAGGGGAATGATGGCGACGCCACGCGAGCCGCTGGAAGCCGACAGGCCTAGCAGGACGTCGTCCCATCTCTCCGAATGGAGACCCGCGTCGGCAATCGTCCCGAGCAGCGATCCGTAGGCGTTCTCGTCCATCTGGCCCGCCTTTCCCGATCTCCTGACGCCGGCCTCTCGCCACATCCGCATGGAAATTTCTGTCGTAGTCAAGTCTTGGTATTCAGCGCCGATAACGAAGCATCGTTATCGAAGTCGTTGATGGAAAATCATTGCGTTTTGTCAAATGGGCGAAGTGACAACGAGGACCGTTCAAGCGCCTGCAACAAAGCACGCATCAGACTTTCGTCTTAGGCGAGATGTGGGATCGATGGATCATCGATCTTCTTGGCTCCCTGGGCAGCGTTTGTCTAAGCTCGTGAAACGCGCGCCATGACTTCGGAAGCACGCGCCGTGAACATCGATCCGGTGATCTCAGGGGAGTGCAAGGAAGGCGGGCTTGTCGCTAACGCGAGCCGCGGAACGACGGAGGTTACGGTCGCCCCGCCCGACGGAGCTCAGCCCAATCCTTCAAAATACCGCACCAGCTCGGCGCGCTGCCTGGTGTCGGGCACCGGGCCGCGGCCGGCGGCGAGATTGTCCACCATGTGGCTCGCCTTGTCGGTGCCGGGGATCACGCAGGTGATCGCGGGATTGCCGAGCAGGTATTTGAGAAAGACCTGGCCCCAGGTCGCCGCGCCGATCTCGGCCGCCAGGGGCGGCAGCGGCTTGCCCTTGACCTTGGCGAAGAGAGACGAGCGGCCGAAGGGCAGGGCGATCAGGACCGCTGCGCCGACATCGGCCGCCGCCGGGATCAGCCGCTGCTCCGTCGCGCGGTTGGCGATCGAGCAATCGACCTCGACGAAATCCGGCTTGTCGCGGCGGATGATCGTCTCCATCGCGGAATAATCGTCGGGGAACGTCGTGGTGCAGCCGACGTAGCGGGTCAGTCCACGCTTCTTCAGCTCGAAGAAGAACGGCAGGCCGACATCGCCCTCCTCGATGTTGTGCGCCTGCAGCAGGTCGACCTTGCCGACCTTCAGTCGCTGCAGCGAGCGGGCGAACTCGGCCTCGGCCTCGGCGCCGCGGCGCGCCTCCAGCTTGGTGGCGAGGAAGAGCTTGCGCCGGAGGTCGCCGGCGCCGGCGATGGCGCCGACGACCTTCTCCGCCGACCCGTAGGAGCTCGCCGTATCGACGACGCTGCCACCGCCGGCGACCAGCGTTTCGAGGACGCCGCGCAACGTCGCGCGCCTGGCCGCATCGTCGTCGACCTCGAATACCTCGGACGTACCCACGCCCACCACCGGCAGGCTCTCCCCGGCGCCATGCGGGATCGGGCGCGTCTCGATCTGCGCCGCGCCCGCGGCGCGGGAGCCGGCCGGAACCAAGAGGCCACCACCGCACGCGGCGGCGGCGGCGAGCAGGACGCGACGGCTCGGGTTGCAATAGGGCATGGCGTGTCCTCCTGTCAGAGCATCATCAACGTTAGGCCCTCGACCCTGTTGCGCTGCTGACGCCGGCGTTGCGGATCAGGTCATGTTTGCGTCGCGTCCGCGGCGGACTGGATCTTCACGAATTGTCCACGACGCGGAACGAAGCCCTGCATCTTCGCGCACCTGTTCGTATTGACCCCCCATGTCCGACTTCAGCAACCGCACCGTCCTGGTCGTCGACGATTCCTCGACCATGCGGACCATCATCCGCGGAATGCTCGAGCGGCTCGGCTTCCGCAGCATCGAGGAAGCCGAGAGCGGCGAGACGGCGTTGGAGAAGCTTCGCGGCCGCGGCTTCTCCCTGGTGATCTGCGATTGGCATATGGGTGGGATGAGCGGGCTCGACGTGTTGCGCGAGTTTCGACAATTGCGCACGACAACCACCTCGTGTCGCTTCATCTTCGCCACGAGCGAGCGCTCGTGGGGTCACCAGACCAGCGCCAAGGTGGACGGGGCCGATGGCTTCCTAAGCAAGCCCTTCGCATTCGAGGCCCTGAAAGCGAAGATCGAGTTGGTGATGCGGCGCTGAGCCTCAAGCTGTACCCAGTACGTCGTCGGATTGGACCGCGGCGTCCGCCGCCCCTCACGCCACTTGGCGCAGCCCGCCCGCCTGCTTGGCCTTCGCCTCGCGCCGGCGATCCGTCAGGATGTACTCGGTGTAGCCGTTGGGCTGCGTGCGGCCCTTGAAGACGAGGTCGCAGGCCGCGTGGAACGCCGGGCCGTCGAAACCCGGTGCCATCGGCACGTAGGCCTTGTCGCCCTCGTTCTGCTTGTCGACCACCGCCGCCATGCGCTTCAGCACCGCCATCACCTCCTCCTGCGAGCAGATGCCATGGCGCAGCCAGTTGGCGATGTGCTGCGAAGAGATGCGCAGTGTGGCGCGATCCTCCATCAGGCCTATGTTGTTGATGTCGGGCACCTTGGAGCAGCCGACGCCCTGATCGATCCAGCGCACGACGTAGCCGAGCAGTCCCTGCGCGTTGTTCTCCAGCTCCTGCGTGACTTCGCGCGGGTCGAAGTTCGACTGCGCCAAGGGGATCGTCAGCAGGTCGGTCAACTCGGCCGGCTTGCGCTGGCGCAGCTTGGCCTGGCGCGCCGCCACGTCGACCTCGTGATAGTGCAGCGCATGCAGCGTCGCGGCGGTGGGCGAGGGCACCCAGGCGGTGTTGGCGCCCTGCTCGGGGTGGGTGCGCTTCATCGAGCGCATCAGCGCCATCTGGTCGGGCGCCGCCCACATGCCCTTGCCGATCTGGGCGCGGCCGGGCAGGCCGCAGGCGAGGCCGACATCGACGTTCAGGTCCTCGTAGGCGGCGATCCAGGGCGTCGTCTTCATGACGCTCTTGCGCACCATGGGACCGGCTTCCATCGAGGTGTGGATCTCGTCGCCGGTGCGGTCGAGGAAGCCGGTGTTGATGAAGAACACCCTGTTCTCGGCCGCCAGCACGCAGGCCGTGAGGTTGGCCGAGGTGCGTCGCTCCTCGTCCATGATGCCCATCTTGAGCGTGTATTGCGGCAGGTCGAGCAGCTCCTCGACGCGGCCGAACATTTCGTTGGCGAAGGTCACCTCGTCAGGCCCGTGCATCTTGGGTTTGACGATGTAGACCGCGCCGGAGCGCGAGTTGTGCAGCGCCTGCTCGCCGTAAAGATCATGGCGCGCGATCGTGGCGATCACCATCGCGTCGAGCAGGTTCTCGGGAATGTCGCGGCCCTCGGCATTCGTCACCGCGTCGGTGAAGACGTGGTGGGCGGAGGAGCGGATCAGCATGAGGGAGCGGCCAGGCAGCTTCAGCTCGCCGCCCTTGGCGGAGCGGTAGGTGCGGTCGCCGTTGAGGACGCGGTGCAGCGTCTCGCCGCCTTTCTGGAAGCTCTCGCGCAGGTTGCCCTTCATCAGGCCGAGCCAGTTCCTGTAGCAGACGACCTTGTCGGCGGCGTCGACCGCGGCGACGGAATCCTCCATGTCCATGATCGTCGACAGCGCGGATTCGACCATGATGTCCGCAACGCCGGCGGCGTCGGTGCGCCCGATCGGGTTGCGGCGGTCGATCACCACTTCGAGGTGCAGGCCGTTGTTCGACAGCAGGATGAGGCTGGGATCGCTCGGCGTGCCGCGGTAGCCGTCGAGCTGGCCGGGATTGCGCAGCGTGGTTTCGGCGCCGCCGATCATCGAGACGACGAGCTTGCGGCTCTCGACCCTGTAGTTCGTGGCGCTGGCGTGCGAGCCGGCGACGAGCGGCGCGGCGAGGTCGAGCACGGCCTTGGCCTCGGCCACGACGCGGGCGCCGCGCACGGGATTGTAGCTGTCACGTTTCTCGGCGCCGCGGTCCTCGAGGATGGCGTCGGTCCCGTAGAGCGCGTCGTAGAGGCTGCCCCAGCGGGCGTTGGCAGCATTGAGCGCGTAGCGCGCGTTGTTGATGGGCACGACGAGCTGCGGGCCGGCGATTTCGGCGATCTCCTCGTCGACGTTGGCGGTCGAGATGGAGCGAGGCTTGGACTGCGGCGCAAGGTACCCGATCTCGGAAAGGAAGCCCATGTACTCAGCTTCATCGAAGTCCTTGGTGCGATGAGCCTCGTGCCAGGCGTCGATCTTGGCCTGGAGCTCGTCGCGCACAGCGAGCAACTCGCGGTTGCGCCCGGCAAAGGTCGCCACGAGATCGGCAAGGCCTTTATAGAACGTCGCCTCGTCGACGCCCGAGCCAGGCAGCGCATCGTTGACGAGGAAATCGTGCAGCACGCGCTCGACCTTCAGGCCGTTCTTCTCGATCCTGCTCATGCATCCTCTCGTCGCGCGATGCGCGGTCTCGTAAATCGCAAAATGAGCCTCGTGCGAGGGGCTGTCAATTTTTCCGAAA
The DNA here is from genome assembly GCA_965198715.1 of Beijerinckiaceae bacterium. Lineage (GTDB taxonomy): Bacteria > Pseudomonadota > Alphaproteobacteria > Rhizobiales > Beijerinckiaceae > RH-AL1. The sequence continues at coordinate 866,363 of CBDAPV010000002.1, forward strand.
GAATTTTCCAAACGGCGCTGGAAAAACTGTTTCCCCTTGATCTGGCTACAGAATCGCTTTTTCTCTGAAGCCGTGATGGCGAAGGCGGAAAACATTTCCGGCACAACGCGCGAAATCGCGGGCGCGCACCGCCAGCGCGGCCGTCCGCGCGGTGCCGCCCCCGCCGACGGCGCTGTGCAGTCGCTGGACCGGGCGCTGAACCTGCTCGACGTGCTGGCGGGCGGCGACGGCATCGCGCTCTCCGATCTCGCCAAGCGCGTCGGCCTGGCGCCGTCCTCGGCCTACCGGCTGCTGCAGACGTTGGCGGCGCGCGGCTTTGTCGAGTTCCTCGAGCGCGACCAGCTCTGGGCGATCGGCGTCGAGGCCTTCCGCACCGGCCAGGCGTTCCAGCGCCGCTACTCCATTGCCTCAGTGGGGCGCCCGATCCTCGCCGAGCTGGTGCAGCAGAGCGGCGAGACCGCCAACATCGCGATCTTCGAGGGCGGCGAGATCGTCTTCGTCGCGCAGGTCGAGAGCCCCGAGCCGATCCGCGCCTTCTTCCGCTCCGGCGAGCGCCGCGCCGCCCACGCCTCGGGCATCGGCAAGGCGCTGCTGGCCGAGATGCCGCGCCGCGCCGTCGACGGCGTGATTGCCGCCAAGGGCCTGGAGCGCTTCACGCCTGCGACCCTGGCCGATCCGACGTCGCTCCACGCCGACCTCGCGCGCACCCACCTGCGCGGCTGGGCGCTTGACGACGAAGAGCGTAATTCCGGCATGCGCTGCATCGCCGCCGCCATCTTCAACGAATTTGGCGACCCCGTAGCCGGTCTCTCCGTCTCCGGCCCAGCCCCCCGCCTCGACGACGCCAAGGTGGCGCGGCTGGGGCCGCTGGTGGCGGCCGCGGCTGCCGAGATCACCCGGCTCGTCGGCGGCGTGAGCCTGCCGCGGGCGGGGGCGACGTGAGCGGTCGGGTTGATCGTAGCTTCACCTTGTGGCGTCCGGTTCAAGCGCCTAATTCACCTCGGCCAGCAGCATGCTGTGGAGCTTCGGCAACGCCAGGATCACGAAGGTGACCGTGCAGCCACCAAGGCGACAGGAGCAGCGCGGGCGCAGACCACCATGGACGGCCTCGACCATTCGAAGGTGCGAAAGGCTGCGAAACGGCATGTACGCGTGAAGACCGGATGCTGCTGGAGCTTCACAGGACTCGAAGAGGCCAGCCGGCATGTCTTCGAAGCGGATGACCAGTGGATTAGAGGTGCTGACCGTTCAGCCCGTACCGTTCGTCTTTGTCAGTCACGCCTGATCCTCGCACAGAGCGAGTTGCGCGAGGAACCCCGGGATTGCTGGAGCGGCGCGTCCACGCTACCGCCGCACCTCGACGTGCTGCATGCTGCGGGTGGCATAGCCGATGCCGGCCGCCGCCGCGCACATCAGTGCCAGCGCCACGAAGAACAGGGCGAAGATCCTCGGCGTCAGCTTGGCGTCGAACAGCCGGGCGAGGTGAGACGTCGACCGAGGCACGACGACAGGAGCGGGGCGGGCGGGTTCGGGCATGCCTCTCTTTAGACCAGCGGACCGTAGGCCTCAATCCGCATGCCGGGTTCCAACGCCTCGCTCGGGAACTGCCCGATGGAAGCGAGATTGACCGGATGATCCGTGCGATGGAACAGATAGATGTATGACGACACTTCGAGCCTTTACCGCGTGCCCGGGCGCTCCTTTTACGCGACTCTCGTCTCATTCCCGATCGTGTGCTTCGTCGTCACCTTCCTGACGGATCTCGCCTACGTCGCCACAGATTCATTTGTGTGGGAGACCTTCTCGGTGTGGCTGCTGACGATCGGCTGTGTCGTCGCCGGCCTCGCGGTGCTGGCCGGGATCATCGATCTCGTCCGCAGCCGGCGCGTCCGCGGCCTCGCCCGGCCTCCCGCGCGCGTCTTGGGCGAGGTCGTCGCCTTGGCGCTGTCGATCGTCAACGCCTTCGTCCACAGCCGCGACGGCTACACCGCCGTCTTTCCCCAAGGGCTGATCCTGTCCGCCCTCGTCGTCCTTGTCCTCGCTGTCACCTTCTTCAGGGGACGAGCCGTCTCCTCCACCCCCAAGAGAGATTTGGCCTGATGCGCGCCTCCCGGCTTTCGCCTCGTGTCCTTGTGCGTATCGCGACGCTCGGCCTCGCCGGCATCGCGCTCGCGGGTTGCGACGACAAGCGCGTCGATCCGGCCGCGCAGCTCGGCGCAAACCCCGTCCTGCCGGCACCGCAGGAATACCTGCTGCCGCCGATGGCGCTCGCGGCGCACGCGCCGTGGGGCGATGCGACACCGGTCGTACCGGCCGGCCTGCAGGTGCGCGCCCTGGCGAGTGACTTGAAGAACCCGCGACAGGTCTATGTGCTGCCCAACAACGACGTCCTCGTCGTCGAGACCCGCGGCCCCAAGCCGCCGGTCAATCGGCCCAAGGACTACATCATGAAACTCGTCCGCTCCTTCGTGGACGCGGGCGCCGAAGGTGCCAACCGCATCACGCTGCTGCGCGACATCGGCCCGGACGGCGTGGCCAGAACGCGCACGACCTTCCTCGACAACCTCAACTCGCCCTTCGGCGTCGCGCTCGTCGGTGGCGATCTCTATGTCGCCGGTACCGATGCGCTGCTGCGCTTCCCCTACAAGGAGGGCGAGACCAGCATCGTCGTGCCCGGCACCAAGGTCACCGACCTGCCGGCTGGCCCCATCGATCACCATTGGACCAAGAGTCTGGTGGCGAGCCCCGACGGCACCAAGCTCTACGTCGGCGTCGGCTCCAACTCCAACATCGCCGAGAACGGCATCGGCGCCGAGCTCGACCGCGCCCAGGTGTGGGAGATCGACCGCGCCACCGGCTTCAAGCGCCCCTACGCCACCGGCATCCGCAACCCGACCGGGCTGCAGTTCGAGCCCAAGGGCGGCAAGCTCTGGGCAGTGGCCAACGAGCGCGACGAACTCGGCCCCGACCTGGTGCCGGACTATCTCACCTCCGTGCAGGACGGCGCGTTCTACGGCTGGCCCTACAGCTACTACGGCCAGCACCTCGACCCCCGCGTGATGCCGCAGCGGCCCGACCTCGTCGCCACGGCAATTCCGCCGGACTACGCGTTGAGTTCGCACGTGGCCCCGCTGGGCCTGGCGTTCGCCACCGGCACCAGCTTCCCGCAGGCCTACCAGGGCGGCGTCTTCGTCAGCGAGCACGGCAGCTGGGACCGCGCGCCGCTCAGCGGCTACAAGGTGGTCTACGTGCCCTTCGCCGACGGCAAGCCCGCCGGCAAGGCGCAGGACTTCGTCACCGGCTTCCTCACGGCCGACGATCACGCCCGCGGCCGTCCCGTCGGCGTCGCCGTCGACAAGACCGGAGCCCTCCTGATCGCCGACGATCTCGGCGACAAGGTGTGGCGGGTGTCGGCGGCGAGCAAGCAGGCGGCGCGATAGGCGCTCGCCGGCGTTGTTCCCGCCTCATCCCGCGTGATAGGGCACGGCTCACGACAGCTTACGCCGACTCGTATCGGCGACTGAGCCGCAGGAGCCAGCGCCCCATGATCTCCGTCACTTTCCCCGACGGCAACAGCCGCCCGTTCGAGCCGGGCGTCTCCGGCCTCGACATCGCCAAATCCATCTCGCCCAGCCTCGCCAAGCGCACCGTCGCGATGATGCGCGACGGCGTGCTCAGCGACCTCTCCGACACGCTCGACCAAGACGCCCGGCTCGAGTTCCTCTCCCGCGAAGACCCCCGGGCGCTCGAGCTCATCCGCCACGACGCCGCCCACGTGCTGGCGGAAGCCGTGCAGGGGCTCTGGCCCGGCACGCAGGTCACGATCGGCCCGGTGATCGAGAACGGCTTCTACTACGACTTCTACCGCGAGGCGCCGTTCACGCCGGAAGACTTCGCCGCGATCGAGAAGCGCATGCGCGAGATCATCGCGCGCGACCGCCCCTTCACCAAGGAGACCTGGACGCGCGAGCAGGCCAAGGCCTGGTTCGCCGATCGCGGCGAGACCTTCAAGATCGAGCTCGTCGACATGATCAAGTCCGGCGAGGACCTCAAGATCTACAAGCAGGGCGACTGGCAGGACCTCTGCCGCGGCCCGCACATGACCTCCACGGGCAAGATCGGGCAGGCCTTCAAGATCATGAAGGTGGCCGGCGCCTACTGGCGCGGCGACTCCAACAGGCCGATGCTGCAGCGCCTCTACGCCACCGCCTTCGCCAACCAACAAGACCTCGACGCCTACCTCAAGCAGCTCGAGGAGGCCGAGCGTCGCGACCATCGCCGCCTCGGCCGCGAGATGGACCTGTTCCACTTCCAGGAGGAGGGGCCGGGCACGGTGTTCTGGCACCCCAAGGGCTGGACGCTGTTCCAGACCCTCATCGGCTACATGCGCCGCCGCCAGGAGGGCGCCGGCTACGTCGAGGTCAACACGCCGCAGATCCTCGACCGCGCGCTGTGGGAGACCTCGGGCCACTGGCAGACCTACCGCGAGAACATGTTCGTCACCACGACGGAGGACGAGCGCGTCTTCGCCCTCAAGCCGATGAACTGTCCCGGCCACGTCCAGATCTTTAAGAACGGCCTCAAGTCCTACCGCGACCTGCCGGTCAAGATCGCCGAGTTCGGCGTGGTGCACCGCTACGAGCCCTCGGGCGCCATCCACGGCATCATGCGCGTGCGCGCCTTCACGCAGGACGACGCGCACATCTTCTGCACCGAGGACCAGATCCAGGACGAGGCGCTGGAGATCAACGCCATGATCCTCTCGATCTACAAGGACTTCGGCTTCGAGGACATCGTGGTGAAGCTCGCCACCCGGCCGGAGAAGCGCGTCGGCTCGGACGAGGCCTGGGACAAGGCCGAGGCGGCGCTGTTCAAGGTGCTCGACGCCATCAAGGCGCAGGGCCTCGCCACCGACGTCAACCCCGGCGAGGGCGCCTTCTACGGCCCCAAGCTCGAGTACACGCTGCGCGACGCGATCGGCCGCGAGTGGCAGTGCGGCACCACGCAGGTCGACTTCAACCTGCCCGGCCGCTTCGGCGCCTTCTACATCGACGAGCATTCCGACAAGGTCACGCCCGTCATGATCCACCGCGCCATGTTCGGCAGCCTGGAGCGCTTCACCGGCATCCTCATCGAGAACTTCGCCGGCCACCTGCCGCTGTGGCTGTCGCCGCTGCAGGTCGTCGTCGCCACCATCACCCAGGAGGCCGACACCTACGCGCTGGAGGTGATGGCCGCCGCCCGCAAGGCCGGGATGCGGGTGGAGGGCGACCTGCGCAACGAGAAGATCAACTACAAGGTGCGCGAGCACTCGCTGGCCAAGGTGCCGGTGATGCTGGTGGTGGGCCGGCGCGAAGGCGAAGAGCGGACGGTGTCGATCCGCCGGCTGGGGAGCCAGGCCAGCACGACGATGGGGCTGGAGGAGGCGCTGCGGCTGCTGGCGGCGGAGGCGACGGCGCCGGATTTGGTGCGGGCGCAGGTGGAGGAGGGTGAGGGGAGGCTGGCGGCGGAGTAGGGCGTGCACGAACCTGTTTTCGTCACCTGGCGGCAAGAGGACGAGGCCGATCATGTGGCAAGACACGGCGTTCCGTTCGAGACGGCGGCTCGCGTCTTTCGAGACCCTACGCGTTGCGAGACAGCGGCACGGACTGGCCGCTATGGCGATACGCGGCTGAAAGTCGTAGGTTTGGTCGACGGTCTGTACCTTGCCGTTATCTGCGCCCTGGACGGAGACGTGACCCACCTCCTTTCGGCGCGCCGCGCCAACAAAAGGGAGTTCCGATGACTCTCATCCGCATGTCTCTTGCCGAGATCGAAGCCAACCCACGACGTTTCACCGATGCCGAGCGCCGCAGGCTCGAAGCCATGACCGAGGAGGAGATCGAGGTCGCTGCCCTGGCCGATCCTGACAACCCGCCTTGGACCGACGAGGAGCTGGAGCAAGCCGCACGCGAGCGCGACGCCCGGCTCGCCGCGTCGCGGCCGACGCGGGAAGCCGCCGCTGCCGCCCACGCGCGCACTATCACGGGAGGGGAGCAAGGCGACGATGGTCTCGTCGCTCGATCCTTCGCGGAGACTGCCGCTCATCCCTACCCCATGACGGAGGAAGAGCGTGCCCGCATCCTCGCCATGACTGACGAGGAGATCGAGGCCGCCGCTCTAGCCGACCTGGACAACCCGCCTTGGACCGACGAGGAGTTGGAGCAGGCGGTACGCGAGCGTGACGTCCGGCTCGCGGCGGCGAAGCGCAGCGCGTGAGGGTTTTGTCGGCGGAGGTGCCGGTGGCGGTGGTCTGCGCTAAGATGGAGATCGACGCCAGCACGGTCTCGATCCGCAACGCGAAGATTTATCACAAGGTGCGCGAGCACTCCCAGGCCAAGGTGGGTGCTGGTGATGCGACGGCGCCGGATCGGGTGAGGGCTGGGGGGAGGGTGAGGTAAGAGCGGCGGCGGAGTAGCCGATGTGCTCCGCACGCACTTGTCACTCGCTAAATGACTTCATAGGCATTAATTGGAAAGAGGTCTTGTAAGTATAAGCAAAAGTACCGCAGCTAAAAAAATAAATAAGAATATGACTATGAACGGAAACCCGATCGTTGCGACCGAAGCGAGATAAATTAGATACGAAACAGATAAGACGTAAGCAGACACTGCACCGTAAGTTGTGGCTGAAAGTACACCTCGGCTTTTTGCAAGGGGATCCTCTACAAGCCTTTGCCAGTCTCTATCCGTAACAAAGGCGTATATCTTAGGCCGCCATTCGGCGCGGGCTGTATTGTTTGCTTTGATAAAAGATCTTATTGCCCAGATGTTTACAACTGCACTAAATGACAGCAGAATGGCGGTGGCTATCTCAATGGTTTCAATATGGAAGTCTTGACCGGAAATATCAGCTATAGGCGTTTTTAGAACAAGAACTACTGCTGCTAGCGCAAAGTCTCGCCATACCGCGCCAATGGTGTCCTTAATGGCAGTTTGCGTCTTTCCAACCTCCTCTTGAAGAGATTTTCTTAAATCGGCAAGAGACTTTAAGGCGTCTTTGCCTTGGTCTTGAAGATAAAAAGAGAACGCATCCTTAGCGCTATCTAGACTATTTTGTAACGTCGAAGATAGGCCCTCTAACCAAGACCTCGAACTAACCCAATCAAGAGAGAGATGATAATTTATAAAAGAGAACTTTGATTCTGCATCTTTCGCACTGGAATAAATCCATTCCGCCGTATCCTGAAGTAGGTGAAAATCTAATTCACTGTTATGATGTAAATGTATTTCAATTGGTGTAGATCTTGGGCCTTTCAAAATGCAGAAAAATGCTCCGTCGATCTCACGGACTTCGGACGGTATCACATAGGCCAGTCTCTGAGCGGCCGCATTTTTCCAGATAGTCAATGCTTCCGAAGCATCTAAGCTCTCACGCGGCGTTGGTGTTAACCAAGGTGCTAACGTCAGTGGGGTAAAAGAGGATGTTTGGTCGCGAACTAACCGTCTGGGACTCAAGAATGACTTGGGTTCTCTATGAGGAACAATCTCGTCCCACGACGCAACCGTAAAAGCTTCGGTTAAAAATCCGGTTTCGATGTCACCTATACGCACGAGCTTTGGGCTTATAACTGGCCAAGCTTGCAAAAACTGCCCGAAAGCATTGCTCCTTAGAAAACAAGCGACATCTGTATTGGTGGTTTTTGAAAGGACCAACGAAATGTTCTCATCGCACAATGAGAAATTTTGACGGATAGGATCGTAGAGGCCGGTGATTTCACCATACGCATTGAAATCAGCATTGGGGTAGTGTGCCGATAATGCCTCTAATATTTTGAGCTCAAGGTCGTTATCAGTGATTCTCACCTGATCGGCACGCCATTGTAAGCGATCCTCCTGGCAGACTGTATCGGGCAGCCTTTCAATTGCTTCAACAAGAGAGATAAGGGTTGAAACAGAATTCATCAATCTTCTATAAGCTTTATAGTCTTAATTGATATTATGGTGAAGCCGTTTGCGTCATCAGCCCAAGTCACCGTCTTGCGAGCGTGCTCAGGCATCTGCACAATTACGCCTTCAGATGTTCGCAACCTCACCGGACCAGTATCGCTAAGCACGTCGGGGTCAAGACTAAAGACCTCGCCTTCGATGTCGTTCTTCTTTAATTCTCCTCTAAAGGTTTTTCTTACTTCGTCTGTGGCGTGCGGACCAAACATGCTAGTAAGGAACGGTTCGACCTCGAAATCACCCTTTTTCTCCGCAATGTTATTTAAGCTTTCACGCCACTTGCTTCTTATAGACAATGGAAGATCGTCTTGGTGTGAGCGTATTGTACTGGCGACTGCACGCTTAAGATTTTCATTTAATTCTGTACTGGCGTAGCGGCGCTGTACGTTGAGAAATCCGCGGAAAAATTCAGTTATGTCATTTCGCACGGTCCTATCGACAACAATCACGCGTCCATCGCCTTCAAAATCAACAAGCGCAGATTTTTGCAAGGCCTCAGCTGATTGGGTAAAGCCGCTTTTTATCTCTTCGAGAAGCGCTTTTTTGTCCTCAATCAAATATCTTACCACCCGCTCATGATCATACTTTATAATTAGAAACAAACTCTTGTTTTGGCCTGCAAGGCACATAAGTATAAAAACGCCTGGTTTAATGCGTTTGTCGTTTCTGCTGTGAAAATCGATGGCCATTTTCTTGGATGCAGCGACAAATGTGCTTGGGTCTTTCGCGATACCCTTGAGGTGTTCGCAAGTGGTCGAGCCGTCGTTAAATACAAATTGATTTCCCTTCAGGGTATCTAGAGCTCTAGCTAAGACAAAATCCTCAAAGCCGTCGATCAAGACCTCATCTAAGAGAACCGGGTGCTCTTCGCCTTGGTGGACCACGTGAAAAATGAATTTGGTGATTTTAAGAGATTGAAGCTCCTCAGGACCAATCATCGAAGTTCCCGTTGTTCACGTTAAGTTCGTGTTGGGTTACGTGTGATTGCTCCTGATTGCAAGCGCTAGTAGGTCAGTCTTCGAATGGCGGAGCCTACCTTTTAGGATCGTCGCGGCGCTGCCTCGCGTCTCATCGGACCCGGAATAACCTTCCTACAAGCCCCTTTTTAGGACGGTCTGACCTGTAGTGCTTACCCGCCTTCGGGTCGCGTATCTCGCGGTGCACCGTCGCCATCAGCGTGTCGAACAGTATCTTAAATAAGATCTTGTTCTCCGCAGCGAAGGCACCTTAACGTCGCCCTTCTGAATGGCGTCGAAGCCGGTCTGCGCCACCTCGGTAGGGTCGTCCTTCTTGCCTTCGTTTATGAGCCTGACGGGCTCATGCCGACGGGATCGAAAAAGTGAGTGTCGGTGACCGGGCTTTAGCAGGGTAAGCGTCACGCGGCCGATCCTTCCCCTATTGCTGCGGCGCATACACCCGATGGTGCCTATGCCGCGCCCGCGGCGCCGGGGCGACCGGCGCGTAGACGGCGGCGGGGCCGTCCTGCGCGGCGACGATGCGGCGGGCCTGCTCGACGCTCATGTCGCAGGCGCCGGGCATGCCCTGCAGCGCGCCCTGCGCACGGTAATATTCGGGCAGGTCGGCGCAGCCGGCGCCGGCGCCGAACGCCCAAGCGCTGGCCGGCGCCGCCATCATCGCCAGGGCCACCAAGGCAATCTTCGTGAGCGACATGGGCCTTCTCCTCGGCGTTCGGGCGGGGACGCCCGTCGACACTCCATTCCCCTTCATGTGGGATGCGCATCGCGGTTTCGCCGCCGCCCTCACAGCACCCGCGCGAACAAACCGAGCATCCATCCCACCGCCTGCCCGAACAATTGGGGATCGTACCTCGGCCCCTCGTCGCGCAGGAAGGCGTGGGCGGCGTTGACCTCGTGCCACTCGTAGCGGGCGCCGACCGCCTCGAGGCGGGCGCGGATGGCCTCGCGGCCGGTGAAGGGGACGTGGGGGTCCTGGCGGCCGAACACGAACAGGGTCTCGGCTTTCAGCGCGTCGAGCCGGGCGAGGGTGCCGTCGGGCTGGCCGGCGTCGCGCGATTCGCGGCCGAGCGTGCCGGAATGGACGTCGGTCGGGTAGAAGCAGGCGGCGGCCGAAACCGAGGGATCGAGCGCGGCGCGCAGCGCGAGGTGGCCGCCCAGGCACACGCCCAGCGTGGCGAGGCGGCCGGTGCAGGCGGGGTGCGCGGCCAGCGCCGCGAGGCCGGCGCGGGCGTCGGCATCGTGGGCGGCGACGGGCTTGGCGAACTTGAGCGCATTGCCGCGCTCGGTGCCGGCGGGATCGTAGGCCAGCACCGTGCCCGGCGCCTCGTACTCGTGGTAGACCTCCGGCACGCCGACGACGAAGCCGTGCCCCGCCACCAGCGCGGCGAGGCGGCGGATCGGGTCCGTCACCTGGTAGATCTCCGAGAAGAACAGCACGCCGGGGTAGGTGCCGTCGGCGGCGGGGCGGAACAGGTGCAGGCGCATGGGGCCTGAGCCGGGCACGGGCACGTCGAGGGTCTCGTCGCCGCGCAGGATCATGGCCGGAGGCTCCGGGCTAGGGTCTCGCCGACGTCGGCGTAGCCGTCCTTCGAAGGGACGGCCTTCCCAAACTCATCTCTTTTTTCGTGTCAAGGACGCGTCCAGAGCCGGCGCCGACTCCGCCGGTCGCAGATCCTTGGCACGAAAAGGGGATGGGTCCTGCCGCCGTGCCTTCCTGGCTGGGCCGCGCGGTCGCGCCTTCGCCGGCGCGCGTCCTCCCAGGTGGGCTTCAATCCGGGTTCGCGTAGCGCGCGCCCCCACAAGACCGCGGCTGACACGGAACCCGCCGTCCTCCCGGTCATTTTACCTCCAACCGGGATTGGTTGGGCCCGGTGGATGACGCATGGTGGCGCAAAAAGGGGATGTGTGAACGCGAGGGGGTGTGTCCCGCACGCGGATCGGACGGCGTGGCGAGGAGGGGGCGCGAGACGGCCTGTTCGGTCGCGGCAGGACGCTCGGGCGTGGGGCGCGACGCATCGCGACGCAAAAAGCGCATGTGCGATCGCCGGGGGGTGTGTCCCCCCCCCCCCCCCGGCGCCGTGTCGCCGAGCGGCGACCTGATGCGGGGCGGCCTGTCCCGCAGAGGCTGCCCGGCGGTGCCAGCTCGCCTTCGGCCCGCTCATCTTGCGGTGCGCCGCCACCACCAGCGCTTACGCGCCCGGCCGGGCGACTGATGGCCGTCAACCCGACGCGCTCGTCGGCCCGGTCGGCGGAACGGTTGCGCGCCGCCCTTGTTCGCCGGCCTGACGCCACCGTCGGACGAGGATGCGGACATGCCCTTCATCAAGGCCAAGGACGGCACGCAGCTCTACTACAAGGATTGGGGGCAGGGTCGCCCCGTGGTGCTGATCCACGGCTGGCCGCTCGATGCCGACATGTGGGAGTACCAGGCCCCGGCGCTGGCCCATGCCGGGTTCCGCGTCATCGCCTACGACCGCCGCGGCTTCGGCCGCTCCGACCAGCCCTGGACCGGCTACGATTACGACACGATGGCCGACGACCTCGCCGCCGTGATGCAGGGGTTGGCGCTCAAGGACGCGGCGCTGGTGGGCTTCTCCATGGGCGGCGGCGAGATCGCCCGCTACATGTCGCGCCACGGCGGCGCCGACGTGTCGAAGGCCGTGCTGGTCTCCTCGATCTGCCCGTTCCTGCTGCAGACGGACGACCATCCCGACGGCGCGCCCAAGAGTGTCTTCGACGGCATGGTCGACGGGCTGAAGAAGGATCGGCCGAAGTTTTTGGCGGACTTCTCCAAGACCTTCTTCGGTGTCGGCCTGCTGTCCTCGCCGGTGTCGAGCGACCTTATCCAGTGGACCGACACCCTCGCCATGATGGCGAGCCCGAAGGCCACGATCGACTGCGTCCGCGCCTTCGGCGAGACCGACCTGCGGCCGGATATGGCCGCCTTCAAGGTGCCGACCCTGGTGATCCACGGCGACGCCGACCAGACCGTGCCCTTCGGCATCTCCGGCAAGGTGGCGGCTGAGTTGATCGCCGACGCCGAGCTGAAGGTGTACGAGGGCGCGCCGCATGCCGTGCCCTTGACTCACCACGAGCGGCTGAACGAGGACCTGATCGCCTTCCTGCGCTGAGGTCCTACTTCTCCCGTCGCGGCAGTTTCAGCGCGACGGGATCGCTCTCCAGCAGCGCGTAGAGCAGGTGATCCTGCCACAGACCGTTGATGCGGAGATAGGCGCGCGCCATGCCCTCGCGCTGGAAATTGGTGCGCTCCAGCAGGCGGATGGAGGCGTCGTTGGCCGGCAGGCAGGCGGCCTCGATGCGGTGGAGGCGCAGCGAGGAAAACGCGAAGCCGGTGGCGGCGCGCACCGCGCGGGCCATCCAGCCCTGGCCGGCGAAGGGCTGGCCCATCCAGTAGCCGAGCGTGGTGGACTGGGCGACGCCGCGCTTGACCTGGCCGAAGGTCAGGCCGCCGAGCAGGGCGTCGTCGCACTCGCGGAACACCAGGAAAGGGTAGGCGTCGTCGTTCTCGATCTCGGTGGCGTGGCGGCGCAGGCGGCGGCGGAAGGCGGCGCGAGTGAGGTCGTCGGCCGGCCAGGTCGGCTCCCACGGCGAGAGGAAGGTGCGCGACAGGTGGCGCAGCGCCGCCCATTGGTCGAAATCGCTCATCTCGGCGGGGCGCAGGTAGACCCCATCGCCGCGCACGAAGGTGGCGCTGTCGCGGATCAGCGTGCGGAACAGCGCCATCAGGCGTGGCCCGCGATGCGTGCTCCGACCTGGTCCGGGCGGAGCACCTTGGCCACCGGGCCGATGGCGGCGACGGTGGCGGGGCTGGCCAGCGCCCGCGCCCCGGCGGCGCGCACGGCGGCGACGTCGAGGCCCTCGATGGCGGCGACCACCTCGTCGCGCGGCAGCACCCGGCCGAAGGCCAGCAGCTGGCGCGCGACCTGCTCGGCGCGGGCGCCGGGCGATTCCAGGGCGGCCAGCAGCGAGACCTTCATCTGCGCCTTGGCGCGGCCGATCTCGGCCTCGGTGAGGTCGTGGGCGGCCTGCGCCACGGCGTCGAGCGACACCGCCATGAGCTCAATCACGTCGCGCGCGCCGGTGGCGGCGTAGAAGCCCAGCAGGCCGGTGTCTGCGTAGGACCAGTGGAACGCGTTGATGGCGTAGCAGAGCCCGCGCTCCTCGCGCACGTCGGCGTAGAGGCGCGAGGAGGCGCCGCCGCCCACCGCGTTGGCGAAGACCTGCAGCGCGTAATGCCCGGGGTCTGTGTAGGCCAGGCCCTGCCAGCCGACCATGATCTGGGCCTGCTCGAGCCGGCGCCTGAGGCGCTGCTCGCCGCCGGTATAGCGCGCCGGGGCAGGGGCAGGCGCGGCCGGCTCGGCGCCGCCCTCGAGCGCGGCGAAGCGGGCGGCGGCCTCGTCGCAGATGCGGGCGTGCTCGACCCGCCCGGCGGCGGCGACGATCGTGGCGGGCGCGCGATAATGCCGGCCGAGATAGGCGCCGACCGTGTCGCGGGTGAAGCCGGCGACGCTCTCGGGCGTGCCGAGGATGGCGCGCCCTATCGGCTGGTCGGCGTAGGCGGCGGCACCGAAGAGGTCGTGGACGAGGTCGTCGGGCGTGTCCTCGACGGCGCCGATCTCCTGCAGGATGACGCCCTTCTCGCGCTCCAAGTCGGTCTCGGCGAAAGTCGATTGGGTCAGGATATCGGCGAGAATGTCGAGGGCGAGCGGCGCGTCGCCGGCGAGCACGTGGGCGTAATAGGCGGTCTGCTCGACGCCTGTGGCGGCGTTGAGGTCGCCGCCGACGGCCTCGATCTCCTCATTGATGGCGCGGGCGGAACGGCGGTGCGTGCCCTTGAAGGCCATGTGCTCGAGCAGGTGCGACAGGCCCTGCTCGGCGTCGCTCTCGTGGCGCGAACCGGCTCCGATCCAGACGCCGAGCGAGACTGTCTCGAGGTGCGGGATGGCGTCGGTGACGACGCGCAGGCCGCCCGGCAGCTCGGTGATCTCGATCGTCACGACGCGGACTTCAGCGCACGCCCGGCATCGACCTTGTCGCGGATGAAGCGCTCGATGGCGCCCTGGTCGTTGGGAACGACCGTGAAGCGCTCCTGGCGGCCGAGCAGCTCGGCAAGGTGCGCCGGCAGCGGCGGGCGGATGCCGATGGCGCGCTCGATCGCATCGGGGAATTTCGCGGCATGGGCGGTGCCCAACACCACCATTGGCGTCGCCGGATCTTTGGCCTGGACCTGGCGGGCGACGTGCAGGCCAACGGCGGTGTGCGGGTCGACCAGCTCGCCGGCCTGGTGCCAGCAGCGCGCGATCTCGGCGGCGGTCTCGTCCTCGCCGGTGGCGCCGGCGTCGAACTCCTGGCGCAAGGCGTCGAGCGTGGCGGCGGGCAGCGTGAAGCCCCGCGACTGCTTGAGCGTGTCCATCTCGGCGCGGATGCGGGCGCCGTCACGGCCGGAGAGTTCGAAAAGCAGGCGCTCGAAGTTCGACGAGACCTGGATGTCCATCGAGGGCGACATGGTTTGGCTGACGCCGCGCTGCTCGTAGCGCCCGTCTTCCAGAGCACGCACCAGGATGTCATTCTCGTTGGTGGCGATGACGAGACGCTCGATTGGCAGGCCCATGCGCTTGGCGATCCATCCCGCGAGGATGTCGCCGAAATTGCCGGTGGGCACGGTGTAGCTGATCTTGCGGTGCGGCGCGCCGAGCGCCACGGCGCTCGTGAAATAGTACACCGTCTGCGCCAGCACGCGGGCCCAGTTGATCGAATTGACGCCGGAGAGGCCGTACTCGTCGCGAAAGGTGGCGTGGTTGAAGAGCGCCTTCACCGCCGCCTGGCAATCGTCGAACGTACCCTCCAGCGCCACGACGTGGATGTTGTCGCCCTCGGCCGTCGTCATCTGCCGGCGCTGCACCGGGCTGACGCGCTCGTGGGGGTAGAAGATCACGACGTCGATGTTCTTCAACCCGCGGAACGCCTCGATGGCCGCGGCGCCGGTGTCGCCCGACGTCGCGCCGACGATCGTGGCGTGCTGTCCCCGACGCGTCAGCGCGTGCTCCATGAGCCGGGCGAGCAGCTGCATCGCCAGGTCCTTGAAGGCCAGCGTCGGCCCGTGGAAGAGCTCGAGCACGAAGAGGTTGTCGTCGACCTGCGCCAGCGGCGTGATGGCCGGGTGGCGGAAATCCTTCAGCCCGATCTCGATCATGCCGGCGAGCGTGGTCGCGTCGAGGTCGCCACCGAGAAACGGCGTCAACACTGCGCTCGCCACCTCCGCGTAGGGCTTGCCGGCGAAGCTCGCGATCTCTTCGGGCGAGAGCCGCGGATAATGCTGCGGCAGGTACAGCCCGCCATCGCGCGCGAGGCCGGCGAGCATGGCCTCGGTGAAGCCCAGGGTCGGCGCCTCGCCGCGTGTGGAAATGTACCTCAAGACCTTATCCGCTTCATCCACGTCGCTTTAGCGTCCGTCAGCCGCTGGACGGACTGGCGGCCTCGCCACCAACCTCGTCGCGAGAAGTGTCGGCCAGCTGCGACGGGTCCGTGAGGCGCTTCCACACGTAGCTCACAAAGACGGTGAAAAGCCCGAGCGCAAGCCCGAACCACGTCAGCGCGTAGGAGAAATGATTGTTGGGCACCTCGACGATCGTGTCGCCGCCCTTGGGCCAGCCGCCGGGATTGGGGGTGCCATCGGCGTCGACCACAAACGGCGCGGCGTCGTTGAGCTCGAAATGGGTGGCGATCTCCGCCGGGTCGCGCGTGTAGAAGCGGTCCTTGCCCGGCTCGTCGGCAGGGGTGAAGGGGTTGCGGGCTTCCGGCGGGCGCATCAGGCCGACCACGGTGACCGTGCCGGAAGGCTGGCCGGCCGCCCGCGTCGCCGGGTCGCGGCGCTCGGCCGGCACGGAGCCGCGATCGACCAACACCGTGCCGCCGCCGCTGGCGAGAGCGAGCGGGGTCAGGACATGGTAGACTGGCCCGTCGGCGGAGGCGCGCAGGATGTAGGCCTCCTTGGCGTTTTCGAAGCGGCCGGCGAGGGTGACGCGGCGATACTCGTAATCGTCGGGCTTCAGCGCGTCCCAGGTGCCGGGCGGTGGCAGAGGCTGCGGCGCGGCCTTGGTACGCCCCTCGATGCGGGCGACGATCGCATCTTTCCAGGCGAGGCGCTCAAGCTGCCAGATGCCGAGCCCGACGAGGAACGCGCCGATGACGAGGGTGAAGATCGCGGGGACCACGAGGGGCTGCAGGCGGGAACGGTCGATCGTCATGGCTCGAAACGGCCCTGCTCGGCCTTGTTGGTAAACTGCAGGGCGGTGAGCAGCCCCTTGATCGGGCGGATCATGCCGACGATCAGCAGCGACCCGACGACGAGCAGCACCGCGTAGACCCAGAACGACGGCTCGTAGGCGACCTGCACCCAGACGCCGACGGCGAGCAGGACGAAGCCGCCGATGAATGAGGCGAAGAACGCCGGACCGTCGCCGGTGTCGGCCTTGGTGAGGTCGAGGCTGCACACCGGGCAGATCGTCTTCAGCGCCAGGAAGCCGTCGAAGATGCTGCCCTTGCCGCAACGCGGACAACGGCCCGCCAACCCCGCCGCGAAAGCCGAAGGCTGGACGGGAGCAGCGGTGGGGCCGGGAGGCGCGTCGGACATCCTCGATATATGGACCGGAGCCGGGGAAATACAGCCGTAGCTTGGTGCTCGACGCCGCATATCGGCCTTCGGCGAGACATCGGCTGGTCACGGCGAAGTTTCGATTGGCCCACGGCTTCTTCCGCTCTAGCGGCACGGCTCCTGCTGCGATGCACGGGCGCCGCTTCCAACCGGTCGCCCATTCCAACCGGCAGCCTTGTCCAGTAGAAGCTTCGAACAACGCGGTGGGGGCCAACAGCATGACCAAAGCGTCGCCGGCGATCTCGCCCGGTGCCGCACCGCGTCCGAAAGGACCGCGGATCGGTGCGCGCATCCGGACCTGGTTCCTGACCGGCATCGTAGTCGCCGGCCCTCTCGTGCTCACCGGCTTCATCACATGGTGGTTCGTCGACACCGTCGACAACGCGGTGCGCAAGGTGGTGCCGGTGCGCTTCTGGCCGGACAATTACCTGCCGGTGCCGCTGCCGGGCTTCGGCGTGATCTTCGCCTTCGTCGGCCTCACCCTGCTCGGCTTCGTCACCGCCAACATCGTCGGACGCACCCTGATCTCTTTCGGCGAGCAGCTGCTCGACCGCACCCCGGTGATCCGCTCGATCTATCGCGGCGCCAAGCAGATCTTTGAGACCCTGTTCTCGCAGACCGGCACCTCGTTCCGCCGCGTGGGTCTCGTGCAGTTCCCGGTGCCGGGGCAATGGACGGTGGTGTTCATCTCCGCGCCGCCCTCGGCCACGATCGACGCGCACCTGCCGCAGGACCAGGGCGAGCGCGTCTCGGTGTTCCTGCCCTGCGCGCCCAACCCGACGACGGGATTCTACTTCTACCTGTCGGCGCGTGACGTCATCGAGATCGACGTCACGCCCGAGGATGCCGCCAAGCTCATCATGTCTTGCGGCCTGATCCAGCCCGAAGGGCAGGCGACTCTCGCCGCGCTCGCCGAGGCCAATCGCGCGAAGTCGGCCGCGGCCGACAAGACGCCGTCTCTCGTTTAGCCCGGATACCAGCACCTTGGCCGTCTACACGGAAGTCTCGGACGAGGAGCTCGCAGCCTTTCTCGCCGCCTACGACATCGGCCGCCCGCTCAGTATGAAAGGTATCGCAGAAGGCGTTGAGAACTCGAATTTCCTGCTTCATGCCGAGGCCGGCTCCTTCATCCTGACGCTCTACGAGCGGCGCACCCGCCTCGAGGACCTGCCGTTCTTTCTCGGCCTGATGGAGCATCTCTCGGCCAAGGGCCTGTCCTGCCCGCAACCGGTCAGGACCCGCGGCGGCGACGCCCTGGGGCGGCTCGCCGGCCGTCCCGCCGCCATGGTCAGCTTCCTCGAAGGCCTGTCGGTGCGCCGTCCCTCGCTCGCCCATTGCGCCGCCGCTGGCGCCGCGCTGGCCGACCTGCACCGCTACGGTGCCGATTTTCCCGCTGCGCGACCCAATGCGCTGTCGCTCGACGCCTGGGCGCCACTGTTCGAGATGTCGCGGTCGCGCGCGGAGGAGGTGGCGCCGGGGCTGACCCGGCTCATCGACGACGAGCTTGCCTTTTTGCAAGCGAACTGGCCGCGCGACCTTCCGGGCGGCGTCATCCACGCGGACCTTTTCCCCGACAACGTGCTGTTCCTGGGTGAGGCGGCCGGCCTGATCGACTTCTACTTCGCCTGCACCGATGCTTACGCCTACGATCTCGCGATCTGCCTTAACGCCTGGTGCTTCGAGCCGGACGGGTCCTACAACGCCACCAAGGCCGGCGGCATGATCTCGGCCTACCAGGCGCATCGCCGGCTGGGTCCGGCCGAGGTCGCGGCGCTGCCGGTACTGGCGCGCGGCGCTGCGCTGCGTTTCGCCCTGACGCGGCTCGTCGACTGGCTCAACGTGCCGCCCGGCGCGCTGGTGCAGCCCAAGGACCCGGCGGAATACATTGGCAAGCTGCGCTTCCACCAGCGCGTTGCTGGCCCCGGCGAGTTGGGGATCGCCTGATGGCGGAGGATACGATAGCCGAGGATGTGGCCGAGCGGGTCGCGATCTGGACGGACGGGGCCTGCTCCGGCAACCCGGGCCCCGGAGGCTGGGGCGCGATCCTCAAGTTCGGCGAGAGCGTCAAGGAGGCCTGCGGTGGCGAGGCGCTGACCACCAACAACCGCATGGAGCTGCAGGCGGCCATCGCCGCGCTCGGCCTGCTGAAGCGGGCCTGCGCCGTCGACGTCTACACCGATTCCTCCTACGTGCGCGGCGGCATCACCGGCTGGCTGGCCGGCTGGAAACGCAACGGCTGGAAGACCGCCGACAAGAAGCCGGTCAAGAACGTCGAGTTGTGGCAGGCGCTCGACGACGCGGCCAAGAGTCACGAGATCATCTGGCACTGGGTCAAGGGCCATGCCGGCGATCCGATGAACGAGCGCGCCGACGAGTTGGCGCGCGAGGGCATGAAGCCTTTCAAGGGGCGTTGATCCACGCGCGATGCACTTGAAAGCCCGAGGCGCATCGATCGACATCGTTCCGAGGCGCCGCAGGCGAACCCGAAACCTGTGCTCTTCCGGGCCGCTGGTGAGGCTCACCGGTTCCGGATCTTCGCTTCGCTCGTCAGGAGTGACGTCTACTTCGCTGGTTCCGTCGCCTCGGCGCGCATCACGGGCTTGTCGAACGGACCCTCGACCTGCAGAGGCAGCGTCGCGCGCGGACCCGACGTGGCGACCTCGGGCGTGGCGGCGACCGCATGCACGTCGAGGCGGCGCGTGCCGATGTCGATGCTGCCGGTGGCGGTTAGGTTGCTGTCGCGCCCCCGCATCGCCGCTTCGCCGATCGTGGCGACGCCGTCGTCGAGGCGAAGGTCGAACAAGAGCGTGCTGAACGGCGTCCGTCCGGCCTTCAGCGCCGCCGCCGCCTCGTCGGTGCGCCCGCGGGCGAGCGCGCGCAAGCCGAGACCGAGGTCGGCGCCCGTAATGTCGCCGTCCGTGGCGCTGCCGCGAACCCAACCCTTGAGGTGGGCCATCAGCGCGGCGACGTCGGCGCCGCCGCTCTCGAACGCGCCGGCACCCGATAGCGAACCGGCGGCGACCTGTCGGCCGACGAGGTCCCAGCCGAGCGCAGAGGCGTCGGCGCCGTCGAGCGCGCCGGCACCGCGCAGGCTGAACCCGTCCGGCGACAGGCCGATCGACAGCCGGCCCTTGAGCGCGCCGCCGTAGGCCTCGCCCTCGTTGAGGCGGATCTCGGTGCGCTGGCCGCGCGTCATCACCGACAAGGCGGCATCGTCCACCGTGAAGGGGGGTAGCCGCAGGTGCGAGGCCGAGATGCGCAGGTCGAGCTGCAGCGGACTTGGCGCCGCGCTCGGCATGAGCGTGGCGTCCGACCAGGCACGGTCGGGATCAAGAAGCGGCGGCAGCCGCGCGAGGAACGGCTGCAGCGCGAGCTGGTCGGTGGCCAGCGTGCCGGAAAGCAGCGGCGTGCCGGTGCCGCGATAGGCGAGCGTGCCCTCGTAGGAATTGCCGTCGGCGGTGAGGTGGAGCGTCGGAAGGTCGAGCGTGACCGCCCCCGCGCGATCGACGGCGACGGTGGCATCGCTGTTGACGGCGAGATCCGCGAAGGCGGCGGGCAGGGCGCCGCTCCTGCCGCCGAGCGCGACCAGCCCGGCCAGCGAGGGCGCGCTCGCCGCGACGTGTCCCTTGAAGCTCGTCGAGCTCGCGCCGACCACGTCGCCGCTGGCCGACAAGTCGAGCGGGGCGGAATGCAACCGCAGCGACGTCGCCGAACGGTCGCCGCGCATCAGCGCGGAGGGCTGCTCGATCCAGGCAGCGATGTCGGTCGGCGTGTCGGCGACGCGCGCCGTGCCGGTCAGCGTCGCCGGCGAATCGAGGTCGCGCCAGTCCAGCGTCACGTCGATGTCGGAAAAGGACGGAAGGTGTCGCGGCGTGCGGCTCACCAGCGTGGCGGTGCCCTCGAGGAGCGTGACGGCGCCGAGCCTCTGGTCGCCGCCGAAGCTCGGGCCGGAGCGGGAGCGGATCGCGCGGCCGATGAGGCTGTCGGGCGGCATCGCGCGGCCGTCTAGATCGATGACGAGCTTCGGCTTGACGAGCGTCGCCGAAGCCAGCTCGATCCGTCCCACGAGGAGCGGCAGCAGCCGCACGTCGCCGTGGAGTGCCTCGGCGTCGATCGTCAGAATGCCGGACGGGTCGCTGATGTGGACCCCGGCGATCCTGATGCGCGGGCTCGGCAGGAGGTCGAAGCGCGCGTGGCCTATGATGGCCAGTCCGAGGCCGGTGGTGACGCGGACCTGCTTGGCGATCTCACTTTGCAGGGTGGCGACGCGGAAGAGGTAGGGTCCGGCGGCATGGGCGATCGCCAGCAAGAGAGCGAGCAGGGCGGCCGTGGCAACGAGCAGGGGAGCGCGCCGGCGCGGCGCGGAGCGGGCCGCTTGCGCCGTGGCGGTGCCCTTCACCGAGCCCGCGTCACTGCGCGGCGTCCTGCTGCGCCGAGAGCATCAGCCACTCGTCCTCGGCCACCTCGAGGGTCTTGGCGAGCTCGCCGCGCTGGCGGGCGAGCTGCGCGGCCTTCTGCGGCGCGGCGACGAAGGCGTCGCGGTCGGCCAAAGCCTGGTCGACGCGGGCGACCAGCGCGGTGAGCTTGGCGATCTTGTCCTCGAGCGCGGCGATCTTCTTCTTGAGCGGCACGGCAGCGTGGCGCGGCGCCTCGTTGGCGGCCTTGCGCAGCTGCACCGGCTCGGACGACTTCTTTCGCGGCTCGGTGCCGAGCACCATCGCCTTGTAGTCGTCCATGTCGCCGTCGAACGGCTTCACGGTGCCGTCGGCGACCTGCCACAGGCGGTCGGCGCAGGCGTCGAGCAGGTAACGGTCGTGGCTGACCAGGATCACCGCGCCCTTGTAATCGTTGATCGCCTCGATCAGCGCCGCGCGCGAGTCGATGTCGAGATGGTTGGTCGGCTCGTCGAGGATGATCATGTGCGGGCCGTGGAAGGTCGAGAGGCCCATCAGCAGGCGAGCCTTCTCGCCGCCCGAGAGCATCGCGACCTTGGTGTCGGCCTTGACGTTGGGAAAGCCGAACTGCGCGCACTTGCCGCGCACCTGCGCCTCGCTGGCCAGCGGCATCAGCGGCCGCACGCACTGGAACGGTGTCGCGCCCTCGTCGAGGTCGTCGACCTGGTGCTGGGCGAAGAAACCGACCTCGAGCTTGGAGGAGCGGCGTACCTCGCCCTCCATCGCCTGCAGTCGTCCGGCGACGAGCTTGGCGAAGGTCGACTTGCCGTTGCCGTTGGATCCCAGCAGGCCGATGCGGTCGTCGTCCGAGATGACCAGGCTGAGGTTCTTCAGGATGGCCTTCCCGTCGTAGCCGACGCTGACCTTCTCCATCGCCACGATCGGCGGCTTCAGCGGCTTCTCGGGCGAGGGCAGGATGATCGGCAGCACCTCGCCGTCGACCAGCGCCGAGACCGGCTCCATCTTGGCCAGCGCCTTGAGCCGGCTCTGCGCCTGCGTCGCCTTGGTGGCGGAGGCGCGAAAGCGGTCGACGAAGGCCTGCATGTGCTTGCGCTGCTCGTCCTGCTTCTTCTTGTGCTTCTGCTCGATCGCCTGCTGCTCGCGGCGCTGCTTCTCGAAGCTGGTGTAGTTGCCGGTCCACAGCGTCAGCTTGCTGTGGTTGAGGTGGAGGATGTGGTTGCAGACCGCGTCGAGCATATCGCGATCGTGGGAGATGACGAGGATGGTGGCGGGATAGCGCTGGAGATAGTCGATCAGCCAGAGCGTGCCCTCGAGGTCGAGATAGTTGGTGGGCTCGTCGAGCAGCAGCAGGTCGGGCTCGGCGAACAGCACGGCGGCGAGCGCCACGCGCATGCGCCAGCCGCCGGAATAGGACGACAGCGGCCGCTCCTGCGCCTCGAAGTCGAACCCCAGGCCCGCCAGGATGCGCGCGGCGCGGGCCGGCGCGGAATGCGCGTCGATGTCGACGAGGCGCGTCTGGATGTCGGCGATGCGGTTGGGCTCGGTCGCGGTCTCGGCCTCGACGAGGAGGCGCGCGCGCTCGACGTCGGCGGCGAGCACGAAGTCGATGAGGCTGCCCGGGCCGCCCGGCGCCTCCTGCTCGACGCGCCCCATTTTCAACGCCTTGGGGATCGAGATGTCGCCGAGGTCCGGCTGCAGCTCGTCGGCGATCATCTTGAAGAGCGTGGTCTTGCCGGTGCCGTTGCGCCCGACGAAGCCGATGCGGGCGCCCTCCGGCAGCGCCGCGGACGCCTTGTCGAAGAGCACGCGCGGCCCGAGCCGCAGGGTGATGTCGGAGATGTGGAGCACACCGGCTTGTCGCGCGGGCGGGGCGGGATGGCAAGGGCGGGGCGTCAGGTGGCGGCGAAGCTCTGCGTGCGGCGTCGTGGCTTTGAGAAAGCTTGTCCCCAAATGAAAAGGCTGGAGGTTCGTCAAATCTTGCAGATCTCGGCGTCCTTTAGCGTGATCTTCGATGCTTTAGGGGACGAGCACGGCCGCGCCTTCGAAGCGGCCGGCCCGCAAGTCCGCAAGCGCCTCGTTGGCATGGTCGAGGGCGTATGTGGTCGTCTTCGTGATGATCCCGACCTGCGGCGCCAGGCCGAGGAAGTCGATGCCGTCCTGCCGCGTCAGGTTGGCGACCGAGAGCAGCTGCCGCTCCTCCCAAAGGAGATCGTAGGGAAAGCTCGGGATAGCGCTCATGTGGATGCCGGCGCAGACGACCCGGCCACCCTTGCGCACCGCCTTGAGCGCGAGCGGGACGAGATCGCCCATTGTCGCGAAGATGATCGCCGCGTCGAGCGGCTCCGGCGGCATCGCGTCGGAGCCGCCGGCCCAGACGGCGCCGAGCGAGCGCGCGAAGTCCTGGGCCTTCGTATCGCCGGGACGGGTGAAGGCGAACACCGAGCGGCCCTGCCATCGGGCGACCTGCGCCAGGATGTGGGCGGCGGCGCCGAAGCCGTAGAGGCCGAGCTTGCGGGCGTCGCCGGCGATGACCAGCGATCGCCAGCCGATGAGGCCGGCGCAGAGGAGCGGCGCCAGCGAGACGTCGCTGCCGTCCTCGCCCAATGGGAAGGCGAAACGGGCATCGGCGATCGCTGCCGTCGCGAACCCGCCGTCGTGCGTGAAGCCGGTGAAGATGGCGTGATCGCAGAGGTTTTCGCGCTGGCCCCTGCAGTAGGGGCACGCGCCGCAAGTATGACCCAGCCAGGGAATGCCGACGCGCTCGCCCATCGCCAGGCCCGAGACCGCGGGGCCGATCGCGTCGATGCGGCCGACGATCTCGTGGCCGGGGATGATCGGCATCACGGGGTTGGGCAGTTCGCCGTCGACGACGTGCAGGTCGGTCCGGCAGACGCCGCAGGCCAGCACGCGCACCCGGGACCTGGCCGGCGCCGGGCTCGCGGTTGGGCAGCTGCGTCCATTGCAGCGGCGTGCGCAGCCGATTCAGCACCATCGCGTGCATGGCATCCTCCGGTCCGTCCGCCGTTCCCGGCGGCGGCCACTCATGTCCACAGGCGCCGCAGCACGCCGGGCAGCAGGTCGGGCAGGTCCTCGGCGATGAGCCCGGGCCCGAAGTCGGCCGCAGCCGCGCCGTGCATCCAGGCCGCGGCGCATGCCGCCTGGAGCGGCGCGACGCCCTGCGCGAGGAGGCCGAGGATGATGCCGCTCAACACGTCGCCCGATCCCGCCGTGGCCAGCGTCGCCGGCGCGTTGGCGTTGATGACGGCCAGCCCGGCGGGCGATGCGATCACCGTGTCCGACCCTTTCAGGAGGATAATCGCGCCGCTCTGACGGGCGGCCTTGCGGGCGCGTTCCAGCTTGTTTCCGGTCGCGTCGAAGAGGCGGCGGAATTCGCCCTCGTGGGGCGTGATCACGCAGGGGCCGGTGATGGCGCGGAAGAGCGCGCCGGGATCGTCGCTGAAGGAGGTGATCGCATCCGCGTCGAGCACGGTGGCTCGGCCCGTCGACAACATGGCGAGCGCGCGGGTCCGCGTCTCCGCGCCGGTCCCGGCGCCGGGCCCGATGGCGAGCCCCGACAGGCGATGGTCGCGCAGCAGATCGTCGAAGTCGCCTGGCGCCGCAATGGGCTTGACCATGATGCTGGTCAGGGCGGCGGCGTAAACGGGCAGGGCGACCTCTTCGACCGCGATCGTCGTCAGCCCGGCACCGGCGCGGGCCGCGGCGCGCGCCGCCATCCGGGCGGCACCCGTCATCGGGTAGCCGCCCCAGACCAGCGCATGGCCCCGAGTGTACTTGTTGCCACCATCGCCCGGACGGGGAAGGGTCGAGAGCCAGAGCGAGGGCGCGTTCTCGAAGGTGTCTGGCGCGATCGTCTCGAGCACCGAGCCGGGCGTGCCGATCTCCGTCACAACGACCTCGCCGCATAGCGCACGGCCCGGCATCAGCAAGTGCCCGGGCTTCTTGCGGAAGAACGTCACGGTGAGCGTCGCTGCGACGGCGCCGAGCGCGTCGCCGCTGTCTCCCATGAGGCCGCTGGGGACGTCGATGGCCACGATGGGGACGCGCATGGTCGCGGCAGCCGCCAGGACCTCCGCTGCCGCGCCCTCCAGCGCCCGGCTGAGCCCGGCCCCGAACAGCGCGTCGACGACGAGCCGCGAACCGTCGAGGACGGCGGGCGTCAGGGCCTCGATGGGGCCGGTCCAAAGCTCGGCGTGGTGGCGCGCCTCGCCTTTGAGCCGCTCGAATGGTCCCAGCAGCGCCAGCCTCACCGGCCAGCCGGATTTGGCGAGGTGCCGCGCGACGACGAAGCCGTCGCCGCCGTTGTTGCCGGGTCCGCACAGCACGACGAGCGGCCGCACGGACCAGCGCCGGAGGATCTCGCGCGCCACGCTCGCGCCGGCGTTCTCCATGAGCGCGATGCCGGACGTGCCCGCGGCGACCGTCAGAGCGTCGGCCTCGCCCATCTGGCGCACGTCGAGCAGCGCCTTGGACGGGTCGAATTCAAACGCCCCGGGCATGTTGCTCTTTAGCCATTTAAACCGGCACGCGATGAATGAGGTGGCTAGGCATTGACACTGAGGATGACCTTTCCATCCGCCATTCGAAAGGCTCGGCAAGTACTCATGCCTTCGCTTGCGTGGTTTCCGATGCTCCCCTGCTGGCGGGCGTGGCGCTATGTGTCGCGAACTCCCACAAGGAGGCGTATCGCGTGCACTTGATTCGGCCCTCAAGGCGATGGCGAAGCGTCAGGAGTGCCGAATTCGGCCGTGCTCGTCTTCCCGTGCCTGCCCCCGTCGTACAGGATGAGCCGCAATGCTGGTTGAACGACCCTCCAGGATGGTCCTGCCGGCGGCGCCGGTAGCCATCACCCTGCGCAACAAGCGCCCGCCGCCGCCACCCTGGAGCGCGGAGCGCCTGCGCCGGGCCACCGAAGCCGCGGGCGTAGCCCTCTGGTCATGGGTCGTCGACACCGACGAGATCACGATCGACGAGCACGCCTTTGATCTCTGGGGCATGGCAGGAAGCGACGCCGTGAGCTTCGCCGACCTGTTCTCACGCATCCATTACGACGACCGCGGCAGGGTCAGCGCGTCGTTCCTCGCCGTGCGTCAACTTCCCGGCCCCTACGAGATCGACTTCCGCATCATGGTCGAGGACGAGGTGAGATGGATCGCCTGTCGCGGCCACGGCGACGACACGGGGGCGAGCGATCGAACCATGTTCGGCGTCTTCATCGATTGCACGGCCCGCAAGAACGCCGAGGAAGCCAACGAGCTGCTCGCTGGCGAAATGTCCCATCGCGTCAAGAACCTCCTGGCCATCGCGGCAGGCCTGACGGCGATCACGTCGCGCTCGAGCAAGACGACGGAGGACATGGCTCACCAGTTGACCGTGAGGCTGAACGCGCTAGGCCGGGCCCACGACCTCGTTCGCCCAATCCCGGGTCGGTCGCAGAGCGCCGCGCTGCTCGCGGACCTGCTCACGATCCTCCTGACGCCATACGGCGACATGGGCGGTTTCGGAGACCGGACGCGCATCACCGCGCCGCGGATCGCCATCGGGGAAAAGACCACGACGGTGCTCGCGCTGGTCGTGCACGAACTGGCGACCAATTCGCTCAAATATGGCGTGTTCTCGTCGCCCTCGGGCATGCTCGACGTCTCCTGCCATTCCAAAGACGCGGACGTCGTCGTCGTCTGGAGCGAAAGAGGCGGTCCCACCATTCAGCTGCCAACCGGGCCGGGAGGCTATGGAAGCCGGCTGGTGGACCGCAGCGTTTGCGGGCATCTCGGCGGGTCGATCGACCGCGAATGGTGCCCCGACGGCCTCGTGGCGACGCTGCGGATGCGAAGCGACCGCCTCTCGGCTTGATGGAGCATGATCGATCGCGACCTGGAGCAACCCTCGGCATCGTCGCCGTCGCCCCTGAGTATTTTCCGAGGCTCCTGACGTCTACCCGCGATCTAGGCTTCTGCCCGACGATCGCATTAGGGCGACGCACCACGCATCGGTCTCAATCCGAATGGTTTGCCGATCCTGCTGGAGAGACCGCGATGGATGCCAGGGCGACGACAAGCGGTGTCAGCCAGTCCACAGCGCTCGAGACCGGCGGTCTTTCTCAAACCTCGATCAAAACCCGTGAAATCGTCGACATCGTCGTCGCGTTCGGCTCGAACCGGACTTGTCTCATGGACATGGTCCTGAGGGTGAAGGATCGTTTCGGCCACGTCGGCCCGGAGGCCTGCGCTACGATCGCGGCGGCGCTCGGCACGTGCAGCAGCCGAGCGCCGTCGACAACGGCAAGACCTACGTCTGCGCGGCTCGCATCATGGCTCAGGGTGCCGTCTGGTTCACGGGCTTCGGCATGCAACACGGTCTACGGCGACGCCCAGGCGGCGCTGGTGCAGATGATCGAGGCCGTGCGCGGGCTCGGCACCGCCGCCGCCTGATCCTCCAAACCTCCACATCAAGGAGCCATCGATGACCAAGACCATGCAAGCCGCCGTCGTCGAGCAGTTCGGCAAACCCCTCGTCTTCCGCGAGGTCGCGATCCCCACGCCCGGTCCCGGCCAGATCCTCGTCAAGACCGAAGCCTGCGGCGTCTGCCACACCGACCTCCACGCCGCGCGCGGCGACTGGCCGCTGAAGCCCACGCCACCCTTCATCCCAGGCCACGAGGGCATCGGGCGCGTGGTCGCGCTGGGCTCCGGGATCACCATCGTCAAGGAAGGCGACCGCGTCGGTGTGCCGTGGCTCTACTCGGCCTGCGGGCATTGCGAATATTGCCTCACCGCGTGGGAGACGGTCTGCGCCAAGGCGGAATTCGGCGGCTACACCAAGAACGGCGGCTTCGCCGAATACATCCTCGCCGATGCCGACTACGTCGCGCACATCCCCAAGGGCCTCTCGGCCCAGGCGGCGGCGCCGCTCATCTGCGCGGGCATCACCACCTACAAGGGCATCAAGGTCACCGAGGCGCGGCCCGGCGAGTGGCTCGTCGTCTCCGGCGCGGGCGGCCTCGGCCACCTAGCCATACAATACGCCAAGATCATGGGCCTACAGGTCTGCGCGGTGGATATCGAGAACGAGAAGCTGGCGCTGGCCAAAGAGCTTGGCGCCGATCTCACCGTCAACGCGACCCACCCCGACGCGGCCGAGCAGGTCAAGGCGGGCACCGCCGGCGGCGCCCACGGCGTGCTCATCACCGCCCCCTCGCTCGGCGCCTTCAAGCAGGGCGTGGCGATGACGCGCAAGCGCGGCACCTGCGTGCTGGTCGGCCTGCCGCCCGGCGATTTCCCGGTGCCGCTGTTCGACGTGGTGGCGAACTGCATCACCATCCGCGGCTCCTTCGTCGGCAATCGCGAGGACATGGCCGAGACGCTGGCCTTCGCCGCTGAGGGCAAGGTCAAGGCCGACATCGAGCTGCAGCCGCTCGCCGACGTCAACGACGTGCTGGACCGGCTGGAGCACGGCAAGGTGGCCGCCCGCGTGGTGCTCGACTTCGAGGGCGCCGCGAAGCCGGCGGTCGTTCACCGAGCGTCGAAGAAAGCCGTCCAGCCGGGTGGTACCGGGCTCGAAGTCGTCGCCTAGCATCGCCGGCCAACCGTCTCGGAGCCTTCAGACGCCATGAGCCCGCGAGGTCCCTGAGTTGGATGATCCCTACACCACGCTGGGCGTGAAGCGCGATGCCAGCCAGGACGAGATCCGGACCGCCTACCGCGGCCTGGCGAAGCAGCATCACCCCGACCTCAACCCGGGCAACGCGTCGGCCGAGGAGCGCTTCAAGGCCGTCTCGGCCGCCAACGAGCTGCTCTCCGATCCCGAGAAACGCGGTCGCTTTGACAACGGCGAAATCGACGCCTCGGGCCATGAGCAGGCGCCTCGCCCCTCCTATCGCGATCACGCCGACGGCGAGGCAGGCCGCAAGTATTCCCGGTCCGCCGCCTCGGCTGGCTGGGGCCAGGACGATCTCCGCGACATCTTCGGGTCGATGTTCTCGGAAGGCGCGCAGGGCGGCGGCTCCGCGATGCGCGGCCAGGACGAGCGCTACACCTTGGCGACGGCCTTCCTCGACGCGGTCGTCGGCGCGACGCGACGCCTGACGCTGCCCGACGGACGCACGCTCGACGTGAAGATTCCCGCCGGCACGAGCGACGGGCAGGTGCTGCGGCTGCGCCAGCAGGGCGGCGCCGGATGGAACGGCGGCACCGCCGGAGACGCCCTGATCGAGATCCGCGTCGCCGACCATCCGTTCTTCACACGGAAGGACCGCGACATCCTGCTGGAGCTGCCGGTGACGCTCGCCGAGGCGGTGCTCGGCGGTGCCGTGGACGTGCCCACGCCGACCGGCCCGGTGAGCATGCGCGTTCCCTCCGGCTCCGACACCGGCACCAGGCTGCGCCTGCGCGGCAAGGGCGTGCCGGGGCAGGCCGGAGCCGGCCCGGGCGACCTCTATGCCACGCTGCGCGTGGTCATCGGCAAGCCCGACGCCGCCCTCGAGGGCTTCCTGCGCGGCTGGACGCCCGAGCACCCGTCCGACCCGAGGCGAAGCATGGAGGCGAGCCGATGATCGACGTCGAACGGATCTTCGCCCGCGTCCCCAACCTCGATCCGCTGGATCTCCAACGCTGGGTCGCGATGGCCTGGGTGCGGCCGGCGATCGGCGATCACGGCTACCTGTTCGAGGAGATCGACGTGGCGAGGATCACGCTCATCCGCGATCTCACCGGAACGATGCGGGTAGGGGACGACGCCCTGCCGCTTGTCCTCTCCCTGCTCGACCAGCTCTACGACGCGCGTCGGCGGATGCGCGAGATCGGTGCGGCACTCGCCGAAGTGGCGTCGGAGGAGCTGCGGCGCGACCTCGCCAAGCATCTCGCCGACAAGACCTCGGGCGCGGTCGATCGCCATGAGCTCCCAGACAGGTCGCAGCAGGCTTGATCCGGGTAGTTTCCGAGCCTCGCCGCGAAGACAGCGAGGCGCTATCCCAGGGGTAACTCCGGCACCG
Organism: Beijerinckiaceae bacterium; assembly: GCA_965198715.1. Lineage (GTDB taxonomy): Bacteria > Pseudomonadota > Alphaproteobacteria > Rhizobiales > Beijerinckiaceae > RH-AL1. Next base: position 896,422 of record CBDAPV010000002.1, read on the forward strand.
AGGCGCGCGCGACCGAGGTTTGCCAAGCCTGCTCTTACTTGAAGCGCTGCGCCCGCAATCGATCGCCGGCTTGGCGTGAAACACGGTCGACTGCGATCCATGGTCTGATACGATGCATGGTACGTTCTGGACGGATTACTTTGCCTGGGGATGGATCCTCTGGCTCGGCTTCATTTTTCTGGTGTTCTCAGGTTTTGGAAACTGGGGGTACACCTATCGCATCCATCACAGGTATGATGGATCCCCGCGCAAGGAGGCCATCGACATCCTGAACGAGAGATATGCTCGCGGAGAGATCAAGCGGGACGAGTACAACCAGCTCAAGACCGACATCCTCGGTCCCGGCATGATCGGGAACGCAGGGACCGCCGCCTGAGGCGACTCTGCTTGGTTTGGGGGCCCGCTGACCGAGCGTCGGGCTTACCAAACCACCTCATGGTGAGGAGGCCCGAAGGGCCGTCTCGAACCACGCACCGCGCACCAAGGTGAAGCCGCCAACGCTTGAGCGGCTCAGTGCGCCATCAGCAGCGGGATCTCGGCGTGGTCCAGCACATGCCGGGTGACGCCACCCAGGAGGAAGCGGCGGACGCGGCTGTGCGTGTACGCCCCCATCACGAGCATCGTGGCCTCCTGCTGCCGGACCTGGTCGAGGATCGCCTCGCCGAGGTGATCGTCTCCGGTCGAGACGACCGACATGCGGGACGTGACGATACCGTGCCAACGCAGGTAGGCACCGAGTTCGGCCGGTCGCTCGCGATTGGCGAGCGGGCTGTCGACGTGGATGATCGAGACGCGCTCGGCGTCGCGGAGCATGTCGATCGACTGGCCGATGACGCGCGCCGCCTCCAGGCTGCCGTTCCATGCGACCACGACGTGGCGGAGCGGATCGTCGGGGACCGAACGAGGCACGACCAGCACCGGACGCCCCGTCGAGAACACCGCCGTGTCGAAGGCGCGCTCGGTGAATTCGACATCCACCTCGGGCTTGTCGACCAGGGTGACGTCGGTGACGCGGCCGGCGACGGCCAGGATGGTCTCGACTTCGCCGACCTCCTCTTCCCAGGTCGCGAACACGGAATCGATGCGGTCGCCGACGTCGTTGCGCTCGACGTGCTTGCGAGCGCACCAGGCGTCGAGGTTCGCTCGCCCCAGGCCGGCCGCCGCCTGGAACTCGCGATCGAGGCTGTCGGCGGTCACGCCCGCCGCCTTGACGACGTCGGGCATGGCCGTCAGCAGGCCGTGCGGCTCGCGGCTCATGAACAGCACCCTGATGTGGGCGCCCAGGCTCCTGCAGAGCCTGAGCGCGGTGTCGAGCCGGTGGGTAGCGTCGAGCCCGGGGCCCGTCGGGACGAGGATGCAGCGCAGGGCCATGGGAAGCTCGCCTCGCTTTGCGTCAGTAGTCCATGCCGCCCGGTGCTATCGCGCCGGTCGCGCCCTGGGGCCTCGTCGCGATCATTGCCTCCGTCGTGATGAGCAGGCCCGCCACCGACGCGGCGTTCTGCAGGGCGACCCGCACCACCTTGGTGGGATCGACGATCCCGGCGGCGATGAGGTCCTTGTACTGGCCGCTCTGGGCATCGAAGCCGAAGGCGTAGGTGTCGTTCTCCAGCACCTTGCCGCCGACGATCGCGCCTTCATGGCCGGCGTTCTCCGCGATCTGCCGCAGCGGCGCCTGCACCGCCTTGCGGACGATCTCGATGCCGAACTTCTGGTCGTCGTTGTCGGAGTTCAGAAGGGTCAGGATGCGGCTGGCCCGCGCCAGGGCGACGCCGCCGCCGGGCACGACGCCTTCCTCCACCGCGGCGCGGGTGGCGTTCAGCGCGTCGTCGACGCGGTCCTTGCGCTCCTTCACCTCAATCTCGGTGACGCCGCCGACGCGTATCACGGCGACGCCGCCGGCGAGCTTGGCCAAGCGCTCCTGCAGCTTCTCGCGGTCGTAGTCGGAGGTCGTGTCCTCGAGCTGCGCCTTGATCATCGCGCAGCGGCCCTTGATGGCCTCGGGGGCCCCGGCGCCTTCGACGAGCGTGGTGTGCTCCTTCTCGATCAGCACGCGCTTGGCCGTGCCGAGCATGGCGAGCGTCACGGTCTCGAGCTTGATGCCGAGATCCTCGGCGATCACCTCGGCGCCGGTGAGGATCGCGATGTCCTCCAGCATCGCCTTGCGGCGGTCGCCGAAGCCGGGCGCCTTCACCGCCGCGATCTTCAGGCCGCCGCGGAGCTTGTTCACCACCAGGGTCGCCAGCGCGTCGCCCTCGACGTCCTCGGCCACGATGAGCAGCGGGCGGCCGGACTGCATCACCGCCTCGAGGATCGGCAGCATCGCCTGGAGGTTGGAGAGCTTTTTCTCGTGGACGAGGATGTAGGGATCCTCGAGGTCGACGGTCATCTTCTCCGCGTTGGTGACGAAGTAGGGGGACATGTAGCCGCGATCGAAGCGCATGCCCTCGACCACCTCGAGCTCGGTCTCCATGCCCTTGGCTTCCTCGACGGTGATGACGCCCTCTTTGCCCACCTTCTGCATGGCCTCGGCGATCATGCGGCCGATCTCGCTCTCGCCGTTGGCGGAGATGGTGCCGACCTGGGCAATCTCGGCCTCCGTCGTGATCGTTTTGCTGCGGGTGGCCAGCTCGACGACGAGGGCGGCGACCGCCTTGTCGATGCCGCGCCGCACGTCCATCGGCGCCATGCCGGCGACGACGGCGCGGCCGCCCTCGCGGACGATGGCCTGCGCCAGCACGATCGCCGACGTGGTGCCGTCGCCTGCGGCGTCGTTGGTCTTGCTCGCCACCTCGCGCACCATCTGCGCGCCCATGTTCTCGAAAGGCTCGGCGAGCTCGATCTCCTTGGCGACGGTGACGCCGTCCTTGGTGATGCGCGGCGCGCCGTAGCTCTTCTCGATGACGACGTTGCGGCCCTTGGGGCCGAGGGTGACCTTGACCGCGTCGGCGAGGACATCGACCCCGCGAGCCATGCGGGCGCGGGCGGCTTCACCGAACAGGACGTCTTTGGCTGTCATGGTTTTGTTCCTTACTTTGCGCTGATCAGGCGGAGGTGGGACGGGCGACGGCGGCGTCGATGACGCCCATGAGGTCGCCTTCCTTCATGATGATGAGCTCTTCGCCGTCGAGCATCACCTCGGTCCCGGACCATTTGCCGAACAGCACTCTGTCGCCGTCCTTGACGCCGAGGGGCTGGACCACGCCGGCTTCGTCGCGCGCACCGGGACCGGCGGCGATCACCTCGCCCTCCGACGGCTTCTCCTTGACGGTGTCCGGAATGATGATGCCGCCGGCCGAGGTCTTCTGCGGGTCGATGCGACGGACCACGACGCGGTCGTGCAGCGGGCGGAATTTCATCGGGAGGCTCCATGCAGGGCTCGCGGCGCGCAGCAGCTGCGCGAAGGGCGATCGGCAGATTTGAAGTAGATCGCGGCCGGTGACGGGATCAGGCTCGGAATCTACCTACGGCTTGGAGTTCATCCCCGTTGTTCGGCCTCGCTTCCGTGATTGCGAGGAGACGCTATGAAGGCTGCCGGCGGCAGCAGCGGGCGGCGCGATCGATGAGGTCGGTCATCCTCGCCGCAGCACGGATCGTCAGCGGGTGCCGGGTAAACCCGGGTCTCGGCACCAGGCTCGACGCGATCGCGCGAGCCTGCTCTCGCCCCTGCTCGGAGGTCTCCGCGAGGAGCGCGATGACGAGGTTCTCCAGCGCGATGACGCGCACGTGGAGCGCCTGGAGCTCGGGCTCGCCCGGGATCGGCGTGACGGGCGGCAGGACGCGCAATCCCGTCGCGGGAATTTGTCGGGTCCGGCGCCTCCGTCGCCGTACCAGCGGGAGAGCGCTTCCTGACGGTAAAAGGCGTCGCCGGCGCCGTTGAGACCCTGGTTCGACAAGAAACGTGACTCTCTTCTCGTTTGGATCGAGATCCTATGCTCGGAAACGACCGACCTTTCCCTTCCTTGCGACCCGGCCTCATTCGTCGTTGCTGGAGTCGAGCGCGTCGAGCGCGATCACGGTCGAGGGCATGCCCGACCTGAGGTGGACGCCGGGGCCCATCGGCTCGTCCGCCCCGGCGTCGACGAAGATCGCGCCGTGGCGCTCGAGCGCGCGGCGCAGCGCGATCGCGGTTTCCGCGTGGTCGGACAGCAGGCCGACCGTTCGCTCCATCCGCCTGACGGCTGCGATCGGCAAGTTGCATTCGCTCGCCAGGTCCGACCTCGCCATACGGACCATCGCGCGCGCCGCGACGAGCTGCTCCCCGGTCAAGGGCATGGCGCCACCCTGCGAGCATGGCCAAGGGCGCCTTGTGCGGGCCGGCGGGTGGCGATGGCGCCGCGAAAAGACGCGGCTCGGTCGGCGAAAGGGATCAAGCGCTGAACTCCGGCCGGTGGCTCGGCCGGCGCGGAGCTTACTCGCCGACAGAGGCGCTGCGCCAGGATCGGAGATTACGCAGCGCGCCGCGGACCGCCCGCCATCACCCTAAAGGCGCTGCGAACGCCGATGATCCACGGAAACGTGCGACACCATTTGGACATGGCGACGGAAGCCTCAGGCGGCTTGCGGCGAGCTACCTCATCAGCCTTCGCGCGACAAACTCGCAGGCAAGATAGAACCGGCTGGCTAGGACCGGACGGTCGCGGCCTTGCTTCTGTCGCGAGCCCGAGCGCGTTGCATCACGACATGGTTCCGCCGCGCCAGCAGGCCGCCTCCTGCGACGAGTACGAACGGGAAGACGTAGACAACAAAAATCCCAGAGCCTGTCATGGGTCGAGATCCTTGAGGACGCTTCCGGCAATCTAGTCAAGCATGACGCCACTAGAGGCGAAATAAAGCAAGTTGAAACAAGATGCTTCGCCGTCGGCGCCGACGGCACTTAATAGAGGAAAGAGACGAGCGGGACGCCGCCGAGAATCGCGGTGTTCATGCCCATTGTGTTGAGGGCGGTCGCGAGGAGCTTCGTCTGTTCCTTCAAGCGGACCCATCACTCGGTTCGACGAACCAGACCGGGACGGATCAAAGGTACTTCGCGACCGGTCGCAAGCTCCGCGCGCCGTACGAATTGTCCCCACGATCGTGGCAATTCCCGAAACTTTGGTGCGGCCAAGAGGACTCGAACCTCCACCGGTCTCCCGACTAGCACCTCAAGCTAGCGCGTCTACCAATTCCGCCATGGCCGCATCGTCGCCACGGGAGACCCGTGCCGCGCGAGGGGTGCCGTCTAGCAAATCGCCTCGCGGCTGACAAGCGCCCGCCGGCTCTCGGCAAGCGCCGGCAGCGTTGCTGAGCCGGCCATAGGTCAAATTCCATCCATGTCGGCGAACGGCGACGCGTTTTTCCACCTTGTCAGCGAACGCGCCGATGGCACGCTGCGATGTCGACGTCCGTCGACACCGGCCCGTCCGATTGTCGACGTACGTCGACTTTGGCAGGGCCACTTGTCAGGGTCCGTGACGTGTGCCGAGGCTGCAGCGAGGGCTTGGCGACGGTGGACAGCGCCGACGTTGTCGGTTATGTTACCTAGGTGTTTCGGCCTGATCCTGCAAGCGGTTCGACCTCGGGGGGAGGGCGGCGCGCCGAGCGCGACAGGGCCGCAGCCGTGGGGCCTTGCGGCGACGGTCGCGAGGTCCATTATGCCGCGAGCCGCCGCCTCCACCGCCTAGCCTCCACCACCAAGTCTGCCGCCGCCGGGCGGTTCGTCCGAAAGTTGTCAATGCGCACCGATCAAGCCCAGCCCGTCCGCCTCGCCGACTACCGCGTGCCGGACTACCTCGTCGATACCGTCGGGCTCGACGTGCGGCTGGCGCGCCACGAGACGGTGGTGCGCTCGCGCCTCGCGATCCGTCCGAACCCGGAGGGCCGTCCTGGCGTGCCGCTGGTGCTCGACGGCGACGAACTTGTGCTGGTCAAGGCCACGCTCGACGGCGTGGCCGTCGCCGCCTCGGCCCACCTCGCCACGCCGGAGCAGTTCACCCTGTTCGCGCCGCCGTCGCGGCCTTTCGTGCTGGAAATCGAGACCCGCCTCGACCCGGCCGCCAACCTGAAGCTGATGGGCCTCTACCGCTCCGGCAGCGCCTATTGCACGCAATGCGAGGCCGAGGGCTTCCGCCGCATCACCTACTTCCTCGACCGGCCCGACGTGCTCAGCGTCTACACCGTGCGCCTCGAGGCCGAGCGCGCCGAGGCGCCGGTGCTGCTCTCCAACGGCAATCCCGTCGAGTCGGGCCCCGTCGCCGGCACCGACCGGCATTTCGCTTTGTGGCAAGACCCCCATCCCAAGCCCTGCTACCTGTTCGCGCTGGTCGGCGGCGACCTCGCCCTGGTCGAGGACGGCTTCCGCACCGCCTCGGGGCGCGACGTGCGCCTGGGCATCTACGTGGAGCCCGGCAAGGCCGACCGCGCCGGCTACGCCATGGACGCCCTGAAGCGCTCGATGCGCTGGGACGAGGAGGTCTACGGCCGCGAATACGATCTCGACGTGTTCAACATCGTCGCCGTCAGCGACTTCAACATGGGCGCAATGGAGAACAAGGGTCTCAACGTCTTCAACGACAAATACGTGCTGGCCTCGCCCGCCACCGCCACCGACGGCGACTATGCCGGCATCGAGACGGTGATCGCCCACGAGTATTTCCACAACTGGACCGGCAATCGCATCACCTGCCGCGACTGGTTCCAGCTCTGCCTTAAGGAAGGGCTCACCGTCTTCCGCGACCGCGAGTTTTCGGCCGATATGCGCTCTCGCCCGGTTCGCCGCATTGCCGACGTCAGGGCGCTGCGCGCCAGCCAGTTCCCGGAGGACGCCGGGCCGCTCGCCCACAACGTGCGGCCCAACGTCTACCGCGAGATCAACAACTTCTACACCGCGACGATCTACGAAAAGGGCGCGGAGGTGATCCGCATGCTCAAGGTGCTGATCGGCGACGACGCGTTCCGCCGCGGCATGGACCTCTATTTCGAGCGCTGTGACGGCACGGCGACGACCATCGAGGTCTTCCTGCAGTGCTTCGCCGTTGCCTCCGGGCGCGACCTGACGCGGTTCGCGCGCTGGTACCATCAGTCCGGCACGCCCGAGATCAAGGTCGCCAGCCGCCACGACGCGGATGGCACGCTCGTTGTTGACATCAGCCAGTCCTGTCCGCCGACCCCGGGACAGGAGCACAAGGATCCCTTCGTCATCCCGATCGCCTGGGGCCTGCTCGGCGCTGGCGGCGCCGCGGTCGAGGCCTCGAGCGACGATCTCTCCGACGAGGAACGCCGCCGCGGCCTGATCGTGCTTGAGGAGTCCGAGCGGACCCTCACGTTCCGGGGCTTGAGCGAGCGCCCGGTGCTGTCGCTGCTGCGCGGCTTCTCCGCGCCGGTGCGCCTCGACGCCGACGTCGCGGAAGCCGACCTGGTCACGCTCGCGGCCCACGACAGCGACAGCTTCAACCGCTGGCAGGCCTCGCAGACGCTGGCGATCCGCCTCCTGGTGCGCTCGATCGCGGCGGTGCGGGCCGGCGGCGCGCCGCTGTTCGATCCGGGCTTTGCCGGAGCGCTGCGCCTGATGCTCAAGGCCGCCGCGACCGAGGATCGCGCCTTCGCGGCGCAAGGGCTGGCTCTGCCGGGAGAGGCCGACCTCGCCCGCGAGATCGGCCGCGACGTCGATCCCGACGCAATCCACGTTGCGCGCGAAGCGTTGCGGGCCGACCTCGGCCTGACGCTCTCCGAGGAGCTGCACGCGCTTTACGCCGAGCTCAACGACGACGGCGGCTACTCGCCGGCCGCGCCGGCGGCCGGGCGGCGTGCCCTGCGCAACACCGCGCTCGATCTCATCACCGCGGGCGACCGCCTCGCCGGCATCGAGCTCGCCCGTGCCCAGTTCGCTGCCGCCACGAACATGACCGACACGATGGCGGCTTTGGGCGTGCTGGCGCGAATGCCGGGTGCGGCGCGCGAGGAGTCCCTCGCGGCCTTCTACGAACGCTTCACCGACGATGCGCTGGTGATCGATAAATGGTTCGCCTTGCAGGCCGTCCAGCCCGACGGCGACACCCTGGCGACCGTGCGCGCTTTGATGAACCACCCCGCCTTCTCGATTCGCAACCCGAACCGCGTGCGCTCGCTGATCGGCAGCTTTGCCAACGCCAACCCGACCTGCTTCAACGCCGCCGACGGCAGCGGCTTCGACTTCGTCGCCGACATCGTCGTCGAGCTCGACAAGTTCAACGCCCAGGTCGCGGCGCGGCTGCTCTCGTCGTTCCGCAGCTGGCGCTCGTTGGAGGCGGGGCGTCGCGCGCGGGCGCAGGCCGCGCTCGAACGCGTCGCCGGCACGGACAGGCTGTCAGCTGACGTCGCAGACATCGCGGGTCGTTCTTTGGCCTGACCCAAGTCGACGCACGCCGCGATACTGCACGGCTACTTCACCGCAGCGCCGCGAAGTGGCAGCATGCTGGTCTAAGCTAGCGTTTCTCTTTTGTTCTAACCTTTTCCTTGCCATCGCGTTAATACAGCTGGACAAATCACGCAGCTCGGACTCAGATGAGCCGATTCGGAGAAGATGCGGCACATCCGCTCCGGATCGATGAGGGGGCCACATGTCACGTGCGAGCGTGGCCAGCGTCGCTGCGCGAGCAGGGGCCTGGCGCAACCTTGCCTTGCGCCGACTTCCGGCAGCGCGTCGGGACAAAGCTGAGGTCGGGCTTTCGAGCGGTTCCTTCGACAGCGCTGCGCGTCTGCGTGCCTCGCCGTTGATCGTCGGCGATTGGGTGCTCCGCCGCGTGGTCCCGTTCGCCATCCTCATCTTCATCGCGATCCTCGTCGCCATCTCGTGGCAAACCGCCTCGCAAGATGAGGAACGGGTCGTTGCCGCCGCTGCAGCCAACCTCGAGCTGTGGTCGTCGATCGTCGCCGACGATCTTGACCGGAGCCTGCACGAGCAGTCGACGCAGGCCGCGGCTATCGTCGCCCGCCTGATTCCGGCCGAAGCCCAGCGTCGCGGCCTGCGCGTCATCGTCGGTGACGAGGCCGGAGACGTGATCGCCAGCGTGCCATCGGGCGCGGCCAAGGCCAGCCTGAGTGACGAGCTCGGCGCCTCGCCGCTCACGATCTTCGCCGAGAAGGCGGGCGTGATGCGCCTCGTGCTGCCGCGCGGCGACGAGGCGCTCGCCGCCGTTCGTTCGCTTCCCGCGCTTGGCGGTCAAGTCGCCGTGGTGCAGACGATGGACGGTGTCCTGGCCGAGTGGCGCGAGGGCCGCAGCCGCAGCATCGTGCTGATCGTCAGTATCGGCGCCGTGCTCGCGGCGCTCGCCTTCGGCTATTCGTGGCAGGCCGACCGTGCACGGGAGTCGGATACGAGCTGCCGCTCCATGCGCGAGCGGGTCGACATGGTGCTGGCACGCGGGCGCTGCGGTCTCTGGGACTGGGACCTCGCCAGCGGCCACATCGACTGGTCGCTGTCCATGTTCGAGATCATCGGACTGCTGCCACGCAAGAAGGCGCTGTCCTTCGCCGAGGTCAACGCGCTGATCCATCCCGGCGACGGCGGTCTCAACGAGCTCTCCCGGCTGCTCGCGCTCAATCCCGGCGGTGCTATCGACCACGTGTTCCGCATGCGCGGCGTGTCCGGCGGCTGGATCTGGTTGCGCGCAAAGGCCGAGATCATCGAGGGCAACGGCGGCAGTCCGCATCTTGTCGGCATCGCCATCGACGTTACCGAGACTATGGCGCTCGAGGAGCGTTCGGTCGCCGCCGACATGCGGCTGCGTGACGCCATTGATACGATCTCGGAGGCCTTCGTCGTATGGGACGCCGACAATCGGCTCGTCATGTGCAACTCGAAGTTTCAGCGCTTCCACAACCTGCCGTCGGATGCGGTCGTGCCCGGCACGGCCTACGCGCAGGTGATGGAGCGTGGCACCGCGCCGTTGATCCACTCGCAGGTCGCGGTGATCGAGCGCCAGCCGATGGGTGCGCGCACCTTCGAGGCGCAGCTCGGCGACGGCCGCTGGCTGCAGATCAACGAGCGCCGCACCAAGGACGGCGGCTACGTGTCGGTGGGCACCGACATCACCACGCTGAAGCGTCACGAGGAGCAGCTGATGGAGTCGGAGGCCCAGCTGCTGAGCTCGGTCGCCGACCTCAAGAAGTCGCGCCAGCTGCTGACGAGCCAGGCGCAGGAGATGGCGACGCTGGTCGAGCGATATCGCGAGCAGAAGTCCGACGCCGAGACCGCCAATCGCGCCAAATCCGACTTCCTTGCCAACATGAGTCACGAGCTGCGCACGCCGCTGAACGCCATCCTCGGCTTCTCGGAGGTGATGATGACGGAGGCTTTCGGCCCGATCGGATCTCCCCTCTACGGCGATTATTCCAAGCACATCCATCAGAGCGGGCACTACCTCAACCAGATGATTACCGACGTGCTCGAGATGGCGCATCTCGACTCCGGTCGCGTGCGGCTGGAGCGGAGCGAATTCACCGTCGGCGAGGTCATCGACGCGGCGGTGCGCTCGGTGACGCAGGCGGCGGAGGCGGCGCAGATCACGGTCGAGGTAGAGTCTCGTCTCGTTGTGGCGATCCTTGCCGACCGCAATGCCCTGACGAAGATCCTCACCATCCTGCTCAACAACGGCGTCAAGTATACTCCGGCGGGCGGTAGCGTGACGGTGCGCTCGCGGATCTCGCAGGGCATGCTCGCCCTCTCGATTGAAGACACCGGGATGGGAATTCCGCCCGAGGCGCTGTCTCGGCTGGGCAATCCCTTCGAGCAGGCCGATCTCAAGCTCAACAATGGCATGCGCGGCTCCGGCCTGGGTCTCGCCATCGCCCGCTCCCTCGCCGAGCTGCACGGCGGCACGATGCGCATCTCCTCTAAGCCGGATGTCGGTACGACCGTGCTGGTGCAGCTGCCGGGCGAAGTGCTGGTGCGCGCGCCCTTGCAGGTCGCCGCACGCGCGATCAGCCCTCCCGCGCGCTTCTCCGTGCCGGATCATGCCGAGAAGCAGCCGATCTCGGCAGTTGGGTAGACCATCCAAAAGCGATCGACGTGGTGCAGTGCGGGCGTCGATAGCTCGCGCTTATCCCACCTTGCGCCTGATTGTTATCCACATATCCGTGGAGTAGCACCTTCGTGAATGGTAACGACTTTAAGAAGTGGCTGGCGGCACAAGGCTGTACCTTCGAGAACAAGAAGGGCGGCTCCGGGCACTAGAGCAATGTCCCCTCTTGCGGACTTGCTGTAACAGGAAAAGCGCAGCGAGGACAGGTACATAAGCGTTGCGAAGCGACTCCGAACCACCGTCCGATGCTCGAGAGGTCGTCCGTAGAGGCGACAAGGTCACTGATCTGCCGATGCATGGATCCGGAAGGAACCGGGTACCGGCCTCATCAATGCCATCAAGAAGAACTTGGGGCTCAGATGGATGCTGAATTACCGCCTGATCTTCGAGCCGGACGATAGCGGCACGGTGCTCGTCACCAGCTCGGACCTCCCGCTCGTATCCTTCGGTGAGACGCAAGCCGAGGCACTCAAGAACGCCGGCGACGCGGCTGTCGTTATCCTCCAGAGTATGATCGACAATCGCAACGACATCCCGGTCGCATCCGCTGTTGCGCAGGATGGATTGGTCCTTCAGCTCGCGCCCCAAATCCTTCTCAAGGTCGCACTTCACGTCGCTCTGCCCTCGATGGGGCAAACGCGCGCCGATCTGCAGCGCAAGCTGGGATGGCAACGCGAGTCCGTGCATCGGCTTTTCCGCCTCCGGCACAGATCCAGGCTCGACCAGATCACAGAGGCTTTCGGCCCTCGGCAAAGTGATCGACATCAGCGTGTCCGACCAAAGGGACGCTCTGGCAGCCTGAGGCCCTTGCCTCCCCTTCGAGCAGCAAGCCGCTATTCCGCCGCCGCCTGTCGCGGGGCAGGGGAAGGCACGGCGGCGACGCGCGCGGCGGGCAGCACGAGCTTGATGCGCAGGCCCGGCGCGTTGTCCTCGATCCGCAGCTCTCCGTTGTGCAGGCGCATCACGGCGGCAACCAGCGACAGGCCGAGGCCGGTGCCGGGTGCCGTGCGCGAGTTCTCCAGCCGCACAAAACGATCGGTGATGCGCTGGCGATCCTCTGCCGAGAGACTGGCGCCGCGATCCGCCACGGCGATCTCCACCATCGCGCCGTGCCGTGCCGCGGAGATCGTGATCCTCGGCGCGGCAGCGTCCGTCGCCCTGCCGTATTTGAGCGCGTTGTCGACGAGGTTCGCGACCGCCTGGCCGATCAGCTCACGACTGCCGTGAACGATCAGGTTCGGCTCGATGTGGCCTTCCAGCACCACGCCCTGGCTCTCGGCGACCGGTTCGTAGAGTTCGCCGACGTCGCTGGCGACGTCGGCGGCGTCGAGCTCGACCATGCCGTCGCGGCCGGCGCCGGCCTCGGCCCGCGCGATCATCAGCAAGGCATTGAAGATGCGGATCATGCCGTCGGCGTCCTCGATGACCTTATCCAGCGCCTCGCGGAGATCGTCGTCGGTACGTCCCAGGCGAAGCGCCTGCTCGGCACGGCTGCGCAGCCGTGTCAGCGGGGTCTTCAGGTCGTGGGCGACGTTGTCCGACACCTCCTTCATGCCGGCCATCAACTCGGCGATGCGATCGAGCATGGCGTTGAAGCTGCCGACGAGCCGGTCGAGCTCGTCGTCGGTGCCTGTCACCGGCAGCCGTCCGGTGAGGTCGCCCTCGGTGATGCGGCGAGCCTCGGCGCTGATGCGGTCGACGCGGTGGAGCACGCGGCGGGCGACCACCAGGCCGCCGATCGTGGCGATGGCGGTGAGCCAAGCAAGGGAACTGAGCAGCGTGCGCCAAAGGATCGGGGTCAGCGCGTCACTCTCGGCGAGATCATGCCCGACCAGCAGGCGGAAGCCGCCGGAAAGCGCGAAGATGCGGGCCAGGGCGCGGCGCTTCTGGCCCTTGACCAGGTAGGTCGTCTCGACGACCCCGGTCCTGTCGATCACCCCGGCGGGCAGGGAGGCGACGTTGCCGACCAGCGGTTCGCCGGCGTGGGTGGTGACGAGGTAGAGGCCGGCGCCGGGCTGCTTGACGCGCTGGTCGACAATCTCGACCAGGCGGGTGATGCCGCCCTCGACATATTGCTCGGAGAGGCCGACGAGGTCGGCATCGATCGTCTGCGTGACCTGCTCCTGGATCAGCGCCTTGACGTTCCAGCCGACCGAGATGAGCACGAGCGCCGCGCCGATCGAGGTGAGGACGAGGTAGGCGAGCGAGATCTTGAAGGCGGTGGTGCGGAAGAGCCGACCGGGCGCGCTCACGAGAGGCGCCGTCAGGATCGGGCCGCGTCGCGAATCGTGTAGCCGGCGCCCCGCACTGTCTGCAGCAGCGGCGCCTCGAAGCCCTTGTCGATCTTGGCACGCAGCCGCGAGATGTGCACGTCGATCACGTTGGTCTGCGGGTCGAAATGGTAGTCCCAGACGTTCTCGAGAAGCATCGTGCGGGTCACGACCTGGCCGTGGTGCTTCATCAGGTACTCGAGCAACCGGAACTCGCGCGGCTGCAGCACGATCTCCTTGCCGTCCCGAGTCAGCTTGTGGGCGAGCCGGTCAAGCTCGAGCCCGCCGACTTTGTAGACTGTGTCCTCGCCGTGGCCGTTGCCCTTGCGTCGCGACAGCACCTCGACGCGGGCGAGCAGCTCCGAAAAGGCATAGGGCTTGGGCAGGTAGTCGTCGCCGCCGGCGCGCAGGCCCTTCACGCGATCGTCGACCTGGCCGAGCGCGGACAGGATGATCACGGGCGTCGCCACCTTCTGCGCGCGCAGCCCGCCAATTAGGGAGAGGCCGTCCATCTTCGGCAGCATGCGGTCGACGATGAGGACGTCGTAGGCGTCGTCACGGGCCATGTCGTAGCCGGTCAGGCCGTCGGCGGCGACATCTGCGAGATGGCCGGACTCCCGAAAGGCCTTTGCCAGGTACTGGGCGGCCTCGGTATCATCCTCAACGATCAGGATACGCATGGGCGACATATAGCGACATCCTTGAAAACGAGCAGGCCGGCGCGAGGCCGGCCTGCGAGTTTGATTTGGTGTCGAGTGGAAGACACCAGCGCCGCGCCCGTTTGCAGAGTGGTCAGCCGTCCTTTGCGCTGGTCGAGAGGGCCACGAAGCGGATGCCCTGCTCGCTCTTGACGCGGAGTAGCACCGCCTTGCGGCCGTCCTTCTTGGCGGCCGAGATGACGTTTGTGATCTCAGATGGCTTGGAGACCTTCTCGCCACCGGCTTCCAGGATCACGTCGCCGACCTTGAGGCCCTTCTGCGCGGCGGCGCTGTCCTGGTCGACGTCGGCGACCACAACACCTTCGCTGCCAGCTCCCGGCACGGAGGCCGCCGGTGCCAGTTGCAGGCCGAGCGCGGCGACGGTCGCCTTGGCGGCGTCCTCGGTCTTGTCGCCCTCGACTTCGGCCTTGGCGACCTTATCGGAGTTCGGCAGCGTGCCGAGCTTGACGTCGGCGGTCTTCTGCTTGCCGTCGTGCCAGAAGGTCAGTGACGCCTTGGCGTCAGGACCCATGCCGGCGATGGTGCGGGCGAGTTCGCGCGGCCCATCCACCGGCTTGCCGTCAACGTCGAGGATCACGTCGCCCGACTTGATGCCGGCGGCTGAAGCCGGTCCCGAAGGCTGAGCCTCGGCGACGAGGGCGCCCTTGCTCGTCTTCAGGCCGAGGCTCTCGGCGATCTCGTCCGTGACCGGCTGGATCTGCACGCCGATCCAGCCGCGGGCGACCGTGCCCTTGGTCATGAGGTCGTGGATCACGGTCTGCGCCACCTCGGAGGGGATCGCGAAGCCGATGCCGACGCTGCCGCCCGAGGGCGAGAAGATCGCGGTGTTGACGCCGACCACGTTGCCGTTGGCGTTGAAGGTCGGGCCGCCCGAGTTGCCGCGGTTGACCGGCGCGTCGATCTGCAGGAAGTCGTCGTAGGGGCCGGCGCCGATGTCGCGGCCGCGGGCCGAGACGATGCCGGCGGTCACCGTGCCGCCGAGACCGAACGGGTTGCCGACCGCGATCACCCAGTCACCGACGCGCGGCGCCTTCTCGGCCCAATGCACGAAGGGGTAGGTGCCCGGCTTGGTCACCTTCAGCAGGGCGAGATCGGTCTTCTTGTCGGTGCCGATCACCGTGGCGGGCAGCGTGGTGCCGTCGTCGGTCACGACCTGGACGTCGGTGGCGTGCTCGACGACGTGGTTGTTGGTGACGAGGTAGCCATCGGCCGTAATGAAGAAGCCCGAGCCTTGGGCCTGGGTCTGCTTGGGCTTCTGCTGGTGGAACTTGCCGCCGCGCTGGCCGAACTGCTTGAAGAAACGCTCGAGCGGATCGCCCGGCTTCAGCTGCGGCATCTGCGGCGTGTCGCTATCTCCACCTTCGCTGTCGGTTGCTTCGGCCGTCTCGGTCATCTTCACCTTCACCGAGACGACGGAATTGCGGACGTGCTCGACGACGTCGGCAAAGGAGGTCGGATTGACGGTCAGCACGCGAGTGTTGGACTCGGCCTGCTGGCCCTGCGAGGGCTGGGCATCGGCATAGGCAGCGTGCGGCCCGACGATCCCGCCGGCGATCGCGCCGGACAGGGCCAGGGCGCCGGCCGCGCCGAGCAGCGCCGCGCGCCGGGCCAGCCTGTTCTTGTTCTCAACCATCCAGCGTCTCTCCACTCAGCAACGGCGGCCAAACCGCCCGTCGAGAGCCAAGATGGTGGAGGCGGGCTTACCCGCAAATGGCCGCAAGATGAAAGCTTGGTAACGAAGCCGGCCCCGTGCTCAGGCCATGGCCGTCTGCGGCGCGGCTTCGCGCGCGAGCCAGCGCTCGAGATCGGCGGCGGCGCGGGCGCTGAGCAGCCGCTTGCGGGCGACGCCCTTGTCGGGGCCGCGCAGCTTCTTGCCGTCCTCCGAGACGAGCGGCGCCTCGATCGGCGGGAACAAGCCGAAGTTGACGTTCATCGGCTGGAAGGAACGCGGACCGGCGTCGATCGAGAGGATGTGACCACCGGTGATGTGGTTGATGAGCGCGCCGATCGCCGTGGTCGCCGGCGGCATCGCGAAGGGCAGGCCGAGACGCTCCGCCGCGGCGAGGCGACCGGCGACGAGACCGATGGCGGCACTCTCGACGTAGCCCTCGCAGCCGGTGATCTGCCCGGCAAATCGCAGCCGCGACATGGCGCGCAGCCGTAGCTGCTCGTCCAGAACCTTGGGTGCGTTGAGGAAGGTGTTGCGATGAATGCCGCCCAGGCGCGCGAAGCCGGCGCCCTCCAGGCCCGGAATCGTCTGAAAGACAGCGACTTGCGCGCCATGCTTCATCTTGGTCTGGAAGCCGACGATGTTGTAGAGCGTGCCGAGCGCGTTGTCCTGACGCAGCTGCACCACGGCGCGCGCCTTGCGCGTGGGATCGTGCGGATTGGTGAGCCCGACCGGCTTCATCGGCCCGTGACGCAGCGTGTCACGCCCGCGCCGCGCCATCTCCTCGATCGGCAGGCAGCCGTCGAAATAGGGGGTGTCGGCATCGTGCTCGGTGCATTCGGCGGCGAGCAGCAAGTCGACGAAGGCTTCGTAGCCCTCGTGGCTGAGCGGGCAGTTGATGTAGTCGGCGCCGGTGCCGCCAGGCCCCGCCTTGTCGTAGCGCGATTGGAACCAGGCCTTCGACATGTCGATCGTGTCACGGTGCACCACCGGTGCGATCGCGTCGAAGAAGGCGAGGTCGGCTTCGCCGGTAAGGCCGCGCACAGCGTCGGCGAGCGCCGGCGCGGTCAGCGGCCCGGTGGCCACCACCACGCTGTCCCACTCCGCCGGCGGCAGGCCGACGACCTCCTCGCGGCGGATCTCGACGAGCGGGTGCGTGGCCAGGGCTTGCGTGACCGCGGCGGAGAAGGCCTCACGGTCGACGGCGAGCGCGCCGCCGGCCGGCACCTGGTGCGAGTCGGCGGCGGTGAGGATCAGCGAGCCCATGCGCCGCATCTCGCGATGGATCACGCCCACCGCGTTGGTCTGGGCATCGTCGGAGCGCAGCGAGTTGGAGCAGACGAGCTCGGCAAGGCCTTCGCCGCGATGCGCCATGGTCGCGCGCACGGGCCGCATCTCGTGGAGCACGACGGGCACGCCGGCGGCGGCAATCTGCCAGGCGGCCTCGGAGCCGGCGAGGCCGCCGCCGATGACGTGGACGGGCGCGGGTGGGAAAGCGTGAGTCATCGGCGAGGAGTATGCATCGCCGCCGTGCCCGGCAAGCCCGCACAAAGAGAAAGCCCTCGCCGGTCTCCCGGCGAGGGCTTCAATACACGCTGAAGTGCTTCGGATCAGTAGCGGGCGACGACCGGGGCCGGCGCGGTCGGGGCAACGTAGAGCGGCACGATGAAGCGGATATAGCCGCGGGTGTCGTAGTCGTTGTTGACACCGGCGCCGCCGCCGGCGCCGATCGACGGCTGGCCGAGGCCGTAGCCGCCGTTGCGGACGTAGACTTCGCGGGTGGCGTAGGCCTGCAGCGTGAACTTGCCGAAGTCGTAGCCGATCAGGCCGCCGACGGCGAGTGAGCGCTGGCGAACGACGGGACCGTTGATGTCGGTCTGGTAGTAGCCGATGACACCGATCTCGAACTTGTTGAACTTCTTCGTCAGCGTGTAATCGATGAAGATGTTGTCGTCGAAGCCGGCGGTCGGGGTGCCGAACGCACCGAATGCGGTGACTTTGCCGCCGAGATTGCCGCCGTAGTTCGCGGTGACCGTGGCGTTGAAACCGTCCTTCACGTAGCTGATCGAGGCGCGCAGATCTGCGATGGCGCCGCGGCCGGCCTGGGTGAAGTTGTCGGCGCCGCGTGGACCGCCGATGATGGCGGCATTGAAGCCGTTGCCGAAGTCATGCGCCAAGGCGAAGAGCAGGCCCTGGCTGTAGAGGTCGACACGGTTCGCGGTCGGGCCGTCGATATGGGTAAACACGGGAATGGCAGCGAGCACTTCGAGACGGGTGTTGTAGAAGCTGAACGGGGTCGACCACACCGAGATCGGGACGTTCACGCCAAGGCGGTTGGCCTGGCCGCTGCGCTTGCCGTAATCCTCGAGGTCGACGAAGAACACGCCTTCCGGAAGAGGGGCGCCGAGCGCCACGCCGCAGGTTTCGCACGGCTGTCCAACGATCTGCGCCTTGGCGGTGCCGGACATCGTGAAGGCGAGGGCGGCGGCACCAACCGCAGCCATGATGTTGTTCTTCATATTAGTCCCCCATGACATAGTTTTAGCCCAGCTTGGCAGGGCCGGCGCCTTCCCCAAAGGCGCTGATCGACCACACATTCGCTTCGTTAGGCCGATTCCGATAAGGCATAGTCATACGCCCGCGCTTCGAAGGCTAGTCCTTGAATGCTGTTTGCCTCCGGTTCACAAATCCGCGTTGCTTTCGGGCAACAAAATGTCAGCCGCCTTATTCTCTCTAAAAGCACGAGCTAGCCCGAACTGACCGCAATTGCATGGCTGTCGAGACAAAACCTGTCAAATTGATCGGATCGCGAAGGGAAATAAGCGATAAAGAACGAAGAACGATCATGGCCTGCGCTAGCGAAGCCGCAAACAGCATGACGTTCCGGCTCGATCGCTGTCGATTTCGTGCTCGCCGCGG
This sequence comes from Beijerinckiaceae bacterium, assembly GCA_965198715.1. Taxonomy (GTDB): domain Bacteria; phylum Pseudomonadota; class Alphaproteobacteria; order Rhizobiales; family Beijerinckiaceae; genus RH-AL1. The sequence goes on from CBDAPV010000002.1 coordinate 915,035, forward strand.
ACGTCAGCGCGGGCTAGCGAGGCCGCGACCGCCATGCGGCCGGCTCCGGGTGGTCTATTCCGCCGCGAGCCGCGCCTTTGCCGGCTGCGACGTCGGCTTCCCGGGCCTGCGCTCCAGCAATTCCTTGAGAAAACGCCCGGTGTGGCTGCGACCAGCTTTTACGATCGCCTCCGGCGTGCCTACGGCCACGATCTCGCCACCGCCATCGCCGCCCTCCGGCCCGAGGTCGATGACCCAGTCGGCGGTCTTGATGACCTCGAGGTTGTGCTCGATCACCACGACCGAGTTGCCGCCCTCGACGAGCTCCTGCAGCACTTCAAGCAGCTTGGCGACGTCGTGAAAGTGCAGGCCGGTGGTCGGCTCATCGAGGATGTAGAGCGTGCGGCCGGTGGCGCGGCGCGACAGCTCCTTGGCGAGCTTCACGCGCTGCGCTTCGCCGCCCGACAACGTGTTGGCCTGCTGTCCGACCTTGACGTAGCCGAGCCCGACTCGCGCCAGGGTCAGCATCTTGTCGCGAATCGGCGGTACCGCCTTGAAGAGGTCCGCCGCCTCCTCGACCGTCATGTCGAGCACGTCGGCGATCGATTTGTTTCGATATTTCACTTCCAGCGTCTCGCGGTCGTAGCGGCGACCCTTGCAGACGTCGCAGGTGACGAAAACGTCCGGCAGGAAGTGCATCTCGATCTTGATGACGCCGTCGCCCTGGCACGCCTCGCAGCGGCCGCCTTTGACGTTGAACGAGAAGCGCCCAGGCTGGTAACCGCGCGCCTTGGCCTCGGGCAGTCCGGCGAACCAGTCGCGCATCGGCGTGAAGGCGCCGGTGTAGGTCGCCGGGTTGGAGCGCGGCGTGCGCCCGATCGGCGATTGGTCGATGTCGATGACCTTGTCGAGGAGCTCGATGCCCTCGATCGACTCGTGCGGCGCCGGGTGCTCCAGGGCGCCGTTCAGCCGGCGCGCCACCGCCTTGTAGAGCGTATCGATGATGAGCGTGGACTTGCCGCCGCCGCTGACGCCGGTGACGGCGGTAAACACGCCGAGAGGAATGTCGGCCGAGACGCTCTTCAGGTTGTTGCCGCGGGCGTTGCGGATTGTCAGCTTGCGCTCGGGATCGGGCTTGCGGCGCTTGCGCGGCACGGCGACCTGCCGTTCGCCGGTGAGATACTGGCCGGTAAGCGAGTTGGGGTCGGCCATGATCTGCGCCGCCGTGCCCTGCGAGACGATTTCGCCGCCGTGGATGCCGGCGCCGGGCCCGACGTCGACGACGTAGTCGGCGGTCATGATGGCATCCTCGTCGTGCTCGACGACGATCACCGAATTGCCGAGGTCGCGCAGCCGCCGAAGCGTTTCCAGCAAGCGCTCGTTGTCGCGCTGGTGCAGGCCGATCGAGGGCTCGTCGAGCACGTAGAGCACGCCGGTGAGGCCGGAGCCGATCTGCGAGGCGAGCCGGATGCGCTGGCTCTCGCCACCCGACAGCGTGCCGGAGGCGCGATCGAGGCTGAGATAGTCGAGCCCGACATCGACGAGGAAGGAGAGCCGGTCGCGGATCTCCTTGAGAATGCGCTTGGAGATCTCGTTGCGCTTGTCGTCGAGCTTCTCCGGCAGCGCCTCGAACCATCGGTGGGCGTCGCGTACCGATAGCGAGGTCACCTGGGCGATGGTCTGCATGTCGATCTTGACCGCCAGCGATTCCGGCCTGAGCCGCGTGCCGTGGCAGGCCTCACAGGGCGTCGCCGACATGAAGCGCCCGATCTCCTCGCGCGCCCACTCGCTCTCGGTCTCCTTGAAGCGTCGCTCCAGGTTGCGGATGATGCCTTCGAACGGCTTGTTGACGTCGTAGTCGCGCACGCCGTCGGCGTAGGAGAAGCGCACGCTCTGCTTGCCGGAGCCGTAGAACAGCATCTGCTGGATTTCGAGCGGCAGCTTCTCGAAGGCCACGTCGAGGCGGAACTTGTAGGCGCGCCCGAGCGCCTCCAGCGTCTGCATGTAGTAGGGCGAGGTCGACTTCGCCCAGGGCGCGATCGCGCCGCGCCGCAGGGTCAGCGACGGATTCGGCACGATGAGCTCGGCATCGATCCGCTGCTCGAGGCCGAGGCCGCCGCATTCCGGGCAGGCGCCGAACGGGTTGTTGAACGAGAACAGCCGAGGTTCGATCTCGGCGATGGTGAAGCCGGAAACGGGGCAGGCGAACTTCGAGGAGAAGGTGATGCGCTTGGGAGCACCTTTCTCGTCGGTCTCGGTGGCGTATTCCGCGATGGCGATGCCGTCGGCGAGTTCCAGCGCCGTCTCCAGGCTCTCGGCGTAGCGCGCGCGCTGGTCGTCCTTCAAGGCGAGGCGGTCCACCACCACGTCGATGTCGTGCTTCAGCTTCTTGTCGAGCACCGGCGTCTCGGCGATCTCGTAGAAGGCGCCGTCGACCTTAAGCCGCTGGAAGCCCTTCTTCAGGTATTCCGCGATCTCCTTGCGGTACTCGCCCTTGCGGCCGCGGATCACCGGCGCCAGCAGGTAGAGCCGCGTGCGCTCGGGCAGCGCGGCGAGGCGGTCGACCATCTGGCTCACCGTCTGCGATTCGATCGGCAGGCCGGTCGCCGGCGAGTAGGGGATGCCGACGCGCGCCCACAGCAGGCGCATGTAGTCGTAGATCTCGGTAACGGTGGCGACGGTGGAGCGTGGGTTCTTCGAGGTGGTCTTCTGCTCGATCGAGATCGCCGGCGAGAGCCCGTCGATCTGGTCGACATCGGGCTTCTGCATCATCTCGAGGAACTGGCGGGCGTAGGCCGAGAGCGATTCGACGTAGCGGCGCTGGCCCTCGGCGTAGATCGTGTCGAAGGCGAGCGAGGACTTGCCGCTGCCCGAGAGGCCGGTGAAGACCACGAGCTTGTCGCGCGGGATCGAGAGGTCGACGTTCTTGAGGTTGTGCTCGCGGGCGCCGCGCACGGTAATGGCGCGGCCCTCGAAGACCGGCAGGGCCGTGGGGGCCGTCGCGGCAGACGTCGTCGTGCCGGCCTTGGCCTTCGGCTTCTTCATGCGTCCGGGAGCGTAAGAGACATCCGAACCAACCTAGGCGGGCCGGCGTGAGGATGCCAGACCTACTCTGCCGCAGCCACGCCGCTGTCCACCGACCGTCGCCCCTGGTCGGCAGCCATGGCCTCCTGGCGCCGGCCGAGCCACAGGCTATTTAGCAGCCAGGCCACCGAGAGCGGGATGGCGAGGATGATGAGCGAGATGTGGCCGAAGCCGGGCAGGGTGTGGAGGTCGGTCGACCAGGCGCCGATCTGGTCGCCGAGGCGATAGATCACCGTGTCGATAAAGGCTTTGGCCTTGTAACGGTCCTCGCGCGGGACCATGGTGAACAGGATCTCGCGGGTCGGCCGGGCGATGGCGAAATTGCCGGCGCGGCGCACGACCTGGAAGGCGATGATCGCCGCGAGCATGGGCGCCCCGGCGAGCAGGCCGAACCCCAGCACCGACACCGCCGGCAGCAGCGCCAGCGTCAAGGTGATGCCGAGCACGCGCAGGATGCGGCCCGAGAGGAACAACTGGATCGCCAGCGTCGCAATGTTGGTGATGAGATCGATGGTGGCGAAGAAATGCGTGCGCGCCGCGTGGTCCTTGTAGGCGTGGGCCGCGGCTCGCGTGACCTCGAAGTAAAGGAACGTCGAGGTGACGGAAAAGAGCAGCAGGAACAGGGCGGTGTTGGCGAGGTAGGCCGAGGAGAAGGTCTGGGTGAAGCCGGCCAGCACGCTGCCGCCGACGCGCTCGTCGGCGATCTCGCGCTCCTGCACCCGCATCGTGGCGGCGTGGTGCGAGAGCCGCCTGGCGCCGAACACCGCGGCCTCGAGCAGCACGGCGGCCGCGATGAGAAGCGCGGTCTGCGGCACCTGCCTGGCGAGCGTGACGACCACGAGAGAACCGAACACCGCGCCGACGGTGGCGCCTGCGGCAATCGAGGCGAACAGCCGCTTGCCCTGATCGGAATCGAACGTGTCGACGATCATCGCCCAGAAGACCGAGACGACGAACAGGTTGAACACCGAAAGCCAGATGAAGAAGGCCCGTCCGACCCAGACCGTGTCCTCCTTGTCGGCCAGCCAGAGCAGGATCGCGAAGACGAGGATGTTGGCGGCGAAGAACCTATAGGTGATAGCGATGAACTGCACTCGAGGCAGCGTCCGCACCAGCCAGCCGAAGGGTACGTTCAGGACGATCATCGCGATCAGCGTGCCGGTGAAGAGCCACGGCAGGTTCTCGACTCCTCCGGCGACGCCCATCTCGTCGCGGATCGGCCGCATGATGTAGTAGGCGACGAGCAGCGAGAAGATGTAGAGCCAGGCCCAGCCGAGCGCTGCGCCCTCGCCCGGCTCGATCGCAACAGCGCGGCGCAGCAGGCGCGAGACGAAGGTCTCGCCGGCCACCGGCTCGGACCGCGTCACTTCAGGATGCCGAGTTTCTGCTTCCATTCGATCGTCGTGAACGGCCCGGCGCCCAGCGGACGGCCGGGGCCGATCTCGCCGGCGCGGGCGAGCGGCACCACGATCGGCTCGAAGCCGGCCTGGCGCACCAGCTCGGAGGCGACCTTGATCGCTTGCGGATCGTCGCTGGCCAGCGGGATGCCGAGCTGCTGCCCATCCTTCTTCCCGCCCAGCGACATGTCGGTGTAGTGGATCGCGTTGAAGCCGCGCACGAGGTGCACGCCGGGCAGCAGCGCCGCCGACACCTGGCCGATGCCCTGCTTGTGCACGTCCACCGCCATCGCGCCATCGCGCGAGTCGATGGCATTCGACGCGTCGAACACGACCTTGCCCTTCAAGGCGGCATCGTTGGCCTTGGCCACCTCGGCGAAGTTCTTGTAGGGCACGGCGATCAGCACGACCTGGCCGAACGCCGCCGCCTCCGCCGGCGTCCCGATCTGGGCGCCGTTGCCGGCCTTCGCCGCGAGATCCTTCAGCTCTTCGGGATGGCGCGAGGCGAAGAATACCTCGTCGCCGGCCTTGGCCCATACCGTGCCGAGCGCGCCGCCGACATTGCCCGCGCCGATGATGCCGATCCTATAGTGCTCCGCGGCGTGAGCCGAGGAACCGAGAGCGATGGCGAGCACCGCCGCGGCGGCCGATTGCAGGAAGATCTTCCGCATTCTTTATGTCTCTCATTCCAAGATCGGCTGGCTTACCTAGGCATTCCGTGCCGGTCCGGTACCGGTCGCGTCGTCAGCCAACGCGATCGTGAGGGCTTCGCACGGGATCAAGCTCCCAGCTGGTCGGCCAGGTCGAGGAAGTCGCGCGCGTTGAGATCAAAGGCCGGCTCCGGCGCGACGTCGGGCCGGCCTTGCGGCCCGAATTCCATCAGGCGGGCGACGAAGGCGGTCTTCATGCCGAAGGCCTTGGCCGCGTGGAGATCGTACTTGTGGCAGGCGACCATCATCATCGCCTCGGGCGGCAGGTCGAGGTAGTCCGCGCCGAGCCGATACACGGCGGCGGCCGGCTTGTAGGCCTGCGCGAGCTCCGCGGTGAGCACGGCGTCGAAGGGTAGGGCGCCCCTCTTCACCACGGCGATCACCGCCGCCATGCCGGCGTTGGACAATGTCGCGAGCGTGTAGCGCCGCGCCAGGCGGGCGAGGCCCTCGCGCGCGTCCGGCCACGGCTCGAGCCGCGTCCACACCGCGTTGATGGCGTCGCGCTCGTTCGCGCTGAAATGTTCGGCCACGTCCTCCTCGGCCGTAAGCCGGTCGAGCGCCTCGCGATAGATCCTGTCCACCCTGATCCAGCGACGGCGGCCGTCGATGACGGCATCCATTGTTTCGCGGTAGAGTCCGCGCCAGCGCACCGAGAGCGCGGCCCAATCGATTTCCAGGTGCTTCGCGGCGTTAAGGTTTTCGCCGAGCCGCAACAGCGGGCGATAGAAGTCCACCGTCGTGCCTTGCACGTCGAAGAGCAGCGCGCGTAGCTCGGTCATCATGGCCCTCATTTGATCCGCGGGGCTTGAAAACCCCGTGAACCGAAGACGAACGACTTGCCAAGCTGCCCGTTACGCGGCAGCACCGCACCGCAGCATCGGTGCGGTATCAGGAGCGTTGACGTGAGCGACCATAAACTGCGCGAGGGCCTGCCCTATCCTCGCGGTGCCCACTGGGACGGCAAGGGCACCAACTTCGCTTTGTTCTCCGCCAACGCCAAGAAGGTCGAAGTCTGCCTGTTCGACGAAACGGGCAAGCTCGAGACCGCCCGCATAGAGCTGCCGGAATATACTAACGAGGTCTTTCACGGCTATGTCGAAGGGGTTCATCCCGGTCAATTCTATGGCTACCGCGTGTACGGCCCCTACGAGCCCAACGCCGGGCATCGCTTCAATCACAACAAGCTGCTGCTTGACCCCTATGCCCGCGCCCACGCCTTCGAACTTGAATGGAATCCGGCGGTCTTCGGCTACCAAATGGAATCAGGCGACGACCTGACCTTCGACGAGCGCGATTCCGCCCCGTTCATGCCCAAATGCGTGGTGGTGGATCAGAATTTCGACTGGCACGGCGAGCCTCCGGACCGCCGCGTCCCGTGGGATCGCACCATCACCTACGAGACCCACGTCAAGGGTTTCACCATGCTCGACCACGACGTGCCCGAGGAAATGCGCGGCACCTACAAAGGCCTCGGCCAGAAGAAGGTGGTCGACTACATCAAAAGGCTCGGCGTGACTTCGGTCGAGCTGCTGCCGATCCACACCTTCGTGCAGGACGACAACCTCGTCGACAAGGGGCTGGCGAACTACTGGGGTTACAACACGATCGGCTTCTTCGCACCGACGCCGCGCTATGCCCACGACGTGCCGAACTCGCTGCGCGAGTTCAAGGAGATGGTCGCGCGCTTCCACGAGGTCGGACTCGAGATCATCCTCGACGTCGTCTACAACCACACCGCGGAGGGCAACCATCTCGGCCCGACGCTGTCGTTCAAGGGCATCGACAACGCCAGCTATTACCGGCTAATGCCGGATGATCGACGCTACTACGTGAACGACACTGGCACCGGCAACACGGTGAACCTGTCGCACCGCCGCGTCATCCAGATGGTAACGGATTCGCTGCGCTACTGGGTCGAGGAGATGCACGTCGACGGCTTCCGCTTCGATCTCGGCACAATCCTGGCGCGCGAGCCCAACGGCTTCGACAATCAGTCCGGCTTCCTCAAGGCGGTAGGTCAGGACCCGAGCCTAGGCGCTGTCAAGCTCATCGCCGAGCCTTGGGACATCGGGCCGGGCGGTTACCAGGTTGGCTCCTTTCCGCCGGGCTGGGCGGAATGGACAGACAAGTTCCGCGACGATGTCCGCGACTTCTGGCGCGGCCGCGCAGGTGTTGGCACACTCGCTGCGAGACTTTGCGGTTCTGCCGAGAGCTTCAACCACCAGGGGCGCCGCGCGTGGTCGTGCGTCAATTTCGTCACCGCCCACGACGGCTTTACGCTGAACGACACCGTCACTTACGACGAGAAGCACAACGAGGCCAACGGCGAGGACAATAAGGACGGCAATTCGGACAACCGCTCTTGGAACTGCGGCGTCGAGGGGCCGACCGACGACGACGCCATCAACACGCTGCGCGAGCGCCAGATTCGCAACATGCTGGCGACCCTGCTGCTCTCGCAGGGCACGCCGATGCTGCTCGCCGGCGACGAGTTCGGCCGCACCCAGGGCGGCAACAATAACGCCTATTGTCAGGACAGCGAGATCTCCTGGCTGCATTGGGACCTGCAGGAGAAGGGCCAAAAGCTCATTGATTTCACGAGCAAGCTTACGGCGCTGCGCCGCAAGTATCCTATCCTGCGACACTCGCGCTTCCTCTCGGGCGAGTACAACGAGGATACTGGCACCAAGGATCTGACGTGGATCGCGACCAGTGGGCACGAGATGGGGCCTGGCGATTGGGACGATGCCAACACGCGTTGCTTCGGCATGCTGATGGATGGCCGTGCCCAGGAGACCGGCATCAAGCGCCGCGGCTCCGACGCCACCATGCTCCTGGTGTTCAACGGCTGGCAGGATGTCGTCGGCTTCACGCTGCCCGATCCGCCCGACGGTGCCGGTTGGACCTTGCTGATCGATACCAACCAGCCTGACCTGACGGACGAGCCCTCGTTTAAGACGGGAGACCAATACGATGCCACCGGGCGCTCGGTGCTGATGTTCCTGATGCAAAAGGGCGAGGGCGCGGCCGCATCAGCGTGACGCCGGAGCGGTGGACTGGAGCCGCCGCCTCATTCGTGCCCGCAACCGGCGAAACGGCCACACAAGTTGCGAACCGAGGCGGGTCGGCATAGCCTCGGCGATGCCGATCGTCGACGGCGGTCGGCGCGCCTCGTTGAACCAGGTCCCGAACACGAGATCCCAAATTACGAGGTTCTCGCCATAGTTCTTGTTGCCTTCACGCAAGTCCATGCTGTGGTGCCAGCGGTGCAGCTCGGGCGTGTTGAAGACGTAGGACAGCGGGCCGAAGCTCATCGTCGCGTTGGTATGGGTCATGAGGCCGATGTAGCCGGTCAGCGCCGAGAGCCAGGCCATCACCTCGGCCGGCGCGCCGGCCAACACGAGGATCGCAACGCCCGGCACCACGCTCTTGATCGCATCCACGAAGTGGAAGCGCCCGGAGTTCACGCACCACAGCTTGCCGACGCCGTGGTGGACGGCGTGGAAGTACCACAGCGGGCGCCACTCATGCGCCGTACGATGCGCCCAGTAGGCCGCAAACTCGGAGACGGCGAGGCCGAGCACCACCTGCGCCGCCAGCGGCCAGCCGTGCGGCCAAAGTCCGAGGCCGTGATGGCCGCTCTCGACGATCAGCGCCGACAGGCCGATAGCGCTGGAGAACACCACCAGCACCTGCACCGTGCCGTTGCTAACGAGCGTGTGGCCGAGGTCCAGCAGCAGTTGGCCGTCGTGCGGCTGCCAGATCGCCTCGTGCGGCATGCAGCACTCGAGGCCGAGCAGCGCGGCGACAAGGCCGAGATAGGTCAGATTAAAGGCCAGGATCGGCGCGCCGTGCGCGAAGCCGTAAGCCGTGGCGACGATGGCTGCCACGAGCAGGGCCGGCCAGGCTGTCCAGGCGACAAGGGTGCGCAGGCGAGTCATGACGAATGTTCTACGCTCAGTTGCTGCCACAAGGTAGGGCGATCGTGACTGCTTAGTCGAAGCGATTGAAGCGCAGCGTGTCGGTTTTCTGATCACTCCACTCAGATCGGCTCAGACTGACGATCGTCAGGCCGCCTTCTTCATCGCCATCGCCGCCAACGTGCGCAGGATCTGCCGCGTGCCTTCCAGCCTCTTCTTCGGGTTCTCGAAGTCGCGCACGAAGACCACCTTCATGTCGGGCCGCACCTTGGCGTCGGCGCCCTGCTCGGTGACGAAGCGCACCAGGCCCTGCGGGTTGGCGAAGGAGTTCTCGCGGAACGCCAGCACGAGCCCCTTGGGGCCGGCGTCGACCTTCTCGACATGGGCCTGGCGGCAGAGCTGCTTGATGGAGGCCAGCTTCATCAGCAAGTCGACCTCGGGCGGCAGCGGGCCGAAGCGGTCGATCAGCTCGGCGGCGAAGCCCTCGATCTCGTCGTCGGTCTCTAGCGTGGCGAGCCGCCGGTAGAGCTGCACCCGCAGCTGCGCGTCCTCCACATAAACTTCCGGGATCGTGACCGGCGTGCCGGTCTGGATCTGTGGCGACCAGGTCTCCTGCGGCGGCTCGTCGGCGATGCCGAGCTTGAGCGCCTCGATCGCTTCGCCTAGCATGTCCTGGTAGAGTTCGTAGCCGACCTCCTTGATGTGTCCGGATTGCTCGTCGCCGAGCAGGTTGCCAGCGCCGCGGATGTCGAGGTCGTGGCTGGCCAGCTGGAAGCCAGCGCCCAGCGTATCCAGCGAGTTCAGCACCTTGAGCCGCTTCTCGGCCTGCGCCGTGACCGTCTTGTTGGCGGGCAGGGTGAAGAGCGCGTAGGCGCGGGTCTTCGACCGACCGACGCGTCCGCGCAGCTGGTAGAGCTGCGCCAGGCCGAACATGTCGGCGCGATGCACGATCAGCGTGTTGGCGCGCGGGATGTCCAGCCCCGACTCGACGATGGAGGTTGAGAGCAGGATGTCGAACTTGCCCTCGTAGAAGGCGCTCATCTTGTCCTCGAGCTCGGTCGGCGGCATCTGCCCGTGCGCCACCACGATCTTGGCCTCGGGTACGGCGTGACGCAGGAACGCCAGCGCCTCCTCGATGTGCTCGATGCGTGGGCAGACGTAGAAGCTCTGGCCGCCGCGATAGCGCTCGCGCAGCAGGGCCTCGCGGACCAGCAGCTCGTCGAACGGCGTCACGAAAGTGCGCACGGCGAGGCGGTCGACCGGCGGCGTGGCGATAATCGAGAGGTCGCGCACGCCGGTCATGGCGAGCTGCAGCGTGCGTGGGATCGGCGTCGCCGAGAGCGTCAGCACATGGACCTCGGCGCGGAGGTCCTTCAGCCGCTCCTTGTGCTTGACACCGAAGTGCTGCTCTTCGTCGACGATCACGAGGCCGAGGTCCTTGAAGTCGACGCCCTTGCCGAGCACGGCGTGGGTGCCGACGACGATGTCGACGTCGCCGGTGGCGATGCCGGCTTTGGCCGTCCTCATGTCGCCCGCCGTCACCATGCGCGAGAGCTGCGCGACCTTGATCGGCAGGTGGGCGAAGCGCTCTCGGAAATTGCGGAAATGCTGTCGCGCCAGCAGCGTCGTCGGCGCTACGATGACCACCTGCTTGCCGTTGATCGCGCAAGCGAAGGCGGCGCGCATCGCCACCTCGGTCTTGCCGAAGCCGACGTCGCCGCACACGAGACGGTCCATCGGATGGCCGGCGGTCATGTCCTCCAACGCAGCCTCGATGGCGTTGGCCTGGTCCTCGGTCTCGTCGTAGGGGAAGCCGGCGCAGAACTCGGCGTAGAGACCATCCGGCGGCGCAAGCTTGGGGGCAGGGCTGGTGGCGCGGGCGGCGGCGATCTTGATGAGGCCGGCGGCCATCTCCAGCACGCGCTTGCGCATGCGCGCCTTGCGCTTCTGCCAGGAGGCGCCGCCGAGCCGGTCGAGCTGGACCTCCGTGTCCTCCGAGCCGTAGCGCGAGAGCAGCTCGAGGTTCTCGACGGGCAGGTAGAGCTTGACGTTGTCGGCGTAGTGCAGCTCCAGGCAATCATGGCGCACGCCGCCGGCCTCGATGGGCTCCAGCCCGGTGAAGCGTGCGATGCCGTGGTTGGCGTGGACGACGATGTCGCCGGCCGTCAGCGAGCCCACTTCGGTGAGGAAGTTCTGCGCGCGCTTGGGGTTCTTGCGCTTGCGCACGAGGCGGTCGCCGAGGATGTCCTGCTCGGAGATGACGGCGATGTCGCCGGCCTCGAAACCCTGCTCCAGCCCGAAGACGGCGAGGCAGACCTTCTTGCGTTTGTAGTGCAGCGCCTGAGAGAGCGAGGCTGTGACCTGCGTGTCGGCGATGTCGTGGTCGGCCAGCACGCCGGCGAGGCGCTCGCGCGAGCCGTCCGACCATGCTGCGAGTATGACGTGGCGGCCCTTCTCCTGCAGCGCGCGGATGTGCTCGGCGGCGGAAGCGAAGACGTTGGTGCCCTCGTTCGCCCGCTCCGGCGCAAAGCTGCGGCCGGGGCGCCCGCCGGCGTCGACGATCAGCCCGCGGCCCTCGGGGTGCGGGCCGGCGACGAGCTGGATGGTCGATTTCTCCTCGAGCCGCTTTAGCCACTTCTTCTCGTCGAGGTAGAGAAGGGGCGGCGCCAGCGGCTTGTAGTTCGAATGCCCCGGGGCGGCATCGTGCGCGCTCTTGCGGGCGTCGTAATAATCCTCGACCTGCGCCAGGCGCTCGGCCGCCGCCTCACGGATGCTTGGATCGAGCACCAGCGGCGCGTCGCCGGTGTAGGCGAAGATCGGGTCGAGCGTGTCGTAGAAGAACGGCAGCCAATGCTCGAGGCCGGGGCTGCGGCGGCCCTCGCTGATCGCCTCGTAGAGCACGTCGCCGCGCGTCTGCCCGCCGAACTCGGAGGTGTAGGCCTGGCGGAAGCGCTTGATGGCGGCGGTGGTCAGCTGCACCTCGCTCATCGGCACGAGGTCGAGCGCCTTGAGCTGGCCCGACGTGCGCTGCGTCTCGGGATCGAAGGTGCGGATCGATTCCAGCGTGTCGCCGAAGAAGTCGAGCCGGATCGGCTCGGCCAGCGCCGGCGCGAACAGGTCGAGGATGCCGCCGCGCACCGCGTATTCCCCGGTGTCTCGCACCGTGGCAGAGCGGGTGAAGCCGTTGATCTCCAGCCACTCGACGAGCTTATCCATGTCGATGGCATTGCCCGGTGCCGCCGAGAACGTGTCCTGCGCCACCTTGGCCAGCGGCGGCACCTTCTGCAGCACCGCCGAGATCGTGGTCGAGAGGATGCGCGGCCGCTCCTCCGAGGAGCGCGCACGGGCGAGCCGCGCCAAAGCGGTCATCCGCCGCGCCGAGATCGCGGCGTTGGGCGAGACACGGTCATAAGGCTGGCAATCCCAACCCGGCAGGTCGATGACCTCGATGTCGGGCGCAGCAAAGCCCAGCGCCTCGTTGAAGGCGCGGGCGCGCGTTTCGTCGCGGGCGACGTGGACGAACACCACGGCGCGCTTCTCGGCGTCGCGCGCCATCGAGTGAGCGAGATCGGCGACGCAGAAGGCGTCGAAACCTTCCGGCACGGAGGCCAGGGTGAGGGAGCCGCCTTTTCGCAGTTCGGAGATGGCGCGCTTGAGATCGGTCAAAGGGGTACTGGTCTTTCGGGCGGGGCGTCTATCTGGAACGTCGCGCCGGGCTTGTCGAGCGTGGCCTATGGTTGCGCCGCGTCAGGCCACGAGACCGCTGGCGAGCTGCTGCACAATCAAGGGGGTACCGAGCCGGCTGACGTGACGGACGAGCGTCGCCTTCGTTCGCGGTGGCAAGCGTGCGAGATCGCCGCCTTCGAAGTAGGTGAGCGCGCGTGCGACCTCGCAGGGAGGCGGGTTCGGGAAGAGCGCCACCGCCGCGCCGAGGCCACATTCCAAGGTCTGGCCAGCGTCGAGCATCCCCGCGATGTCGACGTAGTCCTTTGCTTCCACGCGGTGAAGCAGGACTTCGAGCTTGTGACCAAGGAGGTCGTCGAGCGAGGCGAGCAGCAGGTCTCCGTCTTTGGCGCCCACCGACGTGTCGACGTTACCAAGGCCGAGATCCATGAAGAAGGACATCTTGCCGGCCGCCGGTCCTACCGTGCGCTCGGGCATCGGCGGCGGATCCTGCTCGGCCGGCGTCAGCCCGAGGCGATAGTGCCAGAACCACCAGGACCGCGGACGTAGCGCGCCGGCCGGGGCAAGGCGCAGGCACAAGACGAGCCGGTCGCGGCCGAAAACGGGCTCGAGCCGGAGCACGTCCTCGAGCGTACCGAGGTCCATGATCCGACGGATGGTGCGATCGGGATAGGCGAGGGCCTCCGCTTCCGTCGCATCCCAGACGTAGCGCTTCGCCATGGCGCCGAGGAACGCCTCCTCCGCATGGTCTACCCGCTCTTCCATCGCCGGCAGACTACACCAGAACCCTCGCCTCGACAGGCTCAGCCGTCGCGACAACCAAGGAGAAAACCGCATGCTGGTGGATCGCTGGATCGACATGCACACGCATTTCTACCCGCCAGAGAGCGAGCCGCTCCGGCACAGCGGCGACCTGCCCGACGACGCTGGTGGCCGCGCTGGCGATGACGACGGCCGACAAACTCGTCTACGGCTCGGACTGCGGAGTGCCTTGCACCACCTAAGCATCGATGCAGGCCAACATCGAGGCGCTGCTCGCGTTTTCGGCCTGGCGTCGGAGCAGATCCAGGCGGTCGGCCGCAATGCGCTTCGGCTGTTGCCTAAGGCGGCGGCTCGGATCGCCGCAGCCGAGGCTACCGCCGGCTGACGCGCCGCCGCCGGCGACGCGGCGGCTCGCGGTTAACGTAATAGGCCGTGGCCGCCGCCACGGCGCCGATGCCGGCGATCGTCAGGCCGACGGTCAGCGCACGGTCGCCCTCCAACCAATCGAGCGAGTGGCGGAGGTGCTCTGCGACGTCGGCCTCGATGATGTCGCCGTGCGCCGGCACCACGCGGCGCGGCGCCAGCGACACGAGTTGCCGGGCTGCGGCGGCGTTGGCCTCGCGCTTGAGCGAGAGCAGGGCGCGCAGCTGCAGCGGCGCGCGCCCGATCGGCGCGCAGATGCCAGCCAGCAGGGCCATGGCGCGCGATACCGGCGGTAGGCTGCCGGCGCGCACTTCCAGCAGGGTATCGGCGACGACGAGCGTTCCGCTCGCCGTATGGACCATGTCGAGCTCGCCGTAGCCGGGTCCGCGAAAGATGACGTGCTCGAATTCGCCGACCCAATCCTGCGGCGGCGTCGGCCCGAGCAGGGCGTCAAAGCGGATGCCGGCGTCGCGCACCGCCTTGCGGCTTGCAAGCTCGGGCACGGCCCAAGACTTAGCGCCCGGGCACTTGCGCTGCCATTCCTGGATGAACATCCAGTGCCCAGTGCTGGGCGCGACGAGGTGCTTGATCGGCCCCAGTGTCTCGATTGCCGCGCGCAGCGTCTCCCGATACTGCGTTGGCGAGTAGATCAGCAGGTCACCGTTGCCGAGCCTGAAGATCGTCATGCGCAGCGGCACGACCATCACGTTCATCGCCCGGATCGGTTTTGCGTCGACGGTCCACACGCCCTCGGCAATCGTCTTGGGAATGTTGAGGGGCGGGTAGGCGGCGTCGTCGATGATCATCGGGTTTCCTCGGCCGGAGCGAGGCGCGAACGCCCCCGACGGCGCTTCGTTCGGCTGGCGAGGGCGGGACCTAGCTGTTGAAGCGGCCGGCGCGCACGAAGCTCGTCTGCGGCGCGCGATCGTTCGGTCTGGCGGGCGTATCGGAATCCTCGCGTAGGCGGCCGACGGCGATCATGCATTCCATGCGGTAGTCGTCGGGGACGCGGAGCGCGGCGACGGCGCAGTCGAGATCGAAGCCGCCCATCGCGTGGGCGGCCCAGCCGAGCGCCGCCGCCTGCAGCGCGAACGCCATGCAGGCGGCGCCGGTGTCGAAGCTGTGGCTGTAGTTCTCGCGCACCTCATCGCTGTCCTTGACCGGCGCGGTGCGCTTGGAGACCACGGCGAGGAGCACCGAGGCGGCGTCGGCCCAGCGCTGGTTGCCGGGTTTCAGCAGGTCGAAGAACAGCGGCCACTCCGGCGTGTCGCGCTTGGCATAGAGAAAGCGCCACGGCTGCCGGTTCGAGGAGGAAGGCGCCCAGCGCGCCGCCTCAAATAGCCGGAACAGCTCCGGATCGGGCATCGCCTCGCCGGTGAAGCTGCGCGGAGACCAGCGCTCGAGAAACAGCGGCTCGATCTCGTGTGCGGCGGTGCGGCTGTTGCGGGTCGTCATGCGGGCTCCGGTTTGAGGCCGCATCAAGACGCAAAGCGCCGCCGTCGCAAGATGCGGCGGCGGCGCGAAGTTGATAGATCGATCGAATCAGGCGTGCTTGGTGCCGCGCTTCACGAGGTGCGAAAGACGGATGCGCTTGTTGGCGTGACCAGCGATCTTGAGGTTGGCGTGTCGCGTCGCGACATGCTTGGTGACGCGCTGCGACACGTGCTTGCGGTGCGTCTTCGATGTCATGCGGGCGTGATGCTTGCGCACCGGCGCCTTCTTCATCGTGGTGTCGCTCTTGGCGGCGGTGGACGGCGCCGTCGTGTCGGACGGGCTGGCCGATTGGGTCGGCGCCGGAGCTGCGGTCTGGGCGGAGGCTGTGCCGAGCGTACCGGCGGCGAGCGAGAGACCGACGAAGGCGGCGAGGAGCTTGCGGGTGATCATGGCGGGGTCCTTTGGGAGACTGTTGCGCTCTCTCTCGAGCGTGACGTGACCCTAGGCTCGCGCGCCTGAACCGCGGCGGAAGGCGGCGTTCAGCGCGCCTTCACCAGCCACCCTCCTCGACCGAGCGCCGACGCCAAAACCCGTAGCGCCATGGCGCGTACCAGCGCGCGCACGCGGGAGATTTCGCCGGAACCGGATCGAAGCCGGCTGTGCCCCAAGGATGACAGCGGCAGATCCGAGCCGCGCCCATCCAACCGCCGGCCCACAGGCCATGGCGCATGATCGCCTCGTCCATGTACTCGGAGCAAGTGGGAAGGTGCCGACATTGCCGTCCGACCAAGCCCGACAGCGTCACTTGGTAGAGGCGGATCGCTGAACGGGCGAGATGGCTGGCCATCGTGGCAAGCCTCGCGCGCATCAAAGACATGATGAGAGGCCGACATGGATGTAAAATAGGAAAAGCCCGGCCTGGCGGCCGGGCTTAAACACAAGAGGACCGCTTCCGCTCAGTAGCGCGCGACGATCGGAGCTGGCGCCGAGGTGCCATCGAACTTGTAGCCGAGGCCGAAGCGAAGGATATTGCCTTCGGTGTGGAAGCGATTGATGAAACCGCCGGGTGCGCCGGCGGTGCTGGTGGCGACAACGGTCCGCGTGCCGAGATCGTAGTGCACGAATTCGACTTTGAGCGTGGACGACAGACTGTCGAGGAAGCTTAGGGCGCTGATCTTGTTGCCGCCCGTGAACTTGCCGAGAAGCTTCTCGACGGACAGGTAGTTCAAGATGCTGTCGGCTGGAATTGCGTACTCGATGCCACCGCCGTAATCGTAACCGGTCGAGATGTTGCCGGACGTTCCGAAATAGGGCGACGCGCTGTTACCAGAGAAGAGGTAGGCGCTGTCGTGCAATTCGCCATAGGCGAAACCGCCGATGCCATAAACCATGATGTGGTCGAAGGCGTAGCCAACGCGGCCGTTTGCGGTGCCGATATAGGCGGTACGCTGCTGATAGTCGCCGCCGATGCCGCCGACGTAGCCTGTGTAGAGGAATTTTTGCAGGTTGAAGTAACTCACGTCGGCAGCCGCGCCGACGACAAAGCCATGACCGGGAGTGAACTGATAGTTCGCAGCGACGCCGCCGCCGACGGTATCAAAGCCTGATCTATTGAGCGTGGCGAAGGAGGCTTGGCCGAAAGTGCCGCCAACGGGTGTCGTTGCGACGCTCTTGTTGCCCGAGAACGAATAACTCGTGGTCAAGCCGAACTCCAAGCCTGTCCAGCTGTAGGGCACTGCCACGACCGGTGGCACGTAGACGGGAGGAGCGCGACGGCTCGGCAAGTCGGCCGCAGCTGCGGCGCTTGCCGCGAGAGCCACGCCGGCGCTGGCCATCAGAACTTTTTTGATCACGCCGGCTCCTCGCCGCTCGAGTAATTCCCACTCGGGAGCCTGACCGCATTCGCGCTAGAAGGATATCACCTTCCTGCCACAGTATCCGACAACCTGTCTGGCATCGGACGATCGCCCTCTACGAAGACACGCTTCCTGCGGATGCCGTCTGTTCGATTTCTGTCGCTGCCGCAGCTGCCGCCTCGAAGGCCAGCAACGTCGAGGCGTGACGTGCCCGGAAATCGCGCACCGGTTTCAGCACCGCCGCATCGGCCCAGGTCCCTTCGGGCGGCGCACCGTTCTCCTTCAGCATCGCCTTGACCCTGTCGCGCACCGCGCGAAGCTCGGCCGGTGTCGCGCCGACCACGTGCCGGCCCACGATCGAGGCTGCGGCCTGGCCCAGCGCGCAGGCCTTCACGTCCTGCGCGTAATCGGCCACGCGACCGTCGGCCAGCGTCACGTCGACCGTGACGGTCGAGCCGCACAGCTTGGAATGCTGGCGCGATGTCGCCTGCGGCGCGGGCAGGCGACCGAGCCGCGGGATGTTGCCTGCCAGCTCGAGGATACGCTGGTTGTAGATGTCGTTCAGCATAGGGGGTGCGATCACAAAGCGAGCGGTGACGACGGGAACTCGATCCTATATAGGGTGCGACGGCGCGATGGCCGAGCCCGCGTGTCCGAGGCGCTGGTCCCGAGCTGTGCGCCTCAATCCATCTGACACCGACCCATGGAGGCACCACATGGACGATGTGGTTAAGACCTTGCGCGAGCGCGTGGCGCGAGACGACGCTGCACCCTCCGCCAACAGGCCGAGCCGGGAGGAGGCGGAAGCTGCCGTGCGCCTGCTTATCGGCTTTATCGGCGATGATGCTGCCCGCGAAGGACTGCTTGAGACACCGCGCCGCGTGATCGCGGCGATGGACGAGCTCTATGCCGGCTACAAGCAGGATCCCGCCGAAGTACTGACCCGCGTCTTCGAGGACGTGCACGGCTACGACGACATGGTGCTGGTGCGCGACATCCCCTTCGTGTCGCACTGCGAGCACCACATGGTGCCGTTCACCGGACGCGCGCAGATTGCCTATTATCCCAGCAGCGAGGGGGTCGTCGGCCTGTCGAAGCTCGCGCGGCTCGTCGACATTTTCGCCAAGCGTCTGCAGACGCAGGAGGCGATGACCGCGCAGGTATTGACCGCGCTGGAACTGAACCTGCGCCCGCGCGGGTGTGCGGTGATGATCGAGGCCGAGCACATGTGCATGGCCATCCGCGGCATCCGCAAGCACGGCACCTCCACCGTGACGACGCGTTTCGCCGGCTGCTTCAAGGACGATCCGGGCGAGCAGGTGCGTTTCCTCTCGCTGGTACGTCATGGCCGGTCCTGACGCTTCGCAGCTGACCAAGGTCGACGTCGAGGAAGGTACAGCCTTCCGCCCACGCTGGGATCGCGACGGGCTTGTCGCCTGCGTGACGCTGGATGATCGCGACGGCGCTGTCCTCATGCTGGCTCACATGAACGCGGAGGCATTACGTCTGACCCTGAAGAGCGGGACGGCGCATTACTGGTCCCGCTCGCGCGCGGCGCTCTGGCGCAAGGGCGACACGTCGGGTCAGGTGCAGAGCGTGGTTGAGCTCCGCACCGACTGCGACCAGGATGCCATCGTCATGCGGGTTGTTCCCGGCGGCGACGGCGGTGCCTGCCACACCGGACGCCGGTCCTGCTTTTATCGCCGGCTACGGTGGGATGGCACCGAGGTGTCGTTGGTGCCGGATGCCGGCTGACGGCCGCACCCGGCCGCGGCGTCTGTTCAGGATCACCAAGACTGCCGCCAAAACCGTCGCCGACGTGCCCGGCTTTCCGATCGGCACGCGCCAGGCCGCTCCCGTTGCGTTCCATCCCGCCGTGCAGAAGCCGCGGCGTCGCGTCGGCCTCGCGCTCGGCGGAGGTGCCGCGCTGGGCTGGGCGCATATCGGTATCATCCGCGAGCTCGCGGCGCAGGGCGTCGCCATCGACGTCATCGCCGGCACGTCCATCGGCGCGGTCGTGGGGGCATGCCACGCCGCCGACCGGCTCCATGCTCTGGAAGGATTCGCCCGCGGGCTGAATCGCCGGCGGGTTTTCGCGATGATGGATCTCTCGCTCGGCGGCTCGGCGCTGATCGGCGGGGCACGTCTGCGGCGGCGGCTCACGCGCGAACTCGGCGGCCTGCGCATCGAAGACCTGGCGCTGCCCTTCGTCGCCGTGGCGACGGAGCTCGGTTCGGGTCGCGAGGTCTGCATCGGCTCGGGCGACGTGGTGGAGGCGGTGCGGGCCTCCTACGCGCTCCCGGGCATCTTCGAGCCGCTGTTGATCGACCGGCGCTGGCTCTTCGACGGAGCCATGTCGAACCCGGTACCCGTCTCGGTCTGCCGGACCCTCGGAGCCGATTTCGTAATCGCGGTGAACCTGACGGGCTCGCTTCCTGGCGGAGCGCCTCACGACGTCACCACCGACGCCTCTCTCGCCGATCTCGACGCGATCGCCTCCGATGTCGCCGAGGACGACTCCGGCTCTCATGCGCCCTCTCGCATGAAGAAGGCGCGCAAATTACTCTTCGCCCGCCGCCGCCTGTTCAAGCGCCGCGCCGACGGCACGCCGGGGATCGCGGGCGTGGTCGTCGGTGCCTTCTCCATCGCGCAGGAGCGGATCTCGCGCGCCCGCCTCGCCATCGACCCGCCGGATGTGATGCTCTACGCGCGGACACCGGGAGTCGGGCTGTTCGAATTTCACCGGGCGGCGGAGATGATCGAGCACGGACGGGTTGTCGTCCGCCGCGCCATGCCCGACATCGAGGCACGATTTGCCGCCAGCGAGCGTCGGCGTTGAGCCATCCCGATCCTCCGGCTCACGCGGTGGCGATGTACTCGCGCAAAGCCGACTGCTCCTGTTCCATCTGCTCCAGCCGGTATTGCACTGCATCACCCGTCGAGATGAGCCCGGCGATGCGGCCGTTCGCGATCACCGGCATGTGGCGGAAGCGACCACGCGACATGTGGCCGAGGACGTCGAGGATGCCGTCCTCCTCGGTCGCGGTGACGACGTCCTTGGTCATGATGCCGGACACCGCATCCTCGAGGGCGTCGCAGCCGCGCGCCGCCAGTGCCCGCACCACGTCGCGCTCCGAGACGATGCCGTGCATGCGGCCTTCGACGTCGGCGACCACGATCGCGCCGATGTGCTTGGCAGCGAGGGCATCGACAACGTCCCGGACGGTGGCGTGCGGCTGGACCATTACGACGGCTCGACCCTTGCGAGCGAGGATGTGCCCGACAGTCATCTGGATCTCCTTTCAAGCCTTTGTCACAAAGGCGTCTTCCAGTTTGGGTCGAGGATGCATTTGCTCCGTTGCGGGTGCAAGACGCTGTTCGACTGTGTCTCAACCTACGCTTGGTAGGCTCCGTTGGTCGTGTCAAATGTTAGTGTCGTGCACCCACGGACGATGGTGGGCGCGAGCCGTTTCAAGGAGAACTCGATGAGCGATGTCGCCTTCGCCGATACCGCTGGCGTCCCGGAGAATCGGCCATCCGCTGCGGCAGGCATCGCGCTGATGGACACGCTCGGCGACCTCGTCGATCGTCCCGAGGAGCTCGCCGCCTCGCCGCAGCGCTTCATCAACCGCGAGCTGTCCTGGCTCGAGTTCAATCGACGCGTCCTGCAGGAAGCCTCCAACCGCAACCACCCGCTGCTCGAGCAGCTGCGCTTCCTCTCGATCTCGGCCAATAACCTCGACGAGTTCTTCATGGTGCGCGTCGCCGGCCTGCGTGGGCAGGCCCGCCAGGGCGTGACCATGCCTTCGGAGGACGGGCTGTCGCCGGTCGAGCAGTTGGTGAAGGTGCGCGAGGGCGTCTCGCGCCTCGCCGCCGAGCAGCAGCGGCGCTGGCGCGAGCTGCGCGAGGAGATCGCCAAGGTCGGTATTGTGCTGGCCGACCCCGGCGACCTCGACAAGGGCGACGTCGCCTGGCTGGAGGCTCATTTCAACAGCCACATCTTTCCGGTTCTCACGCCCCTGGCGGTCGACCCGGCGCATCCTTTCCCGTTCATCCCGAACTTCGGCTTCTCGATCGCCCTCGAGCTAGTGCGGCCGGGCGACAGCAAGGTGCTGCGCGCGCTGATCCGCCTGCCGCAGAAGGGCGAGCGCTTCGTACACCTGCCGCACGTCGAGGGCGCGCCGACGCGCTTCGTCTCGCTGGAAACGCTGGTGGGCATGTTCACCCAATCGCTGTTCCCCGGCTACCTGCTCAAGGGCTCGGGCGCCTTCCGCGTGATCCGCGATTCGGACCTCGAGATCGAGGAGGAGGCCGAGGACCTCGTGCGGCTCTTCGAGTCGGCGCTGAAGCGACGCCGCCGCGGCTCGGTGATCCGGCTCGAGTACGACAGCCTGATGCCGCCAGCGCTACGCGCCTTCGTCGCCGAGGAGATCGGCGTGGTCGCCGACGAGACGTTCGTGCAGGACGGCATGCTGGCCTTGAACGAGCTTGCCGAGATCGTCGGGCTCGACCGTCCCGAACTGAAGTTCAAGCCCTACAACCCGCGCTTTCCCGAGCGCGTGCGCGACAACGGCGGCGATTGCTTCCTCGCCATCCGGCAGAAGGACCTCGTCGTCCACCACCCTTACGAATCCTTCGACGTCGTGGTGCAGTACCTCAAGCAGGCGGCGCGCGACCCCAACGTCGTCGCAATCAAGCAGACGCTCTACCGTACCTCGTTAGACTCGCCGATCGTCGGCGCGCTCATCGAGGCGGCCGAGGCCGGCAAGTCCGTGACCGCCCTCGTTGAGCTCAAGGCGCGCTTCGACGAGGAGGCCAACATCCGCTGGTCGCGCGACCTCGAGCGCGCCGGTGCCCAGGTGGTGTTCGGCTTCATCGAGCTGAAGACCCACGGCAAGCTGTCGATGGTGGTGCGGCGCGAGGGACCCAACCTCATCACCTACTGTCACATCGGCACCGGCAACTATCATCCCAACACCGCGAAGATCTACACGGATGTCTCGTTCTTCACAGCCGATCCGGCGATCGGGCGCGACGTGTCGCGGGTGTTCAACTTCATCACCGGCTACGCCGAGCCGGGCGATCTGGAGCGCCTCGCCATGTCGCCTGTCTCGCTGCGCGAGCGCTTCATGAAGAACGTCGAGGCGGAGGTCGCCTTCGCCGGGGCCGGCAAGAAGGGCTCGATCTGGCTGAAGTGCAATTCGCTGGTCGATCCCGGCATCATCGACGCGCTCTATCGGGCGAGCCAGGCTGGCGTGCAGATCGACTGCGTGGTGCGCGGCATCTGCTGCCTGCGGCCTGGGCTCCCGGGCCTTTCCGAGAACATCCGGGTGAAGTCGATCATCGGGCGTTTCCTCGAGCATGCCCGCATCTACTGCTTCGGCAACGGCCACGCGCTGCCCCATCCCAAGGCGCTGGTCTACATCTCCTCGGCCGACCTGATGACCCGTAACCTCGATCGGCGCGTCGAGATCATGCTGCCGGTACTCAATCCGACGGTCCACGAGCAGGTGCTCGACCAGATCATGGTGGCGAACCTGCTCGACAACCAGCAATCCTATCTTGTATCGCCGGACGGCTCGTCGACGCGCATCGTGGCGCCGGCGAACGAGGAGCCGTTCAATGCGCACTCCTACTTTATGACCAACCCGAGCCTCTCGGGTCGCGGCAAGAGCCTTAAGGATTCAAGCCCGCGCACGCTGTTCAAGCGCCTGGAGCACCGTTGACCCGCGCCCAGTCTGCGCCGCACGACGACCGGGCGCAAGCCGCGGAGCGGCCCGTCGCCATCATCGACATCGGCTCGAACTCGGTCCGCCTCGTCTGCTACGACAACCTCGACCGGGCGCCGATCCCGGCCTTCAACGAAAAGTCGCTCTGCGGCCTGGGCAACGGCGTCGTCTCCACCGGCAAGCTGCCGAAGGCCGGCGTCGAGAAGGCGCTGACGGCGCTCAAGCGCTTCCGTGTGCTGACCGCGATGATGGGCATCGACGACGTTCGCGTGATCGCCACAGCGGCCGCGCGCGACGCTTCGAATGGGCCCGAGTTCGTCGCCGCGGCGCGTGAGGCGCTCGGCGGCATCGAGATCGCGCTGCTCTCGGGCGAGCGCGAGGCCAAGCTTTCCGCACTGGGCGTCATGTGCGGCCTCCACGCGCCGGACGGGATCGTCGGCGATCTCGGTGGCGGTTCTCTCGAGCTGATCGAGGTCAAGGGCGGCAATGTCGGCAAAGGCGTGAGCCTGCCGCTCGGCGGGCTCGCCCTGATGGACGCCTCGGGTGGCTCACCTAAGGCCGCGGCCAAGATCGTGCGTGACGCGCTCGCCCGATGCGCCAACCTCGACAAGCTGGAGGGCCGCAGCTTCTACGCCGTCGGGGGCACTTGGCGCGCATTGGCCAAGCTGCACATCGGGCAGCGCAATTACCCGCTCATGGTTATGCACGGCTACGCCATCCCGGCGCGCGAGGCGGCCGACCTAGCGGGTCTCGTCGAGCGGGTCGACCCGAGCGCGTTCCTCGCCATCGAATCGGTCAACGCCGCGCGGCGCCCGCTGCTCGCCTACGGCGCCGTCGTGCTCGATGAGCTGATCCGCCGCGCCAAGCCCAAGGAGGTCGTGATCTCGACCTACGGCGTGCGCGAAGGGCTGCTCTACGAGGCGCTTGACCCCGCGCATCGGCAGGAGGACCCTCTGCTCGCCGCCGCCGCCAAGGCCAATCGCCTGCTCTCGCGCGCGCCGCGTTACGCCACGGACCTCGTCGCCTGGACCGAAGCCTTCTTGCGCTCGGCGGGTCTCGCGGAGAGCGAGGAGGAGCGGCGGCTGCGCGAGGCGGCGTGCTACCTTTCCGAGGTCAATTGGCGCGCGCATCCCGACTATCGCGGGGTGCAGAGCTTCAACCTCGTGTCCTCGGCGATCCTGCCCGGGGTCGATCACGCGGGGCGCTCGTTCCTGTCGCTGGTGGCAACGCTGCGCTACGTCGGCCTCGACGAGGATGTCGCGCAGCAGATCCGCAGCATGATGCCGCCGGCTAGGATCGACCGGGCCCAGGTGATCGGTGCCGCGCTGCGAGTCGCCTCCGTGCTCGCTGCCGGCATGCCCGACGTGCTGCCGCGGGCTGCGATGACCGCCGCCAAGGGCAAGGTCGCCGTGGCGCTGCCGCCGGACCTCGCCGATCTCGGCAACGAGCGCCTCGCCAATCGGGTCAAGGGGTTGGCGAAGCTGCTGGCGCGCGAGCCGACAGTCGCGTTACCGTAGCGATTCGCCTTACCGCGGCATCGTCCCAACCTCGTCCGGCGTCAGGGGCAGCCGCGTGAAAACCGCCGGCACGAACCATGTCCGGCTCGAGAACGGGATGGGAATGCCGGCCGCCCGCAGCGCCGAGCCGGCCATGCTGTTCGAGTTCTGGCTGATGGGCGAATAGGTCAGCTTCAGTTTGCCGACTTCGACGTAGGTCCTGAGGATGCTCTGCCACTTGGCCGAGAGGTCCTCGCCAGTCATAACGGTCGTGACCGGATATGGGTTTCCTTCGTCGTCCTGGGTGTAATAATCCTCCGGCCTTCCTTTGATGAAGGCGTGATTGTTGGCCGGGTCGGACAGCAGCGTGCCGAAGGCCGAAGGCACGCCCATGGTCGAGGCGAAGGCGGCGGCGACGGCGAGGCCCGGCGTCTGCGCCGTCATATGGTTCGAAGGGCCGGAACTGGCCGCGTAGCTGCGGCCCTGTCCGTCGGTGTAGACGAGCGCCATGTGGTAGGCTTCGCCCAGCCCGATCACTTCCGCCACCTTGGTCGAAGTAAGCGGCGTGTAGTAGATCGCGATCATATCCATTGATCGGCTACATGTTCGAGGCGCGCAAGTAGGCCTTCATGGCCTTGAGCTTCATCTCCGGCCCGGCGCCGTCGAAATCAAAGTCGAGCACCACGTAGACCTGCGAGAAGAGGTGGCTCGTCAGGTCGAACCTGGTGACGAACATCGTGCCCATGCCGGGATCGTTGGTGCCCTTGAACGGTTTCAGCGCGCCGAGCTTCTGGTCGGAAAGGATCTTCTTGGTATCCGCGATCGGCTGCCCCACGGGGAAGTAGGCCGACACCAGCGGCGTCACGTCCTCCCGGAAGATGCCTTGGTTCATGGTGTTCATGGCGTCGAATTTCTGCATGAGCATGGTGTGCAGGTTAGGCATCGAGGCCGAGTCACCTGCGTGAACGGACGAAGCCCAAAACAGCCCGGCGGCGAGCATGGTGGTGGCGATGCGTGTCATGGCGTCAGCGCCCTCGGCTTTGCCAAATGTTAGGCAACGACGGTGCATTCTCCAAGCGGTTCGGCTGTAGATCTTCGGCCCGGCCAGGCGCGCGGTTACGCCGGCTCGGCGTGCTCCTGCCACTCGAGTGCGACGACCTTGCCGCGCTCCAGCGTCAGCGCCAGGCGGCCGTGCTTCAGCTCCAGCGCCTTGGAGCCGAAGAGGTCGCGCCGCCAGCCCGTCAGCGCCGGTACGTCGGCGCCGTCGTCGGACGCGATTGCCTCGAGGTCGTCGAC
This sequence comes from Beijerinckiaceae bacterium, assembly GCA_965198715.1. GTDB lineage: Bacteria > Pseudomonadota > Alphaproteobacteria > Rhizobiales > Beijerinckiaceae > RH-AL1. The sequence goes on from CBDAPV010000002.1 coordinate 940,805, forward strand.
GGTGGCGATCATCTTCGCCGCGACGCCATGGCTCTCGCTCACCTGGCGCAGCAGCACCTTCAGGAGCTCCACCGTGGCGCCGCCGCCGCTGCGGCGATCGCGGTCGAGCTTGGGTAGCGTCTTCACGTCCCGGGCGAGGCCGCGCGCGACAGCCAGCACGATCTCGGCGCCGGCGCGCGAACGCTCCATACCCTTGGGAAACGCGCGCAGCTCGCCCAGCGCCTCCTCGCTCTGCGGCGCGGCCAGCGCCACCTCGATCATGACGTCGTCCTTGAGCACGCGCGCGCGGGGAACGTCGCGGCTCTGCGCCTCGGCTTCGCGCCAGCCGGCGAGCTCCATCAGCACGGCGAGGTCGCGCGGTTTGCGGGCGCGATTTCGGAAGCGCTCCCAGGCGCGGTCGGGGTGCTGCTCGTAGGTGGCCGGCGCCGTCAGCGTGCCCATCTCGTCCGACAGCCAGCCGACGCGGCTCGAGGCCTCGAGCTTGCCGAGCAGGAACTTGTAGATGTCGCGCAGGTGGGTGACATCCGCGATGGCGTAGGCCACTTGCGCCGCGGACAGTGGCCGGCGCGTCCAGTCGGTGAAGCGCGAGGACTTGTCGAGGTTGGCCTTGGTGACGGTCTGCACGAGGTCGGCGTAGGAGATCTGGTCGCCGAAGCCGCACACCATCGCGGCGACCTGCGTGTCGAACAAAGGCGTCGGCACGAGCTTGGCGAGGTTCCAGAAGATCTCGACGTCCTGGCGCGCGGCGTGGAAGACCTTGACCACCTTGGGGTCGGCCATGAGGTCGAAGAGCGGCTGCAGGTCAAGTCCTTCGGCTAGCGCGTCGACGGCGACGGCCTCATCGTCGGAGGCGAGCTGCACGACGCAGAGCTTGGGCCAGAAGGTCGTCTCGCGCAGGAACTCGGTGTCGACCGTCACGTAGGGGAAAAGGGCGAGGCGGTGGCAGAGGTCAGCGAGTTCCCGCGTCGTCGCGATCAGGGTCATTCCGTCTTTCTTGGGAGCTGCGCTCCGTGATGTGCACGCGAGTTGTGCGCCATCGGGCAGGGCGACCGCAAGAGCAAAGCCGGATCTACGACCACTAGCGCCGGAACGTCCCGCAAGCGTCGCTGTTTCGTTTGCGCTATTTCAAGCGGAGACCTGCCATGAAACATCTCGCCATCGCTATCGCTCTCTCTTCCGTACTCTCGATCGGTGCCACCGCTGCGCAGGCCCGCGGTTGCATCAAGGGCGCGATCGTCGGCGGCATCGCCGGCCACTTCGCCCATCACGGCATGGCCGGTGCCGCGGCGGGTTGCGCCGTCGGTCATCACATGGCGCACAGGCGCGATGCGCGTCCGACGCGCTGAACGCACCCACGGGTAGGCCGACAGGCGCCTCGGCGCTGTCGGCTTTAAGTGATGTGACGGTGCTATGTTTCCCTTGAGCCTTTTGAACTTACGTTGCCACTGTCGCGATGGGGCAGGCGTTTTTTCGTGATAGGCGATAAGCCCCTTCTGTGACCATCGGAATGATGGTTACAGCGGGGCGCCCGTGGCGTAAATTAATCGATAGCCCGTGCCTCGGCGTCTTAAACCATTTCAAGCGCCGTTGTCGCTTTCAACGCGGGCCGCAATCCAAACGGACGGGCCCGTAGCTACGCACGCATGAGCGATCACTAGACACGGCGGCGCCGCCCACTCAGCCAGATTCAGGTCACCCTAGACCGGCGCAGGCTAGCGCGAAGGCGTATTGTTCGGCGATCTCGCGCAGGCGGTCGAAGCGGCCCGAGGCGCCACCGTGACCGGCGCCCATCTGGGTTTTAAGCAGGATCGGTCCGCCTGATGTCATCGCGGCACGCAGGCGCGCAACCCATTTCGCCGGCTCCCAATAGGTCACGCGCGGATCGGTCAACCCGGCCAAGGCGAGGATCGGCGGATAGGTCTGAGCGGAGACGTTATCGTAAGGCGAGTAGGCGCGGATGGTCGCGAAGGCGGCGGGATCGGCGATCGGGTCGCCCCATTCGAGCCACTCAGGCGGGGTCAGCGGCAGGTCTGCATCGAGCATGGTGTTGAGGACGTCGACAAAGGGCACGGCGGCGACGATGCCGGCGAAGAGCTCCGGCACCATGTTGGCGACCGCGCCCATCAGCATGCCGCCGGCGCTGCCGCCCTGGGCGACGATGCGGCCTTGCGCCGTGTAGCCCGCGTCAATCAGCATCCGTCCCGCCGCGATGAAGTCGGAGAAGGTGTTGGGCTTCTGGTCGAGCTTGCCATCGAGATACCAATGCCAGCCCTTGTCCGTGCCGCCGCGCACGTGCGCCAGAGCGTAGACGAAGCCGCGGTCGACCAAGGACAGCACGTTGCCGCTGAAGCTCGCGGGTAGGGCGTGGCCGTAGGCGCCATAGCCGTAGAGCAGGAGCGACGCTCCGCCATCGAGCGCTAGCCCGGCGCGGTGCAGCACCGTCACCGGCACGCGCTCGCAGTCCGGGGCGGTGGCGAAAAGCCGGCGCGTCACGTAGCGCGAGGGATCGTGCCCGCTGGGGATCGCCTGCCGCTTACGTAGCACGCGCTCGCGGGTGACGAGGTCAAAATCGTAGGTCTCACGCGGCGTCGTCATCGAGGCGTAGGTGAAGCGCAGGTCGCGTGAGGCGAAGGCGCGTCGCCCATCGAGCGAAAGGCTGTAGGCCTCCTCGGGGAAGGCCACGAAATATTCCTCGCCGTCCGCGAGCGAGCGCACGACGATACGCGGCAGGCCTTCGTGACGTTCCTGGCGAACGAGGTGGTCGGGGTAGATTGTCATGCCGGTGATCATGCGGCCGCGCTCGTGCGGCACCATATCGACCCAGTTCGCCCGCCCGGGCGACGCGAGGGGCGCGCGCACAATTCTGTAGTCCTCGGCGCCGTCGGCGTTGGTGCGGATGAAGAGTTCGTCGCCGCGATGGGCCACGGAGTAGCGCAGGTCCTTCGCGCGCGCTTCGACCAGGACGGGTCGGGCGTGCGGGTCGGCGAGGTCGATCAGGTGGCACTCGCTCGCGGCGTGATCGCTGACCCTGACGACGGCGAAGGCGCCGGAGACGGTGCGCTCGATCCCGACGAACCAGCCCGGATCGTTCTCGGCGAACACCAGCTCGTCCCTGGGCTCTCCGAGCCGGTGCCGCAGCACCTCGCAGGTGCGGTGGTTGTCGTCGACGCGGACGTAGTAGAAGGCTCGCGAGTCGCTCGTCCAGACGATTGATCCATCGCTGTCGGCGACGCTGTCGTCGGTATTGGTGCCCGAGGCGAGATCGCGGACGCGGATCGCGTGGAGCTCGGAGCCGGCGTCGTCGACGCTCCAGGCCAGCCTGGCGTGATCGGGCGAGTTTCGCGCCGTTGCGATCTTGAAGAAGGCGCGATCGCCCCGTTCCGCGTCGCCGTCGAGCAGGATCTCCTCGGCGCCGTGCTCGCCGGCCTTGCGGCAGAACAGCGGCTGCTGCCCGCCCTGCCGGTGGCGCTCGTAGTAGAGCCACGAGCCGTCTTCGCTGGGGACGCTCGCATCGTCCTCCTTCATGCGCCCGCGCATCTCGGCGACGAGGGTCTCGATCAGCGCCGCATGAGACTCCAGATGTGCCGCCGCGTAGGCATTCTCCGCCTCCAGCACCGCCCGGATCGGGGCGGGCAGCGCCGCCGGATCGCGCAGAACCTCGCGCCAGGTGTTTGCGCGCAGCCACGCGAACTCATCGTGAAGCGTTACGCCGTGAACTGTCCGCTCGGCTGGGCGCGCTTCGATGGAGGGTGCGCGAAGGCTTGGCCAAGTGGTCGCGGTCGATGAGGGGTCAGTCACTGCAAGCCTTTTGTTGAGCGCCCCGGAGCTGGACGGTCCCGGCTCCGCTTCGGATGCTGGTGGCCTCTCCGGGACTCGAACCCGGACGCCCGAAGGGCTCGGCATTTTAAGTGCCGTGCGTCTACCGATTTCGCCAAGAGGCCGACGCGTCGGTTTCCCATCCGGCGGCCCGCTTGGCAACGCCGCTCGGCCGCTTTGGTATGTCAGTATTGACTTACCTCGGGGTTGCGTGCGGTTGTCCCGCCGCCTTCTGCCGCCCTCGCTGTCTTCAGCAGGGCCCGTCCGAACCCGAGACACGCGTGACCATGCATCGCTACCGTTCGCACACCTGCGGTCAGCTCCGCGAAGGCGACGCCGGCACGGAGACACGCCTCGCCGGCTGGTGCCACCGCATCCGCGACCACGGCGGCGTGCTCTTCGTCGACCTGCGCGACCATTATGGGATCACGCAATGCGTGGTCGATCCCGACTCGCCAGCCTTCACGCCGGCGGAAACGCTGCGCTCGGAATGGGTCGTGCGCGTCGACGGCCGGGTCCGCATCCGCCCCGCTGGCACCGAGAACGCCGAGATGGCGACGGGCCACATCGAGGTCTACGTGACCGCGATCGAGGTGCTGGGCCCGGCGGCGGAGCTGCCGCTGCCCGTCGCGGGCAGCCAGAACTACCCCGAGGACATCCGCCTCAGGTACCGTTTCCTCGACCTGCGCCGCGACAAGCTGCACGCCAACATCATGCTGCGCGGGCGGGTCATCGACGCGATGCGCTCGCGCATGAAGGCCCAAGGCTTCTTCGAGTTCCAGACGCCGATCCTCACGGCCTCCTCGCCCGAGGGCGCGCGCGACTACCTCGTGCCCTCGCGCGTGCACCCCGGCAAGTTCTACGCGCTGCCGCAGGCGCCGCAGCAGTTCAAGCAGCTGCTGATGGTGGCGGGCTTCGATCGCTACTTCCAGATCGCGCCGTGCTTCCGCGACGAGGACGCGCGCGCCGACCGCTCGCCGGGCGAGTTCTACCAGCTCGACATCGAGATGAGCTTCGTCACGCAGGATGACGTCTTCGCCGCCGTCGAGCCGGTGCTTCGTGGGCTCTTCGAGGAGTTCGGCGGCGGTCGCCCGGTCACGCAGTCCTTCCCGATGATCAGCTTTTCCGCCGCGGTGAAGGCGTTCGGGTCGGACAAGCCGGACCTGCGCAACCCGCTGCTCATCCACGACGTCACGGCGGCCTTCGCCGGCTCGGGCTTCGGCGTCTTCGCCAAGCGCCTCGCCGCCGATCCGGAGACGCGGGTTTGGGCGATCCCTGCGCCGACGGGGGGATCCCGCACCTTCTGCGACCGCATGGACGCCTGGGCTAAAGGCGAAGGCCAGCCCGGGCTGGCCTACATCTTCTGGCGTGAGGGCGAAGAGCTGGGCGCCGGCCCCGTTGCCAAGAACATCGGTCTCGAGCGCAGCGAGGCGATCAGAACGGCCCTGAATGGCCGTTCCGGCCAGTGGGCGCAGCTGCCGACGCCCGAAGGCGACCAGGCGGCCGAGCGGTTCCCCGCCGAGATCGCCGCGCCCTATCGCGCGCTGCGCCCGGAGGGCCTGACTGCCGGCGACGCCGTGTTCTTCGTGCTGGGGCGCCCCGACGCGATGTACAAGTTCGCCGGCCTGGCGCGGCAGCGGCTCGGCACCGAGCTCGGGCTCGCCACCTCGGGCTCGTTTGAGTTCTGCTGGATCGTCGACTTCCCGATGTACGAGTGGAACGAGGAAGACAAGAAGGTCGACTTCTCGCACAATCCCTTCTCGATGCCGCAGATGGAGCACGACGCCTTCCTCGCGCTCGACGGCGCCGACGAGAAGAGCGTGCTCGGCCTCAAGGCCTACCAGTACGACATCGTCTGCAACGGCGTGGAGCTATCCTCGGGCGCGATCCGGAACCATCGGCCGGATACGATGCGAAAAGCCTTCGCGCTGGCCGGCTACGACGAGAGCGTGCTCGAGGAGCGCTTCGGCGGCATGTACCGCGCCTTCCAGTACGGCGCGCCGCCGCATGGCGGCATCGCGCCCGGCGTAGACCGCATCGTTATGCTGCTGGCGGGCGAAGAGAACCTGCGCGAGATCGTGCCCTTCCCGATGAACCAGCGCGCCGAGGATTTGCTGATGGGGGCACCCTCCTACGCCACGGAAAAGCAACTCAAAGAGCTGCACATCCGCTCGAACGCGATGCAAACGATCTCGAAGCGCGAGGTGGTCGACAACGCGAGCGCGCCACTGGTCGAAGTAAAAGACGCGAGTTGAGGGCTCTTCACGTTGTGGGAACGGGACGGAGGTGGTGGACCTCGGCGCTTTTCGGCGGTTCGGTGCAGGGGCGCGACTCACCCCAACCTCTCTCCACGAGAGATCTGAAGCCACTCTTCTTGGCTACGCATCGGCTGCGTTTTAAGATCGCCCGAGCGGCACTATCGCGCTCAAAGGAAGTTGGAAGGATAAAGCGCATCATCCTGGCCGCAATGGTCGCGGCGAGCACCTCACCGGGAAGCTACGCTTTGGCCGACGAGTCATCATGCGCCGTGACCTGACGCCGTCGTCGATCCACGTCGTCATTAAGCGGCGCCAACCGGATTGCTCCATAACCACAATCTATCGCGAGAACGGGCTTGGCGATACGGCAACGCGTCGCGACAGCAACTGAGAGGACGGGATTGGATCGAGAGGTGGCTATCGCGGCGCTCAAAGCGGTTGAAGCCGAGCTACGCGCTCGGGGCGTTCTACATGCTGCGCTCTTAGGGTCCACGGCTCGCGGCGAGCAGCGACCGGACAGCGGCATTGACATCGTTGTCGACATCGATCCTGCGGCCCGGCTTGGAGACTACGAATGCGTTGGGATCATGAATTTTCTAGGGGATCATTTCTGCCGCAAGGTCGATCTGTCGGAGCGGCGGGCGCTTCGGCCGTTCGTGCTCCCAAGCGTCGAGCGCGATGCGATCTATGCTTTCTGACAAGTTCAAGGACGCATTGGACGGCATCCGCCTGAATATCGAGGCGATTAGGACTTTCCTAAAGGATCAGGACGCGGCAAGCCTAAAGGGCGATCTTATGCGCCTCTACGCAACCACACGGGCTCTCGAGATCATATCGGAGGCGACCCGCCGGCTCTCCGACGTCCAGGCGTCCGGAAATCGACTGGCGTGCGGTCAGAGATGCAGGCAATCTCTACCGACATAACTACTCGCGCGTGGTTGCGTCTCGCATCTGGCAAACGGCGAACAAGCTCAACGATCTCGAAGCGATGGTCGCGCGGGAGCTAAACGTCAGTGGTGACTCTGACGCGTCCGGTAAGGATAAATCATGACCATCCACACCAAGCCGCAGAACCTCGTCAAAGGCGCCACCGGCGAATGGGAGATCATCGTGGGCATGGAGATCCATGCGCAGGTGACGTCGCGCTCCAAGCTGTTCTCCGGCGCCTCCACCGAGTTCGGTGCCGAGCCGAACTCGCATGTGTCCCTGGTCGATGCCGCGATGCCCGGCATGCTGCCGGTGATCAACGCGGAATGCGTGGCGCAGGCGGTACGCACCGGCCTCGGGTTGGAGGCAAAGATCAACCATCGCTCGGTGTTCGACCGGAAGAACTACTTCTATCCGGACCTGCCGCAGGGCTACCAGATCTCGCAGTACAAGGACCCGATCGTCGGCGAGGGTGTGGTCAAGGTCGACCTCACGCCGATCGACAGCTTCGCGGTCGGCATCGAGCGCCTGCATCTCGAGCAGGACGCCGGCAAGTCGCTGCACGACCAGTCCGCGACCGACAGCTTCGTCGATCTCAATCGCTCGGGCGTGGCCTTGATGGAGATCGTGTCGAAGCCCGACATGCGCTCGGCCGACGAAGCCAAAGCCTATGTCACCAAGCTGCGCACCATCCTGCGCTATCTCGGCACCTGCGACGGCAACATGGAGCAAGGCTCGCTGCGCGCCGACGTCAACGTCTCCGTGCGCCGCCCCGGCGCGCCGCTCGGCACGCGCTGCGAGATCAAGAACGTCAATTCCATTCGCTTCATCGGCCAGGCCATCGACGTCGAGGCGCGACGGCAGATCGAGATCCTGGAGGATGGCGGTGCCATCATCCAGGAGACTCGGCTGTACGATCCCGGCCGCGGCGAAACGCGCTCCATGCGCAACAAGGAAGAGGCGCACGACTACCGCTACTTCCCCGATCCCGACCTGCTGCCGCTCGAGTTCGATCAGGCCTTCGTCGACGCGCTCGCCGCCGAGCTGCCCGAGCTGCCCGACGCCAAGAAGGCGCGCTTCGTCGCCGATTACGGGCTCTCGCCCTACGATGCCGGCGTCCTGGTCGCCGACAAGGAGACGGGCGATTTCTTCGAGAGCTGCGTCGCTTACGGCGGGACGAAGCGCGACGCCAAGGCGGTCGCCAATTGGGTCAACGGCGACATCGCCGCCTTTGCCAACAGCGAGGGCGTGGCCGTCCACGCCACGCACCTGACGCCGGCGCAGGTTGCCGGCCTCGTCGACCTCATCGGCGACGGCACGATCTCGGGCAAGATCGCCAAGGACGTCCTTGTCATCCTCGTCAGTGAGGACAAGGGCGGCGACCCCCGCGCGATTGTGGAGGCGCGCGGCCTCAAGCAGGTCACCGACACCGGCGCGATCGAGGCGGCCGTCGACGCGATCATCACCGAGAATCCCGCCAAGGTGGAACAGGCGAAAGCCAAACCAACGATGCTTGGCTGGTTCGTCGGCCAGGTCATGAAGTCGACGGGCGGCAAGGCCAACCCGCAGACGGTCAACGAGATCCTGAAGCAGAAGCTCGGTCTTTGACGCGATTTGCGAATCAGGGACTGTTCCTCAGCAAAACGCCTCGACGCGAGATGATCGAGCGGCAACTCGCGACGTTCGCTGATTTTTGCACATGAAAAACGGCGGCTGGAGTGCAAGGACGAGCCGAGGCTCATGCACAGCCGGGTCAATTTCTAAGAGCAGACTGTTTGAGGACCAACTAACGCGTTCGCAGCGCTCCTACTGCCGCCGAGACCATGCTAACTAAGCGCAAGCCATTGCGGTTGCTCATTTTTTCTAAGTGCGTGGTCGTAATCAGTAAGGCGGACGCGTCATCAGTCATCCGAGGCTCTCCTGAAGGATGCTGTCTCGGCGAGATTTTCAGCCGCACCGGACTCGCCCGCGCGGTGACACCCATGAGGCGGCTAGACTTTCCGCGAAATGTCTTGCCGCTTGCTTCATAAGTAGACGGCGCTAGGCTTCCTTGATCTGCGTGCGGCAAAACAGGGCCGTTTCTGGCAGCCGAGGGAACGACGATGGTGAAGGCGACCACCAAGAAAACGACCACCAAGCCGCAGGCCAAGGCTCCTGCCGTGAAAGCTTCGAAGGCTGCGGCCGCCAAGCTTGCCGCCGCCAAGGCGACGGCGGCCAAGGCGCCACCCGCAGCGAAGACCAAGGTCGCGGCTGCGAAGCCTGTCGCAACGAAGAATGCCGCGGTCAAGACTTCGACGCCCAAAACTGCGCCAGCCAAACTGGCCGCAACCAAGCCGGCTGCACCCAAGTCGTCTGCACCCAAGTCGTCCAAAGCAGCCGTTGCCAAGTCGGCTGTTCCTACGAAATCGCCCAAAAGTGCTGCTGGCAAGACTGTTGCTGCGAAGACGACCGCGCCCAAGTTGTCTGCCGTCAAGACGCCTGCGGTCAAGGCGACGACGAAGGCTTCCGTGAAGAACGCGTCCGCCAAGCCCGCAGTCTCCACGAAGACGGCGAAGGCCGAAAGAAAGATTGCCGAGCCCGCAGCCAAGCTCGGCGCAGCAAAGCCTGTCGCTAAGATGGCCGCGGCAAAGCCCACTGCGCGCAAGGCCGCGACGCCTCCAGCGGCCAAGCCGAAGCTCGCGGCAGCGAAGGACAAGCCGAAGAAACACACGGCGAAGAAGGACGCCGCGCCCATGATCGAAGCCAACGTGCCGGCCGACGGCAAGACCGCGGCCAAAGCCGCCGCTCCGAAGGCGCCGCGCAAGACGACAGCCCGCAAGGTGCCGGCAGCCGAGCCTAAGCCGTTGGCATCGCCGGGCGCGACGACTGCTCCCACGGACGCGAGCTGATCGAACGCTCCGCACCGCTAATCTAGTCGGCAAGGACGGCTGGACCCTTGCCGACGAGGCACTTGAGGGCGAAGTCACGCCAGTCGTCGTCCAGCGTCGTTCCGGCTAGCTTCATGTCGCGCCAAGCCTCGCCGCAGGCCCGCACCCTGGCTCGCGTCGCGCTCGGCAGCTTGAAAGGCGGCGGGATCACATCCTCGCTTTCCAGCGGCAACGAGCGCGGTGCGGGCACGGATGGCTTCGCGATGGTCGCGGTCACGTCCGGTGCCGTCTTGAGGGGCCGGGCGGGTACGCTGCGCCGCGCCCTGGATACCGTCTCGGCCGCGGCGTCTTGGACACACAACCAGCCGGTAAGCGCGACGAAGAGCAGACCGAAACGAGCGGTCCGCGCCGGTCTCACTTCTTGGCCGACACCTTGCCTCTGTGCGGTTTCTTGCCGTCCGCGACCGCAGTGGGATCGCCACCCGGGACGTCCCTGGCGCGCGTGAACTGCTCGGTCTGGCAGAGGAAACCGAGCACGCAGCCGCGCAGGTCGGCGGTGTCGTCCTCCTTTGGGCTGAAGGTGATGTCGTAGAGTTTGCCGTCCTCGGGATTATAGGCCTTGCCCTTCCAGTGGTCGTCGGTGACCTTCATGTTGAGCAGGATATCGAGGCCGACCATTGGCTTGTTCTTCTTGGCCGGATCCTTGTTAAGCTTGTCGACCTTGACGCTGCCGTCGGCCTCCTTCGGCTCCTTGAGCCAAACGAGGGTGCCGCAGAGCGCATCGGCGTCGCCGCCGCAGGGATGGACCTTGATGATCGACTCTTCGCCTTTGGTGTACCAGATGCCGTCGGGCGACGCTGCGGCCTTCGCCACGGCGGACATCGCGAGCATCGAGATCCCCGCAATGAGAACGGGCCAAAGGGCGGTGAGCACCGACCGGTGAGCCTGGAACATCTTCGTCCTCCGAAGGCCCCCCACCGGAGCCATTGTGATCACGGCCTCAAGATCCGGCTGGCGGAGACGGAGGGATTCGAACCCTCGATAGGGCTTTAGGGCCCTATAACGGTTTAGCAAACCGCCGCCTTCAGCCTCTCGGCCACGTCTCCGTAGGGTCCGAAAGCGACGCAAAGATGGTCGCCGTCCGTGCCACGCCGCGAGGTATGCCCGAGGCCTCTCGCCAAGGCAAGGGCGCCGGGCGATCCCCGCTGACCTTCCTCAGCGCTGATCCATCGCCACGTAATCGCGCTTGGCGGCACCGGTATAGAGCTGGCGCGGGCGCCCGATCTTCTGATGCGGATCCTCGATCATCTCCTTCCACTGCGCGATCCAGCCGGCGGTTCGGGCGACGGCAAAGAGAACGGTGAACATCGAGTTCGGGAAGCCCATCGCTCTGAGGGTGATGCCCGAGTAGAAGTCGATGTTGGGGTAGAGCTTCCTCTCGATAAAGTATTCGTCCGACAATGCGATGCGCTCGAGCTCGACAGCAATCTCCAACAGCGGGTCATCACCCATGCCCGTCTCGGCCAGCACGTCGTGGCAGGTCTTCTGCATGATCTTGGCGCGCGGATCGTAGTTCTTGTAGACGCGATGACCGAAGCCCATCAGGCGAAACGGGTCGTTCTTGTCCTTAGCGCGCTCGATGAACTTCGGGATGTTCTTCACGTCGCCGATCTCGGCGAGCATCTTCAGTGCCGCCTCGTTGGCGCCGCCGTGCGCCGGACCCCAAAGGCACGCGGTGCCGGCCGCGATGCAGGCGAACGGGTTGGCGCCGGAGGAGCCGGCGAGACGCACCGTCGAAGTCGAAGCATTCTGCTCGTGATCGGCGTGGAGGATGAAGATCTTGTCGAGCGCCTTCGCCAAGGTCGGCGAAACCTGATATTCCTCGCACGGCACTGCGTAGCACATGTTGAGGAAGTTCTCGGCGTAGTTCAGGCTGTTGTTGGGGTAAACGAATGGCTGGCCGATATTGTACTTGTAGGCCATCGCTGCCAAGGTCGGTACCTTGGCGATAAGCCGCATCGAGGCGATCATGCGGGTTTTGGGGTCCGCGATGTCGGTGACGTCGTGGTAGAAGGCGCTCATCGCGCCAATTGAGCCGACCATCACCGCCATCGGGTGCGCGTCACGGCGGAAGCCCTGGAAGAAGCGCGACATCTGCTCGTGCACCATGGTGTGGCGCTGGATGCGAAAGTTGAAGTCGTTGAACTGCTCGGGGCTCGGCAGCTCGCCGTAGAGCAGGAGGTAGCAGGTCTCGAGGAAGGATCCGTGGTCGGCCAGCTGCTCGATCGGGTAACCGCGATAGAGCAGCACGCCCGCGTCGCCGTCGATGTAGGTGATCTGCGATTCGCAGCTCGCCGTCGAGGTGAAGCCTGGATCGAAGGTAAACATCCCCGATTGGCCATAAAGCTTCGATATGTCGACGACGGAGGGACCAATAACGCCGTCTTTTTGCGGCAGGGTGATCGACTTGCCGCCGATCGAGAGGGAACCACCGGTCTCTACGCTCATGAATGTGCCTTTTGACGGGTCAGGTCCTACAACCAAAGACCGGCATGCTGCCGCGTGATTAGACGATCGTCAGGGATCGAACAAGCGTCCGCGGCTTGCCGCCCTTATGACAGATTATGGACCCTGTCGAGCGTGACGCCTCAAGCGGCCTGGTCGCGAAGCCGGGCCAGGCTCTCTTCGCGACCGAGCACGGCGAGGACGTCAAACACCCCCGGTGAGACCGACCGCCCGGTCAGCGCGGCACGCAGCGGCTGCGCCACCTGCCCGAGCTTGGCGCCGGCCTCCTCGGCGTAGATGCGGACGCGATCCTCGATCGCGGCGGCGGACCAGTCGCGCGTCGCCTCGAGCCGCGGCAGCAGCGCGATGAGATGGGCGCGACCATCGCGCAGGATGGCGGCGGCCTTGTCGTCGATCGGCAGGGGCCGCGCGGCGAACAGGAAGCGCGCCCCGTCCCACAACTCGACCAGGGTCTTGGCGCGCTCCTTCAGGCCGGGCATGGCGGCGAGAAGCATCGCGCGCTGCGTCGCGTCGAGCGTGCCGACGCCGGCATCGTGCATGGTGGGCAGCGCGGCCTCGAGGGCCTCGACCAGGGCCTGGCAACTCGCCGCGCGCATGTAGTGGCCGTTGACGTTGCCGAGCTTCACGAAGTCAAAGCGCGCCGGCGAACGACCGATACCGCCGAGATCGAAAGCCTCGATCATCTCAGCGGTCGAGAAGAATTCGCGGTCGCCCTGCGACCAACCCAGGCGAACAAGGTAGTTGCGCATGGCGTTCGGCAGGTAGCCCATCGCGCGGTAGGCGTCGACGCCGAGCGCGCCGTGGCGCTTCGACAGCTTGGCGCCGTCGACTCCGTGGATCAGCGGGATATGCGCCATCGCCGGCACCGGCCAGCCCAACGCCTGGTAGATCTGCGTCTGCCGCGCCGCGTTGGTGAGGTGGTCGTCGCCGCGGATGATCTGGGTGACGCCCATGTCGCGGTCGTCGACCACCACCGCTAGCATGTAGGTCGGCGTGCCGTCGGAGCGCAGCAGGACGAAATCGTCGAGGTCTCTGTTGGCCCAGGTGACGCGGCCCTGGACCTTGTCGTCGACGACCGTCTCGCCGTCCTGCGGGGCCTTGAGACGGATCACGGGAGCGACGCCGGGCGGTGCCTCGGCAGGATCGCGGTCGCGCCAGCGCCCGTCGTAGCGCGGCGGTCGCTTCTCCTCCTTGGCGAGCGCGCGCATGGCGTCGAGCTCGGCCTGGCTGGTCCAGCAGCGGTAGGCGTGACCTTTGGCGAGTAGTTCCTCGGCGACTTCGCGGTGTCGCGCGGCGCGGGCGAACTGATGGACGACCTCGCCGTCCCATTTGAGCCCCAACCAGGCGAGCCCGTCGAGGATGGCGTCGATGGCCGCCGGCGTCGAGCGCTCGCGGTCGGTGTCCTCGATGCGCAGCAGCATGCGGCCGCCGAAATGGCGGGCGTAGAGCCAGTTGAACAGCGCTGTGCGCGCGCCGCCGATGTGGAGGAACCCGGTCGGCGACGGGGCGAAGCGGGTGACGACCTCTTCGGCCATGGTTCGATCCTGGATGCGGGAGGCCGACGCAAGGGCTCTCGCGGGCCGCGCGGTTTGTCGTGTAGGCTGTGTCCCTGTCAAGGCGCGACCGCGTGTGCGCCTCGATGCGTCGCGTCGCGGGGATCAGGATGGCGGAGGCCGTCGGCATCACGCTCGAAGGCGCGCTCGCGCTGGCGCGCGGCGCGGGACTTCGCGCGCGCGTTGCCCGGCTCGCCGCGCTCTATCGCGCGGCGCTCGAGGCGGAGGCCGAGCACCGCCGCTTCTTCCTCTGGGTGCCGGTGGCCTTCGGTGCCGGCATCGTCCTCTACTTCAGCGCCGATCGCGAGCCGTGGCTGCCGCTCACCGCCGGCCTCGCCGGGATGTTCGCGGCGGCGGCTGGCTTTGCCTCGAGCCACCGCCGCGCCTTCGCTCTGCTCGTCGCCTTCGCCGCGCTCTTCGCCGGCATGGCCACGGCGGGGTGGCGCACTGCCCGCCTCGCGGCGCCGGTGCTGGAGCGCATCCGCATCGTCACCGTGCAGGGCTGGATCGAGGAGATGGACTTCCGCCGTGAGGGCGCGCGTTTCGTGCTGCGGGTCGCGGCGACCGACGGGCTCGATCCGGCGCGGACGCCCTACCGCGTGCGCCTGACCACGCGGCGCACGCCGCCCTTCGAGGCCGGCACCTACGTCGAGGTCAAGGCGCGGCTGCTGCCGCCCTCGCGCGCCGCGCAGCCCGGCGGCTACGATTTCGCCCGTGACGCCTGGTACGCCCGCGTCGGCGCCGTCGGCAGCGTGCTGGGCCGTATCGAGGAGGCCGAGGCGCCGGAACCGCCCGGTTTCTGGCTCGCCGCCGACATGGCCGTCGACCGCGCCCGCAACGCCCTGGCGCGCCGCGTCGACGCGATCGTCGGCGGCGACGCCGGGGCCATCGCCGCGGCCATGGTCACCGGCAAGCGCGACCTGCTCACCGAGGACGCGCGCAGCCTGATCCGCGAGGCCGGCATCTACCACGTCATCACCATCTCGGGCGTGCAGATGACGCTCGTCGCCGGCATCTTCTTCGTCGGGCTCCGGCGCCTGCTGGCGCTGAGCCGCACGCTGGCGCTGGGCTACCCCATCAAGAAATGGGCGGCCGCCGCCGCCATCGTCGCGGCGGTGGCCTACGACGTCATGACCGGCTCGCGCATCGGCACGGAGCGCGCGCTCTTCATGACGCTGATCATGCTGAGCGCGGTGATCCTCGACCGCCACGCCCTTACCATGCGCAACCTCGCCCTGGCGGCGATGGCGGTGCTGATCTGGCAGCCCGAGGCGCTGCTCGGCGCCTCTTTCCAGCTGTCGTTCGCCGCCGTCGCCGCGCTCGTCTCGGTTTACGAGGCGCGCTCGGCCGCCTATGCCCGCGAGGCCGAGCGCCAGGTCACCGTGCCGGTGCGCGCCGGCGAGCGCCGCGGCTGGTTCGGGCGGCGCCGCGCCGGCGGCCACGGGCTGCGCGGCGCGCTCGTCGCCACCTTCTTCGCCACCAGCGCCACGGCCTCGTTCATGGCCTACGATTTCCACGAGATGAACCCCTACGTGATGATCGGCAATCCGCTGACTCTGACCATCATCGAGGTTTTTGCCGTGCCGGGCGCGCTGCTGGGCACGCTGCTCTACCCGTTCGGGCTCGACGCCTTCGTGTGGCACTGGGTCGGGCTCGGCATTGGCATCATCATGGCGGCGGCGCGCTTCATCGGCTCGCTGCCGGGCGCCAGCCTACACCTGCCGGCCTTCGCGCCCTGGTCGCTGGCCTTCTTCGCCTTGGCCGTGCTGTCGGCGGTGATCTGGCGGACCTGGCCGCTGAAGCTGACCGCCGTGCCGTTGCTGTGTCTCGGCCTCGCCGGCGCGCTGTCGGGCCCGACCTTCGACATCGCCGTCGCCGCCGGCGGCGATGCCGCGGCGGTGCGCGAGGCCGACGGCAGGCTCGTCGTCATCGGGCGGCGGCCCAGCCTGTTCGACGTCGAGCAATGGCTGCGCGCCGACGCCGATTCGAGGGCGGCCAACACCGCTTTGCGCAAGGAGAGCTGCGACCCGCTCGGCTGCACCGCCACCCTGAAGGATGGCCGCGCCGTGGCCCTGGTGCTCGACCCCGCCGCCTTCGCCGAGGATTGCCTGCGGGCCGCCGTCGTGGTGACTCCGCTGCTGGCGCCGACCGGTTGCGCCGCCGAGGTGGTCGTCGACCGGCAATCTCTGCGCCGGACCGGCGCGATGACGCTGAGCGCGACCGTGACCGGCTTTATAAGAGCAACGGTTCGCGCCGCGGACGAAGACCGGCCTTGGTCACCGGAACCGAAGCGCCCCTGGGGCTTCAGGCTGCGATCGGTCACCGGTACGCAGACGCCCGACGCCGATCAGTAGCGCCGTATGAGGCTCACCAGCTTGCCCTGGATCTGCACGCGGTCGGGCCCGAAGATGCGGGTTTCATAGGCGGGGTTGGCCGCCTCGAGCGCGATCGAGGCGCCGCGCTTGCGCAGCCGCTTCAGCGTCGCCTCCTCGTCGTCGATCAGGGCCACGACGATGTCGCCGGTCTCGCCGGTGGTCTGGCGGCGGATGATCACCGTGTCGGAATCGAGGATGCCGGCCTCGATCATCGAATCGCCGCGCACCTCGAGCGCGTAGTGCTCCCCCGGCGGCAGCATGTCCGGCGGCAGGCTGACGGTATGGCTGCGGTTCTGCAGCGCCGAGATTGGCGTGCCGGCGGCGATCCGACCCATCACCGGGATCGTGACGACCGAGCGGCCCTCGTCCTCCTGCGCGACGGCGGAGGGCATGCGGACCCTGCCGAGCGTGCCCTCGATCACCTCCGGTTCGAAGCGGCGTGCGCGGGCGAACGAAGGGGTGGACGATTCCGGCAGGCGCAGCACCTCGAGGGCCCGCGCCCGATTTGGCAGGCGGCGGATGAAACCACGCTCCTCCAGCGCGATGATCAGGCGATGGATGCCCGATTTGGAGCGCAGGTCGAGCGCCTCCTTCATTTCGTCGAAGGAAGGCGGCACGCCTGTCTCCTTAAGGCGCTCGTTGATGAAGCGCAGCAACTCACTCTGTTTGCGGGTCAGCATGCCGTCGTCTCGCTCCGATTCTAGACCCGACCCTTGCCGTCGAACCTCATCTTTATGAGCTATACAACGAAACGCAGGAACAAACAAAGGGTGAACGTGCCTTTTTTGTTCTGTCTAGGTTCCGGGCGCGAGAACAAGGTGAGACGCGATGCGGCAGGTGTCGAGGCAGGCGATCATCACGACGACCGGCAAGGGCTTGGTCGACTTCACCAGTACAGCCGCTGACTTCGTTGAGGCCACCGCTATCGCGGAGGGCGTGCTCACCCTGTTCTGCCGCCACACTTCGGCGTCACTGCTGATCCAGGAGAATGCCGATCCAGACGTGCAGGTTGACCTCAAGCGGTTCTTCGAGGCGGTCGTGCCGGAGGGCGCGGGCTACGTCCACGACAGCGAGGGTCCCGACGACATGCCGGCGCACATCCGGGCCGCGCTGACGCAGACCCAGCTCTCGATCCCCGTGCTTGGCGGCGCGATGCTGCTCGGCACGTGGCAGGGCCTCTACCTCTTCGAGCACCGCCGTGCGCCGCACCGCCGCACAGTCGCGATGCACTTGATTGGTGATTGAAGACGTAGTGACGACCAGCGGATGACAGTCAACGTCTTGCCGTTACGGTGAGCGGGCCGCTCCGCATTGCGAAGCGGCCTGCGTTCGAGCCTTACTTGCCGGACGGCTGCGCGTCCTTCTTGTTGGCCTCGTGGTGGCCGACGGCGCAGCCGGCTGCAGCGCCCATCTTGCCGTGACCCGCCATATGGCCGGCGGCGCCGCCGACGACGGCGCCCTTGATGCAGCCCTTGGCCTGGGCGGGCGCGCCGAGTGCGAGGCCGGCGGCGCCGGCAATGAGGGCGACGGCGATGATCTTGGACATGCGTACTCTCCTGTTCACACGGGAGAAATGGCGTGCCGAGTCGTTGCGTTCCAGGGTTTCGTGTCGCGGTGCAGTCTAATCCCGACAGTTCACGATGAACGAGCCCGATTCGGTCTTTACGCCCGCATTCCGGGTGCCGGCGATCGAGGCGGTGACGTCGTCGGCGCGGCCGAACGAGGCGGCGGCGGCCATGCCGTGGGCCTCGCACCAGGCGTCGGCGATGGTCTGCCCGCAGGCCTTGGCGCCGGCGAGGCAATCGTCGAAGCCGTAGCCGTCGGAGGCGGGGATCACCAGCATATGGCTGGTCTGCGCCTGCGAGGGCAGCCGCGACGCGCCGAGCGCGATGATCGCGGCGGCGGCTGTGGCCACGATCTGGGCAATGCGGCGGATGTCGGCGAGGGCGGCGCTCGATGTGGCTGGCTTGGTGAAAGCGGGCATGGCGCGAACTCGGCGGCTTGGAACTGCCGCGACGATGCGCAGGCGCCGTTGAAATCTGGTTAAGAAAAGCCCAGCGAGATCCTTCTCCTTCGACATTTCGCTCCGCCGTCGGTGGCGGCTGCCGCGCGGTCACGCTACATTCCCGTCATGCCGGGAACCGCGTGGATCGCCCAAGTCGAGACCGCCTGCCAGGGGCGCGGGCTGCAGATGACTGCGCTGCGCCGCGAGATCGTCGGCATCTTCGGGCATTCGCGACAGCCGCTCGGCGCTTACACGATCATCCAGAAGCTGTCGGAATCGCAGAATCGGATCGTCGCGCCGCCGACCGTGTACCGCACCCTGGATTTTCTCGTCGACAACGGCTTCGTGATGAAGATCGAGAGCCGACAGGTCTATGCACCCTGCGATCATCTCGATCACGCCCACGATCACCACGGCATCGTGTTCTCCTGCGCCAAATGCGGGCGCACGACCGAAGTCGATGCCGAAGCGGTCGACAGCGAGATTGCGGCCCTGGCGCAAAGCCTGCGCTTCAAGGTCGAGCGCAAGGTCCAGGAGATCGAAGGTGTCTGCGCCGAATGCCAGCCGACCGCGTGACGGTCTCGGTGTGACATAGAAGTCGACCACTGCGACAGCGACGGAAAGTTCGACGGCTCACGCTTGTAACGACATAACATATGGATACGTTATAACACTCGCGACGAGGGGTCGCTCGAGTTGTCGTAATGCCGCGTCGAAAATTCCTGATCGTCCTCACCGCCACCTGTTCGAGTGCCTTGAGTTTCGGAGTCGGCAGCGCGCAGACCGCGCTTCCCACCGTGACGCTCAGCGATCCGATCGAGAAGCCAAAGCCCAGCCCCGCCAAGACCAAGGCTGTGGTGCTTAAGCCGGAGCGCCGTGTCTCGTCACCCGCCGCGCGTCCGCAGCGGGCGCACCCGGCCTTCCGCTACATCGCACCTCCGAGTGCGACGCCCACCGGCACGGCGGCGGCTGCGCCGACGACGCCCTCTGCCACTCCAGTCACGCAAGGGCCGCAGGGGGAGGGGGCCGGCGAGGCGACGGGACCGGTGTCTCCGCCGGTCGCGGCAGCGCGCAGCAGCGAGGCCCAGGCGCGCGCCGCCCGCGAGCGCATCCTCGCGCCGGCCGCCGCCAACGTCACCACGATCTCGCGCGACGACCTCCTGCGCCAACCCCAGGGCGACCAGACGCCGTTCGACCGCGCGCTGCTGCAACTGCCCGGCGTGACCCAGGACACGGCGGGTAGCGGTGACTTCCACATCCGCAACGAGCACGCCAACGTGCAATACCGCATCAACGGCATCCGCCTGCCGGACGGGGTGTCCGGCTTCAGCCAGGTGCTCGACACCTCGTTCATCCGCACACTGTCGCTGGTCGACGGAGCGTTGCCGGCCGAATACGGGCTACGCACCGCCGGCCTGATCGACATCACGACCCGCAACGGCGCCGACAATCCGGGTTCCACCGTCGGGATCTACGGCGGTCAGCACGACACGATACTGCCGACGGTCACCACCTCCGGCGTGTCGGGACGCTGGGACTACTTCTTCACCGGTCGTTTCGACACCAACCAGCTCGGCATCGAGAACGAGACGCCGGGCCACGACGCGATCCACGACCGGACGCGGCAGGGCCGCTACTTCGCCTACGCCTCGACCCCACTCGACGACGGCACCCGCTTCACCTTCATGTCGGGTGCCTCGATCACCAAGTACCAGATACCCAACCAGCCCGGCGTAGCGCCGGCGTTCACCGCCTTTGGGGTCTCCAACTTCGATTCGACGGCGCTCAACGAGAACCAGCACGAGCACTCGCTGTTCAACATCCTGGCGCTGCAGAAGAGCATCGGCCCGCTCGATACGCAGGTGTCGTATTTCCAGCGCTACTCGACGCTGCACTTCATCCCCGACCAGGTCGGCGACCTCGTCTTCAACGGCATCGCCTCGGACGTCAGCCGCCTCAGCCTGGTCAACGGCATCCAGAGCGACAACGCCTACCGGCTGACCCCGCGCACCACGATCCGCTTCGGCTTTACCACCGAAGTCGAGCGGGCCGAGGCGATCAACAATTCCACGGTGCTACCGCTCGACGGCGACGGCAATCCGGTCGATGCGCCGTTCTTCCTCGGCAGCGCTCAGGCGAAGACCGGCGTCCTCGCCGGCGTCTACGTGTCCGACGAGTACAAGCTGACGCCGACGATCACGATCACCGGGGGCCTGCGCTTCGATTACGCCGCGCAGTTCGTCGACGCCGACCAGCTCAGCCCACGACTCGGCGTGGTGTGGGCGGCGACGCCGACGACGTCTGTGCACTTCGGTTACTCCCGCTACTTTACGCCGCCGGAGCTGGCGCTGTCGTTCCCGACGCAGCTCGCCGCCTTCAACAACACGACCGCGCAGCCCGGCGTCACGACGAACGATCCGGTGCGGCCGGAGCGGTCGCATGTCTTAGATGTTGGCATCGACCAACAGTTCACGCCCTCGTTCTCCGCCGGCGTCGACGCCTACTACAAGAACGCCACCAACCTCATCGACGACGGCCAGTTCGGCCAAGCGCTGGTGCTCACCGCCTTCAACTACGCGCGCGCCTACAACGACGGCGTCGAGGTCAAACTGCGCTACGTCAAGGACGGCTTCCGCGCCTACGGCAACATGGCGGTGGCGCAGCAGAAGGCGGAACAGGTCTCGTCGAACCAGTATCTCTTCGACCCCGGCGAGCTCGCCTACATACAGAACAACTACATCCCGACCGATCACGACCAGCTGTTCACTGCATCGGCCGGTGCCTCCTACCGACTCGGTCCGGCGCAGGTCAGCCTCGACGCGATCTACGGTTCGGGCCTGCGCAACGGCTTCGCCAACCTCGGCACGGTGCCGCAATACGCCGTGCTCAACGCCGGCTTCACCTACGATGTCACGCTGGCGCCCGGTGCCAAGCCGGCGACGTTCCGCTTCGCGATCGTCAACCTGCTGGGCCACCCTTACGAGATCCGCGACGGCTCCGGCATCGGCGTGTTCGCGCCGCAATACGGGCAACGCCGCGGTTTCTTCGGCGGCCTGTCGCAGCGGTTCTGATGGAGGAGCGCTGCCCGGAACGGGGCTGGTACGAGGTGAAGCCGCGCGGCGAGCTGCTGCGCTACGCCTTGAGCGCGATGGTGGTCGGCGTCGTCGCCTCGGCGGGCGCGAAGGTCCTGACGCGCGCGCCGGCCGGTCCGGTGGCCACTGAGACGACGGAAGCGGTATTGGTCGATCTGCCGCCGGCGCTGGCGTCGTCGAGCCCGCGGAGCGAGGCGCCCGACGGGCCGGAGCAGGCGGCGAGCCAGGCCACGCCAACGGCACCGCCCGCGCCGCCGCCGAAGCCGGACGTCGAGACGCCGCCGGATCGGCCGCCGGAGGTGCCTCGTCCCGATGCCGTCATCGAGAAGAAGGAGAATGCGCCGCCTCCGCCGCCCGTTGCGGCGGCTCCGGACGTGGAGGCACAGGCGCCGAGCGGCGCGGACGCGAAGGCGGCCATTGCGGAGGAGGCCGAGGCGCCGGCGCCTTCGCCGGACGCGCATGCGCTCGCGGCCTGGCAGCGCGCGATGGTGGAGCGGCTCGAGGCCGCCAAGCATCGCCGTGGGCACCATTCCCACACGGTAGGCACGGTGATCGTCGCCTTCCGCATCGATCGTCAAGGCCGCGTGGTCGAGGAGCACGTGAACAAGACGTCCGCCAGCACCGGGCTCGACGCGGCGGCGCTGGGCCTGCTGGCCGATGCGTCGCCTTTTCCCGTGCCTCCACCAGGCTTAGGCGACGCGGGTCTGACGTTCACCGTCCCGATCCGCTTCAATCCGCGTCGTTGAATTGGAAAAATGCCGGGCGCGCGGCGTCGTCGCGCATGCCATGCTGCGACGGCAAACGCGCAAGCACTGGATGCGCGTCGACAAGGCGGCGCTCGCCATGCTGGACCGCACTTAGCCTTTTCCGCCGATGCCGGCCGGGATGATCGAGCCGGCGCTGTCCTTCAGCGTGCCGCTGCGCTTTTGCTAGACGTCAAGCCGTGACAACAATCCGTCTTTTACGGGCGGGCAGGGGGGGCTAAGACGATCCCTACGCCGGGCCGAGCCGGCGCACGGGCGGATCACGAGGAACGGGCACCGGGTGCACCTTTGCTGATGCTTTGGGTGATCTTCGCGCTTCTCACGGGCTTGGCCGTCATGGCCGTGCTCTGGCCGTTGTCGCGCGCTCCTGCGACGACTGACGCCCGCGAGCTCGACGTCTCCTTCTACAAGGCCCAGGCCGCCGAGATCGACCGCGACGTGTCGCGCGGCGTCATCGGCGAAGCCGAGGCGGCGACGGCCCACAACGAGGCGGCGCGCCGGCTGATGGCGGCGAGCCGGGTCGCGCCCGACGACGTGCGGCGCGCCTCGCCGCGGGTGGCTCGCTGGACGGCGCTCGCCGTGGTCCTGCTGGTCCCGGCCATCGCGCTCGGCGTCTACACCTACGTCGGCCAGCCCAACATGCCGGACGAACCGCTCGAGGCGCGGCTCAACGCCGATCCTTCGCGGATGGACATGGCCGCGGTGATGGCCAAGCTCGAACGCACCGTGGCCGCCAACCCCAACGATGGCCGCGGCTGGGCCTTGCTCGCGCGCATGTACACCCAGCTCGGCCGCCCCCAAGGCGCCGCCGACGCGTACCGCCAGGAGATCCGGTTGCTTGGCGCCACTGAGGAGCGACTCTCGGCGCTCGGCGAGGACGAGACCGTGCTCGCCGACGGCCACGTCACGGCAGAGGCGGCGCAGCACTTCGAGGCCGCCGCCAAGCTCGATCCGAAAGCACCGCGGACGCGCTACTATCTCGGGCTGGCCGCCGAGCAGGGCGGCGACAAGACCAAGGCCGTGACGATCTGGAACGGGATTGTCGCCGACGGCCCTGCCAACGCGCCATGGATCCCGACCATCAAGTCGCGCATCGCCGCCGCGACGGGCGAGCCCCTGGCGCCGCCGCCGATGGCAGCAGCCGTCCCCGACGCGCAGCAGGGTCAGGCCAAGATGGCCGCGGCGGTCGCCGCCATGCCGGCCGACCAGCAGCAGCAGATGATCCACGGCATGGTCGATCGGCTGGCGCGACGGCTGAAGACCAACGGCGGCGACATCGAGGGCTGGCTGCGCTTGGTGCGCGCTTACGGCGTGCTGCAGGAGCAGGACAAGGCCAAGTCGGCGTTGGCCGACGCGCGCCGCAATTTCGCCTCCGACGACGGCGCCAAGAAGCGTCTCGACGAACTCGCCCACGAGCTCGGGCTGGAAAGCTAGCGATGACCCGCAAGAAGCGACGGCTCACCATCATCGGCCTGGCGCTGGGCGTGTTCGGCTCGGCCGTCGGCGTCTCGCTCTATGCGCTGCGCGACACGATCGTGTTCTTCTACGGACCCACCGAATACGCGCAGAAGGCGCCGGCGCCCGGCACGCGGTTGCGCATCGGCGGCTTGGTCGAGGCCGGCTCGTTCAAGCGCGAGGGGCAGGGCCGGGTGATCTTCGCCGTCACCGACACCAAGCACGACATTCACGTCACCTACACCGGGCTGCTGCCAGACCTCTTCCGCGAAGGCCAGGGCGCCGTTGTCGAGGGCGTCGTCGGGCACGATGGGCTTTTCACCGCCGACAGCGTGCTGGCCAAGCACGACGAGCGCTACATGCCCAAGGACGTCGCCGATGCGCTGAAGAAGCAGGGCGTCTGGAAGGATGGTGACGCGCCGCCGCCCACAGGCACCGACATGAAGGGCGCCGCGCCGCCGTCGTCCGACCAGCGCGCGAGCGCCGCGCCGTGAGGATAGTAGTGTCGTCATTCCGGGGCGGCGCAGCTGAATCCGGAACCGATGGGGGTTGCTCTTTCCGTTTGAGAGCGAGGCGCACCGGTTCCGGATCTCCGCTGCGCTGCGTCCGTGACGACGGCTTCAGGAGAACCATCCCGTGATCGTCGAGACCGGCCATTTCTGCCTCGTGCTGGCGCTGGCATTGGCGATCGTAAACGCGATCCTGCCGTTCGTCGGGCACTACACCCGCGACGGGCGCCTCCTCGCGGTGGCGCCTCCTGTCGCCGTCGCCGGCTTGGTCTTCACGGCACTGGCTTTTGCCGCGCTGACCTACGCCCACGTCGTCTCCGACTTCAGCCTCCTCAACGTCGTCGAGAACTCGGCCTCCTCCAAGCCGCTGATCTACAAGATCACCGGCGTCTGGGGGAACCACGAGGGATCGATGCTGCTGTGGGTGCTCATCCTCGCCGTGTTCGCCGCGGCGGTGGCGCTTGGCTCTCGCGGCATGCCGGCCGACCTGCGCGGGCTGGTGCTCGGCGTGCAGAGCTGGATCGCCGCGACCTTCCTGCTCTTCATTCTGCTCACCTCGGACCCGTTCGCCCGCATGCTGGCGCCGCCTATCGAGGGGCAGGACCTCAACCCGCTGCTGCAG
Organism: Beijerinckiaceae bacterium; assembly: GCA_965198715.1. Classification (GTDB taxonomy): domain Bacteria; phylum Pseudomonadota; class Alphaproteobacteria; order Rhizobiales; family Beijerinckiaceae; genus RH-AL1. Next base: position 965,574 of record CBDAPV010000002.1, read on the forward strand.
GACCCCGGCCTCGCCATCCATCCGCCGCTGCTCTACCTCGGCTATGTCGGCTTCTCGATGACCTTCTCCTTCGCCGCCGCCGCGCTCATCGCCGGCCGCGTCGACGCCGCCTGGGCGCGCTTCGTACGGCCCTGGACGCTGATCGCCTGGATCTTCCTGACGCTTGGCATCGCGATGGGATCGTACTGGTCGTACTACACGCTGGGCTGGGGCGGCTTCTGGGCCTGGGACCCGGTCGAGAACGCCTCCTTCATGCCGTGGCTCGCCGGCACTGCGCTGCTGCATTCCGCCGTGGTCATGGAGAAGCGCGAGGCCTTGAAGGTGTGGACCATCTTCCTGGCCATCCTCGCCTTCTCGCTGTCGCTCGTTGGCACCTTCCTGGTGCGCTCGGGCGTGCTGACGTCGGTCCACGCCTTCGCCACCGACCCGCGCCGCGGCTTCTTCATCCTAGTGATCCTGATCTTCTTCATCGGCGGCTCGCTGGCGCTGTTCGCCTGGCGCGGCAGTTCCTTGCGGCAGGGCGGCCTGTTCGCGCCCGTCAGCCGCGAGGGCGCGCTCGTCGTCAACAACCTGCTGCTCACCGCCGCCTGCGCCACGGTGTTCGTCGGCACGATCTACCCGCTGGCGCTCGAGGCGCTGACCGGACAGAAGATCTCGGTCGGCGCACCCTTCTACAACACCGCTTTCGTGCCGCTCTCGATCCCCGTCTTCCTGGCGATGCCGATAGGGTCGTCGCTGGCCTGGAAGCGCGGCGACCTGCTCGGCGCGGCGCAACGCATGATGCTCGCCATGCTCGCCGGCATCGCCGCGCTGCTCGTCTTCGCTTGGGTCGAGGGCGAGCCGGCGATGTCCTACGTCATGGCCGGGCTCGCGGTGTTCGTCATCGTCGGCTCCTTCTCCGACCTCGCGCGGCGCATCGGCGCCGGCGGCTGGGGCAATGCCTTGAGCCGCGGCATAGGCCTGCCGCGCTCGGCCTGGGGTACGTCGGTCGCTCATGCCGGGCTCGGCGTGACGCTGCTCGGCCTCGCCGCCGCCGGCTGGGGGCAGGAGACGATCCTCGCCATGCGGCCGGGCGATACCGCCACCATCGGCCCCTACACCGCCCAACTCGTCAGCGTGGCACCGGAGAAGGGCCCGAATTACGAGGCGGCTGTTGCCCGCACGGTTCTGAGCCGGAACGGCGCCGTCATCGCCCGGCTGGAGCCGGCGAGCCGCTTCTATCCAGTGCGCAAGATGGCGCGGGCTGAGGCCGGCATCGTGACGCTCGGCTTGGGGCAGTTCTACGAGTCGATCGGCTCACCCGTGGCCGGCTCGCTTACCATCGACGTGAAGCTCTACTGGAAGCCGCTGGTCACGCTGATCTGGATCGGCGCCCTGATCATGGGTCTCGGCGGGGCGCTGTCGCTGTCCGATCGCCGGCTGCGCTTCGGCATCGCCGCGCGGGCCCGGCGCGCGCATCCCGCCGCGGTGCCGGCGGAATGAGGCGGCTGCTTCTGGTCCTCGTGCTCGGCTCGGCCGTCGCCGTGCCGGCGCATGCCGTTGAGCCCGGCGAGATGCTGACCAACCCGGCCCTCGAGCACCGCGCCCGCGACGTCTCCTCCGGGCTGCGCTGCCTCGTCTGCCAGAACGAATCGATTGACGAGAGCCACGCCGACCTTGCCCGCGACATTCGCCTGCTGGTGCGCCAACGCCTGCTGGCGGGCGACACCAACGGCCAGGTCAAGGACTACCTCGTCGCGCGGTACGGCCAGTTCATCCTGCTGAAGCCGCCGTTCGAGACGCAGACGCTGCTGCTCTGGGGCACCCCTTTCATCGTGCTGGTGCTCGGCGGCATCGGCATCGCCTTCGCTATGCGCGGACGTGGAACGCCGCCACGCGATCCGGCGCGACCGCTCAGCGAGGCCGAGCATCGGCGGCTCGACGAGCTTCTCAGCGGCGAAGGCGCGCCGGGCGAGACCGCCTGAGACTTCGAGATCGAGCCAGGTCCGAAAAAGATTTTGCAAAAATTCGCATTCGCTGCGTCAGACTGCGTCATGCGTCATGCGTCATGCGTCATGCCAACTTTCGCCTGAGCCCAGATATTTTTCAATCGTAGGGGTATATATACCTTAAGCGTCGTCGTCCGGAAAGGCTAGGGTGCCGGGAACAACGCGTCGGTCTTGCCTGTCAGCCGGTAGGCAAGCAGGCCGGCCCATTCGTGCAGCGCGGCGTCGAGGCGGCGCAGCGAGTCCAGCGCCAGCGTCGTCGGCCTGGCATCACGGGCATTGCCGAAGGTGCGGTAATCCACGGGATAAGCGATCATCTCCCAGCCGACATGGCGGAAGATGCTGACCGAGCGCGGCATGTGCGCCGCCGAGGTGACGAGCAGCCAGCGCTCTCCGGGCTTGGGCTGCACGATTGCGCGGGTCATCGTGGCGTTCTCGTAAGTGTTGCGCGAGCGGTTCTCGAAGGTCATGCGCTGCGCCGGCATGCCCAGCGAGAGCCACAGCGCGCGCACGCCCGCGGCCTCCTCGGCGGCGGTGCCGAAATCGAGGTTGGCCGACCCGCCGGTGAAGACCAGCCGCGCCTGCGGGTAGCGCAGCGCCAGCGCGATGCCGCTGGTCAGGCGCGCCGCCGCCTCCGTCAGGGTCGGCTGCCCCCGCGCCAAACCAAGATCCTCGTCGAGCGCGCCGCCGAGCACTACGATGCCCGTCGGCGCCAGCATGTCGGCCGGCGGCTGCGGGAAGCGATCCTCCAGCGGGCGCAGCAGCAGGGCGCTCAGCGGAGAGAACGCCGCTACGAGCAGCAGCACGGCCGCTAGCACGGCGACGAAGCGCCCAATCCGCGCGTAGCGGGTCAGGGTGAGCAGCAGCCCGAGCAGGCCCAGGAACAGCAGGAAGTTGAGCGGATGGAACAGGACGATGCCGGCGATCTTCGAGACGACGAAGAACATCAGTCCTCGGGCTCCGGGTCCGCCGCTTGGCCCGGCTCGTCAGCCGGCACGGCGTAGACGCCGCTCAGCCAACGATGAAGGTCCACGTCGGCGCAGCGCTTGCAGCAGAACGGCGACGTCTCGATGCGGGAGGCCTTGCCGCAGATCGGGCAGGGCTTCGCCTTGAAGTCGGGCGCGTCGAAGGGGACTTTCTCGGGAGCCATGAGCCTCAGTCCGCCGCGACCTCGTCGAGCGCGGCTTCGCGGTCGACGGTCTGCATCACGTAGCCTTCGCCCGACAGCAGGTTGACGGTCTCGTAGAGTGGCAGGCCGACCACGCTCGAATACGAGCCGACGAGCTTGATGGCGAAGGCCCCGGCGCGGCCCTGGATCGCGTAGCCGCCGGCCTTGCCTCGCCACTCGCCGCCATCGAGATAGGCCTGCAGCTCCAATCGGCTCAGGCGCTTGAAGCGCACCCGCGTCTCCACCAGCTTCTTGCGCACCGCGCCCCGAGGCGTGATCAGGCACAGCCCGGTGTGGACGCGGTGCCCGCGGCCCGAGAGGAGGCGCAGGCAGCCGTCGGCTTCCTCGATCAGGTCGCATTTGGGCAAGGTGCGGCGCCCGACGCTCACCACCGTGTCGGCGGCGAGGAGGTAGGCGCCCTCGAGATCGGGACGGATCTTCAGCGCCTTGGCCGCAGCCGTCGCCTTCTCCTCGGCGAGCCGCATCGCCAGCGAGCGGGGCGATTCGCCCTTGTGAGGCGTCTCATCGAGGTCGGCGGGCAGCAGGGCGGCGGGCTCGATCCCAACCTGGCGCAAGAGCGCAAGTCGGCGCGGCGAGCCCGAGGCGAGCACGAGCTTCTGGACCCTGCCGGGCTTCTGCTGTTCGATGCCCCCGGTCATCGTGCGCCTACTTGAAGCGGTAGGTGATCCGGCCCTTGCTCAGATCATAGGGAGTCATCTCGACGAGTACCTTGTCGCCGGTGAGCACGCGGATGCGGTTCTTGCGCATCTTGCCCGCGGTATGCGCGATGATCTCGTGATCGTTCTCGAGCTTGACCCGGAAGGTGGCGTTGGGGAGAAGTTCCGCGACGACGCCGGGAAACTCGAGCAGTTCTTCTTTCGACATTCATGATCCTTGAGAAGCCGGCGGCGTGACCGCCGGAACGGTCCGGGCCTTGATGGCCACGCGTCTTGCGCGCCATCAGGCCGCAAGGCGAAATCCGACTGGACCCTAAAGCTTATGTAAGCCGAAGGGAACAGGGCGCGAGCCCGGAGACGAGCGGTCTTCGTCCGCTTGTGCTGCGGGTCGCCTCGCGCCATCAAGCCCGGTCCGTCCGCGGCTCATCCGAAGGTCCGATGCCCCTCCTCGTCGACCTCCTGATCTGTCTGCGCTTCTTCTCCCGGTTGCCGGTGCCCACGACGCAGCGCGAGCGCGCACTGGGCGCCAGCGGCCTCGTCGCGGCGGCGGCGATGGCGCCGGTCGCGGGTCTGGTCCTGGCGCTGTTCCCCTGCTGCATCCTGGTGGCGGCCGCAGCGTTGCGCCTGCCGCCCCTCATCGCCGCCACGTTGGCCCTCGCCACGCAGGCGGTGGTAACGGGAGCGCTTCACGAGGATGCGCTGGCCGATTGCGCCGACGGTTTCGGCGGCGGCCGCACGCGCGAACGCAAGCTCGCGATCATGCGCGACAGCGCCGTCGGCGCTTTCGGGGCGACAGCCATCGCGTTTTCGCTGCTCCTGCGCTGCTTCGCGATCGCGTCCGCGATCGTGGCGGGCCGCGGCGCGAACGCGATCGTCGTGGCCGCGGTGCTGTCACGCGCCGCCTGCTTCGTGCCGCTGGCGATCCTGCCGCCGGCCCGCAACGAGGGCGTCGGAGCCGTCGCGACGGCGAGTTGGCGCGCGATGGTCCTGTCGGGCGTTGTCGCCAGCGTGGTGACGACCGTCCTCGCCGCCTGGCAGGGTGTCGGCGCCGCGCGCATCGCCGATGCCGTGCTCCTGGCGACGCTGGCGGCGTTGGCGGTATCGGCTCTGGCCTGGCGGCAGATCGGCGGCCAGACCGGCGATGTCGCGGGCGCGGCGCAACAGGGCGCCGAGGTCGCCGTGCTCATCGTCTTCGCCGCCGGCGCGCCCTAGAGCAACGTCCGCTTTTACGGACTTGCTCCAACAAGCAAAGCGAAGCGAGGACAGGTCCATAAGCGTGGCGAAGCAACTTGGGATCACCGTCCGACGCTCTAGCGGACTTGCGATCCGCTACGCTGGAGCGGCATCCTGGGCCGTCCTTCGCGTAGATATTACCGGCAGATGAAGCCTCCTCTCCGCCGGGCCGTGCCGAATCGGGACGATCGGTCCAGAGCAGGCACGAACACGGCCCGAATCGGTATCGATGGCGGGATCGCGGTCTGTTCTCGATCGGCGCTTATCTCGCGTCGCCGCCGAACGCGGCATCGATTCCGTCCAACTCGCCCTCGCCCTCGTAGGATCGAGGCCATCGTGCTTCAGGACACCGCCGCCATCTTGTCCGCCAGCGTCTGCTCCTTGTCTCGCCGCGTCGAGAAGATCAGCGTGAAGAAGATGCGCTGGACGCCCATCGCGGCGAGGGCGACCTCGCAGCGCTCCGCCAGCTGGCAGATGTCGATCAACTCGGCCTCGATGCTGGTGCCGTTGGCATGCATCGTCGCGGACAGGCCGCTCGCCTCGACGATCGTCTTGATCTCGCGCACGTAGCGCGAGACCGAAGGGCCGACACCCATTGGCACGATGCAGAGATCCGCCGCTACCTTCATGATCTTCTCCCCGCGCTTTATACGTCGAACGTCGTCTGTCGATGGCCGCCGGGGGCCGACCTGCTGCGATTGACGATCGTGAAGTCCGGGAACTTCATGTCGACGAAATGATCTTGCGAACGCGCTGTGGCTCGGCGTCGGTGAGCCCACCATCGTTCCGACCCGGCGTCGACGCATCCCCCTGCACGATCGCGGTGGCTTCGTTTTACGCCGCTGCCGGAGCTTGCGGCAACACCGTGTTCCGCTTATGTTCTAATGAGACGAAGCGGAGACGGGAAGCCGAACATGGTGACGACCTACATCATCCTGCCTTTCGTCGTCGCCAAGCGCGGCGGCAAGCTCGTCCCGTGTCCCCCGCAGAAGGCCAAGGACGCGGACCGCGCCATCGCCGCGGCCGAACGCATGGCCGGGCAGTACGCCGGTCTCGTCGTGCTGGAGGAAAGCTCCGACCCGGAGCAGGATATCTACGCCGAGCCTCGCCTGCTGCGCGCTATAGGTAACGTACCCGACGAAATGGTCGAAGCCCTAGCCGCCTGACTTGGCCGCCTGACCTCACCACACCTTCAGCGCTAACCTCAGTGTGCGGCGGCGGTCGTCGCCGGCGAAGGCTTGACGTTGCGCATCAGCGGCACGAGCAGGGTCGCGATTGCGAAGGCGGCCATGATGGCGGTGAACGCGTCGGCGTACGCCAGTGTGCGGGCCTCGCGGAAGGCGAGCCGGAACAGCTGCCGCAGCGCGGCGGCGTGGCCGTCGTCAGGCGCGCCGGGCAGCGCGGCGAAGCGGTGCGCATTGGCCTCCAGGTATCGCATCGTCGATCCGCTGGCTTGGGTCATGTTCGAGGCAATCGCCACGAAATGCAGGTTGGTTTGACTGTTCAGGATCGCGCCGCAAACCGCGATGCCGACGGCGCCGCCGAGGTTGCGCATCATGTTGAAGAGGCCGCTGGCGTATTTCAGCCGATTCGGCGGCAGGCTGCCCAGCCCGAGGGTGACGCTGGGCGCGATCGCGAAGACCTGCGGCAGGCCGCGCAGCACCTGCGGCAGGAAGAGCTGGTCGCCGCCCCAGTCATGGGTGATCGCGCTGTAGCTCCACATCGCCGCGCCGAACATGGCGAGGCCGCCCATCATCAGCCAGCGCGTGTCGAAGCGCTTGGCCAGCACGATGTAGATCGGGACGCCGACGAGCGAGGCGGCGCCGGTCGAGAAGATGGCCGTACCGGTCTGCCAGGCGGAGTAGCCGCGCACGTAGCCGAGGAACAGCGGCGTCAGGTAGATCGTGGCGAAGATGCCGATGCCGGTGATGAAGGACAGCGCGCAGCCGATCGCGAAGTTGCGGTTACCGAAGGCGCGCAGGTCCACGACCGGACTCTTGAAGGTCAGGCTGCGGATCAGGAACAGCACGCCGGAGAGGCCGGAGATCCAGGCGCAGGTGCGGATCGTGGAATCGTCGAACCAGTTCCAGCGCGTGCCTTCCTCGAGCACGTATTCGAGCGTCGACAGGAACACGGCCATCAGCGCGATGCCGAGATAGTCGGCGCCCTTGAGCAGCCGCACGTCGGGCTCGTCGATGCGCACCAGGATCGGCACGAGGATCGTGATGATCACGCCCGGCACGACGTTGACGAAGAACAGCCAGTGCCAGTCCAGCGTGTCGGTGATGTAGCCGCCGATGACCGGGCCAAGGGTCGGCGCGGTGGAGGCGATGGTCCCGATGACCGCCGCGGAATAGACCCGCATCGGACCCTTGAAGTAGTGGAACGAGGAGGTGAACACCGTCGGGATCATCGAGGCGCCGAGCAGCCCCTGCAGCGCCCGGAAGACGATCATGCTCTCGATGTTCCAGGCCAGGCCGCAGAGCACCGAGGCCAGCGTGAAGCCGGCGGCCGACACGGTGAACAGCCAACGCGTCGAGAACACGCGGGTGAGCCAGCCCGACAGCGGGATCATCACGATCTCGGCGATGAGATAGGCGGTCTGCACCCAGCTGATCTCGTCCTGCGCCGCCGAGAGGCCGCCGCCGATGTCCTGCAGCGAGGAGGCGACGATCTGGATGTCGAGCAGCGCGATGAACATGCCGGTGCACATCACCACGAAGGGCAGCAGCGAGCGCAGGAAGCTCGGCTCGGCCCTCGTCTCGGCGCGCGCGGTCTTCGCGAGCATCATCTCGGCGCGGGGCGTCGCGGCGCTCACGGCCCGCGCCGCGTGTCGATGCTCACGGTGGTGGAGAGGCCCGGCCTCAGCCGGCCCAGCGCGCCGTCGGCGGCGTCGAGCGTGATGCGCACCGGCACCCGCTGCACGATCTTGGTGAAGTTGCCGGTCGCGTTCTCCGGCGGGATGACGCTGAACACCGCGCCCGTGCCCGGCGCCAGGCTGGTGACGTGGCCGCGCATCACCACGCCCGGCGCGACGTCGGCCTCGACGCTCGCGTCGTCACCGAGGCGCATGCGGGCGATCTGATCCTCCTTGAAATTGGCGTCGACCCACAGGCCGCGCGCCGGCACGATGCTGAGGAGGTAGGCGCCGACCGGCACGTAGAGCCCAGGGCGGGCGGCGCGGTTGCCGACGTAGCCCTCGACCGGCGCGCGCAGCTGCGTGTAGCCGAGGTTGAGTTCGCCCGTGCGCACGTCGGCGTCGGCCTGGGCGACCTCGGCCCTGGCCTCGTCGACCTGTGCGTCCAGCACGGCGAGCTGCTGTTTCGCGCCGTCGAGCGCCGCCTGCGCCGAGGCGACGGTGCCCTTGGCCGCCTTGCCGAGCGAGACGGCGCGCTCGGTCTCCTGGCGCGTCACCGCCGTGGTGTTGGCGAGCCCGGCGTAGCGCTTGGAATCCCCGAGCGCGAAGACCGATTGCGCGGATTTGGCGTCGAGGTCGGCGGCGGCGCCGGCGATGATCGAGACCTGCTGGCGGCCGCGCGCCTCGAGGCCCGCGAGCGTCGCGCGGCGCGCGCGAGCGACCGCCTTGACATGGTCGAGCGCGGCGCTCACGTCGCGATCGTCGAGCCGCAGCAGCAGCTGTCCGGCGGTGACGCGCTCGTTGTCGGTGACGTCGACGCTCGCCACGAAGCCGGAGATGTGGGGCGCGATGGCGGTGATGTCGCCGCCGACGTAGGCGTCGTCGGTGCTCTCGACGAAGCGTCCGACCGTCCACCAGCGCCGGCCATACTCGGCCGCCGCGGCGCAGAGCGCCAGCAGGGCGACCATGAGGACGAGGCGCTTGAGGGCGCGGCCGAGCCGGCGGCTGCGGGGAGGCGCGGCGGCCCGCTCGGCTATCGTGCTGGTCATGCGACCCTGGCCGCCGTGTCGATGCGCCGGCGCAGGCTCTCGCCCGCGGCGGGTCCCGCCACCACCCGCACCTTCGTCACCGGGCGACCGGTGGCGCGATCGACGAGCACGGGGTCAATCGGGGCGCCGGTCTCGGCGTCCGCCAGCTCGACGCTCGCGCCCTCGGGCGCGAAGTGGCGGTTGCCCCAGGCCAGCATCGCCAGCATGACAGGCCGGAAGTCGCGTGCGACATCGGTCGGTACGTAGTCGTGGCGCGGCGGACGCTCGCTGTAGAGCCGGCGCTCGAGCAGGCCGGAGGCGACCATGTCGTCGAGCCGGCGCGCCAGCGTGCTTGTCGCGATGCCGAGGCTCTCCTGAAACTCGTCGAAGCGCCGCAAGCCGTAGAAGGCGTCGCGGAGGATGAGGATGTTCCACCAGTCGCCGACCCGCTCAAGGCCGCGCGCGATGGGACATTGCATGTCGCCGAAGGTCTTCCGTTTCATCAGAGCACTATCGTTCAGTCACTTTCATCATGCAAGTACCATGTCGTGCCATCCGGTTCTGCTGTTGGGATCAATTCGCGGTATCCGACCAGAAAACCGGTATGGGGCCGGTGGGAAACAGCTCACGTCTAGAACGCGTCTGAGTAGTTTCCGTCCCTGCACGAACCAAGATCTGCGACCATCTGCGATCCGCCTTGCAGGGCGATCCGATGAGATCAACGAGCCTGTACCGTTCCTCGGGGCGTTCTCTCTCACCGGGCCGCGGAGGACCACACGAAATGAAACATCTTGTGACACTCGCCGCCGCATCGACGCTGCTCAGTGCAAGGACCATCGGAACGCCGGCCAGCGCATCGGCAATTGACCCAGACCTCGGACGGCAGGCGAACCACCATTCCCGCCGAAATTGACGATTGCTCCACCACGTCGCCCCTGCGGCGACCGTGGGACCCTTGAGGTTTTCTGGAAGGCTCGCGCAGCCAGGATTGGGAGCGGCACTGGGGTTTCTGAGAGAGCTAGGACCCTCGGGGATCAGCATGAGTGGCATGCAAGGACTTCGGCTGTCGCCGTAAGACCCGGCTTGACCAGCCGCCCGACATCCCGATTAGGGCAGCCGAACCGACGTGCAGAAGAGACGGCGGGCCGGCATCCGCAGGCGAGCAAGGGTGCCGAACGCGAGGATTCACGACCTGCGTCACACCTTCTCGGCCATTTCACGCGAATCCGGTATGGCGGAAGACGATCGAATGGCTGTAGAAGTCTGTTCGATTGCCGCCACTCATCGGGCATTTGCCTGGGGCGGCATCGGCCGTTGATCCTCTGAAGACCGCGCATCCTCCTCTCGCGAGGCGCAGGCGTCGGCCACAAGGCGGTGAAGAGCGTGAGTTTTCGGCCGAGCGGCCCATCCGCGAGGCCGGACATGACGGGGTATAGCGCAGCCTGGTAGCGCGATAGTTTTGGGAACTATAGGTCGCAGGTTCGAATCCTGCTGCCCCGACCAGCCGGGCGAACGAGGAGTTCCATGACTGCGCGAATCTACAAGCCGTCGCCGTCGGCGACGCAGTCCGGCAAAGGCTCGACCAAGGCTTGGGTGCTGGTCTACGAGCCAGAGGAGGCCATGGTGATCGAGCCGCTTATGGGTTGGTCGGGCTCCGGCGACATGAACCGCCAGATCACGCTGCGGTTCGGCACCAAGGAAGAGGCGGTGAGCTACTGCGAGCGCAACGGCATCGCCTTCCGCGTCGACGAACCGAAGCCGGTGGCGCCGAAGGTCTTCTCCTATTCCGACAACTTCAAGTCGACTCGTCGTGGGCAGTGGACCCACTGAGCCTCGGCATTGGTCGAGAGATACAGGCCCCATAGCTCAGCTGGATAGAGCAGCCGCCTTCTAAGCGGCAGGCCGTTGGTTCGAATCCAACTGGGGTCGCCACTTCTACGCAGAAGCCCCGCCGGTACGACCGACAGGGCTTACGCATTTGAAGGTGTTGAGCTTTAGTAGCCGCGCCCAGCCGAGGCCGCAGCTGCACCCGCCACAGCACCGGCTGCTAAGCCAAGGCCGACACCGGCACCCACGCCGCGATCGCCGTAATAGCCGCGACGACCGTAGCCATAGCCGTAACGGCCGTAGCCACGACCATACCCGTGCCCGTAGCCGTACCCATGGCGGTAGTACTGTGCCTCGGCGCCTGTCGAGCCAAGCAGCAGCCCGGCCGTCGCGACCGACAGACCGGCAATGGTCAGGACCTTCAGAAACTTCATGGAATTTTCCTCCGTGACGAGCGATAACGGGTCAACATCCGGAAGGTTCGTCTACGACAAGGGTCACGAGGAAGCGGCATCGCCGCAAGGCCCATTCGGGGAGCGGTGCGTGCCCCGGCCTACCTCCGGCCGATCCTGGAGCCCCGCCGCATGAGCCGTCCCGCCGTCCTCCTTTTCGACGTCAACGAGACCCTGCTCGACATCGAGGCGCTTCGGCCCTTGTTCGTCCGCGTCTTCGGCGATGGGCGCGTGCTGCGCGACTGGTATGCGCAGCTGGTAATCTATTCGCAAAGCTCGGCCTTCACCGACCATTACGTGCCGTTCGGGACGCTGGGCGGCGGTGTCCTGCGCATGCTGGGCTCGATTCACGGCAAGACCATCGGCGACGCCGATCTGGCCGAGCTCGCCGCCACTACGACGAGCCTGCCAGCGCACGAGGGTGTCGCCGAAGCGCTGGAGCGGCTCGGCGGCGCGGGGTTCCGCCTGGCGACGCTGACGAATTCGCCGCCCTCCGAGCCGCCGACGCCGCTGGAGAAGGCCGGCCTCGCGCGCTTCTTCGAGCGGTCGATCAGCGTCGAAATGGTGCGCCGCTTCAAGCCGGCGCCGGAATGCTACCGCGAGGCGGCCACGCTTCTCGGCGTCGCGCCGGCCGAGATCTGCATGATCGCGACCCACGTCTGGGACCTCCTCGGCGCCCAGGCCGTCGGCTGCCGCACCGCCTTCGTGACCTGGGCGGACAACGCCCTCCTGCCAGTCGCCGAGCTGCCGCAACCCGACGTGACCGCGCCGACCATGGTCGCGCTCGCCGATGCCATCCTCCGCCGCTGGCCTAAGGGATAAGCGGGAGAGTCCTACATTGCCTTGATGGCCTCGAGCACCTCGGCCGCGTGGCCCTTGACCTTCACCTTGGGCCAGATCCGGGCGATCGTGCCGGCCTTGTCGACGAGCATCGTGGTGCGCTCCACCCCCATGTACTTGCGGCCGTACATCGCCTTTTCGACCCACACGCCGTAGGCTTCGAGTGTGGTCTTGTCCTCGTCGGAGGCCAGCGGGATCGTGAGCGCGTGCTTGTCGCGAAACTTGCCGTGGCTCTTCACCGAATCGGGCGACACGCCGAGCACGGCGGCCCCTGCCGCGGCATAATCCTCGGCCAGAGCGCTGAAATCGAGGGCCTCGGCGGTGCAGCCCGTCGTGTCGTCCTTGGGGTAGAAGTACAGCACCAAGGGCCGGCGGGCGTAATCGGCCAGGCGCACGGTGTGGCCGTCCTGATCAGGCAACGCGAAATCGGGCGCTGGCGATCCCACTTCGATGCTCTGCACCATATCGGCCTTCCTTTCGACCCAAAAAGCAGGACATTCCGGCGGGGGTCGGCGTGGCCGGAGCCGCTCGCGCGGTCCTTCCATAGCGCTCCCGCCCGAGCCTTTCCAGCCGAGCTTGCCGTTTGGTCGAAGCGAAGACGTGATGAACGCCGAATCGGACGACGACAACGGTGCAGCTCGCGGCGTGCGGCGGGCTTCGAGACGCCGTGCCCGTCGACCGCGGCGCTTCGCCTTCGCATGCTTCAAGTTTACTGCCAGCCTGCTCGTGCTGGCCGTGCTGGCCGCAGGCGTCCTGGTGGTGCGCCTCAACGCCGGCCCGATCCCGATCGAGGGATTGAACACCACAATCGCCGCGGCGCTTCACGACAAATTCGGCAACGGCCTGCGCTTCTCGCTGGGCGCCACGTCGCTGACTCAGCACGGCTTCGGCCCGGGTCTTTCCATCGATAGGCTGAAGGTCGAGGGACCGGATGGCTCCGACATCCTGATCGCGCCCCGGGCCGAGATCTCGATCGATCCCTTCGCGCTCCTTTTCGGCAAGGTGAAACCGAAGCGGCTCGAGGTGTTCGACGTCGTGCTGCGCGCCGTGCTGCTGAAGAATGGCATCCTCGCCATCGCCGCCGGCGACGGAGCGCATCCCTTCGTCGAGCTGGGGCGCAGCGGCGAGGACGGCGTCTTGGCCGCATCGCCCGCAGTGAACGCGGCGCCGGCGCCGCAGCTCCCCGGCGCTGGGGCCGCGGCTGCCGGCGCCTCCTCCCGCGAGCGCGCGGCGGTGATGCGCAAGGCGGCGGCGGGGCTGCGACAGTTCATTGACGTGCTGACCGATCCCGGCAGTCCCATCGCCGCCGTCGACCGGCTCGGCATCTCCGGCGGCACGCTGGTGATCCAGGACCAGGAGACCAGCGAGGAGACGCTCTACAAGGATCTCGATCTCGCTTTCGACAAGCATCGGGGCTACTCGAGCTTTGGACTCTCGGCGCAGGGGCCGGCGCGGCGCTGGTCGATTTCGGCGATGGCGCGCGGGCGTCCCGGCGCGGAGCGGCGCTTCTCCCTGAGGATGCAGGACCTGACGATCGACGAGCTGCGCTACGCCACCGGCAGTCGTTCCATGGGGCTCGACACCGACATGCCGATCGGCATGCACGTCGACATCGGCCTTCGTCCCGACAACACGTTGCTCGAGGCGGCCGGCGGCCTCGACCTCGGCCGTGGTTTTCTCCGGCTCGACGATCCCGATTTCGAGCCGGCCTTCGTGGATGCGATCACCACCGCCGTGCACTGGAATGGCGCCGATCGTTCGATCGTGGTCGACAAGATCGGCTACGTGGAAGGTGGCACTCGTTTCACGTCGGCCGGCCGCGTCGTGCCGCCGTCGCACGAGGGGGAGTCCTGGCTCGTCGACCTCGCGCTCTCCGAGCCGGGCCTGCTCGCGCCGGCCCGCAAGGGGGAGGAGCCGATTCCCATCGAGAACGGCGACTTCCGCGGGCGACTCGACCTCGACGCCAAGACCTTCTTCATCGATCGGCTCTCGTTCAAGCCGCAGCGCAGCGGGGTGGCCGCCGCAGGAGCTGTGGAGTGGAGCGACGGGCCGCACATCCGCCTCGGAATCTCGATGGACCCGACGCCCGTCGCGGTGGTCAAACGCATCTGGCCGGCCGCGATCGCGTCGGCCGTCCGCGCATGGTGTCTTAACCATTTCGAGGCCGGGCTGGTCTCCGCCGGCACGCTGAAGATCGACTATGACCAGCGCGACTTGGAGCGCATGCGCGGTGACCGTGCTCCCTCGGACGGTTCGGTCAAGATGGACTTCAAGGTCACCGGCGGGCGTCTGCGTTATCTCAACGGCGTACCGCCGCTCGACGACGTGACCGGCACCGGACATGTCACCGGCCGTACCACCCACCTGCTCATCGATAGCGCCACGACCACCGCCGACGGACGCACCGCGAAACTTTCGAACGGCACCTTCACCGTGCTCAATGCGGACGTTCATCCCGCGCACGCGACGATGACGGCTCATCTGAGCGGGTCGGTGGAGACGGTGACGTCCATCCTGGCATGTGACGCGCTGAAGCCCTACGCCTCGCTGCCGCTCGATCCCTCGACGCTGCATGGCCAGATCGAGGGCGATCTCGAAAAGGCCATCATTCTCGGGGAGGCCGCCGACCCTTCGCAGGAAGCCCTCAAGGTCGATGCCAAGGTGACGAACTTCTCCGCCGAACGCCTGGTCGGCAAGGAGAGCCTCGATAACGCGGCGCTGACGATCAAGGTCGGCGACGGCACGCTTCGCGCCGACGGCCAGGGCCGGATCTTCGGCGGAACGACGACTTTCGACATCGTGCGGAACGGCGGCGGGCCGCCGGTCGCCGTCATCGCCCTCGTTCTCGACGAGGCTGCCCGCGCCAAGCTCGGCCTCAACGCCGTACCCGGGCTGACCGGCCCGATGACGGCGCACGTCAACACGACGCTCGGCGACCCCCAGAAGATGAAGGCGCAGATCGAGATCGATCTCGCCAAGACCGGCGTCGCCGCCGCCTTCCTCGGGCTATCCAAGCCCGCGGGGCGGCCGGCCAAGATCGCCTTCACGCTGGCCTCGGGCGCCGACAAGATGTCGATCGACGCGCTCACCGTCGACGTCGGTTCACTTCAGGCAAAAGGCGCGATCGATTTGGGCGCCGACAACGGCTTTCAGGCGGCGCGATTTTCCTCACTCAAGGTCTCGCCCGGGGATGACATGAAGCTCGACGTGACCAAGGTCGACGACACCTTCAAGCTTGTGGTGCGCGGCTCGACCATTGATGCCCGGCCATTCTTGAAGGTCTTGACGTCGACGCCGGGCGACAGCGCCGCAATGGCGCGCAATGCCAAGGCCGAGAAGAAGGAGGTCGCCGCCTTCAAGGGGTTCGAAATCGATCTGAAGTCGAACATCCTGACCGGCTTCAACAAGGAGGTCATGAGCGGCGTCGAGTTGAAGCTGTCCAAGCGCAACGACCAGATCCGCCAATTCGCCGCGCAGGGGCGTTTCGGCCGGCAGGGGTTCAGCGGATCCATGACCGCGGCCGGCCACATGAAAATCTCGGCGCAGGACGCCGGCTCGCTGCTCTCTTTCATCGATCTCTACAAGCACATGGAGGGCGGGCATCTTGCCGCCGCCATGCAGATGGATGAGGATGCGCTGAGCGGCTCGCTCGAGGTCCGCGACTTCGTCCTGCGCGACGAGCCGGCGATCCGCAACCTCGTCGCGACCTCGACGACGGTGAGCGCGCCGGGCGCGAACCAGGAGGAGGCCCGGCGCATCGACGGCGGCGCCGTCGATTTCAGGCGCCTCAAGGTCAGCTTCGCGCGCGACGGCAGCCGCCTGGATCTGCGCGACGCCACGATGTACGGCCCGCAGATCGGTCTCTCCGTCGACGGCTGGCTCGACTATTCCCACGACCGGGTCGGCATGAAGGGGACCTTCGTGCCCGCCTTCGCCGTCAACAACCTGTTCTCGCAGATTCCGGTCCTCGGGGTTTTTCTCGGCGGCAAGTCCAACGAGGGGCTGCTCGCCATCACCTTCAACATCTCGGGTTCTGCGAGTTCGCCGAGCCTGACGATCAATCCTCTATCGTCAATTGCGCCGGGCTTCGTGCGCAACATTTTCGGCGTATTGGACGCGCCTGTCGCGGGGCCGCCGCCGGCGACGCGCTAAGAACCAGTCGCTCCGAAGATCGGCTCGAAAGCGATCCTGAGGGCGATGTCCACCTGGGCCATGGATGCGAGCTGGCCGAGGTCGGCGAGGCTCGTCTGGCCGAAATGCGCATCGGCGATGCCGCAGGGCACGACTCCTGTGTAATGCGACAGGTCCGGCTCGACGTTGAGGGCGATGCCGTGGAAGCTGACCCAGCGTCGCAGCCGGATGCCGATCGCGGCGATCTTGTCTTCTGCCGCTTCGCCGCCGGCGCCGCGTGCCTTGTCGCGCCGGACGACCCAGACGCCGACGCGATCCTCGCGGCGTTCGCCGTGCACCATGAAGGCCGCCAGCGTGTCGATGACCCAGCGCTCGAGCGCCGCCACGAAGGCCCTGATGTCGGGCCGCCGCGCCTTCAGGTCGAGCATGACGTAGGCCACGCGCTGACCTGGCCCGTGATAGGTGATCTGGCCGCCGCGCCCCGTGCGGTGCAGGGGAAAGCGGAGCGAGGCGGGCAGGGCGGCGACGCCCGTTCCCGCGGTGTAGAGGGCAGGGTGCTCGACCAGCCAGACCCGCTCGGCTGCCTCGCCGCGAGCCAACGCCTCGGCATGCTGCTCCATGGCGGCGACGGCGTCCTCGTAGCCGACGAGCCCGTCCGCGATGCGCCACTCGACGACGACATCGTCGTGTCGGAGGAAGCTCGCGCCAACGTTCGCCAGCCGCGGGGTCGCAGCCGGGGCCGACGCACTGTCAGCCGAAGACCGCAAACTCGGTGTAGGCGAGGTCGCCGGGGCGGGGAGGATGCGGTCCGACTGCATATTTATTCTGCCCCGTATTGACCGGTCGCCCGGGAACGCCGGGAAGCCGGTCGACACCGTCGACCAAAGTCAAGGCGCTGCCGTGCCTCAGGAGTGCTGCGCCGAGCGACCCGGCGAAGCGTACGTAAGCCGAGAGGTCGCGACAATAAAGCAGCTGCGTTGCCGGAACGAACCGGCGCAGGCGTCGCGGGGGAGCGAAGACGAATGGATGGGCGCCGTCGTCCGCCTCCACGACAAGGCAGAGGCAGCCGAGCGCCGCATGGTCGGCGACGAGCCCGCCGTCGGGCCAGCCCGCTTCGTCCGCTACCGCGAAGGCGCGCACGCGCATCCTTTCGTGCCGCCGCGCCAGCATCGGTATCGTGAGCAGCGAGCCCGCGGCGAAGGGCCGGAAGCCCTGCGCCTCGATGATTGCCTGTGTATGCGGCGCGGGCGTTATGTTGAGAAAGGTGACGGTTTTGTCTCTCAGCGCCGCGCCAAGCAGCAGCGGCGCATGGCCGCTGAAAGCGCTTTCGACGTACCAGCTCGAAAGGTTGCAGCGCACGAGAGGGACGCCCGATACGTCGGTCATCTCCGCGTGGATCGTCAGGAGGACTCCCACTACCCGCCCGTTGGTCTCCAGCAGGCGTCCGTAGCGCGGGTAGCCGGCCGGGCTTTGCCGCCGCCGTAAACGCTCGAGTGCCCGCTGCCACCAGGCGGCGGGATACGCGGGAAAACCAACCGCCAACAACGCGACGACGGAATCGAGATCCGTCTCCTCTATGATACGGCGTTGCAGCATGGGCGACATGATGTTCATCAAGCTTTTGCGTCGCAGAGATGGTACCGAAACCAGCCGTCTGGACGAGATCTTTCTCTTAAGCTTAACAAGCGAACGCTCTTGCTCGTAACATACCTCACGCTGTCAAGTGCTTACGCGATTGTCGGCCGAAATCCGGCCTTAATGCTTCTTTAACGTCGCAGTGAGTTTGCGTGGGGGGAATTGAGCATGGCAAGGCGTCTTGTTCTGTCGGGGCTGGTCGGGGGACTGCTCGCGGCGTCGAGCTGGTGCGTAATGGCACAGGAGGCGCAGCCCGCCTCCGGCGATTGCACAGGCTTCATGTGCAAGGTGTTCGGATCGAACATTGAGGAACATCCGGTTCGGCCGGCCGCGGCCGCGCAGCCCGTCGCCGCCGTGGCCGATGTCGCCGACCCCGCGGACCCGGCAGCTTCGTCGCCGAAGAGCCATCCGCATATCGCGCCTAAGCCGGTGCCGACGGTGACGATCGCCGCCGACGGCGCCGAAGCGGCGCGCCTCAAAGCTCTAGCCTCGACGCTTTCCAAGACCCACGTCCAGATCGTGAGGGCCGACGCCGGCCGAAGCGCCGACTTCATCGTGGCCCCGGCCGTCGACGGCGTGGCATCGGGCGAGAAGGCGCGGCTCTTCACCGAGCAGCTGCACATCGTCGCCGGCCCGGCGATCCGCTCGCTCACGGACCTGAAGGACAAGGTCGTGAGCTTCGGTCCCGACAAGAGCCCGGCGCAGGCCGCCGCGCGCAAGGCCTTCGCCGCGCTCGGTGTGAGCGTCAAGGAGACCTCGCTCGAGCTCGACAACGCTCTTGACGGCATGGCGACAGGCGACGTCGCTGCCGCGGTGGTGCTCGCGCCGCAGCCTGACGCGCGCCTTGCGCGTCTTAAGACCACCTCCGGCCTCCACCTCGTGTCATGGCCCGAAGGTGCGGCCGCGCCGGACGGCGCCTCGGTCACGTCGATCCCCGGTTCGGCCTATCCCAGCCTCGCCAAGCCCGGCGACAGCCTTCGCGCGATCGGTATCGAGGCGGCGCTTGATGCCTCGGGCAAGGGCGCCGAGAGCCCTGCCGCCAAGGCCTTCCTCGTCGCGCTGTCGCAGCACTCGGCCGCGCTGTCAAAACTCGGATTCGACCTCATCAAGGCCGATCTCGAGACGCGCAACGGTCGCCGCATCGCCAGCGCCGAGCGGCGCTGACGGCGGCGCCCGCCATCCGTACTGCGCTTTACACCGGGTCGTTCGATCCGGTGACCAACGGCCACGTCGCCGTGCTCGCCGCCGGCGCGAGGCTGTTCGACCGCATCGTCGTGGCAATCGGAGTGCATTCCGGCAAGGCGCCGATGCTGGCGCTCGAGGTGCGCCGCGGCCTCCTCGAGGCGAGCTGCGCCGACACATTCGCCGCCAGCGGCTGCGCTCTGGAGGTGGCAACCTTTGACGGACTCGCCATCGAAGCGGCAAGGGCGCACCGCGCGACGATCATCCTGCGCGGTCTGCGCGATGGTTCCGACCTCGATTACGAGATGCAGATGGCGGGCATGAATGCCGCCATGGCGCCCGAAGTGCAGACACTCTTCGTGCCGGCTCCGCCAGGGGTACGCTACGTCACCGCGACACTGGTGCGCCAGATCGCCGGCATGGGCGGCGACGTCTCCGCCTTCGTGCCCAAAGCGGTGCGCGCCGCGCTCGCGGCCAGGTCGTCGCCGCAACCGAGTTAAGCGCGCGCTAACTCGGCACTACTAACCTTCGCCAATGGTCGTCCGCACGCGCCTTCGCGCGATCCTCTTCCCGTTGGTGCTCTACCTCGTCTCGGGAGGGATCGGCGGCTATTTCGTCTGGCATGCCATTAACGGTGATCGCGGCCTCAAGGTCAGCGACGAGTACGAGAAGTCGATCGCCATGCTGAAGACCGAGTTAGAGGCGACCAGGGCCGATAGCGCGAAATGGCAGCATCGCATCGACCTGATGCGCGGCAGCACCATCGACCGTGACCTGCTCGAGGAGGAGGCGCGGGCGACGCTCGACCGCGTCGGCAAGGACGATCTCGTCGTCTTCCTGCCGCAGCGGCGCTGACGCTTTCGTTCAACGACGGTTGTCGACGTCGGACACGGGCGACAGCGGTACGCATTCGAAGCTGACGTGGGTCGAGACATCGCGATCGATCGAGATTGAATGTTCGGCGGCGCTGCGGCAGGCGCCCATCGACAGGAACTCGCCGACCCTTGTGGAGGTGACGCCGCCACCGCCGGCGCTGGTCACCTGCGCCACCATGATCAATGCGACAACCTGAGCCATCAGACCTGAGCCATCGCGCGGCTAGTGGCCTGCGCTCGCGCGCCAGGCTTTCACCGCGGTGAGCGCGGTGGAGATGTGGCTCTCGGCGCCGGAGTCGCTGTGCTCTTCCAGGATGCGGCCGTTAGGCGCGATCACGTAGGAGATGCGGTTGGCGAACCCCATGCTGGTGCCGGGGAATGACAGGGCCGCGTCGTAGGCGCGGGCGACGTCGAGGCTCGGGTCGGCGCCGACGGGGAACGTGTCGCGGCATTCCTTGGAGGAGAACTGGCGCTGCGTGTCGATGCCATCGGCCGAGACGCCGATGACGCTGGCGCCGGCCGCGGTGAACTGCGGCATCGCGTCGGCAAAGTCGTGGGCCTCGAGCGTGCACACGCTGGTGAAGCTCTTGGGGTAGAAGTAGAGCACCACCGGACCCTTCTTCAGCGCCGCGGTGAGATCGAAGGTGAAGACCTTGCCGCCCTGGGCCGCGGGAATGGTGAAGGCCGGCGCCGTCTGGCCCGGCTGCATCGCCGCCACGGCGGCGGAGCCGAAGCCGGCGGCGAGCATGGCAGCCGTCGCGAAGGCGAGGGGAAGAGTGGTCCCGCGGGTCATGCGGCTTCTTTCATCAGGGAGGCGACGGCGTCGAGGGCCTTCTGCGAGGCGGCGCCGTCGGGGCCGCCGGCCTGGGCCATGTCGCGGCGGCCGCCGCCGCCCGAGCCGCCGAGCTCGGCCGCCGCGGCGCGAACCAGCGCCACCGCGTCGAAGCGCTCGGTGAGATCGGGCGTGACGCCGACCACTACGCCGGCCTTGCCGTCGCCGGCGACGCCGACGATGGCGACGATGCCGGAGCCGAGCGTTTGCCTGGCCTCCGTCGCCAGCGCCTTGAGGTCCTTCATCTCAACGCCGTTAACGGCGCGGCCGAGATATTTGACGCCGCCGATTTCCGAGACGGCCGGTACCCCGCCGGCGCCGTCACCGGCCATTGCGAGCTTCTTGCGGGCATCGGAGAGTTCGCGCTCCATCTTGCGGCGCTCGTCGATGAGCGCGCCGACGCGCTTGGGCGTCTCGAGCTCCGGCGTGCGCAGCAGGGCGGCGAGTTCGCCGAGGCTGGCCGCCTTGGCGTTGAGGTGGTGGCGTGCCGCCGCGCCGGTCTTGGCCTCGACCCGGCGCACGCCCGCCCCGACCGCACTTTCCGACACGATGGTCAGGAGGCCGATGTCGCCGGTACGCGCCACGTGCGTTCCGCCGCAGAGCTCGACGGAGAAGGCCGGCCCATGCGGGTCGGCCTCGCCGCCATCCTCGGGTTGGCGCAGGCCCATGGAGACGACTCGCACCTCGTCGCCGTACTTCTCGCCGAAGAGCGCGCGGGCGCCAGACTTCATCGCCTCGTCCGCCGCCATCAGCTGCGTCGTCACCGGCGCGTTGTCGAGGATCGCCTGGTTGGCGATGTCCTCGATGCGCGCCAGCTCCTCCGGCGCGATCGGCTTCTGGTGGGCGAAGTCGAAGCGCAGCCGGTCGGGTGCCACCAGCGAGCCTTTCTGGGCGACGTGGTCGCCGAGCGTCAGGCGCAGCGCCTCGTGCAGCAGGTGCGTCGCGGAATGGTTGGCGCGGATCGCCGCGCGCCGCGAATGGTCGACGAGGCAGTCGACGACGTCGCCGACCGCAATTGCGCCGTCCTCCACCGTGCCGTCGTGAATGAAAAGGTCGCCTAGCTTCTTGCCGGTGGCGGCAACCGCGATCGTACCGATCCGGCCGCGCAGGGTGCCGGTGTCGCCGACCTGGCCGCCAGACTCAGCATAGAACGGCGTCTGGTTGAGGATCACGGCGACCTTGTCGCCCGCATCGGCGCGTGCCACTTCGGCGCCGTCCTTCAGGATGGTCAGCACTTCGGCTTCGACCCGCTCGGTGGCGTAGCCGAGGAACTCGGTGGCGCCGACGCGCTCGCGCACACCGAACCAGTGCGTCTCGGTCCCGGTCTCGCCCGAGCCCGACCAGGCGGCGCGCGCGTCACTCTTCTGCTTGGCCATGGCGACGTCGAAGCCGGGCAGGTCGACGCCGATCTTGCGCGCGCGCAACGCGTCCTGCGTGAGGTCGAGCGGAAAGCCGTAGGTGTCGTAGAGCTTGAAGGCGACCGGGCCGGGCAGGGTCCCGCCGGCATCCATCTCGCGAGTCTCGTCCTCGAGGATGGCGAGACCGCGCGCCAGCGTGATCCGGAAGCGACCTTCTTCCAACCGCAGGGTCTCGGTGATCAGCGCCTCGGCGCGCAGCAGCTCGGGAAAGGCCTGGCCCATCTCGCGGGTGAGGGTCGGCACCAGCCGCCACATCAGCGGCTCGGCGGCGCCGAGGATCTGGGCATGGCGCATGGCGCGGCGCATGATGCGGCGCAGCACGTAGCCGCGGCCCTCATTGCCCGGCAGCACGCCGTCGGCGACGAGGAAGGCGCAGGCGCGCAGGTGGTCGGCGATGACGCGGTGGCTCGCCGCCAGTGGGCCGAGCGGGTCGCTCGAGGTGAGGTCGGCGATGGCGCCGATGAGGATGCGAAAGAGGTCGATGTCGTAGTTCGAGGTGACGCCCTGGAGCAGGGCGGCGATGCGCTCGAGCCCCATGCCGGTGTCGATCGAGGGACGCGGCAGCGCGCGGCGTTCCTCTTTCGGCACCTGCTCGTACTGCATGAAGACGAGGTTCCAGAACTCGAGGAAACGGTCGCCGTCCTCCTCCGGGCTGCCGGGCGGCCCTCCGGCGAGCGCCTCGCCCTGGTCGTAGAAGATCTCGGAGCAGGGTCCGCACGGGCCGGTCTCTCCCATCGACCAGAAATTGTCCGACGAGGCGATGCGGATGATCTTCGAATCGGAAAAGCCGGCGATCTTCTTCCAGAGGCCGTGGGCCTCGTCGTCGTCATGGTAGACGGTGACGAGCAGCTTGTCGGTCGGCAGCTGGAAGGTCTTGGTGATCAGCGTCCAGGCGAGCTCGATCGCCTCGGCCTTGAAGTAATCGCCGAAGGAGAAGTTGCCGAGCATCTCGAAGAAGGTGTGGTGGCGCGCGGTGTAGCCGACGTTGTCGAGGTCGTTGTGTTTGCCGCCGGCGCGCACGCATTTCTGCGAAGACGTGGCGCGCGAGTAGGCGCGCTTTTCCTGGCCGGTAAAGACGTTCTTGAAGGGCACCATGCCAGCGTTGGTGAACATCAGCGTCGGGTCGTTGCGCGGCACTAGCGGGGCCGAGGCGACAACCTCGTGGCCGTTGCGTCCGAAATAGTCGAGAAACGCCGCGCGGATCTCGTTGACGCCGTTGCCGTTCATGGGTCTCGTGAAGCCTGTGCGGGGCGGAGGTTCGCCGAGGCCCGTCGTCGCGGGCCGGTGTCGTCGATCTTTAGCCGTGCTCCTCGCGGCTGTCGAGAAATCCGCTCCTTGCCGAGAGGTCCTCACGCGAAAATCCCGTGGAGGTACCAGCGCGGGGTGGCGGCGTCGCGGTAGAGACCCTCGCGGTAGAGCCAGAAGCGCTGGCCGCCGGCGTCCTCGGCGCGGAAATAGTCGCGGGTGGCGCCGCTGCCCTCCTTCCACCATTCCGGGCCGATGCGCTCGGGCCCCTCAATGGCGGCGACCTGGTGCAGCATGCGGCGCCAGCGGAAGCGCAGCGGCGGCCCGTCGGGCACCTCGGCCATCGTCTCGATGGGCTCGGGATGGTCGAAGAGGCGGATCGGCCGCTCCGGTAGTGTGGCGAACGGCTCCGGATCCGCCGAGGCGACGGCGGCGGTCGCGGCACCGCCGTGCGTACGCGGCCTGGCTACCGGCTTGGCCGCCGAGACGGCCATCGCCGCGTGCTCGGGCTGGTGCGAATCGGCAAGGCGCAGCCGGGTCACCCGCTCCAGGCCGAAGCGGGCGCCGAGCCGGTCCACCAGGTCGGCGATGTCGGCGTCGTCGGCGCCGGCACCGTCCCAGCCGGGCTGGTGCTCGTCGAGGCGCTCGGCCGCGGTGGCGGCGAGGCGCACCATCTCGAATCCGTAGCCGGTGTCGAGCCCCTCCTCGCCCGCCGCCTCGATGCGCTCGCGGAAGAGCCGCGCCATCGCGAGCGGGTCGCGCAGCGGTCGCGAGGTGCCGGCCTCGAGGTGGCGCACCACGCCGTCGACCCGGTAGAGCGCGACATCGAGCCGGCGGGCGCCCTCGCCGTGGCGGGCGAGCAGGCCGCAGAGGTCGTAGGCGAGCGCCAGGATGGTGCCCTCGACGTCCTCGCGCCGGGCGATGCCCTCGGCGAAGCGGCGTTCGGCGACGAAGGCCGGCGCCTCGAAGCGTGGCGAGATCGGCTCTGCGGCAAGCCCGAGCAGCGCGTCGAGCCGGCGGTGGATGTCGCGGCCGAACCGCGCCGCGACCGGCGCGCGCGGACGCAGCAGCAGGTCGCCGACGCGGCGCAGCCCCGCCTGGCCGAGCCGTGCCACTGCCGCCTCGTCGAGACGCAGCGCGGCGAGCGGCATCGACGCGAAGATCTTCTGGGTGGCGGCGAGGTCGAGATCGTCGGGCAGGCGCCGGCGGGCGCCGCCGCTCCCGTGGCGGGCCAGCGCCCAGGCCGCGCCGGGCGAGGCGGCGATGGCGGCGGCGGCGGCGAAGCCCTGGTCGGCGAGGCGGTGCACCATCGTGGCCATCAGCGCCATCTCGCCGCCGTGGAGATGGGCGGCGCCGGTCACGTCGAGCACGATGCCATCGTCGCCGTCGGGGGCGGCGAGCGGCGTGAACAGCCGGCACCAGTCGACGAGCGCGTCGCGGCAGGCGAGGTCGCCCTCGGGGTCGGCGTCGTGCACGTCGAGGCGGGAATGCATGGCGCGGGCGTCGGCCAGCGCGATCATCGGCTTCAATCCCAGCGCGCGGGCGCCGGCGTCGAGAGAGATCAGGCGGAAGGCGTTCTTGACCTTGGCCGCGGTCGCCAGCGCCGGAGTGGCGAGCGGCGCGGCCGGATCAGACAGCGTGCTCCCGGTCGGACCACCGGCCGCGATCCGCCGCTTGATGCGGTCGGTCGCGAGGGTAGGCAAATGGAGGGATAGGTAACGCATCACACAACCGTGCCTCTTGGTGGCTCCAGACGAGCGGCCAGACCTTGTCGCAGTCGAAGCCGGCGGCGGCACCGGCGGGACCGGCGCGGATGCGAGCGAGGCGCACCGCCCAGGCGGCGCGGCCGGGGACCGGGCGTGCACCCCGGGAGACGGGGACGTGCGGCCCCGGCGCAGCGGCGACGCTGAAGCGGGCCTGCGCGGACGAGGAGAGCGCGGCGCCCGGCGCGCCGGCCGGCACCAGGATCGCCGGCGTGCCGCCCGCTGCCGCGGCGAGTAGCAGGCGGCGCGAGGCGACAAGGTCGTAGGTCTTGGTGCGCCACAGGTCGACCACCACGGCTGCCACCGTGCGGCACTTCAGCGCCTCCTCGGCGGCCCACAGCGCGTCGACCCCCCCTTTGGCCCGCACCACGAGGAGGCGCGCCGGGTCGAGTCCGTGGGCGGCGAGCCCCGGCGCGTAGGGCGCTCCGCCCTCTGCGCGCGCCGCGTCCTCCATCACCCACACCACGGGAGCGGCGGCTTCGGCCTCGGCGGCGAAACGGGTGGCGAGCGCCAGGGCGAAGCCGCAGGCGGCCCCGGCATCGCCGGCGCAGGTCGCCACCACTTCGTTCAGCGTGCCCCTGAGAAGGCCCCCGCGCAGCAGCCGGTCGAGCGCCAGGGCACCTCCGGCGCGTCCGAGCGAGACCTTGCGCGGCACGTCCGGGCGCGCGAACGCCGGCACACAGGCGCCTTCGCCCTCGATGCGGGCGATGACGTCGCGCAAAACATCCACCTGTTCCGACCTGCCGCCCGGCGACATCGGCCACTCCGTTCCTAATTTGTTCTCATAGATTCCCGTACTCCGCCCCCGAGTCAAGCTGTCGCGGGCAGGGGTAGTGTCTCAGCCGAGTTTCGAGGCGAGAGCGCGAGCGACGTCAGCCGCGGCGCTGCTTCAGGACCGCCGGCATCGAGGGTGCATCGATGGCCGATATCATGATCATGGTCACGATCGCGCCCTTCGCGTCGGTGACTTCTATGATCGTGTCGCTGCCACCCAAGAGCTGCTCCGGGTGGTCCTTCATGAAGCCCGCCGCGTAGAGGATGGCCTCCCGTCGCGCCGCATGCAGGTCGGCGCAATGCGTGCCTTCGATATCGGGATCGAGATCGTCGTCGAAACGGTGAAAGAAGTAGCTGGGCATCGTGCTCTTATGCCGCAATCGACAAATGCGCGCCTCAACCTTTGAGCATTCGTACTAAGCAAATCTTCGATGTTCGGTCTAAACCGACGCGGATCGCACAGCTCGCCCCATTTCGCTTTCGCCCTGTAGCCCCACCATCAAAGCTGCTACCCAGCCTCATGTCGTTCGAGCCGGATCATCTCGTCACCGTATTCTACCTCGCCATGGAGCCGTTCCGTGGCGGTTTCCGCTGGCTGGTACGGCAATACGGCGTCGCCCCACGCGGTCGAGACCGGCAACGAGGCCTTCGCGTCGGAGGCGGACGCGCGCAAGAGCGGGCGCCGCGCGCTGATCCGCGCCAGCGCGTGCGTGCCCGTCGGCCGCCGCCGCGCCGTCACGAACGCCGCAATCGATGGGACGCCGGTCGGCTGACCTTACGGGCGCGGCGCGGCGGCGCGGCGCAGGCGATCATTGATGGCGGCGCCGAGGCCACGTTCCGGCACGGGTGCCACCGCGATGCGGGATGGCGCGGTGGCATCGAGGCGGCGCAGGTGGCGGTAGAGGTTGGCCGCCGCCTCGGCGAGATCGCCGGCAGACGACAGGTCGAGCGCGCCGCACCCGAGCCGGCCGGCGAAGTCGAGCCCCGCCTCGCCCGTCTCCAAGGCGTCGGCTTGGAGCCTCAGCGACGCCGCGGGCGCGTAGTGCGAGGCGAGCATTCCCGGCGCGACGACCGCACAGCCGGCGGCGCCCAACGGCCGCCCCAGCACGCGCTCCAGCGCCTCACGCGCCAGGCCGCCCTCCCGCAGCAGCACCGGCACCGCCTCGCCGAGGCAGGCGACGATGGTGGATTCGACGCCGACCGGGCAGTCGCCGCCATCGAGGATCGCGTCGCGCCCGGGATCGAGCTCCGCGCCGAGGTCGGCGGCGACGTCGGCGGCACATGTCGGGCTGAGGCGGCCCGAGCGGTTGGCCGAGGGCGCTGCCACCGGGCGCCCAACGGCGCGCAGCAGGGCGGCGGCGAGCGGGTGGGCCGGCACGCGCAGACCCAGCGTGGCCAGGCCGGCGCAGGCGAGATCGCAGACCGTGCCGGTCGGCGCGCGCGGCAGCACCAGGGTGAGCGGACCCGGCCAGAAGGCAGCGGCGAGGCGCTGCGCGTCGGCATCGAAGCGGCCCTGGGCCAGGGCCGCTTCGAGATCGGCGACGTGGGCGATGAGCGGGTTGAAGCGGGGACGGCCTTTGGCGGCGAAGATGCGCGCCACGGCGTCGGGCGCGGTGGCGTCGGCGCCGAGCCCGTAGACCGTCTCGGTGGGAAATGCGACAAGGCCGCCAGCGTGAAGTCGGGTGGCCGCCTCTTCGAGAGATGTCGTCATCGCGCCTGCGTGCCCGGCGCGGGTGCGGGGATCAAGGGGCAGCGAGCTTTGCGAAGAGCTCGTCGGTGCGACGCTGCACCAGATCGCCGGAGACGAGGCCGCCGTGGTTCACCAGCATGGTCGTCCTGTCGAGCACCTCGCGGATCGTGATCCCTGCCTTCAGGCAGATCGGAGCGAGCGCTTCATCGGCTTCGCCGCCGGCCTTGAACTGCCGGCGCACGGCGGCCACCGCTCCGGTGGAGCGGCGATCGAGCTCTTCCACCAGGGTCTCGAACTCGCGGCGGAAGCGCGGCTCCAGCCTGTCGTAAGCCTCGATCGCGCTGAGGCTGCCCGGCAGGATCGAGCGGTCGAAATATTCGCGGTAGGAGATCGGACGCCAGCGCTGGATATCGTCGAAAAGCTCTGGCATCGTCGGCAGCTGCTCGACGAGCATGACAATCTCGTTGAACAAGTTCAGGTAGTCGTTGGCCAGGCCCGATGCCGGATTGACCAGCGCCTCGGCGCGCCGTGTCCGGCTGCGGGCCTGCGGCAAGGCCTGCAGGGCATTGCGCTCCTCGTCGGACAGGATGCTCATCACGGGAAAAGCTCGGCGCGAATCTCAGTGTCTTTGTACCGCTGGAGCCGTGAACAAAACGTTGGGGACTAGGCAAGAAACACGGATTGCGCGAGAGCTTCGCGCAGCCTACCTCGCCCAGGGAGAGCGACATGTGCGGACGCTTTGCCATCACCCTGCCGCCGCAGGCCATGCGTGCGCTGTTGGGCTACGTCGAACAGCCGAACTTCCCCGCTCAGTACAACATCGCGCCGACGCAGCCGATCCCCATCGTGCGCGCCTCGCGCGAGGAGGGCGACATCGTCCGACACTTCGCCTTGGCACGCTGGGCCTTCCTGCCGGGCTTCGTCAAGGATCCCAAGACCTTTCCGCTGATCTTCAACGCTCGCTGTGAAGGGCTCGGCGATAAGGCGAGCTTCCGCAACGCGCTCAGGCGGCGCCGCTGCCTGGTGCCAGCCGACGCCTTCTACGAGTGGCATCGCACTGGCTCGGGCAAGGCGGCGCGTTCGCAAGCCTATCTCTGCCGCCGCGCCGACGGCAAAACGATGGGCCTCGCCGCGCTTTGGGAGACCTGGATGGGACCCAACGGCGAGGAGGTCGACACGGCCTGCATCGTGACCACCGAGGCCAATGCGCTCTCCGGCGTCATCCACCCGCGGCTTCCGGTGGTGCTCGAACGCGAGAATTGGGCGGCGTGGCTGCGGCCCGATGACGAGGCTGCCGAAGATGCGGCGGTGCTGCTGCGCACGCCCGCGGATGAAGTGCTGGCCTTCGTGCCGGTCGCGGACGCCGTCAACAAGGTCGAAAACGACGGCCCGGCCGTGCAAGAGCCGGTCGGGCCGCCGCTGCAACCGGGCGCCGCGCCGCCGACCGACGCCGGCGAGGTGCAGCTGGGCCTGCTGTGATCTTCTGCGACAGAGCAGACGGCCCGGCAAGGTTTCCGCAGTCTTCGCGTAGACGCTCCTCGACTTCTACGAGCCAGCCTTGATGTCGCTCATCGGCCGGAACTGGCGTCCGGCAGCCTGCCCCGCGCGATACGAGAGCGGCTCCACCATGCGCGAGGCCATCGTCTTCGCCTTGAACCGCAGGCCAAGCTTAGAGAGGCCGTCCTCCACGGCGGCGGACTTCAGCGGCACGAGATCCTGGCCGCCCGAGCCTTGCACCGTCCGTGCACGCTCCTTCTTGAGCGTCTTCAGCTTGTGCTGGATGCCCTCGGCGAGGCCGAGCTGGAAGGAGTGGGTCGCGCGGCGGCGGTCGCCGGGGGCGGTCTCGGCGTAGGTCTTGCCGGCCTTGAAGGCCGCCACTTCCGTGTCGATGGCGCCGGCCACGCGGCCGTGAAGGAAATGTGCCGCCTCGACGTCGGCGGGCAGCCCGAAGAAGATCGTGCGCAGATAGCCCGCGCCGGTCTTCTCCTGCCATGCCATGCAGTCGCAGAACGTGGCGATGGAGTGCAGGCACTCGTCCAGCGGACCCGCGCGCTTGCGCGTCGAGTCTATGCCTATCCCCTCGCAGGACTGCTGCTCGATCTCGATCCCGCTTAGCGTCAGGC
This sequence comes from Beijerinckiaceae bacterium, assembly GCA_965198715.1. Taxonomy (GTDB): domain Bacteria; phylum Pseudomonadota; class Alphaproteobacteria; order Rhizobiales; family Beijerinckiaceae; genus RH-AL1. The sequence continues at coordinate 995,309 of CBDAPV010000002.1, forward strand.
CGTAGCGATCCAGCAATTCGGCGACCTTGGCCGCCGCGGCGAGCGCCTCGCTCTCCGTGCAGCCCTGGTCCGGCGTCTTAGCGCGCAGCGCGCGGATGCGCTCGATCACCTTGGTCAGGCCGTCATCGGCGGCCTTCGGTCGAGACTCGGCGAGCAGCTTGTCTCGAAGGGCCTGGAACAGCGCCTGGGCGCCCCGCGGGTAATCGTTAAGCCTCACCTCCTCGTCGATGGCCTCGGCGATCCTGTCGAGCGGATGGCTCAAGCTGCCCGTGCCGGCCTCGAAACGCTTCTGCAGCGTGCGGATGTGCAGATCGGCGATGGCTCGGTAGGCCTCGCCGCGAACCCGCAGGTCCTCGGTCTCGGAAAGGGCGAACGCCTTGAACAGGCTCTCGACCACGGCGTCGACCGTTGCGAGGGACCGCAGCTCGGCAAGCAGATCTTCAGATGGCGGGTCGTTCTCCCAGACCTGCGCGGCGAGATCGATCGGATCGGGTCCATATCCGGTTTCCGCCTCGGCGGCGTATTCCGCCTCCATCTCGGGATGATGATTGAGCCCGATCACCTTGGGATTGCCGTGTCGGATGACGTGCTTGTAGACCGCCGCGGCGCAACGATGGTCCTGCGCGCTACGCTTCCCCTTGGCGAGGAACTCGTGGGCGACCTTCAGCCCGTCGTCGTCGAGCGGCGTGATCGGGCCGAGCGTGCAGAACGTACCGTCCTGCAGCGCGACGAGACGAGCGAACGCACGGGCGCCGATGGCTTCGGGACCGACGCCTGCGTCGAAGATCGTCAGCGTCGCGCCCCCGACAAGATCGGTCGCGGCAAAGCTCTGCCCTCCTTCGTCCAGGGCCGCGATCTCGAACACCGTCACGCGGGCGTTGCGGATCAGGGCGAACGCGGCGGTCTCGACGGCGGAGACCACGGCATGCTTCTCCAGCCTATCAAACGCGGTCGATCCGCCGATCGACGACGGCGTGAAGGTCTCCAGGTCCATCGCCAGCACCATCGCGCGGGCGAAGGTATCGTCATCGACCTCGGACGCTTTGGCAAGCCACTGGCCCGCCGTCTCGCTCACCTTGTGGGGCGGAATGGTGCCGAAAATCCTGAGGTAAAGGTCCCCCGCAGTCGCAACGATCGCGTCGAGGTCGGCCGTATCATGGCCTTCCTGCTCTTCGCGCTTGCGTCTGGCCGACATGATCGCCTCCGATTCGAACCGAAGTCTAAATGTCTCGATCGGACAGGTCCAAGCGTGGTTCGCTCAGATCGACCAATCCGTGAGGTCGTCGAAGCGGTCTATGAAGCCTTGGCTCACCAGCACCTCGATGACCTTGGCAGCGGAGCGCTCGACGCTCTCGCCGTCGCGGCCGACCACCACCTCAGCCGCTTCAGGCGCCTCGTAGGGCTGGTCGACGCCGGTGAAATCCTTGATCTCGCCGGCAAGCGCCCTGCGGTAGAGGCCCTTAACGTCGCGCCGCATGCATTCTTCCAGCGGCGTGTCGACGAAGACTTCCAGGAACTCGCCGGAAGGCAGGGTGGCGCGCGCCATGTCGCGCTCGCGGCGGAACGGCGAGATGAAGGAGCAGAGCACGATGAGCCCGGCATCCGTCATCAGTCGCGCCACTTCGGCGACACGGCGAATGTTCTCGGTGCGGTCGGCCTCGGTGAAGCCGAGGTCCTTGTTAAGGCCGTGGCGGACGTTGTCGCCGTCGAGCATGGCTGTGTGCACGCCGGCGAGGTTGAGCCGGCTCTCGACCTTGTCGGCGACGGTCGACTTGCCCGAGCCCGACAGCCCGGTGAACCACAGCACGCCGGGGCGCTGGTGCTTGAGGCGGGCGCGATCGGTGCGGGTGACGCTAGTGTCCTGCCGGAAGACGTTAGTGGCGAGGCGCAAGCTCTCGGCGATCATGCCGGCGGCCATAGTCTGGTTAGTCTCGCGATCAATCAGGATGAAGGCGCCGGTGACCTTGTTGTCGACGTAGGGATCGAAGGCCAGCGGTGCGTTGACGGCGATCGTGGCGAGGCCGACCTCGTTGAGCCGCAGCGTCGCCGCCTGGTCCTGAGCGAAGGTGTTGATGTCGAGCCGGTAGGCGAGCCTGCTCACCGTGGCCGGCACGGTGCGGGTGCCGAGCTTGAGGAAATAGGAGCGCCCGAGGCGCAACGGCTCGTCGCTCATCCAGATTAGGTTGGCGGCGAAGCCGTCGTCGACCGTGGGACGGGCGTCGGAATGCGCTAGCACGTCGCCGCGGGCGACGTCGATCTCGTCGGCGAGCGTCAGGGTGACGGCGTCGCCGGCGATCGCCAGGGGCAAGTCGCCGTCGGCGGTGACGATGCGGGCGACCTTGGAGGCGCGGCCGGAGCCGGCGACCACGATCGCGTCGCCCACTGCCACGCGCCCGCTCGCCACCGTGCCGACGAAGCCGCGAAAATCGAGGTTGGGTCGGTTGATCCACTGCACCGGCATGCGGAACGCAGCGTCGGCGCGGCCGTCGGTGATATCGATGGTCTCGAGATGCGCGATCAGCGCCGGGCCGCGGTACCAGGGCATGCGAGGGCTGAGCTCGGAGAGGTTGTCGCCGTTGCGCGCCGAGAGCGGGATCGCGGTTATGTCGACGAAGCCGAGCTTCTGCGAGAAGCGCGCGAAATCGGCGACGATGCCGTCGAACACGGCCTGGCTGTAGGCGACGAGGTCGATCTTGTTCACCGCCAGCACGATGTGGCGGATGCCGAGCAGCGAGGCGATGGCGGCGTGGCGGTGCGTCTGTGTCAGCAGGCCCTTGCGGGCATCGACCAGCAGGATCGCGAGATCGGCGCCGGACGCGCCGGTTGCCATGTTGCGGGTGTACTGCTCGTGGCCGGGCGTGTCGGCGACGATGAAGCTGCGCCGCGGCGTCTTGAAGTAGCGGTAGGCGACGTCGATCGTGATGCCTTGCTGGCGCTCGGCCTCGAGTCCGTCAACGAGCAGGGCGAAGTCGATGCTCTCGCCGGTGGTCCCGTGCTTAACCGTATCGCGCTCAAGGGCGGCAAGCTGGTCGTCGAAGATCTGGTTCTGCTCCCATAGCAGGCGCCCGATCAGGGTCGACTTGCCGTCGTCGACCGATCCGCAGGTGATGAAGCGCAGCGTCGGACGCTGGATCACCACGGAAACAGCGAGGTCGTGGACGCGCAGGGCCGCCTTCGGCATTAGAAATACCCCTCGCGCTTCTTCTTCTCCATGGAGCCGGCCTCGTCCTGGTCGATCAGGCGGCCCTGGCGTTCGGAGGCGCGGCTGTCGCGCATTTCGGCGATGATCGCGGCAAGGTCGGCCGCCTGCGAGGGCACCGCGCCGGTCAGCGGGTAGCAGCCGAGCGTGCGGAAGCGCACGCTCTCCATTCGCGGCGCCTCGCCCGGCTCCAGCGGCAGGCGTTCATCGTCGACCATGATCAGGGAACCGGCGCGCTCGACCACCGGCCGCGGCTTGGCGAAGTAGAGCGGAACCACGTCGATGCCCTCGGCGGCGATGTAGTCCCACACGTCGTATTCGGTCCAGTTCGACAGCGGGAAAACGCGCATCGACTCGCCCTGGCGGATGCGAGTGTTGAAGAGCCGCCACAGCTCTGGGCGCTGGTTGCGCGGGTCCCAGCCGTGTGCGGCGGTGCGGTGCGAGAAGATTCGCTCCTTGGCGCGGCTCTTCTCCTCGTCACGCCGAGCGCCGCCGAAGGCGACGTCGTATTTGCCCTCGTCGAGCGCCTGGCGCAGGCTTTCCGTCTTCATGACCTGCGTATGTACCGCCGAGCCCGAGGCCACGGGCGAGATGCCGCGACGCACGCCGTCCTGGTTGATGTGGACGATCAGCTCCATCCCGGCGCGCTTCGCCGCCAGGTCGCGAAAGGCTATCATCTCCTTGAACTTCCACGTCGTATCGACGTGGAGCAGCCGGAACGGCGGCCTCGCAGGATAGAAGGCCTTGAGCGCGAGATGCAGCATCACGCTCGAATCCTTGCCGACGGAATAGAGCATCACCGGCCGTTCGAACTCGGCCGCGACCTCGCGCAACACGAAGATCGCCTCGGCCTCGAGCTGGCACAGGTGCGGAGGCAGGGCGGAACGGACTTCAGCGGAGGACATCGCGTCTCGGGCTTAAAACAGGGCTGTCATATAGCCGCGCATTCGGGACGCGCAATGCAGGGTGGGCCTAGGCAAGTGGTATGGCTTCGGGTGTATTCGACCTTGCGACCGAAACGGGGCTGACAGATAATCACGCCTGCCAACGACGCTCTTGCGCCGCCTATGGCGACTAAAAAGACACGACGTTCAAGGAGTTACGCGAGCATGCCGACGAGGAAGGTGAAGTTATTCTGGATGGTGGTCGCCGCGGCGGCGGGACTGGCGTTTGCTACGACCGCGGCGCTCGCCCACGGCCCGACGCGCCAGAAGGCCAAGGAGACGGTCACGATCAACGCTTCGCCGGAAAAGGTCTGGAAGGTGATGGGCAACTTCCAGGACCTGAGCTGGGTGCCCGGCGTAAAATCGACCACCGGCACCGGGGGCAATACGATCGACGCGAAGAACGACGACAACGAGGTCGCCCATCGTACCGTCACGCTCGACAGCGGCGGCGTCATCAATGAGGGCCTCTACAAGTACGATGCGGCCGAGCACATCTACTCCTATCGTATCGACAAGGTGGATACCAAGGTGCTGCCGGTGAACGATTATTCCTCGACGATCAGCGTCGAGCCGGCCGACGGTGGCAAGTCATCGACGGTGACCTGGAAGGGCGCTTTCTATCGCGGTTACATGAACAACGATCCGCCGCCGGACATGGACGACATCGCCTCCAAGGCCGCCGTCTCCAAGCTCTACAACGCCGGCCTTTCCAATCTGAAGAAGAAGGTCGAAGCCGGCAGCTGATCGAGCGCGCTTAGAGGGGCCGGCGAGACGACGCCGCGCATCTTCAAGCTAAACTCGCGCAGCGATGTGCCACCGCCGGGAACTTGCGGACAAAACCATGGGAAAGCTTCGTGCGACGTTCTCAGCGCTTTCCCTGGTCGCCTTCGCCCTGCCGGCGATGGCCCAAGGCTGCGGGCCAACGCGGCTCAAGGTGACGGAGAGCGTTACGCTCGACATGCCGCCGGCTAAAGCATGGGCGAAGGTCGGCAGCTTCCAGGACATGAGTTGGGATGCCGATACGACCGGCACGAGCGGCAGCGGCGGCAACCAGCCGGACAGGGCCATGCGGGCGGTGACGCTCTCGAGCGGCACCACGATGCAGGAGAGCCTCTACAGGTACGACGCGGCGGCGATGAGCTATGCCTACCACGTCGATCACGTCGACGTCACCAAATTGCCGGTGCAGAACGCCTCTGCGACGCTCGAGGTGGTGCAGGCGGAGGGCGGCGCGAAAAGCATGGTGCGCTGGAAATTCGCCTTCTACCGCAACCTGGCACCTGGAGAGGGCGCTCCCGATGCCGCCGACGCCAAGGCCGTCGAGGCGATGAAGCGCTTCATGCGCGCCGGGCTCGACGGGCTGAAGACCAGAGCCGAACCCCGCACATGATGCGCGCGCGCCTCGCCGGCTTGGCGCTGCTCGTTCAGGCGGGCGCGCCACCGGCGCTCGCCGACGAGGCCTGGATCACCAACCAGAATGGCGACAGCGTCAGCGTGGTGGACCTCGTCGCCCGCAAGGTCGTGGCGACGATCACGGTCCCGGGCAAGCCGGCCGGCATCGCCATGGCGCACGACGGCTACCGCGCCTACGTATCGAGCACCAATGGCAAGACCTTGTCGGCGCTCGACACCGCGAGCCGCAAGCTCGTGGCAAGCTTGCCGCTGCCCGACGAGGTCGTCGGCGTCGCGGTCGGGCGCGACGACAAGACTGTCTACGCCGCCGGCTTCTTCTCGGGACAGATCTTCAAGATCGACGCGGCGACGTTCAAGGTCGTCGCGGTCGCTCCGCTCGGCGGGACCCCGTCCGGGGTTGCCGTAACGCCGGACGGCCGTACGCTCGTCGTCACCCGGCGCGACGCCAATCAGGTCGCGCTCGTCGACGCCACAACCCTCGCAATCGTCGCGGAGATCCCCGTCGGTCAGCGGCCCTACGGCGTGATCGTCGATGCCGAGGGGCGCCGCGCCTACGCCGCCGACGTCTACGGCGACGACATCTCCGTGGTGGACCTCGCCGCCCGCAAGCAGGTTGGCAGCGTGGCGGTAGGTAAGCGCCCTTACGTCGTGGCGCTGGCCGGCGGCAAGGGCTTCGTGACAGATCAGTACGAGGGCAAGGTCGCGGTCTTTGAACTTGCGACGGGCAGGGCGCTGAAGCGGATCACCGTCGGCGACTACCCCGACGGCATCCAGGCAAGCTTCGATGGCCGCGAGGTCTACGCGGTAAACTGGGAGAGCGACACGCTGTCCGTGATCGACGTTGCCAGTCTTGAAGTTGTCGCCACCATCGAGGTCGGCGACAGCCCACGCGCTTTCGGCACGTTCCTGAGGCCTACGCCCTGATTCGGCGCGATTGCGACCTCGAGACATGGATCGAATCCTTTGATGGTTAATTGACGCTAGGTGCAGTGCAACGTAGATGGGTTGGAATTGTTGTTGCGGAGAAAACGCTGTCAAGGCTGATTCGCTGAGAAGCGGTGTCGTTGCATAAGCTTGAGACAGCGTTCTCCTGGAAGGAGAGTTGGAATGCTCGGCTCCCGTTTCGATCTTTCGGAAGTCCTCGACGACCTGACGTCGCGAGATGACCAGCCGGTCCCCGAGGCGCCCTGCCTCGAACTCGAGCGCGACATTGCGGCCGTCGCGCAGATGTTGCACAAAGCGCGAACGCGGATCAGCTTCCGCTGCCCGGTTTGCGATGATGCGATGCGGCTGGGCGACGAGAGCACCCTCTCAGAATTTGGCGGGCTCGACGTCAGGCTCCATCGTCTCGAATGCGACAATTGCGGCATGCTCGCTGGTCGCGTCTACCACCCTACAGTTGGCTACAACACGCACCTCGTGCGATGATAATCAGGGTTCGTCGCGTGCCTGCGGCGGTTCGGCGTGCCCAATGATCCGAGCAACATCTGCGCAGGCGAGGCGTACGCTGCGGTCGAGGCAGTCAACAGCTGCGTGAACTTGGTTAACGCTGAGCGTCGGATCCACGATGCAATGGTAGTTGACGATCAGGCCATCGGACGTGTTCCTAACCCGCACATGATGGACGTCGGATAGCGCGCCAGTTCCAACTGCATTATGCGCGAGAGCGTCTTTGACGCGTAGGCGGTCGCCTTCATCGCTGTCGCGGCCGGCGCGTTCCAGCACCTCGAGCGGCTCAATATGGCTCTCAACTTCGAAACCTTCGCCTAATTCGTCCACGATCGCGTCTTCAAGATCCGACACAATCTCGTGTGCCTGTCCCAGCGACAAGCGGCCGTCTATCTCAGCGTCGAAGCTCACTGACGTGCGGCTGCCGAGCGTTTGCACCGTCACGTGGTGGATCGGCACATGGCGTCGACTGGCGATCAGGAGAGCGCGCTCCACCACGCTCTCGTCGTCCAGCGCGACGGGCTCGTCGGTCACCGTGAGCCGGGCGCCGTCGTGCGCGCCGGCGACAGCCGCGGCGACCTGTGCCTTGATCGCCGCGACCCGCTCGACGGACAGCGTGCGCGACACTTGGACCGTCACTTCGCCGGTGACGATGTCGCCGATCGGACGCAGCCGGAGCGCGCCGACCCCGATGACGCCGGAGACGCGGGCGATCGTAGTGCGAATCGGGGCACTGAAGCCCTTGGGCGCTGCGTCTATGAGCGTGTCCACCGTTTCCCGACCTAGTCGAAAGCCGGCGACGCCGACGAACAGCGCCACCGCCGCCGCCGCGATGGTGTCGCCCGAGCCGAAACCGACGGAGGCGGCGAGCAGGCCGGCCAACGCCAGCGACGACGCGACGATGTCGGTGAGGAAGTTCAAGGCGTCCGCGGCGAGAGCCGCGCTCCGCGTCGCCTTGACGATCTTGTTCAGCGAGGCCCAGCGGGTTGCGTCGACCACGATGGAGACGACCAGCACGCCGTAGGCGAAAGGACCGGGCTGGACGTCGGCTCCGCCCGAGACGAGACGCCTGGTGGCCTCGATCAGGATGAACATAGCGAGCGCGAAGAGGAAGCCGGTTTGGATCAGCGCCGAAAGCGATTCGACCTTCCCGTGGCCGAAGGGATGATCGTCGTCCGCCGGCTTCGCGGCCACGCGGATCGAGTAGAAGCTGAGCAGCGTGACCGCTACATCGCCGAGGTTGTTGCCGGCCTCGGACGCCATCGCTAGCGAGCCGGACAGGATCGCCGCAACGAATTTGGCAGCCGTCAGCGCCACCTTCACGGCGACCGAGACGAGGGCGGCGCGCTCCTTCTGCCGGGTTATGGCGGTGTAGTCGGTCAAGGAACCCCGAACAGCTTGGCGGTGGCGAGCCCCATAGCATGGATCGACAGCGGCACCGACACGTTGCCGGGCGCCAACGATGGAGTCTGGAATTGAAATATCTTCACACGATGGTTCGTGTTGCCGACCTCGACAAGGCCCTAGACTTCTACTGCAACAAGTTCGGCCTCGAGGAGGTGCGCCGCAAGGAGAGCGAAAAGGGGCGGTTCACGCTCGTCTTCCTCGCCGCTCCCGACGATGGTCAGCGCTCCAAGGCCGAACGCGCGCCGGAGGTCGAGCTCACCTACAATTGGGACCCGGAAAAATACGATGGCGGTCGCAACTTCGGGCACCTCGCCTACGAAGTCGACGACATTTACGCGACCTGCGACAAGCTCATGAAGGCGGGCGTCACCATCAACCGGCCGCCGCGAGACGGCAACATGGCCTTCGTCCGTTCCCCCGATAACATCTCCATCGAGATCCTGCAGAAAGGCCCGGCCAAGCAGCCGGCCGAGCCTTGGACGAGCATGGAGAACGTTGGCACCTGGTAGGCGTGCGTCAGGCTCCTTGGGTCCTGGTTGCCGCCAGGCCATAGCCGGCGAAGCGCTCGACCGTGCGCGCGATCTCGTCGTCGCTGAGCAGGACCGGCGTGCCGGTTGCGCCGGCGACGACGGTCAACTTGGCGAGCGTCTCGAGCTCGGCGGCGCGCCACATGGCCTGCTCGAGGTCTCGGCCGGTGACGACCATGCCGTGGTTACCGAGCAGCACGGCGTGGAGCGATCCAAGGTGCTCGAGGATCAGGTCGGACAGGGCCTGCGTGCCAAAGGGCGCGTAGGGTGTGCACCGAATCCGCGGGCCGCCGAAGGCTGCGATCATGTAATGCAGCGCCAGGATCTCGCGATGCTGTGTCGCCAGCACGGTGGCGTAAAGCGAGTGCGTGTGCACGATGGCGCCGACGTCGGCGCGGAAGCGGAAGATATCGCGATGCAGGCGCCATTCGCTCGACGGCTTGTTCGACCCGTGCCAAGCCGACGGCTCCTCGTCGTCGACGATCATCATGGTCGCCATCACCTCCGGCGTGGTCCGCTCCGGCGGGATGCCGGAGGGCGTGATAAGCATCTCCTCGCCGTGGCGCAGCGAGATGTTGCCGGCCGTGCCCTGGTTGAGGCCGAGGCGGACGAGTTCGCGGCTGGCATCGGCGAGGGCGCGGCGGAGGTTATCGGACATGTCGACACTTCTCTCATGAAGGGCTTTGCGGCAGAAGGGCCCGACGTTGCGGAGAACAGGCATGGCTGAAGCCCTCGATTGGCAGGGCGGGATTGATCCCGCCCGCACCGCGCTGTTCCTCGATGTCGACGGCACGCTGCTCGGCTTCAAGGAGCGGCCGCAGGACGTCGTCGCCGACGACGAGCTGCGCGCCGCGCTCGGCACGCTGCGAGACAGGACCGGCGGCGCGCTGGCGCTGATCAGCGGCCGCATGATCGAGGACCTCGACCGGATCATGGCGCCGCTGGTGCTTGCCGCCGGCGGCACGCACGGCGCCGACATGCGTTGGCCCGACGGCCGCCGCGAGGCGATGGATGCGGCCGCCCTGGCGCAGGTCCGACCTCTCGCGCGTGCCTTCGTCGATGCACGGGAGGGCCTCGTCCTCGAGGACAAGGGTGCGGCCTTGGCCGTGCACTTCCGGCGCGTGCCGATGCGCGAGGCCGAGGTCGGCCGCTTCCTGGAAGACACCGTCGCCGGCCTCGACCTCATGGTGCAGCACGGCAAGATGGTGGCGGAGGTGAAATCGAAACGCAGCAGCAAAGGCAGCGCGATCACGACGTTCATGGAGACTGCCCCCTTCGCCGGACGCGTGCCGCTTTTCATCGGCGACGACTTGACCGACGAGCACGGGTTCGAAAGCGTGAACGCGCTAGGCGGTGTTTCTATCAAGGTAGGTCACGAACACGAGCCGACGATTGCGCGCCATAGACTTGCAGGCGTGTCGAACGTTCGATCGTTTCTGAATACGCTCTGCCTCTCGATTAGCAAAATTGGTAGAGCTAGAGCAGTTTCCTCGCCGGTTGACTCGTGAGGGGTAGCGCACGGCGCCGCGTTGTGATTCAGGGCTGGTCTGGCGAGGAGGCCAGGCCCGATGCCCCGATCGCTGCACTACGACCTTCGCTCCCGCGTCCTCTTGGCTGTCGAGGAGGGCTTGTCCTGCCGCGAGGCTGCGGCGCGCTTCGGCGTCAGTGCGTCGAGCGCGATCCGCTGGGCCGCTCTTAGGCGCGCTGGCGGCGATGGCCGGGCCAAGCCGCAGGGCGGGGATCGCCTGTCGCGCCGTACCGAGGCTCACGCCGGCCTCATCGCGGCGGCACTGGCCGACGTGCCCGACATCACGCTGGTGGAGCTGAAGGCGCGCCTGGCTGGCGAGGGCGCCTTCGTCAGCGTCACAGCGCTTTGGCGCTACTTTCGCCGCCACGCCATCACGCGTAAAAAAAGACCGCGCACGCCACCGAGCAGGACCGTCCCGACGTCCGCCAGGCGCGGCAGGAGTGGTTCGAGGGCCAGCTCGATCTCGATCCCGACCGGCTGATCTTCATCGACGAGACCGGCACCTCGACCAAGATGGCCCGCACGCACGGACGCGCCCCGCGCGGCGAGCGGCTGAGGATGGGCGTGCCGCACGGCCATTGGAAGACGACGACGCTGGTGGCCGGCCTGAGCCTGCGCGGCATCGTGGCGCCCTTCGTGCTCGACGGTGCCGTCGACCGACCCTGCTTCGAGGCCTACATCGAGCACGTGCTCGTCCCCGAGCTGCGATCCGGCGACATCGTGATCATGGACAATCTGCCGGCCCACAAGGGGACGCGGGTTGAAGCCCTGATTGCAGCGGCGGGCGCCAGACTGCGCCTGCTGCCGCCCTACAGCCCCGACTTCAACCCCATCGAGAACGCCTTCGCCAAGCTCAAAGCCTTGCTGCGCAAGGCCGCCGAGCGGTCCAAGGACGCGCTCTGGGCCGCCATCGGCCGCCTCGTCGACCAGATCACGCCAGCCGAATGCGCCAACATGTTCACCGCAGCAGGCTACGATGCTACCTGAAAGGAATCTGCTCTAGCTGAATTCACGTAATCTTTACGCCATCGATCACGTGTTAAACCTTTGCCCTAGCGGCTGGGTCACGTTTCGGTCTTAGTTCGCCGGCATGTTTCGACGCGAGGCTTGGAGATCACGACGATGCTGATCGAGGAAGTCATTCGGAGTTTTGCAGTAGGGTCCGTCGCCGAAGCCGCCATTGCCAGTGTCGGCGGCGGGTTCGCGGCCACTGTCAAGCGCGTCGCGACGGAGAAAGGCATGAGCATCGGCGACTACGCCGTCGCCCGTGTTGGCCGTTTCGCTAAAGATGGTCGCGAGGGCGAGATGCGTGCTGTCGCCTCTGCCATGGCCGGGTCCCAGGTTCCGGTGCTCGCGGGTTTGGAACAGATCCTCTGGCTGGATCTCGTCGACATGAAATACGACGCGAGCCGCATGCCGCGCGATCCGCGTCTCGTCTAGAGGCGCGATGTCTCGAAGTCGGTGCAAGAGAACCCGAAGAGCGAGAGACCCTCTTCGAGGTCGTCCGACACGGTCGGGTTCTCCATAAGGAAGGCCGAGGTGGTCGGCTCGGGATGCGAGGCGGCCGCGGTCATTGCATCGCGCCACTCATCCTTGGAGTAGTCACCCCGTCCCACGAGGCTCAACGCGATGAGTTCCTGCTGCTCATCGACGTCCATGCCCTGGATTAGACCTACGGCCTCCTTCACCACCGATGGATCGGCCTCGTTGTTAAAGACGGCAACGAAGCCGTCGTCGGTAGCATCGGAGCCGCCGCCGAGATTGGGTTCGGCCTGAACGCCGAATTCACGCAGCTTGACGATGAGAAAGCAGACTTTCTGCGGGTCGAGTTCGGAGAGCATGGTTCGTTCCGTTCATGTCCGCCAGCCGGCGGCCTGATGAAAACGGCGCCCAACGCGGGCGCCGCAGCTGTGATCGATGTGTTCAGGCTGACTGGCGAACCTCGCCGCCCATCGCCTCGAGTTCCTCGATGATCTTGGCGGTGAAAGCGTCGAGATCCTTGGGCGAGCGGCTTGTGATGATGTTGTCGTCAACGACGACTTTCTCATCGACCCAATCGCCGCCAGCGTTCTCGATATCGGTCTTGACCGAAGGCCAGGAAGTCAGCGTTCGACCTTCAACGGCATCGGCTTCGACCAGAAGCCAGGGCGCATGGCAGATCGCAGCGACGATCTTCTCAGAATCCAGGAAGTCGAGCACCAACTCCACGGCGCGCTCGTTGATGCGCAACTTGTCGGGGTTCATCTGGCCGCCGGGCAGAACGAGGGCGTCAAACTCGTCGGCATCGACATCGTCGATTTCCAAGCCGGCATCAACCGACTTGCCCCAGTTATCGACATCCCAACCCTTGATCGGACCCTTCTTTGGGGCCGCTATATGCACCGTGGCGCCGGCTGCCCGCAGCTTTTCCAGCGGAACGAACAGCTCGGACTGCTCGAAGCCGTCGGTCGCCATGATGAGAATCTTTGCTTCCTTGATGCTCGGCATCTCGGTCTCCGTCCGATGTCTGTCGCGAAATCAACAGGCCGCCGGAGGACAAGGTTCCGCCGGCCGGGCCGGGTCGGAACTCCCGATCGGACAGCTTCGTCTCAGGCCAAGCGTCTCGCCCAAGGGCGCGTGCCGGCGGGAATTTCCGGTTCAAGACCGGGCTGGTAGAACCTGTCGATGGTCGTGACAGAGCGGCCACTCTCCAACAGACGCAGGGTCGCAGGATCGACGATCTCGAACGCGTCGAAGCCGCACCGCACCATCAGCTGCATCTGGTCGAACAGTACGTCGCCTACGGCACGCATCTCGCCCTGGTAGCCGAGTCGCCGGCGCAGCAGCCATCCCATGGAATAGCCGCGGCCGTCGGTGAACTTCGGGAACGAAAGCTCTATCAGCGAAATGCCGGCCACCTCGAGCCCGGCGTTCTCGATGTCCACGCCGGGTTCGAGCCGCAAGCCGAGCTTATCTGGCAAACCGCCATCGCCACGCCGGTCATGCCACTGCGCCAAAGAAAGGATCTCGCGTCCGATCCAGGGATCGTCCGCGAACCTGCCGTTTGCATAAAAGGCCATTAGATCCCGTCGCCGGCGTGCGGGAAGTCGGTGTGGATTCCGCACTCCACCTTGGCGTTGCCGCGCCAGCGGCCGGCGCGGGCGTCCTCGCCTTGGCGCACGGGGCTGGTGCAGGGCACGCAGCCGATCGACAGGTAGTTCTTGGCGACGAGTTCATGCCTGGGCAAGTCGAACCGATCCATGGCCGCCAGCACGTCCTTCGCCGACCAGTCCGCCAGCGGGTTGACCTTCACACGGGTGCCCTCGGCCTCGAAGACGGCCAAATGCTCGCGGGTGGATGACTGGAAGCGCTTGCGGCCTGAGATCCAGGCGTCGTAACCCTCGAGCGAGCGCGCCAGCGGCAAAACCTTGCGGATGTGACAGCAGCGGTCCGGCTCGCGGGCCCAGAGGAAGTCTTCCGGATCCTGCTCTGCCAGCTCGGCCGCCTCGGGCGCGTAGCTGGTTACTGCGGTAAGGCCAAGCCGGCGGATGAGACGGTCGCGGTAGGCCAAGGTCTCGGAAAACAGCATGCCGGTGTCGACGAAGGTCACCGGCGTCGCCGGATCGATCGTCGCGATGAGATGGAGCAACACGGCCGAGTCCGCGCCGAAGCTCGAGACCAGGGTGATGCGGCCGGGAAACAGATCGCGAATGGCGACACGCAGCCGCGTCTCGGCGGAGGAATCCTCGTAGCGCGCGGCTAGTTCGGCCGCGTGCCGCGCGAGTTCGTCCGCGTCCTCGTGGCCGACTCCGATCTCGGCGGCGCCGACCTCGCCAAGGCCGACCCCGTCCTGCCGGACATCCTCGAGCTTGGTGGCTTCAAGTACCAGCATAAAGCGCCTCCTTGAACGGCTTCATGCCGACCCGACGGAAGGCGTGGAGGAAATTCTCCTCGTGATCGGTGCGCAGCCTGAGGTAAGTATCGACCACCGTCTCGATGGCGTCGACGATCTTCTCCGAAGAAAAGCCGCGGCCGGTGATGTCGCCGATCGAACAGCTTTCGTCGGCGCTGCCTCCCAGCGTCAGCTGGTAGCTCTCGACCCCGGCCTTTTCCAGCCCGAGGATGCCGATGTGGCCGACGTGGTGGTGGCCGCAGGCGTTGATGCAGCCCGAGATCTTGATCTTAAGGTCGCCGATCTCGGCTGCCCGCTCCGGCGCGCCGAAACGTTCGGAGATGCGCTGAGCCACAGGGATCGAGCGGGCGGTGGCGAGCGCGCAATAGTCGAGGCCCGGGCAGCAGATGATGTCGCTGACGAGCCCGACGTTCTCGGTCGCGAGGCCTTGGGCGGCGAGGCTGTCGTAGATCGCCGGCAGATCGTCGAGCGCGACGTGCGGCAACACGATGTTCTGCTCGTGCGACACGCGCAGCTCATCCTGCGAGTAGCGCTCGGCGAGATCGGCCATGTGGTCCATCTGCTGGGCCGAGGCATCGCCGGGGATGCCGCCGATCGGCTTCAGCGAGATCGTCAGCACGCCGTAGCCGGGTACCTTGTGTGGGAACACGTTGCGGGCGACGAAGCGGCCGAAGGCCGAGTCGCTGGCCTGGCGCTCTTCGTATCGGCCCGAGCGGGCGTCGCGGCGGGGCAGGTCGGGCATCGCGAAATAGGCCACGATTCGGTTGATCTCGTCCTGCGGCAACGTCAGCCCGGCGTCGTTGTTGCGGGTGAAATCCTCCTCGACCGCCTCGCGAATCGCCTCCGCGCCTTTTTCGTGAACGAGGATCTTGATGCGCGCCTTGTACTTGTTGTCGCGGCGACCCTCGAGATTGTACACGCGCAGGATTGAGTTGGTATAGGCAAGCAAGTCCGCTTTTGGCAAAAAGTCGCGGATGCAATGCGCGATCAGCGGCGTGCGCCCCTGGCCGCCGCCGACATAGACGGCGAAGCCGATCTCTGCCGCCTCGTTCTTCACCACCTGATAGCCGATGTCGTGGACCTGGATCGCGGCGCGATCCGAGGGCGCGCCGGTCATGGCGATCTTGAACTTGCGCGGCAGGAACGAGAACTCGGGGTGCAGCGACGACCACTGCCGGATGATCTCCGCATAAGGCCGCGGATCCTCGATCTCGTCGGCGGCGGCGCCGGCGAACTGGTCGGCCGTGGTGTTGCGGATGCAATTGCCCGAGGTCTGGATGCAGTGCATCTCGACCGAGGCGAGGTCCGCCAGGATCGCCGGGATGTCACGCAACGCTGGCCAGTTGAACTGCAGGTTCTGCCTCGTCGTGAAGTGCCCATAGCCCTTGTCATAGGTGCGCGCGATGTAGGCGAACATGCGCATCTGCCGCGACGACAGTGTGCCGTAAGGAATCGCGATGCGCAGCATGTAGGCGTGAAGCTGCAGATAGACGCCGTTCATGAGCCGCAGCGGGCGGAACTGCTCCTCCGTCAGGTCGCCGGCGAGCCGTCGCTCAACCTGATCGGTGAACTGCGTGACGCGCTCGGCCACGAAGCCGGCATCGAATTCGTCGTAGCGATACATGCTCTATCCTTGTTCCTCACCGTCCGGGAGGTAGCGGATCGTCGGCCCAAAGGCGCGGATCGTGTCCCGCAGCGTCATCGTCGGTCGCCCGCCCCGCTCCGGGCCTTTCTCGGTCACAAACGCGTCCACGATCAGTCCACGGTCCTGATCACGGCGCCCCAGTGCCAAACCCGCCTCGGCGGCATCGGCGTCGGCGTAGCTCGCCGCATCCGCGAGCGAAGCCACCCAGCTGCCGTCCGCCGCCAGGAACACGACGTGCCCGGTGGCAAGCGTGTTGGCGGTGACGATCTTAGCCATGGCGTCGTACTCGAGCAGGTCGAGTTGGGCACATAGTCCAAGAAGACGAGGATTACGAGAGACGGGAACCGCCGGTTTGACGCCATGGCAAAGACATTCCTTCTCCAACGAGACCGGGACGGACGTGGCACCTCTCGCCTGGCGGTGGTCCCAAGCGGAACGATGCTTGGCGCGCGGACGTTCGGGCCAGCTAAGAGGAGATCGCCGATGAAACGCCTTGCCGCCGCCGCCATCGCCGGCTTCGCCACCGTTGGTTTCGCCGCCGCCCAGACCAATGCGCCATCCTCCACGGAAGACGGCGGAAAGGGCCAGAGCCTGAGTTCCAAGTTGAACAAGAGCGACGGCGTTATCACGCCGAAGGCCGACGTCGATCCCGGGATTCACGTGCCGGCCCCCGACCCGCGACCTAATTCGATGCCAGTCGTGCCGCCAGCCGCGACCGGCGGCGGCACTGCCAAGTGAGGTGGCTGAGAAGGGCTGCTTCGCCGGCGGCCCGTCGGATCTAGAAACCCCAGTGACGCGCGTAGCCACCGTCGTAGCGCGGGCGATAGTAGCCATACCGATATCCGCTGCGGAAGACGTTGGGGTGGCAGTAACCGTATCGGCCTCTATGATATCCGATGCCGCAGCCCTGGGCGATCAGGGTCGGCGCCATCGCTGCCGGCTTCGACCTTCGAACGCGCCGTTAGCGCGAAAGCGGGCAAGGTGGTCAGTGCGACGGCAGCGGTAACAAGGCTGGACAGGATCAAGGCTCGCATCCACATCTCCGCTTACGGGAACGTCGCTATCGCGACGGGCAGCGCCGTTTCGATCTTCTGCGTGCCCAAACTGGTCCTTCCGACCGAGTTCCTTCAACGCATCACGCGCCCACGAGGTCCCGAATGCCGGCACTAGAGAGTGTCGTCGATCAAGGCGGCGCTTCCGCCAGCGTCGACGTCGAGCGGTCGGCATTTGCGCTCCTCGCCGCCCTGATCCGCGAACCGTTGTCCTCCGTACCGCAGCAGGCCTACGACGCCGGCATGGTGGTGACACGCGCGCTCGGCCGCATGCGCATCTATCTGACAGGGCCGGAGCTCATCCAAGAAGCCTTTGTGCGCCAGGCTGACGCCTTGACCAAGTCCGAACAGGGCAGGGTGCTGAAGCCGGCGCTCGGCACGGGCCTGCTCACCGCCGAGGGCGCCGACTGGCGCTGGCAGCGCCGCACCCTGTCACCCGGGTTCGCCCATGCCCGGCTGCAAAGCCTGGTGCCGGCGATGATCGCCGCCGCCGAGGCCACGCGGGATGCGCTTCTCGCCCGGTCGCCTGGAACGAGCGTTGATATCGGGCGCGAGACTACTCGCGTCACCCTGCGCATCGTCGGCGACACGATGCTGGCCTGCGCCAATGGGCTCGACGCCGCCCGCATCGAGAGCGGGATCGCCGCCTTCCTCAAGCCGGCGCCCTGGGTCATCGCCTTGTCCATTGTCGGCGCGCCGGACTGGACGCCTTATCCCGGCCGGCGCCAATCTGCCGCCGCTGCCCGCGAACTGCGCGACGAGGTCACCCGCACCGTCGCCTTGCGGCGTGCCGAGGCCGATGTCGAGGGCGAGGACGACCTCCTGGCGTTGCTCCTGGCCGCGCGCGATCCCGACGGCGGCCGGGCGCTGACCGACGTCGAAATCACCGACAACGTCGTCACCTTCGTCACCGCCGGCCACGAGACCACCTCGGTGGCGCTGACCTGGGCGCTGCACCTGCTGTCGCTGCACCCCGACGTCGCCGCTGGGGTGCGTGCCGAGATCGAGGCCGTCGCAGGCGACGCGCCGCTCACGGCCGAGCACGTCACGCGGCTCGCCTACACCCGCCAAGTCGTCAACGAAACGCTGCGGCTCTACCCCTCGGCGCCGATCACCTCGCGCACCACCTCGAAGCCGATGGAGCTCGGCGGCCGGACGATCCCCGCGGGATCGGTGATCATCCTGCCGATCTACGCCGTGCACCACCATCGCGGCCTCTGGGACCAACCCGAGGTCTTCGATCCCGCGCGTTTCGAACCGGAGCCGGCGAAGGCGCGACACCGCTACGCCTTCATGCCCTTCGGCGTCGGCCCGCGCATCTGCATCGGCAGCGCTTTCGCCATGCTTGAGGCCGTCGCCATCCTCGCCGTGCTGGTGCGCGCGATGGACTTCGCCGCCGCCGGGCCGGCCCCGGAGCCGATCGCGCGACTGACGCTGCGGCCGCGCACGCCGGTGATGCTGCGGGTGTCGCCGGCGCAACGCGCCGCCGCTTGACGTCGTCCGTTTCGCGAGGCCCGTTGGCGGCGATGCGCCCGCACCTTCTCACGCCCCTATTCGCCTCCGCGGCGGCCCTGCCCGGCATCGGGCCCAAGACCGGCAAGCTGCTCGACCGGTTGCTCGGACCCGCCGGCGGCGAGGCGCGCGTAATCGACGTGCTTTTCCACCTGCCGACCTCCACCATCGACCGGCGCAACCAGCCGCCGATCGCCGAGGCGCCCTACGACCAGGTCGTCACGATCAGGGCCAAGGTCACCGACCATCGCGCGCCGCCGCCGCGCTCCAAGGCGCCTTACAAGGTGCTGATCGAGGACGCGACCGGCGACGTGCTGCTGGTGTTCTTCCTGTCGAACCACGCC
This sequence comes from Beijerinckiaceae bacterium, assembly GCA_965198715.1. GTDB lineage: Bacteria > Pseudomonadota > Alphaproteobacteria > Rhizobiales > Beijerinckiaceae > RH-AL1. The sequence goes on from CBDAPV010000002.1 coordinate 1,014,224, forward strand.
TGGATCGAGAAGAGCCTGCCACTGGGCGCCGAGCGCTGGGTGTCGGGCAAGCTCGAGCTCTACGACGGCCATCGCCAGATGGTGCACCCCGACAAGGTGGTCGACGAGGCCGGCTTCGCCGCCATGCCACTGTGCGAGCCGATTTATGGCCTCACCGAGGGGCTCTACCCGCGCGTGCTGATGAAGGCCGTCGACGCGGCGCTGACGCGTTTGCCCTTCCTGCCGGACTGGTACGGAGTTTTTCCCCCTAAAATGCGGGAAGGGCACCATGCGAAGCATGGTGGAGGGGGTAGCCACGCCTCGCGACCGGGCGTTTTCGCGGGATCGAGCGAGGCCGGAGAGATCGAGGTGGCGGCAGCCCCCTCCACCGCTTACGGCGGTCCCCCTCCTCCGTTGCGCGGAGGAGGATTTCCCACCTTCGGCGAGGCGCTTGCCGCGGTGCACCGGCCCGACACACCGCAGGCGATCGCGCCCGACGCGCCCGCCCGCGTGCGCCTCGCCTTCGACGAGCTCTTCGCCCATCAGGTTGCGCTGGCCCTCATGCGCAAGCGCCTGCGGGTGCGCACCGGCCGCTCCCACGCTGCCGGCCGCGCCAAGGCCGACGCCATTGAGGCCGCGTTGCCATTCGCCCTCACCGCGGCGCAGCAGGCGGCGCTGGCCGAGATTCGCAGCGACCTCGCCGCGCCGGCGCGCATGCTGCGGCTGCTGCAGGGCGACGTCGCCTCGGGCAAGACGCTGGTCGCGCTGCTCGCCATGGCCGACGTCGTCGAGGGCGGCCGTCAGGCCGTGATGATGGCGCCGACCGAGATCCTGGCACGCCAGCATTTCGCCGGACTGGCGCCGCGCGCGCTCAAGGCCGGCATCCGCCTCGCGCTCATTACCGGGCGTGACACGCCCGCCGAGCGCCGCCGCACGCTGGAGGGTCTGGCCTCAGGAGCCATCGACATGGCGGTCGGTACCCACGCGCTCATTCAGGATAGCGTCGCCTTCCGCGACCTTGGCCTCGCCGTCGTCGACGAGCAGCACCGCTTCGGCGTGCAGCAGCGCCTCGCGCTGTCGGCCAAGGGCGACGCGGTCGACATCCTGGTCATGACTGCTACGCCGATCCCGCGCACGCTGGTGCTCTCGTACTTTGGCGACATGGACGTCTCCTCGCTCAAGGAGAAGCCGCCGGGGCGCCAGCCCATCGACACGCGGGCGATCCCCGTCGAGCGGCTCGGCGACGTGGTGGCGCGGCTGCAGCGTGCTGTGGCCGAGGGCAAGCGCGCCTACTGGGTGTGCCCGCTGGTGGCCGAGGCCGAGGAGGTCGACGCTGCCGCGGCGGAGGATCGCTACGAGCACCTGCGCGAGGTCTTCGGCAGCAAGGTCGGGCTGATCCACGGGAAGATGAAGGGCTCGGAGAAGGATGCGGCGATGGCTGCCTTCGCCGCTGGCGAGACCCAGGTGCTGGTCGCCACCACGGTGATCGAGGTCGGCGTGGACGTGCCGGAGGCCACCATTATCGTCATCGAGCACGCCGAGCGCTTCGGCCTGGCGCAAGTGCACCAGCTGCGCGGCCGGGTCGGGCGCGGCACCGGCGCCTCCTCATGCCTGCTGCTCTATAAGGGTCCGCTCGGCGAGGTGGCGGAGGCGCGCATCAACATTCTGCGCGAGAGCGAGGACGGCTTCCGCATCGCGGAGGAGGATCTCAGATTGCGCGGTGAGGGCGAGGTGCTGGGCACCCGCCAGTCCGGCGCCCCCGGGTTCAAGCTCGCCGACCTCGCCGTCCACGGCGACCTGCTGCCGCTCGCCCGCGACGCCGCGCAACGGCTCGTCGACGCCGACCCGGAGCTGGCCGAGGAGCACGGCAGGGCAGTGCGCACGCTGCTGCACATGTTCGAGCGCGAAGAGGCGATCCGGCTGATAGAGGCGGGGTGATTGCAGGCAGTGCTTCGACTCTCATAGTGACACGCGATCCCGACGACGGTTTTGCGTGGTCTTCAAGGGGTCGACCCAAGAAGGCCGAGCCGGTCTCGACTGGACGGACACGACAAACAACCCGCCGTCTGCTGGCGACGATCGCCGGGTTGCTCGCATCCGATCCGGTTCACGGCTCGCTTTCGCGCTGAGCGATTGCCTTAGCGCACCCGCGCCAAGCCCGCTCGCGGCGGGCGCCATCGGCGTGATCTGCGCGGCTTTCGATCCTGCTTCGCTTCGCCGCGACGCTCTACATCGGGGACGGCGAGGCTCTGCGCACCACCTTCCTCTGGCGCTGGTGGCGAGCCTCACCAGCGGCGGTTCGGCGGGGTGGGTCACGCTGGTGATCTGCACCTTCGCTGGTACCTCTTCGCGTTGTCACGCGAAACCTGCGCGGCTCGATCGCGATCCACTACGTCGAGACCGGAGTGCAAGCCGAGCTGACGCTGCCGATCCAGGGCTGCAGATATGCTAGGCCGACGCCGCGCTGTTGGCGGAGGTTTCGATATGAAGCTGGTAAGATATGGCGACGAAGGCCGCGAGAAGCCGGGCCTGCTCGATGGGGACGGCCGCATCCGTGACCTGAGCGGCCTCGTCGCCGACATCGACGGTCTGACATTGGCACCGGAAACCCTGGCGAGGATCGCCGCCTCGCGCGAGCTATCGGTGGTGGAGGGCACGCCGCGGCTTGGCTCGTGCGTCGCGCGACCCGCCAACTTCGTCGCGATCGGCCTGAACTACTCGGACCACGCGCATGAAATTGGCATGGAGTTCCCCAAGGAGCCGGTGTTCTTCCAGAAGGCGTCGAACTGCATCTGCGGCGCCGCCGACCCAATCCTGCTCCCGCGCGGCGCGGAGAAGCTCGATTGGGAGGTCGAGATCGGCGTGGTGATCGGCACACGCGCCAGCTACGTGCCCGAGGATCACGCCATGGCGCACGTCGCCGGCTTCTGCCTCGCCAATGACGTGAGCGAGCGCGCCTTCCAGCTCGAGCGCGGCGGCACCTGGACCAAAGGCAAGAGCGCTCCGAGCTTCGGTCCGCTGGGACCCTGGCTGGCCACGTCGGACGAGATCGCCGACCCGCAGGCGATCGCGCTGTGGCTCGACGTCGGCGGAGAGCGAGTGCAGGACGGCACCACCGCCGACATGATCTTCTGCTTCGCCGCACTCGTCGCCGCGGTCTCGAACTATATGGTGCTGGAGCCCGGCGACGTGGTCCTCACCGGCACCCCGGCCGGCGTGGGGCAGGGCATGAAACCTAAGCGCTACCTAAAGCCGGGCGAGGTGGTGAGGCTGGGAGCCGCCGGCCTCGGCGAGCAGCGCCACGAAGTCATGTGCGCCGCCTAGGCGGCGCCCGCGGGAGCCAGCCCCAGCATGAGCTCCATGTTCTGCACTGCGGCGCCGCTGGCACCCTTGCCGAGGTTGTCGAGCTTGGCGACGAGCACGGCGTGGCCGTGGCTGGTGGCCTCGCCGAAGACGTGCAGCTCAAGGTCGTCGCTGCCGTTGAGCGACTCCGGTTCGAGCTTCGACATGTCGGCCGCCGACGCCATGCGGACGTGGCCGCTGGCGCCGTAATGCGCGGTCAACGCCATCGTCAGGTCGGCCACCGATGGGTGGCGGGGCAGGGTGTCGAGGTGCAGCGGGATCGAGACCAGCATGCCCTGCGCGAAATGGCCGACGGAGGGCACGAAGATCGGGCGCCGCACCAGGCCGCCGTGCGCCATGATCTCGGGCACGTGCTTGTGGCCGAGGCCAAGCGCGTAGAGCTCGAAGGCGGGCGCATGGCCGGCCTCGTGCTCGGCGATCATCGCCTTGCCGCCACCAGTGTAGCCGGAGATCGCGTTGATTGTGAGCGGCGCGTCCGGCGCGAGCCAGCCGGCGTCGATCAGCGGCCGGATCAGCGCAATGGCGCCGGTGGCGTAGCAGCCGGGATTCGACACGCAACGTGCCGCGCGGATCGCCTCGTCTTGCCCGACCGCCAGTTCAGGAAAACCGTAGGTCCAGTCGGGCGCGGTGCGATGCGCGGTCGAGGCGTCGAGCATACGCGGTCCGTGCGGTATCGCGGCAACCAGCGCGGCCGTCTCCTTCGCCGCCTCGTCGGGCAGGCACAGGATGACGAGGTCGACCTCGCCGAGCAGGGCGCGCTTGGCCTCGACGTTCTTGCGGTCGGCGTCGGCAAGGCTCCTCAGCGCGATGTCGGAGCGCCCGGCGAGGCGCTGGCGGATGCCGAGCCCCGTCGTTCCCGTTTCGCCGTCGATGAAGATGCGCGCCGCCATGCTGCGATCCCGGGTTCGAGCGGCCGGCCGGCCGCGCGTCCATGTCCCCGCTGCGGTCGACCACGTCAAGGCGGTCGGCGCGTCAGAAGCGACCGTGGCGCAGGAAGCGCGTGGTGGCGGCGATGACCGCGGGCGCGCGCATCATCAGGGTGTGCGTCACGGGCAAGGTCAGGTGGTCCGCGCCCGGCACCCGCGTGCGCGCGACGGTGACCTTTCCGTCATTGGGCTTGGGAAGGAAGGCCCATCCCAGGGGATCGAGCGAGCGCGTGCCGGCGATGATGCCAAGCGGGTAATCGAGTTCACCGAGGAGCTCGCCGCGTGCGACACCATCGGTCGTCAGCTCCGCCCCAGCCGGTCCGAAGATGCGTCTGTAAGGCTCGAAGTTCACCAGGAGATCTGCGATTTCGCTACCGCCGCTCGGCGTGCCAAGCAGAACCACGCGCCCGAGATTGGGAGCCCGATGCCGCGCGATCCAGGCCCGCGCCACGAGCCCGCCGAGCGAGTGTCCGACGAGGTGCAGCGTTCCGGCTTGGCGCGCCAGCGGGCGGAGGCGACTTCGACGTGATCGGCCAGCGCTGCGATGCCGAAGCGCCGTGCGGGATGATCGAGATTGAGAACGCTGAAGCCGTCGCGTCCCAGCGCCCGCGCCAGCGGCTCCATCGAGGACGAGCTGCGTCCGAGACCATGAAGAAGAATGGTGCCGTCACCGCGAGGCATGCCGCGGCGGCTAGTTCAGCCGAGCGCCGCGAACCTGATAGGCGCCGTCGTTGGCGCGCACAAAGACCTCGTCGACCTGCGGGTGCCGCACCGGGTCTCCCGACTCGTCGAGGAGGAGGTTCTGCTCGGACACGTAGGCCACGTACTCGGTGTCGGCGTTCTCGGCATAGAGATGATAGAAGGGCTGGTCCTTGCGCGGGCGCACGTCCTCGGGGATCGCCTGCCACCATTCCTCGGTGTTGGCGAACTCCGGATCGACATCGTAGACAATGCCCCGGAACGCGTACTTCCGGTGCTTGACCACCTGCCCGATGCCGAATTTTGCGTTGCGTGGCTTCATGCGCGACCGTGCTCGACGCGCCGAAGCGGCCGGTTCTGGAGTCGAATTTGGGTAGAGACGGCTCAATCCTTTGTCAACGTGGCGTAGCGGCGTGAGGACCTTGCGAGCGTTCCGGCCGCCCTATTCCCCATGAACTCCTGACGCCCGCGGAGATCGGCGAACCCGACCGTCTCGCCGCCGCCCTGATGCCGGCGGGGATCCTGGTGGAGAATGCCGGTGCGGCCATCGCCTGCACGGTGCGGAGGCTCTTGCCCTCGCCGGCATGGTCGCCGGCCTGCTCGCTAAGGGCATGCCGGCCTACGAAGCAGCCGCGGCGGCGGGTGTGGATGCATGCCGAGGCGGCCCGTCGCTTCGGTCCCGGCCTCATCGCCGAGGTTATCCCCAACGCGCTCCCGGGCGTGCTACGCGATCTGTTCTCCAGGATGGCCTCGATGACCGGATCGTGACTGCGGGCGAGGCACGAACCTCGCGAAAGCGCCGCAATCGCGTGGTCTCCCACGCCCGTTCTCTGCCGCGGAGTGTCGATGCGCCAACCCAACGCGATCGACTTCTGGCGCGGCTACGCGCTGATTTCGATCTTCGTCAACCACATACCCGGCAACTTCTTCGAGCGCTTCACCTATCGCAACCTGACGCTGTCGGATTCCGCCGAGCTCTTCGTGTTCCTGGCGGGCTGGGCAATGCGGCTCTCGATCGAGAATCCCAAGAGGCCGATGACCACCTCGGCCGTGGTCTACAAGCTGTGGGGCCGGGCCTTCACGATCTACGTGGCGCAAACCTTCATCACGGAGGTGGCGATCTTCATCCTCGCCGCCGGTTCGGTGCTGCTCGACGCGCCGTTCCTGCTCGACTGGCACAACGTCGGCGCGATCTTCCATCAGCCGGTCGAGGCCCACATTGGCCTCGTCATGCTTACCTACCAGCTCGGCTATTTCAACATCCTGCCGCTCTATGTCGTGCTGATGATCGCCGCTCCCGCGGTGGCGATCATCTATCGCGCGATGCCGGCTCTCGTGCTGCCGCTCTCGATCGGCCTCTACGTGCTGACGCAGGTGCTGGGTTGGAACATCCCCTCCTGGCCGGTGGAAGGCACCTGGTTCTTCTCGCCGCCGGCTTGGCAGTTTATCTACGTGCTCGGCTTCCTGCTCGCCGGCAAGCAGACCGACATCGGCCTCTTCGCGCGCCAGCATATCAAGGCGCTACGCTGGGTCTCGGTGCCGGTGCTCGCGGTCGGGTTGGCCTTCGCGTCCGTGCGCTACTTTCCCAGCCTGTTCCAGCTGCCGGCGAGCCCGTATCTGAGGCTCTTCGACAAGACGTTCCTGTCGCTCGACCGGCTCTTGTCCGTGTTGGCGATCATCGCAGTCGGCGCTGGGCTCTTCGCGCCGATCCACCGGTGGCTTCCCGCCTGCGGGCGTTTCCTGTCGCTGCTCGGCCGCAACAGCCTTCACGTCTTCTGCGCCGGCTCGCTGCTAAGCCTCTGCGGACAGATCATACGTTATGTATACGGCGGCTTGGTTGTGACCGACGTGGTTTTGTTTATCGTAGGCGTAGGCCTTATGGCGCTCGTCGCATGGATGGTGGAATGGCGTACCCGCATCAAGACCGAAGCCGTCCGCGCCTCGGTGCCGGCCGCGGTCCCCGGGCCGGCCCCCTCGTCTTCGCCGGCCTCCTGACACTCGTTGCAGGCGGCCGGCTGTTGGCGTCGGGCAGCGCTTGCGCGGAAGACGCGGCCGGGACCGTATCGCCGCCGCCGGCCCTCAGCGCCTCGTGCGAGGCTCCGGCCAACGATATCGCCGCCAATGCGCCGCTACCCAACGTTGCTGCGGCGCTCAAGGATCATAAGACGCTCGAGATCCTCGCCGTCGGCTCGGCGGCCATGGAGACGATCGGCACCGGCTCGGGCGTGAAGAGCTACCCCGTGCAGCTCGAAGATCTCCTGAAGGTCGCGCTGAAGGGCGTGGACGTCGACATCATCAATCGCGGCACGGGCGGCGAGGTCGCACAGACCTCGGCGGACCGCATCCGCAGCGAGGTGGCGCAGGTCAAGCCCGACCTCGTGCTATGGCAGCTCGGCACCAACGACGCGCTCGCCCGTGTCGATCCCGACCAATTCACCGATATCGTGAAATCCACGATTGACTGGCTCAGGTCGAACGACATCGACGTCGTGCTCGTCGGCCTCCAGTACACCTCGCGATTTTCCCGCGACGAGAGCTATTTTGCAATCAAGCGTGCCCTCGACAAGATCGCGAAGGACGAAGGCATTCTTTACGTAAAGCGCTACGATGCGATGAAATTCATCTCGCAGACCCGCGCCAAGGTCCACCTGATGACCAGCGATAACTATCACCTCTCGGACCTCGGCACCCAGTGCCAGGCCGAACACGTCGCCCGCGCGATGATCGCCAACCTGTTCGTCCGGCGTTTCCGTCCCGCTGCAGCGGTGCCGGAAGCGGCGCCAGGACCGCAGCCGAACGCGACCACGTCCAACTGAGCCGTCCTCTCAGCCGATCGTGACCACCAGCTTGCCGCTGGCGCGACGTTCCGCCAGCGCGGCGATCGCCTCGCCGCCCCGCTCGAGCGGGTAGCGCGCGCTGACCTCCGGCCTGATCCGGCCTTCGGCCCACAGCTTCATCAAGGCGCCGGTGTTGGCGGCGTTGCGCTTGGAGTCACGAGCGGCGAAGGCTCCCCAAAACACCCCGCAAACCTGGCAGCTCTTCAGCAGCGTCAGGTTCAGCGCCAGCTTCGGGATGCCGGCGGGAAAGCCCACTACGAGCAGGCGCCCCTCCCACGCGATCGCACGCAGTGCCGCCTCGGTGTAGTCGCCACCTACGGGATCGTAGACGACGTCTGCGCCGCGCTCGCCGACGGCGTCCTTGAACAGCGCCGACAAGGCCTTGCGCCCGTCACTGTCGAACGGTCCCGTCGGATAGACGACGCCGGCATCGGCGCCATGGGCCAGGGCGAGATCGAGCTTCCCTCGGCTCGAGGCGGCGGCAACGACGTGCGCGCCGAGCGCCTTGCCGATCTCGATGGCGGCGAGGCCGACGCCGCCGGCGGCGCCCAGCACCAGGAGGGTCTCGCCCGCCTTGAGCGCCGCACGGTCAACCAGTGCGTGGTAGGAGGTGGCGTAGGTCAGGATGAGCGAGGCGGCGACGTCGAAGGGCATGGCGTCGGGCATCGGCACGGCGCGGGCGAGCGGCAGCACGACCTTCTCGACCATGCCGCCGTGGCCGATGAAGCCGATCATGCGCCGCCCCACCAGCGTGGGATTGCAGCCCTCGCCGACGGCGTCGACCATGCCCGACACTTCCGCGCCGGGCGCAAAGGGGCGCGGCGGGCGCACCTGGTACTTGTCGGCGATGATCAGGCTGTCGGGGAAGTTCACGCCGCAGGCCTGCACCGCGAGCCGGATCTCGCCCGGCCCGGGCTGCGGCTCGGGAATGTCGGATAAAACCAGCGTCTCGGGACCGCCGGCAGCCTGGGAAAGGAGCGCTTTCATGCGCTCCGACCTAGCAAGCGCGCCGCGCCGCGGCCAGACCGGGCGAAGGTCGGGGTCAATCGGCTACGCGTATCAGCGTCTTGCCGAAGTTCTTGCCCGCCAGCATACCGAGGAAGGTCGCCGGCGCCGCGGCGAGCCCCTGCGCGACGTCCTCGTCATAATGGATCCTGTCGGCGGCGATGCCGCGCGAGACCTCGTCGAGGAAGGCGTCGTGGTGCTCGGCGTAAAACTCGTAATTGATGAAGCCGCGCAGGGTCAGGCTCTTCGTCAGCACGTCGCGCATCGTGGCGGCGAGGCGGCCCGGCTTTTCCTCGGTTGCGCCACTGTACTGCGAGATGAGCCCGCACACCGGGACGCGGGCGAACGGGTTGAGCAGCGGCTGCACCGCCTGCCACACCGCGCCCCCAACGTTTTCGAAATACACGTCGATACCTTGCGGGCAGGCCGACGCCAGTTGCGTCGCCATGTCGGGATCGCGGTGGTCGATCGCCGCGTCGAAGCCAAGCGCGTCGGTGAGATGCGCGCACTTCTTGGCGCCGCCGGCGATACCGACCGCGCGGCAGCCCAAGAGCTTGGCGAGCTGGCCGACCAGCGAGCCCACCGGGCCGCTCGCCGCCGCCACGACCACCGTCTCGCCGGCCTTGGGCTTGCCAATGAGCTTCAACCCAGACCAGGCGGTGAAGCCAGGCATGCCGAGCACACCGAGCGCAGTGGTGACCGGCGCTTGACGGGCGTGGAGCACGCGCGTGCGCTCGTCGGGCACCAGGCCGGCGTGGCTGCGCCAGCCGGTCTGCGCCAACACGACGTCGCCCTCCTTGTAGGCCTCGCTGTCGGAGGCGACGACTTCGGCGACGCCCTCGGCTCCCATAGCCTCGCCGATGCCGACGGATCTGGCATAGGATTTCCGGTCGTCCATGCGGCCGCGCATGTAAGGGTCGAGCGAGAAGGTCAGCGTGCGCAACAGCACGCCGCCGGGCGGGATCGCCGGCATCGCGATCTCCTCCAGGCGAAAATCGTCGAGTGTCGGCGTGCCTTTCGGCCGCGAGACGAGTACGATCTGCTGGGCAGTGCTGGTGCTCACGTCGCATCTCCGATCTTGGCTGCAAGCCACTTGCACATCGCAGCATTCACCGCCTCGGGCGCATCCTGCTGTACCCAGTGCGAGGCCTGCGGCAGCCGCACGAGCGTGAAATCGTCGACGAGACCGTCATAGCCCTCGGTCAGCTCCAGGCCGAGCGCCGTGTCCTTCTCGCCCCAGATCATCAGGGTCGGCACGTGCACCGGCGCGACGCGCCGCGCCTGGCTCATGGAGCGCGCGTTGGCGCGGTAATAATTGATCATCGCTGTGGCGGCGCCCGGCGCCAGCGCGTTGTCGCGGTAACGCGCTAGCACGTCGGGCGGAAAGGCGTCCGGGTTCTGCGCCATACCGGTGAAGGCGCGCTCCACCGCCTTCGCCCCGCCGGCGGTCAGCGCCTGCTCCGGCAACCAGGGCATTTGGAAGAACAGGATGTACCAGGAGCGCATCTTCTGCCGCCAGGACGAGGCCAGCACGCGACGAAAGACGGTCGGGTGCGGCACGTTCATGACGATGAGGCCCTCGAGCGGCCGGACCTGCCGGAGCGCCGCGGCCCAGGCGATCGCCGCGCCCCAGTCATGGCCGATCAGCAGGCGCCGCCGCGCGCCAAGCGCATCGAACAGGGCGGCGACGTCGGCGACGAGGTAGTCGATGGCGTAGGCCTCGCGATCGGGCGGCCGCGAGCTGTCGCCGTAGCCGCGCAGGTCCGGCGCCACGGCGCGCCACCCAAGCGCGGCCAGCGCCGGCAGCTGGTGGCGCCAGGAGATGCGCGCCTCGGGAAAGCCGTGCAGGAAGAGAGCGACGGCGTCGCCCTCGCCGCACTCGTCGCAGGCGAAATCGAGGCCGTTCGCCCGCACCGTGCGGGTGGTCGTCTCGAATTCGCCGTGCGGGCTCAGCGCCACTCCCTCACATCGACGAACCGCCCGGCAATCGCCGCCGCCGCCGCCATCTGCGGCGACACCAGGTGGGTGCGCCCGCGCGGCCCCTGGCGGCCCTCGAAGTTGCGGTTCGAGGTCGAGGCGCAGCGCTGCTCCGGCCTTAACTTGTCGGGGTTCATGCCCAGGCACATCGAGCAGCCGGGCTCGCGCCACTCGAAGCCGGCGTCGAGGAACACCCGGTCCAACCCCTCGGCCTCGGCCTGGGCCTTCACCAGGCCCGAGCCCGGCACCACCATGGCCTCGACCCGATCGGCCACCTTATGGCCGGCGACGATCGCGGCGGCGGCGCGCAGGTCTTCGATGCGGCCGTTGGTGCAGGAGCCGATGAACACCTTGTCGAGCGCGATGTCGGTGATCTTCTCGCCGCCGGACAGGCCCATGTAGTCGAGCGCGCGGCGAATCGCGGCGCGCTTGCTCTCGTCGGAAGCGTCGTCGACGTGCGGCACGGTGCCGGCGACGGTGATCACGTCCTGCGGGCTGGTGCCCCAGGAGACGATCGGCGACAGGTTGCCGGCGTCGAGCCGCACCTGCCTGTCCCAATGCGCGCCCTCGTCGGAGAACAGTGTGCGCCAGTAGGCGACGGCGTCGTCCCAACTCGCGCCCTTGGGCGCGCGCGGCTTGTCCTTCAGGTAGGCGTAGGTCTTGTCGTCGGGCGCGATCATGCCGGCGCGGGCACCGCCCTCGATCGACATGTTGCAAACGGTCATACGGCCCTCGAGCGAGAGTGCGCGGATGGCCTCGCCGGCGTATTCGATGACGTGGCCGGTGCCGCCGGCGGTGCCGATCTCGCCGATGATGGCGAGGATGATGTCCTTGGCCGTGACGCCCGGCGCCGCCTTGCCCTCGACGAGCACGCGCATGTTGCGCGCCTTCTTCTGCACCAGTGTCTGGGTGGCGAGCACGTGCTCGACCTCCGAGGTGCCGATGCCCCAGGCCAGCGCCCCGAAGGCGCCGTGAGTCGAGGTATGGGAGTCGCCGCACACGATCGTGCTGCCGGGCAGTGTAAAGCCCTGCTCCGGGCCGATCATGTGCACAATGCCCTGGCGGCGGTCGTGCTGGTCGAAGTATTCGACGCCGAACTCCGCGACATTGGCCGCAAGCGTCTCGATCTGCAGCCGGCTCTCGGGATCGTCGATGCCCTTGGAGCGATCCGTCGTCGGCACGTTATGGTCCACCACCGCCAGCGTTCGCTCGGGCGAACGCACCGGGCGCCCGGCCATGCGCAGCCCCTCGAACGCCTGCGGGCTCGTCACTTCGTGGACCAGGTGCCGATCGATGTAGATAAGCGCGGTGCCGTCTGCCCGGGTCTCGACGACGTGGTCGTTCCAGATCTTGTCATAGAGCGTGCGCGACGTCGTCATCATCCTGTCCATCGGGGGGTTCTAACGGCTTTCACAGGTAAGCGCGAACGTGTTACGCGCAACGACGCCTCCGGCAAAGCCGAGCGAGCATCGAGAAACTCATGCGTCCGGCCGTCGCGCCCTACCTCACCGTCTCCCCGGCCCTCGCCGCGATCGCCTTTTACAAATCCGTGTTCAACGCCGAGCAGGAGGCGTTCATGCCGGCGCTCGACGGCCTGCGCATTCTGCACTGCGAGCTTCGCATCAACGGCGGCTCGGTGATGCTGGCCGATGCCTTCCCGGAGTTCGGTCAGACGCGGATCGGCATACCCGGCGAGCCGGTCACCATGTCGGTCAGCCTGGAACTGAAGACCGCCAAAGACGTCGACGACACCTTTACCAAGGCTACGGGGCTTGGCGGCAAGGCCGAGACCTCACCCACCAACTCGTTCTGGGGCACCCGCCTCGCCACCTTCCGCGACCCTTTCGGCCACCGCTGGATCCTGAACGCTCCGCTGAGCTGAGAGCGATGCAGTCGACAAGCGGAACCCACTCCCGGTCGGCGGACCTGCCAACCGCGACTGACGTTTGACGGCGCGATCTCGGGCGTTGCGCTCTAGCTGAACGGCTCGAGTGGCTGCGAAGATGGCTGCCGGTTCGGTGGCGTCATCTGCTGGAACGCATCAAAAGGAACTGGCGGAAAAGGTGGGATTCGAACCCACGGTGAGCTTACACCCACGGCGGTTTTCAAGACCGCTGCCTTAAACCACTCGGCCACCTTTCCTTCTTCGACAGTTTAGCGCGTTTCACGCCGTTCGGCCATACGCGCGGGTCGTCCGCAAGCAGCCTGTCAAAATAGTTGCCGATTTCTGCAAGCTCTAGCGGCTCGCGCACGTTGGCGTTACGTCTGTTCTCTTCGCTTGGCGGAGGTCAGGCTCCCGCCGGTGCCGCGATGCCGAGGCCGGCGGCAATGCGGCGGGTCACGGTCTCGCGCCGGGCGGTGACGTCGGCGTAGGAGCGCAGCGCCTCTGTGAGCACGGCGGCCGGGGCAGTGGTGGGCGTGCCACTGTCGAACGGCGGCTCCGGCGCGTAGACCATGTGCAGCTGGATCGCCTTGGCGGCGTCCTCGCCGCGCAACTCGGCGGCGAGGCGCAGAGCGCCATCGATACCCGACGTCACGCCGGCGGCGAAAACCCAGTCTCCGTCCATGACGACGCGCTCGTCGATGGCGGTCGCGCCGAACCACGGCAGCAGGTGTAACGAGGCCCAGTGGGTCGTCGCCCGGCGGCCCCGGAGCAGCCCGGCGGCACCCAGCAGCAGCGCGCCCGTGCAGACGGAGAACACGCGCGCGTCGGTGGCCTGCCGCCGTAGCCAGCCGAGCACGGCCTCGTTCTCCATCATCGCTTCCACCCCGAAGCCGCCGGGTACGTGGAGCACGTCGAGCCGGGGCGCGTCGGCGATCGTCGCGTCCGGCGTCAGCCGCAGGCCACGGATGTCGCGCACCGTCTCGGTCGTGACCCCATAGATCGCGTAGCTCGAGTTCGGGATGCGCGAGAGCACCTCGAACGGACCGGTAAGGTCGATCTGGTCGATGCCCTCGAACAGCAGCGAACCAATGGTGAGGTGGGTGTCTTGCGCGACCATGCAGGGCTCCTTGTTTCCAGTGGACGAGGACAAGCTACGCCGCCTAGGTTTGGCGCCTATGCCAAAGAGCCCTCGTTCTTCGCCAAACTGCCCTCGTGCGATCGAGGTACTGGCGTTCCCCGCCGCGCAGCTGCTTGATGTCGCCGGCCCGCTCCAGGTGTTTGCGACCTGCAACGACCGCTTCGACTTCGCCGGGAGTGCGCTGCCCTACGCGCCGCGCGTGATCGCCCGCGGCGTTGCGAGTGTCGCCACCTCGTCCGGCCTGACGCTCGCAGTCGAGTCGCTGCCACCCTACGACGCCGAGGTCGATACGCTGGTGGTCGCCGGCGGGGCGGGCATCGAGGCGGCGTCGCGGGACCCCGCGCTGGTGGAGTGGCTTCGGAAGCGGGCGGGGCGCGCCCGCCGTGTCGCCTCGGTCTGCACGGGCGCGTTTCTGCTGGCGGAGGCCGGCCTGCTCGATGGGCGGCGCGCGGCGACGCATTGGTCCAATTGCGCGGAACTCGCCGCGCGCTTCCCGAAGGTCCGTGTCGAGCCCGACCCGATCTTCGTGCGCGACGGCGATGTCTGGACCTCGGCCGGCGTCACCGCCGGCATCGACCTCGCGCTCGCCCTGGTGGAAGATGACCTCGGCCGAGACGTCGCGCTCGACGTGGCGCGGTATCTCGTGATGTTCCTCAAGCGGCCGGGTGGGCAGGCGCAGTTCAGCACCGCGCTGGCGCTGCAGGCCGGAGTGGATCGTTTTGGTGCCTTGCACGCCTGGATCGACGCCCATCTCGTCGCCGACCTCTCCCTTCCCGTGCTCGCCGCGCGCGCCGGAATGAGCGAGCGCAGTTTCAGCCGGCGCTACGCCGCCGCGACCGGCCTGACGCCGGCTCGTGCCGTGGAGCGCCTCAGGGTCGAGGCGGCGCGCCGGCTGCTCGCCGAGACAAGGCTGCCGCTGAAGCGCGTCGCCGCGCGCTGCGGCTTCGGCTCGGAGGAAACGATGCGGCGCGCCTTCCTGCGTCTCCTGGCGGTCGCGCCGGGCGACTACCGCGTGAGGTTCGCCGTATGAGAGCTTGCCTCACCCGATGGTGATCGAGGGCTCGGGTTCCGGCCGCGCGATCATCGCGCTCGTGGCGACGAAGGTCTCCTCGCCGGGCAGCGACGTGTCGCGAATCACTCTGCCGAAGATTGCGTCCATCAGCAGGGCGTCCATCGCGCGTCGCCAGCGTAGGCGTTCGCGGGGTGTGAGCGGCTGGTAGGTCGCCGGCTGGGTCATGGCTGGGCTCAAGAAGCGGACGACCCAGTTTGCGACGGCATGGTTGAGGAAGGATTAACCCGTTGCTTCGGGCAGGCACTCGCGCCTCGGACATCGCCCCTCGGTGCCGTCGCCAGGCAAGCGGGGAGCCGGGCGCGCGACCGCAGGCCATCGTGCGCCGCAGCATCGGCTCGCCTATATGCAGCTCGATGCCGCCACTCCCGCCGTCCCCCCACGATTCCGCCATCGACCGGTCGAACCCCGCGAACCCGCGGTTCTCGGACGTTCTGCGCAAGCTGTCGCCCTACGTCTGGCCGGCGACCCGCCCGGACTTGCGCGTCCGCATCTACGTCGCCTTCGCCCTGATGATCGTGGCCAAGCTCGTCACGGTGGCGGTGCCTTACGCCTTCAAATGGGCGACGGACGCCGTCGCCGCGGAGGCCCGCGGCGGCATCCACGACACCCACCTCCTGCTCGGCTTCGTGCTGGGGCCGCTGGCGCTGACCGCGCTCTACGGCTTCGGCCGTGTCGTCATGCAGCTGACGACGCAGGGACGCGATGCGCTGTTCGCCGCCGTGGCGATGAACGCCGTGCGCCGGCTCGCGCAAGAGGTCTTCGTCCACCTCCACGCGTTGTCGCTACGCTTCCACCTCGAGCGCAAGACCGGTGGTCTCACCCGCGTGCTCGAGCGCGGCCGCAACGCCATCGAGACCATCGTGCGCGTGATCATGCTGACCGCCGTCCCCACGGTGGTTGAGTTCGCCCTGATCCTCGTGGTGCTCTTCTTCCAGTTCGACATCGCCTACGTCGGCGTGGTGCTGGGCATGATCGCCGTCTATCTCGCCTGGACCTTCGCGGCCACCAACTGGCGCATGTCGATCCGACGCTCGATGAACGAAAGCGACACCGACGCCAATACCAAGGCCATCGACTCGCTGCTGAACTACGAGACGGTCAAGTATTTCGGCGCCGAGGCGCGCGAGGCCCAGCGCTACGACAAGTCGATGGCCCGCTACGAGGCGATGTCGACCAAGACCTACGTATCCCTGACCGTGCTCAACGCCGGGCAAACGGTGATCTTCACCGCCGGCCTGACCGCTATTATGATGATGGCGGTGCAGGGCATACGCTCCGGCCAGCATAGCGTCGGCGACTTCGTGCTGGTCAATGCCATGATGATCCAGCTGTACCAGCCGCTGAACTTCATGGGCATGGTCTACCGCGAGGTGAAGCAGGCGACGATCGACATCGAGATGATGTTCGACATCCTCGGCCAGAACGCCGAGATCGCCGATCGTCCCGGCGCCAAGCCGCTGGTGGTGGAGCAGGGCGTCGTGCGCTTCGAGCACGTGCGCTTCGCCTACGACGGGCGCCGGCAGATCCTGCACGACGTCTCCTTCGAGATCCCGGCGGGCAAGACCGTGGCGGTCGTCGGCCCCTCGGGCGCCGGCAAGTCGACGCTGTCGCGCCTGCTGTTTCGCTTCTACGAGCCCTCGTCCGGGCGCATCACCATCGATGGCCAGGACATCGGTGCAATTACTCAGACGTCGCTGCGCGACGCCATCGGCATGGTGCCGCAGGATACCGTGCTGTTCAACGACACGATCGCCTACAACATCCGCTACGGACGCTGGAGCGCCACCGATGCCGAGGTGCACGAGGCGGCGCGGCTCGCCCAGATCGACCAGTTCATCGCAGTGGCGCCCGGCGGCTACACCGCGCAGGTCGGCGAGCGCGGGCTCAAGCTCTCCGGGGGCGAGAAGCAGCGCGTCGCCATCGCCCGCACCATCCTCAAGGCGCCGCCGGTGCTGATTCTCGACGAGGCGACGTCCGCGCTCGACACTTTCACCGAGCGCGAGATCCAGGCCTCGCTGGCACAGGTCTCGCGCGGGCGCACCACGCTGGTCATCGCCCACCGTCTCTCCACCATCGTCGACGCCGACGAGATCCTCGTGCTCGACGCCGGCCATATCGTCGAGCGCGGCACCCACATGGGGCTGTTGGAGCAGGGCGGCGTCTACGCCGCGATGTGGGATCGCCAGCACCAGCTCGACGAAGCCGAGGAGACGCTTCGCCGCGCGCTGGCGCGCGATGGAGCCGAGCACGACGAGAACGCGTCGGATGCACCGCAGACGCTGGCCGCCGGCGCCGCCGCTTTCGTGCGAGGCGAGGCCGATGTGGACCGGGTGCTCGGCCCGGCGCAGGCCAAGGCTCTCGACCCGGTGCCGGGAGAGTAGCCGGCGCTCAGGCGTCGATCACGACCTGCGCAGTCGCGGCGCCGACCTCGGTCCGACGCAGGCGTTCGTCGGCCAAGGCAGCGATGGTGCGGATCGCTCTGCGCCAGCACCAGGAGAATTCTCCTGCCGTCTTGACCCTCGCGCCACGTGGCGGCGCCGCCGCCGCCGAAGCAGGTGGCGCGACTTGATGCCGACACGATTTCCCGCGAGACATCCGCCTTCCGCGCCCCGTCTTTGCCACCGAGGTCTTCATGCCGAGCTTCCGTCCGACGCGTCTCTGGTCCGTCCTGGCCGCCGCGTCGTTCGCCACCCTGCTCGGCGGTGCTCCGGCGCGGGCCGATAGCTTCACGGCGCAGCAGAAGAGCGACCTCGGCCCCATCATCAAGGACTACCTGATGGCGCACCCGGACGTGCTGCGCGACGCCATCACCGAGCTCGACACCCGCGAGAAGCAGGCCGAGGCCGACGTCCGCAAGAAGGCGCTGGCCGAGCTCGGCGGCAAGCTCGCCAACCAGGCCGACAGCCTCGTCATCGGCAACCCGGACGGCAAGATCACGCTGGTCGAGTTCTTCGATTACAATTGCGGCTACTGCAAGCGCGCCCTCGGCGACCTCGACAACCTCATGAAGACCAACAAGGATCTGAAGGTCGTGCTGCGCGATTTCCCGATCCTCTCCGCCGCCTCGGTCGAGGCGGCGCTGGTGGCGCTTGCCGCGCACAACCAGTTCACCGGCGACAAATATTGGGAGTTCCACCGCAAGCTGCTCTCCTCGCGCAGCACGGTCGGCAAGGAGCAGGCGCTCGCCGTCGCCAAGGCGATGGGTGCAGACATGGAAAGGCTGCAGCAGGATGCCAGCGACCCCAAGATCCGCGCGGCGATCCAGGAGTCGCTGAGCGACGCCCAGGCGCTCAACCTCAACGGCACGCCGTCCTACATCGTGGGGGACGACGCCATCGTCGGCGCCCAGGGTTTCGACGAGATTCAGAAGCGCGTCGAGAGCATGCGCAAGTGCGGCAAGGCGATCTGTTCCTGAGCCGGCGCGCCTGAGGCCCGACGCCACCGGCGCCATGACCATCACGACCGTACACGTCCTCAACGGGCCCAACCTCAACCTGCTCGGCACGCGCGAGCCGGCCACCTACGGCCATGCCACGCTCGCCGATATCGAGGCTGGACTTGCGCGCCTCGCCGGTGCACATGGCGTCACCCTTCGTTTCGCCCAGACCAACGCGGAGGGCGAACTCGTCACCTGGATCCAGGAGGCGGGCCTGGCCGGCGAGCCGATAATTCTCAACGCCGGCGCCTACACGCACACTTCGGTCGCGCTGCGAGACGCGATCGCGGGCACGGGAGCGAGCGTCATCGAAGTGCATCTGTCGAACGTCCATGCCCGCGAGAGCTTCCGGCACCATTCCCATATCGCCGCGGTGGCAAGGGGCGTGATCCTCGGTTTCGGCCCGCTTTCCTACGAGCTTGCTTTGCGCGCACTCCTCGCCGACGTGACCACGCGATGAGCGAGTCCGCCGTGCCGCCAGACCATGCCGCTCTCGTCGAGAGCCTGGCCGACATCGCCAAGCGCCTCGACCTCAGCGAGATCGAGTATCAGACCGGCGACCTGAAGATCCGCGTCGCCCGCCAGCTTCCACCGACCTATGTGACGATGCCGCAAGGCGCGATGCCAGTGCCGGCAGCGGGCCTGCCCGCCGCGGCGGCGGCGGCCGTCGCGCCCGTCGAGAACCCCGGCACGGTGAAGTCGCCCATGGTCGGCACAGCCTACCTGCGCCCGGCGCCGGAGGCGGCGCCTTTCGTCGACATTGGCACGGTGGTGAAGTCGGGCGACAAGATCCTGCTCGTCGAAGCGATGAAGACCTTCAACGAGATCGTTGCGCCCAGGGGCGGAACCGTTACCCAGATCCTTGTCGCCGACGGCGAGCCCGTCGAATACGGCCAGGCCCTCTTCGTGATCGAGTGAGGGCTCGCGAGGGCGGCACGATGTTCGAGAAGATCCTCATCGCCAACCGCGGCGAGATCGCGCTGCGGATCCTGCGGGCGGCGAAGGAGCTCGGCATCGCGACCGTCGCCGTGCATTCCACCGCCGATGCCGAGGCGATGCACGTCAAGCTCGCCGACGAATCCGTCTGCCTCGGGCCGCCGGCGGCGCGCGACTCCTACCTCAACATTCCCTCGATCCTCGCCGCCTGCGAGATCACCGGCGCCGAGGCGGTGCATCCGGGCTATGGTTTCCTCTCGGAGAACGCCCGTTTCGCCGAGATCCTCGAGGACCATGGCATCGGCTTCATCGGTCCCAAGGCCGAGCATATCCGCATCATGGGCGACAAGATCGAGGCCAAGCGGACGGCGCTCTCGCTCGGCATTCCCTGCGTGCCGGGCTCCGAGGGCGCGATCACGACGGACGAGGAGGCCTTCGCCGTGGCCGCCACCATCGGCTTCCCGCTCCTGGTGAAGGCGGCGGCGGGCGGCGGCGGGCGCGGCATGAAGGTGGCGCTGACCGCCGCGGACCTCTCGAGCGCCCTGTCGACGGCGCGCTCCGAGGCCAAGGCGGCCTTTGGCGACGACGCCGTCTACCTCGAAAAATACCTTCAGAAGCCGCGCCACATCGAGATCCAGATCCTGGGCGACGGTCAGGGACACGCCGTGCACCTGGGCGAGCGCGACTGCTCGCTGCAGCGCCGTCACCAGAAGGTCTGGGAGGAGAGCCCGTCCCCCGCGCTTAACGAGCGCGAGCGCGCCCGCATCGGCGGCGTCTGCGCCAAGGCCATGCGCGACATGGGCTATTCCGGCGCCGGCACCATCGAGTTTCTCTACGAGAACGGCGAGTTCTATTTCATCGAGATGAACACCCGCATCCAGGTCGAGCATCCCGTCACCGAGATGCTGACCGGTTTCGATCTCGTCCACGAGCAGATCAAGATCGCCGGCGGCTCGCCGCTCACCATCGAGCAGGACGACGTGGTATTGCGCGGCCACGCCATCGAGTGCCGCATCAACGCCGAGCATCCCTCGACCTTCCGGCCTTCGCCCGGCAAGATAACCTACTACCATCCGCCGGGTGGGCTCGGCGTGCGCGTCGATTCCGCCGTCTACGCCGGCTACACGATCCCGCCGCACTACGATTCGCTGGTCGGCAAGCTCATCGTCCACGGCCGCACCCGCACCGAGGCGCTGATGCGGCTGCGCCGCTCGCTCGACGAGTTCATCGTCGACGGTATCGAAACTACGCTGCCGCTGTACCGCACGCTGGTGCGCAATACCGACATCCAGAACGGCGACTACGACATCCACTGGCTCGAGCATTTCCTCGAGCACCACTCCGGCGAGATCGGGACAGAATATTAAAGGCTTGCAATCGCGGGTCGCCGTCATATCATTTGAGTAATAAGTGATTCTTCATCCGGTGGTGCGATCCGATGACTGAGCCGGTTGCGACCCGATCGTGCCGTCCGCCTCTGTCCTCACTTTTCGCTGGAGCATTCGGCGACGCCTATCCCCTCTACGGGGATGTTCCAAACGCAATGGCCGCGCTCCTCCAAGCCCTGGCGCTTCGCGAGCAGGCGCTCCCTGAGCCGGCGTTGGCGGACGCGCGGCGCTAGAGCGGGCGGCGAGCATGGCGGATAGGCACGTCGGTCAAAACATCGTCTGCATCGAGAACATCGCGCACGATCCGCGCAAGCGGCCGGATCATTTTCCGATCAAGGGCAGCGTCTACACGGTACGCGGCATCAGGCCGAACCCGGACGCTTGCTCGGGATCCCCCGTTGGTTTTCTGCTTACCGAGATCGTCAACGCCTCCCCCACCTATTGCGACGGCCGCGGCGAGATCCATTTCGGGTGCGACGCCTTTCGCCCGATCAGGCGTGCGGACCTGTCCTGCCTGCGGGCATTGATCGTGCCTGAACTAGTGGAATGACGCGGCTGCGCGGCATCGCGCTGCTTCGGACAGATAAGCTCGAGGTTCTCGCAATGGCGCCCACGTTAAAGGACGCCGCCGCATGACCGCTGCCGAGATCAAGGCGCTGCTAAGGCTGGAGCCGCATCCCGAGGGCGGCTGGTACCGCGAGACCTTCCGCGACATGCGCGAGATCGACAACCGCGCCGCCTCTACCGCCATCCTCTTCCTGCTCGACGTCGGCGAAGTGTCGGAATGGCATCGCGTCGACGCCGCAGAGGCCTGGCACTGGCACGCCGGCGCGCCGCTGGTTATCAGCGTCAGTCCCGACGGCCACGACGCCAGCGCGCATTATCTCGGCCCCGACCTCGCCGCCAACCAGCGCCCGCAATTCGTGGTGCCGGCCGGGCACTGGCAGACGGCCACGAGCCTCGGCGCCTGGACGCTCGTCGGCTGCACCGTGGCGCCGGGCTTCCGCTTCGAGGGCTTCGAGCTGGCCCCGCCGGGCTGGCGGCCTGTGCCGCGGGGGTAGGGCGCCTCCCCCCGGTATCATTCGACTCAGATCGCCTCGATCATGTCGGCCAGCACCTCGAGGCAGGCGGCGCCGAGCGCCATCGAGCGTTCGGGCGACCAGCCGGCCACCGGGTCGGGGTTGGGATCGTGGTCCTTGAACGGCATCTCGAGGGTCATGGACACGGCGCCGAAACGCTCGGCGATCTGGTTGGTCGCGATCGTGAGGTTGGCCTTGCCGGGCGGAGTCTTGCCGTAGCCGCGCTCGGTCTGGAAGTCGGGCGTGTGGGCAGCGAGGCGCGACGCGTAGGTCGTGAAGAGCGCGCCGCGGGCCTCGTCGAAGCGCGGCACGCCTTCGAAGCCGGCAAGGAAACAGGCCGGAATGGCCTCGTCGCCGTGCACGTCCAGGGCGAAGGAGACGCCGGTCGCATCCATCGCGTCGCGCACACACTTCACCTCCGGGCTGCGCTCCAGCGAGGGCGCCTGCCACTCGCGGTTGAGGTTCACGCCGGCGGCGTTGGTGCGCAGGTGGCCGCGCCGCGTCCCATCGGGGTTCATGTTGGGCACGATCTGGAGCGTCGCCGCCGCCAGCAATGCGTCGCGCCGCACGCCCGGCGCGCTCAGCCAGTCCAGCGCGCCCTCCATCCACCACTCGCACATCGGCTCGCCGGGGTGCTGGCGCGCGATGAGCCACACCGGCTTGGCGCCCGTGCCGATGGTCAGGGCATCCATCGCCTGCCCGTCTAGCGAACGGCCGAGCTCGCGGTGGGTGACGCCGGCGCGACCGGCGATCCGCGCGATCAGCGCATGGTGGCGCTCCATGGGGTAGGGCGCGTGAAGGGCGAACCAGGCCAGCTCGCCCTCGCCCGGCCAGTCGAAGGTCAGCACGCCGTCAGCGTAGGTCGTGGCGATCATCCGCCACGCCACCCGGTCGCGGCTCGCGCGCACCTGGTAGCCCTGCCAGCCCTGCGGGAATGCCGCGCCACCGGCATTGACGATGCGCAGACGCGTCGTGCGCCCTGCCGCCCCGGCGAGACGGAAGCAGAACCATTGGTAGAACCCGGAATAGCGGTCGCGCTCGATGGCCAGGTCGATCTCGCCCTCGTCCTGGCGGATCGCGACGACGCTGATGTTGCCGCCGTCGAAGGCGGCGTCGATGGAAAAAGTCATCGCGCGTCATAGGAGCGACGGCCGCGCGAGGAAAGGGCTGCGCACTGGCAAGGGGTCGCACGCGACATCGTGCGGACAAAGCGGCATGGTTCCCTTCGCTTACCGCTCCTGGAGACCAGCCGATTGTCGACGTTCGCGCCAGAACAGGTCAAGGAAACGCTGCTGTTCCTGCTGACGGCGGGGCTCGTCGTGCCGCTGTTCCGGCGCTTCAAGGTGAGCCCGGTCATCGGCTTCCTGTGCGCCGGCGCGGCGCTGGGCCCGCACGGCCTCGGCTCGCTGGCGCATCAGGTGCGCTTCGTCTCGCTGGTCGCGCTCGAGAAGGTCGGCGACATCGAGCCCATCGCCGAGCTCGGCGTGGTGTTCCTGCTGTTCACTATCGGGCTCGAACTCTCGTGGGAGCGTCTCACGCGCATGCGCCGGCTGGTGTTCGGCCTCGGCGCGGCGCAGCTCTTCGCCACCGGCGCGGTGCTGGGGGTGCTGGCGCTGGCCTGCGGGCAGCCGCCGGGCGCCTCGATGATCCTCGGCGCCGGCCTCGCGCTCTCGTCCACCGCCGTGATCATCCCGGTGATGGCGGAGCGCCGCCGCCTCGGCACGGCGGCCGGGCGCACGGTCTTCTCGGTGCTCCTGTTCCAGGACCTGATGGTGGCGCCGCTACTGTTCCTCGTCACCATGCTGTCTTTGCGCGGCGGCGACCTGCTGGGCACGCTGGCGACGACGCTGCTGCCGGCGCTCTGCGGCCTGCTTCTGGTGGTCGGCGGCGGGCGGCTGCTGATCCGCCCTCTGTTCCACCATGTCGCCGCCGCCGGCTCGACCGAGTTCTTCATGGCCGCCGTCCTGCTGGTGGTGATCGGCACCGGCGTGCTCACCGCGATGAGCGGCCTCTCCATGGGGCTCGGCGCCTTCATCGCCGGGCTGCTGCTGGCCGAGACCGAGTACCGCCGCGAGGTCGAGGTCACGATCGAGCCGTTCAAGGGCCTGCTGCTCGGCCTGTTCTTCGTCGCCGTGGGCGCCGGGCTCGACTTCTCTCAGATCGTTGCCAGCCCCCTGCCGACGATCGGGCTCGCCGCCGGCTTCATCCTCATCAAGGTGGCACTCACCTATGCGGCGGCGCGCCTGATGCGGTTGCCGTGGCGGGTGGCGACCGAGGCGGCGCTGATGCTGGCGCCCGGTGGCGAGTTCGCCTTCGTGCTGCTCACCGCCGCGCGCGCCGGCCATATCCTCAAGGCGCACGCCGCGGCCGACGTCGCGATTGCCGTGACGCTGTCGCTGTTCCTCGTGCCGGCGCTGGCGGCGGCGGCGAAGCGGCTGACCCGCAAGCCGCGTTCGGTCGACCTGCCGCTCGCCGCCGTACCGGCGCAAGCCTCCGACGTCATTGGCGCCGACGCCAAGCCGCGGGCGCTGCTGATCGGCTACGGTCGCGTCGGCCAGCTCATCGGGTCGATGCTCAAAGCGCACGGCATCGCCTTCCTCGCGGTAGACGAGGCGGTGACCGTCGTGCGTAAGCACCGGCGCGAAGGGGTCGACATCGTCTGGGGCAGCGCCGCGCGGCTCGACTTTCTGGAGCGCTGCGGCCTCGCCAATGCCAGCGCGCTCATCGTCACGCTCGACGATGCCGACGTGGCGGAGAACATCGTCAAGCAGGTGCGAGCCGTGCATCCCGATCTCACCATCGTCGCGCGCGCCCGCGACGCCGAGCGCGCCGCGCGGCTCTACAAGCTCGGCGCCAGCGACGCCGTGCCCGAAACCATCGAGGCGAGCCTGCAGCTTACCGAGGCGGTGCTGGTCGACTTGGGCGTGCCCATGGGCAAGGTCATCGCCTCCATCCACGAGAAGCGCGACGAGTTCCGCAAGATGCTGCAGCCGGTGGCCGGCCGGGCCGAGGAGCGGCGCGCCATCAAGATGTCGATGCGCGTCAAGGAGATGAACCGCAAGGTCGACGTGGCCAGGCGCAAGATAGACGCAGAGCGCGCGGAGCCGGTGGAGACGCAGGGGTAGAAGATGTTGCTCCGCGCAACGGAGCGGGACACTACTTGAAGCGCCCGGGCTGGTTCACGGTCGGTGTCACCTCAAGGCCAGTAACGATCATGGTGCAGGGCTCGTGGCCGACGGTCCCGGACAGGTGGCCCTTGCGGCCATCGCGCTCCTTGGTGTTCTGGTCCTCGCCCATCATGATCTCGCCGGGACCCATCTCGACGCGGGTGCCGTCCATGGTCTCGACGAACCAGCGGCCGGTGCACACCGTGATCCATTGCGGGCGCGGGTTCTCGTGCCACTCTCCGACCCAGCCCACCGGCAGCACCGTGAAGGTGACTCCGGCCTCGCTCTTCTCCATCTTGTCGTTCCACTGCGGCGCGGTGTGAGGATCAACGCCCTTCAACTCGAAGTCCGACAGCTCGAAGCGCTCCTGCCGGCTGACGCCCTCGCCATCCGTGTAGACGTGCCAATACGGCATCGTCGGCTTGGGCTCGCATGTACCGGCCATGGGATCGTCTCCGCTGCGGGGCTGCGCGCGCAACGGAGCGGCGGCGCAAAGGCTCCGCCACCAGCTGGCGGCGAAGGTAGGCAAAAGAAGAGCGCCGACGAGCCAGCGTCGACGCTCCGGGCTGTCGACCTTCACACGGTCAGATCGTGGACGACTGCGTGTTGCGCATGATGAAGTGGTAGATGGCGAGAAGGATCACGGCGCCGACGATGCCGCTCAAGAACAACCCGCCTTCGCTGGTGCTGCTGATCCAACCGATCTTTACCGCGATGAAGTTTGCGATGACCGAGCCGACGATCCCGAGCACTGTGGTCATGATGAAGCCGCTCGGGTTGTTCGGTCCCGGCAGGAGGAACTTGGCGATGAGGCCGGCGACGAAGCCGATGATGATGACGTAGATCCAATGTAGAAGCATGTCTGTACCCCGTTGATGCGAAGACAGAACGCCCCTTGACCTGGGCGGTTGCAGTCGCCGCCGCGGAGGCGAAGTCAATCTTCGATGACGATTTTTCGAATGGAGCCGCCGTTCAAGGCTTCTACGGTGCAGCTGGCGGGATCGAAGCCGATGCTGGCGTCGAGCACGCGCGGGTGGCCCGGCGCAAGATGGAAGTAATTGTCGCTGAAACTCGTCGCCGGGCAGGTCACCCGAACCGATTGAGCGAGGCGTTGCGTTTGCATGGTGAGCCTCCAGCCCGCGCCGTCGCGATGCGCCACGGCTTCCAGCCCGTTGTCACTTCGGCCATGTCCGCGACCCAGGGGGAAGTGGAAGGCTTCGGCGATGAAGAGCCCGTTCGCGGCGTCGACGAGCCGAGCCACGGTGACGTCGTGCGAGGGCTCGCCGAAATGGAAGGCATAGGTCGTGTCGAAGAAGCCGCCCCACAACGTCGTCGCAGCGAGGCCGATGATCGAGCGCGGCGCCAGGACGAGGTCGACAGCGGCATTCATCACGGGGGTCGCGCCAGCTCGCAGGCAGGTCAGACTCAAGACGACCGCGCGTTCGCTCGCCGCCTCGTTGAAAAGCGAGACCTTCAGTCCGTTGAGGTTCTCGTCGCTCAGCACCAAACCGCAAGGGCGGAAGGCGCGCTTCAGGCCGTAGTAGGCGGCCTTGGGGGCGCCGGTGGCATCGATCACGCCCCAGCCGGCACCAGGGAAGAGGTCGCGCAGGAACCACACCAGAGCGCCGCGCGTGACCGAGCCCTCGCGGCGCCATTCCGCGAAGGTCGCCTCCATCACCTCCGCGCTGGTGGCGCGGGCGTAGGTGAGGAAGCGCTCGGGATCGTCGCGCCGCAGGGCGGCGACGTCGATGCCGTAGAGCGCTTCGGTGTAGTGGTTGCGGACAGCCTCGAAGGCCCAGCTGGCGCCGACATCGTGGGCGTGGCGCTCGGTAAAGGCGGGATGCACGATCGCGGGCGCGTCCGGCTCCAGCGCGAAGGCGGCCACGTCCGGCACGTTGGCGAAACCCAAGCTCTCGGCCGAGAAGCGCACGTTGGCGCGCCGCGCCTCCTCGATCGGGCGGCGGTGGGCGCTGACGCCGTAGTAATGGCTGATGCCCACGTCGGCCTGGAACGGCATGGCGCCGCCCCACGGCGAATGGGGCGTGTAGGGCACATCGGGCCGCAGGTCGGCGCAGGCGGCCGGCAGGACCTCGTCGAAGAGCGCGTTGGACCACAGCGGCAGTGGCATGCCGAGCATGGCAGCCTGCTGCGCCACCTCGCTGGCTCCGCAGAGCACGCAGAGCGAGGGCGAGGCTTGCGTGCGCGCGAGAAACTGCCGGGCCTCGGCGTCGACCGAGGCGCGAAAGGCCGCGTCGCTCGCGGGATAGTCGAAGTTCGCGAAGGCGAAATCCTGCCAGACCATGAGGCCGAGCTCGTCGCAGAGCGCGTGGAAGGCGTCGCCCTGGTAACCCATCGTGCCGCCGACGCGGATCACGTTCATGCCGGCATCGCGGGCGAGCCGCAGCAACGGCGCGTGGGCCTCGCGCGAGAAGGGCAGGGCGACGATGTCGGGCGTCGTCCAGCAGGCGCCGCGGCAGAACACGGGCACGCCGTTGACGAGGAGGCCGAAGCCCTGGCCGTCGGCATCGCGGTCGACGGCGACGCTGCGGAAGCCGATGGCGCCCAGCGGGAAGGTCCGGCCGCCCGCCGTGACGTCGACTGGGTAGAGCGCCGGCTCGCCGTGCGTGTGTGGCCACCAACGCCGCACGGCGGGAACCTCGACGCGCCCGCGCAGGAGGCCGTCGCCCTCGTCGACCAGCACGAAGTCGATGTCGCCGCAGCGCGCCGTGATCCAGCCCTCGACCGGCCGTGACAGGCGCACGGCGACGTCGAGCAGGCCCTCGCCGTCGCGGTCGAAGCGTGCGTCGAGGCTTCGCTCGACGACGCGGAGCGTGTCGCTGGCCACGACGCTCACGCCGCGCCACGGCCCGACGGCGTGCACTGGCGGCCCCCAGCCGGGGATGTGGCCGAGCAGCAGGGTGCGCACGAGGCGCAGCGCTGGCGGCCGCACCAGCCGCGGGCGCCAGCGGGCACGGCCCTTTTTGCCGGCGAGGTAGGCGTCGAGCGAGCGGAATGCGATCGCGAGGTCGTGGCGGCCGGAGAGAGCGACCGTGACCTCGTGGGCGAGGAACATGTTGTCCGAGGCGAGGACCCTCACGCCGTCGAGGAAGACCTCGGCGATCGTGGCGAGCCCCTCGAAGCGCAGCACCGCCTCACCCTCGCCCTCGAGCGTCGTGCGGTACCACCAGTCGGCGGCGTCGAACTCGACGGCATCGTCGGGCTGCCAGCGGCCCGCCGCCTGCAGCGCCGCGCCCA
Source organism: Beijerinckiaceae bacterium (assembly GCA_965198715.1). GTDB lineage: Bacteria > Pseudomonadota > Alphaproteobacteria > Rhizobiales > Beijerinckiaceae > RH-AL1. Next base: position 1,042,366 of record CBDAPV010000002.1, read on the forward strand.
CGGTGCCGGGCACGGGTGCTGCGATCCAGTCGGGGGAGGGCGACAGGTCGGCCGGCGCGGTGACGGCGCCGGGCTCGCAACGCAGCAGCTCCCAGGGACCGAGCCGAGGCATCATGGAAGCGTCCATCCTCCGCCGTGAAATCCTCCGGCATGCACGCATCGGCCGTGCCGGGCCGCCGCCGGCGAGAGCCCGCGTTGCCGTACGGCGACATCCTGCGCCCGGGGACATACCCCCTTGTGATCACACACCCGCATTTTGCGTCGCGATGCGGCGCGCGACACCGGCTCGGCCTTCTTACGGTAGAATGACCAAGAGAGATGCTGGTTCCTCTCTCGCGAACTCCAATCCCTTCCCGCCCCCCGCTTCGCGGCGCAGGGGGAGGAAGTACCCTCCCGGGCGCGGCTCCACACGCCAAGCTTCAGCCTTCCAGCACCGCGCGGCGCAGGCGCAGCGTCTCGGCCAGCGTGCGCACGCCCTCCTCGACTTCGGGCAGTGCCGAGAGGATCGCAGCGGCGTCGCCGGCCGCGGCCAGCTTGGCGCGCATCAGCTCGGCCTGGCCAACGAGGCGGCGGTCGTGTTCGCCGAGGCGCAGCAGCGTTTCGCGCTCGTTATGGAAGAACTCGCTCATGCGGTCGTTCTCGGGCACGGGCTGGGTACGCACCTGGCCTTCGAGCGCGCCGATCTCGCCCGCCAGGCGCTCCAGCGCCCGCGCGTTCGCCACCACCTGCGGGTCGGGAAACGGACTGGCGCGGGTCGGCGCCGCGATGTTGCCACGCCGGTAGGCGGCTTCTGCCGCGTCCACCAAGGCGCGCGCGTCCCCGAGCAGCCCACCGGCCTTGGCGCGCACCAGCAGGTCGTCAGCCCTGAGCTGGTTCTCAACGCGGTAGAAGTTGTAGCCCCAGCCGTAGAACAGGTTGATCGCAACCTGCTCCAGCGGGTCGGCGGCGTAGAAGTCGCCCGATGCCATCAGCGCGATGGCCCGACGAGGCCGCCGAGGCCGGTCTCGGGAGCAACGGAATAGATGCCCTGCGGCTGCCCGCCGACGTGGAAGGGCAGGCCGCAGGCGGCGTTGGGTGCCGACACCAGGCCCTTCTCGGCCATGCGCAGCGCGAGGTAGTAACGGATCGCCTCCTGCGGCGAGAGGCCGATCGCCTGCAGCGAGATCAACTCGCGCATGCGCTCGTCCTTGGGCAGGATCAGCACCTTCAGGTCGTTGAGCAGGATGCCGTAGACCTTGAGGAAATCGGTGAGGTGGCTCTTGACCGATTCGCGGATCTCGGTGATGTGCTCGTTGATCTGCTCCATGCGCGTGACCTGGACAATCTGGTTGATCGCCTGCTCGATCGCCGGGCCGGCGTAGTCCGCCACTTCCGCGGTGTCGATCTCCGTGCCGTTGAACGGCAGGTGCGTGATGAGGTCGAGCGCGTCCTGCTTGGTGTCGACGTGGATGTAGTAGTCGACCTGGTAGGCCATCTCCGCCATTTCGGCCGAGGTGGCGACGCCCTCGCTGCGCACCAGCAGCTTCGAGCGGTTGACGTAGATCACCTCGTAGACCCAGGGCGAGGCGCCGCCGAAGAAGCCCTGCGCGATCGATCCCAGCAGCGGCTTGTCCGGCGTCACCAGCGCATATTGCCCGGTGTCGTAGACGTTGAGCACGGCGCCGCGCGATTTCAGCACGCAGAAATGGTTGCTCTCGACCGTCAGCAGCGAGCCCGAGACGATGCTCTCGTCGGCGATCTTGATCGCCAGGCTCTTGGTGCCGAGCATGTCGGTGCCGTCGCGCTTCAGCGACGTGATGACTTGACGCGTCAGTGCCATGGCCGGACCTTCCAAACACCTATTAACACTTTGCTATAGCTTACGGCGGCGCGTCCGACATCCTTCGTCAGCATCTCGAAAGACGTACATCGCCTCTTGAGACGATGACGACACTAAGGTTTGCCCGCATACCAGGACTGGACCAGGGGCCTTTCCGACAGGCGTTTGGGCAGATTGCTTCGCGTGCTAACGGACCGCGAAGCGCCCTCAGCGTAACTTCGCCTGTCGTCTCTACGGCCTTAGGATCTAATTATTCCCGCTTCGATACGTAGATAGGTAAAATATTTTACTTGGTGCCGGTTTTTTGTCGACTGTATATAAAGATCGAAGTCGTCGGTGACTAGTTCTGGCGCGGATGTAATGTAAAGCGCAGTGTCTGTGAGACCAAGCTGGGCGTACAGACGATGCGACGCCGCTATTTTATTTGGCACATAATTGTCTACTGAGATTAGAAGTAGTTCTCGTAAGCATTCAAGCAGATCGTCCTTTTCGGGAGACGCGTGTTGTTTAAGTAAGTTATGGCTTTCGGTCGCCACGTTAGGTAGCACGCATAACCGACTGGGGCCGATAACGCATCGAAGAAGATCAAAATCGTCAACAAAGTATTTTTTTAAACGCTTATGTTTTTTCTCTCGAATGATTTTCGTCGAGGTGAGGCCTGCCACTAGAAGGATGAGCAAATTTGCGTCGATACGCATAAGCTTCGGAAACAAACTATGTTTTCCTAATCTTCATTGACGGATGAGTGCCGTCGAACGGAATGCGTACTACTCGGTAAACATCTTCGTACCTTACGCTATGCCTTTTTTGCAATTGGTCATAGAAGCTAGTGGTGCTAGTGCTTGCGCCAACCGGCTCCGCTTTCTCCGCAGGAAGCTCTCTCTTATAACCAAATGTGATGAGCCATGCCTCTCCCTTTTGATCGTCATACTCGACCTCTTCTACAGAAAGATTGGAATACGGAAGAACAGTTTTTGCGAAATCCCGGGCAACGGCGATCGCTCGATTAAGCTCCACAACAGCACCTCGCCCGTACCTGTCCAACTTGCAACATGTGCAGCCACGCACGCGCTCTAAAGCGTGAATGTCCTCACCTCCTACCGTTGTCGGCGAGAGGCTCCGTTTAGCGCTAATACGCAACGTTTCAAAGCGGCGTGCCGAACATCCTCTCCAGCAGCGATCTGTCCGAGGGCGGTCGAGGCCTGCGGTCAAGGTCGCTCGGCACCTCCTCGGGCGACAGGTTGTCGCCGCGGTCCTGTCGCATCGCGCTGGGCACTAAGTGCCGGGCTGTTGCGACCCGCGCCGAATGGCCGCCTACATCGGGCAGCGGGATGCCGAAAACAGAGGGCGGAAGGGGCGCCACCGGTGCTGTGGGAGCTTCCGGTGCCGCCACCGGCGCGCCGTGCGCCGTGCCGCCCGGCAGCGGCGTCGGCGGCGTGCCGGCCATCGCCACCTTCATGAAGCGCGACCAGATCTCCACCGGCAGGCTGCCGCCCGAGGCCTTCTTCGTGGGCGAGGAATCGTCGTTGCCGAGCCAGATTCCCGTCGTGAGGCGGCTGGTGTAGCCGATGAACCAGGCGTCGCGGTAATCCTGGCTGGTGCCGGTCTTGCCGGCCGCCTGCCAGCCGGGCAGCTCGCCCTTGCGCGCCGTGCCGGTCAGCAGCGTCTCGGTCATCATCGTGTTCATCATGGCGACGTCGCGCGCGGCGACGACGCGGCCGTTGTTGCCGCCGCGGCGCTGGTAGAGCAGGTGCCCCGCCGCCGTCTTGACGCGCGAGATGATGTGCGGCTGCACGCCGATGCCGCCGTTGGAGAACGGCACATAGGCCGTCACCATCTCGAGCGGCGAGACCTCGGACGTGCCGAGCGCGATCGAGGCGTTGGGCTGCAGCTCCGAGCCGATGCCGAGCCGGTGCGCCGTCGCCACGACTGCCCGCGGCCCGGCCTCCAGGCAGACGCGCACCGCCACCGTGTTGAGCGACATCGAGAGCGCCTTGGTCAGCGTCACCGGGCCGAGGTACTCGTGGGAATAGTTCTCCGGCCTCCAGCCGTGCACGTTGATCGGAGCGTCGTCGCGCACCGTCTCGGGCGTCAGGCCCTTCTCGACGCCGGCGAGATAGACGAACGGCTTGAAGGCCGAGCCCGGCTGGCGCCTGGCCGCCACCGCGCGATCGAACTGGCTGGCGGCATAGTCGCGCCCGCCGATGAGCACGCGTATCGCGCCGTCGGGGTCCATCGCCACGACGGCGCCCTGACTGACGCCGAACTTGCCGCCCTTGCGGGCGAGCTCGTCGTCGAGCGCGCGCTCGCCTTCGGCCTGCAGCGCGCGGTCGATCGTCGACTGCACCACGATGTCCTCGTCGGGTGCGCCGACGACGTCGTCGAGCGTGTCCACCACATAGTCGGCGGCGTAGTTGATCGAGCCGGCGCCGGGCGCGCGCACCACGTGGGCGGGATCGGCCAGCGCGAGCTTGGCCTGGCCCTCGGTGATGAAATGCTCGTCGCGCATCGCGGCGACGACCTGCGCCGCGCGGTCTTCCGCCGCCTCGGGGTTGCGGTTGGGCGCGAGCTTGGTCGGCGCCTTCATCAGGCCCGCCAGCATCGCCGCCTGCTGCACGGTGACGGCGCGCGCGTCGGTGTTGAAGTACTTGTGCGCCGCCGCCTCCACGCCAAAGGCACCGGAGCCGAAATAGACGCGATTGAGGTAGAGCTCGAGGATCTGGTCCTTGGTGAACTTGTGTTCGAGCCACACCGCCAGGATCGCCTCCTGGATCTTGCGGTGGATGCTGCGCTCCTGGGTCAGGAAGATGTTCTTGGCGAGCTGCTGGGTCAGCGTCGAGCCGCCCTGCATCGAGCGGTGCAGCACGAAGTCGGAGAAGATCGCGCGGGCAATTCCGATCGGATCGATTCCGTAGTGTGAGTAGAAGCGCCGGTCCTCGATCGCGACGAAGGCCTGAGGCAGGTAGCGCGGCAGCTCCTTGATCTTGACCGCCGCACCGCCGGTATCGCCGCGGTTGGCGATCAGCGTGCCGTCGGAGGCGAGAATGGCGATGTTGGGCGGCCGTTTGGGCACGGCGATCTGGTCGATCGGCGGCAGCTTGGAGCCCTCGTAGGCGATGACGGCGCCGGCGGCGATGCCGCCCCAAAGGCCGAGCACGAGCGTCGTGCGAACAAGGACGCCGAGAAGCGAGCCGCGGCGGCGGCGCTTGCGGCGGTTCTTCGCCCGGCTCTTCTCGCGCTTGTCCCGACGCGTCTCGCGGTGGCGGTCGCGCACGGCGGCGCGGCGCTCGGCGCGCTCTTCCTCGTCGTAGTCGCGCTCTAAGCTCGGCTCGCGCCGCCCCGCTCCGCCGCCCCTCGCCATGCGTCGCCCCAGCCTGCCGCGTCACGCTAGGGCCGTCGCTTTAAGGACGCGTAAAGTGCCGGAGCCGTCGCGTACGCCCACGGCGACGCCTGTCGAACGCTCGCCATGTTGCGCTGACAGCGTGCTGCGCTACACCCTCGCCGGCCCGCCGCCGATCCTGGAGCTTCGCCTTTGCCCGCAGCCGTTCGCGTCCTTGCCTTCGGTGCGGTGTTCAATGTTCTGGTCGCGACCCTCGCCGTCGTCGCTCCCGGGAGGGCGCCGGCGCAGGATCGCAGCGCACCGAAGCGGCTGGCGCTGGTGATCGGGGAGGCCGCCTACCCGCTGGCGCGACTTGCGACCGCCGACGCCGATGCCGGCCTCATGGCGACAGCCTTCGCGCAGGCGGGCTTCGACGTCACCGCGCTCGCCGATGCCGACGCCGCGCTGCTGCGCCGGACGATCGGCGAGTTCGCCGCCAAGGCCCGGACCGCCGGCCCGGGTGCCGTGCTCGCGGTCTACGTCTCCGGCTACGGGTTGCAGTACGCCGGCGAGAACTGGCTGGTGCCGGTCGGCGCCCGCATCGACGCCGACGCCGACGTGCCCGAAGCCGCGATGCGCCTCGCCGACCTCGCGGGTCCGCTGGAGGACGCGCCGGCAACGACGCGCCTGTTCCTGTTCGATCTCTCTCGGGCGACGCCGTTCGCGCGCAAGGGCCTGCCGCTCGCCGGCGGCCTGGGCCTTGCCGAGGCGCCGGTAGGCAGCATCTACGCCTACAACACCGCTCCGGGCGCCGTGGCGCCTGCCGACTTACCGCCCTATGGCAGCTATGCCCGCGCACTGGCGGAAGCCATGCAGGTGCCCGGCCTGACCACCGGCGAGATGCTGCGCCGCGTACGCCTGCGCGTGGGGGAGCGGACCGACGGCGCCGCCGTGCCCTACGACGACGGCTCGGCCGATCCCGGCTTCGCCTTCTTTCCAGGTGCGAGGGCGGACGCGACGACGCTCCCGGCCATCGCCGGGCTCGCGGCCCCGCTGGCCTATTCGACGGCGATCGCCCGCGACACCCTGCCGGGCTACGCCGACTTCGTGACCGCCTTTCCGCGCGATCCGCTCGTCGCGCGCGTGCGCGCGATGGCGGCGGCGCGCCGGGAGGCGCTGTTCTGGAGCGAGGCCGTGCGCGCCAACACGCCCCGTGCCTACTGGACCTACATGCGCCGCTACCCGCGCGGGCCCCATTTCGGCGACGTCCGCCGGCAGCTGTTCGCCCTCCATGCCGCGTTGGAGCCGCCGCCGCGCTTCGACATCGTGCCGTTCGAGGGACTGCCGCCGCCATCGCCGGAGGAACTCGCCGCGCTCGAGCACCTCACCTTCGCCGACCGCCCCTCGATCCCTTCACCGCCCGCGACGCTATTGCCGCCGCCCCGCAGCGCCTTCTTCGACACCTTGCCGCCGCCGCCGCTCGCGCCGACGGGTTCGCTGCCGCTGCCGCTGCCGGTACCCACGCCCGAGGGCCAGGCCCGTTCGTTCGGCGCGATCGAGGAGCCGGTCGTCACCGGTGGCGCGCTGATCGCGACCTTGCGCGACGATCGAGGCGGTTACGCCATCGCGACGGCGAAACCCGGCGGAACGATCGTGTCTCGCCTGTCCGCGACGGTCGCGCACAGCGTCCGCACGGTGAACCAGACCGCCGCCGACGGCGCCGCCATCTCGAGGGTCGCGATCAGCACCGGCGGCGACGGCGCCTTGACGATGATCCAGGTTGGACCGGCGGATCGGCCGCTGGGGCGCTCGGTGAACCGCGACGTGGCGGTGGGCGGGCACGCGATCACGCTCCTCGATGCCGGTGGACAGGTGGTTGCCGCCACGATCGTCTCGGCGGCGGACATCGTGACGACGAATGGCGTGATGCCGGGCAAGACGCTGCCGCCGCGCTTCGTGATCGTCGCGACCCGCGACGCCAAGGGCAGCCCGGCCATAGCGCCCGAGGCGGAGGCGCTTGCAACCGTTGCGCCCGCGGCACCGGCGCCGGCCACGCCGAAGGGCGACGCGGGCAAGAGCGGGGCGGGCAAGGGCGACACGGGCAAGGGCGGAGCGTCTCAGCTCGAGGCCCGCCGGAGCGAGGAGGAAAAGGATGCCGCCGGAAAGGCAGAACCCGCGCCACCCTCGTATGCGGGTGCGCTCAAGCCTCCAGCGCTGCCCGCCGCCGCAGGGCTGACGGGACAGGCCCCGGCCCTGAACCTCCCGCCGCCGCCGGCGGCGCCGGCGTTCGACGCCGCTGCCGCACCGCTCGCCGCGATCCCGGCGGCACCCGAGGGCTCGGCTGGCTCGCCGGCGAGGCCGCCCGTTCCCTCGACCTCGCCGGCGATGCCACCTGCCGCTGCGCCCGTTCCGGCGGCGGCGGCCATTGCTCCCGCCGCCCCGCCGCCTCCGCCAGCACCGTCACCCTCGGCAGCTCCCGTTGTGCCGCCGGCGGTCTCGAAAGGCACCGTCGAGCCAACCCACAAGGCGGACACGACGACGAAAGCCGCACGCCTGCCGAGCGACCCGCCGCTGCCGCCTCGCCGCGCCCGCTCCGGCGCGCCCGGCACGAAGCCCCGCGCCGGGCGATGAAAAGCTTTGGTTCTTTATGGCTTAAGGACTTGGACAGAAGCTGATGCAATGGCTACATTTCACTTCAAAGGCGCCACATGAGAGTGGGCGTCGAGGGCATCGCGCGCATGGACCGGTCGGCTACGGAGCTCAAGACGGCTTCACCGTCCGTCGGCGACACGGAACGATCCTCGAGCGGAACCCGCGACGTCGCCGATTGTCGCGCCGATGATGAACATGTCGGGCTGCGCCAGCGGACCCCGGTCTACGCGGCGCTCGATCTCGGCACCAACAACTGCCGGCTCCTGATCGCCCGCCAGCCCGCGTCCGGCTTCGACGCGGGTTCGTTCCGCGTCGTCGACAGCTTCTGCCGCATCGTTCGTCTGGGTGAGGGCGTGAGCGCCTCCGGCCGCCTTTCCGAAGCCGCGATGAGCCGGACGATCGCCGCCCTGAAGATCTGCCGCGAGAAGATCCAGGCGCGCCACGTCACGCGCGCCCGCCTCATCGCCACCGAAGCCTGCCGCGCCGCCGCCAATAGTCAAGAGTTCCTCGCCAGGGTCGCCGAGACCGCGCGTTTCGAGCTCGAGATCGTCTCGCGCGAGACCGAGGCGTTCCTGGCCGCCTACGGCTGCGCCAGCCTCGCCGACCCCGAGGCCGACGGCATCGTGCTCTTCGATATCGGCGGGGGTTCGACGGAGATCGTCTGGCTGTCGCGTGCCGCCGCGCGGACGTGGCAGCGCCACCGTTTGGCCGACGGCGAGTTGCGCGATCGGGTCCGCGCCTGGGAATCGATGAAGGTCGGCGTGGTCAGCCTTGCCGAGCGCTTCGGCGGCCGCTTCGTGACGCCGGAGGTCTTCGAGGCCATGGTCGAGTGTTGCGACGCCGAGCTGGCCCCCTTCAAGCAGATGGTCGCGGCGCAGCCGCGCAACGAGCGGTTCCACCTGCTGGGCACGTCGGGCACGGTGACGACGATCGCCGGCGTCCACCTCGGCCTCAACCGCTACGAGCGGCGTCGTGTCGACGGGCTGTGGATGAGCCAGGACGAGATCTCGACCACGATGGCGTCGCTGCGCGGCATGTCGTTCGAGGAGCGCACGCTCAATGCCTGCATCGGGCCCGACCGCGCCGACCTGGTGCTGGCCGGCTGCGCGATCTTCGAGGCGATCCGCCGTGCCTTCCCCTGCGAGCGCGTGCGAATCGCCGATCGCGGCTTGCGCGAGGGCATCCTCATGCAGATGATGGCGGCGGACCGCATGTGGTCGCGGGACGGGACCTGAACGTGACGGGCAACGGCGGCGGCGGCGCGCCGAGGGGCGATCTCAAGACGAGGGTGAAGACCGCGCGCAAGCGCTCGCTTTCGTCGACGCTCTGGCTGCAGCGCCAGCTCAACGACCCCTACGTTGCCCAGGCCAAACGCGACGGATATCGCTCGCGCGCCGCCTACAAGCTCATCGAGATCGACGAGCGCTATCACGTGCTCAAGGCCGGCCAACGCGTCGTCGACCTCGGCGCGGCACCCGGCGGCTGGGCCCAGGTGGCCTTGCGCAAGGTCGGCGCGGAGCAGGGCAGGGGCAAGGTGGTGGGCATCGACCTGCTGCCCATCGACCCGCTCGCCGGCGCGACATTCGAGGTGCTCGACTTTCTCGACGAGGAGGCCCCCGAGAAACTCAAGGCGATGCTCGGCGGCAAGGCCGACGTCGTGCTCTCCGACATGGCGGCCAACACCACGGGTCACAAGAAGACCGATCACATCCGCATCGTGGCCCTGGCGGAACTCGCCATCGACTTCGCCTGCGAGGTGCTCGACGAGGGCGGAGCCTTCCTCGCCAAGGTGTTCCAGGGCGGCACGGAGGGCGAACTCCTGCGCCGCCTGAAGAGCGAATTCGGCACCGTGCATCACGTCAAGCCCAACGCCAGCCGCACCGGTTCGGCCGAGCTCTACGTCCTCGCGACGGGCTTCCGCGGCGGACGCGCCGACTGAGCCGCGACGCCTAGTCCTGGGGGTGAGTGGCCCCCTGCCGGCCAAGGGAGCCGGCGTGCCGATCCGTGCGCGTCCTCCCTCGACGAGGACAACTCGAACGACTTCGCGAAAGACGGGTTCGCCCATTTCGCGAACATCGTCCGGCGCTGGCCGTTGGCCGGGCCTCACAGGAGCGTCCAATGGCCGATCTCACCCGCCGCACCGTTCTCGCCGCCTCCGCCGCCGCAGGCCTCGTGGGCACGGCCGCCGCCGCCGAGCAGGAGCCGGCGAAGCTCTACGGCAGCGTCAAGGACGGCAAGGTCGAGCTGCCGCCGTTGCACGCCAAGAGCGAAGGCGGTGGCGCGGTGCCCAATCGCGAGCCGCCGGCCAGGCGTCTCGGTGTCGCCGTGGTGGGCGTCGGCCATCTCGCGCTTGAGCAGATCATCCCGGCCTTCGGGACGGCGAAGGACGTCCGCCTCGCCGCGCTCGTCGGCGGTCACCGCGACATCGCCCAGGCGGTGGCAGCGCAGAACGGCCTGCCCGAGAAGAGCGTCTACGACTATGCGGGTTTCGACAAGCTCAAGGACGACCCCGACGTCGACATCGTCTACATCGTGCTGCCCAACGCCATGCACCTCGAGTACACCGAGCGGGCGGCGGCCGCGGGCAAGCACGTCCTCTGCGAGAAGCCGATGGCCGCCAACGTCGGCCAGGCCGAGCGCATGATCAAGGCGTGCCGCGACGCCAAGCGCAAGCTGATGATCGCCTATCGCCTCCAGTACGACCCGGCGCATCGCGAGCTGATCAAGCTGGCGCGCGACAAGACCTATGGCGCGTTGCGCTTCATCGAGGCGGTCAACGGGCAGAACGACGATGCCGTCGGGCAGTGGCGGCAGATCGAGGCGATGGCCGGAGGCGGCTCGCTGCCCGACGTCGGCATCTACTGCTTCAACGCCTTCCGCTACATCACCGGCGAGGAGCCGGTGGAGGTCACCGGCAAGATGACCCGGCCGAAAGGCGATCCGCGCTTCAAGGAGGTCGAGGACATCGCGACGTTCACGCTGGAGTTTCCCTCCGGGGTGATCGCCACGGGCACGTCGGGCTACAGCTTTCACGAGGATCGGCGCCTGCGCTGCGCCGCCACCGACGGCTGGTTCGGGCTCGATCCGGCGTTCTCCTATGACAGCCTGGTCATGCACGTCGGGCACAAGGCCGGCATGGCCATCGCCCGCGAGCAGCGAGTGTGGACGCCGAAGAATCAGTTCGCCGTCGAGATGGACGCCTTCGCCGACGCGATCCGCCACGACCGCGAACCGTTGACGCCCGGCGAGGAGGGCCTGCAGGACATGAAGGTCCTAGAGGCGATCTACCGGGCCGCGGCCGGCGGTTCGGCCGTCAAGATGCCGATGGTGCAGGGCCTCGACACCACGCGCGGCCCCTACGTCTCCGTCGCGGGTTAAGCCGCCCATCGAGCCCGTGACACGATCGGGATTTTGCGACAGGACTGCTCTGGGACCATCAACGAGGAGCAGGGCATGAGCCGCAGTATCGCGATCGTCTTCGGCGCGGCGACGGCGTGTCTCGTCATGGCTTCTGCTTCGGCGCAGGAGCCGCCACGCGGCGCCCAGTTCCAGCAAGGTGAATGCAGCGGCATCCTGTGCAGCACGATCGGCGGCTCGCAGGCGCCGCAGAACCAGCCGCGCAAGTCGCTGTTCCCCGAGGGCGAGTGCGGGGGCGTGCTGTGCGGCGCCATCGGCGGCTCTCAGGCACCGAAGCCGGTCGGGCCGCCGCCGGCCTGCGGCGGCGGCCTGCTCTGCGACATGGCGCCCTACGCGATGGGACAGCCGTTCATCAAGCCGGAGCCGGCGGCGCAACGTCAGCTGGAATCGGCACCACCGCCGCCGACTGAAGCCAAGGTCGTCTCCCACCGCCGCAAGGCAAAAGCCCGCAAGCAGGCCGCCCTCGCGAATTGAGCTACTGCGCCAAAGGCGCTGCAGCGGCAGCCGGCGTTACACGGGAAGCACTTGCCGAGGCGGCCGACAAGACCGCGAGGTTCGAGGAGTTCGCGGAGCCGGCGACGGTCTGCCCAAGGCTGAAGCCGCCGAGCGCCGGCGACAGGACCGTGTTGACGACGTTGATGACCTTCGTGATCTCGATGTAGGGCGAGTTCGAGACGAAGACGATGTCCTTGTCGTGCACCGAGAACTTGCGAGCCAGGAACAGCGAGCGCGCGTCGCGCATGTTGAGGATGTAGACTGTCGGCACGAGGTTCAAAGCGGCCTGCTGCGGCGTCAGCCCGGGATAGTCGCGCACCACCGACACGGGCTCGTAGCGGAACACGAATACGCCCTCGGGATCGGCCCGGCCGTCGGTCAGGCCTTGAGACTTGCCGATCGCCTCCTCAAGCGAGATGCCGACGGCGCTGAAGGGAACGATCGCGTTAGTCCCTGTCGCGCCGATGGCAGTGAAGGTCAGCGGATAGCGCACAACCGTCAGCACGTCGTCGGGCCGCGCGAAGATGTTCTCCTTGGGCGTGTTGAGCAGCGTCTGGAACGGCACGCGCACGGTGCGGCCGCTGCGCGTCAGCTCGAGAAAGGTCTCGTAGACCGGCGTCGTGATGCCGCCACCGGTGGCGATGACGTCGAGCAGGCGGTCGCCTGCGGCGGTCAGCGGAACGCGTGCGCCCTTCACCGATTCGCCCTGCAGCGTCACCGCGCTGGCGATGTTTTCGCTGAGCGATACGACGATCTGCGGCTCGATCGCCTTGCCGGTCAGCTTCGTCACGATGTCGCGCTCGATCTCGTGAACGGTGCGGCCGGCGACGGCGACACGACCCGCGTAGGGGACCGTGATCGAGCCGTCGCGCTGCACGAGCTGCGCCGGCAGAACCGCGGAATGCGAGCCGCCGCCGGCCTTCGGGTCGCCACCCGAGGGGCCGGAGAAGAGACCACCGGCCGCCGCCTCGAAGATGGTGACGCGCAGCGTGTCGCCAACGCCGACGCGTTGCTCCAGCGCGCCGCGATAGTCGCCGAACTTCCCGTAGAGACTCGGACCCGGGAAACGCTCGAGCTTCTGGATGACGAAATCCGACATGCGGATGAGGAGATAGGGCGGCACAGTCTTGGTACCGCTGGTGACGATCGCGTCCTTGCTGGGACCCGAGGTAGGCACAACGGAGCAGCCCGACAACGCGACGCCGCCAGCAAGCGCACAGGCAAGCATCGTGAACAGGGCCGACCGCCGGCGAGGAAGCATCGTCATCCTTTTCGCGCGTCCACTCGTTCACGCTTCTGGCAAATACCTTACGCGATTATGCGCGAGGGCAGAATTGCTGGTGGCCGCAATGCCACCGCCTGTGTCTCCGCTGCATCAGTCGCGCGCCCGAGCGGAGAGTGAAAGCGCAAGTAAAAAGGTGCTTCGAGAAGCATCTCGGATCTCGTCGCGCAATGTGCTGGAGACGTTCCAGGAGCTGGTCGCGGTGTTCGGCGGTTCGGCCCGTTCCACCCTTGAACCTTACGAACGCGCTGATTCCATGACCGGTGGTCAGACGAGGCGACAGGCGGCGGCGGAGGCGCTAAAGGGTCCGCGCCAACCAGCCCGGACCCGATGCCAGACCTTCTGCTCGAACTTTTCTGCGAAGAGATCCCGGCCCGCATGCAGGCCCAGGCCTGCGAGGATCTCCGTCGTCTCGTCACGGACGCGCTGGTCGAGCGCGGTCTCGTCTACGCCGGCGCCGCCGCCTTCGCGACACCACGCCGGTTGGCGCTGCATATCGCCGACCTGCCGGCAGCGCAGCCGGACCAGCGCGAGGAGCGCAAGGGACCCAAGGTGGGCGCGCCGGAGGCGGCGGTCGAGGGCTTTCTGAAAAGCACAGGTCTTGCCTCGATCGATCAGGCCGCGGTGAAAAGCGATCCGAAGAAGGGCGACTTCTACGTCGCGACGATCGAGCGGCAGGGCCAGCCGACGCTCGATGTGCTGGCGGCTCTGCTGCCTGGCGTGATCGAGAGCTTTCCTTGGCCCAAGTCGATGCGCTGGGGCGAGGCGTCGGTCTCGTCATCGAGCCTGCGCTGGGTGCGTCCGCTGCACTCGATCCTCGCCACCTTCGGTCCCGAGACCGAGGAACCCGAGATCGTACCTTTCACCATCGGAGGGATCGCCGCCGGCAACACCACGCGCGGCCACCGCTTCATGGCGCCTGATCCAATCGTCGTGCGCCGCTTCGACGATTACGTTCCGGCGCTGCAGGCAGCCAAGGTGGTGCTCGACCCTGCGCGTCGCAGCGACATCATCCTCCATGACGCCCGCACGCTGGCGCTGGCGCAGGGTTACGACCTCGTCGAGGACGAGGGCCTGCTCGCCGAGGTCGCCGGCCTGGTCGAATGGCCGGTCGTCCTCATGGGCGAGTTCGAAGAAAGCTTCCTCGCGATCCCGCCGGAGGTCATCCGCGCCACCATCCGCGCCAACCAGAAGTGCTTCGTGCTGCGCAAGGGCGGCACCGATACGCTGGCGCCGCGCTTCATCCTCGTCGCCAACATCGAAGCGTCGGACGGCGGCGCGGCGATCGCCGCCGGCAACGCCAAGGTCGTGCGCGCGCGGCTCTCCGACGCCCGCTTCTTCTGGGAGAGCGACCTGAAGGTACCGCTGGCGGAGCGGCTGCCGAAGCTCGACAGCATCGTCTTCCATCAGAGACTCGGCACGCAGGGCGAGCGCGTGGCGCGGCTGAAGCATCTCGCGGCCGATTACGCCGGTCTCGTCGGCGGCGACCCGGCCGAAGCCGAGCGCGCGGGCGAGTTGTGCAAGGCCGATCTCGTCACCGAAATGGTTGGCGAGTTTCCCGAGTTGCAGGGCCTGATGGGCCGCTATTACGCCGAACGCGGGGGCGAGAGCCCCGCGGTCGCCGCGGCCTGCGAGGAGCACTACAAGCCGGTGGGCCCGAGCGACCGCACGCCGAGCGCGCCGGTCTCGGTCGCCGTGGCGCTGGCCGACAAGATGGACATCCTGGTCGGCTTCTGGGCCATCGGCGAGACGCCGACCGGCAGCAAGGATCCCTACGCCCTGCGCCGCGCCGCGCTCGGCGTGACCCGCCTCATCCTCGAGAACGAGCTGCGCTTGCCGATCCTCGATGCCGGCGCCATGGCGCTGCTGCGCTTCGAGCGTTTCGCCGGGCTCGGCCAGGACGAAAAGATCGTGCTGCTGCGCGCGCTGCTCGGCTTCTTCGCCGAGCGGCTCAAGGTCTACCTTCGCGAGACCAAGGCGCGCCACGACCTCATCGATGCCGTGTTCGGCTCGTCGGGATCGGACGATTTCACTCTTGTCGTGCGCCGGGTGCGAGCGCTCGGCGACTTCCTCGGCACGGACGAGGGCGCCAACCTCCTCGCAGGTTACCGCCGCGCCGCCAACATCCTCAAGGCCGAAGCGAAGAAGGCACCGGAGGAAGCGGCCTCGTTCGAGCGGCCGTTCGACGCCGCGCTGATCGCCGAACCGGCGGAGCAGGCGCTGGCCGCACGCCTCGCCGGCGCCGCGCCCGAGGCGGCGGCGGCCGTCGAACGCGAGGATTTCGCCGGCGCGATGCGCGTGCTGGCGAGCCTGCGCGCGCCACTCGATTCCTTCTTCGACGACGTCACCGTGAACGCCGCCGATCCGGCCCTGCGCCTCAACCGCCTGCGCCTGCTCGCCGGTTTCCGCGCGGCGGTGCACGCCGTCGCCGATTTCGCCCGCATCGCTGGATGATGGTTTCGCTTCTTGTAATCGCCACAAGCTTTGTTGTTCGGCTTTCGTCTGCAGATCAGTAGACTTTTAAGTAGAAGAGCCCGGCAAATCGTTCATGCAAAACGGAACCTTATTTTCACAGTCTGTTTACGTCGAAGTATGAACCTCGGATTCAGATTGTTGCTTAAACTCGTTTTCATTCGTGCCCCCTATAAATCAACCACACGAGGCCGCCAGGCGGCATGACGAGACGAGGGGACGAGACGATGAACAATGCGCTGAAGACCGACATGAGCCACATGCACAACGAGGCCGAAGTGGCCGTGCGCCCCGCTTACCTCGAGGCGCTGACGCTGGTGGAACGGCTGCACCGCCGTCTCCTCGATGTCATCAAGGACGAGTTCGACCGTCGCGGCCAGTCCGACGTCAACTCGGTCCAGGCGCTGCTGCTCTACAACATCGGCGACAAGGAACTCACCGCCGGCGAGCTGCGCACCAAGGGTTACTATCTCGGCTCGAATGTCTCCTACAACGTCAAGAAGCTCGTCGAGACCGGCTTCCTGCACCACGCCCGCTCGCGTCTCGATCGCCGCTCCGTTCGCATCAGCCTGACGCCGAAAGGCAAGGCGGTCCACGAGATCGTCGCCGCGCTCTACGACAAGCACGTCGCCACCGTCGAGCAAATCGGCGGCATCTCGACAGGCGAGTTCGCCCAGCTCAACAAGTCGCTCGAGCGTCTGGAGCGCTTCTGGACCGACCAGATCCGCTTCCGCCTTTAAGGCTCTTGCCGGTAGGCCGAGCCGCCTGCCAGGCGTTTGTATCGAAGTAGGCGGCTTCAACTCGCTCGGGCAGGACAGTTCGGCGATCGGCAACGCCGCGAAACTTCCTGTCGGCGAGCGGCAACGCCGGAATTTTGTTCCTGTCGACGTTCGGCCTCGCTGCATCGACGCGTGTGGTCGAACGCCGATCAGCGTCCGCTCAGCTGCCGGTAGCGCGCGCGCAGCACGTCGATGGGCTGCATCCGGCCCTCGATCTCGCAACACCAGAAGGTCCAGCCGTTGCAGGCCGGCAGGCCCTGGGCGAGGGCGCCGACCTTGTGGATCGAGCCGACGATGGCGCCGAGCGCCACCGTGCCGTCGGCGCGCACCACGACCGAGTGCCGCCGCTTCTCGTCGCGCAGCACCGTGCCGGGCGCGAGCATTCCGGCCTCGACGATCGCGGCGAAGGCGACGCGCGGCTCGGCGCGGCGGCTCGGCGCCTCGGTGAGCAGTCCGGCCGGAAGCGGGGTCACTTCGGCGATCCGCGCCGTCGCGGCGGCGGCGTAGACGGGATCGCGCTCGATGCCGATGAAGTGGCGGCCGAGCCGTTTGGCGACCGCGCCGGTGGTGCCCGATCCGAAGAAAGGGTCGAGCACGGTGTCGCCCGGCCGCGTCGCGGCGTGGAGAATGCGCGCGATAAGCGCTTCGGGCTTCTGCGTCGGGTGCGTCTTGCGGCCGTCCCCGTCCTTGAGCCGCTCGGCGCCGGTGCAGATCGGGAAGAACCAGTCGGAGCGCACCTGGCAATCGTCGTTGGCCGCCTTCAGCGCCTCGTAATTGAAGGTGTAGCTCTTTGCGGCCTGGTCGCGCGAGGCCCAGATCAGCGTCTCGTGGGCGTTGGTGAAGCGGCGGCCCCGGAAGTTCGGCATCGGGTTGGCCTTGCGCCAGACGATGTCGTTGAGGATCCAGAAGCCGCCGTCCTGCAGCGCCGTGCCGACGCGGAAGATGTTGTGATAGGAGCCGATGACGAACAGCGTCGCGGCGGGCTTCATCACGCGGCGGACCGCGGCGAGCCAATCCCGCGTGAAGCGGTCGTACTCGGCAAACGAGCCGAACTTGTCCCAGGCGTCGTCGACGGCGTCGACCATGCTTTGGTCGGGACGCGCCAGGTCACCGGCAAGCTGCAAGTTGTATGGCGGATCGGCGAAGACGAGATCGACGCTCTCGGCCGCCATGCGACCGAGGATTTCAATGCAATCGCCGAGAATGATGCTGTTGGTCGGTGTCGTCGAAGTCGACACCAGACTGGCAGGCCGTTGCTTTAGTGTCGTCGTACGCTGAACCTTGATCGACGTCTTTAAGCTCGGCCCACCGGCCTGTGCGATACGCATTGAACACACACCGATACGCAACGAACCAACATGAAGGAGCCTGCGGCATCGCGGTAAAGGGCGCGTTAGGCGTGGCGGAAAAGCCTGTCCTACTTTCGGACAAGCGGTGGCGCTGCCGGCAGAGCCGGTGTCCGGCCTATGCCGGCGGTATTGAGACGAGCGCGCGCACCGGTGCGAAGCTCATCCGATGGAAGCCGCAAGCGCCATGGCGGGATAGTGCGGCGAGATGCTCGCGGGTCGGATAGCCGACGTGGCGGCTGAAGCCATAGGCCGGGAAGATCGTGCAGAGCCGTCGCATCAGCCGGTCGCGCGTCACCTTGGCGACGATCGATGCCGCGGCGATCGAGGCGGAGGACGCGTCGCCCTTGATCAGCGTCTCGCCTTCGCAGATCAGGCAGGTTGGCAGGTCGTTGCCATCGACGAGCACGTAGCCCGGCACTATGCTGAGGCCGGCGAGCGCGCGGCGCATCGCCAGATGCGTCGCTTGGCGGATGTTGATGGCGTCGATCTCCGCGGCCGAGGCGAAAGCGACCCCGACGCAGGACGCGCGATCCATGATCTCGTGATATAGCGCTTCGCGAAGATCCGAGGTCAATTGCTTAGAATCGTTCAGCCTTTTTGGCGCACGTGCGGGATCGAGGATGACGGCGGCGGCGCAGACAGGGCCAGCCAACGGGCCACGGCCGACCTCGTCGACTCCGGCGACCGGGCCTGCACCGCGCTTCAGCAGCGCGCGCTCGCGACGAAAATGAGGGAGTGCCATGCCAGTTCCCGCCGGCTACGACCATCCAAGCCGGCGCGACGCCTTTGATGGGCGCGTCCCAGGTGCTAGATCAAGATCCCTTTCGCCGAACCTCACGGAAATCTCGCGATGGACAGCGATACCGCGCCGGCGGTTCCCCTCATGCCGCGAAGCACGCCGTTCGCGGCAGTACGGGCCGGGTCGGAAGCGAGCGTTGCCGCCACGGCCGGGGCGGGACGGAGCGACCGCAACGGCGTGTTCGCTCACCTGGTGCACGACGACGGCGACATCGCCGGGCTCGTCGCTTATTCGATCTACAAGCAGAACAAGCTCGACTGGCTGCGCGCCTTCGAGGCCGCCAAGGGCCGCGCGCCCGATGAGAACGAGCTGGCGTCCTACATCATCGGCGAGGGCACGCCGCGACGGCTGGCGACCTACCGCCACCTCGCCGAGGCAACGCTCGCCGGCAAAGGCCCGGAGGTGGACGGCGCGCCGACCTCGCTTGCGCGGCCATCGATCGGGGCGCGGCGGAGCCGCGTGTTCGCCGGCGGTCGCCTCCAGGAAGGCTTCGCGACCGGCGCGCTCGCGCTCTACGGCCTTATCGCGATTCTTTTCATCGTCGGCTTCTACCTGGCCATGCACTTCACCGCGACGACTCGCTGAGTCCGGCGGCGGCTTCGGCTCAATGCCTCGTTGATTGCGCGACGCCCGCCCTGCGCGCTCCGCCCTTCCGCTGGTGAGACGACGCCCCTATAGGAGGCGCACACTCGCAGGAGACCTGGTTTCGATGGCCGACATGCGGCTGGTGGTGGTCGGCGCGGCGGGGCGCATGGGGCGAACCATCGTTCGTCTCGTCGCCGAGAGCGAAGGGCTCGTCCTGGGCGGCGCGCTGGAGGCCGTCGGATCGCCGATGCTGGGGCAGGATCCTGGAACCCTCGCCGGCTGCGCCGCCGCCGGGCTCGCGATCACCGACGACGCGCTGCCGCTCGTCGTCGAAGCCGACGGCATCATCGACTTCTCCACGCCCGCCACCAGCGTCGCGTTGGCGGCGCTCGCCGCGCAGGCCCGGATCGTGCACGTGATCGGCACCACCGGCTTCTCGCCCGACGATCTCGCCAGGCTGGAGGCGGCGGCGCGCCACGCCACGATCGTGCGTTCGGGCAACATGAGCCTCGGCGTCAACCTCGTCGCCGCCCTGACGAAGAAGGCGGCGGCGGCCTTGGGGGAGAGTTTCGACATCGAGATCGTCGAGATGCACCATCGCATGAAGGTCGATGCGCCCTCGGGCACGGCGCTGCTGCTGAGCGAGGCGGCGGCGGCCGGCCGCGGCGTCGCGCTGGACGAGGCTGCCGTGCGTGGCCGCGATGGCATCACCGGCGCGCGTGCGCCCGGCACGATCGGCTTTGCTTCGCTGCGCGGCGGCACGGTGGTGGGCGACCACGCCGTGATCTTCGCCGGCGAGGGTGAGCGCATCGAGCTCGTCCACAAGGCCGAGGATCGCGCGATCTTCGCTCGCGGCGCGCTCAAGGCCGCTGTCTGGGCTCGCGGGCGCAAGCCCGGCCTCTTCTCCATGGCCGATGTGCTGGGACTGCCGGACTGATCGGCCAAGTCACCAAGAGCCAAGTCACCAAGATAAGGACCACCCGCTTGACCGAACGCACGCTGGTTCTGCTCCGCCACGGGCAGAGCGAATGGAACCTGAAGAACCTCTTCACCGGCTGGAAGGACCCCGGGTTGACTGAGCGCGGCTACGACGAGGCACGCGCCGCCGGCGCCTCGCTGAAGCGGCTCGGCTTCAGGTTCGACCGCGCCTTCGTGTCCGACCTTTCCCGCGCCCAGGAGACGCTGCGCACCTGCCAGGAGATGATGGGCACGAGCCTCAAGCCGATCGTGAACAAGGCTTTGCGCGAGCGCGACTACGGCGACCTGGCCGGCCTGAACAAGGACGAGGCGCGCGAAAAATGGGGCGACGAGCAGGTTCGCATCTGGCGCCGCTCCTACGACACGCCGCCGCCCGGCGGCGAGAGCCTGCGCGATACCGTGGGACGGACGCTGCCGTACTATTGCCAGGCCATCCTGCCCTGCGTCCTGCGCGGTGAATCCGTGCTCGTCGCCGCACACGGCAACAGCCTGCGCGCTTTGGTGATGGTGCTCGACGGCCTCAACGCGACGACCATCCCGACAGTCGAGATCCACACCGGAGTGCCGCTGGTCTACCAGCTTGGCGCCGACTCGCTAGTCTTGTCGAAGACGATCGTAGACCCGGAGATCGCGCCGCGCGCACCCGACGATGTTCTACCACGCGGTTGACCAACGACGACGGGCGTCGGAACGATACGACGAAGGTCGTGGTTTGCGATGCTTGACGCGGCGGCTAGTCGTGTCGGCATTGCAAGCGGCGCTGCGCGGGTCGCGTGAGGTGCCGGAAGGTCCGAACGATGGCGCATCTTGAGATCCTACTCGTCGACGACGATCCCCTCGTCCGGCACGTCATCGCCGACGAACTCGAGGAGGCCGGGCATTTCGTAACGCCGGCGGTCGGCGCCGATGCCGCGATCGAATTGCTGCGCGAAGGCGATGCGAGCTTCGACCTCATCTTGATCGACTACACGATGCCCGGCATGTCGGGATCCGATCTTGCTCGGCATGTGCTGGCCGGAGATCCGCAGGCGCGGCTCGCTATCCTCACCGGCCATGCGGAGCTGCCCGACGCACCGCCCTGTCCGGTGCTGACTAAGGGGGTGCGGATGAGCGAGCTCATCAAGGCGATCGAGGCGGTCGCGGCTGGGCACGACGTCAGTATGGCCCACGACGCCAGCACGACCCGCGTTGACCGTCTCGTCGATCAGATCGCCACCAAGCCGGCCGTCGGCGGCGTCCGCGGCGGCATGGAACAGACCTATGGGGCCGCAGCCGGCGACGATGCCATGCCCGATGCCTTCGCCTCGGTGCTCGAGCGCATTCCGGAGAAGTGACCATTGAGTTGGCGCCGGGCTTGCGCTATGTGCCCGGCTATCTCGATCGCAATGCGCAGAAAGCCCTGCTCGAAGAGCTTCGCGTCGTGTTGCGCGACGCACCGCTGTTCCAGCCGACCATGCCTGGCAGCGGCACGCCGTTTTCCGTGCGGATGTCGAACTGCGGCGTGCTCGGCTGGACGTCGGATCGCGATGGCTACCGCTACACCGCCACCCATCCCGCAGAAGGCACCGCCTGGCCGCCGATGCCGGCGCTGGTACAGCGGGCCTGGCAGGAGCTCGCGGGATACGAGCTCGCGCCGGAAGCGTGCCTCGTCAACTATTACGTTGCGGGCGCCAGGATGGGGCTGCACCAAGATCGTGACGAGGAGGGCTTCGCGGCACCGGTGCTGTCGCTCTCGCTGGGCGACACGGCCTTGTTTCGGTACGGCGGCATCGAGCGCCGCGGGCCGACGAAAAGCGTCAAGCTAGAGTCGGGCGACGCGCTGGTGCTCGGCGGCGCCGCGAGGTTGGCGTATCACGGCGTGGACCGCATTCTCGCGGGATCGTCGACGCTGCTTGCGGAGGGCGGCCGCTTCAACCTGACCATCCGCCGGGTCTCCGGCGAGCCTGGTCCAGAGCTTTAAGAAGCCTCACGTGACGGCTGGATGCGCTCAGCTTTCGATCTCAAGATCGTCGAGCCTGAGTGCGAAGACCGCCGCAGCCACGGCGGGCAGGATCGTGTCGTCGGCCGAGACGTTGCGCGCATCGCGGTAACCGTCAGGCCCGGGATCGCGGAAGACCCGCGTCTCGAGCCGCACGGCATCGATGACCCACAGTTCGCGCACGCCGAAGCTGGCGTAGAGCGCCGCCTTGCGCCCTGTGTCGTAGCGCAGCGACGAGTCGGCGATCTCCACGACGAGGAGCACATTGTCGCCGGAAAGGCTTTTCAGGCCTTTCGCCCGCTCGTAGATCACGACATCGGGCTCGAGGTAGGTGTCCTCCGACAAGCGGAACGTGGTCTCCGGAATGAGCCTGCAATCGTCTGGTCGCACCCGAAACCAGCGATCGAGCAACGCGGCCTTGACCATCTCGTGGCGGTTGCCCTTGGCGGACATGGGCACCAGCTCCCCACCAATCAGTTCTACACGCTCGTCCTCGTCCATCAGGCCGGCCGCGACCATGGCCTCGACGTCGGCGACGGTGAAGCGGCGTCGCGGAAGACCTTCGGCGGCTTGCGTCGACCTCACCTCGGCGCGGGTGTTCATGGGCCTCGTCCTTGCGCGGTCGCATCCGCGCGCAGAAGGACCTTACACCGCCGCCGAGACGCCGACCATCGGCACCGTTGGACCAGCCCGGAACCGGCCGCGCGCGGCGTCCGTTCGCCGACAGAAATCCAAAGGAGCAACCCATGTCGCAGGTGCACTACCAGGTCGTCGAGCACGACGGCGGCTGGGCCTACAAGGTCGGCGACGTGTTCTCCGAGACCTTCCCCAGCCACGACGATGCCAAGGACGCGGCCGAGCGTGCCGCCGCCGAGCAGCAGCGCGCCGGAGAGAGCGAGGCGATCGAGTACCAGGACGCCGACGGCAAATGGAAGGTCGAGGATGCCCGGGGCGACGACCGTCCGAGCGCCGATGTCGAAGGTTGACCGCGAGGCGATGGTCGCGCGCTGGTACGAGCTGACGCAGGGATTGTTGCCGGCGATGGCGCCGGGGCAGGGCTGGCCGATCCGTCTCGACCATTGCTTTATGCGGGTCTGCCTCGACGCGGTGCTGGGTGCGCCTTGGACCAAGACCGTCGACCGGCCGGCGATCCGCACCATGAGCGATGCGCAGCTCGGGGCTGCGATTGCGGTTGCCGAAGCGATCGCCGCGGACCCGGCGCGCCTGCCGGCGCTCAATGCCGCCAGTCTTCGCGGTCGTCGCGCGGCCCGGCTGGAGCGGGCGGCTTGATGATTTCGCGCGAACGCTGGCGCGTGCGGGCGCGCGACGCCGCGACCTTCCTCTACGTGCCTTTCGGCCTGATCCACGTGCTGGTGCCGGATCGATTCCTGCCGATCATGCCGCCGGCCGTGCCGTTTCCGCGCGAGGTGGTGATCGCGACAGGTGTCGCCGAGATCTTCGGCGGCCTGGGTCTGCTGCTCCCACGCACGCGCAAGGCGGCGGCCATCGGCCTGGCCCTCTACGCCATCGGTGTCTACCCGGCCAACATCTATCACGCGGCGGCCCGCAAGCGCGTCCCGCCGCTCCCCGACAGCTGGTGGTACCACGGACCGCGCCTCGCCCTGCAGCCGGCCTTCGTCTGGTGGGCGCTCTTCGCCGGCGGTTTGATCCACCGTTCGGACCCGCAGGCTCGCCGCTAGCGTCTGCCCAAAAGGCCGCAGATGAGCTCGGGATCGTTTCAAAGCCGGAGGGAGATTCCATCGTACCCTGAAGGAGACGGCGCGATGGTAGAAGTCATGCACTCGATGGAACGGCACGAGAACGATGCCGATCGCACGATCGAGTTCCTCGTCAACCTGAAGGTGTTGGGTGTCCTCGACCAGCTGAAGTTCATCCAATACGTGGAAGTGCGCTTCGACGGCGAGCGGCTGGCGGTCGGGCAGACGATCAAGGGCGAGCTATACCCGTTCGGCACCTTGGCCTTAAGATTTTCTCACGCCACCTATGCGGCCGCCAAGGACTTCTGCGACGAGCAATTGCTGTCGAACGGCCTGGCCAAGTCAGACTTCAGGCGCGTGCTCGACAATGCCGACCTCTCGGAAGAGGTGAACAAGGACCTGCTCTGGAAGATGATGCAGTTCCCGAACAATCCGTATCAGCTCGACAAGATGTCGCGCCCTAGCCGGTCTTGAGGCGCTTGGCGACCTTCAGCGCGTAATAGGTCAGCACGCCGTCGCAGCCGGCGCGCTTGAAGGCGACGAGGCTCTCCATCATGGCGCGGTCGCCGTCGATCCATCCGTTGCGGGCGGCGGCCTCGATCATCGCGTACTCGCCCGAGACCTGGTAGGCGAAGGTCGGCACCTCGAACGTGTCCTTCACGCGGCGAATAATGTCGAGGTAGGGCATGCCGGGCTTAACCATCACCATGTCGGCGCCTTCCTCGATGTCGGCGGCGACCTCGCGCATGGCCTCGTTCGTGTTGGCCGGGTCCATCTGGTAGGTGCGCTTGTCGCCGATCAGCACCGCCTTGGTGCCGATGGCATCGCGGAACGGGCCGTAGAACGCCGACGCGTACTTGGCCGCGTAGCTCATGATCTGCACGTGCTCATAACCCTCGCCGTCGAGCGCCGCGCGGATCGCGCCGACGCGGCCGTCCATCATGTCCGAGGGCGAGATGATATCGGCGCCGGCGCGGGCCTGATTCAGCGACTGCTGACAGAGCAGGTGCACGGTCTCGTCGTTGAGGATCTCCTCGCCAGCCATGACACCGTCGTGGCCGTGGGTGGTGTAGGGATCGAGCGCGGCATCGGTCATCAGGCCGATGTGCGGCACCTCGGCCCTGATGGCGCGCAGCGCGCGGCACACGAGGTTGTCCGGGTTGGTGGCCTCGCCGCCGCGCGGGTCCTTGGCCGAGGGATCGGTCATCGGGAAGAAGCAGAGCGCGGGGATGTGGGCCTCGGCGGCCTCAACCGCGGCGCGCACCGCCTCATCGACGGAGAGCCGGTGCACGCCCGGCATCGAGGCCACCTCGACGCGTTGGCGCTCGCCCTCGATCAGGAACAGCGGCCAGATCAGGTCGTCCGCCGTAACGACGTTCTCGCGCACCAGCCGCCGCGCCCAGTCGGTGCGGCGATTGCGGCGATGGCGATGGACGAGGCCGAGGCTGGTCTCGTGCGGCAGGCTCGATGTCATGGCGCGGTCCTCCGGCCGCCAGCTCTACGCCGCCGGTCGAGGGGCCGCAATCGTGGGCTCGTCGCGCACGCGGCGCCGTTCCGACGAACGGATCTACCAGCTTCAACCCGATGGCATGCGAATACTACCAGAAAGCCGAGCAAGAAGAAGGCGGCGGGCATGGTGCCCGCCGCCTCTTTACCGACCTCCGCCGCACGTGTCTCGCGGGTGACGGAAGCGATTCCTGGATTTCTCAGCCCGACCGATCAGAGCCCGGCGAGGTAGCGGGTCGGGTCGACCGGGGTCGAGCCCTTGCGCAGCTCGAAGTGCAGCTGCGGCGAGGCGACGTTGCCGGACTGGCCGGACTTGGCGATGGTCTGGCCGCGCTTCACCTGCTCGCCGCGATGCACCTCGATGTCGCCGTTGTTGGCGTAGGCGGTGACGAAGCCGTTGGGATGGCGGATCAGCACGAGGTTGCCGAACCCCTTGATCTCGCTGCCGGCGTAGGCGACCGTCCCCGCCTCCGCCGCCTTCACCGAGGTGCCTTCCGGCACCGCGATGTTGATGCCGTCGTTGCCGCCGGACTTGAAGCCCTGGATGATGCGGCCGTGGGCCGGCCAGCGGAACTCGGGATTACCGTTGCTCGACGCCGAGGCCTTCTCGGCGGCCTGCGGCGGCAGGCTGGCGGTCGGCTCCGGATCGACGGGCGCTGGCGCTGCCTTGCGCGGCGTCTCCTGCGTCGCGACCTCGGCCTTGGCCATCTTCATCGGCGTCTCGCGAGCCGCCTCGGCCTTGGCCAGCTTGCGTGCGGCCCGGCTGTCGGGCGCCTTCTCGGCGACGTCGGTCTCGGCCTTGCGCGGATCGAGCTTGGCCATCGCCTTCTCGCGGCCATGACTCTTCTCGATCTTCTCGCCCTTGGCGAGCTTGGCCGGCTGGGCGCCCTTCACCCAGTGCATCTTCTCGTGCTTGGCCTCTTCGCGCTCCGCGACTTGGCGCTTGGCCGCCTGCTTGGCCTCCTCGGCGCGGGCGAGCTTCGCCTCGTGCTCGGCCTTCTCGTGCTCGGCCTTCTCGAACTTGGCGAGCTTGGCTTCCTTGGCGTCGCGTTCGACCTTCTCGTAGCGGGCGAGCTTGGCGTCGCGCTCGGCTTCGCGGCGGGCCAGCTTGTCGTCCTGCTTGCTCTCGTGCTTGGCAAGCAGCTTTTCGCGTGAGGAATGATCGTGACGCGCCGGCTCGTGTGGTGCCGGCTCGTGGCGGACCGGCTCGGCCCTGGCGATGCGGGAGGGGGCGGCGCCACCGCCACCGTTGGCGTTGTAGACCGGGATCACGACGCGGGTGCCGGGCTGGATGTCGGCAGACGAGGCGAGGCCGTTGGCGCGCAGCAGCGCGTCGGTCGGCACGTTGTAGCGCTGACCCAGCACGTTCGCCGTGTCGCCGTTGGCGGCGATGACCGCCATGCCGCCTTCAGCGGTCCAGGAGCCGTGGCCCGAGAGCGCGGCGATGGAGGCGGTGTGCTCCGTGCGCGGCGCCCGGTAGTCGGAGGCTAAGCGCGGGCTCTGGTGCGCCGGTGCCTCGTAGGAGGCGACGCGGCGCGAGGGCATGTCGGTGGGCGGGGCCAAAGCCTGCGAGCGCACGGCGCCGCGCGACGGGCTATAGGGTGGCGGGGGCGCCATGTCGTAGTTCGCGGAAGACGGCCCGCTCGATGCCGACTTGAAGGGGTTGCTCAGCGGATCGCCGAGGAAGCGGCTCGAATCGGCGCAGCCTGCGAGAAGGGCGGCCGCCAAACCGGCAAAGGCGAAGCGCACGATGGAACGCGCACCAACAACGTGTGAAACCTGGCACATGACGCAACCTACAACGCGGGCCTCAGTCACCGCATTAACGACGGCGCCAGTTAAGGCGAGGTTTAAGATGAACGAACGCTCATCAAAAAGCCCAGGATGTAAACCTTAAGCATCGTTAAGTCTCTTGGAAGCAACATCTCGCTTCACTGGTGTCAAGCGGGAAACTCGAGCGCTTCGGCGCCTCGAGCTTGGATGGGCACCGCCTGCGTCGGGCGCTTGCGTCGTGCCGCTCGGTTCCCACATGATGATCGAGACAACACGGTCGCGCCAGCGAGGGCGATCGGATGCCCGGGCTCATGACACGATGCGAGATCCTTACACGGTGCTTGGTGTAGCCAAGAGCGCCAGCGCCGACGACATCAAGAAGGCGTATCGGCGCCTCGCGAAGACCTTCCACCCCGACCAGAGCAAGGACCCCAAGGCGAAGGACAAGTTCGCCGAGGTCGGTTCGGCCTACGAGATTCTCGGCGACGACAAGAAGCGCGGGCAGTTCGATCGCGGCGAGATCGACGCCGAAGGCAAGCCCAAGTTCACCGGCTTCGACGGGTTCGGAAGCGGGGCTGGCGCCGGCTCGCGCGAGGGATTCGAGTTCAACTTCGGCGGGGGTCGCGGTCGCGGGCCGGCGGGGTTCGATGCCGCCGACGTCTTCGCCGACCTGTTCAGCGGCGGTGCCCGCGGTGGTCGCTCCGGCGGCTTCGGTGGTCGCACCGTCACGCCGATCCGCGGCGAGGATGTGCAGGCTGTCGTCTCTGTGCCGCTGGCCGATTCCGTGCACGGCGCGAGCGCCCGTGTCAGACTGCCGACGGGGCGGGACCTCGAGGTGTCGGTGCCCGCCGGGATCGAGGACGGCAAGCAGATCCGCCTGAAGGGGCAGGGGCAGCCCGGAGTCAACGGCGGCTCGACCGGCGATGCCATCGTTACCGTAAGGATCGCCGCTCACCCGTATTTCCGGATCGATGGGTCCGACCTTCGCCTCGACCTGCCCATCACGTTCTACGAGGCGGTGCTCGGCGCCAAGGTCGCGGTGCCGACGCTGGAAGGCCAGGTCGAGATGAGCCTGCCCGCCGGCACCAACGGCGGACGCGTGCTGCGCCTGCGCGGCAAAGGTATGGCCAGGTCGGGCGGCGACCGTGGCGACCTGTTGGTGGCGCTGCGAATCGTGCTGCCCGACGATGCCGCGACGACGCTCGGCGATATCGCGCGTTCGATGCAGTCGGCATCAGCCTACGATCCGCGCAAGGCGCTCGGTTGAACGCAAGGTTGACGTAAGGCAAAACCGCCATGCTGCGCGTGTTGCGGAGCACGGCGGTGACCTCCACTTTCCTCGGCTACAGGATTTATGCGGGCGACCTGCAGAAGAGCTACGCCCGCGTCGCGGCCGAGCCGCAAACGTCGCGCGAGCAGACTTATTTCGAGGCCAACATCAGCCACGTGAAGTCCGTCGGCGACTTCGTCAGCAACTATCGCATGTTCACCTACGCCATGAAGGCCTACGGGCTGTCGGATCTCGGCAACGCCAAGGCGTTCATGACGAAGGTGGTCGAAAGCGATCTCAGCGATGCCAACAGCTTCGCGCGGAGGCTTAACGACAGCCGCTACACGGCTTTTGCCAAAGCGTTCTCGTTCACGACGCAGGGCGGCGTGGCTCGGACTGGCTCGCTGCAGACGGCCTCGCAGCGAAATGACCTGTTCAGCCGGATGAACGTGGCGGACGGCGAGACGTCGTCGCTCGACGCGACGATTGCCGGGACCGGCTCGGTGTCGGCGTTCGAGTCGAACACGTCACTCTACACGCGCGTCCTTTCCGCGTTCGGGCTGGATCCAACGAAGGTCACCAAGGGCGAGGTTACCGTTGCGCTCGAGAGCAATCCGGCAGAACCCTTCAGCGCGTTCAATCGACCTGACGCGGGGACCGACACCACAAACAGCAATCTCCGCGCCTTGGCCGCCGATTTCAACTTCGCCGCCGATGGCTCCGTCGGCGGACAGAAGTTCCTGCAATCGAGCACTTCCGTCGCCGGCACGCTGGCCGCTTACACGAGCAACGTTCCTGCCAGTGCGGCCTCGAAGGCGGCGGCCGCGACCGAGAGCGCCTACTACGCCAAGGTTTTGCCGACCCTGACCTCGGTCGATCAGATCGTCTCCGACCCGAGGCTCGTCGCGGTGATCAAGACCGCCTTCGGCCTGCCGCCTGCGATCTCTCCCGCACAATTGCGCAGCGTGCTCTCCAGCGACCTGCTCGATCCTAACAGTGTAGCCAATACGCTGGACAATAGCGCGACCGATACGAGCGCGACGAACTCCGCCCCTACGAGCACCTCGACGTCAACGACGTCCTATCAGCGGCTGGCATGCGCCTTCAACATCGCAACGGACGGTACGGCCTACGACCACGGCCAGGTGATGTCCGCCACCAGTCTCAAGGTCGTCACGGCGGCCTACACGAGCGCTGCGGTCCCCTCATCGGGCGACCAGGACGCGCCCAGCATCGCCTCCAAGGCACAGGCCGAGACCGATTACTTCGTGTCGCGAGTGGCGGGCGTCGTGTCGGTCGACGACCTCCTCTCGGACAGCCGGATGGTGAGCTATCTGCGTACGGCCTTCAACCTCCCGGCACCGATTGCGGCCACGGCGACCGCACCGGCTGCGGCTGGGATCACGACGGCAGCGCTGAGGGGCATCCTGACGAGCAACGTCCTCGATCCGAGCAGCGCTGCGAACACGTCGGGCGCTTCGGCGCGCAAGCTTGCGATTGCCTTCAACTTCGCATCGAGCGGACTGGTCTACGCGCAAAGTCCGATCCAGAGCGACGTCGATCTGTCCGCGACGACCGCCGCCTACGCGGCCAAAGCCTCCGCGAGCAACGTCTCGAAGACGAGTTCGCAGTCGGAAACGAACTATTACACGTCTACGATTCCTCGCTTGACCTCGGTAGACGATCTTCTCGCGGATAAGCGGCTGGTCAGCTACGTCAGCAAGGCCTTCGGCATTCCCACCACCAACCCCTCGACGCTTCGCCAAGTGCTGACGAGCACCGTCACGGATCCGAAGAGCCGCGCGGCCACGCTGGGCGGCGGCTACCCGGCATTGGCCGCGGCCTTCAATATCGCGGCTGACGGCAGCATCTCTCACACGCCGGATCAGCAGGTACAGACGAAGAGTGGGATCGTGGCCACTCATTCCGCCTATCTCGAGCAGGTCATGGAATCGGATGCGGCTGCCGCCTACGGCGACGGCGTGCGCCTCGCCCTCTACTTCCGCAAGGTCGCACCCACGATCACGAGCGCCTACGGCATCCTGGCAGACAAGGCACTGACCAAGGTCGTGCAAACCATGCTAGGCCTGTCGTCCAGCGCTTCCAACGCCGACATCGACAGCCAGGCTCGGAACATCGCGCAGAAGATCAATCTGAGCGATTTCCAAAATCCGGCGAAGCTAGACAAGATGGTGGCTCGCTTTTCGGCTCTCTACGATCTGAACAATGCCAGCGTGACCGGCACCTCTGGTTCGTCGGACGTCGCTTCTCTGTTCATGTGAGCCGCTACCGGCCGCCGTCCAGACCAAAGCGGCTCCCGAAGGAGCCGCTTTGTCCTCGATTCCTTGCCACGATCACATCGGAGGCGTGAGGCCATCCTTGCCGATCGCCACGAGCTTGGAGGTCAGCGCGGAGCCGTCCTTGGTCGTTACGGTGAAGATGTGGGTGCCCTTGGTCACGATCGACTTGTCGGCCTTTTCGAATTCGACGATCGGCGCCGAGGCCGGGACCTCGATCTTGAGCGATTGGCCGTTGTCGTAGGTGACGTCGATCATCTTGCCGCCGCCAGAGGCGGAGCCGGACTTCACGGTCCCGTTCGTCATGGCGCTCTTGGTCATCGCGCCGCCCGAGCTCGACTTCACCGTGCCGTTGGTCATCGCGCTCTTGGTCATGGAGCCGCTTCCCGAGGAGGACTTCACGGTGCCGTTGGTCATGGCGCTCTTCTTGACGGTCTGGCCGCCGGCGGTCTGGTCGGGGATCGAATCCCAGGCGTAGTGGCCCTCGGCCGTACCCTTCATGGAATCCGGAAAGATAACCAGCTCGATCGCCTTGGGCGGGTTCTCGCCTTTGGTCGCGGTGCCGATGAACTTGCCGTCCATGATGTTATCGAGGCTCGACTTCTCGACCCAAACGAAGCCGGTGTCGGGGGCAAGCTTCACTTCCTGGGTCTTGCCATCGTTCGTCTTCACGGTAATCGACGAGTCCGTCATGCTCTCCACCGTTCCGCGCACGCGCTCGAGCTGCGGTGCCGCGAAGGCGGCGGTCGAGAGGGCGAAGAGGCTGACGGCGGCGAGGGTCGTGACGCGGATCATGCGAGGCTCCTGTTTGTGTTTCGCGTCAAGGTTATGGCGCGCACGACGGCAAATGCAAATCCATTGTGCGCAATCAATATGTTGCGCCGATCCGCCGTCGCGATGATCAGGCGGTGGGCACGCGCAGCAGCGCTTCCAGCGTCTCGATGCGGTCGGCTTCGCGCGTCGGCTTGTCCCAGCGAATGCGGGCGACGCGGGGAAAGCGCATGGCGACGCCCGAGCGGTGCCGCGTCGAGCGGTTCAAGCCCTCGAAGGCGATCTCGAGCACCAGTCCTTCGTCGAAGCCGTGCACCACCTCGCGTACCGGGCCGAAACGATTGGTGGTGTTGTTGCGCACGAAGCGGTCGAGCTTGGCCAATTCCACGTCGGTGAAGCCGGAATAGGCCTTGCCAACCGGCACCAGGGCGTCGCCCTCGTCCTCGGTGCGCCAGACGCCGAACGTGTAGTCCGAGTAGAACGACGAGCGCTTCCCCGAGCCGCGCTGCGCGTACATCATTACCGCGTCAACCGTGTAGGGCTGGCGTTTCCACTTCCACCACTGGCCCTTCGGCCGGCCCGGCACGTAGGGAGAATCCTTGCGTTTCAGCATCAGGCCCTCGACCGCCTCGGCGTCGGCCCCGGCGCCGGCGCAGCGCGGGTCGCGGCGGGCGAGGGCGAGATCCTCAAGAGTCGCGAAGGCCACAGGCGCCGAGACGTCGAGCTTGGGATGGTGGGCGGTAGCGACGAAGGTCTCCAACCGGCGGCGGCGCTCGACGAAGGGCAGGGTGCGCAGGTCCTCGCCGTCGGCGGACAGCAGGTCATAGGCGCGGATGTGGACGGGGTAGTCGGCCATGAGCTTGGCCGAGACGACGCGCCGGTTAAGGCGCTGCTGCAGGACGCCGAAAGGCTGCACCAGACCCTCACGCACCACCAGCAGCTCGCCGTCGAGGGTAAAGCGCTGCGACGGGAGCGCGGCCAGCATGTCGCCGAGATCGGGGAACGTGCCGGAGATATCCTCGCCGGTGCGCGAGTAGAGCCGCACCACGCTGCCGCCCTCGACATCCACCCCGCGCACGGCTTGAACGCGGATGCCGTCCCATTTCCACTCGGCGACGTGGGTCTCGGGATTTATGCCCGCTGTATCGCGCTCCTCCAGCGGGTGCGCCAGCATGGCGGGTGCGAACGGAGCAGGGTCGACCGCTTCAGGGCGCTCGCCGCGGCCCTCGACCCAGGCGAACAGCTCGACGTAGGCTGGGGCGAGGCCGTGCCAGATCTCCTCGATCTCGTTGGCGGCGCGACCGCCGATCTCGGCCACCGCCGTCTTGGCGAGGCGGGCCGAGACCCCCACCCGCAGCGCGCCGGTGATGAGCTTCAGCAGGGCCCAGCGGCCGGTCTCGTCGAGACGGTCGAGCAAGCCGGCGACGAGCGCCGGCAGGCCGAGCTTGCCGACCGTGGCGAGGCCCAGCACCACGGCGGAGAGCGTGGGCGGCTCCTGGTCCTCAGCCGCGGGCGGCGGCGACGGCCACAGCAAGGCCACCGTCTCTGACAGATCGCCGACGTAGTCGTAGGAGAGATCGAAGAGGTAGGGGTCGACGCGCGTGGCGATCAGGGCGCGGATGAGGTTGGGCTTGGCATGCTGGAAGGACAGCACGCCGGTCAGCGCCGCCAGCGCCCAGCCGCGCTCCGGATCCGGCGTCGTGCGGAAATAATCGACCATCAGCCGCAGCTTGTTGTTGCGGGAGGGCTCATAGCCGAGGCGGTCGAGCAGCAGGGCGAAACGGTTCATGCGCAACGATAGATAGGTGACCGAAGCCGCCGCTGCGACGGTACGCGGCTACGCGGAACCAGGGTGTTCGTCGCCGCCGATCTCACTTGTAAGTCCCTGCTCGCGACCGAAAGCAAGGCCGGAAAACGCTCCGCACGGTGCCCCAGACGAGTCGTTGCTGCACGTCTTCGTAGACATGGCGATAGACATTCCCGGCCCGGCCATGTCGCGCCATGGAACATCCGGATGTCTCGCGACGATTTCTTCCGGCAAGCGTCGCGATGCTTCTGTATGATCTCAAGGCACCGCGTGAAAGCATAAAAGACCAGATCATTATCGCGGAAGTCTTCTTAGGTCATTCCCGATGTGAAGCGGCTCGCCTTATGGATGCTGTCTCTGATGTGCAGCAGACGGTCTACTGTTGACTTAGAAGGCTCTCAGATGCTGACGCAGTGCCCCGCGGTCGACGATGTCGACCGGACCGGTAAACATCTCGGCGATGAAGATCTTTTGACCGACGTACGTGCAGACGTCTCGAATGGTCTCGGGCTCGATGTCGATCAGGATGTCGATATCGCTTTCGGGCGTTTGATCGCCGCGGGCGACTGAACCGAACGAAGCGGCGTGCCGGACCCCTCGCGCGCGTAGATCCTTCTCGTTGTGCCGAAGAGTGGCGATGATCTTGTCGCTGCTCATTCGTTCTCTTTACCATGAGCCTTCCCTTCCGAACGGGATCGGCGGCAGGACACCCGGCTCAGATCAACCCGGCGGCGATGTTAATCGTCAGCGCCAGGATCGCGGAGTTGAAGAAGAACGACAGGATCGAATGCGCCAACGAGGTGCGCCGGATCGCCTTCGAGGTGATCGAGACGTCCGCGGTCTGCGAGGCCACGCCGATGATGAAGGCGAAATAATAGAAGTCCCAGTAGTCGGGCTCGTCGGTTCCGGGAAAGTTGACGCCGCCCTTCAGTTGCAGCGGTTCGCCAGGCTTGCCCTTGGTCTCGTCGAAATACTCGTGAGCGTAATGCATCGCGTAGGTGAGGTGGATGAAAACCCAAGCCGAGAGGATCGTCAGGCCGGCGAGGCCTAGGTGCAGCCCCTTGTCGAGCCCCTTCAGGTCCTTAGTGACGGCGAGCTGGGCGAAGATCGCGCCCATCGAGGCGAAGGCGGCGACCGACACCAGGATCAGGATGGCGAAGCGGCCCTCGTCGGTGATGGCGGCGCGCCAGCGCATCGTCTCGGGCGTCGCTCGGGCCGCGGCGACCAAGCTCGCCGCGATATAGAGGATCGTGCCAACGTTCCACGCGATCAGAAGGCGCGTGGCGCGGTCCAGCGAGTCCGGCGTCAGCAGGTAGGCGAGGACGGCGACGAGCATGCCGACGATCAGACGCGGCCTCGCCAGCATCACGCGACCGAGCAGGAAGCGCGGGCGATGCCGTGCCGGCGCGTCGACCATCGGCTTTCTAGCTCTTGCGGGTCACGGCGAAGCGGGCAGCGTCGCGCAGAACGTCGGCGGTGGCGCCCTGCGGCAGTGCGGCGAGCGCGGCCACCGCTTCGTCGGCGAGCGCGTCGCGGCGGGCACGGGCGGCCTCGAGACCGATGGCTGCGACCAGCGTCGCCTTGTTACGGCCGGCGTCCTTGCCGGCAGCCTTGCCGAGCGCGGCGGAATCGGCCTCGACGTCAAGGATGTCGTCAGCGACCTGGAAGGCGGCGCCGAGCGCCTTGCCGTAGCGCGACATGGCGGCGGTGGCGGGGGTATCGGCGCCCCCC
This sequence comes from Beijerinckiaceae bacterium, assembly GCA_965198715.1. Taxonomy (GTDB): domain Bacteria; phylum Pseudomonadota; class Alphaproteobacteria; order Rhizobiales; family Beijerinckiaceae; genus RH-AL1. The sequence continues at coordinate 1,077,163 of CBDAPV010000002.1, forward strand.
ATGAGAGCGCCGGCCAATACGGCGTAGTGCAGCAGCGCGCCGGTCTTCATCGCCTGTACGCGGATGACGGTCTCGGCGGTGTGAGGTGCCGTCGCGGCCTCGGCCTCGAGGTCGAGGATCTGCCCGCCGACCATGCCGCCGATGCCACTGTGGCGCGCCAGCTCCAGCACCAGCTGCACGCGCACCGCAGGATCGGGGTGGGTAGCGGGGTCGGCGGTGACGTCGAAGGCCAGCGTCAGCAGTCCGTCGCCCACCAGGATGGCGGTGGCCTCGTCGTAGGCCTTGTGGGTGGTCGGGCGGCCGCGGCGCATGTCGTCGTCGTCCATCGCCGGAAGATCGTCGTGGACCAGCGAGTAGCAGTGGATCATCTCCAGCGCGCAGGCGGCGCGAAGCACGCCGTCGCCTTCGACCCCGAAGAGCCGCGCCGCCTCGACCAGCAGAAACGGCCGCAGCCGCTTGCCGCCGGCGAGGCTGGCGTAGCGCATCGCCTCCATGAAGCGCGAGGGACGTGCGATCTCGCCGGGAAGCATCGCATCCGCAAGCAGCCGCTCCAGCATGCGCTCCGTCGCTACGGCGACGGAGCCCAGCTTCTCGACGAAGTCGCTGCCCTCACTCCAACGCGTCATCGGTCGCAAGCCTCTCCCCTGCGGCCGGCTTGCCCGATCGATCGGAGGTGGTCAAGGTCGTCGCAGGTCTGTTCTGCCGACGCGCTGAGCGCGAAGGCGATTTCTCCGGACGATTCCGCCTTGCCGTGCGGGCGAGCGAGGCACTAGACACGGGTGTCCGCGAGAGGATTGCGCGGCAACGTTCCGGCCGCCGTGCGAGCGGCCCAATAAAAAGAAGACGGAGCGCGTAGCATGGTGGCCGAGCGTCCCCAGAACCTGCAAGACACGTTTCTCAATCACCTTCGTAAGAACAAGGTGCCGCTCACGATCTTCCTGGTGAACGGAGTCAAGCTGCAGGGCGTCGTCACATGGTTCGACAATTTTTGCGTCCTGCTGCGCCGTGACGGTCATTCCCAGCTTGTCTACAAACACGCCATCTCGACAATCATGCCCGGACACCCCATTCAAATGTTCGAGCCCGGCGAGGATGCGGTCACCGCTGAGTAAGGCTCTCGAGCGCCGCGCGGATTGATCTCATCGACACGACGTTCGCCGGACTGGATCGGGACGAGGCGGCAGTAGCCGCCGCCACGCGGGCCCTCGTGCTCGGCCCTTATGTCATCGAGCGTCGCGGCGAGGAGCTGCAACGTTCCCCCGAGGCCAGGGTCGCGGAAGCTGGAGGTCTGGCGCGCGCCATCGACCTTGACGTCGTCGACGAGACCATCGTCAAGCTCGGCCAGGTGCGGCCCGCGACCTTCCTCGGCAAAGGCAAGGTCGAGGAGATCGCCGCTCGCGTCGAGGCCGACGAGATCTCGCTGGTGTTCATGGATTGTGCGCTCTCCCCGGTGCAGCAGCGCAACCTTGAGAAGGCGTTCAAGGCCAAGGTCATCGACCGCACCGGGCTGATCCTCGAGATCTTCGGCCGCCGCGCCCGCACCCGCGAGGGCTCGCTGCAGGTCGAGCTGGCGCATCTCGAGTACCAGAAGTCGCGCCTCGTGCGCTCCTGGACCCACCTCGAGCGCCAGCGCGGCGGCTTCGGCTTCCTCGGCGGCCCTGGAGAGACGCAGATCGAGACCGACCGGCGACTCATCTCCGAGCGCATGGTGCGCATCGAGGCCGACCTCGAGAAGGTCAAGCGCACCCGCTCGCTGCACCGCAAGAAGCGCAGCGACGTGCCGTACCCGATCGTGGCGCTCGTGGGCTACACCAACGCGGGCAAGTCGACGCTCTTCAACCGGCTGACGCGCGCCACCGTGCTTGCGCAGGACATGTTGTTCGCCACACTTGATCCTACGCTACGCGACGTGAAGTTGCCGCACGGCTCGCGCATCATCCTGTCGGACACGGTAGGCTTCATCTCCGATTTGCCGACGATGCTCGTTTCCGCCTTCCGCGCCACGCTGGAAGAGGTCATCGAGGCGGACGTGATCCTTCACGTGCGCGACATCTCGCACGAGGACAGCGAGGCGCAGTCCTCCGACGTCGAGTCGATCCTGGGCGATCTCGGCATCGATGCGACTGATCATGGCCGGCTCGTCGAGGTGTGGAACAAGCTCGATCTGCTCGATCCCGAGCGCGTGGCGATCGTCGCCAACGGCGCCCGGCGGCGCGACAGCAACGCCCGCCCGATTCTGGTGTCGGCACTGACCGGCGAGGGCGAGGAGCGGCTGCTTGACGAGATCGAGGGGCGGCTCGCCGAGGGAAGGGCGGTGATCGACCTGACGCTCGACCCCGCCGACGGGAAGGGGCTGGCCTGGCTTTACGAGCACGCCGAGGTGCTGCGCCGCAGCGAGGGCGAGGCGTCGGGCGCGGTGTCGCTGACTGTGCGCGTGCCGCCGGAGCGGGCGGATCAGGTGCGGGCGCGGTTCGGGGTGTCGCGGCTGGACAGCTGAAAGCGTCAACTGCCTACCTGAGGCTGGCGAAGCGAGAACCTAGGGGTAGTTGTCCCTTAGTTTGCCCACCCTTTAGGTTCCTCTGCCCCGCATCAGGGGGTCTTCATGATCGCGGTAAAGTCTGACCATTGTTCGACGCGAAAGACCCTGATGTCACGAACGCAGGCGCCGAACCATGGCAAGTTCTTGAGCGCAGTCGTCGCGCGATAGAGCGTCGCCAAGTCAGCGGAGAGATCTTCGTTCAGGTAGACGCTTCCTTGGGTCCATTCGAACCCATGTGCAGCAAGCGCAGTCCCGATCTCGGCGTAAGCCTGGGAAATGCTTTTCGGATAATGCTTCTGAACAGCAGCGACAGTGAGATCGAAGGCAACGGCAAACATCAGGCTTCCTGGGGATCCTGAAGGAGGTCGGATAAACAATAGTCGATCGTCTCTTCCGTTCTAAGAACGCGAACGCGCATCTGTATCTCGCGTTCGCGAGGCTGTTCGCTAATACCAAGAACCTCGTAGACGGGACCCGTCGGACCAAACCGTCGACACGTACCAACGAGCGCTTCTGCGCTTTCTCGATCGGAGTGCGTCGGGCGGCTGTCCATTTTAGGAACCTAACACGACGCTTCGGTCGAGCAATCCTCATTGCCTTCCCGCTACGTCGGGTTCTCCAGGCTCAGCGTCTCCGAGCCCTCGTCGTAGGCGAAGAGCTCGCCGTAGCGACCCCAGTTCACCACGCTTTTCAGGGTGCGGTCGGCGTATTCGTCGGACATGTGATCCTCGAGCTCCTCGAGGAAACGCGAGGAGCGGGCGGAGTGCGAGGGGCGCTCGTCGAGCACCATCTTGATGCGTGCAGCGAGCGGCACGTAGGCCAGCAGGTGGTCGCCGAAGAGCTTCTTGCGGGCATCGGTCGCCATGTCGGCGAAGCGGTTGCCCGCCGCCGTCAGCTTGATCGCGCCGTCGCCGATCTCGGCGAAGCGCATCAGCTGCAGTGTTTCGGCGACCGGAAACAGGTCGTCGATCTCCATCTGCAGCGAATCGGCCAGCTCGGGCATCTTGGCCTGGCCGCTGTAGGGCTCGGCGTGCACCTCTTCGATCATGCCGGCGATCGTGTTGGTGGAGACGCGCGGAAGCGCCATGCCGAGGCCGAGACCCGGGAAGGCTCCATCGCGGCCGGGCGGCACCGGGGCGGCGCGCTTCGTCATCAGCGCGTAGATGCGATCGACCATCTGCCGGAACTCGGGATCGAGCCGGTTGCGCGGATGCTGCAGCGTCACCGAGATCTCGGCAGCGATGCGGCCGGGATTTGAGGACAGCACCACGATCCGGTCGCACATAAGCACCGCCTCCTCGATGTTGTGCGTCACCATGAGGATCGACTTGATGGGCATGCGGCCTTCGACCCAGAGGTCGAGAAGGTCGGTGCGCAGCGTCTCGGCGGTGAGCACGTCGAGCGCCGAGAACGGCTCGTCCATCAGCAGGATCTTCGGGTTGACCACGAGCGCACGGGCGAAGCCGACGCGTTGGCGCATGCCGCCCGAGAGCTCCTTGGGGAAGGCCGATTCGAAGCCGTCGAGGCCGATGAGGTCGATCGCCTTGAGCGCGCGCTGGCGCGCCTCCTCCTCCGGAACGCCCTTGGCGCGCAGCCCGAGCTCGACGTTGGCGAGCACGGTGAGCCACGGAAACAGCGCAAAGGACTGGAACACCATGGCGACGCCGTCGACAGGGCCCTTCACCGGCGCATTCTCGTAGGTCACCGCGCCTTCGGCGGGGAAGGCGAGGCCGGCGACGATGCGGAGCAGCGAGGACTTGCCGCAACCGGAGCGGCCCAGCAGGCCGACGATCTCACCGGGCTTCAGCTTGAGCGAGACGTGATCGAGCACCAGCGGGCCGACGTCGCCCGAACCGGTGCGGTAGCGCTGCACGACGTCGTCGACCTGGAGCAGAGTCGTGAGGCGTTCTTCCAACATGACGGGCCCCCTAGAGACGCAGGCGCTTCTCGGCGAGCACGAAGAGCGGCCGCCACAGCAAGCGATTGTAGATGATGACAACCACGCTCATCACGGCGACGCCGAGCCAGATCTGCTCGTTGACGCCCTTGTCGGTGGCGATCGCGATGTAGGAGCCGACGCCTTGCGCGACCTCGGTGTAGTTCGTCACCTCGCCACCGTGCTTAAGCCCGGCCTTGACGTATTCGGCGACGATCGCGGCATTCCATGATCCGCCCGACGCGGTGAGCGCGCCGGTGACGTAATAAGGGAAGATGCCCGGAACGATCACCTTGGCCCACCAGTCGAAGCCGTGGACGCGGAAGCTGCGCGCCGCCTCGCGCAGGTCGTTGGGGAAGGCCTGGGCGCCGGCGATCACGTTGAAGAGGATGTACCATTGCGTGCCGAACACGATCAGCACGCTGAGCCAGATGTTGGGGTTGAGGTTGAAGCTGACGATGAACAGAACGGCGAGCGGGAAGACAACGTTGGCCGGGAAGGCCGCGAGGAATTGGGCGAAGGGCTGCAGGCGGTCGGCCCATTTAGGGCTCAGACCGATCCAGATGCCGATGGGAACCCAGATCAAAGTCGCCAGTATGATGCCGATGACCACGCGGATCATCGTGTAGAGCGTCAGGACGAGCACGTGGAGCACGTCGCCCCAGGTGAAGTGAGCGGCGAAATAGGCAACGACCAGGTAGATGAGAAGGGAGCCGATCACGCCGGCAATGGCGAAGAACACGATGTCGCCGATCCGGCTGGACGATGCCACGACGTCTGGCGCGGGCTTCTTGATGCGACCCGGCAAGCTCATGCGAAGCAGAGCCATGCGGTTGAAGACGTTGCTCGGGCCTTTGGAAAGCGGGCGCAACCAGCTGGTGCGCAGAAAATAGTCGCGCACCCAGGAGCGCTCCTGTTCCTGGCTGGTGGTGAGTTCGACGCGGAAGCGCGAGGAGAACGCCACGAGCGGACGAAACAGCAGCTGGTCGTAGCCGAGGATCACGACCGCCATCATCGCCACGGCGGCAAGGATCGCGCCGTTCTCGCCCTTGCTGGTTGCGGCATCGATATAGGAGCCGATGCCCGGCAGCTTGGTCGTGTTGTTGTTATAGGAGATCGCCTCCGCCGCGACGACGAAGAACCAGCCGCCCGACATCGACATCATCATGTTCCAGATGAGGCCCGGCATGGCGAACGGCGTCTCCAGCTGCCAGAAGCGCTGCCATGGTGTGAGGTTGAAACTGCGTGCCACCTCGATCAGGTCAGGCGGGACATTGCGCAGCGACTGGTAGAACGAGAACGCCATGTTCCAGGCCTGGCTCGTGAAGATCGCGAAGACGCAGGCGATCTCGAAACCGGCAATCGAATTCGGGACCAGGTTGACGAAGAACGGCACGAGGAACGCGAGGAAGCCGAGGATCGGTACCGACTGCAGCACGTCGAGCAGCGGGATCATGATCTTCTCGGCGCGGCGGCTTTTGGCCGCCAACGTGGCGTAGGTGAAGGTGAAGAGGAGCGAGAAGCCCATCGCGATGAACATGCGCAGCGTGGTGCGGAGCGCGTAATAGGGCAGGTAGATGACGTCGAGGTGGATGTCGGTGGCGCCGGGCGCCCCCAACGGCATCACCGCGCCGCGGCTGGCGTGGACGACGGCGATGAAGATGGAGAAAACGATGGCGAGGGCGAGGAGATCGTAGAGGTTGGGTAGCGCGCGGCGTCCAACCGACGTGAAGGTGACGATCTTCTGCATGCGTGATTCCGTTGCCCGCAGGCGGCGTGGCCTCCCCAATCATCAATTGCAATGACGGGCAAGTGACGGTTGCGGCATTGGGCGCCGGTTTCCTTCGTGTTACGTCGCATGCCTGGGCGATGCTCATTCGTCGCCGTCGACGAGGAGGACCGGGTGACGGCAGGCTTTCTCGATGCGTTCCTGCAACGAGCGGTGCGCGAGCCCGACGGTGTAGCCTTTGTCCTCGGCGCACAGGCCGACGCGCCGCAACTCACGAATGCCGGGCTTCGCGACGAGGCGCTGCGCTGGGCGGCGCTCCTGCGTGCTGCCGGTGCTCGCCCGGGTGACATCGTCCTGCTGTCGCTCCCGCTCGGTCGCGACCTGCTCGCATCCTTCGTCGGCGTGCTGGTCGCCGGCTGCGTCCCCTCGATGATGCCGCTGCCCACCCGCAAGCAGGATGCGGCACTGTTCTGGTCGAGCCACGATCGCCTGTTCACGCGGCTCGGGAGCCGCTTCATCATCACGACGGAAGACAACGCTGTGGCTGTCGCCACGCATATCGCCGGCATCGCAATGAACGTGCTGACTTCGCGCGACGCCGCATCGGTCGCGGTGGACCGGGCCGCGCCGATGCACCCGTGGCGTGGAAGCGACGTGGCTTGCCTGCAGCACAGCTCGGGCACGACCGGCCTGAAGAAGGGCGTGGCGCTCACCTTCGACGCCATCGACGCCCAGCTGGAGGCGCTCGCTCAGGTTTTAGGTGCGGGCGCTGGCGACACGATCATGTCGTGGCTTCCGCTGTACCACGACATGGGCTTTGTCGCCTGCCTGCTGCAGCCGCTGCGCTCCGGCATGACCAGTGTTCTGCTCGACCCCTTCGCCTGGCTCATCGATCCCTTGTCCTTCCTGGAGGCGATCGCCCGGCACAGGGGCGCGCTGGCCTGGATGCCCAACTTCGCCTTCGCCCATCTCGTCAATGCCGCCTTCGACGACGCCCGCCGCGTCGATCTCTCGTCGTTGCGCGCGCTGATCGACTGCTCGGAGACCTGCCGCGCCGAGACGCTCGAGGCGTTCGCCGACCGGTTCCGCGGCTGGGGCCTGCGCCCATCCGCGCTGCAGACGTGCTACGCCATGGCCGAAACCGTCTTCGCCGTGACCCAAAGCGCCGGCGCACCTCGCACCGTTCGCGTCGAGCGCGCGGCTCTCGAGGCGAGACGCGTGGTGCCGAGCGCCGGCGGCGTGGCGCTCGTCAGCTCGGGCGTCCCGCTCCCCGGCGTCACGCTCGCCATCCTCGACGATGCCGGCGGTATGCTGGCATCGGGACATGTCGGACAGATCGCGGTCGGCGCGCCCTTCCTCTTCGATGGATACCATCTCGAACCCGCGCGCACCGCCGCGGCCTTCGTCGATGGTCTCTACCAGACGGGGGATCTCGGCTTCCGCCTCGACGAGGACCTATTCGTTCTCGGCCGCCGCGACGACCTCCTCATCCTGCTCGGCCGCAACGTCTACGCTCACGAGATCGAGAGCCTGCTCTCCGACGTCGCGGGGCTGAAGCCCGGCCGCGTGCTGGCGATGGGCCTCGACGACGAGTCCGTCGGCAGTCAGGAACTCGTCATCCTCGCCGAGGCGATCGTCGGGACAGACGAAAAGGTCGCGCGTGCCGCGATCAGGCTGCGGCTGGAGAGCATTCTCGCCATCACGCCCAAGCGGATCGTCTTCGTGGCGCCGGGCTGGCTGGTGAAGTCCACCAGCGGAAAGATCGGTCGGGCGGAAAATCGCCGTAAATTCTTGGCCCTGCAGGATGCCGACGTTAGACGCTCGGCCTAGGCGATAGGGAGCGGCAAGGATGAGCGATGTCACCACCAAGGTGCGCGAGGTCGTCGCCACGTCGTTCGGGGTCGATCCGGGCGAACTCAGCGACGCCACCAAGGCGCGCGACGTCGAAGGTTGGGATTCGCTCGCTCACGCGACGCTGATCCTCCGGCTGCAGCGCGTCTTCGGCGTCCGACTCGATCCGGCCCAGGCCAACGGGGCTCAGGATCTCGGCAGCCTCACGTCGATCGTCGCTCAGGCTGTCGGACGGCATGGCTGACCTGCAGCGGCGCATCCGTTATTTGTACAGGAAGACTCTGAGAAGCGTCCAGCCGTCCTTCTATCTCACCGCCATGCGTCTGCGCCGGCTGCGGAACGAGGGCGAGATCGAGGCGATCGTGCCCTTCGAAACCCGCATTCTCCTTCAGCACGGGCCGAAGGTGGGGCGGGACGGATTTCTGTTTCACCGTGACCACGACGCCCTTGACCAGCTCTCGGCGGCCATCGTGCTTCGCCCTCGACAAATTCGGACGTGGGTCGAGGCGCTCGAAATGCGGCTCGAATGGTGCGCGCGCAACGAGGCGGCGATGCGCTTCCTCATCATTCCCGAGAAGCATGTCGTCTACGCGGACAAGCTGCCGCGTTTCACCCGCGTGTCGCCCTCGCGTCCCGCGCAGCAAGTGCTCGATGCCCTTGACGAGCCGCTGGCGCGACGCACGCTCTATCCGATCGACGCGCTCAAGGCCGCAAGCAAGGTCAAGCTGACCTACTTCAAGACGGATACGCACTGGAACGCCCATGGCGCGTTCGCCGCCTATCGCGCGCTCAGCGAGAGCCTGGCACCAGAGATCGAGCTGGAGACGGTTGGCGAAGAGGCGCTGCGATGGAAAGATCGCCCCTTTGTGGGCGACCTCGGCGTCCGCTTCCACAAGGAGCGTGGCGAGATCCGCTCGATCGCCGAACCGACCGCGAGCTATCGTTTGTCGTTCCAGAATCATAATTTTGGGCGCGGCGCGGTGCACATCTACGAGAATGAGCGGCGCGATCTGCCGACCTGCGTGCTGTTCCGCGATTCCTTCTCGAACTTTCTCATCCCCTACCTGATGCAGGGCTTTTCGCGGCTGGTCGCGGTGAGTTCGCTGTCGTGCCATTACGATCTGCTCGACCAGGAGAAGCCCGACGTCGTGCTGTTCGTGTGCATCGAGCGCTTCCTCGCCACCTTCGGCCGAGGACAGATCATCGAGTTGCCTGAGGATGCAGCTCGGCATTCGTTCGCCGATTTCACGGGCACGTCGCTCGCCGAGATCGCGCCATCGCTCAAGGCGCAGCTGGTCCTTCAAAGCTCTTTCGAGGCTTTCGTCAGCAGCATGCCGCCCTTGGTCCTCGGTGATCCCGGCCCATAGGAGCGCTCGAAGCCGCCGAACGGCGGCGAAGCCACAAGCAGCGTGAACGACGTGGCGGCGGCCCCTAACTGGCCTAATCTTTCTGAGGAATGCTAGGCTCCGATGTTAACGGGGTGTTTGCGCATCGAGGATAATGTGGGGGGCATGAGTTCCCAAGTTCTTAACCAGGGCTGCCGGCCCTTGTCGTGGATGGCTGCGATGGTCGTCGCGACGAGTCTGGCGCTGACGGGTTGCGCGACCAATCCCGCAGATAGCGCCTTCCCTCTGGCGACGAGCTTCGCGATCCAAGGTATCGATGTCTCGAAATACCAGGGCGACGTCGATTGGCAGGCGGTCTCCGGGTCGGGCGTACGCTTCGCCTGGATCAAGGCCACCGAAGGCGGCGACTACTCCGACGAGAAGTTCCGGCAGAACTGGGAAGCTTCGCGCGCCGCCGGCGTGATCCGTGGCGCTTATCATTTCGTCTATTGGTGCCGTCCCGCATCGCAACAGGCGGCCTGGTTCGTCGCCAACGTTCCCAACGACCCATTCGCGCTGCCGCCGGTGCTCGATGTCGAGTGGAACCCGACGTCGAAGACCTGCCCGCGCAAGCTGCCTCGCGAGGAGGCGCTCTCGATGATGCGAACCATTCTCGAAGCGATGGAACGTGCCTACGGCAAGAAACCGGTCATCTATACGTCCGTCGATTTTCATCGCGACGTGTTGCAGGGCGAGTTCCAGGACTACCCGATGTGGGTGCGCTCGGTGAAGTACTATCCCACCGTGAAGTACGGCGACCGTCAGTGGCATTTCTGGCAGCACACCGCGACCGGAACCGTGCCCGGCATACGCGGCTACGTCGATCGCAACTGCTACTACGGCTCGATCGAAGATTGGCAGACCTGGCTGAGCAAAGCCTCGCAAGGATGATTCATTCGAACGCGATGGCCGTGGCGAGCTTGAGGTAGCGCGCCGGGTCGACGGGCTCGCCGGCGATGCGTACCTCGTAGTGCAGGTGCGGTCCGGTCGAGCGGCCGGACGTGCCGACCTGACCGATCGTGGCCCCGGCGCTGACCTGTTGTCCAACCGCGACCGAGAGCGTGGAAAGGTGTGCGTATCGCGTCGCGTAACCGTTGCCATGATCGATCTCGACCAGGGTTCCGTACCCGGTCTCCGGGCCGGCGATCGTCACGACGCCGACTGCCACGGCGCGTACCGTGGTGCCGTAGCCTTCGCGCAGATCGATCCCGGTGTGCAGCGCGAGCCGGCCGTAGAAAGGATCGCGGCGCGCGCCGAATCCCGAGGTGACATCGAGCGGGCCTTCCACCGGTTGGCGAAGAGGAAGTCTGATTGCGATGGCTTCGATCTGCCGACGGCGCATGAGCGCGTCCTTGAGTAGCGCGATGGCGTCTTCCGGTGTCAGCGTGCTTTCGGCGAGCGGCACGAAAGGGCCGCCGACGGCGGCCATGGCATGCGGCGCCGGCGCCAATCCGAGCTCGGCGAGAGCGGCCTGTGTCCGCACGCTGGCATGCTCGGTTCGCTCCAGGAGCGCGTCGACAGCGGCGCGTTGGCGCTTCTCGAGAGCCGCGAAACGCGCCACGACTTCGCCTGCGTCGAGCGTAGCGTGGCGACCGGCATCCTGCGTGGCGCGCAGGTGCACTTCGTCCGAGCGGTTGGCTCCAATGAGGGCCGCGAGGCTGTCGGCTCGCGCCTCGAGCTTGGCGCCCCGCGTGGCAAGATCGCGCAACAACGTCTCCTCGGCCTGGCCGACGTGCAGCGTCTGCGCGTTGGCCATATCCAGCGCGGCTCGAAGCTCGGCGATGCGATCCTCGTAGACGTACTGCATCTCGGCCTGGCGGCTTATCAGGCCGGCCAGGATGCGATCGTGGAAGGCGATGTAATAGCCGCTCCCAAGCGCCCAGAGCACGAGCAGTAAGCCTGCGACGCAGCTTACGACCTTGCGCGCGTCAGGCCTGAGGATTGGAGAGATCGGAAACATCGAGGCGTTCGTTCCAGTGCCACTGATGATGGCGGGCAGCGTGGTTAACGCGAGGCTAACGACGTTCTCGGACGTCATCTTGGATGGCGCGGAATGGCTCCACTGATAAAGTCCGCTTAAGATTTCTTTAGATCTCTAATGCCATTGAGATTTGTCGGAGTTTAGATGACGAATTCTCTTGTCCAGCGCCTCATTGCAGCGCCTTCGGCGCCTTCAAAGTTTGCGCCCTCGATGCTCACGCTACGTATCGGGCTTTGCCTCGTGGCGATGTGGGCCATCTTCGGACTGATTCTCGTCGAAACGCGATGGCACACCTGGAGCGACGCCAAGATCTTCGGAGCCGACGTTGCCACGCTCGTCGAGGCCGCGATCACCCAAGAGTTCGAAGTCTACAACCTGTCGATTTTGACACTCGCGGAAGATTCCCTAAATCCGGCCATCATCACGCTTCCCGAGGTCTTGAAAAACAAGGCGCTCTTCGACAACTCGGCTAGAGTGTCGGATCTCGGACGGCTTTTCGTGCTTGATCGCGACGGGCGCGTGATCGAAACGTCGGGGGACCGAAGCGAGATTGGCCTCGATCTTTCCTATCGCGAATACTTCCAAGCTGAGCGCAAAGCGGCGGATTACGGCTTCCACGTCACCGGCCCTTTCATCGGTCGCGTCACGCACATCCCGTCCATTGCAATCAGCCGGCGCCGTCGGTCGACCGACGGGAGCTTTGCCGGTATCGCGGTTGGTACGATCGGACTTGCATTCTTCGATAAGATCTTCAACTCCGTCCATCTACCGAACGGCAGCTCGATCACGCTGTTGAACCAAGACGGCACCATCCTGACGCGTGCTCCCGTTCACGCCGAATACATCGGCATGAAGGTCATGAACGACGCGCTCTCCGCTGCGCTGGCGCAAGATGCGGGCATCTATCATCGCATCTCGGGCAGCGACGGCATCAAGCGGCTGTTCGCTTTCCGTCGTTTTGGCACGCTGCCCCTCTACGTCACCGTCGGTCTCTCGACCCGCGAGATCTTCGCCAACTGGCGATGGGAAATGACGTTGATCGGCACCGGCTTCGCCATCCTGAGCGCGCTCATCCTGCTGCTCGGCTTCAATCTTTCCGGCGAGCTGCGGCGGCGTGGCGAGGCCGAGCACAGGCTCGCCGAACTCGCATCCACCGATTACCTCACGTTGCTCGCCAACCGTCGCCGCTTCGACGAGGTGCTGGAAGCGGAATGGCGTCGGGGAGCTCGCGCGGGGAGCCCATTGTCGCTTCTGATGGTCGACGGTGACTACTTCAAGAGCTTCAACGACACTTACGGTCACCTTCAGGGTGACCGCGCGCTGCGCGTCATCGCCACCGCGCTCAAGACCTGCGTCGATCGCCCCGGCGATCTCGTCGCCCGCTACGGTGGCGAGGAGTTCGCCGTGCTGCTGCCGGCGACGACCGGGGAGGGCGCGCTGATCGTGGCGGCGGCTATCAGGGCTGCGATCGGTGCCATGGACCTCGTGCATGCGGCGACACCGTCCGGTCGCCTCACGGTGAGCATTGGGGTCGCCTGCCGGACCCCCGACCTTTCGCGTGCGTCCGATACGCTGGTCGAGGCAGCCGACGCGGCACTCTACGTCGCCAAGGGTGAAGGTCGCGACCGAATCGTCATGGAGGGCCGCGCGACGTCGTCAGCCGATGCGGCCGAGCGGCGGGTCGCCTGAGAGCGACGGCGAGCACCCGGGGCGTGCACCGGCCGAATTGCCTCGCGCCCAGCCCAAGGCTAGGCTCGCGGAACGTTCGGATCCCTCCATGCTCGCTTCGCTCATCGCGCTCGTCGCCGGCTACCTCGCCGGCTCCGTTCCATCCGGCGTCATCGTCACCCGGTTCGCCGGCGCCGCCGACCCGCGCGGCATCGGCTCCGGCAACATCGGCGCGACGAACGTCCTGCGCACCGGCCGCAAGGACCTCGCCGCGATCACTCTGGTGGCGGACGCGCTGAAAGGCACGATCCCGGTGCTGATCGCCGCCAAGCTCGATGACGGCACTGCGCCGGTCCACCTCGCCGTCGCGGTGGCCTGCGGAGCGTTCTTTGGCCATCTTTATCCCGTGTTCCTCGGCTTCCGCGGCGGCAAGGGCGTCGCCACCTTCCTCGGCTGCCTCATCGGGCTCGCGTGGCCAGCCGCGCTCGCCTTCGCGCTCGTCTGGCTCGGCGTGGCCGCCCTGACCCGCTACTCGTCGGCGGCGGCGCTGGTGGCCAGCGCGTTGACGCCGGTGGTTCTGGCCCTGCTGCACCGGCCCGAGGCGGCGATCCTCTTCGCCGCGCTGGCGATCGTACTGTGGTGGAAGCACAGCGCCAACATCGGCCGGCTCTCGGCCGGCACCGAGAGCCGGATCGGCGGCAAGAAGCGCGAGCCGGCTTGAGCGAGCGGCGGCCCTTCGACGACGCGCGCCGCTTCGCCTGGCTCAGGCTGTGGCGTTCCGAGAATATCGGGCCGCGCACCTTCGCGACGTTGCTGCAGCGCTTCGGCTCGGCCGAGGCAGCGCTCGACGCCCTTCCCGAACTCATCGCCAGGAACCGTCCAGGACGGCCTATCCGCATCGCCGACATCGGCGAGATCGAGCGCGAAGTGGAGGTCGCGCGTCTGATGGGCGCGCGCTTCCTGTGCCTCGGAGAGCCGGGCTTCCCCGCGCTCCTGCGCGAGATCGACACCGCCCCCGCGGTGATCGCCGTGCGCGGCCACGCCGGCGTGCTCGACCGACCGGCCATCGCGATCGTCGGCTCGCGCAACGCCTCGGCCGCCGGCCTCGCCTTCACCGAGCGCCTCGCCCGCGAGTTGGCGGCGGCGGGCTACGTCATCGTGTCGGGCTTCGCCCGCGGCATCGACAGCCGCGCCCATCGTGCCGCGCTCGCCACCGGCACCGTCGCCGTACTGCCCGGCGGCCACGACAGGCTCTACCCCGCCGACCAGGGCTCCTTCATGGAGAAGCTGCTGGAAGACGGCGTCGCCCTGAGCGAAATGCCCTTCGGCTGGGAGGCGCGCGGCCGCGATTTTCCGCGCCGCAACAGGCTGGTGTCGGGCCTGACGCTCGGCACCGTGGTGGTGGAGGCGGCGCGTCGCTCCGGCTCGCTCATCACCGCGCGCTTTGCCGCCGACCAGGGGCGCGAGGTGTTCGCCGTGCCGGGTTCGCCGCTGGATCCCCGCGCCGAGGGCACCAACGACTTGATCCGCGACGGCGCGACGTTCTGCACGGGCGCCGAGGACGTCATCCGCGCGCTCGCCGATCGCGGCCCCGGCCGCGGCGACGCGGACCTGTTCTCGGATGCCGGACCGCGCGACGAGGCCGAGCTTTGGGACGAGCTCGATCTCGACGGCACCCAAGCGGTCGGCCGACGGGACGACCGGCCTTCAAGCGACCTGTTTGCCTTCCGCGAACCCGACGTCGCAGCGCCGGAAGTACGGGACGCGCGGGCGCCGCTGGCCCGCGTGGTCGAGCGCCTTGGGCCAGCGCCCATCTCGATCGACGAACTGGCCCGCTCGACAGAACTGCCGATCGGCGAGGTGCGCGGCGCGGTGCTGGAGCTCGAGATCGCCGGGCGCATCGAGCGCCATGGCGGCGGCCTCGTCTCGCTCATCATGCGGTGACGGGCGGCGCCTCGCGTTCGCCCTCGGCCGGCGCGTCGGCCGGCTCGCTTCCGCCAGCGTCGCTGCCGTCGGGCTCTTCCTGAGCCGCGCCTTCCTGCAGTGCGCGATCGAGATCGCCGAACGAGCCGAGCGAGAAGCGCAGCACCGGCTTCGCCACCTCGTCGGACGCGACGGCCGCCAGCGCGTCGTTGACGAGCTCGAACGGGAAATAGGCGACGAGCTTCTCGAGGGGAAAGCGTCCCTGGGCGTGCAGCTCCAGCAGCCGGGGGATCAGCGCTCCGGCATCGATCTGCGCCAGCGCGTTTTCGTCAACCACGAGGCAGCGGCCGTCCGCGCCGAGGCTGGCTTCGCAGCCGGCGTGCGCTGCGGGGGCGCCGCTGGTCTCGAGCGCGTAGCGCGCGCCGTCGGCGGCGAGGCTCATGACCACCGAACCCAGGCCGTCATCGGTCGGCACGGCGATGGTCGCACCGACCTCCAGCGCCAGCTCGCGCCGGCTCTCGCGCGGATCGGCGAGGATCACCGAGCCTGCGCCCGCCGCGGCCGCCGCCATGCAGGCGCCCAGCCCGACGGCGTCGGCGCCGGTGATGACGATCGTCGAACCGGCTTCGAGGGCCAGCTCCTGCAGCACCAAGCCGGCGCCGAGCAGCACCTCCCCGCCGAGCCCGGCCAGCAGCTCGAGCGGAGCGCCGTCTGCGACGGAAATGGCCAGCTCGGCTCTGCAGAGCAGGTGGGTGGCGAAGGAGGACTGGCCGAAGAAGAAGCCGTGCACCGCGCCGCGCTCGCCCGTGAAAGGCGCCGAACCGTCCAGACGTTTGCCGGTGAAAGCGCTGCCCTTGAGGTGGGCTGAAGGCACGATGATCACGGCATCGCCCGCGGCCGGCACCGTGACGCCGTCGCCGACGCGCTCGACGATGCCGGCGCCCTCGCAGCCGGGCACGAACGGCAGTGGCATCGCCAGCTTGCCGGCGATCGCCGCGCGATCGCAGGCGGCCACGCCCGAAGCGATCATCCGCACCAGGATCTCGCCCGCGCGCGGTTCGTCCAGATCGAGTTCGGCGATGGCGAGCGGCGCGCCGTGGGCGCGGGCGACAGCGGCTTTGACTCTCAAAGGAGACTCCGGATTATGACCCGGTTGTAAAGGGGCGCGGCGTCCGCGCAAGCCGACCCTTAATCTTCGGGACGCGCGAGGAACGAACCGACGACGGATCAGCCAGCGGGCCGGGTTGCGATGACGTTCCCGCTACGGGTTGCGTCTAGGGTGTCAACCCACGCAAGAGTGGATCATAGAGCGGCGGCTCGTTCTCGCGGTGCGAAAGGCACATGTGCCAGAACGAGCCGATCTACTCGGCGGCGATGAGCGCTGCCGCTTCGCGGGCGATGTCGGCATCGGATTGGCGCGGCGCCGAAGGATCGATGCCGGCATCGATCTGCCCGATCCGGCGCACCATGTCGGCGATCACGAACCGATTGAAGCGGCCCACGTGCAGGTACATCACCGCCGGCATCAGCACGAACTCCAGGGCGCGCGGATTGCGGATCAGGGCAGTCAGCAGGAACTTCCAAAAAGGAACAGCCCAGCCCGGCCGGCGGAAGGTGATTTCCAGGGCGGTCAAGCCGAAGATGCGCAGGTTGCGCGCCCAATGCCGAGCCTCGAACTTGACCTTGAGTTTGGGCCGCTTGAGCGCCAACGCCACGTGGGTCAGCCGCTCGAAGAAGCGACGCGGCTCGAAGACGTGCTCCAGCACTGCCTTGTAGTCGATGAGGATGTCGCGGCGGGGGCGCAGCGTGTGAAAGTTGAGGCCTGTCGTGCACTGGTCGCCGCTGCCTTCGGGCGACTGCGACCAGCCCTCGATGATGCGGTCTTCCTTCTCGAGCCGGCGCTGAAGCTGCGTGTTGGGCAGCGAGGTCAGCAGCCCGACCATCGTGATCGGGATCGAGGTCGCCTCGATCGTCGCGATCATGTCCTCGGCGACGCTCTGCTTCTCCGTGTCGAAACCGATGATGAAGCCGGCGATGGCGAAGATCCCGGCGTCATAGATCTTGTGGACGCTGTCGCCGATGGAGCGACGGGTGTTCTGTTTCTTCTGCATCGACACGAGCGTCGCGGTATCGCCGCTCTCGATGCCGATGAAGACCACGAAGAAGTTGCAGTCCCGCAGCATGTGCAGGAGTTCCTCGTCGTCGGCGAGGTTCAGCGACGCCTCGGTCGAGAACATGAAGGGATAGCCGCGCCCTCGCTGCCAGGCGGCGAGTTCGGGCAGGAATTTCTTCAGCGCTTTCTTGTTGCCGATGAGGTTGTCGTCGACGAAGTCGACGTGGCCTCTGTGGCCGAGATCCATCAGCCGCTGCAGCTCGGCCAGGATCTGCGGAACCTGCTTGGTGCGCGGCACCCGGCCGTAGAGCTCGATGATGTCACAGAACTCGCAGTTGAAAGGGCAGCCGCGCGAGAACTGGACGCCGACGAAGAGGTAGTCGCGAAAATTGATCAGGTCCCAGCGTGGGATCGGCGTCCTGGTGACGTCCGCCTGGAACTTGGGCGCGTCGTAGCGGCCAGCGCGTACGCCGGCGCGCCAATCGCCCACGAAGTCCCAGATGATGTTCTCGACCTCGCCCAGGATGCGGAAGTCGGCGCGCTCGTAGACGTCCGGGCGAGACGTCGGATCGGGACCGCCCACGCAGACCGTCACTCCAGCCTTGCGGCATAGCTCGATGACTTCGACCGCGTGATCGGCCTGGGGCAGCATGCCGCCGGTCATGACGATATCCGCCCAAACGAGATCGGCGTCGGTCAACTCGGAGGCGTTGCAGTTGACGAGACGGAAGCTCCAGTCCTGCGGCAGCATGGCCGCGAGCGTCAGGAGGCCGAGAGGCGGAGAGGGCGCCAGCGCGCCGGAGATCTCGCAGGTGTCCTTCAGCGCCCAGAACGAGTTTGGGTTGAAGCGTGGGAAGACGAGCAGGCAGTTGCACGGCGCGTGCTGTACCTGCGTCACGGCAGGGTCGACGTCGTCACGGGGCTGTCGAACGTCGACTGACATCTGGTCTCCACCGGCTTCAGATGCCGAGACGCTATCCTCAGGTTCCAGGTAAAGCAAACGAGAGTGGTCTAAGTTGCGGTCTCGCCTTGCGGTTCTCATCCTTACGGAACAGCGAAGCGACGAGGCGAACCGGCCCGCCTCAACCAAAGTCGAGGTCGAAAGCAAGCCGGTTTTGGCCTCCGACGCGCGAGTATGCCGCGCGTCGACTCAAAACGCCGCGTCGGGCAGCGCCATCATCGAGCCCTTGCCGGCCTTAATCGAGGCGAAAAGGCCGGCGGTTTCGGGCAGGATGCGATCGAAGAAGAACCGCGCCGTGGCGATCTTGCTCTCGTAGAACCGGCTGTCGCCGTTGGCCTTGGGCAGCTTGGCCACCGCGATCTTCTCCGCCTGCGCCCAGAGGAAGCCCAGCGCCACGTAGCCGAACAGGCGGAGGTAGTCCGTGGCGGCCGCGCCGGCCTCTTCGGGGTCGCGCAGGCTCTTCTGCGCGATGGTCGCGGTGGCGAGCTGCAGCGCGCCGAAGGCCTTGGAGAGCACCTTGACGTGCTCGCCGATCGCCGGATCGTTGCTGTTGGCCTCGATGAAGGCCGCCACGGGATGGAAGAACGCGCGCAGGTAGCGCCCGGTATGGGCCGGCAGCTTGCGGCCGACGAGGTCGAGCGCCTGGATGCCGTTGGTGCCCTCGTAGATCATGGCGATGCGTGAATCACGCACGAACTGCTCGACGCCGTGGTCGCGGATGTAGCCGTGGCCGCCGAGGACCTGCATGCCGCGGTTGGCGTTCTCGAAGGCGAGGTCGGTGAACAGCGCCTTCACGACGGGCGTCATCAGCTGGCAGAGGTCGTCGGCCTCCTGGCGCGCCTGCGGGCTGTTGGCCTTGTGGGCGCGATCGAGCGCGCGGGCGACCCAGCCCGACATCGCTCGGCAGCCCTCGATCTGGGCGCGCATGATCATCAGGTTGCGACGCACGTCGGGGTGCACGATGATCGGGTCGGCCGCCTTGTCCGGCGCCTTGGCGCCCGAGAGCGAACGACCCTGCAGGCGCTCCTTGGCGTAGGCCACGGCCGACTGGTAGGCGACTTCGGCGACGCCGAGACCCTGGATGCCGACGCCGAGGCGCTCCTCGTTCATCATCGAGAACATCGCCGACATGCCCTTGTTGGGCTTGCCGACAAGCCAGCCCTTCGACTCCTCGAAGCTGATCTGGCAGGTGGCCGAGGCCTTCATGCCCATCTTGTGCTCGAGACCGGTCGGGATCACGCCGTTGCGGGCGCCGGGGCGACCCTCCTCGGTCGGCAACAGCTTGGGCACTAGGAACAGGCTGATGCCCTTGACGCCCTTGGGCGCGTCCGGGAGCCGCGCCAGCACCAGGTGGACGATGTTCTCGGTCAGGTCGTGGTCGCCCGACGAGATGAAGATCTTCGAGCCCGTGACGGAAAAGGTGCCGTCCTCGTTGGGCTTGGCGCGGGTGCGCAGCAGGCCGAGATCGGTGCCGCAATGGGCCTCCGTCAAGCACATGGTACCGGCCCAGGTGCCGTCGACCATCTTGGGCAGGAACTTGGCTTTCAGCTCGTCCGAGGCGTGGGCCTTGATCGCGGTGGCGGCGCCGTGGGTCAGGCCGGGGTAGAGGCCGAAGCTGACGTTGGTCGAGCAGGTCATCTCCTCGACCATCTTGCCGAGCGAGATCGGCAGGTTCTGGCCGCCCCATTCCTCCTCGGCGTCGAGCGACGTCCAACCGGCCTCGCGGAAGGCCTTGTAGGCCTCGGGGAAACCCTTGGGCGTGCTCACCACGCCGTTTTCGAGCACGCAGCCCTCGACGTCCCCCGAGGCGTTGATGGGCAGCAGGACCTCCTCGCAGAACTTCGCCGCCTCTTCGAGGACGGTGTCGACGAGCTCCTCGTTGACGTCCTCGTAGCCGAGCGCGGCGAACTCGCCGACATCGTTCATCTCGCCGAGCACGAAGCGCATGTCGCGGATGGGCGCTTTATAGACTTGCATGGGACATCTCCTTCTCTGGGTTCTCGTCGCCCGCAGGACTCTGCGGCCGCTGCGGCTCGACGTGCCGGCCAGGCCGGGAGGGCATGTCGCCGAGCGGCGACATGCCCTTTTGAGGGGGACATACCCCCTTGCGATCGGACATCCCCATTTTGCGGCGCGATGCGGCGCGGCACCTGGAAAGCCCTGGTAGAATGACCGCAAAAGCTGCGGGTTCCACCCTCTAGCCGCTCGCCTAGTTTCGCAGCGGCTTGCCGGTTTCAAGCGTGTGCTCGATGCGGGCCAGCGTGGCGGAGGTCTTCATCAGCCGCAGGAAGACGTGCCGCTCCAGCGCGAGCAGATCGGTCTCCGTCAACTCGTCGGTCTGGTCGGCCGGGCCGCCGGTCAGCACCTCGGCGAGGCCGTAGCCGACGGTCACGTCGTGATCCATCGCGACGCCGCGCTTGTGGAAGCCGACCACCGCGCTCTCCATCGCCACGCGGCCGGAAGCGCCGGGCAGGC
Source organism: Beijerinckiaceae bacterium (assembly GCA_965198715.1). Taxonomy (GTDB): domain Bacteria; phylum Pseudomonadota; class Alphaproteobacteria; order Rhizobiales; family Beijerinckiaceae; genus RH-AL1. Next base: position 1,097,724 of record CBDAPV010000002.1, read on the forward strand.
GGATGGTCTGCTCGGCCGGCGGCTTGTAGCCGACGGCGAGTTCCAGCGCCTTGGCCTTGGCGTCGGCGAGCAGGCGGTAGCGGTTCATCGAGATGCCGTCGCCGTCGCGCAGCACCTTCATCTCGCGCGCCTGCTCGGCGGATTTCGACACCGTGGCGGTCGAGACCATCTCGAACACCTTGGAGGGTGCCGGCATCGGCCCGCGCGGCATCTTCGGGTCCTTCGACCAGCGCAGCAGCATCTCCTTGCAGCCGCCCCAGCCGGGCACGAGGCCCACGCCGCATTCCACCAGCCCGGCGTAGAGCTCGGCATGGGCCTGCACCGCGTCCGAGTGCAACATGATCTCGCAGCCGCCGCCCAGCGCCATGCCGGCCGGCGCCGTCACGACGGGGAAGGGTGCATATTTCAGCTGCTGCAGCGTGGTCTGCCCGGCGAAGATCAGCTTCTCGATCTCGCCCCACGCCGCGATGTTGGCGGCAAAGAGCGCCAGGCCGAGGTTGGCGCCGACGGTGAAGTTGCTGCCCTCGTTGTAGATCACCAGCGCCTTGTGCTCGGCCTTCACCAGCTTGATGGCCTTGCCGATCATGTCCATGACCTGATCGTCGAGCGCATTGGCCTTGCCGGTGAACTCCAGGCACAGCACCCCGTCGCCGATGTCCCACAGCGCCGCCGAGCCGTTCTTCAGCACAGGCTTGTGCGCAAGCTTGATGTCCTCGAGCAGCAGCACGCCCTCGGGCCGCACGACGTCGTGGTAGGCGCCATCGAGGCCGAAGAACTGCCGGTGGCCGTTCTCGATCCGGTAGAACGTCCTGTCGCCGACGTCCTTGAGCAGCTGGGGCACGGCGATGCCGGCGGCTTCGAGCTTCTGCGCGAGCCACGCGGCCCCGAGCTTGTCGATCAGCTCGAAGGGGCCCTGCTTCCAGTTGTAGCCGAGCCGCATCGCCTCATCGATGCCGGTGATGTCGCCGACGGCCTCCGGCACCAGGCTCGCGGCATAGGCCAGCACGCGGCCCATCACGTCCCAGGCGTAGCGCCCGAGCTTGCCGTCGGACGACATCAGCCGCTTCAGGTCCTTCTCGGCGCCTTTCAGCTCCAGGAACTCGTCCGCGCTCGGCACGGCGTAATGGCCGGAGGCGAGGTCGATCGCCTCCTTCTGCTTCTTCCCGTTGGCCTTGTTCATCCGGTAGAAACCGCCCTTGCCCTTGCGACCGGTGTAGCCCTCCGAGATCAGCTTCTGCAGCAGCGGGAAGTCGTGCAGCGTCTCGTGGAAAGCGTCGGTCGTGGGCAGTGCCGCGGCGAGGCTGGCGTTGATGTGCGGCCCGAGGTCGAGCCCGACGAGGTCCATCAGGCCGAACACGCCGGTGCCGGGTATGCCGAAGGGCTTGCCCATGACGGCGTCGGCCTCGCCGATGCTGAGCTTGTCGGCGATGGCGGTCTTCAGCGCTAGCTGCAGCCAGTAGATGCCGAGGCGGTTGGCGATGAAGCCGGGGCTGTCGTGGCAGACCACGATGCTCTTGCCGAGCTTGACGTCGGCGAAGGCCGAGATCTTCTCGACCATCGCGGGGTCGGTCGCCGGCCCGGTCACCACCTCCAGCAGTCGCATGTAGCGCGGCGGGTTGAAGAAATGCGTGATCATGAAGTCGCGCGCGAAGGCCTCGGGCATGCCGCCGATCAGGTGCGACAGGGGAATGGTCGAGGTGTTCGACGACACCGGCGTGCCGGGGCGGCGCACGGCGTCGAGCTTGCGATAGAGGTCCTGCTTCACGTCGAGACGCTCCAGCACGACCTCGACGATCCAGTCGCATCCCGCGACCTTGGCGATATCGTCCTCGAGGTTGCCCGGCGTGATGAGGCGCGCCGCGCGCGGCGACATCAGCGGCGCCGGCTCGGTCTTGAGCAGCTTCTCGATGGCGCCCCGCGCGATGGCGGTGCGGTCCTCACCGTCTTTGATCCCTCGGCCCACGATGTCGAGCAGCAGCACCGGCACGCCGGCGTTGGCGATCTGCGCGGCGATGCCCGAGCCCATCACGCCCGAGCCGATCACCGCCACCTTGCCGATGGCCCGCTCGGTCGAGGTCTCGACCTTGATCTCTCCGCTCGTCATCAGATGCGCTCCATGATCGTGGCGATGCCCTGGCCGCCGCCGATGCACTGCGTTGAGAGCGCGTAGCGCCCGCCCTCGCGCTTCAGCAGGCTCGCCGCCTTGCCGGTGATGCGGGCGCCGGTGGCGCCGAGCGGGTGACCCAGCGCCAGCGCGCCGCCATCGAGGTTCAGCGTCTCGTCGCGGATGCCGAGCTCACGCATGCAGGCCAGCGCCTGGCTGGCGAAGGCCTCGTTCAGCTCGACGACGTCGATCTGGCCGATGTCGATCTTGGCGCGGGCCAGCGCCTTGCGGGTGGCCTTGACCGGGCCGATGCCCATGATGTCGGGCTCGCAGCCCGACACGGCGACGGCGGCGAGGCGGGCCAGAGGCTCCAGGCTGTGGCGCTTGGCGAACTCCTCCGAGCACACCAGCACGGCGGCGGCGCCGTCGGTGATCGGCGAGGAGGTGCCGGCGGTCACCGAGCCCTCCTGGTCGAACGCCGGCTTCAGCCCGGCCAGCACCTCCTTCGAGGTCTCCGGCCGAATGCACCCGTCCTTGTCGACGGCGTGGCCGTTGGTCTTGATCGGCACGATCTCGTCACTGAGCCGGCCCTCGGCCTGCGCGGCGTTGGCACGCTGGTGCGAGCGCACCGCCAGCTCCTCCTGGGCGGCGCGGGTGATCTGCCAGCGCCGCGCCACGTTCTCGGCGGTCTCGCCCATCCCGATGTAGGCGCCGGGCTGCTTGGCGTTGAGGGCGGGGTTCATCATCGGGTTGTAGCCGCCCATCGGCACGCGGGTCATGCTCTCGACGCCGGCGCAGATGAAGGCGTCGCCCGCGCCGATCCCGATCTGGCCGGCGGCGATGTGGATGGCGTGCATCGACGAGCCGCAGAAGCGGTTCACCGTCGAGCCGCCGACGCTGAGCGGCAGGTCGGCCTGCAGCGCGACGAGCCGCGCCATGTTGAGGCCCTGCTCGCCTTCCGGAAAGGCGCAGCCCAGGATCAGGTCCTCGATCTCGCTGGGATCGACGCCGGTGCGCTGCACCAGGGCGCGCACCACCTCGGCGACAAGGTCGTCGGGCCGCACCTTGGTCAGCGCGCCCTTCCTGGCCAGCGTGAACGGCGAGCGGGCGTAGCCGGCGATGACGATGTTCTGCATCATGGGGTCTGGTCCTCGGAAGTCTTCAGGCGTGCGATCAGGTCTTGCGGCCAAGCCCTTGGCGAGCCAGCTCGATCTCGGCGTCGCGCTCGAGGGCGGCGAGGCCCTCGAGCGCTTCGGTGATGGCGGCGCGCTGCTCCTCGAGCTGGGCGCGGCGCTCGGCGATGCGGGCGAGCAGCGCCCGCGTCTGGGTCTCGTGGCGCGGGTCGGCGTCGTAGAGATCGAGGTAGTCCCTGATCTCGCGGATGGAGAAGCCGAGCCGCTTGCCGCGCAGGATCAGGATCATGCGCGCGCGCTCGCGGTTCGAGTACACGCGGGTGGCGCCGAGCCGGCGCGGCTGGATCAGCCCCTCGTCCTCGTAGAAGCGCAGGGTGCGCGCCGTGATGCCGAGATCGGCGGCGAGGTCGGTGACGGTGACCAGCAACTCGCCTTCCGGCAGACGACGCCGGCGCACGCCCTTGGCGGGCACGTCCGCCGCGAGGCCGGAGGTGTCGAGCGGCAGGTTCACGAGGAGGCTCCCGCGGTTTCCTCGGCGACCAGCTCCTTGCGCGACAGCTTGCCGACCGCCGTCTTCGGCAGCGAGGCGCGGATCACGATCTCGCGTGGCCGCTCGATCTTCGACAGGTAGCCTTCGAGAAACCGGGCGAGGTCGGCGGGTGTCGTGGACGTCCCCTCGCGCAGAACCACGAAGGCCTTGGCCGACTGCCCGCGATAAGCGTCGGGCACGCCGAGCGCGATCGCCTCGCGCACGTCGGGGTGCTGGTAGAGCGCATCCTCGATGGTGCGCGGATACACGTTGTAGCCGCCCGAAAGGATGATGTCCTTGATGCGGTCGACGATGAAGATGTAGCCGTCCTCGTCCTTGTAGCCGATGTCGCCGGTGCGCAGGCCATGCTCGTCGAGCACGGCGGCAGTCTCCTCCGGCTTGTTCCAGTAGCCGCGCATCACCTGGGGTCCGCGCACCACCAGCTCGCCGCGCTCGCCGGTCGGCATGAGGGCCCGGGTCGCGGGGTCGCGGATCTCGACGATGGTGTCGGCCAGCGGCAGGCCGATCGAGCCGTATTTCACCTCGCCGTGCGACGGGTTGCACGACACCACGGGCGAGGTCTCGGTGAGGCCGTAGCCTTCCACCAGCTTGGTGCCGGTGACCTTCTCGAACAGCCGGCCGACCTCCTGCGGCAGCGGCGCGCCACCGGAGATGCACAGCCGCACGAAGGAGAGGTCGGCCTTGCTGGCCTCGGCCCGTTTGGCGATCGCGCCGTAAAGCGTCGGCACGCCGGGGAAGACCGTCGGCCTGGTACGCAGCATCGTCTTCAGCGTGTCGTCGAGGTCGAAGCGCGGCAGCAGGATCATCTCCGCCGCGATGCGCACGGCGTAGTTCATGACCACCGTCATCGCGAAGACGTGGAACAGCGGGATGACGCCCAGCACGCGCTCCTCGCCCAGGCGGCGCGTCGGGTCGAAGGCGACGTTCTGCTCGACGTTGGCGACCACGTTGGCGTGGGTCAGCACCGCCCCCTTCGGCGTACCGGTGGTGCCGCCGGTGTACTGGAGCACGGCGACGTCGGCGCCGCCGACCTCGACCGGCTTCGGCGGCGCCGTCGTGGCGAGAAGCGTGGCGAAGGCGATGTGGCGGCCGTCGTCGGGCAGGCGGGCAATGGTCTTGCGCTTGAGCAGCCGCAGCAGCGTGCCCTTGATCCGCGGCAGGACGTCGGCGAGCGGGCACAGCACGACGTGGCGCACCCCGCCGCGGGCGCAGGCCGCCGCGACCTTGGCGTGGATGTCGGCCACGTCGATCGTGAACATGACGCTGGTGCCGCTGTCGCGGATCTGATGCTCGAGCTCGCGCTCCACGTAGAGCGGACTGTAGTTCACCACGATCGCGCCGATCTTCAGCGCCGCGTAATAGCCGATGACGCTGTAGGGCGTGTTGGGCAGGCAGAGCCCGACGCGATCACCCTTGGCGACGCCGAGCGCCTGCAGGCCGGCGGCAACGCGGTCCACCGCCGCGGCGAGCGCGGCATAGGTCGTCTTGCGACCCATGAAGTCGATCGCCGGCGCCTGCGAGTGGGACGCCGCAGCGCGTTCCAGCAGACGATGGGCGCCGACGACTCTCTGGAAGCTCAGATCGTTCATCAGCCACCGTGCTGTCACCTCCCCGATAGCGGAACCAGGTGACGTTAACGTGAAGTTTAGTAACGGCGTTGGATGGGCGGGGCAATCCGCCGTTGGTCGGAGGTCCGCGCCCACGATATCCGCGCGGGCGAACTTTTGGGACCGGGCGCACATTGCGCCGCCATGTCGACCCATACGCCGTGTCTGCTCCGCCGCCCCGCGCCGCCCGACTTGGTCGAGGGCTTCACCGGCGTGCAGATCGACGATCATCGGCTCGAGAGCGTGATCGAGCGCACCAGCCCGTTGCTCTGCCTCTACGCCCACGCGGCGCACAGCGAAGGACCGCTGTGGCTGCCAGCCGAGCAGCGCCTGATCTGGTCGGACATCCCGCTCCAGCGGATCATGGCATGGTACCCCGACGACGGCCGGGTCGAGGTCGAGCTGGCGCACACCCACTTCATCAACGCCAACGCGCTCGATGCCAGGGGCAGGGTGGTGCATTGCGAGCACGGCCGCCGCTGCATCAGCCGCTCCGAGGGCAGGGGTGCTCCGGCGACCCCGCTGGTGACGCACTACGAGGGCCGGCGGCTCAACACGCCCAACGACGTCACGGTCGCGGCCGACGGCGCGATCTGGTTCACCGATCCCACCTTCGGCTTGCTCAATCCACGGCAGGGCTGCCTCGGCGAGCCCGACCTCGATCATCGCAGCCTCTACCGCTTCGTCGAGGAGACCGGCGAGCTGCGGCGCATGGCCGATTTCGAGCAGCCCAACGGGCTGTTCTTTTCGCCCGACGGCAACACGCTTTACGTGTCCGACACCGCGCGCTCGATCGGCGGGCCGACCCACGACGTGCTGGCCTTCGACGTCGGCGCCGACGGCACCTTGAGCGATCGCCGCTTCTTCTGCCACACCGACCACGGCGTGCCCGACGGCTTCGCCGTCGACCGCCGCGGCTGGCTGTGGTGCACCGCCGGCGACGGCATCCACATCTACGCCCCCGACCGCACACGCCTCGGCTTCATCCGGACGCCGACGACGGCGGGTAATTGCTGCTTCGGCGGCATGGAGGGGCGGCGCCTCTTCATCGCTGCCGAGACGCAGCTGCTGGCGGTGGATCTGATCGACAGCGCGGTCTGATCAAGCCGCCTTGGACCATGACGGAGCGACGCATCTTAGAGCCGCGCGAGCACTTCCGTCTTTTTGGCTGCGAATTCCTCCTGCGTGAGGATTCCCTTGCGTTGCAGTTCGTGAAGACGCTCCAGAAGAGCGAGCGCGTCGTGGCTGCCACCGGTACTTGGTGCGTCCGCGGGGGCAGGCTCCGCCCGGCGCGATTCATCGGGCTCGCCGACATGCTCTTGCGGCAAGGTTGCATGCCGCTCGCTCACCGCCTGCTCTTCCAATTGGAACAGATCCGACAGCCGCACGGTGCCGTGCTGGCTGGTGAAGGTGAGGTCGCGGCTGCCGCCCTGCTGCTGCGAAACGCCTGAGATGCGATGGTCGCCGGTGTCGTAGAGCTTGATGCCGTCCGCGCCGCGGATCGCCAGGCGTTGGGCATCGGGGAAGCAGGCGTAGGCCTCGTCGTTCTGGCTGCCCGCCGAGGACGGGCGGCCCAGCTTGCGCGGCCACCAATCATTGCCGCTCCCACTCGAGCCGGAGGCGAAAAGCCCATTCTCGTCAACGCGTTCCGCCAGCTCTTTACAGAGCTGCTCGACCTTGGCCTTGAGCGAATGGTTGAACATGTCGCCGATCATGATGCCGCCGCCGCGCGACCATTGCCCCATGCCGCCGAGTGCCGGGTGCGAGAACTGCGCCTGGCGCCCGCCGCCATGCCGGATCGCGGCGAGCAGCACGGCCACGGCGTCGGCCGGCACGTCGTGCCGGCGGCCGATCGCTTCGGCCTCGGCGCGGCCCTCGCCCGTCAGCACGTCGTCCATCCTCAGACCTGCTTCAGGTCGGAGAGCTTCACCGTGCCCTTCGACGAGCTGAACTCCGGGTCGCCGCCGTTCTGCTGCTGCACGCCGCCGATGTCGTGATCGCCGCTGTCGTAGGTCGTGGTCTTGCCGCCGCGCTCGACCAGCAGGCGATGCTTGTCGGGGAAGAAGGCGTAGCGCATGTCGTTCTGGCCGCCGCTTGAGGAGGGTTGGCCGAGGTCCGAAGGCCACCATGTCTCGCCGCCCGACATCGGCTTCATAGGCTTCATGGGTTCCATAGGCTTCATCGGCTCCATAGGCTTCATCGGCTCCATGGGCTTCATCGGTTCCATGGGCTTCATCGGTTCCATGCTCGTCCTCCTCTGCTAAGTCTTTGAAATGGCCGCGCTTGCCTGACGTTCCCGCACGAAACGCAAAAGGCCCGGCACAAGCCGGGCCTTTTCAAGTTGTTGCCGTGAGGAACGATCAATCCTTGGTCTGGCGCGCCTTGAGCGCCGCGCCGAGGATGTCGCCGAGCGAGGCGCCGGAATCGGCCGAGCCGAACTGGGCGATCGCCTCCTTCTCGTCCTGCAGCTCGAGCGCCTTGATCGACACCGAGATCTTTTTCGCGCGCTTGTCGTACTGGGTGACGCGGGCGTCGACCTTCTCGCCGATGGCAAAGCGGTCCGGGCGCTGGTCGTTGCGGTCGCGCGCGAGATCGTTGCGCTTGATGAAGGCGACCATTTCGGTGCCGGCGATCTTCACGTCGATGCCGCCGTCCTTCACGTCTATGATCTCGCAGGTCACCACCTGGTTCTTGCGGAACTCGCCGGGGGCATCGTCGCCGCCGGCCGTCGGCGCGACGGCATCGGCGCCGAGCTGCTTGATGCCGAGCGAGATGCGCTCCTTCTCGGTGTCGACGTCGAGCACCTGGGCGCGCACGATGTCGCCCTTCTTGTAGTCCTCAATGGCGATCTCGCCCGGCCGCGCCCAGTCGAGGTCGGAGAGGTGCACCATGCCGTCGACGTCGCCGTCGAGGCCCACGAACAGCCCGAACTCGGTCTTGTTCTTGACCTCGCCCTCGACCGTCGCGCCAACCGGGAATTTCTCGGCGAAGAGCTCCCAGGGGTTCGACAGCGTCTGCTTGAGGCCGAGCGAGATGCGGCGCTTGACCGAGTCGACCTCGAGCACCTGCACATCGACCTCCTGGCTGGTGGCGACGATCTTGCCGGGGTGCACGTTCTTCTTGGTCCAGCTCATCTCGGAGACGTGGATCAGCCCCTCGATGCCCGGCTCCAGCTCGACGAAGGCGCCGTAGTCGGTGATGTTGGTCACGCGGCCGACGAAGCGCGCCTCGATCGGGTACTTGGCCTCGATGTTCTGCCACGGATCGTCGAGCAGCTGCTTCATGCCCAGCGAGATGCGGTGCGTCTCGTGGTTGATCTTGATGATCTTGACCTTGACCGTCTGGCCGATGTTCAGCACCTCGGTCGGATGGTTGACGCGGCGCCAGGCGATGTCGGTGACGTGGAGCAGGCCGTCGATGCCACCGAGGTCGACGAAGGCGCCGTAGTCGGTGATGTTCTTCACCGTGCCGTCGATCACCATGCCCTCTTCGAGGTTGGCGACGATCTCGTGGCGCTGCTCGGCGCGGCTCTCTTCCAGCACGGTGCGGCGCGACACGACGATGTTGCCGCGGCGGCGATCCATCTTGAGGATCTGGAACGGCTGCGGGATGTTCATGAGCGGCGTCACGTCGCGCACCGGGCGGATGTCGACCTGGGAGCGCGGCAGGAAGGCCACGGCGCCGTCGAGGTCGACGGTGAAGCCGCCCTTGACCTGATTGAAGATCACGCCCTCGACCTTCTCCTGAGCCTCGAAGGCCTTCTCGAGCTTGACCCAGCTCTCCTCGCGACGCGCCTTGTCGCGCGAGATGACGGCTTCGCCCAGAGCGTTCTCGATGCGCTCGAGGTAGACCTCGACCTCGTCGCCGACGACGATGTCGCCTTCGCGGCCCGGCCCCTGAAATTCCTTGAGGGCGACGCGGCCCTCCGTCTTGAGGCCGATGTCGATGACGGCGACATCCTTCTCGATGGCGACGACGCGGCCCTTGATGACCGAGCCTTCGAAAGCCTCGTTCTCGCCGTAGCTCTCGTCGAGCAGCGCGGCAAAGTCGTCACGCGAGGGCGTGTACGTGGAAACGTCTGACATTCATTCTCCTGGAGGGACCCGTGAGGGCCGGCGCCGGCGGTTCGTGGTTTCGGAAAAGCTCCGGTCCGCCGATGTCCCTGAGGGACCACCGCGTCGAAAAAGACGCGGGCCGGCGCTTGGACGGCGGGCGAAGCTTCGTGTGAACCGCTCCTGTAGCAAGCGGCGAGTCGGGCGGCAAGCTTAGGCTGAAGCTTGAAGGCCGGCGCGTTCTTCTATAGGTAATATAGCCGATTGCGCCTGCCGCATCAAGGGCCGCCTTGCTCTCGTGGTGAGCCTGTCGAACGTCGCGAACCCTGACATGTCGCCCCGCCAAAGTCAGCGTACGTCGACAAGCGAGCGGGACGCTGTCGCGGTGCGTCGACATCGGAACGTGCCATCGGCGCGTTCCGCGACAAGCCATGGATCGGGACCGAACGACGTCGGCGAACGCCGACAAGGCTCGAGGCGGCATGAAAAAGGCCGGCACCCGAAGGCCCGGCCATGCCGTCTCGTAGCGGGTTGAACGATCTCAGATCTTGCTGAGCGCCAGAAGCCGAGCCTCGACCTTCGGTAGCTCGCGCTTGGCGACGGCGACGAGAACCGAGTCGTCGCCGGAAGCGGCGTAGGTCTCGTAGTCGGCACGCAGCTGGCTCAGCGCGTCGACCTGCTTCAGCCAGAGCGCATCGTCGAAGCTGTGCCCCTGGAGCTGAGCGAGGCTGGCAACGTCACCCTGGCCGAGGGCGGAGCGGCCATTGGCGGCCTGACCGAGCGGCGGCACGGTGGCAACGGAACGGCCGGTAACCACGGCGTCACTGTCGGGCGAGGCGGCGGCGAGACGAGTCGGCGCGACGCCGTCGAGCATCTCGGCGGTGCGGAAGGCGTCCACGATCTCGGCCTTGGCAAAGGCGCGGACGGCTGGGGATTTGGTGTGGGTCGCGGCGAGCTTACCCGACTGATCGAGGAAAGCGACATTGGCCTTCACATTCGCCATGAACAGGTCGGTCACAGGCGACGCGGCGAAAGCCGGCGTCGAGACTGAAAGGCAGGAGGCGACGAAAGCGCCGAGCTTGATTTTGGTCATCATGCCATCCCCTCAGAAAGCAGAGATAGAACAACGCGGCAGCAACTTGGTTCCTACGCAGGGCTCGCCGTTTTGCTAACCTACGTCGACGAGCGGCAAGCCCACGATTTGCGAGATCCGGGCAAATCCTGCGGGTCTCTCGCCGGAGGCGTTGGAAGATGGTCGCTCGCGCGGCCGACCGCCTGATAATGGCACCAAGCGGCGGCACGGCGAAAACAAAGAGGCCGCACCCAGCCTGGCGCGGCCTCGACAATGGAGTAGCGAGAATTCAAACCTTGCCGAGCGCCGCAAGCTGCTTCTTGACCTTGGGCAGCTCCCTCGCCGCAATCGCCTTCAACGCGGCATCGTCGCCAGTGGCGAGGTACGTCTCGTAGTCGCTCTGGACCTGCAGCAGAGCATCGCGCTGCTTGGCGCGGAACGCCTCGTCGAACTCGATCCCGTTTTGGCCCTCGAGGCTGTCGAGATCCTCCTGGCCGAGCGGCAGGCGGCCATCGGCGACCTGTGCGGGCTGGCCGGCAACCGCAACCGAACGGCCGGTCTGCAGCGGCTCGGCCGACATCTTCTGGGTGGTGTCGAAAATCGCGTTGGCAGCCAGCGTCTGGTCCGTAGCCTGCCCGCGGGCGAAATCCTTGACCTTGGTGCTCTTGGAGTTCTCCAGCGCCATGCGGCTGGAACGATCGAGGAAGTCGACGTTCGCCGTCACGTTGGCGAGAAAAGCCTCGGTGTTCGCCGACGCCGCATGAGCCGGCATGCTCGCGCCGGCGGCAAGTACAAAGCTAGCAACGAGCAAAGACGTCGACTTGATGATGTTCATGGTGCCATCCCCTCAGAAAGCATAGACAGAACGTCGCGGGTATCGTGAGGGTTCCACGGCTCCGATCGCGCAAGCTGTCGTCGCGGTGTGAGACGAAGATATGAGCGTAGCGGCCGTCGGTGAGATCGGAAAACGCCAAATCGGCGAGTGACCCTGCCTGCTCGCGCGCGAGCCGATCTCAAAGGTTTCTAAGGCACTTCGAGAGGCGAGTAAGTTCGGAAACGACATCGTCGCCGGACAGCCGGATGTAGCTCGTGACGCCACCCTCGTTCGACCATCTCAGAAAAGCCCGCCACCATGTTGAGCGACGCTATGAGATCAACCACCTTCCGGCCCCTGACCTCGGGCTGCGAGGCCGTGCTCGCCATCCCAGCCTGTTTAGCTCGAAGCATCGAGGCGAGCGCGTCCTCGTACCGGTCGCGAGACAGCGTCGGGTCAAAGTCCAGCTCTCTTGCTTTTCGAAATACGCCGCCTTGTCTCGGACCTCAGGCACGTAGCGCAGGGTGGTGCCAAGAAGGCCCTTGTCCCAGGCGCGAAGCATTATGATGCGCTCGCGTTTCGCCAGGACGACGCGGCCGATCGCAACCATGCCCTGCCACGCGATCAGCACCCCTTCCGTTCTTCGAATCTAGGAGGTACCATCCAGTCAAATCGTGGTGCTTCGACGGTGTCATTCGACGCGATATCAAAACAGGCGAGTCCGCGAGCGCGGATTGGCGAGCTTGACGCAGACAAACACCGGTGCTCGTTTGATGGATGAAAGCGTCCTCGCTTACGATCGAAATCATGATTGCTGACAACGAAGCATCCAATAATCCTGCTCCGGTCGAGAATATTGATCATAGCCAATCGAAGGCCGTGGCAGCTTTCGATTTGGATCAACATTATGGTGTAGCTGTTCATCCTCATATGTTGGGGCCTTTAGAAGCGGAATTAAAACCTCGTAGTTTACTTAGGTTAGACGCAGCTTCGGCGAAACATTTGGGCACGTTGATGAGGCTAGCGTTTGATCTTGTGTTAGCGTCATGTGTTTTCTGTGAAACGCCTATTCTTTGGGTGATTGATGAGGTAGGTCAGGTATGGTTTGCTTTAGAGGAGATAGTAGATATTGAAACTCGTGAGTTCCTATATCCACGCTTTAAGCGCTTTAGACATAAAATTTCCAAATTAGGTCATCCAGCGTTGATCGAGGGCGGTCGCGGACGGATAGGAGGAGAGTTAATCTTTGACGATGTTGGTAACCCTCCAGCGTGGTACATAAGTAACGGTTCAGGTCGATACGGCCTAACACCGGGCCGAACCGCAAGACACTTAGAAGAAGCCGCTTTGTTATTCATCGAGTACGGTCTCGACCTACGGTCGGACTTCATAGAACCGAGGGTTGTGTAATGGGACATCATATAAGTCTAACAATGGATCGGCTTCATCGACTTCGGCCGAGCGATATAGCAAGGCTAAAACGTGCACTTTCAGAAGACGGAAAACTCGAAAATGAAATATCATCCTTAATTGCATCATATCTCATTGAAATCGAGTGGCCTGCTGCGATCGCCCAAGACGATGTCACGCGCATTGTCCTTCAGTTACGAAAGGCAGGATTGTGGGAAAGGGTAAGGCCGGAAACGTTTCTTTCATTGATCCAGACGAAAGCGAGAGGCGAGGTTATAAACGCCTTCTGTAATGCTCTTGGATTAGATGCTCCTTCGGTTGATGCGACCAAAGTCGATGCCCTTGGCGCCAGCGACATCACCCCTCTACCCTCAACGAGAGTAGAGCATAGCATTGGGGGCGTTCGCAGCGCAGGCATAAGCGCGGAGGCTGAGAGCGCCGAGGACAACACGCTTCAGCTCGCGGAGGAGTTCCTTAACGTCGGCAAGCGCGCGGTGCGCGGAGGCACCACTCGCATCCGACGCTACACCGTCGAGAAGCCGGTTGAGGAGAACGTTTCTCTCCACAACGAGCGTGTCGTGCTCGACCGTCGTCCGGTGACCGAAGGGCGGGTGCTCGCCAATGCCGACTTTACCGACAAGACGATCTCGATGACCGAGATGAACGAGGAGGTTGTGGTATCGAAGACGGCGCGGATCGTCGAGGAGATCGGCCTCCGCAAGGAAGCCAGCGATCGTGTCGAGACCGTGCGCGACACCTTGCGCAAGGACGACGTTGAGGTCGAGAAAGTTTCGACTATCGATCGCTTTGAGATTGGTTCTGGCCGCTCCACGCCGGTCGTTCGTAAGATTTAGCTAGACCGGTGTGACGCGCCTCCGGGCGTCGCAGGCTCGCGCGTCGAAACTCCGTCGCGCGCTGGTGATACTCGCTGACGACACCCGCCGGCGCCTCACACCGCGAGATAGCGGCCCACGTCGGCGCTCACCAGGCGAGCTTCCGCCCGAAGCTGGTCCAAGGCCACCTTCGTATCGCCCGGCGCGGCGGCATCTTCGAAGCTTCGCAGGATCGTCAGAAGCCGCTTGAAGCCGAACAGGCCGGCCGACTGGATCATCGCGTGGGCCGCGCTCCTCAGCTGCTCATCGTCCTTGGACGACAACAGCTCGAATCGCGAGGCGAGGTCGGCCGAGAACTTGCTCGCGACCACCCGGAACGACGTCTTCCCGATCATGTCTTCGAGCGCCGCGAAGGCGGATCGATCGAAGCGTTCGTCATCCTTGGCCACCACGTCTGTCGATGCCGATGCCGTCGCCTGTGGGCTGCCGATGCACCTGTCGATGGCGGCAAGAAGCTCGGAGCGGCGGAAAGGCTTGCCGACGTGGTCGTCCATGCCGGCCTGCGCGAGGCCCGCGATCTGCTGCGGCAGGACGTTGGCCGTCATGGCGATGATGGGAACGTGCCGGCTCGGGTGCTCCGCTCCTCGGATGGCCTTCGTCGCCGTGATCCCATCCATCACCGGCATCTGCACGTCCATGAGCAGCACGTCGAAGGTCTCGCGTCGCACCGCCTCCACCGCCTCCTGCCCGTTGCAGGCGATCGTCACGTGGTGGCCGGCACGCTCCAGGACGGCCCTGGCGAGCTCCTGGTTGACGACGACGTCCTCGACCACGAGGACGCGCGCGCTTCGTCCCTCAAGCCGCTTCTCGGGCTGACCGATCTGGCTGCGGACCTGGAGCACGTCCGCGACGGGCAGGACGATGCGAAACCAGAACACCGATCCCAGGCCTTCGTGGCTCTCCACCCCGATCTCGCCGCCCATCAGGTCGATGAGCTGCTTGCTGATGGCGAGACCGAGACCGGTGCCTCCGAAGCGCCGGTTGACCGAAGCGTCGACCTGGCTGAAGCGCTGGAAGAGACGCTGCCGCTGTTCTGCCGAAATGCCGATGCCCGTGTCCCTCACGGCGAAGCGGAGCGCCTGGTGTCCTTCCGGTGCCTCCGACTTGTCCCTGGCGACGGAAACGACGACGCAGCCGGCGTCGGTGAATTTCACGGCATTGTTGACGAGGTTGAGCAGCACCTGACGCAACCGGCCTTCGTCGCCTTGCAGATAGGGTGAGACATCGGGCGCAACCTGGCGGATGAGCGCGAGCTGCTTGCGTTGCGCCAAGCCGGCGAGGATCGAGCCGACATTGTCGAGGAGCGAGGCCGGCGAGAAGGGAGTCGGATCGAGCGTGACCTGCCCGGCCTCGATCTTCGAGAAGTCGAGGATGTCGTTGACGACCGTGAGCAGGGCGGCTCCGGATTCCTGGATCACCTCGAGCTTGCGACGGATAGGCGAGCCGTGCTCGCTTTCCTCCATGAGCAGGTCGGCGTAGCCGATGATGCTGTTCAGCGGCGTGCGGATCTCGTGGCTCATGCTCGCGAGGAACTCGCCTTTTGCCAGGCTGGCCTGCTCGGCCAGTCGCTTGGCGTCCTGCGCTTCCGCGTTGGCCTGCAGGAGCCTGGATTCGGCCGTTTTGCGCTCCGTGATGTCGAGGTTGAGACCGATCATGCGGATCGGCTCGCCCTTCTCGTCGTAATAGGCGCGGCCGATGCCGCTGAGCCAGCGCACGCTTCCATCTTCGAGGCGGACGCGGAACTCGCCGTTGTACGTCGTCTTCGCCTCGACGGCGGCCTGCAAGGTCGCGATGACGAACATCGCATCGTCCGCGTCGACGATCCTGCTCCAGCCTTCGAGGTCCGTTTCGAGCGGATCGGACCCGACATTGTGCAGCCGGGCGCTCTCGCTCGACAGCTTGATCCCACCGGTGCGGAAATCCAGGTCCCAGGTGCCCGCGCCCGCGGCCTCCTGCGCGAGAGCCAGGAGCGCCGTCGTCTCCATCAACCTACGCTGCGATTCGACGAGATCGTCGATATCGACGGCGGTGACGATCCATTCCTTGACCTCGCCGGCATGGCGGACCGGTGTCAGCCTGGTCTTGTGCCAACGAAAAGACCCGTCCCGACCGAGGATGCGAATCTGCTTGGCGTCGGTGATTCCCCCGCGCTCGCTTTCCTCGAAGGCAGCCGCGATCGTATCGAGATCGTCGCTATGGAAGATGGACGCGCCTCGGTCCCAATCAGGCGCCAAGGCCGGCACATATTCGCGGAAGCTCGGGTTGGCGTAGAGAAGGCGGCGATCCCGGGCGCTCACGATCCAAACCTTTTGTGGAAGGTAATCCGCCAGGACGCCGTTCTCGACCTCGATGAGCTTGACGAGCTCCGTCGCGGATTGAAGGCGGAAGCCATCATCGACGGTATATGCGACGCCGGTATTCAAGACCTGCACTCTTGTCCGAAACTGTCAGTCAGCGCTTCCACCTAATCTGATCTTCGTGAACATTCCTCCCATTTCTCGCTTGCTGCACATCGTCCTCGCCTCCTGATGGTAGGAAGCCAAGACCACTCGCCTGATTGGACTACTCATGGCAGGTGATGAGCGGTGTTCGAGCGCCATCTCCTTCATGGCGTATCTTTCGCAGGCACCACTCTTCTGCTTCCAGCCGCGTCTTCGCTGGCGAGGAGGCTGGTCGAGCATCGGCGAGAGAGCTCGGGAAGAGGGCGCATCGACATCGCCCGTGTGACCACCCTTCCCATGGCAAAGGTTGCGCAACACGCCCGGATTGACGACGTAGGTGGTGTTCGAACCGCAGGCGCCTGATGAACCTCCCGTTTTCCGTGGCCGGCCCGGCGCGGCCGGATCGCGCCGCAGGCGTGACCCTGGTGATGGGGCCGACCAACACCGGCAAGACGCATTACGCCATCGAGCGCATGCTGGCGCACCGCTCCGGCATGATCGGCCTGCCGCTGCGGCTGCTCGCGCGCGAGGTCTACAATCGCGTCGTCGACAAGGTCGGCGTCGAGGCGGTGGCGCTGATCACCGGCGAGGAGAAGATCAAGCCGCGCTCACCCCGCTACTGGATCTGCACCGTCGAGGCGATGCCGCGCGACCTCGACCTCGCCTTCGTCGCCATCGACGAGATCCAGCTCGCCGCAGACCTCGATCGCGGCCACACCTTCACCGACCGGCTGCTGAACCGCCGCGGCATCGAGGAGACGCTGCTGATCGGCGCCGGCACGATGGAGCGGCCGCTGCAGACTTTGCTGCCCGGCGCCCACGTGATCACGCGCCCGCGCCTTTCGCAGCTCAGCTTCGCCGGCGAGAAGAAGATCTCGCGCCTGCCGCCGCGCTCCGCCGTCGTCGCCTTCTCGGCGGAGGAGGTCTACGCCATCGCCGAGTGGATCCGCCGCCAGCGCGGCGGCGCCGCCGTCGTGCTGGGTGCGCTATCGCCGCGCACCCGCAACGCCCAGATCGATATGTACCAGGCCGGCGACGTCGACTACATCGTCGCCACCGACGCCATCGGCATGGGGCTCAACCTCGACGTCGACCACATCGCCTTCGCGGGCGACCGCAAGTTCGACGGCTGGCACTACCGCCGGCTCAACCCGGCCGAATTCGCCCAGATCGCCGGGCGCGCCGGACGACACCTGAAAGACGGCACCTTCGGCACCACGGGGCGCTGCCCGCCTTTCGACGAGGAGCTCGTCGAGATGCTGGAGGACCACCGCTTCGATCCCGTGCGCATGCTGCAATGGCGCAACACGCAGCTCGACATGGGCTCGATCGAGGATCTCACCGCCACGCTCGACATGCTGCCGGGCGAGCCGGGCCTGACGCGGGCGCCGCTCGCCGCCGACCAGATGGCGCTCGACATCGCCTCGCGCGACGCCGAGGTGCGCAAGGTGGCGCGCAACCGCGGCGACGTGGCGCGGCTGTGGGAATGCTGCCAAATCCCGGACTACCGCAAGCTGTCGCCGGCGGCGCATTGCGAGCTGGTGCTGCAGGTCTACGGCTTCGTGGTGCGCAACGGGCGCATCCCCGACGACTGGTTCGCCCGCCACCTCGACGCGCTCGACCGCACCGAGGGCGAGATCGCCGTCGTCGCCAACCGCATCGCCCAGGTGCGGACCTGGACCTACATCGCCAATCGCCCAGACTGGCTGCGCGATCCGCAGCATTGGCAGGGCGTGACGCGTCGGGTAGAGGACAGCCTGTCCGACGCCCTTCACGAGCGCCTGGCCCAGAGATTCGTCGATCGCAGGACCAGCCTCCTGCGGCGACGGTTACGAGAGAACGCCCCTATGGAAGCCGAAATCACCTCCGGCGGCGACGTAATGGTGGAAGGCCAGCACGTCGGCCAGCTCAACGGCTTCCGCTTCACCTCCGACCCGCAGGCGGCGGGCGAGGAAGCGCGCACGCTGAACGCCGCCGCGCAGAAGGCACTGGCCTCCGAGATCGAAGGTCGTGCCACCCGCGTCCACGAGGCGGTGGACGAGGCCTTTGTGCTGGCCAACGACGGGCTGATCCGCTGGCTCGGCGAGCCGGTCGGGCGCATCGTCGCCGGGCCGCACATCCTCGAGCCGCACGTGCGCGTCATCGCCGACGAGCAGCTCACCGGCCCGGCGTTGGAGATGGTGCAGCGCCGCCTCGACCTGTGGATCGCCCAGCACGTCAAGAAGCTGCTCGGCACGCTGAAGGAGCTCGAAGGCGGCGAGGGCCTCGACGGCATCGCCCGCGGCATCGCCTTCCAGATTGGCGAGTCGCTGGGCGTGCTAGAGCGCTCGAAGGTCTCGGAGGAGATGAAGAGCCTGCCGCAAGAGGCGCGCGCCAACCTGCGCAAGCTCGGCGTGCGCTTCGGCGCCTACCACATCTACCTGCCGGCCCTGGTGAAGCCGGGGCCGCGCGCGCTGGCCGCGCAGCTCTGGGCCCTCAAGAACGGCGGCGTCGAGGAGGTGAAGGGCCTCGACGAGGTGCCGCACCTCGCCGCATCCGGCCGCACCTCCTTCGTCGCCGACGCCACGATCAACAAGGGTCTCTACCGCGCCGCCGGCTTCCGGGTGTGCGGGGAGCGTGCGGTGCGCGTCGACATCCTCGAGCGCCTCGCCGACCTCATCCGCCCGGCCATCGCCTACCGTCCCGGCACCACGCCGGGCGACCCGCCGCCCGGCTCGGCCGACGGCGACGGCTTCGTGGTGACGGTCGGCATGACCTCGCTCGCCGGCTGCTCGGCGGAAGCCTTCGGCACCGTGCTGAAGTCGCTCGGCTACGTCGTCGACCGTCGCCCCGGGCCGGCGATCACCGTGCCGCTGGTGCCCAAGGCCTCGACGGAGCCGGTGCAGCCGCCGGCGGCCGTCCTGCAGAGCGCCGAGGAGCAGGCGACCGAGACGGTCATCGCCGATGCGCCGGCCGCCGAAGCCGCGGCGGCGGAGGAGCTGAAGACGGTGGAGACGCCGGCGAACGGAAAGCCGGCCGAGGATTTTGAGAGCCGCGTCAGCCTCGCCCGGCAGAGCGAGCTCATCGCCGCCGCCCTGGAAGGCGGCGCGCTGGAGGCCATCGAGCCGCTGCCGCAAGCGGCGTCGATGGAAGAGTCCCCCGCGGCCGAGCACGTTTCGATTGCCCATGAAGAGCCGGCGGTCGCGCAAGCGAAGCCTGAGGTCGTGGCAGCCCCCGCGGCCGACGAAGATTCGCTCGCCATCCCGGATGCGCCGGCGACGGCCGCGGTCGAGACGGCAGAAGAAGCCGCGACCGACGCTCCGGCGGCGGGCGAGGCTTCCACGGTGGAGGCGCTGGTCGAGGCCCGCGATGTGGCCGACGGGACGACCGCGGGACCGGCCGCCGTCATCGAAGCGATGATCGAGGGCGTGCCCGGTATCGAGCCCGACCCGCAGGAGGTCGCCGCGGTGAGCGTGGAGCCGGCCGGCGAAGAGACGCCCGCCGAGCCCGTAGAGATCCCGACCATCGAGGTCTGGCGGCCCCATCGCCATAACGTGCACAACCGCCGCCCCGGCGGCGAGGCCCGCGGTCGCGGCCCGCGTCGGCAGGGCGGCGGGACGTTCCAGGGCCAGCGCGCCCCGCAGGATGCTCCGCAGCCGCCCGGAGAGGCGGCACCCGTCGCCGCGGAAGCGGGTGAGCGGCCGCCGCGCTCCGACAGTCAGCGCAACAACCGTTTCCGCGACTTCAAGCGCCCGGCCGGCGGCGGCGGCGAGGGTGCGGCCGGAGCACCGGGCGGCCGCGACGGCCAGCGCGGGCCACCGCGCGGCAATGGCGGCGGCGAAAACCGCGGCGAGCCACGGCGCGACCGCCGCGACGGTCCGCCTGCCGGCGGCGGCCGTCGCGACGGCGGCCGTACGCCGTCGTTCCAGACCACCGAGGCCCCCAAGCCGCGCGAACGCGACCGCCAGCCCGATCCCAATTCCCCCTTCGCCAAGCTCGCCGCGCTCAAGGCGCAGATGGAGAAGGACAAGGGCTGAGCCTCGTACAAGCAAGGCGCCAGCCTGGTCCCGACAGGGGGGGGGGCGGCACTAAGTCATTCACACTCTTGGGTCCGCCCCTGCGAAACGATGCGGGATAGCCCTTCTCCCCTTCCGGGAGAAGGTGGCGCGAAGCGCCGGATGAGGGATCCTCGATCCTAAGCGGTTGGAACCTGCGGCAGAGATAAGCGGCGACGTTTCCCGACCCCTCATTTGCCCTTCGGGCACCTTTCCCGCAGGGGGGTGGGAGAAGGGGGCCGGCACTTCTCCGAAAGAATGCGTAAATCCGACAGGGGGCGGGCAGGCTTCGTACGGTCGCTGATTCGTCTTGACTTATATCCATTTCGCATCTAACTAAGATGCGAGATGCATATAAGGTGCTGTTGTGCAGGATGAGACCGAGTTCCTCCGCGACTACGATGCGTCGGCGTTCGAGCGGCCATCGGTGGCTGTCGACCTCGTCCTGATGTCCGTCGTGGGCGGGGCGATCGTCGCCCTGCTGATGCAACGTCGCGAGCCGCCCCATCAGGGCCGCTGGGCCTTGCCGGGCGGTTTCGTCGGCGTGACAGAGACGCTCGAGGATGCCGCCGTCCGCGTGATGCGCGAGAAGGCGCGGCTGACGGATGCTTTCGTCGAACAGCTCTACACCTTCGGCGCGCCCGATCGCGATCCGCGCACGAGGGTCATCAGCGTCGCCTACGTCGCGCTGTTGCCAGCCGCTCGCTTCACCGCGGCAGCTTTAGCGAAAAGCGATCTATGCCTGGCACGCATCGACCTCGACGGGACCGCTCCGGACGACGGCGCCGTTGCCGCGACCTCCGCCGACAGCAAGCTGCCGTTGGCCTTCGACCATGCCGCGATCCTCGGCACCGCCGTCCAGCGCCTGCGCGGCAAGCTCGACTACACGCCGATCGCTCTCACGCTCCTGCCGTCCCGCTTCACGTTGCGCGAGCTCCAGGAGATCCACGAGGCGATCCTCGGTGTCGCGCTGAACAAGCCGGCTTTTCGCCGCCGCATGCTCGACAAGGGCTGGATCGCGCCGACCGGCGAACACGAGGCCAACACGTCCTATCGCCCGGCGGAACTCTACCGGCGGCAAGAGCCGCACGCCCCATCCATCGTCTCAGGAGGTTGACATGGCACAAGTCCGCAGTCTCGGGGTCCTCGCGCAACTGCGCAGCGAGGCATCCAGCCACGTGATCCGTTATCGCAAGGGACGGCTGCGCCAGAGCGGGCGCGGCCTGGTGTTCTGGTTCAATCCGGAAAACGCCAGCATCGTCGAGGTCCCGATGGACGATCGCGAGGCCACGCTCTTCGTCCGCGGGCGAAGCCAGGATTTCCAGCAGATGGCCGTGCAGGGCATGCTGACCTGGCACGTCGTCGACCCCGACCTCCTGTCCCGGCGGGTCGACTTCTCCATCGCGCTCGACAGCGGACGGCTCAAAGGCGAACCGCTCGAGCGCATCGAATCGCGCCTTGCCGGCCTGGTGAACCAGGCGGCCTTGCAGTACCTCGCCGAAAAGACTGTCCGCACCTTGCTCGATGACGGCATCGAACCGCTGCGAATGCGCATCGAGAAGGCGCTCGCGGGTGCAACGACGCTGGCCGATCTCGGCCTGGCGATCGTCTCCGTGCGCCTCACCAGCTTGATGCCCTCGAGCGAGCTGGAGCGTGCGCTGCAGACACCGACGTTCGAGGCGCTGCAGCAGAAGGCCGACGAGGCGACCTTCGAGCGCCGCGCGCTCGCCGTCGAGAAGGAACGCGCGATCGCCGAGAACGAACTCGCCACCAAGACCGAGCTGGCGCGGCGCGAGAAGCTGCTCATCGTGGAAGAGTCGCAGAACGCCCGCGACAGGGCGACCGGCAAGGCCGAGGCGCAGCAGATCCAGGCGGAGGCGGAGGCCGCGCGCATTCGTGCGGTCGAGAGCGCCAAGGCCGAGGCGGACGAAGCGCATATCGCGATCTATCGTACGCTCTCGCCGGCCGTGCTGATGGGCCTCGCCGCCCGCGATCTCGCCGGAAAGCTGACCAAGATCGAGCATGTCAACGTGACGCCCGACCTGCTCGCCGGCCTGATGAACGAGTTCCGCGGTGCGCCTACGCCGCTCGCCGCGCCACGCTGAGCCAGACGCCATGTCGACGAACACGCCCCGCGTCGTCTTCGTCACGCGCGAAACCGAATACGAGCTTCTGATCGCGCGCCATGCCACGCGCGAACAGGCGCGCTTCTTTCTCCGCACGCGCGGCGAGAGCCTCGAGGACGTCGAGGGCCTTCACGAGCGGTTGCAGGCGACCCTTCGGCAGGGTCGCGCCGCCGTGCACGACGGTTGGCGGCAGGCCAAGGTCCGGCGCGCCGACCTCGATCGGTTCCTGTTCACGCCGGACGACGTCGTCGTCACGGTGGGACAAGACGGTCTCATCGCCAACGTCGCCAAATACCTCGATGGTCAGCCGGTGCTCGGCGTGAACCCGGCGCCCGACCTCTACGACGGCATTCTCGGGCGGCTCTCGGTCGAGCAGCTTTCCAAGCTGCTGCCGGCGGCCGTCGCGAACGATGTCGCCATCGAGCGCCGCACGATGGTCGAGGCCGATCTCGATAGCGGCGAACGCCTGCTGGCCTTGAACGAGATCTTCATCGGCCATCGCAGCCATCAGTCCGCGCGCTACGAGATCGAGACCTCGGGGATGAGCGAGCTGCAGTCGTCGAGCGGTGTGATCGTCACCTCGGGTACGGGCGCCACCGGGTGGGCGCGCTCGATCAGCGAAGCCACCGGCCTCGTCGTGCCGCTCGATGTCCAGGAGCGCGCCCTGGCCTACATGGTCCGCGAGCCGTTCCCGAGCCGTACCACCGGGACCGTCCTGCGCGCGGGCAAGCTCGTCGAAGCGGATCTTACGATTCGATCGCGAATGAACGATGGCGGAACCGTCTTCGCCGACGGCATGGAGCAGGATCACCTTGTGTTCGACTACGGTCGCCGGCTGACGATCAAGCCGGCCGAGCGCGTCCTGCGCCTGGTGGTCGACTGAGGCGGTCGTTTTTTTGGCCAGCAGGTTCCTGCTTGAGCATGGCTCGGCCCATCGCCGCACTCCCGGGTTGTCACGATCTCTCCGGCCGAGACCCGGGCGATGCGTGCGCGACGATCAGGCGTGCCCGATCGCCGGCTCCGGCGTCGCCTCGTGTCCGAACACGCGCCCGCGCGCCCGCATCGGCCGCAGGATGAAGTAGGCCAGCGCCGCGGTGGTGAGGTCGAGGGCGACCACGATCCCGAACACCGGCACCCAGCTGCCGACCTCGCCTTTCAGCGCCGCCGCCAGCGGGCCGCCGAGGACCGAGCCGATGCCCTGTGCCATGTAGAGGAAGCCGTAGTTCGTGGTGGCGTATCTCTCGCCGAACGTGTCGGTCAGCGTCGAGGGGAACAGCGAGAAGATCTCGCCCCAGCCGAAGAATACCACGCCCGACATCAGCACGAAAACCACCGGATCGTGGCGCAGGCCGATCAGTACCGCGATGGCGACGCCCTCCAGCGTGAAGGCCAGCGCCATCGTCTCCTCGCGGCCAATGCGGTCCGACACCCAGCCGAAGAAGGGCCGGGTGAGGCCGTTGCAGATGCGGTCGATCGACAGCGCGAGCGGCACGGCGGCGGCGCCGAAGACCATCGCGTTGCTGTGCCCGAAATCGACGGCGAAGCTCTTGAAGTTCGACACCACCATGAGGCCGCCGGTCGACATCATGGTCATCATGACGAACATCAGCCAGAAGATCGGCGAGCGCAGCATGGCGCCGGGCGTGGCGCCGGTGTGGAGCTCGCGGCTCGAGCG
Source organism: Beijerinckiaceae bacterium (assembly GCA_965198715.1). GTDB lineage: Bacteria > Pseudomonadota > Alphaproteobacteria > Rhizobiales > Beijerinckiaceae > RH-AL1. The sequence goes on from CBDAPV010000002.1 coordinate 1,121,635, forward strand.
AACCTCGCTCGAGAGCGGCTCGCGCAGCAGCAGGCCGGCGAAGAGGCCGATCGCGCCGAGGACAAGGCCGAACACCAGCAGCGTGTGGCGGAAGCCCTCGGCCTTGATCATCGTGTCGATCGGAAAGGTCGTGGCCAGCGCGCCGAAGCCGTAGCCGGCCGCCACCACGCCCACGGCGAAGCCGCGATGATCGGGGAACCAGCGCACCATCAGCCCGACCGTGCCAATGTAGACGAAGCCGGTGCCGAGGCCGCAAAACAGGCCGTAGGTCAGGTAGAGCATCGGCAGCGAGCTCACGCCGCTCGCCAGCACCCAGCCGAGCCCGCTCAGAGCGGCGCCCAGCGCGACCAGCAGGCGCGGACCGAAACGGTCGATAAGCCAGCCCTGGCCCGGCGCCGCCCAGGTCTGCAGGATGACCAGGATCGAGAAGGTGATCTGGACCTGCGCGAGATTGGCTCCCGTCGCCTTGCCGAGCGGCCCGGTGAACAGGGTCCATACGTATTGCGGACTGGAGATCGCCATCATGACGATCAGGCCGAGCAGCAGCTGGACCCAGCGCTGAGACGAGCTGGCCTTTGACGCGATCATTGTCGACTCCGAGTTGAAAAAACCACCTCGCAACAAGCGTGCTAAGCGGCGCCTCCGCCGACGAAACCTGCGACAAGATGGAACGGGCGGCCCAGCCCGCAGCTTAGCCGGGCATAAATTGCGAGGCTTCTATGCACCTGTCCGGTCAAGGCATCATCATCATTCTCGTGGTTGGCATCATCGCCGGTTGGATCGCCGGACTGATCGTGTCGGGCGGCGGCTTCGGGCTGATCGGCGACTTCATCGTCGGCATCATCGGTGCCTTCATCGGCGACTACGTATTGAACTACTTCCACGTGGTGCTCGCGCACGGCATCGTGGGGCTCATCGTCAACGCCGTCATCGGCGCCGTGATCTTGCTGTTCATCCTTCGGCTGGTCGGCTTCGGCACAGGTGGATACGGCCGGCGATACTGACACAGGCGATCCGCAGCGCGACAGTGCCATGACAGCTCTTCTGACGCCCGAGACGTTGTTCGGAGAGGTTGGGCTGCCTGCTGTGGGCCTTTCGCTTGAAAGAAGAGAGACCCGCCCGACGAACCGGGCGTCTACGTCATCGCCGTGAGCGATCCCACAACCGTCCGCGTCGGTCCGCCACTCAACGGGGTTGTTTTTCTCAAGCGCCGTTGAATATTCGGCAACAGAGTGAAAGCTGCGCAGAAGAAAGCGACGGCACCACTCGGTTGACGCAGAAGAGACGCACCGTCATGAAGGCGCGCCTTTTTAGGTACGCCCTCAGTGAGCCCACCACCCAGCATGTCCCGTCTCGTGATGAAGTTCGGCGGCACGTCCGTCGCCGACCTCGACCGCATCCGCAACGTCGCCCGCCACGTGAAGCGCGAAGTCGAGGCGGGCCACGAGGTGGCGGTGGTGGTCTCGGCCATGTCGGGGAAGACCAACGAACTCGTGGACTGGGTCAAGCAGGCCTCGCCGCTCTACGACCCGCGCGAGTACGATGCCGTGGTCGCCTCGGGCGAGCAGGTCACCGCCGGACTCCTCGCCATCGCCCTGCAGCAGAGCGGCGTGCCGGCCCGCTCCTGGCAGGGCTGGCAGATCCCCATCCGCACCTCCGATGCCCACGGCGTCGCCCGCATCGAGTCGATCGCCGACAGCAACCTCGCCGCAGGTTTCGCGCGCGGCGAGGTCGCGGTCGTCGCCGGGTTCCAGGGTATCCACGAGGGCACCGGCCGCATCGCCACGCTGGGACGCGGCGGTTCCGACACGTCCGCCGTCGCGGTGGCCGCCGCCATCGGGGCCGACCGCTGCGACATCTACACCGACGTCGACGGCGTCTACACCACCGATCCGCGCATCGTGCCCAAGGCCCGTCGGCTCGACCGCGTCGCCTTCGAGGAGATGCTCGAGATGGCCTCGCTCGGCGCCAAAGTGCTGCAGGTGCGCTCCGTCGAGCTGGCGATGGTACACCGCGTGAAGACCTTCGTGCGCTCGTCCTTCGACGATCCCGCCGCGCCGTCGCCGGGCACGCTGATTTGTGAGGAGGAGGACATCGTGGAACAGCAGGTCGTGACCGGCATCGCCTTCTCGCGCGACGAGGCGCAGATCACACTGCGGCGGCTCAAGGATTCGCCCGGCGTCGCCGCCGGTATCTTCGGGCCGCTGGCGGAGGCCGGCATCAACGTCGACATGATCATCCAGGTGGCCTCGGGCGACGCCCGCCACACCGACATGACCTTCACCACCACCACGGCCGACTACGACCGCGCCTGCGCGCTGCTGGAGAGCCAGAGGGCCGAGATCGGCTTCGAGCTGCTGGAAGGCTCGACCGACGTGGTCAAGGTCTCGGCCATCGGCGTGGGCATGCGCTCCCACGCCGGCGTCGCCGCCAAGGCCTTCAAGGCGCTGTCGGACAAAGGCATCAACATCCGCGCGATCACCACCTCCGAGATCAAGTTTTCGGTGCTGATCGATGCCGCCTACACCGAGCTCGCGGTGCGCACGTTGCACACGCTCTACGGGCTCGACAAGGCGGCTTAGCCGGCGCTTCGCCGACTGGACTGGCCATGTCGGCGTACGCAGGCGTGTTTTCCCGCCTTGTCAGCGAACGCGCCGATGGCACGGTCCGATGTCGCGGTTCGCTGACACCGTCACGCTCTTTTGTCGACGTTCCCTGACTTTGGCAGGGCCACTTGTCAGGGCACGCGGCGCGGAGGTCTTGCGGTATTCAAGCCGGAACAGGGGCTTGACCTCGGTTATCGTACCGCATATGGTTTGCAGCTGCAACAGGTCGGCGTTGTCGCCGCAAACCCGGAGAGCCTTGTGCCGCCCGCCGAACCCGCCATCACCCCCGAGCTCGTGGCCGCGCACGGGCTCAAGCCCGACGAGTACCGCCGCATCCTCGAGCTGATCGGGCGGGTGCCCAGCTTCACCGAGCTTGGCATCTTCTCGGCGATGTGGAACGAGCACTGCTCCTACAAGTCCTCGCGCCTGCACCTGCGCACGCTGCCCACAAGCGCGCCCTGGGTGATCCAAGGCCCCGGGGAAAACGCCGGAATCATCGACATCGGCGACGGCGAGGCCTGCGTCTTCAAGATGGAGAGCCACAACCATCCCTCCTACATCGAGCCCTACCAGGGCGCGGCGACCGGCGTCGGCGGCATCCTGCGCGACGTGTTCACCATGGGGGCGCGGCCGATCGCCTGCCTCGACCTGCTGCGCTTCGGCGACCCGGCCCATCCCAGGACCAAGCACCTGATGGCGGGCGTGGTGGCCGGCATCGGCGGCTACGGCAACGCCTTCGGCGTGCCGACGGTGGGCGGCTCGACGCAGTTCCACACCCGCTACGACGGCAACATCCTGGTCAACGCCATGGCGGTGGGCATCGCCCGCACGGACGAGATCTTCTACGCCAAGGCGACCGGCGTCGGGAACCCGATCGTCTATCTCGGCTCCAAGACCGGCCGCGACGGCATCCACGGCGCCACCATGGCCTCGGCGAGCTTCGAGGCCGACGCGCAGGAGAAGCGGCCGACCGTCCAGGTCGGCGACCCTTTCGCGGAAAAGCTGCTGCTGGAGGCCTGCCTGGAGCTGATGGGGACCGGCGCCGTGGTGGCGATCCAGGACATGGGCGCTGCCGGGCTGACCTCCTCGGCCGTCGAGATGGGCGCCAAGGGCGACCTCGGCATCGAGCTCGACCTCGACGATGTGCCGTGCCGCGAGACGGGCATGACCGCCTACGAGATGATGCTGTCGGAGAGCCAGGAGCGCATGCTCATGGTGCTGCACCCGGAGAAGCGCGCCGCCGCCGAGGCGGTCTTCGTCAAGTGGGGCCTCGACTTCGCCGTCATCGGCCACACCACCGACACGCTGCGCTTCGTGGTCCGCCACGGCGGGGAGACCAAGGTCGACCTGCCGATCAAGGAGCTGGGCGACCAGGCGCCGCTCTACGACCGGCCGCACGTCGCGACCCCGAAGCGCCCGGTGATCGAGGCGCGGGCGGTGGCGCCGCCGATGGGCACGCGCGAGGCGCTGCTGGCGCTGATGGCCTCGCCCGACGTCGCCTCCAAGCGCTGGGTGTGGGAGCAGTACGACCACCTCATCGGCGGCAACACGATCCAGCGGCCAGGGGGCGACGCGGCGATCGTGCGCGTCGGCGACGGGCCCAAGGGGCTGGCGCTGTGCACCGACGTCACCCAGCGCTATTGCGAGGCCGACCCTTACGAGGGCGGCAAGCAGGCGGTGGCGGCGGCTTGGCGCAACATCACCGCGACCGGGGCGCTGCCGCGGGCGGCGACCGACAACCTCAACTTCGGGAACCCGGAGAAGCCCGAGGTGATGGGCCAATTCGTGGGGTGCGTGCGCGGCATCGGCGAGGCCTGCCGCGCGCTAGACTTTCCGATCGTGTCTGGCAACGTCTCGCTCTACAACGAGAGCGCCGGCCGCGGCATCCTGCCGACGCCCTCCATCGGCGGCGTCGGCTTCATCGCCGACGTGGCGGCGAGCGTCGGCATCGGCTTCGTCGCCGAGGGCGAGGCCATCCTGCTGATCGGGGAGACGCGCGGCTGGCTCGGCCAGTCGCTGTACCTGCGTGAGATCTGCGGGCGGGAGGAGGGCGCCCCGCCGCCCGTCGACCTCGCCGCGGAGAGGCGCAACGGCGACTTCGTGCGCGGCCTCATCGCCGAAGGGCGCATCTCCGCCTGCCACGACGCCTCGGACGGCGGCATCGCGGTGACGCTGGCCGAGATGGCGCTGGCCGGCGGCATGGGTGCGGCAGTGGAGATGCCGGGCGGCGTGCCGGCGCACGGCTGGCTCTTCGGCGAGGACCAGGCCCGCTACATCGTCACGGCTGCGACGAGCGACGCCGACTTCATCCTGCGCTACGCCAACGCCGATGTCGCCGTCGAGCGGATCGGCACGACCGGCGGCGACGCGCTGGCGATCGACGCGGCCGCGGTCTCCCTCGCGGAACTGCGTGCCGCGCACGAGGGCTGGCTGCCGGGCTACATGGTGTGAAGGCGACAGGACGCCATGCCTGGGACGTCGTGGCCGTTCTCCTGTTCAGGGTGCCCCTTCTCAGGGTCGGCTCATCATGCTTTGCTGCGGCATGAGCCATCCGGAACCGTTGACAGTCGAGGTGCCCGAGCCCTTCGCCGATGACATCAGGGCCGTCGTCGAAACGGGAGAATACGCCTCTGTGAGAGACGTCGTCCTCGATGCTCTCCGGCATTGGTCCGGCCGGGAGCTGGACGATCGTCAGGTGCAGAAGCTTCGGTCGGCCTGGGACGCGGGCAAGGCGAGCGGCAGCGCCGGTCGCGTCGATTTCAATAAGCTACGAGTGGAGGCCCGTCGCCTTCTCGCTGCATCGAAGGCTCGCCCGGAACGTGCCGGCTGAGATCCGCTGGTCCCGACGATCTCGGGACAATCTTCTGGCGATCTACGTCTTCATCGGACAGCACAACGAGTCCGCCGCGGAACGCGTCTTCGACCGCATAGAACGCCGCGTCGCTCAGCTGACGACAATACCCAGATCGGGGCCGCGCCGCCCGGATCTCGGTCCTACCACCCGCCTCCTCGTCGAAGCGCCGTATCTTATTCTCTACGAGGTGCAGCCCGACGAAGATGAAGGGGATGTTCTCTACGTCGAGATCGTGGACGTGGTGGACGGGCGTCGCGATCTCTGATCAGCGCGCTCACTCCCGCGCCGCCCCCTTCCGCACCTCGAAGAAGGCGAAGCTGCCGGCAAGCGCGATGGCGCAGCCGATCGCGGTGTCCGACAGGCGCGCGCGAAACAGCGCCGTCGCAAGGTCGGCGGAGGGCAGGGCAATGTCGATGAGGATCAGCACCCAGGCCGAGAGCACGGCGGTGCCGAGACCGTAGTTGCGCTCGTAGCCGAGCGGCCAGACGAACGGCAGCGCCAGCACCAGCACGAGCAGCGCACCGGGCCGAACCGCGTCCGGCAGGATGCGCACCGCGCCAAAGGCGAAGACCACGCCGGCGATCGTGCCGAGGAAGCGCTGGACGACCCTCACGGTGTTGGCGCGCCGATCGGGCTGCATGACGAGCAAGACGGTGATCGTCACCCAGTAGGGCCGCATCCCGCCCCATGCCAACCCGACCATCAGGCCAATGGCGGCGGCGCAGCCGTAGATCAGGCTGAAGCGCGGCCCGGGGCGGCCGGCGGCGGCGTTGACCTTGGCGGTGTAGGTGCCGCGCCGACCGCGGCGGACGGTACCGTCGATCAGCACGGCGGCGATCGCCACGACGGTGCCGACCAGCGCCGCGAGCAGGCTCTGGCCCACGTCGAGCGGCAGGAAGGCGGTCACCACCAGGCAGCACAGCCCAAAGCGGGGCAGGGCCTCGAGCCCCGGCGCGGTGCCGTGGACGGTTCCGGCCACCAGCGCCACGACGAACACCAAAGCGATGATGAGGGCCACGTCGCCCGAGAGCACCAGGCCGAGCCCGCCCAGGACGGCGAAGAGCACGCCGCCCGCCGCCTGGACCGCGAGGCGCGTCGTGACCGGCGTGGCGCGGTCCGCCAGACAGAGGAAGTTCGTGAAGAAGGCACACAGGACGGCCGCCTCCGGGCGGCCGAGCGCAAGGAACAGCAGGAACCCGGTCGCGATCGCGCCGCCGCTGCGCAGCATCGCCGCCGTCGGCAAGGGACCGCGACGCAGTCCGCACACCGCGGTTCCATGGTGGCGCAACCGGGCGGTCCAGTGACGAGTGTCGAGCAGCGGCTTCATTGACTCCCATCGCGACCGCAAAGCCGTCAAGACGACGAAGTTGATCTATCCGGCGAAGCGGCCGGCCTCCTCCGCTGCACGGAACAGCGCGCGGGCCTTGTTGATGCACTCGCGCGCCTCGCTCTCGGGATTCGAGTCATAGACGATGCCGGCGCCGGCCTGGACGTGCATCGTGGCGTCCTTGACGACGGCGGTGCGCAGCACGATGCAGGTGTCCATCTCGCCGGCGGCGCCGAAATAGCCGATGCAGCCGGCGTAGATGCCGCGCTTGTCGGCCTCGAGCTCGTCGATGATCTCCATCGCCCGCACCTTAGGTGCACCCGACACCGTGCCGGCGGGAAAACCGGCGGCCAGCGCATCGATGACGTCGTAGGCGGGATCGAGGCTGCCCTCGACGTTCGAGACGATATGCATGACGTGGCTGTAGCGCTCGATGGCGAAACGCTCGGTCACGGTGACCGTGCCGGTTGCCGCGACCCGCCCGACGTCGTTGCGGCCCAAATCGAGAAGCATCAGGTGCTCGGCGCATTCCTTCTCGTCGGCGAGCAGGTCGGCGGCGAGCGCCTCGTCCTCGGCGCGGGTCTTGCCGCGCCAGCGGGTGCCGGCGATCGGACGGATCGTCACCGTTCCGTCGCGCACGCGCACCAGGATTTCGGGCGAGGAACACACGATCTGGTGCGTGCCGAAATCGAGGAAGCAGAGGAACGGCGCTGGGTTGACCCGCCGCAGCGCGCGATAGAGCGAGAAGGCGGGGAGGGCGAACGGCGTCGAAAAGCGCTGCGAGAGCACCACCTGGAAGATGTCGCCGGCGCGGATGTACTCCTTGGCCCGCTCGACCATCGCGAGGAAGCGGGTCGGCGGCGTGTTGCTTGCCGGCTCGATCGCGGCCAGCGGCGCCCGCGATGCCTTGGCCGCGCCATGCGACAGCGGCCCCTCGAGCACCGCGACGATCGCGGCGAGGCGGGCCTCGGCACCCGCGAAGGCGGCGCGCGCATCTTCGCCCGGCTTGGGCCGCACCGGCGTGACCACGGAGATCTCGTCGCGGACATTGTCGAAGACGACCATCAGCGTCGGCCGCAGGAAGATAGAATCCGGCACGCCGATCGGGTCCGGCTTGGCCGGCGCGAGCCGCTCCATCTCGCGCACCATGTCGTAGCCGAGATAGCCGAAGACGCCGGCCGCCATCGGCGGGAGCTCGCCCTCGTCGGCCGGAGCGATGCGCGATTCGGCGATGAGTTTGCGCAGGGAGGGTAGCGGCGGCTCGGTGCAGGGCACGAAGCTCTCGGGCGCGACGAGCGCGTCGCGGGCGATCTCGGCGCGGCCACCGGTGGCGCGGAACACCACGTCGGGATCGAGCCCGATCATCGAATAGCGGCCGCGCGCCGCCCCGCCCTCCACCGATTCGAGCAGGAAGCAGCCACCCGTGCGGCTGGCCGAGAGCTTCAGGAACGCCGAAACCGGCGTCTCGAGATCGGCGATCAGCGTCGCGGCGACGAGCTGCGGCTCGCCCGCGGCGTGCCGCGGCGCGAAGGCCTCGAAGGATGGCGAGGTCATCAGCTGCCGGGTTCGTCGCCGAGCGCGGTGGCCAGCGCCTTCTTGTTGATGGTCACGCCGACCTCGGTCTGCACTCTGGCGAGATATTGCTGGATGACATCGTCCTCGTAGCCGCTCTTCACCTGATCGATGAGCTTCTTGAAGGTCGATTCATTCGAATCGATGGGGGGCACGCGAGCCGCCTCGACCTTGAAGACGAGCCGGCCGCGGCCTTGCGCCGAGACCGAGCCGGCCTTGCCGACGGGATGTTCGAACAGCGCGCTCGCTTCGGTCGAGGGAAGCTCCGGTGCGCCGCCGCGCCCGACGTTGCGCGCCTGCATTACCGGCTGCTTGGCCTCGGCGGCTGCGGTGGCGAGCGTCTTGCCGCCGTCGATGGCCTTGACGATTTCGTCGCCCTCGGACGCCAGCTTGCGCGTCGTCTCCTCGGCGCGCCAGGCCGCCGCGACCTTCGGCTTCACGTCTGCGAACGGCAGCTGGTGCGCGGCATCGACCTTCGTGACCGCAAACCATACGGAGCCGCCCTGGTCCGTGTGGATGACGTCGGGATCGGAATTCGGCTCGGCCGAGAAGGCCGCCTTGAGGAGCTGCGGACCGGCGACGAGGCCTTCCACCGGCCTGCCGTCCCTGTTGCGGCCCTGGGCGTCCACCGCCTCGATCGTTCGGGTCTTCATGCCGACGCTGGCGGCCACCTCGGGCAGCGACTTGCCGGCGGCGCGCGCGTCCTCGACCTTGTCGGCCTCGTCCTTCGCCTGCTGCCGGGCCTTGATGATGGCGATCTCGTCCTTCAGCTGAGCGGTGACCTCCATCAGCGATTGCGTGGTGCCGGCGATGATCTTCGAGACGTGCACCAGAACCGTGCCGAACTGGCCCTTGACCGGCGAACTCGTGCCGCCTTCCGGCAGGGCGAAGGCGGCGGCAGCGACCGCCGGATCGACGATGTCCGCTTTGCCGACCGTACCAAGAGACACGTCGGCCGGCGTCTTCTTGTCGTCGGTGACTGCCGTATCGAAGGAAGCCCCGGCCTTGATCTTGGCTTCCGCGGCCTGCGCCGCCGCGGCGTCGGGGAACACCAGCTGCTCCACGATCCGCTGCTCGTGCTCGAAGCGCGCGGCCCTCTGCTCGTCGTAGCGCTTCTTGACCTCGTCCGGCGTGACCGCGTCCGGCTTCACCAGGTCGACCGGCAGGATGGCCAGCACGTCGAGCTTGCGGAACTCCGGCGCCGTGTAGGTGAAGGTATGCGCGTCGTAGTAGCTCTTCAGGTCCGCCTCGTTCGGTGCCGCCACGCTGCCGGCCGCCGCCGACGGCAGGATGAAGAAGTCGGCATCGCGGACCTCGGCCTGGAAGCGGTGCACCGCGTCGCTGACGATCGCCGGGAGCTGGAGCCCGCCGACGACGGCCTCGGACACCTCCTGACGCAGGACCAGGCGGCGCTCCGCCGTGGCGTAGCTTATCTCCGTGTAGCCGTTCTCGCTCAGGACCGCGTTGAAGCGGTTGCGGTCGAAGCGCGTCGTCGCCGGGTCGAAGAAAGACGGATCCCTTTCAATGAGGCGAACGATCTCGTCGTTGCCGACGGCGAGGCCGAGCTTCGTCGCCTGCTGCTCGAGCAGGGTATCGGTGAGCAGGCGCGAGAGCACCTGGCGGTCGACGCCCAACCGCTTGGCCTCCTCGCCGTTGATCGGGCGTTTCTGCTGCTGCTGCAGCCTCTGCAACTCGTTGCGGAAGGCATTACGGTATTGCTCGATGGTGATCTTGCCGGGACCGACCTGGGCGATCTGGCCGGCGTCGTAGCCGGTGAAGCGGTCGCCGATCCCCCAGATCGCGAAGGAGCCGATGATCAGCACGAGCACCACGCCCAGGATCGCACGCCCGAAGAAGTTCTGGGAAAGCGCGCGCATCTGCGTAAGCATGGAGCTGTCCGTCGCGTTGGCCGAGGGCGCCGAGCCCTGCTGCGAAACCGCGATGTGGTGCATCAACGGCCGCTGATTGGCAACCTTTGCCGATCGCCGGCCCCGATGCTAGGGACGGCTCGCGTCGGTCGCACGACCATCGACGTCGATCGAAGAAGTTCTGGGAGCCTGCCGCCGATGGCGCGACCACCGCGACCGCTTGTTGCTGGAAACTGGAAGATGAACGGGCTGCGCGCCGACCTGCCGCAGATCGAGGCGATCCGCGACGCGGTGCGCGACGGCCGCACCGGAGATGTCGAGGTGCTGGTCTGCCCGCCGACGACGCTGCTCCGCGACGCCTGCGTCATCGCTGCCGGGACGGCGCTCGCGGTCGGCGGACAGAACTGCCACCGGCAGGAGTACGGCGCCCATACCGGCGACATTGCCGCCGCGATGCTGCGGGACGCCGGCGCCACCTACGTGATCCTCGGCCATTCCGAGCGCCGGGCCGACCACGGCGAGACCAACGTGGCCGTGCGCCGCAAGGCGGTGGCCGCGATGGGCGCCGGGCTCGACGTCATCGTCTGCGTCGGCGAGACAAAGGAGGATCGCGACCAGAACCGCGCCCTCTCCGTCGTCGAGCGCCAGATGTCGGGCTCGCTGCCCACCGACATCGACGCCGCTCGCCTCGTCCTCGCCTACGAGCCGATCTGGGCCATCGGCACCGGCGTCACGCCGACCGCCGACGATATCCGCGAGATGCACGCCTTCATGCGCGAGGAGGTCTCCCGCCTGTTGCCGATCGGCGGCGCCGGCATCCGCCTGCTCTACGGCGGCTCGGTAAAGCCGGGCAACGCCCGCGACCTGATGAACGTGAAGAACGTCGACGGTGCCCTTGTCGGCGGCGCCAGCCTCAAGGCCGAGGATTTCCTCGCCATCGTCGCCGCCTGCCGCGCTCCGGTCTCGGCGTAGCGCCGGAACGACGTGGTCGACGGCGTTTTGCCGGCAGGGTCGATCCCGGGAAAGACATCGCCTCGATGCGCCCGCCGCAAGGCAGCGGCGCCGGGCACGACCTTGTCGCACTGCAGCATCGGCCCGACATCCGGCTGATGTCCAATGCCACGACCAATACGCCCAGAGCCGAGGCGGCGCCCCTGGCTGCGCACGAGATTCGCCGCATCATCTACGGGCTCATGATGGCGATGCTGCTCGGCGCGCTCGACCAGACCATCGTGGCGACGGCGCTGCCCACCATCGGACGCGATATCGGCGGCGCGGCACATCTGCCCTGGGTCGTCACAGCCTATCTGCTGGCGGCGACGTCCGCGGTGCCGATCTACGGCAAGCTCTCGGACATCCACGGCCGCCGCATCGTGCTGCTGGCCGCCATCGCCATCTTCGCCGCCGGCTCGATCCTCTGCGCGCTGGCGCCCACCATGACCGCGCTGGTTTCGGCTCGCTTCGTCCAGGGCATCGGCGGCGGCGGCTTGCTGGCCTTGTCTCAGACCATCGTCGGCGACATGCTGACCCCGCGCGAACGCGCCGGCTGGCAGGTCTATTTCGCCACCGCCTTCACCACCGCCAGCGTCGCCGGCCCGGTGCTCGGCGGATTCTTCGCCCAGCACCTGACGTGGCAGATGATCTTCTGGATCAACGTGCCGCTCAGCGCCGCCGCCTACCTGATGACGGCCGCGCCGCTGAAGCGGCTGCCGCGCCACGAGCGGCGGCACAAGCTCGACATCGTCGGGGCGGTGTTGCTGGTCGCCTCGACCTCGACGCTGCTGGTGGCCCTCTCGTGGGCCGGCGCGCGTTTCGGCTGGGTCGATTGGCGGACCGCCAGCGTGCTCGCCGGCAGCGCGCTGCTCTTTGCCGGTTTCTACCGCCATATCAACGTGGCCGAGGAGCCGCTCATCCCGCTCGACGTGCTGTTCAACAAGGTGGTGCTATTCGCCACAGCCGCCGCCACCTTGAGCGTGGGGCTCTTCCTCGGCCTCGCCATCTACGCGCCGATCCTGTTCGAGACCCTGCGCGGGCTGAGCGCCTCCCAATCGGGTGTCGCGCTCCTGCCGCTGACGGTCGGGACCGTCGCCGGCACGCTCCTCTCGGGTCGCGCCATGGCGACGCGCGAGCACTACAAGCGGCTGCCATTGACCGCGATGCCGTGCGCGTTCGTGGCGGCGCTCGTGCTGGTGGCCTTCGCGGGCACGATGCCGGTGTGGGGCGTGAGCCTCGTGCTGGCGGTGGTCTCGATCGCGCTGGGCACGCTGCTGCCGATCTCCACCGTCTCGATCCAGAATGCGGTGGCCCTGCACCAGCTCGGCACGGCGACCGCGACGGCGAACCTGTGCCGCCAGCTCGGCGGCGCGGTGGCGGTGGCCATCTTCGGAGCGGTGCTCCTCGGCGCCCATGCGCAGGCCGCGATCGCGCCGTCGCTGCACGAGCAGGCGGCGCTGCTCGCCAGCTTCCGCATCGTCTTCGGGCTCGTCGCGCTGGGCTCGGCTGCCGCCTTCACGGCGATGCTGTTCATGGAGGAGCGCCCGCTCGGCGGGCCCGCGCGCGAGGCCGGCGTCGCGCAACTGGCCGCGGGAGAGTAGGCCCGCTGGCGCGCCATCCATCGAGCATGGTTGCCTCGCCGGCCCACGACCCCTACGAGATCGCCTCCCTCACTACGGAGCCTTCATGCGACCCTCCAAACGCGCCCCCGCCGACCTGCGGCAGGTGACGCTCGAGCGCAAGGTCGCCCGCTACGCGGAAGGCTCCTGCCTGGTGAAGTTCGGCGGCACGCACGTGCTCTGCACCGCCTCGCTGGAGGACAAGCCGCCGCCGTGGCTGCGCGGGCAGGGCCGCGGCTGGGTCACCGCCGAATACGCCATGCTGCCGCGCGCGACGCACACCCGGACGCGGCGCGAATCGACGTCGGGCAAGCCGTCGGGCCGCACCCAGGAAATCCAGCGCCTGATCGGCCGCAGCCTGCGCGCCGTGACCAACCTGCAGGGCATGGGCGAGCGCCAGATCACGGTAGACTGCGACGTGCTGCAGGCCGACGGCGGCACCCGCACCGCGTCCATCACCGGCGCCTGGATCGCGCTGCACGACTGCCTCGACTGGATGCGCTCGCGCTCCATCGTCAAGGAAAACCCGTTGCGCGACCACGTCGCCGCCGTCTCCTGTGGCATCTACCAGGGCGAGCCGGTGCTCGACCTCGACTATGCCGAGGATTCCGAGGCGCAGACCGATGCCAATTTCGTCATGTCGGGGTCGGGCGCGCTGGTCGAGGTGCAGGCCTCGGCCGAGGGCGCCGTCTTCTCCGAGGCCGAGCTCGCCAGCATGATGGCCCTGGCCAAGGCCGGCATCGCCGATCTGGTGGCGCTGCAAAAACAGGCGCTGGCCTAAGGCTGAGCCATGCCCCGCCTGATCACCGGTCGGCTCGTCATCGCCACCCACAATCCCGGCAAGCTGCGCGAGATGCGCCAGCTGCTCGTGCCTTACGCCATCGAGGCGGTGTCGGCGGGCGAGCTCGGGCTCGCCGAGCCCGACGAGACCGGCGCGACCTTTGCCGCCAACGCCGTGATCAAGGCCGAGGCGGCATGCCGCGCCAGCGGGCTCCCGGCCTTCGCCGACGACACCGGGTTCTGCATCGAGGCCTTGGGCGACGAGCCCGGCATCTATTCCGCCCGCTTCGCCAAGGAGGCCGGTGGCTACGCGGAGGCGATCGCGGCGCTGTGCCATCGCCTAGACGCGTGCGGCGCGTCTCCTCCTCACCGCGCCTTCTTCGTGTCGGCGCTCGCGCTCGCGCGGCCAGGCGAGCCGGTGCTCGGCGTGGAGGATCGCGTCGACGGCGTCCTGATGTTGCCGCCGCGCGGCACGCTCGGCTTCGGCTACGATGCCGCGTTCAAGCCGGACGGCCACGAGCGCACGTTCGGCGAGATGACCGCGATCGAGAAGCACGGCATCCCCGCCGACGGCTCTCGCGCGCTGTCGCATCGCGCCCGCGCCTTCCAGCGCTTCGCCCGCATCGCGCTCGCGGACTGAGCCGGGCTCAGCTCTGCGGCAGGGTCGCGAGCCAGTCCTTGACCTTACCGAAGACACCCGGTGCCAGCAGCACGACGTGGCCGAGTTCCGGCAGCAGGATGAAGGTCTTGGGCGAGGGCGCGTGATCGTAGAGTTTTTCGGCGGAACCGAGCGGGATCACCGCGTCCTTGGCGCCCTGGAGGAACAGCTTCGGCGCGGCGACCGCTCCGATGCGCGTCCACGAGAGATAGCTGTCCATCATCAGCAGGCGCACCGGGAACATCGGGTACTCGGACGCGGCGACGTCGACGGTCGACGAGAAGGCGCTGTCGAGCACCAACGCGTGCACCGGATGCTTGGCTGCCACGGCCACCGCTATGGCGCTGCCGAGCGATTCGCCGACGAGAATAATGCGCGAGCCGGCATAGCCCTCTGCTGTCGCCTTGGCGAAGGCCGTCTCGCCGTCGAGCAGCAGCCCCTTCTCGGTCGGCGACCCGGTGGAGCCGCCGTAGCCGCGATAGTCGATCGCGAGCAGCCCTGAGCCGTCTGCGACCATCTCGCGAAACAGGGGCGCGCGGTCCGCCAGCGTTCCGCCGTTGCCATGGAAGTAGAGGTAGACGAGGTGTCCGCCCTCCGCCGGCTTGTACCAGGCGTCGAGGTGCTGGCCGTCCGGCGTGGGCAGCCGGAGCGTCCGCGCTCCGGTCAGTCCAAAAGCCTCCGCCGTGCCCCTCGATGGGCCGGGGAAATACATCATCTTGCGTTGCCAGATCACCAGCACGAGCAACGCCACGCAATAGCCGACGACGAAGAGCATCAGCAGGCGAAGACCCCATCGTAACGCCACGTCGATCCTTTCAGGCCAGGCTTTGCCGTAGCATGACGGCCCGGCGCGAAAAGCCAAGCAGGCCGTGGGTGGCTTTGCGTCCGTGCTGGGTTAAAAGGCGGCTCCCCGCGGAGCCACCCCTTGGCAGACGAACTCGTCCTCTATTCCCATCCCATGTCGCGCGGCCGCATCGCGCGCTGGATGCTCGAAGAGGTCGGCCGGCCCTATCGTGTCGAGATGCTCGACTACGGCACGACGATGAAGGCGCCCGAGTTCCTCGCGATCAACCCGATGGGCAAGGTGCCGGCGCTGCGCCACGGCGACGTGGTGGTGACCGAGGTCGCGGCGATCTGCGCCTACCTCGCCGACACCTTTCCCGAAGCCGAGCTGGTACCGCCCGCGGGGCGACGCGGCGCCTATTTCCGCTGGCTGTTCTTCGGCGCCGGACCGCTCGAAGCCGCCGTCGTCAATCACGCGTTAAAATTCGAGGCGCCGGCCGAGCGCCGCGGTTTCGTCGGCTACGGCTCGTTGGCGGATGTCCTCGCCGCCATTGAGCAAGCCCTTGGCGCGAGCGACCACATCGCCGGCGAGGCTTTCACCGCCGCAGATGTCGTTGTCGGCGCGCAGATCGGCTGGGGCATGATCTTCGGCACGATCGAGAAGCGTCCGGCCTTCGAGGCCTATTGGCAGCGCCTCGCCGCGCGCCCCGCCGCGATCCGCGCGCGGGAGATCGACGACGCACTGCTGCCGGCCGACAAACGAATGGGATTGTAGGAGACTTTGAACGCGATCATCGACGTCCAGGGCCTCACCAAGACCTACAAGTCCGGCTTCCAGGCCCTGAAGGGCGTCGATCTGGCCATCCGCAAAGGCGAGATCTTCGCCCTCCTCGGTCCCAACGGCGCGGGCAAGACCACGCTGATCTCGATCGTCTGCGGCATCGTCAAGGCCAGCGCCGGTCGCGTCACCGTGGACGGCTCCGACGTCGTTCGCGACTATCGCCGCGCCCGTTCCAAGATCGGCTTGGTGCCACAGGAGCTGACACTCGACGTCTTCGAGACGGTGGAGGCCACCGTCGCCTACTCGCGCGGTCTGTTTGGCAAACCGCGCGACCCCGCCCGCGTCGAGGCAGTGCTGCGCAGCCTGTCGCTCTGGGATAAGCGCGGGTCGAACCTGATGGCGCTCTCGGGCGGCATGAAGCGGCGGGTGATGATCGCCAAGGCGCTCGCGCACGACCCCACGATCCTGTTCCTCGACGAGCCGACCGCCGGCGTCGACGTCGACCTGCGCCGGGACATGTGGGCGCTGGTGCGCCACCTGCGCGATGACGGCGTCACCGTGATCCTCACCACCCATTACATCGAGGAGGCGGAGGAGATGGCGGACCGCGTCGGCGTGATCGACAAGGGGCAGCTCGTCATCGTCGACGACAAGGACGCGCTGATCGCCCGGCTCGGCCGCAAGCGGCTCATCGTCGACGTGCGCGACCCGCTCGTTGCGCTGCCGGAGACGCTCGCCGGCCTCGACGTCGAGCTCGGAGAGGGCGGCCGGCGGCTGACCTACTCCTTCGACGCCAATCGCGAGGAGAACGGCATCGCCGACCTGATGCACCGGCTCGCTGCCGCCGGCGTCGAGATCCGCGATCTCGCCACGCGCCAGACCACGCTGGAGGAGATCTTCGTCGGCCTCGTCGGCCGCGCTACACCGGAGCCCGCATCATGAACTGGCGTGGCTTCTACGCCATCTACCGTTACGAGATGATGCGCTGGTTGCGCACCGTGGCGCAGAGCGTCATCGCGCCGGTGGTCTCGACCTCGCTCTACTTCGTGGTGTTCGGCTCGGCGATCGGCAGCCGCATGAACGCCATCGACGGCGTGCCCTACGCCGCCTTCCTGGTGCCTGGACTGGCCATGCTGTCGATCCTGACCCAAAGCGTCTCCAACGCCGCCTTCGGCATCTACTTCACCAAATGGTCGGGCACGATCTTCGAGCTGCTCTCGGCGCCGGTGTCGTGGGCCGAGGCAGCCTGCGGCTACGTTGGTGCTGCGGCGACCAAGTCGATCATCCTGGGCACGATCATCATCCTAACCGCGCGGCTCTTCGTGCCGTTCTCGATCCTGCATCCGGCCTGGATGGTGGTCTTCCTGCTGCTCACGTCCGTGACCTTCAGCCTGCTCGGCTTCATCATCGGCATCTGGGCGAAGAGCTTCGAGCAGTTGCAGATCGTGCCGCTGCTGGTGGTGACCCCGCTAACCTTCCTGGGCGGCAGTTTCTATTCCGTGACCATGCTGCCGCCGTTCTGGCAGAAGGTGTCGCTCGCCAATCCGGTGCTCTACCTGCTCAGCGGTTTCCGCTGGAGCTTCTACGGCAACACCGACGTCAGCATCGGCCTGAGCCTGGCGATGACGTTGCTGTTCCTTGTGCTCTGCCTGGCTACCGTCTGGTGGATCTTCCGCACCGGGTACAAGCTGAAAAATTGATGGGCGCCGGCTTGCGCCGACGCCCATTACTCGTAACGCCTCGACGGGAGTCGGTCAGGCGGCTTCGCCGATGCCGCCTTCTTCGCCGTCCTCGGCATCGTCAACCTCAGCGTCCTCGGCCTTGCCGCGGCGCGGACCTTTCTGAAGCTGGTCGTCGATGATCTTCAGCGCCTCGGTGTCGGTCAGCTTCTGGACCACGCCGAGCTCGCGCGCCATCCTGTCCAACGCAGCCTCGTAGAGCTGGCGCTCGGAGTAGGACTGCTCCGGCTGCGCATCGGAACGATAGAGGTCGCGCACCACCTCGGCGATGGCGATGAGGTCGCCGGAGTTGATCTTGGCCTCATACTCTTGGGCACGGCGCGACCACATGGTCCGCTTGACCCGAGCGCGGCCGGTCAACGTGTCGAGCGCACGCTTCATGACCGGAGGCTCGGCGAGCTTGCGCATGCCGACGCTCGAGATCTTGGGCAGCGGCACCTTCAGGATCATCTTGTCCTTGACGAAGGATATGACGAAGAGCTCGAGCTTGTAGCCGGCGACCTCCTGCGACTCGACAGCGGTGATCTGGCCTACGCCATGCGCCGGGTACACGATGAATTCGCCGGTCTTGAAGACCTGGCCCTTGGCCGAAGGCGCGGGGCGCGCCTTCATCGCCGCCGGGCCGCCGCGCTGGATCGTGGAGAACGGCCGCTGCGGCATCATCGGTGCCGGGGCCACGGCAACTGGGGCTTCCGAAATCGGAGCGGCTTCGGGCGCCGGCGCCACGTCGTCGAGGGTCGTCTTGCGAACCTTCTTGTCAGACACCTGTACCGTACCTTTCAACGAATCGCTGATGGTGAGGGGCGCGGGCGGAGCCGCCGGAGCCATCTTCCTGCGGGCGGCGACGAATGCTGCCGCGGCCTTGCGTGACGCCGCCGGATCGATCCGTTGCGGATCGGCGGCCTTTTCCGTCTTCGTCGTCGTGGTGTCCTCGCCGACCATCGTCGACGCAGCCTCGCTCTCGCGGGACGCATCGAACACGTCGGTCTGCGCGCCGGTCAGGTCGGAGACCGGCGGCGATTTGTGCTTGGCTTCGTTAGCCGCCGTCGTTAAGGAATCATGAGCGGCGCGGATCGTCGTGACGCCTTTTCTCGAGGGGCCGGATTTCGCAGGCGAATCCGTAACAGTGTCGTAGTTGGCGTTTGTCGTGGCAGACCGGGTCTTGGTCGGCATCGGTCGAACCGCTCCTTTTCTGGCCCGCGCTCCAAGCGTAGGCGCCCGTTGCCGGCCACGCTTTGCGGGCTGAGCGGGCATTTGGCCGCAAGCATGCGGCAGATCCAGATTGTCAGACCAATCGAAGAATGTCTTTTGTCCAAACAAGCTTGGACGGAGATAAACGGCGGCGGGATCTGCGAACTGTTAACGTCCACCTACCACACGAAAGCCAGAAAATCAACAAAAGCGGGAGCTTGTTCGCTCAAGCGCAAGCCCCTTTGGTTAACGAGGCGGCTCCCGATCCGCTCAAACCTGGGCGTTTAATCTCCCTCGCCAGGATTGGGCGAGAAGTCGGCGAGCTTGCCCTCCTTGCCGTCCATCTCCTTGGCGCCCGGCAGCGGATCGCGCTTCTTGGTGAGGTTAGGCCAGCTCTTGGCCATATCGGCGTTGATCTTCAGCCAGGATTCCAGGCCCTTGCCGGTATCGGGCTTGATCGCCTCGGCCGGGCACTCGGGCTCGCAGACGCCGCAGTCGATGCATTCGTCGGGATGGATGACGAGCATGTTCTCGCCCTCGTAGAAACAATCCACCGGGCAGACCTCGACGCAGTCGGTGTATTTGCACTTGATGCAGTTCTCGACGACGACGTAGGTCATGTGTTCTCCCCGGCGGCAGTGCGGCCGCCGCCCGCGCCCCTCTTGAGACGCCGCTGCGTAGTCGCTTCACGAGGGCAAGGCAAGCGTCTGGCGGGGCGCTCAGGATGCAGCCTCGTCGCAGGCGCGATGGAGATCCTCGAAGAGCAGCGACGCCTCACGGAAGGGACCACGGCGATCGCCGTCGGCCACGACCCTCAACACACGGACCTGTCGCTCCAACGCAATGGTCAGCACGTCGCCGGCCCGCACGATCTTGGCGGCGTTATCCGAACGCGCGCCGTTGACGCGAACGTGACCGGCTTCCACCAGCTTGGCCGCCGTCGATCGCGTTTTTACGACGCGAGCGAAACAGAGCCACTTGTCGATACGCTGCGCCGCCGGAGCCTCCGAACCTTGCACCTTGTAGGTGGAAGATCGGAGGGCAGGAGCCGTTTTCAACGGCGACCGTCGCGATGGCATCACCTCTAAACAGCCCATGAGCCGTCGTGTCGCACGGCGCCGGCACGTCAGGCGGCAGCCTGCCGATCAAGGCCGGCGCGCGCGACGATGCTCTCGATGAAGCGCGCCGATCGCACCGGGTCGGAGATCGGCAGCATGTGGCCGCCGTCGGTCATCTCGAGATGAAGGTCGGGCACGAGCTTGCGCAGCCCGCGACCGTGCCATTCCGGATCGAGGATGCGATCGCCGCAGCCGTAGAGCACGCCCACCGGCGCCTTGATCTCTCCATAGCGGGCCGCGCAACGTGCCAGGTCGCTGCCGGCCTCGACAAGGTCGCGGCACGCGTTGCGGAACGTCAACGGCCGGGCTGCCAGCACGGCGCCCGCGCCGACGGCAAAATTCGGCGCTTCCGGATCGGGGCCGAACAGCAAGCGGATCGTGTTGTCGCGGTAGTGCGCGCCGAGCGGCACGGCCAAGGTCCACCCGAAGATCCAACGGGCGAGATCCGAGCGGATCGCGAGCGAGCGGAGCGCCACGGGAACATCGTCCTGAGGACGCGTCGCCGGGGCAAGCAGCGCCAGGCCGGCGACCAGTTCGGGATAATCGAGCGCCAGCGCCAAGGCGACGGCGCCGCCGAGCGAATGACCCACGACGATCGCCGGACCAAGATCCAGTTCGCGCATCAGCCCGGCCACAATCGCCGCCTGGATCTTGAGAGAGGCACCGGCGACTGCAGGCTCGGAATAGCCGCAGCCCGGCCGGTCGACCAGGACGAGACGATAGCGTCCAGAAAGATGGTCCGTCAGCTCGTAGGTGAAGGTCTGCAGCTGTGCGGCGAGCCCGTGCAGCATGATGATGGCCGGCCCCTCGCCGAAGTCGCGGATGTGCAGCCTGACGCCGTCGATCGTGATGAAACGACCGCACGGCGGCACCAGGCGCTCGGCCTGCCATGCCGTCCACCCGGTGAAGGCGACGAGCGCGATGACCACGAACGCCACGACGAGGCCGAAACCGACAACAAAAGATAGCAATTTCAATCCTCTAACACCAACGGCCTTACAAGACGCGCGAAGCCTCGCCGTCGTTGCAGGCCGAGCCGTGCGTCAAGAAAGCATCAGCCTTGAAGGGGAAGCTCGCGCTCGCCGGACAGCACCATGTCGTCGCGGTGGATGAGCTCGGCGCGGCCCGGCATGCCGAGCACCGCTTCGATCTCTCCGGAGCGGCGGCCGATGATGCGTTCGGCCTTGTCGGCGGAATAGGCCACAAGGCCGCGACCGATCTCGCCGCCGTCCGCGCGAATCAGCACGCAGTCGCCGCGCTTGAAGTCGCCTTCGATGCGCTGCACGCCGGCCGGCAGCAGAGAATTGCCGGCGGAGAGCGCCCGGGCCGCGCCGGCGTCGATCCAGAGCGTGCCGCGCGGCTCGACCTGTCCGGCGATCCACTTCTTGCGCGCTGTCACCGGGTTGGAGGGCGAGAGGAACCACGTGCAGCGCCCGCCGTCCGCCAGGCGCCCGACGGGATGCTCGATCCGGCCGTCGGCGATGAGCATGGTGGTGCCGCCGGTGGTGGCGATCTTGCCGGCCTCGATCTTGGTGCGCATGCCGCCGCGCGACAGCAGCGAGGCCGGGCCACCGGCCATGGCCTCGATCTCGGCGGTGATGCGCGGCACGACCGGGATAAGGGTCGCGGAAGGGTCGCCGGCCGGCGGCGCGGTGTAGAGGCCGGCGACGTCGGAGAGCAGGATCAGCAGGTCGGCCGAGGCCATGGTGGCGATGCGGGCGGCGAGCCGGTCGTTGTCGCCATAGCGGATCTCGGCCGTCGCCACGCTGTCGTTCTCGTTGAGCACCGGCACCGCCTTCATCGCCAGCAGTCGGGCGATCGTCGCGCGGGCATTAAGGTAGCGGCGCCGCTCCTCGGTGTCGGCGAAGGTGACGAGGATCTGCCCGGCGGTGAGGCCGACGCCGCCGAGCGCCTCCGCCCAGGTGCGCGCCAGCGCGATCTGCCCCACAGCAGCAGCGGCTTGGCTGTCCTCCAGCTTCAGCACGCCCGGGGCGAGATCGAGGATGCGCCGTCCCAGGGCGATCGAGCCCGACGACACCACCATGACCTCGGCGCCGCGACCCTGCAGCGCGGCGATGTCGGCCGCGAGCGACTCCAGCCAGGTGCGGCGCACGCCGCCCGCGTCGACGAGCAGCGACGATCCCACCTTGATGACGAGGCGGCGGAAGTCGGCGAGGCGGGGCAGGGTGGCGTTGGCTGGAGCGGACGACGTCATCGGCGGTGTGTAGCCGCTTCCCCCGCGCGGCGGGAGAGCCGATCGCCTACATCACGGCCAGCCCGTCGAAGACGCGAGCGTAATGGTCGACCAGCGGATCCACCAGCGTCTCGAGGCCGTCGAAACGCCGCCGGGTCACGGCGCGGGCGAGCTGGAACTGGAAGGCCTTGGCGCCGGACGAGAGCGCCTTGCAGGAGTCGATCGAGAGCTGCAGCTTGGCCCAGCCGGCGCCCATGCCGTCGAGCCAGGCGAGATGGCTGCCGAGGAGCTCGAAGTTCATGCCGAGCTGGCGGGCGGTGTTAAAGGCGTATTTGTGGAGGAACCCTGCCGGCTTGCCGGCCGCAGCCTCCGCCTGGTCGCGGACGCGCTCGCGAAAGGCCGCCACGGGGTTCTCCGCTGGACGCCGGGCGACGTGGCGGCGCAGGATCAGCAGCGAGGTCGCCGCATCGAGCCGCTTGCGGCGATCGAGCTTGACGAACTCGGCATAGGGCAGGCTCCGGCCGCCGCGGACGATCGCGTCGTAGTCCTCCCCCGGAAGCGTGAAGAACCCGGCGCCGTGGAAGTAGTCGAGTTCGCGTCGCGCGGGATCGATTCGATTGATCGCGATGGTCGTCTTGTCGTGCTCGGCGCGATAGGACGTGCCGCGCGTGTCCGGCAGGTAGAAGCCGTCGACCTCGACGATCACCATGCGTCCGCGCCGCGTCTGCTCGACGACGTGGGCCTCGAGCTCGTCGTAGAGCGCGAGTTCCTGCACCTCGAGGCCGAACTGCAGGGACAGGTCCTCGGGCGGGAACTTGGAGAAGGTGAAGTGGTCGCCCTCGAAATCCTGGGCGGCGGTGAAGCCCAGCGCCGCGGTGGCGTCCTCGTTCAGCGCGTTCAGGATCTCGATCCAGAGGTCGATGTAGCAGTTCGTCTCCGGCCAGTCGCGCGCGCCGGAATGCAGCGCATGGGGGGTGTAGCGCGACGGCGACAGCGAGGGCAGGACGGCGATCGGCGATGCGGCGAGCACGGCGATCAGCTCCACAGGACCGCGCGGACGGCGCGCGGCCAAGCCTCGACGTCGAGCCCGTGATGCCTGAACAAGGCCAGCGCGACGCGCTCCATGCCAAAGCCGACGCAGGCGGTGTGCGCGACCGAGCCGTCGTGGGTGCGGATGTCCCAGCCGTTGCCGAAATGATCCTGGTGATAGTTGAAGCTCATGCAGGCGGTCGGGCCCTTGCCGTTGTTGACGGGGATGAGGAGCTCGAACTTCAGCTCCTGGTCGCGCTGGCTGGCCTTGAGCATGCGCGCGGCGCGGCCGAAGAAGGGATCGTTGGCGACATCAACCTCGTGCGGCAGCTCCAGCTGCCCGGCGATGTCCTGCGCCTTCTCGAGCCATTCCGAACGGAAAGCGACGACCTGCTCCGGCGTGCCGATGCGCACGTATTCGCGCTGGCGGAACGTCAGCATGCGGGTGGGTTCCTGCGACGGCTCGTGGCGGAACACCCAGCCGGTGATGTCGTAGGTGCCGCCCTCCGCCGGCATGCGGCCGCGGCGCGCCACGACGGGATACAGCGGGTAGCAGGCCGCCGGCGTCATCGCGACGGCGGTGACGGCCTGATGCTCGGTCCAGTCGAGGTCGCCGTGGAGGCGTTCGACGAGGAGCGCGTGCTCCTTGTCCTTGCCGGCAAAGGCGTGGATCGTCCCGGCCATGTCGGGGAAGTTCTTGAGGTAGCCGCTCCTCTCGAGATCGCGACGGGTCATCGCCGGCGGGAAGTGGATCACCTCGGGTCGAGCTGCGGCGCCGGCCCGCTCGACCAAGGCGGAGAAGCGTTGCACCACCTCCTCGAAGAGCCCCGAGCGGCCGTAGAGGCCGTCGACGCCGGTATCGAACAGGAGGCCGCGCTCGAAGAGGCTGTCGCGGAACGTCGTGCCGCACACGATGCACATGGGGTCTCTCCCTTTGGCGTGGATCAAACCACGAGGGCGTTGTCGAGCTTGTGGACGAGCAGCATCGTCGACGTGTTGCCGAAGATGCGGTCGTTGTTGATCATCAGCTGCGCAGAGAGGATGTCGCGATACTGCCGCCCGATGGAGAACGGCGTGTCGTTCTTGAAGCCGGCGATGCCCGTGACGAGCAGCGCCTTGTTGACGATCTCAAGCGCGACTTGGCTCGTGGCCACCTTGATGTTGTTCATCGCCACCGCGAAGCCGACGGACGTGAGCTCGTCCGACTCGCCCTGCGCATGCTGGAAGCGGGTGAGTCCGTCGCGCGTCAGCGACTTGATCATCTGCAGCTGGCTCGCCGCCTCGGCGACGCGGATTGCGCCGGGCGGAGTCTCGCCCGGTCGCTTGCGCGAGTCCGCGCGCACGAAGGCCTGCGCCTTGTGCACGGCGGAGAGCGCGATGCCGTACCAAAGCGCCGCCCACAGCAGGTGCGAGGTGGCGAGCATCGAGCGTGCGGCGATCTCGGCGAAGGGCTTGGGCAGGATGTGGGTCGCGGGGCCGCTGGCCTTGAGTTTGAAGCCCTCGGAGCAGGTGCCGCGCATGCCGATGGTGTCCCACACGGAGGTGCGTTCCAGGACGCAATGCTCCCTCATGACCGCGACCAGAACCTGGTCGGAGGGTGGCGAGTCGGGCTGGCGTCGCGCGGTGGCGAGGATCGCGTCGGCTTCGGCGCCGTAGGAGATCACGCTGGCGTTCTTCTCCAGCCGATAGATGTCGCCGTCGCGCTCCACGGCGCAAAGCGAGCTGCGTACGTCGCCGCCGATGCCGGCCTCCGAGGTCGCAGAGGCGAGCAGCAGCTGCTCGTCGGCGATGCGGCGAAGGAACATGCGGTGCCAGTCGCTCGACCTTGCGTGAAGGACCAGCGAGGAAATCTGGATCTGGTGCATGGCGTAGACCATGCCGGAAGAGGAGCACTGCTGCCCCAGGAGCGAGCAGATCTCGGCGATGTCGGCGAGGCTCGCACCCTCGCCTCCGTATTCCACCGGAAGCATGGCGCCGAGAAGTCGTGTCCTCTTCATGACAGTCACGGCCTCGCGCGGGAAGCGCCCGTCCTTGTCGACAGCACCGGCGTGCCTGCCGGCGACCGCGGCGGCCTCGGCGCTGCGTTCGGCGAGAACGGCGCCGGGCAGGGCCGGATCGAGAGCGGTCGTCACGTCAGGCCGCCTTTCCCCGGGCGGCCAGCGCATGCAGGCAGGCGGCGATCGCGTCGATGCTGGCGAACGAGCGCCGGTTCAGCATGCTCTCGGGAAACTCGACGTCGAAGCTGTCCTCGAGGGCGAGCATGAGCTGCACGGCGGCGAAGGATGTGAGGCCGGCGGCGTAGAGATCCTGATCGTTGCGGAGGCCGTCGATGGCAACGGGCAAACGCCCGTTCTGCGCAATCAGTGTACGAATGGTGTCAAGCATGAGTGTCGGCTCCGATGAGGCCACTCAAGCACCGGTTCATGCAACGCAGGTTAACCCGGCCCTCCAGACCAGCCTTTCCCGAACTCTTGGTTGCCAAACTGGAAAGGGGAACCAAATGACTTTAACGATCGACGAGCGAATGGGGTCTGCTTCTCGGGCAGAAGCTGGAGCAAGGCCGCTATTGCGGGCTTGCTTTGATGGAGGAAGCGAAGCGCGACCGGCCCGTAGGCGCCGCGAGGCGACCGGGCTCGACATCCCGCGCACTACAGCATCGAATGAGGACGAAAGTCGCTTCGCGACGCCTATGTACCTGTCCTCGCTACGCTTTCATTTTCGGAGCAAGTCCGCAGAAGCGGACGTGGCTCTAAGCCTTCGGCAGCCGCGCGAGCAGCGCCGAGGTGTCCCAGCGACCGCCGCCCATGGCCTGCACCTCGGCGTAGAACTGGTCGACCAGCGCCGCCAGCGGCAGCGCCGCGCCGTTGCGGCGCGCCTCGTCGAGGCAGATGGCGAGGTCCTTGCGCATCCAGTTCACCGCAAAGCCGTGGTCGAACTCGCCGGCGACCATGGTCTTCCAGCGGTTCTCCATCTGCCAGGATTGCGCCGCGCCCTTTGAGATGACCGCGATCACCGCCTCCGGGTCGAGGCCGGCCTTGACAGCGAAATGCAGCCCTTCCGCCAGCCCCTGCACGATGCCGGCGATGCAGAGCTGGTTGACCATCTTGGTGAGCTGTCCCGCGCCCGCCGGCCCCATGAGGCGGCAGGCCTTGGCGTAGGACTGGATCAGCGGCTCGGCCATGGCGTAGGCCGCCTCCTCGCCGCCGCACATCACGGTGAGCTTGCCGTTCTCGGCGCCGGCCTGGCCGCCCGAAACTGGAGCGTCGAGGAAGGCGAAGCCGCCGTCGTTGGCGGCGGCGTCGAGCTCGCGCGCGACCTCGGCCGAATCGGTGGTGTGGTCGACGAAGACCGCGCCCTGCTTCATGGCCGAGAAGGCGCCGCCCGCGCCGGTCGTCACCATTCGCACATCCTGATCGTTGCCGACGCAGCAGAACACGACGTCCTGTCCCTCCGCCGCCTCGGCCGGCGTCTTGGCGAAGCTGCCGCCGTGCTTCTCGACCCAGCTCTCGGCCCTGGCCGTGGTACGATTGAAGACCTTGACCTCATGGCCGGCGGCGGCGAGGTGGCCGGCCATGGGGAAGCCCATGACGCCGAGCCCTAGAAAGGAAACCTTGGCCATTGATCGCTCCGTCAGCGGATCGAGAAATCGAAATAGTGCGCGCGTATCCGCTCGAAGCTGCCATCCGCCATGCTGGCGGCGAGCGCGGCGTTGAAGGCGGCTTTCAGCGCGACATCGTCCTTGCGCAGGCCGATGCCGATGCCGGCACCGAAGTAGGCGGGTTCGCGCGGCACGTCGGCGAGGATGCGGCAGCAGCCGGCGTCGCCGCGCGTCTCCATGAAGGCGACGACCGCGTCCTTGTCGCCGAGCGCGGCATCGACTCGGCCGGCCTCGAGATCGAGAATGGCATCGTCGAGCGAGTTGAACTTGCGCAGTGGCGAGAGCGGGTAGACCTTTTCGACGAACGCCTGGTGCGTGCCGCCGGCCTCCACGCCGATGGTCTTGCCGGTGAGCGCGGCCGGGCTCGACGCGCTCAAGGCGTCTTCCTTGCGCACCAGGAAGGCCGAGGGCATGCGCACGTAAGGCACCGTGAAGGCGATGCGCGCCTCGCGCGCCGGCGTGATCTCCATCGCCGCCATGACAGCGTCGTAGCGGTGTTCGAGGAGGCCGGGGATCATCGAATCCCAGTCCTGCTCGACGAAGGTGCAGGTGATGGCCATGCGGCGACACAGCTCCTGGCCCAGGTCGATCTCGAAGCCTTCGAGCTTGTCGCCATTGAAGTAATTGTAGGGCGGGCGCGCGCCCTCGCTGGCGATGGTGAGATGCGCCGGCGCCGCCGCCGTGGACGCGGCGGCCGCAATCGACGCGAGGGCGCAGAGCATCGCGACACGAAGCCGATCGAGGAGCGGGCGGAGCATTCGCGGCACGGTCACGCCGGCCATGTGCCCAATCCACGGAGGCAAGGCAACCCGTAGGGCCGAGCACGGCGGCTGCGCTCGTGCATTCGGCGTCGCCGCCCATATAAAGCCGGCACCGCTCGGATCTCGGCGGCGCGGAAGGATTTCGGATGGTCAGCGAATCGGATGTGTTGAAGGCCTTGGCGCCGGTTGTGGGGCCGGATGGGCGCAGCGCGGTGTCGCGCTCCAACGGCATCGCCGGCCTGACCATCCGCGAGGGCAAGGTGTTCCTGTCGCTCACCAGCAATCCGCGCCTTGCCGAGGCCATGGAGTATATGCGCGCCGAGGCCGAGGCGGCGGTCAAGGCGCTCCCCGGCGTGACCAGCGCGCTGGTGAGCCTCACGGCCGAGAAGGCGCCCAGCGCGCCCAGCGCCGCGCCGATGAAGGCCTCGACGCCGCACAACCACGGGC
This sequence comes from Beijerinckiaceae bacterium, assembly GCA_965198715.1. Lineage (GTDB taxonomy): Bacteria > Pseudomonadota > Alphaproteobacteria > Rhizobiales > Beijerinckiaceae > RH-AL1. Next base: position 1,149,613 of record CBDAPV010000002.1, read on the forward strand.
ACGCGCCGCGCGCGCCGGCGCCGCCCCAAAGCATCGCCATCCCCGGTATCGCCCGCATCGTCGCGGTCGCCTCAGGTAAAGGCGGCGTCGGCAAGTCGACCACGGCGGTCAACATCGCCTTGTCCCTGGCGGCAGGCGGCTGGAAGATCGGCATCCTCGACGCCGACGTCTACGGTCCCTCGCTGCCGCGACTGCTCGGGCTCGACATGAAGCCCGAGGTCGACGGCAAGCGGCTGAAGCCGCTCTACGCCTTCGGCATCAAGGCGATGTCGATCGGCTTCCTCGTGGCCGAGCGCGAGGCGATGATCTGGCGCGGCCCGATGGTGATGAGCGCCATCAACCAGCTGCTGCGCGAGGTCGACTGGGGCGAGCTCGACTGCCTCATCGTCGACATGCCGCCCGGCACCGGCGACGCCCAGCTCACCCTCGCCCAGGGCGTGCCGCTCGCCGGGGCGGTGATCGTCTCGACGCCGCAGGACCTCGCCTTGATCGACGCCCGGCGCGGCGTCGCCATGTTCGAGAAGACCAGCGTGCCAATCCTCGGCGTGGTCGAGAACATGAGCTATTTTTCCTGCCCGCATTGCGGCGGCCGATCCGAGATCTTCGCCCATGGGGGCGCCCGAATCGAGGCCGAGCGCCTCGGCGTGCCGTTTCTCGGCGAGGTTCCGCTGCAGCTGCAGATCCGCGAGCAGGCCGATAGCGGCCGCCCCACCGCCGCCGTCTCTCCCGACAGCGAGGCCGGCAAAGTCTACCGCGCCATCGCCGACAAGGTCAGGGCCGGGCTGGAGGGAACGCGGCAGCGTCAGGCGCCGCGCATCGTGATGGGGTAGTTTTGGGGGTCCGGGTTCGCCTGCGGCGGCCCGGTTCGCCCCTCAGTCCATCAGCCCGGTGGCCTTGGCCCAGTAGAGCAGCACCAGCGTCTTGGTGTCGTTGATCTCGCCGCTGGCGACCATCGCCATTGCGGCGTCGAGGGTGGTCTCGATCACCTCGATGTCCTCGCCCTCGGCAGCAAGACCGCCACCGGCCGTCACCCGATCCTTGGCCTCGTAGGGCGCCACGAAATAGGTCAGCCGCTCGGCGAAGCTGCCGGGCGAGGAATAGCCGGCGAACAGCCGCCGCGGCTCGCCGGTGAGGCGGAGGCCGGTCTCCTCCTCGGTCTCCTTGCGGATGCGGGAGAGCGGGTCGGCGCCCTCCAGCTTGCCGGCGCAGACCTCGACGAGGCTCTCGCGCCCCTCGCGCATGAAGACGACGCCGCGGAACTGGCGGATCAGGATGATGGTCCCGCGCGCGCGGTCGTAGGGGAGGATGGCGACGCCGTCGCCGGTGTCGAGGATCTCGCGCTCGAGCTCGGCCATGGCGCCGTCGCGCCGGCGTCGGCGGAACACGATCTTCTCGAATGTTCCGAAGCCCTTGTGCAAGATATTGCGCGCGATGATCTCGGTCTTGTCCGCCATCCCGCGCTCCGCTCAGAAATCGAATTGCTCGCGCAGGATGCGTTCGTCCAGCGAATGGCCGGGGTCGTGGAGCAACACCAGGCCGTTGTCGAGGTCCATCTCGATCTCGACGTGGCGCACGTTGCGCACCTCGAAATGGTCGGCCACCGCCGAGACCGGCCGCTTGGCCTCTTCCAGCACCTCGATGGCGACCTTCGCCGAATCGCGCAGCAGCGCGCCGCGCCAGCGTCGCGGGCGAAAGGCGGAGATCGGCGTCAGCGCCATCAACGAGGTGTTGAGCGGCAGGATCGGACCGCCGACCGAGAGGTTGTAGGCGGTCGAGCCCGCCGGGGTCGCCACCATGATGCCGTCGGCGATCAGCTCGGGAAGGCGTTCGTTGCCGTCGATGGTGATGCGGAGCTTGGCCGCCTGGTAGGTCTGTCGCGACAGGAAGACCTCGTTGATCGCGCGCCCTTCCGAGACTTCGCCGGAGGCGGAGGTGGCGCGCATGACGAGCGGATGGATGATTGAGGGCTGCGACTCCTCCAAGCGCCCCAGAAGATCCCGGTCATTGGCCTCGTTCATGAGAAAGCCGATGTGGCCGCGGTTCATGCCGAAGATTGGGGTGTGCGCCTCCATGAAGCGGTGCAGCGTCTGCAGCATGAGGCCGTCGCCGCCGATGGCGACCACCACGTCGGCCTCGTTCTCCGGCGCGTTGCCGTAGGTGTCGGCGAGCTGATCGCGGAGCGTGTCGGCCTCCGGCGACCCGGAGGACAGGAAGGCGATGTTGCGGTAGCGGTGGGATGGGCCGGCGGACATGGCTGCCTAACCCATCTCAAGGCGCGAGGCGCTCAGAAGCGTTCGCGCAGGCCGTGATGACGATGGCGACGGTAGTGGCGCACCACCGTCTCCTCGCTGCCCAGCAGCGGCTGGTCGACGAAGAGCTCGATCTCGGCACGTGGCGGCACGGCGACGCAGGTGCCGCCGTAGCTCGGCTCGAAGCCCGGCGAGCAGAAATATTCGGCACGGGCGCCGCCTGCCGCGAACATCAGGCCCAATCCCGAGGCGGCGGCGAAGGCAAGGACGGCGGCGTGGCGCATGGGAACTCCGATGGCCGCAAGCTTGGCGCGGCGTGTTCGGCAGCGATCCTAGCCTTTTCCCTGAAAGTCGCCCAGCTGCGAGCGCGACAAAGCCGCGGGCTGTGCCTTGCGTGCCATAGGCGCGATTGGGGCCGCCACGGCTATGGCACGATCCCAAGGGCGGCAAGCAGGTCTGCCGACATGGCCGCCTCGACGAGTCGGCGATCGCCTACTTCGCCAAAACCTCGACGTCGCGGTCGAGCGTCGAGGACACTTTAAAGGTGGTCTGGAAGGTCTTGGCATCGTGGCGGGCGATGGCGACGTATTCGCCCTCGGCCAGCACCAGCGACGGGAAGGCACCGATCAGCTCGCGGATGACGTCGCCGCCAGGCGTGAGGATCGTGAAGGCGGTGTTGGCCAGGGCCTCGCCGCCGGAATCGTTGACGAGCTTCAGCGTCATCACCGCGGAACGGTGCCGTAGCGTTGCGTCGGTAAGCTTGCCGGCCTGCACCTTGAGGTCGGCGGCGACGACCGAGTTCGTCTTGTTGCCGACGCCGGACTTCTGCGCGCCGGCGTAACCAGCCGTGTCGAGCAAAGTCGACACCACGTGGTAGCTGCCCTCGGGCAGGGCGACGAGGTCGCCGGCCTTGGCGCCGGCCAGCACCAGCTTGGCCTCGGAATTGCCGGCCTCCGGCACGTAAATCGAGATCGACAGCCTGGCCGGGTTGATGGGCTTGTCTCCGAGCATGCCGACGATGCGCATCGCGCCCGCGTTGAGGACGAGGCGTTCGCTCGAGGCGCTGCCGGTGACGGTCACGCGCCGCACCGCGGAGGCCAAATCGAGCGCGGCGTGCACCATGTAGGTGCCTTCCGGCAAACCGAGCGTCGGCGCCGCCTCGTCGGACTGCGCGACGAGCTTGTGCCTGCCCTTGGCATCGAGGCCCTCGGCGAAGATCCGCCAGTGGATCGGCACCTTGCCGGTGATCGGCTGGGTGTCGCGCGGGGTCAGCAGGGCGGAGAGCACGAGTTGGCCGCGCTTCTTCTCCGGTGCCGGCGTTTCGACTTTGGGGATCGGCACCACTGGCGCCACCGCGGTGCCGGGCGTGGGCATCGCGCCCGTGGCCGGCAGCGTCCCTTGCGCCAGAACGGACGAAGCCGGAAGCGCAACGACGAGCGCCGCCGAGAGGAGCGTGCGGATCGTAATCATGCGAGCGGCGATCATCCCCCGGTCCGGTGCAGCAGGCCGCCGGCCGCGGCGGCGAGGTTGGCGAGCGAGAAGGGGTGGAAGCGGAATTGGACGGTGTGATGGCCGGCCGGCACTGCGACGCCGCGAAACAGCAGGTCCGCGCGCAGCACCGGTGAAGCGGCGCCGTCGACTTGGGCTACCCAGCCCGGATAGTAGAGGTCGTGCAGCACGAGGATGCCGGGAATTGTTGCCTCGACGTCGATCGTCACGGCGTCGTCACCCGTCGCGGTAATGGTGGCGGCGCCGGCCGTCGGTGATGCGGGCTGCTCCGGGCTTGCCGGCAGGAGGTCTCGATCGCTCCTGTCGATCAGCGCCTCGGTGCCGAGCTTGAACTCGGGCAGGTCTCCCGATGCGATCACGGCTTCGTCGTCGACGAAACGCCATGCTGTGACCAGGCTTGCGCGCGGCACGATGGGATTGCCGAGACGGTACACGTCAATGTGGTCACCCGCATAGAGCAGGGTGGCACGCGGGCGCGGCATCTGGCGCGGCAGGTCGGCGATGGAACGGTCGAGCACGAGGTAATCGAGGCCGAGCAGGGTGGCGAGGCGCGAATTGTAGCCTCGAAAGGTTTCGGGGAAGGCGCGCCAGCGCGGCGCATCGCTGTTCTCGCCGACGCCGACGGCGCGGCTGTAGGCGCCGATACGTAGCGGATTGTAGCCGGCGGTGTCCTCGAGCTTGAGCACCATGGCGGCGTTCTGCCAAGAGCCGTCGAGCCCCAAAATCTCGATGCGCGGGCGCTCGCCGCGGGCGAGGCGCGGCGCCATGTCGGCGCGCAACGCCGCCAGCGCCGCGGCTTCCGAAGGATTGAGCTCGTAGGCGGAGTAGTTGCGCGATGGCTCGGCGTTGATCGCGGTGTCGGCGTTGCGCCAATTGAGCTGAGCCGCCGTGGCGATGACGAGGAGGGCGGCGACGAGCGAACGTTTAGAGGGTTTGTTGCCGCGCACGAGGACCACCACCGCTATCGAAGCCGCAGCGGTCGCCGGCATCAACGCGAGTAGGATGCCGCCGAGATGGCCTGCCGCGAAAGAGAGCGTCAGGCCGGAGCCGAGCACAAGCCCGCAGGCTAGGAGCACGGCGGCGAGGCGGACCCAGCCGAGCTTCGGCAGGCCAGCCTCAAGGAAGCGCTGCAGCAGGTAGCCCGAGGCGAATGCCAGCGCGATGTTGGCGATGAAGGCGGCATCGGCCGGCCGGCGGTATAGCGAAACGCCCGGCACAAGATCGAACGCCAGGCCGAAGACGGGTGTGAAGCGGCCGAGAGCGAAGAGCACCGCGATGACGCCCATCAGTGCCAACGTGCGAACGCCGCGCTCGCCGAGGCGTCCGCCGGCGAGACCGTGCCACAGCACCAGTAGGAGCGGCAGGGTGCCGGCGAAGAGGTAGTTGGTGGAGCGGTCGGTGTAGTTGTCGCCGAAGATCGTGGTCGTGCCCGGCCCCCAGTAGTTGTAGGGCCAATCAAGCGAGCCGAAGGCGTTCGGGGCGAAGAGGGTGAGCAGGTTGGCGGGATCGAGCGAGCCCTGCAGGGCGACGCCGTAGGAAATGCCGGGGCGATTCGAGCCTTGGAGCAATTGCATCGTCAGGAGGACGGGGACCGCCATCACCGCCACAACCGTGACGCCGGCGACGAGCAGCACGGGGAGGCGGCGGCGCAGCGCGGCAACGGCATTCCCTTCGCGCAGGATCTCGCGCAGAACGGCGCCGACGAGCACCAGGCAGAGAAGAAAGGCGACCTGGTCGCGGCCGAGCGCCATGAGCGCGGCGAGGAGGCCCGCCACGACGCCGAGCGCGAGCGAGCGCCGGTCGAGCGCCGCCTGCAGCGCCCAGAGCGACGGTGGGAAGAAGCCGTAGGAGATGATCATGCCGGTGTGCTGCAGCCGCCCGGCCGCGGCGCCGCCGAAGGCGAAGACGAGCGCCGCCAGCAGGGCGGCGAGCGGATGCCACCCCCAGCGCCGGCCCAGGCCGAGCATGCCGAGCGCGCCGAGGACAAGGTGGCTGAACACCATGGCGTCGAACCCCTGCATCGAGGCCTGCGGCGCGGCGAGCGCGAACAGCAGCATCGTCGGGGTGAAAACGAGCGATTGCGGGTCGGCCACCGCCGGGTAGCCGGCATATTGGTAGGGGTTCCACAACGGCAGCGTGCCGTGGCGCAGCGCATCGCCGAGGAAGCGGAACATCGCGTAGAACTGGTTCTTGGAGTCCCACGGCACCACGTCGCCGGCGAGCGGCCAGCGCAGCGCGGCCGCAACCGCGATCGCGAGCAGCGCGGTGAGCGTCACAGCCGTGGCCCGCCGCGACCAGGGCAGGGCGCGTCGGCGTGCCGCCGCGAAAAGCCGCGGCTCGGCGGCGATGAGATCGTCCGAGGTGTCGATGGAGGTCATGTCTTAGGGATGATCTAAGCCGAGGATCATGGCGCCGGCGCGGCCCTTCCTTCACTGGAACGGCTCGAGGTCGCGGCCTCCTTGCCGGATGGCGCTTGCATCGCGCCGGCGGCTGCCGATCTTACGGCGGCATCGCCGGCCCGCCGGCACCACCTTCCCCAGCGGAATAGTCGAAAAGCCTCCGATTCTCAATGAGCGAAACCCTCGAACTCCTGAAGACCCGGCGCTCCGCCAAGGCGCCGATGCTGTCCGAGCCCGGCCCCGACCCGCAAGCGCTCGAAGCGATGCTCGCCGTCGCCGCGCGGGTGCCCGATCACGGCAAGCTGGCGCCCTGGCGCTTCATCGTTTTCGCCGGCGCTGCGCGCACCGAGGCCGGCGCCATCATCGCCGACGTCTTCGCCGCAGCCCAGCCTGGCGCCGACGACAAGAGGCTCGAGATCGAGCGCCGGCGCTTCTCCGCGCCCGTCGTGATCGCCGTGGTGTCGCGCGCGGCATCGCACGCGAAGATCCCGGAATGGGAGCAGCTGATGTCGGCCGGCGCGGTGTGCATGAACCTTACGGTGGCGGCCAACGCAATGGGCTATGCCACGTGCTGGCTCACCGAGTGGTACGCCTACGACCGCGCCGTGCTAACGCGCTTCGGCCTCGCGCCGGACGAGAAGATCGCCGGCTTCATCCATGTCGGATCGGCGCCGAGCCCGCGCGAGGATCGCGACAGGCCGGTGCTCGCCGACCTCGTCACCACCTTCGCGGCCTGATCCGATGCTGTTCTACGAGCCCCATGCGAGGGACAGGAGCGTGCTGCCGCACGACCCGTTCAAGGCGATCATCGCGCCGCGCCCGATCGGCTGGGTCACGACGATGTCGCGCAAGGGCGAGGTCAACCTTGCGCCCTACTCGTTCTTCAACGCCTTCGCCGACCGCCCGCCGCTGATCGCCTTCTCCTCGCAGGGCTACAAGGATTCCGTCGCCTTCATCAAGGAGACGGGAGAGTTCGTGTGGAACATGCCGACCTACGCGCTACGCGACGCCATGAACGCGACGGCCGCCGACCTCGAGCGCGGACGCAGCGAACCGGAGTTCGCGCACCTCCAGATGGCGCCGTGCCAGCTGGTGGCGCCGCCGCGCGTCGCCGCAAGCCCCGCCGCGCTCGAATGCAAGCTCGTCGAGGTCAAACGCCTGACCGACCGGCACGGCACCGAACTCGACTACTGGCTCACCATCGGCGAGGTGGTCGGCGTGCATCTCGACCCGGCCTACGTGAAGGACGGCATCCTCGACATGGCGGCAATGGCGCCGATCGCGCGCTGCGGCTACAGGGACTATGTCGTTGCCGACCGCCCCTTCGCGATGGACCGCCCGCCCAAGCCTTGAGGGACATCTTTCGCGCCGCCGGACTACAACAACGAAAGCTGCTCCCCCTTCAGCACCGGCCTGCGGAACAGGTCGGTGCGCAGCTTCATCCGCTCGCTCGCGTAGCCGTTGCGCGCCGCGGCCGCCTCGAAGCGCCGCCCGATCATCCAGGCGAAAGGCCCGGTACCGCTCTGCCGCTCGCCCCAGGTCGCATCGTAGGCCTTGCCCTTCCGCATGGAGGCGACGAGCGTCATGACGTGGCGAAGCTTGTCGGGGAAATGCTCGGTCAGCCACTGCTCGAAAAGGTCGCGCAGTTCGAGGGGTAGCCGCAGCATGACGTAGCCGGCCTCGCGTGCGCCCAAAGCGGCGGCCCGTGTGAGGATGGTCTCGATCTCGTGGTCGTTGATCGCCGGGATGATCGGCGCCACCATGACGGTGGCAGGGACGCCGGCCCTGGCGAGTTCCTCGATGGCGGCGAGGCGACGGGCCGGTGCGCTCGCGCGTGGCTCCATCTTGCGGGCGAGGGCGGGATCAAGCGTGGTGATCGAGAGCGCCACCTTGACCAGTCCCTTGCGGGCCATCGGTGCGAGAATGTCGAGATCGCGCAGCACCAGAGCCGATTTTGTGACGATGCCGACGGGGTGGTCGGCGCGCGCCAGCACTTCCAGCACGGAGCGGGTGATCTTACGCTCGCGTTCGATCGGCTGATAGGGATCGGTGTTCGTGCCCATAGCAATTGTCTTGGCTTCGTAGCCGGATGCGGCGAGCTCCTTCTCCAAGAGCTCTGCGGCATTGGTCTTGGCGAAGAGCTTGGTCTCGAAGTCGAGGCCTGGCGAGAGGCCCATGTTGGCGTGGGTCGGCCGAGCGAAGCAGTAGACGCAACCATGCTCGCAGCCACGATAAGGATTGATAGAGCGATCGAAGGAGATGTCGGGCGATTCGTTGCGGGTGATGATGGTCCGGGCGCGCTCGAACACGACCTCGGTGTGGATCGGACCAAACTCGGGCTCGTTCCAGCCGTCCGGCTCGGCGATGCGCTGCTCGACCTCATAACGGCCGGACGGGTTGGTCAGCGCGCCACGCCCTCTACGAGCGCTCGGTATGACACCTGCATGACTTACCGGAACGGAAGCAGCACGGCGAGCAAGCGACTGAGCAACCACGGGCGCAACCTTCACGTTAGATGCAAACATTTAAAGAACAAAGAAGGAACAGTCAATCCTGACCTGTGGATAACCTTTGCTACTTCTTGCAGCGCGAGAAGCAGGTCGTCATGTCGCCGGCGCCGATGATTCCCATTCGGCTCCTGGCGAGGAAAACTGAGCCCAAGCAATGATTTCCGCCATCGTACTCGCCACCGGCGACCCGCCCGAGCGCGCGCGCGAACTCGCGGTGCGCTCGCTTGCATGGCTCGTCTCGGCAGTCGTGGCCGGTGTCGTGCGTGACGTCACAGCCGCGTGCCCGCGCGATTGGCCGGTTGAGGACGTGATGGAGCATGCCGGCTGCGCGCTGGTGAGTGCGGAGCACGAGGCCGACCGTCTCGCCGCCGCCGCCGCGCTTGTAAAATGCGAGCGCGTTCTGGTGCTGCGCCTCGGCTTCCAGCCCGAAGGACCGCTCGTCGCCGAGATCGACGCGGCGCAGCCGCGATTGGCGCCGGACACGCCGGCTCTTCTCCTCGAAGCGCCGGCAACGGCGCTGCAGCGCCTGTTTCCGGACCGTGCGCCCGTGGTCGGGCTATTGCTGACGCGCGGGCAGGTATCCGCTGCGCCTTCGTTCAGTCATCTGGCGCGAACCGCTCGCGGCGGGCTCCGGTTGCGGACGCGGCTGGTGCCGGTTCTCTAGCTATTGCTCGCCCGCCCCCGCCTGGTTGCCGCCGCTGCCGAAGGTATCACAGCTCGAGATCTTGCCCGTTTGCAGCCCCTCCTTCAGCCAGTGCACGCGCTGCGCCGAAGATCCGTGGGTGAAGCTGTCGGGCACGACGCGACCCTGGGCGGCCTCCTGCAGCGTGTCGTCGCCGATCGCCTTGGCGGTATTGACCGCCTTCTCGACGTCGCCCGGCTGCAGGAAATGGTCCTTCTGGTTGGAATTGGCGGCCCATATGCCTGCAAAGCAATCCGCCTGCAGCTCGATCTTCACAGAGATGGCGTTGCGCTGCGGGCCGGAGACGCGCTGCTCCTGCGCCTGCATCTTGGACAGGGTGCCGAGCTGGTCCTGGACGTGGTGGCCGATCTCGTGGGCGATGACGTAGGCGTAGGCGAAGTCGCCGCCGCCGCCGAGCTTCTGCTTCATCTGGGCGAAGAAGGAGAGGTCGAGATACACCTTCTTGTCGATGGGGCAGTAGAACGGACCCATCGCCGAGCGCGCGCCGCCGCAGGCCGAGCGGGTCTGGCCCGAATAGAGCACGAGGTGGACGGGCTGATACTGGATGCTGGCCTGCTGCGGCAGCACGCGCGACCAGGTGTCCTCGGTCTCGCCGAGGATCGCGGCGGCGAACTGGCCCATCTGGTCCTTCGGCGTGCCTGTCTGCGCCTGGCGCTGCGGTCGGCCTTCGCCGTCACCCTGCGTCTGCTGATATTGGCCGCCGTTGCGCATCGAGTTGACCTGCTCGGCGCCGTTGATGAGCACCAGCGGGTTGATGCCGAGAAAATAGCCGACGAGACCCAGCACCACGATGGTGCCGAGCCCGAGCCCGCCGGCGCCGCCGGGGATCATGCCGCCACCGCCGGGATCGAAGCCGCCGCCGCTGTCGTCGCGGCGGTCTTCAATGTTGTCCGAGCGACGGAAGTTATCCCATTCCATGGCGTTAGCTCCGGCACGTGCAGCTTCGAGTTGGCGCGTCTTCTAACCCGAGCCGGCGAAGCCTGTCATGGCCGGCGTCGGCCGAGGCTCTCGAGCTCGGCCTCCAGCATCAGGAGATCGGCCCAGGCGCGGCGCTTCATCAGCGGCTGCTTGAGCAGGAAGTCGGGCGCGAAGGTCGTCAGCGTCTTCACCGTGACGGCGTCGCCTTCGTGGGCGAGCCAACGGCCGCGCAGGCGGGTGAGCGTCTCGCGCGTGGCGAGCAGCGGCTGCGCCGCCCGCTCGCCGAGGCAGAGCAGCAGCTGCGGCGCCGCCAGCGCGATCTGTCGCCGGCAGAACGGCAGGCACAGCGCCAGCTCGAGCGCGGAGGGCATGCGTCCGCCCGGCGGTCGCCAGGGCACGACATGGGCCAGCACGACGTCGGCCCTGGTGAGGCCAATGGCTCGCAGCATGGCCTCGAGGAGGGTGCCGGGCTTGCCGGCGAAGATCGCGCCGGCGCGCTCGTCGTCCTCGCCGGGCGCCCCCGCGATCAGCATCAGCGTCGCATCCGCAGGAAGGGCGGCGGCGATCATGCGCGAGCTGGCGGCGAGCGTGCAGCCCGGCACCTCGGCCCAGCGCGCCTGCAGGTCGGCAAGGTTGGTCGCGCCCGCAGCGAGCGCCTCGGCCTCGGCCACCAGCACCTCGGCCGGCCGCTGCGCTGCCGCGGACGCCGGCGCTTGGCGGGCCGGCGTCCCGGCGGGCGTGCGCGCTACACGAGCGGCGGGCGGGCGCGCGGGGGCGACGAAGCGGTCGTGGGCGGCCTCATCGACAGCCGCGTCGACACCCATGGCGGCATACCAGCGCAGCAGGCCTTCGAGCGCGAGCGCTTGGCTTCCCTCCGGCGGGTCATCGCTTACGTCCATCGTGCTGCTCTACCGTGCCGTGCTGCGCCAAGGAAGCGCGCGTCGTTGGGCCGATTGCCCGCCGCGCTCCGTCGCGGTAGGTGGGGCGAGCATCGGAACCGTTCCAAAAGAGACACGCCGGCGATGAGCGGACACGAGGCGGCCCAAGAGCCGCGCGAGAGCATGGAATTTGACGTGGTGATCGTCGGCGCCGGCCCTGCCGGACTGGCCGCGGCGATCCGTCTGAAGCAGCTCGCGCCGGACACGTCGGTGGTGGTGATCGAGAAGGCCTCGGAGGTTGGCGCCCACATCCTGTCGGGCCTGGTCATGGATCCCGACGCGCTCGACGCGCTGCTGCCGGACTGGCGCGAGGACGCGGAGCGCCCGCTCAGGACGCAGATGACCAGCGACACGTTCTTGTACCTGACGCAGAAGGGCAAGCTGCCGCTGCCGGGCTTCCTCATGCCCAAGATCCTGTCGAACCATGGCAACTTCATCGGCTCGCTCAGCGACGTGGCCAAGTACCTCGGCGCCAAGGCCGAGGCGCTCGGCGTCGACATCTATCCCGGCTTCGCCGCCACCGAGATCCTCACCGGCGAGAGCGGTGCCGTGGAGGGCGTCGCCACTGGTGACATGGGGATCGGCAAGAACGGTTTGCCGGCCGCCAACTTCACGCGCGGCATGGAGCTGCGCGGTCGCTACACGCTCTTCGCTGAGGGCGCGCGGGGTTCGCTGACCAAGGTGCTGGGCAAGGACCACGATCTCTACGAGGGCGAGCTGCAGAAGTACGGCATCGGCCTCAAAGAGTTGTGGCGCCTCGCTCCCGGCAAGCACAAGCCCGGCTTCATCCAGCACACCTTCGGCTGGCCGCTCGACAATTCCACCGGCGGCGGCTCCTTCATCTATCATTTCGGCGAGGATCGGGCGTCGATCGGCTTCGTCGTGCACCTGAACTACCAGAACCCGACGCTGTCGCCCTACGACGAGTTCCAGCGCTTCAAGACCCATCCGGCCATCGCGCCGATGCTCGAGGGCGGCGAACGGCTGGTCTACGGTGCCCGCGCCATCACCGAGGGCGGCTGGCAGTCGGTGCCGCGCCTCGCCGTGCCGGGCGCGGCGCTGATCGGCTGCGCCGCCGGCTTCGTCAACGTGCCCCGGATCAAGGGCTCGCACAACGCGATCTGGTCGGGCATGCAGGCGGCCGAGGCGCTGGTCGAGGCGTTGGGCGCCGGGCGCTCGCACGACGTGCTGGCGACCTACGCCGAGGGTTGGCGCGCCTCGCCCATCGGCAAGGACCTGGAGCCGGTGCGCAACGTCAAGCCGCTGTGGTCGCGCTACGGCACGCTCGGTGGCGTGGTGCTCGGCGGCCTCGACATGTGGACCAACGCGCTGGCCAAAGTCTCCATCTTCGGCACGATGAAGCACGGCAAGGCGGACTGGCAGGCGACGAAGCCGTTGGCCCAGGTGCAGCCGCTGACCTACGCTCGGCCCGACGGCAAGCTGAGCTTCGACAAGGCGTCCTCGGTCTACCTCTCGGGCACCCAGCACGAGGACAACCAGCCGCCGCACCTCGTGCTGGCCGATGCTTCCATCCCGATCGAGCAAAACCTGCCGGTCTACGGCGAGCCCGCCCGCCTGTACTGCCCGGCCGGTGTCTACGAGGTGGCCTATGCCGACGAAGCCGCGAGGACCGATCCGCGCTTCGTGATCAACGCGCAGAACTGCGTGCATTGCAAGACCTGCGACATCAAGGATCCGGCGCAGAACATCACCTGGGTGCCGCCCGAAGGCGGCGGCGGCCCGAACTATTCGGGGATGTGAACCCGCTTCTCGTCTGCAGACCGACACTTCCGTCTCTTCTCGACAGCGCGATCCAGCCGCGTCGTGCTACGAGGCTTCGGCGGTCTGGACGACGGCCCAGCGGAGCGAGGCGAAATGCGTCAGCATCTGATATCTGCTGTAATCCTGCTGGCGGCTTGTATGTCGACGGCTCGCGCCGACCCCGCCGCGCCCGGCACGGCCTATGAGATCTTCTCCAAGAACACCGCCTTCCACATCACCGGCGACGACAGGCTCGTCGTCTACGGCGTCGCCGACCCGGCGGTGACCGGTGTCGTGTGCACCTTCACCGCGCCGGTGAAGGGCGGCTTCAAGAGCGCGCTCGGCTTCGCGGCGCAGACCTCCGACGTGTCGCTGGCCTGCCGCCAGGTCGGGCCGGTCACGATCAACGAGAAGTTCGCGCAGGGCGACGACGCCTTCACCAAGAGTCGTTCGTTCTTCGCCAAGGAGCTGCACATCTCGCGCGGCTGCGACACGACCTACAACGTGCTGATCTACATGGCCTACACCGACAAGCTGATCGACGGCTCGCCCAAGAACTCGACCTCGAGCGTGCCGATCATGCCCTGGGGCGATGCCAAAGCGGTCGCGAAATGCGCGGATTTTTTGCGGTAAAGCCGGTCGCGACGAAGTGGAGCCGATGGCGTGACGTCGTCTTCCCGGGGCGAGCGAAGCGAAACCCGGGACCCATGACTACGCGCTTGCTGGATTAAGCGGCATCGTTCCGCCCCTCTTTCAACCGCGTTGTCATAGGTTCCGGGCTCGCCTTCGCGCTGGAAGGACGGACGCGGCGCTGAGCGGTTCCTCAATCCTTTAGGAAATGAACAAGCCGATGCTCGCCAGCAGCATCACCAGTGTCGCGGCCCAGCCGCCGATCCGCATCGGCAGCGGCAGGGTGAGCTCGCCCATGATCCGCGCGTTGCCGGCGATCAGCATCAGCACCGCCATGACCGGCGCGGCGAGCACGCCGTTGACAACGGCGCTCCAGTAGAGCGCCTTGACGGGATCGAGCTCGGTGAAGTTCAGGCCGACGCCGACCAGCGTCGAGACGGCGATGGTCGCGTAGAAGGACTTCGCCTGGAGCAGCCGGCGGTCGAGGCCCTCGCGCCATTGGAAGGTCTCGGAGAGCGCGTAGGCGCTGGAGCCGGCCAGCACCGGGACTGCGAGGAGCCCGGTGCCGATGATCCCGGCGGCGAAGACGGCGAAGGTCAAGGGGCCCGCGATCGGCCGCAGCGCCTCGGCCGCCTGGGATGAGGTCTGGATGTCGGTCACGCCCGCGGCGTGCAGCGTCGCCGCTGTGGCGAAGATAATGAAGATCGCGATGAGGTTGGAGGCGCCCATGCCGATCGCCGTGTCGGTGCGGATGCGCGCGAACTGCGCTGGCGCATCCGACGGATCGAGCGCTCCGGGCTCCAGCCCGCGCCGCTTGGCATCCTCCACCTCGAGCCCGGCCTGCCAGAAGAAGAGATAGGGGCTGATCGTCGTGCCGAGCACGGCGACAAGCGCCGTCGCGTGTCCGGCATCGAAGGCGAGGTGCGGCACGAAGGTCGCCAGCAGCGCCTGCGACCAGGGCACGTGCACCGCGAACACGACGCCGACATAGGCGAATAGGCTCAGCGTCAGCCACTTGAGGAAGGCGGCGTAGGAGCCGTAGCTGAGGAAGGTCTCGGCGACGACGCAGATGATTCCGAAGCCGATTGTGTAGAGCCGCGAGCTGCCGCCGAAGAGCAGGCGCAGCGCCGCGCCCATGGCGCCGAGATCGGCGCCGAGGTTGATCGTATTGGCGACGAGCAGCAGCACCACGATGCCGCGCACCAGCCACGAGGGATAGTGCCGGCGCAGGTTCTCGGCGATGCCGCGGCCGGTTACGCAGCCGATACGCGCGCTGATCTCCTGGATGAGGATCATCAGTGGCAGGCTGAACAGCATCGTCCAGGCAAGGGAATAGCCGTATTGCGCCCCGACCTGGCTGTAGGTCGCGATGCCGCTGGGGTCGTCGTCGGCGGCGCCGGTGATCAGCCCCGGGCCGAGCTTGCGGATCAGGCTCAGGCGCGGGTCGACGCCGACCGGCGTGGACATCGGCGTCCGCATCGTCATGGCGTCCGCGGCGCCTCAGACCTCGGCGCCGACCCTGCACGGGATCATCGCGGCGCCGGCGGTGGCGCAGTCGACGGGCGTCGCCCTCTCGTTGCCGTTGGCCGGCGTCGCGATCAGGCCGACGGTGAGGGCCGGCAGCAGGATGTGCCAGGAGATGACCCAGGCCCACTGGATCCGCGACAGCATGAGCGGGTGGAGCGCCATCGTTCAGGCCGCCATGCGGTGGCAGGAACGGACCACGCTCACGAGTGCGCCGGCTGGCGGTCGATGCCGTTGCTGGCGACTGGGCGCGCGGGCTTGTCGAACATCTCGAGGAAGGGTTTCACGATGTCGATGGGCATCGGGAAGACCACGGTCGAGTTCTGCTCGGCGCCGATCTCGGTCAGCGTCTGCAGGTAGCGCAGCTGCATCGCGGCCGGGCTGCTGGCGAGGATGTTGGCCGCGTTGACCAGCGTCTGCGAGGCCTGGAACTCGGCCTCGGCGTGGATGATCTTGGCGCGGCGGTCGCGCTCCGCCTCGGCCTGCTTGGCGATGGCGCGGACCATGTTGTCGGTCAGCTCGACGGTGCGGATCTCGAGGTTGCTGACCTTGATCCCCCAGGTCTCGGTCTGCGCGTCGAGGATGGCCTGCACGTCGGTCGAGAGCTTCTTGCGCTCCGACAGCATCTCGTCGAGGTCGTGCTGCCCCAGCACCGCGCGCATCGTGGTCTGCGCCAGCATGTTGGTTGCGGGCATGTAGTCTTGCACTTGGATGATCGCGCGCTCCGGGTTGACGACCTTGAAGTAGAGGACGGCATCGACCTTCATCGAGACATTGTCGCGCGAGATCACATCCTGGCTCGGCACCTCGATGACCTGGATGCGGAGGTCGACGCGGACCATCTTCTGCACGAGCGGGATGAGCAGCACGAGGCCGGGGCCGCTCACCGAACGGAATCGCCCCAGCGTGAAGACGACGGCACGCTCGTACTCGCGCAGGATCTTGATGCTCGAAGCGAAGAGGAAACCGCCGACGATCACGACGAACGGCAGGAGCGAGTAGGTCAGCGGTAGCATGGGGGTACTTTCGTGGCTTCCGCCAAGACGAGCGGACGACGCATCCGGTGCACGAAAGGAAGGGTCATGGCGCCGGCGGGACGCGTCACCCTAGGTCCCGAGCGTCTCCGGTCCAGCTTCGGAAACTACGCACGGGCGCTACGTCGCGTCCGGCAACCGGCGCGCACCGCTGACTATTTCTGCGCTCCGACGACGGGAGCGTTCGCGGCCTTCAGCTCTTCCCCGAACGTCAGGACGGCGACCGAGACGTTCTTCAGGGTCTTGCCCTCGGTGGCCCGCGCGGAGGTCATGAGCTGATCGTGGTCCTTGATCGAGCAGAAGCCCTCGGGTTGATCCTTGTCGCACATCGCCTCGCGGTCCGCGGCCGAGAGATCGTTCTCGTTCAGCGGGGCGACGAGGTAGGCGCCGTCGGCGACCTTGCGCGCGATGAAGTAGGTGAAGAGCTTGGCCTGGCCAGCGGCGCGGTCGTCCTGGCTGCGTTCGATCAGGAAGTCGGTGGCCGACAAAGTCTCGGCGGCGAACCTCACCATGTGCTTGCCGCCCGCGCTGGCGCGGAGATAGTAGCCGTCGCTCCAATGATAGCCGACCTTCTGCGCGGAATAGCCCGAGCCCTCGGTGAAGTCGCGAAACAGGACCGCGTCGAAGCGATCGCCCAGCAGCGGCTTCGAGCCGACGACCAGCGGCTTGTCGGAGATGACGCAGGAGCCCAGGCCCAGAGCAACCAGCGCGACGGCGACGAGTCTTCCACGAGACAGGAGCCGTTTGTTCGAGATCATGTCTCGGATCGTCGTGGCGGCGAGATCGCGGGTCGTCATGAGCGCAGATCCTCTGCGCACGAGCGATGCGGAGGGATTGTCCCTCGCTGTCGGTCTCCGACGTCTTCGCCGAGCGCGCAGGCCATTTCTAGACCATGACGATGACGGCGGAAGCCGTGGAAATTACTCACGTTGGGGCTGCAGGTGTCAGGCGGGCTCGGCGACGAGGGCGAGGCGCGCGAGCGCCGGGAGCGACTTGGTGCCGGTCTTGCGCATGATCGAGGCCCGGTGGTTCTCCACCGTGCGCTGGCTGATGCCGAGCTCGAAGGCGATCGTCTTGCTCGCGCTCCCCGCCAGCACCAGGGCCAAGACCTCCCGCTGGCGCGCTGTCAGCGCCGCCAGGTGGCCGGCCGCATCCGTTTTCCAGGAGAGGCGCTCGCTGGCGTCGCGCGCGCGGTCGATCGCGCGTCCGACGCTCGCGAGAAGATCTTGCGGCAATACCGGCTTCTCGATGAAGTCCGACGCGCCGGTTTTCATGGCCGCGACCGCCATCGCGACATCGCTCCGGCCGGTGATCATGATGGCGGGCAGGGACCACCCGGCCTCTCGCAGGGCGGCGAGCAGCGCGGCTCCGCTCATGCCGGGCAGGCCGAAATCGATCAGCACGCATTCCTCGACGCCGGGGCTGTAGCCTGCGAGGAAGCTTTCTCCGTCGGCGAAATCCTCGACGCTGTGGCCCTCCGCCTCGAAGAGGCTGCGGATCCAGGTGCGGATCCCTTCGTCGTCGTCGACGATGAACAAGGTGAAGTGCACGCGCGGGGGCTCGTACGGCCTTTCGGGCGCATCGGGGAGCGAGGGTGCAGGATTGAGCAGGGTCTGCAAGGCGCCCAGGAGCAGGTCGGTCTGGACCGGCTTGTTGAGCGCCAGGCAGTCCTGGGCGGCGATCCGGCGCAGGGCATCCATCGAGATGTCGCCGGTGAGGATCACGACGGGGATCGGCGTGCCGCACCTGGCCTGGACGCGGGTGGCGACCTCAAGGCCGTCCATGCCGTTGGGCAGGTTGTAGTCCGCCAGGATGAGGTCGGGGGCGGCGGTGGCGAGAAGATCGAGCGCGCCCACGCCGTCGGAGGCCGCCATGACGCGGTGCCCGTCCGCCGTTAGCACCTGGACCATCAGCTTCTGGATCTCGGGATCGTCCTCCACGAGGAGGATCAGACCGTTCTCGTGAGACGTGCCGAGGATGGAGGGCAGCTTCGCCGGCACGGCGCTTCGGGTCCTGCCGACGGTCGTGCCGGGTCGCTTCACTTCGATCGAGAAGACCGATCCCCGGCCCGGCGTGGAGAGCACGCCGACCTTGTGGCCGAGGAGCTTGCCCAGGCTCTGCACGATCGAGAGACCGAGCCCCAGGCCGCGGCTGCGCTCGCGGGCGGAATTGTCGAGCTGGTGGTACTCGACGAAGATCGCCTCGAGATCGTCCTCCGGAATGCCGGCGCCGGTGTCCCAGATCTCGATGCGCAAAGAATCCCCGTGCCGGCGGCACCCGAGCAGGACCTTGCCCCTCGTCGTGTACTTCAGCGCATTCGACAGGAGGTTGCGGACCATCTGCTCGAGCAGGTGCTGATCGCTCTCGACGATCAGGCCGCAGGCGACGACGCGCAGGACGAGACCGTGGGCCTTGGCGTGGTAGGCGAACTCCTCCCGCAGGCGCTCGAGGATGTCGAGGACGGGGAACGAGCTCACCGTCGGGCGGACGATGCCCGCCTCGATCTGGTTGACGTCGAGCAGCGTGTCGAGCATCCCGCTCATCGCCGATAGCGTTTCCTCGAGACCGACGATCAACCTGTCGGTCCCCTCGCCTCTGGCCGTCTTGGCCAGCAGCCCGCGGATCAGCGACAGCGTCTGCAGCGGCTGGCGCAGGTCGTGGCTCGCGGCGGCGAGGAAGCGCGACTTCGCCAGCGTCGCCTGTTCCGCCAACCGCTTGGCCGTCTCGAGGACTTGGGCATCGTGCTTGCGGCCGGTCACGTCGATGAAGGTGATGACGATGCCGTCGATCGCGCCGTCATGGCCGCGATAGGGCAGGATGCGACGCTGGAACCAGGCTCCCACCTGGACCTGGATCTCCCGCTCGCGCGGCTGGAGCGTGCGCAGGACTTCACGCGCGTCGGCCGCGAAACCGAGATCGGGCGCCAAGGATCTCAGGTCTGCGAGCGGTCGGCCGATGTCGCCTGGTATGACGTTGAAGATCGAGCGCGTGGCTGGCGTGAAGAAGCGGATTTTCAGGTCCTTGTCGAGGAAGAGGGTCGCGACGTCCGTGCTGTAGAGGACGTTCTGGAGATCGTTGGACGTCGTACGCTGCTTCTCCAGCGTCTCCTGCAGCTGGGCGTTCAGCGCCGTCAGCTCCTCATTGTAGGACTGCAGCTCCTCCTTCGAGGTGACGAGCTCCTCGTTGGTGGATTGATATTCCTCGTTGAAGGACAAGGCCTCCTCGTTGATCGCTTTCTGGTCTTCGCCCGAGGCCTCGAGATCGCGGATCGCGCCTTGCAACTCGGAGCGTGTGACCTCGAGCTCCCGCTCAAGCTCGACGATGCTCGCGGGCTCGTCGAGCGACCCGGCGGCCTGCTCCCCCGAAGGTCGGTTCGGCTTGTCGATGAAGCTCACGAGCAGGAGATCGCCGTCGCCGCTCGCGACGGGCTGCACGGCGATGTCGAAGGCGACGGCGCGTTGATGCCGCGACGATCGCCCGCCTCCCAGGACGAAACGAAGCTTCTCCTCGCGCGCCTTCAGGATCGCCGATTTGAGCTTTGTTCGCGTGCCCTGCCGCGCCATCTCGAGGATATCGTGGTTGGCGAAGCCCGGCGCGATGCGCAGGTAATCGTCGGTCGCTCCAAAGTGGTAGACGCATTCGTTGCGGCTGTTGATCAGCACGGAGGCCGGCGCGTAGGTCTGCAGCATCGCGCGGCGGCAGACCTCGGCGAGGGCCGCTTGGCGTGGCTTGGCGTCCTGAGGCTGCAGCGGAACCGGTTCGCGCCTGGCCGCCTTGCCCGTCCCGTCCGGCGCCAGGAAGCCGAGATCGGCGATCCTCGTGCGACCGATCCTGCGGTAGAGCCGCTCCTCCTTCGAGAGCACCTCGAAGGCGTCGTCGGCGCGCCCGACGGTCTCGGCCGTACCCAGCAGGAGGAGGCCGCCGTCCTTGAGCGCGAAATGGAAGAGCGAGACGAGCTTACGCTGCGCGTCCGGGCCGAGATAGATCAGAAGGTTGCGGCACGAGACCATGTCGAGGCGCGCGAACGGCGGATCGGCGAGCACGTCGTGAACGGTGAAGACGACGGCGGCCCGCAATTCCGGCGCGATCCGGTAGCCATGGTCTTCGAGGGAGAAGAAGCGCGACAGGCGCTCGTCCGACACGTCCGCCGCGATGGCGGCGGGGTAGAGCCCTTCGCGCGCGGTGGCGACGGCGTCGCGATCGATGTCCGAGGCGAAGATCTGAAGCTTGACGTCGAGCTTCTCGGCCGTGATCTGCTCGCGCAGGAGCATGGCGAGCGTGTAGGCCTCCTCGCCTGTGCTGCAGCCCGCCACCCAGATGCGCACCGTTCTCGCCTTGACGCAGGCGCGCAGCAGGTCGGGCAGGATCGTCTCCTCGAGCTGCACGAAAACCTCGCGGTCGCGGAAGAAACCCGTCGTGTGGATGAGCATGTCCTTGGCGAGGAGATCGAGTTCGGCCGGCGCCTCGCGGAGCGTTCCGAGGTAGTGACTCATGTCGCCTGAGCCGTGGTCGGCCAGCGCCATCCGCCGCTCGATGCGGCGCTGCAGCGTGCCCTTTTTGTAGGTCGAGAAATCGGCCGAGGTCCTGACCCTTACGAGATCGATGATCGCGTCGAGCGGGGACGATCGGTCCTCATCGGGAGGGCTGGACGGTTTCAGATGATCATCGCCGGGGCGGTCGGCAGCGATCGTCTTGGCTCGAAGGACCAACGCGGCGGGGATCTCACGCAAGGGCAGGACGCTGTCCATCAAGCCGGTGGCGATCGCGCCGCGCGGCATCCCGCCGTGTTCGGCCTCGTCTGGATCCTGCACGAGACAATAGCCGCCTGCCGCCTTGATCGCCGCGATGCCGAGGCTGCCGTCCTTGCCGGTTCCGGAGAGCACGACGCAGATGGCGTGGTCTCCGCGCTCGCGCGCCAGCGAATTCAGGAAGAAGTCGAACGGCAGACGGGTCCCGTGCGGCTGCGAGGGCCGAGACAGGCGAAGCACGCCGTCGGCGACGGCCAGGAAGCTGTCGGGCGGGATCGTGTAGAGGTGCTCGCGCTCCACCGGCATGCCGTCGGCGGCCTGCACGACGGTGAGCCCCGAGTGCCCGGCGAGCAGCTCGGCCATCATGCTCTCGTGATGGGGATCGAGGTGCTGCACGAGGACGAAGGCCATGCCGGTGATCGGCGGTAGGGCGGCGATCAGCGTCTTGCAGGCCTCCAGCCCGCCGGCCGATGCGCCGATGCCCACGAGAGGGAGCACCGCCGCCTGGACCGCTGGCCGTTCCTGGCTGACGCTCTGCTGGTGCCTGGCGTAGGGCGACATGGAAGATTTCCGGGCACGCCGCAAATTCGAGGCGGCCAACAATTAGCATTGTTAATGGCATGACGGTGAGATCTATTGACGAAAGTCGTCGTCAATTGCCGAAAGGAGCAGGTGAGTCGACGAGGCCGCTTGAGCTTCTCGTCGATGAAGGGCGAGAAAGTCGGGTCTTGATGACGATGAAGCCGACGTTTGCCGCTTGGTGGCAGGCTTTGCAGGCGGCAGTCAGCTTTTCGTAAGCGGCAACGAAGTTCTTGGCATCGCCCGCCGCGGAGGCTGTGTTCATGTCCGTCAAAGGCGGTCCTACGGCAAAGACGTAGCCTACCGAATTGTCGCGATAGAAGATCGCCGTCCTCAAGGACATGTCTCGGATCTGGTCGACCTCGAAGTCCGCCAAGCGCCAGTTCGGCGCCGTGCCCGCCTGCCAGAGCTTGATATGCTTGAGCTGCACGATCTGCATGATCTCACTCAGGCTCGGCACGTAGGCGTTGTTGCTGGACGGTCGTAGTTCCGGGGCCGAAGCGAAGGGAAAAATCTTCCGGTAGAGCCGATCCGGAAGCCAGGATCATGAGGGTCACGCAGAACCAGAGGCGTACCATGGTGCTCCAGCCGCTTCCGTCGCGCTTGCGATGGTCGACGCTAATAGGACGCGTCGCCGCGAACGGAGGATCGGAAACTACTCACGCCGTCGAGCGCCGAGCCTTCCGTGGTGTCGACGGCGGTTGCCCCGGGCATCGGCGTCGCCTGCTGAGTATTTCCCGCGGCTTACCAGTCGAGACGATGGCGTCTAGCAATGGTGAGCGAAGGCGCAGAGCCGTCCTTCATGTCTTTTGGCTCTGCCGCCGCACCGATGAGAGGTGAGAGCGATGCTTGTGATTGAATGGCTAAGTCGCCTCCCCGAGGCCGACGGCATCGTCATCCTGGGACAGGAAGCGACTGACTACGCAACGGCAGTCGAAGCCAAGTCTCGCGCGCTCCTGCTCTGGCCGACGATGAGGACGGCCAGCACGGCGTCGCCAGGCGGCTTTCAGATCGTTGACCAGGACGATGTCTGCGCGAGGCTGATCCTTTTCCAGGAAATCGGGTGACGGCGACCCTGCCCCCGACTGCCGCCGCGTTTTCAAGCGCATCTACGATCTTGCTGCATAAGTAGTTTCCGGTTCTGGACTGGTCCTAACCCCATCGTATGTTTGCTTGCGACGTGCTCTGATCGGAGGTCGCTTGAGGCGAGATGGCGATGGATGACGATGCTGGCTACGAGATAAGGTTACGCGCTCACGAGCTTTGGGCACAGGGCGGCCGTCCGAACGCGAGTTCTCTCGCGTTCTGGATCGCGGCGGAGGCCGAACTCGAAACGGCGCGAAGCCAAGGCGTTTCCGAGCAGGTCCCGTCGGACCACCAAGCGAGACGTGTCGTTCCCGGGCCGGTGAGATGACGGCGCATGTCGGCGGATAAGCACCGATCCTCTCGCTCGCGGCAGTGCACGTCGTCGAGCGCATCGTCCCGTCCTGGCCGAAGCATGGCGGCAAGGTGACCGACTCGCTGCGCTGGCATCGCAGGGATCGATGAACCGCCCGCTCGCCTCGCAAGCCCCCCCAAACGCGCGCCGCGCCTGGTCCTGCCGAAGCGCAGCACAAGAGGAGACCCGAAATGCTCATCAAGGACATCATGACTTCGCCGGTCGTCTGCGTGACCGAGACGGACCTCCTCTCCGACGCCATCACGCTGATGGTGGTCAACAAGATCAGCGGCCTTCCCGTGCTCGATGGCGCCGGGCAGCTCGTCGGCATCCTCAGCGAGGGCGACCTGCTGCGCCGGGTCGAGCTCGGCAGCGGTTCGGACGAAGGCTCCTGGTGGTCGCGGCTGCTCTCGTCGCGCGAGCTTGCCGAGCACTACCGGCGCACCAACGGGCGCCAGGTGTCGGACGTCATGACTTCGCAGCCGGTCACGATCGGCGAGACCGCGACGCTCAGCGACGCCGCCGGCCTCATGCAGAAGCATCGCGTCAAGCGTCTGCCCGTACTGCGAGACGGAGTGTTGGTCGGCCTGCTCACTCGGATGGATTTCGTCCGATTGCTCGGGCAGCTGGTCGCCCCGGCCTACGAGGAGGCGGCGATCTCGGATGACGAGATCAAGTCCCGCATCGCGACCGAGATCGCGCACCAGGGCTGGTCGAGGAACTGCGACGTCGAGATCACCGTCGCCCAGGGCCGGGTCACCCTGGACGGTCTGGTCCCAAGCGAGGTCCACAAGGAGTCGGTCAGGGTCGCGGCCGACAACGTCCCCGGCGTCCTGTCCGTCGACGATCGTCTACGCCTGCTGGAACCGGTCTGCATCCCCGGCTTCTGAGTCCGTCGCGAACGCCGCGCACGTTACGGCGAGATGGCGAAGGAGGCTTGCTCGCCGGGTCCTATGGTGGAAGTAAGCTATCCCAGCCGGATCGTGATGGGATCTGCCGCTCGGAGCGGAAACCTGTTCCGCTTGACGCGATCGTCAAAGAGGTCGATCGCCGACATCGGTCACGAGCTTGTCGGCGTTCGCGGCATCGGCCCGGCTGAACGTCGTCGTAGGCTGACAACGGCCTGTTTGCATGTCACGGTACGCTGACTTTGGCAGGGCTACATGTCAGGTCACGTGACACGGCTGTTGCTTGGTTGCCCAGCTGAACCCTGCTGAACCAAGGTCTTGACCTCGGTTTTATACCGTATACCAGTGGTGTTCGGCAAGAACTTCCTAGACAGCCTATTTAAAGCCCAACGCCGCCTGCGCCGCCGCCAGCCGCGCGATCGGCACGCGGAACGGCGAGCACGAGACATAGGTGAGGCCGACGCGCTCGCAGAAGTCGATCGACTTGGGGTCGCCGCCGTGCTCGCCGCAGATCCCCATCTTGATGTCGGGGCGGGTGCGGCGGCCGCGCTCGGCACCGATCTCGACCAACTCGCCGACGCCCTGCTGGTCGATGGTGACGAAGGGGTCGTGGGCGAGGATGCCCTTGGCGGTGTAGGGGCCGAGGAACGAGGCGGCATCGTCGCGCGAGATACCGAGCCCGGTTTGGGTAAGGTCGTTGGTGCCGAAGGAGAAGAACTCCGCCGTCTCGGCAATCTCGGCGGCGCGCAGGCAGGCACGGGGCAGCTCGATCATGGTACCGACCATGTAGGGCACGCGCTCGCCCTTCTCCTTGGCGACGGCATCCGCCATCTTGTCGATCGAGGCTTTGACGAGGTCAAGTTCGGCGCGGCCGAAGACCAGCGGCACCATGATCTCGGGCTCGACGGCCTGGCCGGTCCTGCGCTTGGCGACCAGCGCCCCCTCGAAGATCGCCCGGGCCTGCATCTCGGCGATTTCGGGGAAGGCGATGGCGAGGCGGCAGCCGCGGAAGCCCAGCATCGGGTTCTCCTCACGCAGCTCGTGGGCGCGTCGCCTGAGCCGCTCGGCCGGCACGCCCATGGCGCGGGCCACCCCGTCGATCTCCTCGTCGGTGTGGGGCAGGAACTCGTGCAGCGGCGGGTCGAGCAGGCGGATGGTGACGGGCAGCCCGGCCATGATCTCGAACAGCTCGGCGAAATCGCTGCGCTGGTAGGGAAGCAGCTTGTCGAGCGCCTTGCGGCGGCCCTTCTCGTCCTCTGCCAGGATCATCTCGCGCACCGCGACGATGCGGTCCTCGTCGAAGAACATGTGCTCGGTGCGGCACAGGCCGATGCCCTGGGCGCCGAACTTGCGGGCGACGCGGGCGTCCTGCGGGGTCTCGGCGTTGGCGCGCACCGCCATGCGGCGGGCGGCATCGGCCCATTCCATGAGCTCGGCGAACTCGCCGGAGAGCTCGGGCTGCAGCATGGCAATCTCGCCGGCCATGACCTGGCCGAGCGAGCCGTCGATGGTGATGACGTCGCCCTTGACGAAGGTGACGCCGCCGGTGGTCATCGTGCCCTTCTTGTAGTCGACGCGCACGGTGCCGGCGCCCGAGACGCAGGGCTTGCCCATGCCGCGGGCGACGACGGCGGCGTGGGAAGTCATCCCACCGCGTGTCGTGAGGATGCCTTCGGAGACGTGCATGCCGGAGATGTCGTCGGGGCTGGTCTCGATGCGCACCAGGATGACCTTGCGGCCGGCCGCCTTCGCCGCCTCGGCATCGTCCGAGTTGAACACGATCTCGCCCGACGCCGCGCCCGGCGAGGCGGGCAGGCCGGTGGCGACCACCTTGCGCTCGGCCTGGGGATCGATAGTGGGGTGCAGCAGCTGGTCGAGCGCGGCGGGATCGACGCGCAGGATCGCCTGGTCGCGCGAGATCAGCCCCTCGTTGGCCATGTCGACGGCAATGCGCAGGGAGGCCTTGGCGGTGCGCTTGCCGGTGCGCGTCTGCAGCATCCATAGCGTGCCGTCCTCGACGGTGAACTCGATGTCCTGCATTTCGCGATAGTGCCGCTCGAGCTTGGCCGTCGTCGCCTCGAACTGCTTGAAGACGGCCGGCATGGCGGTCTCCATCGAGGGCTTGTCGGAGCCGGCCTCGATGCGGGCGACCTCCGTGATGTTCTGCGGCGTGCGGATGCCGGCGACGACGTCCTCGCCCTGGGCGTTGATGAGGAACTCGCCGTAGAGCGCGTTGTCGCCTGTCGAGGGATTTCGGGTGAAGGCGACGCCCGTGGCCGACGTGTCGCCCATGTTGCCGAACACCATGGATTGCACATTGACCGCCGTGCCCCACGAGGCCGGGATGCCCTGCAGCCGCCGGTAGGTCTCGGCCCGCGGGTTCATCCACGAGCCGAAGACCGCGCCGATGGCGCCCCAGAGCTGCTCGCGCGGATCCTGCGGGAACGGCTTGCCGCCGACCGTCTCGACCTTGGCCTTGTAGGCCTTGATGAGCCCCTTCCAGTCCTCCGCCGAAAGCTCCGTGTCGAGCGAGAAGCCGTTGCGATCCTTGAAGTCCTCCAGGATCTCCTCGAACTCGTGATGATCGACGCCGAGCACCACGTTCGAGTACATCTGGATGAAGCGGCGATAGGAATCGTAGGCGAAGCGCGCGTTGCCGGTGCGTGTAGCCAGGGCTTCGACCGTCGTGTCGGTGAGGCCGAGATTCAGGACCGTGTCCATCATGCCGGGCATCGAGGCACGCGCCCCCGAGCGCACCGACACCAGCAGCGGGTCCTCCGGATCGCCGAAGGCGTGGCCGACGATCTCGCCCATCGCGGCAAGACCCGCCTCGACCTCAGCGTCGAGCCCTTCCGGATAGCTGCGGCCGTGGTCGTAGAACCACGTGCAGACCTCGGTGGAGATGGTGAAGCCCGGGGGCACCGGCAGGCCGAGATTGGCCATCTCGGCAAGGTTGGCGCCCTTGCCCCCGAGCAGGTCACGCATCTGGGAGGTGCCGTCGGCCCTGCCTCTGCCGAACCCGTACACCCACTTCGTCATCGGCCCGCGATCCCCTTCGTGTTCGCGGAGCGATATCACGCGTGGGCGCGCAACCTCAATCCGAAGCCGACCCACATCACGCCGGTGAAGACGAGATCGACGCCGAGCAGCGTGCCGAGGATGACGAGGCTGTTCGCCGGCCAGCCGAAGATCACGAGCAGCCCGATCAACCCTGTCACGAGGCCGCCGGCGATCACCATGGTACGGGCGTGGGAGTGCATGTGCGCGCCGATCCAGGTGCGCATGCCGCCGGCGACGAGGAGCGCGCCGCCGAGCATCAGCGTGAGGATGGCGGCCGCCGACATCGGTCGCGCCAGGGCAAACGCGGCGGCCACGACGTAGAACAGGCCAGCCAGGATGAAGAGGATCTCGCGGCCCCACGTCTTGGAGTTCAGGCCCATCGAGATCTCGCTGCCGCCCTTCACGACCATGAAGATGGCGACGATGTACACAGCCGTGACTGTCGCGGTGACGACCAGACCCAGCGCAACAACACCGAGCAGCATGGCCAGGATGCCGATGCCCACGAACAGGCCCCAGCGATGGCGCAGCTTCTCCATCGCGGTGCCGAGCGTGACGCGCCGGGTGGCGGTAGGATCGGGCAGGGTGGACGGCATGAGACTCTCTTGAACGTTGCGGGAGGGCGCGATGCGCTTTATATAGGGTGTGGCACTGTCAGAGGCTCGCGCGTCCGCCGAATTCCGTTCCTTTGTCGTCGCCTACTGTGCTGATCCTACTGTGCTGATATTGTCGCAACTGCCTGCGCCCTTGCTCGGCGCGTTGCTGCCGGAAAGGATCTTCGGTATTCAGCCCGATGGCCGACCGCCAGCGGCGGCGCGAGTGTTCTTCACCTGATGATCGTCCCTGGCGGCGATTCCTGCCCGCCCCTCGAGCGGTGCGAGCGAAAGAGGCGAAAGTGACGAAAACCTCGAAGACCCCTCTCCTCGACACGATCGTCACCCCGGCCGATCTCCGGACGTACCCCGAAAGCGACCTGCGGCAGATCGCCGACGAGCTGCGCATCGAGACGATCGATGCGGTGTCGATCACCGGCGGCCACCTCGGCGCAGGTCTCGGTGTGGTCGAGCTGACGGTCGCGCTCCACCATGTCTTCAACACGCCCGACGATCGCATCATCTGGGACGTCGGGCATCAGGCTTACCCGCACAAGATCCTCACCGGACGGCGCGACCGCATCCGCACGCTGCGCAAGGGTGGCGGCCTCTCCGGCTTCACCAATCGCGGCGAGAGCGAGTTCGACCCCTTCGGCGCCGGTCATTCCTCGACCTCGATCTCCGCCGGCCTCGGCATGGCGGTGGCCAATTCGCTCAACGGCGACACCAAGGCCAACGTGGTGGCGGTGATCGGCGACGGAGCGATGTCGGCCGGCATGGCCTACGAGGCGATGAACAACGCCGGCGCCATGCACGCGCGACTCATCGTGATCCTCAACGACAACGAGATGTCGATCGCCCCACCTGCCGGCGCGCTCTCGGCCTACCTCGCCCGGCTCGTCTCCGGCGGCACCTACCGCACGGTGCGCGAGGCCATCAAGCAGCTCGGGCGACATCTCCCGAAGTTCGTCTACGACCGCGCCCGCAAGACCGAGGAGTTCGCCCGCAACTTCTGGGCCGGCGGCACCATGTTCGAAGAGCTCGGTTTCTATTACGTGGGGCCAATCGACGGCCACAACCTCGACCACCTGCTTCCGGTGCTCAAGAACGTGCGCGACGCCGAGACCGGGCCGATCCTCGTCCACGTCGTCACGAAGAAGGGCAAGGGTTACGCGCCCGCCGAGGAAAGCTACGAGAAGGGCCATGCCGTCGTGCCCTTCGACGTGATCACCGGCACGCAGAACAAGCCCAAGGCCAACGCGCCCTCCTACACCAAGGTGTTCGCCGACGCGCTGATCGCCGAGGCCAAGGGCGACGACAAGATCGTCGCGATCACCGCGGCCATGCCGAACGGCACCGGCCTCGATCTTTTCGCCAAGACCTATCCCGAGCGGACCTTCGACGTCGGCATCGCCGAGCAGCACGCCGTAACCTTTGCGGCCGGCCTAGCGAGTGAGGGCTACAAGCCGTTCTGCGCAATCTACTCGACCTTCCTGCAGCGCGCCTACGATCAGGTGGTACACGACGTCGCCATCCAGAACCTGCCGGTGCGCTTTGCGATCGATCGCGCCGGGCTCGTCGGCGCCGATGGCGCGACCCATGCCGGCTCGTTCGATACGTCCTACCTCGGCATTCTGCCGAACATGGTCGTCATGGCGGCGGCCGACGAGGCAGAGCTAGTGCACATGGTCGCGACCGCCGTCGCCTACGACAAGGGCCCGATCGCCTT
This sequence comes from Beijerinckiaceae bacterium, assembly GCA_965198715.1. GTDB lineage: Bacteria > Pseudomonadota > Alphaproteobacteria > Rhizobiales > Beijerinckiaceae > RH-AL1. Next base: position 1,178,843 of record CBDAPV010000002.1, read on the forward strand.
CCGTTACCCGCGCGGCGAGGGTGTCGGCATCGAGCTGCCGAAGAAGGGCGAGGTGCTCGAGATCGGCAGGGGCCGCATCGTGCGTGAGGGCAAGCAGGTGGCGATCCTCTCGCTCGGCACCCGGCTCAAGGAGGCGCTGGTGGCGGCCGAGGACCTGGAAAAGCACGGCATCTCCGCCACGGTTGCCGACGCGCGCTTCGCCAAGCCGCTCGACATGGCGATGATCCGCAAGCTCGTGGCCAATCATGAGGTGCTGATCACGATCGAGGAGGGGTCCGTCGGCGGCTTCGGCTCGTTTGTGCAGCAGGCGCTGATGGAGGAGGGTGCGTTCGACGCCGGCCGCCTGAAGTTCCGCTCGATGGTGCTGCCCGACGACTTCATCGAGCACGACAAGCCTGAGAAGCTCTACGCCGAAGCTGGCCTCGATGCGAAGGGCATCGTCGCCAAGGTGCTCGACACGCTCGGGCGCAGCGAGGCGGCCAAGGGACCGCGCAGCCTCAGCGCCTGATCCGAGCAGCGGGAGCCGTCCGCGGCGATGGCCTCCAGGTACGTGATCCTCAGCATCGTCCTCGCCGTCACGCTGAACGCGTCGAACCGCTGGGCTCGCGCTGCCGGCACGCTGCTGGCCGCCGCTGCGCTGTTCATGCTCTCGATCTCGATCGTGCTGGCGAACTTCGACGGCACCTACGCCGGCTTCCACGCTCGGGATCTTTGGCGTCGCACCACCCCGATTGTGCTCGACCTGCTAGGAATCCTCGGCCTCGCGGCCACCCTCTTCCTGCTCTGGGCCGCCTGGACGCAGATTGCGCGCCGGAGCGTCGCGCCGGTGGCCATGCGCAACGACACGAGCCGCTTCGGGCTGGTCTCGCGCTACGCGCACTGGATCACGGCGACGCTGATGCTGCTGCTGATCCCGCTCGGGCTCTTCGTGACGGTGCTGCCGACCGGGGACGACCGCGCGAGCTTCCTCGCCGCGCACCAGGCGCTCGGGCTGACGGTGCTGATCGTCGTGGCTGTGCGGCTCGCCTGGCTGGCGATCAGCCCTCCGCCGCCGCAGGACCAGCCGAGGCTTCAGCATGGTCTCGCGATCGCCGCCCACGTCGCGCTCTACGCGCTTATCATCGCCTTTCCGATCAGCGGCTACCTGATGGCAGCGTCAGGCAACGAGCAGGTCGACTTCTACGGCTGGACGCTGCCCGGGCTGGCGCCGCGCGGCGCGCCAATCTGGCGGACGCTGCACGACGTGGTGCTGCCGCTGGCCTTCTACGGCGTGATCTTCCTGCACATCGGCGCGGTGCTGAAGCACCATTTCGCCGACCGGCGCCCAGACGACATCCGCCGCATGCTGCGCTGACGCCTCGCTACCTGAGGCCTGACAGGGCGACCGTCTTGCCGACGAAGTGCGGATCCGCCAGTTCTTCGAGGATGAAGCGGGCGACGTCGCCGCGCGTGATCTGCTGCGAAGCGATCTCGCCGTCGCGACTGGCCAGCCAGCGTCCGCTCGCCGGCCCGTCGATCAGCGCGACCGGCTGGACGATGGTCCAGTCGAGGTTCGCAGCCTTGAGCAGGCGCTCCTGCTTCTCCTTGTCAGCCATCTGCGCGCGCAGGAGCAGCGCGTAGAACATCCGGATCAACCACGACGCCTTGCCGCGCGTGTCGCCGATGCCGAAGGCCGAGACGATGACGATGCGCCGCGCGCCGACAGCGGCCATGGCCTTAATGATGTTGCGAGTTCCCGCCTCGCAAACGTCCGGCGCCGTCGCCCGCTTCGACCTGCCGAGGCTGACCACGACCTCATCGTCGGGCGCAATCGAGGCCGCCACAGCGGCAGCGTCCATCACGTCTCCAGCCAAGACTTCGAGGCGGCCGCCGTTCGGTAACGCCGCGCGACCGCGGACGAAGGCCTTGACCGACAAACCATCGCCGAGCGCTTTGCGGATCAGCGCCAAGCCCGTGCCGCCGGTGGCGCCGAAGACGAGGACGCTCAAGCGCTCGTCACGGGCGCGGTTGAAGCCTTCGCCCGAAGATCACCAGTTCCCACGACGTCCACGCGAGCTTCCAAACGGTATGGCCGATCACGGTGCCGACGCTGCTTCCGCGCGAGGGACCCGGACGTGTCGAAGCGAAACCGCGTGAGTCCAAGGTTTGCGATGACATAGGCCTTCTCTCCTGCTCAATAGCGGGAGAGTGCGGCTGACACATTCCTGTGTCAACTCAGATTGACACTCAGCGTCACTGTCTCGCAGACCGGAAGTCTTGAGGAACGCCGGGCAAAAGAAAAGGCGGCCGAAGCCGCCGATCCCCATCATCGAATGCCGAATCGATCAGCGCTTGGAGAACTGGAAGCTGCGGCGGGCTTTCTTCTTACCGTACTTCTTGCGCTCCACGACGCGCGAGTCGCGGGTGAGGAAGCCTTCCTTCTTGAGCACGGGACGCAGTTCCGGCTCGAAGTAGGTCAGCGCCTTAGACAGCCCATGGCGGACCGCGCCGGCCTGGCCCGAGAGGCCGCCGCCGCACACGTTGACCATCAGGTCGTATTGCCCGACGCGCAACGTCAGGCCGAGCGGTTGCTGCAGGATCATGCGCAGCACAGGGCGAGCGAAATATTCCTCGAAAGGCTTGTCGTTGACGACGATCTTGCCGGAGCCGGGCTTGATCCAGACGCGGGCAACGGCGTCCTTGCGCTTGCCGGTGGCATAAGCGCGGCCGAACTTGTCGAGCTTCTGCACATGGACGGGGGCGGGCGGCTGGCCTTCGCCGCCGGTGGCGCCACGGAGATCCTGCAGGGAGGAGAGGGTCTCGGCCATGTCAGGCAGCCTTCTTGTTCTTGGAATTCATCGAGCCGATGTCGAGCTTTTCCGGCTGCTGGGCCTCGTGCGGGTGCTCGGTGCCGGCATAGACGCGCAGGTTACCCATCTGCTTGCGGCCGAGCGGACCGCGCGGAACCATGCGCTCGACGGCCTTCTCGACGACGCGCTCGGGGAAGCGCCCCTCGAGGATGAAGCGCGCGGTGCGCTCCTTGATGCCGCCCTGAAAGCCCGTGTAGTGGTAGTACACCTTCTGCTCGCGCTTGCGGCCGGTGAACACCACCTTGTCGGCGTTGATGACGACGATGTGGTCACCGTCGTCCATGTGCGGGGTGTAGGTGACCTTGTGCTTGCCGCGCAGGCGCATGGCGATGATCGAGGCGAGGCGGCCGACGACCAGGCCCTCGGCGTCGATCAGCACCCATTTCTTCTCGATCTCGGCCGTCTTGGTCGAGTACGTCTTGCCGAACATGATGATCCCGTGTGCAGGTTTGGCCGCGCTTATCACAGCGCGCGACCTCGCAAGTCAAGGTGCAAGAGGCGATTTGATGACGTCGCAACAGCGCTTTAGCGTGTTAGGTAACAGGATACCGTCAGCATGAGCCTCGATCTGCGCGCTCCTCGCCTCGGTGCGCAGGGTCGCGATCATCGGCCTGTCGGCCGATGCGCGCCGGCCGTCCCACGAAGTCGCCGCCTTCCTCGTGGGCCGCGGTTACGCCTGTATCGGCGTCAACCCGGGCCTCGCCGGTCGCGACATCGCCGGCATGCCAGTGGTCGCGGGCCTCGCCGACCTGCCGCAGCCTGTCGACATGATCGACATTTCCGCGCCTCCGAGCACGTCGGCGCCATCGTCGACGAGACGCTGGCCCTGCCGGTGCCGCCGCGGGTGATTTGGATGCAACTGGGCGTCGTCGACTACGCCGCCAAGGCGCGGGCCGAGGTGGCGGGGCTGAGCGTGGTGATGGACCGCTGCCCCAAGATCGAGATGGCAGGCGCCTGATCTCAACCGAACTGGTCGGTGATGTCGCGCCGTGACGGTTTGCCTGCGAAGAGGGGAACTGGCTACAACGTTCCGCTGAAAGCTGCTCCGCTCAGGATTAGGATCGCATGGGCCTCCTCGTCGACGGCGTCTGGCACGACAAGGGTTACGGGCAGGACAAGCACGAGGGCCGCTTCGAGCGCGACGCGGCGGCGTTCCGCAACTGGGTCACGGCCGACGGCGCGCCGGGCTCGAGCGGGGAGGGTGGCTTCAAGGCGGAGGCCGGCCGCTACCACCTCTACGCCTCCTACTTCTGCCCGTGGGCGACGCGCTGCCTCATCATGCGCAAGCTTAAGGGGCTGGAGCACGCGATCTCGCTGTCGATCACCGACTGGCTGATGCTCGAGGACGGCATCACCTTCCACAAGCGCGACGGCGTCATCGCCGACCCGATCCATGGCGCCAAATTCCTGCACCAGGTCTACACCGCGGCGAAGCCCGACTATTCCGGCCGCGTCACCGTGCCGGTGCTCTGGGACAAGCAGCGCGACACCATGGTCTCGAACGAATCGTCCGAGATCATCCGCATGATGAACGCGGCCTTCGACGGCTGCGGCGCCACCGGCCCGGACTATTACCCTCGAGACCTCCGCCACGAGATCGATGTCGTGAACGACCTCGTCTACGACACCGTCAACAACGGCGTCTACAAGGCCGGCTTTGCCACCACGCAGGCTGCCTACGAGGCCGCCGTCCACCCGCTGTTCGACACACTCGACCTGCTGGACCATCGTCTGGCGGCGCAGCGCTTCCTCACCGGCGACGCCATGACCGAGGCCGACATCCGTCTCGTGACGACGCTGGTGCGCTTCGACATCGTCTACGTCGGGCACTTCAAGTGCAACATCCGGCGCATCGCCGACTATCCCGCGCTCTCGGCCTATCTCGAGGACATGATGAGCGTGGATGCGGTGGCCTCGACGTTCCGGGCCGACCACATCAAGAACCACTATTACCGCTCGCATCCCTGGCTCAACCCGACCGGCGTGGTGCCGGCGGGGCCAGCGAGCGACCTCGCCGAGTCCGGCGCGGAGGCTGCCGCCGCTTGAGCCAGCCGCCGACCGGACGCGAGATGCTGCCCTTCGAGCCTGACGCCGCGATCCGCGTCGGGATGAGCGCGCGCGAGCAGATCGAGACGCGTTGGGGCCTTATCCTCGTGATCTTCATGCGGCTGCTCGCCGCGCTGTGGATCCTGCAGGGCTTGAGCGAATGGGCCTCGTTCATGCTGCCGCGCGGCGCAGTCTTCGATCACATGAGCAAGAGCCAGACGGCCGCGGTGATGTTCTTCGCGGTCATCGACTTCCTCGCCGCCGTCGGTCTTTGGCTGGCGACACCCTGGGGCGGCGTCTTGTGGCTGTTCGCGGCCGTGGCGCAGATCCTCATCGCGCTCGGCGTCAAGCACAGCTTCTCGCCCATCTGGGTCGCGAGCGACGTCGCGCTGATCGCGATCTACTTCGTCCTCACTTGGCAGGCGGCGCGCGCGGCGCAGCGCTTCTGACGCGATAGGGACACCAGGCTCGCGCTGTAGGTGATCCTAGAGGATCGTGTTACGGCGCACCTCTTGCAGACCCCAACAGCGAAGCCGCCAATGTCCGATTTCATGCGCGAAGTCGACCAGGACTACCGCCGCGAACGTACGATGCGGCTCCTGTCTCGCTATCAGATCCTCATCGCCCTCGTCGTTGTCGCCATCGTCGGCGGTGCCGGCCTATGGCGCTACACCGTCGAGCGTCGCGTTGCCGCCGCCGAAGCCGATAACAGCCGCCTGGCCGCCGCCGACATGGAAGCCCGCGACGGCGCCGCCGATGCGGCGCGCAAGGGCTTCTCGGCGCTGGCCGCGGACGGCGTCACCGGCTACCCGCTGCTTGCCGGCATGCGCGAGGCGGAGGAGCTCGCCGCCACTGAACCAGAGGGCGCGGCCAAGCGCTTCGACGCGATCGCCTCGGGCGAGGGCGGGAGTCAAGCCATGCGCGACGCCGCCCGTTACCGCGGCGCCGTGCTCAGGGTCGACCGCGACGATCCCAAGGCGTTCGAGGGTGAGTACCGGCGCTTCGCCGTCGACACGTTCGCGTTCCATGCCGGCATGCGGGAACTGCTGGCGTTAACCGCGCTGAAGCGCGGCGATTTCACCGCGGCACAGCGCTACCTCGGCGAGATCGTCATCGACGGCGCGGCGCCGGCCCAGCTGCGCAACCGCGCCCAGGCTTTCCTGGAGCTGGCCCGCTCCGGCGCGGCGAACGCCATCGACAGGCCGGCGCCGCCAGCCACCATCACGACCATCGCCGCGCCTGTGCAAGCTGCGCTGGGCGCATCCGCGTCACCGGTTGCTCCGGCACCGCCGGCCGCAGCCGCGCCGGTTCCGCTACCCGCACCGGCCCCGTCAGCTCAGCCTCGATAGTGTTCACCATCGCCATCATCGGTCGGCCGAACGTCGGCAAGTCGACGCTGTTCAACCGTCTCGTCGGCAAGAAGCTGGCGCTCGTCGACGACCGGCCCGGCGTGACGCGCGACCGCCGCGAGGGCGAAGCGAGGCTCGGCGACCTGCGTTTCACCATCGTCGACACCGCCGGATTGGAGGAGGGCGACGCCGCCAGCCTGTCCGGCCGCACCCGCGCCCAGACTGAGGCCGCGATCGTCGCCGCCGACGCGATCTTCTTCGTCGTCGACGCGCGCGTCGGCCTGACGCCGGACGACCGGGCCTTCGCCGCGCTCGTGCGCCGCGCCGGCAAGCCGCTGATCCTCATCGCCAACAAGGCCGAGGGTCGCGCCGGCGGCGACGGCGCCATCGAAGCCTACCAGCTCGGACTGGGCGATCCGGTCGCCCTTTCCGCCGAGCACGGCGACGGCATGGCCGAGCTCTACTCCTCGCTGCTCGAAGCGCTGCCGGAGCAGACCGCCGCGCCGGAGGAAGACGAGGCCGAAGCGCCGAAGAAATTCGACGAGGAGGAGGACGGCAGCGAACTCGACGTCTCCAAGCCGCTGCGCATCGCCGTCGTCGGCCGCCCCAACGCCGGCAAGTCGACGCTTCTGAACCACATCCTGGGCGAGAACCGCCTGCTGACAGGGCCGGAGGCGGGACTGACGCGCGACGCCATCGGCGTCGATCTCGTGTGGCGCGGGCGCCAGCTCAAGATGTTCGACACGGCCGGGCTCCGCCGCCGCGCCCGGGTTGAGGACAAGCTGGAGAAGCTCGCCGGCGCCGACGCCCTGCGCGCGGCCAAGTTCGCCGAGGTCGTGATCCTGCTCGTCGATGCCACCATGCCGTTCGAAAAGCAGGACCTGACGCTGGCCGATCTCGTCGTGCGCGAGGGCCGAGCGATTGTGATCGGGCTGAACAAGTGGGACCTCGTCGCCGACAAAGGCAGCGAGCTCAACCGGCTGCGCGAGGAGGCGGCGCGTCTGCTACCGCAGATGAAGGGCGCGCCGGTGGTCCCGCTCGCCGGCGAGACCGGCTACGGGGTCGAGCGCCTGATGGAGGCCGTCATGGCCGCCGAGCAGACCTGGAACAAGCGCATCGCCACCGCGCGCCTTAACCGCTGGCTTGCCTCCGTGCTCGAGCATCATCCGCCGCCGGCCGTCGCCGGACGCCGCATCAAGATACGCTACATGACACAACTGCGCGCCCGCCCGCCGTATTTCGTCATCTTCGGCAACCAGCTCGAGGCCCTGCCGACGAGCTACGAGCGCTTTCTCATGAATGGCCTGCGCGAGACCTTCGACCTGCCGGGCGTGCCGCTGCGGCTGTCGCGCAAGACCAGCGACAATCCCTACAAGGATCGGCGGTCGCCCCAGCGCTGAGGATCCTCGACGAGGCAAGGAATGAGTCTGCTCGACTTTTTGCGGGGGATCAGGAGGCCATCCTCGGACAGTACCCCGCAACCCGAACCATCGTTGCGCGATGCATTGCTCGCGCTCGGCACGGATGCCGACCCGTTCGTCGTGCGGGTCAGCCGACCCGGCGAGCCGGGCCAGCTCGTCGCGGAATGGAAGATCGTGGACGCGCGTTGGTTCGAGCTTTTCGCGCGAGCCGGCCTGCGCAAGACCTTCGCGATCTTCCTCGTCCTCGATGCGGCGCGCCACACGGTCCGCGGTCTCGATCGGAGCACCACGCTACAGTGGCGCGCCGGCGTGCCGTCGCCGTCCGCCGACGGCGAGGTCGAATGGGGTCGGCAGATGACGGCCGAAGCCGCGATCGGCTTCGGTTTCCGCGACGACCTCAGTTACGGTCCGGTCTATCGCTATGCCTTCCGCTCGAAAGACCTCAAGCAGCTCTTGTGGACCACCGTGCTCGACCACGGCTGGATTTGGCAGGCCGTCGGCCCTGGCGGTCTCTGACGCCGTTCAATGGCCTGGATCGCGCTTCGCAGATGCCGTGCGGCCTTCGAGGATGTCGCCGATGGCTTGGCGGAACCATGCTTCGTGCACGTCTCGGCTCGCGGAGCGGCCGGAGGACATCACGGCGCTGCGCTGAGCTGTCTGGGCAATCGAAGGAGGAGCGCAGACGAGTAGGGCGACCGGCAGGACGAGAAGCAGCGACTTGGGCACGTTAGCCTCCTGAGCGTTCATCGACGCTTCAGGATGTATGCGTTCTGCGACCGTCGGCAAGCCCTAACCGTACCGAAAGGTTCGGCTGTGCCGGTGGCCCCTATCCCGCGCGCACCGACGTCACGAAGCTGCGCGCCTCCTCGTGGAGCACGCTCGATTGTCGAGCGAGACTCTGCGCCGAGGAGAGCAGGCGCGTTGCGGCGGTGCCGGTGGTCACCGCTCCCTCGCTGACCTTGTCGAGTTGCGCCGAGACCTCGGCGGTGAGTCCGGCCGACGCCTGGGTCCCCAGCATCATGTCGTGAGTGGCAGTCCCTTGGCTCTCGAGAGCGTCGGTCATCTCGCGCGTGACCTGCGCCATTTCGGCGATGGTCCGACTGATCTGGCCGATGGCGCCGCCGGCCCCGGAGGCAGCGGCGCGGATCGCCTCGATTTGCCCGCGGATCTCCACTGTCGAGTGCGCAGTCTGGTCGGCCAGCGCCTTGACCTCGTTGGCGACCACGGCGAAGCCGCGCCCGGCATCGCCGGCACGGGCGGCTTCGATCGTGGCGTTCAGAGCGAGCAGGTTGGTCTGTCGGGCGATGCCGTTGATGAGATCGACGATGCGCCCGATCTGGGTGGCGGACACTTCGAGGTTCTTTATCGAGGCGGTGGTGCGGTCGGCCTCGGCGACGGCTTGGCGCGCCACTTCGGTCGAGTAGGCCATGCGCTCGTTCAGAAGCCCGACGGCATGAGTGAGGCCTTCGGTGTCGCTGGCGATCGTCTGCATCGTCGAGGACGCCTTCTTGGTGGATCCGGCCACCGTCTTAACTTCACGCGACGTCCAATCGGCGAAACCGAGCAGCGACTCGGCCGAGTCCTGCATCTCGATTGCGGAGGAAGAGACATCCGTGACGATGCGTCCGACCACTTCCTCGAAGCGATCCGCCATCGAGAGCATCAGGCCGGCACGTTCGCCCGCGGCGCGCTCGCGCATCTCCTGCTGCTCGCCACGCAGGCGCGCGGTATCGGCCAACGTCTTCTGGAACACGGCAAGCGCTCGGCTGATTGCGCCGATCTCCTCTCTCCACTGCGTGTTGGGTATGGTGATCGACGTATCGCCGTCCGCGAGCTGGCGCGTGGCGCCGGTGAGCCGGCGGATCGGCCGGGCAATCAGGCGGTGCAGAGCGAATCCGAGAACCGTGGCGAGCAGCAGTCCAACGAGCGGCTCGAGCATGCCGATGCGGTAGGCGGCCCGGAAGGCGTCCGTTCGGGTGCCGTCGCGCTGATCGAGGATCTTCTCCTCCTCCGAGGCGATGTCTCCAAGCCGCTTCAGGATCACGTTCAGCGGACCGTCGGCGCCAAACGCGGCACTGATCGAGACGGTTTTGGCATCGGCGGCCAGCCCATCGAAGATCTCGTGCTGCCAGACCTCGATCGCGCGCGACAATCCGTCGAAACGCGCCTGCTGGGCCGGGTTGGTCCTCGTCAGCGTCTTGGTGCGCGCCAACGTCGCCTTCAGCGCCTTGTCGGAGGCCCGGGCCTTGTCGAGGAAGCTGCGGTCGCCGGTAAGAAGGAAGGCGCGGACGTCGCTCTCCTGCTTGAGGATGCCGATCCAGACCGTCTTGGTCGTGCCCAGCAGTTCGTGGCTTAGGATCGCGCCGCGGTCCGATCCCTCGATGTGAAGAAGGCTCTGGAACGTGAGCCAGCCGGCACATAAACCGACCGCGTTAATCAGCCCGAAGCACGTCACCAGCTTCGTGGCGATCGTACGGTCGATCACCCACGAGATCACTCGCTTCGACATTTCAAGGAGTCCGGAAGGTCATGCTTTAAGGAGAACCAATAAAGTTAACACTGTACAAGCACATGGATCGATGAGGAGTCGCTTGGTGAGTGACGTAACGTAAGCAAGGCGAAGTGACTTCAATCGAGAGCGTAGAACACGACGATCGACTGCTCCTTGTGCTCGCCGTAAGGTGAGACCTGATAGTACATGACGCCCGAGCCGTCCGCTGCGCGCTTGCCGAAGGCGATCTTCGCCGAAGGTTTAGCGTCGGTGTCGGCGACCTCGGCCCATTCGACGCCGTCCCACACTCCGATCGGTGCGGCTTCGTCCTTTTGGTGAATCGCGTTGACGATCGAAAGCGTGCCGACGGGCGTCACCGCGCTCTTCTCGTCGGGCGGAAAGTGGACGTCCTTGAGCATCGCGGCAGCTTCGTCTTGGGGGACGAAGCTCACGGACCCATCGGCCGCACGCTTCACCTCCACCTTGACCGTCTCGCCAGCTTTGGCTGCGGATTTCATGTGGAGCAGTTGCTGGTACTGCGCCTCGGTGACTCCCATGTGCCGATCGTAGGGCAGGGGCTGCCCCGGCTTGTTCGACGTCACCGCCTTCTTGAACCAGTCCATGTTGTCCTGGACGGCATGGCGGAACTGCCGCGAGATCGCCTGGTCTTCCGGCGCGATCGAAAAGGTCACGACGTGCCCGCTGATGGTGCCGCTCTTGGGCAGGTAAGCGTCAAGCGGACCGGCGGCTTGGGCTGCGAGCGGCAGCGTCAGTGCGGCGCCGGCAAGGAGGCTGGCGAGGATACGGGACATGAGTAAGCTCCTGGCGCGCACGATCATGACGGTGGCACAATGGGTGGGCGTGGTGGCACGGATGCGTTGGCGCTCGCAAGGCGTGGACGGCCCCCCGTTGGACCCCCTCGCGGCCTTGTGCCGCCGCTCGCGAAGGCGCACTTAGGATCTGGCGCACCGCCGCGCGGCCGAGGAGACCCACCTATGAGAGCCCTCATCGTCGTCGACATGCTCAACGATTTCGTGACCGGCGCCCTCGCCAACGAAGCGCGTGCGATGGCCGTCGTCCCTTCGATCCGCCGCTTGCTCGACCACGCTCGCGCCAACGAAGATTGGGTCGTCGTCTACGCCAACGACGCGCACCGCGCCGACGACCGCGAGGTCGGTATCTGGGGCCGCCACGCCATGGCCGGAACGCACGGCGCCGCCGTCATCGACCAGCTCGCGCCCATCGGCATCGAGCGGGAGATCGTGATGCCCAAGCGCTTTTACGGCGCCTTCGACGGCACGGATCTCGAGGACACGCTGTTCGACTTCGAGGTCGAGGACGTGGTGCTCGCCGGCCAGCACACGCACTGCTGCATCCGCCACACCGCCTACGGCGCCTTCATGGCCGGCTACGATATCCTCGTGCCGACCGACGCGGTCTGCGCCGTCGACGGCGTCGACCACGAGGCGGCGATCGGCTACCTGAAGGACAGCTATGGCGCGACGCTCACCACATCGACCGCGCTGATCGGCCGGCCTGTCCTGAGGACCGCCTCGTTCAACCCGAGGATGTGACGCTTGTAGGGCGGCGGCGGCGGGCCATATCTTTGGCGACCGGCGGCGAGCGCCGGTCTTCCGCCGGGTATGTGCCCATGACCGCCTCCTCAGACCGCAGCGTTTCCTTCTTCGCCGGCCCCGATCTTCCGGCAGCAGCCTATGCCGGTGTACGCTCCCGCAGGATGGCGGCGTTCGCCTTCGATTTCGTGCTGGTCTCCTTTGCAGCAGGCTTGCTGTCTGTAATTCTCTTCGTCGTTAGTTTCGGACTGTCGTTCGTTCTGCTGCCGTCGCTCTGGCCATTCGTCGCCTTCTTCTACAACGGCGTTTCCTTTTCCGGCCGGCACATGGCGACGCCGGGCATGCGTCTGTTCGACCTGCAGGCCCGCGCCGTCGACGGCGCCCCGCCAAGCTTCCTCGCCGCCGCGCTTCACGGCGTGTTGCTCTACCTCTCCTGGCTGTTCCCGCCGGTTTTCCTCGCCTCACTCGTTATGGCGGACAAGCGCTGCCTTCACGATATGGCCGCCGGCCTGGTGGTCGTTCGCCGATCGGATTGATGAATTTAGTGGGAGGCTTGCGCCGGTCGATCACGAGCGTCGGCGGGCTCTCGCTCGCACTGCTCGATCTCGTCATCGGCACGGTTCGGAAGGTGGCGGCTTCTGCGCCCTCCTGACGCTCGGCCGGCTCTATTTTCGCGAACTCGCGCTTGGGCAAAGCCTGTCGCAGATCTTCCCCGGCGCGCCAGATCCCGATCTTCGGCAGACCTTGTGGATCGCGCTGCTGCTGATCCTCGCGCAGGGTTGGAAAATTCAGACCAATCATATCGCGGCGCATTTCGAGAAGGTCGCGAGGCGGCTGCCGAACCGATCACCGGCTCCTCGAACCCGACCTGTGGCGGCCTCGACCGCGCGCCCGGATCGTTGGTCCCATCATGATCGTCGAGCCGGTCATCGTGCGGCTCGGACGCTTCATGGATCTCTGCGTCGCCGTCGCCAACAGACTCGGCGCCTTCGCGGTGCTGGTGACCACACTAATTAATGCTTGGCGGCTCATGCTGGGCGGCGAGACCGTGCGCGAGCTTGATCCCGCTGCCGCCGATCCGCACGTCGACTTCCTCGCCGATCTCTGCGTCTACGTTGTCGTGCTGGCCTGGTGGGCGACGCCGTTCGAGCAGATCGCCTTCTTCTGGCGGCGTCTTCGCGAGCCTCGAGCGGCCTGACCGGTAGCGGCCCCGCGCGCCTTCGGTTACGAAGCGCCACCCGCCTGACGAGACCGTGATGCGCCTTTCCAAGTTCTTCATGCCGATCCTTCGCGACAATCCGAAGGAAGCGGAGATCCTGTCGCATCGCCTGATGCTGCGTGCCGGCATGGTCCGTCAGGAGGCGGCCGGCATCTATTCCTGGCTGCCGCTCGGCTTCCGAGTTCTGAAGAAGATCGAGCAGATCGTGCGCGAGGAGCTCGACCGCGCCGGCTGCGTCGAGATGTTGATGCCGACCCTGCAGCTCGCCGATCTGTGGCGCGAGTCCGGCCGCTACGACGCCTACGGCCCGGAGATGCTGCGCATCCAGGACCGCAACAAGCGCGAGATGCTATACGGCCCAACCAACGAGGAGATGATCACCGCCATCTTCAGGTCGGGCGTGAAGTCCTACCGCGAGCTGCCTAAGAACCTCTACCATTTCCAGTGGAAGTTCCGCGACGAGCAGCGCCCGCGTTTCGGCGTCATGCGCGGCCGCGAGTTCCTGATGAAGGACGCCTACTCCTTCGACGTCGACGAGGCGGCGGCACGGCGCTCCTACCAGAAGTATTTCGTGGCCTACCTCCGCATCTTCGCCCGCATGGGGCTCACCGGCATCCCGATGCGCGCCGAGACCGGGCCCATCGGTGGCGATCTCTCCCACGAGTTCATCGTGCTCGCCGAAACTGGCGAATCCGGCGTGTTCGTCAACAAGGACGTGCTGTCGTTGCCGATCCCTCCGGCCGACATCGACTACGACGGCGACCTCACGCCTATCGTCGAGCAGTGGACGAGCCTCTACGCCGCCACCGAGGATGTCCACGATCAGGCCCGCTTCGAGGCCGAGACGCCCGAGGACAAGCGCATCGCCACCCGCGGCATCGAGGTCGGGCAGGTGTTTTTCTTCGGCGACAAGTACACGAAGCCGATGAAGGCCATGATCACCGGCCCCGACGGCACCGATCGCCCGGCGCAATGCGGCTCCTACGGCGTCGGCGTGTCCCGGCTCGTCGGCGCCATCATCGAGGCCTCGCATGACGACGCGGGCATTGTCTGGCCCGAGGCGGTGGCGCCGTTCGCGGTGGGGCTGGCCAACCTCAAGGTCGGCAACGCCGCCACCGATGCGGCTTGCGCCGAGATCTACGCCGCGCTGACCAAGGCCGGTGTCGACGTGCTCTACGACGACACCGATGCGCGGCCCGGCGAGAAATTCGCGAGGCTCGATCTCATCGGCCTACCGCATCAGGTGATCGTCGGTCCGAAGAGCCTCGCCGAGGGTAATGTCGAGGTGAAGACCCGCAGGACAGGATTGCGCGAAATACTGCCGCTCGCGGCGGCACTGGCGCGATTCGCGCAGGATTAGAGCTGCTCAACTAGCGCGCGTTACGTTTGTCGGCATCCCTGACCCTCTGACCTTCGGCCTCTAGCGGCAGCCGCCAATCCTAGTACCTTCGTGGTTTGCCAAACCGGAGGTCGTCATGAAGGTCGTACACCCTCTCAAGCGTCTGGCGGCAATCGTGCTGCTCGCGAGCGCCACCGGAGGCGCCGCCAGCGCCATGACCTTCCAGCCGACCTACGTGGACGGTCGGCCGGCCATCGTCGCCATCGGTCAGATCACGCTCGACACGCCGAGCGAGTTCGCGGCCGTGCCCGCGGCACTGGGCACCCAGGTCTATCTCGATTCACCCGGCGGGAACGTGGGCGCCGCGGTGTCACTCGGCGCGCTGTTCCGCAGCCGCGGCGTCACGGCTGTGGTCGCTGGCGTGACCGAAGGTGGCGTGGCTGTTCCCGGCGCCTGCTATTCCGCCTGCGTCTACGCGCTCGTCGGTGCCAGCCACCGCGTCGTGCCGGGGCGCAGCCGCGTCGGCATCCACCGTATGCAGGCCGCCACGGCGGATCTCACCGGCTCCTACGAGCGCGCCGAGCACCGCGCGGCCGCCTCGACGCTTATGGGCTACACCGCCCGCATGGGGGTCGATCCCTCGATGATCGCCTCGGCCGAGCGCACGCCGTCCGCCAGCATCCACGTGCTGACCTCGCGCGAACTCCGCCGCTGGGGTGTCGCCAATAGCCGCTACTAGGCGGGATCGCTCGCGGGGCGGGTCGCCGCCGCCCGCTCGTAGTGCCGCCAGCGCCGCAAGGCAAAGGGTACGGTGGCGAGATAGGCGATGGACAGAACGATCATCATCTCCATCGGGAACGTCGCGAGCAGGAGGAGCGTCGCGGCGACGCCGAACAGGATGGCCATGAACCATTCGCGCGGGATGCGGCCGATCTTCTTGCCCGAGAAGAAGGGGATGCGGCTCGCCATCAGGAAGGCGACCAGGATCACGAAGCCGATGTCGAGGCCTACCGGCAGGCGTGTCCCGGGCGAGACGAAGGACGAGAGCTGCACGTAGAGCGGCAGCAGGCCGACGATGGCGCCGGCGGGCGCCGGCATGCCGGTAAAGAAATTGCCGTGCCAGGCCGGGCGATCGGGATCCTCCAGCATCGTGTTGAAGCGGGCGAGGCGCAGCGCCGCCGCGATGACGAAGACCAGCGCGGCGAACCAGCCTAGGCTGGGGATGCGCTGCAGCGAAGAGAAGTAGAGGATCAGGGCAGGCGCCACGCCGAAGTCGACGAAGTCAGCGAGCGAATCGAGCTCCGCCCCGAAGCGGCTGGTTCCCCGCAGCGCGCGGGCGAGGCGCCCGTCGAGGCCGTCGAGCACCGCCGCGACAATCACCGCCAGCACTGCGATCTCGAACTTGCCCTCGATAGCGAAGCGGATCGAGGTGAGGCCCACGCTCAACGCGGCAAGCGTGACGAGGTTGGGCAGAACCACGCGGATTGGAACCGCGCGGAAGCGACGCCTTCGACGCAGCGGCAAGAGAGGTTCGCCCAGCGCATCATAGCCGCCGCCCGCATCTTCGACGCGCTCGGTAGTGTGAAGACGCAGTCTCGTCATGGCACCGAACCATAGGGAGGTGGCTTCGGTCCGGCAAGACGCTCTGGACGCTGGCGCGTGCTCAAATCGGTTGACGAGCCGCGCCGCGCCTTCTTATACATCTTCCGACGTGCCGGTCCTCCGGCCTACAGGCGTTGCGTTTGATCGTATGCGCCCTTCTCCAATCGTGGACCATCATGGCGAATACCTCGTCGGCTAAGAAGGCCGTCCGTCAGATCGCGCGGCGTACCGCGGTCAACAAGTCGCGTCGCTCGCAGATGCGGACCTACCTGCGCAAGGTCGAGGAAGCGATCGCCACCGGCGATGCCTCTGCCGCGACGGCAGCCTTCGCCACGGCGGCACCCTTGTTGATGCGGGCGGCGCAGAAGGGCATCGTTCACAAGAACACCGCCTCGCGGAAGGTGTCGCGTTTGTCGAAGCGGGTTCGGGCCCTGGCTGGCTAGGTGTTCGCATTGAGGCACGATTGAGGAGCCCGGCATCAGCCGGGCTTTTTTATGTGGGCGTTTGACGCGCGATCTTTACCATCGCTCGCGGGTGGTTTTCGAAAATAGAGACGCGACAGGATCTTGCAGACAAAGCACCAGCATCGCTGGAGCCTTACGTGGGGGCAAAAGGCCGATGTGCCGCAGCCTGGAACTTGATACCCCTCTTGTGCCCTCGCCGACATCAATCATTCCGGCGTCGAAGGTCTGTTGATGAATCAGACGCTTAAGCGAAGCAAGGTGCTCGGTGTCGGATTCGGTTCGATGAAGCTCCGTTAACGGTCCTGTAAAACGACCTTGCTGGCACCGGGGCTTGTGTTACCGTGAACACATGGCAGGGAACGCCGCCGAGGCCAGACAGGCGACGTTCCCCTGACACTCTCTTGAAAAGCAGATCGCGCAATCGCTTTTGCAGGCGACGGTTGGATCTTTGCGTTTCATGAGGCGACGGCGTGTAACGTGGTGCAGCGGCAGGAGCTCAGTCCTGCCGGTGCTATTGCGGTTGGAGGTTCCGTGCGACGATGCCGGGGCCGGTGCGGAGGGGTGAGAATGAGTCGGCGAACGCGATCTGTGACATCGCTGCGGACGGCGCATCGTCGCCGCAAGCTGGTTGATCGTGTCGCTGACTTGCGGTCGGTTTTCGTCGACCTCGGTGCGACCTAGCTCCGCTTCTCGCCGCGGCTTTCGCTGCCACCATTTCACCGCGTTTCTCCAGTCGTGAGTTGTACCATGTCGAAGCCGATGGCCGACGTGCGCCCTTTTTCGCACCAAGAGTCGAGCCCACCGATGCAGTCCATCGCAAAGTCAGGCGAAGTGTGGAGTCGGATCGCACGCCGATTGCGCGCGGAGCTCGGTGAAGAGGTGTTCACGTCCTGGTTCGGGCGTCTCGAACTCGACGGCATCGTCGACGGCACGGCTCAACTCAGCGTTCCCACCAAGTTCCTGAAAAGCTGGATCCAGTCGCACTATCAGGAGCGCATGCTCAAGATTCTCTCCGCGGAGGCGCCGGCGGTCTACGCTCTCACGATCGCGGTTCGGTCCTCCTCACGCCTGATGCCCCAGCGGCCGCAGGCCTTCGAGGGCACGCTCGGTGATCCGGCCGAGCGCACATCCCGCCTCGATCAGGCGTCGGCGGCCGAGCCGCGCATCCCCTTCTTCCCTTCGTCCGAGGCCGCTCGCCCGAACGCCGCCGTTCGTGAGCCTTTGGATAGCGACGCGCTGACCGGCTCGCCGCTCGACAAGCGCATGAGTTTCGAGACCTTCCACGTCGGGCGATCCAACCAGCTCGCCCATGCCGCGGCTCAGCGCATCGCCTCTGCCGCACCCGACGAGGGGCTGATCTACAATCCGCTTTACATCCACGCCTGCGTGGGGCTGGGCAAGACGCACCTCCTGCAGGCCGTCGCCCATACCGTCACCGCACAGCGTCGACGCGTGATTTATCTCACGGCCGAAAAGTTCATGTACGGCTTCGTCCTGGCGCTCAAGGCGCAGACGTCGCTGGCCTTCAAGGAGCGGCTGCGCGGCATCGACGTCCTCATCATCGACGACGTGCAATTCCTGCAGGGCAAGTCGATCCAGCAGGAGTTCTGCCACACCATCAACGCGCTTATCGATGCGCGAAGGCAGATCATCATCGCAGCGGACAGGCCGCCGGCGGATCTCGAGAGCCTGGAGGAGCGCGTGCGTTCCAGGCTTTCGGGTGGCCTATGCGTGGAGATCGGCGCGCTCGATGAGGCGCTGCGCGTGCGCATGTTGGAATCGCGGGTGGCGGCGGTGCGCCTCAACGTGCCTGGCTTCGATGTGCCGCCTGCGGTGATCGCCTACGTCGCCTCGGTGATCCAGACCAACGGCCGCGACCTGGACGGCGCCGTCAATCGTCTCATGGCGCATGCCTCTCTGACCCAGACCGCCCTTACGGTCGAGACGGCCGAGGTGGCGATCCGCGACCTGGTACGCACGCGCGAGCCAAAGCGAGTCAAAATCGAGGACATTCAGAAGCTCGTCGCGACACATTACAATGTCAGCCGCGCCGACATCCTCTCCTCGCGCCGCACCGCCAACGTGGTGCGACCACGACAGATCGCGATGTACCTGTCGAAGGTTTTGACCTTGCGCAGCCTGCCCGAGATCGGTCGGCGCTTTGGTGGTCGCGACCACACCACCGTTCTTCACGCCGTGCGCAAGATCGAGGGGCTGACCGGCAGCGACCGAACGCTGTCGGATGAGGTCGAGCTCTTGAAGCGCATGCTTCTGGACTGATGCCGATGCCGGTTCTCAATAAAAAAAGGCCGGGCAGATCTGCCCGGCCTTGGATTTATACAGCTTCTTAGCGAGACGCGGCTGCGATCAGGACTTCGACATTGTCACCGAGACGTTCTTGATGTCCGTGCCGGTGGGGCTCATCGTGACCGACTGACGTCCGCTGCGCGCGGCGATACCGATGCTTGCGGTGAAACCTAGACCCTGAACATAGGCAGAGATCTGCGTCGGCGTAATCTTGCCGCTGATGTGCCCCTTGGCTCCGCGTGAAGTCTCCTGCCACTCGCCCGAGATCGAGCCGCTCTCGGATGCCACCACGTTGCTCACGACATTGAACTTGTAGCTGTCGCTGGCGCAGGTCAGATTCTGCTCCATGCTGTTACCACCGCCGCTCACGTTGTAATGCGCGCGGCAGCGCAGCCGCTCCTTGGCGCCCGCATCAGTCGTGATCGCGCCAGTGCCGGTCCAATTGCCTTCGAAGGACGCAAACGGGCCAGCCGCATAAGACGGCGTAGCGGCGGCTATAACCAGAAGCGCCGCGCCTGCCCCGACAACCAAGCGCAGCAGGGAAACATGAGCAATCATCAAAACGTCCTTTCGTGCCGCAATCGGCTGATGTTTGGCGTCGGGCCGCGAACGTATGCCCGCTAGCCCTGGTTCCGGCATCGCTTCTACATGAGCCGGTAGTTGTTGCCTATTAACAACGTGACGCGGCTCTGGTCCATCTTGAGAGAAAGCAGGCGCGGTCCGCGGCGAGCGAGATGCCGTGCAACGATGGATGCCAAGCTCTGGCCGAGCCCGTCGCAGCGCCGGAGCCGCACCCGGAGACCCTTCCGCCCATGATCGTTTCGAGAGTCCCGCGGGTCGAGCTAACCTTGCGCGAGATAGCCCTGCCGCTCTTCTCCTGCAGATGATAGGCGAGCCGGCGCCCGAAAATATTACGCCGGTCGACAACGTGCTGTGGTAGGCGGCTGCCGATGACGGATCTCTCCACTCTCGAACACGACACGCTCGACGCGATCGCCGCCGCCACCGACGAAGCGGGTCTCGAGGCGACACGTGTCGCCACGCTCGGCAAGAAAGGTTCGATCTCGGCACTGCTCTCCACCCTGGGAAGGATGGCGCCGGAGGGACGCAAGACTCGCGGCGCAGAGATCAACGCGCTGAAGGACAAGGTCGCCGTCGCCTTCGAGACGCGTCGCGAGACGCTGCGCGAGTCAGCGCTGGATGCGCGGCTCGTGGCCGAGACGGTGGACGTGACGCTGCCGGTGCGCGCCGGCCCGCTCGAGAACGGCCGCATCCACCCGATCAGCCAGGTCATGGACGAACTCTCGGTGATCTTCGCCGACATGGGGTTCTCGATTGCCGAGGGGCCGGACGTCGAGACCGACGACTACAACTTCACCAAGCTGAACTTCCCGCCCGATCACCCGGCACGGGACATGCACGACACATTCTTCTTCCCCGCCGCACCCGACGGCACGCGCAAGCTGCTGCGCACGCACACGAGCCCGGTGCAGGTACGCACCATGCTGGGCAAGGAGCCGCCGATCCGGGTGATCTGCCCCGGCCGCACCTACCGCTGCGATTCGGACCAGACCCACACGCCGATGTTCCACCAGGTCGAGGGTTTGGTGATCGACCGCTCCGCCAACCTCGGCAATCTCAAGTGGGTGTTGCAGGAGTTCCTGCGCGCCTTCTTCGAGGTTGACGAGGTGAAGATGCGCTTCCGCCCAAGCTTCTTTCCCTTCACCGAACCTTCGATGGAGGTCGATATTCAGTGCCGCCGCGGCGACGGAGAGATCCGCTTCGGCGAGGGTGACGATTGGCTGGAGATCCTGGGCTGCGGCATGGTGCATCCCAACGTACTCCGGAACTGCGGGATCGATCCCCAAATTCACCAGGGCTTCGCCTGGGGCATCGGCATCGATCGCATCGCCATGCTGAAGTACGGCATGCCCGACCTCCGCGCCTTCTTCGAGAACGACGTGCGCTGGCTCGAACATTACGGGTTCAGGCCGCTCGACATCCCGAGCCTGATCGGCGGGCTTACGCCTTAAGCAACGGTGCTTGGGGCCCTTCCCACTGGTCGCCCGGCTGCATCGCCAGAAACCGGAAGGGCTCGATCCCGCGGCTCGCCAGCGAGGTGGTGAGCGCGATCTTGGGCGCAGTGCGTCCCTCGTCGCTGAGCGGGAACGTGCCCCAATGCATGCCGAGCGCCTGCTTGGCCCCACAATCGAGCATAATCTGCACCGCCTCTCCCGGATTGACGTGCTGGTTCTGCATGAACCAGCGCGGCTCGTAGGCGCCGATCGGCAGGATTGCGACGTCGATTTCGGGGAACAGTCGACCGACCTCCCGGAAGATCGTGCCGTCGCCGTAGCCGGTGTCGCCCGAGAGATAGATCACGCCGGCCGACGAGGTGATCGCGAAGCCGCACCACAGTGCCATGCGGCGATCGCCGAGCGAGCGGGCGGACCAGTGGCGGGCAGGGGTGAGTCGCGCCGCGACGCCGCCGCCGAGATCCGCGGTGTCACCCCAATCGCGGGTCTCGACGACGATCTCGGAGTGCGCGCGGGCGACCACGGCATCGTTGCCGAGCGGCGCAACGAGGTGCGGGCGGTCGCGATCCCATAGCCGTCGCAATGTGGCGAGGTCCATATGATCATAGTGATTGTGCGTCAGCAGAACAATGTCGATCGGCGGCAGGTCTTCGAACGCGATCCCGGGCGCATTAACCCGACGCGGCCCTGCCCAGGACACCGGACTCACGCGATCCGACCAGACCGGATCGACCAGCAGGTTGCGCCCGGCTGCCTGGATCAGCAGGCTGGCGTGGCCCACCATCGTGATGCGCAGCCCGTCGACACGTGCGTCGGGGGCGACTTGTCTGCCGGGCGCCGAATTCGGCCAGCGCTCGCCGCCTCTCGCGACACGCCATCGCAGCAGATCAGCCACCCTCTTGTCGGTGCTGGGATGGCCGGGATTGAAGAAGAGCTCGCCGTCGAAATGATCCGACGTCGGGCCGTGATAAAAACGGTTTCTCGGCATGTCGACGGCATAGCGGACGATTGCGGCGCTCGCCGGAGCGATGGTGCGGGCGGTCGGAATCGAACCGACACTCTGTCACCAGAACCGGATTTTGAGTCCGGCGCGTCTACCAATTCCACCACGCCCGCTTCGGACCGCTCCCATGCCACGCGTCGCGGGCCCGGTCCAGCTTGGCCTTATCCGCCTTCAGCAGATTTGCCTGTGATAATCACAGCGGGTTACGTCTCGCGAAGGCCCCGCGGCTTGTTCGCGACCACGACCGAAGAGAGCGTCACTCTTCACGCGCGGCGATTCGGTTCGCGCGACGTCTAAGGAGAGCGGCCGTGCAAATCGTCGGGATCGAGGGTGAGGAAGGTGTCCACACCATCGATATGTGGTTTTCGTCTCGCCGGCAGTGCTGGGTTGTCGAGCGGCGCGACGGAGGCGGTGCCGTTGTTGGGCTCTCTTTCTGCGCTGCGGAAGAGCCCGATGCAGTGACCTGCCTGGTAGAGTGGCTGCGCACTCACGAGGGAACTCATCTCGTCGGACGCGCGGTGCTGGTAGCGGCAGAAGCGCATCTTCGAGATCGCGCCGCCTGAATTTAGCCGAACGTGAAAATCAGCGTCGACAAAGGAGGCAATGTAAGGACGATCGATTGCGCCTCCCCATGTGCCGGCGCGCTCTCGCTCTGCACGCCGCCCATGTTGCCGAGGTTGGCACCGCCGTAAGCTCCCGCGTCGGTGTTGACCGCCTCCTTGTAGAAGCCTGCCCGCGGTACGCCGACGCGGTAGTTGGTCCGCGATATGGGCGTGAAGTTCGACACAGCAACGGCGAGATCGCCGTGCGCACCAAAGCGTGCGAAGGCGAAGACGCTGTTCTCGGTATCGCCGCCGACTAACCACTTGAAGCCTTCGGCCTCGCAATCACGCTCATGCAGCGCCGGCGTGCTGGCATAGCTGTGGTTGAGGTCGCGCACCAGGGTCTGGACGCCCTTGTGGTTGGGCTGTTCGAGCAGGTGCCAATCGAGCGACGTGTCGTGGTTCCACTCCTTTTCTTGGGCGAATTCGCAGCCCATGAAGAGGAGCTTCTTGCCGGGATGCGCGAACATCCAGCCAAGATAGGCACGCAGGTTGGCGAAGCGCTGCCACTCGTCGCCCGGCATGCGCGCGAGTAACGATCCCTTGCCGTGCACGACTTCATCGTGGCTGATCGGGAGTATGAAGTTCTCGGAAAACGCGTAGAGCAGCCCGAAAGTCATTTGGCTGTGGTGGAACGAGCGGTAGACCGGATTTTCCTGGATGTAATGCAGCGTGTCATGCATCCACCCCATGTTCCACTTGAAGCCGAAGCCTAACCCGCCGTTGTAGGTCGGCTGCGACACACCGGGCCAGGACGTCGACTCCTCGGCGATCGTCATGACGCCGGGAGCGGCCTGGTAGGCGACCTCGTTCATCTTGCGCAGGAAAGCGATGGCTTCGAGGTTCTCGTTACCGCCGTATTGGTTGGGCACCCACTCGTTCGCTTTACGCGAATAATCGAGGTAGAGCATCGACGCGACGGCATCGACGCGCAAACCGTCAAGATGGTATTGGTCCAGCCAGAAGCGGGCATTGGCGATGAGAAAAGCCTGCACCTCGCGGCGCCCGCAATTGTAGATGTAGGTGCCCCAATCCTGATGGAAGCCCTGTCGAGGGTCGGCATGCTCGTAGAGATGCGTGCCGTCGAAGCTTGCCAGACCATGCGCGTCGTTGGGGAAGTGCGCCGGTACCCAGTCGAGAATCAGGCCGATGCCGGACTGGTGCGTCCTGTCGACGAAATAGGCAAAGTCCTCGGGTGTGCCGAAGCGGCTTGTCGGTGCGAACATCGAGACCGGCTGGTAGCCCCAAGAGCCATCGAACGGGAACTCCGTGATCGGAAGCATCTCGATATGCGTGAAGCCCATTTCCTTGACGTAGGGCACGAGCGTGTCAGCGAGTTCGCGGTAGGTCAGCCGACGATTGCCTTCCTCGGGCTTGCGCCGCCACGAGCCGAGATGGCATTCGTAGATCGAGATCGGCTTGGCGCGATCATCAACCGCCCCGCGCCTCGTCATCCAGTCGCCATCCTGCCAGTCGTAGCGTGGCAGCCCGTGGGTGATCGACGCTGTTTGCGGAGGATGCTCGGCCTGGAACGCGATGGGGTCGGCCTTTTCCGGCACCGTCTCGCCGTTCGGCCCCTTGATCTGGAACTTGTAGTGTGCGCCAACGGCCACATCAGGGATGAAGAGTTCCCACACGCCGACGTCGACGTGGGAGCGCATCGGATGGCGCCGCCCATCCCAATCGTTGAAGTCGCCGATGACGCTGACGTTGCGCGCGCTCGGTGCCCACACCACGAAGCGCATACCCTCGAGGCCGCCGTGGCGGATCGGATGCGCGCCGAAGATGTAGTAGAAAACCGTGTCGTTGGAATGCGTGATCGCGGCGATGTCGTAATCGGCGAGGGCGGAGCCCATGAGATAAGGATCGTGGACCACGTGGCCGAAGCCGTTCTTCGTGATGCGGACACGGTAACCCGGCCTCTCAGGGGCCTCGATGCGCGCGATACGCAGGCCGGCCGGATGGACGATCTGAAAAGGTGCGATCACGTCGTCGAAATGGTAGGCGAGCAACTCGACCTCATCGCCCCACGGGACGAAGACGCGGATGTCCCAGATGCCCGGCGCGACCTCGTGCGGGCCGAGGATGGCGAACGGATCGCCGTGCGCCGCCGAGACGATAGCCTCCACGGCGCTGCGGTCGACGGCCTCGCCGATCGGCAGAGCCTCGTGCGTCGTGTCGCGGTGACCCGTCATGCGTCCTCCAGAACGTAATCCAGCAGCGTCAGAACGCCCTCGATGGGGATATCGATCCAGTCGGGACGGTTGCCGGCCTCGTAGTCGATTTCGTACAATGCCTTCGACAGCGTGTGCAGGATGAGCAATCGGCGCTGTGTCGGCGCATCGTCGATCCAAACCGGGCTGTCCTTCACCGCCTCCATGTAGGCGTCGACGAAGGTTTGCGAGAAGCCCATAAGCTGCTCGTTGAGCCGCGAGCTGACCTCGGGCAGACGCTCGGCAATGCGACGCCGCGCGGTCGCGACGGCGTAGGCGAACGAGCGCAGCATGCCGGCGACGTCGCGCAACGGCGTCCCCTTGGCGCGGCGCTCCTCGAGCGTGCGCGCCGGCTCGCCCTCGAAGTCGATGATCACCACGTCGTCCTTCACCACGAGCACCTGGCCCAGGTGGTAGTCACCATGAATGCGCGTCTTGATGGCGCCGACCGGCTCGACGCAGCAGCTGTTGATGAGGTCGTAGCACTCGCGCTTGCGGGCGATCAGCCGTTCCGCCAGCATGCGCGCGTTCTCGCTCGAGAACTGCCCGATTTCGCCGAGGTGACGGAACGCGCGGTCGGCCAGCGCGATCGCGTCGCGTCGCGACTCTTCAACGTCGGCGATCGTCAGAGGCTCGGCGGAGAAGGAAGGGTCGGCGGTGGGATGGGCCAATGCCTTGTGCATCTCGGCGGTCCGCGTGCCGAGACGACGCATGTGCGGGGTGTAGGCGTCGAATCCTTGGCCGAGATCGTCGCCGTCGCCGCGGCTCAGCTCGCTGCTGAAAGCGAGCGCGTCCATGATGCGGGTGAGCACGTTCAAGGTCCAGGTCCAGGCGTCGCCCTGGTTGCGAACGAAGCGCTGCAGCACGGCCAGCGCCGTGACTGTGCCGTCGGCTGCGACGTGCTCGACCACGCCGAGGGTCGGCGGGGCATTCTTGAAATGCGCCGTGTCGGTCAGGAAGCGGCCGATCTCGACCTCGGGATTGGCACCCGGCTGCAGGCGCCGATAAATCTTAAGGGCCATGCGGTCGTCGAGGTTGATCGACGAGTTCGACTGTTCCGCGCCCATGCGACGGATGGCGTTAGTGTCGACGGGCTCCTCGTCGACGAGCAGCGGCGAGGCGGTGAAGCGGATCTGGCCGCCGTTCTGCGTGTCGAGCACGTCACCGCGACGCAGGGAGTGCAGCACGGCATTGGCGAAGTCCGGCGCCGCGTCGGCATCGAGCAGCAGTCCCATTCGGGCGCCGCGACGCAGGCGCGCGATGGCGAACGGCATCAGCGTCTCGTCATCGTCGTCGGCCTCGCTGATGACGGCGATGGGCATGAAGTAGCGCTGCTCGGTCTCGCCCAGCGGTACGCAGAGCACCGGCAGCAAATAGCGCCCGCGTGCACCCTCGCGCAGCACGGCGAAATCCTCCGCGTGAACGCGCGTGACGCGTTGCCCCTTGCCGGCAAACCAACGGCGCGTCTGCAGGTAGGCCGGCCCGATGCTCGACTGCAGCGCCGCCAGCTCGCGATCGCTGAAGAGGTTCTCCAACCGCCCGGTGGCCACCAGCGTGAACAGCTCCGGCAAGTAGGGAGACGAATGCTTGGCATCCTCGCTGACCCGCTCCATCGCGAACCAATAGAAGCCGTAGGCCGGCAGCGTTAGCAGGTAAGGCAGTTCGCCTATGCGCGGAAACTTAGTGCCGGCAGTCAGCTCGGTGAGACCGTTGCCGTCGAACTCCTGCATGTCGAGCTCGACCGCCTGCGGCGCGTTGGAGACGTTGACGACGCACAGGATGATCTCGTCGTCGAGCTCGCGCAGGTAGGCCAGGACCCTGCGGTTCTTGGGGTAGAGAAAGCGAAGAGATCCACGGCTCAGCGCGCGGTGTGAGCGGCGCACCACGAGCATGCGGCGCAGCCAGTTGAGCATCGAGGTCGGGCTTGCGAGCTGCGCCTCGACGTTGACCGCGAGGTAGCCGTAGATCGGATCCTGGATCGTCGGCAGGAAGAGCCGCTGCGGATCGGAACGCGAGAAACCGCCGTTGCGGTCGACCGACCATTGCATTGGGGTGCGCACGCCGTCGCGGTCGCCGAGATAGATGTTGTCGCCCATGCCGATCTCGTCGCCGTAATAGAGGCACGGCGTGCCGGGCATCGAGAGCAGGAGCGAGTTCAACAGCTCGATCTTACGGCGATCGTTGCCGAGCAGCGGCGCCAGGCGGCGGCGGATGCCCAGGTTGATACGGGCGCGCTTGTCGGCGGCGTAGAACGACCAGAGGTAGTCGCGCTCCTTATCGGTGACCATCTCGAGGGTCATCTCGTCGTGGTTACGCAGGAAGATCGACCACTGACAACCCTCCGGAATCTCCGGGGTCTGGCGCATGATGTCGGTGATCGGGTGCCGGTCTTCCTGCGCCAGCGCCATGTAGATGCGCGGCATCAACGGGAAGTGGAAGGCCATGTGACATTCGTCGCCGTCGCCGAAATATTGCGCGGTCTCCTCCGGCCACTGGTTGGCTTCGGCCAGCAACATGCGGTCGGGGTAGTCGGCATCCACCGCCGCGCGGATCGCCTTAAGGACGGCATGGGTCTCGACGAGATTCTCGCAGTTCGTGCCCTCGCGCTCGACGAGGTAGGGAATGGCATCGAGGCGCAACCCGTCGACGCCGAGGTCGAGCCAGTAGCGCATCACGTCGAGCACCGCCTCGAGCACCTTCGGATTGTCGAAGTTCAAGTCCGGCTGATGCGAGTAGAAGCGGTGCCAGTAAAACGACTGAGCCTGCTCGTCCCAGGTCCAGTTCGACTTTTCGGTGTCGAGGAAGATAATGCGCGTATTCTGGTATTTCTCCTCGGTATCCGACCAGACATAGAAGTCGCGGGCCTCGGAGCCGGGCTCGGCCGCGCGCGCCTTTTGGAACCAGGGATGCTGGTCAGATGTGTGATTGATGACAAGCTCGGTGATGATGCGGATACCGCGATCGTGCGCCGCCTCCACGAAAGCCTTGAAGTCGTCGAGCGAACCGTAGGACGGGTTGATCCCGCGGTAATCCGAGATGTCGTAGCCGTCGTCGCGTAGCGGAGAGGGATAGAATGGCATCACCCAGATCGCGGTGGCGCCGAGTTCCTTTACGTAGTCAAGCTTTTGCGTAACGCCGGCGAAGTCGCCGACGCCATCGTTGCTCGAATCGTAGAAACTTTTGACGTGCAGCTGGTAGATAACCGCATCGCGGTACCATTGCGTGTCGCTGCGATCGATCATCTGCCGCCTTTCCAGTCCACCGGCGGCGCGAGGCGCCAGATCACGGCGGAGCGCTCAAACGGATCGAGCGCAATCTGATGTGTCTTGCCATAGAGGGTGAAGCGGTAGCCGCCGAGCAGGTCCTCGACGTCGACCGACCCGTCGTCCCCGAGACCCCACTCCCACAGCGGCACTTCATACGTACAATCCTGGCGATTGTGCGGATCAAGGTTCACGAGGACGAAGATGCAGTCGCTCTTGTCCCGGGAAAACTTCGCATAGGCGATAATGTTGTCGTTGTAGGCGTTCAACCTGACGTAGTTGCGAAACTCGTGAAGGGCGGGATGAGCCCGACGAA
This sequence comes from Beijerinckiaceae bacterium, assembly GCA_965198715.1. Classification (GTDB taxonomy): domain Bacteria; phylum Pseudomonadota; class Alphaproteobacteria; order Rhizobiales; family Beijerinckiaceae; genus RH-AL1. Next base: position 1,206,937 of record CBDAPV010000002.1, read on the forward strand.
TCTCGTTCAGGCGACGGATATAATCCTTGATGTTGCCGGGGCGATCGTAGTCCCAGACGCGGATCTCGTACTTTTCGGAGTCGAGATATTCCTCACGGCCGGGCAGGGGCCGCGCCTCGCAGAGCTCAAAGCCTGAATACACCCCCCAGCTGCTCGCCAGCGTCGCAGCCAAGGTCGCGCGCACGATATGTCCGGCTCGACCGCTCTCCTGCAGGTAGACGGGATTGATGTCCGGAGTGTTGACGAAGAAGTTCGGCCGATAATACTCGCCCATGGGTCCGGCGAGCTCGATCATGTACTCCTCGATCTCCCATTTCTCGTTTCGCCAAGTGAAGTAGGTGTAGGATTGCTGGTAGCCGACCTTGGCCAGCTGCTTCATGATCGGCGGCCGAGTGAAAGCCTCGGCGAGGAAGATCACGTCGGGATATTTGGCGTTGATCTCGGCGATGACCCAACGCCAGAACGGGAGCGGCTTGGTGTGCGGATTATCAACGCGCAGGATGCGCACGCCCTCGCGCACCCAAAACAGCATGTTGTCGCGCAGCTCGTCCCAGAGCTCCGGCAGCGAGCCGGGGCGGTAGAAGTCGACATTGACAATGTCCTGGTACTTCTTCGGCGGATTCTCGGCGTACTGGATCGTACCGTCGGGACGCCACACGAACCATTCCGGATGCTCCTTGATCCAGGGATGATCCTGCGAGCACTGGATCGCGAAATCGAGCGCGATCTCCAACCCGTGATGTTTGGAAGCCGCAACGAGGGCGCGGAAATCCTCGATCGTGCCGAGCTCTGGATGGATAGCGTCGTGGCCGCCGTCCGGCGAGCCGATGCCGTAAACCGAGCCGACATCTCTCTCGCTCGCCGTCAGTGTGTTGTTCTTGCCTTTGCGGTTCTTCTTGCCGATCGGGCTGATCGGGGGAAAGTAGAGCACGTCGAAGCCCATGGCCTGGACGTAGGACAGGTGGTCGATCACGTCGTGGAAGGTGCCGTGACGTTCAGCGTTGTCGGTGATCGAGCGCGGAAACAGCTCGTACCAGGCCGAGAAGAGAGCCGCTTTGCGATCGACGATGAGCGTCAGCTCGCGATCGTAGCGGGAGGTTTGGTGTCGCGGGCCGTACTTGGCCATCAGCGCCCTCGTATCGCCTTCGGCAATGAGGTCGAGCTGCTCGGCCGAGCCATCGTCGCATCTCTCGAGCCGGCTCATCAAAGTCTTGTGCTGGCGCTTCTGCGCACCTTTGGGATCCGCCTCGCCGATCAAGGCGACAGCCTCGCTGCCCTCAAGCGAGAGTTCCTGGTCGGCAGCGCGCTTCTTGAGGATGCCATCGAGTAGCGAGGCGAACGGGTCGCGCCAGCCTTCCACCGTATAAAGGTGACGGATGTTGCGCGAGGGAACGAAGCTCGCCGCCCACTTGTCGTTGCCGAGGAAGGTCATCGGCACGCGGTTCCAGTCGTCCTGGTCGATCGGACGCCACAGCACGTCGCAGCCGATCTTCTCGTGCCCGTCGGTGAAGACGATCGCGTTCACCGTCACGATGTCGCCGACCACGACCTTGACCGGGTGGCGGCCGCCGTCGAGTTCAGGCGTCACGTCCTCGATGACGACGCGGCCCGCGCCGACTTTGGCCGGCTTGCGATCGATGTCGATCGGCGCGGCACCTGTCGGCAGCGCGCGGGTTTTGGTCTCGACGTTCATCGCATCGTCTCCGTGCTTGTCTTTTTTGCCGGACTTCTTGCCTTTGTCGCTCATCCCGCCATCCTCAGGACCGCGAACGGCAGCCGATCCAGAACAATGCCGGCAGCGACCGTCCCCTCCGAGGTAATGCGCCTTCCTTCGAAGACGTCGCGCCACTCTCCAGCCGGTAGGTCGATCGACGTTCCTTTCCAGAAACCCTCGCCGATGGGCGCCGTCGATGCCGCGCCGTCGGTGCCGGTGAGCCGCGGCACAACCACCGCCAACGCATGGCCAGCGCCGCGGCGGACGAAGGCGATCAGCTTCTCTGCCTTACCGCCCATCGCCTTCATCGGCGCGTAGTCCGCCTCGGCGTAGAAAAGCGCGTTCTCGCGACGATCACGCAACAGGTCGGAGGCGAGCCGCAGCTTGATCGCGCCGTCCTGCCAGTGGTCGAGCAGATCCTCGAGCGCGTCGCCATCGCGCAGGATGCCCGCGCGCTCGGCGTAATCAACCGGGCGGCGGTTGTCGGGATCGACCAGGGAGAAGTCGAAGAGGCCAGTGCCCTGGTAGAAGTCCGGTACACCCGGTACGGTGCACTTCAGGATGGTCCGCCCGAGCGAGACGGTCGCGCCGCGCCGCGCGATCTCCACCAAAATCGGCCGCATACGCGGCACATATCGCGAGCCGTCCGCCAGCAGGCGATCGACGAGGTCCGTCGTTGCCTTTTCGTAGGTCTCGTTGGGCTCGATCCACTTGGAGTGTCGCTTGGCCTCGCGAAGAGCCTTCGGCACGTAGGCCTTGAAGCGTTCCCGCAGAGCGGCGCGTACCGCCGGATCATCCTGCTCCAGAAGCTCGACCGGCCAGACGCCGATCAGCGCCTGCAGGAACATGTACTGATCATTCGCGTCCGGCGCCTTGAGGGTGCCGACTTCGGCCTTCCATACCGCGAGGGCCTGAGCCCAAAGGTCGGGCGCCTCCGACATCGCGAGCAGGCGGGCACGCGCATCCTCGCCGCGCTTGGTGTCGTGGGTCGCCGTCGTGGTCAGGGCATGTGGCCAACTCTGCGCCCGCTCGACGTTGTTCGAATGGAAGTCGGCAAGCGACACGCCAAACCGACTTGGCTCACCACCGACCTCGTTGAGTACGAGGAAACGGGCGTAGCGATAGAACAGCGTGTCTTCCAGGCTCTTGGCCATGACGGGACCGGTGAGCTGCTGGAAATGGGTGCGGAAGCGATTGACCAAATTCGGCGAGGCGCGGCCGGGCCGCCCCATCGGCAACGTTCCCAGCAGCACCGAGCCGATGAAGTCGTGCACGCTGCGGTCGGGTAGGGCGGTGATCGCCTTGGCGTCCGCCATCACTTCGGCGAGCAGTTTGCGGTCTTCGCTCTCCAATGTGCGCGGCGTGATGTAGGTGCGGTAAACCGGGAAGGCGCAGATGAAGTCGCCAAGCGCGATGCGGATTGCATTGACGCTGTAGTCGCGTGTCAACCGGTTGGCATCGGCAATACGCTTCATGTCCGAGACGAGGCTTTCCAACTCGGACGAGAAGCTTTCAAGCAGCACCTGCCGCTTGGCTGCGAGCAGCGCCTCCTCGTAGGTACCGGCAAAGCCCGTTGTCTCCCGGTAGAGCCGGTCGAAGGTGCGCTCCTGTCCGGCGTCGACGAAGACTCCGTCGATAAAATTCAGCATCTCGTAGCCAGTGGTGCCCGACAAGGCCCATGGACGCAGCTCCTCGCCCGGCTCCAGGATTTTCTCGGCGACGACATAGAAGTTGGGCCCGATCGCACGCTGCAACGCTGCCGCATAGGCTTTCGGGTCAGCCAACCCGTCGATATGGTCGATGCGCAATCCCTGGATGAGCCCTCGGCCGATCAGATCGAAGATCAACGCGTGGGTGCGTTCGAACACCGCCGGATGTTCGATCCGCACGCCGGCGAGGCTGTCGATGTCGAAGAAACGACGATAGTTCACGTCACTCGCCGCGACGCGCCAATAGGACAACCGATAGCTCTGGCGTTCGAGCAGCCGGTGCATCGCGCCGAAGCTCTCGGGTACACCAGGAGTGCCGTTGAAGACCGCCATAGCCTGGTCGACCGTCTCGGCGACTTGGCCGCGCTTAGCCAGCACTGCGAGACGGTGCTTCAGCTTCTCGCAGGTGGCGACGACGTCGTGGCGCCGATGTTCGGACTCCGCAGCAAGCGCCCGCAGCTCTTCGGCAACTCGCAACAGCCCATCGATGCCCTCGCCGCCCTCCGACGCGTCAACCGCAACGGCGCGATCGAGAATGTCCGGGTATGTCAGCGGGCAGATCGGGAACGTGTGCTCGAAGAACGAAACGGCAAACGCTCCCGTGTCGGCATTGAAGCCGAGCTTCAGGTCGCCTTTCTCGAGCGTTTCGCCGTATTGCGCGCCGAGATTAGGCGCCACCAGCTTGCCGTGAGCGCCGAGCCGTTCCCAATCGATGTCAAAGGTGTCGGCGTAAGGTGAAAGCGGACCCCACTCCAGCATCGAGAGCCACCACGGATTGTCGGAGCCGCCGACTCCCATGTGGTTGGGCACGATGTCGAGCAGCAGACCCATGCCCTCGTCCGTCACGGCGGCAGCGAAGCGCTCGAAGGCCTCTAGGCCTCCGAGTTCGGGGTTGATCTGGGTCGGGTCAACCGTGTCATAACCGTGGGTCGAGCCTGGACGAGCCTTCAGGATCGGCGAACAATAGACGTGGCTGACGCCGAGTTTCTTGATGTAGGGCAGGACCTTCTGAGCATCCGCGAAGGTGAAGTCCTTGTGGAACTGGAGCCGGTAAGTGGCGGTGGGCAGCGGCCACGACAGGTGCGGCGCGGTGGAGGACAGCGAACGGCCCTCGTCAAGGATCGCGGCGCCGGACCGCGCCAAGGGCCCGCCGGGCGCCAGGATGCCATCGACGGTACGACGCAATTTGCGTCTCCAATTCGGGTGCCCCATGTCTGGGCCGGGCAGATTCGCCTGGTCGACCTCGGCGAGCACGTCCTCGAGTTGCAGCGCCACCAGCATGGACGGCGTCTTGGCGGCGAAGCGAAACGCCGCCTCGAAGGGCGGATCGACCGGCACAGCATCGGACTTGGTGACGTCCGCATGATGGAGCGCCTTGGCGAACTCGATCAAATCGATGACGCGATCCTCTCGCTCCTTGCTCGCTTGTTCCGGCGTGTAGACCTCGAACTTTTCGCGCAAATCGGTGTCAAGGCCTTTCCACCAACCGGCGAAGGTTGGAAGGTCGTGCGTCGCGACGGCAGCTAGCGCCTTGCGCGGGTAGGCCGAGGGAGCCTTGAACATGGCGCCATCGCGCTCGAACGACATGATGCGATAGCTCAGGATGTCTGAGCCCATGATCGCATCCGAGAAGCCCTCCGGCGCGGTTCCGAGATCCTCGGCAATGACCAGCGATCGGGCTCGATGGCTCTCGATGCGGAGCACGGCGAGCAGCGCCTCGAAGGGATAGTTCATATAGACGCCCTCCGCACCGGAGAGTCCGTCCGGCACGATATAGAGGCGCTGTATCTGGAAGGCGTGATCGATGCGGATCGCGCCGGCGTGCCGCATGTTCATCCGCACCAGCGTGCGGAAGGCTTGAAGCTGCTGCTCTTCCAGCGTGCGCGGATTGAACGGTGGCAGGCCCCAGTTTTGTCCGTTGGGTCCGAGCAGGTCGGGCGGCGCGCCGACGGCGACGTGCGGAACGAACCAATCCGGGCGCGCCCACAGCTCGGAACCGGCCTTGTCGCAGCCCACCGCTAAGTCGCGGTAGAGCCCGATCACCATGCCGGCTGCCAGCGCACGTTCCTGCGCGGTGGCGAGCTGGATATCGGCCACCCATTGCAGCCAAGCGTGAAATGCGACCTTCATCGGATTGGCGTCGCGCCATTGCCCAACCGCCTCGCCACGCGCATCGCGGTAGAGCTCCGGCCAGTCGCCGACCCAAACCTTTCCCTCGGCAGCAAAATGCTCCGAAAGCGCCTCGAACGTGGCGTGCAACTCAAGTGGCTCGCCCATCTCGGCGCGGAAGGCAGCGAAGGCCGGATCGGTGCCGTTGGCGACGCGAGACCAGTATCGCCCCAACGCCGCCCGCTTCAGAGCCCAGGCGCCGGCATGGTCGACGAGGTTTGATTCCCGGAGGCGATCGAGCTCCTCGGCGTTGATCGACTCGGCGAGAAAGCGCGCCGAGTCGCTACCGGCAAAGTCGGGCAGCTGACTGAGATCGATGAAGATCGGATCGATGAAGAAACGCGACGACGGCGAATAGGGAGAGATCTTGGTGCGGTCGGTCGGAAACAGCGCGTGGAGCGGCGAGAGTCCAAGGAACGCCGCGCCCGAGAGCCCTGCACCTTCTCCGAGTTCAGCCACGTCGCCAAGGTCGCCGATGCCGAAATTGCCGGCTGAGCGCAAGCCGTAGACCTGGGCGGTAATGCCGTAGCCGCGAGCTTCGCCGCGCAGCGCCTCCGGCAGGAAGCAGCGCGGGGGTGCGCAGACGAGTGTCGCACTCTCCAGTCGCCCAGAATCTTCAAGGTGAAGGCGGTGGTAGCCGGCGGGAAGCGCATCGAGGATCAAGCGGCCATGCTCGATACCGCACTTGCCCTCGCGGAGCGATCCATCCTCGAGATCGACGCGGAACGAGACCGGCCCGTCGCACGCCACCGCGATCATCACGCGAACATCCGCCTCGATCATCACGGTGGCTTTGACGAGGCGTGCTGCATCCCGCCGCAACTCGTCCCGCGTCCTGCTTCGGCCAGCTTGGTCGGAGACGTCGTACCCGAGCCGTTCCATGACTACCGCAAGGGCGCGTTCGGGCGTGTCGACCCGCTGACCCCGCGCATCTTGAAAGCCGCGTTCGAGACCGGCGCGCCCGGCTAGGTCGTAGAGAGTGTCGTCGCTCATACAACGTCGCTTCTGGTTAGGCGCGCCTGCCACGGTCCAAGGCTCTGCGCTTCGCCGGACAGGCCATAACTGAGCCAGACCGTTGTCTCGCCTAGATCCACGACGAAAGCTTGTGTGGTTTCGGCGAAGTTGGCGACGAGGCGCAGCGTACCCGCATCAAAGCGCCAGGCGACCTCGAGACCTCCGTCGCCATGACGGCGGTAGGTGGCCTCGATGAAGGCGCTCGATAGGAGGGGAACGACCTGGCGACGGCGCAACGCCAGCAGCTCCCTGGTCTCGTCGAGGATCGCCTTGAACGGCGCCTTCTCGACCTCGCTCCAATCCAGCTTCGAGCGTTCGAACGTCTCCAGCGCCGTCGGATCCGGGACCTCGGCTCCGAATGAGCGGAACTTCTCGAACTCTCGCGCGCGCCCTTTGCGGATCGCCTCCTCGAGAAGGGGCTCGTGCTCGAAGTTGACGAAAAACTGGAAGGGCGTCTTCGCGCCCCACTCGTCACCCATGAACAGCATCGGGATCTGCGGCGACAGCAGCAGCACCGCGCGCGCCAGACGCAGCTTTTCTGCATCCGCCAACTCGGTCAAACGCTCGCCGAGGGCGCGATTGCCGATCTGGTCGTGGTTTTGGAGGAAGGCGACGAAGGCTTGCGGGGGCAGCCCGGTGGTCTTCTCGCCACGTTTACGCTCGAGATTGGGTGAGAAATCTCCCTGGTAGGCAAAGCCTTCGGCGAGGCAACGGCCGAGCCGCTCGATCGTGTCACCGCCGAAGTCGCCGTAATAGCCCTCGTGCTCGCCGGTGAGCAGCACATGCCAACAATGGTGGATGTCGTCGTCCCACTGCGCGTCGAAACTCACAGCCGAGCCGTCGCCGTCGCGCGACAGCCGCTGCGCTTCGTTGGCTTCGTTCTCGAGCACGAGGTGAATGTGACGATCGGGAAACGTCTCCCGAATGCGCTCGGCAAGTTCGTCCAGGAAGTGCTTGGTGCTGTCATCGAGGATCGCGTGCACCGCATCGAAGCGCAGCCCGTCGATATGGTACTCGCGCAGCCAATAGAGTGAATTCTGCACGAAGAACTCGCGCACCACGTCGCTGGCCTGGCTCTTGCCGTCAAAGTTGATGCCAGCGCCCCAGGGCGTTTCATGGCGCTCGGTGAAGAAGCTCCTGGCGTAGGTGTGGAGAAAATTCCCGGTTGGGCCGAAGTGGTTGTAGACCACATCGAGAAAGACCATCAGGCCGAGACCATGGGCCTTGTCGACCAGCCGCTTGAACTCGTCGGGCGTACCGTAGGCGTTGTTGGGGGAGTAAGGTAACACGCCGTCGTAGCCCCAAGTCCGCACTCCCGAGGTCTCCGCGATCGGCATCAGCTCGATGGCGGTGATGCCGGTGTCCACGAAATGCTGCAGCCTTGCTTCCAGGCCGGCGTATGTGCCCTCCGGCGTTACCGCGCCGAGATGCACCTCACTCAACACCACCTCGTTCCAGCTTCGGCCGTTCCAGGCATCGTCGTGCCACTCGTAAGCGCAGGGATCGACGACCGTCGAACGGCGATCGAGATCGTCGTCCTGATAACGCGAGGCCGGATCGGGCACGAGGTCGTCAGCCTCGTCGATGGAAAAGCCGTAGCGATCCTGAGCTTTGGCACCTAGAGCGGTATGCTTGAACCAACCCTGTCCGGCGGCATCCATCGCGAACGTTTTGCCGCCGACCGCGACGCTGCACGCCTTCGCCGAAGGCGCCCACAACGCAAACCGCACGCCGTCCTTCGAGACGTCGGCGCCGAACGGCATCTGGTGTTTGGACCGCATCAGACCTCAGAACCATGCTGCAGAACAACGAGTGAATACGCTTCGAGAAAGAGCGAACCACCGGCCGGGAGAAAAACATCCGCTCGCGCGCTCATACCATCCGCGCTGGTGGATTCGAAAATTGGATGAAATGCCTGACAGGGGAATTCTGCCGCGAGCTCGAAGCCGACGTCTTCGGCAGATGCGTTGAAAAGGAGCAGTAGACGATCATCTCCCGCTCCATCGTTCCCGATCTGCATGCCGAGCGCGCGCCGCTCGACCTTCCCCCAATCATCGCCCCACATCTCTCGACCGTCTGCCGCGAGCCAGTAAACATCTTTCAGGTGTCCGGGCGACGATCCTGAATCGGTGCGACCGGTGAAGAACTCCAGGCGGCGGAAGACCGCATGGCGCTTCCGCAAAGCGATCAGGTTGGCGACGTAATCGACGAGGCGCGGATCGGTTGCGTCACGCCATCGCATCCAGCTCGTCTCGTTGTCCTGGCAGTAGGCGTTGTTGTTGCCGTTCTGACTGCGGGAAAACTCGTCACCCATAAGGAACATCGGCGTGCCGAAGGAGAGTAGGGCGGTCGCAAGGAGGTTACGCTTCTGCCTGTTGCGGAGGGCGACGATCGCCTTGTCATTGCTCGGCCCTTCGACTCCATAGTTGGCAGAGTAGTTGGGTTCGTGGCCGTCCTTGTTGTTCTCGCCATTGGGAAGGTTGTGCCGGTTGGCGTAGCTGACGACGTCGGCCGTCGTGAAGCCGTCGTGCGAGGCGACGAACTGCACCGAGGCCCAAGGCTTGCGCCCGGAATGGTTGAAGAGATCGCTCGAGCCCGAGATCCGGCTGGCGAGGCCGGGGATTTGGCCGTCGTCGCCGCGCCAGAAGGCGCGCACCGTGTCGCGGTACTTGTCGTTCCAATCGCCCCATCCTGTAGGGAAGCCGCCGACGCGGTAGCCGCCGGAGCCGAGATCCCAGGGCTCGGCGATAAGCTTGACGCGCGACAGCACCGGATCCTGGCCGATTGCCTGGAAGAAGCCGGCTTTGTCCGACCAATCGAAAGGCGAACGGGCCAGCGCCGAAGCCAGGTCGAACCGGAAGCCGTCGACGTGGTAGCTTTCGACCCAGTGCCGCAGGCTGTCGAGCACCAGCTGCAGCACGCGAGGGTGGGAGACATCGAGCGTGTTGCCGCATCCTGTCGCTTCCCAGTAGTGCCGTGGGTCGCCGGGAACGAGCTTGTAATAGGAGCGGTTGTCGATCCCGCGGAACGACAGCGTCGGCCCGGTGTCGTTGCCCTCGCAGGTGTGATTGTAGACGATGTCGAGCAGCACCTCGAGGCCGGCGGAATGCAGCGTCCTGATCGCCGCGCGCAGACCCGCCGCGCCGTCAAGGCCCAGATAGCGCGGCTCCGGCGCGAAATAGCCGAGCGTCTGGTAGCCCCAATAGTTTCGCAGCGATTTTTCGACGAGGAAGCGGTCGTCGACAAAAGCATTGATCGGGAGCAACTCGACGCTCGTGACGCCTAGCTTGACGAGATGCTCGACCACAGCCGGGTGACCCAGCGCGGTGTAGGTACCGCGCACGGTGGGCGGCAATTCGGGATGAAGCTCGGTGAAGCCCTTTATGTGGGTCTCGTAGACAATGGTGTCGCGCCAGGGCACACTCGGCGGCTTGTCGTTCCCCCAGCTCCACGCCGGATCCTCGACCACGGCCTTGGGCATCATCGGCGCAGAGTCGCGGCGATCGGGCGTGTTGTCGCCGCGCTGACCACCAACGCGGAAGCCGAACAAGGCATCGTGCCAGCGTACCCGCCCCGCCACTTGGCGGGCGTAGGGGTCTAGTAAGAGCTTGTGATGATTGAAGCGGTGGCCCGATCCCGGCTCGTAAGGACCGTGGACGCGATAGCCATAGAGCTGACCGGGCCGCGCATGCCGGACGTAGCCGTGCCAGACCTGATTGGTGCAGCACGGCAACGTGAAACGCTCAGTCTCGGCACGCCCCTTCGGATCGTAGAAACAGAGTTCGACCCGCGTCGCGTGCGCTGAAAACAGAGCGAAATTGACTCCGCCGCCGTCCCAGGTCGCACCGAGGGGCTGCGCTTCCCCTTCCTCCAGGCGACGCACGACCGAACTCAGCGCCCGGCAGCCGCCGTCGCGAGATCGGTCTCCTTGCGGCTCCAGGCGTCTCCTTCGGCTAGCGCAGGGACCGCGCGCGTCGCCTTGCCCGAGAGCTCCTCGAGGAACACCGCGCACCAATGCTCGACATCATTGACCTCGATGACGTTCATCATCGCGCGCCAGCGCTCCTTGCGCTCGCGCAGAGGCATCTCGAAAGCGCGCTGAATGGCCGAGGCGGTCTCCTCATTGTTGTAGGGATTGACGATGAGCGCTGTTTCAAGCTCGTGCACGGCGCCGGCGAAGCGCGACAACACCAGCACCCCGGGATCCTCAGGGTTCTGAGCGGCTACGTATTCTTTGGCCACGAGGTTCATGCCGTCGCGCAGGGGCGTCACGAGCCCGACCTTGGCAATGCGGTAGAGACCCGCGAGGGCGGAGCGGCTCATGGCCTTGTTGACGTAGCGCACCGGCGTCCAATCTACGTCGCCAAGGCGGCCGTTGACGTGGCCGACATGCTCGGCAACCTCGCGCTGCATCTCGGCATATTCCGGCACTTCCGACCGCGACTTGGGCGTGATCTGAAGGAGTGTCACGCGCGCCTTCATCGCCGCAGCCGATTTTTCGACGAATGTGGCGAAGGCATCGATACGCTCGCGGATGCCCTTGGAGTAGTCGAGACGATCGACACCGATGACGAGCGGATGACCTTCGAGGCTCTGCAATGTGCGCTTTACCACCACGTTCTTCTCGGCAACGCGCGCCTCCTGCGCGAAGGACGCCGTCTCGATCGAGATCGGAAAGGACCCGACCCGGAACTTGCGGCCGTAGGCGCTGAGCCAACCGCCCTCTGTGGCGGTCCCAGCCTTTGAACGCACGATGCAGCTCTGAAAGTTTTCGGCGTCGACAGGCGTCTGGAAGCCGATCAGGTTGTAGGCGGCGAAGCTTCTCAAGATACGGTCGTAGGCAGGGATGGCCGCCGCAATGTCGGAGGGCGGAAAAGGAATGTGGTAGAAGAAACCGATCTTGTTGGTGAAGCCGAGATCGCGCAGGTACGACGCCATCGGTATGAAATGATAATCCTGCACCCAAACGATGTCGTCGGGACGCAAGAGACGGGCGAGACGCCGGGCGAACTGCTCGTTGACGCGGAAGTAAGCGTTCACATCACGACGCGACAAATCTGCGAGATCCAGCCGGTAGTGACAGACCGGCCATAGTACGCGGTTGGCGAAGCCATGGTAGTATTCATCGATATCGCGTTGCGAAAGATCGACGACAGCGTAATCGACGTTGCCGACCGTCTGCTTGTGCAGCTCGGGTTCAGGCTGGGTCGCAACTTTGCCGGACCAGCCGAACCACAGACCGCCCTGGTTCTCGAGCGCGCCGCTCAAGGCCACGGCTAGGCCACCCGGCGGGGGCGAGCCAGCCGCGGTGGGCACAGGCACCCTGTTCGATACAATGACGAGGCGCCCGGTCGCCCGGGGCCCATCGTTCTGCGCAGCGGTCTTCAAGATCCCGATTTCCGTCATCGAACCCAGTGCCACCTTAGAGCCGCATGCTGGCTGACAACGTGCCGACATGCGCGATCGTTGCAGGCCGTCCACAGGCAAGAAGCCGGCCGCCGGCCGCGTCCTTCGGCGCTGGAAGGCCTTGTTCAGGCATCTTCCTTCCCGCGCGCGCAGCACATAAAAGCCGCATTGGCCCAGCAGGGCTCCCGCCGAAGAGAGCGGGTAGGAGTGGAGGACGCGCCATGAACATAGCCAACGGAATGCGCCTGAGCGTCATCACCGCGGCGCTCGCCATGGCGGCGCCAGGCGCCTTCGCCCAAAACCCCGTCGGCATACCGGCTCCTGCGATGCCCTCGACGGCCGAGCCCGAGGCTCCGCCGCCGTCGCCCGACACCGTGCTCGCCACGGTCAACGGCCAGAAGATCACGCAACTCGACGTCAACCTGGCCGCCGAGGATCTTGGCCCGCAGCTGCAGCAGCAGCTGAAGGGGCGTGCGCGCGACGCTTACGTGCTCGATTACCTTGTCGATGCCACCCTGGTGGCGCAGAAGGCCAAGGCCAACGGCGCCGATAAGACGCCCGATTTCGCCGCCAAGATGGAATACGCCAAGGATAAGGTGCTGATGGAGACGATGCTGACCAGCATCGCCAAGTCCGTCACCGATAGCGCCACCCTGCACAAGATCTACGACCAGGCGGCGTCGGCGCAGAAGCCCGAGCCGGAGATCCACGCTCGTCACGTCCTCGTCGCCACCGAGGCCGATGCCCAGACGGTGCTCAAGCGGCTCAAGGGCGGCGAAGATTTCGCCAAGGTCGCCAAGGAGATGTCGAAGGATCCTGGATCCGAGGGTGGCGATCTCGGCTGGTTTACCAAGGAGCGTATGGTACCGGCCTTCGCCGAGGCTGCCTTCAAGCTGAAGGACGGCCAAATCTCCGACCCGGTGAAGACGCAGTTCGGCTGGCACGTCATCCAGGTCGAAGGGCATCGCACCAAGTCGTTCCCGCCCTTCGATCAGGTCAAGGACCAGATCGTGCGCTACGCGGTGCAGAAGGCCCAAAGCGACCTGATTCTGCAGCTGCGTAGCAGCGCGAAGATCGAACGCACCGCGGCTGCACCGCCGGCCAGCGAACCGCCGGCCGCCAACGAAGCACCGGGCAAGTAGCCCGTTTCTTGTATCCGATGCGCGGCATCACTCCCCCGCATCGCCGTCTCGCAGCAGGGCTCATGCCTCGCCTCTTTACCGGTCTCGAACTGCCGGAGCGTCTCGCCGCGGAGCTCGGAATGATCCGCGGCGGCCTCTTCGGCGCCCGTTGGATCGATGCCGAGGATTACCACGTCACGCTGCGTTTTATCGGGGACGTCGACCGTGCCGTCGCCAACGATGTCCACGACGCGCTCTCGCAGGTGCGCCGGCCGGCTTTCGCGATGACGTTGAGCGCTCTCGACGCTTTCGGCGGAGAGAAGCCTCGAGCGTTGGTGGCGACGGCCCGCGCCGCAGCACCTCTCGTCGAGCTGCAAGCCGAGCACGAGAGGCTGATGCGCCGTATCGGCCTGCCGGCAGAGACCCGCAAGTTCGTGCCCCACGTCACGCTGGCGCGGCTGAGGCGAACGCCGCCGCGCGCGGTGGCTGATTTTCTCGCGCTCCGGGGATGGCTGGCGGCGCGCGAATTCCGCTGCGAGCATTTCACCTTGTTCTCCGCGCGCGATTCTGTCGGCGGCGGTCCTTATGTCGCGGAAGCGATCTATCCGTTGCAGTGAGGTTTCCATGCGCATCGGCTTCGGCGCCTGCCTCGCCTTCCTTGCCCAATCGATCGTTCCGTCCGTGGCAGTCTGCACGGAGCCGTCGCTCAGCAAGACTATCGCAGGATGGACCGCGACCTGTGACAATCTTCGTGACTGCGTCGTCATCGGCAGCAGCGACGATGGTGACGGCCTCTTCTACGTGCGCGTGGCGCGGGGCGCTGTCGAGGCGGCAGAGCCCAAGGTCAAAGTGGTGCTTGCCGCCTCCGACCCAATTCCGGACGCACCCGGCGTCTTTCAGCTCTCGGCCGGCGCCGGAACCCGCAAGACGAGCGATGCCTTTGTCGTCGCAACCAGGAAGGACGACCCTGACGGCGCGGCGCTCGCCGCCGAAATCGCCGATCCCACCTTCCTGACCTCTCTCGAAACCGCAGAGACACTCGATTACGTCGCCGGTACGCTGAAAGGACGTCTTCTGCTGAAGGGTCTTGTCCCGGCGCTGCGTTTCGTCGACGTGCACCAGGGCCGAGCGGGAACGTCGAGTGCGCTGGTTGCGCGTGGTGACGCGCTCCGCCGGGTGTCGCCGCTTTCCATTCCGCCGGTCGTCCCGGCGGCTGGGGTTGTCGCCGCTGCCGTAACTTCGCCGACGTTGGGCCGCGCGCTGCTCGACATGGCCAAGCCCGCCTGCGATCCTGAGGTCGTCGAGGCCCACAGCGACGCCGCTGCATGGATGCTCGGACCCGACCGCCAGTTGGTCGCGGTGCCCTGTGCCGAGGGTGCCTACAACGTCTCGGTGGCGCTGTTCACCACCGATCCCAAGGGTGGACAGCCTCGCCCCGCCATGCTCGAGCAGCCGCCTAAGCAAGGCGACGCAACAGTCGATAACGTCGTCGTCAACTACGATTTTAACGTGAAGACCTTGACGCTGATGAGCCTCGACAAGGGGCGTGGCCTCGGCGATTGCGGGTCCGCGCGAACCTGGGTCTGGACCGGCGAGATCTTCGCTCTTCTCCACGCCACCGAACTCGAAGCCTGTCCAGGCGCCCTGCCGGAGGATTGGCCGCCAATCTACCAGGCCGTGCGCAAATAGGCTTTTCGTCCCTATGCTTAAGGCCCGATCGGGAAAACTTAACCTGTGCGGGACCTGAAGCGTAGCCGCTGACTACGAGAACGCCACCTCGAGAACCTCGTAGCTCTTGCCGCCGCCCGGCGTGTTCACCTCGACGGTGTCGCCCTTCTTCTTACCGATAAGGGCGCGTGCCGTCGGCGAGGTGATGGACACCTTGCCGACCTTCACATCGGCCTCGCTCTCGCCAACGATCTGGTAAACCTTCTTCTCTTCCGTGTCCTCGTCGACAATCGTCACCGTGGCGCCGAACATCACGGTCGAGCCCGAGAGCTTCGACACGTCGATCACCTCGGAGCGCGCGAGCTTGTCCTCGAGTTCGGCGATGCGCCCTTCGTTGTGGCTCTGCGCTTCCTTGGCGGAATGGTATTCGGCATTCTCGGACAGATCGCCGTGGGAGCGGGCTTCGGCGATGGCTTCGACGATACGCGGGCGCTCGACCTGCTGACGCTGCTTAAGCTCTTCCTCGAGCTTGGTATGCCCCGCCGGCGTCATCGGAATCTTATCCAGCTGTGCCATGTCATCTCTTCTTGGCGCGTGCCAGGTCGTGCGAAACAGGAAGCCCGCTCACCGTCGGCAGACGGCGACCGGGCGAATGATAATGTTGCGACCCAGTCGCAGCACGTTTGCTACAAAGCGCAACGCCGACATTTTGGTCTAATCGTAGGGCTTATGCAAGAGAACGGGATGCGCGGGTCGATACCAAGCGCCATCTTCGTCTAAGATGCCTTTGCCTTAATTCCATGGAAAACATGGTTGCGGAAGGTGACACCTGCAGGTGGCGGCAACCACCACCTGCAGAAAGACATGGAGCCTAGACGGCCGCCAAGTTGACGGCGGATTCCTTGCCGCGATCCGGCTTCACGTCATAGGAAACCTTCTGACCTTCCGCCAAGCCGCGCATGCCGGCCTGCTCGACGGCGGAAATGTGGACGAAAACGTCCTTGCCGCCGGCTTCGGGCTCGATGAAGCCGTAGCCCTTCTCGCCGTTGAACCATTTCACTGTACCAGTAGCCATCGAACGTCCAATCTCGAATTTGCGGGCTCATGAGGACCCCGCACGTGTGACATAGTCATTGATTGTGGCAGAGATAGTCGCGTGCAGCACTTCGTTGCGCTAAAGCTCTTCCAATTCGTCGAGCATGAAGGCGAAAGCCTTTGGCGCGTATTGGGGCATCAGACGCTCGCTCGCTCCGCGCTCACGGACCTCGGCGTAGCCTCCCGGCTCCGCGCCCATGTGCACATGGACGATGCGGCGCGCTGCATCAATGACCCAGAGTTCGCGCACGCCGAAACCGGCGTAGATCAGCGGCTTGCGCCTCAAGTCGTAATCGAGCGAGGTATCGGCGACCTCGACGGCGAGCAGCACGTCGGGTCCGCGGATGTCGGCGAGGCGGGTGGCGCGGGCGAAGACGATGAAGTCCGGCTCGAGGTAGGTCATCGGATCAAGCCGCAGGGCCGTCTCCGGCGAAAACATGAAACCTCGAGGACAGAGGCTTCCGTAAAGGAAGTTGAGCGCGGTCTTGATGCCTTCGTGACGCGAGCCCTTGGCGGACATGGGGACGATCTCTCCGCCGATCAGCTCGAGGCGCTCGTCCTGGCCGACGATACCGGTCTCCACCATTCGCTCCAGGTCGGCGATGGTGAAGGCGCGGCGCTCGAGCCCTTCGGCGGCGTGGGTCACGCGTATTGTCATGCGAAGACGTTACCACGCGCAAAGGACGGTCGCGAGCGTATGTCGCAGGAAGTCCGCGTCCAGCCTTGCCTTCGTGGCGAGGCATCGTCACAAAGGCGCTCGCCAACAACTCGGAGGGCCGTTCGCGGCCCCTTCACGCGCGGCCCCGGCCGACGCCGGGACGCATCATGCCCAAACGCACGGACCTTTCGACCATCCTGATCGTCGGCGCAGGGCCAATCATCATCGGGCAGGCTTGCGAGTTCGACTATTCCGGCACCCAGGCGCTCAAGGCGCTCAAGGCCGAGGGCTACCGGGTCGTGCTGGTGAACTCCAACCCGGCGACGATCATGACCGATCCCGACCTCGCCGATCGCACCTACGTCGAACCGATCACGCCGGAGATTGTCGCCAAGATCATCGCCAAGGAGCGCGAATTTGAGCAGGACGGATTCGCCCTGCTGCCGACCATGGGCGGTCAGACGGCGCTGAACTGCGCGCTGTCGCTGGAGAAAATGGGCGTGCTCGAGAAGTACGGTATCGAGATGATCGGCGCCACGGCCGAGGCGATCGACAAGGCCGAGGATCGCGAGAAATTCCGCGAGGCGATGACCAAGATCGGCCTCGCCACGCCGCGCTCGCACCAGATCAAGACGCTCTCCAAGGCCCTCGAGATTCTCGACGACATCGGGCTGCCGGCGATCATCCGGCCGAGCTTCACCATGGGCGGCACCGGCGGCGGCATCGCCTACACCAAGGCCGAGTACATCGAGATCATCGAGGGCGGCATCGACGCCTCGCCCACCAACGAGGTGCTGGTCGAGGAGAGCGTGCTCGGCTGGAAGGAATACGAGATGGAGGTGGTCCGCGACCGCGCGGATAATTGCATCATCATCTGCTCGATCGAGAACGTCGATCCGATGGGCGTGCATACCGGCGATTCGATCACCGTGGCGCCGGCCTTGACCCTCACCGACAAGGAGTACCAGGTGATGCGCGACGCATCTCTGGCGGTGCTGCGCGAGATCGGCGTCGAGACCGGCGGCAGCAACGTCCAATTCGCCGTAGACCCCGCGACCGGGCGCATGATCGTCATCGAGATGAACCCGCGCGTGTCGCGCTCCTCGGCGCTGGCCTCCAAGGCTACCGGCTTCCCCATCGCCAAGGTCGCGGCCAAACTCGCCGTCGGCTACACGCTCGACGAGATCGCCAATGACATCACGGGCGGCGCCACGCCGGCCTCGTTCGAGCCCTCAATCGACTACGTCGTCACCAAGATCCCGCGCTTCGCCTTCGAGAAGTTCGCTGGCGCCGAGCCGATCCTCACCACCGCAATGAAGTCAGTCGGCGAGGCCATGGCGATCGGGCGCACCTTCGCCGAATCGCTGCAGAAGGCGCTACGCTCGCTGGAGACCGGGCTCGACGGACTCGACGAGATCGAGATCGAGGGCTCGAACGGCGACGAGCGCGAAGACATGAACAAGGTCCGCGCCGCGCTGGGCCGGCCCACGCCGGACCGCCTGCTGGTGGTCGGCGAGGCGCTGCGCCGCGGCATGGCGGTCGACGAGATCCACCAGGCCTGCAAGATCGACCCGTGGTTCATCGAGCGACTCGAAGAGATCGTGGCGCTGGAACGCAAGGTCAAGGCCCACGGCCTGCCACCCGACGCCGGCAACATGCGCGCGCTGAAGGCCGCTGGCTTCTCCGACGCGCGTCTGGCCTCGCTCGCCCGGCTCGAGGAGGCGGCCGTGCGCAAGACGCGCCATGGGCTCGGCGTGCGCCCGGCCTACAAGCGCATCGACACCTGCGCCGCCGAGTTCGCGACGCCGACCGCCTACATGTACTCGACCTACGCGATGCCCTTCGCCGGCATCGTGATGGACGAGGCGCGACCCACCGACCGGACCAAGGTCGTGATCCTGGGCGGCGGCCCCAATCGGATCGGGCAGGGCATCGAGTTCGATTATTGCTGCTGCCACGCCTCGTTCGCCCTGCGCGACCAGGGCTACGAGACCATCATGGTCAACTGCAATCCCGAGACCGTCTCGACGGATTACGATACCTCGGACCGGCTCTACTTCGAGCCGCTGACCGCCGAGGACGTGCTGGAGATCATGGCGGCCGAGGGATCGGCGGGCACGCTCAAGGGCGCGATCGTGCAGTTCGGCGGACAAACGCCGCTGAAGCTCGCGCCCGCGCTCGAGAAGAACGGCATCCCGATCCTGGGCACGTCCGTCGATTCCATCGACCTCGCCGAGGATCGCGACCGCTTCAAGCGCCTGCTCGACAAGCTCGACCTGCGCCAGCCCAACAACGGCATCGCCTATTCGGTCGAGCAGGCCCGCGATGTCGCCCGCGACCTCGGCCTGCCTCTGGTGGCGCGCCCCTCCAACGTGCTCGGCGGCCGCGCCATGGCGATCCTGCGCGACGACAACGCGCTGGGCGAGTACCTGCTGGGAACGCTGCCGGGCCTGGTGCCCTCCGACATCAAGGCGCGCTACCCCAACGACAAGACCGGGCAGATCAACTCGGTCCTGGGCAAGAACCCGCTGCTGTTCGATCGCTACCTCGCCGATGCCACGGAGGTCGACGTCGACGCGCTCTGCGACGGCAAGCACGTCTATGTCGCCGGCATCATGGAGCACATCGAGGAGGCCGGCATCCATTCCGGCGATTCGGCCTGCTCGCTGCCGCCGCGCTCGCTCTCACCCGAGATGCTGGCGGCGCTGGAGGCGCAGACGCGTCGGCTGGCCCTGGCGCTCGACGTTGTCGGCCTGATGAACGTGCAATACGCGATCAAGGACGGCGACATCTACGTGCTCGAGGTGAACCCGCGCGCGTCGCGCACCGTGCCCTTCGTCGCCAAGGTAATTGGGCAGCCCATTGCCAAGATCGCCGCCCGCATCATGGCCGGCGAGAGCCTAGCCTCGTTCGCGCTGAAGCCGATGACCAACGACCACGTCGGCGTGAAGGAGGCGGTGTTCCCATTCGCCCGCTTCCCCGGCGTCGACACCGTGCTGGGGCCGGAGATGCGATCGACCGGCGAGGTCATTGGCCTCGACCGCTCCTTCGATATCGCCTTCGCCAAGAGCCAGCTCGGCGGCGGCACCAAGGTGCCTACGGCCGGCTCGCTGTTCGTCTCGGTCCGCGATGCCGACAAGCCGCGCCTGCTCGAGACGGTGCGCATGCTGGCCGATCTCGGCTTCGCCGTGCGCGCCACCGGGGGCACCTGCAAGTTCCTCGAGGAGAACGGGGTCGCGGCCAAGAAGATCAATAAGGTCTCGGAAGGCCGTCCGCACATCGTCGACGCCATCGTCAACGGCACGATCCAGCTCGTCTTCAATACCACGGAGGGCGCGCAGGCCCTGAGCGACTCGCGCTCGCTACGCCGCTCCGCCCTGCTGCACAAGGTGCCCTATTACACCACCCTGGCCGGCGCGATCGCCGCCTCGCAAGGCATCCGCGCCTACAAGGCCGGCGACCTCGAAGTGCGGGCGCTGCAGGATTACTTCGCGTGACCGAGTGTGATCGCCGGCGACATCCAGCCCGTCGGCGGGCGAGTAAGCTGGCTTGGACTCTACCTCCTGGTTCAAGACAATGCAGGCTCGGCGGAGGCTCCGTGACGTTCACGGGGTGCATCGGAACATCTTTGCGGGCAGCTGAGGGAGAGAGCTTACCGGCATTTGAACCGCGGGAGGAGGCTGTGCGATCGCTACGAGGACAAGCCCTATTTGGTGCGAACAAGCCTTTCACCTCTTGTTTGTTACGGCAAAATTACCTATCGTAGTGATGTTCCGGTCGGAGTTGGCATGACGCATGACGCAGGCTGACGCAGAGAATGCAGATTTCACGAGTTTGCACTTCTCGTCTTCTCCACGTCAGGCTTCACGACGGTCCAGTTTGCTGCCGCATTCCACTCGGAGGTGACGGAATATGAAGCGCCCGATAAAATCTTTGCCTGCCGTCCTCGCCCTGGCTCTCCTGGCGACAGCCTCGCCCGCCGTCCACGCTGAACCGAAGCAGGCGCCGCAGAGCCGCGAGGAGGTCACGCTGTCCTTCGCGCCTGTCGTGAAGAAGGCGGCGCCGGCCGTGGTCAACGTCTACGCCTCGCGCACGGAGAAGGTGCAGCGCAACCCGTTGTTCGACGATCCCGTGTTCCGCCAGTTCTTCGGCGACGGCGGCAGCCAGGGTCCGCGCTCGCAGACGCAGCGCTCGCTAGGTTCCGGCGTCATCGTCGATGCTTCGGGACTCGTGGTAACGAACTACCACGTCATCGATCAGATGACGGATGTAAAGGTGGCGCTCGCCGACGGCAGCGAATACCCTGCCGAAATCGCGCTGCGCGACCAGCGCAACGACCTTGCCGTGCTGCGCATCAAGGGCGGGCCGAGCTCGTTTCCGACCATGGAAATGGGCGCATCCGATGCCGTCGAGGTCGGCGACATCGCGCTCGCGATCGGCGACCCCTTCGGCGTCGGCCAGACGGTGACGCAGGGGATTATCTCGGCGCTGGCGCGCTCCAACGTCGTCGCCGGCCAGACCACGAGCTTCTACCTTCAGACCGACGCTTCGATCAATCCCGGCAATTCCGGCGGCGCGCTGGTCGACACGCACGCGCGTCTCGTCGGCATCAACTCGGCGATTTTCTCGCAGTCTGGCGGCTCAATTGGTATCGGCTTCGCCATACCCGTTGACATGGTGAAAATCGTGGTGGCCTCCGCCAAGGCCGGCGACACGATGGTGCACCGACCCTGGCTCGGTGCGGGGCTGCAGGCGGTGACCTACGACATCGCCGAGAGCTTCGGTCTCAATCGGCCGACCGGCGCGCTGGTTACCGACGTCAACGCCAAGAGCCCGGCGGCCCAGGCCGGCCTCAAGCAGGGCGACCTCATTTCGGCCATCGACGGCAAGCCGGTCGAGAGCCCCGAAAGCTTCGGCTTCCGCTTCGGCACCAAGCCGATCGGCGGCGATGCGCACTTGACGATCCATCGCGGCGGCAAGACGGACCAGCTCGACATCAAGCTGATCCGCGCGCCCGATACGCCCAAGCCCGATCAGGTGCTGATCACCGGCTCGACGCCTTTCGCCGGGCTGAGCGCCGCCAACATGTCGCCCGCGGTGGCCGAGAACCTGTCCCAGGCCGAGGACCGCGACGGCGTGGTGATTGTCGGAGTGGCGCCGGACTCCAACGCCGCCGCCGTGTCCTTCCAGAAGGGCGACATGATCCTGGCGGTCAACGGCAAGTCGATCAAGACGACCAAGGACTTGGTCGCCGCCACGAGCGGGCAATCCGACTATTGGAAACTGTCGATTCTGAGGGGAGGGCAGGTGATTAACACGGTGTTGAACGGGTAGGCCGAAGCAGCTGGTGGGCTTGCAAAAAAAACCCGTGTGATCCGAGACCTCGCCTGTGCCACATCCCCACTCGTGCAAGAGGCTTCCGCCTACTCCATTGTCGGCGCGAGCTTCTGCACGCTTGAGACGCTCTCGCCGAGCCATTTGGCGTTCTTGGCCGTGCCATCGAAGGTCGCGCTGGTCTTGAAGAGTTCGTACTTGCCGTCGACCGCGTAGGGCTTGGAGCGCTCGAGAAGCTCGGCGACCTGCGCCTTGTCCATCGGCCTGAAGGTCTTTACCGCCTCGAAGGCCTGATCGAGGTCGCGCTGGTTCTCCATGCCCGTGATCACCACCGAGGTCGGCAGGTTCAGCGAATAGTGCAGGAACTCGATCGGCTTGATCGGCGCGTTGGCCTTCAGCAGCACGCTGTCGCCGAAGCTTTTCATGCCCAGGATTGCGATGCCGTGCTCGTGAAGGTAGGGCACGACGAGGTGCGAGAACGAGCGGAAGTGCGCGTCCATCACGTTGAGCGGCATCTGGCACGAATCGAAATGGAAACCGCGCTCCTCGGCGATGTGCAGCATCTGCAGGTGGATGCGCGGATCCTTGTGCCCGGTGAAGCCGATGTAGCGCAGCTTGCCGGCCTTCTTGGCCTCGACGAAGGCCTCCATGGCGCCGCCCTCGGCGAAGACGCGGTCGGGATCGTCGAAGCGCAGGATCTCGTGGTGCTGCACGAGATCGATGCGGTCGGTGCGCAGGCGGTGCAGCGACATGTCGATCTGCTTGGCCGCCTCCTCCTTGGTGCGCCCGTCGATTTTGGTCATGAGGAAGACCTTGTCGCGATAGCCGCCCTGCTCGAGCGCCGCGCCCGCGCGTAGCTCGGAAACGCCGTCGTTGTAGTCCCAGCAATTGTCCATGAAGGTGATACCGCGATCGACCCCCTCGTGGATCAGGCGCGTCGCCTCGGCGTCGCTGACCGCCTTTTTGCCGAGGTGGAAGCCGCCCATGCCGATGGCCGAGATCTTCTCGTTGGTGCGGCCGAAGTTGCGGTACAGCATCTCGCCGCGCCGCTCGCCGGGATCGGTGACGAAGACGAGATCTGAAGGATCGGCGATACGCGTGACGGGGAGGGCTGAGACGTTCACGGCTGCACCTGCGGGTTGAGGGCCGCCGACTGCGACGAGACCGGCGCCGAGCGCGGCACCCTGGAGGAAATCACGACGTTCCATGAGGAAAGGTCCTTGCTGCGACGCTCGCACGTCGCACGGGGAGAATCACGAGGCGCGCTCAGCGAGAAGCCGCGCCGCGCGGAGGATGCGCAGGGCGGCACAGGCCGCCCCGTAGCCATTGTCGATGTTGGTGACGGTGAGGCCCGGCGCGCAGCTCGCGAGGATCGCGTTCAGCGCGGTATGGCCGCCCGCGGCAACGCCGTAACCGACGGAGGTCGGGACAGCGATGATAGCGCCGCCGACGAGGCCACCGAGCACACTCGGCAATGCCGCATCCATGCCGGCGGCGACGATCAGCACGGGGTGGCAACGCAGGTCGTCGAGCCGGCTGGTGAGACGCCACAGCCCGGCGACGCCGACGTCGGCGATCAGCGTCGCCTCCTCGCCCTGATAGGCCAGCGTGCGCAGCGCTTCGCGGGCAACAGCGACGTCCGACGTACCGGCGCAGACTACGGCAACTCGGCCGGTCTCCTTTATGTCGCGGGGCACGCCGAAGATCGCAGTACGCGACACGGGATCGTAGTCAAGCCGCCCGCGGTGGCGCGGATCGAGGCTCTCGTGCTTGTCTAAATCAAGCCGTGTCAGGAGAAGGGCTGCCACGCCGCGCTCGGCGGCAGAGGCCAGCACGCCGTCGATTTGGGCAGCCGACTTGCCGGCGCAAAAGATTGCCTCCTCGAGCCCGATACGCTCCTCGCGGGCAACGTCGAGCACGATCTCGTCGGCAATGCTCATCGTGCCGCACCCGTCAGGAAGGCGCTGCCGGTGCGGTAAGGCGCGAAGGCAAGGCGACGACCGAGGCCGGCCGGCGCTTGCGCCAGGATCGCCCCCTGCAAGGCGGCGCGATCCGCCGAGTCCAAGGCGCCCAGACTGGCCGCATCGAGCTCGAGGACGATGCCGGTGGCGCGCACGCGGCAGCGCACGGCGCGAGTGGCGCCGCCTTCGAGCCTCTCGCCGACGAGTTGTTCGACTTGGTGGATGAAGGCCAGCGTGTCGGCCTCGATACGGATGCCGGTCTCGACCCGGCTCGAGAGGCAGGGTGCAGAAGGCAGTTCGGCGACCTCGTCGAGACCGAAGCGACGCGCCAGGGCCCGCACCGCCGCCTTGTCCATGCCCGCCTCCACGAACGGGTGACGAACGCCGTGCTCGCGGGCAGCATCAAGGCCGGGGCGGTACTCGCCAAGGTCGTCGATGTTGGTGCCCGACACG
This sequence comes from Beijerinckiaceae bacterium, assembly GCA_965198715.1. Taxonomy (GTDB): domain Bacteria; phylum Pseudomonadota; class Alphaproteobacteria; order Rhizobiales; family Beijerinckiaceae; genus RH-AL1. Next base: position 1,231,239 of record CBDAPV010000002.1, read on the forward strand.
ATCGTCCCTTCCGCCACCGCCGCGATCCCGGCGTAGAGATTGGTCTTGCAGAAGAAGCAGCGGTTGACCGGGTTGGCGCGGTAGCGCGGGTCGGCGAACTCGCCGGCGTCGATCACCTTCAGAGACCAACCCTCTGCCTCGGCCATGGCGCGGACGCGAGCTGTGGCGTCGGCCGGCACGGCGGGGGAGACGGCATGCACCGCAATCATTGCTTCACCACCGAGCACCCGGCGCGCGGCGCAGGCCAACGTCAGCGAATCGACGCCTCCGCTGACCGCCACGGTCACCCGGATCGTCGCGCGGAGCACGTCGTCGAGCGTCGTTGTCTCACCAACCATCATGCGCCAGCGTCCAGCAGGGCCAAACGTTCTGCCTCGCGACGCAAACCGGCGCGCACGGCATGGGTCTCGTGGTCCAGCGCGTCATCGGCTTCGGCCTTGGCGGTGCGTCCACCGGGGCGCTCGACGGTCTTCACCCGCACCGCCCGGCCGTCGACCTCGACGGTTGTAACGGCGCGGGGCAGGGCAGAGCCGCCGACGAGGTGGTGGCGCAGACCGATCGTCGTGGTCTCGCGGAAACAGGCGGCGATGGCGTCGTCGGAGCCTTTGCGCGCGAGCGCCCGCACGTGGGTCATCATGCGACCCTTCTTGCCGAAGACCGGCATCTGAACCACGTCGAAGATATCGCAGTGCTCGCGCAGGCGGTCCAGTCCCATCGCGAGATCCTCGGCGGATTGGTCGTCCACCTCGAACTCGATCACGGTGAGATCGCGGTGCGTCGAGGTCGCGGTCGGCTTGCCAGCCGGCTCCTGGTCGGCCTCGTCGAAGACCAGCGCGCGAAGGCAGTTGCTGAGGCCGGGCAGGCGGCGCGTGCCGAAACCGATGCCGGAGCGGCCGAGCACGCGGGCGCGCGGCGCCGGGGTGAGCGATGCGTTTCCGACGAGGTGGCGCAGGATCGCCGCACCTGTCGGCGTCACCCGCTCGCCGAGCACGCCGTCGTCGATCATGGCGAAGCCGCGCAGCAGCAGGGCGGTCGCCGGCGCCGGGACAGGCAGGGGGCCGTGCGCGGTCTTGACCCGTCCGGAGCCAAGCGGCAGCGGCCCGACGCTCCAGCTGGTAGCACCGCAATGGGTGATGAGGTGGGCCGCGGCGACGATGTCGGCGATGGAGTCCCAGGCGCCGACCTCGTGGAACTCGACCGTCTCGACGGAGATGCCGTGCACCTCGGCCTCGGCGCGTGCCAGCCTTTCGAAGATGGCGATCGCCGTGTCGCGCACCGCCGGCTCCGAGGCGGCCATAACGAGGTCGGCGCGGATATCGGACCACAGCCTGTGACCGTGGCTGCCGCCATGGGCATGTTCGTGATGATGGCGCGCGTAGTGATCGTGAGGCTCGTCGGCGCCATGATGATGCACTTGACCGCCATGCTCGTGGTGATTGGTCGCGGGCGGCGCACCGTCGAGCGAGACGAGGAAGCGGCGGCCCTGCAGCACGCCGTCGTTGTGCGCCACCAGCCGGCACCCGACCGGCGCCACGGTGGCGACAGCGGCGAGCACGCCGGCCTCAAGCTGGGGAAAAGCGTCCAGCAGGGCGGCGGCGAACATGTCGCCGGCGACGCCGCCGACGGCATCGAGCTGAATGTGCATGGAGATGCAAGGAGCTCCGGAGCGGCGCGCGCGTGATGGCGCAAACGGTAGATGGTGGCAGAGGGCGTCGCCGCCATGGCCGGGCGTCACGCCGCATTCGCATTGCGGTGCTTAGGAAATCTGGAGGAGACCTCATGACACAGCATCCTACCCGTCGCGACGTGGTGATCGGGGGCGCGGCGGCGACGCTCGCCGCGGGCGCGGGCGGCGCGGCGTCGGGCGCTCCTCCGGCTGCGGACGCCGCTGGCCTCGTCTCGGAGGTGGGCGGCGGCCCACTCGCCGACGTGCTCGTGACCAACGGCCGCGACGTCGTGCGCACCGGCGCTGACGGGCGCTGGCGACTCTCGGTCGCGCCGGGGCAGGTGATCTCGCTCGTTAAACCGGCCGGCTTCGCCGCGCCGCGCGGTCCGGCGACCAACCTGCCGAAGCTCTTCTACGTCCACGATCCCGAAGGTACGCCGGCCTCGCTCGGCTTCCGCTACGAGGGCCTGCCGCCGACCGGCCCGCTGCCCGCCTCGATCGACTTCGCGCTGACCCGTCAGCCCGAGCCCACACGCTTCGATGTACTCCTGTTCACCGATCCGCAGCCGGAATCGGCGGCGGAGGTCGACTACATCCGCGACGATGCGGTGGCGCCGCTCATCGGGGCCGGTGCGGGTGCCGCCTTCGGCATGACGCTGGGAGACCTCGCCTTCGACGACCTCACCGTCTATCCCCGCCTCAACCGCATGATCGGCCGCATCGGCGTGCCGTGGTGGGTGCTCGGCGGCAACCACGACCTTGACTACGAGGCACCCGACGCCGTCCGCTCGCGCGACACCTGGAAGCGGGTGTTCGGCGCGCCGTACTACGCGCATGCCCACGGTGGCGCGCTGTTCGTCATGTTGGACAACGTCGAGTACCTCGGCGCCGGCACCGGCAAGCCGGGCGAGCACGGCGCCTACAAGGGCCACATCTCCGACGACCAGCTCGCTTTCGTGAGGAACCTGCTGGCGCTGACGCCGCGCGAGACGCTGCTGGTCTTCGCCATGCACATCCCGCTTCACACCTATTTCGATCCCAAGATGCCGGCGGCCAACACGTCCAACGCCGCCGACCTGCTCAAGCTGATCGGCGATCGTCCCAGCGTCAGCTTTGCCGGGCACACCCATACCACCGAGCACCATTATCTCGGCGCGGCCGATGGCGGCTCGGACGCCCACCCGCACCACCATCACGTGCTGACCGCCGTCTCGGGCTCGTGGTGGAGCGGACCGCTCGACCACCGCGGCATCGCCTGCGCCGACCAGACCGATGGCACCCCCAACGGCCACCACGTGCTGAGCATCGATGGCGCCAACTACACCACGCGCTACGTGCCCTTCACCGAGCCCGACAACAAGCAGATGCGGCTGGGGCTGGAGGTCGGCTACCACCCCGACGCCAAGGAGGTGCTGCGCGAGACCACCATGAGCCGAGCGCTGCGCTCGCCGATCGGCGCCGACGAGGCAGCCGGCGCTCGGCTTATCGTGAACCTGTTCGACGGCGGCCCGCGCTCGTCCGTGCGCTTCGCGCTCGATGGCGGCGCGCCGGTGACGATGACGCGGGTGGTGCGCCCGGACCCCTTCATCAGCCAGCTTTACGGGCGCTATCCCGAGACCATCAAGCCCTGGGTCAAGCCCAACGCCTCCTCGCACCTGTGGCAGGCGCCGTTGCCTGCGGGGCTGAAGGCCGGCACCTACGCGGTGCGCGTGCAGGCTATCGACGAGTACGCCCGTGCACACGAGGGCGGCATGGTGTTGGAGGTGGTGTGAGGTTACGCCCCACGCCCCGCTTGTCCTAGCCCCGCCGTCCGCCTAAGCAGCGCCGTCGAGCGGGACGGGCATGTTCAACAAGATCCTTGTGGCCAACCGGGGCGAGATCGCCTGCCGGATCATGAAGACGGCGCGGCGCATGGGCATCGCCACCGTCGCCGTCTACTCCGAGGCTGACCGTGACGCGCTGCACGTCGCCTGCGCGGACGAGGCGGTCTGCATCGGTCCCGCTGCCGCCGCGCACTCCTATCTGTCGATCGAGAAGATCGTCGCCGCCTGCCGCGAGACAAAGACTGACGCGGTGCACCCCGGCTACGGCTTCCTGTCGGAGAACGCCGCCTTCGCGCGCGCGCTGGCCGAGGCCGGCATCACCTTCATCGGGCCTAACCCGCACGCCATCGACGCGATGGGTGACAAGCTCGCCTCCAAGAAGCTCGCGGCCGAGGCCGGCGTTTCGACCGTGCCCGGCCACATCGGCACGGTGGACAGCGTCGCCGACGCGCAACGCATCGCCGGCGAGATCGGCTTCCCCGTCATGATCAAGGCCTCGGCCGGCGGCGGCGGCAAGGGCATGCGCGTCGCTCACAAAGCGGAAGAGGTGGCGGAGGGCTTCGAGCGCTCGCGCTCAGAGGCCAAGTCCTCCTTCGGGGACGATCGCATCCTCATCGAGAAGTTCATCGAGAATCCGCGCCACATCGAGATCCAGGTGCTTGGCGACAAGCACGGCACCACGCTCTACCTCCACGAGCGCGAATGCTCCATCCAGCGCCGCAACCAGAAGGTCGTTGAGGAGGCGCCCTCGCCGCTGCTCGATGCGGAGACCCGCAAGCGCATGGGCGAGCAGGCCGTCGCGCTGGCGAAGGCCGTCGATTACGATTCTGCCGGTACGGTCGAGTTCGTCGTCGCGCAGGACAAGAGCTTCTACTTCCTCGAGATGAACACCCGGCTCCAGGTCGAGCATCCGGTCACCGAGATGATCACCGGCATCGACCTCGTCGAGCAGATGATCTGCGTCGCCGCCGGCGAGCCGCTCGACATGGTGCAGGACAAGGTCAAGCTGCGCGGCTGGGCCATCGAGAGCCGCGTCTACGCCGAGGATCCGGCGCGCGGCTTCGTGCCCTCGACCGGCCGGCTCACCACCTTCCAGCCGCCGCCGACCGGGCGGCAGGGCGAAAGCGTGACGCGCGTCGACACCGGCGTGACCGAGGGCGGCGAGATCTCGGTGCACTACGATCCGATGATTGCCAAGCTGATCACCTTCGGTCCGGATCGGGCGTCGGTGATCGCCGCCCAGGCCGACGCGCTCGATCGGTTCGTGATCGAAGGCATTCGCCACAACCTGCCGTTCCTCTCGTCGCTGATGGCCTCGCCGCGCTGGCGAGAGGGGCGGCTCTCGACGCGCTTCATCGACGAGGAATATCCCGGCGGCTTCGCCCCGCACGCGCCCGAGGGCGAGATGGCGCGCCTGTTCGCCGCCGTGGCGGTGGCGATCGATCACGTCCTCGACGCACGCCGCGGCCGCATTGTCGGCGCCACCCGGCCGCACCCACTCTACGGCGGCCCGCGCGCGGTGATGCTCGGCAAGGAGCGTCACGACATCGAGGTCGCGACCGACGGCGATATCGTAGTGCGCTTCGCGGCCGGCGGCGATCCTGTGCGTGTCGCCAGCAGCTGGCGACCGGGCGAGCGGGTCTGGAGCGGCACGCTCGACGGCCGACCGATCTTCGTCGGCGCTCGGCCCATCCTCAACGGCTACGCGCTCGACCACGCCGGTCGAAGCTGCGAGGTGCGCGTCTTTAGCCGCCGCCAGGCCGACCTCGCCGCGCTGATGCTGGAGCGCGATGATGCCGCCGACACAAAGGTGCTGCTCTGCCCGATGCCCGGCCTCGTCAAGGCGATCCACGTGGTCGAAGGCCAAGAGGTCAAGGCCGGCGACCCGCTCTGCCTCGTCGAGGCAATGAAGATGGAGAACGTGTTGCGCGCCGAGCGCGATGGCACGGTTAAATCGATCGAGGCGCGCGAGGGCGAGTCGCTCGCCGTCGATGCGCCGATCCTGTTCTTTGCTTGAGGAATCTCCGTCGTTGCGGGACGCCGCGGGCGGAGCCGGAATGACAGGGCTGGGAGGAACCCGTTACTGCTGTACTTCGCCTACGGCTCCAACATGGATCTCGACGCGATGCGTCTGCGCTGCCCGCGCTCGCGGCCGATCGGGCTCGCCCGACTGATGCGTCACAGCTTCTACCTGATGGGGCTCACCGGCTACGCCTCCGTTCGCCGCGACCCTGACGCGACCGTCCACGGCATGCTGTTCGACCTCGCGCTAGCCGACGTCGCGGCGCTCGACCTCTACGAGGATGTCGCCCACGGCCTCTACACTAAAGAGCGGCAGGCGGTGGTGCTCGCGGAAGGGGCTTCGCGCCGCGCGCTCCTCTATTATGGGGTCGACGAGAGCGAGGGGGGCGTCCCACCGATCGGCTACATGGAGGGCGTGGTCGCCGCCGCCCGCGCCGCGGCGCTGCCGCCGGCTTATGTCACGAGTCTCGAAGTGCACCTGCCTCGAAGTCGCTCGTGAGCGGCGCGATCATCCGCGACACCGCCGCGCTGCGCGGCGTGATCGCTGACTGGCGCAGGGCAGGGCGCAGCGTGGCACTTGTCCCGACGATGGGGGCGTTGCACGCCGGCCACATCTCGCTGGTCAAGGCCGCGCGCGAGGCGGCCGACCACGTCGTGACGACGATCTTCGTCAACCCCAAGCAGTTCGCCCCCAGTGAGGATTTTGCCGCCTACCCCCGTGACCTCGCCGCCGATCACGCCCGCGTCGCCGAGGCGGGTGCCGAGATCGTCTACGCGCCGGAACTGCCGGCCATGTATCCTTCTGGCTTCTGCACCACCGTTTCGCTCGGGGGGCCGGCCTCGGCCGACCTCGAGGACCGCTTCCGGCCGGATCATTTCGCCGGCGTCGCCACGGTGGTCACCAAGCTGTTGCTGCAGGCGCAGCCGGACGTGGCCATATTCGGTGAGAAGGATTGGCAGCAGCTGAAGGTCATCGAACGGTTAGTTCATGACCTCGACATCCCCGTCGTGGTGCAGGGCCGACCCACGGTGCGGGAGGCCGACGGGCTCGCGATGTCGTCGCGCAACGCCTACCTCGACGAGGCGGAGCGCGGGCGGGCACCGGCGCTGCATAGGGCGCTCTCGGCCTGCGCCGTCGCCATCCTGCGCGGCGACACGCAAGCGTCGGCCCTGGCGGCGGCGCACCACGCGATCGCGGCCGCCGGCTTTGCGCTCGACTATCTCGAACTCCGCGCCGCCGGCTCGCTCGCGCCGCTCACCGCCGACGACACCGGCCCGGCACGGCTGCTCGTCGCGGCGCGTCTCGGGCGCACCCGGCTTATCGACAACGTGGGGATCGCCATTCCGCCCGCTTTACCGTGGCGGCGAAACACGACAGGGTCGGGTCGGGGCTGAAGGGGAGAGACGAGCTTGCTGAACGATCTGCGCAGCCTCGATGCCAAGCAGCGCAGCGCCGTGCTGGCCAGCTATCTCGGCTGGACGCTCGACGCCTTCGACTTCTTCATCTTCGCCTTCGTCTGGAAGGACGTCGCCAAGGAATTCGGCTCCAGCATCGAGACGCTGTCGTGGTCGCTGTTCCTCACGCTGGCGGTCCGGCCGATCGGCGCGCTCATCTTCGGCCTGGCCGCCGACAAGTTCGGACGACGGCCGGTGCTGATGGTCGACGTCATCCTGTTCTCGATCTTCGAGCTGGCCTCGGGTTTTGCGCCGAACCTCGTGACCTTCTTCATCCTGCGTATCCTGTTCGGAATCGCCATGGGCGGCGAGTGGGGCGTCGGCGCCTCGCTGACCATGGAGACCATTCCGCCCAAGACGCGCGGCATGGTCTCGGGCATGCTGCAGACGGGATACCCGACTGGCTACCTCCTGGCCTCGATCGTCTTCGGCCTGCTCTATTCCACCATCGGCTGGCGCGGCATGTTCTTCGTCGGTGCGGCACCGGCCCTGTTGACGCTCTACATCCGCTCGAACGTCGACGAATCGCCGGTCTTCAAGGCGATGGATTCCAAAGCGCACAAGCCCTCGATCGTCGAGGTGCTGCGCGCCAATGCAGGGCGTTTCCTCTTCGCCGTCGCGCTCATGACCTGCTTCAACTTCTTCAGCCACGGCACTCAGGATCTCTACCCGACCTTCCTGCGCGAGCAGATGAAGTTCGATCCGCACACGGTGAGCGTGATCCTCATCGTCTTTAACCTCGGCGCGATCGTCGGCGGGCTCGTCGTCGGTGCGGTGTCGGAGCGGATCGGCCGCCGCAAGGCCATCGCCGCGGCGGCGCTGTTCTCGCTTTTGCCCCTTTGGTTCTGGTCGCACGGGACCACGCCGCTCATCCTGGCGATGGGCGGCTTCGTCATGCAGGTCGCCGTGCAGGGCGCCTGGGGCGTCGTGCCGGCCTACCTGAACGAGCTCTCACCCGGTGCGGTGCGCGGCACGTTTCCCGGCTTCGCCTACCAGATCGGCAACCTGATCGCCGCCGTGAACGGGCCGCTGCAGACCGGGCTCGCGCACGCCAACGGCGGTAACTTCTCCTTCGGTCTCGCCCTCGTCGCCGGCATCGTCGCCGTGGTCCTGGCGGCCTTCGCCTTGTTCGGCCCCGAAGCAAGGGGCACACTCTTCAGCGGCATGAAAACCGAAGTGCGGGAGGTGGTCACGTGAGCGAGGCCGAGCGCGCGGTCTCCGTGCGCATCGAGGGAAGGGTGCAAGGCGTGGGCTTTCGCGCCTATGTCGCGGAACAGGCGGCGGCGCTCGGGGTACGCGGTTGGGTGCTTAATCACGACGACGGCAGCGTCGAGGCGGCACTGCACGGTCACGGCGGCAAGCTCGGCGAGCTGATCGGGCGCCTGAGAGCCGGACCACCGGCGGCGGAGGTCGGTGCGCTCGACGTACGTTCCACCGACCGCGGTCGCGTCGGCGTCGTGCCGGAGGGAGCCCACGCGTTCTGATCGCTGCGTGGCCGTTGCGACGCATGCGGACCTCGGTTGGCGCGCCACCGGTGTCCCCGTTTTCGCCTACTGCATCAGCATCTGCATCGAGCGCTCGTAAAGATCGGTGAGCTGGTCGAAGAGCGAGAGCAGCGTCTCGCTTGCCTCCGCGATCTCGACGAGGCCGGCCGAACTCGGCGTCCGCTTGAGCGCAGGCTCGAAGGCGCTCCAGGCCGCCGTGGCCTGCGCCAACAGCGCACGGATTTCTGGCGTCGAGAGCGGAACGCGCTCGAGATAGGCGAGACCCTCTGCGAAAGTCTTCGCCGACGTGAAAAGCCCTTGTCGCTGCACCTCCGCCGCCTCTCCGCCGACGAGCACCACGATAGCGGCCTGCTTGGCGAGGCGCTGCGTCAGCATGCGCTGCCGGCCGGAGACGTTGATGACTTGCAGCGCGGCGGCGAAGCCCGCGTCCTCCAGGGTGCGGGTCAGCGCCTCGGCCTGGGTGAGCAGTTTCTCGGCAAGCCGGTCGATCTCGGCGAGGCGAGCCACGGCTGGCGCCGCCGCGAGCCCTTTCTTCAGCGCTATCCAAGGCATCAGCACCGCATCGAGCAGGTCGCCGAACGTCGGCTTCGAAAGGGTGCGGCCGAGGACCGCCAGATTGGCCTCGATCTGCTCGATTGAAGCGCGGCAGAGCACGGACGTGTCCTCCGGCTTCAAGCCGGCGCAGGTCAGCGCGTAGAGCTTGACGAGCCGCTGAGAAAGCATCCGCAGCTGGCCGGCGCGATTGACGGCCTCGGCGAAACGCGAGGCATCGATTACCTGTTGCGCGATCTGGCCGATGCGCAGCTTGGCCTGCATCGCCGCCGTACGCAGCACCTTGTAAGACTCGTCCTCGCTGATGTCGCGCACCCGCATGAGGATGCCCTTGGCGCGATCGACGAGCTTGCGTTCCGAGAAGCGGTTCTGAACCTCGTAAAGCTCCTCGCGCAGCAACTGGTCGTGGCGAAATCTCGCTTGGGCGACATGGATCAGCGAGCGCAGCCGGTGCATCCCGTAGCCGTTGATCACGTAGGCGTGGATGCCCGATGTCGCCGCCCGCTCGATCTTCTCGGCGTCGCTATCGGTGGTGAAGACGATCACGGGCCGCGGCGAGACGCTGCGCAGGGCCAACGTGCCCGCAAACAGGGCATCGCTGGGGTGAGAATCGTAGCAGACGACAAGGTCGGGATCGACGCGAACCACGTCCTGCACCAGGGTCTCGATCGCTGCGCGGCCGACAACCTTGATACCGACGACACTCAGGTCTTCCGCCAACGCCGGTGATCCGGCACCGCCGCTCGTGAGGACGAAAGCAGAGATCATAAGGTCCAAGCATCCGGTGAGCGGAGTGCGCATTCACGGAGCGCCATCCGAGTCTGGCACAAGTTGTGCCTCTGTATTGGTGGGAGCAGCGCAGCCCCTGATCCTCGACCTAGCACGCCGAGAGATGCCCGCAGCGAATGCGGGCGAACAGTGCCTTCGCCGCTCCTTTCGGAGCCCTTGACACGCACCGCTCATCGGGAGCCCTCACCATGGCCGCCGTTGCCTCGAACAAAGCAACAAAGATCGACCTGTTCAGTCTCAAGACGCCGCAAATGCGCGCCTTCCATCTCACGTGGATCGCGTTCTTCGTCACCTTCTACGCGTGGTTCGCCACGGCGCCGCTGATGCCCTACATTGCGGCCGACCTGCACTTCTCCAAGGCGGACGGCGCCAACATCGCGATCGCCGGCGTCTTCGCCACGATCCTCGCCCGCTTCGCGATCGGCCCGATGTGCGACAAGTACGGCCCGCGAATCGCCTACACGATCCTGCTGACGCTCGGCGCCATTCCGGTGTTCGGCATCGCGTTCGCCTGGGACTACACCTCGTTCCTGGTGTTTCGCCTGTTAATCGGCATCATCGGCGCCTCTTTTGTCATCACCCAGTTCCACACATCCGTCATGTTCGCGCCGAACGTTGTCGGCACGGCAAACGCCACCGTCGGTGGCTGGGGCAACGCCGGTGGCGGTGTCACGCAGTCAGTCATGCCGCTAATCTTCGCCGGCCTCGCCGCCTTCGGTCTGTCCAAGGGCATGTCGTGGCGCTACGCCCAGATCGTTCCCGGCGTGTTGATGCTCATTGTCGCAGTGCTGTACTACAAGTACACGCAGGATACGCCCGAGGGTAATTTCGCGGCTATGCGCAAGGCAGGCTTGTCGACGGCTGTCGGTAAGAAGGGTGGATTGGGCGTGATGGCCGAAGCCGGCAAGAACTATCGCGTGTGGCTGCTTGGCGCCTGCTACGGCGCGTCGTTCGGCGTAGAACTTTTTGTGCACTCGGTTGCCGTGACCTACTACTTCAACAAGTTCCACATGTCGGTCGAGAACGCCGGCTATGCGGTTGGTGCCTTCGGTCTACTGGCTCTGTTCGCTCGCGCGCTCGGCGGTATTTTCTCCGACAAGGTTGCCAAATTTCAGGGTCTGCAAGGGCGCACTTGGCTGCTGTTCGCGCTCATGATGGGCGAGGGCGTTTTCCTCATCGCCTTCTCGACGATGAACGTCGCCGCCTTAGCGGTGACCTTCATGATCATCTTCGGCCTTTTCACTCACATGGCCTGCGGCTCGCTCTACGCGCTCGTGCCGTTCATAGATCGGAAGTGCCTCGGCGGCGTCTGCGGCATTATCGGCGCGGGCGGCAACATTGGTGGCGTGGCGGCGGGCTTCCTGCTGCGCGGCACCGGTGACATGCAGTTCTGCTTCAGAGTGCTCGGCATTGCCGCCGTCTGCTGCGCCATCGGTGCCGCGACCATTCGCTTCTCGATCAAGAAGCGTCAGGAGGAGCAGGCGCTCTACGACGAGGCTGTTGCGCAGCGCCGCGCCACGGAAGCTGCGGCTGCCGGGCTTCCCGCGATGGCGTAATCGCTTATTGTTAAGACTAGGAGGGCTGGGCTTGCGAGAGCCCAGCCCTTTTTTTGGTGGTTTAAGCGAGGCACGTGACGCGCTAAGAGGATGACCCGCTCGGCACGCGGCCAGACCCTGCTTGGCTTCTCCAATCTCGCAAGCGCCCTTATGCAGTTCCTCGACCAGGCCCGCGTCTACGTCAGATCCGGCGATGGTGGCGCCGGCTGCGTCTCATTCAGGCGGGAAAAATTCATCGAGTTTGGCGGACCCGACGGCGGCGACGGCGGCAAGGGCGGCGACGTCGTCGTCGAGTGCGTCTCCGGCCTCAACACGCTCATCGACTTTCGTTACCAGCAGCATTTCAAGGGGAAAACCGGCACTCACGGCATGGGGAAGAACCGCGCCGGCCCCAAGGGCGCCGACGCGCTGCTGAAGGTTCCCGTCGGCACCCAGCTCATCGACGAAGGCGAGGAGGAGCCCTTCGCCGACCTCACTGAGGTCGGCCAAAGCGTGCGCATCTGCCGGGGCGGCAACGGCGGCTTCGGCAACGCCTATTTCAAGACGAGCACCAACCAGGCACCGCGGCGCGCCAACCCCGGCGAGCTGGGCGAGGAGCGCACGATCATCCTGCGCCTGAAGCTGATCGCCGATGCCGGGCTCGTCGGCCTGCCCAACGCCGGCAAGTCGACCTTCCTCTCCGTCGTCTCCGCCGCCAAGCCCAAGATCGGCGACTATCCCTTCACCACGCTGCATCCTCAGCTTGGCGTCGTGGCGGTCGACGGGCGCGAGTTCGTGTTGGCCGACATTCCCGGACTGATCGAGGGCGCGCACGAGGGCGTCGGGCTCGGCGACCGCTTCCTCGGTCACGTCGAGCGTTGCCGCGTCATCCTCCACCTCGTCGATGCCAACGGCGAGCATGCCGGCCGGGACTACAAGACGGTGCGCCACGAGCTCGAAGCCTACGGCGGCGGCCTTGTCGGCAAGCGCGAGATCGTGGCGCTGTCCAAGGTCGACGTCACCGAACCCGACCACCTGAAGAAGCAGGTCGACCGTCTCAGACGCGCCTGCGGGCAGACGCCGCTTCGGCTCTCCTCGGCCACCCGCACCAACGTCACCGAGGTTCTGAGGGCGATTGTCCGTGCGATCAATGGTGACGTCGCGGCGGAGGCGGATATCGCGGCAAGCGCCGAAGCCTGGCATCCCTGAGACGCCCTGCGCCCAGCAGAGAGGGCACGCAAACCGCCTGGGATCGCCACTCCACAAACACCACACCGCCGATCGCAGCACGAACGCCGATAGCAAAGCGTCCTACGTGACGACAACGAGCAGAGGGATCTCGGCCCGCCCGGCGCGTCGGTGACCATGACCCAGACAAGGGCGACGATCAGACCAGGTTAGGCGAAGGCCAGGAAGACCTTGGCCCACGCTCTGCTCCTTTGCGCTAGAGCATCGGACGATGACTCTGAGTCGCTTCGCGACGCTTATGTGCCAGTCCTCGCTGCGTTTTGTTTGTTGGAGCAAGTCCGCGACAGCGGAGGTTGCTCTAACCTCCAAGGCTCGCCTTGGCGCGCGACCACCAACCGGCCCGCTTGGGGCGGGCGGGGTCGGCTTCGGTCGAGACTGGCTCAGGACGGCGCGACGCCGCGGGTTCGGCGGTAGGAGTCGTCTCGGCGACGCCGGACGCGGCGGCCTCGTGCATCGATGCAAGGAATGTGGGAGCCGCCTCAGCCATAGGTGCCTCAGTCACAGACGCTTCCGGCTCGGGTGCTACAGGCTCCGAAGCGGCAGGCTCCGCTGCAACACGCTCGATATGCTCAGGCTCCGGCACCACGGCGTGCGCGGTCTTTTCGGCTATAGCCGGTCGCTCGGACATCTCGGCCGACACGGGTACCGCCGCGGCCGGTCTGTCGCCTTCCATGGCGAAGGCCTCCTGCTCGATAAGCGGCGGCACCACCACGTCGGCGATCTCGCTCGCGTCCTCGTCGTGAGAGGCGGCGACGCCGGCGATCTCCTCTGTCCCAGCTTCTGCTCCGTCGCGATCACGCTCCCGCGTGCGGCGACCGCCACGCCGCGACCGACGTTTGCGGCTGCCGCCCTCTTCGACACTCGAACGCTCCTCGGAGCCCTGGCGCGCCTCGCCGTCCTCGTCGCCCGCGTTTGCGGTCGGTGCGGGCGTGAGTGTTCCTTCGCCATCGGCGACGAAGCTCAAGGCGTCGTCGGATGGCTGCGGCGCGTCACCGGCGATGCCTGAACTCTCACGATCGCGGCCGCGTCCGCGGCGGCGGCGGCGCTTGCGCCGTCCATCGACATCGCCTTCCTCGCCGTCGGATGCACCCGCCGCGCCAGTGACCGCCACGGGCGCCTCGTTCTCGACCTCGTCATCGGCCCCTTCGAAGACTTCGGCCTCCGGCTCCTCGATCGGGATGACCTGGTGGCTCGGCCGGATGACGCCGCTCGCAGGCTCGCCGCGCTCGAGCGCGCAGTAGGTTGTGCCGGTCAGGCTCTCGTCGCCCTCGAACGTCACGCAGGCACCGAAACGCCCTTCGATGTCGGTCAGGTGAGCGCGCTTGTGATTGAGGATGTAGAGGGCGATCTGGCCGCGCATGCGCACGGTGACGTCGTGCGAGGCGTCGGCCAGCAACGCGTCTTCGAGCATTCGCAGCACGTGGAGCGCGATCGAGGCGGTGGAGCGCACGTTGCCGGCGCCGGCGCAATGTTCGCAGACGACGGTGGAGCCTTCGAGGACGCCGGTGCGGATGCGCTGACGGCTCATCTCGAGCAGGCCGAAATGCGAGATGCGGCCGACCTGGATGCGGGCGCGGTCGTCCTTGAGCGCGTCCTTGATACGCTTCTCGACGGCGCGATTGTTGCGGCCTTCCTCCATGTCGATGAAGTCGACGACGATCAGCCCGGCGAGATCGCGCAGGCGCAGCTGGCGCGCCACCTCATCGGCCGCCTCGAGGTTGGTGCGGACGGCCGTGTCCTCGATATTGTGCTCGCGGGTCGAGCGGCCGGAGTTCACGTCAATGGCAACGAGCGCCTCGGTCTGGTTGATGACGAGGTAGCCGCCGGACTTCAGCGTCACCTGCGGCGAGAACATCGCGTCGAGCTGGGCCTCGGCCCCGGCCTTGGTGAAGATGGGCGCGGGGTCGCGCCACGGCTGCACGTTCTTGGTATGGCTCGGCATCAGCAGCCGCATGAAGTCCTTGGCTTCGCGGTAGCCGTTCTCGCCCGAGACCACGACCTCCTCGACGTCCTTGTTGTAGAGGTCGCGGATGGCGCGCTTGATCAGCGAGCCCTCCTCGTAGACCAGCGTCGGCGCGGTGGACTGCAGCGTCGTCTCGCGCACCGTCTCCCACATCCGCATCAGGTACTCGAAGTCGCGCTTGACCTCGGGCTTGGAGCGCGAGGCGCCGGCGGTGCGCAGGATCACGCCCATGCCGTCCGGCACCTCGAGATCCTGGGCGATCGATTTGAGCCGTTGGCGATCGCCGGCGTCGGTGATCTTGCGCGAGATGCCGCCGCCCTTATTGGTGTTGGGCATCAGCACGGAGTAGCGGCCGGCGAGCGAGAGGTAGGTCGTGATCGCGGCACCCTTGTTGCCGCGCTCCTCCTTGACGACCTGCACCAGCAGCACCTGGCGGCGCTTGATGACCTCCTGGATCTTGTACTGACGGCGCGGTCTGTAGGCGCGGCGCGGCACCTCCTCCAGAGCATCGCCGCCGAGCTGCTCGACGTGCTCGTCCTCCTCGTCGTGCTCGTCGTCGTGATGATCGGAGGCCTGCTGCTCCGAGTGGTGCTCGTGATGCTGTTCGCTGGTGTTCGCTTCCTCGGCCCGGTGCTCGGCGGTCGCCTTGGCGACGGGCGAGCCGGTGTCGATCGCGGCGTCGGTCTCGACGGCCCCGGCATCGTGACCCTTCACAATGGTCTCGGCGGGCAGCGGCGTCTCCGCCTCCATTGCGGGCGGCAAAGCCTCGTGGATCGGGGATTCCCAAATCGCCGCGTCGGCGACCTTGGCATGCGCCTCTTCGGCGTGCTCGATCAAGTCGGCGGTGGGATCGTCGTAGGGCGGCGTCTGCGTGGCATCGAGCTGAAGCGGCCGGGTCTCGTCATCGCCGACGGCGCCGACGCGCTCGCTAGGAGAACCCTCAGGCTCGTCAAGATCGTGAGGGGTGGGCGCCTCGCCGGCGCCGCCGTGCACTTGTGCAGGATCGTCGCTCTCGCTGACCGTCTCGTCGCCGTCGCCGCGACGGGCGGTCGCCTGACGCTCTCCACCGCGCCGGCGGCGGCTGCGGCGGGGGCGCCGCTCCTCCTCCTCGTCGGACTCCTCCTGGCTCTCCTCCTCCATGAGCGCCTGCCGATCGCTCATCGGGATCTGGTAATAGTCGGGATGGATTTCCGAGAAAGCGAGGAAGCCGTGGCGGTTGCCGCCGTAGTCAACGAAGGCGGCCTGGAGCGAAGGCTCAACCCGGGTCACCTTCGCGAGGTAGATGTTGCCGCGGAGCTGCCGCTTGGACGCGGATTCGAAGTCGAACTCCTCAACGCGCGACCCGCGCAGTACGACGACCCGGGTCTCTTCCGGGTGCGCCGCATCGATGAGCATCTTGTTGGCCATAAGGAAACCGTAAGGGCGCGCGCCATCCGCTGCTCGGCGGGAAAGGCGCGTCGCCTCCAAAGAGGAAAGGGGGCTGCTTCAAGAGGAGCCGCGACTGGGGTGAGGAGAAGAGGGGAACGCGCGGCGGCGTGCCGGCCTGTTCCCGCGGTGAACCGTAGCGCGATACGGACATCGACGGGCGAGCGGAGGTTTGGACCGAAGTCCGTGCTCCCCCAGCAATCGATGACCAGTTATCGGGACAAACCATGTCCTGTAAGACCTATGCACGGCGCTCAAGGAGCGCCGAAAAGGGCCTGGCACGCGGCGATCCGCCGTCAGCGATTCAATCCGGATCCAGCCGGGCAGAGCATCGCGCTAGGCGCAAGCCGTCGTCCAGGAAGGGCCCGAAACGGACAACCGAGGCTGTCTTCGCCGAAACCAAACACACTGCGACATTAAAGAACGCGGATGCTTTTTGCAAGCAAGCCGTCAGGGAGTGTGTTGCCTCCGCAACAATCGCGCGAGATCAAGGTCGCCAGCCTCATCGACTCTTAACGATGCACACGTAAGATCCTAGGCTTCGAGATGCCGGATCGGGATGACGGGAGCGCCATGAGCCAGCGACGCAAAGGCACGCGGCCATGGACGGTGATCGTGCTCGCCGTGCTCGCGCTCTTCGGCCTCTCGGGCGTCGCCGCCGCGGCCGGCCTCGTAGGCGTGCGCGCCGCCGCCCAGCGTGACGCGCTTTTGCCCATCATCGCGGTCACAGGCACTAACGTCGAAGGCAACGCGGATGCCGCCAAGCTCAGCTTCGATCTCTCCGGACCTGTCGAGGCGAAGGCCTTCGTCATGGCCGATCCTGATCGCGTCGTCGTGGACCTGCCGCAAGTTGAGTTTATCCTTGATGCCAAGACTGGGCATGGCGCCAGCGGTCGGCACGCCCGCAAGACCCTGATCGGGTCGTTCCGTTTCGGCCTTCTCGCGCCGGGCCGCTCGCGCGTGGTGATCGACCTCGCAGCGCCGGTGCGAATCGTCGCGGCGGAGGTGAAGCTCGTCGACGGGCGGCCGAAGTTGGTGGTGGCTTTGGCGCGGACAGACCGTGCCGCTTTCCTCGCCGCCGCCAGGACGCCCGCGCCCGCACCAGTCGCCGCGGCGGCGGTGATCTCGGCGGTGCCCGGCAAGCCGACGGTCGTAATCGACCCCGGCCACGGCGGTCCCGACAACGGCGCCATGGTCGGCGGCGTGGTCGAGAAGGATGTGACCCTGGCCTTCGCCAAGCAGCTCGCTGGCAAACTCGAGGCGGGCGGGCGCTTCAACGTGGTGATGAGCCGGGCTAGCGACGTGTTCGTGCCGCTGAGCGAGCGCGTGCGCATCGCCCGCTCGGCCGGCGCCGCGCTCATGATCTCGGTTCACGCCGACACGTTGCCCGAGTCGACCGACGTCAGCGGCGCCACCGTCTACACCGTGTCCGACAAAGCGTCCGACGCCTACGCCGCCAAGGTCGCCGCCAAGGAGAACGAGGCCGACAGGTCGGTCGGCGTCGACGGCCAAGCCGACGTCGCTGATGTCAACGACATCCTGTTCGACCTGACGCGTCAGGAGACCCGCGCCTACAGCCACGTGTTCGCCCGCACGCTGGTCAACTACTGGAAGGTCGCGGGCCGCCTGAACAAGAATCCGCAGCGCGCTGCCGGCTTCGTCGTGCTCAAGGCGCCCGACGTGCCCTCGGTGCTGCTGGAGCTCGGCTATCTCTCGAGCCCGCAAGATTCGGCGCAGCTCACGTCCGACAGCTGGCGCGATGCGGCCACCGGACGGATGGCCGAAGCGATCCAGGCCTATTTCGCCGACCAGCACGGGCCGGCCAAGGCCGCCGCCGGCGTGCCGATCCCGGCGAAGCAGGCCTTCGCGGCGCTGCCGGATGGCAAGTAGTCAGCCGCTCGGATCGACCGGCGAACCGATGCCGAGCATCTTTTGCGAGGGCGAGCCCTTCGCGCTCGTCTGCCATCCCTAGGACGTCGAGCTCGAAGATCGCCACCACCCTACCGGCTGGTTCGTGTGGCTCTGCCGCCACGGTGCGGCCGCGAGCCGGCGCTAGGCGCACCAAACGTGACGGGCCGTTCACAAGCCGCGTCCGGACCACAAAAACGCCTCACGATCCCGCGACCACGTCAGGCCAAGGCGGCCCGACGGCCCCGCGACGCCCGGCTGTGCCCAGAGGCTCCCACGCATGCGCTTCATCGCCCGATTTCTCGGCCTGATCTTCGCGACCTCCGCGATCGTGTTCGTGGTGGCGGCGGTCGGCGCGGGCGCCGTGATCTTCAAGTACGAGCAGGACCTCCCTGACTACACCCAGCTCAAGAACTACGAGCCGCCGGTAATGACCCGCGTCCACGCCGGCGACGGCTCGGTGCTGGCCGAATATTCCCATGAGCGGCGCCTGTACCTGCCGTCCTCCGCGATCCCGGCACTGGTGAAGGAAGCCTTCATCTCGGCCGAGGACAAGAACTTCTACACGCACAACGGCGTCGATCTCGAAGGCATCACCCGCGCCGCTATGGTGCTGATCGAGGGCGGGCACCACGTCCAGGGCGCCTCGACGATCACGCAGCAGGTCGCCAAGAACTTTCTCCTGACCAACGAGCGGAGCTTCGACCGCAAGATCAAGGAGGCGCTGCTCTCCTTCAAGATCGAATCGACATATTCGAAGGAGAAGATCCTCGAGCTCTACCTCAACGAGATCTATCTCGGCCTCGGCAATTACGGCGTCGCCGCCTCGGCCCTGAACTATTTCGGCAAGTCGGTACACGAACTGTCGGTCGCCGAGGTCGCCTACCTCGCCGCGTTGCCGAAGGGACCCAACAACTACCAGCCCTTCACCCACCGGGACAAGGCGATCGACCGGCGCAATTACGTCATCGATCAGATGGTCAAGAACGGCTACGTCTCGGTCCAGGACGGCGACAAGGCCAAGGCCCAGCCGCTCGGCGTGACCCCGCGCGTCCTCTCGCCCAACACCTATTACGGCGGCTTCTTCGCCGAGGAGGTCCGCCGCGAGCTCGGCGACAAGTACGGCGAGAAGAAGCTCTACGAGGGCGGCCTCTCGGTCCGCACCACGCTCGACCCGAAGATGCAGAACATCGCGCGCAAGGCGCTGGCCGACGGCCTCGTGCGCTACGACGAGGCGCACGGCTTCCGCGGTCCGATGCGCCATATCGAGGTCGCCGGCGACTGGGGTCCGCCTCTGGCCGAGGTGCAGGCCCTCGGCGACGTCGCGCCGTGGCGTCTGGCCGTCGTCCTCGAGATGAACGGCAACGACGCGCAGATCGGCCTGCAGCCCAAGCGCGACCCCGACGGCAGCGTCAACGGCGGCCGCGAGACCGGCACCATGCTGCAGGCCGGCCTGCACTGGAGCCGCGGCATCGGCCGCAATGGGCTGACGCCGGGCGACGTCGTCTACGCCGAACCTATCGACGGCAAGTCCGGCCAGTACCGGCTGCGGCAGATCCCGGAGGTCGGCGGCGCCATCGTAGCGATGGATCCCTACACCGGCCGCGTCTTCGCGATGGTCGGCGGCTTCTCCTACGACCAGTCGAACTTCAACCGCGCGACGCAGGCGATGCGCCAGCCCGGTTCGTCGTTCAAGCCGATCGTCTACGCCACCGCGCTCGATAACGGCTACACGCCGTCCTCCATCGTGCTCGACGAGCCGATCTCGATCGACCAGGGGCCCGGGATGGGCGTTTGGTCGCCGCAGAATTTCGAGGGCAAGTCCGGCGGGCCGCACACCCTGCGCTACGGCGTCGAACACTCGATCAACCAGATGACGGTGCGTCTCGCGCGCGACGTCGGCATGCCGCTCATCGCCGAATACGCCAAGCGTTTCGGCATCTACGACGACCTGCCGCCCTACCTGTCGTTCTCGCTGGGCGCAGGCGAGACCACGCTGATGCGCATGACGACGGCCTATTCGATGCTCGCCAACGGCGGCCGCAAGATCAAGTCGACGCTGATCGATCGCATCCAGGACCGCTGGGGCCATACGATCTACAAGCACGACGAGCGTGCTTGCCAGAGCTGCAACGAGGTCAAGTTCCAGACCGACGAGCCCGAGCCGACGTTGGTCGACAAGCGCGAGCAGGTGCTCGACCCGCTCACCGCCTACCAGATCACCTCGATCATGGAAGGCGTGATCCAGCGCGGCACCGGAGTCAGCATCAAGGCGGTCGGCAAGCATCTCGCCGGCAAGACCGGCACGACCAACGACGCCAAGGACCTGTGGTTCGTCGGCTACTCGCCCGATCTCGCCGTGGGCGTGTTCATGGGCTACGACCGCCCGCGCTCGCTCGGCGATTCGGCGCAGGCGGCGCTCTACACCGCGCCCATCTTCCGCGACTTCATGCAAATGGCGCTGAAGAACAAGCCGGATATCCCGTTCCGCGTGCCGCCGGGGATCAAGCTGATCTCGGTCGACGCCCGCTCCGGCCAGCGCTCGAGCGGCGGCAACTCGATCCTCGAGGCCTTCAAGCCGGGCACCGCGCCGCCGGAAGGCTACGCGGCCAGCGATGCCTCGCCGCGTCAGCTCAGCAAGGACGGCGACGCCGATCAGGTCGTGGGATCTGGCACCGGCGGCCTCTATTAGCGCCGATGCCGGCATAGTGGAGCCATTGACGTGACGTCGTCTTCCCGGCTTGAGCGCAGCGAGAGCCCGAACCAACTGGTAACACGCTCGCTAGATTAAGCGGCATCGTCCGCCTCTCTTCGAACTGCGTTGTCATAGGTTCCGGGTTCGCCTTCGCCTTCCTGGAACGACAGACGCCGCGAGGCCTTGGGTCTTTTCTTCTGATACGTGCTTTAGCGATTTGTGGCCGCGACAAGCCGCTTGCTCCCCCGCCGCCACAAGAGCTAAGAAGACATCGCCTAGGAGTGTAGCTCAATTTGGTTAGAGCGCCGGTCTCCAAAACCGGAGGTTGTGGGTTCGAGTCCCTCCTCTCCTGCCAAGGCTGGCCTAGACTAAAGCGTTCTTAGATCAACCAAGACCCGACGCAAAAAGGCCGCCCTCGGGGCGGCCTTTGTCGTTTTAAGTCTGTTCGATCAGCGCGGCGGCTGGCCGCCCTTGGCCTGACCAGGGCGACGATCGTCGCGACGTTGCCCGGGACGCGGCGCGCCGCCGGCGGGCCGCGGCGCACCGGCGCTCGTCGGGCGCTGCCCGCCGCCGTTGCGGCCGGGAGTCCCCATCGGCTTCCGGTCGCCCCCGCGCGAGGGACCGTCGCGTCGAGCGTCGGGCTTGCGGCCTCCACCGGGACGCTGGCCGGGCGCCCGCGCCGGGCGATCCTCAGCCGAAGCAGCAGGCCGCGGCGCGTTGGGGTCGCGCCGGTCCTCCGTCGGAATAACCTGCCGCGTCAGCTTCTCGATCGACTTGAGGTAGGCGCGCTCTTCGCCATCGCACAGCGAGATGGCGCGACCTTCTGCGCCGGCGCGCGCGGTGCGGCCGATGCGGTGAACGTAGGATTCCGGCACATTGGGAAGGTCGAAGTTGACAACGTGACTCACCGCGTCGACGTCGATGCCGCGCGCGGCGATGTCGGTCGCCACCAGGATCTTGGTGTCACCGGACTTGAAGGCGGCGAGCGCCTTCTCGCGCTGCGCCTGGCTCTTGTTGCCGTGGATCGCGGCCGCGGGGATGCCGTCTTCAGCCAGGTGCTTCACCACCTTGTCGGCGCCGTGCTTGGTGCGGGTGAAGACCAGCGCGCGGTCCATCCCTTCCGAGCGGATCAGGCCGGCGAGGACCACGCGCTTGCGGTGGGTCTCGACGAACAGGACTTTCTGGTCGATGCGCTCGGCCGTCGTCGCGACGGGCGCGACCGACACCTTGATCGGGTCCCTGAGCAGGTCGCCGGCCAGCGCGCCGATCTCGCGTGGCATGGTGGCGGAGAAGAACAGGCTCTGGCGATCCTTGGGCAGCTTCGGCGTGATGCGCCGGATCGCGTGGATGAAGCCCATGTCGAGCATCTGGTCGGCCTCGTCGAGGACGAAGATCTCGACCTTGTCGAGCCGCAGCGTGCGCTGGTCGAGGTGATCGATGAGGCGGCCGGGCGTCGCCACAAGGATGTCGACGCCGCGCATAAGACGATCAATCTGCGGGCGTATGGAGACGCCGCCAAATACCACGGCGACGGAATAGCCGAGATGCTTTCCGTAGGTGCGGAAGCTCTCGGCGATCTGGCTGGCCAACTCGCGCGTCGGTGACAGCACTAGACAGCGGCAGGTGTTGCGTTCCGGCCGGCGCGTGTCGGTCGAGAGCCGATGCAGGATCGGGAGGGCGAAGGCGGCAGTCTTGCCAGTGCCGGTTTGGGCGATGCCGAGCAGGTCGCGTCCGGCCATCACGTAGGGGATGGCCTGGGCCTGGATCGGCGTCGGCGTGACGTAGTTTTCGTCAGCAAGCGCCTTAAGAAGAGGCGCTGCGAGGCCGAGTTCGGAGAAGGCGGTCAAAGGATATCCGGGCATGCGGTCGCGAGCCGTGAAAGCGGATCGGGGCCTCGGGAGAAAGGGGATGCCGTGCGTGACCGGCTTTGGTCGTCCGGAGCGTCCGGCGGTTCGCGTGCGCGCCTTCCTCATCAAGGGAGCGGGCATACGATCACGCGGCCGGAACGGCGGGCCATCGACAGATGGGCTTGGCTGCATCTGAAGCGATTCAGCTGAAAGATCAAGAGAATTGATGCGGCGGCGCACAACGAAAACAGCATCCAGGGGGCTGACAAAATCGCGGAGACCGCCCATAATCCAACTCGTGTTCAACCAACTGAAAGGAGGTGATCCGGTGTCTCTAGGTCATGTCGCGAGCCAGCTGGATGTCTCTCACCTGACTCGAGGTCTCGTCTGAGACGTCAGCCGCCGTGCTGACGCTGCTGGGGTTCGCTTGCCGGTAGCCGGCTCGAACACCTCCGAATACGCGAAGCCCCGGCCATATGGCTGGGGCTTTTCTTTGCACTGCCGTTTCTTTGCACTGCCTTGCGCGAAGCGCGCAACTTTGTCCCGATGTCGCGACGATTCGCTTCGATGCACAGCGCAGCTTAGTTTGCCGCTGGTTACCGGCGGCAGGGGTGTTATCTTGCCTTCGTCCCATCCGCAGGTGATTCGGCTTGAGCGGCAGGTCGGAACGGCGGATTGGCAGCGTGTCGAGGGCGTGTCTTGTCGAGCAAGGAACTCTTCTCAATCCGCCGCGACGTCGAGGCCACCGACGAAGCGGGCGAGCATCTCGAGATTGTCGAGGTCGGCGGTCGGATAAAATGGTTCGACGTGGTCAAGGGCTATGGCTTCATCGCGCAGGACGGTGGCGGCCCGGACGTCCTGATCCACATCACCACCTTACGACGCGACGGATTTGCCACGGCGACCGAAGGCTCGCGGGTGGTGTGCGAGGCGACCATTCGCAGCAAAGGGCTGCAGGTCTTCAGAATCCTTTCCATGGACGAATCCACGGCGGCGCATCCGGCAGAGGTGCCGGCCCGCACGCACGTGCAGGTGACTCCCAGCGGCGGGTTCGAGATCGTCATCGTGAAATGGTTCAATCGCGTGCGCGGCTTCGGCTTCGTATCGCGCGGCGACGGGACCGACGACATCTTCATCCACATGGAGACGCTGCGTCGCTACGGCATCGCCGAACTCAAGCCCGGCGAGAGCCTGCTGGTGCGTTTCGGCGACGGCCCAAAGGGCTTGATGGCGGCCGAGGTCCGCAAGCTCGAGGCGGCCTTGCCAGTGTCCCATTAGCGTGGTTCACCCGCGCCGCCGAAGTCGGCGTGGAGGACGAATGTGAGGGCAGGTTGGAGAGGCTTTGCGATCGGGTTTGTGTCGCTCGCCGGTGTCGCTGCCGCGCAAGCCGAAGCGCCGCTCGAAGCTCTTACGATCGACACGGCGAGCGGGCCGCATCGCTTCAAGGTCGAAGTGATGCGCACCGAGCCAGACCGCGAGCGCGGCCTCATGTATCGCAAGACCATGGCCCGCGACCACGGCATGTTGTTCGAGTACCAGAGCGAGCAGCCCGTCACCTTCTGGATGCATAACACCTACCTGCCGCTCGACCTGATCTTCATCGGCAAGGACGGTCGCGTGGTGAACGTCGCGCGCGATGCCAAGCCGATGGACGATAGTCTGATCCCGTCGGCCGGGCCGGCGCTCGGCGTGCTCGAGCTCGATGCCGGCATGGCCAAGACGATCGATCTCAAGGCCGGCGACATTGTGCATCACAAGATGTTCGGCGACGCATCGCGCTGAGTCCCGCGAGCGAGGGCAGGCTGCAGGGCGGATGCTTGCTCCGCGATGCGTCAGCCTCTACGGTTTTACGCGAAGCTCTCGGCGAAGCGGATGCCGCTCGTCCGGCGCCATGGATCCCAAGCCACAGTGACGTTTCTGCGCCGCCTCGTCGCCCTTCTCCTGAGCCTGCTGATCCTCGCCGGCGATCTCGGGCCGGCCGCCGCGATCGAATCGTCGCGCGTGCCGCTCGACGCCTCGGCCATCGACCTCACCCACGCGGTCGAGAGCTATTCCTCCCAGGGCGACCGCCTGCTGGTCTCGACCGCACCCGGCCCCGACGGGATCGTGCGCCGCATCGAGGTGCGCGCCAGGGATCCCGGGACTCGACCGAACTGGATCGTCTTCGCCCTCACCAACGATTCCGACGAGCAGATCGAGCGGCTCATCGTGGCGCCGCACTTCCGTCTGGTCGGATCCGGCGTGATCTGGCCCGATCTGGGCGCCACCCGCCTTTCGGCCATCACCGCGAGCCAGGGCAATTCGCCCGAGCGCGAGGACTCCTCCGAGGCCGACGTGTTCCGCCTCACGCTCGACCCTGGCACAACCGTCACCTACGTCGCCGAGCTGGCGACGCCGAGCCTGCCGCAGCTGACGCTGTGGGAGCCGGACGCCTACAAGGACAAGCTGACCAGCCTGACGCTCTACAAAGGCATCGTCATCGGCATTTCGGGGCTGCTCGCGCTGTTCCTCACCATCGTCTTCGTGGTCAAGGGCGCGGTGATCTTCCCCGCCGCAGCGGCGCTGGCCTGGGCGGTGCTCGCCTACGTCTGCATTGATTTCGGCTTCTGGGACAAGCTCTTCGGCACGACGGGCGCGAGCGACAGGGTGTGGCGTGCCGGTGCCGAGACGACGCTGGCGGCGACGCTGCTCGTGTTCCTGTTCGCCTACCTCAATCTCAGCCGCTGGCACGTGCGCGCCTCGCGCGTCGCCGCCGCCTGGCTGATCTTCCTCGTCGCGCTGATCGCATTCGCAGTGTTCGACGCGCCGGTGGCGGCGGGCGTCGCCCGCATCTCGCTCGCCACCGTGGCGGCGGTCGGCTTCATCCTGGTGCTCTACCTCTCGACGCATGGCTACGACCGCGCGGTCATGCTGATCCCGACCTGGTTCCTGCTGCTTGCCTGGGTGATCTGCGCCTCCTTCACCATAACCGGCACGCTCACCAACGACCTCGTGGCGCCGGCGCTCATCGGTGGCCTCGTGTTGATCGTGATGCTGATCGGCTTCACCATCATGCAAAACGCCTTCGCCGGCGGCGGCATTGGTACCGGCTCGGTGACCGAATCCAGCCGCAAGGCGCTGGCGCT
Organism: Beijerinckiaceae bacterium; assembly: GCA_965198715.1. GTDB lineage: Bacteria > Pseudomonadota > Alphaproteobacteria > Rhizobiales > Beijerinckiaceae > RH-AL1. Next base: position 1,256,797 of record CBDAPV010000002.1, read on the forward strand.
GACCGGTTCCGGCGACATCATCTTCGATTGGGACGTGCCGGCCGACCGCATCTACGTGAGCCCGGAGGTCGAGGTGCAGCTCGGCGTCGTGCGCGGCACGCTGGAGGGACCGGCGGCCGGATGGCTCGACGTGCTGCATCCCTTCGAGCGCGACCGCTACCGAGCCTGTCTCGACACCATGCTGGAGCAGCGCCGCGGCCGCATCAACCAGGATTTCCGACTGCGCGCCGCCGACGGGCACTACTTCTGGTACACGATGCGCGCGCGCCCGGTAGTGGGCGCTGACGGTGAGGTGATCCGCATCATCGGCACGCTTTCGGACGTCACCGAGGGCAAGGTGGCGGAGGAGCGCCTGCTGCACGACGCCGTGCACGACAACCTGACCGGCCTGCCCAACCGCGAATTGTTCTTCGATCGGCTCGAGGCGGCGCTGACCTTTGCCGGCAACGACCCGCGGCTGCGCCCGACGGTGTTCTGCATCGACGTCGACCGCTTCAAGCAGATCAACGAGGGCGTCGGCCTCTCCGCCGGCGATTCCATCCTGCTTACGCTGTCGCGCCGCCTGTCGCGCCTGCTCAAGCCGCAGGACACGGTGGCCCGCCTGTCGGGTGACCAGTTCGCCGCCATCGTCCTCTCGGAGAACGACGCCGACCAAACGGTGGCGCTCGCCAACGTGCTGCGCCGGGCGCTCTCGACCCCCGTCACCTTCGCCGAGCGCGAAATTCCGCTGACCGCCTCGATCGGCCTCGCGCTGTTCGATCCGCAGATGCACCCGCGACGCGAGGACATGCTGAAGGATGCCGAGATCGCGATGCGCCACGCCAAGAAGGGCGGCGGCAACCGCATCGAGGTGTTCCGGCCGATGATGCGCTCGCTGCGCTCCGATCGCATCGCGCTCGAGTCCGACCTGCGCCGCGCGCTCGACCGCGGCGAGATCAAGGTGTTCTTCCAACCCGTGGTGCGGCTTGAGGATCGTACCGTCGCCGGCTTCGAGGCGCTGCTGCGCTGGGACAACCCCCGCCTCGGCCGCCTCTCTCCGGCGGAGTTCATCCCGATCGCCGAGGAGACCGGCGCCATCGTCGATCTCGGCATCTTCGCGCTGGAACGCACCGCCCGCGAACTCGCCGCCTGGCAGCGCGCGCTCGACGTCGACCCGCCGATCTTCGCCTCGGTCAACGTGTCGTCACGCCAGCTGCTGCGCCACGACCTGTTGCACGACGTCAAGGCGGTGCTGACGCGCTGCGACGTCAGCCGCGGCTCGCTCAAGCTCGAGCTGACCGAGAGCCTCGTCATGGAGAACCCGGAATACGCGGCGCAGATCCTGACCCGCATCCGCGAGCTCGGCGCCGGCCTCTCGCTCGACGATTTCGGCACGGGATACTCGTCGCTCAGCTACCTCCAGCGCTTCCCCTTCGACACAATCAAGATCGACCGCTCCTTCGTGCACAACACCACGGCCAAGGGTTCCAAGCCGGTGATCCTGCGCTCGATGGTGGCGCTGGCCCATGACCTCGGCATGGAGGTGGTGGCCGAGGGCGCGGAGACCGAGTCCGACGCCATCGAGCTCTACCAACTCGGCTGCGAATACGCGCAAGGCTACGCCTTCGGGCACCCGATCAGCGCGCTCGACGCCCGCAAGCTGGTCGGTGCGGCGACGGCGGCGGCGTGAGCCTGAAAGGGTCCATGCTTGCTGCTCACGAAGAAACGCGAGCTCTATGGGCTGCTGATCGAGGGCATCGCCTCTCGCCTTTTCGATGCAAGAGGTAGAAGCCGGAGTCTTCAAGCGCGACGCTCTCGAGTTGATCGTCGAGGCCCCCTGTTATTACCATCAGCATCTAAGTACCTTTAAACGCTGCTCGGATCTCCCATGGCGACTTGGTATCCTTAGATCGATTGTACAAGATAATAGTTGGGATTGCGTCTTTCGATTTGTAGTTTTGTCGAATGATTGCGTTAGGAATGCGATCGACACCGGCTTCGATGAACCCTCTCTCCATGAGGTGTTGACCGCCTACATCGATCTGCGTTCGGAGTATGGATTCCACTTGCATCGAACTCGAACAAGCATTTGAGGTGCAGGAGTGCGAGCAGGCTATATACTTTAGGTTGGCAGCTTATGGGTACGTCGAATGCGTCGACCGAGCCTATCGATGGACGAGCAAGTCACGCCTTGCCCTCGAAGCGGCCGGACTCCGGGAGTGGAATGATCGCGTTCGGCACTGATCGTAGGCGACCGGAGTTCGCTGTCTTCAGGTCTTCGATTTTGTCAGCGCACAAAATGGCTTGTTCGCTTCCAACGCGCTCGTCGTCCGCCGCCTTTCGTGCAAGATCAGACGGCTGGGACTGAGGTTCTTCAATGGATGTAATGATCCCGCTCGATGCCGACCTTTCGGCCTTTGTCGAGGGCCTGGTGGAGAGCGGGCGTTTCTCCTCGAAGAGCGACGTCCTCCGCAAGGCGTTGCATCTGTTCCGCTCCATTGATCTCGAAGAGGCTTACACCGGCGACGAGCTTCGGGCCGCTTGGCAAGCGGGGATCGACAGCGGGGATGCCGGAAATCGATTTTGAGGAGTTGAAAAAGGAGGCTCGGAGCCGCCTGGATCGCTGACGGCAACGCGCAGTATCTCGCGGCAGGCGCGAGTCGACCTCGTCGATATCTGGCGTGGCATCGCCCGTCACAACGACATCGCCGCGGACAGGATCGTCGACAGCATCGAGGGCGCATGCCGTCGTCTTCGCGCATTTCCTGATCTTGGCCGCCTCAGCTCGATCTCGATCCAGACGGACGCGTTCTCGTCGTCGACAGGTGGCTCGTGCTCTATCGAAGCGGATCAAGCGTGGTCTTCGTGATACGTGTTTTCGACGGAAGGCGTGACCTGACGAAACTGCGGCCTGAACCGCCGTAGTCGTAAGCGACACCGCGGATTGACCTTCCATTGCGTCGCCAACGCGACAACAATCCTACTCAGGTTTACGAATGTCCGGCTCCGTCCTCATCATCGTCGATGTCCAGAATGACTTCCTACCGGGCGGGGCGCTGGCCGTGCCCGACGGGGACGCGGTGATCGCGCCGATCAACGCCCTGGCCGAGATGTTCGACCACGTGGTGCTGACGCAGGACTGGCATCCGCCGGGCCATATCTCCTTCGCCTCGACCCATCCCGGGAAGAAGCCGCTGGGACGGCTGCGCCTCCCCGATGGACGCGAGCAGGTGCTGTGGCCTGAGCACTGCCTGCAGGGCTCGCACGGCGCCGCGCTCTCCGCCGCACTGCGCCTCGACAAGGCCGAGCTCGTGATCCGCAAGGGCTACCGCGCCGGCCTCGACAGCTATTCCGCATTCCTCGAGGCCGACGGCACGCCGACCGGCCTTGCCGGCTACCTGCGCGAGCGCAACCTGTCTCGTGTCGTCGTCGTCGGCCTCGCCACCGATTTCTGCGCTGGCTTCACGGCCGTCGACGCGGCGCAGGTCGGTTTCGACACGATGCTAGTCGAGGACGCCACCCGCGGCATCGATGCCGACGGCTCGATGGCGCGGGCGCGCAACGCCATGATGAACAGCGGCGTCGCCATTGGGCAGGTCGCCGAGATCATCGCCGGCTGAGCGTGTGCATCCACCCGTCTTTCCGGGGCGAGCGCAGCGAGAGCCCGGAATCCATGACAACGTGCTGTCAGAACGAAGCGGCAGCATCGCCGCCCGTTCCGGCATCTGCGTTGTCATGGGTTCCGGGCTCGCCTTTGGCGCCCCGAAAGAGACGGACCTTCTACAGACGCAGCGTAGATCTGCTCAGCTGGGATCCGCACCGGCATCGACTCGAGCGGCGGGCAGGCGCTAGAACGGCGGCCCTTCGCTGCCGCCCCGAGTCGCCGCATGACCGATCATTTTGCCGCCTGCCGCACCGCGCGCGCGATGATCGCGGGCATGAGGGAAGGGACCTCGACCGCGCAGGGCGAGGTCGAATCCTGCCTCGCGGTGATCACCGCCCGCGAGCCGGTAGTGGGTGCCTGGATGGTCGTCGACGCCGAGGCCGCGCTGGCCCAGGCCCGTGCCGTCGACGAAGCGCGCCGGCTCGGCGACAAGGTCCCGCCGCTGGCCGGCGTGCCGCTTGCGGTCAAGGACAACATCGACACCGCAGACCTGCCCACGAGCTACGGGTCGCCGATCTACGACGGCCACAGGCCGCGGGCCGACGCCGCCTGCGTCGCGCAGGCTAAGGCGGCCGGCCTGGTGGTGCTTGGCAAGACCGTGACGACCGAGTTCGCCTATTACAGCCCCGGCAAAACCACCAACCCGCACGATCCCGAGCACACACCCGGCGGCTCGTCGCAAGGCTCGGCGGCGGCGGTGGCCGCCGGCATGGTGCCGCTGTCCTTCGGCACACAGACAGCCGGCTCGGTGATCCGGCCCGCCGCCTACTGTGGCGTCGTCGGCTACAAGCCGTCCTGGGGCACGATCCCGCGGCAAGGCGTCAAGGTTTTGTCGGACTGGCTCGACACCGTTGGCGTTTTTGCCCGTGACGTAGCGGATGCCGCCTTCTTCGTCGCCCACCTGACCGGCCGGCCGGCCTGGGCGGCCGAGCCGGAGCCGGGGCGCCGTTTCACGGTGGCGGTGCTGCGCGAGCCCTATCCCGGCGCCGCGGAGCCGGAGGCGGTGCGCGCGCTCGATCGCGCCGCCGAGGCGCTGGCGGCGGCCGGCCATTCCGTCGTCGATCTGCCCACGCCGCCGGCCTGGCAGCAGATCCCGCGGCTGCAGCGCCTCGTCATGGCCTACGACATGGACAAGGCCCTGGGACACGAGCGGCGCACCCACGAGGCCAGCCTCTCGTCGATCATGAGGACCTACCTCGACGAGGGCAGGGGAACGTCCGCGCGCGCCTACGACGCCGCGATGGCGACGACGCGTGAGACCATGCGCGAGGTCGATGCGATCTTCGGTCCGGCCGACGTCATCCTCTCGCCCCCGGCGGCGGGCGAGGCTCCCAAGGGGCTGCACGCCACCGGCGATCCGGCCTTCAACCGGCTGTGGACGCAGCTGCAGCTGCCCTGCCTGACCGTGCCGGCCGGCCGCGGCCCCAACGGCCTGCCGGTCGGCGTCCAGGTGGCGGCGCGCGCGGGGCAGGACGCTCTGCTTCTCGCGGCGGGACAGGCGCTCGAAGCCGCTCTCGCCTATGGCTGAAGAGCGCGGCGCGCCCTTGTCGCTGCAACATTCTGATGCTAGCGCGCCTGCCGTCACCAGTGGAACTTCCATGACCATCCGACTGCATCGCGGCGATCTCCCGGCCGATTACGCCCCCGTGTCCGCAGTCGCGATCGACACCGAGACTCTGGGCCTTCATCCCGCCCGCGACCGGCTCTGCGTGGTGCAGCTCTCGACGGGTGACGGCACCGCCGACGTGGTCCAGATCGCGCGCGGGCAGGCGCGGGCGCCCAATCTCGAGCGCCTGCTCGTCGATCCTGCGGTGACCAAGCTGTTCCATTTCGCGCGGTTCGACGTGGCCGTGCTCTTCAAGGCTTTCGGTGCGATGGCCGCGCCGGTCTATTGCACCAAGATCGCCTCGAAGCTGGCCCGCACCTACACCGACCGGCACGGCCTGAAGGACCTCGTGCGGGAGCTGCTCGGCCAGGAGATCTCCAAGCAGCAGCAGTCCTCCGACTGGGGCGCCGAAACCCTCAGCGAGGCCCAACTGGCCTACGCCGCCTCCGACGTGCTGCACCTGCACCAGCTGCGCGACAGGCTCGACGCCATGCTGGCGCGCGAGGGACGCGACGGCTACGCCGAGGCGGCGTTCGGCTTCCTGCCGACGCGGGCCAGGCTCGATCTCGACGGCTGGGCGGAGACGGACATCTTCGCGCACGCGTGAGCGTCTTCGTTTCCGCTGCGCTTGCGGTCCGCGCTTTCCGGCCGCCTTGTCTTCGCCGCTCTCGCGGCGCAACCTTTTCTTATGAACGCGATGGCTTCATGCCGACACCATGGCTGATCTGACCAGCGGCGGACGCGCGCGGGCCGACGGCGCACGTCTCGGCATGGACTACACGCCGCCCAACCGCGCTGCGGCGATCAAGGCGGCCGGGCGCCATACCGCCCGCGTCGTCTTTCTAAAGCGCGCCATCGTGGTCGGTGCCGTGCTCGCTGTGTCGATGCTCGGCATCGCGGCCTTCTTCAACCCTTTTCGCCATCTGCCCGGCTCGGTGTCGATCGCCGGCGTCGGCCTCGAGGGCACCAAGATCACGATGGACTCGCCCAAGATCGCCGGTGTTCAGCAGGGTGGCGGCCCCTACGAGATCAAGGCCAGGGCGGGCGTCCAGGACATCACCAAGCCCAGCGTCATCGAACTGGTCGGGATCGACGCCAAAGTCGGCATGGCCGACCGCTCGACGACGCACATCCTGTCGAAGAACGGCGTCTACGATTCCAAGGCGGACTCGATGTCGCTCAAGGGCGACGTTCGCATCTCGAATTCGAGCGGCTACGTGCTGAACCTGCAGAGCGCGCTCATGGACTTCAAGGGAGGAATGTTCACCTCTCACGAGCGGCTGCGGATCGATCTCAAGGGCGGCGAGGTCTCGGCTGACGACATGGCGATCTCCAACAGCGGCCACGTCATCGCCTTCCGCGGACATATTGCCTCGAGCTTCGAGCCTCCCGAGACCGAGGAGTCGCAGCAAGCCAGCGTGGAGCGCGTGAAGTGAGGGGGGACTTTGCGAGAAGCGCCGCCTTGTCGGGCCTCGTCCTGCTGGCGCTCGCCGGGTTCGCGACGGCGCAAACGAGACGAAGCGGCGCCATCCTTCCCGGCGGCGATCCTAAGGAGAAGGTGAAGATCGTCGGCAAGCAGCTCGACTATTTCGATAAGGAGCAAAAGCTCGTCTACACCGGCGACGTGATTGCGACGCAGGGTACCCCGACGCTTAAGTGCGCCGTGCTCACGATCTTCCTGGCGCCGAAACCGGCCAACGGAGGCGCCGCGGGCGGCGGCTCCTCCAACCAGGTTCAGCACATGGTCGCCGACGGTCCGGTTACGATGGTGCAGAAGGATCAGGTCGGCGCCGGGGACCATGCCGTCTACGACAAGGCGACCGACACCGTCGTGATGACCGGCAACGTGGTCCTCACCCAGGGGCCCAACGTCACCAAGGGCGACAAGCTGGTCTACGACTTGAAGAGCGGCCACGCCACGGTGACCGGCGCCAGAGTGGTCGGCATGTTCGAGATGGGCGACAGCTCACCGCTGGCAAAGAGCGGAAACGAAACGGAGAGCGCTCCTTCACGAAAAACCGGCCACAAGCCATCACGCTGAATGTGAATACGCAAATCGTGACCAGAACCAATGAGTTCGGTTAAGGTGAGCGGCTCTGACGGCATGCCGTCAAGGTGGTCGAGGAACACCAGCCTGGTGAAGGCACGAGGATGAGCTTGGTCAATTGGTGGCGTGGTCGTGCGGCCATACCGGCGCTAAGCTTGGCTCACGCCGGCCCGATCGCGCTGGATGCCCCTGAGATCGGTGCCGAGAGCTTCAGTGTCGCGCCGGAAGCCGGCGACGGCACGCTGTCGATCGAGCACGTGCGCAAAGCCTACAAGGCGCGCCGCGTCGTCGAGGACGTCAGCATGATCGTGCGCCGCGGCGAAGCCGTGGGCCTGCTCGGCCCCAACGGCGCCGGCAAGACCACCACCTTCTACATGATTACAGGCCTGGTGCGGCCCGACGCCGGGCGCATCGCGCTCGACGGCAACGACGTCACCAGCCTGCCGATGTATCGCCGCGCGCGGCTCGGCATCGGCTACCTGCCGCAGGAAGCCTCGATCTTCCGCGGCCTGAGCGTCGAGGACAACATTCGCGCGGTGCTCGAGATCGCCGAGCCCGACAGGAGCAGGCGCGAGCGCGAGCTTGATGGCCTGCTTGACGAGTTCGATCTCACGCGGTTGCGCAAAGCGCCCTCCGTCGCGCTGTCGGGCGGCGAGCGGCGGCGTTGCGAAATTGCCCGCGCCTTGGCCAATCGTCCCAGCTTCATGCTGCTCGACGAGCCGTTCGCGGGTATCGACCCCATCGCGGTCGGCGACATCCGCGTGCTGGTGCAGCAGCTCAAGAAGCGCGGGATCGGCGTGCTGATCACGGACCATAACGTGCGCGAGACGCTGGGTCTGATCGATCGCGCCTACATCATCCACTCCGGCACCGTGCTCACGTCCGGCCGACCCGAGGAAATCGTGGAGAACGCGTCGGTCCGCAAGCACTACCTCGGCGAGAATTTCAAGCTTTAGGCGAAAGCCCTTAACCAAGATCGGGATACAATCTCGGTAGGAGCGCACAAAAGGCCACCGCGACGCGAGACAAAGCACTGCTTTTGTTGATAGTAGCAAAAAACGGGCCGCGGTCCGTGGTCGTGGCGTGGAACCCTGATGGCTCTTTCAACGAAGCTGATGATGCGCCAGGGACAATCCCTGGTGATGACGCCGCAGCTGTTGCAGGCGATCAAGCTTCTGCAGTTCTCCAATCTCGAGCTCGCCTCGTTTGTCCAGGACGAGCTCGAGCGTAATCCGCTGCTTGAGCGCGCCGAGGAGGCGAGATCGGACGAGGTCGTTGACGGCACGCAGGGCGAGCGCGACCAGCGCGGCGAGACCGAGATCTCTCAAGGCGGCGAGTTAAACGAGGGTGCCGAAGCCGACTGGAGCGCCGAGAGCTTCGCCACCGATCGCGCCTCGCTCGAGACCAGTCTCGGGACCGAGCTCGGCAACACGTTCGACGACGAGCGGCCCTCGACCCCTTCGGAGCCTGCCGGCGACGGCCTCGGCGAGATGGGGCTGTCCGCCGCCTCCTGGTCGGGAGGCTCGGGTCCGGTAGGGGACGGCGAGGCGGCCGACATCGAGGCCTATCTCGCCGCCAAGACGTCTCTTAAGGACCACCTGCTGGCCCAGCTGCCGCTCGCCGTGCCTGACAGCCGCGACAGGATCATCGGGCATACGCTGATCGACACGATCGACGACAGCGGCTATCTCGCGGAGCCGTTGGAAGACATCGCCGGACGCCTCGGCGTGCCGCTCGCCCGCGCCGAGGCAGTGCTGGCCGCCGTGCAGACGCTCGATCCTTCGGGCGTGGGAGCGCGCAACCTCGCCGAATGCCTGTCGATCCAGCTGCGCGACGGCGACCGCTTCGATCCCGCGATGCAGGCGCTTGTCGGACGGCTCGATCTCGTCGCCCGGCGCGACATACCCGAATTGAAACGAGTCTGCGGGGTCGACGAGGACGACGTGCTCGACATGATCGCCGAGATACGCCGCCTCGATCCCAAGCCCGGCCGCGCCTACGGCGCCGCTCCGATCCAGCCGGTGGTCCCCGACGTCGTCGTGCGCGCCGCCCCGGACGGCTCCTGGATCGTCGAGCTCAACACCGACGTGCTGCCGCGCCTCCTCGTCAACCAGAGCTACGCCGCCAAGATCACGCGCGGCAAGGGCAGCGATACCGACCGCTCGTTCGTCTCTGGATGCCTGCAGACCGCGAATTGGCTCACCAAGAGCCTGGAGCAACGCGCCCGCACCATCCTCAAGGTCTCGAGCGAGATCGTGCGCCAACAGGATGGTTTCTTTGCCAACGGCGTCGAGCATCTGCGCCCGTTGAATCTGAAGGTCATCGCCGAGGCGACGGGCATGCACGAATCAACGGTGTCGCGCGTGACATCCAACAAATACCTGTCGAGCCCACGAGGCGTCTTCGAGCTGAAGTACTTCTTCACCGCCTCGATAGCCTCGAACGTCGGCGGCGAGGCGCATTCGGCTGAATCGGTTCGCTTTCGCATCAGGCAGATGATCGAGAAGGAAGCTCCCGGCGGAGTCCTCTCCGACGACGCCATCGTCGAGAAGCTGAGGGAGGTCGAGATCGACATCGCCCGGCGCACCGTCGCGAAATACCGCGAGAGCATGCGCATCCCCTCGTCCGTCGAGCGCCGTCGGCGTAGAGGCATGCACTGACGTTGCACGCTTTACGTGCGATGCCACTTTGGCTTCATACAGCTGACAAAATCTGAAACCTTCGCTTGCCTAAAACCAAAGGTTGTATTTACCTTGGGTGCGCTCGGTAGCAGCGGCAGGCGGCGACATGAACATCCACGAAGAGCCACGAACACCTTCAGGCCCTTCGAACGGCGACGGCGGCCGTGCATATCTCATCGACATGATCCGGAGCCTGTCGGCCCTCGCGCGCCGGTCGGACGAGGAGGAGATGGCGATCCTCCTCGAGGCGATCGTCGCTTCGGCGCGCGTGCGAGATCGCCGCAAGCGATGAGACGAGGGCTCAGGCGCGCCCTGCGATCTCGCTATGGAATTCCACCATGCGTGGAACGATGTCGCGTCGGAAGCGCGAGCCGTTGAAGACGCCGTAGTGCCCGACGTCCTTCTGCAGGTGGTTGGCCTTGCGGTCGTCCGGCAGATTCGAGCAGAGCTCGAGCGCCGCCTGGGTCTGCCCGATACCCGAGATGTCGTCGTTCTCGCCCTCGACCGTCAGCAGTCCGCAGGTGCGGATCGCCGAGAGATCGATGCGCTTGTTGCGATGGGTCATGATGCCTTTCGGCATCTGGTGCTCGACGAAAACGGCGTCGATCGTCTGAAGATAGTATTCCGCGGTGAGATCCATGACGGCGAGATATTCGTCGTAGAAGTCGCGCTGCTTCTCGCCCGATTCACCGTCCCCGCGGACGAGATGGTTGTACATCTCGAGGTGAGCGTCGACGTGACGATCGATGTTCATCGCCATGAAGCCGGAGAGCTGCAGGAAGCCCGGATAGACCCTGCGTCCGAAGCCGGGATAGGGGTAGGGTACCGACTGGATGCAATTGTCGCGAAACCACTGGCTGCCGCGCTTTTCGGCGAGCTGGTTGACCGCCGTGGGCGAGCGCCGCGTGTCGATGGGTCCGCCCATCAGCGTCATCGTGGTCGGCACCTTCGGGTCGTGATCGGCCTCCATCAAGGCGATGGCGGCAATCAGCGGCACAGCCGGCTGGCAGACCCCCATCGTGTGCAGCGGCAAATCGGGGACGTCGAGCGCGTGGCAGATATCGATCAGGTAGTCGACGTAGTCGTCGAGGTCGAAGGTCTCGACCTTCGGCACCATCCGGGCGTTGGTCCAATCGGTGATGAAGACATCGTAGTGCGGGAGGAAAGCTTCCACCGTGCCGCGCAGGAGTGTTGCGTAATGCCCCGACATGGGCGCCACGATCAGCAGGCGCGGCTGCGGCGTACCGGCCGGCAGGTCGCGCGCGAACCGGATGACGCGGCAGAACGGCTTCTGCCAGATGATCTCTTCCGTGACGAAAACGTTGCGCCCCTCGATCGTGGTCTCGTTGAGCCCGAACAAAGGCTTGCCATAGCGACGCGTGGCCCGCTCGAACATCGCGCTCGAGGCGGCGATGGAGCGTCCGACATAGGTCTTGGACAGCGGATTGAGAGGGTTCTTGACCCAGAAGTTCGCGGCGTTGGAAACAGCCCGCGCCGGCCCCATGGCGAGGTATGCCATTTCATATGCTTGATACGAAAACGGGTTCATTGCGGCTCCAATCGGCGCCAATGTGTAGGCGGAAATGGTGCGCCGCGAAAACTGGACTTTCGGGCCATTTAGGGCGGTATGGCTAAGCGATCTATTCCGAGGGTGCGGCGTGCGCGGGCTCGATTGCGATCCAACCCAATACGCCGCGCATCGTCGGGTACCCGTATGTGCGACAAGCACGCGATGACCACACCGGTCTTTCGAAGAACATCATGAGCGCCGATCACCTCGACGGCCCGCTCGGGCTCGGATCACGCTCGCGCCATCCTCGCGTCGACACGCTGATCCGCCTGCGCTGGCTGGCGATCAGCGGCCAGTTCGCCGCCGTCCTGGCCACCCATTTCGTGCTCGGCTTTCCGCTCCCGTTCGTGATGTGCCTGGCGGCCATCTTCGTGTCGGTGTGGGTCAACATCGGCTTGCGCATCCGTTTCCACCCGACAGAGCGCCTCGCCGAGAAGCCGGCGGCAGGCCAGATGGCGTACGATCTCGTGCAGCTCACCGTGCTGCTCTACCTGACGGGCGGCCTGGAGAATCCGTTTTCCATGCTGTTCCTCGCGCCCTTAATGATCGCGGCCGTGTCGCTGTCGGCCCGCTCTGCCGCGGCGTTGACCCTGCTCGTGATCGTCTGCGCGACCATATTGACGGTCTATCACCTGCCGCTGCCCTGGATGCCGGGAGAGACGCTGCACCTGCCGCTGCTCTACCGCGCCGCAACCTGGGGCGCGATCGTGCTCGGTGCGAGCTTCGCCGCCGCCTACACCTGGCGGGTCTCGGAGGAGGGACGTCGGCTCTCCGACGCCTTGCTCGCGACCGAGCTGGTGCTCGCGCGCGAGCAGCACCTGTCGCAGCTCGACGGCCTTGCCGCCGCCGCGGCTCACGAACTCGGCACGCCGCTCGCCACCATCAAGCTGGTCGCTCGCGACCTCACCAAGATGTTCCCGCCGGAGGGCGAGGTGGGCGCCGACCTTGCCTTGCTGATGGGCGAGGCCGAGCGTTGCGCCAAGATCCTCGGGCGGCTCGCTTCTCTGGGATCGGAGGAGCCGGGCGACATCATCGGACGGCTCAGTCTGCGGCATCTTGTCGAAGAGGTCGTTCAGCCGCAGCGCGATTTCGGTGTCGTCATCACCATCGTGCCGGAAGGAGACGGCGCAGAGCCTGTCTGCACACGCAATGCCGGCGTCCTCTACGGATTGGGCAATCTCGTCGAGAACGCCATCGATTTCGCAGGCTCGCAGGTGCGGATCATCGTGCGATGGACGGACGCCGTTGTCGCCGTGGTCATCGCCGACGACGGTCCGGGCTTCGCGCCAGACATTGTCATGTCGCTTGGCGAACCTTATCTCCACACCAGAGCGAACCGGCGGGCAAAATCCGATGAAACATCCGGTCTCGGCCTGGGTCTTTTCATCGCCAAGACACTTCTCGAGAGATCGCGCGCGAGCGTGAGCATGGTCAACGCGGTCGCGCCCGAAGTCGGTGCCAGAGTTACGGTGCTCTGGCAGAGGTCCGATTTCGAGGTAGCGCGATCGCAGCGGCCAACACTTGAAGTTCTGGCGCCGACGAAATGACGCCTTGGGAGGCATGGATGGAACACGCAGCACATGGCGCAGCAACTCAGCCGGGCATTGACCCGGGTCTTCTCGCGCTCGGTCCCGACGCCGACAAGAGCCTACTGATCGTCGACGATGATCGCGCGTTCTGCCAGCGGTTGGCCCGCGCCATGGAGACGCGAGGCTTTACCGTGAACGCCGTGTCTTCGGTCGCCGAAGGCCTCGCTGCCATAGCCCAGGCCGCACCGGCATTCGCCGTGATCGACATGCGCCTGGCCGACGGCAACGGACTTGACGTGATGTCCGCGCTTAAGGCACGTCGGCCCGAATCACGGGCGGTGATCCTCACCGGCTATGGCAACATCGTTACCGCCGTCACGGCGGTGAAGCTTGGCGCGTTCGACTACCTCGCCAAGCCGGCGGATGCCGATGAGATTTTCAACGCTCTGATGGCGACGCAGCATGACAAGGCCGCGTTGCCGGAGAACCCGATGTCGGCGGATCGCGTGCGCTGGGAGCATATCCAGCGTATCTACGAGCTCTGCGGGCGCAACGTCTCCGAGACCGCGCGACGCCTCAACATGCATCGCCGCACGCTGCAGCGGATCCTGGCCAAGCGGGCGCCGCGCTAAGGTCTTCGCGGGCTGCCGCCGAGCCGCTCGAGCTTGGCGGCAGGCCCGCTATAGGCCTCCTGAAGATCGACATTCCAGTAGCGCAGGTCTTCGACGGCGATGGGCTCACCGGTCACCGCGCAGCGCACGAACGCCCCCGGCGTGATGACCTTGAAGTCGCCGTCGAGGTACTCGAGGGTTGCCTCCGTCGCGGCAGCCGGCCGGCGTTCGAAACGGTTCATCCCATCCTGCGGCGTTAAAACAACGAAGCCTGATCGACCTTGAGTTTTGCCTTGGTTCGGCGCGTCGCCGGCGAAGACAGGGTCGAGACCTCCATATGGCCGTCCGCGAATTCGATGTCGAGCATGGACGTCGTCGTTTGTGCCTCGGCGGCACTGCGAAGGGGACGGCCTTCGCTATCGCGAACCAGGGCAAAGCCGCGCGCGAGCACTTGGCGATAGCCTAGCGTGTTGAGAAGTTGCTCGTAGCGCTCGAGCCGCTCGCGTCGTCTTCTCAACGAGGCGGCCATGACGCGATCCAACGCCGCCGTGGCCGCCATGCACCTGGCATCGCCGCGAACGATCTCCCGCGAAAGCGCGCCGCGCAAGCTCGCGAGCCGCTGGCCATCGCCTGCGAGTTGCCGCTCCCTCCGCTCCGCGTAACGCTCCACGGCAAATACGAGCCTCTGCTCGAGCGCTCCCAGACGCTGCGCGGTCTGCGCGAGACGCGTCCGCGGCGCCTGACGCGACAGCCGGTTGGCGTGGCGCGACAGCTCCAGGTGGCGCCGGTCGAGGCCAGCCGCCGCCGCGGCGGCAAGGCGCTCGTCGGCCCGGTCAACCCTCTGGCGGAGCGACGAGGTCACCGTCTCGGCCGAAGGGAGCGCGCGCGCCAGTGCGCGCAGGTCGCTTCTTCCGCGCGCCAAGTGCCGCGCCACGGCATCGCGGTGGCGCCGGGCGACGTCGGCGAGGGACGAGGCGAGCTCCGCTCGCACCGGGACCGCCTTCTCGGCGGCACCTGACGGCGTCGGGGCGCGCAGATCGGCGACGTGGTCGAGGAGCGTGGTGTCGGTCTCATGCCCCACCGCCGCGATCAACGGGATGGAGCAGGCCGCCGCGGCACGCACGACCACCTCCTCGTTGAAGGCCCATAGGTCCTCCAGCGACCCGCCGCCGCGAGCCACGATAAGCACGTCGGGCCTGGCCATCGGGCCGCTCGCGGGTAGAAGGTCGAAGCCAGCGATGGCGGCGGCGACCTCGGCTGCCGCCGTCTCGCCCTGGACGCGGACCGGCCACACCAGCACGTCGCGCGGGAAACGGTCGAGCAGGCGGTGGAGGATGTCGCGGATCACCGCGCCGGTCGGTGACGTCACCACGCCGATGCGTCGCGGCAGGAAGGGGATCGCGCGCTTGCGCGCCGCATCGAAGAGCCCCTCGGCGGCCAGCGTCTTGCGACGCTCGTCGAGCAGCGCCATCAACGCACCGATACCGGCCGGCTCGATGGCTTCCACGACGATCTGGTAGGTCGACTTGCCGGGGAAGGTGGTGACGCGCCCGGTGGCGATCACCTCTAGCCCCTCCTGGGGCTTGACCTTCAGCTTAGAAAAGGCGGTGCGCCAGACCACTGCATCGATACGTGCCGTCTCGTCCTTGAGGCAGAAATAGGCGTGGCCGGACGAATGCGGGCCGCGGTAGTTCGAGATCTCGCCGCGCACGCGCACGAAACCGAAGCGATCCTCGATCGTGCGCTTCAACGCGCCCGACAATTCACCGACGGAGACTTCGAGGACGTTGCTGGCGGGCGCGACCCGCTCGGGCCCGGCACGATCAGAAGCGGCGCGTTCGGGTGCGGCTGGCAAGGTGCTGGGACACTCCGGAGACGAACCGGGCTCGACCCGGAATCAGTACGGAAGCATCGCGCGTCGCGGTGACGGCGGCAAGGCAGGCCTCGGGGTCCGAGACTATTCCTTGACGAGCTGCCCGGAATAGAGGACCGCGCCCGTCGGCCCGCCGGTCGTGGAGCCGCCGGGCGGCTCGACCGAGACGGCGAAGGTCGCGCCGGCATCGGCTCCGACACCGGCCGGGATCGCGACGTGAGCGCTGGCCTCGGTCACGACACCCAAGGAGCGCGGCGGGCGCCCGCCGCCGATGTACCAAAGTTCGAGGCTGTGGCCGGCCGGAGCCTGCGCCGCGACCGGCCGCACCAGCACCTGACGCGTCCTGAGGTCGACGGTGACGATCAGCGCAGGCTTGTCGCCGCCGCGGTTGACCGCCGCCACGTAGGTCGCGGCTTCGGACGGTACGAAGTCTCGGATGTCGCGCACGACCACTAAAGCGACGAGGGCTGCAGCGAGGCCGGCCGTCGACAGCGCGAGCGCGCGCCAGCGATCGCGCGAGCGCCGGATGGCGGCGGAAGACAGCCTGCCGCCATCGACGACGCGGAAGCGGTCCTGGGTCGGCGCGCCGAGCACCCGTTCGATCCGCGTCCACAGCTCGGCCGGCGGAGGGATGTCGTCGCCGGCGAGACCAAGCGGCGCCAACCGATGCTCCCAGGCGGCGACGGCGCGGCGCGCCGCTTCATCGGTGCTTAGCCGTTCGGCGAAAGCGGCGCGCTCATCCGTTGCAAGAGTCCCGATCACGTATTCCGCGGCGTGCGCGTCGAGGCCGTCGATCTCGTCGGATGGGCTCATGGCGAGGGTCCGTCGAGGCAGGCGCGCAGGGTGCCGAGCGAGCGATGCAGCCAGGTCTTGATCGTGTTGACCGGCCGGCCAAAGCGCTGAGCCAGTTCCTCGCGCGAGTAGCCCTGATAGTAGGCGAGCAGGACGCAGTCGCGGGCCTGGGGCTCGATGCCTTCGAGGCATCGTCGGAGGGACGCGTTGTCGATCATGTCGCCCTCGCGATCCCTGTCTTCCGCGACCCTCTCGAACCAGTCCGAGGAGTCGTTGACAGCCGAAACCTGCACGAAATTACGCTGGCGCAGAACATCAATAGATCGGTTGCGCGCGATCGAATTCATCCAAACTCCAGCCGGCGCCGTTTCAGGAGCGTAGCTCGAGGCATTCTGCCAGATGCGCAGGAAAACATCCTGCAACACGTCTTCCGCAGCCGCCCTAGTCCTCACGATACGGAGCACCGTTCCAAAAAGTTTTGGTGACGAGGCCTCGTAGAGTTTGCGGAACGCCACGCGATCCTGCGCCGCGACGGCGAGCAGAAGAGACTGGAGAGCGGCGTCGTCGGGCGCGGGCAAGAAACCTCCGGGAAGAGACGGTCGTCGACGCCGGCACGGCCTGTCTATGCCACAAACACTCGGGCCTGGAAGGCTGAGAGGCTCATCCTTTGGGACGGGCGTACGTCACGACGTCCGCTCAAGTTGCGCACGAAACGGAGCGTTCCTTAAAGCGAGGCTATCGTCGTCGGCGCCGCTTCGTCGTCACCGGCGATTGCCGACACCAGGTCGACGATCTTCTTGCGCACTTTGGCATCGTTGATGCGGGCGAATGCCCGGTTCAGGTGAAGCCCCTCGGTGGTCGAAAGGAAATCGACCACGTAGGCCGAGCCGGCCTCGGCGGCGGCCGAGTGCATCGGATTGGTCTCGACGCCTTCCTCGAAGGACGGCGCTCCATCGAAGAAATAGGCCGGCGGCACATTAAGAGTCTTCGAGATCTGCTGGAGCCGGCTCGCCCCGATCCTGTTGGTTCCCTTTTCGTATTTCTGCACTTGCTGAAACGTGAGGTTAAGGGCCTCACCCAATTTCTCTTGGCTCATTCCCAGAAGAACCCGGCGCATGCGGACACGAGAGCCGACATGCTTGTCGATGGGATTGGGTATCTTCTTCACAGTCGGCCTTCGATCCAAGGTACATCTCGCGCGCAGATTCGATAGATGTCGACGGCTACACTATCGAAAAGCGAATGCAATTAGGTTCGTGTTTGCGGCCGAAACATGGCAAATATCAGATCGCTGCAGCGCGGCCGAGCCGTATCACCAGTAAAAACAAGATTGTAGGCGCGACAAGGATTAAGAACACAAGATCTCGGACACGCGCGTAGAGAGGTGGCGGTAACGCGTCGGCGAGACCGCCGTCGAGGATGCCCGCATCGCCCAGCGCTAGGCTACCGGTGATGCGGCCGTAGGGATCAATGAAGGCCGAGATGCCCGTCGCCGCGCCCCTCACCATGGGCAATCCCTCCTCGATCGTGCGCAGGCGGGCTTGGGCGAGGTGCTGCCAGGGACCCGTCGTGACGCCGAACCAGCCGTCGTTAGTGATGTTCAGGAGATAACGCGGTCGCGGGCCGGCGTCGGTCATCGCCTGGCCGGGGAAGATCGCCTCGTAGCAGATCAGCGGCGAGGCCAACGGCAGGCCCGGCACGTCGAGGGGGCGGCGCTCACGCCCCGGCTCGAAGCCGCCCGGCACGGGCACGAAGTTGCGCAGGCCGAGGCGCCGCATCAGCGCGTTGAACGGCAGGTACTCGCCGAAGGGCACAAGGTGCACCTTGTCGTAGCTATCGAGGATGCGCCCGCCCCGCGCGATCACCAGGATCGCGTTGTAGTAGTCGCTGTGCGCGCGGTCGCCATTCCGCGCCGGAAGATCCTCCTCGCGTGCGGCACCCGTGACGAGGCTGGTCTTGGGCGGCAGCAGCGCAGCGATCTTGGCGAGCGCCTCGGGCTGCCGCGACAGGATGAAGGGGAAGGGCGATTCCGGCCATACCAGCATCGTCACATCGGCGAGCGCGATGCCCTTGGCGGCATTGTCGCGCCGCGACAGGGCCACGTAGTCGTCGACGATCGCGTCCTTGTTCTCGAAGGTGAAGGCCTCATCCGGCCGCAGCCCCGGCTGCACGAGGCGGATCGTGACGTCGGGGATGCCCGCCGGCGCAGGCTGCGCGAGGCGGAGGGCGCCGAACGCGAGGATGGCCGCCAGCGTGGCGAGGGCAGCGGTGGCGGACGCCCAGCGCCGGCGGCCCGGATCGGCGAGGGTCGCCGGGGCCGCGGCGAGCGCGACAGCGAGGAGGTTCAGGCCGTCGAGCCCGCAGAGCGAGGCGACCTGCGCCGGCACCAGCTGGCCGCCGAGCGCCATGCCGAAGGTGTTCCAGGGGAAGCCGGAGAACCAGTGCCCGCGCGCCCATTCCGACAGGGCGAGGCCGACCGCCAGCGCCAGCACCCGTGCCGGACCGGAAACCCAGAGCAGGCGCGCCAGGACGAAACCGGCGCCGGTGAAGAGCGCGAGGATCGCCGGCAGTCCAATGACGCCGAGCGGAAGCAGCCACTTGAATTCGGGATCGATGAGGAAGGCGGCGCCAAGCCACCAGAAGCCGGCGAGATGATAGCCGAAGCCAAGCCACCAGCCGGCGCCGAAGGCTGCTCGCCAGCTGCGGCCGGGGCGGGCGGCGATGCCATCGAGCAGCCAGACCGCGACGCACATCGGGACGACGAGAGCGATGCCGAGGTTGATCGGCGCCAGGATGAGCGCGCCGACTGCGCCGGCGCCGAGCGCGATTGCCCGGCGCCTCCAGCCTCTAGAAAAGGCGACCCGATCGGCCAGGCGCGGCATGAGGCTCCGTCGACGACAGGCCGGCGCTTCCGGCAGAGTGGCGGCGGCTTTAGCAGATTCTCGCGGCAGGTACGCGTTTGCCACGCGGCTTGACAATGCGCGACCGCGGGCGCGTGTCGCGCAGGTTACGAGGGGCAGGGATGAGCGTGGACGCCGAGCGGCACAAGGCGAAGATGGCGCAGCGCAAGGCCGTGCAGGACGCCGAGGTCGCCGAGAAGACGATCGCCGAGAAAGGCCTGCTGGTCGTCCATACGGGGCCCGGCAAGGGCAAGACCACGGCGGCGATGGGCCTCGCCCTGCGCGCGCTCGGCTATGGCTGGCGGGTCGGCATCGTGCAGTTCATCAAGGGCGCCTGGGATACCGGCGAGAAGCACGCGCTGGCGCGCTTCGACGATCTCGTCTTATGGCACACGATGGGGGAGGGCTTCACCTGGGAGACGCAGGACCGCGCCCGCGATGTCGCTGCCGCCGAACGCGCCTGGGATCAGGCGCAGGCGTTGATGGACGATCCCACGATCCGCCTGCTGGTGCTCGACGAGCTCAACATCGCGTTGCGCTACGACTACCTGCCGCTCGAGGATGTGGTGGCGCGGCTGCGGACGAGGCGAGAGGATCTGCACATCGTCGTCACCGGCCGCAATGCCAAGGCGCCGCTGATCGAAGCCGCCGACCTCGTGACCGAGATGGCGCTGGTGAAGCACCATTTCGCCGGGGGCGTGAAGGCGCAGCAGGGCATCGAGTTCTAGCCGACAGGCGAACCCGCGCGCCTTGTTTTCACCCGCGCGCACGAATAGGTCATAGCCGAGCATCAACGAACGCGCGTGGAGCCAACGCCATCATGGGCAGCATGTCCCTAGTCCACTGGATCATCGCCGGAGCGGTGCTGCTCTTGCTGTTCGGCGGCAAGAACAAGATCTCCGACGTAATGGGCGACGTCGCCAAAGGCATCAAGAGTTTCAAGAAGGGACTCAGCGAGGACGACGAGCCCAAGATCGCTGCGACGCGTCCCGCCGAGCCGGCGCGCACCCTGGACCACCAGTCGCAGGTGCAGGCCCAGCCCTACGTGGCTCCCTCGACGCAGCCGGTGGTTCACGAGGCCGAGCCGCGCAAGGTCGGCTGAACTCGCATGTTCGATCTCGACGCCAGCAAGATCGTCATCGTCGGCGTCGCGGCGCTCATCTTCATCCCGCCGAAGGACTTGCCGCGCGTGCTGCGCCAGGCCGGGCAGTTCGTCGGCAAGATGAAGCGCATGGCCAGCGAGTTCCAGGGCCAGTTCATGGATGCCATGCGCGAGGCCGACATGGCAGACTTGCGCAAGGAGGCTAACAAGCTGGCGGACGCGGTGCGCATCGACTCCGGGCTGCCATCAGTTCACGACATCGGCAAGGATGTGCATCCGCTGCCGACGCACAAACCTTCCGATGTGGAGGCGCTTGGTGCGCCGACCCTCGGCCCGTTGGGATACCAGCCGGCGACGGACACCTTGCCCGCGACGGCACCGGCTCCCGTCGTGTCGCCGCCCGAGAAGGTCGAGCACGCGGCAGAGCCGCAGCACACGTCCTGACCGGCGAGAACGCGCGAGACTTCGGCCGGTGGAGGGCGCCTATGCGCGCGACACCGCATGTTTTTTGAGGACCAGGCCCTGCGCCGATGACCGATGCCGAGATCGAGGCGACCAAAGCGCCTCTCATGGATCATCTCGTCGAGCTGCGCTCGCGCCTCGTTAAGGCGCTGACCGCGTTCGTCGTGCTGTTCATCGCCTGCTTCTTCTTCGCCAAGAACATCTACAACGTGCTCGTGCTGCCCTATCAGCACGTCGCGGGGCCGGACGCCCGGCTGATCTACACCGCGCCCCAGGAATATTTCTTCACCCAGATCCGCGTGGCCTTCTTTGCCGCTGCGTTCCTGTCGTGTCCGGTGGTCTTCTCGCAGATCTACGCTTTCGTGGCGCCGGGCCTCTACAAGCACGAGCGCAACGCCTTCCGCCCTTACCTCTACGCCACGCCGGTGTTCTTCGCGCTCGGCGCGCTGCTCGTCTACTTCATGGTGATGCCCAACCTGCTGCACTTCTTCATCGGCATGCAGCAGTCGAAGGAGCCGGGCCGCGCGCAGATCGAACTGCTGCCGCGCGTCAGCGAATACCTGTCACTGGTGATGACGCTGATCCTGGCATTCGGCGTGATGTTCCAATTGCCGGTAGTCCTCACGCTGCTCGGTCAGATTGGCATCGTCGATTCGACCTTCCTGCGCGCCAAACGCCGCTACGCCGTCGTGCTGGTGGTTATCGCCTCGGCGGTGCTGACGCCACCCGACGCGTTCTCGATGCTGGCGCTGGTGGTTCCAGCCTACGCGCTCTACGAGGGCGCCATCATCACAGTGCATTGGATGGGCAAGAGGCGGGCGGAGGCCGAGGCCAAGGCTCAGGCGGCCGACGGGCCGAAATAGCTGACGGTGTCGCGGCTCGAGTCGCGGTAGACCGTGACCTTGGCGAGCCCGGCGCAGCGCGGCGCGACCTTGCGCCAGATCCAGACCGCGAGGTTCTCCATCGTCGCCGGGCCGAGATCGGCGACCTCGTCGAGCAGCCGATGGTCGAGGCCGTCGCGGGCCTCCGCTAACACGAGTTCGAGCAATGTCAGGTCCATGACCATGCCGGACCCAGCGTCCGGTATGCCGCGCAGCATGACTTCGGCGCGGTAGGAATGGCCGTGGATGCGGCGGCTCGAGTCCGTTTCGACCTCGCGCTCCAGCGTATGGGCCGCCTCGAACCAAAACTGCTTGGAAATCTCGAACATCAGGGAACGCCCATCAGGGGATACCGACGACCTTGTGGGTCTGCACGCTGAGGCGCCAGCGCGGGTGGGCCAGGCAATAGGCGACCGCGGCGGCGGTATTGGCTTGACGGCCCGCGCCATCCATCGGCTGCAGCCAGAAATGCTTGAAGGGCAGCCCCTCCAAGCGGGCGGGCTCGAGACCCTCCTGGGGATAGACGAGCTTGATCTCGTCGCCGCGGGCAAGCGTCAGCGGCGCGCCGGCCTTGGGGCTGACGCAGATCCAGTCGACCCCGGACGGCGCCTCCTGCGTGCCGTTGGTCTCGACCGCGCAGGTGAAGGCGTGCGCGTGCATCGCGGCGAGTAGGGCATCATCGAGCTGCAGCAGCGGCTCCCCACCGGTGAACACAACAAAGCGATCGCCGCCGGCGCCGCCCCAGGTCGCAGCGACGGCATCGGCCAGCGCCTGCGCATCGGCGAAGCGACTGCCGCCCTCGCCGTCCGTGCCGACGAAATCGGTGTCGCAGAACCGGCACGCCGCCCCGGCGCGGTCCTCCTCGCGCCCGCTCCACAGGTTGCAGCCGGCGAAACGGCAGAACACCGCCGCGCGACCGGCCTGGTGGCCCTCGCCCTGCAGCGTGTAGAAAATCTCCTTGACCGCGTAGGTCACGTCGCCAGCTCACGAAGATTGGGAAACGCGCGGCGACGCGGCTTGGCCGGCATCACACGCTTGCTCCCGCAAATGGTGCACCGCGGGGCCAGCCGTCAAGGGCGGACGTCCAGGCGCATTAACGCCCGGAGCTTCTCAGGGCGATCCGACTCCCGCTCCATTTGCGGTGGAGATGGGCGTGGATGCTGTCGATCCTGGCACGCTGCGCAGCCCAGAAGTCGGCGCTCGTCATCCGCGATCCGGGCTCGGGGGCGGCGAAGACGGGGATCGGCGGCGGCGCCGCGGCGACAGGCAGGGGCGAGGCATCGGCGAACCCGCGCGCCTGCCGGGCGCGAATCGCGCGGCAGTCGGCCGCGGTCGTCGCCGACAGCGCGGGCTCGTTCCAATCGTGGTGGCGGCGGACACGGTAGGCACTGCAGGCACGCGGCTCGGCGCCGGCCGTCCAGGCCGTCGCGAGCGGACGGGCGTCGGCATCGACGTTGGCGTCCGTCGACGCGATGCGCCATTGATCGCCGAAGAGGTCGCGCATCTCGGCGGTGCCGGCGGAGACGTGGAGGGACACGGCGGCGTTGGGTCCGTCGAGAAGCGTCGGGTCGTAGATCGGCTCGATTCGACTGACGGCCTCTAGAAGTTCGACCGCGAGCGGGGCGGAACGCGCGCTCGTGTCGAGATGCCTGTCGACGAGCGGCTGGCTCCAGCGAAACGGTGCGGAGCCGCCGTCCGCTCCGCTTGGCTCGTGCCGCGGCGAGACGTGGACGGTCAACGTACCGTCGTCCGGCTCGAAATGCGTCGGAAGGATCGTGGTGGCGCCGGCGATCGGATCACGCCAGTCGGCGCGCGCCGCTTCCGCCGACCCGACGAGGGCGACGACCAGGAGCGCAAGGTTGAGGGCATCACGCATACGGAACAACCGGCTAGATGCCATCCGCGGCGGCAGCGGGGCAGCGGCATCTCTTTTGCGACCGTTTTGTAAAGAATTGCATCTTGTGACCGGTGCAGCACGCTTCCAGCCCGCCGCGCATCGGCGTACAAACCGCGCCGCCGCAGCTCTTTGACGCGGCCTACCGGAAGGACCCGCTCATGACGGCCATCGTCGACATCGTCGCCCGCGAGATCCTCGATTCCCGCGGCAATCCGACGGTGGAGGTCGATGTCACGCTAGAAGACGGCTCGATGGGCCGCGCCGCCGTGCCGTCCGGCGCCTCCACCGGGGCCCACGAGGCGGTCGAGCTGCGCGACGGCGACAAGTCGCGCTACGGCGGCAAGGGTGTGCGCACCGCCTGCGACAGCGTCAATCGCGACATCTTCGATGCCATTGGCGGCTTCGACGCCGAGGACCAGGTGCACATCGACGAGACCATGATCGGGCTCGACGGCACGCCTAACAAGGCGAGGCTCGGCGCCAACGCCATCCTCGGGGTGTCGCTGGCCTGCGCCAAGGCCGCGGCCGACGTGATCGGCCTGCCGCTCTACCGCTACGTCGGCGGCATCCAGGCGCGCACGCTGCCGGTGCCGATGATGAACATCATTAACGGCGGCGCTCATGCCGACAACCCGATCGATTTCCAGGAATTCATGATCATGCCGCTGGGCGCCGAAACACTGGCGGAGGCCGTACGTTACGGCGCGGAAGTGTTCCATGCCCTGAAGAGCGCGCTGAAGAAGGGCGGCCACAACACCAACGTCGGCGACGAGGGCGGCTTCGCCCCCAACCTGCCGTCGGCTGAGGCCGCGCTCGACTTCTGCATGAAGGCGATCGAGGCCGCCGGCTTCAAGCCCGGCCAGGACATCGCGCTGGCGCTCGACTGCGCCGTGACCGACTGGTTCAAGGACGGCACCTACCATTACGAGGGCGAGGGCACGACGCGCTCGGTCGAGGCCCAGGTCGACTACCTCGAGAAGCTCGCCGGCAGCTACCCCATCGTGTCGATCGAGGACGGCATGGCCGAGGACGACTGGGACGGTTGGAAGCTGCTCACCGATCGCATTGGGAAGAGTGTCCAGCTCGTCGGGGACGACCTCTTCGTCACCAACACCGGTCGGCTCTCGCGCGGCATCGAGATGGGCGTCGCCAACTCGATCCTGATCAAGGTCAACCAGATCGGCACGCTCACCGAGACGCTGGCCGCCGTCGAAATGGGCCACCGCGCCGGCTACACCGCGGTCATGAGCCACCGCTCCGGCGAAACCGAGGATTCCACCATCGCCGACCTGGCGGTCGCAACCAACTGCGGACAGATCAAGACCGGCTCGCTGTCGCGTTCCGACCGCGTCGCCAAGTACAACCAGCTGATCCGCATCGAGGAGGAACTGGGGCCGCAGGCGCTCTACGCCGGGCGCGCGGCGCTGAAGGCGAAGGGCTGAGGGAGCGGGCGTGGTCCGCTCCGACGATCACGCCCCTTCCAGATCGAGCGACGCGGGATCGATGAAGCATGGGTCGAGGAGACCTTGGACCACGCCCGACTTTATCGAACCGGGAGGCCGCCGCATATCTCACTTGGAATGTCTGGCAGGCTGTCGTGTGATGCTGAGGTTTGTGACGCCGTTCAACGATCGCACCTTCGTGATCACCGCCTACTTCGACGGGAAGAAGCCATGCGTCTGAGGGTCGACCAAGCTTCCGATGCAGTCTACCTGACGCTTTCCGACGTTGCTGTGGAAAACAGCAAGGAAGTTTCGGAGGGCGTCGTTCTCGATTTCGACGTTGCGGGGCGGATCGTCGGTATCGAGATCCTCGATGCATCCACCCGCACAGGCAATGCGGCGGTGCTGAAGGACTTCAGCTTCGAGCTGCCCCACGTCGCCTGAGCCTTCAGGCTTGATCCGTCCGCATCGGTCCGACGGTAAGACCTCGCGGACACGGCCGGTCCGCGAGCATCGTCTGTCAGGCGGGTGGGCCGGAATGCGGTTCCTCCGCTTGCACGATCTCCAACACGTTGACGCCGCGCGCGTCGCGCAAGGCGCGGGCATGTTCGAGTGCCGCCTGCAAGGTCGGCTTGGGCTCGCTCGTGAGCTCGCGGCCAAACGCATTAGCGTGACGCACGGCCCAAGGACCATGCCAGCCCGGGTCGCCGTTGATGACGAACTCGGGTTCGACTTCGGGCTCGCCCGGGCCGCTGGCTGACATCGTAAAACGAGAGTTCGGCTGCGCGCGGAAGCGCTGCGGCCGGATCAGGCCCGGCACGGCGCCGAGGCCGAGGCATACCAGCACGATCGCCGGGAACGCGAAGGGCAGCGCGGCCACCAGCGTCGACTCGTTGGTCGCCAGCAGCCTGAAATAGATCGCGACGAAGATCGTCGCGGCGATCAGCCCGATCGTGCCGGCCCAGGTCGCCGCCATGACCCACAGCGGCTCGCCGCCGTGCCGATGCAGATAGGCTAGGATGGCGATGGCGGCGAAGGCCTGCAGGAAGATGATGCCGAACGAGCCGAAGCCGATCACCACCAGCACGCCGTCCTTGAACGGGTCGAGCCCGGCCAACGCGAAGGGCGCGACCGTGACGATCGTCAGGGCGGTGACGACGGCACTCGCACGCGCGGGCGCGCCGGAACTGGGATGCGCGTCGCCGACCCAGGGCGGCAGCAGCCACTCGCGTCCGAGCGCGAAGATGTAGCGCGAGGCGGCGTTGTGGATGGCGAGGTAGGAGGCCAATAGCGAGAGGAAGAAGAACACGCCCATGACGTCGGTGAGCACCTCGCCGCCGTAGCGCGTGAACACGTTGAACATCAGCTCGCCGGTCTCCGCATTGGCGCGCGCGGCGACATCGTCGGGCTTGATCGCGCCGATCGTGACCCAGGCGCTGAAAAGGTAGAACACGGCGATTGCGATCACGGCGGTGTAGGTCGCGATCGGGATGGAGCGCCTGGGCTCGGCCGCCTCCTCGCCGTAGAGCGCGGCCGATTCGAAGCCGAGGAAGCAGGTGAAAGCCACCATCAGGCTGACGCCGAGCCCCGGCGTGAAGACCTGGGCGGGGGCCAGCGCGTGCGCCGGCAGCGCCGCCGTGACGCCCTTGGCGACGATAACGCTGCCATCGAAGATCGCGAGGATCACGACCTCGCCGATCATCAGCGCACCGAGGATCAGCGAAGACAAATCGATCGAGCGGTAGCCGAGCACGGCCACGGCCACGATGCCGACGGCAGCGAAGAGAGGCCACGGCAGGTGCAGGCCGGCTTGGCCGAGGACGATCACGGTAAAGTAGCCGAAGAAAGCGGCCAGACCGAAGGTGAAGGCTAGGTAGGCCAGCAGCGCGGTGTAGGCAGAGCCTATGCCTGCCGCCGTGCCCAGCCCCTCGGTAATGTAGGTGTAGAAGGCGCCGGTGTTGACGATGCGCCGGCTCATCGCGGCGTAGCCGACCGCGAAGCAGAGCAGGGTGACGCCGGCGATGAGGAAGGCGCCCGGCGTGCCCACGCCGTTGCCGCGCCCGAGCGCGATCGGCAGGTTGCCGATCAGCGAGGCCAGCGGCGCTGCGGCGGCGATGACGAGAAAGGCGATGCGCGACGTCGAGAGCGAGGCGCGCGTGATCGGCTCGCGGTCGATCGGGGGCATGGCGGGGCTCACCTTGTGCGAAGCGGAGGATAGCCGCCGTGCGGCGCCTCGGCGGCGACCCTCCGCTTCGCACGAGGCCGGCCCGATGGCGATCCGGTCGCTGTTTTCGCGACAGCTGTAGCGTGCCGCACGGCGTCCGGCGAGCGATTGCGCCGAGAGCCGTCGCCTGCGGCAGCATTCCGCGGCCGACCCAACGCCGCTATCGTCGTCGGCTCTGGAGCTTCCGAAGACTGGATGTCCGCCAGAGCCATAAGGGTCACGATGGCTGTCCCGGCTCGCCGAATACTTCGACAGACGCTTCGATGAAGGAGCGCAACTTGGGTGTTTGCCGCCGATCCGATGCGTAGACGAGGTGCATGGGCCGGTTGGGCGCGGCGTAGTCCGGCAAAACCTGTATGAGAAACTCCGTCTCGATAGCGGGCCTCAACACGTCTTCGGGACCGAGGACGATGCCGAAGCCTTCCAACGCGGCGGCCACCAGTGCCCCGCAGTCGTTGACCTCGAGGCGGCCTTTTACCGGCACGACCGAGGTATCCTCGCCGCGCCCGAAGCGCCAGCCCTGCTCCGTCGACCGCGACCAGAAAGCGTAGCCGAGCAGCTCGTGCGAGAAAAGGTCGGCCGGAGTCCGGGGCGTTCCGTGCCGCGCGAGGTAGGCCGGCGACGCGCAGGCGATCAGCTGGTAGAGGCGCAGAGGCCGCGCTACGAGGCTCGACGTCGCCGTCGGGCCGATCCTGAAGGCCGCCTCGAATCCTTCCTCGACGAGATCGACGACGCGGTCCGTCAGGGTCAAAGACATCGTGACCTCGCGGTGCGCGTCGAGGAAGGCGGTCACCATCGGCATCAAGCTGTGGCTGCCGAAGGCGGAAGGCGCCGTGACCCTGAGGTGGCCGCGCGGCCTGACGCCCAGCCCCGCGGTAAGCGCCTCCGCGTCGGCGGCGGCGGCGAGGACCTCCTTGCAGCGGTCGTAGAAGAGGCGGCCGGCCTCGGTCAGGCTCTGTCGGCGCGTGGTCCTGTTGAGAAGGCGCGTCCCCAGCCGAGTTTCCAGGTAGGCGACCTGCTTGGCGACCATTTGCGGCGACGACCCGATGTGACCCGCCGCCGCCGCGAAGGAGCCGGCCTCGACCGCCTTTGCGAAGGTCGCCATGCACGAGAGCCGATCCATGATTACCAACTGCATGTTGTTGAACTACGTGTCAGATCATCATTTTTTCGGACGGGATGGCAATCCATATCGTGGGAGACGGTTGAAGGAGATGTCATGAAGATCGGGATCATCGGAGCGGGCTTCGTCGGCAGGGCGGTCGCCCGCCTAGCGGTGCAGGCTGGACACGAAGTGATGGTGAGCAATTCGCGGGGGCCAAAATCGTTGGCCAGCATCCCGAGCGGAACCGGGGCACGGATCGGGACCGTCGCGGAGGCGGTCGCCTTCGCCGAGATGGCGCTGGTCGCCATCCCGCTCGAACACTACCGGAGCGTTCCGGTCGAGCCGCTGGCCGGCAAGATCGTCATCGACGCCAACAACTACTATCCCGAGCGGGACGGTGCGATCGCGGCGCTCGATGCCCGTCGGACAACCACCAGCGGGCTGCTCGCCGAGCACCTTCCCTCCTCGCACGTGGTGAAGGCGTTCAACGCCATCTTGGCCGGGGACATCGAGACGGATGGGCGGCCCGCCGGCTCGGCCGATCGGCGCGCGCTGCCGATCGCCGGAGACGATCAAGAAGCCAAGGCGCGAGTGATGCGTCTTGTCGACCAACTCGGCTTCGACGCGTTCGACGCCGGAAGCCTTGCCGACAGCTGGCGCTTCGAGCGGGCGAAACCCGCCTACTGCGTGAAGCTGAATGTCGAGCAACTCGTCCGCGCGTTAAACGCAGCCGAACGCGACGTCGACCTGCCCGATGGCTCCTGGCGGCCGTGAACGTCGCGTTCGGTGGAAATTCACCTTCACCGTGGCTTGGACGAGATGCACCATCAAAAGCGCCGAGTCTGCTCAGCGAGACGATGCGGCTAGGTTCTGGGCTGTCACATTGCGGCGACATTGGTCGGGCACAGGCACGCCACGAACTTCCTGCGAGGAGCCCCCATGCCGTACGACCGCCGCGCCCTTCTCGGCGCCTTCGCCGCCGTGACCTTCACCGGAAGCCTCGCCTTCGCCGTGCCGGCGGCCGATCCGGCCAACCAGGTGATCCTCACCACCAAGGATGGCAAGGTCGTGATCCAGCTGATGCCCAATCTCGCGCCCAAGGGGGTGGCGCAGATGGAGAAGCTGACGAAGGAAGGGTTCTACAACGGTCAGAAGTTCCACCGCGTGATCGATGGCTTCATGGCGCAGACCGGCGACCCGACCGGCACCGGCTCGGGCGGCTCCAAGGAGCCCGACCTGCCGGCCGAGTTCTCGAGCTTCCCGTTCGATCGCGGCACCGTCGGCATGGCCCGCACGTCGGATCCCAACTCGGCCAACTCGCAATTCTTCATCTGCTTTGCACCGTCCTCGTTCCTCAACAACCAGTACACGGTGGTGGGCCAGGTGATCTCGGGCATGGATGTCGTCGACAAGATCAAGAAGGGCGACGGCCAGAGCGGCTCCGTCGACAACCCCGACAAGATCGTTTCGATGAAGATGGCTAAGTCCGGCAAGTAGTGCGCGCGGCGGCGGTCGCGATCGGGCTGGCGCTGCTCGCGAGCGCACCGGCCGGCGCGGAACCGGCGCCCGTCAACCTGCCCAACGACGTGCCGCGTGCGATCGCCGCCTGCTGGCAGCCGCCGCACGAGGGCGACGAGATCACGCTGCGCATGAGCTTCCGGCGCGACGGATCGGTGTTCGGCAAGCCGCGCATCACCTACATGAAGGCGGCGGGCGGCCCCGACGGTCAGGCCGACCTCGCCAACTCGCTGTTCGCCGCCCTCAAAACCTGCACGCCACTGCGGTTTACCCCATCCTTGGGAGCCGCTATTGCGGGCCGCGTCTTCCTCATCCGCTTCGTCGCCCCGCGCCGCACGCGCGGCGCGGCGCTGTAGCACCCCAGGAGTTTCCATGGCCGAAGCCGGCAACACGCTCACGCTCGAGACGACCAAGGGACCCGTCGTGATTGAGATGCGCCCGGACCTCGCGCCCAAGCACGTCGAGCACATCAAGAAGCTCGTCGGCGAGCACTTCTACGACGGCATCGTGTTCCATCGCGTGATCGACGGCTTCATGGCGCAGACCGGCTGCCCTAACGGCACCGGCACCGGCGGCTCGAAGTATCCGAACATCAAGCAGGAGTTCAACAACGAGCCGCACGTGCGCGGCACCTGCTCGATGGCCCGCGCGCAGAGCCCGGACTCGGCCAACTCGCAGTTTTTTATCTGCTTCGGCGATTCCGACTTCCTCAACAAGCAGTACACGGTGTGGGGCAAGGTGACGTCGGGCATGGAGAACGTCGACAAGATCAAGCGCGGCGAGCCCGTGCGTGACCCCGACAAGATCGTCTCTGCGACGCTGAGCTGAGAAGTCGCGACCCGTCGACGTGAACGAGTTCTGGCGTCTCTCGGCGACCGAGTTGTCTGCCCTGGTGCGGCGACGCGAGATCTCCGCGCGTGACGTGGCGCTCGACGGTCTTGCGCGTTTGGACCGGGTGAATGGAGCGATCAATGCCGTGGTCGACGTGCGGGTGGAGGAGACCCTGGCGCAAGCCGACGGGGTCGATCGCGCGCTTGAAGATGGTGGCGCCGATGTGCCGCTTGCCGGCGCGACCTTCACGATCAAGGTCAACACGGATCAAATCGGCTTCGCCACCACCAATGGTTTGACGCTTCAGCGCAACCTCGTCGCCGCATCCAACAATCCGGCGGTCGACAACTTGCTGAAGGCAGGTGCCGTCTGCCTCGGTCGCACCAACACGCCGGCATTCTCTTATCGCTGGTTCACCGACAACCGTCTCCACGGAGCCACCCGCAACCCGCGCAATCCCCGCCTCACGCCGGGGGGATCGTCGGGCGGCGCGGCGGCGGCCGTCGCCGCTGGGATCGGCGCCTTCGCACAGGGAACCGACATAGCCGGATCGGTCCGCTATCCCGCTTACGCGTGCGGCCTGCACGGCATACGCCCGACTCCGGGGCGGATCCCCGCGTGGAACGCGTCCTCGCCGGATCGCGCGATCGGGCCGCAACTGACCGCGGTCGTCGGTCCTATCGGTCGCACTATCGAGGATCTTCGATCGATCCTCGCGGCGATGGCGGCGCCCGATCCACGCGATCCCTGGTGGACACCGGCCCCGCTCGTCGGTCCGGACGTGCCCCGACGTGCGGCGCTCTGCAGCGCGCCCGACGGCCTCGAGACGGCGTCGGAGGTCGTCGCGGCACTGGAACACGCTGCCGTGTGCCTGCGAGACCAAGGCTGGGAGGTCGAACGTGTCGATGCGCTGCCGCCCCTGCGCGAGGCGGCTGAGGTGCAGACGCGGCTCTGGCTGTGCGAGGGTTACGACAAGCTACGCGCAGCGGCGGAGGAGGAAGGCGACGCGGGTGCGCTGACCGTTCTGCGGCACCACGAGGCCTCGGCACGCGCCGTTGATCGCGACGCCTATGCCGATCTCTTCAAACGCCGCCTCGCGATGATCCGGGCTTGGAACGCCTTCCTCGAGCGTTTCCCGGTTGTCCTGATGCCGGTGTCGACGGAACTGCCTTTTGCGGACGGTCTCGATCTCGAAGGCGATGCGGCGTTCGCACGGGTTTGGGAGGCGCAGACGACCCAATTGGCGATCCCGGTCCTGGGACTGCCGGCGCTGACTGTGAGCACCGGTCTCGTCCATGGCGTCCCCGTCGGTGTCCAGATCGTCGCAGGTCGGTTCCGCGAGGATCTCTGCCTCGCCGCCGGCGCGGCCATCGAGGCCGGCGGGGTACCGGTTTCACCCATCGATCCAGTGGGATACTCGTGACGAAGCAGGCGTGCGGATGATCCCGCAAGATCGGCGCCCTGCGTCGTCTTACTCCCGCTAATCGCAACGATGCGTGTTGATCTCTTCGATTTCGACCTGCCGTCGGATCGTATCGCGCTGCGGCCCAGCGAGCCGCGTGAGGCGGCACGTTTGCTCGTCGTCGTCCCGAATGGGGTTCGTGACACCTTGGCCGAACGCACGATCCAGGATCTTCCCGGGCTGCTGAACCCCGGCGACTGCCTCGTCGTCAACGACACGCGGGTGATCCCCGCGCGGCTCTCCGGCTTGCGCCGGCGCGCCGGCACGCAGGCCCGCGTGGAGGCGACGCTGCACAAGCGGGAAGGGGCCGACCTGTGGCGCGCCTTCCTGAAACCGGCGAAGCGCGTTGCCGACGGCGAGGTGATCGCCTTCGGCAGCGAGGCCGACCCGCTCGACGCCACCTGCCTGGAGCACGCGGGAGAGGGCGAGGTGGTGCTGCGCTTCGCGCTCGCCGGCGCGGAGCTCGATGCGGCGCTGGAGCGCCATGGTACGATGCCGCTCCCGCCCTACATCGCCGGAAAGCGCCCCGTCGACGTGCGTGACGCCGCCGATTACCAGACGTTGTTCGCCAGCCGGCCCGGTGCGGTGGCGGCGCCAACGGCGAGCCTGCATTTCACGCCGGAGCTCGTCGCCTCGATCGAGGCGCGCGGCGTGCGGATTCACCGGCTGACGCTGCACGTCGGCGCCGGCACCTTCCTTCCGGTGAAGGCCGAAGATACCGTGGATCACCGGATGCACGCGGAATGGGGAACCATCGATGCCGCCGCCGCCGAGGCGCTGAACGCCGCGCGAGCCGCGGGCGGCCGCATCGTCGCCGCCGGTACGACCAGCCTGCGGCTGCTCGAATCGGCCGCGCGCGAGGACGGCACGATCGCCCCGTTCAGCGGCGACACCTCGATCTTCATCACGCCGGGCTACCGCTTCCGCGCCGTCGATGCGCTGCTCACCAACTTCCACCTGCCGCGATCGACGCTGTTCATGCTGGTCGCCGCCTTCGCCGGGCTCGAGACCATGCACGCCGCCTACGCCCACGCCATCGCCGCGGGGTACCGCTTCTACTCCTACGGGGACGCCTGCTTCCTCACGCGGGCCGAACCTTGATCCCCTTCGGCTTCACGCTGCTTGCCACCGACGGCGCGGCGCGGCGCGGCGAGATCACCACGTCCCGCGGCACCATCCGCACGCCGGCCTTCATGCCGGTCGGCACGGCGGCGACAGTAAAGGCCATGCACCCGCACGAGGTCCGCGCGCTGGGCGCCGACGTGGTGCTCGGCAACGTCTACCACTTGATGCTGCGCCCCGGCGCAGAGCGCGTGGCGGCGCTGGGCGGCCTGCACCGCTTCATGAACTGGCCGCACCCCATCCTCACCGATTCCGGCGGCTTCCAGGTCATGAGCCTGGCCAAGCTGCGCAAGCTCGACGAGACCGGCGTGACCTTCCAGTCGCACCTCGACGGCTCCAAGCACGTGTTGACGCCGGAGCGCTCGATCGAGATCCAGGGGCTGCTCGGGTCCGACATCCAGATGCAGTTCGACGAATGCCTGCGGCTGCCGGCGGAGGTGGCTGAGGTGGAGCGGGCGATGCGCCTGTCGCTGCGCTGGGCCGAGCGCTCCAAGGCAGCGTTCGGCCGCCAGCCGGAGCGGGCACTGTTCGGCATCGTCCAGGGCGGCACGACGGCGGCCCTGCGCAGGGCCAGCGCGGAGGCGCTGGTGGCGATCGGCTTCGATGGATATTCCGTGGGCGGCCTCGCCGTCGGCGAGCTCCAGGAGGCCATGCTGCGCACGTTGGAGGACACGCTGCCGTTCCTGCCGCGGGACAAACCGCGCTACCTCATGGGAGTCGGGACGCCGCACGACCTGCTGGAGAGCGTGGCGCGCGGTATTGACATGTTCGACTGCGTGATGCCGACGCGCGCCGGCCGCCACGGCCAGGTCTACACGCGGCACGGTCGCCTCAACTTGCGCAATGCCTGCCACGTGCAGGATCCGGCGCCCGTCGACCCGCAGGCGAGCTGCGCCGCCGCGCGCGACTACTCGCGCGCCTACCTCCATCACCTCGTCAAGTCAGGCGAGATCCTTGGCATGATGCTGCCGACCGCGATCAACATCGGCTACTACCAGGACCTGATGCGCGACATGAGGGCCGCCATCGAAGCGGGTTGCTTTGAAGCCTTCCGCTCGGAGACGATCACGCTCTGGGCGGGCGACGAAGGCTGAAAGCGGAAGCCAGCTCAAGAAACAGGGCAGCCCGATCGGACCGCCCCGAGACGTTCGCGCGCAGCGAGATGCTAGGGAGCCTTGACCACTTCGGTGACGGCACCCCACGAACCCCAAACGTAGATGCAGGAGAACAGGAAAAGCCAGACGACATCGACGAAGTGCCAATACCAGGCGGCGAACTCGAAGCCGAGATGCTGTTTTACGGTGAACTGCCCGACCAACACGCGGGCCATGCACACGATCAGGAAGATCGTGCCGACGACGACGTGGAAACCGTGGAAGCCCGTCGGCATGAAGAAGTTCGAGCCCATGGCGGAGGCGAACTTGAAGTCGACGTGCATGTACTCCCAGACTTGCGTGCAGGTGAACAGCACGCCGAGCACGATCGTCAGTATCAGGCCCTTGGCGATCGCCGAGCGATCCGAGTGCAGCAGGGCATGGTGGGCCCAGGTGACCGTGGTGCCCGAGGTCAGCAGCAGGAGCGTGTTGAACAACGGGAAATGCCAGGGATCGAGCGCCTCGGTGCCCTTCGGCGGCCACATGCCGCCGATGGCCTGCGTGCGGGCGTACTCGATCGCCTCGTGGGGATAGAGGGCGATATCGAAATACGCCCAGAACCAAGCGACGAAGAACATGACCTCGGAGGCAATGAAGAGGATCATGCCGTAGCGATGGCTGATCTGGACGACACGGGTATGGTCGCCGTGCTGCGCCTCTCGCACGACATCGGTCCACCAGGCGGCCATGACGTAGAGCACGCAGAGAAGGCCGGCGAAGAACACGTACATGCCGAACGCGTTCAGCGCCTTCATCCACATGATGCCACCTAGGGCCATCACGAAGGCACCGATCGAGCCGAGAAGCGGCCACGGGCTCAGTGGGACCAGATGATAGTCGTGGTTCGGTTTGGCGTGACCACCGGCCATGGCTTTGCGTGTCCTTTGTCCCCGCTCGCCCGCGTTCCGCGCGGCGGTCTTCGCGTGTCTGGCGTTAGCGTTTTTGCCGGCGAACGGTCAAGGTTCGCCGTTTAAAGCTTTTGCTTAGCGGGCTCGTCCTTCGCGACGCTCGCCTGCACCGCCACATTCTTCTGGCGATAGAACGTATAGGAAAGCACCACCTCGGAAACACCGTCCATCGTCTCGTCCTTCTCCAGGGCGGGATCGAGAAAGAAAACCACCGGCATCTCCAGCGTCTGGTGAGGCTTCAGCGTCTGGTCGGAGAAGCAGAAGCACGCGACCTTGTCGAAGTAGGCGCCGATCGACGGCGGCCCGACGTTGTAGACGGCGCGGGCTGTGATCGCCTCGTCGCTGTCGTTGGTCACCTTGTAGAAGATCGTCGCGGTCTGGCCGGTGCGCACGGCGATCTGCGGCTGCTCGGGCTCGAAGCGCCAGGGCAGGCCGTTGCCGACATTGGCGTCGAAGCGGACCTGCATGGTGCGCTTGCCCCTGACGATGCCGAGCGCCTGAGCGCCGATGCGCGGCGTACCTTCGTAGCCCGTGAGCTGGCAGAAGGCGCGATACATCGGCAGCGATACCGCGACCAGGGCGAGCATGCCGAGGACCACGGCGGTGGCGGCGACAGGCGCGATGTGCCGGCGTCCGATCCGCGCCATCAGAGCGGTCTCTCGACGACGTGCGAGCCGAGCTTGGCGATCGTGACGACGTAGAAAAGCAGCACGAAGAAGCCTACGGCGAGCCCGATGGCGATATTGCGGTTGCGGCGGCTGCGCTTCTGCTCCGGGGTGAGGACGATACCCTCGGGTTCCTGGGTCACAGCCATGGAATCACCTTCGCCAGCATCAGCGTCCGCTCGCCGATGATCTCGGCGAAGAGCAGGAAGAGGTAGGGAATGGAGAACGAGAACAGCGCCATGGCCGCCTTGTTTGCCGCCGCGCCTTCGCGGATGCGCCAGCAACGATAAGCCAGCACGACGAAGGCGAGGCCAAGCCCGGCAGAGAGGAGGCCGTAGGCGATCGTCGTGAACCCCATCAACCAGGGCAGCATTCCGACCGGAGCCAATGCCAAGCTGTAGAGCAGGATGTCGCGTCGGGTGCGGTCGGCACCGGCAACGTTGGGCAGCATCGGGATGTTGGCCTTGGCGAACTCCTCCGACTTCACCAGTGCCAGCGCCCAGAAATGCGGCGGTGTCCAAATGAAGATCAGCGCGAAAAGCGCGAAGCTCGACCACGATGTCGTGCCGGTCACGGCGGCGTAGGCGACCATCGGTGGAAAGGCGCCGGCGGCTCCGCCGATGACGATGTTCTGCGGCGTCGAGCGCTTCAACCACATCGTGTAGATGACGACGTAGAAGAAGATGGTGAACGCGAGAAAGGTAGCGGCGAACCAGTTGGCGACGACACCGAGGGTGAAGACCGAGGCGGCCGACAGGGTCAGGCCGAAGGCCAACGCCTCTCCCCGCGTGATGCGGCCCTGCGGAATGGGCCGCCCGGCTGTACGCCGCATCACGGCATCGATATCGGAATCGTACCACATGTTAAGCGCGCCACTGGCGCCGGCGCCGACGGTGATCGCGAGCAGGGCAGCAACAGCCAAGACGGGGTTGACCGTGCCGGGCGCGATCAGCAGGCCGGCGATGGCGGTGTAGACGACGAGCGACATCACCCTCGGCTTGAGGAGGGCGACATAGTCGCCGGGCCCAGCCGAAGAGACGAGGACGCTGTCGGTTTCGCTGATGAAGCTCATGGCACTCTGCGTTTCGGTTCACCGGCGGGAGAGCCAGCGGCACCGAAGCCTATTCGAGAAGTCCGCCGAAGCGGAAAGGACGCCGACGGGCGGCGTCCTTCGAAGGTTGGGCCGGCGGCCGGCGGCCGGCGCAAAGCTGGCCGCGCCAAGGTCGATCAGTGGCCGCCTGCCGACGTGATGCGCGGCAGCGTCTCGAACTGGTGATACGGCGGCGGCGAGGAGAGCGTCCACTCCAGCGTGGTCGCGCCGGCGCCCCAGGGATTGTCGCCCGCGACACGCTTCTTGGCAAAGGCGTCGTAGATGATGAAGAGGAACAGGAACACGCTCGCGAACGACAGGTAGGCGCCGTAGGAGGAGATCTCGTTCCACAGGCGGTAGGCGTCGGGATAGTCGATGTAGCGACGCGGCATGCCGGCGAGGCCGAGGAAGTGCTGCGGGAAGAAGGTGACGTTCACGCCGACGAACATCAGCCAGAAGTGCCACTTGCCCAACGTCTCGTTGTACATGTAGCCGCTCATCTTCGGGAACCAGTAGTAGAACCCAGCGAAGAGCGCGAACACGGCACCCAGTGACAGCACGTAGTGGAAGTGCGCGACGACGTAGTAGGTCTCGTGCAGAGCGCGATCGATGCCGGCATTGGCAAGCACGACGCCGGTGACGCCGCCGACCGTGAAGAGGAAGATGAAGCCGGTCGCCCAGAGCATCGGGGTGCGGAACGAGATCGAACCGCCCCACATCGTCGCGATCCAGGAGAACACCTTCACGCCCGTCGGCACCGCGATGACCATGGTCGCGAAGACGAAGTAGCGCTGCGTCGAGAGCGACAGGCCGACGGTGTACATGTGATGGGCCCACACGACGAACCCGACCACGCCGATCGCCACCATGGCGTAGGCCATGCCGAGATAGCCGAAGATCGGCTTCTTCGAAAAGGTCGAGATGATGTGGCTGACGATGCCGAAACCCGGCAGGATCAGGATGTACACTTCCGGATGGCCGAAGAACCAGAACAGGTGCTGGAAGAGGATCGGGTCGCCGCCGTTCGACGGGTCGAAGAAGGTGGTGCCGAAGTTACGGTCGGTCAGCAGCATGGTGATGGCGCCGGCGAGGACCGGGAGCGACAGCACCAGCAGGAAGGCGGTGACGAGCACCGACCAGGCGAAAAGCGGCATCTTGTGCAGCGTCATGCCCGGAGCACGCATGTTGAAGATCGTGGTGATGAAGTTGATCGCGCCGAGGATCGACGAGGCGCCGGCGAGATGGAGCGAGAGGATGACAAAATCCATTGCCGGGCCGGGGTGGCCGACGTTGCTCGAGAGCGGCGGGTACATGACCCAACCACCGCCGAAGCCGTTCATGCTGGGCGCGCCGCCCACGAAGGCCGAGATGAAGAGCAGGGAGAACGACGCGGGCAACAGCCAGAACGAGACGTTGTTCATCCGCGGGAAGGCCATGTCCGGCGCACCGATCATGATCGGGATGAACCAGTTGCCGAAACCGCCGATGAGCGCCGGCATGACCATGAAGAAGATCATGATCAGGCCGTGCGAGGTGATGATGACGTTGTAGAGGTTCTTGCCGGCTTCGATCGCCAGGTCGCCGTGGTAACCCTGAACATGTTCCGCGATACGGTTCATCACCTGGATGCCAGGCTCCTGAAGCTCCATGCGCATCAGGATCGAGAAGAACGAGCCGATGACACCAGCCGTGATCGCGAAGATCAGGTAGAGCGTCCCGATGTCCTTGTGGTTGGTCGAATACATGTAGCGGCGCCAGCCGTGCGGAACGGCGGGATCGTCACTGTGATCGGCGACTGCTGTGGCCATGGCTCTTTCGATCCTACGGTCTCAATCCGGGCGAGGCCGAGGCCACGCGATGCGTTGTTTAAACGACCTACTGGGCACCGGCGAGGCGCAAAGGAGTCGCGGTTTTGGGGGGCGCGGCTGTGGAAGTCACGTTGTCGGGGATCGCGGTCTTGGCGACGACGGGCGTCTCCACCGCGGCGAAGTCCGTGCCCGTGGAATTCGACGCGTACTTCTTCTTAGCGTCCTGCAACCAGGCGGTGTATTCCTTGTCGCTTACGACCTTGAAGGCGATCGGCATGAAGGCGTGGTCCTTGCCGCACAGCTTGGAGCACTGGCCGTAATACACACCCTCGCGCTCGGCCCGGAACCAGCTCTCGTTCAAGCGCCCGGGCACCGCGTCGATACGCACGCCGAAGGAGGGCACCACGAAGCCGTGGATGACGTCGGCGCCGGTGACCAGAAGGTGCACGGTCTTGCCGACGGGGACAACCGCCTCGTTGTCGACGGCGAGCTGGCGCAACATGCCCGGCTTCAGGTCGTCACCCTTGAGAATGTAGGAATCGAAGGCGAAACCACCGTCCTGATCCTTGGGATACTCGTAACTCCAGAACCACTGCTTGCCCGTGACCTTCAACGTCATGTCGGACTTCGGTACCACCAGCTCGTTGGTCAGAAGCTTCATCGAGGGTATGGCGATGATGAACAGCAGCAGGACGGGCGTCACGGTCCACGCGATCTCGAGCGCAGTATGGTGCGTGGTCTTCGAGGGGACCGGATTGGCCTTCTCGTTGAAGCGCACCGCGCAGATGGCGAGAAGGACCGCGACGAAGATCGAGATGGCGATGATGATCGGGAGCAGCAGCACGTTATGGAACGAATGCATCTCGTGCGCGATAGGCGTCACGGCAGGCTCGAACCCGATCTGAGCCGGGTAGGCCGCGCCGACCACCTGATCGGACGCAGCCTCGGCGGCCTTCGCTGCCATCGAGATCAAGGCGGTTCCAAAAATCGAGACGGCCGCAAGACCGGCCTTGAACAGACTTTTCATCCGTCTTCACCCCGTGGGCTTATCGTTGCTTGCGCCTGATCTTCACGGCTGCGGGAAGCGCGGCGGATCATGTGCCCTGTGCCAGCGGTCAAACCATAAAGGTGAAAAAAGCGCAATGTTCGCGCCGCGGCAATCTCGCGGCATAAAAGCACTCGTGCCTCGTACTCCGTCTCGCTTTCGCCTCAGCCCTACGGCTTTAACTCGGGCTCCAGCTTGGGTGAGGTGCAGGTGCGCGGCGCGACAGTGGCGGATGGTGGCGTATGGCCACGCGGGGGGCGGCGCCGAGGCGCCGCGGCATGGCGCTTGGGACTGGCGGCGAGCCTGGCGGTTGCCCTCGTCTGGCCGGCCCACGGCCAAGGCGTGGCCAAGGCCAAGCACGGCGACTGGCAGGTGCGTTGCGAGACCCCGCCGGGCGCGGACAAGGAGATGTGCGCGCTGATCCAGAGCATCGTCGCCGACGACCGCCCGAACATCGGGCTGGTGGTGATTGTGCTGAAGACGGCCGACGGCAAGAATCGGCTGCTGCGCGTCATCGCGCCGCTCGGCGTGCTGCTACCCTCCGGCCTCGGACTGAAGATCGACAATGTCGACATCGGCCATGCCGGCTTTGTGCGCTGCCAGCCCTCGGGCTGCATCGCCGAGGTGGTGATGGAAGACAAGCTCGTGGAACAGTTCAAGACGGGCAAGACCGCCGTCTTCATCATCTCGCAGACGCCGGAGGAAGGTGTCGGCATCCCGCTGCAGCTCGCCGGCTTCAAGGAAGCTTTCGACGATCTCAAGTGAGTTTCGCCGCAATTGCGGTGCAGGCTTTCGTGGTTGGCGTGAAGAGGGAGGAAAGAATGCGCGTGAGCCGAAGGCGGTCCGAGGTCCGCCGATCGTGGGGACGCCTCAGTGACGTCGCGTTGTGCGGAGCCGCGGTGGCATCGCTGCTGTCGCCCGCGCTTGCCGCTCCGCCCGGCGGTACGCCGCTAGCCTCCGCTCCGACTCCCGGCTCGATCGACGATGGAGACGAGGACAGCTGGAGCCAGAAGATCTCCGAGAAGATGAAGGATTCGATCAGCGCCGCGACCGCACGCATGGGAATGAACAAGCCGCCCGGGCCGGCCCCGTCGGAGGCGCCATCTGGCTGCCCCACCATCACGCTGCTGCCGGGCACCGAATCGCAGCGGGTCATGGCAGCGGGCGCAACCGGCAACCAGGGCCTGCGCTACCAGTACACGCTGCAGACGGTCGGCCGCGAATGCTCGATCTCGGGCGACAGGGTCTCGATCAAGGTCGGCGCCGACGGTCGCGTGCTGCTCGGACCGGCCGGCGCCGCCGGGCGCTTCGACGTGCCGATCCGCGTCGCGGTGTTCAGCGAGGCACAGGGCAAGCCGGTCGAGAGCAAGCTCTTCAAGATGGGCGTCTCGGTGCCGGCGGGTCAGGCTTCCGTGCCGTTCCAGTTCGTGTCCGACAGCGTCGTCGTGCGAATTCCGCCGGGGCGGACGCAGGAATATTCGATCAAGATCGGGATCGACGGCGGTGCCAAGGCCGATGGCGGGGCGAAGACCAAGCACGTCGCGCGCAAGCACAAGGGCGCCGCCGCCGAAGAGACGGCGGCCGCGCAGTAGCGGACGCCTCC
Source organism: Beijerinckiaceae bacterium (assembly GCA_965198715.1). Lineage (GTDB taxonomy): Bacteria > Pseudomonadota > Alphaproteobacteria > Rhizobiales > Beijerinckiaceae > RH-AL1. Next base: position 1,298,368 of record CBDAPV010000002.1, read on the forward strand.
TCACCTCGCGGAAAAGCCCGGCCTGAGCCGGGTTTTTTCGTGTGTGTCGTCAGTGAGCGAGGCGCTTCACGTCGCCGATGCCCTGCTCGATGAGCCTGTCGGCGAAGCTGCCCTTGGTGTCCTCGCGCAGCACGATCTCGGCAGCGGCGGTGGCGGCATCGGCGGCGGCGGCGCGGACCTGCGCCATGGCCTGCAGCTCGGCGTTGGCGATCTTCTGCTCGGCCTGAGCGGTGCGGCGCTGCACGAAATCCGACAGGCGCTGCTCGGCCTCCTTGGCGATGAGCTCGGCTTCGGCGCGAGCCTGATCGACGAGGTCGGCGGCCTCCTTCTCGGCCTGGGCGCGCTTGCCCTCGAACGAGGCCAGCACGGCGGCGGCCTCGCGGCGCAGGCGCTCGGCCTCATCGAGCTCGTCGCGGATGCGCGCGCCGCGCTTGTCCAGCGCGTCACCGATCTTGGTGTGCGACCTGAAATAGAAGATCGCCAGCAGGATGAAGCAGATGAAACCGGCGGCGACCCAGAATTCGGCGTCCATGATCCTCAGGTCCTCGATGCGGCGATCGCCCGGGCGACCTGGTCGGAATTGGCCGGCTTGCCGGTGAGATGCTCGACGATCGCGGCAGCGGTCTCGGTGGCGATCTGGCCGACGTTGGCCATCGCCGCCGCCTTGGTCTCGGCAATGCGCAGCTCGGCCGCCTTCAGCTTGTCGTCGAGCTCGGCCTCGAGCGTCGTGCGCTTGCCCTCCTGCTCGCTCTTGACGCGGTTGCGCGTCGCGTTGGCGAGCTCCTGAGAGCGGGCGCGAGCCTCGGCCAGCGTGCGGTCGTAGGCGTCGGAGGCCTGGCGCGCCTGCTCGCGCATCTTGCGCGCGGCGGCGAGTCGCTCGTGGATCTTGGCCGAGCGCTCCCCCAGGATGCTTCCGACGCGCGGCAGCGCGTAGCGCGACATCGTGAAATAGAGGATGCCGAAGGTGACGGCCAGCCAGAGGATCGAGGTGGGGTAGGTGTGCGGGTCGAAGGGCGGGAAGGCGTCGCCGCCGCCAGCGGCCTGTTCTGCTGCCATGGAAATGAAGGTCTCTGGAGAGCGGGCAGGAAACGGGACGCGCGGCCGGCGAACCGGCGCGCGCCCTGAAAGGACTACTTCATCACGAAGAGGAGCAGGATCGCGACGAGGAAGGCGAAGATGCCGAGGCCTTCGGCCAACGCCGCGCCGATGAAGGCGCGACCGAACTGCGCGTCGGAGGCCGACGGGTTGCGCAACGCGCCAGCGAGGAACGGCCCGAAGATCTGGCCGACGCCGATGGCGGCGGCGCCCATGCCGATGGCGGCGAGGCCGGCACCGATGTACTTGGCTGCGGTAGGATCCATGCGTGTAACTCCAGAATGATAGATCAGGCCAAAGATCTGTTGTTGGATGTTTATTCAGTGGCCCGGATGGATTGCGTCGTTGAGGTAGACGCAAGTCAGGATCGCGAAGACGTAGGCCTGCAACCCGGCGACGAGAAGCTCGAAGGCCGAGAGGACGATGGTCATCACGAAAGGAAGCGGCGCGAGGATCGCGAAGGCGCCGGCGCCGAGCAGCGAGGCCACGAAGGCGCCGAAGACCTTCAGCGTGATGTGGCCGGCCAGCATGTTGGCGAAGAGACGGACGGAGAGGCTGATCGGCCGCGAGATGAAGGAGATGATCTCGATCAAAGAGATGAACGGCAGCAGGAACGGGTTGACGCCGTGCGGCACGAAGAGCTTCAGCCACGCCGGCCCGTGCTTGTAGACGCCGTAGACGATCACCAGGCCGTTGACGAGGAGGGCGAGGGCCGCCGTCACCACGATCTGGCTGGTCACGGCGTAGGAATAGGGCAGCAGGCCCATGATGTTCGAGAACAGCACGAACATGAAGATCGAGAAGATGAAGGGGAAGAACCGCATGCCGTCGCGGCCGGCGGTCTGCTTGATCATGTTGGCGGTGAACTCGTAGCTCATCTCCGCCGCCGATTGCAGACGGCCGGGCACCAGCGAATGCCCCGAGGTGCCCACCACCATGAGCAGCAGGGCGAGGCCGAGCACCACGAACATGAACAGCGACGAATTGGTCAGCGAGAAGTCCCAGCCGCCGATGTGGATCGGCACGATCGGCTCGAGCTTGAACTGCGAGATCGGGTCGATCGCATTCTCTGCCGCCACTTTGGTCACGTCCTTCTGCCGGCCGCGGCCGGGTTGATCTAGAGCGGGCCGCGCGAGCCGGTGGGCTTGGCGGCGATGCGGTACACGTTCCAGAACCCCGCCCCCGTGCCGAGCGCCAGGAAGACGATCAGCAGCAGCGGCGAGGTGTGCAGCCATTTGTCGAGCTGCCAGCCGATGACAGCGCCGACGCCGATGCCCGCGACGAACTCGGTCAGGACGCGGGCGCCCAGGCCCATGGCCGAGGCGAGCGTCGTGTCCTCCGCCGGCGCCGGGCGCTCGGGCGCGTCGCCCTTGTTGGCGTCGAGCGACCTGTCCAGCTCGGCAAGGCGCGCGCGCATCGCAGCATCCTCGTCGCGGCTGGTCGGGGTGTCGGCCAAAAGCAAGCTCCGCGCGAACGCCGGAGGCATCCACGTCTTAGGATCGGTGCGGCGGCTTGTAGAGACGAGGGTTGGCAGTGTCCATAGCCTAATCCAGCTCGGGTATCGCGAACGGGGCACCATCATTGAGAGCGAGGCAAAGCAACCCGGAGCCGCGGGAGAACTCCATGCGAGAGAGAGGTTTGCCGCCTCAGGGTTACTTCGCTCCGCTCGCGACGACGTTGAGGTTTGACGCCACCCGCGCCCTGCCGTACCGCGACCCTCATGTCCGATCCCTTCGATCCCAAGCGCTCGTTCCAGGGCCTGATCCTCACCCTGCAGCGTTTCTGGGCGGAGCAGGGCTGCGTGATCCTGCAGCCCTATGACATGGAGGTGGGCGCCGGCACCTTCCATCCCGCCACCACGCTGCGCGCGCTGGGCCCCAAGCCCTGGCGCGCCGCCTACGTCCAGGCCTCGCGCCGCCCCAAGGACGGGCGCTACGGCGAGAACCCCAATCGCCTCCAGCACTATTACCAGTTCCAGGTCATCCTGAAGCCCTCGCCCGACGACCTCCAGGACCTCTACCTCAAGTCGCTCGAGGCCATCGGCATCGACATGGGGCTGCACGACGTCCGCTTCGTCGAGGACGACTGGGAGAGCCCCACGCTCGGCGCCTGGGGGCTGGGCTGGGAATGCTGGTGCGACGGTATGGAGGTGAGCCAATTCACCTACTTCCAGCAGGTCGCCGGCATCGAATGCGCGCCGGTCTCGGGCGAGCTGACCTACGGGCTGGAGCGCCTCGCCACCTACGTCCAGGGCGTCGATTCGATCTACGAGCTGAACTTCAACGGCGTCGAAGGCGCGGGCAAGATCACCTACGCCGACGTCTTCCTCCAGGCCGAGCAGGAATATTCCCGGCACAATTTCGAGGCCTCCAACGCCACCATGCTGTTCCGCCACTTCGCCGATGCCGAGCTCGAGTGCCGCGCGCTGCTGGCCGCCGGCGACAAGGGCGACAAGGCCGAAATCGTGTTGCCGGCCTACGACCAGTGCATCAAGGCCAGCCACGCCTTCAACCTGCTGGATGCCCGCGGCGTGATCTCGGTGACCGAGCGGCAGAGCTACATCTTACGGGTGCGCGAGCTGGCGAAGGCGTGTGGCGCGGCGTGGCTGAAGACGGCGGCGGGTGGGGCGGCGGCTTGAGAGCGCCTTAGCGCTCCATGAGGATCGTTTGGGATGAGCCGAAGCGGCAGGCGACCCTAGCGAAAGGTGGGCTCGACTTCGCGATGATCTCGCCAGAGTTCTTTGCGGGAGCTCAAATCGAGGTGGCCAGAAAAGGGCGCTACCGGGCGCTTGGATGGATCGCAGATCAAGCCTACTCTGTGATCTTCAGTCCGCTTGGCGCGGAAGCGGTCTCCATCATCAGCCTTCGTTCGGCAAGCAGCAGGGAAAGGCGTAGCTTATGACCGCGAAGATTGCAGATCTCACCAAGGCCGAAGCTGATCGCGACGCGCAACGAGGATATACCGATGCCGATCTCGCCGAGGTCATGGACAATCCCGAATGGACCGACGAACAGTTGCGCAACGCCAAGCCGTTCACCCAGGTTTTTCCCGATCTGGCAGCCTCGATCGTGCGTGATCCGGCCGCGAAGAAAGCCTGAGGTCATCCCGTAAGCCAAGTCAGATGGCTTGAGACTATCCGAGAAGTGCGCCTAAAGACGCCGAACTATATGCCTTCTCAAACCCCGACCATCACCCGGTCACCCTCGACCTTCACCGGATAGGTCTTCGCCGGCTTCGGCAGCGTCTTGAAGACCAGCAGCTTGGCCTTGCCGACGGCCTCGCCCGTGGTCACGTCGAAGGTGGCGCCGTGCATGCGGCACGTCAGCCTGGCCCCTACGAGCGTGCCCTTGCAGAGGTCGAAGCCCATGTGCGGGCACTTGCGCTGGATCGCGAAGTAGGCGCCGCCGACGTTCGCCAGGAGGATCGACTGGCCTTCGACCTCGATGCCCTTCGTGGTGCCGGGGGCGAGATCGGAGGTCGAGCCGGCGGCGGCGAAGTTCATGGTAGGCCTTTGGGGTCGGCTGGCACCGGTCGTCGGCTGCATCGATAAGCGGCTGATCCTGCTGCCGGTTGCAATCGCCGGCCTCTCCGAACGTCGTCCTTCCGGGGGCGCCGAAGGCGAACCCGGAACCGGTGAGCTTCTATTGCTCCCCGAATTCGCGAGGCTCACCGGTTCCGGGTTCTCGCTGACGCGAGCCCTGGAAGGACGCCGTTGATGAGCTGCTCGCGCCTACCCTCGCCCGCGATACGCCGGCACGCCCTGGTCGGGCAGCCACACGCCCTCCAGCGGCGCGCCGGTCTGCCAGAACACGTCGATGGGGATGCCGCCGCGCGGGTACCAGTAGCCGCCGATGCGCAGCCAGCGCGGGCCGAGCAGGGCGGCCAGTTCGCGGCCGATGCGCACCGTGCAATCCTCGTGGAAGGCGCCGTGGTTGCGGAAGGCGCCGAGGTAGAGCTTGAGGCTCTTGGATTCGACGAGCCAGTAGCCGGGCACGTAGTCGATCACCAGGTGGGCGAAGTCGGGCTGGCCGGTGACCGGGCAGAGCGAAGTGAACTCCGGCGCGGTGAAGCGGGCGACGTAGTTGGTGTCGGGGTGCGGGTTGGGCACGCGCTCGAGCCGCGCCTCCTCGGGCGAGGCGGGCAGGGCGGCGTGGCGTCCGAGGACGCCGTCGGCAGGATCGTGGGTCATGCGCCTGCTTCCCACGGGTTGGCGGCGTCGACAACCTCAGTTGGATGCGGCAGGTTCAGCCGACAGGACAGCCAGCTCTAGCGGAGGCGGTCGCAATCAGGTGGGTCGTCGCGGCGTCAGCGCGACGCCGTGCGCTTCCACTTAGCCTCGAGCTTGGCGTTGATGCGCCCGACACGGGAGCGGAACGCCGCCCAGAAGCTGGCGCCCGTCTTGGGTCGGCCATGGATGGTCAGGCTCTCGCTGGCGCGCGCGGCGTCTACCGCCGCCGTCGCGGCGACGAGGTCGGCCGGTGTCACCGTGCCGGCCAGCGGCGAGCCGATGCTGGCGAGATGCACGCGGGCGCGCTGGCAATAGGTGACGGAGAGCGGCGTCATCACCGTCTCGCCGTGGCCGGCGCGGTATTTCATCAGCGTCTTGCAGACGTCGCCGCCGGCGAGGTGCCAGGCCTGGCCGAGATAGGCGGCGCCGTAGTGGATGTTGGTGGCGGGCACGGCGAGGTCGGCCGGCGTGCCGCGGAAGCCCATCATCGCAGCGGTGGCCGGACGCAGCTGCATCAGGCCGATCTCGCCGACCCCGCCGAGCGCCTCGGGATGGTAGCCGCTCTCGATCTTGATGACGGCGTCGACCATCGCGTAGGGCAGCCCGGCCTTCTCGGCCTCGGCCCTGGCGATCAGCTGGAAAGCGAGGGGCGAGGCGGCGGGCTTGGCCACCGCGGCGATGGCCGGAAGCGAGCCGAGCGCTGCCTTCGGCGAAGCCTTGGCGACGGCGGCCGGCTGCGCCGTCGCCGGCATCGACGCCGCCAGCAACGTGGCGGCGAGGGAGCAAACGAGGTGGTGGCGCGACGGCAGCATGGGACGAGCCCTACCAGCCTTTCTTGACCAAATTACCTTTGGTCCATTCGACACATGGACAGGGGTACGCCCGCTCTTAGGATCGTCACAGCATCGCAACGGAAGTGGACGGCCATGTACAAGGTGATGATCCTGATCTGCGCGCTCTCGGTGGACCATGCCGCCTGCACGCCCGACACCGCCGTCGACATCGTGCGTGGGCCGCCGGCGCATACGCTGTCGCAATGCATGACCGAGAGCCAGACCACGCTCGCGACCACCTCGATCGCGCCGGAGCAGGGCAAGCAGTACATGAAGGTCGTCTGCTCGGCCGACCGCCCGTCGTAAGAGCTACAACCCGTTGATCACGCAGGCGAGCGCGAGCAGGACGTAGGCGCCGAGCACCAACCAGAAGGCGTGCGACGACACGCCCTCGATGTAGGTCTGGGTTCCCGCCACTCCCAGAATCGCGAGGACAAGCGCGACCAGGTAGCTCTAATGGTGCGGCGGCTTTGTCGGAAAAGCCCAGCCGCGCCGCCCTCGCGACCTCGCCCGCGATCGTCCCCACGCCAATGGCTCGCTCCTCAGGCCTCATCGATCCAACGCTCCGGGTCCATACCGGGATCGGGTTTCTGCATCCAGCGGATCAGCGGCATCAGGGGGAGCACCCAGCCCATGCCGGCGACGGCGTAGTAGACCCATTGCAGGGCGCTGGGCGCGCCCGTGGTGAAGCTGTTGAGCGATAGCAGCATCGCGCCGAGCGCCCACACGACGACGATGACGAGCGTGAGGATCGTGCCGACGAACTTGCGCTGGCGGCGTTTCATGATCCGCTCCTGAGGACGGTTGTCGCATGCGGGCGCGGCAAACGGCGCGCGCGGCCCTGCTGGACTTGGCGCCGGCTTTTGGCTTTACATTCCAGTCTCCGCAGGCGTCAATGCGACGTCGTTTTTGCGCTGATCCCGAGACCTTCGCGCCATGGCTCACGCCAACGCCCGCTCCATGACGACCCGCCAGATCCTTGCCGCCCACGTCAGCGGCGGCAACGCCGTCTCGGCTTGGCTGTGGAGCGTGGCGGGCCTGGTGTTCCTGATGGTGTTCCTCGGCGGCGCCACGCGGCTCACCGAATCCGGCCTGTCGATCACGGAGTGGAAGCCGGTCACCGGCGTGCTGCCGCCGCTCGGCCATGCCGCCTGGCTCGCCGCCTTCGACAAGTACAAGGCGATCCCGCAATATTCCTCGCTGTTCCCGGACATGACGCTCGGCCATTTTCAGGCGATCTTCCTGATGGAATGGTTTCACCGCCTGGTCGGGCGGCTGCTCGCCCCGGCGCTGCTGATCCCGCTGATCGTCTTCGCGATCCGGGGAGGCGTGACGCTGAAGCTCGGCGCGCAGATGCTCGGCGTCTTCGCGCTCGGCGGGCTCCAGGGTTTCGTCGGCTGGTGGATGGTGTCTTCGGGCCTCACTGGGCGGGTCGAGGTGGCGCAGGAGCGCCTTGCCGTGCACCTGCTGCTCGCCTCCATCACGTTCGCCTGCCTGGTGTGGATCGCCTCCTCGCAGAAGCCGGCAAGCCGAGAGGCCGTGCCGCACGGGCTGCGCCAGTTCGGCACGGTGGTTGTCGCCCTCGTGCTGGTGCAGATCGGCTTCGGCGCCCTGGTGGCCGGGTCGCGCGCGGGCATGGCCTACAACACTTGGCCGCTGATGGACGGCCACCTGATCCCCTCGGGCGATGTGCTCGGCGCGATGACGCCGCTGTGGCGCAACCTCGTCGACAACCTCGCGACGGTGCAGTTCCAGCACCGCATGACCGCCTACCTCCTGCTCGCCGTGGCGATCGGGCAGGCCGTCGTCACCGTGCGGGCCGTGCCCGGCACCTCGGCGGCGCGCCGCTCGATCGCGCTGGCCGCACTGGTGGCGGCGCAGGCGAGCATCGGCATCGTCACCCTGCTGTTGGTGGTGCCGATCTGGGCCGGCCTGCTGCACCAGCTCTTCGCCATGGTGGTGCTGGCGATGGCGGTGGTGCACCGCCAGCGGCTCGGCGTGAGCGCGTCGACGGTGCCGGAAGCGAGCCGTCGCTTGGAGCTTGCCGAAGCCTGACCGTCTCCGGCAAGAAAGACCCTCGGTAGTCCAGCGCCCCGGGAAGGCGTCCCACGTTGCCGGGGTCGCCTCTAGATCCTCGTTGAGACACACTGGACTTCACCGGCGTTCCCGCTAGAACGAAGAGGGAACGAGGGTGGTGTATGGCGCGGCGGACGGGACGATCGGACTTGCCGGCCGACCCTGCCGGGGCGATGCGGGCGATGGGCTCCTGCCGCGCGGCGATGATCGACGTGCTGCGCACGGTGAAGCCGATGGGGCCGTCCTATCACGGCGCCTCGATGGTGATCGCCGCCATCGACGCCTTCGCCCAGCTCATCACCGGCCAGCGCTACTATTTCTCCGCCGACGGCTCGCGGCCCCGCGATGCCGGACCGAGCCAGCCCGCGCGGCCGGAGGAGACGTGAAGCTTATCCCGCCAGCGCCTGGTCGAGGTCGGCGATGATGTCGTCCTTGTCCTCGATCCCGATGGAGACGCGCACCACGTCGGGTCCGGCGCCGGCGGCGACGCGCTCGCCTTCCTCGAGCTGGCGGTGCGTGGTCGAGGCCGGGTGGATCACCAGCGAGCGGGTGTCGCCGACGTTTGCGAGGTGCGAGAACAGCTTCAGGCCCTTCACCAGCCTCGTGCCGGCATCGTAGCCGCCGTCGAGGCCGAAGGTGAAGACCGCGCCCGACCCGAGCGGGCAGTAGCGCCGCGCCAGCTCATGGCTCGGGTCGCCGGCGAGGCCGGCGTAGCGCACCCAGCTCACCGCGTGGTGGCGCGCGAGGTGCTGCGCCACGGCGAGCGCGTTGTCGCACTGGCGCTGCATGCGCAGCGGCAACGTTTCGATGCCGGTGAGGATGAGGAAGGCGTTGAAGGGCGACAGCGCCGGCCCGAGGTCGCGCAGGCCGAGCACGCGACAGGCGACCGCGAAGGCGAAGTTGCCGAAGGTATCGGCCAGCACCATGCCGCCGTAGCTGGGGGAGGGCGCCGAGAGCGCGGGGTAGCGCGCGTCGCCGACCCAGTCGAAGCTGCCGCCGTCGACCACCAGCCCGCCGATCGAATTGCCGTGGCCGCCCAGGAACTTGGTCGCGGAATGCACGACGATGTCGGCGCCGTGCTCGAACGGGCGCACGAGGTAGGGGGTCGCCAGCGTGTTGTCGACGATGAGCGGCACGCGGGCGCGCTGCGCCACGCGGGCGATCGCCTCGATGTCGGTGACGGTGCCGCCGGGGTTTGCGATGGATTCGCAGAAGATCGCCTTGGTCTTGTCCGACAGCGCCTCGACGAAGCTCTCCGGCTTGTCGGGATCGGCCCATTTCACGTGCCAGCCGAAGTTCTTGAAGGCGTGATTGAACTGGTTGATCGAGCCGCCGTAGAGCCGGCGCGAGGCGACGAACTCGTCGCCGGGCGCCATCAGCGCGTTGAAGGCGATGACCTGCGCGGCGTGGCCCGAGGCCACCGCCAGAGCGGCGCTGCCGCCCTCCAGCGCGGCGACGCGCTCCTCCAGCACGGCACAGGTCGGGTTGGTGATGCGCGAGTAGATGTTGCCGAAGGCCTGCAGCCCGAACAGCGAGGCGGCATGGTCGACGTCGTCGAAGACGAAGCTCGTCGTCTGGTAGATTGGCGTCGCCCGCGCCTTGGTCTCCGGATCGGGCCGGGCGCCGGCGTGGACCGCCAGCGTGGCGAAGCGGGCGGCATGCGGCTCATCGGTCATGGCGGTCTCGCGCGTGGGGCGCGCCGACCCTAGCGGAGTGCGGGGCGGGCCGCACCGGCGAAGCGCGCGGCGGAGAACCCGTGGCGCCGCCGCGACGCACGCCCCTCGGCGATCGCGCGCAGCACGGCATCGACGACGATCAGGATCAGGACCGCGAGGGGCAGCAACGCGGCGTAGACGACGGCCGGCAGCAGCGAAGCAAGGCCGCCATCGGAGAGCGTCACGGCACCGATCACCAAGCCGGCCAGGGTCGCGTAGATCACGGTGATGCCGAGATCGATCAGGCACTCGACGATATTCGAGACGATGCGCTTCATGATGGTGTCTCCCTAGCTCTCCAGCGAGGCATTCAGTATGTGGGAAAATATCCCACGTCAAGCGCTGCGACGATGAACGGCGTGCCGTCGAGGAGATTGCGGAACGGCGAGGAGAAGGACGTCAGCACGGCGCATCCTCCTCCGCGTAGCGAGGAAGGATAAGCTTACCCGCTGTTGCGCAAGCCGGCGGCGACGCCGTTGATCGAGAGGTGCACGCCGCCGCGCACCTCCTGCGCCTCGGGATCGGCGCGCAGCATCTTCAGCAGCTCGACCTGCACGTGATTCATCGGGTCGAGGTAGGGGAAGCGGTTGTTGATCGAGCGCTCGAGCAGCGGGTTGGTCTCGAGCAGGCGGCTCTGGTCCATAATCGCAGAAAGGTGGCGGATCGTCAGCGCGTGCTCCTTCGAGATCGCCTCGAAGATGCGGCTGCGCAGTCCTTCGTCCTCGACGAGGTCGGCGTAGCGCGAGGCCACCGCCAGCGAGGATTTCGCCAGCACCATGTCCATGTTGGCGAGCTGGGTGCGGAAGAACGGCCACTCGCGGTACATGCGCTGCAGCAGCGCGAGATCGCCGCCCGCCTGGAGGCGCGCCTCGACCGCCGAGCCGAAGCCGTACCAGCCCGGCAGCATCACCCGGCACTGCGCCCAGGAGAAGACCCAGGGAATGGCGCGCAGGTCCTCGATGGCGCGGGTCTTCTTGCGCGAGGCCGGGCGGCTGCCGAGGTTCAGCGTGGCGATCTCGTTGATCACCGTCGAGCCCCAGAAGAAGTCGGTGAACCCCGGCGTCTCGTAGACCAGCCCGCGGTAGGCGGCGAAGGCGTAGTCGGAGAGGAGGTCCATCTCGGCGCAGAACTCGGCGGGGGCCGGGCCTTTCTTGACGTCGACCAGCGTCGCCTCGAGCGTGGCGGCGACGAGGATGTTGAGGTTGCGCCGGCAGCTCGCCTGGTTGGCGTATTTCGACGAGATGATCTCGCCCTGCTCGGTGATGCGGATCTGCCCCGCCACTGCGCCAGGCGGCTGCGCCAGAATGGCGTCGTAGGAGGGGCCGCCGCCGCGCCCGACGGAGCCGCCGCGGCCGTGGAACAGCCGGATGCCGATGCCGGCCTCCTTGAACACCTCGACCAGCTTGATCTCGGCCTTGTAGAGCTCCCAGCCCGAGGTGACGAAGCCGCCGTCCTTGTTCGAGTCGGAATAGCCGAGCATCACCTCCTGCACCTTGCTGCGCGAGGCGATGATGCGGCTCAGGTGCCTGTTCTTGAACACTTCGGCCATTATGCCGGAGCAGGCACGCAGGTCGCCGATCGTCTCGAACAGCGGCACCAGGTTCACGCGCGCCCGCATGCTGCGGTCAATGAGCCCGACCTCCTTGCACAGCACCGCCAGCTCGAGCAGGTCGGAGACGGACTCCGCCATGGAGATGATCGCGGTGTGGATGATCTTGTGGCCGTAGCGCCGCTGCGCCTCCACCGCCATGCGGAAGACCGCCAGCTCGCCCTGCGTCTCCTCGGTGTAGTCGAGGAAGGGCGAGGTCAGCAGCCGCGGCGAATCCAGCTCCTTCTCCAGGATGGCGATGCGCCCGGCCTCGTCCTGCGCGAGGTAGTCGGTGCCCGGCGCCATCGCCTCGATCAGCTCGGCCACGGTGCGCTCGTGCACGGCGGAGTTCTGCCGCAGGTCGATCGAGGCCAGGTGGAAGCCGAAGCAGTCGATGGCGCGCGTCAGGCGCTGCAGCCGGCCGCGGGTGAGGATGGCGGCGCCGTTCTCGCAGAGCGAGAGCCGGATCAGCTCGAGATCGGCCTTGAGATCGGCGGGATGGTCGTAGGGCTGCCAATCACCCGCCGGCTGCTCCTCGAAGGCCTCGAGCGTGGCGCGCAGGCGCTGGATCACGCCGTTGAGCGCGCGGCGGTAGGGCTCGTTCTGCTGCTGCTCGCGGCCGTCGTCGCCGATGTCGGCGAGCCGCTTCAACTCGGGCGAGATCGTGATGATGTTTTCCGACAGCGTCAGCTCGCGGCGCAGCTGGGTGAGCTCGTCGCGGTAGTGCTTCATGATCTTGGTGCCGTGCATCCGCGCCGTCTCGGCGAGCACGTCGGCCTTGACGAAGGGGTTGCCGTCGCGATCGCCGCCGATCCAGCTGCCCATGCGCAGGAACGAGGGGATCGGCTGCGCCGCCGCGTCGGGCGCGAAGGCGGCGACCTCGTGCTCGAGCTGGGCGTAGAGGTTCGGCAGCTCGAACAGCATCGAATAATCGTAATAGGTCAGGCCGTTGTCGACCTCGTCGATGACGGTCAGCTTGCGCCGGCGCAGCAGGCTGGTCTGCCACAGCGACAGCACCGCCTCGCGCAGGGTCTGCTCGATCTGCTCGCGTTCCTCGGCCGGCAGGTCGCGATCGTTATAGTATTCGAGCCGCCGGGCCAGCGCCAGCTCCCAGTCCTGGGTCGAGCGCCGCCGCACCTCTGTCGGGTGCGCGGTCAGCACCGGCGAGATGAAGGCGCTTTCGAAGAAGGCCTGCAGCTCGCCGCGGGTGATTCCGGCCTCCTTGGCGTCGTCGAGCGCGCGGCGCATCGTGCCGATGCGCGGCTTCGAGCCGGCGATGGCGTGGGCGCGGGTGCGACGGCGGTGGTGGGCGTCCTCGGCGATGTTGGCGAGGTGCGAGAAGTAGGAGAAGGAGCGCACCACCAGCGCCGCCTCGCGGGGCGAGAGCTTGCTCAGGATCTCGTCGAGCCTGGCGCCGTCCTTGGGGTCGCGGCTCTTGTGGAAGCGCACCGAGGTCTGGCGGATCTCCTCGACGATGGCGAAGATCGCCTCGCCCTCCTGGTCGCGGATGGTGTCGCCGAGGATCGCGCCGAGCAGGCGGATATCGTCGCGCAACGGCCCGTCCTTGTCGGCGTAGGGCTGGAACTCGGCAAACTCGGCGGCTTCCGATTTCATGTTCGTCACGCGTGACGCTCCCGCTTTTCTCGCCGCTGCGACGCGGCTCGGCCGAACCCGGCTTGGTCTACATTCGCGCGGCCGGTTCCGCCATAAGGTGACTCATGCAAGGGCCGCTCCTGCCGGCGGATGACGTCAGCCCTGGGAGAGGTGGAAGCTGGGGAACAGACGTCCTTGATTGGTGCGACGTCCTTGCCGCAGACCCATGTGGCCGATCGCCGACGTCGATTTCCGCCTTGTCGCCGTACGCGCCGACGTCCCGGCTCGATGTCGCGGTACGCTGACAGCGGCCCGCCCTCTTGTCGTCGTTCCCTGACTTTGGCAGGCCTACATGTCAGGGGACGCGGCGTGGCAGGATGTCGGTATCTCAACCGATACAACGACTTGACCTAGGTTTATATACCGGATAAACCATCCTTATCAAGCGGCCGCCCTCGCCCCCCCGGCCGCTTCGCCAACGCCTCAGGAGCCGCCCGCTTGAACGCCATGCTCGACCAGCTCGCCGCCCGCCGCGCCGAGGCCTATGCCGGCGGCGGCGCGCGACGCGTCGCGGCGCAGCACGAGAAAGGAAAGCTCACCGCCCGCGAGCGCATCGAGCTGCTGCTGGACGAGGGCTCCTTCGAGGAGCTCGACACCTTCGTCACCCACCGCATCACCGATTTCGGCATGGCCGAGCAGAAGATCCCCGGAGACGGCGTGGTGACGGGCTACGGCACCATCTCGGGCCGCCCGGTCTTCGTCTTCTCCAAGGACTTCACCGTGTTCGGCGGCTCGCTGTCGGAGGCGCACGCCCAGAAGATCATGAAGGTGCAGGACATGGCGCTGCGCAACCGCGCGCCGATCATCGGCCTGTTCGACGCCGGCGGCGCCCGCATCCAGGAGGGCGTGGCGGCGCTGGGCGGCTACGCCGAGGTGTTCCAGCGCAACGTGCTGGCCTCGGGCGTCATCCCGCAGATCTCGGTCATCATGGGCCCCTGCGCCGGCGGCGACGTGTACTCGCCGGCGATGACCGACTTCATCTTCATGGTGAAGGGCACGAGCTACATGTTCGTCACCGGCCCCGACGTCGTGAAGACCGTCACCAACGAGACGGTGACGGCGGAGGAGCTGGGCGGCGCCTCGGTGCACACGGTGAAGTCGTCGGTGGCGGACAAGGCCTACGCCAACGACCTCGAGGCGCTGCTGCAGATGCGCCGGCTCGTCGACTTCTTGCCGGCCTCCAACGTCGCGCCGGCGCCGCAGTGGCCGGCGGACGCCGCGGAGGCCGACGACGCCTCGCTCGACACGCTGGTGCCCGACAACCCCAACAAGCCCTACGACATCAAGGAGCTGATCGTGAAGTGCGCCGACGACGGCGACTTCTTCGAGATCCAGGAGGCCTTCGCCAAGAACATCGTGGTCGGCTTCGGCCGGGTCGAGGGGCGCACGGTGGGCTTCGTCGCCAACCAGCCCGCCGTGCTCGCCGGCGTGCTCGACTCCGACGCGTCGCGCAAGGCGGCGCGCTTCGTGCGCTTCTGCGACTGCTTCTCGATCCCCCTCGTCACCTTCGTCGACGTGCCGGGCTTCCTGCCGGGCGTCGCCCAGGAATACGGCGGCCTCATCAAGCACGGCGCCAAGCTGCTCTTTGCCTACGGCGAGGCCACCGTGCCCAAGGTGACGGTGATCACGCGAAAAGCCTTCGGCGGCGCCTACGACGTGATGGCCTCCAAGCACCTGCGCGGCGACCTGAACTACGCCTGGCCCACGGCGCAGATCGCCGTGATGGGGGCCAAGGGCGCGGTCGAGATCATCTTTCGCGCCGATATCGCCGATCCCGCCAAGATCGCCGAGCGCACGCGGGAATACGAGGACCGCTTCCTCTCGCCGTTCGTGGCGGCCGAGCGCGGCTACGTCGACGAGGTGATCCTGCCGCGCACGACGCGCCGCAAGGTGGCGCGCGGGCTGGCGATGCTGCGCGGCAAGACGCTGGAGAACCCGTGGAAGAAGCACGGCAACATCCCGCTGTAGAAGGGCTGAAGACCGCCGCTCCGATTATCGCTCCATCTCGGCCGGAGCGGCGGAGAGATCCGCGGGCCGGATGAAGAAAGCGTCTCGTCGGCGTGGAGGCTCAGTCGAGCTTCTCGACGAGGTAGGTGCGCACGTCGGCGATCTTGTCGCGCTCGGGCCGCATCTTCTCGATCTCGGGCGACGCCAGCCACTTCTTGGCGTCCTCGACGGTCGGGAAGCTGATGACCGAGAGGTTGGAGGCCTTGCCGCCGAACAGCGAATCCACCTTCTCGCGCATCACGAACTCGCCCTTGTAGTCCTTGAGCGTGGCGCGAACCTTGGGAGCGTAGTCCTTGAAGGCGACGGGATCCTTGACATCGAACTCGAGGAGCACGAAGGCCAGGTGCGAGGGTGCCGGCATCTTCTGCGCCATGGCCGGCACCTGCGCCGGAACGACGAGGGCAGCGGGCGCCACGAGGCCCAGGGCGAGAGCGAAACGAACGGCGGTCTTCATGGCAGCCTCCTCGATGTCCCCGCCGGGGTCCGGCGGAAGGGCAGCTCCGAGGGAGCATGGCGCGCGGACGGCCGCAAGAACCGCGCGGCCACACGCGTTGCGGAAAGGGCTTGGTTCCCCTAGAACGCCGGCTTCGCGCGTCCGCCCGGCCAATCCCGGCGCGCGCCGTTCCCGGATCATCGCCTCGTCATGCAGACCGTCCTCATCGTCGTCCACCTCCTGATCGTCGTCGCCCTCGTAGTGGTGGTGCTGCTGCAGCGTTCGGAAGGTGGCGCGCTGGGCATGGGCGGCGGCGGCGGCTTCATGACCGGCCGCGGCCAGGCCAACGTGCTGACTCGGGCCACCGCCATCCTCGCCGCCCTGTTCTTCGCCACCAGCCTCGGGCTGACGCTCCTCGCGCGCTACGGCCACCAGAACCAGCTGAACTTCAACGTGCCGGCCGGCCCGTCCGACAAGGCTCCGGCGCTGCCGCCCAAGGGACAGGGCAGCGTTCTCGACCAGGTGCGCGCCCTGGAGCAGCAGCGCAGCGCCGGCCAAGCGGGGGCCGTGCCCGCGTCCGGCGCTACCGCGACACCAGCCCCGTCCGCTCCCGCGGCGACATCCGCTCCCGCGACGACCCCGGCGCCGGCTCCTCAAGCTCAGCCGGCCCCCGCCAGCCCGGCTCCGGCGAGCAAGACGAAGTAGCGGCGCATCCTGCACCGCAGCAAAGTGTGGATGGCATGGCTGTCCGCCAGTTAGCCCTCCCCAAGTCTGGGAAATGGCTTTAAGGGTCGGCTCCCATGGCGCGCTACATCTTCATCACCGGCGGCGTGGTGTCTTCACTCGGCAAAGGGCTGGCCTCGGCCGCCCTCGCGGCGTTGCTGCAGGCACGCGGCTACACCACGCGCCTGCGCAAGCTCGATCCCTACCTCAACATTGATCCCGGCACGATGAGCCCCTACCAGCACGGGGAGGTCTTCGTCACCGACGACGGCGCCGAGACCGACCTCGACCTCGGCCATTACGAGCGCTTCACCGGCCGCGCCGCCGTCCGGGCCGACAACATCACCACCGGCCGCATCTACCAGGAGATCATCGCCAAGGAGCGCCGCGGCGACTATCTCGGCGCCACCGTGCAGGTGATCCCGCACGTCACCAACGCCATCAAGGAGTTCGTGCTCTCCGACAACGAGCCCTACGATTTCGTGCTGGTCGAGATCGGCGGTACCGTCGGCGACATCGAGGGGCTGCCGTTCTTCGAGGCGATCCGCCAGCTCGGCAACGATCTGCCCCGCGGCCACGCCATCTACGTGCACCTCACCCTGCTGCCGTGGATCCCGTCGGCCGGCGAGCTCAAGACCAAGCCGACGCAGCATAGCGTGAAGGAGCTGCGCTCGATCGGCATCCAGCCCAACATCCTGCTGTGCCGCTGCGACCGCCCCATCCCCGACGAGGAGCGCCGCAAGCTCGGCCTGTTCTGCAACGTGCCGGGCGAGGCGGTGATCGAGGCGCGCGACGTGGACTCGATCTACGACGTGCCGATGGCCTACCACACCGCCGGGCTCGACCGCGAGGTGCTCTCGGCCTTCGGCATCGAGCCGGCGCCCAAGCCCAACATGACGCGCTGGAACGCCGTCACCGAGCGGCTGCGCAACACCGACGGCGACGTCACCATCGCCATCGTCGGCAAGTACACCGGCATGAAGGACGCCTACAAGTCGCTGATCGAGGCGCTCACGCACGGTGGGTTGGCCAACCGCGTGAGTGTCAAGCTCGACTGGATCGAGAGCGAGGTGTTCGAGGGCTCCGACCCCGCGACGCACCTCGAGCACGTCAACGGCATCCTGGTGCCGGGCGGCTTCGGCCAGCGCGGCGCCGAGGGCAAGATCCTCGCCGCGCGCTTCGCCCGCGAGCGGCGCGTGCCCTATTTCGGCATCTGCTTCGGCATGCAGATGGCGGTGATCGAGGCGGCGCGCTCGCTCGGCGGCATCCGCGAGGCCAATTCGACCGAGTTCGGCGAGACCAAGGAGCCGGTCGTCGGGCTACTCACCGAATGGATGCGCGGGAACGAGCTGGAGATCCGCCGCTCCGAAGGCGACCTCGGCGGCACCATGCGGCTCGGCGCCTACAAGGCCATGCTGAGGGCCGGCTCGCGCATCGCCGGCATCTACGGCGGCACCGAAATCTCCGAGCGCCACCGCCACCGCTACGAGGTCAACACCCGCTACCGCGAGGGCCTCGAGGAGCACGGCCTCCGCTTCGCCGGCATGTCGCCCGACGGCCTGCTGCCCGAGACGGTGGAATACGAGGACCACCCCTGGTTCATCGGCGTGCAGTACCACCCCGAGCTGAAGTCCCGCCCCTTCGAGCCGCACCCACTCTTCGCCAGCTTCATCGCCGCGGCGAAGGAGCAGAGCCGGTTGGTGTAGTCAGGTCTCGTCTTTGCACGAAAGTGGCGGATAGTTGAATCCTGACCTCATCAGCGACGTCGTCGACACCGTAGAAGATGAGATAAGGATATCGGGTAGAGCGAAGCGTCGTCTATGAGGCCAACGCGCCTCGCGGGCGCCTTCGTCTGGGCCAGAGACGGACGGCGTCCGCATCCTCGTGCGTCGCGACGGCGGCGTCGCTCCGGTCTGTTTCTGCCGTCGCGCGCGTCATCGCGATCAACGCTCGGGCGATCTCGTCCTGATGCTGCGGCGGCATCCGTCGGAGCGCCGCGAGGGCTTCCTCCAGCAAGTGGGTCACGATTCCGTCTCCTCGAACAGCCCGGCCTGGTAGATCAGCTCGCCCCAACGCGGGTGCTCCAGCCTCAGGTCGAAGACGAAGCGTCCGGCGCCGGCGTCACGGTGGCGCACCGTGAGCGCGCCCGGCGACAGCCAGCGGGGCAGGGCGAGGCGGGCAACGCCGACCGAGAGAAAATAGCCGGCGCTGCGGAACACCAGGGCGTCGGGCTCGACATCGACGCGAAGCCTCATACCGAGGCCGCAGCCGATGTGCTCCTCGAGGCCGGTCGGGCCGGCGAAGCGCTTCGAGGAATGGATGATCTGCGGGAAGCCGGCGCGGCGCGCGTAGAGGCGGGTCCAGTGCTGGCCGGTCGTTGCGACGTCTTCCGTGACGGTGACCACCGCCGCGACGCCGGCCTCGCGCGACAGCGGCAGCGGGCCGCCGACGAGGCGTGCGAGCTGCGACAGCACGCGCCCGGCCGGGCTCATGCGCGTTTCCAGCACCCGGCCGCGATAGACCGTCGACTCGCCGCCGTGCACCCGCTTGGAGAACCGCCTCCGCACCGCCGCGGGGAGGGATGCCCAATCCGGCGCCGCAAGCAGCGCGCGGAAGCGTGGATCGAGGACGGAGGTTGGCGCGGCCGAGATGGCGGGCCCGGCGAAAATTTTAGATCGCAGCGATAGGGTCATGGCATCCCTCGGGTGGCTAGAGCATCGGACGATGAGACGGAGTCGCTTCGCGACGCCTATGTGCTTGTCCTCGCTACGCTTTCTTTTGTTGGAGCAAGTCCGCAACAGCGGACGTTGCTCTAGCCTTTGCCGAGCGGCAGGAACTTGATGATCCTGGCGCCCTGGTCGATGAGCCCCGCGAGCTTGCTCTTGGGCACGCTTGCCATCTGCTCGTGCCAGCGCGCGAGGGTCTCGGTGAAGACCAGCATCGCCTTCAATCGCTGCCGCGCGACGGCGTGGACCGCGGGGTCGGTCTCGGCCTCGGCGACGCTCGCCTTGAGGGCGGCCAGCGCGGGATCGATCTCGCGCTGCTTGCGGCCGGCGGCGATGAGCGAGGCGATCTCCCAGACGTCCGTCTCCGCCTCGAAATGATCGCGCCGGTCGGCCTTCACCGCCGCGCGCCGTACCAGGCCCCAGCCGGTCAGCTCCTTCAGCGAGTTAGAGACGTTGGAGCGAGCGACGCCGAGAGTTTCGGCGATCTCTTCGGCCGTCAGAGGACGCTCCGAAAGATAGAGCAGCGCGTGAATCTGGCTGACCGACCGGTTCACGCCCCAGGCGTTGCCAAGCGCACCCCACTGGAGCACAAAACGCTCGACGGCCGAGGGTAGAGCTCCCGTCTTGTCTGTTGTTTCTGTCATTACAGAAGTATCAGACAAGAGCGACTAATTGTCAAGGCGGATCGTGATGGATGATGCATGACGCAGGCTGATGCGGCGGCCCAGGCCTCGACGGGTCGCGAAACGGCGGGTCGCGTGCGCGTGGGAGTGGGCGGCTGGGTGTACGAGCCCTGGCGCGAGACCTTTTTCCCGCAGGGGCTACCGAAGACGAAGGAGCTGCACCACGCCAGCCGGCAGCTCGGCACGATCGAGATCAACGGCACGTTCTACCGCACGCAGAGCCCGCAGACCTTCCGCAAATGGGCTGAGGCCACGCCGGATGACTTCGTCTTCTCGGTCAAGGCGAGCCGCTATTGCGTCAACCGCAAGGACTTGGCGGAAGGCGGCGAGTCGATCACGCGCTTTCTCGAGAGCGGCCTCACCGACATGGGGCCAAAGCTCGGTCCCATCCTGTGGCAGCTTGCCGGTACCAAGAAATTCGTGGCTGCAGAGATCGAGGGCTTCCTCGGCCTGCTGCCGAAGATGCAGGACGGCGTGGCGCTGCGCCACGTCATCGAGCCGCGGCACGGGAGCTTCGTCGTGCCGGAGTTCGTCGCGGCGGCACGGCGCCACGGCGTGGCGGTCGTGCTCGCGATCTCCGAGGACTACCCGCTGATCGCCGATCCCACGGCGGACTTCTGCTACCTGCGCCTGCAGACAACAGTGGCCGACGAGCCCGCCGGCTACGATGCCGCGACGCTCGCGACTTGGCGCGAGCGCTGCCTGGCGTTGGCTCAGGGCAGGGCGGCGCCGGGCCTGCCGCTGCTGGGCGAGCCGCCGGAGGCGCGGCCGCGCGAGTGCTTCGTTTACATGATCGCCGGCGCCAAGGAGCGCAACCCGGCGGCGGCGCAGGCGCTCGCCGCGACTATCGCTGGCTCCTAGGCGAGGGCGCATCCACGCCGATCCGCAGTAAGATCTCGTCAGCGGGCGGCGCGTGTGGATTGTCGATCGTCGCGTGACGCTGCCGCATCGCTTCGATATTCGCGATACCGTGAAGCAGCGCTTCGCGCAGCCAAGCGATGTCCTTCTCTCTCCAGGCGCAAAGCTTCGAGAGTGCGATGTCGGAGGGCGAGGGGCAAACGACGCTGACATCGGCAGCGCCCGGCACCGGCAGCGTCGTCGCTCGTGTTTCCCAATCGGCCGGAAGGCAGGCGGCGAGCTTCGACACGCCATCGGCGAAATAGCCGAAGGTCCGATTGAATTGTGATCCCTCGCCGAGGCTTCCGTCGATGAGATCAGACATCTCGCCAGGATCGCTTGCATCAAGCGTGTAGATGTCGATCTCACGCGTATGCATCAGGAACGCTTGAGGCGTCTTCTGCACGACGATGACGGCGCCCGTACCGACGAGCACGAACTGCTTGCAGTTCGTTACGGCTGCGGCCGCCCTCAAGATGTGCGCGATGTCGGCTTTCTTGAGCAGCTTCATGTCAGCTTGCAGTCAGGCGGCGCGCTTCCGACAATAAGTCGGCTCTGAGAGGCGCTGGTAGGGCGACGAACGGCGGCCTCGTCTGCCTTACGAGGTCGCCTTGTTCATCGTTGCGGCTGAGGGCTGCCGCGATTGCAGGAGCATCGTGGCGAAGCAGTTCACCCCAGATCTCGATGATATGGGCGCGGGAAGGCTCGTCCTGCGCGCAGCGCCTGAGAGCCTTTCTCGCCTGCCCGATCAAGGAGGGGTCGCGCAGGATCATCTCGCCGATCGCGCAACCGACGAGATACTGGAAGGCATGATGACGATCGTGGAAGCGTCGCCGGCTCATGCCTTCCGAAGTCATCGCCCCATCCTCACCGCTTGCCGACAATCTCGGCGAACTTGGTGCCGATGTCACCCCACAGGTTGCGCTGCTCGGAGGGCCGCGCCGTGACGATGATCGTGGCGGTCACGCCGGCGGCAAGCGTGATTTGCGGCGGCACGCGGTCAATTTTGATGCGGACCGGAATGCGCTGGGCGAGCCGCACCCAGGTGTAGACCGCCTGCACCGAGGGCATGCCCTGCGTGTTGACGACGGCGTTCGAGGTGACGATGCCGCGGGTGATGCTCTCGACGTGACCGTCGATCGCCTGCCGATAGCCCATGAGGTCGACCTTGGCCGCGTCGTCGACCTCGAAAGAGCCCATCTTGGTCTCCTCGAGATAGCCTGTGACCAGAAGGAGGCGCGGCAGTCAAGATAACCTCCTGGCCACGACGATCGCGCGCTCCTCTGCCATGCCCAACGGCATAGAGATGCGCGCTCGTCGCAGGGGGAGGGCTCGTTCAGAGCGCGAGCTCGACGCGGATCGGCACGTGATCGGAGGGCTTGTCCTCGGCGCGGCGGTCCTTGTCGATAGTGACGCCGACGAGCCGGTCAGCGGCCTGCGGCGAGAGCAGCAGGTGATCGATGCGGATGCCCTTGTTTCGTTGCCAGGCCCCGGCCTGGTAATCCCAGAACGTGTAGAGCCCGGCCTCGTCGGTGGTGGCGCGCAGCGCGTCGGTCAGGCCGAGGTTGACGAGCGCGCGATAGCGCTCGCGGGTCTGCGGCAGGTAGAGCGCGTCGCCGATCCAGTTGGCCGGCTCGTAGACGTCCTCGGGCCTGGGAATCACGTTGTAGTCGCCGGCGATGACGAGGGGCTCCTCGTAGGCGAGCAGGGTGCGGGCGCGGGCGTGCAGCCGGTCCATCCAGGCGAGCTTGTAGCCGTATTTGTCGGTGTCGGGCGGGTTGCCATTGGGCAGGTAGAGGCAGCACACCCGCACCGGCGGCCCGTCGGTGGTCACCACGGCCTCGATGTAGCGCGACTGGACGTCGGCCTCGTCTCCGGGCAGGCCCGGCGTCGTCTCCATCGGGCGCTTGGAGAGGATCGCCACGCCGTTCCAGCTCTTCTGCCCGTGCACGGCGACGTTGTAGCCTTCCGCCGCGACCTCGAGCTGGGGGAACTGCTCGTCCGTGCACTTGATCTCCTGGAGGCAGAGCACGTCGGGCGCCACCTCGCGCAAGTAGCGCAGCAGGTTGTCGAGGCGCATGCGGACCGAATTGATGTTCCAAGTGGCAATCTGCACGGTAGGTCTCCGCCGCGCCTCAGCCGAGCGCGGCGCGCCAGCTGTACAGGCTGAGCGCCGGGTGGAAAACCGGGTCGTCGCGCAACACGTGCCGCCAGCGTTCGACGAAGACGGCACGCTGGTCGCCGTACTTGCTCAAGCGCCGCAGGGTGGCGCCGCCGCGGCTGAAGGATTCCTCGTGCATGAAATGCACGGCGGGGTCGACCAGCGTCTGCCAGCCGCGCGCGTTCAGCTTGAAGCAGAGATCGATGTCGGAGAGCTCGATCGGCAGCTCTACGGCGTCGAACCCGCCGACCGCCTCGAACTTTACGCGCGCCACGGCCAGGCATGCCCCGGTGACGGCCGAGATCTCGTGCAGCGCCCCGTTGCGGCCGGCCCAGCCGCAATCGTCACCCGGCGCCGGCGCCCCGAAATGACCGGCGCTGCCGCCCATTCCGGCGAGCACGCCGACGTGCTGGAGGCGGCCGTCGGGATAGGTGAGCCGCGCTCCTACTGCGCCGACGTCAGGCTCCAAAGCGAGGCTAACGAGGCGATCAAGCCAGCCATCGCTTAGCACCTCCATATCGTCGTTGAGGAAGACGAGCACCTGCTCCTCGCAAGACGCCGCCGCCTCGTTGCACAGCGCCGAGAAGTTGAAGGCGCCGGGGCGGGGCAGCACCTCGACGTTCGGCGACGTGGCGAGTTGGGCCAGCGCGGCGGCAGCCGGCCCGGCGGCATCGCCGTTGTCGACGACGACGAGGCGATAAGTCCCGGAGGTCGTCCTGGCGCGGATGCTGGCTGCCAGACGGGTCAGCAGGGCCGGTTGGTCGCGCGTCAAGACGATGATGGCCGCGCCCACGATCCGCGGTGGCGGCAGGACGGGGGTGGCTCGCACCTCGGGCGTCGCCGTCGACACGGGGCTGGTGAGCAGCATGCGACGCAGCGCCAGAGGGGTCACGCCGGGCGGAACGCTCCAGGCTCGGCCTTCGAGGATCTCCTCGAGTTCCGCCGGCTTGAAGCGGGAGGGAGCGGCGAAGACCGCCTGACCCAGATAGGGCAAGGTGGCCGCGAGGCGCGGGCTCCATCCCGGCTTCAACACGGGCCGATCCCCGGCGATCTCGTCGCCGTAGACCAGGAGTGCTTCCGACTCGCGCGCGCGACGCTCGACGACGATGGCCAGGGCCTCGGGGCGCAGCGTCGCGCCCGCAGGAATCACGCCGAACCAGCACCCGTCGGAAAGCACGGACGCCGCCGTTTCCGACTTGTCGGACGCGTAGGTGACCCGCGGATCGCGGTCCGACCTTGGATCGGGAGCGCCGGTCACAAGGGCGCGCCAGCCCGCGAAAACCTGGGCCTGCAGGCTGCCCAACGTTCGCTCCAGCGCCGCCGCATCGCCTGAAGCGGCCAGCACGACCACGCGGATCGGAGCCGCCTCATCCCAGGAGATGCGCGGGCGGTCGAGGCCGTCGCGCTCGAGTGGGCAGGCGCGCCGCTCCGACCATGTCGCGAAAGTCTCGAGCGGGTGCGAGCCGATGGCCCAGGCCAGATTGTGGTCCGACTCCGGCCACCAGCCGATCAGCTTCGTCAGCACGGCGCTGCGTGTGGGACCTGGCCTGCAGCGATAGCCCTCGACGAGCAGTTTCGGCCAGGCGCGGCGATGGACGGCTTCGATGCGGAAGCCGAAGCGACCGGGCCGATTTGTCGGGCTGATGTGGATCTGGGTCGTGCCGCTCGGGATCCGCCCGGTCCACAAAGCCAGCGCCTCGAGCGGGGCAGGCGCGATGGCCTCCGACAGGATGCTCTCATGCCGCAGGAAACGGAGCACGGGACGGGCCGGAGCATCCCAGGCCGACGTCCGGTAGGTCACGGTGACGAACGCGCCGGCCAGTGCGGACAGGGCCGACGAGACGAACCGCAGCCAGGGCTCTTCACCCGTCGCGACGAATTCGTCTTGACCCAGCGCCACGGCGGCGCGCACGGGTTCGAGCCCGAAGGACCTTTCCGTCAAGCCGCGTTCAGAGACGGTGGTCGAGAACGGATGCCGAGATCACCGCTCCGCTCGACCACGTCATGAAACTGACGAGCAGCACGAAGAAGACATCGACGTAGCGTTCCGGGAACGTGAAATCTTCGGGCAGGGACGGCTGCACGAAGACCGCGAGATAGATGGACTGGCTGATCGAGGCGAGACGGGCCCGTTCCAGCCCTTGTCTCGCGAACTCGAACATCTTCTCGGCAAATAGCTTCTTGAGCTCAAGCTCCTCGAACCGCGACATCGTGGCCGCCATGTTCTTCGAAACTTGCTTGTCGCCGGCCATCTCGTTCTGCAGCTCGGTAACGTGAGTGTTGATGCTGTCGAGGCGGGCCTTGATGCCGGTTATGCCGGGAGCGTTCGCGCCCTGCGCGCGCTGCATCACGTAGAGCTTGCCCTCGGTCTCGATCTTGTCGCCCATCAGCTGCAGCAGCAGCTTCCCCGTGGCCTTCGCGGATTCTTCTGGATCGATGAGGTGCTGCGCGTTGCGAAAAGAAGTGAGATCGGCCAGCGCGAAGCGCACGCTCCCCTCGCTACGGCGCACCTCGTCCTCCGCAAGCCGCGTCTGATCCGCCTGCATCTTCAAATTGAGCGAATTGGCGAGCTTCTCGCTCGAGGCGAGAATGGCTTTCGCCAAATCGAGCGCGTCCTGACGACGGAAGGCGCTCGCGGTGACCTGCACGATCCCCGAAGACGTCTCGACGTAGACGCCGATCATCCTGTTCCAATATTTGGTCAGGTCCTCCGCCGTCGCATCGCTGGAGAGGCGCGCCCAGAAGTCGGCTTCCGGCCGCTGGAAGATCGCGCGAACGTCGACTTGCCGCGAAATGTCTTCGATGGCGGCGCGGCTGTGAATGTAGCTCGCGATGATGCCCGCATCCTCGCCCGCAAGGTTGGGGCCCCCGGACAGCAACGACATGCCGCCACCCATCCCGCCGACCTCTCCGGTGACGCCATCGGCGCCGGACGGCGCATCGGAGTTCCGCACGGCGAAGCGGGTTTCGGCGACATACTCGTCGCTGGCGAAGGCGAACAGATAGGTGCCTGCCGCCACGGTCGGGATCACGACGACGGCGATGATCGAAAGGATGATCACCATCCGGACGCGACTTCGAGGCTCATAGATCGGATCCGGCGAAATCCGCAGATCGGTGGTCGGGACGGCGACATCCCGTCCTCTCGTGCGGCGGAACGGAGCCAGAGCCCGTCCGACCAGTGAAGAGCGCGGCGCCAGGACCGGAACGGCGCGCGCCTCGATCGGCGTCTCTTCCGCGATCAGCTCGATCTCGGGCTCGCGATCACGGATATCGGTCATCGGCACCGTCTCCTTGCTCGGACGCATCCATCGCCGCTGGCATCACGCATTCGCTGCCTCGAAGGCGATGGCGAGGGAATGGAAGACCTCCAGGTCCTTCTCGAGGATGCCTTCGATATCATGGTTCTGCCGCAGGCGCTCGCCCAGTTCGACGATCCGCGGGTATTCATTGATCGAAGGGATGCGAGCAGCTTCCACGCCGAGGATGTCGGCCAACCCGGCCACGAAGCCGCTGCCTTCGGAGCGCAGGCCGAGAAGCTCGAACGAGGCCAGGGAATCGAGCGCCGTCGCGACTGCGGCATGGTTGGGCATGTCGTCTGGGGTCGCGCCCGTAAGCTGGCGAACGAGCGGGTTCGAGAGGATGACGGAGATGTCCGCTGACGTGCGTCGGAAGAAGCGTTTGCAGAACGTGTCGTCGAAGGTTTCCCACTCGCTCAAAGCCTCGATGACCGGCGCGAAGATCATCGCGTCGCGCTGGCCCAGGATCTCTTCCGCCCGCGACCCGATGTTCTTCAGGAGGATCAGTCGTTCCGCCAGTTCGCAATAAGGATCACGCAGGATGCCGATAGTTTTGATGCCTTTCGTCAAGTAGAATTCATAGTTTTTGTACTGCAGACGGCCGCTGACGTACGTGGAACTCGCGGTGATGTTGAAGACCTGGTTGGCCGTTTCACGGCCGAAGCGATCGATGCCTTTGTACCAATATTGAAACTGGCTCTTCACCGCTTCGTCGACTCGCCATAGCGGCAGCAGATGCGCCTCGAAGCGGAAGACCTTTATATCCGTCGCTTGGGCTGGACGGCGGCGGTAGACGAGGACGTCATGCGAGGCCTCTATGACTTCCAGGTCGGCGTAGGTTGCCAGACCCGGAACCAGGCTTTCATCAATGATGAAGCCGCAGCGACCGGTGGAATGGCGGCCGGCATCGACCAGCGTCGGCAGCGTGTTGTTGGCCTCGAGCCGCAAGACCTCGAGGCCGCCGGCGCGCAGGATAATGGAAGGGGTCGTCCCGCCTGCGTCAGGCACGACATAGGCGACGATCCTATGCCCCTCGTCCTGATCCACGTTGAATAGCATTGCGCGCTTCGCTTCAAACAACAGTATCGTGACGCATCAGGCGAGCTGATGACGTGCGAGCGAGATGCCAAATAGCGTGACGCCCCACACCGCAACGGAGGCGAGCGCGAAGAGCAGCATGTCGAGGCCGCGCTTGGGATATTCCGACTCCTGCGCCTCGACGGGGCGGATGAAGGCATTGAGGTAGAGAAGCTTTGATTCCGACAGGATCCTGGCTTTTTCTAGAGCCGCGACCGAGCCACCATAGATCCGCTCGGCGATCTGGTTTTCCAGGTTTGCGTAGTCAAGCCGCGAGGTCGAGCCCGACAACACCTTGCTGCCGTCGTTCTTGGTGTTGGGGCTGCGCGTCACCTGCGCCTTGAGCGCGTCGAGCTGTTTTTGCGCGGCGTCGAGCTTGGTCTGCAGGTTACGCATCTGTGGCGCGTCCGGGCGTACGTAGCGGCGATTGGAATCGTACTCCTGCTGCAGCTTGATCTTCTCCTCTTCGACCGTGGAGATTAGCTGCATCACCGCGGTACCCTGCTGCTTGGCATCGAGCATGCCCTCCTCGTTGCGGATCTTCTGCAGGTTGGCACGAGTGTCGGCGAGGGCCTCCTGGGAACGCTGGCGCTCGGTATCAGCCAATTGCACCGCATCCTCGCGCATCTTGTCGTTCATTTGGTTGACAAGCTGCTCGCTGGCGTCGAGAGCGGCATTGGACACCTTGACCGCCTCTTCGGGCGAGAAGGCGCGTACGGTGAAATCCACGATCCCGGAGGGCATCTCCACCGACAGCTTCGAGTGTTTGGTCCAGTATTTAACTACTTTTTCGATAGGCTTGTGCGGAGCCAGACGCGAGAACCAGTCGATATCATCGTTCTCGTACAAATCCTCGAAGTGAATGCTGCGGTTGAGTGCCTCGACCATCGCCCGGCTTTTGATATAGTTGAGGATGACCTGCGTGTCCTGGACGATCAGGGCGGTGGGCACGCCTTTGCCCTCCGAAAGGCCGCTCATACCGCCGCGGACGGTGAACCGCGCCTCGGCAACATACTGCGGTGATGCGACGAAGAAGATGTAGGCGCCGAAAGCCACACACGGCAACGCGACGATGCCGATGAAGGTCCAGATGCGCAGCAGCCGGATCAGCCGTTCGCCGCGTCGCGCGCGCAAGCCGCCGGCGGTCAGGCTGCGGCGGCGCTTGGTGGAGAAACGGGCGCGCCGCGCCGCCTCGCTCAGCGCGCGGGCAACAAGGGCAGCGCGCTCTTTCGACGAGAAGACGGCAGGGGTTTGCCCAACGACCTCTTCGCTCATGCCTAGCTCCAGACGAATGACCGATCGTGAAAAACAACCCGATGCGCGTGGCGGGCGCAAGGCTCCCTGCGTAGGGGTCTACCCTAAGCGACATCTCAACTCCGCGGCCCTTTCAAGGCGCATCATGCCGCGCTGCAGCATGCCATCGCGGGTCGCGCATCGTGAAAGGCCGACGACGATGTGAAATTATGGTCAACGAAGATCTAACATCTTCTGTTTAAAGGCGTTTCCACCCGCATGATCTATCGCGTTAGCGCTTTGGCAAGCCTGCGCGTGCCACCGTGGTCGAACTGGGGGCGCTTCTTTGAGCGCGGCGCGAGGTCTCGTCACGATGTTCCAACGGCTCGCGCGCCGCGCGCACTCCGCTTCTCGGCCACTGCCGTCGAACCTCTCTGTTTGGCCCAGGGCGCGAGTTTGTGCCGCGGTCCTCGTTCTGGTCGGTCTGGGGCTCGGCGGCTGCGCGCAGCAGCCGCAGCAGCTCGCCGCCGCCGGGCACTCCAAAGAATATTTTCCCTCGTCGATCTACGGGGCGGCGAGCCGTCGCGTGATCGCCGACGGGCAACCGGTGCCGCGCGGCGGCGGCCAATATCTGGTCGGCAAGCCCTACACGATCGCCGGACAGACCTATTATCCCAGCGAGCGCCGCGTCACCCAGGTCGGTTACGCCTCCTGGTACGGCGATGCCTTCCATGGCCGGCTGACCGCCAACGGCGAGATCTACGACCGCGATTCCTTCACCGCGGCCCATCCGACGATGCCGCTGCCGAGCTACGCGCGCGTCACCAACCTTCGCAACAACACCTCGATGATCGTGCGGGTGAACGACCGCGGCCCCTACCATTCCAACCGCGTCATGGACGTGTCGCGCCGCGTCGCCGAGGCACTCGACATCCGTCGCACCGGGACCGCAAAGGTCAAGGTCGAGTGGGTCGCGCGCGCCAGCTTGGCCGGCTCCGACGATGCCAAGCTCGCCGCGACGCTGCGGACCGACGGGCCGGCCCACCTGGAGGGCGTCGAGGAGCGTGTTATGCTGGCCGCAGCGCCGGCCCCCACGCGCGTCGCTTCGCTCGGCGCCTACCCGGCGCCGGCGCGCCCAGCGCCGATGGTCGAGGAAGAGCGTCCCGAACGACTGGAAGCCTACCGTTCTCCCAGGTCGGTGCACCACGATGCGGCGCCGCAGCGGGTCCGCGACGTGGAGGATGAGGAGAAGCCGCGCCACGGACGGCTTCCCCTCGCGTCCGCTCCCGCTCCTCGCCAGGACGCCGACGACGAGGAGCCCACCACTGGATCGATCAAGCGGTCTCACCGCCAGACCGAGCGCGGCGGGGTAGGCCACCACGAGGAAGCGCTTCGTTTCGCCCAGCGTGAGCTGACCGCCAAGCCTCGCGACACCCGCGCTCCGAGCGCGGGCAGGTCGCTGGCGACGCTGCCCCACGATAGGGAGGCTGCGCGACAGCGAGTTCTTCCTCCGCCGCGTCCCTCTCGGCTCGCTTCGATCCTGCCGCCGGCTCGGCCGCGCGCGGTCGGGTTGCGCATGACGCGATCCCACGACGGTTGACGATATGGTAGAGTTTACCTCGGACGCGGAAGGGTCTCGCTCCCGGAGGATTGATCGTGAGACTGCGCGCAACGCTGCTCGCCACCGCGGTGCTCGCCGTAAGCCCGGACGCGCCCTCGCACGCCGAGGCGGCGGGCAGCACGCCGCAGATCAACGTGCCCAACGTCATCCTCATCGATGCCGGCACGCGCACGGTTCTCTTCGAGCGAGGCGCCGACGATGCCGTGACGCCGGCCTCGACCGCCAAGCTGATGACCAGCGAATACGTGCTCAGCCTGATCAAGGAGGGCAAGCTCAGGCGCGATCAATCATTCACCGTGAGCCTGAAGGCTTGGCGTGAGGGCGGCGCTCCTTCGGGCGGCTCGACCATGTTCGCCAAGGTCCGCAGCGAGATCCCCGTCGACGACCTGTTGCACGGCCTCATCATAGACTCCGCCAACGATGCCGCGATCACGCTGGCGGAAGGAATCGCCGGCTCCGAGGATGCCTTCGCGACGCGACTGAACGACCGCGCCCGCGAGCTCGGGTTGACCCACCTCCGCTTCACCAACGCCTGGGGCAACGCCGCCCCCGACGAGAAGGTGACCCCGCGCGAAATGGCTTTACTCTCAGCCCACATCATCGAGGCCTATCCCAACGATTACAAGATCTACGCGCAGCGCGATTTCCTCTGGAACAAGATCAAGCAGCCCAATCGCAATCCTCTGCTGAGCATGGACATCGGCGCCGACGGCCTCAAGACCGGGAACATCGACGAGAGCGGTTACGCCATCGTCGGCTCGGCAGTGCAGAATGGCGAACGGCTTATCGTGGCGCTCTACGGCGCCAAGAGCGCCGCCGACCGTGCGACGGAGACGCGCAAGATCCTGGAATGGGGCTTCCGCACCTTCGAGCACCGCAAGATCTTCTCCTCCGGCGACAAGGTCGGCACGGCGCAGGTCTACGGCGGCGTCTCGCACGACGTGGCGCTGGTGACCCCCACCGACATCACCGTGCTCGTGCCCCGCGACGGCAGCGAGAAACTCAGCGCCAAGGTCGCCTATACCGGACCGCTCATGGCGCCGGTCGAGGCCGACAAGGAGCTGGCGCGGCTGCAGCTCTTTCGCGGCGACAAAGAAGTCCTGAGCGTGCCGTTGCGTACCGCGGCGGCGGTGCCCGTCGGCTCCCTCTCCGAGCGCGCGCTCGATGCCGGCCTGGAGTTCGTCGGCAGCCTCTTCCGGAAGTACGTGCTGCGATCGTGAGGGATGTCGGCGATCGCGGCGCCTTCGTCACGGTCGAGGGCGGGGAAGGCGGGGGGAAATCGACCCAGACGCGCGCCCTCGTGGCGCGCCTCCGGGCGGCCGGCGTGTGGGCCGAGGCCTCGCGCGAGCCGGGCGGCTCGCCTGCCGCCGAGGACATCCGCGCGGCCTTGCTCGCCGGAGCTTTCGAGCACCTCGGCGCGAAGGTCGAGGCGCTGCTGTTCGCCGCCGCGCGGATCGACCATCTCGACGCCAAGATCAAGCCGGCAATCGCGGCCGGGACCTGGATCGTGTGCGACCGCTTCCACGATTCGACGCGGGCCTACCAGGGCGCACAGGAAGGCGCCGACTCGCGCTTCCTGCGGCGCCTCGAGCGCGTGACCCTTGCCGGGACGCAGCCCGACCTGACCCTGATCCTCGACCTCCCGGCCGAGATCGGCCTCGCTCGCGTCGAGCGTCGACGCGGCACGAACGCCGTGGATCGATTCGAGAGGCAGTCCCTCTCGTTCCACCAGGAGCTTCGCGACGCTTTCCTCGCCATCGCCGCGGAGGAGCCGGAGCGCTGCGTCCTCGTCGATGCCTCGCAATCGCAGGACGACGTCGAGCAGGCGATCTGGGATGCCGTGACGCACCGCCTGGCGCTGCCGAGCATCTCCTCGTGAAAACTCCGATCACGGTCGCCGCGGACTACGAAGCCGATCGCCTTCCAGACACGCCTCACCCGCGCTCCGCCTCGGCGCTCATCGGCCACGACGATCGCGAACGCGAGTTGCTCAATGCCTATCGGCAGAACCGATTGCCGCACGCGATCATCCTCGCCGGCCCCGAAGGCATCGGCAAGGCTACCTTGGCGTGGCGCCTGGCGAGGTTCCTCGTCGAGAACCCGATCGCCTCGACGCCGGCGGTGCGCGAGGCGAAGGACCTATCGGTGGCAGAAGGCTCGCGCGCGGCGCGGCAGATCTCCTCGCTCTCGCACCCCGACATCGGCCTGCTGCGACGCGAGGTGAACGAGAAGACCAAGCGTTTCTACACCGAGATCCGCGCCGACGACGTGCGGCGGGTGATTGGATTGTTCCAACGGGCAGCCGGCGCGGGAGGGTACCGCATCGCCATCGTCGACAGCGCCGAGGACCTGAACCGTTCCAGCGCCAACGCGCTGCTGAAGCTGATCGAGGAGCCGCCGCCACTCTCGCTTTTCCTCCTGGTGGCGCACCGCCCCGGCCTGGTGCTGCCGACTATCCGCTCGCGGGCGCGGCTGATCCGGCTCGGTGCCCTGCAGCCGAGCGAGGTCGCGGCCGTTGTCGGCACCCTGGGGCCGCCTTGGTCGGACAACGATCCCAAACAAGTCGCGGCCGCGGCCGCCGCTTCGGCCGGCTCGGTGCACGGCGCGCTGCGCCGTCTGGGACGCGGCGGCAGCGACGTGGAAGCCGGCGTCCTGGGCCTGCTCGACCGGCTCCCGACGGTCGAGTGGCGCGCCGTGCACCGGCTTGCCGATCAGGTCGCCGGCCGCGACGGCGATGCCGCCTTCGAGACGGCGATGGCCGCGGTGTTCGATTGGTTGCAGGGCAGGGTGCGCGCCGGGGGGCAGGGCGGTGCTCGCCGCCTTGCCCCCTATGCCGAGGTGTGGGAGAAGGTCGCCGCATCGGCGCGCGAGACCGAGGCCCTCAACCTCGATCGCCGTCCGCTGATCCTGTCCATCTTCTCCGACCTCGCCGGGGCAGTCCGCGCCTCTTCGGCCTGAGGATCAAAGCCCTGGCCGCGACCCGGCGCACGAGCCTTCATGTCCGATAGGCCTACCTTCTCGATCTCGACCGCCATTCCTTACGCCAACGGCTCGCCGCACATCGGCCACGCCTACGAGCTGATCGCCACCGACGCGATCGCTCGCTTTAAGCGCATCGACGGCTTCGACGTGCGCTTCATCTCCGGCATGGACGAGCATGGCCAGAAGATGCAGCAGACAGCCGCCAGGCTCGGCATCACGACGCAGGACCTCGCCGATCGTACGGCGGCCGAGTTCGAGGCGATGGGCGAGCTCCTGGAGGCGCAGGTCGATGATCGCGTGCGGACGACCGAGCCCCGCCACATCGCCGCGGCGCAGGCGATCTGGGAGCGGATGCGCGATGCCGGCGACATCTACCTGTCGAAATATCCCGGCTGGTACTCGGTGCGCGACGAGGCCTTTTTCGACGAGGACGAGCTGATCGTCGCCGCCGACGGCACCAAGCGCGCGCCAGGCGGCGCGCCGGTCGAGTGGGTCGAGGAGGAGAGCTACTACTTCAAGCTCTCGGCCTATGCCGAGCGCCTGCTGGCGCATTACACCGCGCATCCGAATTTCATCGTGCCCGAGAAGTACCGCAACGAGATCGTCGCCTTCGTCGGGCGCGGCCTCAACGATCTCTCGATCAGTCGCTCGACCTTCGACTGGGGCATTCCCGTGCCCGGCGACCCCCAGCACGTGATGTACGTGTGGGTCGACGCGCTCACCAACTACCTCACCGGCACGGGCTGGCCAGCGGAGCCGAACCCCAGATTCTGGCCGATGAACGTCCACGTCATCGGCAAGGACATCACGCGCTTCCACGCGATCTTCTGGCCGGCGTTCCTCATGTCCGCCAACCTGCCGCTCCCCAAGCAGATCGTCGTGCACGGTTTTCTCTTTAACAAGGGGGAGAAGATGGCGAAGTCGGTCGGCAACGTCATAAGTCCGCACAACCTCGCGAAAGACTATGGCGTCGATCCGCTGCGCTTCTTCTTCCTGCGCGAGGTGCCGTTCGGGCAGGACGGCAACTATTCGCACGAGGCCATCGTCAACCGCACGAACGCCGAGCTTTCGAACGACCTCGGCAACCTCAGCCAGCGCTCGCTGTCGATGATCGCCAAAAATTGCGAGGGCAGGGTGCCCGAGCCCGGCGTCCTGACGGCGGCCGACGAGGCGCTGCTTGCCGATGCCCGGGCCCTGCCCGCGCTGGTGCGCGCCGCCATGGACGAGTTCACGCTGCATCTGGCGCTCGGGCACATCTGGCGCGTGGTGGCGGATGCCAACCGCTATTTTGCCGCCGAAGAACCCTGGGCCAAGAAGAAGAGCGATCCTGTCCGCATGGGCACGATCCTCTACGTCACCGCCGAGGTCGTGCGCATCTTCGCCATCCTGGCGCAGCCGTTCATGCCCACGGCGATGGAGCGCATGCTGGACGCGCTCGGCGTTCCGGCCGACAAACGGGACATCGCCTCCATTGAGGCACGGAGTGGGCTGGTAGCGGGTACGACGCTGCCGGCACCGACCCCGATCTTCCCGCGCTTCGTCGAGGAGCCCAAAGCCGACGCATGATCATCGACAGCCACTGCCATCTCGATTTTCCCGACTTCGCGCCGGAGCGCGATGCCATCGTCGCCCGCGCCCGTTCGGCCGGGCTGGCGCGGATGATCACGATCTCGACTCGCGTGGACAAATTCGAGCAGGTCCGCGCGGTGGCGGACGCCTATCCCGACGTCTTCTTCACGACCGGAACCCACCCCCATGAGGCCCATCTCGATCCCGAGATGCCGGCGCAGCAGATCGTCGAGCTGGCGCGCCATCCCAAATGCGTCGGCATCGGCGAGGCCGGGCTCGACTACCATTACGACCGCGCGCCGCGCGAGGTCGCCGCGAGAGTGTTTCGCACCCACATCGCCGCCGCGCGGATGAGCGGACTGCCGCTGGTCATCCACACTCGCGATGCCGACGACGACACCGCCGCGATCCTCGCGGAGGAGATGGGGCAGGGCACGTTCAAGGCCCTTCTTCACTGTTTTACCGCAGGGCCCGAACTCGCCCGCAAGGCGCTCGATCTCGGGCTTTCCATCTCTTTCTCTGGCGTGCTCACCTTCAAGAAGTCCGACGCGCTGCGCGCGATCGCCGCCGAGGTGCCGCTCGACCGATTGCTCGTAGAGACCGACGCGCCGTTCCTCGCCCCTGCGCCGCATCGCGGGCAGCGCAACGAGCCGGCCTATGTCGTGCACACCGCCAAAGTCCTCGCCGAGGTTAAGGGCGTCAGCTACGAGGCGCTGGCCGCCGCGACCTCGGCCAACGTGCTGGCGCTGTTCGACAAGATGCCGCCGCCCTATGCGGCCGAGGCGGCATGAGCCTCGCCATCACGATCCTCGGCTGCGGTTCCTCCGGCGGCGTGCCGCGGGTCGGCCAGGGCTGGGGCGCCTGCGATCCCGAAGATCCACGTAATCGACGTCGGCGCTGCTCGATCTTCGTGACGCAGCAGAATGCCGATGGCGGCCGCACGCAGGTGCTGGTCGACACCTCGCCCGACCTGCGTCAGCAGCTGCTGGACCTCGACGTCGGACGCCTCGACGCAATCCTCCTGACCCATTCCCACGCCGATCATACTCACGGCATGGACGATGTGCGCTCCTTGGTCATTAAGCAGAAGGCGCGCATCGCGCTCCACATGGACGAGCCGACCGCCGCCGTGGTGCGCCGCACTTTCTCCTACATCTTCGAAACGCCGCCTGGCAGCCTCTACCCACCGCTGCTCGAGGAGCGCCGCATCGTGCCAGGCGTCGCCGTCAGCGTGGAAGGGCCGGGCGGACGGCTCAAGGCGACGCCGTTCGTGGTCCATCACGGCGAGATCGACGCGCTGGGTTTCCGCTTCGGGGATGTCGCATACACGCCCGACCTCAATGCCATCCCCGACGTCAGCCTGTCGTACCTGGAAGGCCTGGACCTCTGGATCGTCGACGCGCTGCGCTACACCCGTCATCCCAGCCACCTGTCGCTGGAAGAAACGCTTGACTGGATCGAGCGCTTCAAGCCGCGCCGCGCCGTGCTGACGAACCTCCACACCGACATGGATTTCGCCGCGCTCGCCGCCAAGCTGCCCGCGGGCGTGGAGCCGGCCTTCGACGGCATGGAATTGCACTGGAGCTGACGGCTTTGGGCATAAAGTGGCCGCGAAGGTCCAAGCCCTCCCGACATAGGGATGAGGTCTAGTTCCATAATATAGATTATGCGAATGATCGACCTCTAAGGTGGACAAGCTGGCCTTCCTTCGATCAATCCGACATCGCGCCCCGCCCATTCGCGCCAAAAAGATCACGATCCTAAATTTGCGCAGACCAGCCGCGATTTGAGCGCAAATCGGGTAGCCAACTTTCCTAGGGACTGTTAGCAATACGCAACGCGGGGCTTCTCCATTTCAACAGGTAACACCACGATCGAAGAGGCCGGCGGCTATTAAGCTGCGGGCCTTTAGTGCGTGTATCATTGGTTCGATGGATTTCGAGAGCACGGCGGCTGGCGGAGAGACGAGCAGGCATACGATGAGCAAAGGTCGAGATTTCCGGGGGCCGAAGAAGCGAGGCTTCGACGACGACGGTCCCTCCCCGTTCGATGCCCCCCGCTTATCGCGTACACCGCGACCGGCGTTCGGTGGCAGCACGTTCAGCTCGCCATCAGCACCACCGGTGGATGGATCGGCGCCGACTGTGGATGCGGTGGTGAAATGGTTTAAGGGCGACAAGGGGTTCGGCTTCGTCGAGCTTTCCAACGGCGCTGGCGACGCGTTCCTCCATATCGGCGCGCTTCAGTCGGCCGGCTACGAGACGGTGCCGCCCGGTGCCAAGCTCAAGGTCTCTGTCGGCAACGGCATGAAAGGCGTGCAGGTGACGCGCGTCTTCGAGGTGGACACCACTGGTGCTGCCGAGCGTGCGCCTCAGCGTCCCTCGTTCGGCGACGCTCCACGTCCCGCTCGTCGCAGCATGCCCGATCCGTCCACGGCGGTGCAGGTCAGCGGCAGCGTCAAGTGGTTCGACGAGAACAAGGGATTTGGCTTCGTCCAGTCTAATGACGGCGGCAAGGACGTCTTCGTCCATATCTCGATCCTGGGCCCCTCCGGTATCCAGCATCTGGCCGAAGGGCAG
The DNA here is from genome assembly GCA_965198715.1 of Beijerinckiaceae bacterium. Lineage (GTDB taxonomy): Bacteria > Pseudomonadota > Alphaproteobacteria > Rhizobiales > Beijerinckiaceae > RH-AL1. Next base: position 1,335,546 of record CBDAPV010000002.1, read on the forward strand.
GCGGTTAACATGCGCGTCGTCGACACGCCGAAAGGCCGCGAGGCGCTGTCGATCTCGCTCGGCTGAGCCTTCTTGATCAAGAGTCCAAAGCGCGCCCCTTATAAGGCGCGCTTTCTTTTGCCCTGCCCGCTCGAGGCGACGCGTGACGCCTTCATCCGACATCCAGACGTTGGCCGCGATCATGGCGGCGCTGCGGACGCCGGGCAGCGGCTGCGCCTGGGACCTCGCCCAGACCCACGCCAGCCTCGTGCCTTACGTGCTGGAGGAAGCCTACGAGGTCGCCGATGCGGTCGAGCGTGGCAACTCCGCCGATCTTCGTGACGAGTTGGGCGACCTGCTCCTGCAGGTCGTGTTCCACGCCCAGGTCGCGAGCGAGGCTGGCGCCTTCGCTCTTCCCGACGTGGTGCGCGCGATCACCGAGAAGATGATCCGCCGCCATCCTCATATTTTCTCGGAGACGGGCGGCCCTCGCGGATCGAGCGCCGACGCTGTGGTCGCCAACTGGGAGCGCATCAAGGCGGCTGAGCGAGCCGCCAAAGGTGAGTCGCGACGCGTTCTCGACGACGTGCCGCTCGTCCTGCCGGGGCTCACGCGTGCCGTGAAGCTGCAGAAGAAGGCCTCGGGCGTTGGGTTCGACTGGGGCGACGTCAGGCTCGTGCTGGCGAAGATCCGCGAGGAGATCGACGAAATCGAGGAAGCGCTGGACGAGCCGGCTGCGTCACGCGACGCGGCGGTTGCGGGCGAGGTCGGCGACCTGATCTTCGCCGTCGCCAACCTGTCCCGACACGCCGGGGTCGATCCCGAGGCGGCACTCCGCGGCACCAACCAGAAGTTCGAGCGGCGCTTCGCCTACATCGAGGATCGCCTCGCCGAGCGTGGTTCCGCGCCGGAGACATCGAGCCTCGAGGAAATGGACGGCCTCTGGAACGAGGCCAAGACTGCCGGCCTCTAGGCCGGGCGGCGGCTTAGATCGCGTCCGGCCCGGTCTCCCCGGTGCGAATGCGTACCGCACCCTCGACGGCGGATACGAAGATCTTGCCGTCTCCGATACGTCCGGTCTGTGCCGCCTTACGGATCGCCTCCACAGCACCCTCGATGGCGCTGTCGTTCAGCACGACTTCGACCTTCACCTTGGGCAGGAAGTCGACCACGTATTCGGCCCCGCGATAGAGCTCGGTATGTCCCTTCTGGCGACCGAACCCCTTGGCTTCGATTACCGTGATGCCAGCGACGCCCGCCTCGTGGAGCGCCTCCTTCACCTCGTCGAGCTTGAACGGCTTGATGATCGCCTCGATCTTCTTCATGGCCGCGACGAACCCCCTGTATGCCGCCAAACTAGGCAGACGCCGGGCTTGTTAGCACCCGCTGTGCCACGGTGTCACGACGGCGAAGGAAGGAGGCGGTGTCAGGGCGTCGCCGGCCCGATCTCGATCGGCAGGTCCGCGCGGCCGCCCCACTCCGACCAGGAACCGTCGTAGAGAACGCCGTCGTGGATACCGAGCTGTTCCAGCCCAAGCAGCAGAACCGCGGCCGACACGCCGGAGCCGCAGCTCACGCATATGGGCTTGTCGACATCGATGCCGGCGTTGCGGAAGGCGGCCGCGATCTCGTCGGGAGTCCGAAGCCGCCCGTTGCCGTCGACGATCTCGCGCCAGGGAACGTTGCGCGCGCCGGGGATGTGGCCCGATCGCAGGCCGGCCCGCGGCTCCGGTACGCTGCCGGCGAAGCGCGTCGCCGCCCTGGCGTCGACCAACTGCCCGCCGCTCTCCGAGATCTCGCGCACCGCCTCTGCGTCAACGACCTTCCGCGTGAGCGACTGTGTGGAGAAGGCCTGCAGGGTGCGCCGGCTCTCGCCCTGCTCCACCGGCAGCTCGCTCGCCTGCCAGGCGCGCCAGCCGCCTTCCAGCATGCGGACGTCGCGGGCGCCGTAGTGCTTGAACATCCACCAGGCCCGGGCGCCGCCGAGCAGGTCGGTCGCGTCGTAGATCACCAGCGTGTCGCCATCGCCGATGCCAAGCGTGCCAACCATGCGCGCGAAGGTCTCGGCATCGGGCAGCATGTGCGGAAGGTTAATCGAATGGTCGGCCACTGCGTCGACGTCGAATCGAGCGGCGCCGGGAATGTGGCCCTGGCGGAACAGCGCGTCGGCGTCCCTGCCCTCGTCGGGCAGATAGAAGCTAGCTTCGACCGGCACAACGTGCGGGTCGAGCAGATGATCGGCGAGCCATTGCGGCGTGACGAAAACATCCTTCTGATCAGGGCTCAAGACGATCTCCGGATCGAGTTAGAAACATCGCTGTCACATGTAGCCGGGATCGATGGCTGCGCTGTGCTCGAGCCAGCCCGGCACCGGCAGATTCTTGCTACGGAGGAAGGTGGGGTTGAACAACTTCGATTGGTAGCGCGAGCCGGAGTCACAGAGGATCGTGACGATCGTGTGCCCTGGCCCGAGCTGGCGGGCGAGATGCATCGCGCCGGCGACGTTGATGCCAGACGAGCCGCCGAGCAGCAGCCCCTCGTGCTCGGCGAGGTCGAAGACGATCGGCAGCGCCTCCTCGTCCGAGACGCGGAACGCCATGTCGATGGGCGCGCCTTCGAGGTTCGCCGTCACCCTGCCCTGCCCGATGCCTTCGGTGATCGAGTTGCCTTCGCTCTTCAGCTCGCCATGCTCAACCCAGTCGTACAGCGCCGAGCCGAGCGGGTCGGTCAGCGCGATCTTGATCGCCGGGTTCTTTGCCTTCAGGGCGTCGGCGACCCCGGCCAAGGTGCCCCCGGTCCCGACGGCGCAGGTAAAGCCGTCCACCGCGCCGCCCGTCTGCTCCCAGATCTCCCGGCCGGTGGTCGCCTCGTGGCCGGCGCGATTGGCGACGTTGTCGAACTGGTTGGCCCAGACCGCGCCCTCCGGCAACTCACCGGCCAGGCGTTCGGCGAGACGTCCCGACAGCTTCACGTAATTGTTGGGGTTCTTATAGGGCACGGCCGGCACCTCGATGAGCTCCGCGCCCTGGAGCCGGAGCATATCCTTCTTCTCCTGGCTCTGCGTCTCGGGGATCACGATGACCGTGCGAAAGCCCAGCGCGTTGGCCACCAGCGTCAAGCCGATGCCGGTGTTGCCCGCCGTGCCTTCGACCACCGTGCCGCCCGATCTCAGCGCGCCGCGGCGCATCGCGTCCTCGATGATGAAAAGACCGGCGCGGTCCTTGACCGATCCGCCGGGGTTCATGAATTCGGCCTTGCCGAGGATGGTGCATCCGGTCGCCTCCGAGGCGTGCCGCAGCTTGATCAGCGGCGTGTTGCCGATCGCTTCGAGGACGGAGGGCTTTGGCAACATGATGCTTTCTTGAACGGTGCGTTGGATGGTTGGCCGAAGCCTGTCATATAGCGGCAGCGTGAGACTAGGGTTCCGAAAACGCACGGTCCAGGAGGCGAACGTTCCCGTCTACCGCGCCCGGCCGAGCGAAGGCGTCGCATGGATTACCGGCGCCAGCTCCGGCATAGGCCGTGCGCTGGCCCTGCGGCTGGCCGCCGACGGCTGGCAGGTCGCCGTGACCGCGCGCCGCATTGAGGCGCTCGCCGCTCTGGCGGGTGACAGTTCGGGCAGGATCACGCCCTATTGCGGCGACGTGATTGACGCGGCCGCGATGGCGGCGACCGTCGCGACGATTGAAGCTCGCGAGGGACCCATCGCCCTCGCGGTTCTGAACGCCGGCGTCTACCATTTGGCGGAACGAGAGCGTTTCGACGCGGCGCTGGCCTGGCACACGATCGAGACCAATCTCGGAGGGTGCGTGCGCTGCCTCGATCCGCTGCTGAGTGCCATGCTGTCACGCCGGCGCGGTCAGATCGCCTTGGTGGCGTCGCTCGCCGGCTACGGCGGCATTCCGGGCTCGGTCGCCTACGGCAGCGCCAAAGCCGCGCTCATCACCATGGCCGAGGCGCTCCGGCTCACCCACGCGAGGGACGGCCTGACGATCCAGGTCGTCAACCCAGGCTTCGTCCGCACGGCGATGACGGCCCCCAACGACTATCCCATGCCGTTCATGATGAACGCCGAGGCAGCGGCGGAACGCATCGCCGTCGGACTGCGGGGCGGCGGCTTCGAGATCACGTTCCCGCGTCGACTCGCCTGGGCGGCGAAAGCAGCCGGGCTGCTGCCCTACCCGCTTTGGCTGGCCCTGATGACGCGGGCCACGCGGCGAGCGTTGCGCTGAAACGCAAAGTGCGGACCTTGCGGCCCGCACTCACGTCTCCTCTTCTACGGAGTTAGGCGGCGACTTTCGCGGCTTCTTCGGTCGGGACCGAGGAGATGGTCTTCAAGATCTGCGAGGCGATCTGATAGGGGTCCCCTTCGGAGTTCGGGCGGCGATCTTCGAGGTATCCCTTGTAGCCGTTGTTGGCGAAGGAATGCGGCACTCTAATCGAGGCGCCACGGTCGGCGATCCCGTAGCTGAACTCATGGATCGAGGCAGTCTCGTGCTTTCCGGTCAGCCGCATCTCATTGTGCGGACCGTAGACAGCGATGTGGTCCTCGCGGGCTTCCTCGAAGGCCTTCATCAGCTTTTCGAAATAAGCCTTGCCGCCGACGGTGCGCATGTACTCGGTCGAGAAGTTGGCGTGCATGCCCGAGCCATTCCAGTCGGTGTCGCCAAGCGGCTTGCAATGGTATTCGATGTCAATAGCGTACTTCTCGCAGAGACGCTGCATTATGTAGCGGGCGACCCACATCTCGTCGGCGGCGCGCTTTGAGCCCTTGCCGAAGATCTGGAACTCCCACTGGCCCTTGGCCACCTCTGAGTTGATGCCTTCGTGGTTGATGCCGGCATCAAGGCAGAGGTCGAGGTGCTCCTCGACGATCTTGCGGGCGACGTCGCCGACGTTCGAGAAGCCGACACCGGTGTAGTACATACCCTGCGGCGCCGGGTAGCCGGCCTGCGGGAAGCCGAGCGGGCGACCGTCCTTGTAGAAGAAATATTCCTGCTCGAACCCGAACCAAGCGCCAGTATCGTCGAGGATGGTGGCCCGCTTGTTCGAGGGGTGCGGCGTGCCATCGGGCATCATGACTTCGCACATGACGAGCACGCCGTTCTTGCGAGTGCTGTCAGGGAAGTGGCGGATCGGCTTCAGCATGCAATCGGAGCTGCCGCCTTCAGCCTGCTTGGTCGACGAACCGTCGAAGCCCCACATCGGCAGCTGCTCGAGCGTGGGAAAGGTGTCAAACTCCTTGATCTGCGTCTTGCCACGCAGGTTCGGCGTCGGCTCGTAGCCGTCAAGCCAAAGGTACTCGAGCTTATATTTCGTCATACATCTCTCTCGTGCGGACGCCCCGGAAACCACGGTGAGCCCGGCGGCGCGAGGCGCCTCGGGCACGCACCGCGGAAGCAGAAAATGTGCCATTCTTCGACGCGATGAAGTGAGCTTTCACGGTGGTGCAGCGAGTCGGCGGGTGGAAAGCCCGGCTTCGCGGGTCTATCAAGCGACGCCGCCCCAAGCCCTACGGAGCCTGCCAGCTTATGAAGACCGCCGCCGACGTCCTGCGCTCGATCAAGGACAACGACATCAAGTATGTCGATCTCCGCTTCACCGACATGCGGGGCAAGTGGCAGCACGTCACGATGGACCAGACGATGGTCGACGAGGATCTCTTCGCCGACGGTACGATGTTCGACGGCTCCTCGATCGCCGGCTGGAAACCGATCAACGAGTCCGACATGACGCTGATGCCCGACCCCACGACAGCGGCGATGGATCCGTTCTTCGCGGCGCCGACGCTGTCGATCGTGTGCGACGTGCTCGAGCCCTCGACCGGCGAGCCCTACGAGCGCGATCCGCGCGGCATCGCCCGCAAGGGCGAGGCCTACGCCGCCTCCACGGGCATCGGCGACACCGTCTATTTCGGACCCGAGGCCGAGTTCTTCGTGTTCGACGACGTGCGCTTTTCGACCAATCCGTATAATACCGGTTTCGTTCTCGATTCGACCGAGTTCCCCTCGAACTCCGACACCCCCTACGAGGGTGGCAACCTCGGCCACCGCATCCGCACCAAGGGCGGCTATTTTCCCGTGCCGCCGATGGATTCGGCGCAGGACATGCGCGGCGAGATGCTGGCTGCGATGGCGGCGATGGGCGCCAAGGTCGAGAAGCACCACCACGAGGTGGCCTCGGCCCAACACGAGCTCGGCCTGAAGTTCGGCCCGCTGACGCAGATGGCGGATCACATGCAGGTCTACAAATATTGCATCCACCAGGTGGCGCAGAGCTACGGCAAGACGGCGACCTTCATGCCCAAGCCGGTCTTCGGCGACAATGGCTCGGGAATGCACGTCCACCAGTCGATCTGGAAGGATGGCAAGCCGGTCTTCGCCGGCGACAAATACGCCGATCTCAGCCAGGAGTGCCTGTGGTACATCGGCGGCATCATCCGCCACGCCAAAGCGCTCAACGCCTTTACCAATCCTTCGACCAATTCTTACAAACGCCTGGTGCCGGGCTACGAAGCGCCGGTACTGCTGGCCTATTCCTCTCGCAACCGCTCGGCCTCATGCCGCATCCCCTACACGACGAATCCCAAGGCCAAGCGCCTCGAGGTGCGCTTTCCCGACCCGATGGCGAACCCCTATCTCGCCTTCACCGCCATGCTGATGGCCGGCCTCGACGGCATCAAGAACAAGATTGATCCAGGCCAGGCCATGGACAAGGATCTCTACGACCTGCCCAAGGAGGAGCTGAAGTCGATCCCAACCGTCTGCGGTTCGCTGCGCGAGGCGCTGCAGAGCCTGGGGGCGGACCACGCCTTTCTCACCGCCGGCGACGTGTTTACCGCGGACTTCATCGAGAGCTATGTCGCCCTGAAGTTCCCCGACGTGCTCAGGGTCGAAATGACGCCGCATCCGGTCGAATACGAGATGTACTATTCCTACTGAGGAGATCGCCTAGGAGAGCAGCGCTTTGCCGCTTTCGACATCAAAGCGCGGTGCGCTCGGACCAGCGACGGCTCGTTCGCGCTACATCTTCGTGGCGCCGCGCAACCTTCTGTTTCGTGAGCATATGGCCGTAGAGTTGGGTGATCCGTTCGATATGAAGCTCCAGGGTCAACGGTCGGCGCCAGTAGGCGGCGTAGGCGGCACGTGACATCGCGGCAACGGTCGCGTCATCACGCATCGCGTTCAGCGCACGGGCAAGGTCGGCCACGTCCTGGCTCTTGAACCACAGGCCTGTCACACCGTTCTCGACCTCCTCCCGGCCAGCGCAGGCATCGCTGACGATCACCGGCACGCCGAGCGCCTTGGCTTCGAGCACGGTGAGCGGCTGTCCCTCGTACCAGAGCGATGGGAACACCAGCGCACGAGCGCTACGCATGGCGGCGCGCACCCCGTCGGTGTTCTGCCAACCGAGCAGCCTGGCCTCGGGAAAGCGGGCGGCGATCTCGCCGGCGATCGGCCCATCGCCGACGAAGATGGGGCGTAGACCTGCTCGTCGCGCCGCCTCGGCATAGACGAAGGCGCCCTTCTCCGGGGATAGCCGTCCGACGAAGACGATCTCGCCGGACGCCGGATCGGGCTTGGGTCCGAGGTCCGGAACGGCGACCGGGTTGTCGATGCGCAACAGCGTCGCGGATTTCGGCACCAGCACCGCCACGATCGCGTGCTGGAAGTCCGAGATCGTGATGTAGTGCGAGAAGACTTCGGGCAGGTGCACGACGCGCTCGGCCACCGTGAGTCGTGCGTTGCGCCACAGCTTGCGGCCGTAGCTGCGCGAGTCGCAATGGGTCGCCCAGCAGGCTGCCGAAAGCGGCTTCAGCGTACACGCGTGATGCTTCTGGTAATTGTAGAAGCCGCCGTTGGGGCAGAACTGGAAGTACTCGTGGATCGAGTACACCGCAGGTAGCCCTGAGCGCCGGATCGGCACGGCGATCGACGGCGACAGAGCCTTGGCCCAGCCGTGGACGTGCACGATCGTCGACTTGGGCGGAAGAGAACGAAGGAGATCGCGCAGCGCGCGTGCGGCCTTCAGGTTCCAGATGCCCTGGACGGCCGCGGCGAGCTTCGAAGGATTGCCGACGAGATCCTTTTGATCGAGGCAGACCCTCTCAATCCCGTGCGCCTCGAGCTGCGGCGAGACCGGACCCGCCGCCGCGAAGACGATCGGCCGGTGCCCTGCCCGCTTCAAGCCGACGGCAGAGTCGAACGCGACCTTCGCCTGACCGCCGGTGATCGCCGCATGGTCGAAGATGATGACGACTGTGAGCGCTTCGGTCATGGCATCCTGCCCGCGGCGAACGTGACGAACGCTGAGCGTAGCAATCGAGACCTTAAGCGCCGGTTAGCTTGTCGCGTCCGCTTCGTCTCGATCGTCCGCTTTTGCTCCGCGCAACCTCTTCTCCCAAACGCCAATCTCTTCTCCCATCAGGCCGACAGGCAGCAAAACCGTACAATAGGTAAATGTGCCTGATGAGAGGTAATGAACCCGCGTCTTGGTAACAAAACCTATCTCATGGTAGGATAACCTCCAGCTGTGTGCGACGTAGCTCGTGAATTGTTGGGTGGTTTATGTTATGTTCTGCTGATCAGGACGGTGGCCGCGCCTTTCCCCGTTGGGCCGCAAAGGGTTAATGGCAGCATGGCGAATTCACGCGATCTCTTCGGCGGTGGTGCTGCGCGCAAGCTTCCGCCGACGGCGCCCCAGCGATCGCAGAAGCCGGAAGCGCCGAGGCTCGGCACGCCCTCGGAAGCTGATTACAACGCCGCCTCGATTGAGGTGCTGGAAGGGTTGGAGCCGGTGCGCCGGCGCCCGGGCATGTACATCGGCGGCACCGACGAGGCGGCGATGCACCACCTCTTCGCCGAGGTGCTCGACAATTCCATGGACGAGGCGGTGGCCGGCCATGCCACCTTCATCGACGTGGCGCTCGATGCCGATGGTTTCCTCACGGTGACGGACAACGGCCGCGGCATGCCGGTCGAGCCGCACCCCAAATTCCCGAAGAAGTCCACGGTCGAGGTCATTATGACCGTGCTCCACGCCGGGGGTAAGTTCGATTCCGGCGCCTACCAGACGTCGGGCGGCCTCCATGGCGTCGGCGTCTCGGTCGTGAACGCCCTGTCCGAGCAGCTCGAGGTCGAGGTCGCCCGCGCCCAGACCCTTTATCGCCAGACGTTTTCGCGCGGGTTGCCGACGTCTGGGCTGGAGACGATCGGCAAGGCGGTGAACCGCCGCGGCACCAAGGTACGCTTCCGTCCGGATCCGCAGATCTTCGGGTCGGACGCCGCCTGGAAGCCGGCGCGGCTGTTCCGCATGGCGCGGGCTAAGGCCTATCTCTTCGGCGGCGTCGAGATCCGCTGGCACAACGGCGCCCTGAACAATGAGGGCAACACGCCGCGCGAGGCGGTCTTCCATTTTCCAGGCGGCCTCAAGGACTACCTGGCGCAGGACACGGCGGGGAAGGCGCTCGTCACCGAAGCGGTGTTCACCGGCAAGGTGCAGAAGCCTGGCGGGCACGGCTCGCTGGAATGGGCGATAACCTGGCTCGCCGACGACGACGGCTTCGTGCACTCCTATTGCAACACCATCCCGACGTCGGATGGCGGCACCCACGAGGCGGGGCTGCGCGCCGCCCTGCTCCGTGGCCTGCGAGAGCACGCCGACCGCGTCGGCCAGGGCAAGCGCGCCGCGGTGCTCACCGCGGAGGACGTCATGGTGTCCTGCGCAGCGTTGATCTCCGTCTTCATCAAGGAGCCGGAGTTTCAGGGCCAGAACAAGGGTCGGCTGATGACAGCCGAGGCCGCTCGCATCGTCGAGGGCACCTTGCGCGACGCCTTTGACCATTGGCTGGCCGGCGCGCCCTCGCAGGCGGCGCGGCTACTGGATTGGGCGGTGGAGCGCGCGGAAGAACGGCTGCGGCGACGCGCCGAGAAGGACGTCCAGCGCAAGAGCGCTACCCGCAAGCTGCGGCTGCCGGGCAAGCTCGCCGATTGCTCGAACACGGGCGCGACCGGCTCCGAGCTGTTCATCGTCGAGGGCGATTCGGCCGGCGGCTCGGCCAAGCAGGCGCGCGACCGCGCCACCCAGGCGGTGCTGCCCTTGCGCGGCAAAATTCTCAATGTGGCGTCGGCGACGCGCGACAAGCTCGCCGCCAACCAGCAGCTCGCCGACCTGATGCTGGCACTCGGCTGCGGCACGGGAGCCCGCTACCAGGACGGCGAGCTGCGCTATGAGAAGATCATCATCATGACGGACGCCGACGTCGACGGCGCCCACATCGCCTCGCTGCTCATCACCTTCTTCTGGCGCGAGATGCCCAAGCTGATCGACGGCGGCCATCTCCACCTCGCCGTGCCGCCGCTCTACAAGCTGAAGCAGGGCGCAGCTCACGCCTACGCCCGCGACGACCGCGACCGCGACCGTCTGCTGAAGAGCGGCGTCGGCGGCAAAGGCAAGATCGAGACGCAGCGCTTCAAGGGATTAGGCGAGATGAACGCCCAGGAGCTTAAAGAGACGACCATGGACCCGAAGCGGCGCAACCTGCTGCGCGTCACCGTGATCGACGGCGAGCAGGAACGCGCCGCCGATTCCGTCGAGCGCCTGATGGGCAACAAGCCGGAGGCCCGCTTCGCCTTCATCCAGGAGCGCGCCGCCTTCGCCGGCGAGCTGGTGGATATCTGACGAGACGACCCGTCAAGCATCGCGATCCTCCCAAAGCTTGCCCGCGGGCGGGAAGCGCCTATTGTGCCCGCCGCTCCTCCCAGCCCTCTTTCGGTGCCCCGATGATCCGCCAGTCCGCCTCGACCCATCTCTGGAGACTCGCCGCCGCAGCCCTTGTGGTTGCAGCTGCTGCGTGGCCTGTAGCCGCCCAGAATGCGAAAGTGCCGGAAACCGATCTGATGGCTAGCGAGGCGCTGCCCGACGTTCCGCAGGGCAAGGCCGACGCGCCGGTGACAATGATCGAGTATGCCTCGATGACGTGCACGCACTGCGCGCATTTTCACGAGACGACTTGGCCGACGCTGCTGAAGGACTACATCGACGCCGGCAAGGTCCGCTTCATCCTGCGCGAGTTCCCGCTGGATCCGCTCGCCACGGCCGGCTTCATGCTGGCGCGCTGCGAGGGGACGGACAAGCGCAACGCCGTGATCGACCTGCTCTTCGACAAACAGCAGAGCTGGGCCTTCACCGACAAGCCGTTGGAAGCCCTCGAGCAGGTCGTCAAGCAGACCGGCATGAGCAAGGACAAATTCGAGGCCTGCCTCAAGGATCAGAAGCTTTACGATCAGGTCAACGAGATCCGCGACCGCGGCGGCCAGAAGTTCGGTGTGACCGCGACGCCGACCTTTTACGTCAACGGCACCAAGGTCACGGGCGAGGTGAACCCGCAGACCTTGGCTAAGATTCTCGATCCGATCACCGCCAAGAAGAGCTGAGCAGTGCGGCGCTCAGGCGCCGCCCCAGTTCATGGTTAGGCCGCCGTCCATGACGAAGGTTCAACCCGTGAGGTAATCGGCATCGTCGGAGGCGAGGAACAGCGCTAGTCCGGCGATCTCGTCGGGTTGGCCGACACGCCCCCAAAGGGGATGCTCTTCAGCTTCTTAGGGTTCTGCACCCGCTTTGCCGTCATCGGTGTCTCCATAAGCCCCGGCGCGATCGCATTGACGTTGATGCGGTCGGGCGCGACCTCTACCGAGAGGCTGCGCGCGAGAGAGTTCACGCCGGCCTTAGACATGCCGTAGGGCGAGGACCCCGGCGTCGGCAGATGGCCGGCGACGGAGCGATGAACACCAGCCGTCCTTTGCCACCGGCGGCCTTGCGCGCGCGAAAGCCCGGGCGCAGAAGGCCGCGCCCATCAGGTTCACGCAGCACTCGCTCCAGCATGTCGTCGTCCAGCTCCTCGACCGGCATGCCGGACAACGCAATCCCGGCGTTGGCGACGAGCAGGTCGGGATGTCCGAAGACCGTCCTGGCCTTTGCGAAGAGCGCCTTGACCGAAGCCGGATCCTCGACGTCGGAAAAGACGACTTCGGCCTTGCGACCAAGCGCCTCGACCTTGCGCTTGGTCTCGGCGATGCCCGCCTGATCCGTGCGGTAGCTGATGACGAGGTCGGCGCCCTCGCGCGCGAACAGCTCCGCCGTGGCTTGGCCGATGCCACTATCGGCGCCGGTGATGATGGCTGTATTGCCCGCGAATTTTATACGTGTCTCCTGTCGCGCTCGAACAGGTGCCGAACGTCGGCGTTCCCGGCGCTTAACCGCGACGCGTTGCCCGGACGACGGCGACGATGCTTCGCGTTAGGCAGGTTAAAAGGGGCGAGCGCGACATGGCGAAGAGTGATGAGGCCGAGACCGGCAAGGATGGTCCAACGATCGTTTGGTTTCGCAACGACCTGAGACTGGCCGACAACCCGGCGCTGCACGCCGCCGTCGAGCGAGGTGCGCCGATCCTGGCGATCTTCGTCCTCGAGACTGACAACGGCCTTCGCCCGCTCGGCGCCGCATCCCACTGGTGGCTGCACCATTCCCTGCTGCGGCTCGGCGAGGCGTTGAAGAAGGCCGGCGCGGAGCTGCATATCTATGAAGGCGAGGCCGGCACGATCCTGCCGAAGCTCGCCGAAGAGAGCAACGCCGGCGCCCTGTTTTTTAATCGCCGCTACGGCAAGAGCGGGCGCGACCTCGACAACACCATCATTAAGGCGGTCGAGCAGGACGGCGCGACGGTCGAGACCTTCAACGGGCGGCTCTTGAACGACCCCTGGGACGTCGCAACCAAGAGCGGCGGCCCTTACGGCGTCTACACGCCGTATTGGAAGAGCATCAAGGCCAAGGGGCTCCCGACCGAGACGCTGCCAAAGCTAGGCAAGCTAGAAGGCGCCAAGACGCCGGACTCACCTAAAAGCGCGACGCTCGATGGATTGAAGCTGCTGCCCACGAAGCCGGATTGGGCGGAGGGCTGGGACGAGACTTGGACGCCGGGCGAGGCCGGCGCCGCTCGACGCTTAGCCGATTTCCTGAAGCAAGGTCTCGAGGGCTACAAGGTCGAGCGCAACACGCTCGCGTCGCGCGGCACGTCACACCTGTCGCCCCACCTGCGCTTCGGCGAGATCTCGCCTCGCCAGATCGTCGCCGCGGTCAAGGAAGCCGCCACCAAGAAGACCGGTGACGATGCCGAAAGCTTCCTGTCCGAGGTCGCCTGGCGCGAGTTCGACTATCACAATCTCTACCACCACCCCGATGTCGCGGAGAAGAACCTCCACGACAAGTACGACGCCTTGCGCTGGGAGATCCCGAAGAAAGCCGCACTCGACGCCTGGAAGACGGGGCAGACCGGCTTTCCCGTTGTTGATGCCGGCATGCGCGAGCTGTGGCAGACCGGCTACATGCACAATCGCGTGCGCATGATCACCGCCTCGTTCCTGATCAAGGACCTGCTCTACGACTGGCGGATCGGCGAGAAATGGTTCTGGGATTGTCTCTGCGACGCCGATCCGGCCAACAACACCATGAACTGGCAATGGGTTGCGGGCTCGGGCGCCGACGCCTCGCCGTTCTTCCGCGTGTTCAATCCCGTAACGCAGGGAGAGCGCTACGATTCTGAAGGCGAGTACATCCGCCGCTGGGTGCCTGAACTGGGCAAGCTCGACAACAAGGCGATCCACGCGCCTTGGGAAGCCGATGCCGCAACGCTGAAGAAGGGCAATGTCGTGCTCGGCGAAAACTATCCCAGGCCAATCCTCGACCACAAGGCTGCCCGGGAGCGGGCGCTGGCAGCGCTTCAGACAATCAAGTGATCGTCGTGCGACCGGCGCGCGGCGTCGCTTGCGCGAGGCCGAGACGCCCATCCATGTCGCTTTCGATCTCCTCGAGGCTGCGGCCGCTGGTTTCCGGCACGAATTTCCACGCGAACAGCAGGGCGGCGACCGTGAGCACGGCGAACAGCGCGAACGCCCCTCCGAGCGTCAGCAGCACGATGAGGTTGGGGAAGAACAAGGCCACGACGAGGTTCGAGCCCCAGTTCGCCATGGATGCGACGCTCATGCCCCGCCCGCGATAGGCCAGCGGGAAGATCTCGGCGATCAGCAGCCAGAAGATCGGCCCCAGCCCGATCGCGAAGCCGCCGACGTAGGCGGCGAGCGCGACCGCCGTGATCGCGCCGGCGGCTTGGCTGCCGATCGAAAGCGCGGTTGCAATCGCGATCAGGCAGAACAACATGATCGTGAGGCCGACGAGCAGCAGCTTGCGGCGTCCGGCCTGGTCGAGCAGCAGCAGCGCCACCACGGTGGTGAGGACGTTGGCGACGCCAATGCCGATCGTGGGAAGCAGCGGCGAGGTCATGCCCGCCTGCTCGAAGATGCTCGGCGCATAGTAGATGACCGTGTTGATGCCGGTTACTTGCTGGAACAAGGCGAGGCCGACGCCAATGATCAGCGGTAGGCGCGCCTTGGGCGCGGTGAAAAGAGCGCCGAGCGAAACGTCGCCTTTCTCGGCGATGATGTCGCTGCGCAGGCCGGCAAGCTCGCTCTCGACATCCTCGCGCCCGCGCATCATCCGCAGCACGCCGGCGGCCTGGTCGAAGCGGTCCTTGGAGGCCAGCCAGCGCGGGCTCTCGGGCAGGAACAGCATGCCCAGGCCGAGCATGATTCCCGGGATGGCGCCGATGCCGAGCATCCAGCGCCAAGTGCCCTCCACGTTCGCGAACCCGTAATCGACGAGGTAGGAGAGGAGGATGCCGAGCGTGAGGCAGAGCTGGTTCAGCGATACGGTCGCGCCGCGCTTCTCCTTGGGCGCCATCTCAGACAGGTAGAGCGGCGTCAGCATGGAGGCCGTGCCGACCGCGATGCCGAGGACGAGGCGGGCGATGAAGAGCATGGCGACGCCGTTGGCCGCTGCGCTGAGCAGCGACCCCAGCGCGAACAGCACGGCCATGACGATGATGATGGGCCTGCGGCCGAAGCGGTCGGTGAGAGTGCCGCCGAGCGCCGCGCCGCCGACAGCCCCGATCAGCACGGCGGTCGTGACGACGCCCTGCATCCAGGCACTCAACGCGAAGTCCTGCTCAATATAGAGCAGCGCACCGGAAATGACTCCGGTGTCGAAGCCAAAGAGTAGGCCGCCCAGAGAGGCCACCCCTGCGACGAGATAGAAACGCATTCCGCGGGTCCGCAAAGGAGCTGGACCGCCGAGTACAGGTGTCACGTGGCGGAATCCACACCCGCCGAAAGACCCGGTGTCAGGCTTCCGCTGCTACCATCGACGCCGACGTGGCCGGAACGATGGACACCGATTCGCCGCAGCCGCAGGCCGACACCTGGTTTGGGTTCTTGAAGGTGAAGGTCGAAGCGAGCTTGGTGGTCTCGTAATCGAGCTGCGTCCCGAGCAGGAACATGAGCGCCTTCGAGTCGATCAGGATGGTGACGCCCTTGTCCTCGACGACCTCGTCGAGCGGGTCCTTCGTCCCGGCGAATTCGAGCGTGTAGCTCATGCCGGCGCAGCCCCCGTTCTTGATGCCGACGCGCAAGCCGACGATCGGCGTGGCAGAAGCGGCGATGAGTTCGCGCGCGCGCTCTGCGGCGCGCTCGGTCATCGTCATGGCAGCGAAGCGAGGCCGAGCCATCGCGTTTCTCCTAAAGGGTTGCTGTAGAGGATATGGGCGCAAACGGCGACGGACGGAAGCCCGAACGGTGCAGGTTGGACGGGTTCGACATGGACGCGCAATTCAGTTCTAAATTTAGCGATTGCGCGGGATTGGCCGTCCGGGGCGGATGTCGAGCGACCGGCGTCGCGCGAGATGCCTAAGCCGGTGCTTCTGGCGCAGAGTGCTTCGTCGCGCCCGCACGCCGCGCGACTGACGCCGTAGCTCAGAACATGTCGAGCGAGATGCGCGCCTCGTCGGACATACGGCCCTGATCCCATGGCGGATCGAACACGAGATCGACGGACGATCCCATGGCGCCGCCTACACCGCCGACTGCCTCCTCGACAGAGGCGACGATGTCGCCGGCCACAGGGCAGCCCGGAGCCGTGAGCGTCATCTGGACAGCGACGAGACGATTCTCAGGAACGTCGACTCTATAGATCAGGCCGAGCTCGTAGATGTCGCAGGGGATCTCGGGATCGTAAACCGTCTTCAGCGCAGCGACGATCTCCTCCTGGAGACGCTGACGCTCCGTCTCATCGATCGCCGGCTCAAAAGACCAGCTCGGCGCGTTCGGAAGTACCTCTTCGATCGTGTCGGTCATATCCTCGAACTCAGGCGAACAGCCCCTTGGCCTTGGTCAGGGCTTCGACGAGCTTATCCACCTCTTCCATGGTGTTGTACATTGCGAAGGACGCCCGGCACGTCGAGGTGACACCGAAACGCTTCAGCAGCGGCATGGCGCAGTGCGTTCCGGCCCGCACCGCCACTCCGGAGCGGTCGATGATGGTGGCGACATCGTGGGCGTGCGCGCCCTTCATCTCGAACGAGACGATCGCGCCCTTGCCCGGTGCCTTGCCGAAGATCTTCAGCGAGTTCATGCGACCGAGCCGTTCCATCGCGTAGTCGCCAAGCGCTTTCTCGTGCAGGGCGATCTTCTCGCGGCCGATGCCACGCATGTAGTCGAGCGCGGCTCCCAACCCGACCGCCTCAATGATCGGAGGCGTGCCGGCCTCGAAGCGGTGCGGCGGATCATTGTAGGTGACCGTGTCCTGCGTGACGTCGAGGATCATCTCGCCGCCGCCGAGGAACGGCGGCAGCTTCTCGAGCCATGGCTTCCTGGCATAGAGCACGCCGATGCCGGTGGGACCGTAGAGCTTGTGCCCGGTCATGACGTAGAAATCGGCGCCATGGTCCTGCACGTCGTTATCGAGGTGCACGGCGCCCTGCGAGCCGTCGACCAGCACGGGGATGCCGCGCTCGTGGGCCAGCTTCACGATCTCCTTGATCGGCAACACCGTGCCGGTGACATTCGACATCTGCGTCACCGCGATGATCTTGGTCTTGGGCGTAATCGCGCGGGCGAAGTCTTCAGCCGTGATGATGCCGTCGTCGTCGCAATCGACCCACTTCAGCACGGCGCCCTTGGTCTCGCGCAGGAAGTGCCAGGGCACGATATTGGCGTGGTGCTCCAGGATCGTGAGGAGGATCTCGTCGCCCTCGTGGATGTGCTCGGCACCAAAGCTGCGGGCGACGATGTTGATCGACTCCGTTGCCGACTTGGTGAACACGATCTCCTCGAGCGAGGAGGCGTTGAGGAAGGAGCGCACGCTCTCGCGCGCCGCCTCGAAATTGTCGGTGGCGGCATTGGCGAGATAATGCAGCCCACGGTGGACGTTGGCATATTCGTAGAAGGTCGCCTGGTTCATGCGCCCGACAACCTGCCGCGGCTTCTGCGACGAGGCAGCGTTGTCGAGATAGACCAGCGGCTTGCCGTAGGGCTTGAGTGTCAACGCCGGAAAGTCGGCGCGGATCGCTGCGACATCAAGCGGCGCGACGATCGTCTCGTGGGTCATGCGTAAGTTCCTCGCGTTACCGTCGTCCGCAGGGGAAACGGCGTTGCAGGCTAATTAGCTGGGGTCGAGCGGCCCTTGAGCCAATGCGCGATCTCAGCGCGGAACTGGGTCGCGAGCCGTTCGTCGCCGACCTCGTCGGCCATCTCGCCGGCGAAGGCCTCCAGAAGCAGCGCTTCGGCCTGTCTCCTCGGAATGCCGCGGGCCCGCAGGTAGAACAGCTGATCCTCGTTGAGACTGCCGACAGTCGCGCCATGGCCACAGACAACGTCATCGGCAAAGATTTCGAGCTCGGGCTTGTTGTGCATCGACACGTCGTCGGAGAGTAGCAGCGCCCGGCTCATCATCTTGCCATCGGTCTTCTGCGCCTGCTTCTGCACGCGAATGCGGCCTTGGAAGACGCCGGTGGCGCTACCATCGAGGATGTGCCGGAACTCCTCGCGGCCTTCGCAACCGAGCCCCTTGTGAACGACATCGAGCGTCGTGTCGGCGTGCTCCCTGCCCCGCAGCAGCGATACGCCGCGCAACCGGGCATTTGAATCATCTCCAGAAAAACGCATGAACAGCTGACGACGGGTCAACCCCTCGCCGTCGATGAGCGCGAACGAATCGAATTTGGCTTCGGCACCAAGATCGGCGATGAAGGAGTCGATGCGCATCGAGCCCGGCTCTGTGCGCGTGATCGACGATGTATGCCTTACATCGGCCTTGTCACCGACTTGGAAGATCAGTGCCCCGTAGGTCTGTCCTGAGCGACCGCCGCGGCCGAGGCTCGTCTCGGACACTGCCACCTTGGCGCCGGCTCCGACTACCACAAGCGAGCGAAAGAAACGGGCGGCGGGCGCCTGCATGGCGGTGGCGTAGACGATCTCGATAGGCTCGGGTAGATCGGCGCTGGGCGCCACCTCGATCACCACGCCGTCCTGCATCATCGCCGCGTTTAGCGCGAGGATGGCATCGCCTTCGCCGAAGTCCTTGGCGGCAAGCAGCTCGATCAGCTCGGGGCGTCCCTCGCCCAAAACTTCGGCCAGAGAGCGCACGGTAGCTCCGTCCGGCAACGGGTCGGAAAGCGTGGACACGAAAGTCCCGTCGACGATGACGAGGCGTCCACCGCCGTAGCTCGGCCTACCTGCGAGGTCCTGGTTGATCGCGCCGAGGACACCCTCTTCCGGCTTCGGCGCCACGGGAAGCGCCTCGCGCATCAGGGAACGAAGGTCGGTATAGTGCCACGCCTCGACACGGCGATGCGGCAAACCGGCGGCGGAGAAGGCGCCGAAGGAGTTGTCGCGCATATGACGAACAGCTTCGGAGCCCGGAAGCCGCGCCTTGGCGGCACCGTAGCTGTCGGCCAGCGAAACCTCGGCATCGGTGCGGGAAGAGACGATACGCGCGGGCATGGTCACTCCGCTGCCGTCTTGGTCGCGAAGTCGCGATAACCGGTTTGCTCCAGCTCGAGCGCCAGTTCCTTGCCGCCGGTTCGGGCGATCTTGCCGCCCGCCATCACGTGCACGGTGTCGGGCACGATGTAGTTCAACAGGCGTTGATAGTGCGTGATGAGCAGGAAGGAGCGCTTTCCGTCGCGCAATTTGTTAACGCCTTCCGACACGATGCGAATGGCATCGATATCGAGGCCGGAATCGGTCTCGTCCATGATCGCGAGAGCGGGCTCGAGCAGCGCCATCTGCAGAATGTCCATGCGCTTCTTCTCGCCGCCGGAGAAGCCGACATTGAGCGCACGCTTCATGATATCCTTGCGGATCTCGAGCGTTGCGGCAGCTTCGTTCACCTTCTTCATGAAGGCCGGGGTCGTCAGCTCCTCCTCACCGCGTTGCTTGCGCTGCGCGTTGAGCGCCGCGCGGAAGAACGTCATCGTTCCAACGCCGGGAATCTCGACCGGGTACTGGAAGGCGAGAAATACGCCAGCGGAAGCACGCTCCTCCGGCTCCATTTCGAGGATGTTTTCGCCGTTCAGGATGACCTCGCCGCCCTCGACATCATAGTCGGACTTGCCGGCGATGACGTAGGCCAACGTCGACTTGCCGGTGCCGTTCGGCCCCATGATCGCGGCCACCTCGCCGTCCTTCACGGCGAGATTGAAGTCGTCGAGGATCTTGTTACCCTCGATGGAGACGGTCAGATTTCTAATTTCGAGCATGGAGTTCTTTCAAGAAAAGGTCCCTTCACCCCTTGTGGGAGAAGGTGGCCCTTGCACAGCAGAGGACGGATGAGGGGCCGGGACACGCTGTTCGGCAAGCGCCTCCGACCCTCATCCGTCGCGGCGTTGCCGCGCCACCTTCTCCCGCACGAGGAAGGCTGGGCTGCGGCTTTAGCCGACGCTGCCTTCGAGCGAGATGGCGATCAGCTTCTGGGCCTCGACGGCGAACTCCATCGGCAGCTGCTGGAGCACGTCGCGAACGAAGCCGTTCACAATCAGCGCCGTCGCCTCTTCCGGATTGAGCCCGCGCTGGCGGCAATAGAACAGCTGATCGTCGGAGATCTTCGAAGTGGTCGCCTCGTGCTCGAACTGCGCCGTGTCGTTGCGCGCCTCGATATAGGGCACCGTATGCGCCCCGCACTCGTTGCCGATCAGCAGCGAGTCGCAGTTGGTAAAGTTGCGCGCGCCCGTCGCCTTGCGGTGGGCCGAGACCTGACCGCGATAGGTATTCTGCGAGTGCCCAGCCGAAATGCCCTTGGAGATGATCCGGCTCGTCGTGTTCTTGCCGAGATGGATCATCTTGGTCCCAGAGTCGACCTGCTGGCGGCCATTCGAGATTGCGATTGAGTAGAACTCGCCACGCGAACCGTCACCGCGAAGGATGCAGGAGGGATACTTCCAGGTGATTGCCGAGCCGGTCTCGACCTGCGTCCACGAGATCTTCGAGTTCTTGCCGCGGCAATCGCCGCGCTTGGTCACAAAATTGTAGATGCCGCCTCTGCCTTCGCTGTCACCGGGATACCAGTTCTGCACGGTCGAGTACTTGATCTCGGCGTCGTCGAGCGTGATCAGTTCGACCACGGCCGCGTGCAGCTGGTTGTCGTCGCGCTTGGGCGCCGTGCATCCCTCGAGGTAGGAGACATAGGCGCCTTGGTCGGCGATGATCAGCGTGCGCTCGAATTGCCCTGTGTTCTCCTCGTTGATTCGAAAATAGGTCGACAGCTCCATCGGGCAGCGCACGCCCGGCGGGATGTAGACGAACGACCCATCCGAGAACACCGCCGCGTTCAGCGTCGCGTAGTAGTTGTCAGACGTCGAAACGACGGTGCCGAGGTACTTCTTCACCAGTTCGGGATGCGTGTGCACCGCCTCCGAGATCGGGCAGAAGATCACGCCGGCCTGAGCCAGCTCCTTCTTGAAGGTGGTGACGACGGAGACCGAGTCGAATACGGCATCGACGGCGACGCGGCGCTCCTTGGCGCCCTCGACGCCGGCCAGGATCTCCTGCTCGTGGAGCGGGATGCCGAGCTTCTTGTAATAATTCAACAGCTCGGGATCGACGTCCTCGAGCGACATTGGACCCGTCACGCTCTTGGGCGCGGCGTAGTAGGTGATGTCCTGGAAGTCGATCTTCGGGTAGCCGACGCGCGCCCAGGAGGGCTCCTCCATGGTCAGCCAGCGGCGGTACGCCTCGAGGCGCCACTCGGTCATCCAGTCGGGCTCGCCCTTCTTGGCCGAGATGAAGCGCACGATCTCCTCGCTGAGACCCTTGGGCGCCTTGTCCATCTCGAATTGCGAAAAGAACCCGTACTTGTATTCGGTGACGTCGAGCGACTTGACGCGGTCGACGGTCTCCTGAACGGCAGCCATCTAAACTCTCCCTAAACCGACCGCAGAGCGGCCGGAAACCTTACGCCGCGATGCGCGGCCTCATCGTCCTTACCGCCCGCGCGAAAGCCTCCGCGAAAGCGTCGATATCCCCTTGCCCCGTAGTCCAGCCGAGGCTGACCCGAATGGCGCTGGTCGCCAGAGTGTCGGGCACGCCCATCGCGCTCAGTACGTGCGAGGGCTTGACTCTCCCAGCCGCGCAGGCCGAGCCGGCCGACACCGCGATGCCGTCGAGGTCGAGCTTCATCAGCAGGACTTGGGCATCGAACCCCGCCGCGGCGAAGCTCAGCGTGTTGGGCAGACGTGACGCGCCTTGCCCGAAGACGATCGCGCCCGGAAGCGCGTCCAACACCTTCGCCTGCAACGCGTCGCGCCACACGGCGAGTTGCACGTCACTGGCAGGACGCCGCTGTTCCGCCGAAGCGCAAGCGGCTCCAAGACCGGCGATGCCCACGATGTTCTCGGTGCCGGCCCTGAGCCCATACTCTTGGCCGCCGCCGCGAACGACGGCACGCCCGAGATGGGGACGGCCGGGCGCGAAACAAATGGCGCCGACACCCTTGGGTCCACCGAACTTGTGCCCGGAAATCGCGAGAGCATCCACGCCAAAGTCATTAATACTGCAGCCGATTTTGCCTACGGCCTGGACCGCGTCGCAGACCGCGACACCGCCCGCCGCATGCACAATAGCCGCGGCCTCTGCGACCGGCTGAATTACGCCGGTCTCGTTGTTGGCGGCCTGCAGTGCGAGCATCACGGGTCGGTCCGCAACCTGCCGCTCCAGCGCGGCGAGATCGACCACGCCGTCAGGTCGCAGCGGCACAGTCTCCGCCCGCTCGCCGAAGCGATGCCCGGCGAGAACCGCCGGATGCTCTCCGGCGCTCATCAGCAACCTTTTGCAAGGCGTCGTGACAGGCGTTAGTGCCATGTTGAGCGCCTCCGTGCCCCCCGAATTGAAGATCACGTTGTCAACCGAGGTGCCCACGAGGGCAGCAACTTCTCGTCGAGCCTTGTCCACGACCGCCCGCGCCGCACGGCCCTCGGCATGGACCGAGGACGGGTTTCCGGCGAGATCGAAGGCAGCAGTCATAGCGGCGCGCGCTGTGGGGTGCAGCGGCGTTGTAGCATTATGATCGAGGTAGTGACGGCAGGCCAAGCTCACGACGTTCCCGGTTTGGCCGAAGATCGGCCTTTGAAACACTTGCTTCGCGCCGCGCCCACCATGTTAAGAGACGAGCGCCATTCAGGTCACCCAGACCGTTCACGAAGGCTCACCCGGCGCGCGAATGTGTTAGAATTATTCTAACGGTTTAGGCGCCGGGGCCGAGGTCGTCAAGAGAGCGACGGCAAGCGCGCACATCGATCGTGCGCAACTGACGACGCGGCCTTCCCGAGGAGTCACCATGCCCGAAGTCATCTTCAACGGCCCAGCCGGCCGTCTCGAAGGCAGGTTTCATCCCGCGCCCAAGCGCAACGCGCCTATCGCGATCATCCTTCATCCGCACCCGCAGTTCGGCGGGACGATGAACAACCAGATCGTCTACAATCTCTACTACGCATTCGCCGAGCGCGGCTTCTCCGTTCTGCGGTTCAACTTTCGCGGCGTCGGTCGCAGCCAGGGTGCCTTTGATCACGGCTCGGGCGAGTTGTCCGACGCGGCCGCCGCGCTCGACTGGGCCCAGGCGATGCACCCGGAGGCGCGCGCCTGCTGGATCGCCGGCGTATCGTTCGGTTCTTGGATCGGCATGCAGCTGCTGATGCGTCGTCCCGAGATCGAGGGCTTCATCTCGGTGGCGCCGCCGGCCAACCGTTTCGACTTCTCGTTTCTGGCGCCCTGTCCGTCATCCGGCCTTTTTGTTCACGGCGACATCGATCGCGTGGCGCCTCTGAAGGAAGTCATGGCTCTCATCGAGAAACTGAAGACGCAGAAGGGAATCCTAATCGAGCATGCGGTGATCCCCGGCGCCAACCACTTCTTCGAAAATCGCGTCGATCCGCTGATCACCGAGGTAGGCATCTACCTCGACAAGCGCCTCGGCAACCCGCCGCGCCTGCCGACCCCGACCCGCAGCGACCCGGCTACGGACAGGGTCTAGCCACAGCGTCTAGACAGAGGACGCCATGCTCTCCTCGGCCGAATCCTGTTCGTCCGGTTTGTAGCGGCGCGCGAGCCGGCCAATGGTCGAGCCCTGGACCAGCACGGAGAAGATCACACAGGCGTAAGTGGCGGCGAGGATGAACTCCTGTCCCGTGCCGCGCGGGATCGTAAGCGCGAGCGCGATCGAGATGCCGCCGCGCAGTCCGCCCCACCAGAGCAGCGGCACGGCCGCCGGTCCAAGGTTCTGGATGCGCTTGAGCAGGAAGAGCGGCATTCCGACAGCGATGAAACGTGCCGCAAGCACGATGGGAACCGTCGCCGCGGCGAGCGCCATGATCGTGTTGTCGCGCCACACCGTGATCGCCTCCAGCCCAATCAGGAGAAACAGCAGGGCGTTGAGGATCTCGTCGATGACCTGCCAGAACTTGACGAGATATTCCTCGCCCTCCTCGCTGAGAGCGTAGGCGAAGCCATGGTTGCCGATGATCAGCCCGGCCACTGCCATCGCCACGGGTCCCGACACGTGAAGCGCCTGCGCTGCCGCGTAGCCGCCGGTCACCACCGCTAGGGTAATCAGAACCTCGACGACGTAATCGACGGTGGCGCGCATGGCGACGAAGGCGATGGCCCCGACCACGAGCCCGGCGAGGATGCCGCCGCCGGCCTCCTGCGCGAACATGATTGCCGCCTTGCCCAATCCCATGTCGCCCTGCCCCGACGCGGCGGCGAGCAGAATGGAGAAGATCACCACGCCAACGCCGTCGTTGAAGAGGCTCTCGGCGGCGATGGTGGCCTGGAGGTCGGGCGGCAGCCACGCATCCTTGAGGATGGCGATGACGGCGACGGGGTCGGTCGGGCTGATCAGCGCGCCGAAGACAAGGCACCAAGTGAGCGACAGGTCCTGCCCCGTCAGCATCAGCAGCCCTTTGAGGCCGAAGCCGACGAGCGCCGTCGAGAACAACGTGCCGAAGACTGCGAGCACGAGAATGGTCCAGCGACCGCGGCGCACAGCCTTGAGGTCGATGCCGAGCGCGCCGGCGAACAGCAGAAACGACAGCATGCCGTCGAGCAGCGTCGTCTTGAAGTCAAGGCTGGCGACGAAGCCGTGCGCCCAGCCGCGGATGCCGAGAAAAGGGAAGATCTTGGAGACGACGATCACCAGGATCGAGAGCGCCGCGCCCATCAGGGTCAGCCCGATCGTCTGCGGCAGCTTGGTGAAGCGCGCATTGAGCGTGCTGAGCACGGCGGCGAGCACGATCACGACGGCAGCGGCGTCGAAGGGCGAAAGGTCGGACAGGATGGGGTTCCGTATGTGTCTTCGAGGCTGAGGTGAACGCGGGCAGCGCAAACCGGCCGTGCGGCGGCCGGCCCGGGCATGCACCGCGGCTCGGTTCACTCTACAAGGCCGCGACGCTTAGGCGAGGATCACACCATGGCGACCTATATCTGCCGCGCGCCCGAGGGGCTACTCGGGGCCGAGGTCAAGGCGCAGCTTGCCGCCACGATCACGGCCAACCATGCCGAGGTGACGAGTGGCGGCACCACATTCGTCCAGGTACTGTTTCGACCCTTCGCGCAGGAGGATTGTTACGTCGGCGGCAAGCCGCTTGCCGGACCGCACGTCTTCATCGAGGGCCACATCCGTGCCGGCCGCTCGACGCTGGAGCGGGCCGATTTTGTCAGGCGGACGCTGCCGGCGGTCAGCGAGCTTCTCGGCGTGCCCCGCTATGCGATCTGGATCTATCTCAGCGAATTGCCGTCCCGCGCCATGGCCGAGTTCGGCCACATGCTGCCCGAGCCCGGCGACGACGCGGCTTGGCTTGCCGCCCTGCCTGAGGAGGATCGCGCGCATTTGGCGGACCTGTAGGTCACGCGGCATCGGCATCAGCGAGGAAGGCCGCAACGGCGGCGATCGTCGGCGCATCGGCGAGAAGCGGCGCATGGGCCTGCCCCGGAACGACGAGTGCGCGATTGCCCGGCCAGCGCTGCGTCATCGCGTCGAGGGTCTCGGGCGAGAGCAGGTCCGAGTTGGCGCCGCGGATCGTAAGGACCGGCACTGGACAGAGTGCGTCGAAGAGCCCCCAGCTGTCAGGCAACGGCTTCGAGAGATCGAAGGCATCCATGGTTCGGGCGAGCTGGGGATCGTAGCGCAGCCGCAGGTCGCTCTCGTCGGCGCCGAAGGTGGTGGCCGCCATATGCCGCCATTCGTCGTCGCTCAGTCCGTCGAAGCCCGCCGCGGCGTCGCCGAGCTTCATCAGCCGCACGGCTTCGGACAACGAGGCCGGCGTGGCGGCGCGACCAACATAGCCCTTGATGCGCATCAGGCCCACCGCCTCGATCACGGGACCGATGTCGTTCAACACCACCGCGGCGATACGGTCGCGGTGCTCCGCCGCGAGCGCCATCACGTGCAGTCCGCCGCGCGAGGTGCCGACGAAATGCGCCCGATCAATCGCGAGGGCCTCCAGCACGAGCAGCATGTCAGCGCGCTCGGTTGCCAAGTCGTAATGCTGCCAGTCGGGATCGTGGTCCGAGAGCCCGCGTCCGCGATAGTCAAGCGCGACGACGCGGCGCGGCGTGTCGCCCGTGGCGAGGGCGTCCGCGAGCGGCACGAAGTCGGTTGAGCTGCGGGTGAGACCCGGCAGGCAGACCGCCGGCAAGCCGCCGTCGTCTCGTGCGGGCGTCCACACGCGCGCATGCAGCCGCAAGCCATCGTGGGACGTGAAGAACTCGGATCGATCGCTCAAGACAGGCTTCCGTTCCTCGTTAACGCCCGATTCACCACGGCCACTCAAGTCGGGTTCGGGAAAGGCTTCGTTAAAACAAAGCGGTGATGTTGAAACGTACTGTTAGAGTGCGAGGGTTTCCGGTCATGATCGTCGACGCCGTCGCTTCGAGCCATGCCCGCGTCCTGATTGTCGAAGACGAGCCGCTGCTGCGCATGTTCAATGCCGACATGCTCATCGACGCCGGCTTCGAAGTGCTCGAGGCGGCCGACGCGGCCGAGGCGCTGCAGCTTCTCGAGACCAACAGCGATATTCGCGTGGTCTTCACCGACGTCGAGATGCCCGGCGCCATCGACGGCTTTGCGCTGGCGCAGCGGATCGGTGCGCAATGGCCCGACATTGGGGTGCTGGTGACGTCCGGCCGCCGCTATCCCGACGAGGTCTTCACAGCGACAAGCCGCTGCTTCGTTCCCAAGCCATTCCGCGTCGCGCAGGTGGTCGAGCTGATCGACGCCTTCGTGCGGTCGCGGCACTGAATAGACAACGTCGCCGATCACGTCTCGGCAGCCGATCTCAGAGCCCTGAAACCGTAGCGCAGGTCCGGCGTAGCCTCGAAATGCCGGCAGTGCTCTGAGAGTGCGTAGCGATCCGTCATGCCGGCGATATAGTCGCAGACCAGACGCTCGCGACGACCGCTATGATCGAAGGGGATCGTGGCGCGCACGGCCCATTCTTCCGGCATCAGCCGCGGGGTCTCGCGGAACTTCAGGAAGAGGTCGCGCACGACGCCGGCGGCGCGCTCGCGAATCACGACGAGGTCGTGATGGCGATACATGTTCACCCACAGGAACGCCTTGATCTCCATCAAGGCCTCCTCCATCGGGCGCGAGAAGGCGACGACCGCGCGTCGCGCATTGCGCACCGCTTCCAGGCTGTCGAGCCCGGACAGACGCTCGCTGGCTTCGCCGATGGCATCCTCGACTAGGCGGGTGATGAGGCGACGGGTGAGCTCGTGCACCGTTCGGCTGTCGTCGAGCCCGGGATGACTCTCGGCAATCTCCTCCAGCAGGACGGCCAGGAACGGCACGGCGCAGCATTCCGAAAGGGTGAAAAGCCCGGCGCGCAGGCCATCGTCGAGGTCGTGAGCGTTGTAGGCGATGTCGTCGGCGAGAGCCGCCGCCTGAGCCTCCGCCGCCGCGTGACGGTCGAGACCTAGCGGACGCTCGGCGTCGACATCACGGAAGATGCCGGGCAAGCCGCGGGCGGCGAAGGCCGGTACCGGATTGCCATCGCGGCCGACCAGCGGGCCGTTGTGCTTGGCGAGGCCCTCCAGCGTCTCGTAGGCGAGGTTCAGGCCATCGAAGAGAGCATAGCGACGCTCCAGCTTGGTGACGATTCGCAATGTCTGGGCATTGTGGTCGAAGCCGCCGCAGCCGGCCATCAGCGCGTCGAGCACCTCCTCGCCGGTATGGCCGAAAGGCGTGTGTCCGAGGTCGTGCGCCAGCGCGACGGCCTCGGCGAGGTCTTCGTCCAGCTGCAGCGAGCGGGAGATGGCGCGGGCGAGCTGCCCGACCTCGATCGAATGCGTCAGGCGCGTCCGGAAATGGTCGCCCTCGTGGGGCACGAAGACTTGGGTTTTGTGAGCCAGCCGGCGAAACGCGGTGCTGTGGATGATGCGGTCGCGATCGCGCTGGAAGTCGGAGCGTGTGCGCGAAGGCGGTTCCACAAAAAACCGCCCGAGGCTGCGCTGCGGGTCGGCGGCGTAGCGGGCTCTGTCCATCGATCCCCGGAGAAGTCGCCGCGAAACCGGTATGCGCGGCACACGCGACCTAGCACGTCGCCGCACGAGAGCGAAGCTCAGGCCCGGCGAGCTTCGAGTTCGTCGGCGCGGTAGGAGCGCCCGAGGCCGTCGAGCACGGCGTTGACCATGCCGCTCTCCTCGCGGCCGAAGAAGGCGCCAGCGACGTCGACGTATTCCTTGATGACCACCTTCGCCGGAACGTCGCGCCGCTTCTTCAGCTCGTAGGCGCCGGCACGCAGGATAGCCCGCATCACGCTGTCGATGCGCGCCAGCGGCCAGGAGGCGACCAAGCCGTCGTTGACGGCATTGTCGAGCGCCATCTGGTCGGCTAGGACGCCCTTCAGGATGTCGCGGAAGAAAGCCAGCTCGGCGGGGTTGTAGCGCTCGCCCTCGATCTCGCCGCCGATCCAGTAGGTCTCGAACTCGGCGAGAATGTCGGGCAGCGTCTTGCCGGTGACGTCCATCTGGTAGAGCGCCTGCACCGCGGCAAGGCGGGCGGCGGAGCGTTCGACACCTCTGGCCATCAGGCGGCATCCCTTTGACTCTTGATGCGCCACAGCGCGAGGGCGGCGCGGGCGGCGTCACCGCCCTTGTCGCCGCGGCTGGGGTCGGCACGCTCGAAGGCCTGGGCCTCGGTCTCCACCGTCAGGATGCCGTTGCCGAAAGCGAGCCGCCAATCCACGGCGAACTGAGTCAGCGCCCGCGCGCTCTCGTTGCAGACGATCTCGAAATGGTAGGTGTCGCCGCGGATCACGCAGCCCAGCGCGACGGCGCCGGCATAACCGCCGTCCTCCATCAACATCGCCAGCGCGGGAGCGATCTCGAGCGCACCCGGCACGCTCACGACTTCGATCTTGGCGTCTGCCGCCGCCAGCGCTTGCTTCGCCCCCGCGAGCAGGAGCGTGCCGATATCGTTGTAGAACCGCGCCTCGACCACAAGGAATTGGGCGCCGGCGGCATCGACGGGCGGCATGGCGGATCGGCGCGGCTCGGCCATCGTTTCGCGGCTTGCTGTTCGAGGAATGCGCCTGCGTTAGCAAGTGCCCCGCGCCGTAGCAAGAAGCGTGGCGTGCGCGCATCGCCCACGCGGCTTCAGCAGGCCTGAGCTTTCAAGCGCCATTGCCAGCCTTGCCGTCCTGCATCCTGACTCGTTCAATCCTAGTCGAGGTCGCGCGCGGTGATCATGACGTGGCCGTTCTTGGCAATGTCGCCACGATCGTACTTGGCGCTGGCCGCTGCCTCGATCGTGGTGCGGCGCTCAGCAAGGCTCTGCCCGGGATCCGGCGCGTCCGGCTCGAAGGCGCGTAGCGCCTCGTGGGACACGATAACCGGCACTGCGCGCTCGCCATCCCGCATGGTCAGCATGAAGCCGGCCGACATCCCGCGTTCGACTGCATTCTCGGTCGTGGGCGTGAGCGGCATCGCGTGGTCTCCTTGGCGCGGCTGTTAATGAGTCGGTCGCCAGCAGGTTGACCAGACGCAGAAAACCCGGCGCATGGCCGGGCTCTCTTAAAGAAAATGGTCGAAATTAAGCGGCGTGCTGAGCAGCGGCCGCGCCATTCGCGTAATGACCGCACCAATCCTTCTCGCCGACGACCGGCCAAAGGCCATGGGCATCGGGCGCCGGCTGAGAGATCGGGGGATTGAATCGGCACAGACCCTCACCATCAGCCTGCTTGCCCGAATTGGTCTGGTGATCGTCGAAGTATGTGCAGGTTTCGCAATGCGAAGTCATTAGGCGCTCCTCATAAAACCGACTCGATCGGTTACCCTGATGTGGAATGGTTCTAATCTCGAAACGTTCCGGAATCTGTGAATACGAAGGTCGAATTTCTCTGATCTGCCGAGCTGCGGCCATCCGCGCTGGCAACTCCGCTTCGAGATAAAGCTTTCGCACGCACGCATGTGAGGAGATCAGCAATGAAACTCGGCGACTTTCGCAAGCACACCAAGGACCTTCCCGACGGCGTGATCATCTCGATCGCCGAGGTCGATCAGGCCGCGGCGATGAACGTCACCAGCGTCGACATTGTCGATGACGCTGCCATAAAGGACAAGAAGGCCGATGGCCAGGAAGCCATCGATCTCGACGGCGGCAAACAGCAGACGATCGTGCTACGTTATTGAGAAGCGTCTTTCTGCGCGGTCTCGCCGAGGCGGGCCGCGTAGCGAGCCATAAGATCGACCTCGAGATTGAGGCGGTCTCCCACACTCCGTTCGCCCCAGGTCGTGACGGCAAGCGTGTGCGGGATCAGCAATACGCTGAAGATGTCGTCCTCGACGCCGTTCACGGTCAGGGACGTACCGTCCAGGCACACGGAGCCTTTCTCCGCGATGAAGCGAATAAGCTTTTCGGGAGCGCGTAGGACGAACCGGCTCATGCCGTCGAAAGGATCGATCGACATGACTTCGGCGACCCCGTCGATATGGCCCGTCACGATGTGACCGCCCAGTTCGTCGCCGATCCGCAACGAGCGTTCGAGATTGATCCGCATGCCCCCTCGCCACAAGCCGGCGCTGGTGCGGCCCAGCGTTTCCGCGCCGACATCCACCGCAAAAACGGACCCATCTCCGAGCGGTTCGACGGCCACCGCAGTCAGGCAAGGCCCGCCGCAGGCGATGGAGGCGCCCAGTGCGATATCGCGAGCGGGATAGCGGCTTTTGATCCGTACACGCCTGAGCGTGTCACCCGCGGCGACGTGCTCGATCGTTCCGACATCTGTGACGAGCCCCGTGAACATCAGCCCTCGACCGAATAGTGTCGCAGGCGGTCGACGCCGACCATCCGCTCGGCGACAAGTGCGTAGTTCCGTTCGATGATCATTCTCGTCTCCGCTCCCAGGCCAGTGACGCCATCGCCGCCGCCAAGCGGCCGGGGCGCCGTGAAGAGCAGCACCTCGTCGACGAGGCTGCTCGCGAGCAACTGCTCCGCCACACGCGGACCGCCTTCGCTTAGAATGCGCGTCACGCCACGTGCAGAAAGGCATGCTAGTACGGCGGCAAGGTCGAGCCGACCATTGTCACCTACAGGCACGCAAAGGATTTCGACGCCCGACAGCGCTTCGCGACGATGGGCATCCTCGCGCGCCACGAGCAGGATTGGCGCATCCGCCGCGGTCAACAGCAGGCGGGAACGGGCGGAGATGGCGAGATCGCCATCGAGCACGATCCGCGTGGGCCTCGCGGAAACGCCAGGCAGGCGCACCGTCATCAACGGGTCGTCCGCCACAACCGTGCCGCTGCCGACCATGATCACATCGTGCATGGCGCGCAGCACGTGTACCATGCCGTTGGCGGCGGCGCCCGTGATGGCGAGGCGAGGATCGTGTGGGCCGCCGGCAACGAAGCCGTCGGCAGTCTCGGCGAGCTTCAACGTCACCATCGGGCGATTCGCCGTCAGGCAACGGATGTGTCCGCGGTGATCACGCCGCGCTTCCGCCGCTCCGATCCCGCCGTCCACGGCAATGCCGTGGGCGCGACAGTAGGCAGCGCCCTGCCCCGCGACCAGCGGGTTGGGATCGTCGATGGCGTAGACCAGCCGGGCGATGCCGGCGGCTACGACCGCCTCGCAGCACGGCGGGGTGCGGCCGTGATGGCTGCAGGGCTCGAGCGTGACGTAGAGCGTGGCGCCGCGTGCGGCCTCGCCGGCCTGCGCAAGGGCGGTGACCTCACCGTGCGGGCGACCGCCGTCGCCGGTGCAGCCGCGACCGACGACGACGCCGTCGCGGATCACGAGCGCGCCGACGCTCGGATTGAGCGCGGTACGCCCCAGACCGCGGCGGCCAAACGCTAGAGCTGCCGCCATGAAGCGGGCATCGAGGTCGCTGCTTGCTTGCTGCAGCGCTCGCGCCGTGCTGCCGCTCATACGCGGCTTGAAGTGCTCTTCGGCCGGTCGCGGCCGGGCTCATCCTCAGGCTGATTGGCAAGCTCGTCGATCAACATATTGAAATCACGAGCTTCCCTGAAGTTGCGGTACACCGACGCGAAGCGCACGTAGGCGACACCGTCGAGCGCTCTCAGTCCCTCCATGACCAGCTCGCCTATGCGCTCGGAGGGAATCTCGCTGTCGCCTTGGCTTTCGAGCTGGCGCACGATGCCGTTGACCATGCGGTCGATGCGCTCGCCCTCGACAGGCCGCTTGCGTAACGCGACTTCGAGCGAGCGCATCAGCTTGTCTCGGTCGAACGGTACGCGCCGACCAGACTTTTTTAACACCGCAAGCTCGCGTAATTGCACACGCTCAAAAGTTGTAAACCGACCGCCGCAATCGGGGCAGATACGCCGCCGACGGATGGACGAGGAGTCCTCCGTCGGCCGCGAGTCCTTCACCTGCGTCTCGAGGCTGCCGCAATAGGGACAGCGCATCCTGTGCCACTCAGTAGATCGGAAAGCGTTTGGTCAGCTTGGCGACCTGATTGCG
The DNA here is from genome assembly GCA_965198715.1 of Beijerinckiaceae bacterium. GTDB lineage: Bacteria > Pseudomonadota > Alphaproteobacteria > Rhizobiales > Beijerinckiaceae > RH-AL1. The sequence continues at coordinate 1,367,883 of CBDAPV010000002.1, forward strand.
CACCTTCTCCTCGACAGAGGCATTGCCTTCCTCGCCGTTAGCCTTGAGACCGTCGAGGCAGGTGGCGATCAGTTCGCCGACCTCCTGGAACTCGGCATGGCCAAAGCCGCGCGAGGTTGCCGCCGGAGAACCGAGGCGGATTCCCGAGGTCACCATCGGCGAGGCCTCGTCGAACGGCACGCCGTTCTTGTTGCAGGTGATGTGGGCGCGGCCGAGCGACTGCTCAGCCGCCTTTCCGGTAATGCCCTTGTCGCGCAGGTCGACGAGCATCAGGTGGTTGTCGGTGCCGCCGGTGGTGATCGCATAGCCCTTGGACTGCAGCGTCTCGGCGAGCGTCGCGGCGTTGTCGATCACCTGCTGGATGTAGGTCTTGAACTCCGGCTTTAGCGCTTCGCCGAAGGCAACGCCCTTGGCGGCAATGACGTGCATCAGCGGACCGCCCTGGATGCCGGGGAAGATCGCCGAATTGAACTTCTTGGCGAGATCGCCGTCGTTCGTCAGGATCATGCCGCCGCGCGGGCCGCGCAACGTCTTGTGCGTCGTCGTGGTGGCGACGTGCGCGTGCGGGAACGGCGAGGGATGCAGCCCCGCGGCGATGAGCCCGGCGAAATGCGCCATGTCGACCATGAAGTACGCGCCGATTGCATCGGCGATCTCGCGGAAGCGCTTGAAGTCCCAATGGCGCGGGTAGGCCGAGCCGCCAGCGATGATCAGCTTGGGCTTGTGCTCCTCGGCGAGCTTCTGCACCGCGTCCATGTCGATGCGGTAATCGTCCTTGCGGACGCCGTAGGACACCGGCTTGAACCACTTGCCCGAGACGTTGACCTTGGAGCCGTGCGTTAGGTGACCGCCGGCGGCAAGGTCGAGGCCCATGAACACGTCGCCGGGCTGCAGCAGCGCGAGGAACACGGCCTGGTTGGCCTGGCTGCCCGAGTTCGGCTGTACGTTGGCGAAGCCAACGCCGAAAAGTTCGGTCGCGCGCTCGATCGCGAGCTTCTCGGCGACGTCGACGAACTGGCAGCCGCCATAGTAGCGACGACCCGGATAGCCTTCGGCGTATTTGTTGGTGAGTACCGAGCCCTGGGCCTCCATGACCGCTTTGGAGACGATGTTCTCGGAGGCAATCAACTCGATCTCGTCACGCTGGCGGCCGAGTTCCTGATCGATGGCCTTGGCCATATCCGGATCAATCGACTGGAGGTCAGCCTGGAAAAATGTCGTCGAGTCGCGCCAGCCGGCGTCGGACTTGGTCATGGAAGCCCCTTGGGAATGGAGCCGCTTTTCGCGGCAGGTCTTTGTATTCCGAAGTCTTGGCTTCTAGCACGCGTCACGAGGAGCGGCATAGTCGCCGCCCAACAGATTTAATTGCCTTGCGACTCAACGATTTTGAGTCCGCCCGCGTCCTATTGGTCGTCGGGACCAGGCTCGAGAGCCCGATCGTCACGGCCGCCACCGCGGTAACTGGTGCGGCTGACGGTCTCATCGGCATCACCGGCGCCGTCCTGCGGCTCGGGCCGACCGATTGAGCCGGTCGCGGCGTTGGAGAAACCGTCGCGCTGGTAGATGTCGTCGCGGAACTGAGTCACGCCGTTCGGGCTCGCCCATGCGGTGATGTAGACCCAGTAGACCGGCACTGGCTGCGACAGTTTGACGTTGACCTGCTGACCGGAGCGGATCGCCTCGTCGATGTGCGGGCGGTCCCAGCCGGGCGTGTCCTTTAAGAGCCACTGCACATAGTCGCGCACGTTTTGGACGCGGATGCAGCCCGACGACACGAAGCGGTTATCGTCGCCGAAGACGCCCTTCTCCGGAGTGTCGTGCATGTAGACGCCGTAAGGATTGTTGATGTTGATACGCACCACGCCGAGCGAGTTCTCGGTGCCCGGATCTTCCTTGTAGTTGTAGCCGAAAGCCTGGTTGGAGTGCCAGTTGATCGACTGCGACGGCACTTCCTGACCGTTCTTGTCAAAGATGCGGATGTGATGCTCGTTGAGGTAGTTCGGATCCGCCAGCATCTTGGGAATCAGATCCTTGTGAATCAACGACACCGGCACGTGCCAATACGGGTTGAAGTTGATGTCGAGCGCGCGGGTCTGCATCACCGGCGACTGGCGATCGATGCGGCCAACGCCGGCGCGGTGGTGTGTGGCGACGACGCCGTTCTCGACCGTCTCGACAGCTTCGGCGGGGATGTTGGCCATCACGTAGCGCTCGCCGAGATTGCCGGAGAAAGCGCGCAAGCGGACCAGGTTGATCTCGAGCTGATGGAGGCGGGTGTCGGCGGGGATGTTCATCGCCGCCAGCACTTCCTTCCCGACGACGCCGTTCTCGATCAGACCGTGGCGCGCCTCGAAATGCTTCACGCCGGCGTCGACATAGGAATCGAATACCGGAGAATCACCCGACGAGCCGTCGAGGTCGCCGGAGATGATGAGGCGCTTGCGCAGCGCGACGACCGCCGGCCCGTTCGAGCCGAGCTTGATGACCCTGCCGGCCGGCACGCGGCTCCAGCCGCCGCGCTGGACGATGCCGCGATAGGTCTCGATGGCGCGCTCGGTGGCGTCGAAGGTCGCCTGCGAGAGGACGGGCGTGGTCGAACGCTGCACCGAGAGCCGGGCGTCGGCGTCGTAGCCCTGAGCCCACTCGGCCTGGTCGCTAAACTCCTGTGCGGCGGCGACGCCGGTTAACGAGGCGAGCGCGCCGACGAAGGCGACCGCGCACCAGGAGATGCGCACGGGATGGGCCCGCGGATCGGAGGCGCGCGAAGAAAGAGCCATCGAAAGTCGATTTGATGCCACGTCGAGCTCCAAATAGCCATTTGCGAGGATCGGGACAGGCGGCCGCTGGACGCGCCTCAATCCTCCGTTCATGGAAGGCAGCTTGTCGTTAAAAAGCTGCGAACGGGCGGCTGATTTGTGGCGACAATAGCGTTCCGAAGGCAATCCGACGCCTGTGTCGCGAAGGGCACAAGAGCCCCGCGGTGCCGATCCGCGAAGCGTGCTGGACAAGCCCCGGCGGCCTTTCTATAAGCCGCCCTCGCCGTCGTCCCCGGATGTCAGCGACGCCCAGGTAGCTCAGTTGGTAGAGCATGCGACTGAAAATCGCAGTGTCGGTGGTTCGATTCCGCCCCTGGGCACCATCTCTGCTTCCCGCGACTTCTCTTTCAGCCGAGGCGCCTTGACAATCAAGCGTGCCTTCGGGATGAAAGGTTCTGGTGCGGGCTCCCGAGCGGGACGCCCGTTTTTCGTTTCAAAGCGTCCGCCGACGCTCGAGGTAAGGTGCCATGGCCAAGGCCGCGATGATCAAGATTAAGCTCGTGTCGTCCGCCGACACTGGTTTCTTCTACGTAACGACGAAAAACGCCCGCACGAAGACTGACAAGCTGAGCTTCAAGAAGTATGATCCTGTCGCGCGGAAGCACGTCGAATTTAAAGAAGCCAAGATCAAATAGCGCCAAGGTCTGTACGCAATACGAGAAAGGGGCTTAAAGTCTCCTTTTTTTCCCATGCTACCATTTTCCATGCTATGAAGCAGAGACTACATGCCTGAAAGAGCGTCAACCTTTAGCCGTTGCGCGTTAGTCTAATTATCTTTTCGCTAAGCTTTCTTTGTCAAAGGCCTGTCACGATAAGGGCTGTAATTCGGATCTTGAGTCTGCCGAAGCTCCGTCGTTGCTGCGAGCGAGGTAGGGCGATCGAGGCTTCAATAAACAATGATCTTAGTCAGAAGACCCGATTAATGCGCGTTCGGCTCGCAAGATAAGGGAGCGTATTCCCTGACCGGGATGCGCACTAAAGGCCTTCGAGGTAGAGTCGCCCGAGTAGCGGACCGAAGTAGATGGGCAACGCACCGTCGGCGATCGGGTCGAACAGCGAATGCAGGTCGGCTCTCAGGTTCGTGACCAGGCCATTCTCGATGTCGGTGTCGCCCAACGTCGCAAGGTCGGCGAGGCGCAAACGCGGCGCCACAAGTGGAGGAGCCGGAGCGAAACTATCCGTAAGCTTGAGGGCCGCAGCTGCCATGGCCTTTGATGTCCCCGCGATCGATGAATGATCATCGCAGGAGATGGTTAACGCCGAATTAACCATGCGCGCGATCGTCGTTTTGCGGTTCAGCTCGGCTTGTGACGCTACCGCCTTCAGGCCGCCGCGTCGGCCATCCCAGGTCCGGTCGGCTCGTCACACATCCGTTCGTGCCGCGTGCGCCGCGTTCGCAAGGTGACGAGTTCCTCGGCCACTGTCGGATGCACCGCGCAGGTGCGGTCAAAGTCCGCCTTGGTCGCGCCGGCCTTTAGACAGACGCCGAAAAGCTGCGCAAGCTCGCCGGCATGGTCGCCCAGCATGTGAACGCCGAGAACCCTGTCGGTGTTGCCGTCGACGATTATCTTCACGATCACCTGCTCGTCGCGCCCCGACAACGTCGCCAGCATCGGCCGGAAGCTCGCGGCATAGATGTCGACGCGGGGGTGCATCGTCTTGGCTTCCTCTTCGGTCAGACCGGCCGAGCCCATCTCCGGGGTGGTGAACACGGCGGTGGGGATCATCGAGTGATCCATCGCGACTTCGGTGCCGCCGTAGACGGTGTCGGCAAAGGCTTGGCCCTCGCGGATCGCGACGGGGGTCAGGGCCACCCGGTCGGTGACGTCGCCGACGGCGTAGATCGAGGGCACGGAGGATTGCGACAGCGGGTCGACGCGGACCTCGCCCTTCGGGCCGAGGTCGACGCCGACCTCCGCGAGGCCGAGGCCCTTCGTGCTCGCCGCACGGCCCATCGCGAGCAGCACCTGATCCGCCATGATCGTTTCACCGCCGCTTAACGTCACGGCGAGGCCGTCAAGTCGCTTCTCGATCCTCTCGACCATGCGCTCGAGCTTGAAGTCAATCCCGGCCTTGGTCAGCGCCTCCTGAACACCGGTGCGCATATCAATGTCGAAGGCGCGCAGGATGCAGTTGGCGCGATTGACCAGCGTCACCTTCGAGCCGAGCCGGGTGAAGACCGAGGCGAACTCGACCCCGATGTAGCCGCCGCCTACGACCAACAGCCGCTTGGGAAACTCCTCGAGATCGAAGATCTCGTTGGAGCTGATCGCGTGTTCGACACCCGACAGCTTGTCGGGCATCACCGGCTCGCCGCCCGTGGCGACGAGGATGCGCTCCGCGGTAATACGACGCCCATCGATCTCGATGGCATGCGGGTCGACGACCGTGACGTGACCGTGCAGGATCTCGGCTCCGGCCGTCTCCAGGTTCTTCACGTAGATGCCCGACAGACGCGCGATCTCCCTGTCCTTGGCGGCGACGAGCTTGCGCCAATCGAACAACGGCTCGGGGACGCTCCAGCCGAAGCCCTCGGCATCCTCGAAGGCGTCGGCAAAGCGGCTGGCGTAGACCATGAGCTTCTTGGGCACGCAGCCGCGGATCACGCAGGTGCCACCGACGCGATAGCCCTCGGCGATCTTGACGCGTGCGCCATGCTGGGCGGCGACGCGGGCGGCCCGCGTGCCTCCCGAGCCGGCACCGATGACGAAGAGGTCACAATCGAAAGCGCTCAAAGATCGTGGCCCTTCTTCTTCATTTCTTGGCGCACGCGCGCCATCATGTTGATCGAGATCTTCTGCTGCCAAGCCTGCATGCCCGATACCAACTGATTCAGGAACAAGGGCTGCGCGCCGACGTATTTCCGGCCTGCCTCGCTGTTGAAGAAGGCGAGGATCGCGTCGATCTCCTTCTCGGACAGCAGCGTCGCATAGATCCGCGCCGACTGGTCGATCATCTCGTCGGATTGCTTGTCGAACTCGGGCTTCAGGTCGGCAAGGACGACGTTCATATCATGCACGAGATCAGGCCGCGCCTGCGTCAAGGTGATGCCGATCTGATCCATGAATTCCGGGATGATGATCTCGAACGAGCGCGAGATGCCGGTGGCGAGGATCAGCTGGCGCGCCTTGGCGATGTGCTCGAGCGCGGGCGCGTCGTTCTCCGGCACCTTGGGCGGTGGGAGCGCAAGGGCATCCGTATGCGCCGCTCCGGCCATTGCCGGCGCTCCGGCGACGCAGAGCGCGACCGCGAGGACGCGCAGCAGACGCCCCATTATCCTCACGTTGCGCCGAGCCAGCAGGGCCTCCAGAACGTGCCTTTTCTCATAAGCTCAGCCGACATCATCGAACCCCGGCTTTTATCGGGCTTCCGGGTGACCGAGGATTGTCACCCCGTCCGGCCCGGCCGAGATCACCGCGCACGCGATGCCGATGAACAATCCGTGCTCGACCACGCCGGGTATCGCCGACAGGCGCTCCGCCAATCCCTCGGGATCGGGAATCCGGCCTAGGTGGCAATCGAGGATCAGGTGCCCGCCGTCCGTGACGAAAGGCTGGTCGCCGCCGCCGCGCAGTGTCACGGCTCCGCTGCAGCCGCAGCGTCCGGCCTCGCGGATCACGGCGGCGCGGGTGACGGCAAGGCCAAAGCGGTTCACCTCCACCGGCAGCGGGAAGCGCCCGAGCTCGGCGACCGCCTTGCTGGCGTCGGTAATGACGATCATGCGTCGCGAGGCGGTTGCGACGATCTTCTCGCGCAGCAGAGCCCCGCCGCCGCCCTTGATGAGGCGCAAGGATGGATCGTATTCGTCGGCGCCGTCGATCGTGAGGTCGAGCTCGGGCATCTCGTCGATCGTCGCGAGCTTGATGCCGTGCTCCGTGGCGAGCGCGCCGGTCCGCTCCGAGGTCGGCACGCCGACGATGCTGAGACCGTTCGCCACGCGCTCGCCGAGCAGCTCCAAGAATGCGCTCGCCGTAGAGCCAGTGCCGAGGCCGAGCCGCATGCCATCTTCGACGAAGCCGAGCGCGCTTCGGGCGGCAGCGAACTTTGCGGCGTCCTGATTGAAAGGCTCCGGCGCCATGGTTCTCTTTTGATCGTCTTTGGGAGGCCGCGATGAAGCACGGTGCAACGTCTCCGGCAAGAGCCAGGCGGACGATCGAAGTGCGCGCCAGCCTATTTCGCCTGCGGCGTGCACACCACAGCTTCATTGAGGACGTAGCAGATCGACATCGTGCCGGTGCGCAGATCGACGCGCCACACGCCGCCCTCCTGCTCGTGGCGTGAGGCGACCAGCGCGTAGTCGCTCGAGCCCTGCGCGCCAGCGCCCTGCCCCGGCGGGTAGCAGAGCGTGACGCCGACCGGCGAGCCTTCCTTCAGGCCGAACTGGCAAGCGCCGACTTCTCCCGTCGCCTTGTCGAGCCGGAAGATGCGGTTGAGATCGATCTCGGGCGCGGCGAGAAAATCGAAGCTGCCGGCGGCTGTCGCGGCGCTGTTCGATAAGATCGTCGCCGCGCCGGCGAGGGTCACGGCGACAGCCGTACGGAGCGAGACGGTCATGAAAACCTCGGCCGAAAGCGATAGGCCTCAGCTTAGCTCAGGCGACGCGTCAGCAAAACCGTATCGCAGGTTAACGCGATTGGTGGCCGACGGCGGATGGATCGAGGAGGCCACTCCACACCACCCGGCCGTCGGCCGACCCCACGGACCCAGGAGATGCGGCGGACCTGAGCACTCCGTAGGGTATCTCTACGCGCCGACGTACACGTACCCTTGCGAACCGGGGCTCGCGCTTGTGCACAACTCTTCGGCCTACAAAGGTTACCTTTGCGGCCCCGAAATGCAATCGCGAATCGCAGGTCTGCGGGCGATCCTTACCGAAGCCTTAGCGATTATGGTTAATGCGCCGCAGCCTCACGCGGCATCGGCCGTGACGCGATTGCGACCTGCATCCTTGGACCGATAGAGGGCGTGATCGGCGCGCCGCATCAGCGCGTCGGCGTCCATGCCGGAGCCGCGTTCCGCGAGCCCGATCGACGACGTCACGACGATGGCCGGTCGCTCCGGCGCGTAGGCAAACAAGGCACTTTCCACGACGTGGCGCACGCGTTCGGCCACACGCGCGGCCACGTCCAGGCTCGTCTCGGGCATCACGATCGCGAACTCCTCGCCGCCAAGCCTGCAGATCACGTCGCTCGAGCGCACGACGCGGCGCACGCGCGCGGCGAAGCCCCTCAGGATCTGGTCGCCGGCATCGTGCCCGTAGGTGTCGTTGACCCGCTTGAAATGATCGATGTCGAGGATCATCAGCGAGAGTGGTCGGCCCTTGCGCGCGGCCTGCTCGACGAGAGCTGGGAAGTTCGAATCGAAGAAGCGGCGGTTGCTCAAGCCGGTCAGCGTGTCGACCACAGCCATCTCGATCGAGGCCTGCAGGTTCTCCCGCAGCTTGTCGGCATAGCGCTTGCGCCTGAGCTGGGTGCGGGCGCGCGCCATGAGCTCGTTGCGGTCGATCGGGCGCACGAGGTAGTCGTTGATCCCGAGATCTAGCCCGCGCAGCACGCGCGGGCGATCCTCCGGCTCGGCGACGATAAGGATGGGAACGTGCCGCGTGCGTTCCAGCGAGCGGAACTGCGAGCAGAGCCGCAGCCCGTCATGCCCCTGAAGACCCAGCGAGACCACGAAGAGGTCGTAGTGCCCTTCCACACCCTTGAAGAGCGCCTCCTGCGGGTTGCTCTCGACGTCGACATGCTGCAGCGGCTCGAAGGCGCCCTTGATCGTGGCGGCGGCGGAAGCGCGATCCTCGACGAGCAGGATAGAGGCGCCGACGATGTCCTCGCGCATCGCCATGGGCACGGCGTCCGGCATGCCGAGGTTGGCCGAGGCGGCGGCACGGCTGCGCAATTCGTCAAGGACCACCTTGAGCCGGGTCAGCGAGCGCACGCGCGCGATAAGGGCGACCTCGTCGATGGGCTTGGTGAGGAAATCGTCGGCACCAGCCTCAAGGCCGCGAACCCGATCGGCCGGCTGGTCAAGTGCCGTGACCATGACGACGGGGAGGTGGTGGGTGGCAGGATCGCGCTTCAGACGGCGGCAGACCTCCAGCCCGTCCATGCCGGGCATCATCACGTCGAGAAGCACGATGTCGCAGTCGCCCTGCCCGCAGATCACGAGAGCTTCGGGGCCGCTGGTCGCGGTGACGACGTCGAAATATTCGGCCGTCAGCCGCGCCTCGAGAAGCTTCAGGTTGGGAGCGAAATCGTCGACGATCAGGACGCGGGCCGACATGAAAGAACCTCCTGAACGCTAAGCGGGATCGGACAGGTAATGGCGAACGGTTTCTAAGAATTTAACCACCGAAATAGGTTTCGATAGGTAGGCTTCGCAGCCGCCCTGGCGGATCTTCTCTTCGTCTCCCTTCATCGCGAACGCGGTGATCGCGATCACCGGGATATGTCTCAAAGCTTCGTCATCCTTGATCCAGCGGATGACCTCGAGTCCCGAAACCTCCGGCAATTGAATGTCCATGAGGATCAGGTCGGGACGACGCGTACGCGTCAGCTCCACCGCCTCGACGCCACTGCGCGTCTGGATGGTGGCGTAGCCGTTGGCTTCGAGGAGATCGTTGAACAGCTTCATGTTCAACTCGTTATCCTCGACGATCAGGACCGTTTTCGCCATCATCCGCTCGATTGGACTGTTCCACCGCGAAAAGACTCGCGAAGGTATGTTGGCGTTATCTTAGAGCGTAGATCTTGATGAAAGGACAACCCGAACATTGAGACCGCCCATCTCGCCCTTTATCCGCACGAAGTCGCGAACGCCTGATCGCGAAGCACTCGTCGTCGAGGTTCTCACTTTCCTCAGCGATGAACCCGAGCGCCTGGAGCGTTTCCTCACGATGAGCGGCCTCGGCATGGGCGACCTGCGCGCCGTCGCGGCGGCGCCGGCCTTTGCCGAAAGCCTGCTCGATCACCTTTGCTCGGACGAGCGGCTGCTCGTCGCCTTCGCCAAGACGAAAGGATACGATCCCGCCTCGATCGAAAGGCTGCGCCAGTCGCTTGCGCCCCCGCCTTTCGAGGGTTGAGGAGCACGCCCCGTGCCCGCCGGCCTCTGCCGCGACTGCTGCGCCGCCCTGCCCGCTCCCGCGCCTGCACGCTGCGGGTTGTGCGGGTCGCCGCGCGTCGTCTCGCATCCCGAACTCGCGACGCTCTCGGTAGCCCACGTCGATTGCGACGCCTTCTACGCCGCCGTGGAGAAACGCGACAATCCCTCGCTGCGCGACAAGGCCGTGATCGTCGGTGGCAGCCGCCGCGGCGTGGTGCTCACCGCCTGCTACAACGCTCGCATCCACGGCGTGCGCTCGGCCATGCCGATGTTCACGGCGCTGAGGCTCTGTCCGCAGGCCAAGGTGGTGCGCCCGAGCATGGCCAAATACGCTACCGCCGGGCGCAGGATCCGGGCGATGTTGGGCGAGCTGACGCCGCTGGTGCAACCAATCTCGATCGACGAGGCCTTCCTCGACCTTTCTGGCACGCAGGCCCTGCACGGTTCGATGCCGGCTTTGACCCTGGCGCGCTTCGCCGCCCGCGTCGAGCGCGAGGTCGGCATCACCGTCTCGGTCGGGCTCAGTCACAACAAGCTCCTGGCCAAGCTCGCCTCGGATGCCGACAAGCCGCGTGGCTTCACCGTGATTGGACGTGCCGACGCTATCGCCGTGCTGCGGCCACGGCCCGTCGGCGCGATCTGGGGAGTCGGCGCCGTCTCCCAGGCGCGCCTTGCCGCGCTCGGCTTTTCCACCATCGGCGACATTCAGGACTGTACGCAGGCCGAGTTCGCGCGCCGCGTCGGCTCGGAAGGCTCCTCGCTGTGGCGCTTGGCACACGGACGCGACGATCGCCTGGTCCGTCCCGAGCGCGAAGCCAAGAGCGTCTCGGCCGAAACCACCTTCGGCGAGGACCTCGCCACAGCCGACGAGCTCGAGCCGATCCTCTTCCATCTCTGTGAGAAAGTCGCGCTTCGTCTCGCCGCCGTCGACGTCGCCGCCGGCGGAATCGTGCTCAAGCTCAAGACCCGCGACTTCCGCCTGCGCACCCGCTCGCGCTCACCGATCCCGCCGACCCAGCTCGCCACCCGACTGTTCGAGGCCGGCCGCACCCTGCTCGCCCCCGAGATCGACGGCACCCGCTACCGGCTGATCGGCCTGGGAGCCTCGGACCTGCGCCCCGCCGTTGATGCCGACCAAGCCGACCTGCTCGACGTTGCGTTACCGCGGCAGAAAGCGGCGGCGAAGGCGATCGACGCGGTGCGGGCGAAGTTCGGGAGCGAGGCGCTGGTGCGCGGCATAACAATGCGGCGGCAGACGCGGCGAGAGTAGGCGTTTGCGCGAAGAAGTGGAGGCCTCGCCCGGAATCGAACCGGGGTGCAAGGATTTGCAGTCCTCTGCGTAACCACTCCGCCACGAGGCCTCTTACGACGACCGCAGCCGGCGTGGGGCGCTTCTAGCGTACGCGGCCCCGCCGCCGCAACGGAGAAAGCTTCGTCGCGATGTCACAAACCGCGTCGCCTTCCGAGGAAGGCTTGGCAAAGCGGGCGAAGGCTTGCTATAGGGCCGATCTCGCCGCGGCGATGATCCCTGATAGCTCAGCTGGTAGAGCAGTCGACTGTTAATCGACTTGTCGCAGGTTCGAGTCCTGCTCAGGGAGCCACTTCCGCCTTCGCCGGCGCTGCCACGACCACCGTTTTCGCTACGACCCGCGCCTTCACGATCGAACGGCGTCTGTGCTCAAGACGGTGCGAGCGTCACGCCGGACAGGCGCTCGCAGGCGGCGATGAGGGCGTCCTGCCGATCCGGGTTTTGCGCGACGGAACTCGCCGGCCTGGCTCTCTGGTGGAAAAAGTAGCCGCCGGTGACATCCGTCGCGGGCTCTTCCCCGGCGGCCAGCCAGGCTTGCGTGAGGTGGCCCTGAGACAGGTCGCCGGTCGCGCGGGCGCCGCCCATCTTGGTGGCGACCCAGCCCGGTTCGAGCGCGTTCGAGCGCACGTCGTGCCAGCGCCGCGCTACCGCGAAGGCGAGCATCGCGTCGTGAAGCTTGGTGTCGCTGTAGGCGGCATTGCCGTGCCAGACGCGGCGCTCCCAGTTGAGGTCGTCGACACCCGCGGTCCCGCGGCGATGCAGCTCCGAGCTGACGTAGACGAGCCGCTTGGGGCGATGCATCAGCGCGGTCAGGATGAAATGCGCCAGCGTGTTGACGGCGAACACGTGGGAGAGGCCGTCCTCGGTCAGGATCCGCCGCTTCTCCCGGTAGCCGACGGCGGCGTTGTGGATAACCGCGTCGAAAGGTCCAAGCGCGTTGGCCTGCGCGGCGAGTGCCTTGACCTGGGCGATGCTGGCGAGATCAGCGGTTAGGACCGCCGCGGCGCCCGGAACCGCGGCCTTGGCATCGCGAGCGCGGGCCTCGTTGCGAGCGTGAAGCACGACACGGTGGCCCTGCTCGACGAGCAGCGCCGCCGCCATCCGCCCCAGCCCGTCGGACGAACCCGTCACGAAGATGTCGGCCAAGATCAGGCTCGTCCTGCGGGCTTGCCGTCATAATCGTGGTTTCGCTGGAAGCTCATGACGCTATCTCGATGGTGCGGACGGCCGCACAAGGCCCCGGCCCATGCCTCCGACGCAACGCGACTCTTCCGCCAGCCCTCTCTGCGGAACGGGTAAACCTGCGGCATCGAGTTCAAGATGGCCGGAGATCACACTTTTCTCGGTGATGACCTCGTCGGCGATGCCCTGCAGCGTGCGGGCCGGGCTCTGCACCAGCATGATCTCGAGGTTTGTTATCGATGAGGCGCACGGCCGCTTCATTGCCGCCATCCCGCGGCCCTTTGGAATCGGCCGCGTCGCGATGGTTGACGGCTCGATGCCGAGCGGCTTCGTTTGCGAACAATGCGTGATTGAAAGCGCCGCGGAGATCAGCGGGGGTTGGCGAACCTACGTCTAAGGCCTGGCTCGTTCACGATCTTAACTCTACGCGGGCTTGGCGTCCTTGCGCGGCCGGCCGCGCTTGGCTGGCGTCGGCGAAGGTGCGGGCGGCGCTTCCGCCGTAACTGTGGCCTCGCGCACCGGCGGCGGGGCGGCCTTGGGCTTATCCGACGGCGGCACGTCTTTGAAACGGATCATACGCGGCACTCGAGGCGGCCGATTCGGCACCTCGATCTTTCTAGCAGAACGAACGAGAACAGGAAGGTGGCGTCCACGACGCGTCGCACACGGTAGCGATTACCCTCCACAGCTTGAGCCCCCGAGCACGCAGAAGCGGGCGCAATGGGGATGATTGAGCGCGACGCGGCGACCGGCTTCGACGAGCGTCGAGCCCATCGCGAAGCTTGGATCGTAGGGGATCAGCGTGCAGGCGACGACGTGCGGCGCGCCGGCGCCTCGGCGTTTCTCCACCATGCGGCTCGTGGCGCACATGATGGAGCGGGGATCCACGCCGAGCAGGCTCCAGCAGGCTTCTGTGATCTCCGGGATGTCGGCGACGGAATCCATCTCGGGGAACAGCACCAGCGCGGCGGGATCGGCGACGTCGAGCGAGACCGCCAGCTCCGCGAACAGGCGCGCGTAGCCGGCGCGGGCTTGGCATTCGCTTTCACCGGCCAGGTGGCGCCCGGCGACGGCGAAGCGAAAGCCGTGTCGGGCGAGCCACGCCAGGCCGTCGCAAGCGACCGTCCAAGTGCCCTCGCCGCGCTCCGCCTCATGGATCACCGCGGTGTGGTGGTCGAGGCTCACCCGCAACTCGAGCATACCGCCGTAACGTCCGCGGAGGTCCAGCAGCGCCTCCTCGTAGCGCCGCATCGGGCGCATGGCGTTGGTGAGCACCAGCGCGTGGTGCCCGCGGGCCAGGGCGTCGTCTACCATCGCAAGAAGGTCGCGGTTGAGGAACGGCTCGCCGCCGGTGAAGCCGATCGTGCGCGTCGGCAAGCGCAAGCTCACGACCTCGTCGAGGTAGACCGCCACCTCCGCTGCGGAGATGTACACCAGCGCATCGTTGCGCGGCGTGCTTTCGATGTAGCAGTTGGCGCAGGCGAGATTGCAAAGCGTGCCGGTGTTGAACCACAGCGTCTCGAGCGCGTGCAGCTCGACGTGCGCGCGCCTTCCGCCGTCGGCGGTGACGTCGGGATCGACGAACTTCGCCGCGGGAAGCGGCGGCCCATCAGCCGCGACGAAGGGCGAGGCTGCTCGGTTGGAGGCTGCGGCGGACGCTGGCATATGTGCTTTTAGCACGAGAGGCGACGCAGGCGCGCGAGCACCATGGCCGCGGCGCGGGCTGGCGGCGAGAAGATACGGTTCTCGTAGGCGGAGAAGGCGGAGGCCTTCGTGATCTCGCCCCGCGTCGGATACGGCAGCGTGAGGCCGGACAGGGCCCACAGCGTCGGCTTCGTGCGGCGGAGCACCATCAGCCAGGGCGCCAGCAACTCGCCTACTCCGGCGCCGACGATCGTCACGCCGACGACCCTTTCCTTGCGGAGCACGACCTTGCAGAAGCCCTCGTTCTCACCTTCGCAGACGGCGCGGTCGTTGTCGGAGAAGGGCTGCTGCAGCACCTCGACGGCGCCACCTGCCGCGCGGGCCTCCGCCTCGGTCATACCGGCCTCGGCGAGCTCGGGATCAGTGTAGGTGACACGCGGTAAGGAGGCGTAGTCAACCGGGGCCGGCACGCCGAAGCCCAGCGCCATGACCAGACGCTCGCCCTCGTAGCCGGCGGCATGGGTGAAGCGCGGGCCGGCGCGGCAGTCGCCGATGGCGTAGATCGTCTTCACTGAGGTCCGGCGCCGGCGGTCGACGACGATACCGTCGGCGTCTACCGCGACGCCGGCGACCTCGAGCCCCAGGTCCCGCGTGCGCGCTTGCCGGCCGACCGCCACCAGCAGGTGGCTGCCCTCTACCGTTCGGCCTTCGGTCAGCGTCAGGCGGATCGCTCCAGCCGGGCCTTCCGCGCGTAAAACCTCGGTCTGGTCGAGGATGTCGACACCCTCGGCCCGCAGCCGGTCCAGGACGACCGCGGCAGCGATCGGATCGCTCTTGGCCAGGCAGCGGCCGGCATCGATCAGCACGACCTGCGACCCCAAACGCCGAGAGGCCTGCGCCATCTCGATGCCGATCGGGCCGCCGCCGAGGATGAGCAGCCGCCTCGGCAGCGCGTCGAGCGCGAACAAAGTTTCGTTGGTAAGGGTCGGAACGTCGGCGAGGCCTTCGACGGGCGGGATCGCCGGTCGCGATCCGGTCGCCAGCACGAGCCGCGGTGCCGACAGGCGGCGGGAGCCGACGTCCACCTCGTGACGACCGGCGAGGCGGGCATGGCCGCGCACGACCTCGACGCCCCAGGCGGCGAAGCGCTCGGCGGAATCGTGCGGTGCGATGGCGGCGATAGTGCCCTCGACGTGGGCGCGGACGCCGGCCCAATCGACGCGCGACGCCTCGGCATGGATGCCGTATTGCCGGCCGTCGCGAACCGCGTGCGCACGGTGGGCGGCGGCGAGCAGCGCTTTCGAGGGCACGCAGCCGGTGTTGAGGCACTCGCCGCCGAGACGATCACGCTCGACGAGGGCGATGCGAAGACCAAGCCTGGCCAAGCCGCCGGCGACCGTCAGCCCGGCCGAGCCGCCGCCGATCACCACCACGTCGTGCGTGAACGCCGACACATGCCCTCCCTGGCTCGCGCAACAAAGGGGCAAGGCCTAAGTTGCCGTGAGATTGCCGAGGACGCCATGACCATCGAGAACAGCCAGGACTATTACGGCCGCGTGCTTGAGAGTTCCGCGGACCTTCGCACCGACGCCTGCTGCACGCTCGAGGCGCCGTCGTCCGCCTTCCGGGCCGCGCTCGCCAACGTGCATCCCGAGGTCAAGGCGCGCTACTATGGTTGTGGGCTGGTGGCGCCGCAGGGAGTTGCCGGTGGCCGCATCCTCGATCTCGGATCGGGATCGGGGCAGGACGCTTACGTGCTGGCGCAGCGGGCCGGGGCCGGCGGCGAGGTGGTCGGCATCGACGCTACGCCGCAGCAGCTCGCGGTGGCACGGGCGCACCAGCTCTGGCATGCCGAGCGCTTCGGCTTCGCCAACGTGTCCTTCCTTGAGGGCGACATCGAGCGGCTCGGCGACCTGCCGCTGGCCGAAGCGTCCTTCGACGTCATCGTTTCAAACTGCGTCATCAACCTCGTCGCCGACAAGGCGGGGGTGTTCCGTTCCGCGCACCGGCTGCTGAAGCCGGGCGGCGAGATGTACTTCTCCGACGTCTACGCCGACCGTCGCCTGCCGGCCGGCTGGCGTGAAGACCCGGTGCTGCACGGCGAGTGCCTCGCCGGCGCACTCTACTGGGGCGACTTCCTGTCGACGGCCAAGGCGGCCGGCTTTGCCGACCCTCGCCTTGTCGTGGATCGCCCAATCGCCGTCACTGACGCCGCGATCGCAGCCAAGGTGGCGGGCGTCTCGTTCTTCTCGGCGACGTGGCGGCTCTTCAAGCTCGACGGTCTCGACGCCGAGTGCGAGGATTACGGCCAGGCGGTGCGCTTCCGAGGTAATGCCGCTCTCGGAGAGAAGCGCGAGGGCGCCGATGCCTTCGTGCTCGACAAGCACCATTGCATCGAAGCGGGACGCGTTGTCCCCGTGTGCGGCAACACCTGGCGCATGCTGGCCGACACCCGCTTCGCCCCGGCCTTCGAGTTCTTCGGCGATTTCTCCCGGCACTACGGCGTCTTCGCCGGCTGCGGCGGCGGCCTGCCGTTCGACCGGTTGGAGAGCGGCAAGGCCGCGAGCGCTTGCTGCTGAAGCGGGTCCTCGTCACCGGCGCCGCCGGCCTCGTCGGCGGAGAACTTTGCAGCGCGCTCGCGGACCGCGGCTACGCGGTCACCGCAATGGTCCACCAAAGCCGCCGCATTCTGCGCGGCGAATGCGAGGAGCTGCCGACGACATCGGAAGCCGGCTTCGGCCGCGTCGTCCTCGTCGACGGTGATCTTACTCAAGACAACCTCGGCTGGAGCGCGGATCGCGCGGAAGCCCTGCTCGCGCATGACATCGTCGTGCATTGCGCCGCCGATACCTCACTTGGCGGCGATGAGGGAAAACGCCGCGCCCTCAATGTCGACGGCACGCACCGCCTCCTCCGCTGGCTCGCGCGGGGCGCGCCGCCGCCGGCGTTGGTCCATGTCAGCACCGCCTACGTCTGCGGCGTGCGGTCAGGCCCGGTCGCCGAGGCGCCCGCGCCATTGGACGGCTTCAACAACGGCTACGAGGCGAGCAAGGCGGAGGCGGAGCGCCTCGTGTCGGCCTCGGGCCTGGCAGTGATCGTCGCTCGCCCCTCGATCGTGGTCGGGCGTTGGGCCGACGGCGCCCTCTCGCGTTTCGATAACCTCTACGGCCTGATCCGCCTGGGCGGAGAAGGTCGAATGCGCGAGCTGCCGGCGGCCGTTCACGCGACACTCGACCTCGTGCCCATCGACCACGTGATCGGTGGCCTCATCGATCTGATCGAGCGCTTAGAAGAAGCGGCCGGGCGCATCTTCCATCTCGCCTCCGGTGTCCCGGTGCCGGTCGCCGCGCTGTGCGCGCTCGACGTGCCGGGCTTCCGCGTGCCGCGGCTGGTGCCGCCCGTGGCCGACAGGGTACGCGGCGACTTCCTGGCGCTCTTCGCCGGCTACCTTGCGCAAGACCCGCGCTTCGCCATCGATAACCTCGCCAGACTCAGCGGCCGCCACTGCCCGCCGACGGATCTCGCCTTCCTGCGCCGCCTCGTCGAGGGCGCCTGCCGCGCCGGCTTCATGCGGCCCGATCCCGCCCTGCTCGCCGAGGCGGTCGCCGTCACCTGACGTCGGGGTAGTGCCGTTCGATGCTCTTGCGCAGGCCGAGACCCCAGCGCACGCCGACGTAGAGGTAGATCCAGTTGGCCTTGAGGCCGCCCCAGGCGGCGACGCGGCGGTCCGAGGTCACCACCAGTCGGTTGACCAAGCGGACCCGCCCGCGCCGCAACAGTCGCAGGCAGAGGTCGGCGTCCTCCATGACCGTCAGGGTCTCGTCGCAGCCGCCGACCGCGAGGAAGTCGGCGCAGCGGAAGAACATGGCGTGATCGCCGAATAGCAGGCGGCCACCCCGCAGGAACAGGTGCGGGCGAAACAGCAGCGGCACGTACCAGGTCTTGATCCAGTTGTGGAAGGTCGTGCCCCAGCGCACGGTCTGCGCGCCACCGATGATCGTCGTGAAGCCGGCGAGCGAGACGCGCGGGTCGGCGAGCGTCGCGCGTACGACGGCGATGGCGTCGTCAGGCGGCAGGGTGTCGGCATGCAGCACCATCACCAGCGGTGCGCCGGCCTCGCGCACGCCGCGGTTGATCTGCGCCGCACGTCCGCGCATCTCATGGACGATGACCCGCAGACCGGCCGCCTCGGCGATCGCGACGCTGGCATCGGTGCTGCCGCCGTCGATGGCAATGATCTCGGCCGGACGCGGCTCCAGCGCCGCGAGCAGGCGGAGCAGGCGCGGCAACGCCGCCGCCTCGTCAAGCATCGGAATGACGACGGCGACGGCGTCGGGCGCGCTCACGCCGAGAGGTCCGGCCAGCGAGCGAGATCCTCGGGCCGATCGCAATCGTGCAGCGTGGTTAGCACCGCCGGCTCGATCCCCGCGGCGGCGAGGCGCGCGCGCGTGGTCGGATAGACCGCCTCCGTGCTCCAGGGCATATCGGCAAAGAGAAACGGCATCGGGCGCGAGAGCCCGAGCAGCCAGTAGCCGCCGTCCTCCGCCGGCCCGATCACGGCATCGGCGCGCACCAGCGCCGCTGCCGCCTCGACGAGGTGGGCGGCGGAGAGCGCCGGCGTGTCGGCGCCAAGCAGGATCACCGGAGCATCGGCCGAGGCCCGCGTCTGCCGCGCGCCGAGATCGCCGTCGCCCTGCGCGACGAAGGCGAGGTCGTCGCCGAGCCAGGCGGCGAAGGCTGCAGGCTCGGCACCGGTGATCCGCAGTTCCATCGGCAGGCCGCTCGCGCGCATGGCCCCGACGCTACGCTCGGTCAGGCGGCGATGGACGCGGGCGGCGCCGTCCGCCCCGAGCGCCGGGATCAACCGCGTCTTGGCGCGTCCGGGCTCGGGATAACGGGTGAAGAGGACGAGGCGCGGCACCGGCATGCGCGCTTCTAGCTCATCTCAGCCCGCCTGCCACGCTTGACGGCCCTCATGAGCGGGACCATCACCGGCCGATGGTGAACCGCAGCGCAGCGATAAGACGTCGGGTTCGCTCCACGGGCGGGATCGAGATCACGGCCGCCGCCGTGGTGGCCGTCGGAACGCTCGCGATCCTGGTCGCGGAACGTCGCCGGCCCTTGCGACGGCGCACTCAGAGCGAGCCGCGACGCGAGCTGCAGAACCTGGCGCTGGGCATCGGCAGCGCGCTGATGGTGAGCCTCGCCGAGACCCCCGTCGTGGAGGCCCTGGCGCGACGCGCGGAGGCCAAGCGTCGCGGGCTGGTGCAGTGGCTGCCATGGCCGGCCTGGGCGCGCGATCTCGCGGGCATCGTGCTGATGGATTACACGTTCTATCTCTGGCACGTCCTGACCCATAAGGTCCCTGCGCTGTGGCGCCTCCACCTCGTGCATCACGTCGATCTCGATCTCGACGCCTCGACCGCGGTGCGCTTCCACGCCGTCGACATGATCGTTTCGGCGCCGTGGCGCTACGCGCAGGTCGCACTGATCGGCCTTACGCCATCGGGCGTGCGGCTGTGGCGAGCGTTCTTCTTTCTCTCGATTCTGTTCCACCATTCCAATCTGCGATTGCCGGAACGCTGGGAGCGCCGACTCGCCCTCGGGCTCACCACCCCGCGCATGCACGGCATCCATCATTCCGCAGTGCACGAGGAAACGAATTCGAATTGGTCGAGCGGCCTATCGTTCTGGGATCGCCTGCACGGCACCTTCCGCCTCGACGTACCGCAAGCCGAGATCGCCATCGGCGTGCCCGCCTACCGCTCGGCCGAGGACGTCGCGTTGTGCGCCTCGCTCGCCCTACCGTTCCGCCGCCAGCGGCGCGATTGGGAGCCGCCTAGCGGTGATCGATCAAGCCGTAATCCTCCAACTGCCGTCGTCTAGCGCCCGAAACGCTGTCGCGCGGCATCGGCGTTCGCTCTCGCGCAATCCAGCTCGATCGTGAGGTTCTCGAGAGGGCCGTAGATCGAGATTGCTCTCTCTAGATAAATAATCGCCTCGTCAAAACGCTTCTTTTGAGTCGCGATGCGCGCAGCCTCGGCCAAGACGTTACCGTCCTCCGGGAACTTCTGCAACGCATGGGCAATCAGGTCCGCGGCATAGTTCACCTCTCCGAACTCGCGAAAGTTGCACGCGATGCCCGCATGGCACATCGGATCGTGGGGTGCCGCGTGGAGCGCTTTCTGCCAACGAGCGATCGCGGCGGTATGACGACCGCTATTGTTGGCGCTGAAGGCATATTGCTTGAGGAGTGCGGGATCGTCGGGCGCGTTGGCCAAAGCGATCGCGAGCATGTCGTCGGCTGCGACGAAGGAGCCCCGTGCCATGGCTCGGGCCGAGGCTTGAAAGATATCCCCCGTATCGCGCTTGGCTAACAGGAGTGACACGCGCGAGCGCTGAGCATGAAGCAGGGACACGGCGCGCCGCTTCAACTCCTGGTGAGAGAAGCGCTTGTCGTTCGCACTAGGTATAGGTCCGGTCTCGATTGCCCAGCCGTCGATGGACAAAGAGCTCCCCGACGACACCGTCGCCTTGATCGTCAAAGTACCGCCACGATATCCGACCGGCACTTTGCATGTTCCGAAGATCGTCTGCCACATGCCACGCCGGGCAAGATCGGCAGATTGGCAGTGAAGAAGCGGAAGGTCGTCAAGACGAATGTCGACGCGTTGCCCGCGGAAGTCTTCGTCGATCTTGATCCGCGCCGAGAAGACGATGACGATTTTCGGCTCGACGCTAAACTCGATCTTTCTGGATGCAATCGTCTGCATGTCTCCACAGTCTTGAAGTATTCTAAGATTTACTGACCCAGAGTCTTTCAGAGGAGTGACCTCAGTCTCGACTTGGAACGGCGGCAGCAACATTCTGCCACATGCGAGACGACTTGGTGACTGCCAACGAGTATTGGAATGAACCGCTTTGTATGTCCGCTTCATGATTTCCACCCAGCTGACGATATCGATTGGCTCGTCGAACGCGAATCGCTTGAAGTATCTCAAGTATCCACGCCAAAGACCGTCATCGATCTTCTCGATCGTACCCGCTTTGTGGTCAGCATCTGCCTCGGCAACGCAGAGCAGAGTGTTCGGTCCAAGCATATTTAGCTCGGCATGCAGGCGCCGCAGGTCGACGATGCTTTCGGAACCCTTACGGACGAAGATCTTCTCCGACTGTCTTATCTCCTCAAATAATCTCCGTTTCAGATAAGATAGAATACTCGTCCTTTTTGACATCATCGTCTCGAAGTCATAAGTTTTAGTGACTGTATACGTGTGATACTGAAAGTCAGAGTAATGTCGGCTATCTAACATATACTCGTCAGTATGCTTTGAATGGTAGAGGTTGATATCCTCGTTCGTAAAAAGATGAACTCCTCCAGTCTTGATAACATCGATGATGCTATCCAGTCTCGCGCCAATGAAGCGAAACAATCCAAGCGGTTCGGCGCCGCATAAGCTTTGCACCAATCCGAATTCACAATTGTCGCCAAGACCCTCGAAGCGGACGGCGAGCCGGTCACAAGTAAGCACAGATGGTTTAGGCATTTAGTCGATCACATGCAAACATCATTCGTGCGCGGATCTCGATCGTAGCGCATCCTGTCTTCATGCTCAAATCCTTGCAGGCGGTCAAACATAGAAGCGCTTGGCCTGCCGGAGAAAGCGACGGCGTGGACGGCTCCGCCGGACCGACGATGAGCAGGGTCGATGCAGTCATTCCTCGATCATCGCGCGGATGCGAGTGGCGAGAACGTCCGTGGCGAAGGGCTTGATCATTATTTGCATGTCGAGCGCGCGATGGCGTGGTCGAGCACCGCGTCCTCGGCGAAGCTGGTAATGAAAAGCACCTTTAATTTCGGCCGCAGGACGCGCGCGGCATTTGCGACCTGCCGGCCGTTGCGACCGCCTGAGAGGCCGACGGCAAACCTTGGGCTCGTCGACGACCATCAGCACCGTCTCGCCCGCCTTCGCCCGCTCTGCAGAGCCACGCGGCTTGGCGAAGAAACGCCGCCAGACGGGCGAGCTCCGCGACGATGCGACCGGTATTTCCACCCTCACGCAGAGACACCGATCGTGCGTCTGCGTCCTCGACATCCATCATTCGTGAAAGAGGTCCACGGCAGCTCTCGCCCGACTCGATCATCGCCATGTTTCGGCAGGGTCTTAGAAGGCTCCGCCATGAGCGATACCTCCTGCCTGTGAGATCATCTTGCCGAAGTTGCGTTTGGAGGAAGACATAGAGCGTCGCGGCCGGGGCCTCGACAGAGCTTCACCGCCGCCCCTACACTCGCTCTCCGCCGTTCTCGGCAACCCAGATCCGCGCTTCCATGATCCGGCTCATCGTCACCCGCCTCTTCGGCGCGATTCCGACGTTGCTCGCCGTCGTTGCGCTGTCGTTTTTCCTGCTGCGGCTGGCGCCCGGCGGCCCCTTCGACAGCGAACGCGCGCTCGATCCTGCGGTGCGCGCTAATCTCGAGCGTCTCTACGGCCTCGACAAGCCGCTGCTCCAGCAGTTTGGCACCTACCTCTGGAGCCTGCTTCAGGGCGATCTCGGCCCAAGCCTGCATTGGCGCGACTTCACGGTGAACGAGCTTTTCGCCCGCGCCCTGCCGATCTCAATCCAGCTGGGCAGTGAGGCAATGGCTCTGGCGCTCGGTCTTGGCATAGCGCTCGGCGTGCTGGGCGCTTCCCAGGCCCGCGGCTTCGGCGCGTTGGTCGTGACCGCGGTGGCGCTGTTCGGCCTCGCGGTGCCGAACTTCGTCGTCGCGCCGCTGCTGCAGGTCTTCTTCGGTCTCGACTTGCGCTGGCTCCCGGTCGGTGGCTGGGAGGACGGTGCCTGGCGCCATCAGGTGCTGCCGGTGGTCGTGCTCGCTCTGCCCCAAGTCGCGATCATCGCCAAGCTAATCGAGGCGGCGCTACGCGACGCCCTGGCAGCGCCTCACATTCGCACGCTGCGCGCCTTCGGACTTCCGGGCTCGCACATCGCGCTGCACGCCCTGCGCGGTGCCGTTTTGCCGGTACTTTCCTACCTCGGACCGGCGGCGGCGGCGCTACTCACCGGCTCGATCGTGGTCGAGACGGTGTTCGCCATTCCCGGCATCGGCCGCTACTTTATCGACAGTGCGCTCTCGCGCGACTATCCCTTGACCATGGGCACGGTGATCGTGGTCGGAGCGATGATCGTGGTCTTCAACCTCCTCGTCGACATTGCCTATGGCATCGCCGACCCGCGCGTGCGCCATGACTGACGGCGGCGTGTGGCTCCGGCTACGGCGGGACACGGCCGGCATGGCGAGCCTCGCCGCGCTGCTCCTGATGGCGCTGGTCTGCTTCGGCTCGATCCTGTGGTCGCCGCACGCCTACGACGTCGTGTATCCCGACTACATCGCCGTTCCCGGTTCGCTCGCGGCTCACCCCGACGCGTCGGAGCTTGCCGACGGCCTCGCCGCTTTGGCCGAGCGCGCCCGCCTGCACGTGACCCGCGACGAGGCCGCTGGAACGCTGGCGTTCTCCGGAGACGCGTCGGTCGATCCACGCGTGCTGCGCTACCTCGAGCGCTCCGACATGTTCGCCCAGGCTGGCGCCCCGGTCGCCTCGGATGGCGGCAAGGTGCTGATTGCTCCGGTGCGCGTAGTGCGGCAGCACTTCCTGTTCGGCACCGACGCCAACGGCCGCGACCTGCTGACGAGGGTGCTGGTCGCCGGCCGCATCTCCCTGGCCGTCGGCGCGCTGGCGTCCGCCGTGGCGCTCGGCATCGGTGTCGCCTACGGCGCGGTGTCGGGCTACGCTGGCGGACGCACCGACGGAATCATGATGCGCGTCGTCGACGTGGTCTACGCCCTGCCCTTCGTGTTCCTCGTCATTGTCCTACTCGTGCTCTTCGGCCGCTCGCTATGGCTGATCTTTCTCGCCATCGGCGCGGTGGAATGGCTCGACATGGCGCGGATCACGCGGGGGCAGACGCTCTCGCTGAAGCGCCGCGAGTTCGTGCTGGCCGCCGAGGCGCTGGGCGAGCGCGGCTCGCGCATCCTCGTCCGCCACATCGTGCCCAACATGGTCGGCCCGATCGTCGCCTATCTTGCCCTGCTGGTACCCCGCGTGATCCTCGCAGAATCGTTCCTGTCGTTCCTCGGCCTCGGCGTGCAGGAACCGCTGACCTCCTGGGGCATCCTCATCAAGGATGGCGCCAACCACGTTCAGGGCTCGGTTCACCTGCTCGTCTTCCCGGCGCTGGCGCTCGCGATCACCGTGATGGCGGCCAACCAGCTCGGCGAGGCGATCCTGCGCGCGGCGAACGCCGCGGAATGAGCAAGGCGACGCTGCTGGCGCTGGACAAGCTCGCCGTGCGCTTCGGCAGCGTCGAAGCCGTGCACGGTCTCGATCTCGCGGTGGCGCCGGGCGAGACCGCGGCGATCGTCGGCGAGACCGGCTCGGGCAAGAGTGTCGCCATGCTCGCGATGCTGGGGCTGCTGCCGCCGAGCGCCCAGGTGAGCGGCAGCGCCCGCTTCGAAGGGCAGGATCTGCTGGGCCTCGACCGTCGCGCGCTCGACCGGGTGCGAGGCCGACGCATCGCCATCGTGTTCCAGGAGCCGCAATCGGCGCTCGACCCGCTTTTCACCGTGGGCTCGCAGATCGCCGCCGTCCTGCGCAACAGCCGCGATCTTCCCCGTCGCGCCGCCTGCGATCGCGCGCGCGAGCTGCTCGAGGAGACCGGCATCGCCGAGCCGGCGCGCCGGGCCAGCGCGTTCCCGCACGAGCTCTCCGGCGGCCAGCGCCAGCGCGTCGCCATCGCGATGGCACTGGCCTGCGAACCGAGGCTGCTGATCGCCGACGAGCCGACCACCGCACTCGACGTCACGGTGGCTGCGCGCATCCTCGAGCTGCTCGCGGCGCTGAAGGCGCGCCACGGCATGGCGCTGATCCTGATCAGCCACGACCTCTCGATGGTGCGCCGCGTTGCCGATACGATCCACGTGATGGAAAGAGGCGTGCTGGTCGAGAGCGGGCCGGCATCGAAGATCGCGACGTCGCCGCAGCAACCCTACACCCGCCGCCTTCTCGCGGCCGACCGCCTGCCACCCGCCGCTGCGCCGTCTACGACGACGCCCGAGCCGCTGCTCGTGGCCAAGGGGATCAGCGTGCGATATCCGCTGCGAGGCGGCTGGCGGCGGCGGACCTTCACGGCCGTCGATGGGGTCGACCTCGTGATCGGCCGCGGCGAAACGCTGGCGCTCATCGGCGAGTCGGGCTCGGGCAAGTCGACGCTGGGGCGCGCCGTGCTGCGGCTGACGCCGTCATCCGGCTGCATCGACTTCGAGGGCCGCGACCTGCAGGCGCTCGACACCAAGGCGCTGCGGCCGTTGCGCCGCGACCTCCAGATCGTCTTCCAGGATCCATTCTCGTCGCTGTCGCCGCGGCTCTGTGTCGGCGAGATCGTCGCCGAGGGCCTTGCCGTCCACGAGCCGGCACTGTCGCATTCCGAGCGTGCGACACGAGCTGCGGCGGCGCTGGAAGAGGTCGGCCTGCCAGCGGCCTTCGCGATGCGCCGTCCGCACGCACTCTCCGGAGGCCAGCGCCAACGCGTCGCGATCGCGCGCGCCATGATCCTGTCGCCAAAGCTGGTGGTGCTCGACGAGCCGACATCGGCCCTCGACCGCTCCGTCCAGGCTGACGTCCTCGCCCTGCTCCGCCGGCTCCAGGAGGAGCGTGGCCTCTCCTACCTCTTCATCACTCACGACCTCGCCGTCGTTCGCGCGATGGCGACGCGGGTGGCGGTGATGAAGGACGGATACATCCTCGAGACGGGCGCCACCGCACAGATCATGCGCCACCCGCTTGATCCCTATACGGCATCGCTCATCGAGGCCGCCGCTCTGGTCGAGCCCAACGCGGTCGCTCCGACCTGAGGCTCAGCCCTCGATCGGCTTGCCGGCGATCGTGATCAGCAGGTCGCCATCGCCGAGCAGGCGTTTAGCGACGCGCGCCGCATCCTCGACGTTGACCGCGGCGATCGAGGCGTTGCGGGTGTCAAGCCGATCGACGCCGTAGCCGTCGAGCTGCAGGCTGACGAGCTGGCCGGCGATCTTGCGCGACGTGTCGAAGCGCAGCGCGTAGGAGCCGATAAGGTATTTCTTCGCCTTGTCGAGCTCGTCCTCCGGAATGCCGTGGGTGGAGAGCTTCACGATCTCATCTCGGATCGTGTCGATCGCCTCGGTCACGCGCGCGTTCTTGGTCGAGGTCGCGCCGACGAGCATCGCCGCGTGGTCGAGCTCGGAATTCTGCGAGTACACCGAGTAGCAGAGGCCGCGCTTCTCGCGGACCTCCTTGTAGAGCCTCGCGGTGAAGGCACCTCCGCCGAGGCAATGGTTCACTACCGTGGCGACGTTGAAATCGGAATCGCTGCGCATGATGCCCTGGCGACCAAAGCGGATCGTCGATTGCGGAAGGTCGATCGTGCGAACATGGCGTGTGCCGGTGCCGTCGAAGGTCACTGTGGAAACCGCGGCGAGATCAGCCTTGGCGGGCAGGCCCGCGAACACGCGGTCGAGTTCGCGGCCGAGCGTCTCTGCATCGATCGCGCCGACCACCGCCACCTTCAAGTTGTCGCGCGCCAGCAGTCGCGCGCGCATCGTGACAAGGTCTTCGCGGGTCAAGGTCGACAGGATGTCGAGATCGCCCTTCACCGGCTGTCCGTAGGGATGCTCGGGATAGGAATTCTGACGGAACAGCCGTGCCGCCGCGTGATCGGGATCGTTAATCTCATTGCGCAGCGAGGCCCCGAGCTGGCCGCGCACCCGCTCGATCGCTTCGGGATCGAGACGTGCCTGCATCACGGTGAGAGCCAGCAACTCGAAGGCACGTTCGGAATGGCGCGACAACGTCTTCAGGCGACCCTGCAGAGCGTCGCGATCGGCCGAAAACGACAGCTCGATGGCCTTGTCATCGAGGGCTTGATGGAAGGCACCGCTATCGAGGTCGCCGGCGCCCTCGTCGAGCACACCGGCAAGCAGCGTTGCGAGACCCGGCTTACCCATCGGATCCTGCGCTGCGCCGCCCTTCCAGCCGAAATTAACGGCAAGCAGGGGGATCGCGTAATCCTCGACGAGCCAAGCCTCGATGCCGCCGGGGGAGCGCACGTTCTGCACCCGCGCCGCGCGCGACGCGGGCGCGGCAATGATGTCGATCAACGATTCGGCATGTCCGGTCATCATGGTCCTCAGGCCGCCGCGGAGAGTTCGGAGGCTTGGGCGTCCGGCGCTTCGGCCTCGAGCAGGTAGCCCGCAACGCCGCGGCGGCGTTCGAGCAACGGCATGACGGCGGCCACGTCGGCGGCGGTGACAGCCTCGATGCGTTCGGGCCAAGCCTGTATATCGGCCAGTGACAGGCCCGTCGTCAGCGAAGCGCCGTACCAGTTGGCGAGCTGCATCTGGCTGTCGCGGGCGTAGATCGCCTCGGCGACAAGGCGGGTCTTGGCGCGGACGATGTCCGCCTCCTCGACGCCGACGGCGGTGAGCCGCTTGAGGATCTTATCGACCGCCGCAGCCAGCGTCTCGAGGGAGACACCGGGGGCCGGCACGGCGTAGATGTAGAAGCGCGTCTCATCAAGCGACGTACCCATGTAATGCGCGCCGGCTGCGACGGCGAGGCGGTCACCCATGACCAGGGACTTGAACATGACGCTCGTCTGGCCGCCGCCGAGCAGGTAGGCGAGCACCTCAAGCGCTTCGGCTTCGCCCGGCTTGGCGGTGCGATAGGACGGCACGAGATGCATGCGCTGGAATCGCGGCTGCTCGACCTTCTCGTCGGCGAGAGTCACCTGGCGGAATGTGGTGGGACGCGGTTCCTGCGGTCGACGGCGCTGCGGCGCCTCGCCGAAAGGCGGCACCGGCCCGTAGATCTCGCCCGCGAGCGCGATCGTAGTTCGGGGATCGACGTCGCCGGCGACGATGAGGATGGCGTTCTCGGGCGTGTAGAACCGCTCGTAGTAGTTGAAAGCGTCGGTGCGATCGAGGCTCTCGATCTCGTGCTCCCAGCCGATCACCGGCTTGCCGTAGGGATGGGTCGAGTAGACCGCCGAGCCCATCGCCTCGTCGAGGATTTCGGAAGGGTCTGAATCGGTGCGCATGCGCCGCTCCTCGAGCACCACGTTGCGCTCGGGCGTCACGATCTCGTCGGTGAGGACGAGGTTCTTCATCCGATCCGCCTCGTATTCCATGCACACCGCAAGGTGCTCCTTGGGAATGCGCTGGAAATAGGCGGTGAAATCGTTGGAGGTGAAGGCGTTCTCCTGACCGCCGAGGTCGGACACGAGCTCGGAGAATTTGCCGGCGGGATTCTTATGCGTGCCCCTGAACATCAGGTGCTCAAGGAAATGCGCGATGCCCGACTTGCCGAGCGGATCATCGGCTGAGCCGTTACGGTACCACACCATGTGGGTCACGACCGGCGCGCGGTGATCGGGGATGACGACCACGTCCATCCCGTTGGCGAGGCGATGCTGGACGATCGCAGTATCCGCCGCCGGGTCGCCACCATGGTCGCCGCCGGGCGTCAGGCCAAGGGGTCCATCGGAGGCGGAATGCGTCATCGAGATCTCCAGGTGCCGAGAGGCGTAATGCTGACGATCTATATAACCATGCCCTGGCGGATCGCATCCGCAAAACGACGCGGTCGGCGATCGACGGACCGCTCGGACCTACTGCGCGGCTTCCTGTGCGGCCGTCTTCTTGCGACGGTGGGCGTGCTTGGCGGCGCCTGGCGCCCGCACGGCGTTGCCGTCGGAATCGTGGGTGATGTCAGCGGCCACTGCCGCCGGATCGCGCATGCCGGAGGGCGGCTCAATCAGGTACTTGCGCTGCATGCGACCCGTGGCGTAGGCGCCGGGATCGGTCGGGGGCACCGGACGTCGCGAATCGGTGAGCGCTCGGCGGCGAGCGGCGACATCGGGATCATTGACGCCGAGGCGCTCGGGATCGGGCCCGCCCGGAGGCGGCAGGTTATAACTCGGCGGAACCACGAGTGGCGCACGCTCGGTGTAGTCGATCGGCGGCCGCTCGGGACCGAAGCCGATGCCGTTCTTGATGTCCTCGTATTCCTGCTTGACGCTGGTCTGCTGCGCCGCCACAGGCACGACCGAAGCGGCGATGCCGGCGAAGGCGAGCGCCGCGAAAGCGGCGCGCGACATGTTACGCATGGTCGTCCGTTCCCCGAAGTACATGCGATCTTGACATGAGCTTGACGGCAATTTGTAGGCCGCTCCTCACGGCGCCGCCTGGCGCGGCTGCGATCGCAGCGCGTCGAGCAGCAGCAGCGCGACGCCGAAGACGATGGCGACGTCGGCCAGGTTGAAGACGTACCAGTGGAAGCTGCCGACGTGGAAATAGTAGAAATCGGCCACCCAGCCGTAGCTGAAGCGATCGATGGCGTTGCCGACAGCGCCGCCGAGGATCAGGCCCAGCGCCAGCGCGACGAGCCGCGTCGTCGTGCGCCACAGCCAAAGGGCGATGAGCCCGCTCGCCACCACCACGAAGGCGACGAGACCCCAGCGACCGGCGGCACTGCGGGCGCTCAGCAGCGAGTACGAGATGCCGGGATTCTTCGCCATGACGACATCGAGATAGGGGCCGAGACGCAGCGGCTGGCGGATTTCGATATCGTAGACGTCGAGCAGGAACAGCTTGTTGGCCTGGTCGACGAGGAGTGTTCCCACCGCCACCAGGAAGCCGGCGAGGCGCGGGCTCACGCGAGCCGCCCGAGCCGCTCCAGCTCGCGCAGGGCCGCGGCGTCGCGCGGCGTGACGTCGGAAAACTCCGGGTCCGAGCCGACGTCCGCCGCGATGCGCCAGGAGCGCGCGCATTTTCGACCCTCGGCCTTGCGGAAGACCACGGCCACGCCCGGCACATCGGACAGGCGGAAAGCGCCGTCCGGCCCCTCGCCCGCCTCAAGCCCGAAATCGGAGGTGATGCAGACGTCGGCGAGATCGACCCCGCGCACGGCTCCGCGCAAGGCATCGGTGGCGAGAAAGACTGCCGGCGCCGCTTCAAGAGACGAGCCGATCTGCTTGTTCGTGCGAGCGATCTCGAGCGCGCCGGTGACGACCGCTCGCACGGCGCGGACCTGCTCCCACTTCGCGGCCAAGGCGTTGTCGCGCCAGGCGGCCGGCACGTCGGGAAAAGCTTCCAGGTGCACCGAGATGGCGTCGGGGTAGCGCGACAGCCACGCCTCTTCGGCGGTGAAGACGAGGATCGGCGCCAGCCACAGCGTCACGCAGCGGAAGATGTGCTCGATGGCGATCAGCGCGCCGCGGCGGCGCACGCTGGAGGGCGCGTCGCAGTAGAGCGCGTCCTTGCGGATGTCGAAGTAGAAGGCTGACAGCTCAGTGGCGAGGAAGGCCGAGAGGCGGGCGACCACGCGCTTGTAATCGAAGCGCGCGTAGGCCTCGCGCACTTCGCCGTCGAGCTCGGCGAGGCGGTGCAGCATGAGGCGCTCGAGTTCGGCCATCTCGGCCGGCTCGACCGCGAGGCCGGGCTCGTGGTGTCCGAGGGCGCCAAGCATCCAGCGCAGCGTGTTGCGCAGCTTCTTGTAGGTCTCGACGAAGGTCTTGAGGATTTCCGGGCCGATGCGCAGGTCGTCGGAATAGTCCGAGGCTGCCACCCACAATCGCAGGATGTCGGCGCCACTGTCCTTGATGACGGTCTGCGGCGCGACGACGTTGCCGACGCTCTTCGACATCTTGCGGCCGTGCTCGTCGAGCACGAAGCCGTGGGTCAGCACGGCATCGTAGGGCGCCCGGCCCCGCGTGCCGCAGCTCTCCAGCAGCGAGGAGTGGAACCAGCCGCGATGCTGGTCGGAGCCTTCCAGGTACAGGATCTCGTCTTGGCCGCCGTCGCGCAGCCGGTCGATGCCGGCAAGGCTAGGAAACTCTGCGGGATCTTCGAGAGTGAAGGCGTGGGTCGAGCCGGAGTCGAACCACACATCCAGCACGTCGTCGACCTTGCGCCAGTCCTCGCCGGCCCGCTCGCCGAGGAAGCGCTCGCGGGCGCCCTCGGCGTACCAGGCGTCGGCGCCCTCTTGCGCGAAAGCCCGAAGGATGCGCGCGTTGACGGCGGCATCGACCAGCGGCCTATGCTCGGTATCGACGAAGATCGCGATCGGCACGCCCCAGGCGCGCTGGCGCGACACCACCCAGTCCGGCCGGTTGGCGATCATGCTCTTGATGCGGGTCTCGCCCGCCGCCGGCACCCAGCGGGTGCGCGCGATCTCGTCGAGAGCGATGCCGCGCAGAGTCGGTTGGTTGGATAACTCTATATCTGCGCCGCCGAGCAATTCGTCTTCCCGAGGATCCGTTAAGAAAGGCTGGTCCAGCGCGATGAACCATTGCGGCGTGTTGCGGAAGATCAGCGGCTTCTTCGAGCGCCACGAGTGCGGATACTGGTGCTTCAGCCGCCCGCGCGCGACGAGTGTGCCGGCTTCGACCAGCGCCCTGATGACCGCCTCGTTTGCGTCGCCCTTGTTACCCTTGTCGTCGAGCACACGGCGGCCGACGAAGCCCGGCGCATCCTGCGTGAGGAAGCCGTCGGCATCGACCGTGTAGGGGATGCGAGGGTCGATGCCGCGCTCTCGCAGCATGCGGTTCGAGGCCATCCAGATGTCGAAGTCGTCGCGCCCGTGCGAGGGCGCTGTGTGGACGAAACCGGTGCCGGTGTCGTCGGTGACGTGGTCGCCGTCGAGGAGCGGCACGTCGAAGCCGTAGCTCATCGCGGCGAGCGGATGGGCGGCGGTGAGACCACCGAGTTCGGCCCCGGCGACGGCACGGACCTTCTCGTAGGCTTCCACCTTGGCGGCCTTGAAGACGCTATCGGCGAGCGCGTCGGCGAGCAGGTAGGTCGCGCCGGCGGCGGCCCAATTCTGCTCCGGCGCGGCGGTCACGCGGTAGAGCCCGTAGGCGATGCGCGAGGAGAAGCAGATGGCACGGTTGGCCGGCATGGTCCAAGGCGTGGTCGTGTAGATCACCACGCGGGCGGCCGCGAGGTCCCGCCTGGCGGCCTCCTCGTCGTACTGCACCACCGCTGCGGTGTTGCCGGCAGCGGCGTGCCGTACGCTGGATGTCGCCCGAATCGGGAACGCCACGAACACCGTGTCCGAGACATGGTCCTCGTATTCCACCTCGGCCTCGGCAAGCGCGGTCTTCTCGACCACACTCCACATCACCGGCTTGGAGCCGCGATAGAGCAGCCCGTTGGCGGCGAACTTCATGATCTCGCCGGCGATCGTCGCCTCGGCGGGGAAGCTCATCGTCTCGTAGGGGTGGGCCCAGTCGCCGCCGACGCCGAGGCGGATGAACTCCTCGCGCTGGATGTCGACCCACTTACGCGCGAAGTCGCGGCACTGCCGGCGGAACTCCACCAGCGGCACGTCGTCTTTGTTGCGCCCCTTGGCGCGGTATTCCTCCTCGATCTTCCACTCGATGGGCAGGCCGTGGCAGTCCCAGCCCGGCACGTATTCGGCATCCTTGCCGGCCATGCGCTGCGAGCGGGTGACGAGGTCCTTGAGGATCTTGTTGAGCGCGTGGCCGATATGGATGTTGCCGTTGGCGTAGGGCGGACCGTCGTGCAGCACGAACTTCGGCCTGCCCTGCCCCGCCGCGCGCATCTTGCCCTGCAGGTTGATCTCGGCCCAGCGCGCGAGCAGCTCGGGCTCCTTCTTCGGCAGGCCGGCGCGCATCGGGAAGTCGGTCTTCGGCAGGAAGAGCGTCTTGGAGTAATCGACGCCCGCCGGCGCCATCGTCTCGGGCTTGGTCATAGGCCTGCTTCTAAGGGAAGGTCTCAATGGCGCAAAGTCGAACCGGACATGAAGGCGTCAGCTGGAAGATCTCCCTTCGCGTCCGGCACCCGAGCGCCGATCCTGCGACGTTCGACGAGGTCCTGGGGCTGACGCCGTTCCGCGCTTGGCGCTTCGGCGACGATCACCAGACGCCGCGCGGGGCCGCCCTCGAAGGTCGTTTACCGACAGCTACGCGACCTATGAGCTCGCCGAGGGCCGCGGCAGCCTCGCCGCCGGCATCGAGCACGTGCTCGACGAGATCGGCGCGCCGGCGCAGCGCCTCGTTGCACTGGGGGCGCAGCTCGAACTGTTCGTCGGCTGGTTCTTCCATGACCATGGCAACACCGGCGACGTCTTCCCGCCGGCTCTGCTGGGAAGGCTGGCCGACATGCGTCTGGCCCTCTCCCTGGACCTTTACGGGTGAGCGCGCCTACAGCCGGCGCGCACCGCGCCAGAGCGCCCACTGGCGCCGCCATTGCGGCAGCTCGACCGGCGTCGCAAACGGGTCCAGGCCCGGCGCCTCCATCCGGCGCAGGTAGGACTCGCAGAGCACCGCCGGGAGGCAGGCGGCCCGCGCCGCGCCGGCGCCGAGCAGGCTCTCGCGCATCTCGCGCAGGTGCAGGCGCGCGCGGGCGCGCAGCGTCTGCAGCACCAGTTCGAGGCCGGGCGAGTTGCGATGTGCCAGCACATCCTCCGGCACTAGCTGCTGACGCTCCAGCAGGTCGAGCGGCAGGAAGAGCTGGCCGCGCATCACCTGGTAGGGAAGGCCGCGCAGCAGACCGACGAGCCCGTAGGCGCGGCCGCCGGCATCGATGCAGGGCGGCGGCAGACGACCGGGCGCGAGTACGCGGGCGATCGCCTCGAGCAGCACCGAGGTCGTATCGCGCAGGTAGTTCTCCAGCCCGGCCTCGTTCGGCATCGGGTCGTCGTAGAGGTCGAAGCTGCGCGCCTCGATCAGCGCCAGGAGGCGCCCTTTGTCCAGGTTGAAGCGCTGCACGGTGTCGAGCAGCGCCTGCGCCACGGGGTGGCCGGCGGACGCATCGTTGTCGAGGATGTCGCGCCAGAATTGGTAGCGGATCTCGCCAAGCGTCGGCTCGCTGACGAGCTCGCGCACGCGGGCGATCTCGAGGCCGAAGGCGAGGATCGCGTGGGCATGGGGGCGCGCCTCCGCCGGCCAGAACAGGCTCGCGAGCCAGAGATCGCGGTCGCCCTCGCGCACGATGTCGAAGCATTGGGCATAGGCTTTAGTGCGCGATTCGCTCGGCTTCTCCATCACGCCACCGCGAGCAACGCGGCGGCGACGCGGCGCTTCTCGCCGAGCAAAATCGAGTAGGTGCGGGCGGCGGCGGCGGTGGCCATGGGCTCGGCGCGCAGCCCTGCGGCGCGCAGGGCGTCGCGAAGCTCGAAGAGCGGCAGCATGGCCGTGCCTGTGCCGATCAGCAGGTGGTCGATGGCGCCGCGCTCGTCGAGGACACGGGCGAAGGCGGCAGCGGTGAGACCATCGGGGGCAACCACGTCCCAGGCGTAGATCCCGGAGGGCAGAGCCAGGATCGAGCCGCGGTGCGACATTTCTCCGAACCGGAACCCGCCGGCGCCGTAGCCCTCGACGGCGTGCTGGCCCGGCAGGAAACCCGAGAGCGGCTCGATGGCCAACTCAGGCCGTGGCTTTCGCGGCCGCCTTGGCGCGGGCTTCCGCCGGGCTGGCCGAGTTCGGCGTGATCACCGGCTCGCCCATCTTCTCCGGACGGAGGCCGAGGTAGATCAGCATCGGCGAGCAGATGAAGATCGACGAGTAGGTCGCCACGAAGATGCCAAACATCATGGCCAGCGAGAACGAACGGATCACCTCGCCGCCGAAGACCACCAGCGAGACCAGCGCGAGGAACACAGTGGTGGCGGTCATGATGGTGCGCGGCAGCACTGCGTTGACCGAGATGTCGATGAGCTCGTTGGTCGAGATCTTGCGGTACTTGCGCATCATCTCGCGGATGCGGTCGAGCACCACCACCGTCTCGTTCAGGCTGTAGCCGACGATAGTCAGAATGGCTGCGATCGAGGTCGTGTTGAACTCGAGCTGAGTAATCGAGAAGAACCCTACTGTCAGCAACAGGTCATGCATCGTGGCGATGATGGCGCCGACGGCGAACTGCCACTCGAAGCGGAACCAGAGGTAGCAGAGTACGGCCAGGATCGAGATCACCACGCCCAGCGCGCCGTACTGCACCAGCTCGCCCGAGACCGTGGGGCCGACGACCGAAGTCTGGCGCACGGTGTAGCCGGCGCCAATTGCTTTCGTGACGCGGGAGACCGCGCTCTCCTGCGCGGCGTCGCCACCCGGCTGAAGGCCGAAGCGTATGGCCACGTCGGCCGGCGATCCCAGACCCTGCACGCCGACGGGACCGACGTTCATCGTTTCGGTCTCGCGGCGCAGCGTGGCGAGGTCGGCCTTGCCCGAGGTGGCGCGAACCTGGATCAGGGTTCCCCCGGCGAAGTCGATGCCGAAGTTCATGCCGACGGTGAGGAACAGCACCACCGAGACAATCGAGAGAACGGCCGAGATCGGGTAACTCACGCGCCGGAAGCGCATGAAGCCGAACTTGGTATTTTCCGGCGCGAGGCGGAGGAGCTTCATTCAGATCACCTTGCCGATCATATCGGCAGCTTCGTCGGCCGCTGGTAGCGGTACCAGACCGCGATCATCATGCGCGTCATGGTGACGGCAGTGACGATGGAGGTCAGGATACCCAGTCCCATCGAGACCGCGAAGCCTTTCACCGGGCCCGCGCCGATAAAATACAGGATCACTGCGGCGACGAACATGGTCACGTTGGAGTCGACGATGGTGGCAAAGGCGCGCTTGAAGCCGGCGTCGAGCGACTGGATGATGGAACGCCCGGCATGGTTCTCCTCGCGGATGCGCTCATAGATCAGCACGTTGGAATCCACCGCCATGCCGATGGTCAGCACGATGCCGGCGATGCCGGGAAGCGTCAGCGTGGCGCCGAGCAGCACCAGTCCGGCGAAGATGAAGCTGATATGCACGGCGAGCGCGATGTTGGCGAAGATGCCGAATGTCCCGTAGGTGACGAGCATGTAGGCGAAAACAAGTCCCGCGCCGACGTAGGCGGCGAGCTTACCGGCGTTGATCGAATCCTGCCCCAGGCCCGGCCCTACCGTCTGCTCCTCGATGATGGTCAGCTTGGCCGGCAGCGCGCCGGCGCGCAGCAGGATGGCGAGGTCGTTGGCCTGCTGCACCGTAAAGTTGCCGGTGATGATGCCGGCACCGCCGGAAATCGGCTCGTTGATGTTGGGCGCGGTGATGACCTTGTTGTCGAGCACGACCGCGAAACGCTTATTGACGTTCTCGCTGGTCACCTGCGCGAAACGCTGGCCACCGCGGATGTTGAACTGGAAGCTGACGTCGGGTCGTCCCTGCTGGTCGAAGGCCGGCTGGGCGTTCGTCAGGTCGGCGCCCTCGACCTGCACGCGCTTGTCGACCGGCAGCTTCTCCGAGGAGTCGTTCTGCTCAAGCATCTCGTATTCCGAGGGGCTCTCGGTTTGCTCGGCGACCATTCGGAACTCGAGCTTCGCGGTCTTGCCGAGGATGTCCTTGAGCCGCTGTGGATCCTGCAGACCGGGCACATCCACCGAGACGCGATCGTTGCCCTCGCGCTGGATCGAAGGCTCCGTGGTGCCCAGCGCGTCGACGCGCTTGCGGATGACTTCGATCGACTGCTCCACCGCGCGCCGCATCTTGTCGGTGATGCCGGCTTCCGTGACCGTCAGGCGGATCAAGCCGGAGCCGTTGTCCTGAAGATCGTAGGCGGCGCCTCCCGTCGAGCCGAGCACCGAAGCCGTGGGGCTGGCGAGGTCGCGGAGCTTGCCGCTGATCTTGGCGTCGTCGGCGGCATCGGCGAGACGGAATTGCACCCCGTCGGCCTGCGCCTGGATGCCGCCCGCCGCCGCGACCTTGGCGTCGCGCAGGATGCGGCGGACGTCGTCGCGCAGGTTGGCCACCATGGACTTCACGAGGTCGTCGCGATCCACCTTCAAAAGGATGTGGGAGCCGCCCTGAAGGTCGAGGCCGAGCGTCAGCGTCTTGGGCTGAGCCCACGTCGGCAGAGCCTTGTCGAGCGAGGCGCGGGTCGTGGCAGACAACAGGCTCGGCACGACGACAAGCACCGCCACGACGATCATGGCGAGGATGGAGACGATCTTCCAGGTCGCGAAACGCAGCATCGGTCTTTCAATCGGTCGAGACGAACCGGATCGCGGCTCGGGCGGGGCGTCGCCTCAGACGGCAACGTCCTTCACCGGTTCACCCTTGGCGCGGACCTCGGTCACCATCGGCCTCGCCACGCGGATGCGTACGTTGGGCGCGATCTCGATCTCGATCTCGGTCGCCTCCGTCGCCTTGGTGACCTTGCCAATGATGCCGCCCGTGGTGACGACGGTATCGCCGCGCCGGATGTTCTTAATAAGGTCGGCTTGGTCCTTGGCGCGCCTCTGCTGCGGCCTGAGGATCAGGAAGTACATAATGACGAGCACGCCAGCGAACGGCACGAGCTGCAGGGCGATCCCCGAAGCGTCGGACGCGGCGCCGGCGGACTGGGCGAAGGCGGGCGTGATGAAGATGGTCGTGGCTCCGGCATGGAGAGGCCGCCCGCGGCGGTCGCGGCGGGTTATACCGGCAGGGCCGCAAAGGCAATGGGCGGCGGGGTCGCGTCGGGCATTGGGAGAGTGAGGTTTGGCTCTAGAGACCCGCGCGTGGGTTCGGCTGCCTTCGGGCAAGCGGCTCGACCTCCTGCATCCCACGCCCTTCGACTGGGATGACGGCGACCTCGCGATCGGTCTGGCGCGGACCTATCGCTGGGGTGGCCATTCCGCCTGGCCGCTGCCGCTGTCGGTCGCCCAGCACTCCTTGTCGGTGCTCGCCATGCACCGCCGGGCGGCGCGCGCCGCCAATCCGGCGGCGGAGCTTCGCGAGTTGCTGCACGACGCCGACGAGGGGCTGCTCGGCTTCGATTGCATCTCCGTCATCAAGCCTTTCCTCGGCGAGGCCTTTCGCGCGCTTACGATCGACCTGCAGCGAGCGGTCGCGATCCGATATCGCCTAGCTGCCTTCGATCCGGCCTCGCTCAAGGCGCACAAGCGCGCCGACCGTGTCGCTGCCGCCTCCGAAGCGGTCCACGTCGTCGGCTGGACGCGCGACGAGGTACGTCACACATTGCGCATCCCTTTCGATCCGCTCCTCGCCGACCCGCTCTTTCCCGTCTACGGCGGCACGCCATGGGAGCCGTGGACTCCGGTGATGGCAGCGGAGCGTTTCCTCGCCGAGCTCGAGACGCTCCGTCGGGCGCTTCCTTGAAACGGCAGGCCGAGCTTGAAAGCGCGGACAGGCTGTGACACCTCTCCCACCAAGGAGCACGCCTTGTCCAGCATCCACGTCTGCCCCCTGTCGCAGATCCCAGCTACGGTCCGCGCTAGCGGCGCGCGCAGCATGGTGACGCTCATCAGCGCCGGCACCGAGGTCGCGCGGCCTCACGAGATCGACGAGGCACGCCACCTCTACGTCGCCATGTCGGACATCGTGCTGGCGATGGACGGCGAGATCCTTCCCGACGACAGCCACGTCGCCGAACTGTTCGAGTTCGTGCGTCGGTGGGACCGTTCAGCGCCTCTCATCATCCATTGCTACGCCGGCGTCAGCCGCTCGACGGCAGCGGCGTTCATCGCAGCATGTGTGCTCGACGAAACGCGCAGCGAGACGTCAATCGCCAATGAGATCCGCGCACTTTCCCCGACGGCAACGCCCAACGCCTTGATGGTGCAGATCGCCGATCGGCTGCTCGGCCGCGATGGCCGCATGGTCGACGCCGTGCGCTCTATCGGCCGCGGCGCCGAATGCCACGAGGGCGTGCCGTTCGCCATCGAGCTCGCCCGGAAGGCAGCGTGAGCGAGCCGGCACCGGAGATTACGGGCCTCCCTTTCGAGGCGGCGATGAAGGAACTCGAGTCGATCGTCGATCGGCTGGAGAAAGGTCAGGTCGCGCTTGAGGAGTCGATCGCGATCTACGAGCGCGGCGAATTGCTGAAGACGCATTGCGATACGCTTCTCAAGAGCGCCGAGGCTCGGATCGAAAAAATTACGTTGTCGCGGGACGGCCGTCCGACAGGCACCGTCCCGCTCGACGTCGGCTAGCCTTTCGCGAGTCCGGCCTCTTCGCGCAGCGCGTCGATGCGCTTGGACGCTTCGGCCTTGCTGAGACCCTCCTCGAAAGTGCCGCCGGTCTGCTCGGTCAGGGTCTTCAGGTAAGAGGCTTGAGCACCGGTCATCGGCTCGTCTCCGGTCGTCCAGTTGTCCGGATCCTTTACGGTGTTGCTGTTAGGCGCAGGATCGGTCTTCGGATTGTGATCGGTCATCGTCTTCTCCTCTGTTCCGGCAATGTTCCGAGGCGCGGTAAGTTTCCAAACAGGCTGTGGAGGAAGGTCGCAGTGCGACCGTGTCGATCGAAGCGTTGACGAGACGCACGTCGATGCGCGTAAGTCGGGAGGTCGAAACGGCCTTTCTGCGGGCTCCGACGCGGAGATAGCCATTGCCGGCATCGGGACTGACGCATTGCAACGTCTGCCGCTTTTGGGAGAACGGCGTGGTCGAAGGTGCCTGCCGCCGCCACGCGCCGGCGACTTCGGAACGCTCCTACGAGATCGCGCGCTGGCCCGAGACGCGCGCTCTCGACGGCTGTGGAGAGGGCGAGACGGCGGACGCATCCGAGAAAGGCCAGGTCTGCCGCAGCTGCGCTTTCTGGCATCGGCCGGGCAACGGCATCGATCCGCCGCGCCGCAGCGACCGTCTCGCCGGCTGGTGGACCGAGGCCGGCTTCTGCCGACGCTACGCGCCGCGGCCGGGCGCCGACATCGGCACGCATGCCTTCTGGCGGGCCACCAACGCCGCCGACCATTGTTTCGACGGGCGGCCGGCCTGAGGCCGAGACCATTCGCCCGCTTGCCGCGGCGGGCGGGGCGGCCGATCTGTCATAGGCCAGCCCGAAAGCGCCGAGATCATCCGTGACCCAAGAGCCTGCCGCCTCGAAGCCCAAGACCTACGACATCATCGTGTCAGGCGCCGGGGCCGCCGGCCTCGCAGCGACGGTGGCGCTGGCGCGCGCCGGCTTCACCGTACTCTGCGCGGGCAAGTCCGACACGACGCCGAACGGGCGCACTGTCGCTCTGTTCGAGGGCTCGCTGCGTTTCCTGCGCGAGATCGGCGTCTGGCATCGTTTCGCCGAGAGCGTGCAGATGATCCGGGCGATCCGGCTCATCGATGACACCGGGCTGCGCGTGCCTGTGCCGCCGCTGACGTTGGAAGCCGCCGAGATCGACCTCGCCGCGCTCGGCGCCAACGTCGAGAACCACCGGCTGGTCGCCGGCCTGCTCGTCGAGGCGCAGGGCCTGCCGAACGCCACGCTGACCGGCACATTCCTCTCCGATATCACCTATGAGCCGGATCATGTGAGCGTGCGCGATACGGAAGGCCGCGAGGCCACGGCGCGCCTGCTCGTTGCCGCCGACGGGCGCAAATCGCCCGCCCGCATCGCCGCCGGTATCCGTGCGCGCGCCTGGAGCTATCCGCAGGTGGCGCTGACCGCGATCCTAAGCCATGACAAGCCGCACGGTGGCATGTCGACGGAGTTCCATACCCGCGGTGGCCCGTGCACGCTGGTGCCGCTGCAGGGCACGCCCCAGCACCCGCACCGCTCCTCGCTTGTCTGGCTGATGAGCCCGCGCGAAGCCGAGCGCCGCCGCGCTCTTTCCGACGAAGCCTTGGCGCTCGAGCTGCAGCACGGCACGCGTTCGATCGTCGGGCGCATCGCCTTCGGGGCGGCGCGCGGCGGCTTTCCGATGGGCGGCCTAAAGGTCAACCGGCTCGTCGGTCCTCGCCTCGCGTTGATCGGCGAGGCGGCGCACGCTTTCCCGCCGCTCGCCGCGCAGGGACTCAATCTCAGCCTCCGCGACATCGCGCAGCTGCGCGTGGTGCTTGAGGAAGCGCAAGACGCCGGCCTCGATGTCGGGACGCTCGACGCGCTGAGGCCCTACGAGCGCGCGCGTCGGCGCGACATCTCGGTGCGCACGGATTCCGTCGACATCCTCAACCGCACCATCATGACCGACTTTGCCCCGGTGGACGTCGCCCGCGGCCTCGGCGCTGTGGCGTTGCGGCTTGTCGGCCCGCTGCGCCGCGCAATCCTGCGCGAGGGCATCCTCCCTCCGGGCCCGGTGCGACGGCGCGGGCCGGCCGTCGCGACGCTGGGACGTCCCCCTACCCCGGCCGCCGCACTGGTGGCGGGAGAGTAAGGCTGGGTTGCGCCACGCGTCATGCCGCGGAGGCGAACGGAATAGGCTAAGGTGGAGCGTCCCCTCTGGAGGAACCGTCTTGCTGAAGCTTAGCCCCGCTCTCTTGATTCTCGCGCTCGCCGCACCCTCGCCTCTGCTAGCGCAGGCGGCCAACACCAGTTCTTCGGACGTCGAGGCGGGCAGCTACCTCGTCGATCCCTACCATAC
Source organism: Beijerinckiaceae bacterium (assembly GCA_965198715.1). Classification (GTDB taxonomy): domain Bacteria; phylum Pseudomonadota; class Alphaproteobacteria; order Rhizobiales; family Beijerinckiaceae; genus RH-AL1. Next base: position 1,409,317 of record CBDAPV010000002.1, read on the forward strand.
CCAGGTCCACTTCGACGTATTGCACATGGGGTTCAGCTATTACGAGGGCGGCTTCTCCGCCGTCGCCGGCGAGCTCGAGCTTAAGCCTAAAGACGTTGCGGGCAGCACCGTGCACATCGTCTTGCCTGTCGCCTCGGTGGCGACGACAAGTGCGAAGCTCGACGGCGAGCTTCGCAGCGCTGATTGGCTCGACGTCCAGAGGTTTCCGACGATGGAATTCAAGTCGACATCCGTGAAGTCGACCGGCGAGGGTGAGGCCGACGTTAGCGGCGACCTGACGCTGCACGGCGTGACGAAACCCTTGACCCTGCACGTCAAGTTCGTGGGCTCCGGCACCAACCTCATCGACAAGAAGTACACCGCCGGCTTCTCCATGTCCGGCACGCTGAAGCGCAGCGATTTCGGCGTGGCGAAATACGTTCCGATGATTGGCGACGAAGTCGAGATGGAGATCAATGGGGCTTTCGAGAAGAAGTAGCGGGCTTCTCTCCCGAGAAACGGTGGAGGTTGGGACCGCAGAAGGTGGTCGAGGGGCCGCCGTCGCGCTGATCTCCCTAACTTTGAAGCTTCTGAAGCAACGGAAACATCGAGGCTCGGCCGCCCCTCCACCATGCTTCGCATGGTCCCCCTCCCCCCCGTTTCGCGGGGGAGGATGCTCATCGGTCTTCGTAGACAACCTCGCCGGCGACGAGCGTCAGCTTCACCCGGCCCTCCATGCGCGCCGCATCGAAGGGCGTGTTCTTGCAGCGCGAGCGCAGCTTCAGCGGATCGACGACGAAGGGCTCATCGGGATCGAAACGGATGAGATCGGCCGGGGCGCCGGCCTCCAGCCGACCCTGAGGCACACGAAGGATGCCGGCGGGGTTGGACGACATCGCCCGCAGCAGCACCGGCAGGTCGACGTGTCCCGACGTGACGAGGCGCAGCGCCGCTGGCAGCATGGTCTCGAGCCCGACCGCACCGACCTCCGCTTCGGCGAACGGCAGGCGCTTTACCTCGACGTCCTGAGGATCATGGTCTGACACGATGCAGTCGACGAGGCCCGAGGCGAGACCCTCGCAGAGCGCGAGCCGATCCTCCTCGCGGCGCAGCGGCGGCGCCAGTTTGAGGAACGTGCGGTAGTCACCAATGTCGTTCTCGTTCAGCGTCAGGTGATTGATCGAGGTGGCGCAGGTCACCGGCAGGCCGCGCTCCTTGGCCTTGGCGATGATCGACAGCGAGGCCGCGGTGGTCACCATCGCGGCGTGGTAGCGGACGCCGGTGAGCGCCACGAGCTGGATGTCGCGCTCGAGGATAATGGTCTCGGCCTCGCGCGGGATGCCCAGCAGGCCGAGCCGCGAAGCGAACTCGCCTTCGTTCATCACGCCGTCGGCGGCGAGATCGGGATCCTGGGTGAAATGGATGATGAGCGCGTCGAAGTCGCGGGCGTAGACCATGGCGCGGCGCAGGATCAGCGCGTTGCGGATGGTTCGCGAGCCTTCCGAGAAGGCCACCGCGCCAGCCTGCAGCAGCAGGCCGATCTCGGCCATCTCCTCGCCCCGCAGGCCCTTGGTGATGGCGGCGCAGGGCAGGATGCGGACCCGGCCGGTGTCGCGGGCGCGGCGCAGCAGGAAGTCCACCACCGCCGGCTCGTCGACGGGCGGATTGGTGTTGGGCAGGGCGAGGATCGAGGTGACGCCGCCGGCCGCCGCCGCCGCGGTCGCGGTGGCGATGGTCTCGCGGTACTCGGCGCCGGGCTCGCCGACGAAGGCGTGCATGTCGACGAGCCCCGGCGCCACGACGTCGCCGCGGCAGTCGATGGTGCGCACCTGACCCGGCAGGCTGGACGCGGTGACGTTGGCGCCGACCTGGCGGATATAGCCCTGCTCGATCAGCACGCCGCCCCGCGTGTGCGTTCCGGCGACGGGATCGACGAGGCTCGCGTTGACGAGCGCGAGAGCGTGAGGTGCCGGCGGCAAGGTCATCGGCGCGACTTATAGCCGGGAGCGAGCGCGAGGATAGCGCTGAGGCAGACTCAGCCGCTGCAAGCCCCTTCCCCACCTCGCTCGCCCGTGTTTTGATGTGAAGGTGAACAGTCGCGACGTGGTCGAGACGATCGCCGCCGATGGCTGGCTGCTCAAGCGGGTCACCGGCTCCCATCACCATTTCACGCACTCGACGAAGACCGGCGTCGTGACCGTTCCGCACCCGAAAAAAGATCTGCCCGCCGGCACGCTCCGCTCGATAAACAGGCTGGCGTCAAGCTGAGGTGGTCGATGCGCTATTATGTTGCTTTGGTGCACAAGGAGGACGACAGCGACTTCGGCGTCTCCTTTCCCGACTTTCCGGGTTGCGTCTCGGCCGGGTCAACGCTGGCGGAAGCCGCCGGGCTGGCGAGCGAGGCCCTAAGCGGCCACACCAATCTCATGGCGGAAGAAGGGGAGACGATTCCGGAGCCGAGTGCGCTCGATGAAATCATGAACGACCCTGCAAATAGGGATGGGGTGCCGGTCATGGTCGCGCTGATGCGAAAGTCGTCGGCCCGCGCGATACGCGTCAACATCACCGTGCCGGAGGATGTTCTGCGCGCAGTCGATGTCTTGGCCGAACGCGATGGCTTGAACCGCTCCGGCTTCCTCGTGCGTGCCGCGAAACGCGAGATACGGCAGGCTTAAAATGCGTAAACGCTTCTGGTTCAGGTTCAAGCTGAGAGGGCTAACTTGACGACCTCGTCGGACACACTCATCGAAGGTCAGGCGACGTACGGAATGGCCAATCTGTGGGCCGAGCGCACCGGCCTGCCCTTCATCGTGTTTCATCTCGCAACGCGACGACGCGCAACATGCCGCACACCTCAAGGTCTCGCCCAACCCGAGGATCGCGAAGGACCGCATGGGCTCCTACGCGATCGCGCAGTTCGAGCATTAGGCGGGGGTACGTCTGAGCGGCGCCGAGGAGCAACAGCTCGAACGCTGGATCGCGCTGAACCAACATGTGATCGAAGGCCACTGGGACGGCGTCATCGAGTACACAGAAGACGCACTGGCGCAGCTGCGCGCTCTTTGATCTCTCACGCGTTAGGCAGGTGCTGCGCCAGCGCTTGTAGCACGGCCATGCGGACGGCCACGCCCATCTCGACCTGCTCGCGGATCAGGCTCTGGGCCCCGTCGGCCACGGTCGACGAAATCTCGACGCCGCGGTTCATCGGGCCGGGATGCATCACCAGGGCGTCGGGCTTGGCCACCGCCAGCTTGAGCTCGTCGAGCCCGTAGAAATGAAAATATTCCTTCATAGAGGGCACGAAGCCGCCTTGCATGCGCTCGCGCTGCAAGCGCAGGCACATCACGATGTCGGCGTCGCGCAGCCCGCTCTTCATGTCGCGGAAGACCTCGACGCCCATGTCCTCGATGCCCGTCGGCAGCAGCGTCGAGGGCGCCACGACGCGAACCCGCGCGCCCATCAGCGACAGCAGCAGGATGTTGGAGCGAGCGACGCGCGAGTGCAGGATGTCGCCGCAGATCGCCACGATCAGCCCCTCGATGCGGCCCTTGTTGCGGCGGATCGTGAGGGCATCGAGCAGCGCCTGCGTCGGGTGCTCGTGGGCACCGTCGCCGGCATTGACGACCGAGCAATCCACCTTGCGCGCCAGCAGGTGCACGGCGCCGGCCTGGTGGTGACGCACCACGATGATGTCGGGCCGCATGGCGTTCAGCGTGATCGCCGTGTCGATCAGCGTCTCGCCCTTCTTCACGCTGGAGGTCGCCACCGACATGTTCATGACGTCGGCACCGAGCCGCTTGCCGGCCAGCTCGAACGACGATTGCGTGCGCGTCGACGATTCAAAGAAGAGGTTGATCTGGGTGCGGCCGCGCAGCGTCGAGCGCTTCTTCTCGACTTGGCGCGAGACGGCGACCGCCTCCTCCGAGAGGTCGAGAAGCGCGTTGACCTCCGGCACCGTCAAGCCATCGATGCCGAGCAGGTGCCGGCTGGTGAACGTGGGGGCGGGCGTGGCTGTCATTGCGCCAGCGTCTATCGGGAACACCGGCCGGCTTGTCAAAGCGCGTGCCGGAGAAGCGGCGGCAGCGCCACCGCGAGATATAGCGCGATGAGTGCCGCCACGGCCCAGAAGAAGCCCGCCGGCGCCATCCAGTCCAGTCCGAGGCCGATGATCGGCGGCCCGACCAGCATGCCCGCGGCGTAGGTCATGACGTAGGCCGAGTTGGCGCTGGCGAGGTCGGCCCCGGAGAAGCGCGCGCTCAGCTCGCCGAGGCCTACGGGGTAGAGCGCGCCGACGATGCCGCCCCACAGCAGCAGCAGCACCTCGAAGAGCACGACGGGGTGGATGCCGAGCCGCGCGAGCACCACGGCGCCGCCGAGGCCGGCGATCGCGAGAGCGGCCAGCAGCTTGCGGCGGTCAACGCGATCGGCGACCAGGCCGATGGGAAGCTGCAGCGCGCTGTTGCCGACGATGAACAGGCTGGTGAACAGCGCGCCCTGCGCCAGCGTGGCGCCGGACTTGAGGCCGTAGACCGGCAACAGGCTGAGCCCGGCGACCTCGATGGAGCCGTGCAGCAGTGCCGCCAAGGTCGCCGCCGGCGCAGCCCGCAGGAAAAAGAACAGCGAGCGCGTGCTGCGGTCCTCGAGACGCGGGGCGCCGCGGGTGTTCAGCACCAGCGGCACGGCGGATCCGGCGAAGAGTGCGGCCCCGATCAGGAAGGGGAGGTTGCCGGCCGTGCCGATGGCGGCGAGGATCAGCGGACCGATGGCGAAGCCGCCGGCGAGCGTCGTCACGTAGAGCCCGATGGCCAGCCCGCGGCGGTGCGGGGGCGTCGCCGTCGTGATCCAGAACTCGCTCAGGACGAACATGACCGTCACCGACGCTCCGACCACGAAGCGCAGCACCAGCCATTCGGCGTAGCTGTGCAGCACGGTGAAGAGCGCCAGCGCCGCCCCACCGCCGAGCAAGGCAACAAACAGAAGCCGCGCCACGCCAACCCGACGCGCCGCGAGGGGGATGAACGGGCCGACCACCAGAGTCGATACGCCGCCCGCCGCGGTGTTCAGTCCAATCGCTCGGGCGCTGAAGCCTTCCTGATCGAGGCGCACGGCGAGGAGGGCAATGGTGAGCGACATCGCGGTGCCGACGATGGTCGCGACGACGATGGCCCCGGCAACGGTCCGAATCGCCGCCTCTGCGGCCAAGGCCTCCTCGGCCCGAGTCAAAACCAGCTGTCAGGCCGCCGAGCGGACCGGCGTCTCGTCATCGCGCTCGGCTTCGCTCGCCGGGGCGGGCGCACGATGCGCCGTCTCGAAACCATGCATGCGAAGAGCCCACTGGTAGGCGATGAGCATGGCCTTGATGATGGGCAAAAGCCACAGGCACAGGACGATGACGAGGGTGGGCCAGATCGCATAGTGAACGGCGACCGGCAGGTCCGGCCAAAGGTCGTCGACGATCAGCAGCGACGCCACAAGGATATGAGCGACGACGAAGATCGTGACGTATTGCGGGAAATCGTCGGCACGGTGATGATGCAACTCCTCGCCGCACGCCGGGCAGACATCGTTCGACTTCAGGTAGCCACCAAGAATCTTGCCTTCGCCGCAGGCGGGGCAGCGATTGCGCAGGCCACGCTTGACCGCGAGCTTGGCGTCACGCTTCGGGGGTAGCGTGCGCAAGACAGCACCATCCACGTCTGCTGGAAAGGATGTGTGAGTCATTGAGCCTTCGCTCGCAGGATCCGAAGCGTCTTAGGATCTAGACTTAACCTTTGCGACGTAGTCGGGAAGAGGACCGAACGTCACGTGTCGCGCGACCACGCGGCGGACCGCTGCGGCGAGGCTCGCTCCGCTCGTCGTCCAGAACCTCGAAACGCAGCGCGCCGGCAAAAGGCGCCGCCTCGACGAGCTTGACGGTGACGAGGTCGCCGAGCCGCCGCGTTGTGCCCGAGCGCGATCCGACGAGGGCGTGCAGCGTCTCCTCGAAGCGGTAATATTCGTCGCCGAGCGTGGCGGCCGGCACGAAGCCGTCGGCCCCGGTGTCGGCGAGCTTCACGAAGAGGCCGGCGCGCGTGACGCCGGAGATGCGGCCCTGGAACGTCGCGCCGACGCGGTCGGCGAGGTGCGTGGCGATGAGCCGGTCGATCGTCTCGCGCTCGGCCGCCATGGCACGACGCTCGGCCGCCGAGATCCGCACGGCGACGTCGGCGAGCTCGTCCTTGGCGACGTCCGGCAGCCCGCCCGCGCCTAGCCGGCAGGCGCGGATCAAAGCGCGATGCACGATGAGATCGGCGTAGCGGCGGATCGGCGAGGTGAAGTGAGCGTAGCGGCGCAGATGCAGGCCGAAGTGCCCGTAATTGTCGGCGGTGTACTCGGCCTGGGCCTGGCTGCGCAGCACGACGTCGTTGACGATCTGCTCGTGCTCGGTGCCGCGCACCTTGGCGAGGATGCCGTTGAACTGGCCGGGCGTGATCACCTGCCCCTTGGCGAGCTTTATGCCGACCGTCTGCAGGAACTCGCCGAGATTATGCAGCTTCTCGGCCGAGGGCTCGCCGTGGGCACGGTAGACCAGCAGCTGCCTGTGCTCCTCCAGCAACTCAGCCGCCGCGACGTTGGCGAGGATCATGAACTCCTCGGTAAGCTTGTGCGCGTCGAGCCGCTCGGGCGTGAGCACGCGGTCGACCTTCCCCTCGGCGTCGAGGACGATCTTGCGCTCGGGCAGGTCGAGCTCGAGCGGCTGGCGGCGCTCGCGTGCGATCTTCAGCGCGGCATAGGCCTCCCAGAGCGGGCGCAGCACACCATCCAGCAGCGGTCGCGTCGTCTCGTCGGGCGCGCCGTCGATCGCGGCCTGAGCCTGCTGGTAGGCGAGCTTGCCGTGCGAGCGCATCATGATGCGATGTAGGACATGGTGCCGCTTGCGGCCGTCGGCGCCGATCCACATGCGGATCGCCAGCGCAGGCCGGTCCTCGCCGCCGCGCAGCGAGCAGAGATCGTTGGAGATGCGCTCGGGCAGCATCGGCACGACGCGGTCGGGGAAGTAGACGGAGTTGCCGCGCTCCAACGCCTCGCGGTCGAGCGCCGAGGCCGGCCTGACGTAGGCGGCGACGTCGGCGATGGCCACGGTGAGCACGAAGCCGCCTGGGTTCTCCGGGTCGTCGTCGGGCGCGGCGAAGACGGCGTCGTCGTGGTCCTTGGCGTCGGCGGGATCGATGGTGACGAGCGGCAGGTCCCGCCAATCCTCGCGATCGTCGAGCCCCATCGGTCGTGCCGCCTCGGCCTCGGCCAGCGTCTCGGGCTTGAAGACGTTGGGGATCTTGTGAGTATGGATGGCGATGAGGCTCACCGCCTTCTCGCTGGCGAGCGAGCCGATGCGCTCCATGACCTTGCAGGCCGGCAGGCCGAGCCGGTCGCCGCGCAGCACGTCGACGGCGACAAGGTCGCCGTCCTGCGCCTCGCCCTCGTCGCCCGCGCGCACGACGAAGGCGCCGCCGCGATTGGCCGTCTTCTTGTCGACGGGGAAGACCTGCCCGCCGGCGCCCGGGCCGGCGCGGTAGATGCCGAGCACCTGGGTGCGCGCCTTGGCCAGCACCTTGACGACGCGCCCGCCATAGGCCGGCTCGTCGCCGCGCGCACCGTGCAGGATCTCGGTGCGGATCAACGCGCGGTCGCCGAGCCCCGGCGTCGGCGTGCCGGGCTTCTGGCGTCGGGGGATGTGGAGCACGATCGTCGGCGCCCTGCCCTGCGCCTCGTCCCACTCGACGGGCTTGGCGAGGAGGTCGCCGTCGCGGTCACGCGAGAAGACCTCGGCGACGAGGGTGGGGGGCAAGACGCCCGGCCGCGTCAGCGACTTGCGCCGGCGCTCGATGGCTCCCTCGGCCTCCATCTCCTTAAGCACCCGCTTCAGCCCGACCTTGTCGGTGCCCGTGAGGCCGAAGGCGCGGGCGATCTCGCGCTTGCCGATCTTCGTCGGTGCCCGCTCGCCCGCCGAGTCGCGCTCACGCGCGACGAAGGCGAGGATCTCTTCGCGGGAGGGCGTTGGCGTCGCCTCGGCCGCAACGGCAACGCGCCGACTGACTCTCTTTGTCATGACACCCGACCCAGGATCGCGCTCGCCCTCAAGCCTTCTTCGCCTTGGCCGCCGGCTTCTTGGCGACCGTCTTCTTCGCCGGCGCCTTCTTCGCGGCCGGGCCGGCGCTCTTGACCGCGGCCTTCTTCGGCGCCGCCTTCTTTTTCGCGGCGCCGCCACCGGCGCCGGCCTTGTCCTCGACGAGGCGGATCGCCTCCTCAAGCGTGAGGCTGTCGGGCGACATGTCGCCCTTCAGCGTGGCGTTGGTCTTGCCGTGGTTGACGTAGGGGCCGAAGCGGCCCTGGCGCACAGTAATTGGCCCGCCGTCGGGATGGTCGCCAAGCAGACGGCCCTGTATCGTTCCACCGCCGGCTCCGCCGCCGCTCGCCTTGGCCGCCAGCATAGCCAGCGCCTCCTCCAGCGTGAAGGTGGTGGCATCGGCGTCCTTGGGCAGCGTCGCGTTGATTTTGCCATGGGTGACGTAAGGGCCGAAACGCCCGGCCTTCAGCGACACTGGGCCGCCTTCGGGATGATCGCCCAACACCTTACCGGCCTGCTCGCCGCCGCCGAAGCGCCGCCCGGTCAGCCCGCTCTCCTTGGCGACGATAAGGTCGATCGCGCGATTGCCGCCGATCGTCAGCACGTCGTCGTCCTTGCCGAGGTTCGCGTAGGTCTTGCCGTGCTGCACGTAGGGCCCGTAGCGCCCGAGGTTGGCGAGGATCGGCTCCTTCGTCTCGGGATGGCGGCCGACCTCTCGCGGCAACGAGAGCAGCGCCAGCGCCTGCTCCAGCGTCACGTCGGCGGGCGCGAGGTCCTTGGGCAGCGACGAGCGCTTGGGCTTCTCGCCCTCCGCCGGCTCGCCGAGCTGGATATAGGGGCCGAAACGGCCGTCGCGCAGCGTGACCTCAAGCTCGCTCTCGGGATGAAGGCCGAGCACCTTGGGGCCGCCGGCCTCGGCCTCGACGCCCTCGGCCTGGCCGATCTGCCGCGTGTACTTGCACTCGGGATAGTTCGAGCAGCCGATGAAGGAGCCGAACTTGCCGAGCTTGAGCGACAGCTGGCCGGTGCCGCACAGCGTGCACTGGCGCGGGTCGCCGCCATCGGCGCGTGCCGGGAAGATGTGGGAGCCCAGCACCTCGTTGAGGTTGTCGAGCACTTCTGTCGTGCGCAGGTCCTTGGTGCCGGCGATGGCTTCAGAGAAATCCGCCCAGAAGTCGCGCAGCACCGCGCGCCAGTCGATCTCGTGGTTGGAGATGCGGTCGAGCTTCTCCTCGAGATCGGCGGTGAAGTCGTAGCCGACGTAGCGCGCGAAGAAGCTTTCCAGGAAGGCTGTGACGAGCCGGCCCTTGTCCTCCGGTACGAGTCGCTTCTTGTCGAGGCGCACGTATTCGCGCGCCTTGAGCGTCTGCACGGTGGCGTCGTAGGTCGAGGGACGGCCGATGCCGAGCTCCTCCATGCGCTTGATGATCGTCGCCTCGGTGAAACGCGGCGGCGGCTCGGTGTGGTGCTGCGTCGCCTCTACCTTTTCCTTGGCGAGGCGGTCGCCCGCGTTCATCGGCGGCAGCCGCGAGCCGTCCTCGTCATCGGCACCGGCGGCGATGTCGTCGCGCCCCTCCTGGTAGAGCCGGAGGAAGCCGTCGAACTTCACGACCTGGCCGTTGGCGCGCAGCTCCAGCTTGCGGCCGTCGACCTCGGCGAGGATGTCCACCGTGGTGCGCTCGAGGTCGGCCGATTCCATCTGGCTGGCGATCGTGCGCGTCCAGATCAGGTCGTAGAGCTTGAGCATCTCGGGATCGAGCGTGCGGGCGAGATGCTTGGGCAGCCGCGCCAGCTCGGTGGGGCGCACCGCCTCGTGCGCTTCCTGGGCGTTCTTCGCCTTCACCGTGTATTTGCGCGCGACCTTGGGCACGTAGCGGTCGCCGAACTCCTTGCCGATCACGCGCCGGGCGCCGCTCACCGCCTCGGGCGCCATGTCGACGCCGTCGGTGCGCATGTAGGTGATCAGGCCGACGGTCTCGCCGTCGATCTCGATGCCCTCATAGAGGCGCTGGGCCAGCTGCATCGTGCGGTTGGGCGGGAAGCCGAGCTTTCGGCTCGCCTCCTGCTGCATCGTCGAGGTGGTGAAGGGCGGCGACGGATTGCGGCGCGCCGGCTTGGCTTCGACGGCGGTGACGGAGTAGGCGCCACGCTGCAGCGCCGCCTCCAGCGCCTTGGCTTCGGCCTCGGTCTTGATGTCGAGCCGGCCGAGCTTAGTGCCGTCGGCGCCGACGAGGCGCGCCATGAAGGCGGCCCCCGAGGCGGTCTTCAGACCGGCGACCAGCGACCAATATTCCTGCCGGACGAACTTCTCGATCTCGGCCTCGCGCTCGCAGATGATGCGCAGCGTCACCGATTGCACGCGGCCGGCCGAGCGCGCGCCCGGCAGCTTGCGCCACAGCACCGGGGAGAGATTGAAGCCGACGAGGTAGTCGAGCGCGCGACGGGCCAGGTAGGCGTCGACCAGCGCCGCATCGATCTCGCGAGGCCTCGCCATCGCCTCGGTGACGGCGGCCTTGGTGATGGCGTTGAAGGTCACCCGGCTGACGGCGACGTCCTTCAGCACCTTCTTGTTCTTCAGCACCTCGAGCACGTGCCAGGAAATGGCCTCGCCCTCGCGATCCGGATCGGTCGCGAGGATGACGCGGCCGGCGCCTTTCACGGCCTTGGCGATGGCGCTCATGCGCTGCGCCGACTTGGTGTCGACGTCCCAGATCATCGCGAAATCGTCGTCGGGATCGACCGAGCCGTCCTTGGAAGGGAGGTCGCGAATGTGGCCGTAGGAGGCGTAGACCTCGTAGCCCTTGCCGAGATATTTGTTGATCGTCTTGGCCTTGGCGGGCGACTCGACGATGACGACGTCCATTCGGAAGCTGTTCCCCATCCGGTCGATCGGGCGCCGGCTTCAACCGACTCGGCACCCGCGCGACCCCCTTTACGACATGCCATATGGGGCGTCGCGTCAACGCCGCCACAGGCGAGATCCATCGGTCCTTGCGGCGAACGCCTACGGATTAGTCATTCCAAGGCACGGTCTCGACCATTGGTGCTCGATTGATTGGCGTAGTAGGTAAACAGGTCCTTTTGCTACACATCACTCCGCTTTGATGGAACCGGCAAGCCCCTTGCAACGCGCTCCGCATGATGGATTTGGCGTGAGGGATGATCGATGACGGTGGATGAAGTGAAGCCCGCACGGGTGGTGCAGGCGATGATCGAGGCGGGCGTCGCCAAGACGCGGCTGACCGTGGGGGAATTGTTCGTGCGATCGGCCTTGGCCGGCGCCTTCCTCGGCGTCGCCACCACGCTCGCCTTCACCGCCATGACCCAGACCGGCCTGCCGATCGTCGGGGCGCTGATCTTCCCCGTCGGCTTCTCGATGATCGTGGTGCTCGGCCTCGACCTCATCACCGGCAGCTTTGCGCTGCTGCCGATGGCGGTCATGGCCGGCAAGGCGACCATGGGCCAGCTCGTCAAGAACTGGGTCGTCACCTTCCTCGGTAATTACGTCGGCGCGCTGATCCTCGCCGGCCTGATGTATCTCTCGCTCAGCAAGGGCGGCGTCGATTTCGCCGATCCGGTCGCCGCCAAGATCGTCGGCGCCGTCACCACGCGTACCGCCGGCTTCTACAATGCGGGCGGCTCCGGCATCCTGACGGATTTCATCCGCGCCGTGCTCTGCAACTGGATGGTCTGCCTCGGCGTCACCATGGCTTTGTGCGCGAAGACCTCGGCCGGCAAGATCATCGGCTGCTGGCTTCCGATCCTGATCTTCTTCGGCCAGGGCTTCGAGCACGCGGTCGTCAACATGGCGCTGATGCCACTGGGCATGATGCTCGGCGCCAAGGTGACCATCGGCCAGTACCTGCTGGCCAACGAGCTGCCGACCACGGTCGGCAACTTCTTCGGCGGGTTCCTCTTCACCGGGCTGGCGCTCTACCTCGCCTATCCCAGCGGCTCGACAGCGGCCGGCCAGGACGTCGTCGCCGACGCCCACGCCGTCGCCGCAGAATAGTCTGCATCGCAAAACGCCGAAAGCCAGCCGGGTCGTTGACCCGGCCGTCGCTTTTCATTAGAGACGTCGTTCCCGAAGGGTTTGCCCATCGGGACCGCACCCGCGGCCGCACCCGTTGCGGCCTGTCGGCCTCTTCCGAGGCAGTAGGAGGGCGCGTTTCCTCCATCCCTGCCGATGGAAGACGCGATCTGACCGGCGATGGCTCCTCTGCGGGCTTTCGACTGCGTTCCGTGTCCGTCGGCGCTTATCGACCAGGACACGATGACCAAGCGCGCGGAATCCAAGTACAAGCTCGACCGTCGTATGGGCCAGAACATCTGGGGCCGCCCTAAGAGCCCGGTCAACCGCCGCGAATACGGCCCCGGCCAGCACGGCCAGCGCCGCAAAGGCAAGATGAGCGACTTCGGCACTCAGCTGAAGGCCAAGCAGAAGCTCAAGGGCTATTACGGCAACATTTCCGAGAAGCAGTTCCGCTCGTACTACGCCGAAGCCATCCGCATGAAGGGCGATTCCGGCGACAACCTGGTCGGCCTGCTCGAGCGCCGGCTCGACGCGGTGGTGTACCGCGCCAAGTTCGTGCCGACGGTGTTCGCCGCCCGCCAGTTCGTGAACCACGGCCACGTCAAGGTGAACGGCCGCCGCGTCAACATCCCGTCCTTCCAGGTCAAGGTCGGCGACCTCATCGAGGTCAAGGAAGCCTCGCGCGAGATGGCGCTGGTGATCGAGGCCCGCGACCTCGCCGAGCGCGACGTGCCCGACTTCTACGAGGTCGATCCGGCCAAGAGCGCCAAGATGATCCGCATCCCGCTGCCCTCCGATGTGCCCTACCCGGTCATCATGGAGCCGAACCTAGTGATCGAGTTCTACTCGCGCTGATCGATCCGCTTTCCGAGATCGACCCGAGCCGCGGCATCACTGCCGCGGCCTTTTCGTTCCGCCGCTCAGGATGCCCCGAACACCCGCGCGAAAATCGTGTCGACGTGCTTGAGGTGGTAGCCCAGGTCGAACAGGGCCTCCAACTCGATCGGCGTCAGCGCCATCGCCACGTCGGGATCGCCCTTGAGCAGGGTGAGGAAATCGCCCTCCCCGCGCCACACCGGCATCGCGTTGCGCTGCACCAAGGCATACGCGTCCTCGCGCGACATGCCCTTCTGGGTCAAGGCCAGCAGCACGCGCTGCGAGTGGATTAGGCCGCCGAGCCGGTCAAGGTTCCGGCGCATGTTGGCGGGGTAGACCAGCAGCTTGTCGATGACGCCGGTCATGCGCGCCAGCGCGAAGTCGAGGGTCACGGTGGCGTCGGGGCCGATCATGCGCTCGACGGAGGAATGCGAGATGTCGCGCTCGTGCCACAGCGCGACGTCCTCCATCGCCGGCAGCGCCATGCCGCGCACCAGGCGGGCGAGGCCGGTGACGTTCTCGGTCAGGACGGGATTGCGCTTGTGCGGCATCGCCGAGGAGCCCTTCTGCCCCTCGGAGAAGAACTCCTCCGCCTCCAGCACCTCGGTGCGCTGCATGTGGCGGATCTCGACGGCGAGCCGCTCCAGGCACGAGGCGACGACGCCCAGCGTAGCGAAGAACGCCGCATGCCGGTCGCGCGGGACGACCTGGGTCGAGATGGGCTCGACGGCGAGCCCCATCTTGGCGGCGACATGCGCCTCGATCGCCGGATCGATGTTGGCGAAGGTGCCCACCGCCCCCGAGATCGCGCAGGTGGCGATCTCCGCACGCGCGGCCACGAGGCGGGCGCGGCAGCGGGCGAACTCGGCATGGGCCTGCGCCATCTTCAGGCCGAAGGTGACGGGCTCGGCGTGGATGCCGTGCGAGCGGCCGATCACCGGCGTGAGCTTGTGCGCGAAGGCCTGCGTCCTCAGCGCCGCCAGCAGCGCATCGACGTCGGCGATGAGGATGTCCGAGGCGCGCGCCAGCTGCACCGCCAGGCAGGTGTCGAGCACGTCCGACGAGGTCATGCCCTGGTGCACGAAGCGCGCGTCAGGCCCGATGAACTCGGCGAGGTGGGTGAGGAAGGCGATGACGTCGTGCTTGGTCACCCGCTCGATCTCGTCGATGCGCGCCACGTCGAACACGACGTTGCCCGCCTTGTCCCAGATCGCCTCGGCGCTCTCGCGCGGGATCACCCCCAGATCCGCCATCGCGTCGCAGGCATGCGCCTCGATCTCGAACCAGATGCGGAACCGCGTCTGCGGCTCCCACACCTCGACCATGGCGGGACGGGAATAGCGGGGGATCATTCTTCTGGGTTCTCGCTACAGGTCGTGCAGGCGGCACCTCGCGGCCCGCCAAGAGGCCGTACGAAAACATGACGTCTCCGTCGACACCCTCGCGATCCCACACCCTCGTTTTGCGTCATCATGCGTCATTCCTCAGGTCGCCGTACGGCTACACCGTCCCGGGCGACACACCCCCTTGCGATCGCCTATCCGCATTTTGCGTCGCGATGCGGCGCGGGTCGCGATCGGCACGACCGCCGCTTGGTAGAATGACCGAGAGCTCCGGCGGTTCCGCTCCGATCCCGGCGTTGGTCCGGTGCGCGGAGACCTGCGCACCCGCGTCTCACGCAGGGCCGCGCCGCCGATGGAATCGGGGAAAGTGTTGATGCGCGGCTACCGGCCTGCTGCCGCTCGCTCCTGATTAAGCGCGAAGAGGCGGGCGAGGATCTCGTCGTCGGAGAGGTCGGCCGGCCAGCCGTAGGCGGCGGCGACGGCCTCGTCGAGCTTGCGGTGGGCGTTGGCGAGCCAGGTCGGGCGCTCGTTGTAGAGGTTGGTGAGCGTACGCTTCTTCAGGACCTCGGCGGCGGCCTCGTCCTTGGGGAGGATGCGGTCGGGGTAGCCGGGCACGACCTCGGGCTCGATGCGGACGAGGTCGGGCGGGTTGAGCCACGCCTCGCGTAAAGAATTTAACGCTATCGTCGGCGCCACAATCGCCCGAGCTCGATGATCATCAGAATACACAATCGAAGGGATATTCGGCGTGAGCCCCTCTGGAAAAGGAAAGGTTTCGAAGGTGGTAGACGGAGTATAACGTGGATCATTGCCAACACCGAGCCACGTGCAGAGTGCAAGGGACCAAATCTCATGAAAGCGAGAATGTAAGATGCCAAATGAGGTCTCATCATCGCGAGCAATCGAGATTGTTGCCGAGTCGGGGAAGACGATTGGATCTGCCCAAACAAACACTCGATACTTTGAAACTCGAGGCGTAATGAGGTAACGATGAAGCTGCGCCGTCGCGATGCGCCAGCCATCACCGCTCTCACCGTGGCGCCACCATTGCTCTGCACGCCATTGCCGTCGGTTGGCTATGCGGGTCGGACGAACTTCTTCAAAAGCGTATTCGAACGGAGCTTGGAAAAGTGCTGAAGATGCCTCATCTCGTTTTGAGAAATCTATCACCCAACGGTCCGCAGATCGTCTGGCGATATCGGAAGCATTGAGCATCGGTCGCAAAACATCGCTGTTTGTACGCCCGTTCGGATTCACGGGAGCTTTCAGCCATTTGCGAGCAATTGTTCCGGCAATCTGAAAAGCTCCAATCAGCACAGGTCCTTGAAAACCAACGTTGCGATTGTCGATCATGCGCAACGCCTTAGTCAGGTCTACCGCTGCGCCTGTTAAATCGGAGTTGATTATATTGGCGGTCATACCGTTCAGGCGTTTGTCATAAAAACCGGCTCCAAACCTAACATCGAAACACGTACGGCTGCGCCGGCCAGAGTCCAAGCTTCATCCGACCACGCATCATAGAGAAAGCCAGCGTTTTCGATCTTTGCTAAAAGCAGACGATTGGCTCCTCCGCGGATCGAATTTGTCGTAACTAGGCCAGCTCGCAGGCTAGATTTCAATACAACCGCGGTCCATGCCTTAAATAGCCAGTAGCATACAAAGTCCGCCTCTGCCGGTACCTTGCCCTTATAGGCTGCGAACAGCCGCTCCACCATCTCGTCCCCAAGCCCATCGCGAAGCCTTTTCCCGCCTAAGAACGGTGGGTTACCAACGATAACGTCGGCCGCAGGCCATTCCGCCTCGCTGCCATCCGCTTTGAGCAGCGCATCGCGGCATTTGATTGCGTCCAGCGTGTCAAGGATCGGCTCGTCGGGGTCCGTGAACCCATTGCGGCGCTCCCATTGCAGGTTGCCGATCCACAACGTCACGCGCGCGAGTTCGGCGGCGTAGGGCTCGATCTCGATGCCGAGCACGGCGTCGAGCCCCACGGCCGGTCGCACCTGCGGCACGCCGAGCCGCTCGGCGTCGAGCAGGGCGCGCAGCTCGATGTCGCGCAGGGCGTGCAGGGCCACGTAGAGGAAGTTGCCCGAGCCGCAGGCCGGGTCGAGCACGCGGAAGGCTGCAAGCTTCCGCAGGAAGGCATCGCGAGTCTCCGTGGCCCGGCGCAGCGAGTCGTCGCGCTCGCGCAATAGGTCGCCACGCTCCTTGCGCCGCTTGACCTCGCTCTTGCGCGCCGCCTCCGGCCCCTGCGCCGCCAGAAGGGCGGTGGCCTCAACCTCCAGGGCCTGCCGCCTGGCCTCGACCCCGGTCCTCGTCTCGGCCTCGGCGCGGATGGCCGCGAGCGCCACATCCCATTCGGCGGCGAGCGGGCGCACGATGACCGGCTCGACGATCTTGAGGATCTTCTCGCGGTCGGTGTAGTGCGCGCCGAGCGCGGCGCGGCGCCCGGTGGTCTTTAACGCCGCCTCGAACATCGTTCCGAGGATGGCGGGGTCGAGGTTCGACCAGTCGTGCTCGCGCGCCGTCTTCACCAGCATGTCGAGGTCGTCGCGCTCGAGCGGCAGGGCGCCGGCCTCATCGAACAGGCCGCCGTTAAACCAGGCGATCGCGTCGGCGCCGAAGAAGCCGCCCTCCTTCATGATGGCGAAGAGCGCATCGAGCTGCGCCTTGGTCTTCTTGGGAATGTTGTATTGCTGGTAGGAGACCGTGCGCAGCATGCGGGTGAAGAGGCCCTGAGGCAGCAGCTCGGCATCCTCGGCGAACAGGCAGAAGATCAAACGATTGAGGAAGTGGGCGACGGCTCGGGGATCCTCGCCGCGCTCCTGCAGGCGCTTGCCGAGATCGCCGAAGCGCGCCGCCACGGTGGCGGTCAGCTCCTGCGGGCTGAGGCCGGGCTTGAGCCTGTCCGAGCCCTGGAAGACTTGGCGCAGCTCGTCGCGCCTCTCCGGAACGAGCAGGTCGTCGAAAGTGAAAGTGAAGGTCTTGCGGATCGTGTTCGTCCAGTTGGTGTGGACGATGATGCGTTCCATGTCGCTGACGACGAGGTAGGGCGGGTTCTCGAGGTCGGGCGCGTAGATCTGGAGCTGGCGCAGAGCGGCGTTGAGGTCCTTGTGCTTGCCCTTGTATTCCCAGCCGAAGCAGGCGCGACGCCACACGTCGGCCCATCCATCGCCGCCGCCGACCTTGGTGGCGCCGCGCTCGAAACAATAGGTGGCCCCGGTGGGGTCGGCGTCGGACGGGTTCGGCTCGCCGATCAGCGCGCAGAGATCGATGAAATGGCTCTGGGCGCCCTGCCGCTCGCGCAGTTCGCTACGGCTCCATTTGGCGATGAAGGCGGCGGGGGTCATGGCGAGAGGCTTGGCACGGTGGCGCCGTCGCTGCCAAGCTTCTCGGCCAGCTTTCTGGCACCAACCTTTGTAGGCTGGGGACAAGCTCATCGAGAGCCTCGTCCTGCCTTTCAGATCAGGGCAAACTGATCCGATGCATCCTTGCCAGCCCGACCTCTTCGCTGCGGCCGAGCCGGCGCAGCCGGTGGTGTATCGCGGCGATCCGGAGCGGGTGCGGGCGCGGCTGACACGCATCCTGGCCGAGGCGCGGGCGGCGGACAGCATGCCTTGGAACCGCAACGACGAGCGGATGTACGAGACCATCGTGCCGCAGATGACGAACTGGCTGCCGGCGGACGAGGCGGCGCGATGGTGCCGCGAGTTCGTCGAGGAGCTGGTGCGGCTGCGGGCCGGCACGACGTAGCGCAGATCGTGCGACATTCCGTCCATGTCGGCGATCGCATACGCGTTTCTGGCCCTTGTCACGGTACGCGGCGATGGTCGGGTTCTGTGTCGCGGTACCCTGACAACGTCCCCTGTTCTTGTCGCGGTACCCTGACTTTGGCAGGGCTGAATGTCAGGGCTGGCGACGCGCCTCCAACGCTCTGCCGAGGGCGTCCGCGGCTGGACGCACCTCGCTGAGAAGGTTATGTTACCTAGGCCATCGGGTGCTGCGGGGCAACCCTGGTCAGAAATGCGAGAGGATCGCCAGCAGCAGCAGGGCGACGATGTTGGTGATCTTGATGGCGGGGTTCACGGCGGGGCCGGCGGTGTCCTTGTAGGGGTCGCCGACGGTGTCGCCGGTCACCGAGGCCTTGTGGGCGTCGCTGCCCTTCAGGTGGCGCACGCCGTCCTTGTCGATGAAGCCGTCCTCGAAGCTCTTCTTGGCGTTGTCCCAGGCGCCGCCGCCAGACGTCATCGAGATGGCGACGAAGAGGCCGTTGACGATGACGCCGAGCAGCGATGCGCCGAGCGCGGCGAAGGCGCTGGCCTTGGAGCCGGAGATGAAGAGCACGCCGAAATAGACGACGAAGGGCGCCAGCACCGGCAGCAGCGAGGGGACGATCATCTCGCGGATGGCGGCCTTGGTGAGGAGGTCGACGGCGCGGGCGTAGTTGGGACGCGAGGTGCCGGCCATGATGCCGGGATCGTCGTGGAACTGGCGGCGCACCTCCTCCACCACCGAGCCGGCGGCGCGGCCGACCGCCGTCATCGCGATGCCGCCGAAGAGGTAGGGGATGAGGCCGCCGAAGATGAGCCCGGCGACGACGTAGGGGTTCGAGAGATCGAAGGAGATGCGGCCCTCGAGCCCGGCGAAATAGGGGTACTTGTCGGCGTGGGCGGCGAAATAGTTGAGGTCGCCGGAATAGGCGGCGAAGAGCACCAGCGCGCCGAGGCCGGCCGAGCCGATGGCGTAGCCCTTGGTGACCGCCTTGGTGGTGTTGCCCACCGCATCGAGCGCGTCGGTCGAGTGCCGCACCTCGGCCGGCAGGCCGGCCATCTCGGCGATGCCGCCGGCGTTGTCGGTGACCGGGCCGAAGGCGTCGAGGGCCACGATCATGCCGGCGAGGCCGAGCATGGTGGTGACCGAGATGGCCAAGCCGAACAGCCCGGCGAGCTGGTAGGTCGCGATGATGCCGCCGATGATCACCAGCGCCGGCAGCGCGGTGGATTCCAGCGAGACGGCGAGGCCCTGGATGACGTTGGTGCCGTGACCGGTGACCGAGGCCTGGGCGATGGAGACCACCGGGCGCTTGCCGGTGCCGGTGTAGTACTCGGTGATGACGACGATGAGCGCGGTGACGACCAGGCCGACGAGGCCGCAGCAGAACAGGCGCCAGCCGACGATCGTCGTGGCCACGGCGCCGCCGGGCGAGCCGGTGGTCTGGGCGAGCGTGCCGAAACCAACCGTCGCCCAGGTGGCGATGGCGAGGCCGATGATCGACAAGAGCCCGGTGACGATGAGGCCCTTGTAGAGCGCGCCCATGATCGAGCCGTTGGGGCCGAGCTTCACGGCATAGGTGCCGGCGATCGAGGTGACGATGCAGGTGGCGCAGATGGCGAGGGGGTAGAGCATGGCGCTCTTGAGGATCGGCGTGCCGGCGAAGTAGATGGCGGCGAGCACCATGGTGGCGACGATTGTGACGGCGTAGGTCTCGAAGAGGTCGGCGGCCATGCCGGCGCAATCGCCGACGTTGTCGCCCACGTTGTCGGCAATGGTGGCGGGGTTGCGCGGATCGTCCTCGGGGATGCCGGCCTCGACCTTGCCGACGAGGTCGGCGCCGACGTCGGCGCCCTTGGTGAAGATGCCGCCGCCGAGCCGCGCGAAGATCGAGATCAGCGAGGCGCCGAAGCCCAGCGCCACCAAAGCGTCGACGACCTCGCGGCTCGAGGCTTCGTGGCCCATCGGCCCGGTGAGGACCATGTAGTAGCCGGCGACCCCGAGCAGCGCGAGGCCGGCGACCAGCATGCCGGTGATGGCGCCGGCCTTGAACGAGATGTCGAGGCCGCGCGCCAGCGAGAGTGAGGCGCCCTGCGCCGTGCGCACGTTGGCGCGCACCGAGACGTTCATGCCGATGAAGCCGGCCATGCCCGACAGCACCGCGCCGATGAGGAAGCCGACGGCCACCGGCCAGGACAGCAGGAAGCCGAGGATCACGAAGATGACGACGCCGACGCCGGCGATGGTGGCGTACTGGCGGCGCAGGTATGCCTGGGCCCCCTCGGCGATGGCGCCGGCGATCTCCTGCATGCGGGCGTTGCCGGCATCGGCGGCCATGAGCTGGCTGGTGGTGACCACGCCGTAGACGATCGACAGCAAGCCGCCGAGGATGACCAACCAAAGTCCGAGCATCGTGCCGCGTCCCCTACCGCCCTGCCCGATCGTGCCGCCGGGTTCGAGCGGGTCGGACCTTAGGCGGAAACGGCGAGCCTTCGCAATTGATGACGACACAGACGAAAGGCTGTGGGACCGAGGCACCGCTGCCCCAAGAAACCTGTTTCGCGGCGATTGCAGCCCGATGGAGCTTGATGCGATGAAGACGATGCTCGGACTGCTGCTCGCTGCAAGCCTGGCGCTTCCGGCCCTCGCCGCCGAGCGTTTTCCGGCGATCCCGCCGGCCGAGATGACGCCCGAGCAGAAGGCCGTCATGGACGCCATCGCGTCGGGGCCGCGCAAGTCGGCGTCGGGGCCGTTCCAGGCCTGGCTGGTCAGCCCCGAGCTGGACGACCGGCTGCAGAAGGTCGGCGACTACGTCCGCTTCAAGTCGTCCTTGCCCAAGCGGCTCAGCGAGTTCGCGATCCTGCTCGCCGGCCGCACCTGGAACTCGCAGTTCGAGTGGGCCTACCATTATCCGCTGGCGCTCGAGGCCGGCGTCGAGCCGTCGGTCCTCGCCGACCTCGTGGCGGGGCGGACCCCGACGGGCATGAGCGACGACGAGACGCTGGTGTACCGTTTCACCGACGAGCTGCGCCGCGACAAGGCCGTGTCCGACGCCACCTTTGCCGCGACCGAGAAGCGCTTCGGCAAGCGAGGGATCATCGACCTCATCGCGGTGCAGGGCTACTACGACACGGTCTGCATGACGCTGAACGTCGCCCAGGTGCCGGTGCCGGCAGGCAGCAAGGCACCGCCGCTGCAGATGGTGAAGTGACGAAGCTTAGAAGTGCGAGAAGCTGAGAGCGTCGAGAACGATGTCGAGACCCGCCGCATCGCGTAGCTTGATGCCGCCATCGCTCGCTTCCGCCGCGCCGACGACCACGACCGACACGCCGGCCTGCCCCGCCGCCATCTCGAATCCGCTCGCCTGGTCCGGCGGCACGCAGGAGATGATCTCGTAGTCGTCGCCGCCGCTCAGGGCCTTCGCGAGCAGCCGCGGCTCCAGCGCGAGGGCCGCGCGCACGGCGGGCGAGAGCGGCACGTCGGCGGCGGCCACGCGCGCGCCCAGCCCTTCCAGCTTGAGCATCTTGGCGAGGTCACCGAGGAAGCCGTCGGAAACGTCCATGGCGCAGCGGGCGTGGTCTCGCAGCGCGTCGCGCAGCGCCAGGCGCGGCTCCGGACGCAGGTGGCGGGCCAGCAGCGCCTCGCGATGCTCGGGCGCGAGCTGATCGATCCAGGCGCGATCCTCGGGCCTGTTCCAGCGGAGGTAGAGGCCCAGCACGGCGTCGCCGATCGTGCCGGTGACATAGATCGCGTCGCCGGCACGCGCACCGGTGCGCGGCACCATGCGGCCGGCCGGCACGGTGCCGAAAGCGGTGATCGACAGCGTCAGCGGGCCCGGCATCCCCACGGTGTCGCCGCCGAGGACCGGGCAGGCAAAGGCGCGGCAATCCTCGGCAAGGCCGGCGACGAAGCCCGCCAGCCAAGGCTCGGTCCAGTCCTGCGGCAGGGCCAGGCCGAGCAGGATGCCGGAGGGCTCGGCGCCCTTGGCGGCGAGGTCGGAGAGGTTCACCCGCAGCGCCTTGCGCGCGATCGCGTCGGGCGGATCGTCGGGGAAGAAGTGCACGCCCGCCACAAGCATGTCCTTGGTGACGACGAGGTCGTGGCCCGGCGGCGGCGTCGCGATCGCGGCGTCGTCGCGCAGGCCGAAGCCGCCGGGCCCGGCGAGCGGGGCGAGGTAGCGGGCGATGAGCTCGTCTTCGGAGGGTCGGGGCACCTATCCTCCCCTGCCGAAGGCGGGGGAGGGGGACCATGCGAAGCATGGTGGAGGGGGCCGCCGCCTCGATCTTGAGGGTGTGACCATTAACCAGAAACGCTGAAGCACGGCTACCCCCTCCACCGCCTCCCCCGCTTCGCGGAGGAGGATATCCGCTCACCACCGACGCTGCGGAAGTGTTATCGTTGGTCACGACGAGGTCGTGGCCGACGGGAAAGAGTGAAGGTCGTCCTCGGAGGAGCGGACCATGCGTGGGCGGGCCGTTTCCGTGGCGCCGTCACGGCTCCTCGAGCCAGTCCAACTCCGGTCGATCCTAATTGCGGGGCGGAAGCGGAATATCGACTCTGACGCGAGCGGCGGCCGCGATCAGCCAGCGGCCGTCATGGCCTCGCGCGTCCTCGATCTTCTCGCGGTCCAAGTCCGCCGAGGTGACGACGCAGCGCTGGCGCGTGCCGATCACCTGTGGCTCTCCGGCGCGAGCCCGCCGGAGCACTTTCGGTAAATGGAGTTTTGCGTCGGCGACGGACCCCATGGGTGCCTTCTAGGTGAATTATCGTACCCTATGAGCAGTTCAGCGGTCGAAACGAAGCTGTTATCGTTCTGGTTCTTGCAAGCTCGAAGCATCGCGTCAGCCGTGCGACTAGGTCCGCGGCGGGTGAGAAGCGGTCGTTTGCGGCTGATTGGACTGGATCGGCTTCGCGCCAGGAGGGGACAGGACGGCACGTCGACCCGTCGCCTGGACGCGGATCTTATTTCGTCGCCGCGCTGCGGCGCAAGATGCGGCAATACACGATGGCAGAGAAGAATTGGCATCCTGGAGTAATCGGCGCCGCTAAGCCTCCGCAAGCCGCTTCAGCGACTGCACCCAATCCTCATGCGAGGCAACCAGCTCACCGCGTATCCGACCGCCAACGAACCGCAGAAGCAGGCCAGTCTGTACCTCTTCCGTGACGACCCTGCACCCGGTTGCCGTGGGTTTGATGTGCCAGGCATGGGAACCGCTCGTACCCAGCGGCCCCTTGGCTGACCAGATAAGCATCCGGCACGCATCGAACGTGGCAACGTCCGGCTCGAAATAGGTACGCAGCGTCATAAAGCGAAACTTCGCCCCGGCTTCCAATCGGGAACCCCCCTTGAGCATGGAGACGTCGGAACATCTCTTGTACCAGCGCGGCCACGCGACGCAGTCGATTAGAAGATCCCAGACCCTCTGCGGCGACGCATCAATCTCAACACTGTTATGCGCGAAGACGACAGCCGACGCGGGAGCGTGGTTCTGAGGCCAGGGGATTTCCGGATCGGGAGATTGTGCACTGTCGAGCATGGAAGACCTCCACCGCCGCGGCGTGAGATCAATTTGACGCTTTGTATTTTAAGAGTCAAACTGTCAGCAGACAACCCATGTGACCAGGCGACGGACGCGGGCGTCGAACCGATCTTTCGTGACGTGTTCGTCGCCAGATCGCATCAGCCCCTTCGAGGCGGCGATGAGAGTGTCCGCGACCCCCTCTGCATCCTTCTCGCGCCCGTGGCGCCTCAAGGCGCTCACGACGAGCTTGTGAAACGCCTCGTCAGCGGCGCGGGTGGCGGTCCCGGTGAGGCGGTGGGTGGTGTCCACGAGTTCTGCGGCATGAGGGCTGGTGGACATGGAGACGAGCAGCCGGCCAAACTTCGCGTCGAAAAGTCCCGCGAGCGCCGTCTCGAGCGTAGCACCTGTTTCCAGCGCCACCGTCGCCAGGCCCAGACTTGTCGCGTGAAGCTCGTCGACGACGGCTCTGAGCACGTCCTCCTTTCCCGGGAAGTAGTGGTAGAACGCTGTTCGCGAGACACCTGCACCAGCTGCAATGTCGGCAAGGCTCGTGCGCTCGAAACCGAAACGAAGGAAGGCCGCTCTCGCGCCATCCAGGATTCGGCTCCGTCGATCGCGCGCCTCGGCGTTGTCAGGCGACACCATCTCAATTCTCATCTTGGCTCGATGCTTCGCGGACACGGACCCCTCAACCTGCGCCATTTGCACATGGCAAGAGATCGCCTGAGACGGGCTGGGGGCGTCAGCTCTGAGCCCGAAGCAGCGGTAACCTATCGCTGGACTGTATCGGCTTTTGAGAGATTGCGCTCCAAACCGGATCGTCCGCTCCCGGCCACGTGCAGCCATTCACTGGTATCATCACTCATGTCGCGTTTGGATCGCAAGCGGTCATAGCGTCCGCGCCAGGCACAGCCGGATGGGCCTGCCTGCTCGCTTGCGCTACACAGGCTCATGGACCGCAGGGACGTCATAGTCAGGATCAGGAGCGTCGAGCCGATCCTGCGCTCAAGGCTTTCTAGCTCTTTTCCTCTTTGGATCTTACGGCCGCAACGAGGTGAAGCCGCAGTCCGATATGGACGTCTTTGTCGATGCTGAAAGCAAGGCTTTCTACGAGCTGAGCAACTCCATGGGAGCCTACGGTACCCTCAGCGACGCGTTTCCAGAGCGGAGATCGGCTACGCCACGCGAGCCGGTCTCTCCGAATACATCCGCTTAGCTGTCGAGACCGAGGCCGTGCAGGTCTTGTGATGGCAGCGAGCCGCCGCCGCCTCGATCTTGCTGGTCTGGCCGTCAACCGGAAACGCTGAAGCACGGCTGCCCCCTCCCCCGCCTTCGGCGGTCCCACTCCCCCCGTTTCGCGGCGGAAGATCTCCGCTCACCACCACCGTGCCGGCAGCTCCACCTTCGGCGCCGCCTTCTCGATCGCCGCGGCCACGGTGAACAGCGTCTCTTCGTCGAAGGCGCGGCCGATCAGCTGGAGGCCGAGGGGCAGGCCTTCCTTGGAGAGGCCGGCTGGCACGGCGATGCCCGGCAGGCCGGCCATGTTCACCGTCACGGTGAAGACGTCGTTCAAGTACATCTCGATGGGATCGGCCGAGCTCTTCTCGCCCTGGGCGAAGGCAGCCGAGGGCGTCGCCGGCGTCAGGATCGCGTCGACGCCGGCCTCGAAGGCCTTCTCGAAGTCGCGCTTGATCAGCGTGCGGATCTTCTGCGCGCGGACGTAATACGCGTCGTAATAGCCGGCGGAGAGGACGTAGGTGCCGATCATGATGCGGCGGCGCACCTCGCGGCCGAAGCCGGCGGCGCGCGTCTCCTCGTACATGTCGACGATGTCACGACCCGGCACGCGCAACCCGTAGCGCACGCCGTCGTAGCGCGCGAGGTTGGACGAGGCCTCGGCCGGGGCCACGATGTAATAGGCGGCGAGCGCGTATTTCGTGTGCGGCAGCGAAATGTCGACGATCTCGGCGCCGGCCTCCTTAAGCCAGGCGATGCCCTGGTCCCACAGAGCGTCGATCTCGGTGGACATGCCGTCCATCCGGTATTCCTTGGGGATGCCGATGCGCAGGCCCTTCACCGACCGTCCGACCGCCGCCTCGTAGTCCGGCACGGGCAGGTCGACCGACGTGGTGTCCTTGGGATCGTGCCCGGCCATGGCGCGCAGCAGGATCGCGCAATCGCGCACGTCGCGCGCGATCGGACCGGCCTGGTCGAGCGACGAGGCGAAGGCGACGATGCCCCAGCGCGAGCAGCGCCCGTAGGTCGGCTTGATACCGACGGTGCCGGTGAAGGCGGCGGGCTGGCGGATCGAGCCGCCGGTGTCGGTCGCGGTGGCGCCGAAGCACAGCCGCGCCGCTACCGCCGCCGCCGAGCCGCCCGACGAACCGCCGGGCACCAGCTTGGCGTCGCTGCCGGGCCGCCGCCAGGGCGAGACCACCGGGCCGAAGTAAGAAGTCTCGTTCGACGAGCCCATGGCGAACTCGTCGAGGTTGAGCTTGCCGAGCATGGTGGCGCCGGCGCGCCAGAGGTTGGCCGTCACGGTCGATTCGTAGGGCGGCTTGAAGCCCTCGAGGATGTGGCTGCCGGCCGTCGTCTGCACGAACTTGGTGCAGTAGAGATCCTTGATGGCGAGCGGGATGCCTTCGAGCGGACGCCCCGCCTCCGAGGCGAGGAGCGCATCGGACATCCGCGCCTGCATCAGCGCCATCTCCGGCGTCTCCACGATGAAGCAGTTGAGCGGCCGGGCGGCGGCGACGGCCGCGCTCTGCGCCGTGCAGAGTTCGACGGCGGAGAAGCGCTTGGCCTTGAGGCCGTCGCGCGCCTCGGCAAGGGTCAGGGCGGTGAGGTCGGACAATGTCGGGCTTTCTCGCTCGGGCTTTCTCGGCGGGCAGGCTTTGCGCGCAGGAGTGGGCGGCGCGCTACTCGATGACCTTCGGCACGGTGAAGAAATGGTCCTCGGCGGCCGGCGCATTGGCGGTGACGGCAGCGGCGATGCCGCCGTCGGTCACGACATCGTCGCGCGTCTTCATGCGCATCGGCATGACCGAGGTCATCGGCTCGACGCCGTCGACGTCGACCTCGGACAGCGTCTCGACGAAGGCCAGGATGGCATTGAGTTCGCCCTGGAGGCTCTCGACCTCGGCGTCCGGCACCTTGATGCGGGCGAGATGGGCGATGCGGCGCACCGTGGCTTGATCGACCGACATGCAGGGTTCCAGCGAGTGGGCGGCTCGCCTATAGCATCCGCCTTCCGGCGAAGTCACGAACACCGATGCACCGCCGGCGTGGACGCTGGACCCTCGCTTCAATGGCCGCCAACATCATCGCGATCGAGACCCTCGCCGGCCTGCTGGGCAGGGGCGAGCGCCTCATGGGGCTCGATCTCGGCACCAAGACCATCGGGATCGCCGTCTCGGACGTGGAGCGCCGCTTCGCCACCCCGGTCACCACGATCCGGCGGACCCGCTTCACCCAGGATGCCGCGTTGCTGGTCTTGGAGGTCGGCAAGCTTGGCGCCGTCGCCCTCGTGACCGGCCTGCCGTTGAACATGGACGGCACAGAAGGCCCGCGCGTGCAGGCGACGCGCGCCTTCATCCGCAACATGGCGCCACTCACCGCCCTGCCCTTCGTGTTGTGGGACGAGCGCCTTTCGACGGCGGCAGTGACGCGCAGCCTGATCGAGCAGGACGTGTCGCGGGCCAAGCGCGCCCAGGTCGTCGACCGCATGGCGGCCGCCTATATCCTCCAGGGCGCGCTCGACAGGTTGGCTCGCCTGACCCTCGCACCATGAAAAAGCGTGCCTGGAAGCACGCTTTTTCGAGTTCGTGGAGACGTAGCTTAGTAGCCGAAATACCCGTATCCCGGACCGTAATAGCCGTAGCCGGGATAGCCGGAACCGTAGGCAGGATAATTCGAGCCATAACCATTGTCGGCCGCCGCTGCGCCGGCAATACCCAAGCCGAGGAGGCCTAGCGAAGTCCCGGCGGCAAGGCCTGCTCCGGCGCCTCCACCTCCGTGGCGATACCCATAATGCCGGTAATGGCGACGGATGACGCGAGCCGACGCCGCGTCGGCTGAACCAGCAAGGACGGCCGCGACCAGTCCACCAACCGCCAGCTGCTTGAGGATCTTCAACGCAAACTCCTGTTCAACCCGCGCTCAATAACGAGCGCGGACGCCGGCGGGGACCGGGCAAGTGTGGTCAATACCGGCCGGGATGCCGTTCACGTCACGATCGAAATCGGTAACGTTCCAACCATCCGGATACTGGCAGCGGCGAACAACGCTGACGACCGGCTGCCGCCCGTAGGCGTAGGGATTGACGACGAAGGATGGGCTCGTGCCCAGGACCTCGTCCGGCTGCTCATACCCGTAAGGCACGCGGTAGCCGTAAGGGGTCGGGGAAGCCGGAGCGTAGGGCTGATAACGGACCTGGGCCGATACCCCATCCGCCGCGAGCATCGTGAAAGCAGTCGCCGTGATGGCCCGTCGTATGCCCGTCATGTCATCCCCTTCGTGGTCGGGGAGAGAACGTGAACGCGAGCTTCTAGGTTCCTGGAGCGATCCATGGCTTGCGATCCATGGCCCGCGATCCATGGCCTACGGGAGACACCCTCGTGGATTTTGCCCTCGCAAGCCGGACCATGATTGACCGGAGATGAGCTTCGCGCGATCTAGGCTTGATTTTGTTTGAAAGGAGTCGGCGGTCGGTTCTTTTCACAGATCGGTAACAAACGGTTCACGGCAGGTTGCTCTGTTCTAGAGAACCCGCTTCGAAGGGGGTCTGGGTCCATGAAGAACACCATTCTTTCACTGGCGGTGATCGGCACCGTCGGGTTGGCGACCGCCGCTTCGGCCGCCGACTTCGCCGCCCCGCCGCCGCCTGCTCCGCTCGCGCCAGCCGGCTTCCTCAACCCGGGCAAGGTTCCGCCGGTCGTCGTCCAGTTCGGCCCGACCACGAACTACAGCACCATCGTGTGCCCGAACTTCGCAAAGGCGCCGGACGGCACCTGGGTCGCGCTCAATCCTCAGCCCTACAGCCTCGGCTTCGTCCAGGGCATCATCCCGCCGATCGTGCCGATCAAGTCGGGCGGCTTCATCTACAACAACATCGACCTCTACTCGCAGCTCGAGCTGCAGTGCGGCGCCGCCCTGGTGCGCGCCCGCTACTGAGATCGATTTCGGTGAAGGCGGCTTCGGTC
This sequence comes from Beijerinckiaceae bacterium, assembly GCA_965198715.1. GTDB lineage: Bacteria > Pseudomonadota > Alphaproteobacteria > Rhizobiales > Beijerinckiaceae > RH-AL1. The sequence goes on from CBDAPV010000002.1 coordinate 1,438,143, forward strand.
GCCTTCGCCACTTCGGTCATTCGGCCCTGAAAAGCCGAGAGCCGGCCTGCGAACCGACATCCGCCAGCACCGTCTCGCCCGCGATCGCCTTCGAGCCGACCGCCACCAGGGGGCGTACGCCGTGCGGGCAATAGACATCGACGCGCGAGCCGAAGCGGATCAGCCCGAACCGCTCGCCGGCCGCAAGCGTATCACCCTGCTTGCTGAAGCAGACGATTCGGCGCGCCACCAGGCCGGCGATCTGCACCACCCCGAATCGTCCGCGCGGCGTCTCGATGACGAGGGCGTTGCGCTCGTTGTCCTCGCTGGCCTTGTCGAGATCGGCATTGACGAAAAGCCCCGGACGGTAGGCGATCTTGGAGATGCGTCCCGCCACCGGCATCCGGTTCACATGGCAGTCGAACACCGACATGAAGACGGAGATGCGCTGCATCCGCTCGGAGCCGAGGCCGAGTTCCGGCGGCGGCGCGAAGAAGCCGACCGACGAGACGATGCCGTCAGCCGGCGACACCACGAGATCGGCGTCGAGCGGCGTGGTCCGTACCGGATCGCGGAAGAAGTAGATGCACCAACACGTCAGGATCGCGCCGACCCAGCCGAGCGGCTGCCACAGCCAGGCCAGCCCCAGGGTGACGATCGCGAAGATCGCAATGAAGATGTAGCCTTCACGGTGGACCGGCGTGAGCTGGCGCTTTACGGAATCGAGCATGTGCATGGAGGGCGAGCGATCCTGTCTTCGGTCGTCTGAGTGTAGGCGTAAACTGCGGCCGGCGCGACCTGCCCGGCTCAGCTCGCGCGATAGCGGTTGCCGATGTCGCGGGCGAGGCGGCTGCTCTCGCCGAGAAAGCGCTGAATGACCAGCCGCGCGTTCGGCGTGCAGGTGCGGTACGTCACGGCGTAACCCTGCAGTCCACGATTGTAGGCGCCGGCGAGCCGTTCCTTGCGCACCGGCGAATCGCCTTCGGAATCGAGCAGCGCCTGCATGCGCCGACGCCACAGCTCGGCGTCCGGCGCACCGCAGAGCTGGCGCATGGTCGTCAGCGCGCCGAGAACCTCGGCGAGGCGCAAGATCTGGGGATCGTAGGGGCGGCTGTCAGGCGGCGCGACCGGCACCGGCGTAGCCGTCGTGGGTGGCGGCGGTGCCGCCGGTTTCTCCACCTTGTGCGGACGCGGCGCTGCAAGGAGCGGCGGGGCCAGCAATGCGAGGACCACGAAGGCGAAAGCGGTGCGCGCGCGCGTCATAGTCGGAGCGCCGCCAGGCGCCATGCGCCCTCGAGCACCGGCGCGAGCTGGTCGGTCACGGGCAGCGTCGCAATCGCGTCGGGCGTCGCCCAGAGGATCTCGCTCGCCTCCGGCCCGACGACACCCTCGCCCGAGAGCCAGGCGCCGACGAAGGAGGCGACGACGAAGTGCCGCCGCACGGCGCCGGCGTCGTCGCGCTCGATCACCTCGACGTGACGGTTGAACTCGACGATCCGCGCCGCGACGCCCGTCTCCTCGGCGAGCTCGCGCAGTGCCGCTTCGGCCAGCGTCTCGCCCGGCTCGACGAGTCCGCCCGGTAGGCTGAAGCGCCCGGCGCCCGGCGGCTTGGCGCGGCGCGCCAGGAGCACCCGCCCCTCGCGCAGCACGGCGACGCTCGCCGCCAGGATCGGGCGCGCCGGATAGAGGCGGTCGTCGGCGAGGGTGGCGGCAGCGGCGGTCATGGTCGCAGGCTCACGGCGAAAGGCGCGCCGCGCTCCAGCCGCCAGACGCCTCCGCGCGCGAGAACAGGATACGGTCGTGGAGCCGGAACTCACCGTCGGACCAGAACTCGATCTGCAGCGGCTTGATGCGGAAACCGCTCCAGTGCGGCGGTCGCGGCACCGTCTCTCCGGGATAGCGGGCCTCGATGTCGGCGACGGCCTGCTCGAGGGCGGCGCGCGAGGCGATCGGGCGGGATTGCGCGCTGGCCCAGGCCCCGATGCGGCTGCCGCGCGGTCGGCTGGCGAAATACGCGTCGGCCTCGGCGTCGTCGACAACCTCGACCGGGCCGCGGATGCGCACCTGCCGGCGCTGCGTCTTCCAGTGGAACAACGCGGCCGCCTTGGGCTGGGCCTGCAGCTCGCGGCCCTTGGCGCTTTCGAAGTTCGTGTAGAAGACGAAGCCGCGCTCGTCCCAGTCCTTGCACAGCACCGTGCGCACGTCGGGCAACCCGGAAACATCGACGCTCGCCACCGCCATGGCGTTAGGATCGTTCGGCTCTGTTAACCCTGCCGCGTTCTGCCACTCGCCGAAAAGCGCGAAAGGATCGTCCACGACCGAAAGCTCACGCGTCTTTAACTCGCTCAAAATAACGTCCCCGTGATGATTTGAGTGCGTGAGTCCCGGCGTGCCCCACAAGCCTATCCATAACGCAGCCGCGACCACGCCGACACCCGCACGCCCGGCTCATCGCCGCCGTTTGTGCTGCCTCCTGCTCACCCTCGGCCCAACCTTGGGCAGTTGCGCGATGTCGTTCCCGATGGCCTCGCTCATGCCGGGCGACGATGTCACGGCTTCGAACTCGACCGTGCCGTTCGGCCGCATGCTGGACGAAGAGGGTCGGCGCCGCGAGACCGCCGCCTTGGCCACCGCGCTCGATCCGCAGGGCGACGGCGCCACGGTGAAGTGGGACAACGGGAAGTCGGGCGATCGCGGCGCGATCACGGCCGTGGGCAAGGCCTACAACGCCGACAGCAAGGTGTGCCGCGCCTTCGTCGGCGAGCTGAAGCAGGGCGACACCACCCGCAGACTGCAAGGAATCGCCTGCGCCGTGTCGGCCGGCGAGTGGAAGGTGACCGAGGCCAAGTCTCTGAGAGGTTGAGCCTCTGCGGAGTTAAGGCTCTGCGAAGTTAAGGCTTGTAGGCGGGTCGTCCCGAGCTGTTCCGAACACGATACATCCCGCCGGGTCAGCGACCTAGGAGACCGTCTCCGAACTGCTTGAAGCGCTCGCCATAGGTGTCGCGCGCGTCCATGTCGATCGCCGCTGTTGGAGCGCTGACGACCAGGCCGGCGGCGTCGCCGGCGCGAGAGATCGCGCCGCTGGAATAGCTGAACAGCGTGTCGCTGAAGCGCTGGCCGCCGTCGGTGATCGCCTGCCCCCTGGCGAGCCGTGTGCCGATCAGCTCGACGATCTCGGGGCTTGTCGCGAAGGTGTCGTGATCGACCCCGCCGTTGCCGAGAAGCGAGAGGTCGTAGACCGCGATCTTGTCGCGCTTCAGCATCGACAGGTAGGGTTCCTTCATCGGGTCGATGTCGCCGAGGCGTGCGGCTGAGCCCCATACGTCTTTCGACAGAGCCAGCGCCTTGTCCGAGCGTGACAGAAACAGCGCGAAGTTTGGCTTGACCGGGCCCATGTCGGCGATCTGCTCGCGGGCGATGTCGATATCGATGTCGGGGGCGGCGAGCAGCACGTTCTTGATCTTGGGCGGGATGCGGCCGCCGCGGATCGCCATCTGGCGCAGGCTCTCCAGCAGCAGCCAGTTGCCCATCGAATGGGCGAGAATTGAGATTTCGCCGACGCTCGAATCGGCAACGAGCCCACTCAGCACGTCTTCCAGCTGGTTGCGCGAATAGGTCGAGCTCTCGTGATCGTAGCCGTAGGCCAGCACGCTGCCTTTCGAGGGCCAGGTAAACAGCACCGGCACCGCCTCGGTGCCGCTGTCGTGCACGATCTGGGCGAAACGGTAGACCGCGTCCTCGAACTTGTTGTTGAAGCCGTGGACGAAGACCAGCACCTGCTTCTTGGGACTGTGGCGCAGCTGGTCGTGCACCAGGCCGAGCGCCGTCTTGCGATCGATGATCGCGGTGTGCTTGGTCACGAAGTCGACGGCCGGGTCGCCGGGCAGCTGCTTGGGCCACTGCACATCGCCGACCTTTCGAACCGAATCGGGCGGGATCGACACCTGGATGTCGGCGAAGGCCATGGCGTCCGCGCGCAGGGAATTGAACATGACGCCAGGCGACGCGTCCTTGCCCCGCGTGGTCGCGACGAGCACGTTGACGCTGCTGGTGCCAGGCGCGTCGCCCATCACCGGCATGAGCACACCGTGGGGATGATCGGCGCAGGCACTCAGCATGAGCGCGCAGGCCACGATGGAGGCGACCCGACGGGGGAGCGTCTGCATAAGCGGTCCAGGTGAAGGCGCCGTCGGCTGCGGTCGTGGCGAGCTTAGAGCTTCATTCTTAACGCAATGCAAAGCGGCTGTGCGGGGGCGCGAATGCGGCCGACTGATTGCGCTGCCGAGTATGTCCGATCCGGCACGCCTCAAGCGGCGCGGCCGAGCCGCTCCTGGCCCTGGGTCGCCGTCGGATTCTGCGGATCGAAGTTGAGGGCGCGCTTGTACATTTCGGAGGCCTTGGCGCGATTGCCCTGCTTCTCGTAGGCCAGGCCGAGGCCGGCCCAGGCGCTGCCGTTCTTGTTGTCGACGTTGAGCGCGGCATTGAAATCCTCGATCGCCTTGTCCGGCTTGCCGACGGCGACGAGGCTCACGCCGCGGGCCTGGTAGGGCGCCGCCTTGAAGGGATCACGATCGATGGCGTTGTCAAAATTGGTGATCGCCAGACTGTGGTTGCCCTGGCGCTGGTAAAGCAGGCCGCGGGCGTGAAAGGCCTGGGCATCCTCGGGGTTGAGGCGGATGGCGGCGTTGAGGTCGCCCATCGCCTGGTCGAGCTGCCCCTGCGAGCGCTCGAGGTTGCCGCGACCGAGATAAGCCGGCGCGTGATTCGGGTTGGCGGTGATGGCGCGGTTGAAGTCGGCCAAAGCGGCGTCGTTCTTCCCGATCTGGCGATAGGCCAGCGCGCGATCGGTCAACGCCGCGGAGCTGTTGGGATCGAGCTGGATGGCGTGGCTGAAATCGCCGATGGCATTGTCGAACTGAGCGACGCGGGCATAGGCGACCCCTCGCGTTGTCAGGGCTTCGACGCTCTGAGGGTTGCGCTCCACGACATCCGACAGGGACGCGAGATTCGCCTGCGCTGCTTCGGGCGATTCCTTGGTGATCTCGGCGACGCCGGCTCCCGCCGTACCGGGAGAGCCGTTAAGGCCGCCGGACGCACCGCATGCGGCGAGAGCGAGCGCCAGAGCGACGGCGCCCGCGAGGCTTGCGGCGGGGCGGATCGTGTGGAGCGTGAGCGCTGCTGTCATACCCGTGTCCTGGTCGCCCCGAGCCTTCGGGCGCGCAAGCATCGCAGGCCATAAGGGCAACCAATCCGGCGAGAATTGGACGCTGCGAAGATGCTTAACCAGGACTTACCCGAGCCGCGTTGCCAAACGGTAAACGGAGGGGCTCAGCGCGCTCCGACGACCGGCTTGGGCTTCATCGGCAGCAGACCCTCGCGCTGCATCTTCTTGCGGGCGAGTTTGCGAGCGCGGCGGACCGCCTCCGCCTTTTCGCGGGCGCGCTTCTCGGAAGGCTTCTCGTAGTGGCCGCGCAGCTTCATCTCGCGGAAGATACCTTCGCGCTGCATCTTCTTCTTCAGCGCTTTCAACGCCTGATCGACATTGTTGTCGCGAACGAGAATCTGCACGCTTCATCCTTTGTCGGCGCGGCGGCCGCATCGTGATTACGGGAAAGGTCACCGCGCGCTATGGTCGCACAGTAGACTATTTCACTGCGGTAGCAGAGCAAATTTGCCTTGTCCATAAGCGTGGCGGGGGATCTTCGCGCCGTCAGGGATCTGGGACGCGACCGACGACGGCGCGCTCGGCGGCGGCGAGATCGCCGGGCGTGTTGACGTTGAGAAATGGGTCGATCGGCTGCGTCGGCCAGTTGACACTGGCTACAGGATGGCGCGCGGCGAAGGCGCCGACTTTGCGGAGCCCCTCCACCACAAGAGCGCGGCGCAGATCCTCGCGCAACGCCACCGACCAAAGCGCCACTACGCTATGGTCGTTGTTGTCGGAACAGGCGCGCACGATCGCAGCGCGATCTTCGATGCGGCGGTCCTCCAGCCGTGCCACGAGGTCGAGTGGCAGGAACGGCGCATCACTCGGCACCGTGAGGGTGAAAGCGGCGTCGGGGTGATTCGCGGCGACGTGGTCCAGCCCGGCGAGAAGACCGGCGAGCGGCCCGGGACGGTCCGGGACCGAATCAGGGACGACCGGGCAGCCGAAGCCGGCGAAGCGTGCCGGATCTCCGTTGGCGTTGATGACGATGCCCTTGCACTGCGGGCGGAGAGCGGCGAGCACGCGCTCAATGATGGCATGACCTCCGACGCGAAGGAAAGCCTTCTCCTCGCCACCCATCCGGCTGGCGAGGCCGCCGGCCAAGATGATCCCGATCATGGTGCCTCCATTGTCGCTACAGGCGGCAAACAAGCCTGCGACCGTCTGGCATGCATCTCATGCATAGCTCACGATCTCGCCGCGTTGTGATCATGCGGTTCGTAGATGGCTGCGTCAAAAGCTTGATCGCCGATGCCAGCAATGACCCACCGTTGACGCGCTTATAGTTGGCTCGATCGCTCTGGAAGGCCCAAGTCGATCCTGCTTCGGTGCCAAGTATTCGTCGCAAGCTTGGCACCGAGCATCGGCGTTCATGTCGAAGCCGCTCGAATGACCGAAACATGGCGCTACATTGTCCATCTTAAAACGTGATCACATGCAATCCACCGGGGCTGCATTAGAAATATTATCGCGTCAAGACTTTGAAGAGCCTCGGAATTCCATTAGGACGCGCCGCTCTGCGAAACCAGACGGGGAACTACTCTTTGAACAACAAGACCATCATCATCGCGGCTGTGTTCGCGACGACGGCTTCCATGCAGGTTGGAGCGGCCGATGCCGCGAGCCGCTATCGCGGGTGGCATCGTCACGCGCCGACCGCACAGGTCGGCGTTCACAGGAGGTATAGGCACTACGCGCACGCAGCCACCCGACGCGTCCACCATCTGGCAGCGGCCCGCGCGGCCGGAACTCCGAGCGCCGGCGGCATGCAGGAAGGCCGCGCCTCCTTCTATGCGGGCGGCGGCCGGACGGCGAACGGAACCTCTGTTGGTGCAGCGACCTGCGCGCACCGCTCGCTGCCCTTCGGAACCAAGCTTCTGGTGACCAACCTCGCCAACGCCCGCCAAGCGATCCTCACCGTGACCGATCGAGGCCCGTTCGTACGCGGGCGCGTGCTCGACGTGTCGCGTGGTGCGGCCGGCATTCTCGGTATGCTCCACGCCGGTGTGTCACAAATCCGCATGCAGGTGCTCGGCGGCGCCGGCTGACGATCAGGAGCGCGGGAGCGCGCGAAGAGCGCGAGCCGCGCCGTCATCCTTGGCGGCCGGCCCGCGCCGGGTCGCGGCGAACGCCTCGGCGACGAGGGCATCGGTCGCCGGCTCGATGGCGCCTTGCACCGCCGCCATGAAGTCGCGTTTGGCGAGGCCCGTCGCGATCGGCGGCAGGAACTCGATGACCACCGTTCCCGGGTGCCTGCGGAACGACCGACGCGGCCAGAATAGCCCTGTGTTGAGAGCCACGGGCGTGCACGGCACGCTGGAGCTCGCGCAAAGGGCCGCGACGCCCACCTTGTAGTCCGGCGGCGCGCCGATCGGCCGACGTGTCCCTTCGGGAAAGATCACGACCTGTCGCCCGGCCCCGAGCCGCTCCGCCACGGCGGTCTTGAGCCGGGCGAGGGCACCACCGCGCTTGGCGCGGTCCAGCGCGATCTGCTCGCTCGCCCTGATATACCAGCCGAAGAAGGGCACGACGGTCAGCTCCTTCTTCAGGATGTAGGAGAAATCGTCGAGCACGGTGATCAGCGCGAAGGTCTCGAGGAACGACTGGTGTTTGACCGCGAGGATCGAGGCCCCTTTGGGCAGGAGATGCAGGTTCCGGAACTCGATCCGCGTGCCGCAGATCGCCTGCAGCAGCCACACCGAAACCTTCGCCCAGAGCCGGATCACCGCCAGGCAGGCGCGCCGGCGCATCACCAGGCACGGCATGCCGAAGACCATCAGCCCGACGAAGGCGGCGTAGAAGGCGACGTTGAAGATCGTCGAGCGGACCGTGGTCAACGCACTCCGATCATCCAACGCGCTCTCGATTTCGCCGGCGGCCTGCTCGGCCGTGGGGGTCGCGATCATGGCGACTTCCTAGCATCGCCGTGGCGGAAGGTCGAACGGGCGTCGTCGCATCGTGGCCAAAGCGCGGCGCGGCGTGGCAACGAAGCCGCAACTCTCTCGTGAGAGAGGCAGGAGGCGAGCGGAACCATCTTTCGGCCCCACCGCCGTGATGTGCAGCTGTCAGCGCTCCGGGTGAGACCACGATGACCGACCAGAGCCGAGCCACCGCCCTGCCCCTCGATCCGGCCATTCCGCGGCGCGGCGACGGCCCGACCAAGCGGCTCTACCGCTGGACGATGAGCCTCGCAGAGAAGCCGTCCGCGCCTTTGTGGCTAGGCATCATCGCCTTTTGCGAGAGCTCCTTCTTTCCCTTACCACCCGACGTCATCCTGGTGCCGATGTCGCTGGCGCGGCCCAAGCGTGCCTGGGTCTACGCGCTGATCTGCACAGTGGGTTCGGTACTCGGCGCCCTACTCGGCTACGCCATCGGCGCCCTGCTCTACGCCAGCGTCGGGCACTGGCTCATTCACATCTACGGCTACGACGCCAAGATCGACGCGCTGCGCACCTTCTTTGGGCGCTGGGGCTGGGCGTTCATCCTGGTCAAGGGTCTGACGCCGATTCCATTCAAGCTCGTGACCATCTTCTGCGGGCTGGTCGCCTACAACCTGCCGCTCTTCGTTCTACTCTGCGCCTTGACGCGCGGCGCACGCTTCTTCGTGCTGGCGGTCCTGCTCAATCTTTTCGGCGAGCCAATCAAGCGGCTGCTTGAACGCTTCTTCGGCGTGTTCATGCTCGCTCTCGCCCTGATCGTGGTGGCGGGCTTCGTAGTCGCCGCCAAGGTGATCTGATGTCCGCTTCGGCCGAAGACGTGGTCGATGCCGTCGGCGCGGCGCCGTCTCGCAGGTATCCGACGACTCTCGCCGTCGCCGCGCTCGCCCTGGTCGTGCTGACCATCGCCGGCGCCTTCGCCTTCCAGGCGGCGGGCATCGCACCATGCGAACTCTGCCTCAAGGAACGGCTGCCTTTCTACGCCGGCATGGCGCTCGGTGCCGTCACCGTGGCCGCCGCGGCCCGCGCCTCGCGTGCGCTGGCGCTTGCCTGCTTCGCGCTGCTGGCGCTGCTGTTCCTGTTGTCCGCCGCGTTCGGCGCCTACCACGCCGGCGTCGAGTGGGGATTCTGGCCGGGACCCAGCGACTGCACCGGGACGCCGGCACGCGCCGCCAGCAGCGCCGACTTTTTACGCCAGCTTCAGACGGTCCGGGTGGTGCGCTGCGACGCCGTCGCCATCCGCATTCTCGGCCTGTCGCTCGCCGGCTGGAACGTCATCGTCTCGGCCGCCGTCGCAGCGATCGCCGCGGCCGGCTTCGTGCAGACGATCCGAACCTAGAGCAACGTCCGCTTCTGCGGACTTGCTCCAACAAGAAATATAGCGGGACAGGTACTTAAGCGTCGCGAAGCGACTCCGATCACCGTCCGATACTCTAACCTTCATCTTCGCCTTGACCGCCGGGCGGCGCGTAGGGCTGATCGCTGTCTGCGGGCGCCATGCTCTCGCCGCCGGCTGGCGGCACGTTCTCGCCCGAGGGCTTGCCCGGCAGCTTCTTCATCGTTGGATCGGGATTGCCCGATGCCTGCCCGCCCTGCTCGGCGTCGCCGTCCGCTGCTGAACTCAGCATGTGTTCTCCTTGCCGCATGGCGGTGTTCGGCAGCGACACTGCCCAACTAATGAACGCGTGCGCAAGGCGGAACGACGCCGAGCGTGGCGGTTCGTCATCGCTTTGTCACTGTCGCGCGGCAGGAGAGGAATGGCTTTCGCTAGCGCTTCAAGCGCAGCTTACCTCGAGAGGAGTACCCATGTTCCGCAAAATCCTGACGACCGGCCTCGCCCTGGCCGTTCTCGCCACGACCACGATCGTCGTCTCGCAGCCCGCCAGCGCCAAGATGCACGCCAAGCGCATGAAGATGGCCAAGCGGATGCGTCTCGTGCCCTCGCAGCAGAAGGCTTCCTACCAGCCGATTCGCGCTGGCGGCCCGATGATGCTTGTCGATATCCCGCCTGTCGCGGCCGGCGGCGGTGCGCTGGGCCTCGGCGTCGCGCCCTCGACCGGCCTCTTCAAGGGCGTTCCGTTAATCGGCGACCTCGGCCTCTGAGTTCGAGACGGCAGCGGACCTTGATCCGCTGCCGTCCGTCTTTACGATCCGGCAAGCACGTCGGATCGAAGCCGGTCGAGCGCAGGGACGCGGAAACTTTTCTTTTACGTCCACGGCGCGTGATCGCCAGGGCCGACGCGGCTCGGGGCCGGCCTGATCACCCGCGACCCCATGGTTCCCGCCAGGGCCGCGTCGGCGAGCATATCCTGCCTTGAAAAGGGTCCCGACGCGCAAAATCTATGCTTGGCCCGCGCAACGCAGCGTCCGCGGCCTCTAGCGACTTGCGGGCCGTTCGTAGCGCGTTAAGCTGCACTGCCTGGCACCCGAGCCGGCGAATCCGGGACCCGAGACTTTGTCGAGAGAACCGCGCGACACTCCTCAGTTCTATCTCACCGCGCCTTCGCCCTGCCCCTACCTGCCGCGCCGCGAAGAGCGCAAGGTCTTCACCCATCTCATTGGCAAGCGTGCCGCCGGGCTCAACGACACGCTCACGCAATCGGGCTTTCGTCGCTCGCAGACCATCGCGTACCGGCCGGCCTGCGAGGCGTGCCGCGCCTGCGTCTCCGTCCGCGTCAAGGCCACGGAGTTCTCGCCGTCGCGCAGCCTCCGCCGCATCCTCGAGCGCAACACCGACCTGCGCGGCGCTGTGGTGCGGGCCGAACCGACGTCCGAGCAATATTCGCTGTTTCGATCCTACCTCGATGCCCGCCACACCGACGGAGGCATGGCCGACATGACCGTGCTCGACTATTCGATGATGGTGGAGGACAGCCACGTCGAGACGCGGCTGGTCGAGTATCGGATCGGGGCTACCTCCGTCTCGCCCGGTCGCCTCGTGGCGGTGTGCCTGACCGACCTGCTCGCCGACGGCCTCTCGATGGTCTACTCGTTCTACGATCCCGAGGAGCAGGGCCGATCGCTCGGCACCTTCATGATCCTCGATCATATCGAACGGGTGCGCCGGCTGGGCCTGCAGCACCTCTATCTCGGCTATTGGGTCGAAGGCTCGAAGAAGATGGCGTACAAAGCGCGGTTTATACCGCAGGAGCGACTCGGCCTCAACGGCTGGGACCGCGTCGCGGACTGACGTAGGGCTGAAACGAGAACGGCCCACCATGGTTCGAACTCGCCACTTCCGATCGCCGGATAAGGAAGTGCCGCCTCAAGGGCGGCATGTTGGTACCCGAACCGGATTTACCGATCAGCTCTGCTTGGCAGCCAGTGAGGTCAGGCCGCCGAAACGCGCGTTGAAGCGGGACAGGCGTCCACCGCGGTCGAGCAGCTGAGCCGAGCCGCCGGTCCACGCCGGATGGGTCTTGGGGTCGATGTCGAGCTGCATCGTGTCGCCGGGCGCCCCGTAGGTCGAACGCGTGGTGAACTCGGTGCCGTCAGTCATCACGACCTTGATCGTGTGATAGGACGGGTGGATGTCGGCTTTCATCGAGTCTTCCAACGTTGACGAGGGTTGATTTCCAGGCAGCGCGAACGTGCAGCGACCGCCGCGCGGCTCGAACGCGGCTTTACAGACAACGCGCGAGAACGGCAAGGCTACTGCACCTCCAGCCTCAGTCACGATTCCTGCGGCTGGTCACTCCCGACATTCCTGGGCTGCTCAAATGCCCGAGCCGCCGATCTCCTCGCCGTTGTGCGGAAAGGCCGGCAGCCGCGCGGCCATGTCGGGCGTACGGACGCTCGGCATGGTTGAGGGCAACGCCATCCAATGCGCCACCTCCCAATCCTCATACATGATCGCGCAATCGTGGCTGGAGTCGGTCGAGGTCCAGCACGGATTACCGGAGCGTCGCGCCTGTGCCCAGCGGACCACATCGATGTCGGCAGGGTCCTGCTCGCTGTGCCGGATCACCCACGATGATCCGGGTGCCGTCCTTGGGCGCTGTGATTATGGGACGCCACCTGGGCGCTTCATCGGCCATGCGAGTACTCCGCCTTACGCCTTCGCGACTATACCCGAGGCTTCAGCCTCCGCAATAAAATCGATCGTCGGGACGCCGCGACGAGCCTCAAGACTCCTTCGGTCGAAAGGCGAGGACCTCCGCGGGGTCACACTCGAGCCGAGCTGCACCCATGAGGTCGAGGCAATAGGGCAACGCCGGCATGATTGCGTCCATGCACGTCTGGATCGAGCCGGGCTTGCCGGGCAGGTTGACGACGAGACAGCGGCCACGCTGCGCCGCCACCTGGCGCGACAGGATTGCGGTGGGCACGTCGCGCAGGCTAACCTGCCGCATCAGCTCGCCGAAGCCGGGGTAGAGGCGCGGCGCCGCCGCCATCGTCGCCTCCGGCGTCAGATCCCGATCGGACGGGCCGGTGCCGCCGGTGGTCAACACCAGGTCGCAGCCCTCCTCGTCGACGAGCGCGATGATGGTGTCGCGCACGCTCTCGAACCCGTCCGGGATCACCCGCCGCAGGATGGCGAAAGGCGAGGTGAGCACGCGCGAGAGGTAGGCCTCGATCGCCGGGCCGCTGACGTCCTCGTAGATGCCGGCGCTGGCACGATCCGAGGCGGTGACGACGCCGATACGCGCCGGACGTTGCGGCGCCTCGCTCATGCGCCCTCGACGATCACGGTCTCGCCCGTGGCGGCGGCGCGGCGGTTCTCGCTGGCTTTCTGGTAGGCGTCCGAATGGTAGCAGTCGAGCGCGTGCTGGACGCTGGGAAACTCGATCAGCACGTTGCGCTCCCGCGCCTGACCCTCAAGCGGCTGATGCGGGCCACCGCGGGCGAGGAACAGCGCGGCGTACTCCTCGAAGGCCTTGCCCGAACCCTCGACGTATTTCTTATAGTGCGCCGGGTCCTTCACGTCGCGCCGGGCGATCCAATAGCCCTTCTTGGCCTCGGGCTTGTCGCGCGGGCCGACGGCACCCTGCACCAGCACGATCTCACCCTCTGCCACCGGCAGCCGATGCTGGCGCGCCTTCTGGTAGGTCTCGCTTTCGTAGCAGGCCCGCGCCTCTTCCAGGCTCGGGAACTCGATGACGACGTTGCGGGTGCGCGCCTCGCCCTCGAGCGGGTGAGCCTCGCCACCACGCACCAGGAAGCGCGCGCCGTGCTTCTCGTAGGCGGGGCCGGCCTCGGCGACGTATTTCTTGTAGGCGTCGGCTGCACGCTCGGGGTCGGTCATGTCGAAGCGGGCGATGAGGTAAGCGAGCATGGCAGGTCCGCGGTGTCTGGGTCGGACCGCGATGTAGCGCGCGCGGGCGGCGCGGTCGAGCCGAGCCGTCAGGCCGAAACGGTCCGCTGTGATGTCGCCTCCCTGTGCCATACCCAGAGGCAGAGGATCGCCACCGGCAGACCGATCAGCGAGGTAGCCTCGAAGAAATGCTGGAAGCCAAGCGCCTTGATGGCGAAGCCGGAACTCGCGGCGAGCAGGCTGCCGGGCAGCGCGACGAGCGAGGTCAAGAGCGCGTATTGGCTGGCGGCGAGCTCGCTGGCGCAAAGCGTCGACATGTAGGTGATGAGCACGATCGAGGCGAAGGCGTAGGCGAAAGCGTCGATCGAGACGGCGACGGCGAAGACCCAGAACTCGCCGCCGCCGTGGTCGCCGTGCGCGGCGAGCCAGGCGAGGGCGAGATGCGAGGCCGAACCGGCGAAGGTGCCGGCGAAAAGGCTCGGCATCATGCCGATCCGCGGCACCAGCCAGCCGCCGAAGGCAGTGGCGGCGATCGCCACGCCGAAGCCGAACCCCTTCGTGACGGTGGCGATATCGGTGTTGGAATAGTGCAGCGCCTTGAAGAGCGGGATCGCCATCGCCGAGGCGACGTAGCCCGGCATGCGGAAGCCGGCCACGAGAATGAGGATGGGAGCCGCCATCGGGCCGAGGCGCACGATCAGCTCGCGGATCGGGTGCCAGATCGTGAGGATGATGTTGCGCGAGCCTTCGCTCGAGCGCTCCTCGATGGCGGGCTCTGGCGCGAGCAGCGCGGCGGCGAGGCCGGGCAGGGTCAACACGGCCATGCCGAGGTAGGCGCCCGGCCAACCGACGCGGTCGGCCAGCACCAGCGTGCCGGCGCCGCCGGCGAGCGTGCCGATCCGCCAGCCGATCTCGGCCCAGGAGGACATTACGGCCTTCTTCTCCGGCGCGACGGCGATGCGCCAGCCATCGATGACGACGTCGCCCGTCGCTCCGGCAAAGCCGAGCGCCAGAGAGAACGCCACCGTCCACCACAGGCGGTGCCCGGGGTCGCCGGCCGCGATGCCGCAGAGGGCCACGACGACGAGGAGCTGCGCCGCGACCATCCAACCGCGCCGGCGCCCGAGCCACGGGCCGAAGAGCGGACAGTCGTAGCGATCGAGGAACGGCGCCCAAAGGAACTTCAGCTTGTAGGCGAGGGTCAACTCCGATAGCAGGCCGAGATATTCGATCGGCACCTTGGCGTCGGAGAACCAGGCCGACTGCGTGGCGTAGACCAGCAGCAGCGGCAGGCCGGAGGAGAAGCCAAGCCCCAGCATCGCCGCCACGCGGCGGTCGGCGAAGATGTGGGGCTTGGTGGTCGCGACCTGAGGCATGGCGGCAGTGTAGCCCAGGATCGCGTCGCCGCGACAACACGCGAGCCAACGAAATCAACGCGTAGGGTCGGCTCACCTGCCCCGTTGAAGACGGACAAAGCCCCATGGATCGGTCCCATGCGCCTCTACGTCCGCTTCGCCTTCGTCCTTACCGCGCTCGGCTTCGCCGCTGTCGCCATCGCGCTGTCGGGCGCGGCGCAGGGCCAGCCAGCCGCGATCATCGCAGCGCACTGATCGATGCCGCGTCAGGCTACTGCGGCCGCCGCC
This sequence comes from Beijerinckiaceae bacterium, assembly GCA_965198715.1. Taxonomy (GTDB): domain Bacteria; phylum Pseudomonadota; class Alphaproteobacteria; order Rhizobiales; family Beijerinckiaceae; genus RH-AL1. The sequence goes on from CBDAPV010000002.1 coordinate 1,453,161, forward strand.
TCGCGCAAATCGGCCGCCAGCTCGTCGACGGCGGCAGGGTCGGTGTCCCAGCCGCACATGAAGCGGGCGCCGCCGGCGATGAAGGTGTAGAAGCGCCAGCCGCGCGCCCGCAGCGCGTCGAACACCGTCTCGGTGGCGCGCACGAAGACTGCGTTGGCCTCTGGCGGAAACAGCACCTCGAGGCCGGGCACGCCGGCGATGGCCCCGGCCAGGCGCTGGGCACAATCATTGGCGTGGGCGGCGTTTCGCAACCAGGCGCCGCTCTCGAGCATTCCGATCCACGGCGCTGCCGTGAAACGCATCTTGGAGGCGAGCTGTCCGCCCTGCTTGCAGCGATAGTCGAAGTCCTCGGCGAGCGCGCGATCGAAGAACACCACGGCCTCGCCCGCCGCCATGCCGTTCTTGGTGCCCCCGAAGCACAGCACATCCACGCCGGCGCGCCACGTCACGTCGGCCGCCGACGCGCCGAGGCTGGCGCAGGCGTTGGCGAAGCGCGCGCCATCCATATGCAGCCGCAAGCCAAGATCGCGGCATTGCGCCGACAGCACCGCGATTTCGGCGAGCGTGTAGACGCGGCCGGTCTCGGTCGATTGCGTGATCGTGACCGCCTTGGGTTGCGGGAAATGCAGCGGACGACGCCCCAGGGCCTTGGCGCGTATGCCAGCGACGGTCAGCTTGCCGTCGTCGGAGGGCGCGGTGAGCAGCTTGGAGCCGCCGGAGAAGAACTCGGGGGCGCCGCACTCGTCGACCTCGACGTGCGCCGTCGCCGTGCAGATCACCGAGTGGTAGCTGCGGCAGAGCTGGGCGAGCGCCAGGGAATTGGCCGCCGTGCCATTATAGACAAAGAAGACTTCGCAATCGGTCTCGAAGAGGTTGCGGAAGGCGTCGGCGGCGCGCCTGGTCCAGCGATCGTCGCCGTAGGCCGGCGCATGGCCGCCGGTATTGGCCTCGGCCATCGCCGCCCAGGCCTCCGGGCAGATCCCGGAATAATTGTCGCTCGCGAAATGCTGCGGGCGGTCGGTAACGTCGAGGGGCGAGGAGCGCGTCATGCCTCCCACCCTACCGCCGTTGCGGCGCTCCGCAAGACACGCCTGCGCGCGTCAGAGGCGCGCGGCGAGCGTGAGCGACGCCGCGAGATCCGCGCGATCGGTCAACCTCTGACCGCGGCGCCACATGTCGCGCAGCAGCGTCGCGGAGGGGAATGGGCGGTAGGGCTCCGTCGGCACCGCCCTGCCCTCTGGTAGCGTGCCGCTGTGAGCGACGGCGTCGAGCACGTCGTCCATCATCGGCCGCGCTTGCGCGTGCAGCAGGACCGCCGCTCCGGTCGCGGTGACATCCGTCGGCAGGTCGGCGGCGGACTGGGCGAGGATCGCACCGGCATCGATGGTGGGTGCCAGGCGATGCAGGGTGACGCCGAAGGCGCGGTCGCCGTCGGCGAGGGCGTGGAGCGTCGGCACGGGACCGCGGTGGCGCGGGAGCAGCGCCGGGTGGACGTTGATGCCGCCGAGTCGCGCCAAGCCGATGGTGGCGGCCGACAGAACCTGGTCGAAGTGGAAGGTGACGATGAGGTCGGCCGCGGCGACGCGGAGCGCGCCGGCGACGGCCTCGCCGTTGACATCCTCGACCTTGATCGTGGGAAGCGCGAGGCCTTCGCAGAGCCGCCGCAGCGGCGTCGCCTCCGGCGTGTCGCGCGCGCCGCCCAGGGCCTGGAGCAGCGGGGCCGCCGGCCTCAGGATGTCGGGGAAGCCGAAGTTGATCGCGAGATAGGGCAGGAAGCGCGGGCCGGAGCGGGCCATGTGGCGGCGCAACTGCCCGGTGAGACCGCCTACGAGCCGCCGCTCCGGATTGGAGAGGCCGACGAGGACGATGTCGGCGGCATGGTCGTGGATGAAGCGACGCACCACGCGGGCGTTGGGCAGTGCCTCGAGCACAAACAAGGCGATCTTGGCTCGGGTCATCGTTCGGTGCTCGCGTCATCCCGGACGAAGCGAAGCGAAGATCGGGACCGGTGCTCCTCGACTTCGCCGGTGCAGCGCACCGGTTTGCCAGCAGCGATACATCCGGACTAGGGCCTCATTAGAACGGGATATCGTCGTCGATGACGTCGTTCATGCGGCCGCCGCCAGCTGTCGCGGGACGGCGGTCAGCGGCACCGCCGCTGGTGCGCTGCATCGGCGACGTGCGGCCGAAGCCGCCGTCGGAGGCCGGCTCGTCCATGTCGCGCCCACCTCCGCCGCCGCGGCTGTCGAGCAATGCGAGTTCGCCGCGAAAGCGCTGCAGCACCACCTCAGTCGACTTGCGCGCGTTGCCGTCTCGATCGGTGAATTCGCGGGTTTGCAACGCGCCCTCGATATACACCTTCGTGCCCTTCTTGCAGTACTGCTCAGCGATGCGGCCAAGAGGCTCGTTGAAGATCACGATGTTGTGCCACTCGGTGCGATCCTTGCGCTCGCCGGAGGCTTTGTCGCGCCAGGATTCCGTGGTGGCGATCGAGAAGCTGACGATCGGGTCGCCGGAGCCGGTGCGACGCACCTCGGGGTCGCGCCCGAGATTGCCGATCAAGATCACCTTGTTGACGCTACCCGCCATGCCACGCTCCCGCACTCGCTGTGCTAGCACCGAACGTCATGGGACCGTACGAGTCAACGCGGATCGGCAACACTTCAATAATCATCCCAGCTTTGTGTTCCGCTTCCGTTCCCTATCTGGGACAAATGTCGGGCTGACCATCAAGCCCCTGCTTGTCGTGGCTGAAGGCGGCCTTCACGTCGGCACCGTCGCGGGTGATGGCAACGCGCCAGATCGAATCGTAATCGTCCTTGGCCCAATCGGTGATGGCCGCGGGATCGCCGCCAAGGTCCTTGACCATGCGCGGGACCAGCGTATCGAGCCGATGGTGCTCCCAGGCGACGAGAACCGTCGCCTTGCGATACTCCGGGGCGAGTAGCGCATCGACGAGCTCGTCGGTCTTCTTGTAGCCGAAGTCGGCATGGACCGGCAGGCCGAAGCGGATCGCCGCCGGCTCGACGGTCGCCAGCGGGCGCACGTAGTCGAAAGCCCCGGCGCCATCCTCCTTCTGGTGCTGCGGGCTCGGCGCGTAGACGGCGTCGACCTTACCGTACTTCTTGGCGAGCACCGCCCCGAGCGCCAGCGCACGGTTCAGCCCCTTGCAGGAGAGCTGGCCAAGCCCGGGCTCCGGCTTCTCGGCATGGCGGATGAAGAGCAAGGTCTCGGTGTCGGCCGCCATGGCGGTCCCGGCGGCGAGAACAGCAGCAAAGCAGCTCGCGAGCCCGAGCGTACGAGAGAGGACCATGTAAACTCCACGCCATGCAGCGCGCTTATCCGGCGAACCGAACCGAGCGACAACTGCGCCGGCGTCAATGCGAGCGGGCGACGCAGAAGTCGACGACGTCGATGAGCGCGCGCTTCCAGGCCGAGGCCGGGAACAGCTCCAGGGCGTCGCGCGCCATGGCACCGTAATGCCGGGCGCGCTCCGCCGTGTCCTCGAGCGCGCGGTGGCGCCGAAGGTAGCCCAAGGCGATGTCGAGGTCGCCGTCGCCGTGCTCGCCCTTCTCGAGAGCCCGGCGCCAGAAGTCGCGCTCCTCCGGAGAGCCGCGGCGGAAGGCCAGCACCACCGGCAGGGTGATCTTCCCTTCGCGGAAATCATCCCCGGTGTTCTTGCCGAGCTTCGTCGCCGTGCCGCCGTAGTCGAGCGCGTCGTCGATCAACTGGAAGGCGATGCCGAGGTTGAGCCCGTAGGACCGGCAGGCGGCGATGTCGGCCTTCGGCCGTGCGCCGAGGATGGCACCGACCTCGCAGGCCGCGCCGAACAGAGCCGCCGTCTTGGCGCGAATCACCGCGAGGTAATCGTCCTCGCTGGTCTGCGTGTCCTTGGCGGCGGAGAGCTGCATCACCTCGCCCTCGGCGATCACCACCGCGGCCGAAGACAGCACGTCGAGGCAGGGCAGCGAGCCGACCTCGACCATCATTTTGAAGGCCTGCCCCAACAGGAAATCGCCGACGAGCACGCTGGCCTCGTTGCCCCACAGCATGCGGGCCGCGAGCTTACCCCGGCGCATGTCGCTCTGGTCGACGACGTCGTCGTGCAGCAGCGTCGCGGTATGCATGAACTCGACGCTCGCGGCGAGCTTCACGTGGCCGTCGCCCTTGTAGTCGCAGAGACCCGCGGCGGCGAGGGTGAGCATCGGCCGTAGGCGCTTGCCGCCGGAGGCGATGAGATGCTGCGCCACGTCGGGGATCATCGAGACGTGCGAGGCGGCCCGTCCCAGGATCGTGGCGTCGACCCGCGCCATGTCCGGGCGCGCCAGCCCCAGCAGGGCATCGATGTTGGCCTCGGCCGCCTTGTCTTCCAGGGAAATCACGACACCCAAGACCGCTCTCCGCCTGACCATCCGGTACTTAGAGGCGCGATAGGGCCGCGGCAACCGCCGCAGCAATCGGGCGCAGCCTTGCCGGGCCCGAGGGCTCGTGCAAGATGAGGGCTTCGCGGGACTTCCATGATCGAGCTGCTGCGCACGAACGACATCGTCCTGATCTCCCGCATCGAGGCGCTGATGGCCGAGCACGAGATCGGTTTCTTCGTCGCCGACCAGTACATGAGCGTGCTCGAGGGCTCGTGCGGCTTCCTGCCTCGGCGCGTCCTCATCGACGAGGACGACCTGCCGCGCGCCCGCATGGCGCTGCACTCGGCCGGGCTGATGGCCGAGCTGCGCCACGGTTGACGGCGGTCGCCGACCATGGCTGAGGATGGCGCTCGCGCGGTGACGCGGGACGCCTTCTACGGCGGTCGCCTAATCCTGAACCAGCCGGCCAAGGGGCATCGCTCCGGCACCGACGCAGTGCTGCTGGCTGCTGCTGTGCCCGTCGGTTTCACCGGCACCTGCTACGACATGGGTTCGGGTGTCGGCGCGGTCGGGCTTGGCATTGCCCTGCTCCGCCCCGGCGGCCGCGTCGTTCTGGTGGAGCGCGAGGCCGCGCTGGTCGCGATGGCCTGGGCCAACGCCGCCGCCTTCGACTTCGCCGCGCTGGTCGACGTGGCCGAGTGCAACATCCTCGACAAGGCCGACCTGCGCCGGGCGCTCCCCGAGCTCGCCGCCCTCGTGGTGACCAACCCGCCCTTCTACGATCCGGGATGCTCCCGGCCGTCGCCCGACCGGCTGCGCCGCGCGGCGCACGTCCTGGACGAGGGCTTCGCGCTCGAGGACTGGGTCGAGGCCTGCCTAGACCGGCTGGCCGAGAAGGGCCAGTTCATCGCCATCCACGCCTCCGCTGCCCTGCCCGGGCTCCTGCGCGGGCTCGAGCGCCGCACCGGCGCCATCACGGTGAAGCCGATCCTGCCGCGCGCGGACGAGGCGGCGCACCGCGTTCTGGTGAGAGCCATAAAGGGCAGTCGCGGGCCTTTCACGCTGGCGGCGCCTCTGGTGCTTCACGACGACGCCGGCCGGCTCATACCCCTTGCCGAGCGACTCCACCGCGGCGACGAAGCACTGGTCTGGTAAACGGTGTCAGCCGACGGCTTCGCGCGGTTGCGAACCTTGGACAGTCGTCGTGCCAGGATTGCCGTGGATCAACGCGCGGCGGCCCTGTTCTGTCGATAGTCGACTTCGAGCCGCAGCCTTACGGCCGCCGACGCGCCGCCTGCGCCTCGACCACCGCCAGAGCCGTCATGTTGAGGATGCCGCGGGAGGTGGAGGCCGGTGTCAGGATGTGGGCCGGCAGGGCGGCACCGATGAGGATCGGTCCCACCGGCAACGCGTCCGCCATTACCTTGGCGAGCTGGAAGGCAATGTTGGCCGATTCGATGTTGGGCATGACCAGGATGTTGGCCTCGCCCTTGAGGCTCGAGCCCGGCAGGATGCGGTCGCGCACATGCTGCAGCAGCGCCGTGTCGGCCTGCATCTCGCCGTCGACCTCGAGGTCGGGCGCAGTCTCGCGCAGGATGGCGAGCGCGTCGCGCATCTTGCAGGCCGACGGCGACTCGTCCGACCCAAAGTCGGAGTGCGACACCAGCGCGATCTTCGGCTCGAGACCGAAGCGGCGCACGTGCCACGCCGACATGCGCGCCATCTCGGCGATGTCGGCCGCGCTCGGGTCGTGGCGCACCTGGGTGTCGGTAATAAACAAAGGCCCCTTGCTGGTGATGAGCATGCTCATCGCCGAGAAGCCGGTCAGGCCCGGCGTCAGGCCGATGATCTCGCGAATCGAGCGCAACCGCTTGTGGTAGCCGCCGATGATGCCGCAGATCATCGCGTCGGCGTCGCCGCGCTTCACCGCGATGGCGGCGATGATGGTGGCGTTGGTGCGCACCAGCAGGCGGGCCGAGGCCGGCGTGATACCCTGGCGTCCGGCGGCCTCGACGTAGGTCTGGACGTAGTCGCGGTAGCGCGGGTCATCCTCGGGGTCGATGATGAGGAAGTCCTCGCCCGGACGGATGGTCAGGCCATGGCGGGCGAGCCGCGTCTGGATCACCTCCGGGCGTCCAATCACCATGCATTCGGCAATGCCCTCCTCACGGATGGTCTGGATGGCCGACAGCACGCGCTCGTCCTCGCCGTCGGCGTAGATCACGCGCTTGGGATCCTTGCGCGCCGCCTCCATGACTGGCTTCATGATGAAGCCGGAGCGGAACACGAAACGCGACAAGCGATCCTGGTAGGCGACGAAATCCTCGATCGGCTTGCGCGCGACGCCCGAGTCCATCGCGGCGCGCGCCACCGCCGGCGCGATGCGAAGGATCAGCCGCGGATCGAAGGGCGAGGGAATGAGGTTGTCCTTGCCGTAGAGCCGCATCTCGCCGCCATAGGCCGCCGCCACCATATCCGAGGGCGGCTCCTGCGCGAGCTTGGCGATGGCGTGGACGGCGGCGAGCTTCATGTCCTCGTTGATCGCCGAAGCGGATACGTCGAGCGCGCCGCGGAAGATGTAGGGAAAGCACAGCACGTTGTTGACTTGGTTGGGATAGTCCGACCGCCCGGTGCAGATCATCGCGTCGGGGCGCGCCGCCAGCGCCTCGGCCGGCTCGATCTCGGGGTTGGGGTTGGCCAGCGCCATGATCAGCGGATTGTCCGCCATCGAAGCCAGCATCTCTTTCTTGAGCACGCCGGCGGCGGAGAGGCCGAGGAAGATGTCGGCGCCGCCGATCACCTCGGCCAGCGTGCGCGCCTGCGTCTCGCGCATGTAGTTCGCCTTACGCTCGTCCATGAGCACCGTGCGACCCTTGTAGACGACGCCCTCGATGTCGGTGACGAAGATGTTCTCGTGGCGCGCGCCCAGCGTCACCAGTAGGTCGAGGCAGGCCAGCGCCGCCGCACCGGCGCCCGAAGCGACGATCTTGGCCGTCTCGATCGATTTGCCGGCAAAGGCCAGCGCGTTGGTCACCGCCGCCGAGACGATGATGGCGGTGCCGTGCTGGTCATCGTGAAAGACCGGGATCTTCATGCGTCCGCGCAGCACGCGCTCGACCTCGAAGCATTCCGGCGCCTTGATGTCTTCGAGGTTGATGCCGCCGAAGGTCGGCTCCAATGCCGCCACCACTTCGATCAGCTTCTTGGGGTCGCTGGCGTCGACCTCGATATCGAAGACGTCGATGCCGGCGAATTTCTTGAAGAGCACTGCCTTGCCCTCCATCACCGGCTTGGAGGCGAGGGGGCCGATGTTGCCGAGCCCGAGCACGGCGGTGCCGTTGGAGAGCACGGCGACGAGGTTCTGCCGAATCGTCATGTTGTCGGCCTCGGCGGGATCGGCGGCGATCGCGAGGCAGGCGGCGGCAACGCCGGGGGAATAGGCGAGAGCAAGGTCGCGCTGGGTCGCCAACGGCTTCGTCGGCTGGATCTCGAACTTACCCGGACGAGGCAGGCGATGGTAGGCCAAAGCATCCGACGCGAGATCGGAAGTGATCGGATCGGGCATGCGATGCTTTCGCTGTTCGCGGAGCGCGTGACTTAGGTCGCATCGACGCAGACGTCCACGCCTCCGTGCGGACCAGGGCACCGTTGGCTCGCCACGTTGCGTTCGGCGGAGATACAATCATGAGGATTGACGCCCGGTGCCTCTCCAGCGGGATCTAAGAGCTTGCGCATGAGGATCAAGCAGAACGAGTGCAACGAGGCTACGTCCGGTCATCGAAGATCTTGTTTTCCGGCGTAACTCAAGCTATTCGATCAACCGCCACTTTTGAGCCTTTATTGGTAATCGAGGCTCAGTTCGCCTAAGCGTGTTTGTCATCGCGCGATCGTGATTGGAGTAGTCTCTCGCAAAGTAGCTTAATCTGCCTCGAACTAATCAACGTCTCGGGGGAGGCGATGGGGACAGCTTGTGTACTTCTAAACGACGGTGGAGGGTCCAGCGAGGGCTCTCCGACCGTCATCGTATCCGGCGCCGCGCGCAGCGGGACCTCGATGGTCGCTGCCGCGCTCGACGCCGCCGGCCTCTGGCTCGGTGACAATCTCGACGGCGCCTGTTTCGAGGATGTCGACCTCGCCTTCGCCACGGAGCGAAGGCTGCCGCCGCACCGACGGGCGGCAAGGATGGCCAGCGCGCCGCATCTTTGGCACTCGGCCCTGAAGGGCTTGGACATGGCCGGCCTCGCCACCGCGCTCGCCTCACGCGATGCACGCCATGCCGCCTGGGGCTTCAAGCGTCCCAACGTGTTGCAGCGGCTGGGTCGCGACGGTCTCGCGCTGTTCCGCGACCCGAAAATCGTTCTCTGCTTACGCGACCCGGTCGCCTTGGCGCAGCGCTCGGTGATCGCCGACGGTGTTTCCATGAAAGAGGCTTTGCGCAACGCTCGCCGCCAGATCGACGGCGCCATGCGGATGGCGGAGACTCTCGAGTGCCCGACCCTGCTCGTCAGCTTCGAAAAGGTGAAGGAAGACCGCCAAGGTTTCCTCGCCGAGCTGTTCGACTTCTGCGGCCTCACCGTCGAGGCGAGTCGTTACGCCGAGATCCACGCCAAGATCGAATGTGCCGGCGAGAAGTACAGCCGGCTCGCGGCCGCACCCACCGTCGGCTACCTCGACAAGCCACTGGGCTGGTCGCTGAGCGGATGGTGCGCGGCGCCGGGCAGCACCGGCCCGAGCGCTGTGGATGTCCTCGCGGACGGGATCAAGCTCGTCACCACCTTCGCCGATCGCCATCGCCCCGACCTCATCATCACCGGGTGCCGCTCGGCCTATCGCGGCTTCCAGGTCGACCTTCGCCAGCTAGGGCTGAGAGGCTCGGAGATCATCGAAGTGGTCCTGTCCGGCTCTGGCGCTCGGCTTCACGACAGCGGCTACCAGCTCGCTCCGGCCTAGCTCGGATCGACGAGCGCCTTGAATGTCGCGATGTCGGCGGCGAGGCTCGTCGATAGACGTTCGGCCGCCTGCAAGGAGGGTACGGCGCGCTGCGCATTGAAGCCTCCATAGCTGCGCATCGCGCGATTGCGGAAGCGCCGGGTCTCTTCGAGATCGGCGGCGACGGTGGACGAGAGCAGCGCCGGCCGGGCGTGATCCGCACCATTGACCTTGGCGAGACGCTCGAAGACTTTCTTGTGCCAGTCTTCGCCCGTTGGCGGGTCGTCGCTTAGGATCCGCAGTACCCGCACCAGCGCCGTCTCAGCGGACGTATGACCTGCCTGCATCGCGTGCATTAAGGCCAGGCCGTCCGGTAGCCCTCGATACCGGGATCGTCGAAGCGTCCACAAGCGAAGAGCCTCTGCGCATTCGCGAAATGCAGCGAGGCGGCCTCGACGTCCTGCGCGACGTCAAGCCAGCGCGCGTCGCTCAAGGGATGGTGCGTCCGTCACGCCGCACCCGCACCACGAGTGCCTCTGAAGCCTCGTAGGCCAGCTGCACGTCGGCGACGATCCCGTGACGTTCGCATGCCTCCTCTGCCGCCAAACGCGCCGGCCAAAGCCTATCCTCCAGCCCTCGATCAGAAGGTCGAGATCGCTCGTCGCGATAGGTTCACCGCGCGCCACCGAGCCGAAGATGGTGAAGCGCACGTCGAACTCACGTGCCTAGACGGCAAGCTCTCGCGCCACGGCCTCGGCAGCCGCCTCAATGCATGCGATCTCCCCAGCCCGGCGCTCGGCGATGGTCACGATAGACACCGCTCCTCTTCGCTGATCTCGCTTCAGCTCGACTGATCCTTCGTCCCTCACGGCGAGCTGTGCAGGCAATCCGTCACGAAACGCCGCAGAAGCACGCCTTTGTCGCCGTGCTCGCGTCCCCGCGTGCGGCAGGTCTTCCACACCGCGAGATCTGGCCGCTCTTGAGCCACGCAGCTCTGCGCCGAACTCGCGAGCGCCTTGCCGTTCTGTCCGAGCTCCTGCCCGTAGGTCATGCACTGTACTTCGACCTGCTCGGCCACCGCGTCTTCGGCCGGCGGCACGGCGGCCAAGCCGATGGCCGGCGAGAGGAGCAGCGCGAAAGCCAGCGTTGGCCGCGCCAACTTGACCCTCGAAAGCCTATTCCGCAGCGGCATTGGTCGCTACTCCGGCTCCGACACCGAAGCGCTTGTCGATATACTGCTCGACGAGCACCTTGAAGTCGGCGGCGATGTTGGAGCCGCGCAGCGTCATCGCCTTCTTGCCGTCGATGAAGATCGGCGCGGCCGGCGTCTCGCCGGTGCCCGGCAGAGAGATGCCGATGTCGGCGTGCTTTGATTCTCCGGGGCCGTTGACGATGCAACCCATCACGGCGACGTTGAGGACCTCGACGCCGGGGTAGCGCGTCTTCCACTCCGGCATCGATCTCACGATGTCGTCCTGGATGTCGCGCGCGAGTTCCTGGAACACGGTCGAGGTGGTGCGGCCGCAGCCGGGACATGCTGCGACCTGCGGCACGAAGGTGCGGAAGCCCATGGTCTGCAGGATCTCCTGCGCGACCTTGACCTCGGTGGTGCGATCGCCGCCCGGCTCTGGAGTTAGCGACACGCGGATCGTATCGCCGATACCTTCCTGCAACAGGATGCCGAGTGCGGCGGAGGAGGCGACGATGCCCTTCGAGCCCATGCCGGCTTCGGTCAGGCCGAGGTGCAGGGCGTAGTCGCAGCGCGCCGCGAGCATCTTGTAGACGGCGATGAGCTGCTGTACGGCCGACACCTTGGCCGACAGAATGATGCGGTCCTTCGCCAGGCCGAGTTCCTCGGCGCGCTGCGCCGATAGCAGCGCCGACTGCAGCATGGCCTCGCGCGTCACCGCGCCCATGTCCTTGGGCTGGGCGAGACCGGCGTTCGCGTCCATGAGATGGGTCAGCAACTCCTGGTCGAGCGAGCCCCAGTTGGCGCCGATACGCACGGTCTTGCCGTACTGGATCGCCTTCTCGACGATGGTCGAGAACTGCGTGTCTCGCTTGTCTTTGAAGCCGACGTTGCCCGGGTTGATGCGGTACTTGTCGAGCGCCTCGGCGCAGGCGGGATGATCGGTCAGCAGCTTGTGGCCGATATAATGGAAGTCGCCGATCAGCGGCACGTGGCAGCCGATCTTGGCGAGACGCTCCTTGATCTTTGGCACGGCGGCGGCGGCCTCGTCGCGGTCGACGGTGATGCGGACCATCTCCGAGCCGGCCCGGGCAAGATTGGCGACCTGCCGCACGGTGGCGTCGATGTCGGCCGTGTCCGTGTTGGTCATTGACTGCACGACGATCGGCGCACCGCCGCCGACCGTGACCGCACCTTCGCCCTGCCCGACGACGACCGCGACCGTGCGACGGCGCGCGAGCGGCGCGGCGCCGAACTCGTCGGGCTGCTCACTCGCGGGAAGCGTCTCTTCCCTATCGGCGTCGCCGTGGCGGCTGATCATTTCGCTGACGGAATCAGAAACGGTCATGGGAACCCGTGGTCTCGGCTGGCTGGCCGTTTGGCTGATGGACTTACCTCATATGGCCGCAGGACGAAAGACGCGCGACCTCGGCTCCGCCGCGCGGTCTAGATCGTTTGTCTGAATGTCTGCGGCCTCTCGGCCAAGTATGATGACGCGGGAGAAATGCCGCAACGTCGGCGGATCAGGCGCGTCGATAAACGGACCCTGACCGGTCCATTCACAACAGGTTAACGCGACTTAACCGAAGGCTGGGACACGAAAGTCGAACCTCGACTTGCCGGAGGGGGTGAGCTTGGAGGACACGATGACAATGGTGCTCGAGGAACACACGCAGCATGCTGCCGATACCACCCACATCATCATCGCCGATGACCATCCTCTCGTGCGCGGTGCGTTGCGGCAGGCCCTGACCTCGGCGCTCGGCGCGACCGTCATCCGCGAGGCCGGCGATCTGGCCTCGCTCAGCAAGGCGCTAGCTTCCGTCGAGCCCACGGATCTGGTCTTGCTCGATCTGGCCATGCCCGGCGTCAGCGGCTTCTCCGGACTGCTCTATCTGCGCTCGCAGCATCCCGAGATCCCCGTCGTGGTGGTCTCAGCCTCCGAGGACCGCGCGGTCATGCGCCGCTGCATCGAGGTCGGTGCCGCCGGCTTCATCCCCAAGAGCACCGATATGGCCGAGATGCGCCAGGCCATCCGCATGGTGCTCGACGGCGAGATCTGGACGCCGTCCGACCTCGACACGGTGTTGCCGCCCGATGCCATCGTCGCCGACATGATGCGCCGGCTCTCCAACCTGACGCCGCAGCAGTTGCGCGTGTTGATGATGCTCTCGCAGGGGCTGCTCAACAAGCAGATCGCCTTCGAGCTCAAGGTCAGCGAGGCGACCGTGAAGGCGCATGTCTCGGCCATCCTGCAGAAGCTCGGCGTCGACAGCCGCACTCAGGCGGTGATCGCGGTCTCGAAGATCGACCAGGGACAGTTCAAGAAGCAGGCGGCGGCTTCTTAGCCCCTCCGCGCCTGCCAATCGGGCAGTGGGCTTGAGGCCCACATTATCCCCATTTTTGCCGCCGAGCGGCGTCATAGCAGGTTCGCGAAAATCCCGGCGTGGTCGACGTCGGACAGGACCAGGATCACCGCCGTGAGCGAACGCCCCTCTGAGCCGCCGCCTTACTGGACGCAGAGCGCGCCGGCAGCGCGCTGGCAGCAGCAGAACGGCTCGACGTTGCGGCGTTTTCTCGGCGGCTCGCCTCTCGCCGTGGTGATCAAGCTGATCCTCGTCTCGTTCGTGGTCGGTGCGCTGCTGATGTGGCTGCGCATCACGCCGGCCGACGTCTTCGCCGAGTTGTCGGGGCTCGTGGGGCGGCTCTACAATCTCGGCTTCCAGTCGCTGCGCGATTTTGGCACCTACATCATCGCGGGCGCCGTCATCGTGATCCCGGTCTGGCTGGTGATCCGCCTGCTCAGCTTCCGCGGCCGCTGACCGCTAGGCATGGTCAACGCGCAATCGATCCTCTGGGGCAAGCTCACCTACGTCTACTCGAGCTTCATCGAACTCCTTCCGAACATCGTCGCCGGCCTGGTCGTTCTCGGCGCTTTCGCCGGCGGCTCCCTGCTGGCTGATCGCGCCGTCACCCGCGCGTTCCACGCGCGCCGCCAATTCGATCTCGGCCATCTGCTCGGCGGCTTCACCCGCTGGTCGCTGGTCGTCGCCGGCTTCCTCATCGCGGCCACCATCATCTTCCCCTCGGTCAAGCCGTCGGACGTGCTCGGCGCGCTGGGCGTCGGCTCCGTGGCGATCGGTTTCGCATTCAAGGACATCTTGCAGAACTGGTTCGCCGGCCTGCTGCTGCTGATTCGCGAGCCGTTCAAGCGCGGCGACCAGATCGTCATCGCCGGCTACGAGGGCACGGTGGAGCACATCCGGGCCCGCGCCACTACGATCAAGACCTACGACGGGCGCCGGGTGGTAATCCCGAATTCCGACATCTACACGCAGCCGGTCACGGTCAACACCGCCTACCCGACCGTGCGATCCAGCTATGACGTCAGCATCGGCTACGGCGATGACATCGAGGCGGCGCGCTGCGTGATCCTCGACGCGCTCGACGGGCTCGAGGGCATCTCGCACGATCCAGCCCCCGAGGTAATCCCGTGGGATCTCGCCGGTTCCTCGGTGAACCTGCGGGTGCGCTGGTGGACGGAGTCATCGCGCATCAAAGTGGTGCTGGCACGAGGCCGGGTCATCGCCGCGGTGCGAGACGCGCTGACTCGGGCGCAGATCGACATGCCCTACCCGACCCAGGTCATGCTGTTCCACGACCAGACCGAGGAGAGCGACGGCGACCGCCGCCGTCAGCGCGAGGGTTGGCCGGCGGGCGATTCTCCGCCGCGATCCGCGGTCGATGCGAGGCAGCGTGCCGACCGTCCGGCGCAGCCCCGCCCCGACGCCATCTCGTCCGAAGGCGAACTCGAGCCGGAAACGATACCGGCCGCTCCCGACTGAGAAGTGCGAGGTCAGAACGATGCGTCTCGCGGATCGAACCCATCGTCATCCGCTTGGCTGTGCAGAGCGTGCGCGGATGCCGCAACTCGCATTGCACGATGTTGTGGTCGCGTATATTCGGGAGACGGAATGCTGAAGGTGAGGGGCACATTGATGATACGAAAGGTCTTACTCGGGGCAGGCGCGATCGCGCTGCTCGCCGGGACCACGGCGCCGGCTGCGGCGCAGGTCGGCGACTTCTTCTGCTCGTCCTTCTCGGTGTTCTGCCCGGATCCCCCGCCGCCCCCGCCTCCGCCGCTGCCGATGGCTGAGCCCGCGCCGGAGCCGATGAAGCACCGCGCTCGCAAGCACAAGGTCGTCAAGAAGGTGAAGAAGGAAGCCGCCGAGCCGGCCGCCGCGCCCGCGCCGCAATAGCCTAGAAATCAGCTGCGCGGCGCGATCCCGTGCTGCGCGGCTTCCTCGGGCAAGCGCTATGCGACATTGCCGACCAAGACTCGGGTGAAGCCACGTCTAGGTCTTGGAACGAGTGGGACGTGGCCACCCGAGTTGGCTCGGCATGAGGCGGAAGCACCTCGATGCTCGAGGGGACGGGCGCGGCCACTGCTCAAGCCGCGCCGCCACTTTCGTCAGCCTACGATGTCGTTCCCGGCGAACCATTGTGCGATCTCGAGCTTCGCGGTCTCGACGGCGTCCGAACCATGCGCAGAGTTTTCCCCCACCGAGATCGCGTGCTCCTTGCGGATCGTGCCGGGCTCGGCCTTGGCCGGGTCAGTGGCGCCGAGCACGTTGCGATAGGCCTTGATGGCGTTCTCGCCTTCCAGCACCTGCACGACGACCGGGCCAGCCACCATCGTCTCGACGAGTTCGCCGAAGAACGGCCGCGCCTTGTGCACGGCGTAGAAGGTCTCCGCCTGCGCACGCGTCATGTGAACGCGACGTTGGGCGATGATGCGCAGGCCGGCCTTCTCGATCATCGCGTTGACTGCGCCGGTCAGGTTCCGGCGCGTCACATCCGGCTTGAGGATCGAGAAGGTGTGTTCGATGGCCATCGTCAGTATCGTCCTACTTGTCGTGGAAAGGGGCGCCGGCTAGGTGCCAGATGCCGCCCCTTCAAGCAAGCCGCTCAAGCGCTACTCGGGTCGTCCGGTTGCCGCCCGTAGCGCCGGGACATCGGCTCCCGAGACTTGCGACTTAGGCGAGGCCGAACACGACCTTCACGCAACCGTCCTTCTTCTCCTTGAACGTCTTGTAAAGCTCCGGACCGTCCTCGAGATTGCTGCTGCGGTGGGTGATCATCGAGGTCGTGTCGATCTTGCCTTCCTGGATCAGCTTCGTCAGCGGCTCGAGGTAGCGCTTCACGTGAGTCTGGCCACTCTTGATCGTCAGCCCCTTCTGAACGACCGAACCCATGTTGATGGGCACCGGGCCGCCGTAGACGCCCGGTATCGAGACGATGCCGCACGGGCGCACCGCCCTGATGGCCTGCTCGAGCACGTAGGGGCGCTCGGTGGAGGTGAGCTTCTCCTGGATCGCTCCGATCGCACCCATGATTCCGCCATGACCGGCGGAGGCCTCCATGCCGACGCAGTCGATCACGCTGTCGGCGCCCTTGCCCTTGCTGATCTCCTTGATGCGCTCGAAAACGTCCTCGTTCTCGAAGTCGATGATGTCGGTCGCGCCCGACTTCCTCGCCAGTGCGACGCGCTCCGGCACGCTCTCGATGACGATGATGCGCTCGGCGCCCATGATCCTGGCCGACTGGATCGCGAAGATGCCGACCGGGCCGGCGCCCCAGATGGCGACGATGTCGCCACCCTTGACCTCGGCATGGTCGGCGCCCTGCCAGCCGGTCGGCAGGATGTCGGTGAGGAACAGCATCTGGTCGTCGGTCATGCCCTCGGGTACGATCATCGGGCCGACGTCGGCCATCGGCACGCGGACATACTCTGCCTGACCGCCGGAATAGCCGCCGGTGAGGTGCGAATAGCCGAAGAGGCCGGCCGTGGTGTAGCCGAACTGCTTGGCCGCCATCTCGGCGTTGCGGTTGGAGCGCTCGCAGACCGAGTAGTTGCCGAGCTTGCACTGCCGGCATTCACCGCAATTGATGTTGAAGGGCACGACCACGCGCTGGCCCTTCTTGAGCTTGTGATTGGGATTGCCGACCTCGACGACCTCGCCCATGAACTCGTGGCCGAGAACATCGCCCGACTCCATCGTCGGCATCAACCCGTCCATGAGGTGGAGGTCGGAGCCGCAGATAGCGCAGCTCGTCACCTTGATGATGACATCGCGCGAATCCTCGATAGTCGGGTCGGGGACGGTGTCGCAGCGGATGTCGTTCTTGCCGTGCCAGCATAGGGCGCGCATGAAATTCTCCAGCTTTGTTGCTTGACGCCCGATGCATGGGCGTTATTGAGCCACACAAGTTGGAGTTGCCGCATTCGTTCCCCGCCGTGCAACGCGTTATCTGTATCTAAATATTGGTTAAGCTCAAAAGGAAAGGCCGCCGATCTTGCATCGGCGCCCTTCGTTTCGCGACGAGTTGATCAGCCGTGGCAGTTGCAGCCGTTATGTTCGCAGCCCTGGTGATGAGCGTGGCCAGACGCGCACTCCTCGCAGCAGAACATTGCGCCGTCCTTGTTCACATCGAGGTGTCGCGCACCTGAGTTGGCGCGTGCGCCGCGTTTTTGTCTTTAGCCTCAACGATTCGTGCCAGCTGGCGCTCACGCAGGAACACGTCGCCCATGCCGGACGAAGTGTTCGCCCAGGTCAAAACCTACCCGCGCTTCGAGCTGGGATGGAACCGGCTCCAGGCCCTGACGAAGGTCGTCGTGGCCCTGCTCGTCGTCGCCGGCCTGTTCGGCCCCGAGCCGCCGAGCTCCGCAGCCGTGGAAGGGACACACGCAACGCTTAGGCGCTGAAGAGCCTTCTCCCGCACGCACGAGAGGGAAATTGCAGAAAAGGTCACGGCTTGTCTCAGTAGAAACTTGTTGCGACGTCCATCACGGCCACTTCACCTCGGGCGGCAGCGAGGACAGGATCGACTCGACGTTGCCGCCGGTCTTGAGGCCGAAGATCGTACCGCGATCGTAGATCAGGTTGAATTCGACGTAGCGGCCGCGGCGCACCAGCTGCTCCTGACGGTCGTCTGGCGTCCACGGCGTCGCGTAATTGCGACGCACGAGGTCGGGGTAGATCGTCTTGAAGGCCTCGCCGACGGCGCGGGTGAACGCGAAGCACGGCTCGAAGCCGTGGCCGCCGGCGGCGTGCGGTTCGAGATAGTCGTAGAAGATGCCGCCGATGCCGCGCGGCTCGCTGCGGTGCTTCAGGAAGAAATACTCCTCGCACCATTCCTTGTAGCGTGGGTAGTCCGACACCGCCTCGTGCGCGGCGCAGGCGCCGTGCATCGCCTCGTGGAAAGCCATCGTATCGGAATCGTCCTGGGTGCGGCGGCGGTCGAGCACCGGCGTGAGGTCGGCGCCGCCGCCGAACCAGGTCTTGGAGGTGGCGACGAAGCGGGTGTTCATGTGCACCGCCGGCACGTTGGGGTTCCACGGGTGAGCGATGACCGAGATGCCCGAGGCCCAGAAACGCGGATCGGCCGCGGCGCCGGGGATCTGCTTGGCGAATTCCGGCGCGAAGGTGCCGTAGACGGTCGAGGAATGGACCCCCGCCTTCTCGAAGACGCGACCCTTCAGCATGCCCATGCGGCCGCCGCCGCCGTCGGCACCGTCGTGGTTGCTGCGCTTCCACGGCTTGGTCGTGGCCTTGCCGGGCTCGAGGTCGTCGCGGGCGAAGGGGCCCGGCGCCTCGGCCTCCAGCGTCTCGAACACGCCGAGGATGCCGAGTTGCAACTCCTCGAACCAGGCGCGAGCGGCGCGCTTCTCGTCGTGGTGGGGATCGTCGCTCATGGGGGTCCGGGGCTGGGCGCCCGTCGACGGGCAGGTTGAGGCGCGGTGCGGCGGGTTGTACGGGCTGGAGCGCGCGGCGCAAGGCTCGCGCTCTTCGCTCTTTATCAAGATCGAGCGTGCCAGGCTTGCGCGCGACTGAAGCAAGGCGGCGGGCATGAGCGTTCTGGTCACGGGCGGCGCGGGCTACATCGGCGGGCACATGGTGCTGGCATTGCTCGATGCCGGCGAGAGCGTGGTGGTGCTGGACAACCTCTCCACAGGCTTCCGCTGGGCGGTGCCCGAGGCCGCGACCTTCGTCGAGGGCGACTTTGGCGACGCGGCGCTCGTGGCGACGGTCATTGCCGAGCACGGCGTCGACGCCGTCGCCCATTTCGCCGCCAAGATCGTGGTGCCGGAATCCGTCATCGACCCCCTCGGCTACTACCTCAACAACACCGCCAAGGCGCGCACGCTCATCGAGAGCGTGGTGACGGCCGGCGTGACACATTTCATCTTCTCCTCCACCGCGGCCGTCTATGGGGAGCCAGAGCAGAGCCCTGTCGCGGAAGAGACGCTTCGGACCCCGATCAATCCCTACGGCCGCTCCAAGCTGATGGTCGAGTGGATGCTGGAGGACGCCTGCAAGGCATACGACCTCCAGGCCGTCGTGCTGCGCTATTTTAACGTCGCCGGCGCCGACCCGCAGGGCCGGCTGGGACAGTCGACGCCCAACGCCACCCACCTGATCAAGATCGCGGTTCAGGCGGCGCTCGGCCACCGCAACGGCATGGACTGCTTTGGCACGGATTATCCCACGCGCGACGGCTCCTGCGTGCGCGACTACATCCAGGTCTCCGACCTCATCGCCGCGCACATGCTGGCGCTGCGCCACCTGCGCGCTGGCGGCGCGAGCCTGACCTGCAACTGCGGCTACGGCCGCGGCCTCTCCGTGCTCGAGATCATCGATGTCGTGAAGCGCGTGTCGGGCGTCGACTTCCCCGTGCGCCTCGCCGGCCGCCGTGCCGGCGATCCCGCCTCGCTGGTCGCCGGCGCCGACCGCGTCCGCCAAGTGCTGGGATGGCAGCCGCGCTACGCCGACGACGTCGACGCCATCGTCAAGCAGGCGCTGGATTGGGAGCGAAGGTTGCACAACCGCGCGCGCTGAGGCTGCCGCCTACGCTCGCTCGCCGTTGACGAGCGCCGGATCGCTGACCTGCTCGATTGACCCGGCCGTCACCATCGCCTGCCCGGGTGCCGAGGGGGCGGCCCTACGGCGACGACGGCCTGCTGGTCACGCTCCTCCGACCGTCCGACCTAATCCTAGGACGGGCTCGCCGGTCCCACGATCGTCTTCGTCATCGCGTTGCCCGCTATGATAGGGAAGGTCGACTTGAACGCATCTTGAGCCGCTTCAAGGATCATTGTGTCGATGACCGAAGAGCGCGCCCATGATCAAGTTCACGATCCTACTGAAACGCAAGCCCTCGCTTAGCCACGAACAGTTTGTCGAGCATCATAAGAGCGTGCATGCCGATATTTTTATGTCGGTGCCCGCCGTCAAAGAAACGGTCCGCCGCTACGTCCAGCAGCATGCCATTCCCGTCGAACTGCCCGGAATGCCGCCGGTGAAATACGACGGCATCACCGAACTCTGGTTCGACGATTTCGCAGGATTGGCACGGTGCTTCTCGGACCCCGAGTACCTGGCGGTGGTAAGGCCTGACGAGGAGTCGTTCCTCGACCTGCACGGTTGCGACTTCATCGTGTCCAACGAACACGCGATTTTCGGATAGTGCCCGTCCGAGTGTTCGAGCGCCGTCGCGTGCCAGCCCGGCGATCTTCTCGGACAGCGCGAACTTTCGCTGCGATCGAACGGGGGTGAACGCCGAGAGCGCTGGGGCGAACGACAGCGACAGCAGGAATACCGTGCCGAGCTGATGCCCGAGCGTGAGAGGCATGAAGCGGCCGGGTATTTATGCCGCCGTCCGCTTATTGTTTGGCTAAGGTGGTATGGCAAAAGCGCGAAAGGTCAGCGCGGGCCTGTCGTGCCAGGTGGCGTTCCATGGACGCTGCCGACGTCGGGACCGTCGCCAAGCTTGGGCACGTCGACTTGGCCGCCTTCCTGCTTGAAGTCGTTCTGGCTCGTGCCGCCCAGCGCGCGGATAGCGCCACTCGTATCGCCGGCGATGCCGCCTTCCTTCGCGGCCTCGGGCGGAGGACCGATGGTGCTGTTGGCCGCCATCGCGGGCGGGGCGAGGGCCGCGCTCGCGAGGAGCGCGAGGCCGGCGAGTGCGCGTTTCAAGGGCCATCCTCCTGGGTTGATCCGGTCAACGGGGCGACGCGCCTGCGGTTGCGCTCGCGATGGCGGAGCGGCTCACTCGCGGAGCCTCGGTCCTTGTTGCTCGGGGCGCCGTGGCTTATGGCTCGCGCGCTCCGTCGGCCCGAGGATTCGCCTGATGTTCCCCAAGCCCCAGCCGCAGCTCAAGCCGAACACCTACGCCTATGAATCCTCCCCCATGGTGAAGGCGACGGGCTTTCGCGAATACGACGCGCGCTGGCTGTTCGAGAAGGAAATCAACCTCATGGGCGTGCAAGCCCTAGGGCTCGGACTCGGCACGCTGATCCACAAGATGGGCGTCGAGCCCAAGCTCGTGACCGGCCACGATTTCCGCTCTTACTCCGCCTCCATCAAGAACGCGCTGATCATGGGCCTGATGGCCGCCGGCATTCGCGTCCACGACATCGGGCTGGCGCTCTCGCCGATGGCCTATTTCGCACAATTCGAGCTGGACTGCGCCGCAGTGGCGATGGTGACCGCGTCGCACAACGACAATGGCTGGACCGGCGTGAAGATGGGCGTGCAGCGCCCCGTCACCTTTGGCCCCGACGAGATGGGCCGGCTGCGCGACATCGTGCTCGAGGGGCGCTATCAGTACCGCGAGGGCGGCACCTACGTCTTCGAGAATGACTTTCCCGCGCGCTACCTCAAGGACCTCACCGACCGGCCCAAGCTGAAGCGCCGGATCAAGGTCGTGGCCGCCTGCGGCAACGGCACCGCTGGCGCCTTCGCCCCGCAGATGCTGGAGGCGCTCGGCTGCGAGGTGGTGCCGCTCGATTGCGAGCTCGACTTCACCTTTCCGCGCTACAACCCCAACCCCGAGGACCTGCACATGCTTCACGCCATGGCCAACGCCGTGCGCGAGCACGGGGCCGATGTCGGGCTCGGCTTCGACGGCGACGGCGACCGCTGCGGCGTGGTCGACAACCTCGGCGAGGAGATCTTCGCCGACAAGATCGGCGTGATGCTCGCCCGCGACCTTTCCGGCCTGCACCGCAACGCCACCTTCGTGGTCGACGTGAAATCGACCGGGCTCTTCGCCACCGATCCGGTGCTGCTGGCGAATGGTGTGATGGCGGACTACTGGAAGACCGGGCATTCCTACATCAAGCGCCGGGTCAGCGACCTGAACGCGCTAGCGGGCTTCGAGAAGTCGGGGCATTTCTTCTTCAACAAGCCGGTCGGGCGCGGCTACGACGACGGTCTGGTCACCGCCATCGCCGTGCTCGACATGATGGATCGCAACCCGACGAAGTCGATGGCCGATCTCTACGCCGACCTGCCCAAGACCTGGGGCTCCCCGACGATGTCGCCGCATTGCGGCGACGAGGTGAAGTACGGCGTGATCGACAAGGTCACGGACCGAATCAAGGTGATGCAGGAGAGGAAGGAGCCGATCATCGGCCAGGCGATCCGCGACGTCACGACGGTGAACGGTGTGCGGGTGACGGCGGCCGACGGCACCTGGGGTCTGGTGCGGGCCTCGTCGAACAAGCCCGAACTGGTGGTCGTGGTGGAGAGCCCGGCGTCGGAAGCAAACATGCGCGCCATGTTCAAAGCCGTCGACGCGATCCTGCGCGAGAACACCGAAGTCGGCGCCTACAACCAGACGATCTAGGCCGGCTAGAGCAACGTCCGCTGTTGCGGATTTGCTCCAACAAAGGCAACCGTAGCGAGGACAAGCAAATAAGCGTCGCGAAGCGACTCCGAATCATCGTTCGATGCTCTAAAATGTTCGCCGCGTCAGTGCGACGCCATCAGGCCCGGCCCGACGGGTGCGGGCACGCCGGCGAGCCGCGTCGCATGCGCCTGCGCCTGCGATGCGACCTGTTGCAGGTATTTGTCGTCGTCGCCGAGCCTCTCGGTCGGCTGGCAGCGAGGAGCGCAACTGTAGGACTGGCGCTCCATGCCGCGTTGCACGACGAGCGCATCGGTACCGTTGATCACTTGGATCATCGACTCGGCGACGGGGCTGCCGTCCTTGTCGAGCGCGATGAAGTTGGTCTCGCCGAAGGACTTCGGCGTCAGAATCATGAGGTTGTTCTGCTTCAGGAGAGTGACATCGGCGATGGTCGGATTGCCGATGATCAGCGTCTCGGTGCCCGCCGGGATCTTCACGAGTCTGGCGTGATCGACGGTCGCGACGATCACCGCGTCGGTCGCCGACGCGGGCAGACAGCCGGCGGCCAACGCCAACAGCACGCCCACCTTCAGCGAACTGGTCTTCGATACGCTCATGGGACAACACCTTACGCAAACGTATACTGACTCGGAGATTAGATGCCAGTTGGATGAAGATTTGCTTAGCCAGCTAGGGCGGGTGGTTGTTGCCTTCGTTCAACTGGTTTTAACCATGCATATCGCAATCCGCGATTTCTTGGCCCGGCAATTTGCTTTTAACCGGACAGCAAGCTCTGGCACCTAGGTTTCTGTTCATTCCAGACGGGCTTCCTTCGCGGAACCTGATTGGGACCCTGGGCAAACTAAGCCAACCTTAGGACAGCGCGACCATGAAGAATCTCCTGAACCGTTTCGTCGCCGACCAGTCCGGCGCCACCGCCATCGAGTACGGCCTGATCGCCGGCCTCATCTCCGTCGTGATCATCACCATGGTCGGCACGATCGGCACCAAGCTTAATGCCAGGTTCACGAGCATCTCCACTGGCCTCGGAACCTAAGACGTCGCTTATTGGCGATCTTGACCACGGCCTCGCCCCTGGCGAGGTCGTTTTCGTCCAACGGAGCCTCTGGTCAACCGCTTGGTAAAGATCGTCCGCTAGGCTGACGCGTCGGATGTCCGACCAATCAGGTTCATCCCATGCTCCAGCTTGTAATGCTGATCGTCTTCCCATCGCTGATGATCTTCGCAGCGCTGAGCGACCTCTTCACGATGACGATCTCGAACCGCGTCTCAATCGCGCTCGTCCTCGTCTTCATGCCGTTCGCCTTCTTGGCCGGCCTCTCTCCAACGGAGATCGGCCTGCATCTAGCCTGCGGCCTCGGCGTGCTCGTCCTCACCTTCGGCATGTTCGCCATGGGCTGGGTGGGCGGCGGCGACGCCAAGCTCGCGGCCGCGACCGCGCTATGGATCGGCTGGGGCCACGTCGCCGACTACGGGCTGGACTCGGCCGTCATCGGCGGCGCCCTGACGCTGCTGATCCTTTACGCTCGCACGATGCCGCTTCCGTCCTGGGCGATGCGCGTCACGTGGATCGCCCGCCTCCACGATCAACAAACAGGCGTCCCCTACGGCATCGCTCTCGCGATCGCCGGACTGCTGATCTATCCCGAGTCGGGTGTCTGGACCGCGATCGTCGCGGCTTAGAGCATCGGACGATGGTTCGGAGTCGCTTCGCGACGCTTATGTACCTGTCCTCGCTGCGCTTTCCTGTCAGAGCAAGTCCGCAAAAGCGCACGTTGCTCTAGGCATGATGGCGGAAGGCGCCGGAGGCGCCTTGTTCAAGCTGGGTTAACCTTAACGATACCTTTGCCTGCATTAATCGGTGGGGCCCCGCTCGGGGGCGCCCCAACGGTTTCTCCCGATGAAGACAGCTCGCCTCGCGGTTCTCGGAGTAGCCCTCGCGGCAGGCGGCGGGGCCGCCTACCTGATGATGAGCACGAGACCGCCTGAGCCGGTCTCGATTCGGATTCCGCCGCCGCCGCCGCCCAAGCCCGTCGAGGCCGTACTGGTCGCGGCGCGCGACCTCAGTTCCGGAAACGTCGTCTCCAGTGGAGACGTGCGCTGGAAGCCCTGGCCGAACGGCGAGGTCTCTGCCGGTTCAATCACCCAAAGCCGTCAGCCAAGCGCCTTGAGTGACGTGCAGGGCAAGATTGTCGACCGCACCTTCAGCACCGACCAGCCGATCCAGAGCGATCAGCTTAAGGAACCGAACTATATGTCGGCCAAGCTGCCCTCTGGCATGCGCGCCGTGGCCATCGATCTCGCAGACCAAGGCAAGACCGCCGCTGGCGGTTTCATCCTGCCCAACGACCGCGTCGACGTGATCCGGACCTTCCATCCGGACGAGGCGCCGATGTCTTTCGCCAGCGAGACCATCCTCACCAACATCCGCGTGCTCGCGATCGGCCAGATTGTGCAGGAAAAATCGAGCGATCGCACGGTGATCGGCGGCACGGCGACGCTCGAGATGACAGGCGAACAGGCCGAGAAGGTGATCCTCGCTCAGCGCACCGGACAGCTGACTCTGAGCCTGCGCAGCACGAGCGACGTGGCCAGCGACGACGCGGTGAAGCCGCAGGCGGCGCCGGTGACGATGACGATCATCCGCTCCGGCAATGCCAGCCAGTCGAGAGTGAAATGACCCTGCTCCGGATTTCGGCTCCGCTGCGGCCGACCTGCGCGGCTGCTTCGCCTCGCATGCGGCGCACGCTCAACGCCGGGTTTCGCCTCGCGCTGGCGATGGCGGTGGCGTCGCCGCTCGTGCCGCCGCCCGCCGCCGCCCGCTCGCGCCAGGAGCGGATGGCGGTCAACCCAGGGGCGCAGCGCATCAGCATGGGCGTGGGCAAGTCGACCATCATTGACCTGCCGGAGGACGCGGCCGAGATCTTCGTCGCCAATCCGGCGGTCGCCAACGCCATCGTGCGCACCGCGCGCAAGATCTACCTCATCGGGACAGGCACCGGTCAAACGACGCTCTTCGCGCTGGACAAGCAAGGCCGC
Organism: Beijerinckiaceae bacterium; assembly: GCA_965198715.1. Lineage (GTDB taxonomy): Bacteria > Pseudomonadota > Alphaproteobacteria > Rhizobiales > Beijerinckiaceae > RH-AL1. The sequence continues at coordinate 1,478,397 of CBDAPV010000002.1, forward strand.
GAGATCGCGTCCTACGAGATCAGCATCGGCCGCGACGTCGGCGAGCTGACTCAGATCCTGAGCGTCGCCCTGCCCGGAACGCGGATCGTCGTACGCACGGTCGGCGACAGCCTCATTCTCACCGGCGAGGTGAACAACGCCGAGGAGGCGCAGCGCGCCGCGGACATGGCGGAAGGTTTCGTCAAGCAGGTGAATGCGTCGGGAGGCGCACCAGGCGCCGGCGGCAACAACGCCGGGATGGTGATCAATTCCCTCACCATCCGCGGCCGCGACCAAGTCATGCTGAAGGTCACCATCTCGGAGATGCGCCGCGACATCGCCAAGCAGCTCGGCATCTCGTCGAGCTCGTGGGGCGCGCTGACGCAGTACAATCCCTTCGCCATCAGTGGTCCCCTATCGGCAAGCACGAATTATGCTGCAAGCGCTGTCGGAACCCTCTCTGGCGGTGACCTAGCGACATCGAGCGGCGTGAACATCAACAGCGGCAATGGGCTTAAAGCTACTTTGCAAGCCTTCGAGCGGAACGGTGTATCGCGAACGTTGGCCGAACCGAACGTCACCGCGATCTCCGGAGAGAGCGCGAAGTTTTTCGTGGGCGGTGAATTCCCTTATTCTTCCGGTCTCATCTGTTCGACCGGCACGACGTGCACCAGCGGTGGCGCCGCCTTCAAGCCCTACGGCATCTCCTTGCGGTTCGAACCCGTCGTCCTCTCCGAAGGGCGGATTCTCCTTCATATCGGGACCGAGGTCTCCGACCTCGATTTTTCGCGGAGCGTCGTCATCAACGGCGCTCCGACGCCCGGCCTGCTTTCGCGCAATAATGAGACCACGATCGAGCTGCCCTCGGGCGGCTCCATCGCCACCGCCGGCCTCATCCAGCAGAAATCCCAGCAGGTGATCAACGGCCTGCCCGGTCTCCTCAACATCCCGATCCTGGGCACGCTCTTCCGTTCGCGCGACTACCAGAAGAACGAGACCGAACTTATGATCATCGTGACCCCGATCATCGTGAAACCGGTCGCGGCGAGCGCCCTGGCCAAGCCCGACGACGGCTTCACCGATGCCAGCGACCCGCAAGCCTGGCTGCTCGGCCGCATGAACAAGCTTTACGCGACGCCGAGCAACCCGGAAGCGCGGCGCGACTACCACGGCCGCGTCGGCTTCATCCAGGATTGACGCCCATGATCCGCATCCCGCGTAACGCGACGCCGCTCGTCGCCGCCATCGTCCTGGCCGCGGCACTCGCCGGCTGCGGTCAGACCGATCGCATCGTCGCTTCCTCGATCCCGCTCGACGACTATACCGCGCGTCACCCCATCGTGCTCGCCGAGACGCGGACCGCAATCGACGTGTTCCCGACGTCGTCTTCAGGCAGGCTCGACAGGCATACCGCCAAGCAAGTCTACGCCTTCGCTCAGCAATATCGCGAGCTCGGGCGCGGGCGGTTCGTCGTGCTGGTCCCCCGCGGGCGCACCGAGCGCGCCGCCTTGGCCGACATTCGTCACCTGCTGGCGCTCGGTGGAGCGGTCGACGGTGTCGAGGTCGCGACCTATCCGGTCGTCGATCCCGGCCTCGCCTCGCCGATCCGCCTCAGCTACGAAGGCCTTCGCGCGCGAGTGACCGACCAGTGCGGGCAGTGGCCGCGCGATCTCAGCTCCGCGTCGAGCCTCGAGGGCTGGGAGAACAAGCCCTACTGGAATTTCGGCTGCGCCACGCAGACCATGACCGCCGCACAGACCTCCGACCCGCGCGACCTCGTCACGCCGCGTGGCGAGGAGCCGGCTGACACGTTGATCCGCGCCCGCAGCATCGAATCGATCCGGAAGGGCACCGATCCGAACACGCAGTGGGCGGTGAAGAGCACCAATATCGGCGGCGTGGGAGGCAACTGATGAAGAGCGCCGCCGACGCCGACGCCGAGCTCATCGCGCCCATCCCGAGGATCTCGATCCAGGTGTTCTGCGAAACGCCCGAGATCGCTCAGGTTACCCAGGCGGCGCTCGCCGATCGGCGGATGGAGAAGGCCCACGCCAAGCTGCTCATGGGTGGGGCGGCGGCGGCGTTGGAGGCGTTCCGCAGCGCGCCGACTCCGAACATGATCGTGATCGAGACGCGCGCCGATCGCGTCGCACTGGTCGCCGACCTCGAAGCGCTTTCGGAATTCTGCGACGCCGGTACCAAGGTCATGGTGATCGGACGCGTCAACGACATCGTGCTCTACCGCGACCTGATGGCCCGCGGCGTTAGCGACTACCTCGTGGCACCGTTCTCCGCGCTAGACTTCGTATGCACGGTTTCGCGGCTCTACACGCACACCGATTCCGAGCCTCTCGGCAAAATCGTTGCGGTGACGGGGGTCAAAGGCGGCGCCGGCGCTTCGGCGATCGCCCACAACCTGGCCTTCTCCGTGGCCCGCGACCTTCACATGCAGACGGTGATCGTCGACATGGACCTCGGGTTCGGGACCGCCGGCCTCGACTTCAACCAGGATCCGCCGCAGGGTATCGCGGAGGCGGTGTTCGCGCCCGATCGTCTCGACTCCAACCTGCTCGATCGATTGCTGTCGCGCTGCACCGATCGGCTCTCCATCCTCGCCGCGCCGGCGACACTCGACCGAATCTACGATTTCTCCGAAACCTCCTTCGACCTGCTCATCGACATCCTGCGCGCGACGACACCGTGCATCGTGCTCGATGTCCCGCATATCTGGACCGGCTGGGCCCGCCGAGCCCTCGTCGGCGCCGACGAGATCGTGTTCGTTGCGTCTCCCGACCTCGCCAGCCTGCGCAACGCCAAGACCCTCGTCGACACCGTGCGCGCGGCGCGGCCGCACGATGCACCACCGCGATTGGTGATGAACGGAATGGGCATGCCAAAGCGACCGGAGATCAGCATCGCCGACTTCTGCAAGGCGGTCGACCTCAAGCCGGATGCCGTGATCCCCTTCGACCCGAAGCTGTTCGGCACCGCCGCCAACAACGGCCAGATGATCGCCGAGGTGGAGGCGTCCCATAAAATCGCGCAGATCTTGGCGGAGCTCGCGAGAGGGGTTACCGGCAAAAGCGAACTGAAGCGTAGCTCTAGGAACATACTTAAGCCTTTCATGACTAAGCTCGCGCGCATGAAGACCTCCTGAGCGGCGCCACGGTCGAACCGCGAGCCCTTCGGGAGGCGGCCGGAGTTCGATCATGTTCGGTAAGCGATCGGGGGACGCAGTAGCGCAGACGGCGGTGCCCCGCGGCGCGACCCCGCCGGCCTCCGCGCCGCGTCCCACCCTCTCCTCGTCTTCGATGCCAGCAGCACGCAGCGAAGAGCCGGCGCCCGCGGTCGAGATGGCGCGCTCGGAAGATTATTACGTCACCAAGAGCATGATCTTCGGCGCGCTGATCGAGGCCATCGACCTCTCTCAGCTGTCGCGCCTCGATGCGCAATCGGCGCGCGACGAGATCAAGGACATCGTCGGCGAGATCATCGCCATCAAGAACGTGATGATGTCGATCGCCGAGCAGGACGACCTGCTCAACGACATCTGCAACGACGTGCTCGGCTACGGACCGCTCGAGCCGCTACTGGCGCGCGACGACATTTCCGACATCATGGTCAACGGTGCCAAGCGTACCTTCATCGAAGTCGCTGGCAAGATCCAGCTGACCAATATCCGCTTCCGCGACAACGCGCAGCTCATGAACATCTGCCAGCGCATCGTCAGCCAAGTCGGCCGCCGCGTCGACGAAGCCTCGCCGATCTGCGACGCGCGCCTCGCCGACGGATCCCGCGTCAACGTCATCGCGCCGCCGCTCGCCATCGACGGTCCCTGCCTGACCATCCGCAAATTCAAGAAGGACAAGCTGACTCTCGACCAGTTGATCCGCTTCGGCGCGATCTCGCCCGACGGCGGCGAGATCCTAAAGATCATCGGCAAGGTCCGTTGCAACATCCTCATCTCGGGCGGCACCGGATCGGGCAAGACGACGCTCTTGAATTGCATGACCAACTACATCGAGCACGACGAGCGCGTCATCACCTGCGAGGACGCGGCCGAGCTGCAGCTGCAGCAGCCGCACGTCGTTCGTCTGGAAACCAGGCCGCCGAACCTCGAGGGATCGGGCGCGGTGACCATGCGCGACCTCGTCAAGAACTGCCTGCGCATGCGACCCGAACGGATCATCGTGGGCGAGGTGCGCGGCCCGGAGGCGTTCGACCTCCTCCAAGCCATGAACACCGGCCACGACGGCTCGATGGGCACGCTCCACGCCAACTCGCCGCGCGAGGCGCTCAGCCGACTGGAATCGATGATCACGATGGGCGGCTACGCGCTGCCCTCCAAGACCATCCGCGAGATGATCGTCTCCTCCGTCGACGTGATCATCCAGGCGGCGCGGCTGCGCGACGGTTCGCGCCGCATCACCCACGTCACCGAGGTGATGGGCCTCGAAGGCGACGTCGTCATCACCCAGGATCTGATGCTCTACGAGATCAACGGCGAGGACGCGGCGGGCCGGCTCGTCGGGCGCCACCGCTCCACAGGCATCGGGCGTCCCCGCTTCTGGGAGCGCGCCCGCTACTACGGCGAGGAGCAGCGCCTCGCGGCGGCGCTCGACGCTGCCGATACTAAGGCCGGGAGCTAGCCTGGAGCCCGCCGTCATGCAGATGTCCAACTTGAACCTTCAGCAGATCGGCCTGCCGATCGTCGTCGCGCTCTGCGCCGGGATGGTCTTTTACGTCCTCCTCTATCCCTACATGTCGGGCGAGGCGAAGGCCGAGAAGCGCAAGACCGCGCTGCAGACCCGCTCGTCGATCGGCGGCTCGGCCGGTCGGGTCAACGATGCCGCCAAGCGGCGCAAGGCCGTCGCCGACAGCCTCAAGGAGATCGACGAGCGCGCCAGGAGCAAGAAGATCACCTTCGAGATGCGGATGGCCCAGGCGGGCCTGGACTGGTCGAAGACGAAGTTCTGGATCATTTCGGGCATTATCGCCTTCTTGGGCATGATGGTGGCTTTTCTCGTCAGCGGCAGCCCGATGATGATCGCGGGCTCCGCGGTGATCGGCGGCCTCGGCATGCCGCGCTGGTACGTCGGCCATAAGCGCAAGAAGCGCTTCAACAAGTTTCTTCAGGAATTTCCGGCGGCCGTCGACATCATCGTGCGAGGCATCAAGGCCGGCATCCCGCTCGGCGACTGCATTCGCAACATCGCCAGCGAGGCTGCCGAACCGGTGAAGACCGAGTTTCGCTCCATCGTCGAGGCGCAGACGATGGGCCTCACGGTCGCGGACGCCTGCGAACGGCTGATCGAACGCGTGCCGCTGCCCGAAGCCAACTTCTTCACCATCGTCATCAACATCCAGGCGAAGGCCGGTGGCAACCTCGCCGAGGCCTTGACGAACCTCTCGACGGTGCTGCGCGACCGCAAGAAGATGAAGGGCAAGATCAAGGCGATGTCCAGCGAGGCCAAGGCCTCCGCGGGCATTATCGGCGCCCTGCCGCCGCTGGTCGCCGCCTTCGTCTATCTGACAAGCCCCGCATACATTTCGCTGCTGTTCGTGACCACCACCGGCAACATGGTCCTCGCCGTCTGTGCGCTCTGGATGGCACTCGGCATCTTCATCATGAAGAAGATGATCAACTTCAACTTCTAAAGGAGGCTTGGAAGTGCAGTCGTTCCTCGAACCGCATACGCTAGCCGCCATCCTCGTGGCCGTCGCGGTCTTCGCCACGGTGCTGACCCTCGCCCAACCGCTTCTCGTCACCGACAAGCTTGGAAAGCGGATGAAGAGTGTCGCCTCCGAGCGCGAACGCATCCGCGCCCGCGAGCGCGAAAAGCTCAGCACCAAAACCAACCTTCGGCAGGAGCCGAAGGCCTACATGAAGAATATCGTCGATCGCTTCAATCTCACCCAGTGGCTCGGCAGCGACAAGGCCAAGAGCCAGATGGCGATGGCCGGCTACCGCGGCGCGCAGGCCGAAACCGGCTTCCTATTCTTCCGGCTCGTGACGCCGCTCGTGTTCGCCGCCGTCGCCGGCTTCTACATTTTCGTGGTCCTGCACCTCGACTATCCCTTGACTATCAAGGTGGGCGCGATGCTCGCATCCGCCTACGCGGGCATCAAGGCTCCCGAATTCTACATCCGCAACAAGATCTCAAAGCGCCAGGTTTCGGTCGGCCGCGCCTTTCCCGACGCCATGGACCTGCTGCTCATCTGCGTCGAATCCGGCATGTCGATCGAGCAGGCCTTTCGCAAGGTCGGTCAGGAGATCGGTTTGCAGTCGATCCCGCTGGCGGAGGAGCTGACGCTGACCACCGCGGAGCTGTCCTTCCTGCCGGAGCGGCGTTCCGCCTACGAGCATCTCGCGCAGCGCACCGGCGTCGAATCGGTCAAGCAGATCGTCACAGTGCTCATCCAGGCCGAGCGATACGGGACGCCGTTGGGACAGGCGTTGCGCGTGCTCGGCGCGGAGAGCCGCGAGATGCGTCTGCTCAAGGCCGAGCAGAAGGCGGCGTCGCTGCCGCCCAAATTGACGGTGCCGATGATCGTGTTCTTCCTGCCGGTGCTCTTCGCCGTGATCCTGACGCCTGCGATCATACAGATCTCGACGATGAAGTGAGCCTACTGCATGTTCTCAGCGGAGGCGGTGCGTGTTGCGCCCGAGATCGGCTTGGCAGAGGCCGTCGCCCGACGGGTCGGAGCGTGCTTCTTATCAGTCCACGTGTCGGACTGGGCGATCATGCGCTTGATCGATTGGACGTTCTCGGCGGCGTCGATCGGCGCCATATCGCGGCGCGACACCTCCTCAGCCTCGGCATACTTGCCCTGGAGCGACAGCACGAGGGCAAGATTCTCGCGGACTCTGGCGTCGGCGGCGGGCTGGGCCGCCGCCTCCCGCAAGGTCTGTTCGGCCTGCGGCATCCGGCGCTCAAGCGCGTAGGAGAGGCCGAGGTTGGACAGAACCTGTGGCTGGTGCGGCACGATCTTCAGCGCCGCGGTGTAATAGTCGCGGGCGCGGGCGTGATCGCCCATCTGGTCGGCTACGGAGCCTTGCGCGGACAGGATCGTCCAGTTTGGCCGTTCGGGCGCGTGCGCGCGCTCAAGCACGTCGGCCGCCTCCTGCAGCCGACCGGCGTCGGCCAACGCCTTACCATAGGCGCCGAGGACCACGCTGTCGTGCGGGTTCCTGACGGCGAGCCGCTGGAGGACGGCGACCGCCTGGGCGTGCCGGGTCAGGCCGCGCAGGGCCATGGCGTAGCGCAGCGCGACCGCCCTGTTGTCGGGATCGGCGCTGTAGCGGGGCGCCATCTCGTCGGCATAGGCGCGCAGCCGCGCCTGATCGCTCGGCGGCGGCGGATTGGGAACGGAGGCGAAGCTCGGAGCCGAGGGGCCTTGGCAGCCGGCCAGCGCCATCGCGAGAGCGAAGGCGGCCGGCAGGGCGGCGAAGGAGCGACGTTGGGACATGACCTCGTTTCCGGAAGGCTGGAGCCTTGTCTAGCGGTGCACAATCCCTAAAGATTTATAGCTAACGAAGCCTTAAATGGCGTGCCAGACTGGGTCGGCGAAGGAACACGATGACATCGGAAAGCATGTCCTTCGAGCACGCGTCATCGACCGCGCCCGTCGTGGTGCACGCGGTGTTGGTGACGAAGCTCGATGCGGCGCTCGACGCGGCTGGGCCGCTTGCGCGCGCCTACGCCGAGGCCTGCGGGTTCAAGGCCGAGCCCGGCCAAATCTTGTTGGCGCCGGCAGCCGACGGCACGCTCGCGCGGGTCCTGTTCGGCGTGGAGTCGGATGATGCGCACCGCCGCGATCGTTTCCTGGCCGGCAAGCTGGCGACGGTGCTGCCGCCGGGCGACTACGCGCTCGCCGACAGTTTTTCCGACCCGTTCCTCGCCGCTCTCGCCTTCGAGCGCTCCGCCTACAGGTTCACGCGCTTCCGCAAACACCTGGCCCCGCGAGCGCGCCTCGCGGTTCCGCGCGGGGTCGACGCGGCCGAACTCACCCGCGTCGCCGGGGCCATCGGCTTCGGCCGCGACCTGATCAATCGGCCGGCCAACGATCTCTCGCCTGACGCCCTCGAGCAGGAGGTGCGTGCGCTCGGCGAACGCCACGGCGCCAAAGTGACGGTGATCGCGGGCAAGGAGCTGGGCGCCGGCTTTCCCATGATCCACGCCGTGGGACGCGCCGCCGCCGAGTGTCCGAGATTAGCCGACCTCGTGTGGGGCGATCCCGGTGCAGCCAAGGTGACGCTCGTCGGCAAGGGCGTGTGCTTCGACACCGGCGGCCTCGACATCAAGCCCGAGTTGGGCATGCTCCTCATGAAGAAGGACATGGGCGGCGCCGCCGCTGCGCTGGCGCTGGCGAGCATGATCATGGATGCCGGCCTGCCGATCCGCCTGCGCGTGCTGGTGCCCATCGTCGAGAACGCGATCTCCGCCTCGGCTTTCCGGCCCGGCGACGTGCTGCGCAGCCGCAAGGGGCTCACCATCGAGATCGGCAACACCGACGCCGAGGGTCGCCTGATCCTCGCCGATGCGCTGACCCTGGCCGACGAGGAGGCGCCGCAGCTGCTGCTCGACTTCGCCACCCTCACCGGGGCGGCGCGCGTGGCGCTCGGCCCCGAGGTGCCACCCTTCTACACCGACGACGAGGCGCTGGCCGCCGCGATCTCGCACCACGCCGCCGCCGTCAACGATCCGCTCTGGCGCCTGCCGCTCTACGATCCCTACGACGCCCTGCTTGCCGGCAAGGTCGCGGACCTGAACAACATCACCGGCGGTCCCTTCGCCGGTTCCATCACCGCGGCGCTGTTCCTGCGCCGCTTCGTCGAGCGCGCGGAAAGCTGGGCGCATTTCGACGTCTACGGCTGGAACCCTGTGACCAAACCGGGACGCCCGGAGGGCGGCGAAGTGCAGGCCGCCCACGCCGTCTACGACCTGTTGAAGGCTCGCTTCGCGCGATGACCCCGCGCGACGCGAGACTCACGCCGGCGCGGCCCGATCTCGCCGCCGCGCAGTTGCGCGGGATCGTCGAGGCCGAACGCTACGTCGAAAGCCGGCGGGCTCAGGTCTGCGCCGCGGTGCTGGACCTGAAGCGGCAGCCCCGCTTCGATGCCGCGCTCGACACACAGGTGCTTCGAGGCGAGACCCTGCAGGTCTACGACGAGGAGGACGGCTGGGCCTGGGTACAGGCCGAGATCGACGGCTACGTCGGTTACGTCGCCACGCACGGGCTGTTGGACCACGTCGTCAAGCCGACCCATCGTGTCGTCGTGAACCGAACCTTCGTCTATCCCGCCGCCGACATGAAGCAGCCCGTCGCCGCGGCCCTGCCTCTCGCCGCGCTCGTGACCGTCCATGATACCAACGGGATCTACGCGCGACTTCATGGCGGCGGCCACGTCATCCTCTCCCACCTGGCCGAGGTCGATCGGGTTGCGGACCGTGACGTCGTTGTCGTGGCCGAACGGCTCATCGGCACACCGTATCTATGGGGCGGGCGAACACCGCAGGGGATCGACTGCTCGGGCCTGGTGCAGATCAGCTTCGCGATGGCCGGCATCGCCCTGCCCCGCGACACCCACATGCAGGAGAGGATCGGCACGCCGGTCGCAACGGACGAGAGCCTCTCCGGTCTGCGCCGCGGCGACTTGGTGTTCTGGCCCGGCCACATCGGTATCATGAGCGATGCCGAGATGTTGATCCACGCCAACGGACATCACATGCTGGTCTGCAAAGAGCCGCTTTGCGAAGCACGAAGACGCATCGCCGCGGTGGCAAACCTAGCAACGATTACATCGATCCGCCGCCTGACTTGATGAATGATAGGACGCTCGTTAAAAAGCCATCGGCCTACCATCTTTTGCGCCGGCAACGCTTCGGCCGTGCCTTGCCTTGACCGCGTTTGCCTCATACCTCTCGTCACAATCGACAAGGCCGAAGGTTTGGGTTCGCATGGTTGTGCCATGCGTCGAAGGCTTGGGAACTCTTCGAGAGACGCACCGTGCGATTTGCGCGGCGACATGCTTAATGACTCTAAGGAATGCCTCTATGGCGACAGGTACGGTCAAGTGGTTCAACGGCGAAAAGGGCTATGGCTTCATCCAGCCCGACGATGGCGGTAAGGACGTGTTCGTCCACATAAGCGCGGTCGAGCAGGCTGGCATGCGCAATCTTCAGGAAGGCCAGAAGATCGAGTTCGAAGTCGTCGCCGACCGCCGCACCGGCAAGTCCGCCGCCTCGAACCTTCGTGCGGCCTGATCCACGTCTCTTCTTACCGCAACATCTGGACCCCGGCCTCGTGCCGGGGTCTTTTTTTTGCTCGTTACTGGACCGGGGCGGCGTAGAGCAAGCCGCCGGCGGTCCATGGCGCATTGAGGCCGCGCTTGATCTTCAGCCTCGATCCTTCACCCAGATTGCGCGCGAAGAGGTCGCCGTAATTGCCGACCGTCTTGATGATCCGGTAGGCCCAGTCTGCGCTGAGCCCCAGGCCCTCGCCGAAATTGCCCTCGGCACCGAGCAGGCGCTTCACGCGCGGGTTGTCGCCGTTCGCCATCGCGTCCACGTTCGCCTGGCTCACGCCCATCTCCTCGGCATTGATGATCGCGTCGAGCGTCCAGCGCACGATCTCGAACCATTGATCGTCGCCCTGCCGCACCGCCGGTCCCAGCGGCTCCTTGGAGATGATCTGCGGCAGGATGACGTTGCTCTCGGGGTCGGCCATGGCGGCGCGGATCACGAAGAGCGCGGACGCATCGCTCGTGTAAGCGGCGCATTTGCCGTCGCGGTAGCCCTTCTCGGCCTCCTCGGCCGTCGGGAAGGCCTTGGGTGCGTAGGGAAGGCCGCGACCGTGGAAGTAATCGGCGAGATTCAGTTCCGTCGTGGTGTCCTGCTGGACGCAGATGCTCTTGCTGGACAGGTCCGCGGCTGAGCCGACGCCCAGGCTGCGTTTCACCATAAAGCCCTGGCCGTCGTAGTAGATGATCCCGGTGAACAGGATGCCGTGGGCGCTCTCGCGGCTGAGCGTCCAGGTCGTGTTGCGGCTGAGCACGTCGATCTCGCCGTTCTGGAGCGAACTCAGCCGGGTCTTGGCGGTCTCAGGCACGAACTCGACCTTGCCCGGATCGCCGAAGACGGCAGCGGCGACGGCACGGCAGAAGTCGACGTCGAAGCCGCTCCAACGACCGGAAGCATCCACCTCGCCGAAGCCGGGATAGGCCGTGCTTGTCCCGCAACGCACCGCGCCCCGCTTGCGCACGGCCGCGAGCGTCGAACTGGCCGCCGGAGTCGACGTTACGCGGCTGTCGCTCTCCGCCGCCTCAAGAGCGGCGGTGGGCCAGAGCAGGAAAGCGCCGAGAGCGACCGCAACGAACCTCAAGCCACCACCCATCACGGCGCCTTCGCCGCGGGAAGGGTTGCGCGTCAGGACGCCCGTCATGTCAAGAGAGCGGCCGCAGTGAACGTCAGCGAGAGGCGACGCGCTGCGTCTCGAAATGCCGCTTCATACGTTCCCAGTCGCGAGGCTCGCGGGTGGCGCGCACGAACTGCGTGCCTTTGCGCGTGAGCTTGCGGAAGAGCCAGTAGCTCGGCTCGTCGTCGTGGCCGGCGCCGTCGATATATTCAAGATCGAGCAGCGCATCGAGGCTGGCCTCAACCTGCGCCGGCGTGCGCCCGAACGCCACGGCCTCCTCCGTGAGCGAGAGCACGACCGTCGTCCTTGGCGACAACTGCCGCACCTCCAACGAGAACATCAAATCACGCAGTAGTTCGACGTCATACTCCATCGTGCGCGGGTTCCTCGAGACGCCAGTTTTAGCGGTTCGGTGACAGATCCGTGGACCCTTGTCGAGGCACGGGCGCTCCCGCCGTCGACAGAGGGGTGGGCGACCGCCGCGACAGCCCCATATCGATTCGGAGCCGGTGGCGCGCCAAGGCGTCCTGCCGGACCATCCTCTTCAAACCCGCTCTGCCAGCGCAAAGCGCGGCTCTGTGCGGCATTCCCGAGGCTTATCGATGACCCAACCTCTGCTGACACTGAATGATGCGCGCAAGTTGCCGCAGCTCGGCTTCGGCGTGTTCAAGGTGCCGCAGGACGAGGCGACCGAGACCGTCACCCTTGCCATCCAGTCCGGCTACAAGGCGATCGACACCGCCGCGATCTACGGCAACGAGGAAGGCGTGGGCGCCGCCTTGGCCCAGGCCAACGGGCATGGTCCGATAGCGTTGACCACCAAGCTCTGGAATGACAAGCACGAGCCCGGCAAGGCCAAGGGCGCCCTGGAGGAGAGCCTGCGCAAGCTCGGTCGCGACAGCGTCGACCTCTATCTCATCCACTGGCCGGTTCCCTCAAGCGACTTCGTCGCCACCTGGAAAGCCATGATCGGCTTCCGCGACGCCGGCCTCGCAAAGTCGATCGGCGTCTCCAACTTCACGCGCGGCAACCTGGAGGCGATCATCGACGCCACCGGTTTGGTGCCGGCAATCAACCAGATCGAGCTGCACCCCACCTTTCAGCAGTCCGAACTGCGCAAGTTCCACGAGGACAAGGGGATCGTCACCGAATCGTGGAGCCCGCTTGGCCAGGGCGCCGGGCTGAAGAAGCCGGAGATCGAGGCGATCGCCATCAAGCACGGCAGGACACCGGCTCGGGTCGTGCTGCGCTGGCACCTCAACCTCGGGCTGATGGTGATCCCGAAATCCTCGACGCCCTCGCGCATCAAGGAGAATTTGGACGTGTTCGATTTCGAACTCGACGCCAACGATCACGCCGCCATCGCCGCGCTTGACGATGCCGGTGGACGCATCGGTCCTGATCCGACCAAGTTTGGCTGATCGGCGCCGGGTCAGTGGGTCTTGCGTTGAAAAAGGAGCGGTGCACAGCGCACGACTGGCGCTCGGAGCGGCGGCACGGTCAGGGCTGATCGCGTCGGCCCTATGCTAGTTTCTTGACAGGCTGGCGCACCGGGCGCTCTTGCGGCGGCGTCTTTCGCCGTTCTCCGGCGGCAGAGGCGTCTCGCACGACACAATGAGGATCATGGTGGCTTCCCCGCTGCTCAGGGCGCTCGCTTCTGTCGTCGGCGTCAAGCGGAAAGGCGAGCGTGCCTTTTTCGACGACGCCTATTACCGCCGCTCGTACGCCGACGTCGCGGCCACCGGAGTCGATCCGTTCTCGCATTTCGCGGGCCACGGCTGGCGCGAGGGCCGCAACCCGTCGGCGAGCTTCAACACCTTGTTCTACCGAGACTATAATCTCGACGGTGCCGACATCGATCCCCTCGTGCACTGGATCGCGGCCGGCGCGGCCTCCTCCGGGCTGCCGGTGACGCCGGCGACGCCCGAAAGCTTTCTCGCCGTGCAGCGCGGCGTCGTCGTCGAACATTTCGACCTCGCCTTCTACGTGTTGCAGGGCGGCGCCCCTGTGGGCGATCCCATCGCCCACTACCTCGCCGAAGGCTGGCGAGCGGGATTGTCGCCGAGCCCGCATTTCGATCCCGGCCGCTACGTCGAGGAAAACCACTTCGTCGCCGCACTCGGCGTGAGCCCATTCTACCATTGGTGCTCGCAGCGCCGGCTTCGCACCGCCCCCTTTGAGGCCGCGTCGGCAAGGCCGCCCGTTCCCGCGAGCGAAATCCGCCGAGTGGTCGAGCCGGAGTTCGACCGAGCCTATTACCTCGCGCGGCAGGCCGACGTGCGCGAGGCCGGTCTCGATCCGCTGAAGCACTTCCTGGAACATGGCTGGCGCGAGCGGCGCGATCCGCACCCGCTCTTCGACAACTTCTATTATCTTAACCGCAACCGCGACGTCGCGTCCGCGCGCCTCAACCCGTTCTACCATTATCTCACGATCGGCCGCGCCGAGCGGCGGCGTGCCAACCCCGTCGGCGCCGAACTGTACCCACCGATGCGGGCGCCGGCGGATTGGAGCCGGGCGGTGCCGGCAACGGACGTCGCCGGCGCGGATTGGATCGTCGTCATTCCGGTCTACCGCGGCTACGACGAGACGATGGCCGCGGTGCACGCGGTGCTGAGCGCGCCCCAGCGGGTCCGCTTCGCGCTCCACCTCGTCAACGACCGGTCGCCCGATGCCGAACTCGTCGCGGCGCTGGAGCGCCTCGCCGGGCAAAGCCTTTTCTCCTACGAGGTCAATGCGCAGAACCTCGGCTTCGTGAAGACGTGCAATCGCGCGCTGCGCGCCTTCGCCGACAAGGAGGTGGTGCTGCTCAACGCCGACGCCCTGGTGTTCGGCGATTGGCTCGACCGCATGGCCGCGCATGCCCGCCGCGACCCGACCATCGCGACGATCACCCCGCTGTCGAACAACGCCACGATCTGCTCCTATCCCTCCGTCAACGCCAACAACCTGATCGAGCCCGAAGTCGACGCCGCGGCGCTCGATCGCCTGGCCGCCACGACCAATGCCGGACGGGTGAGCGACGTGCCGACTGGGGTCGGCTTCTGCTTCTTCATGAGCCGTGCGAGCCGCCGAGCCATCGGCCTGTTCGACGAGGAAGCCTTCGGGCGCGGCTATGGCGAGGAGAACGACTTCTGCCTGCGCGCCGCCAAGGCGGGCTTCCGCAACGTTCTCGCCGAGGACATCTTCACCTACCACCGCGGTGAGGTCTCCTTCGTCGATATCGCCGCGAGCGAGTACGCCCCCGGGCAGAAGGCGCTCCAGCGCAAGCATCCCGACTACCTCGCCCGCGTCGGCCAGCACCTGCGCGCCGATCCGGGATTGTTCGGACGCATGCGGCTCGACCTGCGACGGCTCGCCCGCTTCGCCGGCCCGCGTACGATGGTGATCGTCTCGCACGCGCTGGCCGGCGGCATCGTCACGCACATCCAGCATCTTGAAGCGCGCCTGCGCGACGAGGGCATCGTCGTGGTGCACCTGCGCGTCGGCGTGAAGGATCGCTGGAGCGTGGAGGTCGCCTCCGACGATCCGGACGCGCCCTTCCTGCCCAATCTGCCGCCGACATCGATCCATCAGGTCGGCGACCTGCTGGCGGAGTTCATCGGCTGGCTGGCCCCGCTCGCGATCCACCTGCACTCGCTCGTCGGGTTCGACTGGCGCGCCACGGGTGCGCTATTCGATCTCGTCCGAGCCGTCGGCGCGCCCTACTATTTCACGCTGCACGACTATTCCGTGGTCTGCCACCGCAACGACCTCGTCCTGACCAATGGACGCTACTGCGGCCTTCCCGCTGTGGACGTGTGCCGACTCTGCGTCGCCGGCGATCGCTCATATCCCGAGGCGCTCGATCCTGCCGTCCGCCGCACCTGCTACGACGCCTTCCTGCGCGGCGCGCGAGCCGTCTTCGCGCCCTCGAACGACATCGCGGAACGGCTGCGAGCCGCCGGCGCGGGCTACGCCGTCATCGTGCGCCCGCACGAAGAATCCGAGATTGCGGTTCCTCGCCTTGCCGGACCCTCGTCCGATGCGGCGATCGTCGAGGTGGTCACGGTCGGCGCGATCGGGGTCCACAAGGGGTCGCGCGTTCTGCTGAGCCTCGCTCGCGACGCCAAGGCCCGCAAGCTGCCGATCCGCTTCCACCTCGTCGGTTACTCCGATGTCACCGAAGAGCTGAAAGGCGCCGGCGTCGTCGAGACCGGGCGTTACCGCGACGATGCCGAGGCCGCCGGACGCGTCGCCGCGCTCCGCCCCTCCTGCATCCTCCTGCCATCGATCTGGCCGGAGACCTTCTGCTACACGCTCTCTATGGCGTTCAGACTCGGCGTGCCGCCGGTCGTCTTCGATCTCGGCGCGCAGGCCGAGCGTGTGACGCGCGCCGGGTTCGGCTTTGTGCTGCCGACGACCGCGCTCGACGACATCGGCGGCCTCAACGATCGGCTGCTCGCGCTGCAGATCGCCGCGCGGCCCCTGGAGCCGCTGCCGGCGGCGGTCGTCTATCCAAGCTTGATGCGCGACTACTATGGCCTCCTCGTGCCGCCCGGAACCGCGGCATTCGCGCCGCCGAGCGACAGGGGGCGGCGGGACGATGCGTCGCGCGCCGCGGCGCTTCACGCCTTGGATCGCGAGCCGTGATCGGCTAGACCGCCTCTTCCTTGACCCGCAGGCATTCCCGTGACGAGCAGCGTCCCCAATTCTTTCCGCCACGGCCCCGACGAGCGCGGCCGCTTCGGCCTCTACGGCGGCCGCTTCGTGGCTGAGACCCTGATGCCGCTGATCCTCGAGCTGGAGCGCCAGTACGAGGCGACGAAGGACGATCCGTCCTTCAAGGCCGAGTTCGACGGCCTGCTGCGCCATTACGTCGGCCGGCCAAGCCCGCTGTACTATGCCGAGCGCCTCACCCAGCACTTGCGCGAGCGCGCCGAGGCGGCCGACAAGAGCGGCGGCGCCAAGATCTACTTCAAGCGCGAGGAGCTGAACCATACCGGCGCGCACAAGATCAACAATGTGCTGGGGCAGATCCTGCTGGCGCGGCGCATGGGCAAGAGCCGCATCATCGCCGAGACCGGCGCCGGCCAGCACGGCGTTGCCACAGCCACCGCTTGCGCCCGCTTCGGGCTGGAGTGCATCGTCTACATGGGCGCCGTCGATGTCGAGCGGCAGAAGCCCAACGTCTACCGCATGAACATGCTGGGCGCGAAGGTGGTGCCGGTGCAATCGGGCGCCCGCACCCTGAAGGACGCCATGAACGAGGCGCTGCGTGACTGGGTCGCCAACGTCCACGACACGTTCTACTGCATCGGCACGGCGGCCGGCCCGCATCCCTATCCGGCCATGGTGCGCGACTTCCAGTGCATTATCGGCGAGGAGGTCCGCGCCCAGATGCACGAGGCCGAGGGCCGTTTGCCCGACTCGATCTTCGCATGCATCGGCGGCGGCTCCAACGCCATCGGCATCTTCCACCCGTTCCTCGATGATCCCACCGTCGAGATCTTCGGGGTCGAGGCCGCCGGCTACGGCCTCGACAAGGCTCACGCCGCCTCGCTCGCCGGCGGCAAGCCCGGCGTGCTCCACGGCAACCGCACCTACCTTCTGATGGACGCCGATGGGCAGATCGAGGAGGGCCACTCGATCTCGGCCGGGCTCGACTATCCCGGCATCGGCCCGGAGCATGCCTGGCTGAAGGACAGCGGCCGCGTCACCTACCTCAGCTGCACCGACGACGAAGCGCTCGACGCCTTCCATCTCTGCGCCAAGCTCGAGGGCATCATCCCCGCGCTGGAGCCGGCCCACGCGCTCGCCCGCGTCTTCGACGTCGCCCAGGACCGCCCGCGCGATCATCTGATGGTGGTCAACATCTCCGGCCGCGGCGACAAGGATTTGGCGCAGGTGGCAGCGCACCGATCGGGGGTGAAGATCGGGGACATGACGTAATAATCGAAGATGAGTTTTCCACCCGCCGTCGATCTCCTGCATTAGCTTAAAAAGGCTATACCTCTCCGCCGGCAATTGACGGCATGGCTTACTTGGACAAGATGGATTGTAGAAAGCATGTGCCGTATCACATTTACGATCGCATGCTTGCCTGCATCGTTGGCTACGCTTTCGCCGCGGCCGCTAACACTGTAATTGACACCGAGACTGGCGCCAGGATTTTTGCGCCTGACAGAAACCTCGTGACGCCGAACGAAGGCGGATACCAGAGGGGCATTTCACGGCGATCAAGACAGCTGAAAAGCTGCCTTTGCTCGGATCACGCCGGACTACGAGGTGGTGCGCTGGTTGAACCGGCGCGTCGGCTCCCACGACGTGGATCATTTCACCCGTGCGCGCGACCTTCACGCCCATCGGCGCGCTGGTCGAGGACATCGGCCAGCCCGGCGTCTTCGCGCTCGGCGCCGGAAGCTTCGTCGTGGCGGCTGTGCTGGTGCTGACGCTCGGCGTCGAAACGCGCGGGCGGACGCTGGAAGCGATCTCGAGGTGAGGCCGAGCGCGGGACCCGCGCTAATCCTCGCCCTTGCGCCCTCACTTCTCCGCCTTGAGCCCGCGCCGACCCACCAGCGCGTCGTAGACCATCGCCTTGAGCACGGCGCGATGGCGGAAGCGCTGGCGCGGCGCCTGCGCCATGAAGACGACGAAGAGGTCCTCGGCCGGGTCGACCCAGAACATCGTGTCGGCCATGCCGGTCCACATGATCTCGCCGAGCGAGCCGGGGAACGGCGCGGCACCCTCGGCGCGGCGTACCGCGAAGCCGAGGCCGAAGCCGAAGCCCGGCTCGACCATCGAGCCCGGCGCCAGCACGATGCCGGTCTCCGGCCCGATGTGATCGGCGGTTGCCCACCGCAGCGTCGCCTGCGACAGCAATAGCGCGTCGCTGGTCATGCCATCGGCGAGCAGCATGCGGCAGAAGGCTGCGTAATCGTCGAGTGTCGAGACGAGACCCGCGCCGCCCGCCTCCAGCAGCGGCTCGCGGCGCGGATCGACAAAAAGCCGACCGCCGGGCAGCAGTTCCCCGACGAAGGGCTCGGCGATGCGGCCGTGATCGTCCGTATCGGGAACGTAAAAGCCGGTGTCGACCATGCCGAGCGGCGCGACGAGTCGCTGGTGCAGCACGGCGCCGAGCGAGCGCCCCGCCGCCACCTCGACGACCCGTCCGAGGATTTCGGTGGCGTGGCCGTATTCCCAGACCGTGCCCGGGTGCTGCGCCAGCGGCAGGGCGGCCAGACGATCGGCGAAGGCCTCGTTGTCGACGTCGGGCGCGCCGACGTCGGCCGCGGCGTAGAGCGCCGCGACGGGGCCGTCGTTGCGCTCGTAGATCAGTCCGGCCGTGTGGCGCAGCAGGTCGTGCACGGAGGGCGGGCGTACCGGTTCAATCTCGCGGCCCTGCACCAGCACGCGCACGTCGGCGAAGGCCGGGATGAAGTCGGCGATCGGCTGCGACAGGTGCAGGCGACCCTCGGCCGCCAGCATGACGGCCGCCAGCGAGACCAGCGGCTTGGTCATCGAGTGGATGCGGAAGATCGTGTCGAGCGTCATCGGCGCGCCGGAGGCACGGTTGCGGTAACCCCAGGCGCGCTTCAGCACCGTCTCGCCCTTGCGCTCGATAAGCAGCACGGCGCCGGGAATCAGGCCGCGCGCGACCTCGACGTTGAAGAAATTCTCGATGCGGGTCAGGCGCGCGCCGGAGAAGCCCGCGATATCGGCGAGACGGCCGTCGGTGTCGCTCATCATCGTCGCCTCAGGAGAGGGATTTTAGAAAGCCGGCGAAGCGCATCAGTCCCTCGGGCCAGGGGCCGTGCCCACTCTCGTCGTTGAGGTGCCCGGAGGCGCCGGCGTCGACCAGCTCGACGCCCCATGTCTTGGCGAGAGCCTCGCTGTCTTCGTAGGACCCATAGGGATCGTCGCGGCTGGCGACGAGGACGGCCGGGAACGGCAGCGGCCCCTCCGGCAGGTCGGCGAACGCCGGATCGACGGTGGCCAGCGTCCGCAGCATCGCGGCGGAGGGCGCGGCCACCAGGAAGGCACCGACGACCCGCTCGGCGACGCGGTGGGCGGCGTGCACGACGGTCGTCACACCCAGGCTGTGGGCGACGAGGATCGTCGGCTTCGTCGCCGCCTCGATCGCGGCCACGAGCTCGGCCGTCCAGGCCGGCAGGTCGGGATGGTGCCAATCCTCCTGCATCACGCGGCGCGCGGTGGGCAGCTTCTGTTCCCAGCGGGAGTACCAGTGGTCGGGAGTGCCACCGGCGAGGCCCGGCACGATCAGGATGTCGACATCGGCTGTGCGCATGGCGTCGGGATAGCAGGCGCGGCGTGCCTTGCAACCACCCTGGTTCTAGAGGTTGCGCGCCGACTCGCGCGCGATCTTGCGGCCACCTTCGACGGGCACGAAATCGAAGCTAATGCGGGCGCGGCCCAGCGAGACTTCGGCGTCGCGCGCGACGCGGCGCCACGTCATGACGACGCTGACGCGGCACCGGCTGCGATCGCCGTTGCAGCGCGCCTGGATGCTGCCCGGCACCTCGCTGTACTGGCGTACCGGCCAGGCTTTGATGTAGCGCAGCTTGTCGGCGAGCACCTGCGCCCGCGTCAGGCGCTTGCCGTAATAGACGACCTCGGGCGCGTAGAAACGATCGACTGCCACCGCCGTGATGTCGCTGTTGTGCGACCACAGGGCGAGATAGGCCTGGATCGCGCCCTCGTCGCCCGGCACGGGGCCGGCCTGAGCGAAGACCGGTCCAGCGACGGCGAGCGCCGCCATGATCAGCAGGAGGCGGGTGGTCGAAACGGCCAGGCGGTTGGACATGCGACCTTCATAGACTGCTTGCCAAGCTCGGGCACGAACGGAGTGGTAGCAGGCGTCCCTGGCTTAACGCGACAAAGTAGATCAGGCGGCGCGGCCGCGATTCCACAGCGCAAACGGCGCGCCCGACAGCAGGATCTCCAACGCGTCGAGGCTCTGCCAATTGCCGTTCAGCGACAGTCGCGGAAGCGCCGTCGGCCGCGCCGCGTGCTCGGGGAAGATCAGGCCCGGTCGCGTCGTCACCGCCGAGGCAAAGCCGAGTTCGGCCGCCATCGCGTATTCGCGCGGCCCGGCCGAGGTCGCATCGCCGACCGGGTAAGCCATGTGGCGCACAGGCAAACCGATCTCTTCCTCGAGCACCCGGCGCCCATCGGCCATGCTCGCGCGGGCGCTCGCCGCCTCCTGCTTGGCGAGCATCGGGTGGGCGACCGTGTGCGCGCCGATCGTGCAGAGCGGATGGCGGGCGAGCGCACGCACCTCCGCCCAGTCCAGGCACAGCGCGGCCGGCAGCGCCGCGACGTCGATGCCGGCCGCGGCGGCGAGACGTCCGATTATCTCCCGCAGCTCGTCCTCGGGACCGGCTCTCAGCCTCCAGTAGAGGCTGCGGAACGCCGCCATCTTCTCCGCCGGCGTCCGCGCCGCGATTTTCGCGCGCGTGCCGACCAGACTCGCGTCGACATGGTCGAGGGTGCGCAGCGCCTCCTCCAGCTCCAGCCACCACAGTCGCGCGGTACGATCGGCGAAACCCGTCGCGATGAAGGCCGCGAAGGGCGCGCCGTGACGCTCGAGGATCGGCAGCGCGTGGTCGCGCAGGTCGCGGTAGCCGTCGTCGATCGTGACGGCGACGAAGGGTCGGGCCTGCGGGGCGCGAAGCCGCCGCAGCGCCTCGTCCATCGAGACGAGGTCGTAGCCGAGCACGCGGATGCGGCCGAGCGCGGCGTCGAGGAAATCCGGTTCGATCTCGAGCAGCCGGTTCGGCGCGAACTCCCGCGCCGTCCAGGGCCGCACGTGGTGCAGCGTGAGGATGGCACCCTGCCCGCGCGTCCACGGCGCAACCCGCGCGTGGAGCCCGGTCGCCTTGAAGAAGGCGAAGCCGGTGGCAACGATCCGATCCTTCATGCCCGCCCCGACCCGATCCCTTTGGCCAATCTGGCAACAGCTTCTTGAGGTTTCGTTGACAAGCTCGCGGCCATGATCGCCGACGTCCTCGCGCCCTCCTTCACGCCCGCCGTCGCGGCTCGGGCTGCGCCCTTCGCGCAGGTGAACGCCTATACCGAAGCCGACGCCGTCGCGGCCGGGTGGGCCGAGCTGGAACGCACGGCGCCCTGCTCGATCTACCAGACGCGCCGCTTCCTCGAACCCTGGGCCGCGACTCTGGGGCACGCGTCCGGGCAGCGGCCGTGCTATGTGCTCGCCCGCGACCAGGCCGGCGAGCCGGTCGCCCTGCTCCCGCTCGGCATCGAGCGGCGCGGCCCGGTCACCGTCGCGCGCCTTCTCGGGGGCAAGGACGCCAACCTGCAGCTCGCGCTGCTGCGACCGACGGCGGGCTGGACCGGCGAGAGCCTGCGCCGGCTGCTCCGCGAGGTGGCGCGCCTCTGCGGCGCCGACGTCTTCGTCTTCTCCAACCAGCCGCACGCCTACGCCGGCGTGGCCAACCCGCTGGCGACCCTGCCGCACTGCGAGAGCCCCAGCGCCGCCTACGGCACGGGACTGCCGGCGTCGGGCGAAGTGCTGCTCGCCGCCAAGCTGTCGAAGGACACGCGCAAGAAGCTGCGCAAGAAAGAGGCGAAGCTCGCGACGCTCGGTGCTGTCCGCTACGTCGTCGCCGCTGGTACGGCGGAGCGCGCCGCCATCCTCGACGTCTTCCTGGCGCAGAAGACCGCGCGCTTCCGCGAGCGCGGCATCGCCTCGGAGTTCGGCACTCCGGCCATGCGCGCCTTCATCGAGCGCGCGTCAGCGAGCGAGCCGCCCGGCATCGAGCTCCACGCGCTCTTCGCCGGCGAGCGGATCGTCGCCACCTACGGTGGCGCCGCGCAGGGCGAGCGCTGGAGCGGCATGTTCAACTCGTTCGACGCCGACGCGGAGATCGCCCGCTCGAGCCCCGGCGACCTGCTGCTCGCGCGCGTGGTCGAGCGCTGCTGCGCCCGGGGTCTGCGGGCGTTCGACCTCGGCGTGGGCGAAGCCCGCTACAAGCAGGCGCTCTGCGACGAGTCGATCCCGCTTTTCGACGCCGCCGTCGGCTTCGGCCTCCTCGGGCGCGCGGCGGCGATGCTGGTGCTGGTGCGGCAGTCGCTCAAGCGCCGGGTGAAGCGCAGCCCGCGACTCATGGCGATGGCGCGGCGTCTCGGCTGACGACAGCCGAGCGCGTCGGACGATGGCCGCGGCAAGTGCGCCTCGGCCATCGGGGCAAGATACCTCCTAGGCCACCACCTTCCTCAGTGCGCCTTCCTGCGAAGCGCCCGTTACCAGCACCTCGCGGGCGCCGGCCGCGGTCAGCTCGCCCTCGAACAGGTCGAGCACGTCGCGACCGGCGTCGTCGGCGGCGCTGAGCACCACGAAGTCGGCGTAGGGCGCCATGACCTTGGCGATCTCGCTTTGCGGGTAGGCAGGGGTGAGCAGCACGATGAAGTCGTAGGTCTCGGTCAGGGCGTCGAGGATGAGGTCGAAGTCGCGGAAATCGGCCTCCTTGCGGCCGGTCGGAATGAAGTGCAGCCGCGTGGCGTGGTCGCGGTGGATCACCTCGGCGAAGCTCGCCTCGCCCGCGAGCAGCTCGGCGAGCCCGTCGAGCTCGGTCACGCTCGCGCGCCCGTTCTCCGCCGCGCCGAGAGCGGCGAGCTTGGCCGGTGTGGCGTTGAGGTCGACGATGATCGAGCGACCCTTGTCGGCAAGCGCGCGGGCCAGCGCGATGAGCTTGTCCGAGGCGGCCGCGTCGGGGCCGACCCCGGTGCCGACCACGTGAAGGCCGCGGCCCGGCACGTGCCCGTCGACGATGCGCTGCGCCACGGACCCGTGCGCGACCCCGACGAGCTCGGCGGCCGCCTTCGTGTCCCCCGCCGCGGCGGGGGACCGCACGGGGACGACGGGGGACCGCGTGGGGATTATAGGAGATTGCGCGGGGACGACGGGATCCCACCCGAAGTCCTCGCGAGACACCTTCGGGCGGGAGACCGACTCGATGGGCGATTCCGAGGCCGGCCGACCGAAGGCGACGAGATAGGCGGCGAGCGATGCCATCGCCTCCTCGGCCCAGCGGCGGGGCGAAACGCCGTCGATCTTCGGCCTCACCGACGAACGGGGCGGGACGGGAGCCAGCACGACGTCATCGTTCTGGCGTGCCCCGCCGAACGTGCGCAGCCGCTCGGGACGCCGCGCCGGGGCCGGCGCGGACGGCCTTGGAGCGACCACCGAATCGGCGGGCGGCGACGCGCGATCGGGGGCTGGCGGCGCAACCGGTGCCGCCGCCCAGAAGTCCTCTGTGCCGCCGAGGCGGGCGCCGGACGGCGCATCGGCGGCGCGGCGACGCGGCGACGCGGCGAGCGGCAGCTCGGCCTGTGCCGGTACCGCCGCAAAGTCGGGAAGCGGCTGCTCCGGCATCGATGTCGTGCGCGGCGCCGCCGGTGCGCCGACGTCGGCGCGACCCGACAGGATCTCGCTCGCCACGACCCAGCCTACCGAGAACACCAGCGTCGCCAGCGTGCCGAAGATTAGGATTGGCAGCTTCTTGGGATAGGAGGGCTCCTGCGGCGGCGCGGCGCTCGAGATCACGCGGGCGTCGGCCGGCGTCGCGGTGGAGGTCTGTCGCGCCAGCGCCTCCTCGTATTTGGTGGTCGAGCTCTGCAGCTGGTCCTTGAGGCTCTGCGCCACGCGCTCGAGCGCGTTGAGATGCACCTCATCGGAGTTGGCGGTGCCGACGAGCGTCTTCTGCTGGGCCACCGCCACCTCCAGGTTGGCGACGCGCTGGCCGGCGACCTTGGCGTCGTTCTCGAGCGAGACGGCCGCCTGCCTGGCCGCGCTCTTCAGCCCGGCATCGTATTCCTTGAGCTGGGCGACCAGCTCCTTCACGCGCGGGTGCTCGGGCATCAGCGTGCGCGATTCGAGGGCGAGCTGCGCCTGCGCCTGCGAGCGCTGGGTCCACAGCTGCCGCACGATCGGGCTGTTGGTGACGTCGGCGACGTCGGCGGCGCGACCCTGGCTCAACAACTCGCGGATCGTTGCCGCCTTGGCCTGGGCGTCGGCCTGCAAGGCCCGGGCACGCGACAGGTCGGTGTTGATGTCGGCGAGCGACTGGCCGCTGATCGTCATGTTGTTGGTGCCGGCGAGCAGCCCGGAACTCAGCCTGTAGCGCTCGCGCGCGGCGTCGGCATCGGCGAGCTTGGTGCGCAGGTCGGCTATCTGCGCCGCCAGCGCCTCGGACGAGTCCTTGGCCATGGTGCGCTTGGCCGCCGACTGCTCCTGCAGGTAGAGAGCGGCGACCTCGTTGGCGCCTTGCGCGGCAAGCTTGGGGTCGCGGCTGGTGAATTCGACCGTCACCACCCGCGTCTTGGGGGGCGAGAACACGGTGAGCTTCTGCTGGAAGGTCTGCACCATTCGCGCCTCCGCCGTGTCGCGGGTCGGGTCGGGCAGTACCCCGATCAGCACCAGCACGCGTGTCAGCGGATTCATCCCCCCGGCCAGGGGATCGAATTCGTCGTTGCCCTGGAGGTGCAGCGCCTTGATGGAACGGCGCGCGATGTCGGGCGAGGCGATCAGCTGGACTTGGCTCGCCACGGCCGCCTCGTCGAGCTGGTTGGGCATCTCATTGGGGAGGTTGGCGCGATCGGGCCGGGTGAAGAAGGTCTCCTGGTTCTCGAGCAGGATCTGGGTCTGCGCGGTGTAGCGCGGCGTGACGAATGTGACGAAGATCCCCACCGCGAGCAAGGCGAAGAGCGTCGGCAGCACCCATGCGCGGCGGCGGCGCTTCAGCGCCGCGCCGATCGCGCGCAGGTCGATCTCGCCGGTCGGCTCGACCGGGCCGACGGGGGGAGCCAGGGTACGCGGCATGGAAGTCTCGAGGCACTACGATGATGCCAACAAACCTCTTCAAGGTTGCGGCCCGGTTAATCTTCGACTGATCCATCCCTGCACAAGCCTTTATTAACCACGATTACCTAACGATGCGGACATGCTTGACGGCCGGTCGTTCCGGCCGCGCCACCCGCAGACGGCAGGCTCATGCGACGTTGGATTACAGCTTTGTGCCTCGCCGTGGGGCTCGTGTGCGGGGGATGCGCGCCGCGTCCCAACGGCTACGCCGACCTCGGCGCCGACCTGCCCTACGCGCTGGCAAGCGGCGATCGGCTTCGCGTCATCGTCTTCGGACAGGACGGGCTCAGCAATTCCTACGCGGTGAACTCGGCCGGCTCGATCTCGATGCCGCTGATCGGCCAGGTGCATGCGCAGGGCCTCACCACGACCGCGCTGGAGAAGGTCGTCGAGGCCAAGCTCAAGAACGGCTACATCCGCGAACCCAAGGTCTCGATAGAGGTCGACGCCTACCGCCCGTTCTTCGTGCTCGGCGAGGTGCTCACGGCGGGCCAATATCCCTATATCGCCGGCATGACCGCGGAGACCGCGGTGGCGGTGTCCGGTGGCTTCACCCCGCGCGCCAACAAATACGAAGTCGACCTGACCCGGGTCGTCGACGGCCACCCGGTCACCGCCAGCGTGCCGGTCGACCAGCCGCTGAAACCCGGCGATACCATCTTCGTCAGGGAAC
This sequence comes from Beijerinckiaceae bacterium, assembly GCA_965198715.1. Classification (GTDB taxonomy): domain Bacteria; phylum Pseudomonadota; class Alphaproteobacteria; order Rhizobiales; family Beijerinckiaceae; genus RH-AL1. The sequence goes on from CBDAPV010000002.1 coordinate 1,504,349, forward strand.
GCTTTTTTTAAGCTTGCGGCGCACACCTATGCGCCATGAAAGAGCCTCGCTCCGTTCCGACCCATAAGCTGCGCGTCCTTCACGTGCTCCGGGCGCCGCTCGGCGGTCTGTTCCGCCACGTGGTCGACCTGACGCGTGAGCAGATCGCGCGCGGCCACGAGGTCGGTCTCATCGTCGACAGCCTGACCGGCGGCGCACAGGCCGACGCCGTCCTCGCCGAACTGCAGCCGCACCTCGCTCTCGGGCTGACGCGCATGCCGATGCTGCGCAAGCCGCAGTTCGCCGACATCTTCAACACCGTGAGAGTCGAACGACACGCGCGACGGCTGAGAGCCGACGTGATCCACGGCCATGGTTCGAAGGGCGGAGTCTATGCGCGCGGCATGGGCGTCTGGCGCGGCTTGGGCGTCTGGCGCGGCTTGGGCATCCTGCGTCGCGCCACCGGACCGATCCGTTGCTACACGCCCCACGGCGGCAGCTTCAACCATGAGGCCTCTCCGCCGGTGCAGGCTCTCTACATGATTGTCGAGCGCGTGCTGGCGGCCTGCACCGACATGCTGCTGTTCGAGAGCGTCTTCATCGCCAACCGCTTCCACCAGCGCATCGGCGACACAAGCGCCATGGTGCGCATCGTCCAGAACGGCATCGGACCGGATGAATTCGTGTCCGTGACGCCCGACGCGGAAGCGGCGGATCTGCTCTACGTCGGCGAACTGCGCTCGGCCAAAGGCATCGACACGCTCATCGACTCCCTGGCCATCCTGCAGCGTCGGCTCGGACGCCCTGTCAGCCTCAATCTCGCCGGCACCGGTCCCGACCAGACCCAGCTCGAGGCGCGTGCTCGCTCCCGCGGCGTCGCGGAGGCGGTGCGTTTCCTCGGCTCGGTCCCGGCGCGGCGCGCCTTCGCGCTCGGCCGCGTGCTGGTGGTGCCGAGCCGCGCCGAATCTCTGCCCTACATCGTCCTCGAGGCCGCCGGCGCCCAGGTGCCGATGGTGGCGACCGACGTCGGCGGCATCAGCGAGGTCTTCGGTCCCTATCGCGACCGTCTCATCGCCTGCGACGACCCCATCGTGCTGGCCAAGGCGCTCGAGCGCGTGATCGAGGCCGACCCGCACGAGGTCGCGGCGCAGGGCCGGGACCTCGCCGCCTACGTCGCCAGCCGCTTCTCCATAGACCTCATGGCGAGCTCGGTCATCGGCGGCTACCACGATGCCATCGCGCAACGCGCCTCGGCGACGAAATCGGTCGAGAGAGCCATTCCCGCCCATCCCTGACGCATCGCATTGCGAGATTGCCCATGGCCGCGTTTTCCGCCCAGGACCTGCGTACGATCGAATCCGCGCCGACGGCACCGGCCGGACGCGTCAATCCTCACGCCAAGGAGCTGAACAAACTCGCGGCCACGATAAATCGGCATAGCGGTCGGCGCCTCATCTCGGCGACGATCCTCGAAGGCCTCGTGCGCATCGGCGAACTGGCGGTCGGCGCCATTGCCGGGCTCGCCACGTTCGCGCTCGCGATCGTGCCGAAGGCCGGGGTGTCGATCGCGCCACTTCTCGGCGTACCCCTCGTCGCGCTGCTCGTCGTCATCGTGATGCAGTCGCTGGGCTGCTACCGCGTCGCCGCCCTGCGCGCGCCGACGCGTTTCGGGCTGCGCATCTCGGCCTCGTGGTTCGGCGTCTTCGTCGTCGCCTTCGGCACGAGCCTTCTCGCCCACGTCGACCCGCTCTACGCCAGAACTTGGCTCGGGCAATGGGCCTTCTTCGGCTTCGTCGCCATGTCCGCCGAGCGTTTCGCGCTTTGTGCCGTCACCAACCATCTCACCCGTACGGGGAAGCTCTCGCGCCGCACCGTGCTGGTCGGCGGCGGCCCGGCCGCCAAGCAGCTGCTGCAGGATTTCTCGACCCAGGGCAGCGAAGACCTTCACATCTTCGGCATCTTCGACGACCGCACCGACGAGCGCTCGCCGGACATGGTCGAGGGCTTCCCCAAGCTCGGCAACGTCGACGACCTCGTCGAATTCGCCCGCGCCAACCCGCTCGACCTCGTGATCTTCACGCTGCCGATCTCGGCCGAGCAGCGCCTGCTGACCATGCTGCGCAAGCTCTGGGTGCTGCCCGTCGACATTCGGCTGGCGGCGCACATGAACAAGCTCAGATTCCGCCCGCGCGCCTACAGCTACATCGGCAAGGTGCCGGTCATCGACCTCTTCGACAAGCCGCTGGCCGAGTGGGACATCGTGCTGAAGACGGTGTTCGACCGCGTCGTTGGAAGCTTCGCCCTGCTGGCGCTGGCCCCGGTCATGCTGATGGTGGCGCTCGCCGTGAAGCTCGACTCCCGGGGCCCGGCGCTGTTCCGCCAGAAGCGCTACGGCTTCAACAACGAGCTCATCGAGGTCTTCAAGTTCCGCTCGATGTACACCGAGCAGCTCGACATCCGGGCCGACAAGCTCGTCACCAAGAACGATCCGCGCGTGACCCGCATCGGCCGCTTCATCCGCAAGTCGTCGCTCGACGAGCTGCCGCAACTCTTCAACGTCGTCTTCAAGGGCAACCTCTCGCTGGTCGGGCCGCGTCCGCACGCCGTCAACGCCAAGGCGGCGGCCGCGCTCTACGACGAGGTCGTCGACGGCTATTTCGCCCGCCATCGCGTGCGCCCCGGCATCACCGGCTGGGCGCAGATCAACGGCTGGCGCGGCGAGACCGACACGTCCGAGAAGATCCAGAAGCGCGTCGAGTGCGACCTCTTCTACATCGAGAACTGGTCGATTTTCCTCGACATGTACGTCCTCGCCGCCACGCCGATCTCGCTGGTCAAGACGAAGAACGCCTATTGAGCCGGGGCAGCCTCACATATCCTCCTCCGCGCCAGCGAGGGAAGGGGACCATGCGGAGCATGGTGGAGGAGGCATGGGCCGGCCTCGATCTCGCTCGTCTGGGTTGCATGAGTCCTGACCAAGCTATGAAGCGCCGCAGCTCCCTCCACCGCCTGCGGCGGTCCCCTTCCCCCGCTCCGCTGCGCCGCGCAGGGGAGGATGCGCGCGGCATCGCGCTTGCCCTTCTGACGCTGTTTGCCTTTCCCGCCCACGCCGCCGACCTCACGCTCGAGCTCGTCGGCACCCCCACCATCGTCTACGATTCCGCGCACGACGGTTGCACGCCGGACGATTTTCCCGACCTCAACGCGCGTGCCTTCCGCGACGCTGGCGGGCGCACGGTGATGTTCGCGCTGCACGATCGCAACAGGCCCCTCGTCGGCCCCGACCTGGCGCACCTCAAGCCCGATTGCCACGCGGCGCTGGTCTCGCCGGCCGACCCCGACCCGGCGCATTACGCCGACCGCAACTTCGTCGCCGCCACCTGGACCGACGACGGCCGCACGGTGGCGGCGCTGGTGCACCACGAGTACCACGCCGACCAGTTCGGCCGCTGCACGGCGCAAGGCGACCTCGCCTGCTGGTACAACACCGTCCTGGCGTACCGCTCGCGGGACGGAGGCCTCGACTTCTCGCGCGTGCCGAAGCCGGTGGTCGCGGCGGCGCCGTTCCGCCAGGATTTCGAGCAGGGCCGCCACCGCGGCTTCTTCAATCCCTCGAACATCATCGCTGGCGAAGGTGAGGCCTCGCGCTTCCGCTACGCGCTGATCTCCACCACCGGCTGGGACGGCCAGCCCTACGGCAACTGCCTGTTCCGCACGTTGGACCCAGCGGCCGGCGGCTGGCGCGCCTGGGACGGCCATGGCTTCACCATCCGCTACGACGATCCCTACCGCCCCGGCTTCAAGCCACCGCAGCCCTGCCGCACGCTCGCACCCTTCACCTTCCCCGTCGGCTCGGTGGTGCTGCACGTGCCGACCCACACCTTCGTCGCGCTGTTCGCGGCCAAGGCCGGCGGGATCTTCCCGCTGGCCGGCTTCTATTCGGCGATGAGCCGCGACCTGCTGCACTGGGGCGAGCCGCGCCTCGTCCTGGCCGCGCCCACGCTCTACGACGACCTGTGCCGCGCCGGCCCCTCGATCGTCGCCTACCCGGCAATCCTCGATGCCGCCTCCGCTGCCCGCAACTACGACACCATCGGTGACGCGCCCGAGCTGTTCTTCACCCGCATCGCGGTCGAGGGATGCGCGACCGGGCGGCGCCTGCTTCTGCGCCAGCGGCTCGCCGTGCGGCCGGGCGCGCCCTCTTGAGCCTCGTCATCTCATACCGTGTGAAATCGGGAGTCGACTACCAGAGGCTGGTCGAGGCGGTGTTCGCAGCCTTCATCTTCTTCGGCATGCTGTCGCTGATCGAGCCCTCGCCCTACGACTTCCTGGCACTGCTCGCGATCCCGCTGTGGTTCGTAGGTGGCTTCCGCGTGCACAAGTCGCTCATCCCGATCCTGGCGCTTTGGGCCGTGTTCGAAGTTGCGGGCTTCCTCTCGCTGATGCCGTACTGGGACGAGCACGACGCGCGGCTCTACCAGCTACAGTCGCTCTACCTCTTCGTCACGACGGTCTTCTTCACGATCTTCTTTTCCGAGCGCAGCGAGCGGCGCGCCCAAATCTGCCTCGACGCCTTCACCGCCGGCGCACTGGTTTCGGCCGTGGCCGGGCTGATCGGCTATCTCGACATCGCCGGGCTCGCCAGCATCTTCACCATGGAGGAGGGCCGGGTCTCGGCGACCTTCAAGGATCCCAACGTGTTCGGCTCCTACATGGTGCTGGCCGCCTGCTACCTGCTCCAGCGCGCGCTGCTCGGCCGGCGCCGCACGGTGCTGTCGCTGGTCGGCCTCTTCGTCATCCTCATCGGCGTCTTCGTGTCGTTCTCGCGCGGCTCCTGGGGCGCGTGCCTGGGCGCCTGCCTCATCACGACGCTGACCGCCTTCCTCACCGCCGAGACGTTCGCCCTGCGCCGGCGCGTCGTGCGCATGATCGCCATTGCCGGCGTGCTGGGCGCGCTGGCGCTGGGCGGGCTCCTGTCGGTGCCATCGGTGCGCAACGTGTTCACCCAGCGCGCCGCAGTGACGCAGGATTATGATTCCGGCGTCACCGGCCGCTTCGGCAACCAGATCCGCTCGCTGCCGATGCTGGTCGAGCGTCCACTCGGCTTCGGGCCGCTGCGCTTCCGCCTGACCTTCGGGCTCGAACCGCACAATTCCTACATCGGCGGCTTCGCCAACGATGGCTGGCTCGGCGGCTTCACCTGGATTGCCATCGTGCTCGTCTCGCTCTTCGTCGGTGTCCGCCAGATGTTCGCGCCCTCGCCCTATCGCCGGCTGGCCCAGGTCTACGTGCCGACCATGGCCGTGCTGCTGGTCCAGGGCCTGCAGATCGACGTCGACCACTGGCGCCAGCTTTTCCTGTGCTTCGGCGCGGTCTGGGGTATGGAGGCGGCGCGCCTGCGCCGTGCCGCCGCTCCCGCCTTCGCGGACGAAGGTCTCGCGCCGGCCTGAGGGCTGCCATGCGGGTTTGGATCATCATCGTCTCGGCGCTGGCCGGCCTCTACGGCGCCGCCGGCGTGGCGCTGGCCGCCGCCGGCGCGCACCTCGGCGGCAACGGCGCGCTTGCCACCACGGCGGCCTATTTCCTGCTGTTCCACGCCGCCGCGCTCGTTGGCCTGTGCACGGCCGCGGCCGGCAGCCGGAGGGCGATGCCGCTGATGACCGCCGCCTCGCTGATCGCGCTCGGCATCCTGCTCTTCTCCGGCCATCTCGCGCTGCACGCCCTCGCCGATCGCGTGCCGTTTCCCATCGCCGCGCCGATCGGCGGCTCGCTTGCGATCCTCGGCTGGCTCGTCGCCGCGATCGCCCTGCCCCTGGCGCTCGATCGCTCGCGGCCAACGCCTTAAGTACATGAATTGATATTAACTTCGACCTGCGGCAACGCTTAGCCGATCTTGGGCTAGACATTGCGGCGCTTCGCGGGCAACGTCCGCGCACTACGGGGGCTACATCCAAGTCGATCGGATTACATGAGCAACGGGGGCGGGAAATCACTGATCCTGATCGTCGAGGACGAGCCTTTCATCGCCTTGACGCTGGAGGACATGCTGGACGAACTCGGCTTCGCGCATGCCGGGACGGTCGGCCAGGTCTCTGACGCGCTCGACCTCATCGGCCGCGATCCGGTGGATTGCGCCCTGCTCGACGTCAATCTCGGCTCGGAGAAGATCGATCCGGTGGCCGACCTGCTGGCCTCGCGCGGGTGTCCCTTCATCTTCACCACGGGCTACGGCCGCTCCGGCATCCCCAGCGGCCACGCCGACCGTCCGGTGCTGCAGAAGCCGTTCCGCATGGACGATCTCGCCACCATCCTGAAGCGCACGCTGAACGGCGCCGGCTGACAGTCTTGCCGCTCCCCACCTAATCTGCGATTTCGCTCCCGCCTGCGACAGGGCCCTAGGGGTTTGTCATGACCGCCAAGATCCGCAAGGCCGTGTTCCCCGTGGCCGGGCTCGGCACGCGCTTCCTCCCCGCCACCAAGTCGGTGCCCAAGGAGATGCTGACCGTGGTCGACGCCCCCGTGCTGCAGCACGTCGTCGACGAGGCGATCGAGGCCGGCATCGAGCATTTCATCTTCGTCACCGGCCGCGGCAAGGCGATCATCGAGGATTACTTCGACATCGCCTACGAGCTCGAGGCGCTGCTGAAGGAGCGCAACAAGGCGCCGCAGCAGGCGCTGCTGAAGAAGCAGCTGCCGACGGCCGGCGCCACCTCCTTCACCCGCCAGCAGGCGCCGCTCGGCCTCGGCCATGCCGTATGGTGCGCCCGCGAACTCGTCGGCGACGAGCCCTTCGCCGTTGTGCTGCCCGACATGATCACCCTGCCCGGCGCCAAGGGCAGCCGCTGCCTCAAGCAATGCGTCGAGGCCTACGCCAAGACCGGCGGCGCCAACATCATCGCCGCCGAGGAGGTGCCGGCGAGCGAGACGCACAAGTACGGCGTGCTCTCGATCGGCGCGGACGAGGGCGACACCTTCGCCATCACCGGCATGGTCGAGAAGCCGCCGCAGGGCCAGGCGCCCTCCACCTCCATCATCTCCGGCCGCTACGTGCTCGGACCGGAGATCTTCGAGATCCTCGCCAAGGTCGGCAAGGGCGCCGGCGGCGAGATCCAGCTCACGGACGGCATGAAGCAGCTCAGCGAGCGCGCGCCGTTCCACGGCGTCCGCTTCGACGGCAAGACCCACGACACCGGCTCCAAGCTCGGCTTCCTGCTGGCCAACGTCGCCTTCGCGCTGCAGGACGCGGAGATCGCGGCCGAGTTCGCCCGCGAGGCAAAGGCGCTGCTCGGCTGAGCCATCCCTCCCCCCCCCGCGCGCCGGGATCCCTTCTCCCCTTGCGGGAGAAGGTGCTCGGAGGGCGGATGAGCGGTCGGGAAACGTCGCCGGCCGTCTCTGCCGCGGTCCAACCTCCCAGGATCGAGCGACCCCTCATGCGGCGCTTTGCGCCACCTTCTCCCGCAAGGCGAGAAGGGCTTGTCCTGCATAGTGTCGCCAAAAGCGGCCCCGGTTTGAATGCCGTAGGCGCAGCGTGGGAGAACCCGCCCCACATGAGGGATCGCCATGTCGCGCCTTACCCTCGCAATCCTCCTCCTCGTCGTGCTTCCGCTCGCCGTAGCCACGGCGCGCTACCTCCTGCGCGACAGCCGCGTCCCGTGGCGCGAAGCCGACCGCTCCAGCGCCGGCCTGTTGCCCGAAGCGACCCGTCACAGCGCAGCCGTGGTCCGCGTGTATTCGGCGCGCACGGTCAGCTGGCGCGGTATCCTCGCCACGCATTGCTGGATCGTGGTCAAGTCGGCCGGCGCGCCGGCGTACCGACGCTTCGACTACACCGCCTGGGGCGAACCGATCTGGATCGACCGCTTCGTGCCCGACGGACGCTGGTTCGGCAGCCTGCCCGACACCGTCTTCGCCGCCGACGGCGATGCGGCTGAGCGCATGATCCCGCTCATCTCGGCCGCGATCCGGACCTACCGCTTCGGACGCCCGGGCGACTACCACGCCTGGCCCGGCCCCAACTCCAACACTTTCGTCGCCGCCGTCATGAGCGCCGTGCCCGGCATCAAGGCGAGCCTGCCCCCGACCGCGATCGGCAAGGACTTCCCCTACGACGGCCGCCGCTTCGGCCTGACCCCGTCCGGCACCGGCGTACGCCTCAACCTCGGCGGCTATGTCGGCCTGACGCTCGGCTGGGTGGAAGGCATCGAGATCAACCTCCTCGGCGCCGTCTGGGGCCTCGACCTGCGCCGGCCGGGCGTGAAGCTGCCGGCGATCGGACGGGTCGGGATTTAGGTTGGCCGCGCGTTCGGCCATCCAGGGCGATCAATTACTACACTGATAGCATGGTGCAATTGGCCGCAAACCTTGTAGGTTGGCTGCAAGCGACGGTCGACCAGAGTCTCAGCATCCGCGACGTCGGTCTTCATCCTTTGATGACGCGACGTGGTCAAAGGATGCACGATCTGTCGGCACTGCGTCGAATGGTGCGATCGGTCGAATGGGTCGAGCTGTCATGGAACACTCGGAAAGGATGCCGCAGCTCGAGATGCTCGAGGGGTCGATGATGTCGGCCCGCATGGCCATGGCGATCAGCGATCCGCATCAAGCGGACAACCCCATCGTGTTCGCCAACCCGGCCTTCATGGAGATGACGGGCTACGAGAGCGCCGAGGTCATCGGCCGTAATTGCCGGTTCCTGCAAGGCCCCGACACCAGTCCGTCCCAGCTCTCCATCCTACGACATGCTCTGGACGAGAGACGCGCCGTCGAGATCGACCTGTTGAACTATCGTCGGAACGGACAGGCCTTTCACAACCGCCTCTTCGTCAGCCCCGTTTTGGATCACCACGGCGAACTGGTCCATTTCTTCGCCTCGCAGCTCGACGTGACGCCGCAGAAGCGCTTCGAGTCGCTGACCCGGCGGAGGGAAGACGTCCTGCGGGCTGTCGGCAACGAGTTCCACGCGAGGGTCCAGACGACGATCGACAACGTTCAATCCATGGTCGAGGGCGCCTTGCAGTCGGCCTCGTCTCCGATGGCGGCCGCGGCGGACATCAGCGAGAAGCTCGTCGCGCTCGGCCACGTGCACAAGTCGCTGATCAAGAGCGACTGGGACAACCTCGAAATACGCGACATCGTCACATCGGCGTTGCGAACGGCGTCGCAGACCTCGAACAGGATGCAGCTGTCCGGCCCGAGCCTGAAGCTGTCGCCGCGCCTCGCCTTCCAGGTGGCCGCCTTCGTCCGCGACCTCTTCATCCAGTCGATGTCCGAGGGCGCGCTTCAGGACAAGCATGGGCATGTCTGCATCGAGTGGTCGCGCAGCACTCAAGGCGCCTCCGACGAGCTGGTCCTCGTCTGGCGGGACTACGTTGCGGAGCGGGTCGCGAACGTCCGCTCGAAGCGCGCCTTCCACAGCATCCTGCACAATGGCGGTGCGGCAGCGACGATCGGGTACAATGCCGACGAAGGCTGCATGCGCTACGTCGGGACCTTCAGGCTGGATCCGCACGACAGCGAGCTCGCGTAAGTTCACGCGAAAGCGGCCATCCCGCCTCGCAGGACGGCGACGACGTGATTGTTTGCGACGAGGCGGGGAACCCGATCTTCCTTCCCGATGTCGCCAAGGCCCAGACGTACCGACTGGCGGAAAAGCTTCGTCCTTGCGAGCGAAGCGAAGTAACCCAAGGGTTAACCTGGAACGGTCTACAAGATTGCCCCTGAGTTGCTTCGCCTTCGGCTCGCAATGAGTAGGTACCGGAACGCGCTCTCGCCGTGCGGGCGAGCCTCAGAGCACCTTGGCCCCCGCGGGAATGTCGGCGACCTCGAGGTCGTGTTCGACCTGAAGGAGCGTGGTCGGCGAGGTGCTGCGCAGCACGAAGAACCAGGCCGCGCCCAGGCCCATGTAGACGACGAAGATGTAGGGCAGCAGGTTCAGCGGATAGGCCGGCACGGGGTAGAGGCTGCCGAGCAGCGCCAGCAGCATGAGTACGGCACCGGTCGCGCCGAAGGCGATTGTGCCGGCCGTCAATTCGCCCGTCTTGCGCAGGTAGACCGGTGCGGCCACCGAGCAGAGCCCGTAGACGACGATGAAGCCGTACGAGGCCAGCGTGCCGTACCAGCCAAAGGTGTCGAGCTCGGCGTTGCCGCTGAAGGCGGCGCACAGGACGAAATTCAGCACCGCGCCGAGGACGAGCGCGAGATGCGGCGTCTGATGGCGCAGGTGCACCCGCCCCATCGACGCGTGCAGGAAGCGGTAGCGCCCCAGCGAGTAAAGGATGCGGCCGAAGGCGTTCAGCGAGGCCAGCGCGCAGGCGAAGCTCGAGATGACCGCGCCGAAGTAGACCAGCACGATCAGCAAGCGGTGTCCGACGAGAATATCGGCGAGCGGTGCGCCGCTGGCGCCGAGCTTCGTCACGTCGTCGCCGAAGCCCTGCGTCACGACGTAGGTGGTCAAGACGAAGAAGATGCCTGACGTCAACGCCGTCAGCATGATCGCGCGCGGGATCGTCGAACCCGGATTGCGCGCCTCCTTGCCGAGCGTGGCGGCGCTCTCGAAGCCGACGTAGGAGAAGATCGCGAAGACCACCGCCTGCACCGACTTTCCGACGTCCATGTTGGCGAGGGTGAGCTGCTTGGTATCGAGCTTGAAGCCGGTGGTGGCGAGCGCCGCCACGCAGACCGCCAGGATGATCGTGACGGAAATCGCCTCGAGGCTGAGGCCGACGCGCGACGACAGCCGTATGTCGCGCAGCGCGAGCAGCAGCGCGAGGCCGGAGACGATGAAGTACAGCAGCAGCGTGTTGGGCACGGAGGCGATGCCGAGCGCGCCCAGCAGCGTCTTCAGGAAGATCGAGCTGGCGACGGTGAGCGCCATGGCGGTGGTGAGATAGGCCGCTAGCATCGCCCACCCCGCGAGCAGCCCGTAACCGGGCCCGAGCGAGCGCGACACGTAGATGAAGAACGAACCGGCCGCGGGGATGCGCTTGGCGAGCTTGCCGACGTTCACCCCGACGATGAGCAGCGCGACCGTCGCGACGACGTAGACGAGCCAGGAGGCGGTGCCGGCCATGCCCGCGACCACCGCCACGGCGAGCGCCGGCGTCAAAGTGGGAGACACGTTGGCGACCGATTGGCCGAGCGTCTCCAGAAACGAGAGACTGTCCTTCTTGAGCACCGACATGTTCAGGCCCTCACCTTGCAGCAGGAGGAATATTCTTCCAGCTATAAATATTGACGCATCAAGAAACATGCCAGATTGTCTCAGGCTTGCCGACGTACCGGGTCTTGGCCGGCGACGGGTGGGGCATGAGGCCGTTCGGCGATACCGGACCGGGTCCGAGGGAGCCTTGTCGGCGTACGCGCCGATGGCAGGGGTTTGTGTCGCGGTACGTCGACACCGGCCCGCCTCGTTGTCGCGGTACGTCGACTTTGGCAGGCCTACTTGTCAGGGCTCGTGACATGGGCGGGCCTCGGTATCCCAACCGGAACAAGGACTTGACACCGGTTCGTATACCGCATAGACCACTCGCCGGCAAGGGCGCATGAGAGCGCCCGCCATTGACCGCAATCGCCCTTTCCCGAACGAGGATATCGTCATCGCCATGCGCGCCGAAGCCGAAGCGCTTGCCCAGACCATCAAGCAGTCCGTAGGGCTGCTGAGGAGGCATCTTTGACGTCGATGCTTCCAGCCGCCGCCTCGCGGAGCTGAACGCCAAGGTCGAGGACCCCAAGCTCTGGGACGATGCCGAGGCCGCCCAGAAGTTGATGCGCGAGCGCACCGACCTCGAGGAGCGGCTAGGCTCGCTGGCCTCGCTCGACCTTGCCTTGGAGGATGCCGTCACGCTGGTGGAGCTCGGCGAGGACGAGGAGGACGCCGAGACCGAGAAGGAGGGACTCGTCGGCCTGCGCGCCGTGCTGGCCGAGGCCGAGCGCCGCCAGGTCGAGGCGCTGCTGTCGGGCGAGGTCGACGGCAACGACACCTATATCGAGGTGCATTCGGGCGCGGGCGGCACCGAGAGCTGCGATTGGGCGCGCATGCTGTTTCGCATGTACGCGCGCTGGGCGGAGCGCCACAAGTTCAAGGTCGAGATCGTCGAGGAGACCTCCGGTGACGAGGCGGGCATCAAGTCCGCCACCCTGCTGGTCAAGGGCCACAACGCCCACGGCTGGTCCAAGGTGGAGAGCGGCGTGCACCGCCTGGTGCGCATCAGCCCTTATGATTCCGCGGCGCGGCGGCACACCAGCTTCGCCTCGGTGTGGGTCTACCCGGTGATCGACGACAAGGTCGACATCGACGTGAAGGAGTCCGACTGCCGCATCGACACCTACCGATCCTCCGGCGCCGGCGGGCAGCACGTCAACACCACCGATTCCGCGGTGCGCATCACCCACATCCCCTCGGGCATCGTGGTGGCGTGCCAGAACGAGCGCTCGCAGCACAAGAACCGGGCGACCGCCTGGAACATGCTGCGGGCCCGGCTCTACGAGGCCGAGATGGCGCGGCGCGAGGCCGAGGCCAGCGCCACCGAGGCCTCCAAGGGCGAGATCGGCTGGGGCCACCAGATCCGCTCCTACGTGCTGCAGCCCTACCAGCTGGTGAAAGACCTGCGCACCGGGCACACCTCCGGCACCCCCGACGAGGTGCTCGACGGCGAGCTCGACGACTTCATGGAGGCGGCGCTGGCGCAGCGGGTCTACGGCGGCGGCCCTGACGCCGTTGACGACGTTGACTAGGGAGCGGGCCATGGTCGAGGCGCCACCGTCCGAAATCCGGCGCCCCGTTCGCCGCCCGAGGGAGCCGGCCTTCAACGTGCCGGCGGTGGTCGTCACCGTCTGCGCGGTGCTGCTCGCCATCCACGGCCTGCGTCTTCTGGTGAGCAACGAGACCGACAACGCGATCGTCGCACAGCTCGGCTTCATTCCGGCGCGGCTCACGCTGGCCTTGTTCCCGAAGTCGGTGGCCCTGGTCGACAGCTACCAGGCCATCGTCGCGCACAATCCGGCTTTCGCCCAGCAGATCGGCTTTCTCCTGGGCGACGGCCAGTCCAAGCCCTGGACGCTGCTCACCTATGCCTTGCTGCACGCGAGCTGGGCGCACGTCGGCTTCAACTGCGTCTGGCTCGTCGCCTTCGGCTCGGCCGTGGCGCGGCGGTTCTCGACATTGAGCTTCCTGCTGCTGCTCTGCCTCGCGGCGGTGGCCGGCGCTTTGACGCAATGGCTCGCCAATTACGCCAATTTCCAGCTCGTGATCGGTGCCTCGGCCGGCGTCTCCGGCGCGATGGGAGCGGCCGTGCGCTTCGTGTTCCGGCCCAACGAGGAGCCGCAGCAGATCTTTGATCGCCGCACCATGAACAAGGCCTATTGCCTGCCGGCGCTGAGCCTGCGCGAGACCTTCGCCAACCGCACCGCGCTGATCTTCGTCGTGTTCTGGTTCGGGACGGATGTCCTCTTCGGGCTGTTCCCTTCACTGTCGGGCATCAGCGACCAGCCGGTGGCCTGGCAGGCGCATATCGGCGGCTTCCTCGTCGGACTGCTCGCCTTCCCGCTGTTCGACCGGCGGCGTCCCGAGCCCGCGGAGCCGATCGAGCGGGAGGACAGCGCCGATCTCGGCGCCGCCGCCCTGCCCCCCGACACCTGAGCGGCACGCGGCGTGCTCGCCGGACGCTCATGACGGTGTTCTGCGAAATTGCCGGCGCGACCAAGACCTTCCCCGGCGGGATCCGGGCGATCGACGACGTCTCTCTCACCATCGAGCCGGGCGAGTTCTTCACCCTTCTCGGCCCCTCGGGCTGCGGCAAGACCACGGTGCTCCGGCTCCTCGCCGGCTTTGAGCATCCCGACAGCGGCGACGTGCGCCTCGACGGCCGCTGCGTGCTCGGCGAGCCGCCCAATCGCCGCCCGGTCAACATCCTGTTCCAATCCTACGCCCTGTTCCCGCACATGAGCGTCGCCGCCAACGTCGGCTTCGGCCTGGAGAGCCGCGGCATTCGGGGCGCCGCCGTCCGCGAGCGGGTCGCCGCCATGCTGCGGCTGGTGCGGCTGGAGGCGATGGCCGCGCGCCGGCCGGCGCAGCTCTCCGGCGGCCAGCAGCAGCGCGTGGCGCTGGCTCGAGCGCTGGCCCCGGCGCCGCTCCTGGTGCTGCTCGACGAACCGATGTCGGCGCTGGACCCGAAGCTGCGGCGCGAGATGCAGGGCGAGCTGAAGCGCATCCAGCGCGAGACCGGCATCGCTTTCCTGCTGGTCACGCACGACCAGGAGGAGGCGCTCTCGATGTCCGACCGGATCGCGGTGATGGAGGGCGGCCGCATCCGTCAGGTCGGTCCACCGGCCGACATCCACGCCAAGCCGTCTTGCCGCTTCGTCGCCGAATTCATGGGGGCCAACGTGTTGCCCGGTCGGCTCGCCGGGGTGAACGCCGCATACGCCGCGATCCGGCCCGAGCGGGTCGAATTGGTCCGCGCGCCCGAGGACGGCACCCGGCCCGGCCGTGTCGAGACGCTCACCTTCCTCGGCGCGCGGACCGCCTGCGCCGTGGCACTCGAGGGCGGCGCCCGCCTCGTCGCCGAGCGCGACGACCTGCCCGCCGGCCTCGCGGTCGGCGAGTCCGTGGCGTGCCGGCTGCCGCGCGACGCTCTCGTGCCGCTGGAGGACTGACGTGGGCCGCCGCCCCGCCTGGCTCGCCGCTCCGGCCCTGATCACCATCGTGGCGCTGATGCTGCTGCCGATGCTGGTTGCGTTCGGCTACTCGCTGATGACGCCCTCGCCATACGGCGGCGTGACCGCGCCGGTGACGCTCGCCTCCTACGTCAGGCTGGCCTGGGACCGCGACCTCGACGACAAGCTGGTGCTCGATCCGATCTACGCCTGGATCCTGGTGCGCTCGCTGGTGCAGGCGGGGCTGACGACCCTGCTGTGCGTCGCCGCCGGCCTGCCGCTCGCCTGGTGGATGGCGACGCGACCACCGCGAGCCAGGCGCTGGCTCCTGCTCGCCGTCACGGTGCCGTTCTGGACCAACCTGCTGATCCGCACCTACTGCTGGGTGCTGATCCTGCGCGACAACGGGCTGCTCAACCAGGCGCTGCAGGGCCTCGGCCTGACGCGGGCGCCGGTGACGTTCCTCTATTCCGACGGCGCGGTGCTGCTCGGCCTCGTCTACGCCAACCTGCCCTTCATGGTGCTGCCGATCTATGCCGCGCTGGAGAAGGTCGATCCCCGCCTCATCGAGGCGGCGCACGACCTTTACG
This sequence comes from Beijerinckiaceae bacterium, assembly GCA_965198715.1. GTDB lineage: Bacteria > Pseudomonadota > Alphaproteobacteria > Rhizobiales > Beijerinckiaceae > RH-AL1. The sequence goes on from CBDAPV010000002.1 coordinate 1,519,570, forward strand.
CCGGCCGCTGGCGCATTCTCACCTGCCTGGTCTGGCCGCTGGCGCGGCCCGGGCTGGCGGCGGGCACGCTGCTCGTTTTCGTGCCGGCGCTGGGTTCGTTCCTGGCGCCCGACATACTTGGCGGCAACCGCGAGCTGATGCTCGGACCGCTGATCCAGCAGCAGTTCTCGACGGCGCGTGACTGGGCCTTCGGCTCGGCGCTTTCGGTGGTGCTGATGATCCTCGTGCTGGTCGGGCTCGCGCTCGGTGCGCGGCGCCGCTCGCCGCTCGAGGTCGGCCGGTGAGGCGCGGCTTCGACTGGCGCCGGATGCCGGGCATGCGCCTCGCCGGACTCGCCGCGCTCGCCTTCCTCTATGGGCCGCTGTTGCTGCTGGTGATCTTGAGCTTCAACGCCAACCGCGTCGCGCTGATCTGGGGCGGCTTCAGCCCGAAATGGTTTGCCGTGGCGCTCGGCAACGAGGACCTGCGACGCACGGCAGCGAACAGCCTCGTCGTGGCAGGCATCGCGACCCTGACCTCCACGCTGCTGGCCCTGCCCGCGGCACTGGCGCTGGAGCGCGGCGGTGTCCTGCGCGGGCGCGCCGTGGGCGAGGCCCTGATCGCCCTGCCCCTCGTGGCGCCGGAGATCCTCACCGCGGTGGCGACCCTCGTGCTCTTCGAGGCTGTCGGCCTCCACGCAGGTCTCGGCAACGTGGTGCTCGCGCACATCGTCTTCTGCATACCCTTCGCGCTGCTGCCGATGCGGGCGCGCCTGCGCGGCCTCGGACCCGACCTCGAGGACGCCGCCCGCGATCTCTACGCCGGGCCGTGGCGGACGTTTCGCCTGGTGACGCTGCCGCTCCTCGCGCCGGCTGTGATCGCCGGGGCGACGCTGGCCTTCGTCGTCTCGCTCGACGATTTCCTGATCACGCTGATGGTGGCGCCGGCCGGGGCCACCACGCTCCCGGTCTACCTCTACGGGATGCTGCGCCTCGGCGTTACGCCGGAAGCGAACGCGGCGGCGACCTTGCTGCTGCTGGTGTCGGTGGCGGCGGTGGTGATGGCGCAGCTTCTCGCTGGAAGGCTGAGGACGGGCGAGAGGTAGGCCAGTCCGAGCATCTCGCGTCCTGTCGCGCGCCTTTGGTGAAGTGCTATGATCGTCTCATGAACGTCCTCGTCACCCCTGGCGGCCACCGTGCCTTCACCATCGCCGACATGGAGCGGATGGTGGAGGCCGGCATTCTCGATCCGGACGAGCGCATCGAACTGGTCGGAGGAGAACTCGTCCCGATGTCCGCCAAGGGGTCGCGCCACGAGTCGATCAAGACGGCCATCGTCCTTCGCTGGGGACGTCTCTGCCCCAATGGCTTCGGTTTCTCGCCGGAGCCGGCCTCCGGCTCGATCCCTACAATGATCCCGAACCCGATTTCATCATCTTCGCGCGCACCAAGCGCCTCGCCGCCATCCGCGGCCCGGATGTCACCCTCGCAGTGGAAGTCGCCGATTCATCGCTCGACTACGATCTTCGGCGCAAACCGCTGGTCTACGCCGCCTTCGGCGTCCGCGAACTCTGGGTGATCGACGCCGCCCGCCGGCGCATCCATCGCCATGCCGACGTCGGGCCGCAGGGCTACGTCGACATCCGCGAGTGTGGACCTGACGAGCGCCTCACGCCGCGCCATACCCCTGATGCTTTCGCCTTCGCGCTCGACGACCTGGAAGACCTGTGAGCTCAGGCAAAGGTCCTAGCGCGACAAGGCCGGTGGTTGAATCTCGTGCATCGGGCGTCATGCACGATGCGACGTTGAAGGTGTTTGACGCGTGCCTGACGCCCGCTCGTCGGTCTCACGCGCGCTCGCTATCGAGCATTTTCATCAACGGTTCGGCATAGCGGGTACCAGCCACGGCACTGGGCGGCACCGCCTGCTCGATACGCGCCAGTTCGGCGTTGGTCAACTCGATCGCCAGCGCGCCCAACGTCTCATCAAGCTGCGCGTGGGTGCGCGCGCCGACGATCGGCACGATGGTGAGATCCTGGGCCAACACCCAGGCCGTGACGAGTTGCGCCATCGTCACGCCCTTCTCCCGCGCGATGGGGCGGAGGCGTCCACCAGCGCCTGGTTGCGCTGGAAGTTGCCCTCGCGGAACCAAGGCAGGTGGCTGCGGGCGTCATGCTTCGAGGCGGGTTTGGCATGGCCGCTGAGCAGACCATGTGCGAGCACGCCATAGGCTGTGATGCCGATGCCGAGTTCCTTCAGCATGGGGAAGATGTGGCGTTCGGGATGCCGCGCCATCAGCGAGTACTCGATCTGCAGGTCGCAGATCGGATGTACGGCATGCGCCCGCCGGATCGTGTCTGCGCCGAGTTCGGACAGCCCGACGTGCCGGACGTATCCCTTTTGCACCAGCTCCGCGATCGCGCCGACCGTCTCCTCGATCGGCACTTGTGGGTCGAGCCGCGCCGGCCGGTAGATATCGACATGGTCGACACCCAGGCGCACCAGCGTATAGGTCAGGAAGTTCTTCACCGCCGCCGGTCGGGCGTCCAGGCCCACGAAAGCGCCGTCCGGCGAACGCAGGCCGCCGAACTTGACCGAGAGCACGACCTTATCGCGGCGGCCCCGGATGGCCTTGCCGATCAGCATCTCGTTTTGACCGCCTCCGTAGAAGTCGGCCGTGTCGATCACATTGATCCCGCGCTCGATTGCCTCATGGATCGTGGCTATGCTGTCGGCGTCCTCGACCGCTTGGCCCACCGGCCTCGACAGGCCCGCGCAGCCCAAGCCCAAGGGGAAAACCGTCGGTCCTGACGAACCGAGTGTCCTGCAAGCGAATGTTTTAGAAGCCGGTGTTTTGGAAACGGAATTCGTGGACCCGATGCTCATGGATCGCCCCTTGCCCTTTTATCTTACAGAATTGGTAGATTGTAAGAAAATCCGGGTCAAGGTCGCTCGTTGAGATGCCGCGCACGGGTCTCACCGCGGAGAAGATCAGGGACAAGGCGATCGACGCCGCCCTGGACCGTATGCGCGAGCACGGATTCGAGAAGGTGCGGCTCAGCGACGTGGCGCGGGCGCTCGACATCAGCCATGCCGCACTCTACGCGCACTTCGCCAACAAGGCCGCCTTGCTGGACGCGGTTACCGAGCGATGGCTCAACGAGACCGATGCCCGGTTGCAAGCACTCTGCCTTATCGATGACGAGCCGTTGCGCAAGATCCGCGCGTGGTTCGTCATGTCCTATCGGCTGAAGCGGGCGAGGGTCTCGCAAGACCCCGAACTCTACCGGGCGTTCGACGTCGCGGCGGCGCTGAAGAAGCCGTATGTCGCTGCCCACCTCGCGACGGCCAACCGTCAGCTTGTCGAGCTGGTCGAAGAGGCTGCGGCCGCGCTCGGCGGCGCCTCGCCGCAAGAGCACGCCACGATCCTCTTCGAGGCGATGACCGCCTTTCACCATCCCACATTGATGTCCGAGCATGCCGGGGAGGATCGTGAGCCGCTCCTCGAACGCGTGCTGGACGCCGTGCTGATCGGAATGAGTGTGCGCGGATAATCCATGACAGCCTCACGCTGACCAAGGCCTTCGAGAGTGTCGTAGATCATGGCCTCACCCCAAGCGATGGCGAAGGCGTCGCCAGCGGCATCAGGCGACGCGCGTGGCTCACGCCCCCATCAGAGTGCCGACATGCGCCGCCACCGACTTAGAGAGGCCTTCGAGGTCGTAGCCACCCTCGAGAATGGAGACGAGCCTGCCGCCGGCGTGGCGCCGGGCCAGATCCATGAGCCGCTCGGTCGCCCAGACGTAATCGTCCTCGACGAGCTCGACCGAGCCGAGCGGGTCGCGCCAATGCGCGTCGAAGCCGGCGGAGACGATGACGAGATCGGGCGCGAAACGGTCGACCCGGCCGAGGATCTTGCCCATGGCCTCGCGGAATGCCTCGCCGTCGTCGCCGGCGCGCAGCGGCGCGTTGACGATCTGGTCGTGCTCGCCGCGCTCGTTCACCGCGCCGGTGCCGGGGAACAGCGGCATCTGGTGGGTCGAACCGTACATCACGGTCGGGTCGGCCCAGAAGATCGCCTGCGTGCCGTTGCCGTGGTGGACGTCGAAGTCGACGATCGCCACGCGGGCGGCGCTGTGGATCGCCTGCGCGTGGCGCGCGGCGATGGCGGCGAAGTTGAACATGCAAAAGCCCATCGGCGTCTGCAGCTCGGCGTGGTGGCCGGGCGGTCGTACCGAGAGGAAGGCGTTGGGATGGCGCCGCGTCATGACCGCGTCAACCGCGGCGGTGGCGCCGCCGGCAGCATGCATGAGCGTCGACCAGGTCTTGGCGCTGAGCACGGTGTCGCCGTGGTCGATCGCGACCCTGCCCTCCTGAGGCACCGCCTCCTCGATCGCCGCGACGTAGGCGGCGGGGTGGACGCGGGCGACGGCCATCGCCTCGCCCCAAGGCGCCTCCTCGCGCGTCAGGCTGTCGAAGCGAGGATCGTCCAGAGCGGCGTCAATCGCGCGAATGCGATCGGCGCGTTCGGGATGGTGCGGCCCGGTGTCGTGATCGAGGCTCGAGGGATGGCGGATGAGGAGCGTGCTCAAGGGTCTGTCTCGCGCGAGACCGCAGCGTTAGCGCGAGAAGGGCGTATGGGCGAGAAGGTTTCGGGGGCCGCTTCATGAGCGAGGGACTATTGACCAAACGTCAGGGCGCCGGCCTTTCGGAAATCATTTGGCAACGAGAGCTCACCTAACGTCGCAACGCCCGTACCGGGCGCCTCCAAGAGGGTGCGGATCATGAACGACAGCGACGTCGATGCCCCCGGACACGATCCCTACACCGAGGCGCTGAACGCCAGCCGCCTGCGCAAACGCATCGTGGCGGTCACCAGTCGAGCCCCGAAACCGGTGCCGGTCCAGTGCGCCGACGGCTCGGTCATGCTGCGGGGGCGCCGCCGCGTCGATCGCAGCCAGGATGCGGCAGACCGCCGTTCAGGCGACCGCCGCCGCGGGCGACCGGAGGCCACCGTCTAAACAGGCCGGCGAGAAGCGCTCAACGAGACGGTTCACATGTCTCGTTACCGTCATCGAACAGATGCACGCCCCATAGGGCGATGACGGCCTCCTTCGCCCCTTTCCGCCGCTCAAACCGAGCAGGCTGACGCCGCGCTGACGCGATTGCGCACGCCGAGCGCCTTATAGATCGCGTTGGTGTGAACCTTCACGGTGCTTTCCGTGAGCGACAGCTCGCGAGCGATCTCCTTGTTCGACTTGCCCGTGCGGATCAGGCGGAGCACGTCCATCTGCCGCGACGTCAGCGCCGGATGAGGCTGCAGGCGCTCGGCCGCCGCCTGACGCGCGCCTTGGCCGATGCTGGACACGTCGGTGACGGACCAAGGCAGGTACACCTGGTCGTGGAGCACCATGTCCAGGGCCGCTGCCATTTTCGCGCGCGCCAGGGTCTTCGGAATGTAACCGTGAACTCCGGCGGCCACGGCGTCGAGCATGTCCTGCCGCTTCTCGGAGGCCGTGACGATCACCAGGCGGAGGTCGGGATAGAGCCTCCGGATGGTCAGAATTTCCACGAGCCCGTGCATGCCGGGCATACCGAGGTCGAAGGTGGCGAGGGCGAGATCGGGCCGATCCTCGAGGCACCTGAAGGCGTCGTCGTGATCGGCCGCCTCGATGACCTCTTGGAAGCCGCAATCACGCAGGATGCCAGCGAGTGCCGTCCTGAAGATCTCGTGATCCTCCGCAACGAGCGCGACGCGCGGGGCCTGCGCCGTCGGGGCGAGCGAGTGAGCCATGACCCTCATTGGCTCCGCGAGCTTGAGGTGTGCAAGTTCGAGCCTCCGAGAACCAGACCCGCCTCTTCCTTCACGCGTCGAAGGTGAAGCGCAACGATCGCGTCGTCCTCGGCTTCCTCCAGTTCACGGCAGGCTTCTTCCAGCCGTCGGAACCCGAGGGTGATGGCCGGCGTGCGCATCGCATGCGCGCGAACCTGCAGGGCGGCCAAGCTGGCGCGGTCGGATCGCTGGTCGGCCTTCGCCAGGATCACGAGGTCGTCGCGCATCGCCTGGAAACCGGCGGTCAGCATCGTTTCGTCGAGCAGCATCGCGAATGCCAGGTCAAGGCTCTCCCCGTGCTGCGGCAAAGCGCCGGACGAGGCGCTCTCGAAGGCCCGGCGCACAGCGCCCGCGGAGAGCGGCCGCGCGAGCGTGGCACCGAAGATTGAACGTCCCGCCTCGTGCGCCACCGCGGCGGCGTCGTGGATCGTGACGGTGTACAGCCGCTCCGACCTCAGGAGTGCGGCGATCCAGGGCGAGCCGACCAAAAAATCGGCGTCGCCGAAGACGATGGTGGCAGCCTCGCCGTGCAGCGCACTGACGCATTCGCCGATCGATCGGGTCCAGACCACGACGGCTTCGGGAAGCATCGCCGCCAGTGCGTCGTGATCGCCGCGGTTCGGCGACATAAGGATTCCTGCGGGCGTAGGACGGGGTTCCGTCGTCATCGGCGTTTCCATCGCCGCTGCAGCGGCCTTTGCTCCGAGCGTCACAAAGCGCCTTCGATCGGGGCTTCCTTGCGAGCGCGATCAGTCCATCGTCACGGCATAGCTTGCCAGCAGACTGGAACCGGGTGCCATATCATCTTCGTACTAGTTCGCACAGGCATTATATGTAATCCGCCGCGGGACGGCGCAGGCGCGGCCGGTACATATCGGCCGCTCTTACATTATATTTTCAAGATCAAGTATTCGCTATCAGTTGCGATCACCAAGGAAGCGATCGGTGGGGGTAGGCGCCCGGTGCGCATGGCCGGTCTAGAGCTGATCCCGATCATGTTGGATCGTAAGCATCGTATCCTGATGCGGCGATGTAGTTTCGACATTCTTGTTGTTTGAAGCCCGTGAAGGCCTTTCGGATGGTCTGCCACAGCGCGGGGATGGTGCGCGCGGCGGCGGTGCGCAGCAAGGCTTTCAGCTTGGCGAAGAGCTGCTCGATCGGGTTGAAGTCCGGCGAGTAGGACGGCAGGTAGAGCAGTCGGGCGCCGGCCCTTTCGATCGCCTCGCGCACGCCCGTCACCTTGTGGACGGAGAGATTGTCCATGATCACGACGTCGCCCGGTTCGAGCAGGGGCGCCAGCGTATCGGCGACGTAGCTGCGGAAGTGCGCGCCCGTCGTTGCGCCGTCCTTGAGGTCGATGGCCAGCGGCCCCGAGGCGCGCAGTGCAGCCGTGACGGTGGTGGTTTTGTAGTGGCCCTGCGGTACCGCGATGCGACAGCGTTGGCCGCGCGGGGCGCGGGCGTAGCGGCGCACCATGTTGGTGGCTGCGGCGGTCTCGTCGATGAAGACCAGACGCTCGGGATCGAGGTCGGGTTGGCCTTCGAACCAGGCCAGTCGCGCCGCCTTCACGTCCGGCCGGTCTTGCTCGGCGGCGTGAAGCGCCCCTTTTTACGGGTGATCCCGTGGCGGGCGAAGAACCGAGACAGGCCGCTGGTGCTGGTTTGCACGCCGCGCTCCCCGAGCAGATCGCGCAACTCGCGCAAGAAGATCTGCGGCTGCTCCTCACAGGTTTTCAGGATCAGGGCGGCCTGCGCCTCGACGCGATGCGAGGCGTGATCTCCGCCCGTCGGCTTGGCCGCAATGCGGCCGTCCCGCCGGACCTGGGCGTGCCAGCGGATCGCCGTCGCCACGCCGATGCCGAAGCGCTCGGCGGCTTTACGACAGGAGGCACCGGCCTCGATCGCCGCGATCACGCGGTGGCGCAGGTCGAGTGATAAGGCGGCTGCCATGGCGGCACTCCCTTGCGGACCAACGCAAGAGAATCAGAACTGCCGCCGCTAAGCCAGGCTGCGACTCGGCTCGCTGGAGAACGGCTCTAGCTAGACGCGCCCGCATCCTCGCGGTCTTGTCAGCAATACCTTGCCCGCGCGTCGACAGGGCTCAACCGAGCGGATCCGGTTTGCATCATCGAAGTTCGATTGCACCAAGCCTGGAACGGTGGCTGCGCAGACGCTTCCGACTATATGGTAATAAACTCGGCAGCTGGCTATGCCCGATGGCTAAGCCTCTCGTATACTACAAGCGTACATCTCGACATCTTCCACGTCTATGATAGGCGTAGACTCGCACATAGACACCAGGGCCTGAGAAAAAGCATGACTGGCGCGGTCAAAAACGTCGTTAATCTTTTCAACGACAAACCCAAACGCGCGCTGGTGGTTGACGACGTGGCCCTGACGCGTGCCGTCACTCGCGTCTTCCTGGAGACGGCGGGCTGCAACGTCGTCGAAATGCGCGCCATCTCGGAGGCCTGCGGCGAACATCCCTCTGCGCTGACGTTGGCGCTCGGCGAGGTCCGGCTGTTCGATCTCGTGGTGCTAAAGATCGCGGAAGAACCCGCCGAGCAGATCGCGCTTATTCACGCGCTCAAGGTGCATGCGCTTCGCGGAATGAAAATGATCTGCACGGTTTCCATCAGTCACAAAGACACTGTCTTCTCCTTATTCGAGGCGGGCGCCGATGTGATCATCGTGCGGCCTTATAATCCAACCGTGCTGGTCGGCGCGGTGACACGTTGTCTGTCGGCTTCCACTGCGAAATACGCTGGCAGAGGAAAGTCCGCGATGATTTCTCGTGAAAAGGAAATGCTTGTCTCTTATTGGCCGGATCACAATTCGGCAGAGTTGCCGGCGCTTGAGCAAGGATAATCTTTTTAGGTGAACCACCCTCCCGCCGACCCACCAGGTGGCACTATCACGCAGTAAGTGTACCAGGATCTTTACCCTACGTAAGGTTGTGCGTCGCGCCGTGCCAGAGTATCGTTTTGGCAAAAGGCAGCTGGCGAATGACACAGGTAGCTCTTGTTGCTGACGACCATGAAGTGTCGCGGATGGCGTTCTCTGCAATCCTGACACGGCGTATGGGGTACGACAGGGTCGCTGAAGCTGCTACGTTCGACGAAGCCTTGGACGTTCTTTCCGTCGATGGCGAAATCAGCTTGGCCTTGCTCGATCTGATCATGCCCGGCATGTCGACGGCGGCCAGCTTGGGTGCGGTCCGCGATCTCTATCCGGCTCTTAAAGTCGTGATCGTCTCGAGCTCTTCGGCTCGAGAGAACATCATGATGGCTCTCGCCGTCGGTGTGCACGGCTACATCGTGAAGGATACCGGAATAGAGAAAATCGTCGAAGCGCTCGAACTGATCGAGAGCGGCAACATCTACGTGCCGCCGATCCTGTCGCGACCGCCCGACCATATCGAAGACTGGCCTCTTTTCGGCACCGCGAGAAGCGGATCCTTGGCCGCGATGACACAGAGGCAGAACGAAGTGCTACGCCTGCTGTCCACGGGCCAGTCCAACAAGGAGATCGCCCGAACCCTCCATATCAGCGAGGGCACCGCGAAGCTTCACGTTGCCGCGGTGTTGCGCATGTTGAACGTGAAGAATCGCTCGGCGGCCGCCGTGCTGGGCTCGAAGCTCCTGGAAGAGGCAGCGAACCTCGGCAGGGTACCGGACAGAAATCTTCCTTGAAGACGGCAGGTGGCGGCGATGCGGCTCTCTCCGCATTGGATCAGCGCATCGAACGTGTTCCACCTCTCGGCACCTTGCGCTGGAAGTCGTCATGACCGCCACCTTGAACGCCTCGAGCCTCTTACGACATCGAAGCGCTGTTTCATGACCTGCGGCAAGAACCATGCGCATCCTGATCTGCGGCGGAAGCATCGCGGGTGCCTCGATCGCCGACTTCCTCGCTCGGCGAGGCGTCGCCTCCACCGTCATCGAGCGGAGTGGCCTCGCCTGCGCGGCATCCGGCAAGGGCGGCGGCTTCCTTGCCGCGAGTTGGTGCGACGGCACGCCGGTCGACCCGCTCGCCCGACGCAGCTTCGCCCTGCAAGCCGCTGCTAGTCCGATCAATCGTGGATCAACAGCTGATTTGACCCTGTAGGCCAATTCACCCCGCGCATGCCGAGTTGCGTCGAACTGGATCAAACGTCGGGTCGCCCAAACCCTTGAAGGCGGTGCAGCAGGCTGACCTGACAGTGTTTATGATGCTGCGAGAACATACATCGCCGATTCCGGCACTGCAATTGCCTGCAAATATGCAAAAGGGAAGCCAGATGACGCTTTAGTAGAAGTCCACGGCAAGATTATCAAGCAGACTGTCACACTAAACGGTGTATCCGTTACCCGCGTAACATTCGGTGTGGGTGCGAAATGGTCGAGCGACCTCAAACTTCATGCAGGCACGCCAAGCTCCGAATTACCTCATGTAGCGCTCGTGCTCTCGGGCACGCTACACGTTGCCATGGACGATGGCTCGCAGGAGGATTTCTCAAAAAACGACGTGATCCTGCTTCCGCCCGGCCACGACGCTTGGTCCGTTGGCAAAGAGCCCTGTACCTTTGTCGAGTTCTCGCGCGGCAACGATTACTATCGATTCCGCTCCCGTTGAGCTTGGGCGCAACGCCAGCCATCTGCTGATCGGGCTATGCGCGACGGTCAGCGATGGAGTGCAGTTGCGGCAAACTCTCTCTTACTGGAAGGTTCGACGGCGCAAAAGCGGACACCAAGCAGCGGCTTCTTTCACGTCGCGATCTTCTCGGGTTGATCCCAGCCGTGCGGCCATGCCCAACGCTCCTTCAATCAGCGGGAACGTCGCGCCATCCATATAGGTGAGCGGCTGCGGAACTCCGCCGCTTGTGCCTGCCTCGCTCATTTTCTGTCGGGTTCATAAACCGGCCTTACAAAGACCTGAGGTGACACGTAGCAGCTTTTCATAGCTTGCATTGCTAAAGAATCTTCTGGGTCAAGCCAATAGGTTGCGAGATCTGCGCGGGTCTCAAATGGAGGAATACCTGACGTTTTCCGCTTAGCTTCTAGATAGAGATATTGCACCGGGTACCGTCTACCTATTAACATATAGGCTCGCCCAATAGTACACTTATGCTTGCTCGCAAGCTCAGAAGCTTTGTTCATTGCAGATTGCTGCTCCGGTTTTATGTCCGTGTCGAACGCCAAAGCAAGCAGCTTCGAGTACTTCTTGAGCCAAATAGCCATCGGAGCCGCCCGTCCATCAGAAAGGTCTTCGTCGAACCTCGATTACACAGGAAGTCCAGCGAAGACGCAAGTGGGGAACGCTGAGGCCGCTCTCTCGCTGAACTGCCGAGGTGAAGGCATGCGAGTAACATCAGTTGCTACATCAAGCGTTGCTTGCGTGCACGCCGACCGCTCGCCTCTTCACTAGACACTTCTATGTCGTGCGCGATGATTCGCTTCGAGAGGGCAGATCGCGCATAATCTCCCGTCTGGAACGAGGTAACGCATGCAGCATATGCGGCGGATGCGGCGACCGTCCAGGTAGCGCACGGGCGAGAACAGGCGGTTCACGGTGCCATCCGGCCAGGTCGGCAATTGCAGCAAAGCTTTCGCCTCTTGGAAGCCGGATCGGCCTTCGGCGGCGGGCTCGACGATGCGGAGAAATCCCTCGAAGGTCGTTCCGGCATTGCTCCAGAGAACTCGTTCGGTCACTCCGGTGCGGACCGAAATACGCTCGATAAGTGGAGCAACGAAGCATCGCGCGAGGTCACGGAAGCGAGCGGCGCCGGAGGCTCCGCGGAGATCGACGAGGTCCGGCCCAATTTTCAGCTCGCGCACGGTGAAATCGGCTGCCACAATGAAAGCAAGACGGTCGAGTTCGAGAACTGGACTACAGTCGAGGAAGATATTTGCCGAAAGAAGCGGGGGTAACACCGCCTGGAAGTGCCGCAAGGCCCAGATCGAGAAGATTGCGCGCCGATCAGTATTGCCGTACTCATTGTTGTAATGTTCGACATGGTCGTCAATGAGGGAAAGTGTGAAGAGCGCGTCGAAGCGAAGCTCCTGCGCCCGAGAGTCGACAACCAACCCCCGGGCGAAACGAGCCAGATCGCCCTTCAACACGCTACCGAGATCGGCGAGAAGACGTCGTGCAGGTGACGAAGTCATCGCCTTCACTCCGTTTCAGCATTTCCAATTTGAAGCCGTCGCAAAAGGCGCGGAGTGACCTCGGCACGTCTGGTGTAAGACATTGCCGAGACGAAGGGCTCGTCGATCAAGGCTCGCTTCAGCCACGACGCCGACCACCCAGCGATCGCTGCGAGAAGGGCGAGAATGCCCAGAGCAGCAAGGCTCGCGGAATTGGTCAGTATGTCGCTCGAGCTAGGGATGATCACATCCGCCGTGTTGAAATGTTCATCGCTGAACCGACAGAGCACGAGCGACGCATGTGTCTTCAGCATGGCGAGATCTAAGTCCGCACGTAACGCGCGCACGGCTGCACGGTCGCCTGGCATGGTCTCAAGATGCAGCAGAAGGAGACGGACGCCGGCGAGATACGCGTGACTGCACTCGTTGAATGGGCTGGTCTCGTCAGAGATGCTGCGCGGCAACCATCCCCATGCGCAAGCGAAATGCTGCAAAGCTACGAAGGATTGGATCCGTCGCATTCTCTCATCGGTGGGGTACTGGGCGGCGGCAAGATCCATGATGGCCGCACGATAATGTGCCAACACCGCCATCTGGCCGTGCGATACACCCGGGATCATCAGACCCGCGGTTGAGCCGGGCGGGGTCGTTTGGTGGGCCATGGCTGGAGACGTGAGCAGAGCAATCAAAACACTTGCACAAAGTCGGACTTCACGCAGTTCGCAACGGATTGCGCGCTCTCTGCAGCCCATGAACCCCCTCCTCAGATCCGCAGGTTGAAGTGCCGGATGTCGATCATGACACCTTGGAGCGAGCGATCTTGTAGAATTTTCGCATTGCCTTGGTGATGCCGAAATCTGACGCACTAATTTGCAACATCGGTACCGTGCTCACCTTCGGAAATAAGTTCGTCCTAACGAAATTCTCCAGTACGAACAAGGCCGTCGATCCTCAAGGGCTCGCGTCAAGTAAGAAGGTCATCGTTCCACGCTACAGGCTGACAGGATCAGGAAAACAAAGTCATGCTTCCGCCACTTCGCTTTCATGTCAGGAACGAACCGGATGCTCCGCTCGTAACCCAGTCCCGATCAATCGGAAAAATCAACAGCGGGTTGTATTGTAACAGATGCGATGAATTTATCTGTTTTGCTGCAGAAGACGCGAAACCAGCAGCCCAACAGCGCGCGATTGAATTCCTGGCGGACGGCCCACTTTTAATCGAATGCCCATACTGCATGGCGCGGGAGGATCGTCACGTCTGCGAGATCCGCCGGATGCCCATCACAGAGTCAAACAAAAAACGTCGTTGCCTCAATCCTAAGCGATGATCGGCGATATACTGACAACCTAGTCAAATCGTAGTTGCTGTAGCCGTCTCCTTCCCAAGTTCAAACTTGCCTGTGACGACTCCGCATGCATTCAATGCGGGTTCCGCTATGATCTGCCGCGGAATGCCGCCGACGACAGAAGCGGCGCAGGCTCGGCCCTTTGGGGTCGAAGGCACGACATCCGAGGAGAGACCCTATAAAAAAGCCGGATCCCTGGGCCAGAAACAGATGCGGAAGCCGCCCTTCCAGTCGCGCTACGGCAACTTTAGCAATAGCAAGTCTACCGACCCGGTAAACGGCCGCTATTTCGAGAACACCTCGCCCATCACCCGCTCACGTCATCTGCGAGATCTCCCGCTCCGACGCCGCCGACGTCGATCTGGCACGGCGGCGCTGCGGCACTTGCGGAAAAGTCTACTTCGACGGAAGATATGAGCGCTGAAGTCCCATCTCTCCCGTGAGTCTAATCCCATGACAAAGGAGAGAGCCCACGCAGGGACCACCGTCTTCCGTCCGAAGTGAGCACGAGAGCTGCAAGCGGCGGCACGTCAATGCGCCAGAACGCTGAGGCTGCTGCACCTAGCGCCGACGCTAGCGCGGCGCGCATCGGAGCGGCGTGCGTTACCGCGATTATGGTTCCTCGCAGCCCCAGCTTGGACGCAAGGAAGTCTCCCAGCCTGTCGATCAAAGCAGCAAGGCTCTCGCCGCCATGATCGGCGTAATCGGGGTCGGCAAGCCAGGAGGCGATGTCCTCGGGCGCTATCTCCAAGAGAGTTCGATTCGTCCAGCGTCCCGCATCGAGATCACGTAAGGCCGAACAAGCCACTGCCGTAAGGCCGAACGCCTCGGCGGTGCACCTCGCCGGCAATGCCGGGCTTACGAGAGCTTCAGTGTAAGAGGGGATTTTGCCGCGAATCGCCCTTGAGGCGACCAAAGCGGCCGGTTCGAGCTGCTCGTCGCCACCGGCGAAGGCAGCCCGACGCGTTGCGCTGGTGGCTGCATGGGCAACGAAGATCAAGCGGTTCGACGGCATGGATCAGTGATCTAGTCCTAAGTGCCACAGAACGTTTTGTAGGCTGTCCGGTGTGTTGGCCCATCTCTGTAAAGATCGCGATCGGATCGGCATGAATAGGGCTTGGATAGGACGCGGTTAAGCTCCGCGAACGGCTCGAAATCGCGTCGATTTATCGCTGCTTCGACAGCTGCTTCCACGAGGTGGTTGCGAGGGATGAAGGCAGGATTGGAGCGACGCATCGATGCGGACCTGACCGCGGCCGTACCCGGCTCCCGATCCAGCCGGCGCGTCCATGCGACGCCCCATTCCTCAAACGTGTCCGGTCGCGAGAATTGCTTTCGCGCGACCGATAGGTCCTCGTCGCAAAGCGCTCGGAAAGTCGAGGTGTAGTCGGCGCCGTCAACGGCCATGCGGTTCAGCAGATCCTGCGCGAGGTGGCCATCTTCAAGATCGGCGATCGTGAGGCCAAGCTTGGCGCGCATGCCTGAGAGAAAGGCCACGTCATATGTCTCCCGGTAGCAGCCTAGGATGTGTCTCGCCCTTTCGAGCGCCTCGTCCTCGTCGTCGGCCAGCAACGGTAGCAGCGTCTCGGCAAAGCGGCACATATTCCAATGTGCGATCGTCGGCTGATTGTGGTAGGCGTAGCGCCCTCCCGCATCGATCGAGCTAAAGACGGTTGCAGGATTGTAGGCGTCCATGAAGGCGCAGGGCCCGTAGTCGATGGTCTCGCCGGCGACCGAGCAATTGTCCGTGTTCATGACGCCGTGGACGAAGCCGACCAACATCCATCGTGCGACGAGCTCGGCCTGCCGGCGAACGACTGCCTCGAGCAGAGCAGCGGCTTCGTTTCCCGGCGTGGCGGCGTCCGGATAATGTCGAGCGACGACGTATGAGGTAAGTTGGCGTAGGGACGTCACGTCGCCCCGCGCGGCGAAGAACTGGAATGTCCCAACACGAATGTGGGACGAGGCGACCCGTGCCAGAACCGCGCCGGGAAGCACGGTTTCTCGCATCACCAGGTCGCCCGTCTCGACAGCTGCTAGCGCACGGGTCGTCGGGATGCCCAGCGCTGCCATGGCCTCGCTGACGATGTATTCTCGCAGCACCGGTCCGAGGGCCGCTCGGCCATCTCCGCCGCGCGAGAAAGGGGTTCGCCCAGACCCCTTCAACTGAAGGTCGCGCCGATTTCCTCGTGGCCCTACGACTTCGCCGAGCAAAACCGCCCTGCCGTCGCCGAGTTGAGAAACGAAGCTGCCGAACTGATGGCCGGCATAGGCCATCGCAATCGGATGCGCCTCCGACGGCATCTGGCCGCCGCCGAGCATTGCAACACCATCCTCGCTCGCGAGATCCCCTGGATCGAGACCGAGTTCACGTGCCAGATCAACGTTGAGCGCAACGAGACGAGGCGCGGTACTCGGTGTCGGCCGCACTTCGACCGCAAACGCGTCCCCGAGCTTCGCGAAGCTGTGGTCGAAAGCGATACGGAGCAGGTTGTGAATCCTTTTCGTTCGCCGGTCCTGCGTGTTCAAGCCGTAAAGGCTACCAGGCTGCGGCGTCCGCCAGCCGTCTACTACATCGCTGCCGCGGCGGCGACATCGCCTTTACGCGTGTCCGGCGGCAGCTTGTCCCCGTGCACGGCGGCGAACGGCACCACCGGTTCGGCCTTGCACTGACTGGGCAAGCCATCGAAACGCGCCGCAGGATCCGACAGCATCGGGCCGACGTCGATCAGCCATGCATGTTCCTTGAGCTTTTCCTCGCCCGAAAGCGCTTCAAAGGTCTTCTGGCTCTCCCAAAACGCTTCGAGATCAGTCTTCGCCACCCCGAGCAGCACGACATTGGCGTAAGCCGTCAGGACGTCGAAGAACTCGATGACGCTCATTGGCAGCTCGGCCGCGCCGTCGGTTAGATAGTGCGTCTTCACCATCTTCTTGAACCCGTCGATCATCACCTCGTGAGCCATGTTGCGCGAGCCGTAGATCGCCACGTGAGCGAAGTCAGTCCTGAAATCATCCTTTAGGCCATCGTATTTCGGAGTGAAGTCGATCCACTGCGCGATCACTGCCTCCCACTTGGAGGGCGCCTCACCTGGCAGCACCTGGACGCCGGGGTGGGTCAGCTTGGCGACATCGAACATCGTCCAGTTGCGGGACTTGGCGCCTACGGTTTCATGCTTCGAGTCGGTCAGCTTGGCGGGCCGGAGCACCTTCTTGAGGTCGCGGCCCCCGCAGGCCACGCACCAGCGCATGAAAGAGTCGGCGACGAAGCGGTTGGTCACCATCTCTTTAATGGCTTGCCGAATGCGGGCTTCACCGGTGGTCGTATAGGCTGTGAGCCTCTGCCAGCTTTGCTCCGGATTGACCACGAAGAAGCCGCCGGTAAATGGGCTGCGGTATATCTCGCCATAGGCGGCCATAATGGCGGCGTTCTTGTCCTCGTCTAGCATGCAGTCGAGGTCATTCAGCGTCGTATAAAGCGCTGCGCTGTTCTTGTAAGTATCCGGATCACCACTGTGCGGCAGCTGTCCAACTCCCATCACCGTCACCTTGCTGCCGAGCTTCTTAGCAAGGTGACGGGTGAGGTCTACCATCATACCACTGCCCGTGCCGCCTGCCAGGCTGAAACATACAGCAACCACAGAAGGGAGCGACGCTTTGTTTACCTGCGCGACAAAGGCGTCGAGCGCGGCATCCATCGGCTTTTCGCCAGCATGAAATGCACTCGCATATATGCCCTTCGCCACCGCACGCGGGAAGTGCTCGCCAGACTTCGGCATAGCCGTTCCCTTGGGAACATAAGGCTTGAATTCCTTAGGAGCTTTGGCACCTTCTGCCTTCAGAAAGTCCGGCGTCATGGTAAGCGCCTTATCAAAGCCGTCGGCAGAAGGTGGATCGATAGCGATCGACTGGAAGGAGAACCTCTCCGTGGGGATGCCGCGCGACTCGAGACGTTTGTAGAAGGAGGCGCCGTAATCCTGAGCTAGACCCAAATCTTGGTCGCCGATGTCGACCACCATCGCCGCGAAAGTCGCAAGAGGGTTTGCAAGGTGATCCTCCACCTCGCCCGTTCGCAACAAAGCTTCGACGTAGACGGCGCCGGTCCGACCGATACCGATCACGTGCATGCAGAGAGCCGTCTCCTCGGCGGCCATCTCCTTCTCGTTAGTCGTCATCTGGCACTCTCCATAAACGTGCGATACGTCCTCAAGCTCTGGCGACGAAGCCTCCTACGCCAAAAGGGGGCCACAAACCGCCGCTCCCACGAGGGAACATGAAGAACGACGGTTCGTGGCCATTTGCCGTATTTGGGGCTGCGGCAAATCTCGATGTGATGACAGTTGTGCGCAAGCACGACAGCCGAAAGCTGTGGCGACTTTCCGTCCCCAGCTCCTTAGACCTCTCCGCTCAAAGGATACCAACGCCTGTTACCGGCTCGACACGAAGCCCAGCCAACACGGGAAGATTGGCCAATGCGAACTCCGCGGAACAAAGCAAGGATCTCGGTAGCAGCAGTTGCACTCTCGGCTTACGTACACCGTTAAGATGCTCACCGAGATCCTGCGACATCGATTTACTCGTCTAACGTTGGATAGAAAAGCTTTAGATGATAGAGCACCGCCGCGCCTAGGTCCTGAGCCTCCCGGGGAGTGACCGTCTGCGGGTAGATGACCGCCTTTACCGCAATATCGCGTATCTTCTGAGTGGCGAGATCTGTTGGCTTCGACACGCGCCGCGTGACGTTCTCCGCCATTCGTTCCTGCAGGCTGATGATCTTGTCGTCACTCATTTTAGCGCTAAAGCCTCGACCAGGACTTCTACCCGCCCTCTTTGCAACGTGCGTGAAGAGGACTGGCCGAGATTTCTCTCGTCCCCCATCAGTATCTCGCAGTTATGGGGGCCGGCGCCGTAGGAGCCACGTAGAGCGGGACAACGATACGAACGCTTCCACGCGTTTCGTAGTCACTGCTAGGATTGGCGACCAAACCGCCAGCACCCAGTCCAGGCTGACCGAGACCCCACCCGCCGTTGCGCACGTAGACTTCGCGAGTTGCGTAGGCCTGCAAGGTGAACTTCCCGAAGTCGTAGCCGACCAGCCCGCCGATCGCGAGGGACCTTTGGCGAACGACAGGACCGTTGATGTCGGTCTCATAGGTGCCGATCACACCGAGTTCGAATTTGTTGAACTTCTTCGTGAAGGTGTAGTCGATGAAGACGTTGTCATCGAAGCCGGTCAGGACACCATTGACAGTGGTGAGCTTACCACCAAAGTCACCGAAATAGTTGCCCGTCACGGTCAGATTATACCCATCTTTTACGTAAGAGGCCGAAACTCGAAATTGGGCATTTTCGCCTCGCCCGTTATTGGTGAATCGGTCCGCCGTATTGGTGCCGGCGGCGACGCCAAGGTTGAAACCGTTACCAAAGTCATGGGCCAACACGACGATCGCAGCCTGGGTATAGGCATCGACCCTGTTGACCGTGGCGCCGTCGATATGCGTGAAGATCGGATCGGGAAGGATAAACTCGAGACGAGTGTTGTAGGCCGAGAAAGGCGTCGACCAGATCAACGTCGGTTCGTTGACGCCGAGACGATTGTTCTGACCATCTCGGCCGCCATAGCTTTCATTGTCGAGGAAGAACACGCCCTCGGGCAAAGGGGCGCCGAGAGCGATGCCACAAGTTTCGCAGGGCTGACCGATGATCTGAGCATTCGCCGAGTAAGCGAAGCCCACGACCGGGAGTACCGCAGCCGCGAGCACCTTAGCTACACGATTTGATGTGTTATTCGACATTTTGACCCCCGAGCTGCAGCCACGATCCCCAGACCCCCTGAGCATCGGGCCACATTGTTAAGCACATTTCAGCGCCGCGCACATTCTTCAGATTGCTGCAAGACAGGAGGTTTATACATCAGATGTTCACAGTCTGAAAGCCTTGAGCGTGCATCGACGAAAAACAACTGTCCCTAGTGACAAGGGAAACCCAGAAGATGGCGTCCATCGTGGACGAACTCATGAATGTACATCCCCCTGAACAACGACGTCGCACCCTCTTCGGCACCGACGAAGTATATCGATAGGATGAACAATAGGCCGCCGAAGATCGCCCACGGAAGAATCGCCTTCAAGGGAAGCGCTGCCGGCCGGCTTCCAGAAAGAACGCTCGCGTTATACATGAGGACTCCATCGATCGATTGCGCACAAAGCAATGCCCAAGACGACAAAAACCTCCGCAAACCGCCTATTGCGGAAAACGAAGGCTTTGATGCCGTAAACGAGCGGCTTTGATGCCGTGTTTCGATTTACTCCGTAATGTTTTCTTCTGTCAAGCGCGCTTCCAGGTGAAACTTCCAACCTGTCAGCCGTTCTCGCGGACAACTGCAAATATACCAAGCACATATCGCAGCAGCCTTGCGGCAGACTGCTTACCATTTAGGACACTCGCCTAAGTTTGGCGCCGGAAGAAACTTCCCGCTGTTGAAGATTTATGCAGAACCAATGTTATGATTGAACAAGCAGCCAAACAGACTTGTCTAGAACATGTTGCGAGAAATAAAGCGATGCGATCAAACTCGTGTCCCTGGCCATTATGGCTGCGATCGGGAACATTGGCTTTGTCACGCAGTCCGCCGACCCGGGCCTTATGACTGGCCTCTTCAGCCGTGAAGCGTTCGCGGATCAATCGCCAGACGAAGCCGCTCGACCGGAACACCACGTTTGACATGAGATCGTAGGATTTCCTCTATATCAGCTTCAGTCTCGTAGCGGTACCACACACCTTGTGGATATATCACCATGACGGGACCGTGCTCGCAAACGTTGAGACAGCCAGCATGATTGATACGGATACGAGGCACGCCGAGCGCCATCCCGAGGCGACACATGTAATCGCAAAGCTGCTTCGAACCGCGAGCGGCGCACGATCCGCGTCGATGGGTATCAGGCCGCTGGTTGGTGCAGCAGAATACGTGAACAAGATAGACCGGTTCGATCTCGTCGCCAGCGAAAACAGTCGATTCTGTCACTAGGCAACCTTTCCCGGCTTAACCACGCAGCGGGCAAGACCTTCGGCGAACTCCGCGCGATCAAGATTTTTTCCGATCACGACGAATTGAGAACGGCGCGGTTCTCCCGGCGCCCACGGCTGGTCGGGCCGCATTGTTGTCAGCATGCGCACGCTTTGAAAGACGACGCGCTCACTAAAACCACGAGCGTCGAAAATGCCCTTGGTACGGTAAAGATCGTCGCCGCGTTCCGAGGCAATCTTGTTCATCCAAAGCACGAAGCTGTTGATGTCGATGGGGTTGATTTCCTCCAAGACAAACGATGTTACTGCCGCATCATGCTCATGCTCGTGATCGCCGAGGAACTCGGGATCAACCTCGAGTTTCTGTACAAGGTCGAAGGCGCCGACGCCAACAACCTTGCTGATGTCAATTTCAGCGTTGGTGGTGTGATAGATTACGGCCAACGGGTTTAACTTTCGGATCCGCGCCTCGATCTTGGTGATTTGTTCGGGACCGACGAGATCAATTTTATTGATGAGGATGATATCGCTGAAGGCGACCTGTTCGACCGCCTCGTTGCTCTGCGCAAGATTAGTCTCAAGGTTGACCGCGTCTACGACCGTCACGAACGCATCGAGCTTGATACCGGCTTTGACTTCGTCGGCGACGAAGAAGGTGGAGGCGACAGGCGCCGGATCGGCGAGGCCAGTGGTTTCGATCAGGATCCCGTCGAGGGTGCCGGCGCGCTCTTGCAGGCGGCCAAGGGTTTCGACCAGATCGCCGCGGACCGTGCAGCACAGGCAACCATTATTGAATTCAACAAGCTCGGCCTGGTCCTCGCGGATCACCAGTTGTCCGTCGATCGAGACTTCGCCAAATTCATTGACGATGACGGCGATCTTCTTGCCGTGCTGCTCGCTAAGGATGCGGTTGATGAGCGTCGTCTTGCCAGATCCAAGGAATCCGGTAACCACGGTCGCGGGAATGGCGTTGCGCTTCGGGGCGACCTGCTCGGCATTTGCCATGATTCTCTAGGTCCAGCTCGTTAGAGGAAATTCAAAAAGCTACGCAGACGAAGCCAAAGCTTCGTCTGCGACCATCGGTGGACTAGAATTTTGATGCTTGCTAAATCTAGCTTATCAGCCGTGCGATACCGCCGCAACGGCAACCCGAGCCGGCGCCGCGCCGCCCGGGGTCGCAACGACGGTCTTGGTCATGGCAGCGATCTGCTGCTCGAGGATTACCTTCCGGTTCGCCGGCGGCAGGACATCCCCGCGCAACTGGTCGTAAGGTACCACGACCCAGCAGGCGCAGCCCCAAATGCACTCGCCCGCCATGCCTTCGAAACGGATCGCGGGTTCGGACAGCATTGGCCCGATGTCAACGAGCCAAGCATGCTCGTTGAGCTTATCCTCCCAAGAAAGCTTGTCGTAGACCTTCTGGCTCGACCAGAACGCCTCAAGGTCCGTCTTGGCCACACCCGGCAGGATGACATTGCCGTAGGCCGTTAACGCATCGAAGAACTCGTGGTTGACGATCTGCAGCGTCGATTCCGAGTCGAGCATGTAACACTTCTTCATCATCGCTTTGAATTTCGCGCTCATCTCGGCAGGATCCATGTTGCGTGACCCGTAGATGAACACCTCGGCGAAGTCGGTCTTAAAATCGTCTCTCAGACCGTCGTACTTCTCCGTGAAGTCGATCCACTGCCCGATGACTGAGTCCCACTTGGAGGGTGCCTCGCCCGGAAGTACTTGCACGCCGGGATGGGTCAGCTTGGCAACGTTGAACATTGTCCAATTGCGAGCCTTGGCCGTGATTGTCTCGTGCGGCGCGCCGGTCATTCCGGATGGACGCAAGGCGCGAAACAGGTCGCGGCAGTTGTCGACGACTGCAAACCGCATAAAGGAATCGGCAACGAAGCGGTTCGTGACCATTTCCTTGATGTTCTGCCGGACGGCCGCTTCACCCGTGGTAGTGTAAGCGGTGAGGCGCTGCCAGCTCTGCTCGGGATTGACGACAAAGAAGCCGCCTGTGAAGGGGCTGCGGTATAGGTCGCCCCACACGGCGGTAACGCCGGCATTTTTCTCTTCATCGAGCATGCAATCGAGGTCGTTCAACGTCGTGTACAGCGCCGGGCTGTCTTTGTAGGTTTCCGGATCACCCGAATGCGGCAACTGACCCACACCGATCACCGGGATTCGACGACCGAGCTTCACGTTCGACAGATGGCGAGCAAGGTCGACGACCATGCCGCTGCCGGTCCCGCCCGCGAGGCTGAAGCAAACCGTAACGAGCGACGGCAAGCCGGCCTTGTCAATCATATCGACGAACTTGCGCAGAGCGATGTCCATCGGACGGCCGCCGGCGTAGTACGCGTTGGCGTAGATGCCCTTGGCGACAGCGCGCGGGAAATGCTCACCAGGCTTCGGCATCACGTACTTCTTCGGCACGTAAGACTCAAAGTTAGGATTCCAGTAGTAACGCGGATACTCGATTTTCAGGAATTCGCGGGTGCGGTTCATGCCTTCAAAGAACTCTTCCTTTGAAGGCACAGGCAATGCTATCGCCTGAAAAGAAAAACGCTCCGACGGGATACCGCGCGACTCGAGACGCTTTATAAAGGAGGCGGCGTAATCCTGAGCAAGGCTCATATCCTGATCGCCGATGTCGACCACCATCGCGGCAAATGTAGCGCGCGGGTCGGCGAGGTGATCCTCTACTTCACCGGTTCGCAGCAGAGCCTCGACATAGGCGGCGCCGGTGCGCCCGATACCGATGACGTGCATGCAATGTGGTGCCTGCGTGCCCGTGGCGCTATGGTATAGAGATGATGTCATGTCTACTTCTCCAATGTTGGTTTTACCCGCCGCGAACTACGCGAGTAGTGGATTGCGGTAGAAGGCATGGCCTTCAGCATCTAACGGAGAACGTCTCCGTCAAATCCAAGAAACCGAGATCGCGCATGATGTGGGCGACAGACGTAGCTCGGTTGTTTGAAACATAAAGCATATAGTCTTCGACGAAGAGACCGGGATCTGTCGATATTGTCCCTTCTTCGATCAGCGCAACGCCCTTCTCCAAGTCTTCTCTCGCCAACCTCGCTGACCAGATCGGACATTCTATGTAGATGGCCTCATCAGTCGCATTAGTGACGTGAAGATATTTGCCACCGGTGATTGTCGGAACCATCGCTCCGGCACTATACCGTTTTACAACCGACGACCAATCCAAGGGCATCTAGATCGCCATCAGCTTGGCGTTGCGCGAAGGACCTTCGGTCCCTCGAAGACCTTCGAGCGGAACGGCGACCCAACCGTCGCCGCCGTGCAAACCCGCGCCGGCCATACCAACCAGCCGCGTCGACGGCTCACTGAGTACAACGCCGAGTTCGAGGAGCATCGCGTGATCGAGGACACGTTGGCTCGGCGAACTCGCATCGTAAGCAGCACGCGCGTCATAAAAGATCTCGAGGTCGAATTTGCCAAGGCACGGCAGCACGTACTGAACCGACGTGGCCGATCCGCCGCCGGCGACGATCTGTGGCGGCACGTCGGGCGAGAAGACGGATGCCAGTTTCGTGGCAACCGCGTCGGCAGCCGAACCTTCCTCGGAAACACGTAGCTCGATATATTCCGGATGGTAGGTCGAGCGCAGCCCGAGCTCAGCCAACGTCTTATTGCCAATGGAGAGCGGACCTTCATAATCGGCGAACGCCAGCATATGGATCCATTTGGCGCCAAAAGGGGTCCGCGCCGCAGAATGCTGCGTTGACGGTGCCGCTACCCAGTTGAGCAGTCGAAGGAGCTCCAAGAGGTTGCGACCGCCATCCACGCTGAGCAAGTCCGCGATCTCCCGAGAGACGCGCGCGTGAGTCGCCTCGATATCTTTCGTGGCTTCCCAAACGTGCTGCTGCGGCACCACAAGGAAACCCGCCGTGAATGGATTTCGGAACAGTTCGCCGCACGATTGGACGACACCCTCGTTCTTGGCTTCGTCGCCGAAGCAATCGAGTTCGTTGAGACAGGCGTACAGGGGGCCGCCACGATGCCCGGTCCGATCCCCGGCGCATGGTAGGATCCCGACGCCTACGGTCAGCGCAGCGCGTCCCAGGATCACCGTGGAGAGATGGCGTGCGAGATCGACAGCGATGCCGCCGCCGGTGCCCCCGCCCATACCGAAAACCATACAAACGACTGGTTGAGTATCCGAAGCCGTAACCCGTTCACCGAACCGGCGAAGCGCTGCACGCATCTCACGATCGCCGGCGTAGTAAGAAACGCCGTACAGCGCCTTGGCATACGCCCGGGAGGCGCCCAAACCGTCGACGGCTTGGTCGTGGAGCGCGTCGTCGAGGGGCAGCCAATTGATCACTTCCCGCGGACCGCGATACCATGGATACTCAAGCTCGAGGAACGTACCGTATTCCGCCATTGCCGTCATGAGATCGGCAACCGGGATCGCCGCCAGGGCGATGATCTCAACCACAGCCCGATCCGACCTCGTATTTGCTGCCTCCCGAACACCCGCCAAATCCCCGTCGCCAATATCGACGATAATCGCCGAGAATGAGCCGGCGGTTTCCGGGATTTCCGCAAGAAGCCGCTCAACCACGTCGGCACCAGCCTTGCCGACTCCAACGATATTTAGCGAGAGCGGCGACGCCTGATCTTTGCCGACGCGATGGATACCGCGCTTCAGCGCATCCAGCTTGCGTTTGGCCAGCCTCTCCTCTGTCGACACTACCACCAAGAGATCCTCTGACACGATCGAACGAACAAACAAGCCGGCCGGCCTCAAATGACAAAGCCCCCGACGTACTCGCAGCGATGCGAAACGAACGGGGGCTCTGACGCCGTGGGACCGGGTGGCTTTGTTGCCTGTAAGCAACCTAGCGTCATGGCAGGCTCTGTCAATGCACTTCCGCATTCGATCGTCGGCAATTATTGCGATTGACGCAAGTCTAGTCACCTGAATAAAAAAGTTGCAGATTGCCTCAGTAATTGCCTGTTTTCTTTCGTCAGATGTGGTCGGGAAAAAAACATGAGATCACGGTCGCAGTAACCACGTGGCGACTGGTCGCTATGTCGTGCCTGAACGAGTTTCGCTGGCGACGAACGCAATTCCGTGTCAGAAATAAACGGTTCCTGCTGCGTGCGAGTAGGATCGGCTGTAATAGTTCCTACGGCGGGTCTCGTCGTTCATGATAGGGCAGTGAGCGGCTCGCGTCGCGTAGGTCGAGGATGCTACGCGATAGCCTCGTGCGCCAAGCAAAAGGCAGATCGATGGGAAATCTCATCCGAAGGCCGAACGCGAAACCGTCTGGGGAACCGCCAAGCGTCGAGCGCCATGCGAAACTCGACGGGTTGACGGCGGCGGTGGTGACGTCGCGAGACGAATCGGGCGATTTCCTAATCCGCGAACTTCAGCGCCTTCGCATCGTGGCTCACTACATCTTGCCTTCGGCCGAACCCTTGCCGGCCGAGGCCGATATCGTTCTTTGCGACTACGAGCCGAACCTCTCGAGGCGCATTCCTTGGCTGACTTGCGACGGACGTGCGGCGCTTATCGTCATTCTTCCGCAGACTGAAGCGGTGATGGCGGACTCGCTGGCTGCAGCCTCACCGCAGGCGGTGCTGGCGCGCCCTTTCACAACGAATGCGATCCTGGCAAGCGTCACCGTCGCGCGAACACAGTTTCGTTACGAGCAGCGCCTGCGCGGGAAGGTCGACCGTCTCGAAGAGAACCTGAGATCGATGCGGACGGTGGAACGCGCAAAGACGATGCTAATGTCATCAAAGGGCCTCAGCGATGAGGAGGCCTATAAGTATATTCGCAGCCAAGCGATGGCACGGCGGACGTCGGTAAGCGCGCTTGCTGCGGCGATCGTTGCTTCGTTCGAGCTACTCGGCGGCGACACTGGTTAGCCGCGGCGCCGCCGGGTTTCGCTTACTCAGTTCGTGTGCATGGCCTTCAGCATCTCGTCGGCGCTCGAAACCTTGTGGTCGACGAAGTTGTCTTCCACGCTCAGGCTTTCGACCTTGCCATCGACGACAACCATCGCGTACCGCTCGGAACGGATGCCGAGTCCGAAGCTGGAGGCGTCCGCCTCGAGGCCGATGCTCTTGGTGAAGGTCGCAGTGTCATCGGCCAGCATCTGGATCTTGCCTTCGGTCTTCAGCGTTTCTCCGAACGCCTTCATTACGAAACAGTCATTGACCGAGATGCAGGCAAGTTCGTCGAACCCGCCGGCTTTGAACTCCATCGCCTTTTCGACATAGCCCGGCAGGTGGTTGCCTTGGCAGACCGGCGTGAAGGCGCCGGGGATGCCAAACAGGAGCACTTTCTTGCCGGCGAAGAACTCGTCGGTCTTGATGTCCGTGAAGCCACCATCGGCGAAACGCTTAAAGGTCACCGAAGGCACTTTGTCTCCGATCTTAATGGTCATACTTCGCTTCCTCATCATGGGTGACGCGGCGCCGTAGTCCGAAAATCCGCGAGCAGATGGCGTCTCGGCTTGCGAGGCGCGCGCCTGCAACAAAAAAAGCCCTGTCCTTTCTCGCGCAGGGCGAGGGAACAGGGCTTTTTGCAGCTGATTTTCGGTAGCTTTGGCGCTGCAGCTATTTTAAGGGACTGATGGTCTAAACGTCAACGACACAAATCGATCATGTGCGATCGATTGTCGGGCAGCTGCTAAGGCATGCGTTATGCTTGGCTCCTGCAATGCCGATATGTTGGGCTTTAAATCGCCGCCGGGCTCAAGGAACCTTCAGATGGGACGGGCATCGGTGTCGACCGGCGAACCATGGCGAGTTGGTGTCTTGTTCTCGCAGACTGGATACACGGCCGAGACCGAGCGAACGCAGCTATGCGGGACGCTCTTGGCGATCGAGCAGATCAACGCCGCCGGCGGCGTTCTTGGCCGCGAGATCCAGCCGATTGTCTACGATCCCGGCGCTGGGGACATTCCTTATGCGTTTCTCGCTAAAAAGCTGCTGACCGAAGACGGCGTCAACTCGATCTTCGGCTGTTACACCTCGGCAAGCCGTCGGGCCGTCATGCCCGTGGTGGAGCGCTACGACGGACTGCTCTGGTACCCCACAACCTATGAAGGCTTCGAATTCTCGCCGAACGTGATCTACACAGGCGCCTCGCCCAACCAGAACAGCCTCGAACTATGCCGCTTCTTGATGGAAACGTTCGGGCCGCGCTTTTACCTCATCGGCTCGGACTACGTCTATCCGCGGCGATCGAACAAGCTCGTGCGCGAGTTCCTCATCGCTCATGGCGGAAGCGTTTCCGGCGAGCGCTACCTCGACATGCGCGCGACGCGGCAGGACTTCATGCCGATAATGCACGACATTCGGCAATCGGGTGCCGATGTTGTCTTCTCCACCGTGGTCGGCGACAGCACGAGCCAACTCTATCAGGCTTACGCGCAGGCTGGGTTCGATCCGTTTCGCAAGCCGATCGCCAGCCTCACCACCACGGAAGCCGAACTGAGAGCGATGGGCTACGATGTCGGCGAAGGGCACATCACGGCTGCGAGCTACTTCGAAGGTATTCAAACCGCCGCAAACCTTGATTTCGTCGAGGGCTATAAGAAGAAGTTCGGCGGGTCGCAGGCGACAAACGTCTGCGCCGAGGCAGCCTATTTTCAGGTTTACCTTTTCGCCCGCGCCTTGGCTCAGACTGGCTCCACCGCCACTGAAGACATGCGCCCCTACGTACTTGGCTCCTCATTCGATGCGCCGCAGGGCTGCGTCACAATCAATTTGAACTCTGGGCATGCCGATCTTTGGACGCGAATCGGTCGTGCCAACAGCGGCGGACAATTCGATCTGATTTGGGAGTCTCCAGCGGCGATCGTGTCGGACCCTTTCCTAATTTGCTCCTGAGCAGAAGCTCTCCTTCCCTTGACAATGAAGAGCGACAGCTTCTACTCATGCCAAGGCGGCCTCGTTCGGCGAAACTCGGTCAAAGCTGAGGCCGAGTGTCCCTAACAGAATAGCGGCGTGTTCGGTCCAGCCTTCGCCTGCCCGACCGAGGGCTCTCGTGGACAACAGCGTCCTCGTTTTCCAAATCCAAGTGTTCGAATTAATGCGTGCCGAACGCGAGCATCGTGCTCGTGCGGGCTTGTCAGGAGTTGTCGCTAATGCTCTTCGACCGCCGCTCCGTCCTTCAAGCTGGCCTCTCGACAGCGTTGGTCAAAGCGGAGTTCCGCAGCGACGCGGCGGTATTTGCGGTAGAACGACACGACGGAGTCACCCACGATGCCGACCAAAGGCTTTTAGCCCAACATCGTCGAGGACATCCAGGCCGTCATCCTGCGGCTAAACAAGGAGAATGGACTCACCATCGTGCTGGTCGAGCCAAACATCCGGTTCGCGCGCCGAGCCGGCCACGTCTTTGTTACTTTGGAGAAAGGTCGTATCGCGGCATCGGGCCGAGGTCCCATCTCAGCGACGATTTCATCCATCGCCATCTTGCCGTTTGAGTTTCCGGTCTCAAGCGGGAGTTCCCCTTAACTACCGGAACACGAAACTCACTGGAGAAACGCCATGTATCACGGAGATATTTCGTCAAGTAACGATGGGGTCGGCGTCGCGGTCGTAAATTACACAATGCCGCGACTGCATACGAAGGCCGAGGTGCTTGATAACGCCCGCAAGATCGGCGACATGGTCGTGGGAATGAAGTCCGGACTGCCCGGCATGGATCTGGTGATCTTCCCAGAGTACTCAACCCACGGCATTATGTACGACGCCAAAGAGATGTACGAGACGGCCTCGACTATCCCTGGCGACGAAACAGAGATCTTCGCCGAGGCCTGCCGTAAGGCCAAGGTTTGGGGCGTGTTTTCGCTCACCGGCGAACGCCACGAGGAGCATCCTAAGAAGGCGCCCTACAATACGCTCATCCTGATGAACGACCAGGGCGAGATCGTGCAGAGATACCGCAAGATCATGCCGTGGGTGCCGATCGAAGGCTGGTACCCAGGAGACTGCACC
Organism: Beijerinckiaceae bacterium; assembly: GCA_965198715.1. Taxonomy (GTDB): domain Bacteria; phylum Pseudomonadota; class Alphaproteobacteria; order Rhizobiales; family Beijerinckiaceae; genus RH-AL1. The sequence goes on from CBDAPV010000002.1 coordinate 1,548,868, forward strand.
TATGTATCAGACGGCCCCAAGGGGTTGAAGATCAGCCTGATCATCTGCGACGACGGCAACTACCCCGAAATTTGGCGCGATTGCGCGATGAAGGGTGCCGAGCTGATCATCCGCTGTCAGGGCTACATGTACCCGGCCAAGGAGCAGCAGATCATCATGTCGAAGGCGATGGCTTGGGCAAACAACTGCTACGTCGCCGTCGCCAACGCCGCCGGCTTCGATGGTGTCTACACCTACTTCGGCCATTCCGCGCTCATCGGGTTCGACGGGCGCTCGCTCGGCGAATGCGGGACGGAGCCGATGGGTATTCAATTTGCCGCGCTGTCCAAGTTCCTCATCCGCGACTCGCGCAAGCACGGCCAATCCGAGAACCATCTCTTCAAGCTGCTGCACCGTGGGTACACCGGCAAGATCAACTCCGGCGAAGGCGAGAAGGGAGTGGCCGCATGCCCCTACGATTTCTACTCGCGCTGGATCGCCGACCCGGAGGCGACCCGCGAGGCCGTCGAAGCGTTCACGCGTGACTCTCTCGGCACCGAAGAAGCTCCGATTTCCGGCATCCCCAACAAGAAGTTGGCCGTCCACCGCTGATTGATCCGCCCCGGCTTCCAAGCCGGGGCGGACTTCTCCCCTACCCGCTCCCGAGTTTCGACGTCTTCACCGCCGCGCGATGCGAAAGTAGACCGAGGCAAGCCTGTCGGGCAGCTCCTCTATGCGTCGCACCGGCATGTGGTTGGCGCGCCCGAAAGCCGCGGCGCCTGCTCCTTGGTCGTTTGGGTCGAGTGTCAGCCCAAATACGTCGATGCCGCGGCGATGCAGCGTAAGTACCGCGCGCCGTGCATCCACCACCAGGTCGTCCTGGTCGGCCACGTCGACATCCGACGGTGCCCCATCCGTCAGCACGATCACGACGCGCCGTGTGGCCGCGACCTCGGCAAGTTCGGCCCCGGCATGTCGAAGCGCAGCGCCGAGACGGGTCGACAGACCCGACCGCAATCCTGCCAGACGCGCTCGGGCTTGCCGATCGAATGGCGCTGAAAAATTTTTGATGGCGATGTAGCGGACGTCGTCGCGCCCGTCGGACGCGAAGGCGCGAAGGGCAAAGCGGTCGCCTTGTGCTTCCATGGCCTGCGCAAGCACGGCGACGGCGATCTGCTCGGCGGCGAGCACGTCCATCCCCACACCGGGCACTGGATCGTGCGTCGACTCCGACGTGTCCACCAGGATCAGCACTGCTAAATCGCGCGTACGCGTGATCTTGCGCTGGTGTAGCCGATCCCCGGGAAACTGACCGATGCGGAGCGCCGTCACCGCATCGATCGCGGCGTCGAGATCGAGCTCGGGGCCGTCCGGCTGTCGGCGCAGGCGTGTCGGCAGGCCAATCCGGGCAGCACGCACCAGACGCGACACCCGGGCCGACAAACCGGCATGTCGCGCGAGCGCCTCGTCGATGCGGGTTGTCGACGCCTCGAGCGCCGGCGTGGCGCGTATGGTCGTCCAGTCCGGTCGCTCGATACCGGCGGCACGGTCCCACTCGGCATGATGCGCGATGACGAAGCCGCGTTCGTCGGGGTTCGCAGAATGCGCGCGAAGCTCGTTCGTCCCGGATGATGCCGGATCGGGACCGCCGCCGTCTTTCTCGCGCTCTTCAGGCTGGCGACGTGCCGCGTCGAGCGGCATGTCGAGCGCCGGAGTGTCGACATCGTCGCGCGGCTGCCACAGCCCGACATCGTCGTCGCGGTAGATCGGCTCGATCACGTGCTGCGCGGCATCGAAGCGGATGCGCATCTGACCAATGTCATTGCCCAGCACATCGCCGATGCGCCGCGACAAGGTGGGATCTTCGAGATCCGGCTCGGCAGCGAACAGGGCTCGCCCCTTGGCAACAATCGCGTCGTCGTCAGCATAGGCGGGATCGAACAGAGCGCGGGAAAGCCGCGCCAGGATCATGGGCGCGGTCTTCAGGTGCGAAGGCGTGATGGTGTGGAACGGCGCCCACAGGCGGAAGAGCCCGGGGAAACGCCGCATCGCGAGCGCCTCGATCCGCGCATCCTCTATGAGACCGACCAGCGCCAACTGGATCGGCTTGAGCTTGCCGGGATCAAAGGGCCGATCGCCAAGAATGAGATGCGCCGTGGCATGCGCGACAATCGCCTCGTAAAGGCGCGGTGCACGCAACGCGGTCCCGCCCACGTCGGGCACGTAGACAAGGCCCGCGGAGAAGGTCGCGCGTCGCTGCCCCGGGGCTTTCGTCCGCGCCGGCATGTCACGCAAGGAGACGGCGCGCCCCCACAAAGCGATCGCGAACGCCTGCAGACGCGGCTGCATCACTTGAAAGGTGGCCTGGCCCGAGAGTCTCTCGAGCAGGCGCCGCGCCTCGGGATCGCGAAGCCCGAAGAAGGCCTCGCGCCGTTCAGGCTCGCGTGCGGCACGAAGCGCGGTCGCGACGAAGGCTTCGAAGGTCATGGCGCCGAAGTCGCGCACTATGGTTCCGCTAGCCGCGGCCGCCGTGACGGTGCAGCTCGGCGCATCCTTCGCCACCTGAACCATGCCGCGCCACCAGGCAGCCCGTGCATCCTCCTCAAGGCCAGGAGCTAGATCGCGGTATGCGTCGAGCGAGGCGCGGGTAGCACCGGCACCAGCCCGCCGGCAGACTATCGCCGCAGAATCGAGCGTGTCCGCCACGCTCGCGAAGGCGCGCGGAGCGCCGGCGTTCGCCGTCAGGCGGAAGGCGGCGAGCAGCGCGGCGGGCCCGGCGTTGACATTGGCCAGCGCAAGAACGGCGGCGGCCCAAAGCTCGAGCTCGGCTTCGGGCGTCGTGCTGCTTCGGGACAGGGCGGCTTCGTAGCCGCTGAAGAGTACCGGGCGTTGCCGCACCATCGTGCGGAGGCGAGCGGATGCCAGGGTGCGAACGTCACCGTGTAAGGGGTGAACGTCGATCATGCTCATCTTACAGGCAGGCCGCGCAGGCGGAGGTCAGTGCTTCACGTAGGTCGAGATCATCGGTGATTGGCAGCACGATGCCGCTCTGCACCGCGTCCTTGACGCCGATGCCGCGACCCACCAGCCGCGCGGTGTGGATCAACATTCTGGTCGAGGCGCCTTCCTCCAAGCCGTGCGCTCGCAGATTGCGCGAACGCTCGCCCATTCGCACCAGCAGGGCTGCCAGCTCGGCGTCACCCCGCGATTCACGAGCAACGATCTCGGCCTCGACCGGAGCGGAAGGATAGCCGAAATCTATCGCGACGAAGCGCTGTTTGGTCGATTCCTTGAGGTCCTTTACCGCGTTCTGATAACCCGGATTGTAGGAGATCGTCAGCTGGAAGTCGGGGTGCGCATCGACCTGCTCGTTACGCTTGTCGAGGGGCAGAATACGACGTGCATCCGTCAACGGATGAATGACAACGGTCGTGTCCTGTCGCGCCTCCACGATCTCGTCGAGATAACAGATCGCACCGTGACGCACCGCGAGCGTCAGCGGACCGTCGTGCCAAACCGTTCCTTCCGGCGCGAGCAGATAGCGACCGGCGAGATCCGCCGCCGTCATGTCCTCGTGCGCGGCAACAGTCACGAGCGGGCGGCGGAGCTTCCAAGCCATGTGTTCTATGAAGCGGGTCTTGCCGCAACCGGTCGGCCCTTTGAGCATCACAGGAAGGCGGTCGCCGTACGCGGCCTCGAACAGGTCGATTTCGGTGCCGGATGCGCGGTAGTATGGCTCCGACGCGATCCTGTAGGCATCCATGGTAGCCGCTCACCTCCCGGTCTTGCTTACGCGATCACGCGGGCGATGAAGGCGCGCCCGCTAACAACCACTATCCGAGCGTAAATAAAAAATGGTCGGAGCCGCGCCATCGGTTGCCTTCCCATCACGCCTTTGCAGTCTCGGAGAGGAGTTCGTCGAGCTTTCCTTCGCGATCCAGCGCGAACAGATCATCTCGGCCCCCGACATGATGTTCGCCGATGTAAATCTGTGGAAGGCTGGTGTTGCCGGTAAGATCCTTCACCCTTTGGCGGACGGCTGGATCGCTATCGACGTTGATCTCCTCGAACGCAATTCTCTTTCTGGCGAGCAGTGCCTTAGCGCTCACGCAATAGGGACAAGCAGACAGCGTGTAGATCTTGACCATCGGGTCAGCGCCTTTCGTAGGCCGCATCGACGCGGCGGTTCGATGTGGGAAGCTCCTGCTGTGCGAGAGACCGCTCGGTCAGATATCCGAACAGCAGCGATACAGTCCCCCAGAGGATTGCCTGGATGCCGATGCTGTCGAGGCGGAAGCTCCAAAGGATCTGGGCCGGGAAGGTCTCGGGGACCTCGTTCACTACCGGCAGCGCGTAATAACTGATCGCGATCATCACGATGAACGCCAGCATACCGATCAGCGAAGCATTCCAACCGGCGAACTTGGGGATAAGCATGCGGCGCAAGCTGAATGCCGCAATCGTCGCGATAACCGAGATCGCGATCATCGAAAAATAGAGGCCAGTCCTGATGCCTATCGTGTCGGGCTGTCCGATGGCTGGAGGGTTAGCCGGGTATTTCAAATCCGGCACCATATAGATCGTGACGAAGCAGACGAGTCCGAGTAGCGCAGCGAAAGTGCGCGGGCCCATCAATGAGAACCGGCCGTAGCAGACAGCGAACAACAGGGAAAAAATGCCACCGAGCGCCGTTCCGACGACGACGACGCCCGTGAAGAGGCCGATCGAAGCCTGCACTTCTCGGCTAACAAGCTCCGGATCGGGCGCTTCGCCCTTGGCCTTGTCGATCGCCTCTTCCACGGCGATAGACCGATTGACATTGGGTTCGCCGTAAATTCGCGCGAAGGTAAAAGCAAGAAGCCCGGCCACTAGGCCAACCAGCATGCCACGAACCAGCAACCGCGCCATCGACATGGTAGATCCCTACTTAACGACAACAACCAAGATTGCTTGGATAGTGGGATAGAGAAACGAACGCTTCAATTCGAGCGGAGCCGATCACAGATAGGGACATGCTGCCGCGCTGCTCGAGCTAGCACTTAGCATGCCATTTAGGGGCTTAACGGTGATATCGTGACAAGGAACGGAAGCCGCGCATCGCCTTCTCCACAAGATCTCTCGATCGTCCGAGGAGAGTGGGACTCCGTTGCACATTCTCGGCAGAGGGAGGGATTCCCGTCACTGCAGCTTCGCTTGCCTTATCGGCTTGCACGCCGATCCGGGCTGACGATCCACCAACGTCTTCCGCTTCTGTCGTGGTATTTGCGTGTTGTTCGTTGCAGTATTTCAAGCGGGACTGCGCGTTGGCTTTGATATCGCGCTCGCGGCACCAAGACGCGAAGGTGTGCGACTCGATCATCGTGCGAACGACAATGTGGCGCGAGTTGGCGAGCGCCTGCTCGCCGGCCTCGGCGCTCTTCGCCCAATCCTCGAAAGAGGCGGGGAGCCGATGCTTATCCTCCATGACCTGGCGGATGTTGGGATAATCGGCGCGCTCGAACCACTCGAACGCGACTTCGCCGTCCTTCATCGCTTGTCTCCCGTGGCGATTGACATGGCTCCACGCGCACTATCCGAGCGCACGATTGATCGGCGCGACAAATCACGATTTGGAGCGTTGTCCCGCCGAGTGCAGGATATGAATGCAAGTCGCAACGCTTCGGTCATTGGAGCCAACCGAGATGAGCAGCCTGATCGTCGAGCGATACATATACGATGCCCTTAACGCCCGCGCGAGCATAGCGGATACGGTCGACGAGCCACGCCGCCGATTGGCTTTCGGAATCATCCGCGATATCGAACTTTACTGCGCCGATCACATGGACGAAGTTTTCGAAGCGCATTCACGACTGAAGTCACGGACTGATGCAGAAGGGAGCGCGATGCTCGCTTATGTCGAGACGATCCTGGTCGCTTTCGCGGACGCGGACCGTATGGCTCGCGCGGCTCTGGCAAATGCCAGCTACGGTCAACTGCGGTGATACGGACGCGACGTTTAGCGTCCAGACAGATAGATAGCCAAGTTCTCCACTTCGCCCGCGCAGGGAGGATTGGCTACAGAGCGAGATTGGTATCTCCCGAGCGCCAGCTTCCTTACTTGATATAGGATGGCCTAAGGGCCGTTGGCGTTCACGTGGCGGCGCTTCCGTGATTTAAGCTGTCGACGGCTGGATTCGTTGACCAATGCCCCGTGAGCGAAGATATGCCGTATCGCCTTGGCAAGCCAGGCAAACCTGGTCGTAGCGGGTCCGACAACAGGCGCTTCCTGGAAGCTGTGCTCTGGATCATGTGAACGGGCAGCCCCTGGCGCGATCTGCCGGCCATGTTCGACGACTGGAGCACGGCTATACGCGCTGCATCGCCACCAAGACGGTAGACCATTATGATTTCATCGCCACGGAATCGCGTTTCACGTTCGCGACTTCGCGCGACAGCGTCGACAGTCCGCCTTCAACATCGCGAAGGTGTTCGGCCCAGGCCAGAGGTCTCCCTGCTCGACCAGGCGTACGTCCCTGCCCTCCAGGAAGGCGACGAGGCTCTGGAACGAGGGAAGGTAGCGCCTCGTCGTGCTCGCCGCCTTCTTGTCCGCGTTGTAGGCGCGCCACCATTCGAACAGCTGATAAACCGTGACCTTGGCGCCTTTCGGGGCCGGAGGCTGCAACCTTGACCAGGATATCTGGATCGAAGGACGGATTGGATCCGACGAGAAATCGCCCTCCATCTCGCGCGTAAGCTTGCAGCCAGCGAAGCGAACCGCGCCGGCGATCTGACGGACAAGGTACGTGCGCCTGACGGCATCAACGATCAGCTGTCGTTCAGCGCAGAGCGCATCCGCATCGGCGCCGAACCTTGTAGGTCACGGGAAAGCACGGGTCAATGATGTGGCATTTGTTGGACCAAGCGCCACGAAGGACGGCCGCACGGGACATCAGGAAAACAGTAAATTATTGACGATAATGAGGAATTGCTGGCGCACCCGAGAGGATTCGAACCTCTGGCCTCTGCCTTCGGAGGGCAGCGCTCTATCCAGCTGAGCTACGGGCGCCTTCGCTAACGATAGCGGATCGCCCGCGTCCGGGCAATCCGCATACAATACGGATCAGGCCGCCTCGTCGTATTCCTGCACCGGGCCGGAATCCTTGCCTTTGGCGGAGACGTCGCGGTCGACGAATTCGATGACGCCCAGCGGCGCGTTATCACCGTAGCGGAAACCCGCCTTAAGCACGCGGGTGTAGCCGCCGTGACGGTCCTTGTAGCGTGGGCCGAGCACAGCGAAGAGCTTGCCCACGAGCGCCACGTCCTTGATCTGCGCGATAGCCTGGCGGCGGGCATGAAGGTCGCCGCGCTTGCCCAGGGTCACGAGCTTCTCGACGACGGGACGCAAATCCTTGGCCTTGGGCAGCGTGGTGGTGATCTGCTCATGCTTGATCAGTGCCTGGCACATGTTGGCGAACATCGCCTTGCGATGCTCGTGTGTGCGGCCGAAGCGGCGTTTGGCGTGTCCGTGATACATGGTGGCTCTCCGATTTTTGCGGCCGCCGTGCCAAGGTACGGCCGATGCTTATGAGCTTGAAGTGCCGAGCTCCTCCGTCTGCGGGAGGAAGAAATAGGCCTAGTAGTGCTCCTCGAAGCGCTTGGCGAGCTCGTCGATATTCTCCGGCGGCCAGCCCGTCACTTCCATGCCGAGGTGCAAGCCCATCTGCGCCAGCACTTCCTTGATCTCGTTCAGGGACTTGCGGCCGAAGTTTGGGGTGCGGAGCATCTCGGCCTCGGTCTTCTGGATGAGGTCGCCGATATAGACGATGTTGTCGTTCTTCAGGCAGTTGGCCGAACGTACAGAGAGTTCGAGCTCGTCGACCTTCTTGAGCAACGCCGGGTTGAAGGCGAGTTCGGGAATCTGCGGCGCCGCCTCCTCGCGGCGGGGCTCCTCGAAGTTCACGAAGACGTTGAGCTGATCCTGTAGGATGCGCGCGGAATAGGCGACGGCATCCTCCGGGGTTAGCGACCCGTCGGTCTCGACCTCCATCGTCAGCTTGTCGAGATCGAGGTTCTGGCCCTCGCGGGTGTTCTCGACGCGGTAGCTGACCTTGCGTACGGGAGAGAACAGGCTGTCGATCGGGATAAGGCCGATCGGCGAGTCCTCGTTGCGGTTGTGATCGGCCGGCACATAGCCCTTGCCGGTGGTGACAGTGAACTCCATCCGGATCTCGGCGCCCTCGTCGAGCGTGCAGATCACCAGGTTGGGATTGAGGATCGTCACGTCGTTGACCGTGGCGATGTCGCCGGCCATGACCTTGCCAGGTCCGATCTTCTTCAAGACCATCCGCTTGGGACCCTCGCCCTGCATCTTGACGGCGATGTCCTTGATGTTGAGGACGAGGTCGGTTACGTCCTCGCGCACACCCGGGATCGACGAGAACTCGTGCAGCACGCCGTCGATATGCACCGAGGTGATGGCGGCTCCCTGCAGCGAGGAGAGAAGGATGCGTCGCAAGGCATTGCCGAGCGTGAGAGCGAAGCCACGCTCCAGCGGCTCGGCAACGACCGTGGCGAAGCGCTTGGGGTCGTCCCCCGACATGACTTCGAGCTTGTTGGGCTTGGTCAGTTCTTGCCAGTTCTTCTGGATCATGGCGCACCTTTCATGATGCTGTCGGCAGCGGCCGGATTGCCCCGCCGTCGTCGGAAAAGGGAGCCTGGCCGCGCTAGACGCGACGGCGCTTGCGCGGACGGCAGCCGTTGTGCGGGATCGGCGTCACGTCGCGGATCGACGTCACCATGAACCCGGAGGCCTGCAGCGCGCGCAGCGCCGACTCGCGTCCCGAACCCGGTCCCGAAACCTCAACCTCGAGCGTCCGCATGCCGTGCTCGGCCGCCTTGCGGGCCGCGTCCTCGGCCGCCATCTGCGCGGCGTAAGGCGTCGACTTACGCGAGCCCTTGAAGCCCATTGTACCGGCGGAGGACCACGAGATCGTGTTGCCCTGAGCGTCGGAAATGGTGATCATCGTGTTGTTGAACGTCGAGGCGACGTGGGCGACGCCCGATACGATGTTCTTGCGTTCGCGGCGGCGAACGCGACCTGTCTCTTTGGCCATGTCGGTGCTGTCCTTCTAGCGCGCCCGTAATGCCAGGCGCTCGGGTTATGATCTTTGTTGTTCGCGCGCCGTGAAGGCAGCCGGCGATCCCCGGAGCAAGTCCGAGGACGACCGCCGCTTAGCGTCGGATCACTTCTTCTTGCCGGCGATCGGCTTGGCCTTGCCCTTGCGGGTGCGGGCGTTGGTATGGGTGCGCTGGCCGCGAACCGGCAGCTGGCGACGGTGGCGCAGGCCGCGGTAGCAGCCGAGATCCATCAGGCGCTTGATGTTGATCGACACCTCGCGGCGGAGATCGCCCTCCACCATGTAGTCACGATCGATGGTCTCACGGATCTGCAGGACCTCGTTGTCGGTCAGCTCGGCAACCCGACGCTCGGCCGGAATGGAAACTTTGGTGCAAATCTCCTGCGCCTTAGTCGCGCCGATGCCGTGGATGTACTGCAGCGCGATGACGACGCGCTTGTTGGTCGGGATATTGACGCCGGCGATACGGGCCATGTCTGCTCGCTTCTCCATGGGAGCCCAAGGGCAAAAAGATCGCGTCCGGTGGAGCCCGGCCCATGCGACACAATGATGTCAACCGAGAACGACGGCAAGCGGTCCCGAGGGGACCGCTCAAGTCATGCCGTCGCTGGCGTGAGCTGGTGGCTATAGTCTTCGCGCCGACCCGTCAAGAGCCGGGGCGATTTGTCAAGCGCGAACCTGTTGCTTGTATCCCAGGAACTCATCGATCGAAGCGGTCACCGCCTCTATCGCCGCCATACCATCGACGACATGAAGCTCGCCGATGCTGTGATAATAACCCGAGACGGGCGCCGTCTGCAGGCGATAGGTCTCGAGGCGCTGGCGGAAGGCATCCGGGTTGTCGTCCTCGCGCGGCCTGCCGCCCTTCGCTAGGGTATCCTTCACGCGCTGCTCCATACGGCGAAGAAGGGCCTCTTCATCGACCTTTAACTCGACGACCGCGTCGAGCGACATGTCCTTACGCTCGAGCATAGCCCCGAGCGCCTGAGCCTGGGCGACCGTGCGAGGGAAACCGTCGAGAATGAAACCATGCACCGCGTCGGGTTGTACGATCCGCTCCTCGATAAGCTTGATCACGATCTCGTCGGAGACGAGCTTACCTTCGCTCATGATCACCTGGGCCTGCCGACCGACTTCTGATTGAGCCGTTACCGCTGCGCGCAGCATGTCCCCGGTGGAAAGCTGCGGCACGCCGAATTTCTCCATCAGACGCGCGGACTGAGTACCCTTCCCTGCACCTGGCGGTCCGAGCAAAATCAGCCTCATCGACGACGTCCCCTGAGCTTCGACTTCTTGATCAGCCCCTCGTATTGGTGGGCCTGAAGGTGCCCATGGATCTGCGCCACCGTGTCCATCGTCACGCTGACCACGATTAGCAGCGACGTGCCGCCGAAGTAGAATGGAAGGTTGAGCCAGGAGATGAGGAGCTCTGGCAAAAGGCAGATTAGAGCGAGGTAAGCCGCGCCGATGACCGTGATCCGCATTAGGATCCTGTCGAGTTGCTGGGCCGTGCGCTCACCGGGCCGAATGCCGGGAATGAAGCCGCCATGCTTCTTCAGGTTGTCCGCTGTCTCCTGCGGGTTGAAGACGATAGCGGTGTAGAAGAAGGCGAAGAAGACGATCAGCCCGATGTAGGTCAGCATGTACAGCGGGCGACCATGGCCGAGATAGGTGGCTACGAACCCGAGCACACCTGTCGGCGCCTGGCCTTTCGAAGTGAAATTGGCGATCGTCGTTGGCAGGAGCAGCAGAGACGAGGCAAAGATCGGCGGGATCACGCCAGAAGTGTTGAGCTTCAGCGGCAAGAACGAGGTCTGCCCCTCGTACACGCGGTTACCCTGCTGACGCTTGGGATAGGTGATCAACACGCGGCGCTGTGCCCGCTCCATGAACACGATGAAGGCGATGACGGCGACCGACATCAGCGCGACGCCGAAGATCGTGCCGAACGATAGGGCGCCGGTGCGGCCAAGTTCGAGTGTCTGACCGATCTCCGCGGGGAACGCCGCGATAATGCCGGCGAAGATGATCAGCGAAGAGCCGTTGCCGATCCCGCGTGAGGTAATCTGCTCGCCGAGCCACATCAGGAACATCGTCCCGCCCATCAGCGTCAGCACGGTCGAGACGACGAAGAACCAACCTGGCTCCGAGACGATGTTGGGCTGTCCCTCGAGGCCGACGGCGATCCCGTAGGCCTGGAAGGCGGCGAGGACCACCGTGAGGTAGCGCGTGTATTGGTTGATGACCTTGCGCCCCGATTCACCCTCCTTCTTCAGCGCCTCCAGCGAGGGAATCACCGAGGTGAGCAGCTGAACGATGATCGAGGCCGAGATGTACGGCATGATGTTCAGGGCGAAGATCGCCATGCGCTGCACGGCGCCGCCCGAGAACATATTGAAGAGTTCGAGCACACCCTGGTTATGGCCGGTAAACTGCGCCTGGAACGCCGCCGGATCGATGCCCGGCATGGGAATGTAGGTCCCGAGCCGGAAGACCAAGAGCGCACCCAGGGTGAACCAGATGCGTTTCTTGAGGACGTCGGCCTTGGCGAAGGCACCCCAATTGACGTTTGCCGCGAGCTGCTCTGCCGCCGATGCCATGGAGTGCTCCTGAACCTCGCCTGTTCTACGCCGGTCTTGCCGCCGGCGTTACCCTTTCGTGCCTCCCGCGAGCGGGAGAGGCCTATGCCTCGGCGCCAGTGGCCTCGACCTTGGCTTGCTTGGCCTTGGCGACGAGCACCTTGACGCTGCCGCCGGCCTTCTCGATTGCCTCACGGGCGCCCTTCGACGCTCCAGCAACCTCGAAAATCAGATTGGCGGTCAATTCGCCGACCCCGAGGATCTTGACGCCGTCGCGCGGCTTCGAACAGACGCCTGCCGCAACCAGGCTCTCGATCGTAACCGGCGCGTTCACCACGAGCTTGCCGGCATCGACCGCCTGCTGAATGCGACCGAGGTTCACCTCGTTGTAGTCGGTCGAGAAGGGATTCCAGAAACCACGCTTCGGCAGGCGACGATGCAACGGCATCTGGCCGCCCTCGAAGCCCTTGATAGCGACGCCAGAGCGCGCCTTCTGACCCTTAACGCCGCGGCCGCCGGTCTTGCCTTTGCCCGAGCCAATGCCCCGGCCGACGCGCATCCTCTCCTGGGAGGAGCCTCGATTGTCGCGAATTTCGTTGAGCTTCATCGCGCAATCCTCCCTAGTCCACGACGCGGACGAGATGGGCGACCTTGGCGACCATGCCGCGGATCGCCGGCGTATCCTCGAGCGACGAGCGCCGCCCGATCTTGTTCAGCTTGAGCCCGATTAGCGTGCGGCGCTGGTCGGCCGGGCGCCCGATGTGGCTGCCGGTCTGCTCGACGGTGAAGGACTTGCCCTGTGCGTTGGCCATGATGGATCCCCTCAGGCTTCCGCCGGCGCAGCCTCGGCGTCACCGCCGATGCGCCGCGACTGCAGCAAAGAAACCTTGATGTTGCGGCGCGCCGCGACGGCGCGCGGCGAATCCTCGGCCTTCAGGGCGTCGAACGTCGCACGGATCATGTTGTAGGGATTGGACGACCCCTGCGACTTGGCCACGACGTCGTTCATCCCGAGCGACTCGAAGATCGCGCGCATCGGGCCGCCGGCGATGATGCCGGTTCCGGCCGGTGCGGCGCGAAGAATGACGCGCCCGGCGCCGTGGCGACCATTGACGTCATGGTGCAGCGTACGGCCTTCGCGCAACGGCACGCGGATAAGGCCGCGCTTGGCCGCTTCCGTCGCCTTGCGGATCGCCTCGGGCACTTCGCGGGCCTTGCCGTGGCCGAAGCCGACGCGACCCTTCTGGTCACCGACAACGACGAGCGCGGCGAAGCCGAAGCGCCGACCACCCTTCACCACCTTGGCGACGCGGTTGATATGGACCAAGCGATCGACGAACTCGCCGTCGCCCTGGTCCCTGCCGTGGCCACGGTCGCGTCCACCGCGACCGCCGCCATCCCGTCCTTCAGCCATGCTTCTCTCTCGTCACTTGCGCGGGTGCCATGAGGCCTGCCCGCTCGCTTCGATGAATTTCGATCCTGACGTTAAGGCGTCAGAACTGCAGCCCGCCCTCGCGGGCACCGTCGGCGAGCGCCTTGACGCGCCCGTGATACATGTAGCCACCGCGATCGAACACGACCTCGGTGACGCCGGCGGCCTTGGCCCGCTCGGCGATGAGCTTGCCGACCGCCGAAGCAGCATCCTTGTCGGCACCGGTCTTCAGCGCCTCGCGCTGGTCCTTCTCGATCGACGAGGCGGCGGCCAGCGTACGGCCTTCCGCGTCGTCGATGATCTGGCAGTAGATCTGCTTCGACGAGCGGAAGACGGAAAGCCGGGGCTTGCCGTAGGCGCGGGCCTTGAGGGTCCTGCGCACGCGCGCGGCGCGGCGTGCCGATACTCCATTGTCCTTTGCCATGACTACTTCTTCTTCCCTTCCTTGCGGAAGATGAACTCGTCCGAGTACTTCACGCCCTTGCCCTTGTAAGGCTCGGGCGGGCGCAGCGCCCGGATCTCGGAGGCGACCTGGCCGACCTGGCGCTTGTCGTTGCCCGATATGTTGATCTCGACGGGCCGCGGCGTGGTGATCGTGATGCCTTCGGGGATCGGGAAAGGCACGTCGTGGCTGTAGCCGAGCGATAGCTGCAGGATCTTGCCCTGGACAGCGGCCTTGTAGCCGACGCCATTGATATCAAGCCGCCGGCTGAAGCCGGTGGTGACGCCGAGCACGAGATTATTCACCTGCGCGCGCGACATGCCCCACATGGCCTGAGCGCGCTTGGTCTCGTTCCTGGGCGTAACGCTCACCTCGTCGTTGGCGAAAGCCACTACGACCTCCTCCGGACAGACGAAGTGCAGCTCGCCCTTGGCGCCCTTCACGGTGATCTTCTGACCTTGGACCGTGGCGGTCACCCCTTTCGGGATGGCGACGGGTTTCTTGCCGACGCGTGACATGGTTCTCTTCCCTTCTTCCCCGCTCGATCAGAAGACCTTGCAGAGAACCTCGCCGCCGACATTGCTCTCGCGTGCGGCATGATCGGCCATGACGCCCTTGGGCGTGGACATGATCGTGATGCCGAGGCCGTTGGCGACGCGCGGCATGGCGTCGACGGCTGCGTACACGCGACGGCCCGGCTTGGAGACCCGCGAGATCTCGCGGATGACAGGCTGGCCGTCGTAATATTTCAGCTCGATCTCGAACTCCGTACGGCCATTGCCGTACTCGGTCGTCGAGTAGCCGCGGATGTAGCCTTCCTGCTCGAGTACGTCGAGCACATTGGCGCGCAACTTGGAGCCGGGAGTCTGGACCTTACCCTTGCGGCGCATTCCGGCGTTGCGGATGCGGGTGAGCATATCGCCCAACGGATCGTTCATGGCCTGCCCTCCCTTACCAGCTCGACTTAACGAGGCCGGGGATCAATCCCTGGGAGCCAAGCTCGCGCAGCGCGATACGGCTCATGCGCATCTTGCGGGTGAACGCACGCGGACGCCCGGATACTTCGCAACGATTGCGGATGCGCTCCGGCGCCGAGTTGCGCGGCAGCTCCGACATGCGCAGGCGCGCCTCGAAACGCTCCTCGATCGGCAGGCTCTCGTTGTTGGCGATGCCCTTCAGACGCTTGCGGCGGGCAGCATATTGCGCCACCAGCTTGATGCGCCGCTTGTTGTTCTCAACCGCGCTTTTCTTCGCCATCGATGATCCTCTGGTATCCGCGTTTGAGCCAGCTCTTCGCTAGCTTGGGCTCACTGCCGGAACGGGAAGTTGAACGCGCGCAGGAGCGCACGCGCCTCGTTATCGGTCTTGGCCGTGGTGCAGACGATGATGTCCATACCCACGATAGAATCGACCTTGTCGTAGTTGATCTCCGGAAACACGATGTGCTCCTTGATGCCCATCGCGTAATTGCCACGCCCGTCGAAGCTCTTCGGGTTGAGGCCGCGGAAGTCGCGGATGCGCGGCAGCGCGATCGTGACGAGACGGTCGAGGAACTCGTACATGCGGATCTTCCTAAGGGTCACCTTCGCGCCGATCGGCATGTTCTCGCGCACCTTGAAGGTCGAGATGGCGTTGCGCGCCCGCGTAATGACCGGCCTCTGGCCGGCGATCAACGCCAAGTCGGCAGCGGCCAGCGTCACCTTCTTCGTGTCGTTGACGGCTTCGCCGACGCCCATGTTGAGCACAATCTTCTCGATCGTTGGGACTTCGAGCGGGTTCTTGTAGCCGAACTCCTCGATCATCTTCTGACGCACCACGTCCTCGTAATGCGTGCGAAGGCGCGGCACGTAGCCTTCCGGCGCGACGAGCGACTCCGCCGAGGCGGTCGCGTAGGTCGGCGCGCCGCGGCCGAGCTTCTCGGTCGGGACCGCCTTCGAATCCTTGGCAGTGGTCTTCGACGGGGCCTTGCCGCCCTTGGCGGGGGCGCCCTTGCCACCCTTGGCGTCAGCCATCGATCAGGTCTCCGGAAAGCTTGGCGAAGCGGACCTTCTGGCCCTCATGGATCTTGAAGCCGACGCGGCTCGCCTTGCCGTCGCGCGGGTCAGCAATGGCAAGGTTCGAGAGGTGGATGGCCGCCTCCTTGGAGACGATGCCCGCCTCCTGGTTCTGCGTCTGCTTCTGATGCTTCTTGACGAGGTTCACGCCACGCACGACGGCGCGCTCGTCCTTGGGCATCACCTGCAGCACCTCGCCGGACCGGCCCTTGTCGCGTCCGGTGCGGACCACGACGGTGTCGCCCTTCTTGATCTTGGCGGCCATCACAACACCTCCGGCGCGAGCGAGATGATCTTCATGTGGTTGCGACCACGCAACTCGCGCGGCACCGGCCCGAAGATGCGGGTGCCAACCGGCTCGCTCTGATTGTTGATGAGCACGGCGGCGTTGCCGTCGAAGCGGATGACCGAGCCATCGACGCGCTTGATGTCCTTGGCGGTGCGCACCACGACCGCCTTCATCACGTCGCCCTTCTTCACGCGACCGCGCGGAATGGCTTCCTTGATCGAGACCACGATGATGTCGCCGACACCGGCGTAACGGCGCTTCGAGCCACCCAAAACCTTGATGCACATCACACGACGGGCACCGGAATTATCGGCGACGTCGAGGTTCGTCTGTACCTGTATCACGGCCCTTGGCCCTTCCTGTCAGATCGGTTTCCAATCCTGTGAAAGGACCGGACTACGCCTGGGGGATAATCCCTGCTGGCTGCTATGGTGGTTCGAGTTTCAAGCCCTCGATGTCTCTCGGGTTAGGATCTCGATGTCAGGCCTGAACGGCCTCGGCGGCGCCGCGCTCGACGACGACCCAGCGCTTGAGTCGCGAGATCGGCTTGGTCTCCTCGATGAAGACCGTCTCGCCGACCTTGTGCGCCATCGCCTCGTCGTGGGCGTGGTAGTTCTTGGACCGCCGCACCGTCTTCTTCAAGAGCGGATGGGTGAAGCGGCGCTCGACCTTCACGACGACCGTCTTGGCCTGCTTGTCGGAAACGACGACGCCCTGGAGGATACGCTTCGGCATTCTGGTCTCGTCCTACTTCTGCGCGACGCGCTTCTGGGCCCCGAGCGTCTTCACCCGCGCGATATCACGACGCACGACGCGCACGCGCGAGGTGTTCTCAAGCTGGCCAGTGGCACGCTGAAAGCGCAGGTTGAACTGCTCCTTCTTGAGGTTCAACACTTCCTGGTCGAGCTGGTCATCCGACATGGTCTTGAGGTTAGAAAGACGATCAGTGGATTTCATGGGCCTGCCCTCCTATTCCGCAATACGTTCGATGAAGCGGGTCTTGATCGGCAACTTGGCGGCGGCGAGCGTCAACGCCTCCTTGGCCAAGGCCACCGGCACGCCGTCGAGCTCGAACATGATGCGGCCGGGCGCGACGCGCGCGCACCAATATTCGTTGGCACCCTTGCCCTTGCCCATGCGGACCTCGGTCGGCTTCTTGGACACCGGAAGGTCGGGGAACACGCGGATCCAGACGCGACCGGCACGCTTCATGTGTCGGGTCATCGCACGTCGTGCCGCCTCGATCTGGCGCGCGGTGATGCGGTCGGGCTCCATGGCCTTGAGGCCGAACTGGCCGAAGTTCAGCGCGAAACCGCCCTTCGCCGCACCGGAGATACGGCCCTTGAAGGCCTTCCGGTACTTGGTTTTCTTGGGTTGCAGCATGGGATTAAGCTCTTAAACCAATATGAGAAGGCGCTCAGGCCGCGTCGCGGTCACGGCGCGGGCCGCGGGGACGGTCGTCATCGCGGTCACGGCGCGGGCGACGGTCACCGCCGCCGTGGTCCTGCTCGGCCATCTTCTTGTCCTGCGCCATCGGATCGTGCTCAAGGATCTCGCCTTTAAAGATCCAGACTTTGATCCCGCAGGTGCCGTAAGCGGTGTGGGCGGTGGCCGTACCGTAATCGACGTCGGCGCGCAACGTGTGAAGCGGCACACGACCCTCGCGGTACCATTCTAGGCGGGCGATCTCGGCGCCACCAAGACGGCCGGCGCAGTTGATGCGGATACCCTCGGCGCCAAGACGCATAGCCGACTGCACGGCCCGCTTCATCGCGCGACGGAAGGCGACACGGCGCTCGAGTTGCTGGGCAATGGAGTCGGCCACCAGCATCGCGTCCACCTCGGGCTTGCGCACCTCGACAATGTTGATGACGACCTCGCTTGCGGTCATTTTGGCGACCTGCTTGCGGATCTTGTCGATGTCGGCGCCCTTCTTGCCGATGACGACGCCCGGACGAGCCGAATGGATCGTCACCCGGCACTTCTTGTGCGGGCGTTCGATGATGATCTTCGACACCGCCGCCTGCTTTAGCGTCTTCATAAGCTCGGCACGGATCGCGATGTCTTCGTGGAGCAGGTCGGCGTAGTCGTTCTTGCCGGCGAACCAGCGAGAGTCCCACGTACGGTTGATGCCGAGCCGTAGCCCGATCGGATTGACTTTCTGTCCCATCGTTCTCTCCTCAGGCCGCCTGCGTCGCTTCGACTTCGCGCACGACGATCGTGAGGTTCGCGAACGGCTTGCTGATGCGCCCTGCCCGGCCGCGGGCGCGCGGACTGAAACGCTTCATGACCAGGGCCTTGCCGACGTGAGCCTCGGCG
Organism: Beijerinckiaceae bacterium; assembly: GCA_965198715.1. Taxonomy (GTDB): domain Bacteria; phylum Pseudomonadota; class Alphaproteobacteria; order Rhizobiales; family Beijerinckiaceae; genus RH-AL1. The sequence goes on from CBDAPV010000002.1 coordinate 1,567,078, forward strand.
ACGACCAAATCGTCAACATCGAGGTCGTGGTTGTTCTCAGCATTGGCGATCGCGCTCTCGAGCGTCTTGCGGACCTCGAGCGCGATGCGTTTTTGCGAGAACTCGAGGTCAGCCAGCGCGGCGTCGACGCGCTTGCCGCGGATAAGCTGCGCCAGAAGGTTCAGCTTCTGGGGGCTGACGCGAAGCATCCGGCAAACAGCCTTGGCCTCGTTCTCCTTAAGGGAGCGGGGGGTCTTTTCCTTGCCCATGATCAGCCCCTTTTCGCTTTCTTATCCGCGGCGTGGCCGTGGAAGGTGCGCGTCGGCGAGAACTCGCCGAGCTTGTGGCCGATCATGTCCTCGGTGACGTTCACGGGAATATGCTTGTGGCCGTTGTAGACGCCGAAGGTAAGGCCAACGAACTGCGGCAAGATGGTCGAGCGCCGGCTCCAGGTCTTGATGACCTCCGAGCGCTTCGAACCCCGGGCGGTTTCCGCCTTCTTCAGCATATAGCCGTCGACGAACGGACCTTTCCAGATGGATCGCGTCATGATCAGCCCTTCTTTTTGCTCTTGTGACGCGACGTCACGATGAAGCGGTCGGTCGACTTATTGGAACGGGTCTTCTTGCCCTTGGTCGGCTTGCCCCAGGGCGTCACCGGATGGCGACCACCCGACGTGCGGCCTTCGCCGCCGCCGTGGGGATGATCGACCGGGTTCATGGTCACGCCGCGGTTGTGCGGCATGCGGCCGAGCCAGCGACTGCGACCGGCCTTGCCGATCGTCGCATTCATATGATCGGGGTTGGATACCGCGCCCACCGTGCCGAAGCACTGGCCGTGCACCAGTCGCTGTTCGCCCGAGTTGAGGCGCACGATGACGTAGCCCTGATCACGACCAACGACCTGCGCGAACGTGCCGGCGGAACGCACCATGGCGCCACCCTTGCCGATCTTGAGCTCGACGTTGTGCACGATGGTGCCGACCGGCATAGACGCCAGAGCCATCGCGTTGCCGGGCTTCACATCGACCTGCTGGCCGGAGACCACCTCGTCGCCGACCTGGAGCCGCTGCGGCGCCAGGATGTAGGCCTGCTCGCCATCGGTATAGCGCACCAGCGCAATGAAAGCCGAGCGGTTGGGATCGTACTCGAGCCGCTCCACCTTGGCCGGCATGTCAAGCTTGCGCCGCTTGAAGTCGACGATGCGATAGGTCTGCTTATGGCCGCCCCCGCGAAAACGCACGGTGACACGGCCAGTGTTGTTGCGGCCGCCGAAGGAGTGCTGCCCCTCGGTGAGGGTCTTGACCGGCTTGCCTTTGTAGAGGCCGGAACGATCAATGAGTACGAGCTGGCGAAGGCTCGGCGTGATCGGGTTGAAGGTCTTGAGTGCCATGACTGTCCTCAGAGGCCTGTGGTCACGTCGATGCGGTCGCCTTCGGCGAGCGTGACAGTAGCCATCTTGACGTCCGACTGTTGCCCGCGAATGCCGCGGAAGCTCTTCTGCTTGCCCTTGCGGATCATCGTGTTGATCTTCTCGACCTTGACGTCGAAGAGGCGCTCCACCGCTGCCACGATCTGCGGCTTGGTGGCATCCTTGCGGACCTTGAATACGACCTTGTTCAGCTCGACCGCCATCGTCGCCTTCTCGGTGATCACCGGAGACAGGATGATGTCGTAGTGCCGGGCCTCAATATGGGCCTTGGCTTGGTTCCTGGCGGCGCTCATTTGAATCGCGCCTCCAGCGCTTCCACTGCCGCGCGCGTCAGCACGAGCTTCTCGCGACGCAGGATGTCGTAGACGTTGAGGCCCTGAATCGGCAGGACGTCGATCATCGGGATGTTGCGGGCTGCCTTCTCGAAGTTCACGTCGGTCTCGATCCCGTCGATGATCAACGCGTTGGCAAGCCCGATACGACTGAAGTTGGCGAGGAGGCCCTTTGTCTTGGGCTCGGCCATCTTGGCGTCGGCCCACACGATGATGCCGCCGTCTTTGGCCTTCGCCGAGAGCGCGTGGCGCAACGCCAAGGCACGAACCTTCTTGGGCAGGTCGTGGGTGTGGTCACGAGAGACCGGACCATGAGCCTTGCCGCCGCCGCGGAACTGCGGCGCGCGCGCCGAGCCGTGACGGGCGCCGCCGGAACCTTTCTGCTTACCGAGCTTCTTGCCGGTGCGCATGATGTCGGCGCGACCCTTGGCCTGGTGCGTGCCGGCGCGCCGCTTGGCGAGCTGGTAGCGCACCATGCGCGCGATAAGGTCGACGCGTGGCTCGAGGCCGAAGATCGCGTCATCGAGCTCGATGGAGCGGGCGTCACCCTCGTGGGCTCCGTCGTGAGAGGTGATATCGAGTTTCATGATCTTAGGCCTCCGGAGCCGCGTCGGCGGCAGGAGCCGGCTCTGTGTTGCTGTTCTCTCCGGCGGCAGGCGCATCATCCATATGACCGTTGCCGGCATGGCCATTGGCACCCATCCGGAATTTGCCGGGTTGCGGTACATCCTTCGGCAGCGTCTTCTTGATGGCATCGCGCACGAAGATCCAGCCACCGGCCGTACCGGGCACCGCGCCCTCGACCAGGATGAGGCCACGCTCGACGTCGGTCTGCACGACGCGCAGGTTGAGTGTGGTCACGCGCTCGACACCAAGATGGCCGGCCATCTTCTTGTTCTTGAAGGTCTTGCCAGGGTCCTGACGACCGCCGGTCGAACCGTGCGAACGATGCGAAACGGAGACGCCGTGGGTGGCGCGCAAACCACCGAAGTTCCACCGCTTCATCGGACCGGCGAAGCCTTTGCCGGTCGAGGTGCCGGTGACGTCGACGAACTGTCCGATCGCGAAATGATCGGCCGTGATCTCGGCGCCCACCGGCAGAAGTGCATCTTCCGCGACGCGAAATTCAGCGAGCTTCAGCTTGGGTTCGACATTGGCGATCGCGAAATTACCGCGCTGCGCCTTCGAGACGTTCTTCACCTTAGCCCGGCCGATACCCAGCTGCAACGCCGTGTAGCCGTTCTTGTCCTTGGTGCGATGCGCCAACACTTGGCAACCATCCACCTTAAGCACTGTGACAGGCACGTGATCGCCGGTGTCCGTGAACACCCGCGTCATCCCGACCTTCAGTGCGATAACACCTGACCGCATCGCATAAATCCTCCGGAGGCGCTCACGGCTCTCGCCGGGCGTAGCTCCGCAATTAAAACTTAGAGCTTGATCTCGACGTCCACGCCGGCGGCGAGATCGAGCTTCATGAGGGCATCGACCGTCTGGGGGGTCGGGTCAACGATATCGAGGACGCGCTTGTGCGTCCTGATCTCGAACTGCTCGCGCGACTTCTTATCGACGTGGGGCGAGCGGTTCACCGTGAACTTCTCGATCTTCGTCGGCAGCGGGATGGGGCCGCGCACCTGCGCTCCCGTCCTGCGCGCCGTCGAGACGATCTCCTTCGTCGAGCTGTCGAGCACCCGATGGTCGAAGGCCTTCAGACGGATCCGAATATTCTGGCCGTTCATGCTTCTTCTTGTCCTTGTTCAGCCAGAGTGCCGTATTGCTACGACTTACGCGGTGATAGCGGCGACGACGCCGGCGCCGACGGTACGACCGCCTTCACGGATGGCGAAGCGCAGCTTCTCCTCCATGGCGATCGGCACGATCAGCTCGACGTCCATCGTCACGCTGTCGCCGGGCATCACCATCTCGACACCTTCGGGCAGCGTGCACACGCCGGTCACGTCCGTGGTGCGGAAGTAGAACTGCGGGCGGTAATTGGTGAAGAACGGCGTGTGACGGCCACCCTCGTCCTTGGTGAGGATGTAAGCCTCGGCCTTGAACTTGGTGTGCGGCTTCACCGTACCGGGCTTGCAGAGAACCTGGCCGCGCTCGACGTCCTCGCGCTTGGTGCCGCGCAGCAGCGCGCCGATGTTGTCGCCGGCCTGACCCTGGTCGAGCAGCTTACGGAACATCTCGACGCCGGTGACGGTAGTCTTCTGCGTGGCGCGCAGACCGACGATCTCGATCTCCTCGCCGACCTTAACGATGCCGCGCTCGACGCGGCCGGTGACGACGGTACCGCGACCCGAGATCGAGAACACGTCTTCCACCGGCATGAGGAACGGCAGGTCGAGCGGACGGGTCGGCTGCGGAATATAGTCATCGACGGTCTTCATCAGCGCGAGCACGGCGTCATGGCCGATCTCGGGCTGCTTGCCTTCAAGCGCACAAACGGCCGATCCCTTGGTGATCGGAATATCGTCGCCAGGGAAATCGTACTTCGAAAGCAGCTCGCGCACTTCGAGCTCAACGAGTTCTAGCAGCTCCTCGTCGTCGACAAGATCGACCTTGTTCATGAACACGACGAGCGCCGGCACGCCGACTTGGCGGGCGAGCAGAATATGCTCGCGGGTCTGCGGCATCGGACCATCAGCGGCCGAGACCACCAGGATCGCGCCATCCATTTGGGCGGCACCGGTGATCATGTTCTTCACGTAGTCGGCGTGGCCGGGGCAGTCGACGTGCGCGTAGTGGCGATTGGCCGTCTCGTACTCGACGTGCGCGGTCGAGATCGTGATGCCGCGGGCCTTCTCTTCCGGCGCCTTGTCGATCTGGTCGTAGGCGGTGTAGGTGGCGCCGCCGGTTTCGGCGAGCACCTTGGTGATCGCGGCAGTCAACGACGTCTTGCCGTGGTCGACGTGGCCGATCGTGCCGATGTTGCAGTGCGGCTTGTTACGGGAGAACTTCTCTTTACCCATCGGAGGGCTCCTTCAGGAAGGGTGTCGGATCAATCGAGCGAGATGAGGGTCGATCAGGCGTATTTCGCCTGAACCTTGGCCGCCTCGCTCGCCGGCACCTGTTCGTAGTGGTCGAACTGCATCGAGTAGTTGGCACGGCCCTGCGTCCCCGAGCGAAGCTCGTTGACGTAGCCGAACATGTTGGCGAGCGGCACCATCGCGTTGATGACGACCGCATTGCCGCGCATGTCTTGACCCTGAACCTGCCCGCGCCGGGAGAGCAGGTCACCCATCACGAAGCCTGTGTAATCTTCCGGCGTCGTGACTTCGACCTTCATGACCGGCTCGAGCAACACCGAGCCACCCTCGCGAAGAGCTTCACGGAAGGCCGCACGCGACGCGATCTCGAAGGCCAGGACCGAGGAGTCGACGTCGTGGTAGGCGCCGTCGATCAGGGTTGCCTTGACGTCGACCACCGGGAAGCCGGCAAGCACGCCCGATCCCATGACCGAGTTGATGCCCTTATCGACGCCGGGAATATACTCCTTCGGCACCGCGCCGCCGATAACCTTCGACTCGAAAGACGATCCCGCACCCGGCTCGGCCGGCTCGAAGACGATCTTCACACGCGCGAACTGGCCCGTACCGCCGGTCTGCTTCTTATGGGTATAGTCCTTCTCGATCCGCTTCGTCAGCTTCTCGCGATAGGCCACCTGAGGCGCGCCAATGTTGGCATCAACCTTATAGGTCCGGCGCAGGATGTCGACCTTGATGTCGAGATGCAGCTCACCCATGCCCTTGAGGATGGTCTGGCCGCTCTCCTGGTCGGTGGAGACGCGGAAGGACGGATCTTCCGCGGCGAGCTTGGCCAACGCGACGCCGAGCTTCTCCTGGTCCGCCTTGGATTTTGGCTCAATGGCGATCTCGATGACCGGCTCGGGGAACTCCATCCGCTCGAGGATGACCGGCTTGGCGATGTCGCAGAGCGTGTCGCCGGTGCGGGTCTCCTTGAGGCCGGCCAGCGCGACGATGTCGCCGGCATAGGCCTCCTTGATGTCCTCCCGGTTGTTGGCGTGCATCAGCAGCATGCGGCCGATGCGCTCGCGCTTCTCCTTGGTCGAGTTCATCACGCCGGTGCCCGACTCGATGTGGCCGGAGTACACGCGAGCGAAGGTGATGGTGCCGACGAAAGGATCATCCATGATCTTGAAGGCGAGCATCGAGAAGGGCTCGCTGTCATCGGCATGACGTAGGATCTCCGCGCCGGTCTCAACGTCGATACCTTTGATCGCCTCGACGTCGAGCGGCGAAGGGAGGTACTCGACAACAGCGTCGAGCAGCGGCTGCACGCCCTTGTTCTTGAAGGCCGAGCCGCAGAGCACGGGAATGAAGGAAATGTCGCGCACGGCCTTGCGGATGAGCCGGTTTAGCGTCGGCACGTCCGGCTCCTCGCCGTCGAAGAACTTGGTCATGACTTCGTCGTCAAGCTCGACGGCTGCCTCGACAAGCGTGGCGCGAGCCTCCTCGGCTCGGGCCAGCAGGTGCTCGGGAATCTCCTCGTCGTGGTACTTGGCGCCGAGCGCCTCGTCTTCCCAAACGACGGCCTTCATGCGGACCAGGTCGATGATGCCCTTGAAGTCAGATTCCGATCCGATCGGCAGCTGGATGCAGACGGGATTGCCGCCGACCTTGGTGCGGATCTCGGTGAAGCAGCGGTCGAAGTCGGCGCCGATCTTGTCCATCTTGTTGACGAACACGATGCGCGGCACCTTGTACTTGTCAGCCTGGCGCCACACGGTCTCGGTCTGCGGCTCGACGCCCTGGTTGCCGTCGAGCACGCATACCGCGCCATCGAGCACGCGGAGCGAGCGCTCGACCTCGATGGTGAAATCGACGTGGCCGGGCGTGTCGATGATGTTTAGTCGCTTGCCGTTCCAATGCGTCGTCGTCGCGGCCGACGTGATCGTGATGCCGCGCTCCTGCTCCTGCTCCATCCAATCCATGGTCGCGGCGCCATCGTGCACTTCGCCGATCTTGTGCGACTTGCCGCTGTAGAACAGGATCCGCTCGGTCGTCGTCGTCTTGCCCGCATCGATGTGGGCCATGATTCCGAAGTTGCGGTAGTCTTCGATCTTGTGGACGCGAGGCATCGGGAGATCCTTTGAGAGGCGTGCGAGGCGCGCCTCACGTGAAGGGGTGAATTACCAGCGATAATGCGAGAAGGCGCGGTTGGCTTCCGCCATCCGGTGCGTGTCTTCACGCTTCTTGACCGCGTTGCCGCGGTTGTTGGCGGCGTCCATCAGTTCCGCGGAGAGCCGGTCCACCATGGTCTTATCGTTGCGGCCGCGGGCGGCCGTGATCAGCCAACGGATGGCGAGCGCCTGACGCCGCTCGAGCCGGACCTCGACGGGCACCTGGTAGGTGGCACCGCCGACGCGGCGGGACCGCACCTCGATCGCCGGGGCGACGTTCTCGAGTGCCTGCTTGAAGATCGGAAGCGGCTCCTGTCGAGAGCGCGCCTCGATCTGATCCATGGCGCCGTAGACGATCGTCTCGGCAACCGACTTCTTGCCGTCGTACATGATCGAATTCATGAACTTGGCAACGATGACGTCGTGGTACTTGGCGTCGGGAATGATCTCGCGCTTCTCGGCGCTGTGACGGCGGGACATGGTCTAACCTCTTACTTCGGACGCCAAAATCACTTGGGCCTCTTGGCGCCGTACTTCGACCGGCGCTGCTTGCGGTTCTTGACGCCCTGCGTGTCGAGCACGCCGCGCAGGATGTGGTAGCGCACGCCCGGCAGATCCTTCACGCGGCCGCCGCGCACCATCACCACCGAGTGCTCCTGGAGGTTATGGCCCTCGCCGGGAATGTAGCCGATGACCTCGAAGCCGTTGGTCAGGCGCACCTTGGCAACCTTGCGCATGGCGGAGTTCGGCTTCTTTGGCGTCGTCGTGTAGACGCGCGTGCAGACGCCGCGCTTCTGCGGGCACGACTGCAGATGGCGTGCCTTGGAGGCGTAGACGCTCGGCTGCCGCGGCTTGCGGATCAACTGGCTGATTGTCGGCATCTTTATCCCGTCGACCTCGAAGCGGAAGTGGGAGCCACAGGCCTCCGCCACCGCGTGAATTCATGACCCCAAACGCGAGCGAACAACACCATCGGCCGCGAGGGCTCCTGGTGCTGGTGCTGAGGCAGAGGACCCCGAGCCAAGGCCCTAGATCGTGCATTCCGGTGCCGATCATCTCGATCAGCGGAAGGACTCAGTCGCTGAAACCGACAGCGTTTAGGTCTCGATCATCCAGGGCGAGTCACCCCGAAGCGAAAGACCTACGGCCTATCGAAAGTTCGCGGAACCTAGAGGCGACGCCCAGTGGCGTCAACCCCGATTCCACAGCGCGGCGCGGCGGAGCGTCGGCGTCGCCGGCACCGACACGACGACGCTCTGCCTGGACTCGCGCGCGCGCGCCCTGCCCGCCGCGCTGGCTTAGCGCGTAGTCCCCCGGCTTCAGCGCCGGCGGTGTCATCACGAAATTGCCGCCGGCGTCGGTTCTGGTCTCCGCGACGACCCTGCCGCGGTCGAGCAGCGCGACCGTGGCGTTTGGCTTGCTGCGGCCGGCAAGCAAGGCGTCGCCGCTCGGCTCGACGCGGACAACCTCGAGCGAGGGCGCCGCGGCGATCTGCGGACCTGCCCGCCAAGGAGGAGCCGGGGCGGAAGCCGAACTCGCCGAACCGTCGCGCGCGGTGCCCTGCATTGATGCGCCCGCACGACGCTTGGGAGATCCCGGCATCGCCGCGGTCGACAGACCCGACGTCACGGAAGCGCCCCGCGGCGTTTCCACCGACGCCAACATCTCGACGTGCGCCGATGACGATGGTCGCATACGCTGCCAGCCCGGGCCGCCCGCGAAGACGAGCAGCAGGACGGCGGCAGCGACCTTCGTGCTGGAGAATGGCACGGCGCTCCTCCCTTGTGCGGCGGGCGGTCATATTTCCATATCGGTCGGGGCATACAAGCCGCCGTCCGGACGAGGCGGCGCGGCGATGTCGATGGGTCACGGCCGCGGCGTCAGCGGCTCGAGGAGCGACAGGTCGGTGAAGGTAGGCGAGAGACGGCTCGAGAACGTGTGCGTGTATTGCGGCTCGGCGAGCGGCGGCGATCCCGCCTTCGAGGCGGCCGCCCGCACGCTGGGACGCGCGCTGGCGGCCGAAGGCATCGGCCTCGTCTACGGCGGCGGCGGTCGCGGCCTGATGGGCATGCTGGCGCGGACGGTGCTCGAGGCGGGCGGACGCGTCACCGGGATCATCCCCGATTTCCTGACGGACACCGATGCCACGCTGCGCGAGGCCCAGGAGCACGTCGTGGTCCCCGACATGCACACCCGAAAGCGCCTGATGTTCGAGCGCGCGGACGCTTTCGTGGCCCTGCCCGGTGGCGTCGGCACGCTCGAGGAGCTGGTCGAGCAGATGACCTGGGTGCAGCTCGCCCGGCACACCAAGCCTGTGCTCATCGCCGACGTCGGCGGGTTCTGGCGCCCGCTGCTCGCCCTGCTCGAGCACATGCGCGAGCGGGGCTTCATCAACCCGGCCACCGAAGTCCGATATCTCGTCGCCGAGCAAGTCGCGGACGTGGTGCCGATGCTCAAGGCAGCGGTCGAGCGGCGACCCTTGATGGAAGACGCAAGCGTCGACCGACTCTAGCGCATCGGACGGTCATGCGGCCTCGCTCTCGCAACGCTTATGGACCTGTCCGCGCTACGCTTCCTTACCGGCGCAAGTTCACGAAAACGGACGTCGCTCTGGCCGGCGTACGATAGACGATGAGGGTTGCCGCCAGACTGAGCGCCGCGGAAGCCGTCATCCACAGCGCCGGTGCCGCCTTGTCAGCCGTCGTCGCGATGAGCCCTTGCGAAACCGCCGGCGTGAAGCCGCCGAAAAGCGCGGTGGCGAGACTGTAGGCAAGCGCGAAGCCGGCGGTGCGCACACTTTCCGGCACGATCTCTGTCAGCGCCACCACCATCGCCCCGTTGTAGCTGGCGTAGAGGAACGACAGCCACAGCTCGACAATAAGCATCTTGCCGAACGAAGGCGCGGCGGCGAGCCAGGCCAGCGCCGGATAGGTCGTCAGGATGGCGAGCACCGTGGCAGCGACGAGGATCGGCTTGCGTCCAACTCGATCGGAGGCGGCGCCCATGATCGGCAGCCAGACAAAGTTGGACAGGCCGACGGTGAAGGTCACGACCAGGGCATCGCCTGTCGACAGCCTCAGCACCTCCCGGCCGAACGTCGGCGTGTAGATGGTGATGAGGTAGAACGACACCGTCGTGAACGCGACCAGCATCATGCCGAGGCCGACGACGCGCCAGTGCTTCGCCAGCGTCCGCAGGACGGTGCGCGTGTCGGGGCGCTCTTTGCGGGCGAGGAACGCCTCCGTCTCCTCCAGCCGGCGGCGGATGACGAACAGCATCGGCACGATGAGGCAGCCGACCGCGAACGGCAGGCGCCAGCCCCAGGCCGAGATCTGCGCCGGCAAAAGCCATTCGCCTAGCCCGAAGCCGAGCAGCGCGGCGACCATGATCGCGACCTGCTGGCTGCCGGACTGCCAGCTCGCGTAGAAGCCACGCCGGCCGGGCGGCGCCAGCTCGGCCAGATAGACCGACACGCCGCCGAGCTCGACACCGGCGGAGAAGCCCTGCGCCAGCCGGCCGAACAGCACGAGCAGCGGCGCCGCGTAGGCCAGCCGAGGCGAGATGGCCTGCAAGGTCCGGAACCCCGGCGTGATCGCGATCAGCACGGTGCCGAGCGCCATGATGGCCAGGGTCACGATGAGGCCGCGGCGGCGCCCGACCCGGTCGACATAGGCGCCGAGAACGATTGCGCCGAGCGGGCGCATGAGGAAGCCCGCGCCGAAGGTCATGAAGGCAAGCAGCAGGCGCCCGACCTCGTCCTCGACCGGGAAGAACGCGTCCCCGATCGCCTTCGCGTAGAAGCCAAACAGGAAGAAGTCGAACATTTCGAGGAAATTGCCGCTCGTCACCCGCACGATGGCAACGGCACGGGCGGTTCGCGAGGCTTGCGCGGGCGGCGAGGGGCGCATGCTCAGAGCGGCTTCAGCGCTTTAGTCATGTGCGTGTTGCCAAGCCACTGGTCTCCGATCGACACGGTCTGGCGCGACTGCCCGGTGAAGCCGCGAACCTCGAAGAAGGCGCGGGCGGTATCGCTGGCGTCGACATCAAGCAGGCGGGACCCTCGGCCCGCGGCTAGGCGCTCGATCGCGTTCAGCAGTAGCGTGGCGATGCCGCGTCGCGCCGCGCGGGGGTAGACGTAGAGCATGCGGATCTTCTCGCGCCCCTCCAGCGCAACGAAGCCGACGGGCGCGCCGCGCACGGTGGCGACCAGCGTCAGCCAGGCACCGAGCGTCTTGCCGAAGGTGGCCTCGTCGTCGGCTGCGGCGGACCAGGCGAGACGCTGGCTCTCGTCGTAATCCTCGCCCGTCAGCTCGTCGATCGACGCCTGGAAGATCGCCGCGAGCACCGGCACATCCGCCGGCAGCATCGGGCGCAGCATCGCCTCTCCGGTCTCGGCGCTCATGAAGTCGGCTCCCAGCTCGTCGTGCCGTCCTTGTTGTCCTTCACGGCAACGCCCATCGCCGCGAGTTCGTCCCGCAGCCGATCGGACTCCTTCCAATTCTTCGCCGCTCGAGCCGCTCCGCGTTCAGCGATCAGCGCTTCCACTTCCGACGCAAGCGCCGGGGGCGCCCCGCTCGCCGCCGCGGCGCGGATACCGAGCAGGTCCAGCCCGGCGCGCAGGGCCGCCGGATCGCTCGTCTTGGCGGCGTGCAACTCCGCCAGCGCGCGGGGCGTGTTCATGTCGTCGGACATGGCGGCAGCAAAGCCTACGCTTAAGCTTCCGGCTGGCACCCCGGCGCAGGCGCGGGCGAAATCGGCGACAGTGCGTTCCGCCTCCTCCAGCCCTTTCAACGTGAAGTCGATCGGCTGGTGGTAATGCGTGCGCAGCAAGGCGAGGCGCAGCGCGTCGCCCGACCAGCGCCGGCCTCCGAAACGCTCGCTGTTCCACAGGTCGTGGATCGTGACGAAGTTGCCGAGGCTCTTCGACATCTTGTCGCCCTCGACCTGGAGGTGGCCGTTGTGCATCCAGACGTTGGCCATGACGGGCGTGCCGAAGCAGCAGCGGCTCTGCGCGATTTCGTTCTCGTGGTGCGGGAACACCAGGTCGATGCCGCCGCCGTGGATGTCGAAGGTCTCGCCCAGATGCTGCCAGCTCATCGCCGAGCATTCGAGGTGCCAGCCCGGCCGCCCCCTGCCCCACGGGCTGTCCCAGCCGGGTTCGTGAGGCGCGGAGGGCTTCCACAGCACGAAGTCGGTGGGGCTGCGCTTGTAGGGCGCGACCTCGACGCGCGAGCCGGCGATCTGCTCGTCGATCCCCTTGTTGGCGAGGCGGCCGTAGTCCGGCATCGAGGGCACGTCGAACAGCACGTGGCCCTCGGCGGCATAGGCGTGGCCGTTGGCGATCAGCCGCTCCATGATCGCGATCATCGGTGAGATATGGTCGGTCGCGCGCGGTTCCAGCGTCGGCACGAGGCAGCCGAGCGCCGCCGCGTCGGCGTGAAACAACGCGATCATCTCGTCCGTAAGCTCGCGGATCGGGATGCCGCGCTCGGCGGCGCGCGCGTTGATCTTGTCGTCGACGTCGGTGATGTTGCGGACGTAGCGCACGTGATCGGCGCCGTAGGTGTGACGAAGCAAGCGGAACAGCACGTCGAAGACGATCAGCATGCGGCCGTTGCCGATGTGCAGGTTATCGTAAACCGTCGGGCCGCAGGCGTAGACGCGCACGTCCGCCGCATCGATGGGGACGAACTCCTCCTTGCGGCGGGTCAGCGTGTTGTGGAAGCGCAGGTTCATCGGGCTCTCGCGAAGCCGCCCGTGTCACCGGCGGGACGCGGCGGTGTCAAGGCAACCCCGCCTCAATCCGTCATCATCAGCGCCCAGTAAGTCTTGAAGCGCGTATCCGGCGCGTCGGCAGCGGCGATGCCCATGCGGCGCATCTTGCCATCCAGCAGGTTGGCGTTGTGGCCGGGCGAGCGCTGCCAGCCGCCGAGCGCGGCGTCGGCGTTGGCGTAGCCGGCGGAGACGTTTTCCACCGCGTAGCCCTTGGGATGGTGCGAGGCGTTGAGACGATGGTCAAGCGAACCGACGATCTCGTGGCTGAGATGGTTGGCCCGCGCCATGGCATTGGCCTGCGACTGCGCCAGCGCCATCAGCGCCGGGTCGATGGTCACCGGCGGCAGGTCGTGGGCGCGGCGGTAGGCCGAGAGCCGCGCCTGCACCTCGCTTGGATCGAGCCGCACCACCACGCTCGAGTGAAGCTCGGCGATCGCGGGCGGCTCGCTCGTCTCCGAGGCCAGGCAACCGGCGAGCGCGAGGCCGGCAATGCCCACCGCCGCAAGCCGGACCAGAATGAGTGTCCGCACCGAGGTCAACCCGCCTTGCGCTGGCGCACCGGCTCGATCTCGGCCGGTCGCTCCGCCTTCAGAAGCTCCTCGAGCTTGTCGAAATCGACGATGCGGATGGCGGTGGGGTCGGGCGCTGGCCCGTCGAAGAAATGGTTGTGGCGGAACTGCCGGCAAATCTCGAAATAGAGGTCGCTCTTGGTGCGCAGCGCGCTCTCGACGTCGGACACGTAGCAGAACAGGTCGAAGGTCATCGCACTCGCCGTCAGCGACGTGAAGCGCACCTGCGGCGAGGGCAAGGACAGCACGTCCTCGTTGTCGCGGGTGATGTCGAGCAGCACCTCGCGCACCTTCTCGGGGTCGGCGATGGGATTCACGGTGAGCTCGATGGTGATGCGGCCGATCTTGTCGGTGCGCATCAGATTCTTGACCACGCCGGAGACGAGATTGGAGTTGGGTACGATCACCGCGGCGCGGTCGAAGGTCTCGATCTCGGTCGAGCGCACGTTGATCTTGCGGACGTAGCCCTGGTCCGAGCCGACGACAACCCAATCCCCGACGCGCACCGCGCGCTCCCAGAGCAGGATCAGGCCGGAGACGAAGTTGTTGACGATGGACTGCAGGCCGAAGCCGATACCGACCGAGAGCGCGCCGGCGACGATGGCGAGCTTCTGGAAGTCGACGCCCAGGTTTGCCGCGGCGATGGCGACCGCCACGATGAAGCCGACGTAGCCGAGGCTCGTCTTGATCGAATTGCGCAGACCCGAGTCGAGCCGCGTCGTCGGCAGGTAACGGTCTTCCAGCCAGTTCTGGATCGCCCGCGTCGCCGCCAGCACCAGCAGGAAGGTGACGATCGCCACGACGATTCCGGCGATAGAGATGGTGACGTCGCCAACCTTGAAGCCGAAGAACAGGGCGCCGAGGTTTCCGGCGAGGTCGCTCGACTGCATACCCCAGGGCGCGATGACGATGATCGCGGCGACCACGAAAAGCGCGACCCGGCCGAAGCCGGAGATCAGCACCGGCAGCTGCTCCAGCGTCTCGCGGCGCAGGCCAACCGTGTAGATCAGGTTGCGGCCGAGCCGCGAGCTCGGCTGAAAGCCGCCCGAGCTGCTCTCGTCGACGAGGCGCACCAGCAGGAAGAGGATGCTGCCGACCGCGACGACCAGGGTCAGCTGTTCGTCGAGGAAGGAGGCGAACGGGATGAAGCCGACCAGCACCGCGACCGTCACGGTCGCGATGAGCGCCCACAGGCAGGCGCGCGCGATGCCAAACAAGGCATTGTGCTTTGCGGGGGCCGCGTCGTTTTCGGCTTCGGGATCGTCGCGCAGAGCGAAGAGAGCAAGCGCGAGAGCGCCGGCGACCAGCAACGCGCATACGCCGCGCGCCGCGATCGAGAATTCGAGCGAGGCGTAGATGACGCCGTTCACCGCCTCGATGATCTTGGAGGTGCCGACGATCATCGCGACGGCGACGACGCTGCGCACGAGCTTGTCGACGATCTCGTCGTCGAGCGACACCATCCGCCATTTCCGGCGCCCCGGAGCCAACAGCGCGCGCGAGAGGCCGACCGCGAGGGCCGTCCGGATCACGCCCCATTGCATCGCGTCGAACAGCGGCACCAATCTCGGATTGGGCGCGACCGCGAAGCTGAAGACATAGACGACGCTGTACATGATCCCGATGGCGAGGCCTGACACGCTGATCGCCGTCCACCAGGCGACCAGCACCTTGCGCCAGCGGCCCGGTTTCTCGATGTGGCTCTCCCTCGCCATGACGCGCCGCGCGGCGACGGTCAGCGGCCAGTAGAGTAAGACGACGCCGAGCACGATTGCCCAGAAGGCGATCAGCCGTCCGCCGGTGAGGATCTGGTTGAAGGCATCGAGCCAGTCGTGGAACACGCGACTGGCGTCCGCGAAGTTCCCAGGGGTCTCTCGCACGACGGTGAACCACAGCGGCGGGCTGAGGATGCTGGTCGAGCGCTGGAACAGCGATGTCGTGAATAGCGCACGCTGCCGCTTGGCGGCGTAGTTTGACTGCTGCTGCGCCCTCACGAGCAGCAGTTTCGCCGATTTGAAGAGACCGTCGTTGAGCTGGAAGGCCTTCTCGAGCTCGGCGCGCTGCTTGGTGATCTCGGCGCTCTCGCCCTTTTCAGGCTTGGCGCCGATCTCGTCGAGACGCGCCTTCATCGCCGAGACGCGTGGCGCGAGACGGTCGACGAGCGCCTGAGCCTGCGTCGCGAGCGGTGCCACGTCGGACGCGACCTGCGCGAGCTGGGCCGCCGTCGGACGCTGAAGATCGACCTGCTTCTCCGTCGCCGCGAGTTTCTCGGACAGTTGCTGGACCTGCGCGTCGAGGCGCTCCTGCGTCTCGGTAGGCTGTGCGGCCTGCGCGTGCGCCAGGCTCAGCGGCAAGACCGCCAGCGAGAAGGCGACGAAGCAGAGGCGTAGAAGTTGAGACATCAGGCTCGCGGGGTACAGATCGACCGCTGGCAGCACGCCGCAGAATTCGGGTTTTGTTGCGGCGCGGCATCGCGCGTGCCGCGGCGGCATGGACGCCGACGCCGCCAGCGATTAGGTCACCGATGCCCGGGTCCGACGGGCATCGCGGAGTTTCTCTTGCTCGATCGATCGCAGACCAATGGCTTCTCGCTCAACACGTTGGATCGCATGGCCAACCAGCGGGAGGACGAGGTGTTCATCGCCGGCCTGCGCGACCACCCTGCCACGCGCTGCCTGGTCCTGTCGGGCGAGATCCCGGCGCTCAAGGCCGAGGAGACCGGCAACGACGCGCTGTTCACCTTCGCCGAGGCCAAAGCTCTCGGCAACGCCACCCACACCGTGTTCCTCGGTTGCCACGGCGAGCGCGCGCTCTTCGCCAAGCTGATCGAGGCGGCAAGCCACGACAATTCCCAGGAACGCGGCGCGCTATCCTTCATCGACCTGCGCACCATCGCCAACCAGGGTCTCGTGCCGCCCGACATCGTCGGCGCGCTGAGCCAGGCCAAGAGCCTGCTTTATTGGCACAAGCACAACGGCTTCTGCGCGAACTGCGGCGAGCCCACCCGGGCCTCGGTCGGCGGATCGCGGCGCGAGTGCGACAATTGCGGGAGGCACCACTTTCCGCGGCTTGAGCCGGTCGTCATCATGCTGATTACCGACCGGGACCGTTGCCTGCTCGGGCGGCAGATGCGCTTCCCGCCCGGCATGTACTCCTGCCTCGCAGGCTTCGCCGAGATCGGTGAGACGCTGGAGGACGCGGTGCGCCGCGAGGTGCTGGAGGAGGCCGGCCTGCGAGTCGGCCGCGTCGACTATTTCGCCTCGCAGCCTTGGCCGTTCCCCTCCTCGCTGATGATCGGGTGCACCGCGCAGGCGCTCTCCACTGAGATCACCATGGATCCGGTGGAGCTGGAGGACGCGCGGTGGTTCCACCGCGACGAGGTACGCCTGCTGCTGTCGCGCACCCATCCCGAGGGTTTCGTCTGTCCGCCCAAGCTCGCCATCGCCAACTCGCTGATGAGCGTGTGGGCGCTGGGAT
Source organism: Beijerinckiaceae bacterium (assembly GCA_965198715.1). Taxonomy (GTDB): domain Bacteria; phylum Pseudomonadota; class Alphaproteobacteria; order Rhizobiales; family Beijerinckiaceae; genus RH-AL1. Next base: position 1,583,787 of record CBDAPV010000002.1, read on the forward strand.
GACCGGCGCGCTCGTTCTCTTTTCGGGGGGCCAGGATTCGACCACCTGCCTGGCCTGGGCGCTGGAACGATACGAGACCGTCGAGACGGTCGGTTTCGACTATGGCCAGCGCCACCGCGTCGAGCTGGACGGCCGGCCTCGGTTGCGTGCCGCGCTGGCGGAGCGCTGGGGCGCCCGGCTCGGGCCCGATCACACCATCGAGATGTCGGCGCTGGCCGGCATCGGCGAGACGGCGATGACCCGCGACATCGCCATCGAGACTGACGCCAAGGGCCTGCCCAACACTTTCGTGCCCGGACGCAACCTGCTCTTCCTGACCTATGCCGCCGCATTGGCCCACCGCCGCGGTCTTGGCGTGCTGGTCGGCGGCATGTGCGAGACCGACTTCTCCGGCTATCCCGATTGCCGAGACGACACGATGAAGGCGATGCAGGTGGCGCTCAACCTCGGCATGGAGGCGCGCTTCCGGGTCGAGACCCCGCTGATGTGGCTCGACAAGGCCGACACGTGGCGGCTGGCGGAGAGCCTGGGCGGGACGAGGCTGGTCGACCTTGTCGTCGAGGCGACTCACACCTGCTACCTCGGCGAGCGTGGGGACCGCCACGAATGGGGATATGGCTGCGGGACTTGCCCCGCCTGCGCGCTGCGAGCCAACGGGTGGCGGCGATACAAATACGAGTAACGAGGCCGTTGCACGACTTTCGGTTTAGCCAATTCTTTAGAACCATGATTTCCGCTTCGGCTGCGTCAGCCTGCGTCATGCGTCATGCCAACTCTGACTTCCTGCCCAATCTTCAGGTATCTCTACCAGAGTCTTCGGCAATTGTCGATCAATGGATCGGCGCGTCGTGCGTATGGAATGCGCGGAGCCGGCGGAACACCTGCGTGTCAAAGTTTCCCGGCAGCTCGAGTTCGCCGGTCAGCCAGGAGAAGACGTCGCGGTCGGGCGCCTCCATCAGCTGCTCGAGTTCGTCGATCTCCGCCTCAGGCAACCCATTCAGCTCGCTGTCGGCGAAGCGCCCCATCAGGAGGTCCATTTCGCGAGTGCCGCGGTGCCAAGCGCGGAAACGCAGGCGCCGGCGCCGCATATCGAGTTCACTCTCATCAACCATTCGTCAGCCCTCTCCAAGCCCGAAGGTAGGCGCGGTGTCGACGAAACGACAGCCGTGGCGCGCGAACGACGCGAGATCGCTCCCGCGCCGTACTCTTGAAGACCATACTTTCAGTTTGTCGCGGCGGTCAGCGTCGGATCGGCTTTATAGGCGGTCGGGAAGAGCTTCTTCAGCCCCTCGACTTTCGGGATGTCGTTGGCGGCGATATAGGGGTCTTGAGGGTGCCGCGTCAGGTAGTTCTGATGGTAGCCTTCGGCGGGGTAGAAGCCCTTATAGTCCGAGACCTTGGTTACAATCGGCTTGGCGAAGGTGTGGTCCTTGCCGAGTTGCGCGATGTAGTCCTTGGCGACCTTGTCTTGCTCTGCATTGGTCGCGAACAGGTCGGAACGGTACTGCGTGCCCTCGTCGGGTCCCTGGGCGTTCAGCGTGGTCGGATCGGTCACCACCGAGAAGTAGATCTGCAGCAGCTTGCCGTAGCTCACCTCCTTAGGATCGAAGGTCACCTTCACCGACTCGGCATGGCCGGTGTCGCCGCCGCTGACCGTATCGTAATTCGCCGTGTTCTTGGCGCCGCCGGCGTAGCCGCTGACCGCCGCGGTCACGCCCTTAACGTGCTGGAAGACGCCCTGGACGCCCCAAAAGCAGCCGCCGGCGAAGACGGCGGTTTCGGTCTTGCCGCCGGAGGCGGACGGCTGGTCGACCTTGGGCGCGGGCACCACCTTCATCCCCTCGGCGGATGCGGAGCGGGGCGGCAGGAGCGTGGAGCCGCCGCCGACGGCAAGGCCAACAGCGGCGAGTGCGAAGAGCGGCATGCGAAAATTGGTCATGGAAGGATCTCCTTAGGCGGCTCCGGCGCCGGGCTCGAATTTCATGGCAGCGCCGTTCATGCAGTAGCGCAGGCCTGTGGGCTTGGGACCGTCGTCGAACACGTGGCCGAGATGGCCGCCGCAGTTGGCGCAATGCACCTCGGTGCGCTCGAAGCCGAGGGTCGAGTCGCGCCTTTCGTCCACCGCGCCCTTAATCGGCTCGTAGAAGCTCGGCCAGCCGGTGCCGCTATCGAACTTCGTTTCGGAGCGGAAAGCCTTCTGCGAGCAACCGGCGCAGGCAAACATCCCCTTGCCGTGCTGGTCGTTCAAGGGGCTCGTAAAGGCGCGTTCGGTTCCCTCCTCGCGCAGGATGTAATATTGCTCCGGGGTCAGCTTCTTCTTCCAATCGGCCTTGGTGAGCGTCACCGGGAACTTGCCTTCGGCAGCCCTAGCCCCGCTCTTGCCGCCGAACGCCACGGCACCGAGACCGACGGCGCCCAAGCCATAGGCCAGCGTCGTCATGAAACCGCGGCGGCTGCCCGTCTGATCCTTGTCGAACATGTATCCTCCGGCTTGTCCGCCCGGCGTCGAGGCCGAGCCAATTTCTGCGGCCCACTGTCGACGGGTCGCTCCTAGGTCTATACGTATGCAACGCGGCAAAGGTTACGAGGTCGGGCGATCTGGTCGCAGAGGTGGCTTCTCATGGCACGAGGTACGATCTGGGCGATGATGCCGCTGGGCCTGGCGCTCTGCGCCACCCCGCTCGCGGCGCAAGGGCCGCTGGCGACCCAGGATCCGGCGTCGGTGCAGCCGACGCTGCCCAAGCCGATGCCTGATCTCACGGTGCCGGGTGGATCGAGCGAGCGCGCACCGAAGACCCCGCATGCCCGCGCCGTAATGCATCGCGCTCACCACCGCCACTATGCTCGTGGCCGATCCGAGCCGCTGGACCGGCCGGCGCTGGCCAATGTCGAGCTGCTAGAGCCGCTGCCTCGTCCGCCGCAACCGCCGCACGTCACGGTGCCGGTCCCCGGCTATCCGCTCGACAATTTCATCACCTACCTCACCGCGCCGCCACCGCCGGTGGTGTGCCGTCCCACGCGCTACGACCGCTTCAAACCCGATCTTCGCCTAGTCGACGAGAAGCCGGTGCTCTGCACCGCGGACAATCCCTAGGGCAGCCCGCTACTTCTTGGAGCAATTAGCGTCTAGAAGCCTGGCGAGGTCGAGGCCCATCTTATCCTGACCTTCCTTGTAGACCTCGTCCGGCGTGAAATCGATGCGCCCGTGCGGCCCTCTGATCTCGAGGGCCTGGACGACCTTCCACGAGCCGTCGGCCTGATGCTCGAACTTGCTGCAATCGAAGCCGGCCGCCTGAGAGCCGGATAGCGAGGCCAAAACGAGCAGGCTGGCGAGAAGAACGCGCATTTGAAAACCTCCGTGAAGGCTGCCTAACCTCGTCCGGGCCTATGGGGTTTCTCACCTATGGGCAGCGGATCAGCCGATGCCGAGGCTCTTCGCGCTCTGCGTCGGCTCCGCGTCGGCGACCGCGTCGATCAGCGCTTCCAAGGCGACCATCGCGTCGGCGCGGGCGTGGTCGACATCAAGGCTGATTCCCTGCGGGTGCACGCCGACGGACTCGATCGTCGATGCCAACGTGTCGGCGGCGGCCAGCGCCGCGGCCCGCAAGTCTTCGACCACCGCCGTCGGAACCACCCAGAACAGCGCGTTTTTGAGCAGCGCGCGGAACGCGGCGGGAAGATATTTGTAATCGAGGATCGACACAGTCTCGAGCGGGACCAGGGCGGATCGCAACTCGCGTGCAACAGTGGCGCCGTAAGGTGTCATCAGGGTGTCTCCTTCTTCGGCTTGTTTCATGCTCCGGCGCTTCGAGCGAAAACAGGACCAGAAAGCTTAGAACAGAATGCAGACGAGGAAAGCATCGATCAAGGAGACGGGCGAAGAACTCTCGCCCGCGGATTGGGAGCGTTTTGATGCCGCTGTCGCCGAACTCAAGGCCGAGCGGCAGCGCGGCACGACACCGGAGAACGACGAGGCGCTAGCCAAGGACGCGAAACGGGACGATCAGGCGGTCGCTTGAGCCGACCACGTCGCGCTGCGGACCAGAGGCGAGCGTTCCAGGGAGGCGACAACGGCATCAAGCTCCTCGGCTGCCGCGAAGTTCGGGACCAGTACGGCGGCGAGCTCGACCCAATCGTCCGTGTCCGAGAGGATTTCGACCTCGCGGATCGGAAGCGTGGCGTGGGTCAATTCGGCGTCGAGAAGGTCACGAACGTCCGAGAGCGCCTTCGGATCGCAGATCGCGTGGACCCGATAGACCGCCTCGCTGGTGTCCGAGCCGATCGGCCTGCGGTCGATCCAGCGCACCAGCGGCCGTAGCAGGGTGTTGCCGGCGAGGACGAAGATCGCCAAAGCCGCCGCCTCGGCGGACATGCCGCTGCCGGCGAAGGCGCCAACGGCGGCCGAACACCAGAGTGTCGCCGCCGTGTTGAGGCCGCGGATACTGGCGCCATCCTTGAGGATCACGCCGGCCCCCAGGAAGCCGATCCCCGACACGACATAGGCGACGATGCGGGTGGCGCCGTCGGCTTGCAGAAGGCGCAGTCCGAGATCGGCGAAAGCGGCGGCACCGACCGCTACCAGCGCGTTGGTCCGAAGGCCGGCGTTGCGCTGTCGCCACTGCCGCTCCAAGCCGATCATCGTGCCGAGCAGGAAGGCGGTGGCGAGCGCGACGAGCGTCTGCGCGAAGGGACTCGCGAAAAAGCTGTCGAGCGAGGTGGACAAGGCGCGGACCCGATATTGTGCCGCGCCAAGGGCGCCCTGGCGCTGCTGCCGTCAAGCGGCGCCGCACGATCAGCCGTCAGGCTCGATGTTCGGAACTGCGGCGACCGATTGCCCTTCGGCATCGGCGACGATCGCCTGGCAGATCTCCTTGACCTCCCGCGGGGTGAGGACCCCGCCGGACGCTCCCAACGACGCCAATGCCTGGATCCGCGACGAATCGAGCCCGCGCGCTTTGCGGACGCGCAACGACAGCTGGTTTCTGGACGCGGGCGGCTTACTGGATGTCACGCCCGGATGATGGCGAACGTTACCGCAAGACGCGATTAGCCAATAGGCTGAGGAGGCTCAGCCGCCGGTCACGCTCATATGGCGGCCGACCGCAGGCTGCGCGCTCGCACGCTCTATGACGAAGTCGTGCCCCTTGGGTTTGCGGGCGATCGCTTCCGTGATCGCCCGGTCAAGTAGATCGTCAAGGGGAGATGCGCGCAGCGCCTCGCGCAGGTCAGCGGCGTCGTCCTGCCCGAGACACATGTACAATGTGCCGGTGCAGGTCACGCGCACGCGGTTGCAGCTCTCGCAAAAGTTGTGGGTCAAAGGCGTGATGAAGCCGAGACGACCACCCGTCTCCTCGACCTTGACGTAGCGCGCCGGACCGCCGGTCTTGTAGGCGAGATCCGTCAGGCTGTAGCGCCGCGACAGATCGCGCCGCACCTGCGCGAGCGGCAGGTACTGGTCGATGCGGTCCTCGCCGATCTCGCCCAGCGGCATGACCTCGATCAGGGTCAGGTCCATTCCGCGACCATGCGCCCACTCGATCATGGCCGGGATCTCGTCTTCGTTGACGCCCTTCAGCGCCACTGCGTTGATCTTGACCTTCAACCCGGCCACCTGTGCGGCGTCGAGGCCGCGCATGACGACACCGAGATCGCCGCGTCGGGTGACGGCGCGGAATCGATCCGGGTCGAGACTGTCGATGGAGACGTTGACGCGTCGCACTCCGGCATCTGCCAGCTCGCCGGCGTAGCGCGCGAGCTGCGACCCGTTGGTGGTGAGCGTCAGCTCCTGAAGGGCGCCGCTGACCAGATGACGCGACAGGCCGCGCACCAGCGCCATCAGATCGCGTCGAACCAGCGGCTCGCCTCCGGTCAGGCGGATCTTCTTCGTGCCCCGCGCGATAAAGGCCGAGCACAGCCGATCCAGCTCCTCCAGCGTGAGCAGGTCGCGCCGCGGAAGGAACTGCATGGTTTCCGCCATGCAGTAGACGCAGCGGAAATCGCATCTGTCGGTGACGGACACGCGAATGTAGTTGATATGACGCCCGAACGGATCGACGAGCGGAGCGCGTACGGGTTCTGGCGAAATGTTGTGAGTATCCAGGGCGGTCGCCGATGTCATCGGCGATATATAGCGTTGAAACCACGAGGCGGTAAGAGTGGAGACGTGGGATGACGGGGTTCGATTCCGCATGGCCGACCGAGATTGCGGTGCGCGACGGTGGCCGCACGCTGGCCACGACCTTCGAGGACGGTGCCGCCTTCGACCTGCCGGCGGAGTACCTGCGGGTGATGAGCCCTTCGGCCGAGGTGCAGGGGCATAGCCGCCGCGAGCGCAAGACGCTGGGCGGCAAGCGCAACGTCGCTGTGATCGGCGCCGATCCGATCGGCAGCTACGCGGTGCGGCTCTCGTTCGACGACATGCACTCGACCGGTCTTTTCACATGGAGCTACCTCTACGAGCTCGGGCAGCAGCAGGCGGAGAAGTGGCAGGCGTATCTCGCGGACCTGGAGGCCAAGGGTCTCAGCCGCGACCGCGCCGGCGAAGCGGTGCGGGGCGAGGGATGAGAGCCCTGGTCTGATCACGGGTTTGCGCAACGTAGGTTCGGGCGCGAGCGCCCGTTCCCGTAGCATCGCAAATGGGAAATCCTCGCCTGTGAAACACGCCCTGATCGTTCTTGCCGCCCTCTCGCTCGCAACGCCCGCCCTCGCCCAGACCGCGGCAGGGTCGACGGCGGCACCAAGCTCCGACGAAGGCGGCCGTGGGGCCGAAGGCGGGGTCAAGGCGCTGCGCGCATCCTGCCGCGAGGAGGCTGAATCCAAGGGACTGAAAGGCCCGGCGAAGCGCGAGGCGGTGTCGGCCTGCGTGGTGCGGCAGCGGCCCGACCTGGCCGGGCGGGAGCAGTGCCGTACCGACGCCTTCGGCAAGGGCCTGCGCAAGGAGGAGCTGCACACCTTCGTCAAAGATTGCACGAAGTCAAAGAGCTGAAGCCCTGTAATCGTTGACTTAAGTCTCGTTGGAGGCGACGGTCCCGTTGACGCCGGCCGTCGTCGCCTCCGCTTTCTCGGCGAGCAGCTTCTGCTGCAGCCGGCGACGCTCGAAGACGATCACGACGATGATCGCGAAGATCAAGGGAATGAGCAGGTAGAACAGCCTGAACATCAGCACGGCCGCGAGCACCTTGGCCTTGGGGATCGTCGGCAGCGCGTTGATGAAAATCAGGTCGAACACGCCGGCGCCGGCCGGCGCGTTGGACAGCAGCGCCGCGGAGAACGAGCCGAGGAAGATCGCCATGATGACGAAGAAACCGGGGTTTCCCGCCTCGGGCAGGGTGAAGTAGATGATGCCGGTGGCGCCGATCAGCTCGAGCGGCGCAGCGATGAATTGGCGCGCTGCGATCTCGGGCTTGGGATAGAAGACCTCGAACCCGGCGACGCGGAACGGCGGCAGCCGCAGCACCGAGCCCGCGACGTAGGCCGCCACCAACACGAGCGAGCCCACGCCAACGATCCGGGCGATCGTCGCGTTGTTGAGCATGTGGGGCAGCATGCCGGCGACGCGGCGCAGTTCCTGGGGCTCGAACACCAGCACCGCTCCACCGAGCAGCATGACCCCGAGCGCGAAGGTGATTGAGCAGAGCGCGACCAGAACGGCGACCTGGGCAGCGGAGAGCCCTTTCGCCGAATAGGCGCGGTAGCGCACCATAGCGCCGGAGAACACGGAGACGCCGATCGTGTGCGACAGCGCGTAGGTCGTGAACGAACACACCGCGACGAACGGCAGCGAGATCCAGTTGATGCCGAGATGCAGCAGCGCGATCCGGTCGTACCAGGCGAGCGCTGCGTAGGCGAACAGCGCAGAGGCCATGGCCATCAAATAGTCGAACACGGAGATCGACCCGAGCTGATGGAACACGCCCGACGCCACGCTCTCGCCCTTGAATTCCTTCGAAAGGACATAGAGGGACACGACCACGGCCACGAGGCCGAAGAACGGCCAGACGTATTCGAGATAACGCTTCATATCGCTCCAGCGCGATGGCCGCCGCCCAGCTGCAGAAGCCGTCGCCGCCCTGCAAGAGCCGCACCCCGCGCCGAAAGCATGGGATGTGGCTCCCGGCCTTGTTGGTAATAAGACTCCAACGCTACTTCGGTCGAGCGGCAACGAAGCGGCACGCCGATGGGTTCGGCCGAGGCCTGAACGACCGGCCAGAGGTGCGCGATGCTGACCAGAACAGCGATTTACGAAGGGTCGGTCCATCCCGGCAAGGAGGACGAGTTCTTCCGCCGCGTGCGCGACGAGCTCGAGCCGATGTGGCGGCGCTTCCCCAACGTCACGGCGGTGCGCGTCCAACGCACGGTGAAGAGCGACGGCGACGCGCGCGCGATCGCCATGATCCTCGAGATGGATTTCCCCGACATGCAGGCCATTGAGGAGTGCATGGCCTCCTCGATCCGCCCGGAATCTCACGCCGCGACCGAGAAGGTCATGACCCTCTTCGATGGCCGCTTCTACCACTACGTGACGGAGGCGACCGTCCTGGCGCCCGTGTCCTAAGCCCGCCCTTTTGCGCTCTCGCCCATACCTCACGGCAGCCGATGTCCGCGACGAGACCGAGCCGTTCGGCCTCGGAGTGCCGATCGCTTCCGGCGACGAGAACGGGACGCTCCTGGCTTTGGTACGGCTTGACGGCGCGCGGCTGCACACGCCGGAAGCGGCGACTCTGAAAGCCCGCATCGCGGCCATCGTGCGCACCGCCACGGCCGACCTGCAGGCGCCAATGGCCGAGAAACCCGCCCCGATCTCCTTTCCCAGTCGCATGCCACTCGCGGGCGGCGTACCGCTGGTCTACCAAGCTCGCGTCGTGGGCGGCGTGGGCTCTTCGGGCCGCGAGCCGCGCGAAGACGAAGCCGTCTGTGCCGCGGCCGTCCGCGCGATGGCGGCCCTGGAGGTCGATGCCGATCAGGGAAGCCAAAAGCCGCGGGGGTTCCGCGACTGGTGAGGTGCGGCAGGTCGGCGCGTCGTGCGCGAGACTTTGTCGTCGAGGCACCGCAGGCCGAGACGCTTTGCTGGCTGTGCGCTCGGCCGCTCGGGCGCAAGGTCGAGTGGCACCATCCTCAGCCCAAAAGCCGCGGTGGTCGCGTAACGGTGGCGGTGCACCCGATTTGCCATCGCACGATCCACGCCTGCTTCAGTAACGTCGAGCTGGCGCGGCTGACGAAGCAAGGGACGCCGCTTTCGTCCCGGCCGGACATGGCGCGCTTCATCGCCTGGATCACCGACAAACCACCGGATTCCACGCGCCTACGCGCCTTCGCAATAGGTAGGTGTGGGCGAGATCAGCTTATCGCCTTGTGAACTCGGCAAGGCCCATTCGTCGTGCTAAGCGGCTTTTCGTGCTCAGCCGGCGAAGCGGCTTCGCTGGCTCTCGGCGGTGCTCCCTGGAGAAGCGGTGATGGACGACTCGGACGCCGAGCGTATCGAGCACCTGATGGAGACGCCGGGTCTGGCCGACGCTTTGGCCAGCGACCGGTTCAAGCAGTTCCTCGACCACCTGCCCGTCGCGATCGCCGTCTCGGAGGTCGCGCCGCCGGAGGTGATCGTCTACGCCAACCTCGAATTCGAACGATTGCTCGGCGTGATCCTCGCCGACATCGACGGTAAAGCCTGGCACGCGCTTCCCGGTCGTTCGGTCCCTTCGAGCGAGACGCGCACGCTCGGCGAGGCCATCCCGGTCGGCTCCGACAGCCTCGGTCAATTCGAGGCGCATGAGGGCGACGCGAAGCGGCGCTTCGAGGCGTGGTCGAACCTCGTCGAGGACGCGGCTGGGGTCGTCGTCTACCGGCTCGTGGCCCTCGTCGAGGTCGCCGACGACCATGGCGAACACGACGAACTCGTCCGCGCCGTGCAGGCAAAGGACACGCTGCTGCGCGAGCTTCAGCACCGCGTGAAGAACAACCTGCAGATGATCACGACGTTGATCCGGGTAGAATCACGCAAGATGCCGAGCGGCGCCAACGGCGAACGCTTCGCTCGCCTCGCCGGACGCATCGAATCGCTTGCCCTGCTCTACCAATCGCTATCCGAGGAGGAGGATCGCGAAGGCCCGATTGATCTCGGCGTCTACCTCAGCCAGATCGCCTCCGCCGTGATGCGGGCGCACGCGCACGAGGGCATCCGCCTGGCCCTGCAGGTCGACAGCTGGCCGGTGCGCGTCGATGTCGCCATGCCGACCGGGCTCGTCGTCAACGAGCTGATGACGAACGCGCTCAAGCATGCCTTCCCCGATGGCACAGGTGGGACTATAACCCTTAAGAGCCTCGTCAACGAGAAGGGCTGCGAGGTCGTCGTGTCGGACGATGGAATTGGCCTTCCGGACGGGACGAGCTGGCCGCAAAAGGGCAAGATGGGCGCGCTGATCGTCCAGTCGCTGCGCCAGAATGCCAAGGCCTCCTTTGAGGTCCGCTCCCGTCCCGGCGAGGGGACGGAGGCGCGCATGATGTTCTCGCGCGCCGACGCCTCGTGAGGCGATCGGCGCGTTCTCCGATCACTCGCCGCAATTGCAGGCGCGATGGACCTGCCGGTAGACGGTCGAGGGCACGGCGACGGTGCGCTGGTAGGTGCGATAGGTCGTGACCGGCACCTCAACCCGCGTCGTCACCGGGCGATAGGTGGTGACAGGAACCAAGTGGGTGCGCTGCTCGACGCGATAGCCTTGCACGGGCACGGTGTAGGCGCGGGTCACCGGGCGGTAAACGGTCTGCGGGACCACGTAGGTGCGCGGCACCGGCGCCGGGCCATAGGCGTAACCCTGAGGAAGGCCGCCGCCGTAGCCCTGCTCATAGCCGGCACCGCCGTAACCCGGCTCGTAGCCGCTGCCGGCGCCGTAGGCCGCGCCGCCGAGGATGCCCGTGCCGAGCCCGAGGCCTGCACCGATTCCTGCCCCAATCCCTTCACCGATGCCGGCGCCAATCCCTTCGCCGCCGTAGCCGCCGCCTTCACCATAGCCACCCTCGTCGCCGTAGCCGCCAGCCATGGCCGCGACCGGCACGCCAAACGCGAGCAGGCCGGCAAGCAGGCCGGCGCGATGTTTCGTCTGAATACGCATGGTCACCCCGCATTGATGTCGCAGCACACACGTGCACCGGAACGGGACAGGCGAGCGCGATCTCTCTTCAGGCAGCAAACCTCGGCCCAGCAGGTCGAAGGCAGCAGGACGCCGATCAATCCAAAGCGTCCTCGTCCGCCTGGAACACGCGATCGATGAACATCCGCGGGCGAATGAAGCCCGGGAGGAGACGGCAATGGCCGGTCTTTTCCATCATGATGGGATGAGACCACGCTCGTTTACATTAAGCAGGGTGGCGCCGGGATAGGCCATCAGGAGCGGCGAATGCACCGCGAGAATGACCTACGGCTTGCCCGAGCGATCCATGCGGTTGAGCAGGCGCAAGAAGGCGAGCTGGCACAAAGGCGATAGCGCCGACTCGGGCTCGTCGAAGATGTAGACGCCGGGTCAGCGACAGCGCTCCTCGAAGAAGCGCAGGATGGCAAAAGCCGGCGTGGTCGCGCCTATAAAAGAGGCCCGCATCGCTGCGGGCCTCTTTCATCTCGTCTCGTGAGCTTCCGCCCTACTCCGCCGCTGGCAGCGCCGGGAACTGGACGTGGGGCTGCTGGTCGGTGTTGGCGGCGATGATCATCTCGTCGCGGGTTGTGGCGATCTTGCGGAGCTTCGCCATGGCCGCGCCGGTACCGGCCGGGATCAGACGGCCGACGATCACGTTCTCCTTCAGGCCTTCAAGCGTGTCGGCCTTGCCGTTGACCGCCGCCTCCGTGAGAACGCGGGTGGTCTCCTGGAACGACGCGGCCGAAATGAACGAGCGCGTCTGCAGCGAGGCCTTGGTGATGCCGAGCAGCACGGGCGTGCCGACCGCCGGCTTGCCGCCCGCCGCTTTGACCTTCTCGTTGACCTGGTCGAGCTCCATGAGGTCGACCTGCTCGTTGGCCAGATAGTCGGTATCACCGGGATCGGTGATGTCGACCTTCTGCAGCATCTGCCGGACGATGACCTCGATATGCTTGTCGTTGATGAGCACGCCCTGCAGCCGGTAGACCTCCTGGATCTCGTTGACGAGGTAGGCGGCGAGCTCCTCCACGCCCTTGATCGCCAGAATATCGTGCGGCGCCGGGTTGCCGTCAACGATGTAGTCGCCCTTCTCCACGACGTCGCCGTCCTGCAGATGGATGTGCTTGCCCTTGGGGATCATGTACTCGACCGGCTCGGCGTCGCCCTCATGCGGGATGATCGCGAGACGCGTCTTGTTCTTGTAATCCTTGCCGAACTGCACCGTGCCGGAGGCTTCCGCGATGATCGCGTGGTCCTTTGGGCGACGCGCCTCGAAGAGCTCCGCCACACGCGGCAGACCGCCGGTGATGTCGCGAGTTTTGGCCGAGTCCATCGAGATGCGCGCGATGATGTCGCCCGCCTTCACCTTGCCGCCGGGCTCGACCGAGAGGATCGACTCCACGGGCAGGATGTAGCGAGCTTCGCCGCCGCGCTGCACCTTGAGGATCTTGCCCTCCCTGTCCTTGATCACCATCGCCGGCTTGAGCGTCGCCGAACGCTGGTTCATGCGCCAATCGATAACCAGGCGCTTGGCGATGCCGGTGGCCTCGTCGACCGTCTCGGTCATCGAGTGGCCCTCGACAAGGTCCTCGTAGTCCACCTCGCCGTCGACCTCGGTCATGATCGGGCGGGTGTAGGGGTCCCACTCCGCCATGCGCTGGCCGCGCTTGATCGTATCGCCGTCGTCCACCTTGAGGCGGGCGCCGTACTGCACGCGATGCACGGCGCGCTCTTCGCCGCCAGAACCCTCGATCACGATGGCCACGTTGCGCGCCATGACCATCAGGTCGCCCTCGCCGTTGCGGGCGAGATGGCGGTTGCGGATCTTAACCGTGCCGTCGAACGAGGACTCGATGAAGGATGAGTCGGCGATCTGCGCCGCCCCGCCGATGTGGAAGGTACGCATGGTGAGCTGCGTGCCCGGCTCGCCGATCGACTGCGCCGCGATGACGCCGACCGCCTCACCCATGTTGACGGGCGTGCCGCGGGCGAGATCACGCCCGTAGCACTTGCCGCAGACGCCGTTCTTGGCCTCGCAGGTCAGCACGGAGCGGATTTTCACCTCCTGGATGCCGGCGGTGTTGATCCGGTCCATGTGCCACTCTTCGATCATCGTGCCGGCCGGCACGATGAGCGTGCCGTCCACCTCGTTGAGGTCGTGCGTGGTGGTGCGGCCGAGGATGCGCGAGCCGAGCGAGGCGACGATGGTGCCGGCATCAATGATCGCGCGCATTTTGATGCCGCGCTCCGAGCCGCAGTCCGTCATCGAGATTATGGCATCCTGCGCGACGTCAACGAGACGACGCGTGAGATAGCCTGAGTTCGCCGTCTTCAAAGCGGTATCGGCCAAGCCCTTGCGGGCACCGTGGGTCGAGTTGAAGTACTCGAGCACGGTTAGGCCCTCTTTGAAGTTCGAGATGATCGGCGTCTCGATGATCTCGCCCGAAGGCTTCGCCATCAGCCCGCGCATGGCGGCGAGCTGCTTCATCTGCGTCGGCGAACCACGCGCTCCCGAGTGGCTCATCATGTAGATCGAGTTGATTGGCTTGTCGCGGCCGTGCTCGTCCTTCTTCGTCGTGGAGATGCGGATCATCATCTCCTCGGCGAGCTTGTCCGAGCACTTGGCCCAGGCGTCGACGACCTTGTTGTACTTCTCGCCCTGGGTGATCAGGCCGTCGTTGTACTGCTGCTCGTATTCCTTCGCGAGTGCCGAGGTCGCCTCGATGATCGCCGGCTTGGTCTCGGGCACGACCATGTCGTCCTTGCCGAACGAGATGCCGGCCTTGAACGCCTCGCGAAAGCCCAGCGCCATGATCCGGTCGCAGAAGATCACCGTCTCCTTCTGACCGCACTGGCGATAGACGATGTCGATCATTCCCGAGATCTCCTTCTTCGTCATCAGCCTGTTGGCGACGTCGAAGGGGATCTTGCGGTGCTTGGGCAGCAGCTGGCCGAGGATCATGCGTCCGGGCGTCGTGTCGAAGATCTTCGCCACGCGATTGCCATCGGCATCATAGGTCCAGGCGCGACCCTTGATCTTGGTGTGAAGCGTGACGGCCTTGGCCTGCAGCGCGGCCTCGATCTCGCCCATGTCGGAGAACACGCCGCCGGACGCCGGCAGGTCCTTGGTTGCAGCCGTGTACTGGCCGGGCTCGCCATCGCGCATCAGCGAGACGTAGTAGAGGCCGAGCACGATATCCTGCGAGGGCACGATGATCGGCAGGCCGTTGGCCGGATGCAGGATGTTGTTGGTCGACATCATGAGGACGCGCGCTTCCAGCTGCGCCTCGAGCGACAACGGCACGTGGACCGCCATCTGGTCACCGTCGAAGTCGGCGTTGAAGGCGGCACAGACGAGCGGGTGCAGCTGGATCGCCTTGCCCTCGATCAGCTTGGGCTCGAAGGCCTGGATGCCGAGGCGGTGCAGCGTGGGCGCGCGGTTCAGCATCACCGGGTGCTCGCGGATCACCTCGTCAAGGATGTCCCAGACCTCCGGCTTCTCCTTTTCGACAAGCTTCTTGGCCTGCTTCACGGTGGCCGAGAAGCCCTTGGCGTCGAGTCGCGAGTAGATGAACGGCTTGAAGAGCTCGAGCGCCATCTTTTTGGGGAGGCCGCACTGGTGCAGCTTCAGCTCCGGACCCACCACGATGACCGAGCGGCCGGAGTAATCGACGCGCTTGCCGAGCAGGTTCTGGCGGAAGCGGCCCTGCTTGCCCTTAAGCATGTCGGCGAGAGACTTCAGCGGGCGCTTGTTGGCGCCGGTGATAACACGACCGCGACGGCCGTTGTCGAACAGCGCGTCCACCGCCTCCTGAAGCATGCGCTTCTCGTTGCGGATGATGATGTCGGGGGCGCGCAGGTCGATCAGCCGCTTCAGACGGTTGTTGCGGTTGATCACGCGGCGGTAGAGGTCGTTGAGGTCCGACGTGGCGAAACGGCCGCCGTCGAGCGGCACGAGCGGGCGCAGGTCCGGCGGGATCACCGGCACTTCGGTGAGGATCATCCACTCCGGCTTGTTGCCGGAATGCATGAAGGCTTCAATGATCTTCAGGCGTTTGGCCAGCTTCTTGGGCTTAAGCTCGGTTGTCGACTCGGCGATCTCGACCTTCAGCCGCTCGGCGATGGTCTGAAGGTCCATGTGCTTCAGGATCTCGCGGATGGCCTCCGCTCCGATCATCGCGGTGAAGCTGTCCTGGCCGTATTCGTCCTGCGCGCGGAGGTAATCCTCCTCGTTCAGAAGCTGACGGTCCTTCATTGGCGTCAGGCCGGGATCGAGCACAATGTAGGATTCAAAATAGAGGATGCGCTCGAGGTCTTTGAGCGTCATATCGAGCAGAAGGCCGATGCGCGAGGGCAGCGACTTCAGGAACCAGATGTGCGCGACGGGCGCGGCCAGCGAGATGTGGCCCATGCGCTCGCGCCGGACGCGCGACAGCGTGACTTCGACGCCGCACTTCTCGCAGATGACGCCCTTGTACTTCATGCGCTTGTACTTGCCGCACAGGCACTCGTAGTCCTTGATCGGCCCGAAGATACGCGCGCAGAACAGGCCGTCGCGCTCCGGCTTGAAGGTACGATAGTTGATCGTCTCGGGCTTCTTGATCTCGCCGAAGCTCCACGACAGGATCTTCTCGGGGCTGGCGATCGAGATCTGGATTTGGTCGAACGTCTGCGGCTGGACAACCGGGCTGAAGAGATTCATCACCTCTTGGTTCATGCTCATCTCCTGGTGCGCATCGGACGGGTCGAAACGACTCGCAGCCCGACGCTGGAAAAGGAAAACGGGTCACGCGAGACCCGAAGGTCTCGCGGATCGTGATCGATCCTATTCGGCCGCCTCGGCGCGCGGCGGCAGCTCATCGACGGGCTTGGGCGAATTGTTCAGCTCGACGTTGAGGCCGAGCGAGCGCATCTCCTTGACCAGCACGTTGAAGCTTTCCGGGATACCGGACTCGAACGCGTCGTCGCCGCGCACGATCGACTCGTAGACCTTGGTGCGGCCGGCGACGTCGTCGGACTTGACAGTCAGCATCTCCTGCAACGTGTAGGCGGCGCCGTAGGCCTCAAGCGCCCAGACCTCCATCTCGCCGAAGCGCTGGCCGCCGAACTGCGCCTTGCCGCCCAGCGGCTGCTGGGTGACGAGCGAGTAAGGCCCAATGGAACGGGCGTGGATCTTGTCGTCGACGAGATGATGGAGCTTCAACATATAGATGTAGCCCACCGTAACCTTGCGGTCGAACTCGTCGCCGGTACGCCCGTCGTAGAGGCGCGACTGGCCCGAGCCGTCGAGACCGGCCTTCTCCAGCATCTCGACGATGTCCTTCTCGCGCGCGCCGTCGAAGACCGGCGTGGCGATCGGGACGCCCTTCTTCAGGTTCTCGGCGACTTCGACAATGGTCTCGTCATCGAGATCCCGGAGGCCCTCGTCCGAACCGTAGACGTCCTTCAGCGTGGCTCGGATGCCGGCGGTGTCGCCGCCGCCCTTCTCGCCGCTGCGCATGTAGGCCGTCACCGCCTGGTTGACTTGCTTGCCGAGGCCGGCGCAGGCCCACCCCAGATGCGTTTCCAGGATCTGGCCGACGTTCATGCGCGAGGGCACGCCCAGCGGGTTCAGCACGATGTCGACCGAGGTGCCGTCGGCAAGGAACGGCATGTCCTCTGCCGGTACGATCTTCGAAACCACGCCCTTGTTGCCGTGACGTCCGGCCATCTTGTCGCCGGGCTGAATCTTGCGCTTTACCGCCACAAAGACCTTGACCATCTTCATTACGCCGGGCGGCAGCTCGTCGCCGCGCTGCAGCTTCTCGACTTTGTCGAGAAAGCGGCTTTCCAGCCCTTTCTTGGCCTCGTCGTACTGCTTGCGCATGGCCTCAACCTCGGCCATTACCGCGTCGTCATCGAGCGCGAAAGCCCACCACTGGGACCGAGGATATTCCTCCATGATGGCGCGGTTCAGCACCGTATCGCGCTTGAAGCCCTTCGGACCGGCGATGGCCTTCTGGTTGTCGCAGAGGTCGATCAGTCGGCCGTAGACGTTGCGGTCGAGGATCGCGAGCTCGTCGTCGCGATCCTTGGCGAGACGCTCGATCTCCTCGCGCTCGATCGCCTGAGCCCGCTCGTCCTTGTCGACGCCGTGGCGGTTGAACACGCGCACCTCGACGATGGTGCCCTGCACGCCCGGCGGTACGCGGAGCGACGTGTCGCGGACGTCGGAGGCCTTCTCGCCAAAGATGGCGCGGAGCAGCTTCTCCTCCGGCGTCATCGGGCTCTCACCCTTCGGCGTGATTTTGCCACAGAGGATGTCGCCCGCCTGCACCTCGGCACCGATGTAGACGATGCCGGCCTCGTCGAGGTTCTTCAGCGCCTCTTCAGACACGTTGGGAATGTCGCGCGTAATTTCCTCGGGTCCAAGCTTGGTGTCGCGGGCCATTACCTCGAACTCATCGATGTGAATCGAGGTAAACACGTCGTCCTTCACGATGCGCTCATTGAGGAGGATGGAGTCCTCGAAGTTGTAGCCGTTCCATGGCATGAACGCGACGAGCACATTGCGGCCGAGCGCGAGGTCGCCGAGCTCGGTCGAGGGACCGTCCGCCAGGATATCACCCTTGCGCACGACGTCGCCGACGCGCACCAGCGGCTTCTGGTTGACGCAGGTCGACTGGTTCGAGCGTTGGAACTTCATCAGCCGGTAGATGTCCACGCCGGGACGGCCGGCTGAGGTCTCCTCGGTGGCGCGCACTACGATGCGGGTGGCGTCAATTTGGTCGATCACACCGGTGCGGCGGGCCGCGATGGCGGCGCCGGAATCGCGCGCCACGATGGCCTCCATGCCAGTGCCGACGAGCGGCGCGTCGGCGCGAACCAGCGGCACCGCCTGACGCTGCATGTTCGAGCCCATCAGCGCGCGGTTGGCGTCGTCGTTCTCTAGAAACGGAATCAACGCCGCGGCGACCGAGACCAGCTGCTTAGGCGAGACGTCCATGTAATCGACGCGCTCGCGCGGCACCATCATCACGTCGCCGGAGTGCCGGCACACGATGAGGTCCTCGGTGAGGTTGCTCTCCTTGTCCATCGGCGCGTCGGCCTGAGCGACATAGTACTTCGCCTCCTCCATCGCCGAGAGATATTGCACGTCGAGCGTGACGATGCCGTCCTTCACCTTGCGGTAGGGGCTTTCGATGAAGCCGTACTTGTTAACTCGGGCGAATGTCGCCAGCGAGTTGATCAGGCCGATGTTGGGGCCTTCCGGCGTCTCGATCGGGCAGATGCGGCCGTAGTGCGTCGGGTGCACGTCGCGCACCTCGAAGCCGGCGCGCTCGCGTGTCAAGCCGCCCGGCCCGAGCGCGGACAAGCGACGCTTATGCGTGATCTCCGACAGCGGATTTGTCTGGTCCATAAACTGCGACAGCTGCGACGAGCCGAAGAACTCGCGCACGGCGGCGGCCGCCGGCTTGGCATTGATCAGGTCCTGCGGCATCACCGTGTCGATGTCGACCTGGCTCATGCGCTCCTTGATGGCGCGCTCCATGCGGAGCAGGCCCAGGCGATATTGATTCTCCATGAGCTCGCCGACCGAGCGCACGCGGCGATTGCCGAGATGATCGATGTCGTCGATCTCGCCGCGGCCATCGCGCAGGTCCACGAGGGCGCGAACCACGGCGAGGATGTCCTCGCGGCGCAGCGCGCGCTGGGTGTCGGGCGCATCAAGGTCCATGCGCATGTTCATCTTCACACGGCCGACGGCCGAGAGGTCGTATCGCTCGGGGTCGAAGAACAGCGACTCAAACATCTTTTCGGCGGTGTCGAGCGTCGGCGGCTCGCCCGGGCGCATGACACGGTAGATGTCGAACAGCGCCTCCTCGCGGGAGTGGTTCTTGTCCACCGCCAGCGTGTTGCGGATGTAGGGGCCGATGTTGATGTGGTCGATGTCGAGCAGCGGCAGCTCGTCGAAGCCGGCGTCGATGAGGGCTTGCAGCGACTTGGCGGTGATCTCCTCACCGGCCTCGGCGAAGATCTCGCCGGTCGACGGGTTGTAAAGGTCGGTGGCGATATACTGACCAAAGAGGTCGTCGTCGGCTGCGCGGATGAATTTGACGCCACGCTCCTCGAGTTGGCGGATCGAGCGAACCGTGAGCTTCTTGCCGGATTCGACGACGACGTCGCCGGACTCCGCGTCGACAAGATCGGTGGAGAGTTTCATGCCCTTCATGCGGTCGCCGTTGAAGGGGAAACGCCAGCCGTCCTTGTCGCGATTGTAGATGACGGTGTTGTAGAAGGTCGAGAGGATCTCCTCGCCGTCCATGCCGAGCGCGTAGAGCAGCGACGTCGCCGGGATCTTGCGGCGGCGATCGATGCGCGCGTGCACGATGTCCTTGGCGTCAAACTCGATGTCGAGCCAGGAGCCCCTGTAAGGAATGATGCGGGCTGCGAAGAGCAGCTTGCCGGACGAGTGGCTCTTGCCCTTGTCATGATCGAAGAAGACGCCCGGCGAGCGGTGCATCTGCGAGACGATCACGCGCTCGGTGCCGTTGACGATGAACGTGCCGTTCATAGTCATGAACGGCATGTCGCCCATGTAGACATCCTGCTCCTTGATGTCCTTGACAGACTTTGCGCCGGTGTCCGGATCGACGTCGAACACGATGAGGCGCAGCGTAACCTTGAGCGGTGCGGCGAAGGTCATACCCCGCTGGCGGCACTCGTCGACGTCGAACTTCGGCTGCTCAAACTCGTATTTCACGAACTCGAGCAGCGAGGTCGCGGCGAAATCGGAGATCGGAAACACGGAGCGGAAGACAGACTGCAGGCCCTCGTCGGGGCGACCGCCCTCGGGCGAGTCGACGAGAAGGAACTGGTCGTAGGACGCCTTCTGCACCTCGATGAGGTTGGGCATCTCCGCCACTTCACCGATGTGCCCGAAGACCTTGCGAACACGCTTGCGATTGCTGAACGTCTGCGCTTGGATCTGGGCCATGGATGCTCCTCGCATTCTTCTCAACCGGGGCCCGCGATCGGGCGCCCGCACGCCATTGAAGGCGCCATCAACTCGCGTCGCGCCGGAACGTTGACGTTCCCTTCGGCCGGAAGCCGAAACGCGAAAACCGAAAGGCCGTCAGGCCTCTCGGATCGTATACTGAGGCGCGAGTATCGACCCGCGCCTCGATGCCAAAGTTCGCCGCAAGCGGCGCGCCTTACTTGATTTCCACCTTTGCGCCGGCCTTCTCGAGCTGGGCCTTGAGCTTGGCGGCGTCGTCCTTTGAGACGGCTTCCTTGACGGCCTTGGGAGCCCCCTCGACAAGGTCCTTGGCCTCCTTGAGACCGAGGCCGGTGATCGCGCGGACCTCCTTGATGACCTCGATTTTCTTGTCGCCAATGGCGGCGAGCACGACTGTAAACTCGGTCTGCTCCTCGACGGGAGGAGCGGCAGGGCCTGTAGCCGGGCCGGCGACGGCGACAGCCGCGGCAGCCGAGACACCCCACTTCTCTTCGAGGAGCTTGGCAAGGTCGGCGGCTTCGAGGACGGTCAGGCTGGAGAGGTCGTCGACGATCTTTTCGAGATTGGCCATGAGTTCGGTTCCTTGAGATTGCTGGTTCGATGAAAGGGGTCTGGTGTGATCGCGGTCAGGCAGCCTCGGCGTCCGCCTTGTCCTTGTCCGCGTAGGCGGCAAAGACGCGCGCGAGCTTGGCGGCCGGAGCCGTCTGCAGCTGCGCGAGCTTGGTCGCGGGCGCCTGAACCAGGCCGATGATCTTCGCGCGAAGTTCATCGAGCGACGGCATCGTCGCCAGCGACTTGACCGAGTTGAGATCGAGCGCGGTGTGACCCATCGCACCGCCGAGGATGACGAGCTTGTCGAAATCCTTGGCGAAGGCGACCGCAGCCTTGGGGGCGGCGACCGGATCGTCGGAATAGGCGATCAGGGTCGGACCGGTCATCAGACCGGAGATGGACGCGCTCGGCGTCCCTTCGAGGGCGATCTTGACCAGACGGTTCTTCGCGACCTCGACCTTGGCACCAGCCTCGCGCATCCGCTTACGCAGATTTTGCATTTGGGCCACGGTCAGGCCGGAATAGTGGGCCACCACCACGACAGACGTCGTCTTGAAGACGTCGTTCAACGTGGCAACGGCCTCCTTCTTTTCCGCTCTGTCCACTTGCGTCTCCTGGAGACATCGTCTCCTGGCGCGGGCTCGGGAAGAGCCCGCAGGTTGCAGGAACCGCCAAGAACCGCCTTGCGGCGGGCGACGGCGCGGCACCTGTCCCCGGTCTGGCACGAGCGCCGTTCCGGCAGAGGGATCGAACCAAAATCGAACAGGCGCGGGAGCGAGCCCGGCCTGCATAAATCCGGCTTCCCCGTCTATGCTGGCACCCATTGCTTGCCCGGCGGAACCGGGCGGCTTCAAGGAGATTGAGGGAACGTTTCAGCTTAGCTGACGCGTTCCCGCCGGCAGTCTAGGACAGGACATGGCCGGTCGGGATGCGGGGCGAACCCGACCCTTCGGCCACTCCATCACATCACGTTCCAGACGATCGCTGAAAGCTGAAGCGCAACGCGAGTATCTCTTGTGAATTCTCGGAGCGATTCCCATCGACTCCGAAACCTCTATCTAGCGGCTGAAAAAGCACTTGCCAAGCGGCAATTTTTCGTTTCGCCGTTTTTGTCGATCAAGCTGATGCGCCGGCGATCACGGTCGACAAGTCGACCTTTACGCCAGGACCCATCGTCGACGAGATCGCGATGCGCTGCAGGTAGGTGCCCTTGGCCCCCGCCGGCTTAGCCTTGGACACCGCATCAACGAAGGCGTTGATGTTCTCGATCAGCTGCTCCGTCCCGAACGAGGCCTTGCCGACACTGCCCTGAATGATCCCGGCCTTCTCGACGCGGAACTCGACGGCGCCGCCCTTGGAGGCCTTCACCGCGGCGGTCACATCCATGGTCACGGTGCCGACCTTGGGGTTCGGCATCATGCCGCGCGGCCCGAGCACCTTTCCGAGGCGACCGACAAGTGGCATCATGTCGGGCGTGGCGATGCAGCGATCGAAATCGATTGTGCCGCCCTGGACGGTGGTCACCAAGTCCTCGGCGCCCACGACGTCGGCTCCCGCCGCGCGGGCCTCGTCGGCCTTTGCGCCGCGGGCGAACACGGCGACTTTTAGCGTGCGGCCCGTGCCGTTAGGCAGGTTGACGACGCCCCGCACCATCTGGTCGGCATGCTTGGGATCGACGCCGAGGTTCATGGCGATTTCGACCGTCTCGTCGAACTTCGCCGAGGCGCGCTCCTTCACCATCGCGACCGCGTCGCCGACGGGGTAGAGCTTGATGCGATTGATACCCTCACGGGCCTTGTTGAGACGCTTGTCTGCCATGGTCGTTACCCCACCACCTCAAGGCCCATCGAACGGGCGGAGCCTTCGATCATCGCGCTGGCCGCTTCCACCGAAGAGCAATTCAGGTCCGGCATCTTCTTCGTCGCGATCTCGGAAATCTGCGCCCTGGTGATCTTGCCGACGAAAGCGCCCTTGCCGACGGTCGCCGAGCCCGACTTGATCCCCGACGCCTGCTTCAGAAAGTAGGATACCGGCGGCTGCTTCATCTCGAAGGTGAAGGAGCGGTCCTGGTAGGCGGTGATGATAACGGGGATCGGCATCCCCTTCTCGAGTTGCTGCGTCTTGGCATTGAACGCCTTGCAGAACTCCATGATGTTCAGGCCGCGCTGACCGAGCGCTGGGCCGATCGGCGGCGACGGATTCGCGGAACCGGCCGGCACCTGCAACTTGATGTAGCCCGTGACCTTCTTTGCCATAAGGCACTCCTCTGATCGTGGTGCGGCGCTGGCTCGCCTTCCACGGGGTTCGATCAGCCGCCGACGGCGGTGACCTCCATCTCCCGCGAGGGAGGCGATCTGCGATCAATCAGGTGACCTTCTCGACCTGGGCGTATTCGAGTTCAACCGGAGTGGCGCGGCCGAAGATCGAAACCGCCACCTTGACGCGCGAACGGCTCTCGTCGACCTCCTCGATCGTTCCGTTGAACGAAGCGAACGGCCCATCCGCGACGCGAACATTCTCGCCGATTTCGAACCGAATCGTGGTCTTGGGACGCTCGACCCCGTCCTGCACCTGACCCTTGATTCGCTCGGCCTCGGCGTCGGGGATCGGCACAGGCTTCTTGTCGGCCCCGAGGAAGCCGGTCACTTTGGGCGTGTTCTTGATCAGGTGGTAGATGTCGTCGGAAAGATCGCATTTCACCAGCACGTAGCCGGGGAAGAACTTGCGCTCGGCAGACACCTTGCGCCCCTTACGGACCTCGGTGATGTTCTCTGTCGGAACCAGGATCTCCTCGAACTTTTCCTCGAGACCGCGCTGCGCCGCCTGCTCGCGGATCGACTGCGCGACCTTCTTCTCGAAGTTCGAATGAGCGTGAACGATGTACCAGCGCTTGTTCATGACAGTGCGGTTCTGAACGGTCGACTAGCGACCGAAGCCCATGAGGGTTGCGATGATGAGGGACATCACCTTGTCGGAGATCGCCAGGAAGGCAGAGGCCAGCACGCACATCAACATCACCAGCACCGTAGTGATGGCGGTCTCGCGCCGGTTTGGCCAGGCAACCTTGTTACCCTCCTGGCGGACCTCCTGCATGAACTCGAAAGGATTGGTCATGGACTCGATCGTCGGTGCAGAAGCTGCGCCTAAGGGCGCGCCTGAAATGAAAAGGGGCGTGGGACCGGTAGGCCCCACGCCACTCGTCTATCTAACTTGCCTTCTCGATCCGCGCAAGCCCATTCGGCTCAAAGCTCAGGCTTCCGCGCGCTGCGCTCCCGGCAGCGTCGAGGCAACGAAGATGAGACCAGCGCCCGCACCGGCGATGGCCGCCGCGCCGAGCACCCACGATAGTCTAGTCAGCACGCCGCCAGCTTCTCCAAAGGCGAGGATCTGCAGCGCCCATATTACGCTCACGCAGATGGCCATGCAGCCGATCATGCGGAGAAGGCTTGGGCCATTCGCTTCGTTGGTCATGTTCGTTCCCCTCGGTTGTTGAAGGAACACGCAAGCCCGGCGCCCGGTTCGTGGCCGTAACTGCGTTTCCCGCAGCGTGGCTAAAACATCACTAAAATGCGACCAAAGCCGCTAGAGAGGAGCAGATCAGGTGGTGCTGTTCACGAGCGTTTTCTCCATCAAGTCTTCCACCCACTCGGGCTGGGTCTCTCCGGTCGAGCGGCCGACTTCCTTGGTGCCATGGAAGGCGATCAGCGTGCTCTGGACGCTGGCGCGGAATATTCGCATAACGTCCTTCTGGGCGTCGAAGTTGACCCTGAAGATCACGAGGTCCCTGAACTTGGGCTCGGCCCGCAGCTTCTCGATGATTGGTGCCTGGCGCGCGCAGATCTGGCACCAGGTCGCGAAAGTGTCGACGAGGATAGACTTGCCCGCCTGCTGAGCGGCGTTGAAGGCGGCTTCGGTGAAGGGCTGAGGAGCCGCGCTCTCGCCGGCTAAAGCGCGGCCGATCAAGGTGGCGGGAAGCGCCTTGGCCAAAGCGGCGGCGCTCAGGAAGGCGAGTGTCTGGCGACGGTCGATCAGCATGCTGCACTCCGGGGATGACCGCCACACCGGCGGACTGG
The DNA here is from genome assembly GCA_965198715.1 of Beijerinckiaceae bacterium. Lineage (GTDB taxonomy): Bacteria > Pseudomonadota > Alphaproteobacteria > Rhizobiales > Beijerinckiaceae > RH-AL1. Next base: position 1,608,533 of record CBDAPV010000002.1, read on the forward strand.
TTACGCTCTACTGGCTCGCCTCTTTGGGCAACGAGTTGACCCACGCCGTATCCGGCTTGACCACGCGGGTGTCGTGCTCCGCCTGCCAGCCCTCGACGCCTTCGGGATACCAATAAACCTTCGTATAGCCGTCGCCGATCAGGCGCTTAGCGGCGTTCCAACTTCCCCAGCAATCGGGATGGCACAAGGTGATGATCGGCTTGGCCTTGTCGCCACCGGTCAATGCCGCCACCCGCGCTGCGAAAGCTTCGGCGTAGGCAGGGTCAGGGACGCCCTTGCCGCCCTCCTGCAGGAACACGGCACCAGGAATGGACCGGTGGCTCGGCAGCCAGATCATGTCTTTGTCCATGCTCGGCGGCTTGCGGTCCTTCTCGGCGACATCCAAGAGCAATGGGTGCTCGGCCGAAATAAGCTTTGCGAGACCCGCCGTGCCGATCACCGTGCCGCCCGCAACGCTATGAGGCGTGTAACCGTGCATGGCGCCTTGGTAGAGGCCGGCAGGCTCGGGCACGTGACCCGGCGCCACCGCCGATGGCTCGTCGGCACGAGCCGTCGCGCTCCCTAGGGTCACGACGGCCGCGAACACCGATGCCTTGACCAGGAGCGACGACATGCGGATCGCCGCAATGCGCATCAGTTGCTGACGTTCGGGACGTTGAAGGTTTTGGTCCATGCGCCGTTCTGCGAATCCTTGACGTTGACCTTGACTTCGCCCTTGGTAGCAGAGGGCAGCAGGTCGAAGGTGATCACGGGGTTCGAGGCCAGCGAGATATCGGTGTCGAGGTCGAAGACCTTCTTGTTGTCGTAGGTCACGTCGACCTTCTGGATGTAGCGGGCTGGCGTGTACTCGCGCGTCACCTGGTTCATCTGCATGCCATTGAAGTTGGGATGCTTGATCATGAGGGTCGCGTCGACCGGCTTGTTAGCCTCGACGCCGCCCGCGATCTTGAGGCGCATGTCGCCCATGCCCTGCATGGCCTCCTGGTCGCTGACGCCCATCGGCGCCGAGCAGCCGCCCGACGCCTTGACGAACTTGGTGGTCTCGACGAGCGAACCATCCTTCAAGACGGCAACGGCATGCATGTCGGTGTAGGTGTTGACGCGCACACGGAGCTTGATCTCCTTGGGGTCGGCGTCGGGGCCGAACTGGAAGTGGGCGGCGATCGGCGAGGGGTTGTCGTCGATGACGAGGTAGAGGCCTTTCACATCCTTCGGGTTGGTGAGTTGGATGGTGATCGGCACCAGGGCAGCGTCTTCGGCGCGTTTGGGCGCGTCGAGCTTGATGGCGCTGTCGTCGACCTTGGCGGTCTTGCCATCGAAGATCTGCTTCTGCAGGTCCTGCCAGCGCTCCTGGCGCTGCTGGTCGCTATCGTCCACCCCGGCGAACGCCGGCACCGCGGTGGTGGCGAAGGCGCTCGCGGCGAGCGCCGCGGCGGCGATACGGATGCTGTTGGTCATGGTGGCGGTTCCTTCCCAGATTATTCCGACTTGGGTCATTCCCATTCGAGCTCGCTGTACGCCTCGGTGACGTTGCGCCCGTTGTAATCGTCGAACAACGCCCAGCGACTTCGTTCGGTTTGGCCGACCGTCTTCGCGGCCTGCGAAATGTCCTTGCCGGACTTTATAGCCTCCCTCACGCCATCGCGGATCGTGGTGAGATAGGTGCGCAGCGGATGCGCTGCCTCGGCGAATCTCACCTTGGTCGGACCGTGTCCCGGGACGGCGTACTCGGCCTTCATCGCCTCGAGCTGGTCGAGTTGCTTCAACCAGCCGAGCAGGCTGCCATCGATCGAGGGGATGCGGTCGACGAAGAGGAGATCGGCCGGCAGGAGGATCCCGCTCGTCCTATCCAGCATCGAGAGATCGCAATCCGTGTGCGCCTTGCCATGGGCCTGGAAGGCGACGACGCGGTCGCCTATGTCGAGCGTCTCGCTGTCGGCGACGGTGTGCGACGGCTTGATCACCGGGCCGGTGTTCTCGGCACCGAAAAGCTCGGCGAGGCGCTTGCGGTAGAACTCGCCCCGCGCTTCGAGCGCCGCGGGCAGCCGAGCGTGCCCGATGAAGATCGGCTTGTCGGCGACGAAGGCGCCGGCACCAAAGGTATGATCGGGATGCACGTGGCTGATCACGACCCAGCGTATCGGCTTGGAGGTGCGCTTCCTGATCTCGCCGCGCAGCCATTGGCCGTCGGCCAAGCTGCCCCCCGTCTCCGTGACCAGCACGCCGTCGCGCCCCACGATGAACCCGGTGTTGCAGATCGCGTCGAGGTTCTGGGTGCTGGCGTTGGCGATGATGCCGCGGCGGACGAACAGGCCCGGCGCCACTTCGTCCAGCGTGAAGCTTTCGGCACGGGCGGCCGCGTTGAGGCAGCAGAGGCAGAGACCGCCGAAGCTCGCGATCAAGGCGTCGCGACGGCTCAGTTTTGGCTCGACATACGGCCTGAAGACCATTCATCCTCCAACGGGCAAGTGTTCCCTTGCCTCTACAGGCTTCCTTCTAGTAAGTAGAGCGTCAAATGGCAATCGCTTCCCACAGGCCGAAAGGTGGGAGTTGATCTAAAGGCGACCAATGCGCGATACCCGCGCCGCACTCCTGGCGGAAGCCGAGCTTCTGATCCGGAAGCGCGGCTATTCCGGCTTCAGCTATGCCGATCTCGCCAAGGGCATCGGCATCCGCAAGGCGAGCATCCACCATCATTTCGCCGCCAAGAGCGATCTCGCGACGGCCCTGCTCGACAGCTTCGACACGCGCTACGACGCCGCCATGGCGCAGATCCTCGTCGTCCAGGCCGACGGTCTCGGTCGTGTTCGCGCCTACGCGCGCCTTTATCTCGACGGCGTGGAGAAAGGGCTGGGCTGCCTTTGTGCCGCCTTCGCCGCCGAGCTGGAGAGGCTGCCCGAGTCGCTGAAAGCCGAGCTCTCGCGCTTCTTCTCTAAGCACATCGCCTGGCTGGAGCGGGTGCTGACCGACGGCGTCGCCGACGGCACGATCCGCGGCGGCGTAGCGCCAGCACCGCAGGCTCGCATGATCGTCGCCGCGCTGGAAGGCGCTCTGATGATGGAGCGGCTGCTCGACGGGCCCGCGGGTTTCGCCGGCAGCGTCTCGGCGATCGAGGATGGGCTGCGTCCGCTCGCCTGAGCCTGGCTGAAGCAACATCCGCCGTTGCGGACTTGCTCAACAAAGAAGAATGTAGCGAGGACAGGCAAATAAGCGTCGCGAAGCGTCTCCGAAGCGTCGTTCGATGCGCTAGACTTGCTCGAGCTCGATCAGCGTCCCGGCAAAATCCTTGGGGTGGAGAAATAGCACTGGTTTGCCATGCGCGCCGACCTTTGGCTCGCCATCGCCCAGCACGCGCGCGCCCGACGCCAACAGCCGGTCACGGGCGGCGTGGATGTCCTCGACCTCGTAGCAGACGTGGTGCATGCCGCCGCCGGTCTTGGCGAGGAAGGCCGAGATCGGCGAGCCCTCGCCGAGCGGGGCAAGCAACTCGACTTTGGTGTTGGCTAGTTCGACGAAGACGACGGTGACGCCGTGCGCGGAAAGGTCCTGCGGCTCGGTCACCGTGGCGCCGAGTACGTCGCGGTAGCGCGCCGCCTCTGCCGCGAGATCGGCGACGGCGATCGCGATGTGATTAAGCCGGCCGATCATGCGTGCCAGCTCCGTGAGCCGAACGGCCCGCCGCAACACCAACAATTGTGGGGAACGGCTCTGCCCTCGCCCGCCTTGAGCATGCAACCCGACGTCGTACCTCGACGTGCTCGCGACGAAACGTCACCGCCGGGCGCAACGGAGATGGTGCCATGTCCCACAGAAGCTTTCGCCTGCCCCTGCTCGCCGGCATCTTGCTGGCCGCCGGTCCGGCCTTCGCCCTCAACGCCGGCCCCGAACCCTACATTGCTGCCGATCCGATTTACGCGCCGATGACCAAAGAGCCGGTCATCGCAACGCCGATGCCCGACGAGGCTTCGCTTGGCACCGATGACAATATCAAGGGGCCGGCCGCGGGACCGGAACCTTACAGCGCCGCCGATCCGGTCTACGCGGCGATGGCGAAGTAGCCGGTCTTGCGGCTGCCGAGGCCACGAAGGCGGAAAGTGCGAGCGACCTCTCATCCGGCGCTTCGCGCCACCTTCTCCCGCAAGGGGAGAAGGGATCTTCCGGAGAGATCACAGCCCTTCCCGTAGGCCCCTTCTCCCCTTTTGAGAGAAGGTGGACGACGGCCGGATGAGGGGTTGGGGCGCCTCTCCGAGCGTCGATTCTGGATGCGCCGCCGCTTCATCGGTAGGATCACACCTCCACGACGAGCACGTGGACGTTGGGGCGCTTGCCCCAGGCCTGGTTGACGGCGCTGCGCACCGCACGTTCGATCGCCGTCGAGACGGTGTCGGCGTCGCGCCGGCGCTGGCGCGGCAGGTTATCGAAGGTCTCGAACATGGCCGCGTCGACCAGCGCGTCCATGGCCTCGCCCGACTTCGTCTTCGAGGGCAGGCCGTTGGTAACGACGTCCGGCGTGCCGGCCATGTCGCCTTTGGAGGTCACCGCAAGCGCGATCGTCACCACGCCACCAAAGGCGAGGCTCTGGCGCTCGCGCACGGACTCGTCGTCCGATTTCACGAGGATGTTGCCGTCCTTTAACAACTTGCCATGGGCAGCCTGGCCGACGATACCAGGCTCGCCGGGCGAAAGCAGCACGACGTCGCCGTTGCGCGCCTTGATCACGTGCGGCACCTGCCGCTCGCGGGCGAAGGCGAAATGCTCGGCGAGGTGCACCTCTTCGCCGTGGGCGGGGATGGCGATGGTCGGGCGCACCCAGTCGTACATCTGCGCGACCTCGCCGCGGCGCGGATGGCCCGAGGCGTGGATGAGCGCGTTACGGTCGGTGACAACCTCGATCCCCATGCGCACGAGATTGTTGATGATGCGGTTCACCTCGCGCTCGTTGCCGGGGATCGTCCGTGACGAGAAGATGACCATGTCGCCAGCCGCCAGGCCGACCGCCGGGTGCTCGTCCTCCGAAATGCGGGCGATGGCCGCGCGCGGCTCGCCCTGGCTTCCCGTCGCCAGCACCACGCATTTCTCCCGCGGGATGTGGGAGAAGGCATCGGCTGAAAGGAACGGCGGCAGGCCTTCAAGGTAGCCGCAATCCCGCCCGACGGACGAGACGCGGTCCATCGAGCGGCCGACCAGCACGACCTGACGGCCGGCGGCATAGGCCGCCTCAGCGACGGCGCGCATGCGGGCGAGATTGGAGGCGAAGGTGGTGACGAGCACCCTGCCTTGCGCCTTGGCGATGATCTCGGCCAGTGTCGCCGCGACCTCGGCTTCCGACGGGCTGATACCGTCGCGCAGGATGTTGGTCGAATCGCAGACCAGCGCCAGCACACCCTCCTCGCCAATGGCCGCGAGCCGGGTCGCGTCGGTGGTGTGGCCGATGCCCGGCGCGGCGTCGATCTTCCAGTCGCCCGAGTGCACCACCGTGCCGGCGGGCGTGCGGATCGCCAGCGCGCAGCTCTCGGGTATCGAGTGCGCGACGGCCACGAACTCGACCGAGAACGGCGCAAGGTCCACGGTGGCACCCTGAGCCACGATGTGCACCGGCAGTTCGGGGGCGCCGCGCTCGGAGAGCCGCTTGCTCTCAAGCAGGCCGGCGGCGAAGCGCGTGGCGTAGATCGGCGCGCGAAGCCGCGACCACAATGTGCCGACGGCGCCGATATGGTCCTCGTGGGCGTGGGTGATGCAGATGCCGACGAGGTCGCCGCGCATCTTTTCGATGAAGCTCGTGTCGGGCACGATGACCTCGATGCCGGCGGTCTCCGGACCGGCGAAGGAAATCCCGCAATCGACCATGAGCCATTTCTTGGCGCGCCGCGGCCCGAAGCCGTAGAGGGCCATGTTCATGCCGATCTCGCCGAGCCCGCCGAGGGGCACGAAGACGAGCTCGTTTGTATTTTCGTTCATGGGTGTTGAGCCTTTCCTGGACTTCTCGTTGCGGCGCAGCGCGCCTCTCTTCATCAATCGGTGAATGCCGCCGCGAGGGCGGGAAAGAAGACGTCGCCGGCCTCGACGATCTGCCGGCCGTCCGCGGTGTCGAGCAGAAGGCGCCCGGTCGCGTCGAGGTCGTGGAAGATGCCGTCGAGACGGTGACGCGGGGTCACCACCACGATGCGCTCGCCAAGCCCGGCCGCCATCGCGAGCCAGGCGGAGCGCACCGCGGCGAATCCCCTGCCGAAGTCCCATTTCATCATCTGTATGTCGAAAAAGTGGATGAAGTCGGCGACGATGCGGTCAATAGGGTGTTCGGAGGCTCCCGCGGCAAGAAGATCGGTGGCAGGATAGGCGAGCCCTTCGGGGTGCGAGCGGCAATTGACCCCGACGCCGATTACGCAGCCGAACTTGCCTTCAGGCAGGGAGCTGCTCTCGAGCAGCATGCCGGCCAGCTTGGCGCCCTCGTGCAGCACGTCGTTCGGCCATTTCAGCTGAAGCCGGCCATCGCCGCCGATACAGGCCCGCAACGCCTGCGCCAGTGCCACACCGGAGACGAAGCCGAGCTGCGGAGCCAATGCCGGCGGCGCTGGATCGCGCAGGGCGAGGCTCATGTAGAGGTTGCCGGGCGGAGAGACCCACACCCTGCCCCGCCGGCCGCGACCGCCTGTCTGCGCGCGAGCGGTCACAACAAACGGCGCGGAAGCACCGGCGCGCAGCCTCACCATGGCCTCGTCGTTGGTGGAGTCGACCGTGTCCAGGGCTATGTGCCGGTAGTTGCTGGTCATCCCGAAATTGGCGGAGAGAGTCTCCAGAACCCGCACGCTCCGCCCCTGCCGGAGAGATGACAGCTTACCGCTGCTGGTTGCGGAGTAATCGCTCCGAAACGACGAAGGTGGGGCGTCAAAACAGTGACTTCGCAGCAGCAGTGGCGGCGCCGATGAAGAGCGGCGGGTAGACGAAGAACAGTAGGACGAGCAGCCCAGTGATCGCCAGTACGCCCTGCAGCATCGGAGACTGCCGGTCGAATGGGATGGCCGCCTCGTCGAAATACATGAATTTAATGATGCGTAGGTAATAAAAGGCCGCGATCACGCTAAGGAGCACGCCGATAACGGCGAGGCCGAAGAGGTGAGCATGAATGGCCGCGTTGAACACGTAGAACTTAGCGAAGAAGCCGGCGAGCGGCGGGATGCCGGCGAGCGAAAACATCATCATGGCGAGGAAGAACGCCATGCCCGGATGGGTCTTCGATAGGCCCATCAGGTCGGCGACGTTGGTCAGCTGACCTCCGTTGATCTTCATCGAGAGAATGGCGGCGAAGGTGCCGAGCGTCATGACGAGATAAATTGCCATGTAGATCACCACGCCCTGCACGCCCTCGGGAGTGCCAGCGGCGAGACCGACGAGGGCGAACCCCATGTTGCCGATCGCCGAATACGCCATCATCCGCTTGATGTCGGTCTGCCCAATGGCGGCGAAGGATCCCAGCGCCATCGACAGGATCGAGATCGCGATGACGAGTTGCTGCCATTGCAAGGTGATGCCGGGAAAGGCGGTAATGATGACGCGCGTGGTGATCGCGACCGCCGCCATCTTCGGCGCGGTGGCGAAGAAGGCCGTCACCGGGGTCGGCGCGCCCTGGTAGACGTCGGGCGTCCACATGTGGAAGGGCGCTACCGACATCTTGAAGGCGAGGCCGGCCATGAGGAAGACGAGGCCGAACTCGACCCCGATCTGCGCCCTGCCACCGATGGCCTTGGCAATGCCGGCGAACTCCACCGTCCCGGAGAAACCGTAGAGCAGCGACGCCCCGTACAGCAGCATTCCGGATGAGAGCGCGCCGAGCACGAAATACTTGAGGCCGGCCTCGGATGCCCGGCGATTGTCGCGATGAAAGGCGGCAAGCACGTAGAGCGCGAGGCTCATTAGCTCCAGGCCGAGATAGAGGGTGATGAGGCCGGTCGCCGAGATCAGGATCAGCGCGCCAAGCGTCGAGAGGATGACGAGGATCGGGTACTCGAACTTGTCGATCTTCTCGCGCCGCAGGAAGCGCTGGCCCATCAGCAGGGTGACGAGCGAGCCGACGAGCGTCAGCACCTTCATGAAGCGGCCGAAGGCGTCGTCGACGAACATGCCATCGTAGACGATCGCGTGGGTCTTGCCGTTGAGCAGGATGACCACAACCGCGAGGCCGAGGACGCCGATCGCGATCTCGGTGACCGGGCCGTCGGATTCCTTGCCACGGATCGCGCCGAAGAGCAGCAGGAACAAGGCGCCGACTGCCAGGATCAGCTCGGGCAGGCTGTGGGCAAAGTTGAGCGACATCGGGCTGTAGGGAGTCATCGATCGGTTCCGGCAAGAGCGAAGTCGGCTGGCGGCCGGATCCCGGCCGCTAGCTTCTTCGAGGCCGCCAGGTCGGTCTCATGGGTCTTGACCATCGCCGCCACTGTGGGACCCGAGGCCCCGAGGATCGGCGAGGGATGGAAGCCGTAGAAGATCGTCAGCACCGCGAGCGTGGCGAGCATGCCGGCCTCGCGCGGGTTGAGGTCGAGGATGGACTTCAAGCTGTCCTTGGTCATGACGCCGAAGACGACGCGGCGGTACAGGTAGAGCGCATAGGCAGCTGAGAGGATCACGCCAGTGCAGGCGAAGAGCGTCACCCAACTGTTGACCTGGAACGTGCCGATCATGGTCAGGAACTCGCCGACGAAGCCCGATGTCCCCGGCAGCCCGACGTTGGCCATGGTGAAGATCAGGAAGGCCGTGGCGTAGCGCGGCATGCGCGCGACGAGTCCGCCATAGGCGGCGATCTCGCGAGTGTGCATGCGATCATAAACGACACCAACGCAGAGGAACAGCGCGCCCGACACGATGCCGTGCGAAACCATTTGGAAGATGGCGCCCTGGATGCCCTGCTCGGTGAAGGCGAACAGCCCCATCGTCACGAAGCCCATGTGGGCAATCGACGAATAAGCGATCAGCTTCTTCATGTCGGTCTGCACCAGCGCGACTAGCGAGGTGTAGATGATCGCGATCACCGAGAGCGTGAACACCAGCGGCGCGAACGAATGCGAGGCGTCCGGGAACATCGGCAGCGAGAAGCGCAGAAAGCCGTAGCCGCCCATCTTGAGCAGGATGCCTGCCAGGATCACCGAGCCGGCGGTCGGCGCCTCGACGTGCGCGTCGGGCAGCCAGGTATGCACCGGCCACATCGGCATCTTCACCGCGAAGGAGGCGAAGAAGGCGAGGAACATCCAGGTCTGCATCGAGGCGGGGAAGTGCGTCTTCAGCAGCACCGTGATGTCGGTAGTGCCGGCGTAGCCGTACATCGCCATGATGGCGAGTAGCATTAGCAGCGATCCGGTTAGCGTGAAGAGGAAGAACTTGAAGGCGGCATAGACTTTCCGCCCATGCCCCCAGATGCCAATGATCAGGAACATCGGGATCAGGCCACCCTCGAAGAAGAGATAGAAGAGGATGAGGTCGAGCGAGCAGAAGACGCCGATCATGAGCGTCTCGAGCACCAGGAAGGCTACGAGATAGTCCTTCAAACAGAAGTCGATCGAACGCCACGAGCACAGGATGCAGAACGGCATTAGGAATGCGGTGAGCACCACGAAGGGGAAGCTCATGCCGTCCACACCAAGCTTGTAGACGAGCCCCTGGCCAAACCAGCCGCGCTGCTCGACGAACTGGAACGCCGACGAGGACGCATCGAAATGTGCCCAGGCGTAGCAGGCGAGCAGGAAGGTGACGATCGTGGTGATCAGCGCCGCCCAGCGCGCATTGTTGAGCGTTGCCTCGTCCTCCCCGCGCAAGATCAGGATGAAAGCCGTGCCGATAAGCGGAAGGACGATCAGGCCGGAGAGGATGCCGAAGCCAAACATCAGCGCACGCCCCCGACGAGGTACCAGGTAATGAGGACGGTGACCCCGATGAGCATCACGAAGGCGTAATGGTAGACGTAGCCCGTCTGGAACTTCACCGCCTGCCGCGTGACGTCCACCACCAAGCCGGAGAGCCCGTCGGGTCCGAAGCGATCGATAATCCCGACATCACCGCCCTTCCAGAACAGCCGGCCAATCATAAAGGCCGGCTGCACGAAGATCATGTTATAGAGCTCGTCGAAGTACCACTTGTGCGACAGGAAGTTGTAGATGATCGGATTGCCTTTGGCCCAGCGAGCCGGCGCACCGAGGTCGTAGATGTAGCCGAGCCAGGCCAGTCCAGCGCCGAGCACGAGCATCAGCAGAGGCAACTGCTTTACGAGGAAGGGAATGTGCTCCATCTCCTCGAGAATGTGGTTGTTCGGGCCGTAGAAGATCGAGCCCTTCCAGAATGCTGCCTGCCCCGAGCCGATGAAGAGATGGTCGAAGATCATGCCGGCAAAGAGCGCGCCGGCGGATAATACGTAGAGCGGGATCAGCATTGTGTCGGGCGACTCGTGCGGCACGAAGTCGTGGCCCTCAGTGTGCACGTCATCGGGGTGCAGCTTGACGCCGTGGGCGCCATGCGCGTCGGGATGGTCGGCGGTGACGTGGTCCTGCCCGCCGGTCTCGGGCCGGTTGGTCGGCTCGAGGTGGGCCTTCGACCCATGGGCGTCGGTGATGCCGGTGTTGTCGGCATGGGCGCGGGCCACCTCCCAGCGCGGGGCCTCGAAGAAGGTCAGGAAGACCAGCCGGAACGAGTAGAACGAGGTCAGGAAGACCGCCGCCGTCGCGAGGATCCAAGCGTAGACGTGTCCGGTGCCAGTCGAGGCATAGGCTGCCTCGATGATTGCGTCCTTCGAGTACCAGCCCGCGGTGAACGGGAAGCCGACCAGCGCCAGCGTGCCGATCGTCATCGTCCAAAAGGTCCGCGGGATGCGCGTGCGCAGGCCGCCCATGTGGCGCATGTCCTGTTCGTGATGCATAGCGGTGATCACAGAGCCGCAGCATAGGAACAGAAGTGCCTTAAAGAACGCGTGGGTGAACAAGTGGAAGACGCCGAGTCCGAAGCCGCCGACGCCCAGCCCGACGAACATGTAGCCGAGCTGCGAGCAGGTCGAGTAGGCGACGACGCGCTTGATGTCGGTCTGCACGCATCCGATCGTGGCGGCGAAGAAGCAGGTCGTGCCGCCGATGATGGTAATGAAGGACATCACGCCCGGGGCCTGCTCGAACAGCGGCGAGAGGCGGGCCACCATGAACACGCCGGCCGTGACCATAGTGGCGGCATGGATGAGGGCCGAAACCGGGGTCGGGCCCTCCATGGCGTCGGGTAGCCAGGTGTGCAGCATGAACTGCGCCGACTTGCCCATGGCGCCCATGAACAGCAGGAAGCAGGCGACCTCCATCACCGGCCAGTCGTGGCCAAAGAGATGCGCCGTCTTCGCTCCTAGACCGGGCGCGGCGGCGAAGATCGTGTCGAAGCTCACTGACTTGGTGACGAAGAAGACCGCGAAGATGCCGAGCAGGAAGCCGAAATCGCCGACGCGGTTGACCACGAAAGCCTTTATCGCGGCGGCATTTGCGGTGGGCTTCGTGTACCAGAACCCGATTAGCAGGTAGGAGGCGAGGCCGACGCCTTCCCAGCCAAAGAACATCTGCACGAGGTTGTCGGCCGTCACCAGCATCAGCATGGTGAAGGTGAAGAGCGAGAGGTAGGCGAAGAAGCGCGGTTGCGACGGATCGTCGGACATGTAGCCGATCGAGTAGAGATGCACGAGCGACGACACGGTGGTGACGACCACGAGCATCACGCAGGTCAGCGTGTCGACCCGAAAGGCCCATTCGACCTTGAGCGCGCCGACCGTGAACCAGTTTGCGACGGGTGACACGCTCTCCGGCGCGGAGCCGACCGCGTGAATGAAGAACAGGATCCAAGAGAACAGCGCGGCGATGAACAGGAACGAGGTGGTCACCACCTCGCATGCCTTCACCCCGAGGCGGAAACCGCCGAAAATCGCGATGAGGAAACCCAGGAGCGGCAGCGCGACGACGATGTCGATCATGTCGAGGTCAGCCCTTCATCGAGTGGATGTCTTCCACCGCGATCGTGCCCGAGATGCGGTAGTAGGTTACAAGGATCGCAAGACCGATCGCCGCCTCGGCCGCCGCCACCGTCAGGATAAAGAGGGCGAACACCTGTCCGGTGAGGTCGTGCAGGAAAGACGAGAAGGCAACGAGGTTGAGGTTCACCGAAAGCAGGATCAGCTCGACCGACATCAGGATTATGATGATGTTCTTGCGGTTGAGAATGATACCGGCCACGCCGAGCGTGAACAGGATGGCGGCGACGGTGAGGTAATGGCTCAAGCCGATCATCTGCGGGCTCCTAGGCGTCCACGCCCTGGCGCGACGGCACCTTGACCACGTCGACCGCCGCAGACGTGCGGGCGTTCTGTTCCGGGATGGACTGCCGCTTGACGAAGGGGCGATGGCGCAGCGTCAGCACGATGGCGCCGATCATGGCGGTCAGTAGCACCAGGCCGGCCGTCTGGAACAAAACAAGGTACTGCGTGTAAATTACGTTGCCGAGCGCCACGGTGTTGGGCAGCGCGGGAGCCTCGGTCGCAACCTGCGAGGTGGCGCCGGCACCCATCGTCCATGTCGCGCCGACAAAGCCGAGCTCGAGCACCACGATCGCCCCGACGATCGATCCGATAGGGAGGTATTTGAGGAAGCCCTGGCGTAATTCCGTGAAGTCGACGTCGAGCATCATCACCACGAAAAGGAACAGTACGGCAACAGCGCCGACGTAGACGACGATGAGGATCATCGCCAGGAACTCGGCCTCCAGCAGCACGAAAAGACCGGCCGCGTTGACGAAGGCGAGAATGAGGAAGAGCACCGAATGCACGGGGTTCTTCGAGGAGATCACCATGAACGCCGAGGCGATCAGGATTGTCGAGAAGACGTAGAAGAAGAACGGCGTGGCGCTCATGGGCGGAACCTGTCTGGGATCGGCATCACCGGTAGGGGGCATCCACCGCAAGGTTGCGGGCTATCTCGCGCTCCCAGCGGTCGCCGTTAGAGAGCAGCCGCTCCTTGTCGTAGTAGAGCTCCTCGCGCGTCTCGACCGAATATTCCGCGTTCGGCCCTTCGACGATGGCGTCGACCGGGCACGCCTCCTGGCAATAGCCGCAGTAAATGCACTTCACCATGTCGATGTCGTAACGCGTAGTTCGCCTGGTGCCGTCGTTGCGACGCGGCCCGGCTTCGATGGTGATGGCCTGCGCCGGACATATCGCCTCGCACAGCTTGCAGGCGATGCAGCGCTCCTCACCATTGGGATAACGGCGCAGCACGTGTTCTCCGCGATAGCGCGGCGACTGCGGCGCCTTCTCGTGCGGGTAGTTCAGCGTCGGCCTGGGCCTGAAGAAATAGCGCATCGACAGGCCGAAGGCCGCGATGAACTCCGTCAGGAGCAACTGCTTGGCCGCTGTATCGAGTCTCATTGGAAAACCTCGGGATTGCTGGTCAGCGCGCCATCACACCACCAACCCCTGCGAATTCGCAGACGCCGGCGACGATCACGACCATGGCGAGCGACATCGGGAGAAAAACCTTCCAACCGAGACGCATCAGCTGATCGTAGCGATAACGCGGGACGAAGGCCTTCACCATGGAGAACATGAAGAAGACGAGGAGGATCTTGAGCAAAAACCAGATCACGCCCGGGATCCAGGTGAAGGGCGCGAACGGGATGGGCGAAAGCCAACCGCCCATGAAGAGGATGACCTGCAGAGCGGCCATGGTCATCATCGCCACGTATTCGGCGAGCATGAACAGCATGTAGGGGCTCGACGAGTATTCCGTCATGAAGCCGGCGACGAGTTCGGACTCGGCCTCGACAAGGTCGAATGGGGGTCGGTTGCACTCGGCCAGGGCCGAGACAAAGAAGATGACGAACATTGGGAACAGCGGCAGCCAGTACCAGCCGAAGAGGCCCCAACGGCCGTCCTGCGCCTCGACGATGCCCGACAGGTTGAGCGTGCCGGCGAGCAGCAAGACACTCACCATCACGAAGCCGATCGAGACCTCGTAGGACACCATCTGCGCCGCCGAGCGAAGAGCGGAGAGGAATGGGTACTTCGAGTTGGACGCCCATCCTCCCATGATCACGCCATAGACCGAGAGCGACGAGATCGCGAAGATGAAGAGCGTGCCGACGTTAATGTCGGAGATGACCCACCCGCGGGCAACGGGTACGACCGCCCAGGCGCCTAGTGCCAGCATGCCCATGACGAAGGGTGCCAGCAGAAATACGCCCTTGTTGGCGCCGGCCGGAATGACTGGCTCCTTGAGCACGAACTTGATGAGATCGGCGAAGGATTGGAACAGCCCCCAGGGGCCGACGACGTTGGGGCCACGACGCAGCTGCACCGCCGCCCAGATCTTGCGGTCGGCATAGAGGACGTAGGCGATCCCAACGAGCAGGATCACGAGAAGCACAAGGCTTTTCACGATCGTCAGGATGAAGCCGAGGATGGTCATCGCGCTACTCCGCCGCTATCGGCATCGAGCCCAGCTGCGCTGCCAAAGCCGAAGCTTCCGCCATCACCTTCGAGGCACGCGCGATAGGGTTAGTCAGGAAGAAGTCGGCGATCAGCGACGCGAAGGGCTCGCGTCCGAGCTTCCCGTGCGCCACCCTGCCGAAATCCGCAACCGGCCCTTCCGCGACTTCGTCGATTCGGGCCATGTGCGGATGCGCGGCGTAAAGCGCTCGCCGCAACTGCGCCAGCGAGTCGAACGGCAGACGGTGCCCCATCTGCTCGGACAGCGCGCGCAGGATCGCCCAATCCTCGCGGGCGTCGCCGGGCGGGAAGTTGGCGCGCTCGGCAAGCTGCACACGGCCTTCGGTGTTGACGTAAAGCCCGGTCTTCTCGGTGTAGGTTGCCGCCGGCAGCACCACGTCGGCGCGGGCGGCCCCGGCATCGCCATGCGTGCCAACGTAGACGACGAAGGCGCCGGGCTCGACGGCGATCTCGTCGGCACCGAGGTTGAACAGCACGTCGAGCGCGCCGGCCTTGGTCATGGCGGCGGCATCGAGGCCGCCCTCGCCCGGCACGAAGCCGAGATCGAGGCCGCCGACGCGCGCCGCGGCTGTGTGCAGAATAGAAAGGCCGCGCCAAGTTCCGGATTGCGTGCCCATACCGCCGGCCAGCTCGGCCGATCGCGCCAGCACCGCGCCGCCATCGGCACGGGCTAGGGCACCCTGCCCAACGATGACGAGCGGCTTCAAGGCCTTGGCAAACGCGTCCGCGAATGCCTTCGGCAGGTCGCCAAGTGTCTCAGGGCCGGCACCGAGGTACTCGTAGGGATAGGTGAGGTCGTGCCGCTCGCCGATCATGCCGATCGGGAAGGCGCCACGCAGCCAACGCTTGCGGATGCGCGCGTTTAGGACCGGCGATTCCTTGCGGGGGTTGGAGCCGACCATGAGGAGCGCATCGGCGTCTTCGATCCCCGCCACCGTCGCATTAAAGAGATAGGAGGCGCGGCCCATCGCCGGGTGCAGCGCGACTCCGTCCTGGCGGCAATCGAGATTTTGCGACCCCAGCGAGCCCATGAGCTGCTGCAGCGCGTACATGTCCTCGACCGAGCAGAGGTCGCCCGCAAGCGCGCCGATCCGGGCGGGTGCCGTCGTCTTAACCTTGGCGGAAACGGCGGCGAAGGCCTCCTGCCACGTCGCCGGCGTCAGCTTGCCACCTCGGCGAATGAAAGGCCGGTCGAGCCGCTTGGCTTTGAGGCCATCGACGACTTGGCGTGTCTTATCGGAGATCCACTCCTCGTTCACGGCGTCGTTGATGCGGGGCAGGATGCGCATGACCTCGCGCATGCGCGTATCAATGCGGATCGCCGAGCCTAGCGCGTCCATAACGTCGACAGATTGCGTCTTGGTCAGCTCCCAAGGCCGCGCCTTGAAGGCGTAGGGCTTGGGCAGCAGCGCGCCCACAGGGCAGAGATCGGCGATGTTGCCCTGCAGTTCGGAATGCATAGCGGATTCGAGATAAGTCGTGATCTCCATGTCCTCGCCGCGGCCGATCGCGCCGACGTCGCCGGTGCCGGCAACCTCGGAGGTGAAGCGGACGCAGCGCGTGCACAGGATGCATCGGTTCATCGAGGTGCGCACCATGACGCCGATGTACTTGTCGGCGACCGCGCGCTTATTCTCGGCGAAGCGCGAGGAATCGACACCGTAGGCCATGGCTTGGTCCTGCAGGTCGCACTCGCCGCCCTGGTCGCAGATCGGGCAATCCAGCGGGTGGTTGATCAGCAGGAATTCCATGATGCCCTCGCGGGCGCGCTTGGTCATGGGAGACTTGGTCAGCACCTCCGGCAGCTCGCCGTTCTTACCCGGGCGCAGGTCCTTGACGCCTACGGCGCATGAGGCCTGCGGCTTGGGCGGGCCGCCCTTTACCTCGACGAGGCACATGCGGCAATTGCCGGCGATCGAGAGCCGCTCGTGGAAACAGAAGCGCGGGATCTCGGCGCCCGCAGCCTCGCAGGCCTGCAGGAGGGTGTAGTGCTCGGGGACATCGACCTCGCGGCCGTCGACGAGGAGTTTCGTCATCTCGCCTGCTCCATATGCGTGACGCGACGCTGCAAGTCTTCCAGCATCCCGGACCGAGCCTCAAGCTCGGCCATGCGGGTGTCGACTTGATCGTGCCGCAGATTGGCGTAGCGCGCGAAGCCGACAGCGGTCGATACAAGCTGTGTGAGGTTGTCGATGGTGCAATCAAGCTTCTCAAAGCGCCTATCGACAGAATCGAAACGCTGAGTATGTTCTCCGAGTGTGTTTTGGACTTGCTGCAGCGTACGCAGAAGCATCTCGTTGGTAGGTTCGACCATCTGCCCTACTCCGCCGCGATGCCGTAGTCGCGCACCGGCTCGGAATGCGGGTTGGCGGTGTACTGGTCGATGCGGCGCTCGATCTCCGGGCGAAAGTGCCGGATTAGGCCCTGCACCGGCCACGCCGCCGCATCTCCCAGCGCGCAGATGGAGTGACCTTCAATCTGGGTGGTGACCTCCATGAGCATGTCGATCTCGCGCTTCTGCGCGCGGCCCTCGGCCATGCGTGACATGACCCGCCACAGCCAGCCCGTGCCCTCGCGGCACGGCGTGCACTGCCCGCAGCTCTCGTGGCGATAGAAGTAGGAGATGCGGGCGATGGCGCGCACGATATCGGTCGAATGGTCCATCACGATAACGGCCGCCGTACCCAAGCCAGACTTCAGGTTCTTCAGCGTGTCAAAATCCATCGCCGCGTCGGCGATCTCGTGCGCCGGTACCAGCGGCACGGAGGAGCCGCCGGGGATTACGGCGAGCAAGTTGTCCCAGCCGCCGCGGATGCCACCACAATGGCGGTCGACCAGCTCGCGGAAGGGCACCGACATCGCCTCCTCCACGTTACAGGGATGATTGACGTGCCCCGAGATGCAGAAGAGCTTGGTGCCGGAGTTGTTCTTGGCGCCGAACGAGGCGAACCAGGCTCCGCCGCGCTTCAGGATCGTCGGCGCGACGGCAACCGACTCGACGTTGTTAACCGTAGTCGGGCAACCGTAGAGGCCCATGTTTGCCGGAAACGGCGGCTTCAGCCGCGGCATGCCCTTCTTGCCTTCGAGGCTCTCGAGCAGCGCTGTCTCCTCGCCGCAGATGTAGGCGCCGGCACCGTGGTGCACGTAGATGTCGAAGGGCCAACCGTGGACGTTATCCTTGCCGACGAGATTGGCCTCGTAGCACTGCTCCACTGCCGCCTCTAGGCGCTCCTTCTCGAGGATGTACTCGCCGCGAATATAGATATAGCAGGCGTGCGCACCCATCGCGACGCTGGCGAACAAGCACCCCTCGATGAGCAGCTGCGGATCGTTGCGCATGATCTCTCGATCCTTGCACGTGCCAGGCTCCGACTCGTCGGCGTTGATGACGAGGTAAGACGGCCGCGCTGGGTCGGGCTTGGGCATGAACGACCACTTGAGCCCGGTCGGGAAACCGGCGCCACCGCGGCCGCGCAGGCCGGACGACTTCATCTCGTTGATGATCCAGTCCTTGCCCTTATCAACGATCGCCTTGGTGCCGTCCCACGCGCCGCGCTTGCGTGCCGATTCGAGGTTCCAGCCGCCGTAACCGTAGAGGTTGGTGAAGATGCGATCCTTGTCGTGCAGCATCTCAGCGCCCTCCGTTTCCGTTGCCCGGCCGGTCGGACGGGCCGTGCGTCTCGCCGTTGCCGGCCTTGGCTTGCGCCGCCTTCTCGTGGGCGCTGCCGTCGGACATGGCCGGCTGCGTGCGGCCACCGTTGGTCATCTCGTTTGGTCCCATGTCCTTCGCGTAGTCCGGTGTGCCGATCGAATTGTCCTGCCGCAGCGCACGTCGATCCAGCGCAGGACGATCGGGCGAGAGATCCTGCATCGTGCGCTCGTCTCCTGCACCGACGATCGGCGGTAAGGAGCTGGGATGTGCTTCGTGATTACCGCTTTCGCCATCGGCAGCGCGGCCGTCCTCGCCGTAGAAGGTCGCCAGCGCGGTCAAACCGCCGACCGGCTCGGAAGTCCGCCGGCCGATCTGCGAGCCGATATGCACCGGGCAATCGGCGGCAAGATCGTCGAGTAGCTTGTCGAAGTTTTCCGCCGTCAGGTCCTCGTAGTAATCGTCGTTGATCTGCACCATCGGCGCGTTGCAGCAGGCACCGAGGCATTCGACCTCGAGCCAGGAGAAATTGCCATCGGCTGTCACGGTGTTCTGCGGCCCGACGCGCTGCTCCAGCAGCGCCTTGATCGAATCCGAACCTGCCAGCATGCAGGGCGTGGTGCCGCACAGCTGGATGAAGAAGCGGCCGACCGGGGACAGGTTGAACATCGTGTAGAAGGTCGCGACCTCCAGCACACGGATGTAGGGCATGCCAAGCTGGCGCCCGACTTCCTCCATCGCCGGCTTTGGCAACCAGTAATGGTGTTGCTTCTGCGCGCGCCACAGCAGCGACAGCACCGCCGAGGCCTGCCGCCCTTCCGGGTACTTGGCGATCTGCTTGTCCGCCCAAGCCGCATTCTCCGGCGTGAAAGCGAAGGAGGCGGGCTGCTGTTCGGCGAGACGACGAACGGACATCAGCGATCTACCTCACCGAACACGATGTCGAGCGACCCTAGGATCGCGCCGACGTCAGCGAGCATCGACTTGCGGCAAAGGAAATCCATCGCCTGCAGGTGGGCATAGCCCGGCGCGCGGATCTTACAGCGATACGGCTTATCGCCGCCGTCGCTTACCAGGTAGACGCCGAACTCGCCCTTAGGAGCCTCGACGCAGGTGTAGCTTTCGCCGGCCGGCACGTGGAAGCCTTCGGTGTAGAGCTTGAAGTGATGGATGAGCGCCTCCATCGAGCGCTTCATCATCGCGCGCTTTGGCGGCGTCACCTTGTTGTTGGGCAGCTGCACCGGCCCTTGCCCACCCGGCGCCAGCAGCTTCTCGACGCATTGCTTCATGATGCGGACAGATTCCGTCATCTCCTTCATGCGCACGACCTGGCGGTCGTAGCTGTCACCGTGACGACCGATGGGGATGTCGAACTCCATCTCCTCGTAGCAATCGTAAGGCTCGGCCTTGCGCAGGTCCCAGGCGGCGCCGGAGCCGCGCAACACGGGGCCGGAGAAGCCCCATTTCCAGCAGTCCGCCTGCGAGACGATGCCTATGTCAACGTTGCGCTGCTTAAAGATGCGGTTCTCGATGAAGAGATTGGTTAAGTCATCCAACACTTTGGGGAAGGTCTCACACCAGGCGCCAATGTCCTGGATGAGCTTCTCCGGGCAATCAATGTGCACGCCACCGACGCGGAAATAGTTGGCGTGGAGCCGCGCCCCCGAGGCGCGCTCGTAGAACACCATCAGCTTCTCGCGCTCCTCAAAGCCCCAAAGCGGGGGCGTCAGCGCGCCGACGTCGAGGGCTTGCGTGGTGACATTGAGGAGGTGCGAAAGGATGCGCCCGATTTCGCAGAACATCACGCGGATCAACTGCCCGCGTCGTGTCGCCTTGACGCCCATCATCTTTTCGATGGCAAGCACGAAGGCATGCTCCTGGTTCATCGGCGAGCAATAGTCGAGGCGGTCGAAGTACGGGATGTCTTGAAGGTAGGTGCGCGCTTCCATCAGCTTCTCGGTGCCGCGGTGCAGCAGTCCGATATGCGGATCGACACGCTCGACGATCTCGCCGTCGAGTTCGAGCACGAGGCGGAGAACACCATGTGCAGCAGGATGTTGCGGTCCAAAGTTGATAGAGAAATTGCGAGGCGCGATGCCGCTGGTGGCGAGCGGCGTCGTCTCGTGATCGATGGCGCCGCTAGTCATTGCTGGCCCTCCTGGGTGCCGGCTTTCTCGTCACCCGGCAGGATGTACTGGCCGTCGCCTTCCCAAGGCGACAGGAAGTCGAACGTGCGGAACGCCTGGTTGAGCGTCACCGGCTCGGTCACGACGCGCTTCTGCTCGTCATCCCAGCGCACCTCGACGTAGCCGGTCATTGGGAAATCCTTGCGCAAGGGATGGCCCTCGAATCCGTAGTCGGTCAGCAACCGGCGCAGGTCAGGGTGGCCCGAGAAGTAGACGCCGAAGAGATCCCACACCTCGCGTTCGAACCAGTTGGCCGCCGGGTAGAGGTCGACCAGCGAAGGAACAGCGGTGCGCTCGTCGGTCTCAATCTTGAGACGGACGCGGCGGATGTACTTGGGCGACAACAGGTGCGTGACGACATCAAAGCGCCTCTCGCGCTCGGGATAGTCGACGGCGGTCAAGTCAACGAAGCAAACGAAGCGATGCGCAGGATCGTCGCGAAGAAAGCGGACGACGTCGAGATAATGCGCCGGATGGAGGGTCAGGCTCAAGTCGCCGTAAGCAATCTCATGATGTAGCACCGCGCCAGGAACCGCCGCACCCACCTGATCCGCGAGCATCTCCAAGACCTTGAGGCCATTGTCGTCCATTATACTTGACCTTTCCGCGGGCAGTGCCGCAACCGGCGCCTAGCGCTCGATCGTGCCCGTACGCCGGATCTTCTTCTGCAGGAGGAGGATGCCATAAAGCAGCGCCTCCGCAGAGGGCGGGCATCCCGGAACATAGATGTCAACAGGCACGATACGATCGCATCCGCGAACGACCGAGTAAGAGTAGTGATAATAGCCGCCGCCGTTGGCGCAGGATCCCATCGAGATAACGTAACGGGGCTCGGGCATCTGGTCGTAGACCTTGCGCAACGCCGGAGCCATTTTGTTGGTCAGCGTGCCGGCGACGATCATCACGTCTGACTGGCGCGGTGAAGCGCGCGGCGCGAAGCCGAACCTCTCGATGTCGTAGCGCGGCATCGAGGCCTGCATCATCTCGATAGCGCAGCACGCCAGACCGAACGTCATCCACATCAGCGAGCCGGTACGCGCCCAGGTGATGAGATCATCGGCAGAGGTGACGAGAAAGCCGCGATCCGCCAGCTCGTCGGAGATGCCGAGGAAATAGGGGTCGGTCGAGGGATCGACTTCACCCGGCTTGAGAATGCCCTTGGCCGGAGCCGGGGCGGTATGTGGGCTCGCGGAGATCACTCCCATTCGAGCGCGCCTTTCTTCCATTCGTAGACGAAGCCGACTGTCAGCACCCCGAGGAACACGATCATCGACCAGAAGCCGAGGTGTCCAATTCTCTTGAAAGCAATGGCCCAGGGAAACAGAAAGGCCACCTCGAGGTCGAAGATGATGAACAGCAGCGAGACGAGATAGAACCTAATGTCGAATTTCATCCGCGCATCGTCGAAGGCGTTAAAGCCGCACTCGTAGGCGGAAAGCTTTTCGGGATCAGGGTTTTGGTAGGCAACCAGGAACGGCGCCACGAGCAGTGCGGCGGAGATGAAGGCCGACAAAGCCAGGAACACCACCAGAGGGAGGTACTCGCCGAGAATGCTCTGCATGGGACCCGTCCTTCTCGCCTCGCAACCGACTCGGGAGGGCGTGCAAGATCCATTCTAAGGCGTGCCGGCGTGGTATCGCAGCGCAACGGACGGTACAAGGGGCGACGCCCTGCTGAGGCGGCGCCCGCTGGTCGCAGCCTCGCAGGCTCATGGTCGCGATGCGCATGCTACGACACCTCGAGCAGCTCCTCCGCCTCGGCAAGGTCGACGCTGACCAGGGTGGAGATGCCGCGCTCGGCCTGGGTGATTCCGTAGAGCCGGTCCATCCGCGCCATGGTGATGGGGTTATGCGTAATGGCGATGAAGCGCGTGTCGGTCTTGCCGCGCATGGCGTCGACAAGGTCGCAGAAGCGCTCGACGTTAGCGTCGTCGAGCGGCGCGTCGACCTCGTCGAGGACGCAGATCGGCGAAGGATTGGAGAGGAACACCGCAAAGATCAGCGAGATCGCGGTCAGCGCCTGTTCGCCGCCCGAGAGCAGGCTCATGACCTGGGGCTTTTTGCCGGGCGGCCGCGCCAGGATCTGCAGGCCGGCTTCCAGCGGATCGTCGGACTCGACGAGCTGCAGCTCCGCCTCGCCGCCACCGAATAGGCCGGTGAAGAGGTCCTTGAAGTGGCCGTTGACCGTCGCGAAAGCGCCGAGTAGCCGCTCGCGGCCCTCTTTGTTGAGGCTGCCGATCGCCTGGCGCAGGCGGCGAATCGCCTCGGCGAGGTCGGCCTTCTCCTTGGACAGGCTCTCGGCCTGGCCCTCCAGGGCGGCGAGCTCCTCGTCGGCGCGCAGGTTAACCGCGCCGAGACGGTCGCGATCGGCCTTGAGCGTCTCGAGGCGCGCCGCAACGCCGGCCGCCGTCGGGCGCTCGCCCCGCGCTGGCACGCCGGCCAGCGCCGGCAGCCCCGCCGGCGCGCATTCCAGCTCCGCCGCGCTCGCCCGGCCGACCGTCTCGACGCGTTGCGCGGCGGCCTCGGCGCGCGCCTCGCAGCGTGCCTTGTCCTCGCGCGCGGCGGCCATGGCTTCGAGCGTCGCCCGCGCCTCGCGGTCGGCCACGGCCAGCTCGGTCTCGGCGACGACCCGCGCGTCGCCGGCCGCGCGCAGCGCTGCCTCGGCCGCCTCGACATCGGCGCGCAGCCGGCGCTTGGCTAGGGCGAAACGGTCGGGCGCCTCGAGCAGTACCTTGTGCTCGTCCTGCGCCGCCGAGAACCGCACCTCGACGTCCCCATGATGAGCGGCCGCCTGCTTTGCGCGCCCGTCCCAGGAGAGCCGCTCCGCCGCGATCGCGCCGTGCCGGCGTGTGCGAGATTCACGCTCGCGCAGCAGCGCCTGCAGCGTCGCAAGCGCCTCAGTCTCGACCGCGCGCTGCAACGCAGCCTCGGAACGCGCCTGTTCCATGGTCTCGGCCAGATCCTCAGTCGGCGGCAGCGCCGCTATCGCGGCTTCAGCCTCGGCCCTGCGCCCGGCGGCCTCGTCGCGGGCGCCGCGCGCCGCCGCCTCGGCGGCCTCTAGCGTCGCCAGCCTGGCGCGCGCCTCGCCGGCGCGGCGCTCCAGCGCGACATGGGCCTCGCGCGCCGCTTCCGCCGCACGTCGCGTCGCCTGCGCCTTCCCCCTTGCAGCCACCTCGTGCGCCACCGCCTTGCGCAGCGCCGTCGCCGCAGCGTCCGCGCTTGCCTTGAAGCCCTGGTAGGCCTCCTGCGCACTCGCCCCTTCCGCGCGGAGATCGGTGAGCCGGTTGCGCTCGACGAGCCGGCGCGCCGCCGGCGTCGGCGCCTCAGCCGCCTGGGTGAAGCCGTCCCAGCGCCAGATGTCGCCTTCACGCGAGACCAGCCTCTGCCCCGGCGCCAATCTCTGACGAAGCGAAGGACCGTCGGCGCGCACGACGAGGCCAATCTGCGCCAGCCGTGGGCGCAGCGCCGGCGGCGCCTCGACATGGGCCAGCAGCGGCGTCACGCCTTCGGGCAGGTCGGCCCCGCTGCCGGAAGCGAAACCGGTCCAATGCGCCGGCGCACGCACGTCGTCGGAAGCGTCGAGGTCGTCGCCGAGCGCGGCACCCAGCGCCGCCTCGCAACCTTTGGCGACCTTGATCGCGTCGGTGATCGGGCGCCAGCGCCCGCCGCCAGCCGCCTCCAGCAGCTTGGACAGCGTGCGCACCTCGGTGTCGAGCCGCTGCGCTCGGCGATCGGCCTCGACCAGCGGCCCGCGCCCCTTCGCCTCGGTCTCGCGCGCCTGCGCCAGCGCACTGTCCGCCTCCAGCGCCGCGGCCTCGGCGAGCGCGGCCGCCTCCCTCTCCAGCGCCAGCTTGGCAGCGGCGGCATCGAGACCGGCGGCGAGATCGAGGTTGCCCGCGAACGCCGCGCGGCCGCGAGCCGCCTCCACAAGGTCGCGCTCGAACCGCACCAGCCGCGCTGCCTCCTCCCGCAGCCGCTCGTCAAGGCTACGCCGCCGCGCATCGGCCTCGGCGCGGGTCGCCTGCGCCGCGCCGAAGAGCCGTTCCGCCTCGAGCCGTGCCGACTCCGCCGCGGCGGCCTTGGCCTGCAGCGAGGCCTCGATCGCCTCCGAGCCCGCGCTGCCCTCCTGCGCCCCGAGTTCGGCCGCCTCGGCCGCGAGCCGCGCGAGCGAGGCCGCGGCATCATCGGACGCGGCGGCGTCGCGCGCGAGGTCCGCCTCCATCTCCTTCAGTCGGCGTTCGATCTCGGCGAGCCGGCCCTTGGCCCGCCGCTCCTCGCCGTCGAGCGTCGTTCGCGCGACGATGGCGCGCTGCAGCGTCTCTCCCACCTCCGCCTCGGCCTCGCGCAGGGACGGCAGGACGTGGGCGGCGACGGCCTGGCGGCGGGCCGCCTCACCCTGCGCGCGCGTCGCCTCAATCACGGCGGCGTTCGCCGCGCTCAGCGCCGCGGCTGCGGCCAGCTGGTCGAGCTCGGCCTCCTCCCATTCGATCAGCACCTGCAGCGCCTGCGCCCGGCGGATCTCGGCCTGCAGCTCGCGGTAGCGCCCGGCCTGCCGCGCCTGCCGGCGAAGGCCGTCGCCCTGCGAGGCGATCTGCGTCAGCACGTCGTCGATGCGAGCGAGGTTGTCCTCGGCGCCCTTGAGGCGCAGCTCGGCCTCATGGCGGCGGGTGTGGAGGCCGGCGACGCCAGCCGCTTCCTCAAGGATGCGCCGGCGCGATTGTGGCTTGGCCGCGATGATCTCCGAGATCTGGCCCTGCCTGACCAGCGCCGGCGAGCGCGAGCCGGTCGAGGCGTCGGCGAACAGGATCTGCACGTCGCGGGCGCGCACCTCGCGGCCGTTGATGCGGTAGGTCGAGCCCTGCTCGCGCTCGATGCGGCGGGTCACCTCCAGCACCTCGGAATCGTTGAAGGCGGCCGGCGCGGTGCGCGCGGAATTGTCCAGCGTGAGGCCGACCTCGGCCATGTTGCGCGCGGGGCGGCTGCCGCCGCCGGCGAAAATGACGTCGTCCATGCCCGAGGCGCGCATGCTCTTGTAGGAATTTTCGCCCATGACCCAGCGCAGCGCCTCGACGAGATTCGACTTGCCGCAGCCGTTGGGCCCGACGATGCCGGTGAGGCCAGGGAGAATCTCGAACTCGGTCGCCTCGACGAAGCTCTTGAAGCCGGCGAGGCGCAGCTTGCTGAAGTGCATGGGCGCGGGCCTGCATTTGTCTGCGCCGACGCTCGGCCAGGGCAAGGGCGAGGGCAAGCGGGGTGATGGTCGGCGCCCTAAACGCCTTTGCGTATCCCCGGCGCGGGCGTCGGCTCGCGATCACGTTAGCGTCAGCATCGCCGGCTCGCCACAATTGCCCTTCCTTCTTGTACGATCTCATTCTGCTGCAGCAAGAGGCGCAGACATGACCCGGTCGAACATGGCCTTCGTGCGAGCGATGCCTCTGGTCGTAATCGTGCTGACAGCGACCTCGGCCGCGACGGCGCAGGGGCTCTTCGGTCCACTGGACACGCCGTCGGCCGCGAGCTCGCCGACGAAGCCGGCGAAGCACGCCACGGCGCACCGCGTCAAAGCGGCCATCGCGGCACGCCGCACGACCGTACCGCCCTCGGCCCGGTTGCCTTCCGAAGTCCCCGCGGTACCCGCGGCCGAAACCGGTGTCGCCAAGCCGAACGCGCCGGTCGACCCGATCTCTTTCGGTATGAAATGGAACGGCAGCAACGACAGCGCCGGCCAGACCCGCATCGAAAACCTCAACGGCAACGCCACCGGGACCGGCGCGGAAGTCGGCATGAAGCTGCATTTTTAAGGCCGCCGACATTCGGAGCGCGGCATCAGCGCACCCATCGAACGATTTCGTTCGGCCCGCAGGACGGCCTCCGCAAAGGGCGCGGAACGCTTCGCGCGATAGATGACCAGCGAGCGATGTCACCGGCTTGCTCGCAATGACCATTGTGATATCTTGCGGAACGCTGGCTGGCGTGTGAGGCGGAATGACGGCTGCGCCTGATCTTTCCGGTTCCCTCGGCTGTGCAGTGCCTCAGCTCTCAACTAGTTTCCCTTTAGGGATGGGAGGCTATCGTGATCGACCATCGTCGTCTTTCCGCAGCGCGCCGGCTCGCTTTGACCATTGCCCTGTCGCTTCGGGTGGTGGCTCCGGCGCACGCCAGCGGTGACATTTGCGAGGCCGAATGGAGGCTCGATCGCGGTGACGCGGAATGTCAGAACGTCGCGGCGCTGAGGCCGGGCAACGACACGCGCGTTAACATTCTCCTGCTGATGGCCGCGCGAGGCGATCTCGGGCGGGAACTCTTCGAATCCGTCGGTAAGCCCACCTTCACATGGGTCTACTTGCGCGACCGCCTGTCTCCCGTCAAGCGAGCGGGCGCCGACAGCTTCGCCTCCGGAGAAGGCTCGCGTTGCCTAAGCGATGCGTCCGGTACGGCGGCCTTCAACGGTGCCGTCACGGCCGCAAATGGGCTCTCGGCGGAGGAGAAGACAGCCTTGGCGGCAGCGCGCGCGGGCTTCGGGGATTGCGGCGTCGACAAAAGTGCGGATGTGGCGATCGAGACTGCGGCCCGAGCCGCGACTTCACCAGCGGTCAAGCCTTTCCTTAGCTACCTGCGTGGCGCCGGCGCGTTCTACGCCGGCCGTTTCGACGAAGCCGCCAAGGACTTCGAGGCGCTGAGAAGCAGCGCCGATCCCTGGATCGCCGAGACCGCCGACTATATGGCCGCGCGCACCCAGTTGAACGCGCTGCAGGTGAAAGCCTTCGACAGCTACGGCTCCTTCGCCGGCAGCGACAAGATCGACGAGCAGGAGGCCGAGCGGACGACGGCCGCCTTCGAGCGCTACCTCAAGGACCATCCCAACGGGCGTTACGCCGCCTCGGCGCGCGGGCTACTGCGTCGTGTCGACTGGCTTGCCGGCTGGACCGACAAGCTCGCTGTCCGCTATGCCGCGATGCTGGCGCAGCCGGTGACGACCCGAAACACCGACATCCTGCCGCTGGTCGAGGAGATCGATTCCAAGCTGCTGCCGGCGCTGCACCCCGACATGACCAAGGACCCGCTGCTGCTCGCCGTGCTCGACCTCAAGGGCATGCGCAAGCCAAAACACAAGCCCATCGCGGACCTGACCCACGTGGATCTGGAAGCCCAGCGCGAGGCCTTCGCGGCGACGCCTTCGCTGTACGAGATGCTTCAGGCGGCCGATGCCTTCTACATCGACGAAGACCCGTCCTCGGTTCTGAAAAGCGTGCCGGACGCCACAGGCCGCCGCGACGGCGGTCCGCTGTGGTTCAGCCGGCAACTCCTGCGCGGGGAAGCGCTCGAAGCGGCCGGCGACCGCAATGCCCGAGGATTCTGGAAGGAGCTCTATCCCGGAGCGGTTCGCCCGCTCGACAAGGCCACCGTCGAGTTGGCGTTAGCGTTGCACGACGAGAAGAAAGGCCGTCTCGACGACGTGTTCGCTCCAGGTTCGCTCGTTGCGGATCCCGCCATGCGCATCATACTTCTCGCGCACGACGCAGGGCCCGACCTGCTTCGCGCCCAGGCGCACGATCCTTCCTCCTCCGCGCTCGAACGGGAAGTCGCCTTGTTCTACCTGCTCGACAAGGAACTCATGCACGGCCGCTACGCCAACTTCCTGACCGATATCGAGGCGGTGCCCGCCGGCGCGCCAATTGTGGGCGGTCGATACATCGACCTAGCAAGCCCGAACGGGCAACCACCGCTCGGCCTCTTCGTCCGCGGCGACGGCGCGGGCGAGATCGGCTGCCCAGCGCTCCGGATCACCGTGGCCGATCTCGTCGTGGAGCCGGCATCAACCCGGGATCGTCTCTGCTTGGCCGAATTCTTCCGCTTGAACGACCTGTCCGGAAACCCGCTGAATATACCCGGAGGGGACGGTGCGCTCGGCAGCGGGCCGGCCCAGCCGTTCCCCGGCGAGGCATCGACGCGCGACGTGACCTACAAGGCAATCATCGCCGACAGGACTGCGCCTGCCGCGGATCGTGCCTATGCGCTTTATCGCGCCGTGAAATGTTTCGAATCCGTCGGCAGCAACGGCTGCGGCCCGACCGAGATCGCCAAGTCCGAGCGTAAGACTTGGTACTACGCACTGAAGCGGGAGTATCCCTCCTCGCGCTGGGCCAAGGAGCTGCGCTATTGGTGGTAGCGCGGAGGTGGCCACTCGTCGGCCTCGCCTCGACGCTTACGCTGGCCTCGGTCTTCGGCCGCGGACAAGCCACGGCGCCGCCGCCGGTCGTCGATGCGCAGGACTACTCGTCCTTCTGGCTGTGGGCCGGCGTGCGTCCGCAGCCCGTGCTCGACACCGCCGATCGCATTTACCTGCTCGAGGGCGAGGTCGAGGCAGGCCAACCCGCTAACATCGTCTCGCGACGAGCGGCGGTGCCGCACGTATCCACAGCCGAGGTCTGGCTCGTCCTTCGGGTCGAGACGCTCGACTGGCCGCCCGAGGTCGGCGAGCAGCTTCGCCGCGAGCTCGCGGCTTGGCGCCGGGCCGGCAACCATGTCGTCGGGGTGCAGATCGATTTCGATGCGAGGACGCGCCACCTTGCTGCCTACGCCGCCGTCCTGAAAAACCTGCGCCGACGCCTGCCGGCAGATTGCCGCCTCGGCATTACCGGCCTACTCGATTGGAGCGCCAACGGCGACCCCGCCGGGCTCGACGCGCTGGCCGGCACGGTGGACGAGGCCGTGCTCCAGATCTATCAGGGCCGACACGTTATTCCCGGCTACGCTGCGTATCTCGAGAAGCTCGGCCGGATGAAGGTTCCGTTCCGCATCGGCCTGCTCCAAGGCGGCGAATGGCACGCCCCGGCGTCGCTGGCGCGCAATCCGTTGTTTCTCGGCTACGTGGTCTTCCTGCGCAACGGCTGATGTCATCGTGTCCTCGTCGTTCCGCTCCCGCAAGCAATCCTCATCAGCGCTTCGGCACGGCCTCGATCACCACGAAGGCCTGCGCCGTCGGGTGCTCATCGGTGATGGCGAGGTGGATGACGGCCTTGTGGCCGGGCGGGACCATGGCGGCGAGGCGGGTGGCGGCGGCACCGGTCAGCGCCATGGTGGGCTTGCCGGAGGGAAGGTTGACCACCCCCATGTCGCGCCAGGCGACGCCCTCGCTGATGCCGGTGCCGAGCGCCTTGGCGCAGGCCTCCTTGGCGGCGAAGCGCTTGGCGTAAGTCGCGGCGCGCCCAACCCTGCCCTCGGCGCGGCGGCGCTCGATCTCGGTGAAGCAGCGGTGGACGAAGCGCTCGCCGAAGCGCTCCAGCGACTGCTCGATGCGCTCGATGCTGCAGAGGTCGGTGCCGATCCCGAGAATCACCTAGACCGTTCCTCGCGAGGCGGAGGCGGGCTCCAGCTCCAACACCCCGACGCGCCCCGCCTCCATCGCCGCGCGCATCGTCGAGATCGCCGCCTCCAGACCGACGAAGATCGCCTCGCCGATGAGGAAGTGCCCGATGTTGAGCTCGACGAGTTGCGGCAGCGTTGCGATGGTGCGCGCCGTGTCGTAGTCGAGCCCGTGGCCGGCGTGGCACTCGAGGCCCTGCCGCTCGGCCTCCTGAGCAGCGAGGCGCAGGCGCTCGAACTCATGGGCGCCGCGGGCATGCTCGCCGTGGGCAAGCGTGTCGCACCAGGCGCCGGTGTGCAGCTCGACGACGGGCGCGCCGATCGAGCGCGCCGCCTGCACCGCCTGCGCCGTCGGCTCGATGAAGAGCGAGACGCGGACGCCGACCTTGCCGAGCTCGGTCGCGGCGATGCGCAGGTGGTCGTGGCCGCCGATGACGTCGAGACCACCCTCGGTGGTGCGCTCGCTGCGCTTCTCCGGAACGAGGCAGGCGGCGTGGGGCCGCGTGCGCAGCGCGAGCGCCACCATCTCGTCGGTGGCGGCCATCTCGAAGTTCAGCGGCACCGTCAGCTCGGCCTTGAGCCGACGCATGTCGTCGTCGCGGATGTGGCGGCGATCCTCGCGCAGGTGCGCGGTGATGCCGTCGGCGCCGGCCTCGACGGCGAGATGGGCGGCGCGCACGGGGTCCGGTACCGCGCCGCCCCGCGCGTTGCGCACGGTGGCGACATGGTCGATGTTGACGCCGAGGCGCAGCCTGCTCATCCGTTCATCCGCTCCACCTTGCTGACGATCGGCCGCGCCCGCAGCTGAGAGACGATCGTGCCGAGATGCTTGAGGTCGCCGACCTCGACGTCGGCCACCACGAGGCGCGAATCCCGTGAGATCGGCTTCATCACGATGTTGTCGATGTTGGCACCGTTCTCGCCGATCACGGTGGCGATCACGCCCAGCGTGCCGGGCTCGTTGATGGCGGTGATGGCGAGCTTGGCCGGAAAGAAGGGCCGCTCGTTCTCGCCGATTTCCCAGCGCACGTCGAGCCAGCGCTCGGGCTGGTCGTCGAAGCGCGTCAGCTCGGCAGACTGGATCGGGTAGATCGTGATCGAGCGGTCGGGATCGAGGATGCCGACGATGCGGTCGCCCGGCAGCGCGCCGCCCTCGGGCGCCAGTATTACCGGCAGATCGGGGTGCAGGCCGGCCTCGGCCATCATCTTCCAGTCGACCTCCTCGCTGGCGCCCGGCACGTGGAACAGCAGGTTGGGGTGCGTACGCGTGCTGAACCAGCCGGCATCGCGGCGGGTACGCTGCGGCGTCGCCGGTCGGCGATCCTCGGCGACCTCCGGGTGCACGGCCTTAAGCACGTCGCCGGAGAACAGCTCGCCGCGGCCGACGGCGGCCAGCACGTCCTCGACGCTGCCGCGGGCAAAGCGCGGCAGCACAGCCTTCAGCCGTTCGTCGCCGAGCGTCTTGCCGGCGCGCTCGAAGGCGCGGGCGACGATCTGGCGGCCGAGCCCGGCATATTGCGCGCGCATCGCTTCGCGGGTGGCCCGTCGGACCGCCGCGCGCGCCTTGCCGGTCACGACCAGCGTCTCCCATACCGCCGGCGGGACCTGACCCTCCTGACGCGCGATCTCCACCTCGTCGCCGTTCTGCAGCTCGCTGAGCAGCGGCGCCGGGCGCCCGTTGATCTTGGCACCGGCGGCGCCGTTACCAACGTCGGTGTGCACGGCATAGGCGAAGTCGATCGCGGTGGCGCCGCGCGGCAGCGCGATCAGCCGCCCCTTTGGGGTGAAGCAGAACACCTGGTCGAGGAACAGCTCGAGCTTTGTGTGCTCGAGGAATTCCTCCGGAGAGGATCCCTCGGCAAGCAGCTCGATCGTGCGCCGCAGCCAGGTGAAGGCCCGGCTCTCGCTCCGCAGCGCGGTGTCGTCGTAGGTCATGCCCTCCTTGTAGAGGGCGTGCGCGGCGATGCCGTTGGAGGCGATGTCATGCATCGCGGCGGTGCGCACCTGCAGCTCAACGCGCTGGCGCCCCGGCCCGACGACGGTGGTGTGGATCGAGCGATAGTCGTTGGGCTTGGGCGTCGAGATATAGTCCTTGAAGCGGCCCGGTACGGTCGGCCAGCGTGTGTGCACAACGCCGATCGCGCGATAGCACTCCGGCAGGGTGGGCACGATGATGCGGAAGCCGAAGATGTCGGACATCTGCTCGAAGGTAATCTGCTTGCGCTCCATCTTGCGCCAGACCGAATAAGGCTGCTTCTGCCGGCCCTTGACGTCGGCCACGATGCCCTCGGCGGCGAGCGCGGCCGCGACCTCGGCCTCGATGGCAGAGATGCGCAGCTTGTTGTTGCGGCCGACGTCGTCGAGCCGCGCCTCGATGGTGGCGTGGGCGTCGGGCATGAGGTGGCGGAAGGCGAGATCCTCGAGCTCCTCGCGCATGCGCTGCATGCCCATGCGACCGGCCAGCGGCGCGTAGATGTCGAGCGTCTCCTCGGCGATGCGGGCTCGCTTCTCCGGCACCACGAAATGCAGCGTCCGCATGTTGTGGAGGCGATCGGCGAGCTTCACCAGCAGCACGCGCACGTCGGCGGCGATGGCGAGCAGCAGCTTGCGGAAGTTCTCCGCCTGCACGGCTCGTTTGGAGACGAGGTCGAGGCGCTTGAGCTTGGTCAGCCCCTCGACCAGCGCGCCGATCTCGCGGCCGAACAGCCGATCGATCTCCTCGCGGGTCGACTCGGTGTCTTCGATGACGTCGTGGAGCACCGCCGCGACGATCGTGGCGTCGTCGAGGTGCAGATCGGTGAGGATGCCCGCAACCTCGAGCGGGTGCGAGAAGTAAGGAGCACCCGAAGCGCGGACTTGCGCGCCATGCGCCTGCATGGCGTACACATAGGCGCGGTTAAGGAGGACCTCGTCGGCCTGCGGATTGTAGCGGCGGACCCGGTCGACGAGCTCGTATTGACGCATCATGGAGGGGTTCGTCCGCCTCCCGCGAGAGCGGGCCGCCTATTCGGCCCGTAGCCGCCTCCTATGCCCCAGTCCCGCCCGCCGGCGGAAGGGGTAATCGCGCGCGGCTTATTCGCCCTCGTCGTCGGTCGCGGCCGGAGGCACCAGCCCTTCGAGCCCGCGCAGCAGGTCCTCTTCGGTCATGCGGTCGAAACCGGCGTCGCCGATCTCGGGCTGCGGCATGTCGGGCTGGGGCTGAACCAGCGCCGGTACGACCTCGGCCTCCGGCTCGTCCACCTCGACCTGCTTCTGCAGCGAGTGGATGAAGTCCTCCTTCAAATCTTCGGGAGTTTGCGTCATGTCCGCGATCTCGCGCAGCGCCACGACGGGGTTCTTGTCGTTGTCCCGGTCGACCGTGATCGGTGAACCCGACGCGATGAGGCGCGCACGATGGCTCGCGATTAGAACGAGTTCGAAACGATTCTCTACCTTGTCGACACAATCTTCTACCGTCACGCGTGCCATGCGGTTGGCCTCTCGTCAATTTGCTGGGGTTGCAGGTGGTTTAGCCAACATTGCAGCCGCAATGCAACTTTGTAGCCGCCACCTGTCGATCGGCTTTAGAAATGGCCCTATTTGCTCACGCGACCTTCCGGCATCTCGCTTGACGCGAGGCGACGACGGGGCCATTGATTACATTAGTGCGTTTGCTCGTACTTGCCAGAAGGCGTTTTTCCACGACAAGTTGCGGCTTGAAGCTCGGTTGGCGAGCTTGATCGCCTACATAAGCCGACCTAGACAAGAAAGAACGAGACAACAATAATGGCTGAGCTTGATCGGATTGCGCTCTTTATCGACGGCGCGAATCTTTATGCGACGGCGAAGGCGCTCGGCTTCGACATCGACTATAAACGCTTGCTAAAGGAATTTGAAAGTCGTGGAAGACTAATTCGCGCTTTCTACTATACTGCCTTGGTAGAAGATCAAGAGTATTCCTCAATTCGCCCGTTGATCGATTGGTTGGATTACAACGGCTTTTCAGTCGTAACCAAACCTACAAAAGAGTTCGTCGACGCTCTCGGCCGGCGAAAAGTCAAAGGAAACATGGATATAGAGCTGGCGGTCGATGCCATGGAGATGGCCGAACACGTCGATCACCTTATTTTATTCTCCGGCGACGGTGACTTCAGGTCGCTGGTCGAAGCGATCCAGCGCAAGGGGGTGCGCGTGTCGGTCGTCTCGACCAATTCGACGCAACCGGCGATGATCGCCGACGAGCTGCGGCGGCAAGCTGATGAATTCGTTGACCTCATCCATCTGGCCGGTAAGATCGGCCGCGATCCCTCGGAGCGCATGCAGCGTTACCATGACAGGCGCATCCAAAGTGCGCCGGTCGGCGCGGCGAGCGGGCCTGCCCCGGCGACCCAGGATCATGACGTCGACTAGAGCAACGTCCGCTGTCGCAGGTTTGCTCCGACGCATGAAGCGCCCCGAGGACTTACGTAAGCGCCCGCGAATGACCGTCAGATGCTCTAGCGCGGCCGCGCGGTGACGCCGCTCGCGGCGCCGATTGCGGACTGCCGACTCTGTCCGCGCCTCGCCGCGTTCCGCGACGAGGCCCGCGCGCTGGAGCCCGGCTGGTTCAACGCGCCGGTGCCGACCTTCGGCGCGAGCGGCGCGGCGGTCCTCGTTGTTGGCTTGGCCCCCGGCCTGCGCGGGGCCAACCGAACCGGGCGTCCCTTCACCGGCGATTACGCCGGCGACCTGCTCTACGCCACGCTGCTGAAGTCCGGCTTCGCGCAAGGCGCCTACGAGCGCCGCCCCGACGACGGCCTGGCGCTGCGCAACTGCGCCATCACCAACGCGGTACGATGCGTGCCGCCGCAAAACAAGCCGCTACCCGCGGAGATCACGACCTGCCGGCAATTCCTGGTGGCGCTGATCGAAGGCATGCCCGGCCTGCGCGCGGTCGTGGCGCTCGGCCGCGTGGCCCACGAGAGCGTGCTGCGCGCCTTCGGCACGAGGCTCGCCGCGGCACCGTTCGGTCACGGCAAACGGCACGCGCTCGCGAGGGCGGACGGCAGCGCCGTCGCGCTGTTCGATTCCTTTCACTGTTCGCGCTACAACACCAACACCGGCCTCCTGACGGAAGCGATGTTCGAGCAGGTCTTCGCCGACGCGAGTGCCTTCTTGGCGGACAGTCCCGACCCGCGCTGAGTCTCATCCGTTCTTCAACAGTCGGCTCTTCTCGCGCGCCCAGTCGCGTTGCTTGTCGCTCTCGCGTTTGTCGTGCAATTGCTTGCCCTTGCCGAGGGCGATGGCGATCTTCGCTCGGCCCTTCTCGTTGAAGTAGATACGCAGCGGCACGATGGTCATGCCCTGGCGCTCTACGCCCTGCGCGATCTTGGCGATCTCCTTGGCGTGCAGCAGCAGCTTTCTCGGGCGCTTGGGCTCGTGGTTGAACTGATTGCCCTGGAGGTATTCTGGGATGTTCGCGTTGATGAGGAAAATCTCGCCCGAGCGCTCGACCGAGGCGTAGCTTTCGGCGATCGTTGCCTTGCCGGTGCGCAGCGCCTTGACCTCGGTGCCGACGAGCATCACGCCGGCCTCAAAGGTTTCCCCCAGCTCGTAGTCAAATCGCGCGCGCCGGTTGTCGGCGGCGATCTTGTAGCGCTCTTCCTTGGCCGCCATGATCGACTCAGTTCAGGATGCCGGCGTGCACCATCGCCTTGCGGATGGTGTCGCGGGCGGCGGCGCTGGCCGCCACCATCGGCAGACGCACCTCCTCGGTGATGCGTCCCAGCTCGGCCAGCGCGCATTTCGGGCCGGCGGGGTTCGGCTCGATGAACAGCGCGGCATGCAGCGGCGTCAGCTGATCCTGGATCGCCAGTGCCGCGCGGAAATTACCGGCCTGGCAATGCTCCTGCATGGCGGCGCACTGGCGCGGAGCGACGTTGGAGGTGACTGAGATGCAGCCGTGGCCGCCGTGCGCCATCACGGCCAGCGCCGTCATGTCCTCGCCGGAGAGTTGGATGAAGTCGGGGCCGAGCGCGGCGCGCTGCAACGCGGTGCGCGCCAGCGAGGCGGTCGCGTCCTTCACGCCGACGACGTTTTCCAGCTCGTAAAGCCGCTTCATCGTGTCGATCGACATGTCCACCACCGAGCGCGGCGGGATGTTGTAGATCACGATCGGGATGCCGATGGCGTCGTTGACCGCCTTGAAATGGCGATAGAGGCCCTCCTGCGAGGGCTTGTTGTAGTAGGGCGTGACAACCAGCACGCCGTCGGCGCCGACCTTTTCGGCGTGACGGGCAAGCTCGAGCGCCTCCTGCGTGGAATTGGAACCGGCCCCGGCGATGATCGCGGCCCGCCCCTTCGTCTCGGCGATGCAGACCTCGACGACGCGGCGATGCTCGTCGTGCGACAGCGTCGGCCCCTCACCCGTGGTGCCGACCGGCACGAAACCATGGGTGCCGCTCTCGATCTGCCAGGCGATCAGGGCGCGAAACGCGTCTTCGTCGAAGTCGCCATCCTTGAACGGGGTCACCAGCGCCGTGATCGAACCCCTGAACCCTGCACCCGCCGCCATGATCGCCTTTCCCGGCCGGTGCCGGTCGTTCCTGCCCTCTGGGACGGAGCGCCCTTAGAGCGCCGTATTCCTCGGGCCTGTTTACGGCTTCGCGAGCCGGGACCTGTCGGGTCGACAGACATAGCGGGTCATCGGCGGAACGCAACGTGACGCTCGGGAGCAACACGATTCGCGAGATCGCGGAGATCGTAAATTCTGGGTTAACCAGCACGGGAGTAGCGTCGGGGCATGATCAGTAAGCGTCGCGGACTCATACTTCTGACCACTTCCGCCCTCTGCGTCGCGGCCCTGGTGCCGGTGCGCGTCGGCGACGCGCGCGTCCCGGGCTGGGCGGAGGTGTTCCATGGCACCGGCCTCGTGTTCGAGCGCGCTGGCTCTTTCGTACGCCGCGCCTATCTCGATTTCCGGTTATGGCATCCCTCGGAAAAGCCGAAGCAGATCGCCAACGCGCCAGCCACCGGTCCGGTGGTGACCGCGCTCGCGACCCCGCCGCAGGCCGGCCCCGTGCTCGAGAAGCCGCAAGCCGCGCAGGATGCATCCGCCCTGAAGCAGGCCTACGTGGCCGCGCTCGCCGACGACCGCATCCGCACGCTCGGCTACGATCCCGCCAATATTGGCGACGCTATCGCCGCCTATCGCGCTGACAATCTTACCGGGGGCGACGCCCTTTCCGCGCGCCTTTCCGACCCGCTGGTGCGCATGGCGCTGGAGTGGGTAGCGCTGCGCGACGTGCCGCAGAAGATCGGCATGGAGCGGCTCGAGAGCTTCCAGCACGCCCATCCCGACTGGCCGACGCCGACCTGGTTCCGGCACCAGGCCGAGTTGCGCACCGCGCGCATGCGGGACGCCGCCAGCGTCC
The DNA here is from genome assembly GCA_965198715.1 of Beijerinckiaceae bacterium. GTDB lineage: Bacteria > Pseudomonadota > Alphaproteobacteria > Rhizobiales > Beijerinckiaceae > RH-AL1. The sequence continues at coordinate 1,645,627 of CBDAPV010000002.1, forward strand.
TGCGCTTCTACGAACCGGCCGCGCCGGTCACCGCGGCGGGCAAGTTCGCGCTGGCCAAAGCGCTGAAGAGCGCCGGCCGCGTCGCTGACGGGACCAAGCTGGCGCGCGCCCTGTTCCGCGAAAGCGACCTCCAGCCCTACCTCGAGGCGCAGCTCAAAACCGAGTTTGGAGCCGATCTCACGCGTGGCGACTACAAGTACAAGGCCGACCGGCTGATGTACAAGGAGCAGGTGCCGGCGGCGCTGCATTACGCCCTCTTCGCAGGTGCCGACGTCGTGGCGCTGGAGAAGGCGCGGGCGGCGGTGCTCGCCGAGGCGCCCAGCGACAAGGCCATCGCCGCGGTGCCGGAATCCTTGCGCAAGGATCCCGGGTTGATCCTCGCCGAAGTGCAGAAGCTGCGCCGCGCCGACAAGCTGATGGACGCCGCCAACCTGATGCAATCGGCGCCGCGCGAGCGCGGCGCCTTGATCGACGGCAGCGAATGGTGGACCGAGCGGCGCTTGCTCGCCCGCAAGCTACTCGACAACGGTAACATCAACGCCGCCTACGTGATCTGTGCCACGGCCTCGGCCACGACCGCCGAAGACAGGATTGAGGCCGAGTTTCACGCCGGGTGGATCGCGTTGCGCTTCATGAACGATCCGCCTCGAGCCACCTATCATTTCGCTGAGGCGGCGAAGCTCGCGGAGACCCCCATCTCGATTGCCCGCATCGCCTACTGGGAAGCTCGCACCGCCGCCGCGGTCATGGCGCCCGACGCCCTTAGCCAGGCCGATGCGCTCTATCGCAAGGCCGCCGTCTACGGCGCCACCTATTACGGCCAGGTGGCACGCCAGGCGCTCGGCATGGTCGAAGAACCGGTCCGCGCTCCCGCCCGCGAAGCGATCGGTTCGGAGCGCGACGAAGCGGTGCGAACGGTCGAGCTGCTCTACGCCGCCGGCGAGAAGGAGGGAGCCACGGCGCTCGCCTCCGAGATGGCCGGCAGCTCGCACGACGAGCGTCAGCTCGCGGCCCTGGCCACCGTCGTGCAGAACCAAGGCGACGCCCACCTCGCCCTGACGGTCGGCAAGGTGATGGGGCAGCATGGTTTCGCGCTCGACCAGCTCGCCTATCCGACCTTCGGCATTCCGCGATACGACGCGCTACAGGGTTCGGCTCCGGCGCCGGTGGTCTATTCGATCGCGCGGCAGGAGAGCGCCTTCATGCCGGCGGTGGTCTCCAAGGCCGGCGCCAAAGGCCTGATGCAGATGATCGATTCGACGGCCCGCCATACCGCAACGAAAGCCGGCCTACCCTTCGACGGCAATCGCATGCTGACGGACGCCGCCTTCAACGCGCAGCTCGGCGCCGCCCATCTCGGCGAGCTGCTCGCCGAGCAGGGCGGCTCCTACATTCTCACCTTCGCCGCCTACAACGCCGGCGGCGGTCGCGTGAAGCAATGGATCGAGGCCTATGGCGACCCTCGCAAGCCCGGCGTCGACCCCATCGACTGGGTCGAGCGCATTCCCTTCACCGAGACCCGCAACTACGTGCAGCGAGTCATCGCCAACGTGGGCATGTACCAGGCGATCTTCGCCGAGAAGGCGCGCGGCACCGTCGCCGGCGGCAAGGCCGATCGCGAGGCCAAGCTGTAGGGCGGTCGCATTCGGCTACGGCATGCACACGTCGCTCGAACTTGCGGGTTACGCCCTTATCCCCTTGCGGGAGAAGGGGTCATCTGGCAAGGCCGCAGCCCTGCCTCCTGCCGAGCAGCCCGCGTTACCCCGCCATCGTACTCGGGGACGCCAATGCGGAAGTATCGAGCAAACACCGCACCTGCGTGACCAGCGTCTCGCTCGTGAACGGCTTCGGCAGAAGCTCGGCCCCGGAATGGAGCCGGTCGTCGCTGACGACTGATTCGCGGCTGTAGCCGGAGGTATAGAGCACCGGGAGGCGACGGTGGCGTGTCGCCGCCTTGGCTAGCGCCCAACCATTCATCGGCCCCCTGAGGACGATGTCGGTGAAGAGCAGCGCCACCTCGGGATGGGCAGAGAGTAGGATCAGCGCAGACGGGCCGTCGGCCGCCTCGAGGACGCGATAGCCCTGCTCGCGGAGCGCGGAGGCAGCGAAGGTGCGCACTATGTCCTCGTCCTCGACAACGAGGATAGTCTCGCCGCGCGCGCGCGCGGCAGGCGGGGCGGACGGCGAGACCTCGGCCGGCGCGACATCCTCGCCCTGTATGAGGCGCGGCAGGAAAAGCCGGATGGTCGTGCCCCGTCCCATCTCCGAGCGGATCACCGCGTGGCCGCCGGACTGCCGCGCGAAGCCGTATACCTGGCTCAGGCCCAAGCCGGTGCCCTTGCCGACCGGCTTAGTCGTGAAGAACGGCTCGAAAACCTGCGCCATGATCTCGGCTGTCATGCCCTGGCCGGTGTCGCCAACGCTCACGACGGCGTAGTCCCCTGGCTCGACCTCGCCACCGACGGCGAGAGCCGAGCCGGCGCTTACCTGGCTGTTCTGGGTCTCGATCGTCAGCGTCCCGCCTTCAGGCATTGCGTCGCGCGCGTTGACCGCCAAGTTCAATATGGCATTCTCGAGCTGACTGACATCGATGGCGACCGGCCACACCTCTGTCGCGGGACGGACGCGCAGCACGATGCTGGCGCCCAAGGTCACGCGCAGCAGCTCGCCCACGCCGTCGACAAGATCGTTCAGCGCCACGCGCCTGGGCTGCAGCGGCTGCTGCCGCGAAAAGGCGAGCAGGCGGCCGGTCAGCGTGGCGGCGCGCTGCGCCCCGTCGACGGCGTTGCCGACGAGGCGCGCGACCCGCGGATCCTCGATGCGCCGGCCGGCGAGTTCGAGATTGCCAAGGATGGCGGTGAGGAGATTGTTGAAGTCGTGGGCTATGCCGCCGGTGAGGCGGCCGATCGCCTCCATCTTCTGCAGCTGGCGGAGCTGCGCGTCGACGCGCTCGCGCTCCGCAATCTCGGCCTCGAGCGCCGCCGCAGTCTCCTGCCAGCGGTCGCGGGCCAGGCGCTCGCGGAAGCTCTGCCGCACGACGAGCCAGGAGGCGACGGCGAGGGCGAGGGCCGAGACCATTGAGACGATCCCGTAGTCCAGCAGCGAGCGACGCCACTGCGCCAGTACGGCGTCGGTCGCGAGACTGAAGCGGACGTAGACGGGATAGGTGCCGACCTTGCGGTAGGCGAAGATGCGGTTGGTGCCGTCGATCACCGACGCGCCGATGTAATGGCCGAATGGCGCACGGCTGGCCTCCGAAAGGAGACGCGACGGGGTCGGCAGGTGCGTGATCGTTGTCGGCGGCGTGCGGGCGAGGATCTCGCCATCGCTCCGGGTCAGGGTCACGGCATGGTCGAAGTCGGGCTCGACCTCCTTGTAGAAGGTCTCGAAGTAGCTGCGATCGACCGAGACCACGATGGCGCCGGCGAAGGCGCCGGTCTTGTCGCGCAGCGCCACCGCGATGTTGAAGACGGGCTGGCCCGATTGCCGTCCCACGTAGGAGCGAGAGATGGCGGCGCCAGGAACGCCGGAGCGCAACGTCTGAAACCAGTCGCGGTCGGCGAAGCTGACGCCGCGGTCGGCGGGGTAGATCCGCCCGGACGCCTGCATCCGCCCATCGGCATCGACGATCGTGATGGTCGAGACTTGATCAAGTTCATCCTGGAGGTCCTGCAGCAGCTTATGCAGGTCGATACGATCCTCCTCCTTGCCCCAATCGACGAAGCGCAGGCGATCGCGCACCTGCTGGATCACCAGGCGATGGCTCTCGAAAACCTTGCTGACGTGCTCCTCGAGGACGCGGGCCGTACGGTCGGCGCGCAACTCGGCGGTCCTCAAGGTGTCGCGGTAGCCGGTCCAGGCGGAGAAGCCGAAAAGCAGCGCAGGCAGCAGGATTGCGGCGACGACAAGGACGATTCCCGACCAACGCCAAGGCGCGCCGGTTATGTTGTGCCAAAGTTTACGGCCTGAGGCCGCGCTCCCCGTGCCTGTCAAAGCCGCCGCGCCCCCACCCGCGACCCACACCAGGGTATAGAGCTATCTGCACAATAGCTCGCGGGCAAGTTAACTCGCGGGCAAGTTGGGCTGCCCCAGCGAGATGGCGAGAGAGACGGGACTCGAACCCGCGACCTCCGGCGTGACAGGCCGGCGCTCTAACCAACTGAGCTACTCCCCCGAACGGCGGCGGCCGGCGAGGCGTGTCGGATAAGCGGCGACGACGGAGGTGTCAAGGATTGGTCGCGGCTTGCCGCTGCAGCTTGCTAGGTAAATATACCGATAAATGCGCGTGAAATGGACAGGCGAGGACGGGTTGAACCGGCGTTGGCGTCCACCTACCCGGTCTCGGCGCTCGGCCACACCGCGTTCGCCGGTTTCGGCGGACGGATACTTCGCGATGCCCATGCTTTCGGCGTTCGCCGACATCACCCCGGCAGGTCCTCGTCCGGCGTGGCCGTTCACCGACTTTCGTGGTCGAGATTCCCACCGCAGGTTCGCCGCGAAGGTTTTAACAGGGTTTGACATCGCATCAGGCGCCCGCGATATAGCCGCACCGGTCGAATCGGGCGCGTAGCTCAGCGGGAGAGCACTCCCTTCACACGGGAGGGGTCACAGGTTCAATCCCTGTCGCGCCCACCATCGCGCGTCCCGAAGCCGCGTCCCGCCCGCCGCGGCGATCATGACACCTTGTTGACGAACGGGACCGCGGCTCCTCTGATGCCGACGTGATCCACATCGCCCTGCTCTTGCTCTTGCTCTTGCCCGCCGCCGCCCGGGCCGACGCCATCTGGCGCCGCGGCGAGGCAATGGAGCCGGGCTCGCTCGACCCGCACAAAGCCTCCACGGTCACCGAGGGGCACGTGCTCGACGAGCTCTACGAGGGACTCGTGGTCTACGACGGCGAGGGCCGGCTGCAGCCCGGCGTGGCGCGCAGCTGGGACGTCAGCGCCGACAAGCTCGTCTACACCTTCCACCTGCGGCCCGACGCGCGCTGGTCAGACGGCAGCCAGGTCACGGCCGAGGACTTCGCTTTCGCGCTGCGCCGCCTCATGGACCCGAAGACCGGCGCCCAATACGCCAGCATTCTCCACACGCTGAAGAACGCGCGGCGCGTGAACACCGGCGGGATGCCGCTCGACGCCCTCGGCGCCCGCGCCCTCGACCCGCTGACGCTGCAGCTCACGCTGGAGCACCCGGCGGCCTACCTGCTGGCGCAGCTGACCCATTTTACCGCCCTGCCCCTGCACCGCCCGAGCCTGGCGCGCTGGGGCGCGAGTTTTACGCGGGCGGGGCATCTCGTCACCAACGGCGCGTTCGTCCTGAAGGACTATGTGCCCAACGACCGCCTGGTCCTGGCCAAAAACCCCTATTTTCACGACGCTGCGCAAGTGCGGCTCGAGAGCGAGATCATCTTCCCGCTGGAGGATCATTCCGCAGCGCTGCGCCGCTTCATGGCCGGCGAGATCGATTCCTACCCCGACGTCCCCATCGACCAGATCCGTTTTGTGCGTGCGACGCTGGGGCGCGAGCTCAAGGTGGCACCCAACCTCGGCAGCTACTTCTGGGCCTTCGACACCCGCAACCCGCCCTTCAGCGACCCGCGCGTGCGCAACGCGCTCGCCATGGTGATCGACCGCGATTTTCTCGCGCGCACGATCTGGGGCGGCACCATGCTGCCGGGCTTCTCCTTCGTGCCGCCCGGCATCCCGAGCTACGGCACGCCCTCTTCCGTGACTTGGAAGGACGAGAGCCCTTTCGCTCGCGAGGACGACGCTATGCGGCTCATGGCGGAGGCCGGCTACGGGCCGGGGCACCCGCTGCGCCTCACCTTCCGCTACAACCAGTCGGAGAACCACAAGGCCACCGCCATCGCCGTTGCCGACATGTGGCGGACGCTAGGCGTCGCGATGGACTTCGTCGTCACCGACGCCAACTCGCACTACGCCTTCCTCGCCTCCGGCCAGCCCTACGACGTGGTCCGCTCGTCATGGTGGGCAGACTTCCCCGACGCGCAGAACTTCCTCTTCCTCGGCGAAAGCGACAACAAGGGGCTGAACTACGCTCATTTTTCGGACCCCGCCTACGACGCGTTGATGCGGGCGGCGGAGGTGGAGCCCGACGCGGCGAACCGCTCGGCGATCCTGCACCAGGCCGAGAGCCTGATGCTGGCGCAGCAGCCCTACCTCACGTTGATGACCTACCAGGCGCCGGACCTGGTCTCGCCCCAGCTGCGGGGCTGGAGCACCAACTTCATGGACCATCATCCCGGGCGTTACGTGTGGAAGGCGCCGTGATGTATCCGGATGGATCGCGCCCCCTAACGCAGGCTTCGTTCTGAACCGCCCTTGCGCGCTGAAGCGACGCGAACCTGATAGCAGCGTCCCTGCCCCGATTCGACCTTCGCGCCCCTGAGGCGCTTCGCCGGCGGCCACGATGACGTTTAGGCCGCACCTGCTTGATCCGTCCACCTACGCGGCGAACTCGCCTGCACCGCCTCTTGTAAGCATCGCCCATTCTGCGTATAGGAACCCACCTCGCGACGAGGAAAGGCGACTATAACGCCACCTTGGGGGATAGTTCAACGGTAGAACTACCGACTCTGACTCGGTCAATCTTGGTTCGAATCCAGGTCCCCCAGCCACGCCTGTCCTGCCCTCCGCGGCCTGGTCTCCCTATACAGAGCGGCAGAGACTGCTACGAGTTGCATGTTCGGCGAGGCAGTCATTTCTGTCGGGATGTACGTGACCAAGCTAACCAGAACCATTAACTACGTCGCGCGTATGATCTTGCCGCCTGATCTTCTGGAGCACTTCAGACGCGCCGAGATCTGAAAGTCGTTAGGCACCGCGAAGATCCTCAAGATCATACTGGCGATGCAGCGCCAGCCGGCGACGCGATGAGTGTCACCTTCAACGGCACCCCCCCCTTACACGGCGAAACAGGGCCTTCGTAGGCAGGCTCAGAAGGCATGCGAGGCGGATAAAGCCGCGATCACTTCGGATCTCTGCCCGAGAGCTAGTCGAGAGCGATGTGCCGGCGCTTGAGCCCTGCCCTGAAGACGACCGAACAGCTCGGCGTGAGCTGCGCCCGAGCGGCCTTCATGCAGGTCAAAAGCTTGTTTTCGTCAGGGTAGGCTGACGAGCAAAGCCTTTCGGCGTCTGTGCTGCAAGCGGCTTTCTCCTGCTCGGTGATGTGGAAGGCGTTCTGCTGAGCAAGCGCCGGCACCGGCAGGAGCGAGACGAAAGCAATGAGATGAAGATGTCGCATGACGCTGTTATGGCGCATTTACCCATTAGAAGCTAGGGCAAGGGTAAATTCTTAATGACATCCTAGCTCCTAGAAATCCTCGAAGCAACAGTAAGCATTGCTTCGAAGCTATCTTCAAATGCCTTGATTAAAGAACGTTTCATTTGATGAAATGCGTCGTCGGTATCGAGGATCAGCAATCGAGCATTATGCTATTGAGCGAAAATGCACCTGCTTAGTTTTCCGGTCCACTGCTCGGCGCATCTGTGTCATTCGCCTCATTAACTTAGGCTCTAGCAGAGCATCAAGCCTAAGTCACAAGCTGGGCGGCACAGTATCGCCAGGCCGAGTGCGTGGAAGCTCCAAAGATCTTCAGTCATGGCGCTTGCGCTGCCGCAGACAGGATCGAGCCTGCAACTGCAGAATGCTACCAAGCGTCAGACGAAGAAAATAAGAAGTCGTTTATAGACAAAGATTTAGCACCTTAGACGCAGGGTCCAGGTCCCCTAGCTTAAATCTCCGCCGCGCAATATGGCGCTGGACTGACATGGCAGCAAAGAGTCAGCTTGATTTGTCGAGCTGGTCACCCGGTTGCTTCAGAATCGGGTGAGCCGGGACGAGCAAGCGGCGGCTTGTCCGAACGCTCGCGACGTAGAGCAAGCGAGGCGTCTACTCGGCCGGCACACCGGCACCGATGCGGACCGAGATGCGCCGTTCCACGGCGCTTACCGCCAGCGCCGTCACGATGTTGAGGCCGAGCGCCACGACGCCGATGTTGAGGTCCTGGATCCAACCCGGCAGCCCCGGCAGGAGGCCGCCCAGAGTCGCCTTGGTGATCGTCGTCGCCATGACGATTGCGGCGCCAACGCAGATGCCGGCGAAGGCACCCCCGCCGGTGAAGGCCCGCCTGTCGGCTAGGCTGACGGCGAGCGCCGGGAAGAGCTGCGTGACCAGCGCGTAGCCCATCAGCAGCAGGGCGACGATGGTGTCGCCGCCGGCGAGGGCGAAATACAGCGCCACCGCGGCCACGCAAGGCACGAAGACCTTGGCGGCGACCGCGACCTCGCGCTCCCCGGCCGCGCCGCGGACGAAAGGATAGACGTCCTTGGCGAGCGTCGTCGAGGCGGCCATCAGCATCATTGAGCCGGGCACCAGCGCCGTCAGCACGCCAGCCGCGCCGATAATCCCGACGACCACGGGCGGCAGCTCGGCTAGGGCCACCTTGAAGAGCGCGAGGTCGATGTCCTTGCCCGTCAGGCCCGGCACGCGAAGCAGGGCCGCAAAGCCGACGAAGAGCGCGAACAGCAGCAGCAGACCGTAAAGCGGCGCCACCACGGCGTTGCGGCGCAGGGTGCGCTCGTCCCTGGCGGTATAGATCGAGGCGAAGCTGTGCGGCCACATGAAGAAGCCGCAGGCCGTCAGCGCCACCGTCGAGTCGAACCAGGCGACGCTCTGCCCGCGCGGCTTGAAGGTAAGGACTCCGGGATGCGCGGCCTGGACGGCATGGAACATGGGACCGACGCCGCCGGCGATCTTGAGCGGCAGGTAGATGCCGAGGAACGCCACCACGCCGAGGATCAGCACGTCCTTGATGAGCGCGATCGAGGCCGGACCGTGGATGCCGGAGGCGACCACGAAGGCCGAGATCACGAGCGCACCGAGCACCATGCCGACCTCGGGCGAGACCGCGCCGTAGCTCGAGGTCGTCATGATGATGCCGAGCCCCTTCAGCTGCAGCACGAGGTAGGGCACGAGGGCGACAATGCCGACCACTGTCACCAGCAAGCCGAGCGGGCGACTGTCGTACTTGGCGGCAAAGAAACTCGCCTGCGACACCAGCTTGCGCTCGCGGGCGTAGCGCCACACTGCCGGCAGCAGCCAGTAGGAGAGCACGTAGGCCAGCGGGAAGTAGCACAGGATGTAGTAGGAGGCGGCGCCCTTGCCGTAGGCGTAGCCCGACGCGCCGAGGAAGGTGAAGGTCGTGTAGATCTCGCCGGCCATCAGCAGGAAGACGAGGATCGCGCCGAAGCTGCGCCCGCCGACGCTCCAGCTTTCGAGCCCGGCGCCCTCGTGGCTGATCCTTCGGGTGCGGCCGCCGAGCACCGCGATGACCAGCGCGGCGAGCATCGTGAGGGCGATGAGAAGCATCGCGACGTTCATGCCCGGTTTCGCCCATCCAGCCGGTAAATTAGGAACAAGATCGCGGCCGAGAACAGCGTGCAAGCCGTCGCCCAGGCCAGCGGCAGCGGAAGCCCGAGCACGAAAGGCTCGACGCGGTTCATGAACGGCATGCCGACAAGAAGGACAATCCAGGGCACCAAGCCCAGAGCCTTCAACCCCATGATTTCACTCCATCCCACCCGCTGTCGCGCACGTCGTTCCGCTGTGGCAAATGCAGGGCCAGCGATCCAGGGCTCGCCGCTGTATGCCGACTTCGTGCCCACCCACGACGCGCTCTTCGTCGAGCGGCTGCGCGCCGCCGGCGCGATCCTCATCGGCAAGACCAACGTGCCGGAGTTCGGCCTCGGCTCGCACAGCTACAATCGCGTGTTCGGCACGACCCGCAACGCCTACGATCCGGCGCTGAGCGCCGGCGGCAGCTCGGGCGGGGCCGGCGCGGCGCTGGCGCTATGCATGGTGCCGCTCGCCGACGGCAGCGACTTCATGGGGTCGCTGCGCAATCCGGCGGGGTGGAACGGCGTGTTCGGCTTGCGTCTCTCGGCCGGCCGCGTACCCTCGCTGCCGGAGCCGGAGACTACCTCCAGCAGCTGAGCACCGACGGCCCGATGGCGCGCAGCGTCGGCGACCTCGCGCTCCTGCTGTCGGTGATGAGCGGGGCCGATCCGCGGGCGCCGCTCGGCCGCGCCCAACCGCCGCTGCCCGCCGCGATCCTCGACGAGCCCGTCGCCGGTCGGCGATCGGCTGGCTCGTCGGCTACGCCGGCGCGCTGCCGACGGAGGATGGCATCCTCGATCTCTGCGAGCAGGCGCTGGCCTCGCTCCGGGCGGCGGGATGCACGGTCGAGGAGGCCGACCTCGGCATGTCCGCCGCCGAGATCTGGACGTGCTGGCTCACCTGGCGGCACGTCCTCATGGCCGGGCGCTTCGCCGCGCCTCACGCCGACCCGGCCAAGCGCGCGCTGCTGAAGCCCGAGCTGGTCTGGGAAATCGAGGGTGGCCTGAGGCTGTCGGCCGTCGACCTCTACGGCGAATCGCAGACGCGCACCCGGCTGATCAGTCGTCTCCTCGCCCTGTTCGAACGTTACGACGCGCTCGCCTTGCCGAGCGCCCAAGTCTTCCCCTTCGCGCAGGAGCTCGACTAGCCCAAGAGCATCGCCGGCACGACGATGGACAGCTAGCACCGCTGGATGGAGGTCGTCGTCCCCGGCACCCTTTCGGGCTGTCCGGTGGTGTGCCTGCCGGCCGGTCTCGGCGGGCCCCGCCGGCTGCCATCCGGCCTGCAGCTGATCGGCCGGCCCGGCGGCGATCGCGAGCTGCTGCGGCTCGCTCGCGCCTACGAGATCGAAGCGAAGCCGGCCGAAACGATTCCGAAGATTCAGCGGCGGTGTATTTTGCGATGACGCTATCTGCATCTTGGGCAAAGCGGGAGATCAACCCTCGTGTCATAGACGTCCGCGTGCATCTCAGGGTCGGTCAGGCTGTCGAAGGCGCCTGCCATACCGCCTAGCCCCACCGTCCCGGTGACGAGCGGCCGGACGTCGATCGTGCCCTCCGTAATGTCGCGCAGGGTCGCGGCGTCGAGAGCACCATTCGCTCCGCGTAACCACCGGGAAAAAGGTTCGAGAAGCCGATCGTCTTGAGACCGTCGGAGCGCAGCACCGCCGGCACCGAGACCACGCGCGTGCCGGGCGCGAAACGACGCTCGCCGCCTGGCCCGTAGTCCAGGACCTCGGCGCAGAACTCGTGGCCGAACACCACGTCCCGTGCCGGATCGCGAACGCCGAGACCAGCGCGTTTCGACAGGTCGGCAAATCGGTCGAGGTTATGCAGGGCTTGGAGGTTGGAGCCGCAGATGCCGCAGCAGAGCGTTCGCACCAGGACCTGACCGGGGCCGGGCTCGACCTCGGCGATGTCGTCAAAGACCAGACGCGATCCGCGTCTCACCACCGCTCGCATCCGTCTCTCCTATGGCAGGCGCACCCGCGCGAATGATCATGCTACGGACCCACGAGTCGCGCGCTTCCGCGGAAGGCTGGGCCGGGACAGGGTCGTCAGCGCTTGGCCGGCGTCTCGTCGGATAACGTCGACCTTGCGACGAAGTCGAGGAACGCGCGAAGCGGCGGCGGGACGAGCCGGCGGCCGGAATAGTAGAGGAACGGCCCAGAGAAGGGCTGCCACCGTTCCTCCAGCACGGGCTCGAGCTCGCCGCTGTCCAGGTGGGGGCGCAGCCAGTCTTCGAACAACTGGATGATGCCGACGCCCGCGACGGCCATGTCGACGGCGAGGTCGGTGGCGGCTCCAACGCTGACCACCAGCGGACCGGACGGTTCGACACGCACCACCTCGCCCGTTCGTTCGAATTCCCAGGGGGTTGTCATCGTGCCGCTGGGGAAACGGCCGCGCAGGCAGGCGTGCGCGAGCAGGTCGCGCGGATGTCCGGGGCGGCCTTGCCGGTCGAGGTAGACCGGAGCCGCGGCCGTGGCGTAGCACTGGAGGCGAGGTCCGACGGGCACGGCGATCATGTCCAGCGCGAGGCGCTCGTCGTAGCGGATACCGGCGTCGCACCCCCGCCGCCAGCACGTCGACGAAGCTGTCGTCGGCGACGATCTCCAGCTGGATATCAGGATAGGCCGACAGGAAGCCGGGCAGGATGGCGGGCAGCACCAGGCGGGCGGCGCTGACCGGCACGTTCAGGCGGAGGGTGCCCGCCGGCTTGTCGCGGAAGCTGGTCGCGACATCGAGGGCCGCCTCCACCGCGCCGAGCGCGGGGGCCAGCCGGTCGATCAGCCTCGCGCCCGCCTCCGTCGGCGTGACGCTCCGCGTGGTGCGGTGGAGCAGGCGGACGCCGAGCCTCGCCTCGAGACGCCGCACCGCCTCGCTTAACGTCGAGGCGCTGATGCCGCTGCTGCGGCCGGCATCGCGGAGTCCCCGCGCCCGGGCGACGGCGAGGAAAGCGTGGAGGTCGCCGAGATCGGCCTTCATCGTTCGATCGTTCCGTACAGCCCGTGTGGATTATCCAGGATTATCAGCAAATTCGATAGCGCCTATAACCTGCTCATCCAGGGAGCATCGACATGCGGACGATCGATCACGCCGGCACCTTCACCCTCGGCCACCGGACCGTGAAACGGCTCGGCTACGGCGCCATGCAGCTCGCGGGCCCAGGCGTGTTCGGGCCTCCGCGCGACACGGACGCGGCGCTCGCCGTCCTGCGCGAAGCCGTCGCGGCCGGCGTCGACCACATCGACACCAGCGACTTCTACGGTCCCCACGTCACCAACAAGCTCATCCGCGAAGCGCTGTCGCCCTACCCCGAGGACCTCGTGCTGGTCACGAAGATCGGCGCGAGGCGTGGAGACAGCGGTTCATGGCTGCCGGCCTTCGGTGCCGATGAACTCGAGCGCGCGATCGACGACAACCTGCGCAACCTCGGACTGGACGTTCTCGACGTCGTCAACCTGCGGGTCATGTTCGACGCGCACGGCCCGGCGGAAGGATCGATCGAGGTGCCGCTCACGGCACTGGCCAAACTCCAGCAGCGTGGCCTCGTCCGCGACATCGGGTTGAGCAACGTCACCGATGCGCAGGTACGCGAGGGCCGCGGCATCTGCGAGATCGCCTGCGTGCAGAATCAATACAACCTCGCGCACCGCGACGACGATCGATTGATCGAGGCACTCGCCCGGGACGGGATCGCCTACGTCCCGTTCTTTCCGCTCGGCGGCTTCTCGCGGCTGCAGTCGTCGGCGCTGTCGGAGGTCGCCGCGGCTCTGCATGCAACCCCCATGCAGGTCGCACTCGCGTGGCTGCTGCGACGCTCGCCCAACATCCTGCTGATCCCGGGAACGTCGTCCCTCACCCATCTGCGCGAGAACCTGAAGGCCGCCGATCTGGTGCTGGACGCCGACAGCATTCGCGCGCTCGACACGATCGGGGCGGAGGTTGCCACAGCGATTTGAGCCAGCGGCTTTTATACTAAACAGGAAAGCGCAGCGAGGACAGGTACATAAGCGTCGCGAAGCGACACCGGATCACCATTGATGCTCTAAAGGGCGTCGTAGTGTCGTGCGGCAGCACCTATTGGAGGGGACGCTGCAGACCCGCGTTGTCGGCGCCGGGTCCGGCGGTCGAAACGCAGATGAAGCGGATGTCTTTAACCGGCCGGTTGCGCAGCACTTCGGCCATGCGGCCCTTTACGTGCTTGGTGAGGTACATGCCGCGAACGGCGATAGATGTGGCCGAACTGCAGGCAGGCGTTGGCGAAGGTGGAATCGTAGACGACCGCACGACGCGCGCCGGGTCAGACATCAGCGTCTTGAAGAACAGCGTCTCGTTGCGCTCGCAGTGCGCGACCAGATACCTGCCGTCTCGCGACAACCGTTTCAAGCCGTTCAAGCTGGCGGTTGACCGGTACTGCTGAAAGAAACTTTTGAGCGACGTCGACATCCACCCCGCCACTGCTTTGGACGTCTCATCAATCCGAGCGGTCGTCGAGGACGCCAATGGGCATTACCTCGAGCGCATGGGCCGTGCTCTGGCACCCATGACGTCAGACTATGAAGAGATCGTCAGAGAGAGCAACGTCTTAATCCTGACGGTTGGTCGCGCCGTGGCCGGCCTTATCGTCTATCGTCTTTAAGCCGGGCGCGGACCACCTTCTCGTCAGTAACGTCGCAGTAGCTAGCTTCTACCAAGGTCTTGGGTTTGGACGAGCGCTCCTCGAGCATGCGGAAATGCACGCTTCACGGGAAGGCATCGGTAAACTGCGCCTTTTCACCAATGAACTTATGCACGAGAACTTGGCGATCGACACGAAACTCGGCTGGGAGGAACATGACCGAGCCGAGAAGGATGGGTTTCGTCGCGTGTTCATGCGCAAGCGCGTCGAGAGGCCCGAACCGAGGACGTAGGCGTTCGCCATGCGATCGTCTGGTCCGATCTTAACGTGCGCCATACAGCCTTAACAGGTCCGGCACAAGGTATCATTACCTTGTTTGATTCGGCCCGCTCCAAAAGACAGCCGTGTTTCAATCGGGATCATGACCCATGACGCATCATGACGCGAGTTTGTGTGGCAATGTAGCGCTCTAGATCGTTGAGCTTGTGCTCGGAGATCCGTAATCCGCTCGAGCTGCCGCTCGATGGTCTCGACCGTCGGCGGCAGCAGGCCCTCGAACCAGTGCTCGCGCGGTTCTTCTTCGGTGAAGGCCGTTCTCTTGTTAGAGACGGGATCGTCGAGCTCGCGCAATCCGCGATGCGGGTCTGCAGCTGAATCCCTACTCATCTCCCCGTCTCCTGTTCGGGTGCGCGGCGTCACCGGGCTTCGCACGTTTCCATGTCTGTCCGCGGAGCCGTGGGCTCCATCGGGCTTCTTCACAGATCGAGGCTCCTCAGGCGCAGCGCATTCGAGATCACAGACACCGAGCTGAGCGACATCGCCATCGCCGCCACTATGGGGCTGAGCAGGATACCGAAAGCAGGGTAGAGCACCCCGGCGGCGATCGGGATGCCGACGGCGTTGTAGGCGAAGGCGAAGAAAAGGTTCTGCCGGATGTTGCGCATCGTCGCCCGGCTGAGCGTAATGGCGCGCTCGATACCGGCGAGGTCGCCCTTCACCAGGGTGACGCCGGCGCTCTGGATCGCCACTTCCGTCCCGGTCCCCATGGCGATCCCGACGTCGGCCTCGGCGAGCGCGGGAGCGTCGTTGACACCGTCTCCCGCCATCGCGACGATCCGCTTCTCGGCCTTGAGCCGCGCCACGACGCGGTGCTTGCCGTCGGGTAGGACGCCGGCCTCCACTTCGTCGATGCCGAGGCTGCGTCCGACCGCCCGCGCTGTGACGGCGTTGTCTCCCGTCAGCATGATGACGCGAAGCCCCCTCGCGCGCAGCGATCGGACCGCTTCGACCGACGACGGCTTGACGGGATCAGCGATGGCGATCACGCCCGCCACCTCGCCGTCCACGGCGACGAAGAGCGCGGTCGCGCCCTCGCCGCGCTGCCGGTCGGCCTCGGCCCCGAGCGCGCCGAGCGGCACTCTTAGCCCAGACATAAGCGTCTCGTTGCCGAGCGCGACTCGGCGCTGGCTGACCTGGGCCTCGACCCCCATGCCGGTGCGAGAGGAGAAGTTCCGCGCGTCGGCCACATCGAGGCCGCGCTCCTTGGCTGAGGCGACGATCGCCGCCGCCAGCGGGTGTTCGCTGGAGTGTTCGACGGCGGCGGCGAGCGCCAGCAGGTCGTCTTGCTCGTAGCCTCCGGCCGCGACGATCACGGTCACCTTCGGCTTGCCCTCGGTCAGGGTGCCGGTCTTGTCGACGACGATCGTGTCGACATTCTCCAGCCGCTCCAAAGCTTCGGCCGACTTGATGAGGATGCCGGCCCCGGCGCCCTTGCCGATGCCGACGCCGATCGACATCGGGGTGGCGAGGCCGAGCGCGCAGGGACAGGCGATGATGAGGACGCTGACGGCGGCGACGAGCGCGTAGGCCAGGGCCGGCGCCGGGCCGAGCAGCGCCCAGGCGGCGAAGGCTGCGACCGCGCAGGCGATCACCGCGGGCACGAACCAGCCGGCGACCCGGTCCGCCATGCGCTGGATGGGGGCTCGGCTGCGCTGCGCCTGCGCCACCATGGTCACGATGCGCGCCAGCATGGTGTCGGAGCCGACCTTCTCCGCGCGCATGGTCAGCGCGCCCGTGCCGTTCACGGTGCCGCCGATGAGCCTGGCGCCGGCCGCCTTCTCGACCGGCATCGACTCGCCGGTGACCATCGACTCGTCGACGGCGCTGCGCCCGTCCAGGACGATGCCGTCGACCGGGACGCCGTCGCCGGGCCGCACGCGCAGCCTGTCGCCCGCGACGACCTCCTCCAGTGCGACGACCTCGTCCTCGCCGCCTTCGCGGATCCGCCGCGCGGTCTTGGGGGCGAGCTGTAGCAGCGCGCGGATGGCGCCGCCGGTCTGTTCGCGGGCGCGCAGCTCGAGCACCTGGCCGAGCAGGACGAGCACGGTGATGACGGCGGACGCCTCGAAATAGACCGCGACGGCGCCTTCGGCGTCGCGGAAGCCCGCCGGAAAGAGGCCTGGGGCCACGGTCGCCACGGCGCTGTAGAGGTAGGCGGCGCCGGTCCCGAGCGCGACGAGGCTGAACATGTTGAGGCTGGCGTTGACCACCGACGCCCAAGCCCGCTCGAAGAACGGCCAGCCCGCCCACAGCACGACCGGCGTCGCGAGGGCAAATTGGACATAGGCGGAGATCCGGTCCGGGATCAGGGCGTGGAGGCCGAACCAGGGGACGTGGGCGCTCATGTCGAGCACGACCAAGGGGATGGCCAACGCGAGGCCGATCCAGAGGCGCCGGCGCATGTCGACGAGCTCGGGATCCGGGTCGGTCTCCAGCCGCGGCGTCTCCGGCTCCAGCGCCATGCCGCATTTCGGGCAACTGCCCGAGCCCTCCTGCCGCACCTCCGGGTGCATTGGGCAGGTGAAGATCGTTCCGGGCGCTGGTGGCGGCTCGGCGGGCGCGTCGGGATCGGCGCGCCGCAGGTACTTCTGTGGGTCAGCTGTGAACTTGCCGCGGCATCCGGCCGAGCAGAAGTGGAAGGTCGTGCCGTCCAGCTCGGCGACGTGCTTGCCCGAGGAGGGGTCAACCTTCATGCCGCACACCGGATCGGTGGCGCTCTTGCCTTCGGAGCCGTGGCTGGGCCTTTCGGCGGAGGCGAGGGGGTCTAAGGCTTTTGTCATAGGTGCATCCTCGCTGATGACGTGAGAGCGGCCGTGCCTGCGGCGGCTTTCCTCGATGTCGCCGCGCAGGACTCCGAGCGCCCGCTGGCCCAAAAGCAGGTTGATGGCGACGAAGGCCGATGAGCGGCGGCAGAGGATACCGTCGCTCTTCATTCCTTGCGCTGCCGATGCCGGCTTGTGCATTCTAACGACTTCAGGCCATCTCCGACCCGCGGAAGACACGTGCGCTCCACGTATTCACAGCATATGGGCCGTCAGTGCCCAATCGGCGCGCATTTCAGCATCTTCAGCAGGAACAGCGCCAGCGAATGGACGTCGAGCTTAGTGGCCCTCGGCCGATCCGCCGTCACCGCGATCTGGCGCCGGATGAAACCACGGGCGGGTGCCGTTCGAGCGCCGACCAGCCGAATGCGAGAAGCGGAGCGGCGACCGTGGCGAACTCCGCTAGTGCGTCGACCAGCTCGCGCTTGGCCAGCAAGGCTTTGGCCAGCGGGCGCCGCGCTAATTACGACTTGAGCTTCAGCGCCGTCTCGAGTTCGGGAGGCGCGACGAAAAATCCCTTGGTAGGCCTGACGAGCATGTTCTCGCTCTCGAGGGCGAGCTCCGCCTCGGCGAGGGCCGACAACGCCTCTTGCCATCCGTCGGCGTCGTCGACGAGGCCGCGGCGAAGGGCGCCGAGCACCCTGGATTCAGGCTGAAGAAGCCGGCGGCGGCGAAAGAGGCCTCGGGGCCGATCTGCAGGTAGAGGACGCCCGGCGCCATTTTCACACCGCTGCGCGTCAGGGCCGCGCTCGCGTTCGTCTTGTAGGAGCGCTTGTCCTTCGAGAAGCGGACGTCGCGGTTGAGCCGGAACTGCGAGCGCCAGGGATCGCCGCGCAGCGCCAGCCCAGCCGACCCGAGACGTTCCATCAGCTCGGCGATGAGCGCCGCCATGAGAACGCGCACCGCATTCTCGTATACCGCCTTGTTCTCCGCCATCCAGGTTCGGTCCTGGTGATCGGCGAGCCCCTCGAAGAAGGTGAAGGCCGTGACATGAAAGCCATCGAACGGCGGCGGCGGCGGCAGGTCGTCCCGGCTCATGCCGGCCCGGTCGACGCGATGACGGTTTCCGCGCACGGCGCGGCATAGGCAAGGCTCGCGTCCGCCCCCCTACGCAGCCTGGCGCCCACTGCCCCGGCGCTCCCGATCAGCCGCTCGTCACCACGCGCGGCTCCGGCGGCGCCGGTGGCTCCTCGCCGCGGGCCTTGATCAATTCGACGACGAAAGCGTCAAAGGAGGCCTTCACGGCGGGCGCGCGCGAACAGTCCGAGCTGCCGCAGCTGAAGCCTTCGAGCACCTCCACGGGCATGGTCGCCTCGCAGCGACATCGGCCTTCGTTCATCGCTTCACCCTCTCAAAGCCTGAAAATGGCCGCGGTCCGTCAATCCCGCGTTTACCCCGCCGAACTATTCTTACGCCATGTGTCGCGTGGGGAATTCGAGAATGTCGGGACTGCTGGGTCGTTTCGCCAGGGATCGCCGCGGCACTACCTTTGAGGGTATCGCCCTCTCGGTGTCGATCATCGCGGTGGCCTTCGTCGCCTCCGCGGACATGCTCGATTACATGGTCAAGAAGCACACCGGCGAGCAGAGCATCGTGCTCGCCAAGCCGATCGCGCCGCCGACCCTGAAAGATCTCGACGAGACGCCCACCGGCTCGATGTCCAAGCTGGTGTCGCGCTCGGTGCTCGATCCCTGCACCGGTCTGGCCAAGTAGCCCGGCCGACCCGCTCGATTTGATCAGTAGAACCCGCCCGGATCGCGACCGCCTGCCGCGTCGGGGTAGAACTGGCGTGCCGGCGGCGCCCGGCGCGGAACATCCTCCGGCGGCACTGGCGCGCCATCGAGTCCGGCATCGGGGGCGCTGCCGTCATCGATCGGCGCCTGCCGGCGCTTGGCGACGCGCTTCTTCTTCTCCGGCTTGTCCGGCTTGGCCGCCGCATCGGCATTGGGGGGCGGAACCGCCGGCTCGGCCTCGGCGGTCTGCGGCGCCTTCTCCACCTGCGTCCCGCCTTTGCAGTCGGTCAGCCAAATATCGTAGACGGGATGCTCGATCGGGTTCAGCCCGGGGCTGGCGGCGAACATCCAGCCCGAAAAGATGCGCTTGTACTGCTTCTTGGCGTCGATCTCGTCGACCTGGGCGAAGGCCACGGTCTGCGGCGCCTCGGTGGCCGGCCGCGTGTAGCAGGCCCGCTCGGTGATCTGCAGCGAGCCGAACTGCACCGTTTCATTGGTCGCGACCTCGAACGAAATAATCCGGCCGGTGATCTTGTCGAGACCGGAGAACACCGCGGTCGGGTGGGTGATGCGGTCGGCCCGCGCTGGCGCGATGGATACGAGTGCGGCTAGGGCCAGGCCGAGCGGGAAGGGTCGTATCATCCGAGGGTCCGGGCGGCCGGGAGGCAGGTGGCGCCGCGGCTAACCACCACACGAGTCCGGCCCAATTGCGACCTACTCGGCCGGCGTGGCAGCGGCGAGAGCCGCCTGCTCGGACTGCCACTCGAGCTCGGCCTCGCGGCGGCGCCGGGCGACCACGTCCCATCGCGTACCGAAGGCGGCGTCGCAGACGCCGGGGCTGCCGAAACCGTCGGAGAAGGAAACGTTGCCCTTGGCGTGATGCTCGCCGTGGGCCTGGCTGGTGATCATCCCGGCCAACACCTTGACAAACCGCGGCATCCGCTCAGCGAGCTTGGCCTTGGGAAGCAGCACAGCGAAATCGTAGCCGGAGTGCTCGTAGACGCCGCCCACCGCGCCAAGCCCGGCGATCATCGAGTGGAACAGGATGTCCGAGCCGCCGCCGCCGATGACCGCCAGCGGCAGCAGGTATGGCAGCACGATCTCGAGAAAAAAGTCCTGCGAGCTCATGTAGCAGGCTGAGATGCCCTTGCTGGCGCCGGTGGAGTGATGGACCGAGTGGCGCAGCAGGCGCATCAGGCTGGGACGATGCAGCAGGTGACGATGAGTGGCGTATTGCACGACGTCGTGGCCGATGCCCATGACGACGAGCGAGAGCAGGAAGCGCCACACCGGCAGGTGGGCCTCGCCGGTGAAGCAGAGGCCAACGGCCTGCATGAACACCATGCAGGGCAGCAGCACGGCGCATTGGTTGAAGAGCACGCGGCCCATCAGCTGCCGGTACGACTTGCGATCGATGTCGCGCACCTTGAACCGGCGCAGCGCGCGGGTGCGGTCGCACCGCTCGAACGCGTAGCCGACGGCATGGAAGACGACCATCTGTAGCGCCCAGACGTAAACCGATAGGGGCAACCACCAGGGCAGCGTCAGTGACATCGCGCGAACCTCGATCTTGATCTTAAACGTTAACACGGATGTAGGCCGCCGCCGCGGAACGCCACAAGGCAGCGGCGCCACATCAGCCGTGACTGTGGCGAAGATACCGCGTAGCCGGGTTCGCGAGAATTCAAGGCTTGTAACGCACTGCAATACGAGAACGAGTCCAATGCTGACACGCAAGGCGGACATTGCCACCCAGACGGCGCGCATGCTGATCGAGGCCAAGGCCATCCTGTTCACCGATGGCGAGCCCTTCACTTTCACGTCGGGGATGAAGAGCCCAGTCTACACCGATATGCGCAAGATCATCGCCTATCCCCGCATCCGCACGCGCCTCATCGACTTCGCCGTGGAGACCATCGAGCGCGAGATCGGCTACGCGAGCCTCGACGTGATCGCCGGCGGCGAGACGGCGGGCATCCCCTTCGCCGCCTGGATCGCCGACCGGTTGGCGCTGCCGATGCAGTATATCCGCAAGAAACCCAAGGGGTTCGGCCGCAACGCGCAGATCGAGGGCGAGGTGGTGGACGGCGCCCGCGCCTTGCTTGTGGAGGACCTCGCCACCGACGGCGGCAGCAAGGTCGGCTTCATCGAGGCGTTGCGAAAATCCGGCCAGCGTTGCGACGCCACCTTCGTATTCTTCTTCTACGACATCTTCCCCATGGCGCGGGAGACGATGGCCGGGCTCGACGTCGGCCTGCACTACCTCGTCACCTGGCGCGACATCCTCGGCGTCGCCAAGGCCGGCGGCTACTTCAAAGTCGAATCGCTGCGCGAGGTGGAAGCCTTCCTCGACGCGCCGCTGAGCTGGTCGGCCGCCCACGGCGGTGTGTCCGATATGGCACCGCCAGCGTGAAGGCGGTGGCGCCCCGCGAGCCGCCCCTGTCTTGACGCAAAGCCACTCTTATCTCTCCGCCGACGCTGACCTCTTCCGTCGAGCGAATCCCATGAGTTCCGTGCTTCCGCCCCGCCGCTCCATCGTCCTGAAGGCCAACCGCGACACGCTGGTGCTGATCGCCGCCGCCAGTGCGATGACGCTCGCCATCGCTTATTCTGTCCACACCCGCCCGGCGCCCGCCACGCTGCAAAGGCAGACCGGCGGCACGACCACCGAGCAGGCCGCTGCAGGCGAATGGGCGGGGCAGCTCGCCGACCTGTCGCCGAGCCAGGTCGCGTCGACCACCCCGGCTGAGAGGTTGAGCACAGCCGCGCTAACCGTCGACAAGGCGGCGATGGCCCTGCCCGCCGCGCCGCGCCCGGCCGCAGTCCTTCTGGCCAAGCCACGGATCTGCGACGGCGCGCCCTGCCCGCCACCCGCCAAGGCAGCGGTCGCCGGCACCGCTGCCCCCGCTCTCGGCGCCGCTGCCGCGACTCCGCCGCGCCATCCGTCCGCCGGCGCGCCGCCGGCGCGCGAGGCGAGCCTCGTCGAGAAGCTCAATCCGCTGAACCACCTGCCCGAGATGGTGAAGCGGCCCTTCGCCTCCGCGGGCGACACGATCGCCGGCTGGGTCAGGCGCTTCTAGGCCGGTTCGCGGGCGGGAAGCCCGAAGAAGCCGGCCTTCGCGACGATCCCGCCGCGGCGGCCTTGTCTCGCCGGAACGACTGTGGCACAAGCCCGCCACCGCCGCCCCCCACGGGGCCGCCACGGTTTTGCTGCGGTAGCTCAGTGGTAGAGCACTCCATTGGTAATGGAGAGGTCGAGAGTTCAATCCTCTCTCGCAGCACCATGCGCCCCGCCGACGAGCCTGAAGCCCGTAGCGCGTGCTGCGTTCGGCTTCATCGCTGCCAAGGTTGATTCACCACTCAAAGGTAGGCAGACGGGGCTCGTTGTGCCAGCGAAATCCGCGCCCCTACCCGCGATCGAGATGCCCTAAATCGCGCTCCGGATCGAGCTGGTCGCGCACGCGTTGCTTCAGCGTCTTCACGTCGGGGAAGCCACCATCCGCCTTGCGCTCCCAAACCGTCGCCTTATCTACCGCGATAATGAAGGCGCCGCCTCTCGCCGGCACCAGAGCGACTTCGCCCAGGCTCGCCGAAAAGGTCGAGAGCAGCTCTTGCGCCATCCAGGCAGCCCGCAACAGCCAGTTGCACTGCGTGCAGTAGGTGATCGTCACCCGCGGCCTCAGCGCCTCGCTCCCGCTGACCCCATCCTTGCCCGCCTCGTTCATTACGCCCGCTCGAGCCGCGGCAGGAACCAGGCGAGGAGGCCAATTGCCGGCAAGAAGGCGGTGAGGCGATAGACGGTGGTGATGCTGGTGGCGTCGGCCAGCTCGCCGAGCGCGGCGGCGCCGAGGCCGCCCATGCCGAAGGCGAAGCCGAAGAACAGGCCGGTTACAGTGCCGATGCGGCCGGGCATCAGCTCCTGCGCGAACACGACGATCGCCGGGAAGGCGGAGGAGAGGACGAGACCGATCAGCACGGCGCAAACGCCGGTCAGGGGAAGGTTGAGGTAAGGCATCGCCAGCGTCAGCGGCAGCACGCCGAGGATCGAGCCCCAGATGACCAGCCGGCGGCCGTAACGATCGCCGATCGGGCCGCCAAAGAAGGTGCCGACCGCCGTCGCCATCAGAAAGGCGAAGAGGAACAGCTGCGCCGTCTGCACGCCGACACCGAACTTATGAATGAGGTAGAACGTGTAGTAAGAGGACAGGCTGGCCATGTAGACGAACTTGGAGAAGATCAGCACCAGCAGGATGGCGATGGTGAAGGCCACCGTCCTGCTGGGCAGCGCGGGGGCGGCCACGGCTATGCGGGCAGTGCTGCGGCGCGCCACGAGATGGCGGGCGTACCACTGGCCGATGGTCGCCAGCGTGACGATGCCGACGAGCGCAATGCCGGCGAACCAGCCGATCGCGTGCTGGCCGTATGGCACGACGATGAAGGCGGCGAGCAGCGGGCCCAGCGCCGCGCCGCCGTAACCGCCGACCTGGAACAGGGATTGGGCGAAACCGTAGCGCCCGCCCGACGCTGCGCGGGCGATGCGCGAAGCCTCGGGATGGAAGATCGAGGAGCCGACGCCGACCAACGCGGCGGCGACGAGGATGACGTGGTAACTCGGCGCGCGCGAAAGCAGCACCAGGCCGCAGAGCGAGAAGGCCATGCCGACCGCCAGCGAGAACGGCGCCGGTCGCCTGTCGGTGACGAGGCCCACGATCGGCTGTAGGAACGAGGCGGTGAGCTGGAAGGCCAGCGTGATCAGGCCGATCTGACCGAAGTCGAGGTGGTAGGACGCCTTTAGGATCGGGTAGACAGACGGCACCAGCGACTGGATCGTGTCGTTGACGAGGTGCGAGAACGACAGCGCGAACAGGATGGCGAGTACGGCGCCCTCCTCACTGCCGCGGGTCAGGTCGGTGGTCGGCTGTCCGGCGCGCGTCGGCATGTTGTTTGATCTCGCTCCGCTCCAGGCCGTCGTTGCAAGGTAGCGATCCGAAATCCGGAACAACGCAGCAAGGAGCCAAAAAAAGGGCTGCCGCAGGTTTCGCATTCCGCGCGACGGCCCCGAGTGTCCTGCGCCGCCGAAAGGCCCGGCGTCGGTTGAAGAAGAAACGTCGGGCGCGGCCTACGGTTCGTACGCAGGGCGTAAAAAGCTCCGATCTTGGCAAGCGCCGATCGCTCGTCCTGCACTAAGATTCGCCTACACCGAAATTTGTGCGCCGAGCTCAACCACGCGGTCTGAAGGGATGGCGAAGAAGTCGGTGGCGTTGGCCGCCTGCTTCGACAGCGCGACGAAAAGCCGATCCTGCCACAACGGCATGCCCGAGCTCGGCGATGTCTTGATGGTGCGCCGCCCCAGGAAGAACGACGTCGTCATGATGTCGAACTTCAGGCCGGCCTTGCGCAGCGATCCCAGCGCCGATGGAATGCGCGGGCTCTCCATGTAGCCGTAGTGCAGCACGACCTTGGAGAAATCGGGCGAGAGCGCCTCGATCTCGAAGCGCTTGGAGGTGGGCACGCGCGGCGTGGGCTCGGTCTTGATCGACATGACGATGACGCGCTCGTGCAGCACCTTGTTGTGCTTGAGGTTGTGCATCAGCGACGAAGGCGCGGTGTCGGGATGGTTGGTGAGGAAGATCGCCGTGCCGGAGACGCGCACCGGCTTCGATTTCTCCAGCATGCGGATGAGGGCGAGCGTCGTGATCGAATCGCGCTGGGTCTTGCGCACCAGAAGCGTGTTGCCGCGCACCCAGGTCCACATCACCACCATGGCGCAAGCGGCGATGGCGAGCGGCACGAAGCCGCCCTCGAGCACCTTGACGAGGTTGGCGGCGAGGAAGGCAAGGTCGACCGCGAGGAACATTCCGGTGAAGGCGAGCGCCAGCCACAGCGGCCATTTCCACAGCCGCCACACCACGACGAAGGCGATGGCGGTCGTCACCACCATCGTGCCGGTGACGGCGATGCCGTAGGCCGAGGCGAGCGCGTCGGACTTCTGGAAGATCACCACGAGCGCGAGCACGCCGATCAGCAGCATGATGTTGATGCGCGGGATGAAGATCTGCCCTTCCTGCGTATCCGACGTGTGCTGGATCAGCATGCGCGGCAGCAGGCCGAGCTGAATGGCTTGGCGCGCCAGCGAAAAGGCGCCGGTGATCACCGCCTGGCTGGCGATGACGGTGGCCATGGTAGAGAGGATCACCAGCGGCAGCTGCAGCCATTGCGGCGCCAGCTTGAAGAAGGGGTTGTCGGCCATGGTGGGGTGGGCGAGCACCAGCGCGCCCTGCCCGAGGTAGTTGAGGCAGAGCGCCGGCAGCACGAAGAGCATCCAGGCGGACTGGATCGGCAGTCGGCCGAAATGCCCCATGTCGGCGTAGAGCGCCTCGGCCCCCGTCACCGCCAGGAACACTGACCCCAGCACGATGAAGCCGAGGAAGCCGTGGCCGAACAGAAAGCCTAGCGCATGCCAGGGCAGGAACGCCGTGAAGATGCGCGGCGCATCGGCGAGGTGGATGGCGCCGAGCACCGCGATGACGGAGAAGAACAGGACCATGATCGGGCCGAAGAAGACGCCGACCCGCGCCGTGCCGGTGCGCTGCACGAAGAACAGGGTTACGAGAATGAGGATGGTCAGGGTCATGACCAGCTTCTGGTTGTCCTTGAAGAAGTCGGAGACGAGCTCCAGCCCCTCCAGTGCGGAGAGGACCGAGATCGCTGGGGTGATAATGGCGTCGCCCGAGAACAGCGCCGCACCGGCGACACCAAGGAAGAACACCAGCGTCGAGGGCCGGCCCAGCGCCTTCTGCGCTAGCGCCATGAGAGAGAGCGTGCCGCCCTCGCCCTTGTTGTCGAGGCGCATCAGGAACAGCACGTATTTCGCCGTCACCGTGAAGAACAGCGCCCAAAGGAGAAGCGACACCGTGCCGACCACCGCCTCGTCGCCGAAGCCGCGGTCCTTGGTGTGAGCCAGCGACTCGCGCAACGCGTAGAGCGGACTGGTGCCGATGTCGCCGTAGACGACGCCGATCGAGGCTAGAGCTAGCCCGAAGGCGGACGCCGATCTGGCATGGGCGTCCGGATGTGTCTCGGGATGAGCGGCGAGAGCCGCGCCGGGGATCGGCGCGATCGGTGCCGCGGTCCCCCTCTCGTCTCCGGAGGACGTTCCGCGCACCATGTCTTGCGACATCTCAGGTTCCCTGGCGCACCGTCTCCAGGATGACGGCCGCCTCACCAGCGACCCTATAACGAAAAGACCCGTCGGCGAGAAGCGGCGCTTGGTGGGACGAATGGGCTGGGCGCAGCAGCGTCGGCATGCCGTGCCGCAGCCGCCGCGCTGCCAAGACAGGGCCGCGTGTGTGCATTAAGGCGGCGGACAACTCTACTTCAGGATGGCGAATAACCGCGAGATTGCCTGATTGGTGACCACATCAGCATGGCATCTGTCACAGAGTGCCAATTGTGTCACTTACGTCTTAATGTGACTGCATGCACTTGTTCTAACGCCCGCAATCCGCTTTCCTTATATGGTCCTAACTTGGGGGAGCGGACGGTGCTTGCACGACATACGTTGAAAAATGTTCTCTTGTCGTGCTCGGCGGCGCTGGCGTTCGCTGCTTGCGCGCAGGCCTCTCATTCGGCTGATCTCGCGGCGCCCGCGCAGGCTCCGATTGCACCCGTGCCTGGCTTCGACTTCTTCACCGGCATCGAGTACCACGCTCAGGGCGAGGCCGGCATCATCGGCAACTCGCTGAACCCGAGCCAGGGCCTGAACCGCGAAGGCTACAACTTCGGCAGCCTCTACGAGGATCACGCTAACACGCCGCTGCTCAACCAGATCCTGTTGACCGCCACAAAGGCGATCGACCCGAAGGCCACGGGCTATGCCTTCGGCTTCACGCTGCAGGGGCTTTACGGCTCCGACATGCGCTTCAACCATTTCCTAGGCATCGGCACATACTTCATGGGCCGCGACCGCAACCAGCTCAACGTCGTCCAGGCTTTCCTCGCCGGTCACCTTCCGCTGTTCACGTCGGGGGGCGTGGACGTGAAACTCGGTCTGTTCACCTCGCCACAGGGCTATGAGACGCTCGATCCGTCGACCTCGCCGTTCTACTCGCACTCCTATACCTACAACTATGCGGTGACCTTCAACCACACCGGCCTTCTGACCACGACTCACATCAACCCGAAGCTCGACTTCTACCTCGGCGTCGACACCGGCAACCAGACCACCTTCGGCATCCCCAACGGTGATCCCAACGGCAACCCAGCGGGCTTCGTCGGCTTCGGTCTCAACAACCTGCTCAACGACAAGTTGACCGTGCTCGCGCTCTCGCACATCGGTCCCGAGCAGGCCTACCCGCGCTCCTTCAACGGCAGCTCCTATCCCAACGACCCGACCGCCGGACAGGACTTGCGTTATTACAACGACATCGTCTTCACCTACAAGGTGAACGACGCGCTGACCTCCGTCACCGAGCTGAACTACACCCGTGACGAATACGGCTTCGGCAATGGTCCAGCCACGGCTTACAGCGTCGCGCAGTACTTCGGCTACACGTTCGGCAAGATATACACGCTGAACTTTCGCGGTGAACTGTTCCGCGATTCGCAGAACTTCTTCGTGTCGACGCCGACAGACAATTCAGGGCTCGCCAAGGCCGAGCAAGGCATCGCCTTCCCGACATTCGGCCCGTCCTCTTTAACCTCGCCGACGCTTGTCGCGCCGAACGGCACCCAGGGCACGACCTACGGCGAGCTGACGCTCGGCCTGACGATCAAGCCGGACGTGCCCAAGCCGTTCGCCCTCGTGCTGTTGCGGCCGGAAATCCGCTACGACCGCATCGTCGCCGGAGCGCCCGCGTTCAACAACAGCACAAACTACGGTGGCAACATGACGGGAAGCCGCGGCCAATTTACCTTCGGCGGCGACGTCGTGATCGGCTTCTGAACGACGGCTTCCCTCTGTCTCAAAGGCCTCGCTTCGGCGGGGCCTTTGCGCATGGGCTCGCGGTCTTGACCCGGTGCTTGTCCAAAGCGACAAGCCCTCGCAGCGGCGCCACTCTTCGGCATCAGGCCTTCGCTTTGGAGGCTCCGGCCATGCTGCGATGGGAGGTGGCGGGGCGTCGCATTGCCGCGCAAGCGCGGAAGTGTATAGCTTCGCTTAAACCGTGCTTCGCGCACCAAAACGATCGAGTGATGGGCCCATGAGCGGAACCTCTACCTACGTCCCCAAGAGCGCCGCAGCGAAGTGGCTGGAGACACGCCTGCCGATCGTCGGCTTGGTGCACTCGTCCTTTGTGGCGTTCCCCAACCCGCGCAACCTCAACTACTTCTGGACCTTCGGCGGCATCCTCGCTTTCATGCTGGGATCGCAGATTTTGACCGGCGTGATCCTGGCGATGCACTACACGCCGCAGGCCTCGCTGGCCTTCGCTTCGGTCGAAAGCATCATGCGCGACGTGAACTACGGCTGGCTGCTGCGCTACGTGCACGCCAACGGCGCCTCGATGTTCTTCTTCGCGGTATACGTCCACATCTTTCGCGGCATCTACTACGGGTCTTACAAGGCGCCACGCGAGGTGCTTTGGCTGCTCGGCATCGTCATCTATCTCCTGATGATGGCGACTGGCTTCATGGGCTACGTGCTGCCCTGGGGCCAGATGAGCTACTGGGGCGCCACCGTCATCACCAGCCTCTTCGGCGCGATCCCGATTGTCGGCGATTGGCTCAGCCACCTGCTTTGGGGCGGCTTCTCTGTCGACAACGCCACGCTGAACCGCTTTTTCTCCCTGCACTACCTGTTGCCGTTCATGATCGCCGGTGTCGTGGTGCTGCACATCTGGGCGTTGCACGTGCCAGGCTCGAACAACCCCGCTGGCATCGAGAAGAAAACTGCCAAGGACACCCTGCCCTTCCATCCGTACTTCACGGTGAAGGACGGCTTCGCCTTAGTCTGCTTTCTCGTGCTGTATTCCTGGGTGGTATTCTACGTCCCCAATTACCTTAACCATGCCGACAACTATATCGAGGCCAACCCGCTAGTGACACCGCAGCACATCGTGCCGGAATGGTATTATCTGCCGTTCTACGCAATCCTGCGCTCGATCCCCGACAAGCTACTCGGCGTTGTGGCGATGTTCATGTCGATCATCCTGCTCGCCTTCCTCCCCTGGCTCGACACCTCTCGCATCAGGTCGGCAAATTATCGCCCGATGTACAAGGTGGCATTCTGGATCTTCGCCGCTACGGCGATCGGCCTCGGCTACATCGGCTCGCAGCCGCCGGCGGGGGGCTACGTGCTGGCCGGCCGTATCCTGACATTCTGGTACTTCTTCCACCTTCTCGTAGTGCTGCCGCTGCTCGGCTTCTTTGAGACGCCGCGTGTGCTGCCGGCCTCCATCTCCGAGGCTGTCCTCGGCCCGCTCGGCAGCTCCGCAACCGCGATGGCCGCGGGAACGGCCTCCTCTCCGAACACGAAGGGTTGAGCGCGATGGGGACTTCCGTCATCCGGCGCGGCGCGTCCGGTGCCGCGCTGAGCCTGGCGCTCGCACTAGGCCTCACGGCGCCGAGCTTCGCTCAGGATCACGGCCAGTCCGCCATGCCGTCCGCCGGCAGCACTTCAGCCGATCCCAAGCCCGCCGCCGGCAACGTGCCGAACCTTGCCGGCGAGACGATCAAGCCGCAGGCCGGCGAACAGGCGACCGACGCCAAAGCGACGGAGGCTGCCAACGGCAGCGAAGCAGAGGTTCCACCCTCTCTCTCCTGGAGCTTCGGCGGAATCTTTGGGCATTACGATATCGCTCAGCTGCAGCGCGGCTACCAAGTTTACAAGGAAGTCTGCTCAAACTGCCATTCGATGAAACTCGTCGCCTTCCGCAACCTAGCGGCGCTGGGCTACACCGATGGGCAGATCAAGGCGTTGGCGGCGACCTACCAGGTCGACGACGGTCCCAACGACAAGGGCGAGATGTACAAGCGGCCGGGTCGCCCGTCCGACTATTTCCCATCACCCTTCCCCAATCCTGAGGCCGCAGCGGCTGCCTACGGCAAAGCCCCGCCAGACATGTCGGACCTTGCCAAGGCGCGAGGCTGGGAGCGAGGCTTCCCCACCTTCATCTTCGACTTCTTCACGCAGTCGGAGGAGACCGAGGGTCCATCCTACATCTCGGCCGTCCTGCAGGGCTACACCAAGCCCGACGATCCCAAATATAACGTCTACATGCCCAACCATAAGATCGCGATGCCAAAGCCGCTGGGCGACGGGCAAGTGGAGTACGCGGACGGCACGGCGAAGACGTTGCCGCAATATTCCAAGGATGTGGCTGCCTTCCTGATGTGGGCGGCCGAGCCCAAGCTCGAGCAGCGCAAGGCCATGGGCCTGCGCGTTACAATCTTCTTCATCGTCTTCGCAGTCCTACTCTTCTTTGTGAAAAAACGCATCTGGGCGCGGGTCGGCGGCGACGTGATCATCGGCGCGCACGACGTCTCGGACAAACGCGATCACTGACAAGCGCGCCCTCTTGTAAAGGGTGCGTCGTAGCCTCGGCTTGCGGCGGAATCGTCGAGGTGCGGCAACCGTCGCGATTTCAGCGTGTTGGCTAGTAGACCAACGCAGGAACCGCGCATGAGCGAAACCGATCAAAGATCGACGGCGACCCTTATCGGTGACGCCGTCCAGCATGCCACCACGCTCGTCTCGGCCGAACTTCAGCTGGTGCGGCTCGAGGCGGCCGAGAAGCTGACGCTGGCGCTGGCCTCGGTGGTGAGCATCGTCGTCGCCGGTGTGGTGGGCCTCATCGCGATTTTCTTCCTCCTGGCCGGCGTCACGCTCGCGATCGCGATCGCCCTGCCGACCTACGTCGCCTGTTTTATCGTCGGCGGCGTCATGGTGCTGCTAGCGTTGATCACCATCGTCATTGCGTCGCGCAATCTCTCGGCCGCAAAGCTGAAGCCGGCGCGCACGTTGAAGCAGGTGCAGTCGGCCAACGATCTCGTGAGGAGCGCGCGATGACCGAAACTTACGGCTCAGCTGCCGAGGCCGAGCGCAACGCCGACGAAGCTCGCGAGAATCTCGCCAACACCTTGGGCCAGCTCAAGGACAATCTCACGCCGCGGCGTTTGGCCGGCGAGGCCATGGCCAAACCGCGCCGCATGGCCAGCGACGCTCTGGCCGCCACTCGCGAGCGCACGCCCGATTGGGTGGGTCGCTTCTGGGAGTCCGCCCGCAGTCCCGCCGGCCTGGGACTTATTGGAGCCACAGCCGCCAGCATCGCTATAACGGTCATTCAGCAGCAGCGGCGCCATCGACGATAAGCGTATCTGCCTCGATCATGGTGGCGGTGGCACATAGGCCGTTGGCTTTTCGCCAGCGGATCGACTTTGTCACAAATGTGTAGATGCGCTGTTCTAAGCGGTCAGCATGTGTTCAAAGCGTCGAACCGCGCATCTTGTTGCTACGCTCCCATCGGCGGCTCTTTATGTGCTGGCCGCATCGGGGGCGACCGCCGCACCGGCTGCGGCCGACGATCCCGGCGTCGTCGCGCTGCCGGAGGTCGTCGTTGCAAGCGATCCGATGGCGAGCGTGGCCGCTCAGACTCAGAGCTTCGAGACGGCTCGCAAAACCATCTTCCCAACGATCGGTGCCAGCGTCAGCAGCCTTAGCCGGGATGCCATCGTTGACCGTCCGCAGGGCAGCAATACACCGTTCAATCGTCTCCTGACCGAGCTTCCCGGCGTCTCCCAGGACTCTGCGGCGAGCCGGCCAGATTTCCACATCCGCAACGAGTATGGAAACGTTCAGTATCGTATCGACGGCATTCTGCTACCGGACAACGTTTCCGGGCTCGGCACGATCTTCGACAGCAGTTTCGTCGGCGGATTGACCCTTCTCGATGGCGCACTGCCGGCGCAATACGGCCTGCGCACGGCCGGGATCCTCGACATCACCCCGCGCCAGTTCGGCGCGTCGGAGGGCAGCATCGGTGTCTACGGTGGCAGCTTCGGGGCGGTTACGCCGCGGTTCGACTACGGAGGCATTTCAGGTGCGAGCCAGTATTTCATCGGCCTGCGCGGCTTCCGCAGCGACGTCGGCATCGAGAACCCGACGCCGTCCTACGAGCCGATCCACGACCGGACCGAGCAGGGCCGCGCCTTCGCCTATTTTTCGACGATCCTGTCGGACACGGCCCACGCGGTGACCATCGCCGGCTTCTCCGACAACGAGACCCAGATCCCCAACGGGCCGGGGCTTCAGCCGCTCGGCGACATCGGTGGCAACTCCAACCCCTCGACGGCGCTCAACGAGCGGGAGAACAATCGCTACGCCTTCGGTCTGGCGGCGCTGCAGACCAAGGACGAGCGACTCGACACGCAGCTCTCGTTCTTTGCCCGCTACGCCCAGGTGCATTTCGTGCCGGATGTAGCAGGCGATCTCGCCTTCGACGATGTCGCCTCCGACGTGTCGCGGCGCAGCGTGCTCGAAGGCGTCGCCTTCGACTCAGCCTACCGCCTCGGCGCCCACCAGGTGGTCCGCGCCGGCTTCGACTTCACGGCGGAAGAGACGCACAACGACAATCTGCTCACCGCCCTTCCGGTGCTGGCCGACGGCACGGTCCTGCCGACGCCCGTCAGCTACAACGATAACATCGCCAAGCTCGGGATCAACGTGGGAGGCTATCTGCAGGACGAGATCGCGCTGGCGCCGACGCTCGCCCTCAACCTCGGACTACGCTTCGACCAGCTCTACCAGTACGTCGCGACCAACCAGCTGAGCCCACGCGCCGCCCTCATCTTCCATCCCGATCCGACCACGACGCTGCACGCCGGCTACGCCCGCTACTTCACGCCGCCGGCGCAGTCGGAGGCGGCAGGGTCGACCATCGGACTCGCCGCTGGTACGACATTGCAGCCCGGCGTTCCCCTTGCCGACCCGGTGCGGCCGGAGCGCTCGCACTATTTCGATGTCGGCGCCGACCGAACGCTGCGGCCGGGTTGGACGATCGGCGGCGATCTCTACCTGAAGCTCGCCACCGACTACATCGACGATGGCGAATTCGGCGAGGCACGCGTCATCAGCCAGCTGAACTACGCGCGGTCCTACTCGAAAGGCGCCGAGCTCAAGACCCGCTACGCGGACGGCGGGTTCTCCGCCTACGGCAACCTCTCGACCAATCGCACCAAGGACACGCGCCCCTCGTCAAACCAATACCTGCTCGACGCTGACGATTACGCCTACATCTCGCAGCATTACATCTTCGCCGACGACGTGCAGCTCGTCACCGCCTCGGCCGGAGTCAGCTACCGCTTCGGTGCCTCGCTCGTCAGCGCCAACATGGTCTATGGCAGCGGGCTGCGCGCCGGATTCGCCAACCTCGATCATGTGCCGGCCTACACGCAGGTGAACCTCGGCTTCGCCCACGAGCTGCGCATAGGTACCGACCCGCGTCCGCTGACGATCCGCTTCGACGTCGTCAACCTGTTCGACACGATCTACCAGCTGCGCAACGGCAGCGGCATCGGCGTCGACGCGCCGCAATATGGGCCGCGACGAGGCGTCTTCGTCGGCTTGAGCAAGAAAATCTGAGCAATTTCCGCTTTTGCGGACTTGCGTTAGCAACGAAAAATGTTGCGAGGACAGGTACATAAGTGTCGCGAAGCGGTTCCGAACATCGTCCGATGCTCTAGTCATCACGCCACCTGTCGATGTTCGGTTTTGAGCAAGGATGCCCTAGAGCAGTTTCCTCGCCGGTTGACTCGTGAGGGGTAGCGCACGGCGCCGCGTTGTGATTCAGGGCTGGTCTGGCGAGGAGGCCAGGCCCGATGCCCCGATCGCTGCACTACGACCTTCGCTCCCGCGTCCTCTTGGCTGTCGAGGAGGGCTTGTCCTGCCGCGAGGCTGCGGCGCGCTTCGGCGTCAGTGCGTCGAGCGCGATCCGCTGGGCCGCTCTTAGGCGCGCTGGCGGCGATGGCCGGGCCAAGCCGCAGGGCGGGGATCGCCTGTCGCGCCGTACCGAGGCTCACGCCGGCCTCATCGCGGCGGCACTGGCGGAGGTGCCCGACATCACGCTGCTGGAAGTGAAGGAGCGCTTGGCCAGCGAGGGGGCTTTCGTCAGCGTCACGGCGCTCTGGCGCTATTTCCGCCGCCACGGCATCACGCGTAAAAAAAGACCGCGCACGCCACCGAGCAGGACCGTCCCGACGTCCGCCAGGCGCGGCAGGAGTGGTTCGAGGGCCAGCTCGATCTCGATCCCGACCGGCTGATCTTCATCGACGAGACCGGCACCTCGACCAAGATGGCCCGCACGCACGGACGCGCCCCGCGCGGCGAGCGGCTGAGGATGGGCGTGCCGCACGGCCATTGGAAGACGACGACGCTGGTGGCCGGCCTGAGCCTGCGCGGCATCGTGGCGCCCTTCGTGCTCGACGGTGCCGTCGACCGACCCTGCTTCGAGGCCTACATCGAGCACGTGCTCGTCCCCGAGCTGCGACCCGGCGACATCGTGATCATGGACAATCTGCCGGCCCACAAGGGGACGCGGGTTGAAGCCCTGATTGCAGCGGCGGGCGCCAGACTGCGCCTGCTGCCGCCCTACAGCCCCGACTTCAACCCCATCGAGAACGCCTTCGCCAAGCTCAAAGCCTTGCTGCGCAAGGCCGCCGAGCGGTCCAAGGACGCGCTCTGGGCCGCCATCGGCCGCCTCGTCGACCAGATCACGCCAGCCGAATGCGCCAACATGTTCACCGCAGCAGGCTACGATGCTACCTGAAAGGAATCTGCTCTAGTTCGAGGCCTTCTTCGGCAATCCGCATCAACCAGGCTGACCGGACCTCGTCGAAATGCTCGCGGCGCCAAAGCACCGAGCGCTGCGGTTACCATCATCTCCCAAGTATTCGTCGGCACTTACTTGCCTGCTTTGCGCCGGCATAGCCCGCCCATCGCGAGGGTCTCCTCAGAATATTGCAGCGCGTGCCAGGTGAAAGGATCGGCGGCGGAGGCGCCGGATGCGGCGAAGACGGCGACGTCCATCGTGCCACAGACGGGTCGCGCGGCCATGCTCTTGTCGGCGTTCGCGACCAGTGCCGGCCCCTCTCGCCAATCGAGCCGCACCGATCCGGTCGCGAGCGTCCGGAAGCTGCGCGGATCGAGCGCGAGCACCGTCGTCTCGCCCGCGGCCCTGTCGGTGACCGTCACCAGCGTGTCGGTGGCGGCATCGTAGGCCCAGTCGATACCGAAGGATTCCAGGATGGAATGCTCGGCCGTGTGCCGGCCGAAGGCTCGATCCTCCCAGCCACGGCCGGAGAACTCCTGCACGCCGCCGGCGAAGCTAGGGTCCTTCGAGCGGAGGAGGAATTGGCCGGCGCCGTTGACCGGATTGGCCCCGGCTCCGGTGCTGTCGCTGAACGACAGATAGACGTAGGGCGCGAGGTAAACCGCCGCCGGCTGGCCGGCACCGTAGGTCAGCTTAGTCTTCTCCCAGGCCAGGTTGGTCTTCGCGGCCGTGACGATCGGGTTGCCGTCGTTCAGGCGGGTGAAGTGCACCGCATCGTTGCTGACGGCGACGCCGATCGCGGTCAGACCGCTGTTGGGGCGCGGCAGGCCGCCATAGTAGAGATAGAATTTGCCGGCGACCTTCAGGACGTTGGGGTCGCACGCATGCTGGCCGTCGAACCTGTCGGGCGAGCCGCTCGGCGCCATCACCTGGTCGAAGTCCTGCTTGTCCGCGCCATGCCAGGGGCCGTGGAGATCGAGGGCCTGAGCGTGCAGGACGTAGTCGCCCGCCACCCCGGCGCACCAGTAGAGGTGGTAGAGCCCAGCGTCGTGGATTACCGCCGGCGCGTAATTGTAGGATTGGCGCGTGAGGACGGTGACGTCGTGCGCGATCGTCTGCAGCGGCGCGAAGGCCGGGTTCGCACCGGCCGACGACGCGCCGATCAGGGGCCAAGCTGCGAGTGCGAGAGAGAACCCGGTTCGCCGCACGAGACGTGACCAGGAAAACCTCTTCCAGTCATCCGACAATTACCGTCCTCCACCGCTCCGGTCTCCATCGGTCTGGCCTTGGGCTGCCAGTCCGTCGAAAGCGTGGCGGCTTCAGCGGAAGGTGCGGCAGGAGCCGTCAAGCAAGGCCTCGCCGTGCGCGTCGTCCCACATGCCCTGTAGGCGGCTGCGGGCGAGCAGCACGAACCCGGGGTGATCGTCGTCACCGAAGCCAACCACCACGATCGTGACGTCGGACATGTCGGCGGGCTTGAGCCCGTCGGCGACGAGGAAAAACGGGTTCTGACCGGCGAGGTCGGGTCCGGCGAGCGGCATCGCCATGTAACGCGGCGCCTTCGGCAGCACGCGGACGCTCGCGAAACGGCCCGGCTGCAGCTTGGCGGCGAGTGCGGCCAGCGATCGCTTCACGTCGGGGCGCACGCAAGCGACGTGGATGTGCAGCTGGTCTTGGCTGCGACCCGGTTTAGAGTTGATCGCGAGCGCGAGATCGGAGCGCTCCGGCTTCGTGCGGACGAGGTCGTCCGACACGAAGCGGCGCACGGCCCAGGCATCGGCGAAATAGTTCGGTGCGTCAGGCGCCTTGAGGCGCAGGTCCTCGATGCCGATCGTGCGAACCGTGGGCGTGATGATGACGTGGAGCCTCTCGAACGGGGCTCGCAGCACCGCATAGCCGCGCTCGAGGCCTTGCGCGGTGTCGACCCGCAGGCAGGGAAAGGAGCCGCCGGTGATGGCGTGATCGACGAGGCAGGTCTGCACGACGCGCCACAGCATGCCCCGCTCTCCCGCCCGGGCTGGTGCGGCGGCGGCGAGCAGGACGGCGCTGAGGATAGCGAGGTGGCGGATCATTCGGCCTCGCAAGATACCCGAGCCTTCCTTGTCGCGCGATGAACGGGTGATCGCGAGCCTCTCTCAGGCGCTCGTTGTGCCACGATAGGCCTGGAACCATCGCGTGAAGCGGGCGATCCCAACGTCGATGCTCGTGGTCGGTGCGTAGCCGGTGACCGCGGTCGTGGCGTCCATATCGGCGAAGGTCGCAGGCACGTCGCCCGGCTGCATCGGGAGGTCCTCGCGAAGCGCCGCCACGCTCAGGTTCTGCTCAAGCAACGTGATAATACGACCGAGCTCCACCGGCGTCGAATTGCCGACGTTGTAGACCGCGTAGGGCGCGCGGCTCGAGCCCGGGGTCGGCGCGTCGCCGCTCCATTCGGGCTCACCATGCGGGACCCGCTGCGCGAGGCGCCATACCAGTTCGACGGCATCGTCGATGAAGGTGAAGTCGCGGCGCATGTGGCCGTGGTTGAAGACCTGGATCGGGCGCCCGGCGAGCATCGCGTCGGCGAAGAGCCACAGCGCCATGTCCGGGCGGCCCCAGGGACCGTATACGGTGAAGAAGCGTAATCCCGTCGTTGGCAAGCCGAAGAGGTGGCTGTAGCTGTGCGCCATCAGCTCGTTGGCCTTCTTGGTGGCGGCGTAGAGGCTGACGGGATGATCGACGTTCTGGCTGACCGAAAACGGCATCGCCGTCACGGCGCCGTAGACCGAACTCGAGGAAGCGTAAAGCAGGTGACCCACCTGGTTGTGCCGGCAGCCTTCCAGCACGTTGAGGAAACCGTCGAGGTTGCTGGCGGCATAGGCGCGAGGGTTCTGCAGCGAATAACGGACGCCGGCCTGGGCGGCGAGGTGGATCACCAGCTCGAAGCGCTCCGCGGCGAAGAGCGCGTCCATCCCAGCGGCATCGGCGAGGTCGAGCTCGCGAAAGCTGAAGCGTGGGTGCGCGAGGCGTGCGAGCCGGGCGCGCTTCAACTCGGGATCATAGTAGGCATTGAGGTTGTCGAGCCCGATCACGTCCCTGCCTTCCGCCAGGAGGCGGAGCGCGACGGCGCAGCCGATGAAACCGGCCGCGCCGGTGACGAGAACGGGGGCCATGCGGCTCCTGGAGCAACGCGCCGGGGCGCAATCGCTTCGTCCTTGCGCCAGGTCATGGCCGCGGGCAACCCCCGCGCGGCGCCCTGCTGCGCCGGTTCCACCGCGGGGTTGTAAGGCGGTCCATGCACGTGCTTGCCTCGCGCTTGGGCGCTGCGTAAGCTCGGCCGTTGTTGAGGTGTAGAGTAGGCCAGCGATGGTGGTGCGTGTCGCGACGGTCGCCTTCGAGGGCATCGAGGCCAGGCCGGTCGACGTCCAGGTGCAGATCGCCTCGGGCAACGTGTTCTTCGCCGTCGTTGGGCTCGGCGACAAGGCCGTGGCCGAATCGAAGGAGCGGGTGCGCGCCGCGCTGTTCGCCTCGGGCCTTGCCCTGCCGGCCAAGCGCATCATCGTCAATCTCGCCCCAGCCGACCTGCCCAAGGAGGGCAGCCATTACGACCTGCCGATCGCGCTCGGCATCATGGCGGCGATCGGTGCCATCCCCGCCGACATGCTGAGCCAGCACGTGGTGCTCGGCGAGCTGGCGCTCGACGGCACGATCACGCCCGTCGCCGGCGTGCTCCCGGCAGCGGTGGCGGCGAGCGCGCTGAACCTCGGGCTGATCTGCCCCGCTGCCTGCGGGCCAGAGGCGGCGTGGGCCTCGGCCGACCTCGAAGTGATCGCGCCGCGCTCGCTGATCCAGCTCGCCAATCATTTCAAGGGCACGCAAGTGTTGGCGCGGCCACGGCCGGCGGTGCGCAAGCCGGCCGGCGCCCTCCCCGATCTCCGCGACATCAAAGGGCAGGAGAGCGCCAAGCGCGCGCTGGAGATCGCGGCAGCCGGCGGGCACGCTCTGCTTTTTAACGGACCTCCGGGCGCGGGCAAGTCAATGCTGGCGGCGCGCCTGCCCTCGATCCTGCCGCCGCTGACGCCCACCGAGCTGCTCGAAGTCTCGCTGGTGCACTCGATCGCCGGCGCGCTGGCCAACGGCGAGCTGACCGATCGCCGGCCTTTCCGCGCGCCGCATCATTCGGCCTCGATGCCGGCGCTGGTCGGCGGCGGCACCGGGGCGCGGCCGGGCGAAATTTCGCTGGCGCACCACGGCGTGCTGTTCCTCGACGAGCTACCGGAGTTTCAGCCGACCGTGCTCGACTCGCTGCGCCAGCCGCTGGAGACCGGCGAGGTCATGGTCGCTCGCGCTAACCACCGCGTCACCTATCCCGCCCGCTTCCAGCTCATCGCGGCGATGAACCCGTGCCGCTGCGGCCACGCCATCGATCCCGGCTACGCCTGCCACCGCCAGCCCAACGCGCGCTGCGTGGCGCAGTACACCTCGCGCCTCTCGGGCCCGCTGCTCGACCGCATCGACATGCACGTCGAGGTGCCGGCGGTCTCGGCCGCCGACCTGATGCTGCCGCCGCCCGCCGAAGGCTCGGCCGAGGTCGCGGCGCGGGTGGCGGCGGCGCGGGCGCGGCAGGTCGCGCGCTACGCCGCAATGGGCCATCCCGAGATCCGCTGCAACGCCGCCACCACCGCCTCGATCATCGAAGAGGTGGCGCGGCCCGACGCCGCCGGGCAGAAGCTGGTTCGCGACGCCTCCGAGCGGCTGCAGCTCTCCGCCCGCGGCTTCCACCGCGTGCTCAAGCTGGCGCGCACGCTGGCGGATCTCGATGCCGTGGAGGTGGTGGGGGCGCACCACCTAGCGGAGGCGTTGTCGTATCGAGCGGATGCTGGCGGGCGGCAGCGGGCGGCGTAGACATGACTGCTTCATGTCGGCTCTAATTGCATTTGTAATTTGACACTTTTATACTTCTGTTTTATTGTATTTGCGTTGGAAAAGAGCGGTTCTTCGCGGCCTCTAGGATTACATCATGTCCCGAGTTCGAAAACGGTCGCTGTACGCCTGCCATTACCCTCGCCCATGCTGACCTTAATGGCAGCTCCAAGCGCTTTTATTGCAGCGGGTGGCTGATACGGAAGCAAATCTATCGCGCGAACCGTATATGACATTACAGTAGCGATCCTTCTTCAACTCTGGATCCATGAGCTTCTATAATTTGGGGGATCGTGGATGGCGGGCGGCGCATTGATCGAGGAGACGCTCAAGCTCTGGGCTTCGTCGCTTCGGGCGGCGAAGGCTCGCATGCGGCCGCTGTTCATGCAGGAGCGGATGGCCGCGTCCGCGGGGTTGTTCCTTGACGGCCTGCTGGGAGGGCGAACGTCGCAAGACCGGCTGGTCGCGTCGGAGGCGGCGGGCGATCCCGGTCCCTGGCGCCAACAGGCGATCCTGGGGCGCGAGCAGTGAGATGCCGACGCCCTGCGCGACATCGTGCGCGGCTATGCGCTGGAGACGTTGGCCGATGTCAACGCCGTGCTGGTGATCGACGAGACCGGGTTGCCTCGAAGCAGGGCAAGGCGTCGTGCGGCGTCGGCCGGCAGTACACGGGACCGGCGGGTAAGATCACGAACTGCCAGGTTGGCGTCTTCGCGGCCTACGCGTCGCGCCACGGCCACGCCTTTGTCGACCGCGCCTCTACCTGCCGAAGGCCTGGACCAACGATCCCGCGCGCCTAGCCGCGGCCCACGTGCCCGACGAGGCAAGGGCCGAGCCCAATTAAACCTGCTTCCTGAGAATTGGCGTCTACTACTCGCGTGTTCTGGCGTGTTCTCGATCAGCCGTGATGGCCGCTCATCATGAGTCCGACAAACACGCCAGCAAACACAGCCGATGCGACGATCGCGATCAAAAGCCTTCGCTCCATGAGTGCGGTCTTCTGGCCCTTTTGCGGCTTCTTCATGATCGTTGTATCTCAGTTGCAGCGCACAGTCGTAAGGGCGGCGAGAGCCGTCCTCCGTAAAGAAACATCAAGATCCTGCCGGTGACTTGCTCGACTTAGGCGACTTCTCTGCCGTAAACGCGACAATGTTCGAGGTAGGCGCCCTCGTGGCGGACCAGAAGCGCAAGCACCGTTGACCATAGCCAGCTCGGTGCGGCCAGATCCGATGTATGACGGTCGCGAAGTTCGTTGATCCAAGCGTGCCGAAGGTCGGCGCTCATCTGCCTACCGTGCGCCTTTCCCACGACACCGGCGAGATATTTCGCGGCCACTTGAGCCTCGCTTCGGGAAAACTGCTCCATTTCCAGCTTTAGATCTTGGGGCATGAGCTCCCTGATCATCACCGATCGTTCGCGCAGCGAAGCTGCCGCCATCCGGTCGCCGAGGTTGGGCGAGAGCGCCTTAGCGCCTGCTACGACGCGTCGGGCATGGTCGCGCGGGATATTCACACCGGCGGCGCATGGCGCTGCAGAAGCGACCGCCTCTTTTACGTCTACGAGCGAAAGCTTGTCCTTACGCTCGCCGGTCAAATTGACGAGCGCAGCATAACGTAGCTTCCCCAAGGAGCTGCAGCCTTTCATCCAGTAAGCCGCGTCGATCAGATTGACCTTGGCCCGATCCGACCGCTTGTTAAGCGTCAGGATCAGCCGTTTTACGTCCGGCGCATCGAGCAACACTCCGAGCTCCCACTTATCGGCATCGCTTAGCTCCCAGAACTTTT
Source organism: Beijerinckiaceae bacterium (assembly GCA_965198715.1). Taxonomy (GTDB): domain Bacteria; phylum Pseudomonadota; class Alphaproteobacteria; order Rhizobiales; family Beijerinckiaceae; genus RH-AL1. The sequence goes on from CBDAPV010000002.1 coordinate 1,687,011, forward strand.
TGCCGAGCGGGATCCTGGGCGTTATGTCGCCCAATCTTTCGTTGGAGAGATGATGCCAGCCTCGTTTCAACGCTTGGCGCCTCACCGTTGAGACTGTTGTGGGCTCCTTCGCCACCGCTTCATCGTCGAGCGAGTGAAGTCCTGCCTCGTAGCCAAGGATCATGTTCTCGACGATGAGAGCAGTCGTGACACCGGGCAGATCGGAGCTTCGCGCCGCGCTAGCCAAAGATAAGGCAAGGCGCACGATGTCGTGGGCGGGATTGCCGATCGTCGTCTGATCGAAATCGCGGATCTGAACATCGACGTCACCCTTCTTGTCGGCAATCGGTCCGAGGTTGCCGACGTGGCAGTCACCGCAAATCCATACGGGAGGACCTTCCGGCAGAGGCGCTAGCTCACTCAGCCATTCATAGTGCTGCACGGTATTGCCGCGCACAAAGGCATGCGCTGACCCGGCCATCTTAGATGTGCGCCGGCTCTCTAGCAGCGAAACACGTTCTGAATCGGACATTGCGGTCATGAAAGTAGCGCCCGGCAAAGGAGGAGATGAGTTTAGGTTTGTTAATAATCGGGGTTTGATTAAGGTAGTCGGCCCAACGCCTCCGTAAAGGAAAACCATTCATCGAGAACCATTACATTGCAAAGCGCTTATTGCCGCACGACGTCAGAGCGTCTTAACATCTCATCCATTTGCAGATCGGCTACTATGACTCTTCGCCTAAAATGTCGTCTTAAAGCGTGGCTTTAGCGCCTATCACCGTCGTGGCGTAGAGATGCGATGACGGGCTGTCCTAAAAGCTCACCTTGCCGCGCGCTACGGTCGTTGGCCACCGATGTGCTCGCCATGAACCAGGAACGCGCCGGCGGTTCAAACATTTGCAGAATGACTGAAGCGCAGCGGCGCAAAATCGTTCAAGGACATGATCCAGATCTGGCTCGGCGGCGAAGTCCGTCGACTGCAAAGGCCGTGAACTCATGCGCGATCTCGCCGAGTTCTGGGTGACGCAGGCGCCTCACGCCTTCGCATACGCCGTTGACCTCACTTTCGCGCCACATCTTGGCGAAGTCGGAGCTCTTCGCGCATAATTCGTCCACCAGCGGCTGCACGGCCGCAGCCGCGCCGGCGCGCGCGGTGTCGCCGCGGAACACGCCGACGACGAAGCGCGCGACGCTCTGCCAGTTGCAATCGGCCGTACGCGCCCGGAGATCAAGAAAGATCAGGCGAAGCACGTTGCGTTCCGCCGACGGCAGCGCGCCGTAGTCGGTGAACACGGCAGCCGCCGCCTGATTCCAGGCGACCACGTCCCAGGTCGCCGTGCGCATCATCGCAGGGCAGGCGTCCAGCGCGTCGAGCACATACTGCAGCCGCGGCGTCACCCCGCCCGGCGGCTGATAGCGGACGTCCGGGGGCCGGCCGAGCGCAAGCAGGAACAGGTGCTCGCGCTCGACCGCGCTCAGCATCAGCGCCTCGGCCAGCCTGTCAAGCGCGTGGGTGGAGGGCGCGCCGCCTCGGCCCTGCTCAAGCCAGCTGTACCAGGTGGCGCTGATCCCGGCGCGCTGCGCCACCTCCTCGCGCCGGAGCCCGGGGGTGCGCCGCCGACCGCCGGCATAGCCCAGGGCCGCCGGATCGAGCCGGGTGCGCCGTTCGCGAAGATAGCCGCCGAGCGAGCCTTTGTCGGGCATGAGGATTGAACCTGTTTGCGCTTATACCTTGATAAGGTTTCAACTTTACACCAGGAACGCGCCCCTCGACATGGTGATCACTGTGAGGAGGTCTGCGATGCGCGTGTTCGTGACGGGCGCCACCGGCTGGGTGGGCAATGTGGTGGTGGATGAGTTGCTGGGCGCCGGCCATCAGGTGCTCGGCCTCGCGCGCTCGGAGGAGAAGGCGAAGGGGCTTGCGGCGAAGGGCGCGGAGGTACTGCACGGCACGCTCGACGACCTCGACCAGCTCGCCACGGCGGCTGGGGACGCCGACGCGACGATCCACCTCGCGTTCAACCACGATTTCTCAAAATACGCCGAGAACAGCGAACAGGACCGGCGCGCAATCGAGGCGATGGGCGAGGCGCTGGTCGGGACGGACAACACCACGGGGTTGGCGCAGCTCGCTCCCGGCCGGGTCGCGACGGAGGCGGACGTGCCGGCGCTCTCCGATCCTAACTATCCGAGGCGGACCGAGGCGGCGGCCGCCGCGCTCGCGAAACGTGGCGTATGGATCGGTGTGGTCCGGCTCTCCACCACGGTGCACGGGATCGGCGACCCCGCTTTGATGACGATGTTGGCGAGCTTCGCGCGCGAGAAAGGTGTGTCGGCCTACATCGGCGACGGCGCCAACCGCTGGCCCGCGGTGCACGTGTCGGACGCGGGACGGCTCTACCGCCTGGCGCTGGAAGCGGGCGCGCCGGCCCGCGCATATCATGCCGCCGCGGAGGAGGGCGTGGCCTTCCGCGACATCGCCGAGGCGCTCGGCCGGGCGCTCAACCTGCCCGCCGAGCCGCGTCCGCGCGAGCATTTCGGATGGCTCGCAGCCTTCGTCGGGGCCGACGCACCCGTGTCGAGCGCCCGGACGCGCGAACTCACCGGCTGGGAGCCCACCGGGCCGACCTTACTCGCCGACCTGGCCCAGCTGGCCTATTTCGCTGAATAATTGAGGGTCTTCGACGCCGAGGCCGAAACGATCACAATCGATCGCGACTGAACATGCCGGCCATGGCCAGCACCCATCGTTTCCGCGATCACGGCAACCGCAACGAAGACTGAAGCGCGGCCGCATGGTTTCCGTCGCCGACGTCGAGAAGGACGCTCGCACCCAACCGCACGCCGTCGCGCTCGCCTCCGTCCAGGCAAGCGGCATCCTCCACGTGCCTGTAACCGAACACGGACGCATAGTCGCCCTGCTGTTACTGAAGCGTTCGTGGCCCGAGAAGGACCAGCGCAGGCGCGAGTGGATGGCCCCCGAAGACGCGGCCGTCCTCGTCGCGGAGCCCGGTCTCGCTGACATCCTGTTGAGGGTCGGTTCGGGGCCAAACGTCCGAACGGTCTAGGCGCACGCCGATCGATGGAACAACGCCGCCGGTGCTTCGCGTGTTCGACAGACGGTGATCGATCTGAAAGCCGGCACTTGGCTGATGCAAATACGGGCGCCGTCGCGGCCGCACCCAGGCCGACGAAAGCGCCGGTCGGGGCCGCCTGTTTGCCGCTGGATAGGCGGCCTTCCCCACCCTCGATCGATTCCGGCTACGTCCCCCGGCTTCGAGTACGCGCGCGCGCCAGATCCGCATCACCAAAGGCTTGGATAAGAAGCTCTGGCTCTCGCTCGAGGCCGAGGCCACAGACGGCGTCAACAATGGCCTGTGCAGCAACGTGGTCAGCAACAATTCGACGACAGCCGCAAGGCGACCGGCATCTCCGCGACGCCGGCGCTGGGCATTGCTGGCGGCACTCGCCTGGCGGTTGGCACCGGCGGCAGTTTCGGCCAGCAGGGCGACCAGACGCAATATTCGCTGGACAAGGTGCCCGACGTCATCGGGCAAGGTCGCCTATGAGGCCATCTACGGCGAGGCGACATTCACCTCGAGGCGTTCGGGCTCTACCGCGACTTCCTCGACAACGTGAACTACGGCACCGCCACGGCGACTTCCACCTTCGCCAATCCCGGCGGCTACGCCGCCTCGTCCACAGTCAACCCCAGAATGTAGTAGAGCGAATACTCCGAATTGCTGGGGACCAGCCCGGCCGACGCTTCCTGCAGCAACACATAGCGACCAGCTGGTCGCGATCGGAGGCGGCGGGCGACCCCGGACCCTGGCGCCAACAAGCGATCCTGGGCCGCGGGCAGTGGGATGCCCACGCTTTGCGCGACATCGTCCGCGACTATGCGCTGGAGACGGCAGCATGCACGCCTTCACCGGCAAAAGCGACGAAGCCCAGAGCTCGAGCGTCTCCTCGATTGATGCACCCGCCATCCACGATCCCCCGAATCATGGAAGCTCATGGATTGAGAGATGGAGATGGATCGCAACTGTAATGTTAGGACGTCACCACGCCGAGCCTCCCCGCCAGATCCTGGATGAACTGCCACGCCGTGCGCCCGGACCGGTTGGCCCGCGTCGCCGCCCATTCCAGCGCCTCCGCCCCTAAGGTGTCCGGCTCCACCGCCAGCTGAAAATGCACGGCGTAGCCTGTCACCATGGCGAGGTACTCGTCTTGCGAGCACTTGTGGAAGCCAAGCCAGAGGCCGAAGCGGTCAGACAGCGAGACCTTCTCCTCCACCGCCTCGCCGGGGTTGATCGCGGTGGCGCGCTCGTTGTCGAGCATGTCGCGCGGCATCAGGTGGCGGCGGTTGGAGGTGGCGTAGAACAGCACGTTGGTCGGGCGCCCCTCGAGGCCGCCGTCGAGCACCGCCTTCAACGACTTGTAGCTCGTGTCGTCGAAGTCGAACGAGAGGTCGTCGCAAAACACTAGGAAGCGGTGCGGCACGCCCCGCGTCAGCGCCAGCAGGCGCGGTAGGCTGTCGATGTCCTCGCGCTGGATCTCGACGAGCTTCAGCGGGTGCGTGGCGTTGATCTCGGCGTGCGCCGCCTTGACCAGCGAGGACTTGCCCATGCCGCGCGCGCCCCACAGCAGCACGTTGTTGGCCGGCAGTCTCCGGGCGAAGCGCGCGGTATTATCGACGAGGATGTCGCGGACACGGTCGATGCCCTGCAGCAGCGAGATGGCGACGCGGCTCACCTCGGGCACCGGCTGCAGCACGCCGGGCTCGGCGTGCCAGACGAAGGCGTCGGCGGCGGCGAAGTCGGGCGCGGGTGCGGGTCGCGGCGCCAGGCGTTCGAGCGCTTCGGCGATGCGGCGCAACTCGGCAATGGTTTCGGTTAAAGGATCGCCCTTGGTCATGGCGCCCCAGTACGCCAGCGCGGCCCCCTCCGGAAGCCGGTTATCGGCGCGCGCCGTGCTGATTATCGATCCCTTGCGAGGAGCCGACCATGGCAAGTGAACACGCGAAACTGCTCGAATGCATCGAGTTCGACCTGCCGCCCGGCACGACGCGCGCCGAAGCGCTGGCCCTCTACCGCGGCACGGCCACGGTCTGGGCGGCGAACCCCGACCTGATCGGCAAGACCTACACGTTCAACGAGGCCACGAGCACCGGCGGCGGACTCTACATCTGGCGCTCCCGCGAGGCGGCCGCGCGCTGGCATGGCGAAGACTATCGACGCGTGATTCGTAGTCGTTACGGGAGCGAGCCGCGCATCCGCGTGACGGACGCGGTGCTCGAGGTTACGGACGGCCAAATCCTCGATCTGCCTGGAAACGACTAGACGCGCTCGGGCGCGGCCACCGCCGCGATCTCGGAGGCCGACCCGCGCAATGCGCGCGCCAGCTTCTGGACGTTCTGATCGTTGGACGTGTCCCTGATCACGTCGGCCAAAGCCGTCACCAGCACTTCGACGCGAAGCGACGGATCCGGCTCGGCCGCGACGCGCGATCTCACCACGTCGAGCGCGCTCGGCAGTTGAGCTGCGTTCAATGCAGGCTCACCATGTGCAGTTCATTCTGCATGGCGTTGGCCACGGCGGCATCGCGGGAGTCGGTGAGGATCAGCGGCCGACCGTTGGCGCCGAGTAGCGCGAAAAGCTGCATGCCGGGCTCGACGCCGGGGATCTCGGGAAACATCGAGCCGACGTCCTCGGAACGGATCGGCTTGACGTAGGCGATCAGCCCTTCGCCAAGCTGCGCCAACTGGTCTTCGGTCAGGATCGGCATCACCGACTCGCTCGCTGCATTGTTGGTCTTGGTCACGCTTTGCATTCGCTTTCACCTTTCCGGCCGGTCCCATCGGGCTCCGGCGTTCGTGCCGACGTCAGTCGCGCACGTTGATGTCGATCAACTGACCCCTTCGCTGCGGCTCGGGACGATGCAGATCGACGGAGAGAAGGCCGTGCACGAGATCGGCGCCCGCCACCTGCATGCCCTCAGCGAGAAGGAAGACGCGCTGGAACTGCCGCGCGGCGATGCCGCGATGCAGATAAACACGCTCTTTGTCGTCAACCTGCCGGCCCCTAAACACCAACTGCCCGTCCTCCACGGCCACCTCGAGCTGATCGCGGGTGAAACCAGCGACCGCAAGGGTAATCCGCAGCACCTCGGGAGTTCTGGCGCTAGGCGCCACCCGCTCGATATTATAGGGCGGATAGCCGTCCGATGACGATCTCGTGACGTGTTCGATAGCACGCTCGATCTCGTCGAACCCGAGCAGAAATGGAGAGTTCAGGGTCGGCATGCGGGACATCACACGAACCTTCGAAGCCTTACGGCCTTCGTCATCGGAGCCCTTGTAGGCACTCCTTCGGCTTGCGCCGCGTCTTCCATATGGATTGCGCGGCAGGCTCTGCAAGCAGGGTTGATGGCGGCGAGCGGTCGCGCATGGGTGACGTGCGGCCAGTCTCGCGCTAGCCTCCGCTCACGATGCGGAGTGCGGATGCGGCGCCAACCATTCATGATCCTTTTGGCCGGACTCGCCGGCCTCCAGCCCGCGGCAGCGCAGGGCATCGGCTGGCTCTTCGGCGAGCCGCCGCCGTTGCACCGCGCGGCGCGGACCCGTCGGCTCGGCCAACCCCGCGTCGACGTCCCGCTCCCTGTCCGCCGGCCGCACTTTTCGGGCGACACCACGGTGCAGGCCGATACGGCAAAGCCGAGCGAGCCTGCCCCGACGCCACCGGACCTCGAGGCCGCTGACGCGCCGGCCTCGCCGCCGCTGCCGCCTGAGCGGCCGAGCCGATCCGAACTCGCCTCGCCTCCAACGCCCCCGGCCGGCGCCGAGAAGCCCAAGGACGACGCTGCCACCACGACGGCTCCTCCCGCTTCGGGCCAGCCGACGAACCCGCCCGCCGCCCAGACCATGCCGACACCCGCGCCGCCTCTGCCGCCCTCCAAGCCGGCAGACCTGGCCGCGCCGGCCCCGGCCGTCGCGCCGAGCGGGGCCACCACCGCCTTCAACCCGCGCGATCCCACTCCCGATGCCGGCTGCATCGACCGGCTCAAGGCGCGCGGCATCACGGTGGAGGCGACGACGCTCGGCCCGCAGCCGGACCAGCGCTGCACCGTGGTGCAGCCGCTGCGTCTCGTCTCCGCCAAGCTGGTCGACGGCACCAGCGTGGCTTTTCCCGACCGACCCACGGTCGCCTGCATCACGGCCGACGCCTTCTCCGCCTACGTGCACGACCTGCTGGCGCCGCTCGCCAAGGGCACGTGGGGCGTCGGCCTGGCTTCGGTGTGGACCGGCCCCGGCCTCGAATGCCGCTCGCGCGACCACATCTTCGGCGCCAAGCTCTCGGCGCACGGCCAAGGCCTCGCTGTCGACATCGCGCAGCTGAAGCTCGGTGACGGCCGCCTCATCGCCGTGGGCGAGCCCAAGACCGACGCCGAGCGCGACTTCGAGACGGCGGCGCGCGCCGGCGGCTGCGGCTACTTCCACACCGTGCTCGGCCCCGGCTCGGACAGCTACCACCGCACGCACTGGCACTTCGACCTCGAGGTGCGCGGCAAGGACGGCGATAGCAAGTTCTGCAAGTAGCTGGGCGTCAGGCCTTGATCGCGCGTAGGCCGACGAGCGCGGCATAGACGGCGCGCCGCCACTCCTTGGTGGCACCCTCGCGGTGCTCGGCCACCGTGCGCCGCGCCTCATCGGCCGGGATCAGGTCCTGCTCCATCTGCGTGGCGAGATAGGAAGCGGCGAAGGCCTCGGCGGTGCGACGCTCGTCGCCGGAGGCTTCGGCGAGCTGCTGTTCACTGGCTTCGAGCATCGTGCTGGCTTCCCTCGGGATCGGATGGCGAACGTGGCGCCCGCGGAGGCCACGACCAGGGCTCGACTTGACGCATCTGCACTTTTCCCGGATGCCGCGCCGAACTCGCGCCCCTAAGGAAACGAACCCCTTGTCCGCCGCAGCCCCGCAGTCCGCCTTCCTGAGGATTCTCCAGGAACGCGGCTTCATCCACCAATGCTCCGACACGGCCGGGCTCGACGCCAAGGCGCATGCCGGCGGGCTCGTCGCCTATATCGGTTTCGACTGCACGGCGCGCTCGCTTCACGTCGGCTCGCTGCTGCCCATCATGATTCTGCGCTGGTTGCAGAAGACCGGCGGCAAACCTGTGGTGCTCGTCGGCGGTGGCACGACCCGCGTCGGTGACCCGTCCGGCAAGGACGAGAGCCGCAAGCTGCTCTCGATCGCCGACATCGAGGCCAACAAGACCGAACTGGGCAAGGTCTTCGCGGCCTTTTTGCAGTTCGGAGACGGCGGCTCCGACGCGATCATGGTCGACAATGCCGACTGGTTGACCGGGCTGAAGTACCTCGACTTCCTGCGCGACGCCGGCCGCCACTTCTCGGTCAACCGCATGCTGTCGATGGACTCGGTAAAGATGCGGCTGGAGCGCGACCAGGAGCTGTCATTCCTCGAGTTCAACTACATGTGCTGCCAGGCCTATGACTTCGTAGAGCTGCATCGCCGCCTCGACGTCACGCTGCAGATGGGCGGCTCCGACCAGTGGGGCAACATCGTCACCGGAATCGATCTCGGCCGACGCATGGGCACGGCCCAGCTCTACGCTTTGACCACGCCGCTGCTCACCACCGCATCGGGCGCCAAGATGGGCAAGACGGCGCGAGGCGCGGTGTGGCTCGATGCGGAGTTGCTGCCGGTCTTCGAATACTGGCAGTACTGGCGCAATTGCGACGACGCCGACGTCGGCCGCTTCCTCAGGCTCTTTACCGAGTTGCCGATGGACGAGGTCGCGCGGCTCGGGGCGCTCGGCGGCGCCGAGATCAACGAGGCCAAGAAGGTGCTGGCGACCGAGGCCACCGTCCTGCTGCACGGCCGCGCGGCCGCCGACGCGGCGGCTGAGACGGCGCGCCGCACTTTCGAGGAAGGCGCGCTGGCCCAGGACCTGCCGGGCGTCACCCTACAACCCGCGGAGTTGGCCAGCGGCCTCGGCGTCCTCGCGGCGTTCCAGAAGGCCGGGCTCGTCGCCTCGATCGGCGAGGCGCGGCGCCAGGTCAAAGGCGGCGGGCTTCGGGTCAACGACGTCGCCGTGACCGACGAGAAAGCGGTGCTGCACGACGCCGACCTGCACGGGGGTGCGATCAAACTTTCGCTAGGCCGCAAGCGCCACGTCCTGCTGAAGGTCGAGGGCTGATGAATGGCCGGTAAGCGCGGCGCACCCGGCGCCGCGCGCTTTGCGGACGGCTAGCCGCCGAACAGCTTGGAGAAGAAACCGGCTACCCCGCCTTTCTTAATTGGCTCCTGCGACGGAGCCCGGCCGCTCGGCGTAGCGGAGGTCGTCGTGAGGGTGGGCGCAGGGGCTGTCTTCGGTGCGGGGGCGGCCTGGAGCGGCTTGGCGCTGGCGCCGGCCGGCGGCTGGCCCGGCTTGTAGGCTGTGCCGGCCTTCTCGGCGGTGTAGCCGGCGATTGCGTCCATCAACGGCGGCGACAGCGAGTCGTAGGTTTTGAGGCCGATGTCCTTGAACTTGCCGCGCACGGAATCCATTCCCGAAGGCTCGTAGCCCTGCTCGATGATCGAAGATACGAAGGCGGCGAACTGCGGCGCCTGCCAGCCCTTCTGGTCCGACAACTCGACGTGGACGAAGTCGAGGCCCTTGAAGGGATGATCCTTGACGATGCGGCCGTACATGTGCGTGCCGCACTGCTTGCAAGCGTGGCGCTGGATCGTCGCGCTCTCGTCGACGATGTGCAGCTTCTCCTCGTGGGCGAGGACCTTGAGCTTGTCGACCGGCACGACGCCGACGACCGAGAACAGCGCGCCCTCCGGCTTCCAACATTTCGAGCAGCCGCAGGCGTGGTTGTGAGCGACGTCGCCGGTGATGCGGACGGCGACCTTATCCGTCGGGCATTTGCAGGAGAGCGTGCCACCGTTGAAGCTGCCGAAACCTGGCTGCAACCCGTTGTTGATCAGCGGGTGAAGACTGGGCGCCATCGTGGAGGACCTTTCTGGAATGCGTGGTGCCTGGAAGGCGAAGACCCTCCAAGGCGGGCACCGTTGCACAATCGTGCCAAGTCACAATCGTGCCAAGTTACGGGCGTTGCGTCGCACCGCGCTACGGCGCCGCAAGCTTAGCGGTCGTTCCACCGAATGAAAAGCCATGACCCGCGATGGCGGGGGCCTTCGCGTCAGGCGACGGAGCGCAGCTCACGCGGCAGCGGGAAGAACACGCTCTCATCCGCCGTCGAAACAATCTCGATCTCGAGGTCGAAGCGGGCGGCGAAGGCGTCCATGATCTCCTCGACCAGGACCTCCGGCGCCGAGGCGCCGGCGGTGATGCCGAGCGTCTTGATGTCTTTGAAGAGCTCCCACTCGACGTCGTCGGCGCGCAGCACGAGGCGCGAGATCGGGCAGCCGGAGCGTTCGCCGACCTCCTTGAGCCGCTGCGAATTCGAGGAATTCGACGAGCCGACCACGATCAGCGCGTCGACGATCGGCGCGATGCGCTTCACCGCCTCCTGACGATTGGTGGTGGCGTAGCAGATGTCCTCCTTCTGTGGGCCGACGATGAGCGGGAAGCGCTCGTAAAGCTTTGCGACCATCGCCTTCGTGTCGTCGATCGACAGCGTGGTTTGAGTGACGTAGGCGAGCGTCGACTCGTCACGGACCTGAAGCGCATCGATGTCTTCAGGGTGCTGCACCAGCAGGATCGAGCCTTCCGGCAGCTGACCCAGTGTGCCGACGACTTCGGGATGGCCGGCGTGGCCGACGAGCAGGATCTGGCGCCCGCGCTTGAAGTGGATCTGCGCCTCGCGATGGACCTTGGTCACCAGCGGGCATGTCGCGTCGATGGCGTGGAAGTTGCGCCGCGCCGCTTCCGCCGGGATGTCCTTGGGCACGCCGTGTGCCGAGAAGATCACCGGCTGCTGGGTGTCGGGCACCTCGGACAGCTCCTCGACGAAGATCGCGCCTTTCGCCTTGAGGCCTTCGACGACGTACTTGTTGTGGACGATCTCGTGGCGCACGTAGACCGGCGCACCGTAGAGGCGCAGCGCCTGGTCGACAGCGTCGATGGCGCGGACCACGCCGGCGCAGAAGCCGCGCGGCGCGCAGAGGTAGATCTGCAGCTTGGGCTTGATCGCCGAGGGGGCGGCCGCCTCTTCGAACGTGACGTGCGTCATGAGCGGTGTCCGTCTCCTGCCGCGTCGGGGATGCGGCCGCGGTGGGGCGCGAGGCCGCGCGAACGATTGATCGGTATTGGGGTTGGCGCCCTCAGGTGTCAAGCAGCGACACCTCGATCACCGGCAACGCGCGACCCGGCGTTGCGCGCCCGCAAGGATCCCCATGAGCGCCCCGGACGACCTCTTCCCCGGCTTCGCCGCGCAGCACGTCGAGACCGAATCCGGTCGCTTCTTCGTGCGCACCGGTGGCCACGGCGCACCTCTGCTGCTGCTGCACGGCTATCCCCAGACGCATGCCGAATGGCACAAGGTCGCCGCGCGGCTTGCCGACCGCTTCACCGTGGTGGCGATGGACCTGCGCGGCTACGGCGACAGCTTCGTGCCCGAGAGCCATGACGGCTCCGGCATGAGCAAGCGCGCGATGGGCGCCGACGCGGTAGCGGTGATGGCCAAGCTCGGCCACGCCAAGTTCCGGCTCGTCGGCCACGACCGCGGCGGCCGGGTGGCCTACCGCTTGGCCTACGACCAGCCGGCGCACCTCGAGAAGGTGGCGGTGATCGACATCATCCCGACCGCCTCGATGTTCAAGGACATGGGCAAGGCCAAGAGCGCCCTTAACAAGTACCACTGGTTGTTCCTGGCCCAGCCCGCGCCTTTTCCCGAGACCCTGATCGGCGCCTCAATGCAATTCTTCCTCGAACACACGCTGTCGAGTTGGACCGCGAAGAAAGACCTCTCCGCCTTCGATCCTCGCGCGCTGGAGCACTATTGCCGCGCCTTAGCCGATCCGGCGCGCCTCCACGCCAGCTGCGAGGATTACCGCGCCGGCGCCGGTGCCGACCGGATGCAGGACGAGGAGGACCAGAAGGCCGGCCGCCGCATCTCGGTGCCCATGCTGGCGATTTGGGGCAACGGCGGCATCCCGGCTTCGGGCATCTCGCCGCTCGACGTGTGGCGCGAATTCGCCCGCGACGTTCAGGGCGAGGAGGTGAAGTCCGGGCATTTCGTGCCGGAGGAGAACCCGGAGGCCTGCGCCGAGGCCATCCTGCAGTTCATGCGGTAGTGGAGATATTTCGTCTCGGGAGGGTGCACTTTTTGGCAAGCGCTTATCCATCGCCAAGCGCCGCGAGACAAAGACGGTCGAAGGCTTGACGTAGTGCGCTGCGGCGCCGCACATCGAACTCATTGCCAGCGGCTTGCGCCGCACGGGGATAGTCGTCGGTCGATGCATATCGCATGGAGCTATTCTCTCAGCGGCTTCGTCGTAGGGGTCCTCGTCGGCCTGACCGGCGTCGGCGGTGGTTCGCTGATGACGCCGGTTTTAATGCTACTGTTCGGCGTCAACCCAGCGACGGCGGTGGGCACCGACCTGCTCTACGCCGCCGTCACCAAGAGCGGCGGGGTCGTCGTGCACGGCTTCCATCGCACCATCGATTGGCGCATCGTGCGTCGCCTGGCGCTCGGCAGCGTGCCGGCCGCCGCCGCGACGGTCGCCATACTCACCCACGTCGGCGTCCACGGCCACGCCCAGCATGGTCTGATCTCGACGGTGCTCGGGGTGGCGCTGGTCCTGACCGCCGCCGCCATCCTCCTCCGCAAGCTCCTGCTCGATCGCCTCGCGCCGCTTATGGAATCCATGCCCGAGCGCCGGCGCGCCGCGCTGACGGTACTGCTCGGCCTGTTCCTCGGCGTGTTCGTCTCGGTTTCGTCCGTCGGCGCCGGCGCGATCGGCGTCACCGTGCTGCTGACACTCTATCCCCGCGCGCCGCTCGTGCGCGTCGTCGGGGCCGATATCGCCCACGCCGTGCCGCTCACCCTCATCGCCGGGCTCGGTCATTGGTGGCTCGGCTCGGTTGACTGGCCGGTGCTGGGGTCGCTGCTGGTCGGCTCGCTACCGGGCATCGCGCTGGCAAGCCAGTTCGCCAGCCGCGCGCCGGACAAGGTGCTGCGCCCGATCATGGCGGCGATGCTGGCCGTGGTGGGGCTGCGGCTGGCGTTCTAGGCAGGGCTCTCTCTAACTCCCGGTACGGCTCCGTCGCGCCGCGAAGAAGCCCCTCAGCAGCGCGCTCGACTCCGCCGCCAGCACGCCGCCGGCCATGACCTCCGGCGCGTGATGGCACGTCGGCTGCGCAAAGAAGCGCGAGCCGTTCACCACCGCGCCGCCCTTGGGATCGTCGCAGCCCCAGTAAAGCCGGCGTATGCGGGCGAAAGAGATCGCGCCGGCGCACATGGCGCAGGGCTCCAGCGTGACGTGGAGTTCGCAGCCGACCAGGCGATGGTTGCCAATGAGGCGGGCGGCCTCGCGGATCGCGACGACTTCGGCATGCGCGGTCGGGTCGTGGTCGCGGATCGTGCGGTTGCCGGCCGCAGCGATCACCACGCCCTCGCGCATGACGACGGCGCCCACCGGCACCTCGCCGGCCTCGCCCGCGTCACGGGCCGCGGCCATGGCCTGCTCCATCGGACTCGCCCCGACGGCGTCGTCGCTCATCTTTTGTTCCCTTTTGTAGCGCCGCTTTGGTATCAGGAGCCATGCCCGACAACGAAACTGGATCTACCCGCAAGCCGCGCGGGACGCGCAAGGCGTCAATTCCAAACCTGGCCGATGATTGGCCGAGCGTGGCGGCGGTGACGGCCGACGCCGCGGTGCCGGCCGAAACGGCGCCGGAGCGCCAGCGTATCGCGAAGGCGATGGCGCGCGCCGGCCTGTGCTCGCGCCGCGATGCCGAGGCCTGGATCCTCGAGGGACGGGTCAGCGTCAACGGCGAGATGCTGGCGAGCCCGGCGCGCGACGTCGGGCCGGACGACCGCGTCGAGGTCGACGGTGCTCCGCTGCCGACGCCGGAGAAGACCCGGCTGTTCCTTTTCCACAAGCCGCGCGGCCTCGTCACCAGCGACCACGATCCCGAGGGCCGCCAGACCATCTTCGACCATCTGCACGAGCGCTGGCCGCAGGGCCCGCGCGTGGTGACGGTGGGGCGCCTCGACATCAACACCGAGGGCCTGCTGCTGCTGACCAACGACGGCGGCCTCGCCCGCATGCTGGAGCTGCCCAAGACCGGTTGGCTGCGGCGCTACCGCGTGCGCGCCAACGGCGAGACCGACCAGGCCCAGCTCGACGCGCTCGCCGCCGGCATCGAGATTGACGGGATCGAATACGCCGGGATCGAGGCGAAGCTCGATCGCAGCCAGGGCGCCAACTGCTGGCTGACGATGGGCCTGCGCGAGGGCAAGAACCGCGAGATCAAGCGCGTGCTGGAGCACCTCGGCCTCGAGGTGAACCGGCTGATCCGGCTGTCGTTCGGGCCGTTCCAGCTGCTCGATCTTTCCGAGGGCGAAGTGGAGGAGGTGCGCACGCGCGTGCTGAAGGATCAGCTCGGCGTGGCGCTGGCCGCCGAGGCCGGCGTCGATTTCGGCGAGATGCCCGCGCCCGCATCGGAGCCCGCCAGGATCGTGCGGGACAAAGCCGCGCCCGGCCCCAAGGCGGCGCGCGAGAAGATTCTTCCGGAAAAGATGGCGCCGGAGAAGACCGTGCGTGCGGAGCGAGGCGCCGCGCCGGCGCGCGAGAAGCGCGGGCGGACCGGAGACCCGCGTCCGCAGCAGAGCCGCGCGAGCGAGCGAAGCGGCGAACGGCCCCTGCGCCGGCGCGAGATGCCGGCCTCGGGCGCGCTCGAGGAGCGGGCGCGACCGCGTCGCCACGTCTCGACCCTGCGCACCACCGAGGCGGACGCGGCGCGCGCGGGACCGCGCAAGCGCGTCGAGCGCACCGACACCCGCGACCGCCACGACCGCACGGTGGCGGTGGAACGCAAGGTCTCGGCCCGGCCGCCCGGCCTGAGCCCTTCCGCCGAGGGCAAGCGCGCCCGCATCGCCCGCTCCGGCGGCGCACGCCGGCAGGACGGCGGGCGCGAGGAGACGCAGCGCGGCGACACCGGCGGCGCACGCGCCAGGCCCGCCGCCCGCGACGGCGAGCGTCGCGACGCGCGTCCGGCCCGCTCCTCGACGGGTGGAGACCGACCGCAGCGTGCGCGCCGTGAGGACGGCGACCGCGCGGCCCCGACGCGGAACCGCGACACACCCGGTAGCGGCGAGCGGCGCGATGCCCGACCGTCACGATCACCCGCGGGCGGTGACCGGCCGCAGCGTGCGCGCCGTGAGGACGGCGACCGCGCGGCCCCGACGCGGAACCGCGACACACCCGGTAGCGGCGAGCGGCGCGATGCCCGACCGTCACGATCACCGGCGGGCGGTGACCGGCCGCAGCGTGCGCGCCGCGAGGACGGCGAACGCGCGGCCCCGACGCGGAGCCGCAGCGCACCCGGTGGCAGCGAGCGACGCGAGGCCCGGCCGGCACGATCGTCGGCGGGCGCTGACCGGCCGCAGCGTGCGCGCCGCGAGGACGGCGAGCGGACCGCTCCTCGCGCGGAACGACCGGCCCGTTCCGGCACCCGGCCGCCGCGGCGAGACGATGCTACACGAGATGGTGCCAAGCGCGACGGCGCCGGCAAGCCGCGCGGGGATCGACCGAGGACCAACGACAAGGGCCGCAAAGCGCCCGAGCCGGGGGCGGCAACACGTCTGGCTCGCGGTCCGGGCAGGGTCTCGTCGGGCAAGGGCCGGCCCGCCGCCGGCGCCAGGCCCGGCGGGCGACCGGCCGGCGGTGGCAGGCCCGGTGGGCGGCCAGCCGGCGGCGGCGCACCCGACCGCACGAAGCGCTAGCCGGTGCGGGTCGTCGGCGGCCGCCTCAGCGGCCGTCCCTTGCGCGGGCCGCGGTCCGACCGCATCCGCCCCACCACGGACCGGCTGCGCGAGACGCTGTTCAACATTTTGGAGCACGGCCACGGCGGCGTCGCCGGGCTCCGGGTCATCGATCTCTTCGCCGGCACCGGAGCGCTCGCCATCGAGGCGATCTCGCGCGGCGCGAGCTTCGCGCTGATGGTCGACGACGGGACGGAGGCGCGCGCGGCGATCCGTGACAACGTCGAGGCGCTGGGGCTCGGCGGCGTCACCCGCGTCTTTCGGCGCGATGCCCGCAAGCTCGGCGACGCGCCCGCGGGCGAGCGGTTCGACATGGCCTTCCTCGACCCGCCCTACGCGCGCGGTCTCGCCGAGCCGGCGCTGGCGGCGTTGCGCGACGGTGGCTGGCTCAAGCCCGGCGCGCTCTGTGTGGTCGAAGAAGCGATCTTCGTCCGCATCGCCGTGCCGGACGGCTTCGCCGCAATCGACGAGCGCGACTTCGGCGACACACGGCTGCTGCTGCTGGAGAGCGAGAGGCAGGCATGAGAAAGGCCCGGTCTTGAGACCGGGCCTTTCTTCCCAAGTACGGCAGTCGTGGCTTACGGCAGCATCACGGTGTTGACGACGTGGATCACGCCGTTGCTCTGCATAACGTTGGGAATGGTGACGCGGGCCGTGTCGCCCTTGGAATCGACGATCTCGACGTTCTTGCCCTTGAGTTCGGCGGTGAGATCCTCGCCCTGCACGGTCTTGAGCATGGCCTTGCCGCCGCCGGCCTTGATCTTCTCGATCAGGTCCTTGGCGGTCAGCGTGCCCGGCACGACGTGGTAGGTGAGGACAGCCTGCAGCTGAGCCTTGTTCTCGGGCTTCAGCAGGTTGTCGACGGTGCCAGCCGGCAGCTTCTTGAAGGCTTCGTTGGTCGGGGCGAACACGGTGAACGGGCCGGGGCCTGACAGGGTATCGACCAGGCCGGCGGCCTTCACGGCGGCAACGAGGGTGGTGTGGTCCTTCGAGTTCACAGCATTCTGAACGATGTTCTTGCTGGGCGACATCGGCGCGCCACCGACCATCGGGTCCTTGGCGTAGGCGAGGCCGGACGCGCTGGTCACCGCGAGAAGCGCGGCGACGGCTACGGCCATACGATTGAATTTCATGGTGGTCTCCAGAATCGAGGCGGTGCGAACGAGCCCCGCTACATGCCTTTACGGGAAGCTTGTGACCATGGTTTCACGGCCACGCTCGCGCTTTCGGCCTATTGCGCCTAAAAACAACGCTTCTCATGAAGTTGGATGTCACATTGGCGCGAGTTGCGCTCCGACGACGCGGTGGCCGATATCGCGGCGGTAGAAACCGTCTGGCCAGCTGATTCGTGCGAGAGCGGCGTAGACCGCCGCGCGCGCGCTGGCGAGATCGGGTGCCAAGGCCGTGACGTTCAGCACCCGCCCGCCGGTGGCCACGAGCTCGCCCGCGGCGTTGCGGCGGGTGCCGGCCTGGGTGACGAGAACCCCCTCGAGGGTCTCGAGGCCGGCGATCACGCCGCCCGTTTGCGGCGTCCCGGGATAGCCTGCCGCGGCCATGACGACGGTCAGGCCGACGGTCTCGGCGAAACGCGGCGGCGTCGCGGGCAGCTCGCCCGCGGCGCACGCAACGAGCAGAGCCAGCAGGTCGTCCTCGAGACGCGGCAGGATGGCCTGGGTCTCGGGATCGCCGAAGCGCACATTATACTCGATCAGCTGCGGTCCATCGGTGCCGATCATCAATCCGGCGAAGAGCACGCCCTTGAAGGGCGTCCCCTCTGCCGCCATGCCGCGCAGGGTCGGCTCGACGATCTCGCGCATGATCCGGTGCGTCATCGCGGCGTCGACATTGCGCGCCGGCGAGAAGGCGCCCATGCCGCCCGTGTTCGGCCCCGTGTCGCCCTCGCCCACCCGCTTGTGGTCCTGCGCCGAGGCGAAGGCCAGCGCGCGGTCGCCGTCGCAAAGCGCGAAGAACGACGCCTCCTCGCCCTCCAGCACCGCCTCGATGACCGCGCTGGCGCCGGGCTCGGCGAAGATCGACGCGAGCGCCGTCTCGGCTTCGGCGAGCGTCGCAGCGACGGTGACGCCCTTGCCGGCGGCGAGCCCGTCGGCCTTGACCACGATCGGCGCGCCCACCTTCGCCAAATAGGCCAGGGCGACGCCGAAGTCGGTGCAGCGACGGTAGGCGGCCGTCGGGATGGCGTGACGGGCGCAGAAGTCCTTGGTGAACCCCTTGGAGCCCTCGAGCCTAGCGGCGGCGGCGGAGGGGCCAAACGCCTTGATCCCGGCGGCTTCGAGCGCGTCGACGAGGCCGCCGACCAGCGGCGCCTCCGGCCCGATCACCACGAAGGCGATGGCGTGCGCACGGCAGGCGGCGAGCACCGCCGCGTAGTCGCAGGGGTCGAGCGCGAGGCAGGTCGCCTGCGCGGCGATGCCGGGGTTGCCCGGCGCGGCGTAGAGTGTGGTCAATGAAGGCGAGGCGGCGAGAGCGCGCGCCATGGCGTGCTCTCGGCCGCCCGAACCCAGAAGAAGCACGTTCACGTGATTGGCACCGCCGGTTGCTAGGGCGGCTTCTAGCGCCCTTGGCCGGGTGGCGTCACCCTCAGGCGGCGACGAGCCGGCGACGTGGGGCTTCGACCGGCGCCTTGGCGGCCTTGACGAGGCGGCGCTTCAGCGAGGCCCACAGCGTGCGCATCTCCTCGGCGGCCTTGCCGTCGGGCTCGAGCTCGGTCGGTCCCATGCCCTCGCGAGCCGCCTCCTGGAAGGCCACGCGGGAGGCGACGAGCGGGCGCAGCAGGCCGCCCATGCTCTCCAGCGCGGCGGCGCCGTCGGTCACGCGCTGGCTCTCCTGCATCGGCGGGCACTGGTTGAGGATGAAGGCGTAGTCCTTGGCCAGCGTCTTCAGCTTGCCGCGGGTGACCTCGCTCGACCAGATGTCGAAAATCGTCGGGCGGGCGGGGATCAGGCAGAGGTCGGCCGCCTTCATGGCGGCGTCGGCGGCCGGCGTGTCGGTGGCCGGCGTGTCGATGACGACGAGGGTCACCTTGCTCTTCTCGAGCGCGGCCAGTGCGTCGGGCAGCTTGGCGGCGGAGACGGTCTCGCAGGGCATGGCCTTGTCGGCGCGCCGGTGCGCCCACTTGGTCAGCGACTTCTGCGGATCCATGTCGATGAGGAACACGCGCTCGCCGGAAGCCTGCGCGCAGACCGCGAGGCAAGCGGCCAGCGTGCTCTTCCCCGAGCCGCCTTTCTGCGTCACCAGCGCCACAGTCCGCATCGCCCGCTCCCGATGGTTAACGTCTTCGCACAAGGTGCCGCGAAGATCGTTAACGAAGCGTTTATGGCGGCAGTGACCACGGCCCGGCCTTTAGCGGTCAAATCGGGAAACTCCGAAAAACGTGCATCTCTGCGTCATCCTGCGTCATGCGTCATGCCAACTTTCCGGCATGAAGCGGCGCAGGTATATATACCCAAAGAGTTCACTCTGCAAGATTCGAGGCCTGCGCCTCACGCCCAACGCGACAGCGTCCTCACTAGCCGCTTAGTGAAGCCGGTGTAGGGCGGGTTGAGCATGCCGGCCGAGGACATGCGGCGCGACTGGTAGAACACCGGTTTCTCCTTGGACAGCTGCTTGAAGCCGTATTCGCCGTGGTAATGCCCGGTGCCGGACGGGCCGACGCCGCCGAACGGCAGGCCTTCCTGCACGACGTGCATCATCGTCTCGTTGATCGAGACGCCGCCGGCGATCGTCTCCTTCAGCACCTTGTCGCAATTGGCGTCGTTGGTGCCGAACCAGTACAGCGAGAGCGGCCGGGGCCGCGCGTTGACCGAGCCGATGGCGTCCTCGATCCGCTCGTAGGCGAGGATCGGCAGCACCGGCCCGAAGATCTCCTCCTGCATCACCGCCATGTCGTCGTTAGTGTCGAGCAACAGCGTCGGGGCGATCGTGCGCGTGTTGCCGGCGCCAGCCGAGCCGATCTCGATCGCCCGCGCGCCCTGCGCCTTGGCATCCTCGATCAGCGCCGTCACGCGGGCGAAATGGCCGTTGTTGACGATGCTCGTGTAGTCCGGGTTGCCGGCGATCGTCGCGTATTGCTTGGTGATCGCCTTGCGCAGCGCCTCGACGAAGGGCTCCACCATCGGCCGGGGTACGAGCGCGTAATCGGGCGCGATGCAGGTCTGGCCGGCGTTGAAGAGCTTGCCGAAGGCGACACGATCGGCCGTCATCGCCAGATCGGCCGAAGAGTCGACGATCACCGGCGACTTGCCGCCGAGCTCGAGCGTCACCGGCGTCAGGTTCTTCGCCGCCGCCTCCGCCACCAGGCGGCCGGTGCGGGTCGAGCCGGTGAAGATCAGGTGGTCGAACGGCAGCGCGGCGAAGGCCCGGCCCACGTCGGGGCCACCGGTGACGGTCGCCACCTCGTCCTCTGCGAAGGTCTCGGCGATAGTCTGTCTGAGCGCCTCGGCGAAGAGCGGCGTCAGCTCGGAGGGCTTCAGCATGGCGCGGTTGCCGGCGGCGAGCGCGCCGACCAGCGGCGAGAGGGTGAGCTGCAGGGGATAGTTCCAAGCGCCGATGATGCCGACCACGCCGAGCGGCTGGCTGATGATGCGGCAGGATCCCGGCATGAAGGCCACGCTGGTGCCCACGCGCCTGGTCTTCATCCAGCCCTTGAGGTGCTTGCGGGCGTAGCGCACGGCGGAGCGCACCGCCATGACGTCGCCGATTTGCCCGACCATGGCCGGCCGGTGCCCGAAATCCTGGGAGACGAGGTCGCAGAAGCGATCGGCATGCTTGGCCACCATGTCGCCGAGCTTGCGCAGCCGCTCGTCGCGCAGTGCGAAATCCGGGTTCATGTCGCGGGTCGCGGCGGCCTTCTGGCGCTGGAGCAGGCCGGCGAGGGACGCGACGTCGGTGTCATTGGTGTCGAAGACGCTGGAGGTCATGGGTACGCTCCGTCGGTGATCGGCGGCACCATAGAGGGTTCGAGCCGACGCGTATGCGTCGTCTTAAGCCACAGACGGATGCCGCTTCAGCCGCGCTTGGGCGTGCCGCGCAGCCGCAGCGACCAGGCTTCCCAGCCGGCGCTAAGGCACAGCACCCCGTTGGTCAGCCCGTTGTCGACGGCGAGGTCCGCCGGGCGCGCCGTGACGACGCCGACGAGGCAGGGCAGCAGGAACAGGCCGACAAGATGCGACGGCGAGGGACGGTTCCGCGCGAACCCCTTGAACAGCGTGTTGCCGAGGAGGAACAGTGCCGCGCCGCCGACCGTCGCCGCGAGCTTCGCGGTGTCGGGCACCGCATCGGGATGGGCCAGCAGGAGTTCGTCTCCGACCGCCGAGACGATGATGCCGGCGACGATGAGGAGGTGAATGTAGGTGTAAAGCAGGCGCGCGTGCTGGCCCGGATCGTCGGCTTCCGCGATGCGCCGGCTGCCGGTCTGCGCGCCGGTGTCGAAGTAGATTTACCAGAACGCGACGCTGCCCACGAAGGCGATGACGAAGGCCGCGACGCGAAGCGGGTTGAGCTTCAGCGTGCTGAGCGTAGTGCCGGTGACGATCAGCGCCTCGCCGAGCGCGATGATGATGAAGAGCGAGCAGCGTTCGGCG
This sequence comes from Beijerinckiaceae bacterium, assembly GCA_965198715.1. Classification (GTDB taxonomy): domain Bacteria; phylum Pseudomonadota; class Alphaproteobacteria; order Rhizobiales; family Beijerinckiaceae; genus RH-AL1. The sequence continues at coordinate 1,708,548 of CBDAPV010000002.1, forward strand.
AGATGGTCGCCCTCGACATTCCAGTCCGTATGCGAGGATCGGCCGAGGCCGGGGACGTGGAAGCCCAGCGCCGGCGCCGACGTCTCGAGGACGAGCGCGCCGATCCATAGCGCCAGGCGCGCCTCGCCGGCGACGAGGCCGCCGGCGATCCAGACCGCGCCGGACACGCCGAGCCAGACCGTGATGCGCTGAAAGTTGCGCTCGTGCGTCGCGTTGTTGTCGGCCAGGAGCCCAGAGCATGAACAGCGAGCGCCCGACCTGCATCGCGACGTAGGCGGCGGCGAAGGCGAGCCCCTTGGGGCCGGACGCCTCCGGCAGCGAGGTCGAGAGCACGAGGCGAAGCAGCATCAGGACGATGAGCGCCGTGCGCACCGGCCAATGCTCGGGTTCGAGCCAGTTGGTGACCCACGAGGTAAAGATCCACACCCACCAGACCGCCAGGAAGAGGATCAGCACGTGGAGCGCGCCGATTGCGGTCAGGTTGGCGAGAAGCGTGTGCGAGAGCTGCGTGACGGCGAAGACGAAGACGAGATCGAAGAAGAGTTCGATGTTGGTGACGGACGCGTCCTTGTCGCGATCGCGGAGCAGGCTGCGGCGGGGCTTCATCTGCTCGGGATCGCTGGTTCGAGCGAACTTCGCGACTCGGAAGTCTGGACACGTCGCGCTGCAAGCAAAGAGGCTGGGGTGCCTGCCGGCTCAATGCTAGAAAGGTCCTGGAGGAGCCTGATGCTGACACGTTCCTCGCGAAGCTCGAGAGCGAAGCCGAAGCGGTGATCTCGACCGTGAACGCGTACGAGACAGCCATCGTGCTGCGGATGAGGCAGGGCGAGAGGACTGTCGAAGCGTTCTGGCAGCTGATGACCAACACGACCATAGAGATCAGCCTTCGATGAGCGGCAGTTCCTCGCGGCCTACGCTCGGTTCAGCAAGGGCGTCGTTCCAAAGGCGCGGCTCAACCTCTGCGATTGCGCGGCCTACGCGCTGGCGCGCCGCTGCTCTTCAAAGGCGACGACTTTCCGCACACCGACGTGGCGCGCTGCGTGTAGGCTCGTCCACCATGCCCTTCGCAAAAACACCATGACCCTCTTCTCCGCCGCCGGTCTCGACCAGGATGCGCCGCGCCCGCTCGCCGACCGGTTGCGGCCAACGACGCTCGCCGAGGTCGCCGGGCAGGACCACATCGTCGGGCCGCAGGGCGCGCTGACCCGGCTGCTCGGCGGCAAGACGCTGGGCTCGCTGATCTTCTGGGGGCCGCCCGGCACCGGCAAGACCACGGTGGCGCGGCTGCTGGCCGGCGAGACCAGGCTCGCCTTCGTGCAGATCTCGGCGATCTTCTCCGGCGTCGCCGACCTTAAGAAAGTGTTCGAGGAGGCACGGCGGCGGCGCCAGACCGGCCAGGGTACCCTGCTCTTCGTCGACGAGATCCACCGCTTCAACCGCGCCCAGCAGGACGGCTTCCTGCCGGTTATGGAGGACGGCACGATCACGCTGATCGGCGCCACCACGGAGAACCCGAGCTTCGAACTGAACTCCGCCCTGCTCTCGCGGGCGCGGGTCATGACCTTCAAGGCGCTCGATACAGCGGCCATCGCCCAGTTGCTCGAGCGCGCCGAGGCGATCGAGGGCAAGGCGCTGCCGCTCGACGACGACGCCCGCGCCACCCTGGTGCGCATGGCCGACGGCGACGGCCGCGCCGCGCTGACGCTGGCCGAGGAGCTGTGGCGCGCCGCCGAGCCGGGCGAGCGCTTCGATCCCGCCGGTCTCTCGGAGGTGGTGCAGCGCCGCGCGCCGATCTACGACAAGGCGCAGGAAGGGCACTACAACCTCATCTCCGCGCTGCACAAGGCGGTGCGCGGCAGCGACCCCGACGCGGCGCTTTACTATCTCGCCCGCATGTTCGACGGCGGCGAAGACCCACTGTTCATCGCGCGGCGCGTGGTGCGCATGGCGGTCGAGGACATCGGCCTGGCCGACCCGCAGGCGCTCGTCGTCGCCAACTCGGCCAAGGACGCCTACGATTTCCTGGGCTCGCCCGAGGGCGAGCTCGCTATCGCCAACGCCGTGATCTACGTCGCCACCGCACCGAAATCGAACGCCGCCTACGTCGCCTACAAGGCGGCCACGCGGCTCGCCAAGGAGCACGGCTCGCTGATGCCGCCCAAGGTGATCCTCAACGGCTCGACCAAATTCATGAAGAACGAGGGCTACGGCGGCGGTTACCGCTACGACCACGACGAGCCCGACGCCTTCTCCGGCCAGGATTACTGGCCCGACGCGCTCGGCCGGCATTCGCTGTACCAGCCGACGGGCCGCGGCTTCGAGCGCGAGGTGGCGCGGCGGATGGGGCGCTGGGCAGAGCTGCGGCGGGAGCGGGAAGACTAAACCGCGGTCGCGCCGAGTTGTCGAAGCGCCTCCCCCACGACCATTGCCGCCGCCACCGCGACGTTGAGCGAGCGGGCCGGCGAGCGCATCGGCACGGTCACCCGCAGGTCGGCGGCGGCGTGCACCGTGTCGGGCACTCCGGCGCTCTCGCGGCCGACCATCAGCACGTCGCCCGGCGCGAAGGCCGCCGCGGTATAGGCGAGATCGGCGCGGGTCGTCAGCAGCACCAAGCGCCGCCCCGCCGTCGCTCGCCACGCCTCGAACGCGGCGAAGCTTGCATGCCGGTTCACGACGAGTTGATCGAGGTAGTCCATGCCGGCACGGCGGAAGTGCCGGTCGCTGGTGGGAAAGCCGGCCGGCTCGATGATGGCGGCATCGAGACCCAGGCAGGCGCACAGCCGCAGCATCGTCCCGCAGTTCTGTGGAATGTCCGGCTGGAACAGCGCGAGGCACAACGGAACCGGCGTTTCGGCGAGATCGTGCATCCGTTAACCTTAGACTATTTGCAGGGTCCAGTGCGTGAACCCTCGATGCGGCCCGGCGTTTGGCCTACAACCTTTAAGGAGACGCAGATGACGCGCACATTGAAGACCCTCGCAGTTGCCGGCCTGACCGCGGTGTCGCTTGGCGCCACCGTCGCCGCCACGACAACCTCGGCTGATGCCCGCGGTTTCGGACACGGCGGGTTTGGCCATGGCGGTTTCGGGCATGGTGGGTTCCGGGGAGGACGTCTCGGCTATCGCGGCGGTTACGGCCGTGGTTATGGCTACGGCGGAGCCGGCCTCGGTCTCGGCCTCGCGGCGGGCGCCCTCACCGGCGCGGCGGTTGCCAGCAGCTACGGCAACGGCTACTACGGAAGTTACGGTTACCCCGCTTACGGCTACGGCGGCTATGGCTACCCGGCCTATGGCTACGGCTACTACGGTTACTGATCGAGCTACTGCTCGTCAGCAAGGAAAGCCTCGCCTCGCGGCGGGGCCTTTTTGCGTCAGGCCGCCAGGTCGGCCACGACGGCATCGAGCAGCGGAAAGCCGGCGGCGCTGACGCGTAGGCGTCCGCCCTGGGTCATTTCTACCATGCCGTCTTCCATGAGCGAGGAAATGCGGCTGCGGTCTAGGATCCGGTGCGACACGGCTTCGAAATGCGTCGGTTCGATACCCTCCGAGAGCCTGAGTCCCATGAGCAGGAACTCGTCGCCCTGCTCCTCCGTCGAGAGCAGCTCGTCCTCGATCAGCCCGTGTCCCTCGCTCTCGACCACGGTCAGCCACATCTCGGGATGCGGTTCGGTGGCGTGCGCTCGGCGGCCTTTCGGGGTCAGGATACGTCCGTGCGCGCCGGGACCGACGCCGACGTACTCGCCGTAACGCCAGTAGATCAAATTGTGCCGGCTCTCGCCGCCGGGGCGGGCGTGATTGGAGATCTCGTAGGCCGGCAGGCCGGCGTGCTCCATCGTCTCCTGCGTGACATCCCAAAGCGTGCGGCACTGGTCGGGCGAGGGCACCTTGAGCTTGCCGGCGTTGCGCAGGCGCTCGAACATCGTGTCGGGTTCGATCGTCAGCTGGTACAAAGACATGTGATCGCGGGCGCGGCCGATGGCTTGCGTGAGCTCGGCCTTCCATGCTGCCGGAGACTGGTTGGGCCGGGCATACATCAGGTCGAAGGAGTAGCGCTCGAAGATGGAGCCGGCGATGGCGACGGCCTTCATCGCCTCCTCGGCCGTGTGCAGCCGTCCGAGCGCCTTGAGGTCGGCATCGTTCATCGCCTGCACGCCGAGCGACACGCGGTTGACGCCGGCGCGGCGGTAGCCGGTGAAGCGATTGGCCTCGACGCTTGTCGGGTTGGCCTCGAGCGTCACCTCGCAATTTGGTTCGACGGTCCAGTTGGCGGCGATAGCGTCGAGAATGCCGGCAACCGTGCCGGGCTTCATCAGGGACGGCGTGCCCCCGCCGAAGAAGATCGAGGCGACGCTTCGCCCCTTAGTCAGCTTGGCGCGGTGCGACAGCTCGGAGCGGAACGCCTGGACGAAGCGCTCCTCGTCGACGGCCTGCGCGCGCACGTGGCTGTTGAAGTCGCAATACGGGCATTTCGAGAGGCAGAAGGGCCAATGCACGTAGACGGCAAAGCCGGGATCGTTCGGTCGGTAGAGTTGGCTCGCCATCACCCCTGCCCTGCTACGCGCCTCTCGATCGCGCCCGATTTCGGCCGCGGAGGTTCGCCACCGTGGCCGAGAGGGGCGATCCCTAGCATGACTAGAATCGCATGGCGGGGCTTAAGAATGCGTTCACCACGTTTTCCTAGAACGATGGAGGCCATGTTCCATCGAGTGACGCCGCTTTGAGCTATCTGCAGCCGCCGGAGAACATGTCGCCTGTCGTCGTCGTCAAGGACTTTGGCGGCTACGTCAACGAGTATGCCTCGCAGACCGAAGTCTATCGCCGGCAGAACCGCGAGGTGCGCATCCACGAGTGCCACTCGGCCTGCACAATGGCGCTGAGTCTGCCCAACGTCTGCGTCTACAAGGACTCGATCTTCAAGTTCCACCAGGCCTACGACCCGCGCAACCACGTCACCAACTGGGAAGTGTCGGACGCGCTGTTCCACACCTATCCCGAGCCGGTGCGCGAGCGCCTCGGCACGCTGACGAAGCAGTTCACGATCATGCGCGGCTCCGAGCTGATCGACCTCGGCGTGCGCGACTGCAACCAGGCGCCGGAGCCGCGCATCATGGTGGCCGCGACGACTAGCAAGCCCGTGGGCGAAAGTGTGCTATCGGGCGGCGGCTTCTCGGCGCTGACCGGCAAGCTTCAGGGGATGATCCCCAACTTCGGCGCCAAGCCGGAACTCGCCCCCGATGCCGGCCGGCCGGCGCAGCGCGCGCTGCCGATGGTGCCGGCAGAGGCGCTGGCGCCCTCCGTCCCGCTACCGCCGGAGCGGCCCGCCGACATGGTCACCGCGTCCATCTCCGACCCGGAACTCGAGCCCGGCAATGTGCCGCTGCCGCCGCCGCGCCCCAAGATCCTCGTCGCCTACGCGCCCAGCCTGCCGCCGATCCCGTTCATGCAGAAGATCGACGGCTCAGTCGCCGGCATTCTTCCGAGCCGGTTCGTGCCCTTCGCCCGCCGCGCTATCTAGGCACGGCGATCATCGAGGATCCACGCCTCACCGCGAGCCGGTGAGCGCCGGCGGTTCGTCGGCTGTCGGTTCCGGCATCGCACGTTGGCGAAACGCGAGGATCACCGCCCCGCCCTCCGGCTGCGGGACCCTCGCCTTGCGCTTCACGTCGGCACGAGGCGTCAGAGCAACGACACCGTCGCTCGCGAGGAACTTACCTGCCGTCTTTCGCTTGCGCGTCCGGACCTTCTTGGCGCCATCGAAGACGAGAGAGGAGATCTGCGCGAACCCCGCCAAAAGCGCGATCGCGATCCAGTGCAGATAATTGCGCAACCCCGCCATCACCGTCGACTCGCCCTGCCGCGACCTTCGCCGGCCGCATGGATGAAACGACCAAGCCCGCACGGAGGTTGCGGCCCGCGATGAAGACGGTCGACGGACTCCGCGCTCTTATAACCGCGTCGTAATGTTGGTCAGCCACTCCGGCGAAGCGTTGACGAGTTGCGTCTCCAGTATCTTGTCGTAGCCGGTCAGGATCGCGATCCCGACGAGCAGCAGCACGCCGCCCAGCGCCGCCTTCACGCCCTTGCCGAGGTTGATCATGCTGTCGCGCCAGCGCATCAGCACCTCGCGCGACAGCGTGCCGAGGATCAGCATCGGCAGCGCCGCGCCCAGGCCGAAGAGAACCATGGTCAGGGCGACGCTCGGCAGGTTCTTGCCCTCCGAGGCCAGAACCGAGGCGGCGCCGAGCGTCGGCCCAACGCAGGGGCTCCACACCGCGCCGAGCAGCAGGCCGACGCCGAACTGGCCGCCGAGGCCAGTGGTCGAGAAGCCGCCGAAGCGCTGCTCCGTCCAGTTCTGCACAGGACCGGCCGCGGTCGCGAGCCGCACCTGCGCCACCGGCACCATAAGCAGGATGCCGAAGAGGACGAGGATCACGGCGGCGATCTTACGGAAGACGTCGCCGTCGAGCCCGATCGCGAAGCCGACCGTGGCGACGAAGAGGCCGATCACCACGAAAGAGATCGCCAGGCCGACGGCGAGCGCCGCCGGACCCCAGCGATGCTCGGAGACGGCAGCCCCCAGCACCAGCGGCAGCAGCGGCATCACGCACGGCGAGAAGATCGAGAGGACGCCCGCCAGGAACGCCAGGCCGAAAGTCAGCAAGGCCTACTCCGCCTTTTCGAGCAGCGCCTTGATCGCGCCGGCGTTGGTGTCGCCGCTGGAGCGGCCCTCTTCCGTAGCGCCCTTGTAGACGATCAGCGTGCTCTGCATGCGCACGCCCAGCTTGCGCAGCAGCGGCTTCTGCGTGTCAAAATCGACGTTGAACACCTTGAAGTTGCTGAAGGCCGGCTCGGCGTGCAGCCTGTCGACGATCGGCTTCTGCGCCGTACAGGTCGAGCACCACGGCGCCGTAACGTGCACGAGGATCGGTTCGTTCGCCTTCTGCGCGGCGTCGAAGGCGGACCGGCTGTACGGCGTCTCCTCCTTGAAGGTCGCGGCCGAAACCGGAGCGCCGGCGAGGCTCAGGACGAGGCAGGCACCCGTCGCCGCAACCACGATCGATTTCACGCGCATGACCTGCTCCTGCAGAATGAGGTGTCGCACGACTCGCCGCCATCCGGACCGATGCCGAGGGTACCTGCAAGCCTTGGTTCGTATGTGATGCAGGTCACGTTACACCAACGCCCTCGATGGGACGAGGGGCAAGGATGGAGCGTCGCTGCCGAGACGAACGGCAAGGTTGGACCGCGCTCGCGGCCCCGCTAGATGACGCCTGCCCCCAGGAGTTGCCCACCCCCATGAAAGCCCTGCGCATCGACAAGACCGACGCCGGCACCGAGGCCGAGCTCGTCGATTTCGACGAGGGCGACCTGATGGAGGGCAACGTCACGGTGCGCGTTTCGCATTCCACCGTGAACTACAAGGACGGGCTGGCCATCACCGGCCGGAACCCGGTGGTGCGGGTCTCGCCAATGATCGGCGGCATCGACTTCGCCGGCACGGTCGAAACCTCGGACGACCCGGCCTACCAGCCCAGCGACCTCGTGGTGTGCAACGGCTGGGGCATGTCGGAGACCCATTTCGGCGGCTACGCCGAGAAGGCGCGGGTCAAGAGCGATTGGCTGGTGAAGCTGCCCCAGGGTCTCTCCGCCGCCGACGCCATGGCGGTCGGCACCGCCGGCTACACCGCCACACTGTCGGTGCTGGCCCTCGAGCATCATGGCGTGCAACCGGCCGACGGCCCGGCGATCGTCACCGGCGCGTCGGGCGGCGTCGGCGCCTTTGCGATCATGCTGCTCGCCAAGGCCGGCTGGCACGTCATCGCCTCGACCGGGCGCACCGACGAGGCCGGCTATCTGAAAGGGCTCGGCGCCGCCGAGATCCTCGACCGCAAGGAGCTCTCGGAGAAAGGCAAGCCGCTCGGCAAGGAGCGCTGGGCGGCGGGCGTCGACTCCGTCGGCTCGCACACGCTGGCCAATCTGGTGGCGCAGACCAGGCGCCACGGCGCCATCGCCGCCTGCGGCCTCGCCCAGGGCATGGACTTCCCCTCCTCAGTGGCGCCGTTCATCCTGCGCGGCATCGCCCTGCTCGGCATCGACAGCGTCTATTGCGAGACACCGCTGCGCGAAAAGGCCTGGGCGCGGCTCGCGCGCGACCTCGACCGCGAGAAGCTCGCCACGGTGACGACGACGATCCGCCTGGACGAGGTGATCGGCGCCGCCCACGATATCCTCGACGGCAAGATCCGCGGCCGCGTGGTCGTGACGGTGCCTTGAGCCCAATCTCAGTCATTCCGGGGCGCCGAAGGCGCACCCGGGAACCGGTGAGCACCGACGCATCGGGAGATCGCTAAGCTCACCGATTCCGGGTTCTCGCTGCGCGGCCCCGAAATGACAAAGATCCAACCCTTCAAGGCGCAGCGTGAACCGCGTCATCGTGACAGCTCCGCCTCCCGGAACGCCGCCCCACGCTCGAGCTTTGCCGCATCGCACGTGTTGAGGAGAGTTCGCGATGACCGCCAAGAAGGATGTCAGCAAGGGCGATGACGTCGAGTACAAGTGGGGTAGCAGCAAGGTCGAGGGCGAGGTCACGGCCGTCCACAAGGACGATGTCGAGCGCACCATCAAAGGCAATCACGTCAAGCGCGAAGCCTCCAAGGAGGAGCCGGCGATCGAGATCAAGACCGACAAGGGCAAGCATTCGTTGAAGTCGAGCTCCGAGGTTAAGATCAAGTAGCCGGCTTGACCGCTCGGGCGGCCGGAGCCGATATGACGCCATGGCCGCCCTCCACGTCGTGCTCATCGACAATTACGACAGCTTCACCTGGAACCTGGTGCATGATTTCTGTGCACTGGGCGCTAAGGTGGAAGTGGTTCGCAATGACGCCCGCACCGCTGCCGACGTCATCGCCGTCCGGCCCGACGCCATCGTGCTGTCGCCCGGCCCTTGCGCGCCGTCCCAGGCAGGCATCTGCCTAGACCTCATTGCGCAGGCCGGCGCCACCATCCCGATCTTCGGCGTCTGCCTCGGCCACCAGGCCATCGGCCAGGCCTTTGGCGGCGACGTGGTGCGCGCGCCACTTCCGGTGCACGGCAAGGTCGCCACGATGAGCCATTCTGCGAAGACGATCTTCCGCGGCTTCAACGAGCCGTTCCGCGCCACGCGCTACCACTCGCTCGTCGTCGAGCGGGCCACTCTGCCCGACAGCCTCGAGGTGACCGCGGAGACGGACGGGCTGATCATGGCGCTGTCGCACAAGAGCCTGCCGATCCACGGCGTGCAGTTCCACCCCGAGAGCATCGCCTCCGAGGGCGGGCGCCGCATCATGAAGAACTTCCTGGATCTTGCCGCGGCCTGGAACGCGCGCGCCGAGGCGGCGTGAGCGACGCCGTCCGACCACTGCTCGCCGCGGTAGCGTCCGGCCGCGCGCTGACCCGCGACGAGGCCGAAGCCGCCTTCGGCCTGCTGCTCGCCGGCGATGCCACGCCGGCGCAGACCGGCGCCTTTCTCATGGGCCTGCGGGTACGCGGCGAGAGCGTCGACGAGATCGCCGGCGCGGTGGCGGCGATGCGCGCGCGGATGGTGCGGGTGCGCGCGCCCGCCGGCGCCATCGACATCGTCGGCACCGGCGGCGATGGCCACGGTACCTTCAACGTCTCGACCCTGGCGGCGATCATTACCGCCGCCTGCGGCGTGCCGGTGGCCAAACACGGCAATCGCGCCTCCTCCTCGCGTTCCGGCGCCAGCGACGTGCTCTCCGCGCTCGGCCTCGCCGCCGAGCTCGGTGCCGCCGACGTCGAGCGCTGCCTCGCGCAGGCCGGCATCGGCTTCATGGCCGCCCCGATGCACCACGCCGCCATGCGCCACGTCGCGGCGGTGCGCGCCGAGCTCGGCACCCGCACGATCTTCAACCTGCTGGGACCCCTCTCCAACCCCGCCAGCGTGACCCGCCTGCTGGTCGGCGCCTTCTCGCCCGATTGGCTCGAGCCGCTGGCGCGTGTGCTCGGCGCGCTCGGCGCGGAGCGGGCCTGGCTGGTGCACGGCGCCGACGGCCTCGACGAGGTCTCGACCACGGGGCCGACGCAGGTCGTGGCCTGGGAGCACGGCAGCCTGCGCCGCTTCACCATCGAGCCGGAGGCGCACGGCCTGCGCCGCGCCGCGCTCGCCGAACTCGTCGGCGGCGACGCCGTCCAAAACGCCGCCGCGTTGCGCGCGGTGCTCGACGGCGCGCCGGGAGCCTACCGCGACATCGCCGCGCTCAACGCCGCCGCCGCCCTGCTGATCGCCGGCCGCGCCGCCGATCTCGATGCCGGGCTTGTGCTGGCCGTGGCCGCGATCGACGGCGGCGAGGCCCGCGCGGTGCTCGAACGTCTGGTGCGCGCTTCGCATGGCACCACGCTCGCCGCAGCGTGTTAGGGAGCCCATGACCGATATTCTAAAGGCCATCGAGATCTACAAGCGCCGCGAGGTGGCCGATGCGCGCGCGGCCGTGCCGCTGGAGGCGATGCTGGAGCGCGCCCGGGCGGCCCCGCCGCCGCGCGGTTTCGTCCGGGCGATCGAGGCCAAGCACCGCGCCGGCGGGATCGCGCTTATTGCCGAGATCAAGAAGGCGAGCCCTTCGAAAGGCCTGATCCGCGCCGACTTCGATCCGCCCTCGCTCGCCGCAGCCTACGAGGCCGGGGGCGCCGCCTGCCTCTCGGTGCTGACAGATCGTCCCTCCTTCCAGGGCGACTTGATCTACCTCGACCGCGCCCGCGCCGCGGTCGGCATCCCAGCGCTGCGCAAGGACTTCATGTTCGAGCCCTATCAGGTCGCCGAAGCGCGCTTCCACGGTGCCGATTGCATCCTGCTGATCCTTGCCTGCCTCGACGACGCCACGGCCACCGAGCTGCGTGACGCCGCCACCGCGCTCGGCATGGACGTCCTCGTCGAGGTCCACGACGCCGTCGAGATGCGCCGTGCGCTGAGGCTAGAAACCAAGCTCGTCGGCATCAACAACCGCGACCTGCGCACCTTCAAGGTCTCGCTCGAGGTGTCCGAGCGTCTCGCCGCGATGGTGCCGAACGACCGCATCCTCGTGGGCGAGAGCGGCATCATCGGACACGAGGACTGCACGCGACTTGCCGAACACGGCATCCGCACCGTTCTCGTCGGCGAGAGCCTGATGCGGCACGACGACGTCGAGGCGGCCACGCGGACCCTGCTGACCGGCCTGCCGCCGATGGCGTTGCCTCGCTTCGCCACGCGCGGCGCCTGATGAACGCGCTCACCCATCTCGATGCCGCCGGCGCCGCCAGCATGGTCGATGTCTCGGCCAAGGCGGCCACCACGCGGGAGGCCGTCGCCGAGGGCCGCATCGTGATGAAGGCCGAGACGCTGGAGCTGGCGCTGAAGGGCCAGGCCAAGAAGGGCGACGTCGTCGCCGTCGCCCGCATCGCCGGGATCATGGCAGCCAAAAAGACCTCCGAGTTGATCCCGCTCTGCCACCCGCTGGCCCTGACCAAGGTTGCTGTCGACATTGCGCCGGTTTCAGTCCTGCCAGGCTTCCGCGTCGAGGCCGTTGCCCGCGTCACCGGCCAGACCGGTGTCGAGATGGAAGCACTCACCGCCGTGTCCGTGGCCTGCCTAACGCTCTACGACATGCTTAAGGCCGTCGACCGCGGCATGTGCATCGAGGGCATCCGCCTGCTGCAGAAATCCGGCGGCGCCTCCGGCGACTGGTCGGCCCCTTGAACGAGCCCTTGCTGTCGGTGGCCGAAGCGCTCCGGCGCGTGCTCGCGCCGGTGACACCGCTGCCGGAGGAGCGTGTGCCGTTGCGTGAGGCGCACGGCCGCACGCTCGCGCGCGACCTCGCCGCGCTGCGCACGCAGCCGCCCGCCGACATGTCGGCGATGGACGGCTACGCCGTACGCCTCGCCGATCTCGACGACCTTGCCGTGCCGCTGACGCTCGTCGGCGAGAGCCGCGCCGGGCTGCGCCACGCCGGCAGCCTGGGTCCGGGCGAGACGGTGCGCATCTTTACCGGCGCGCCGGTGCCCGAAGGCGCCGACGCCATCCTGATCCAGGAAGATGCCGAGGCGGTCGACGAGGCGATCCGCGCGACCGAGACGCCGCTGCAGGGCCGCTTCATCCGCCGCGCCGGGCTCGACTTCAAGGAGGGCGAGGTGCTGCTTCGCGCCGGCACCCGGCTCGGCGCCTCGCAGATCGCGCTGGCGGCGGCGATGAACCATGCCGAGCTGCCGCTGACCCGGCGGCCCCTGGTGGCCATCATCGCCACCGGCGACGAGCTGGTGCAGCCGGGCTCCGTCGTCGGTCCCGACCAAATCGTGGCCTCCAACTCCTACGCCATCGCCGGCTTCGTCGCGCAGGCCGGCGGCATCGCGCTCGATCTCGGCATCATCGCCGACGACCTGCCAGCGCTCGAGGCCGGGGTCGCGGCGGCGCGCGAGGCCGGCGCCGACGTTCTCGTCACGCTGGGCGGCGCCTCCGTCGGCGACCACGACCTTGTCAAGCCAGCACTAGCGCGGCAGGGCATGAGCCTCGACTTCTGGCGCATCGCGATGCGGCCGGGCAAACCGCTCATCCACGGCCGCATGGATGGCGCCGCCGGATCCATGGCGGTGCTCGGCCTGCCCGGCAATCCGGTCTCGTCGATCGTCTGCGGCGTGCTGTTCCTGACGCCGCTGCTGCGCGCGCTCGCAGGCGATCCGAAGGCCGGCGCCGATCTCGGCGAAGCGGCGGTGACCGGGGTCGCCCTCCCCGCCAACGATGGTCGCGCCGACTACATGCGCGCGACCCTGGTGACGCGCGAGGACGGCATCCGCGTCGCGACGCCGAACAAGCTGCAGGATTCCTCGATGCTGCGCGTCCTCGCCGAGGCCGAGGGCCTGCTGATCCGCGCGCCGCACGCTCCGGCTGCAGGGGCGGGCGAGCCGTGCAGCGTGCTGCCGCTGCGCGGCGGCTGGTAGCTGTTGCAAAAGAGGCATGGCGGACACCAATCCGCCGGGCTTGCGGACGGCAGCCCTATTTCATCCCCATTGCGGTGACGATGTCGCTTGGCCGCGCTTCGTCGGCGGGCGGGGCGCCTTTCGCCGGGGATCGCATGCAGTCTGACCGTTTTGGGCGCCTCGGCCGCCTCGCCGCGCTCGGACTGGCGTTGCTCGGCACCGTGCTTCCGGCGCAGGCGCAGCAGGTCGATTGCGGCAGGCTCCAGCAGCTCATCGCGCAACGCGGCTCGCGGGGCGGCGGCGGCGCCCTTCGACGCCAGTCTGCGGAGATCGCGCGGACCCAGGCGATGATGCGCCAATACGGCTGCGACGGCAGTCTCAGTTTCTTCGGCGGCGGCAACCCCAACTGCACCGGCCTCACGCAGCGCCTGCAGGGCCTGCAGGCCGGCATGGCGCAGCTCCAGGCCGGCGGCGAAGGCGGCAGCCGCGGCGAACTCGTCGCGCGCTACGACACCTATTGTCGAGGCGGCCAACCGGCGCAGCCCGCGCAGCCGCGCGGCTTCTTCGAATCGCTGTTCGGTGGAGGCGAGCAGCGGCGCGAGCCGGTGCCGCAGCTGCCGCCCCAGGCCCCGCAGGGTCCGCGCGAGTCCGACGCTGACGAGGGCGATTTCGCTCACGGCGGCTCGCAGGCGGTGTGCGTGCGCACCTGCGACGGCGGCTTCTTCCCGCTCGGCATCTCGGCTCGCCGCGGCAAGGAGAGCCTCGTCGAGATGTGCCAGGCGCTCTGCCCCGGCACGGAGACTGAGGTCTTCACGCGCAACCCCGACGCCGACATCAAGACGGCGGCGAGCCTCGAGGGTAAGCCCTACGCGGAGCTCCCCAACGCGTTGAAGTTCGAGAAGAGCTTCTCCGCCAGCTGCACCTGCCGCCAGGCCGGCAAAAGCTGGGCGGAGACGCTCGCCAACGCCGAGGAGGTGCTCGGCGCCACCCGCAAGGGCGACATCGTCGTGACCAAGGAGAAGTCCGACGAGCTGTCGCGTCCCCGATTCGATGCCAAGGCCACTGCGGCCCTGCTCGCCAAGGGCCAGGCGGTCGCCGGCGCACCGGCCAAGGCCTCGCCCGCTGACGCCTCCAAGCTCGCCGGCGCCACCGCCGATGACGATGCCGGCGCCGCACAGGCCGGCGAGACCGGGCTGCGCGGCGTCCGCAGGGTCGGGCCGCAGAACTAGCCGGCTTATCCTCCCCGCGAAGCTGGAGAGGATGCGCTCAGCTCAATCGAGCAGCCTCGCGATGCGCGCGAGATCCGCCGGGGCGGATCTCGTGGCGGCGACCATGTGCGACAGCGTGCGGCCGGCCTGCGGCGGCGACGCCAGCGGCGTGATCGTGCCGCGATCGGTGCGGATCGTGACGGAGCGCTGGCTCGACACGCCGCTGGCGAAGGTCGAGGTGATCTTGATGTCGATGCTCTCGACGCCGCCCGGCACCTTGCCGACGACATAGCCCTTGCCCTCCAAGCGCAGCCAGCCGGGCAACGGCCTGCCGTCGGCGAGCGTGACGGTGACTCGGGCGAGCGGATCGCCCGGCCTGGCACCGCTGCCGATGCTGACCGACAGCACCCTGTCACGCAGCAGCGTCTCGATGTTGATCGCCGGCGCGTCCCACCGCGCCGCCGCCTCAACGTCGATCGAGGTCGCGCCGAGGAAGTCCAACGGCGTCGACAGCGCCTCCACGCCGCGGCCGACGGCATTCTGCGTCCGGTCAAAACGATCGCCGCGCTCGTCCGTGGCGGCGCCGGACCGCACGATGCCGGTCCCCGGCTCCGATAGCCTCTGCAGGCCATTCAGAGGCGCGATGCCGTTGACCGTCGACACCACGATGCCATCGACCGCGATCACCTGCGAGCGCTCCTCGTCGCCCGAGGTCTGGTTGATCACGTCGAGCACGGGCGTCGCCGGCTCGACGGAGCGGTGATGCCCGAGGTCGGCGATACCCACGGGCGCCGTGCCGAGGATGTTGGGGAGCAGAGCCGCCGCCGGCTCAAGGAAGCTGGGCGGCGGCAAAATCGAGGGTGCCACCGCGTCGACCTTGTAGAGAAAGCTCTCGGTGACGCTGGCGCCCCTCTCGTCGATGGCCGTCACGGTGACAGTATCGACCTGCCCCGAGGCGAGCGAGGGATCGATGACGCCCGTGACGCGCCCCGTGCCTGGATCGAACGCGAGGCCGGGCGGCAGGCCGGTGGCGGCGAAGGTAAGCCTGTCGCCCGCCGCTTCGACGAAGGCAGCGCCAAGGTCGAGCGGCGCGATCGCCTGCCCGGCGCGGCCGTGCTGGTCGGGAGTCTGCGCGGCGATCGCCGGCGGCACGTTGCCGACCTCGATCGCGAAGACCTGCGAGGTCGTGCCGCCGAAAGGATCCGTCGCGGTGATCGTCACAGCGTAAGTGCCTTCGAGCGTCGCTCCCGAGCCGAGCTTCACGGGCGCCAACGCCGAGGCGTTGCGGTCGAGCGTGCCGGTAATGCGGCCTGTCGCCGGATCGATGCCGAGACCGGCGGGCAGGCCGCTGGCATCGTAGGTCAGCGGCAAGCCGTTGGAGCTGGCGAACCCGCCGGCGGCGTCGATGGCGATGCCGGTCTGGCCGTTGGTGTACTGCCGGGGCGGTAGGGTGCCGTCTAAAGGAGGATCCTCGCTCACGCTCCAGTGGAAGGACTCGGCCGCGGCGGCGCCCTTGTCGTCGGTCGCGCTCACCATGACGGCGTAATCCCCGGGCACCGCATGGGGCGCGATCGTGCCGGAGATCAGGCCGGTCGCCGGATCGATCGCGAGGCCGTTCGGCAATCCCTTCGCGGCGTAGGTGACGATGTCGCCCGCGTTGGAGTCGGCGAAGGCCTGCGACGTGTCGACCGACGCGACCTGATGGCCCTGGGCGCCGGCCTGATCGGGCGTCGGCGCGACCAGCGCGGGCGCCTGGTCGGTGGCCTTGAGGGTAAAGACCTGGCTCGCCGTGCCGCCCTGTCCGTCGGAGGCGGTCACCGTCACGCTGTAGGTGCCGTGGACGCCGCCAGACGACGCGTCGTGGTCGAGCGTGCCGGTGACGATACCGGTGGCAGGGTCGACGGCGAGGCCGGCGGGCAGGCCGCTGGCGGCGTAGGTCAACGGCAGGCCGTTCGGGTTGGCGAATGACGCGTAGGCGTCGAACGGCGCGATCATCGTGCCATCGGGCATGGGACCGATATCGATCGGGGTGGCGGCCGTGGGCGGCACGTCGGCGACCGTCCAGACGAAGGTCTCGCTCGTCGCCGCGCCCTTGTCGTCCGTGGCGGTGATGGTGACGGCATAGGACCCGGAGGCGGACGCCGTGCCGGCGAGCGTGCCGGTGATCCGGCCGGTCGCCGGATTGATCGCGAGCCCCGGCGGCAGGCCGGCGGCGCCGTAAGTCAGCGGGTCACCGTTGGGATCGGCGAAGGCCGGTGCGGTCTCGACCGACACGGCCTGGCCGTCCTGCCCGTGCTGGTCGGCGGTGGTCGCGCCCAACACCGGCGCTTGGTTGACGGCAACGATCGTCAGGACCTGGGTCGCCGTGCCGCCGAGCCCGTCGGAGGCGGTCACCGTCACCTTGTAGGTGCCGTGATCGCCGGCCGTGGAGGCGCCGCGGTCGAGCGTGCCGGTGATCGCGCCGGTGCGCGGATCGATGGCGAGTCCCGCGGGCAGGCCCGTGGCCGCATAGGTCAGCGCATTGCCGCCGGCATCGGCGAAGCTGCCAGCCGTCGCGATAGCGACGTCGCCCTGGCTGTCGGCAAGGTCTTGCGTCGCCAACGTGCCTTGCGCCGTCGGCGGCGCATCGGCGATCGTCCAGGCGAAGGTCTCCGTCGCCGCCGCGCCCTTGCCGTCGGTGGCGGTCACGGCGACCTGATAGGTTCCGGGCTGCGCGTTGCCGGCCACGGTGCCGCTGATCCGGCCGGTCGCGGGATCGATGGCGAAGCCGGCTGGCAAGTTCGCGGCGGCATAGGTCAGCGGGTCACCGTTGGGGTCGGCGAAGGCTTTGGAGGCATCGACCGGCGCGATCGTGGCGCCGTCGACGTTGCTCTGGTCGACGGTTCGGGTCCCCACCGACGGGGCCTGGTTGGCGGCGGTGAGGTGGAAGACGGTCGTGGCGCTGCCGCCCTGGCCGTCGGAGGCGGTGACCGCGATCGTGTAGATGCCCGCGCCGCTGCCGTTGCCGATTGGAGCGTCGTGGTCGAGCGCGCCGGAGATCATGCCCGAGGCCGGTTCAATGGCGAGACCGACTGGCAGGCCGGTCGCCGCATAGCGCAAGGCGATCCCGATCGGACTGGTGAAGGCGCCGGCCGTGGCGATGCGCAACGCCGCGCCGTCGTCGGCGACCTGATCCGCGAGAGCAGTCGCGGTCGGTACCACGTCGGCGACGATGAAGCCGAAGGTCTCCGACGTCGCCGCGCCCTTGTCGTCGGTGGCGGTCAGGGCGACGGTGAAGGGACCGGCGGCCGAGGCGCGGGGATCGATCGTGCCGATGATCAGGCCGCTGGCGGGATCGATCGCCAGCCCGGCGGGCAGCCCGCTCGCGGCATAGGTCAGCGTGTCGCCGGTGTTGGGGTCGGCGAAGGCCTTGGAGGCATCGAGCGAGACCAGTTGGCCGTCGGTGGCGTGCTGGTCGGCCGTCTGCGCGACGATCGTCGGCGCCGCGTTGGTGGCGTCGAGGGTGAAGCTCTGGGTCGCGACGCCGCCCTGCCCGTCGGAGGCGGTGACGATGACGGTGTAAGTGCCGTCGAGCGTCGCGCCCGAGCCGGAGGTCGTCGGCGCGTTCTTCGAGGCGTCGTGGTCGAGCGTGCCGATGATGCGGCCACTCACGGGATCGATGGCGAGCCCCGCCGGCAGCCCGGTCGCCGCGTAGGTCAGCGGCAGGCTGTTGGGGCTGGCGAAATGCGAACCCGTATCGATCGGCGCGATCGCGGTGCCGTCGGCCGCGCTCGTAGCGGCCACCGGCGCACCGACCGTGGGCGGCACGTCGGCGACGATGAAGCCGAAGGTCTCCGACGTCGCCGCGCCCTTGTCGTCGGTGGCGGTCAGGGCGACGGTGAAGAGACCGGCGGCCGAGGCGCGAGGATCGATCGTGCCGGTGATCAGGCCGCTGGCGGGATCGATCGCCAGCCCGGCGGGCAGCCCGCTCACGGCATAGGTCAGCGTGTCGCCGGTGTTGGGTTCGGCGAAGGCCTTGGACGCGTCGAGCGAGAGTATCTGGCCATCAATGGCGTGCTGGTCGGGTATCTGCGCGACGATCGTCGCCGCCGCGTTGGTGGCGTCGAGAGTGAAGCTCTGGGTCGCGACGCCGCCCTGCCCGTCGGAGGCGGTGACGATGACGGTGTAGGTGCCGTCGAGCGTCGCGCCCGAGCCGGAGGTCGTCGGCGCGTTCTTCGAGGCGTCGTGGTCGAGCGTGCCGATGATGCGGCCACTCGCGGGATCGATGGCGAGCCCCGCCGGCAGCCCGGTCGCCGCGTAGGTCAGCGGCAGGCTGTTGGGGCTGGCGAAATGCAAACCCGTATCGATCGGCGCGATCGCGGTGCCGTCGGCCGCGCTCGTAGCGGCCACCGGCGCACCGGCCGTGGGCGGCACGTCGGCGACGATGAAGCCGAAGGTCTCCGACGTCACCGCGCCCTTGTCGTCGGTGGCGGTCACGGCAACGGTGAAGGGACCGGCGGCCGAGGCGCGAGGATCGATCGCGCCGGTGATCAGGCCGCTGGCGGGATCGATCGCCAGCCCGGCGGGCAGCCCGCTCACGGCATAGGTCAGCGTGTCGCCGGTATTGGGGTCGGCGAAGGCCTTGGAGGCATCGAGCGAGACCTGTTGGCCGTCGGTGGCGTGCTGGTCGGCCGTCTGCGCGACGATCGTCGGCGCCGCGTTGGTAGCGTCGAGGGTGAAGCTCTGGGTCGCGACGCCGCCCTGCCCATCGGAGGCGGTGACGGTCACGGTGTAGGTGCCGTCGAGCGTCGCACCCGAGCCGCTCTTCACGGGCGCGTCGAGCGAGGCGTCATGGCCGATGTTCCCGGTGATCGCGCCGGTTGCGGGATCGATGCTTAGGCCGCGCGGCAATCCGTTGGCCGTGTAGGTCGGCGGCAGGCCATTGGGGCTGGTGAAGCCGCCGGCCGTGGCGATGTCGATGCCGCTCTGACCGTCGGTGAGATGCTGGCCGGGTAGCGTGCCGGAGGCCGTCGGCGGCACGTCGCCGATGAACCAGGTGAAGGTCGTCGAGGTGGCGGCGCTCTTGTCGTCGGTGGCCGTGACGGTGACGACGTAGCCGCCCGCAGCGACATCGCCGGCGATCGTGCCGGAGATCACGCCGGACGCCGGGTCGATCGCGAGGCCCTTCGGCAGGTTGGAGGCGGCATAGCTCACCGTGTCGCCGGCATTGGGATCGGCGAACGCCTGCGACGTGACGAGCGCTGCGATGGTGTCGCCATCTTGGTTGGATTGGTTGGCGAGCGGCATGACGAACGCGGGGGCCTGGTTGGACGCGGTCAGGTGGAAGGTGTTGGTGGCGGTGCCGCCCTGGCCGTCGTCCACGGTGACGGCCACGGTGTACAAGCCGCCTTGGGCCATGGCCGAGGCGTCGTGGTCCAGCGTGCCCAAGATGAGGCCGGTCGCCGAATCGATCGAGAGGCCGCTGGGCAGGCCGCTGGCGCTGTAGGCCAGCGCCACGTCGTTGGGATTGGTGAAGCCGCCGCTGGTGGCGTAGGTGATCGCGCTACCGTCGTTGATCGAACGGTCGGCGAGCGGCGGCGTCGCTTGCGGCGTCAGGTCGTCGACGGCCCAGGTGAAGGTCTCGCTGGTCGCGGCACCCTTGTCGTCGATCGCGGTCACGGTGACGGAATAGGGTCCTGCCGTGGACGCCGTGCTCGCGATGGTGCCCGAGACCAGTCCTGTTTCCGGATCGATCGCGAGTCCCTCCGGCAGGTTGGAGGCCGAGTAGGTGAGCCGATCGCCGGTGTTGGGGTCGGCGAAGGCCTGCGCGACGTCCAGCGAGACGGTCTGGCCGTCCTGGCCATGCTGGTCGCCCGTGTTGCGGACGACGGCCGGCGCATTGTTGGTGGCATTGATGGTGAAGGTCTGGACGGCGGTGCCGCCTTGGCCATCGTCGGCCGTGACGGTGACCGTGTATGTCCCATTGAGGGTCGCGCCGGAGCCGCTCTTCACCGATGCACTCGAGGAGGCGTCGTGATCGAGCTGGCCCGTGATGGTGCCGGAGGCCGGGTCGATCGAAAGACCCGCCGGCAAACCGGTCGCCCGATAGGTGAGCGGCAGTCCGTTGGGGCTCGTGAAGCCGGAGGCGGTGGCGATCTGGATATTCGCCGTCGAGTCGGCGAAGCTCTTGGCCGCGACAGTCTCGTTGGCGCTCGGCGGTGTGTCGTTCACGATCCACGCGAAGGTCTCGACCGTCGCGGCATCCTTGTCGTCGGTCGCCGTGACCAAGACGGAGTATCGGCCCGGCGCGGAAGCCGAGATCGTCCCCGTGATCTTGCCCGTGGCCGTGTCGATCGTCAGGCCGGTAGGCAGGCCAGTGGCGGCATAGGTCAGCGGATCGCCATTGGGGTCGGTGAAGGCCCGGCTCGCGTCGAGCGTGGCGATGGTCTGCCCGGTCGCCGCGGTCTGGTCGGCGGTCTTGGTGCCGACGACCGGCGCCTCGTTGGCGACGTCGAGAACGAAGGTCTGCGAGGCCGCGCCGCCCGCGTTTTTCGCGGTGACGGTGACGTTGTACTTGCCGTCGAGCGTGGCGCCGGCGCCGCTCTCGGTCTGCCCTTTGCTGGAGGCGTCGTGATCGATCGTGCCGCTGATCAGCCCCGTCGCCGCATTGATCGAGAGGCCGGTCGGCAGACCGGAGGCGCTGTAGACCGTGCTCGCATCGGAGCTGCCGGCGAAATGGCTCGCCGTGTCGATCGAGGCGGGGGTGCCGTCGAAGCCGGAGTAATTCGGGACGACGCTCACCGCCTGCACGGCCGGCGGTAGCGTGACGAAGGAAAACGTCTCCGCTGCCGAGGCGCCCTTTTCATCCGTCGCCGTCACCACGACCTGATAGGGACTGCTGGCATAGTCGCCGCTCGCGACCTTGCCGGAGATGAGACCTGATTTGGGATCGATCGCGAGCCCGGGCGGGAGATTCGTCGCCGAATAGGTCAGGACGTCGCCGAGGTTGGAATCGCTGAAGACGATCCCAGTGTTGACAGAGATGGCGTCGCCCTCGGTGTTCGTCTGCACCGCCGTCGTCGTTCCGGTCACCGGCGCGTCGTTCTTCGCATCGATGGTGAAGGCCTGCGTCGCCGAGCCGCCGAGCGAGTCCTTGGCCGTGACGACGACCTGGTAGGTGCCGTCGAGCGTCGCGCCCGATCCGCTCTCGGTCTGTCCATTCGCCGAGGCGTCATGGTCGAGCGTGCCGGTAATCTGGCCCGTCTTCTGATCGATCGAGAGGCCGGCCGGCAGGCCCGTCGCCGCGTAGAGCAGCCGGTTGTTGACGGCATCGGTGAAGCCGCCGGCGGTGGCGATCGCGATACCGGCCGTCCCGTCGTTATAGGTCTGGTTGGGCAGTGTACCATTTGCCATCGGTGGCACGTTGTCGATCGACCAGTTGAAGGTCTCGGGCGTCGCCGCGCCCTTGTCGTCCGTCGCCGTCACGGTGACGAAATAGGTGCCGGGCGTGGCGCCGCCCGGCACCGTGCCCGAGATCACGCCGGTGTTCGCGTCGATCGTCAGGCCGGGCGGCAGGTTCGAGGCGCTGTAGGTG
This sequence comes from Beijerinckiaceae bacterium, assembly GCA_965198715.1. Classification (GTDB taxonomy): domain Bacteria; phylum Pseudomonadota; class Alphaproteobacteria; order Rhizobiales; family Beijerinckiaceae; genus RH-AL1. The sequence goes on from CBDAPV010000002.1 coordinate 1,730,273, forward strand.
ATGGTGTCGCCGACGTTGGGATCGGTGAAGGCCTTCGAGGGGTCGACGCCCGCGACGGTGGCGCCCTCGGCCGTGGTCTGGTCGGCGGTCTTGGCGTCAAGGACCGGCGCCTGGTTCGACGAGGTCAAGTGAAAGCTGTTGGTTGCGGAGCCGCCCTGTCCGTCGTCCGCCGTGACCGCGATCGTGTACGTGCCGCCGCTGCCGCCGGCCGACGCGTCGTGGTCGATCGTGCCCGAGATCACCCCCGTCTTGGGATCGATCGCGAGTCCCTTCGGCAGGCCGGTCGCGGAATAGATGTAGGCGACGCTGTTGGGATTGGTGAAGCCGCCGGCGGTGGCGAGGCTCACCGTGCCGCCGTCGTTGACGGAGCGGTCGGGCAAGACGGGCGTCGCGACCGGCGCCACGTCGGCAAGTCCCCACTGGAAGCTCTCCGACGTCGCGGCACCCTTGTCGTCGGTGATCGTCACGGTCACCGTGAACGGCCCGTTCCGCGATGCATGCGGATCGATCGTGCCGGAGACGAGGCCGCTGTTGGGATCGATGGTCAACCCGGACGGGAGGCCGCTCGCCGCATAGGTGAAGGTGTCGCCGGTGTTCGGGTCGCGGAACGGCTTGGCGCCGTCGAGCGACACGGTCTGGCCATCGGCACCAGTCTGGTCGGGCGTCTGCGCGACCAGCACCGGCGCATTGTTGGTCGCTTCGAGCTTGAAGACCTGCTGCGCCGTGCCGCCCTGCCCGTCCGAGGCGGTCACCGTTACCGTGTAGGTGCCGTCCAGCGTGGCGCCTGCGCCCGAGGTTACCGGCGCGCCCTTCGAGGCGTCGTGGCCGAGTTGACCCGTGATGATCCCGCTCGAGGGGTCGATCGAGAGACCTGCGGGCAGTCCGCTCGCCGCGTAGCTCAGGGCAAGACCGTTGGGGCTGGTGAAGGCACCGGCCGTGGCGATCGAGATGTTGGCGGTGGCATCCGCATAGGTCTTGTTGGCCAAGCTGCCGCTGGCCGTCGGCGGCGTGTCGGTGATCGTCCACGTCAAGGCTTCGCCGGTCGAAGCACTCTTGTCGTCGGTGGCGGTCACGCCGACGGCGTAGCTGCCGAGCTTGGCGTTGACCGCCACCCTGCCGGAGATGATCCCTGTCGCGGGATCGATGGCGAGGCCCGACGGCAGGTTCGACGCGCTGTAGGTGAGCGGATCGCCGTTGGGGTCGGAGAAGGCCGCGGCGGCGTTGACGGCCGCGATCGTGTCGCCGTCCTTGTTGCTCTGGTTGCCGGTGGCGGTCCCCACGATAGGAGCCTGATTCGTGGAGTCGATCGTGAAGCTTTGCGTGGCGCTGCCCCCGAGCCCGTCGGACGCCGTCACCGCCACGGTGTACTTGCCGTCGAGCGTGGCGCCCGATCCCGTCCTCGTTGGTGCGTTCACCGAAGCGTCATGGTCGATCGTGCCGGCGATCTGCCCGGTGCTGGCGTTGATGGAGAGACCTGTCGGCAGGCCGGTCGCGCTGTAGGCCAGCGCGTTGCCGTTGGCGTCGGTGAAGCCCTTGCCGGTGGCGATGGCGATGCCGGCCTGCCCGTCTTTGACGGCCTGGTTGGCCAGCGTGCCCTTGCTCGTCGGCGGCACGTCGGCGATAATCCAGTTGAAGCTCTCCGTCGTTGCCGCGCCCTTGTCGTCGGTGGCGGTGATCACGACCGTGTTGGTGCCGGGCTGCGCGTTGCCGGCCACCGTGCCGGTGATCGAGCCGGCCGTCGAGATCGACAGCCCCGCCGGCAAGCCGGCGGCCGCGTAGGTCAGCGGATCGCCGTTCGAGTCGGAGAAGGCGGCAGCGGCATTGACAGCGGCGATCGTGTCGCCGTCCTTGTTGCTTTGGTTGGCAGTGATGGTCCCTACGACCGGTGCCTGGTTGCTGGAGACGATCGTGAAGGTCTGGGTGGCGCTGCCGCCCTGCCCGTCACTGGCCATTTCGATCACGCTATAGGTACCGCCGGGTGCGGTCTTGGAAGCATCATGGTCGATCCTGCCGGTGATCTGGCCGGTGGTGCTGTCGAGCGTGAGGCCGGTAGGAAGCCCGGTTGCGTTATAGGTCAGTGCGAGGCCGAGGCTGTCCGAGAACGCCTGTGACGTCGCGAGAGAAATGCCGGCCTGTCCGTCGTTGTATTTTTGGTTGGCGATCGTACCATTGGGCGTCGGGTTGACGTTGTCGACCGTGATGCCGACGCTGGCCGAGGCGGTCATGGCGCCGCCGGTGCCGGTGTTGCCGTTGTCATCCGTCGAGAAGCTCAGCGTGTCGCTTCCGATGTAGCCGGTGGCCGGCTGGTACTTGACCGAGGCGATGGCATTGTCGATATCAGCGAGCTTGCCGGTAAACGTCTCGCTGATATCGTTCGTGCCGGTACCGGTCGAGAACGTCAGCCCACTCGTCGTGGCGAGCGAGATGGTCCCGTTCGAGACCGACATCGTGACGGTCTCGCTGCCGCCGTTGGCATCGACGTCCGAGACCGAAAGCCCGGAGATCAAGAGCGCGGTATCCTTGTTGATCGCCTGCGCACCCGGCACGGTTTCGACCGGCACGTCATCGACCGCGGTGACGTGGATCGTAGAGACTGCGGTGTTCGAGTCCTGTCCGCCGTCATTGTAGGTGACGTTGATGGTGCGATCGAGAGTCGACGGATTGCTGGACGTGTTCGCGAAGGTCACGTCACTGATTGCGGTCTGGTAGCTCGCGAGCGACGCCGTGCCCGACAGCGTGACGGTGATCTGGCCCGCGACGCTGGTGTCCGTCGACGAGTTGATGCCGGTGGGCAAGGATCCGGAGAACCCCAGTACATCGCCAACCTGCGCGTCGGTCAGCACGATCTTGGCGCTAGATGCGGTGCTGGTGCCCGGCTCGACGGCGCTCACGTCGGTGTCGGCGATCGCGACGGCTGCACCCTTTTCGGTGAAGGTGGTCTGATAATCGTTGGCCGGCGCGCCGCTTGAGGCGTTGGCGTCTAGGCTCAACGTCGGATCGACCAGGGCGAGCACAAAACCTTCCTTGCCACCGGCGATCTGGACGGTGAGGTTCAAGCTTGTGGCATTGTCGGTCACGAGGAGCGGCACGCCGCTGCCGGTATTCTTGAGCGTGATCGTTTGCGTACCGGTCCCCGTCAGGGAATAGCTGTTGGTGCCGATCGTCTCGACATTCTGAAAACTGCCGCCGTTGGTCGTGACCGTGTAGGATTCTCCGGTCGACTCGGTGACCTCGCCGTCAGCGAAGGCGATGTTCGGCGTGTAACTCTTGCCGTTCTTGTCCGTCGCCGAGAACGTCACGGTGAACGAAGCCGTGCCGTTGTAGCCGCCGTAGAGCATGATGCTCGAAGACGCTGCATTGTTGTAACCGCCGTAGAGTTTGGATGGCGAATAGGCGTTCAGCGCCGCCGGCTTGAACGAAGCTCCATCCGCCGTGCTGCTCACGTTCGAGAAGGTCACTTTGACGGTGCTTCCATCCGCCGTCGTGTAGGTCGCGGTGGCGCCGTTGGTGATGCCTCCTCTCGCGATGGAGGTGTTGGCGAAGGTCAGGAATTCGATATTGCCGTGATAAGCGCCGGTACCGCTGTTGGCGAAGATCGTCGTCGGCGCCGCCGCCAGCAGCCCCACGTAATCCGTCGCGATGCTCGCGCTCAGCACGTCGGGCGCGTCGATCGTACCGACATGGTCCTCGAGCACGAAGTCGCCGCCTTCGGCCGTGCCGCCGGTAAGGTCGGTGGAGGCGGCGACCGCGGCGCCGGTGAGCTGCGAAAGCAGGCGCGCGGCGGAATCGCCGGCGGCGCCCTCGGCGAAGTCGCAGCCATAGACCAGGATGTTTGCGCCGGGCGCCAGCGCGCCCTTGATGGTGGCGAGGTCGCCCGCGTAGCGGCCTTGCATGGAGGACGCGTCGAGCGTCGCCGTGCCGAGATCGAGCTGCGCCTGGCTGCCGTGCGAGAAGATGTAGACGTCCTGCACGCCCTCGTGCGCGGCGAGGTAGGAGGCGATCGCATCGACGCCGTCCTTGGTCGCATCGAGCAGCACGATCTGCGCGGAATGGTCGATGTCCTTGATCAGGGTCGCGACATCGGGGACGTCGGACTCGATGAACACCACACTTTTGGGGGCCTTCGAACTCGCCGTTGCGCGCAGATCGCCGGCACCGACATCGAGCCCTTGCAGCGCGCGCGCCGCGTCCGTCGAAGCTGCGCGGGCGAGCCCGTGCTCCGCCGGCGTGTCGCGCTGCACGGTCGTCTCGTGGGCGATGTCGACCGCGTGCGGCGCGAGATCCATCGTCACCGCATGAATGACCTTCGCCGTCGCCGCGGCGGCGGCGCCGTCGAAAGCGATGCGCCTCTCGAGCGCGATGATCGAGATCGCTGACGACCCGCCATGTCGCGCCGATGGGGACGAAGGACGTTTGCGCATGAGACGGGTGCCACTCGGAGGTCGCCGCTGGAAACTAGGAAAGGATGGTCAACGAAGCTTTAAAGCGACGCCGGCCGCCCTCAGAAGCCGCTCTCGCGCACCAGCACGCGCGCGACCTGACGGAGCATCGCGCCGGCGAGGCTCTCGCGCGCACCGGTGACGCGCACCACGCCGCGGATGACGGTGCGCGGTGCACCGACCCCGGTCGAGAAGCGGATTGGGAACATCGCGTAGTCGGGAGCAGCCCCGTGGTCAGGCGCGGGGCGCGCCGCGATCGGGCCACCCTCGAGCGACGACAGATAGGCGATGTCGAGCCGGGCGGCGGCGGCGTAGCCGATGTCGGCAACGCCCACTGGTGCCGAGGCGTAGAAGTAGGAGTCGGGCACGAACGTGCCGGCCGCGCCGGTCGCGACGCCCTGCGCCGCACCATCACGGACGTAGCCGCGCGCCACCGAGGTGTCTGGCGCGACCACGAGCGCGATCTGCGCGTCGCGTCCGACCCAGCGGCCGGGGTCGAGGTCGGGATCGAGGTCGCGCACCACGCCGGCGATCGGGCTCGTGAGCACGAGCTCGCGCCGCTCGCGCTCGAGGCCATCCAGGCGGTCGAGCAGGAGCTTGCGCTCGGTGACGAGCGACAGCGTCTCGGCGCGATCCTCGGCGACGCTGGCGCGCCGCTGCAGCTTGGCCTCGACGAGCGCGAGCTTGATGCGCGCGAGCGCGCGGTCCCGCTCGTTCTGCGGCGACATCAGCGTGACGAGCGTCGCGCCGGCGGCAACGGCATCGCCGCGATGCACGCTGACGGAGCTCACCATCGCTGGGATCGTCGGATAGATGCGGGCGTAGGCCGCCGGCTCGAGCACCGCCGGCACGACGACGTTGCTGCGGAACGGGAACACCAGCATCAGGAGGACCGCCGCCGCGACGCCGGCGGTGATGCGCGAGCGTCGCGTCGTGCGGATGCCATCCTTCAAGCGCCACCACATGGCGATCTCCTTCCATACGGGTGCGACGAGGAACCAGCCGATCTCAACAGCGAAGAGCGCGATGCCGAGCAGCTTGAAGGTGGCGTAATAGACCAGCAACGCGATGCCGGCGTAGACGATGGCGCGATAGCAGACGATCGCCGCGGCATAGGCGAGCACGACGCGCTGCTTGGCAGGGACGAACTGGTCCGGCCTGGGCGCGCGCAGGTCGAACAGCGCCTCGCGGAGACGCCAGCGCAGCAGCGCGAAGGCGCGCGCCTGCAGGTTGGGGACGGCGAGCGCGTCGGCCATCAGCAGATAGCCGTCGAAGCGCATCATCGGGTTGAGGTTGATCAGCAGCGAGCTGACCATGCTCGCGGTGGCGACCAGGAAGGCGCCGGTGCGCAGCGAGCCCTCGGGCAGCAGCACCCAGGCGAGCGTCGCGTAGACCGCGAGCACCGCCTCGGCGAGAATGCCGGCCGCGTCGATCGCCATGCGCTGCCGGCGGTCGGGCAGCCGCCAGCTGTCGGTGACGTCGCAGTAAAGCATCGGCACCACCACCATGAAGGCGACGCCCATGGAGGAGACGCGGCAGCCGTAGCGCGCGGCGGTAAAGGCGTGGGCGAGCTCGTGCACCGTTTTGGTGCCGACGAGCACGGCCGCGTAGACCAGCGCGCCGTCGAGCGAGAGGAAGCCGGCGAAGGTGCCCGTGAAGGCCGGCCATTGCCGGGACACGAGGTAGAGCGCGACCAGCGCCGCCACCGCCGTCGCGAGGGCGAAGCCGCGGGTGAAGAACGGCGCCGCAAAGCCGCCGGCGCGCTCGAAGGCGCGGCGCGGTCGCCACAGCGGAATCCTGATGTAGAGGTAGTTGTGGACGAGCCACATCAGCGGCGAAGAGCGGCCGGCGCGCTTGCGCCGGGCGTGGCCCTGCCATCCGCCGTCCTCGGTCTCGAAAAGCTCGTTACGCTCGGCGAAGTCGAAGAAGGCCTGCACCGTGCCGGCCGGCAGCAACGGACCGCCCGGCTCGAGTTGCGCCGCGAGCCGCTGCGGATCGGCGGCGCCCTCCCAGGCCGAGAGCACGGCGTGAGCGTTGGGATCAAGCTGAAAATAGGCATGCCGGACGCAATCGTAGAGCATCCAGCTCGGCGCGCCGTCGACGCGCGGCCCTGGATAGAGCCGCAGGTCCTGGCGCAGCAGGCGGGGCGCGGAGGCGCGCGCCTCAGAGGCCGACGTGCTGGCGGACATAGCTGAGCGGACGCCGGAACAGGTAGAGCAGCAGACTGGAGCGCGGGCCGTAGACCTCCGCCGTGCCCCTCACGCCGAGCCGCGGCACGGCGGCGTCGGCTGACAGGCGCGCCTCGGCGCGGAAGGCGAAGACGTTGTTTTCGCCCATCTCCGCGCCGTGGCTGGCGTGATCGAGCCTCGCCTCGACGGCGTGCAGCGGCGCGCTGTCGAGGAACAGTTTTACGCGCGCGCCGTCCTCCAGCACGATGCTGTCGTCCACCGGCACGGCGATGCGCGCCATGACGTGCTCGCGATCGGCGATCTGCATGATGCGCTGTCCCATCTGCACCGGGCGTCCCAGGAGGTCGGTGGCGTCGTTGAAGATGGCGATGCCCGCGCGCGGCGCCCGCGTTACCGTCTTGTCGAGCAGGTCCCGGGCGTAGTCACGCTCGGCGCGGCGCAGCTCGTATTCGGCCTCGGCGGCGGCGAGGTCGCGTTTGGCCGAGGCGTCGAGGAAGGCGGCCTGGCGCAGCTGCTTCCACTTGGCTTCGGCGACCGCCACGGTGCGCTCGGCGATGACGAGGTTGTCGCGCAGCGTGGTCGAGATGGTGGTGTAGAGCACGTCGCCCGCGGCGACGGTGCTGTTGGGCTGCACCGCCACGCCCTCGATCGTGCCGTCGGCGAAGGCCGCCACGATGAAGGGCCGGTCGGGCACGATTTCGAAGGGCGCCAGCGCGGTGACGTGCGTCGGTGTGAGCGCCAGCACGACCAGCCCGGCGGCGACCGCCGCCGCGACGAAGCCGGGCTTGCGCAGGCGCTGCAGCGCGGCGGGCGGGCGGCGATGGCCCGACCAGGCGTGGGCGAAACATTCGGCGAGGCGCTCGGCGATGCGGCAGGCGTCCTCGTCCCACTCGGTCTCGCGCGCTAGCAGGATCAGGCCGAGCCGGCGGCCCGCGCGGTCGGCGAGCGGCAGCGCGAGGAGCTGGGCGAAGGGGTAATGTTCGGCGTGGTCGCCGTGGGAGGCGCTCTCGTCGGCAAGGTCGAGCCGCACGGTCGATGCCGCCGAGGACGGCACGCGGCGCGCGACCACATCCTCGATCCACTGGACGAAGGGCGCCTCGCGGTCGACGGTGGTCACGCTGGAGACCGCGGCGACGGTATATCTGCCGGCACCGTCCGTCAGGACGAAGACCTGCCGGGCGCCGAGGATCGGCCTGACCTCGTTGACGACGAGGTACAGCAGGTCGGCGACGCAGGCGGCGCGGCGGGCGTCCCGCTCGATGCGCAGCAGGACCTGCAGCGCCGCGACCGCGGGATCGGCGAGTGCGATCGGAGGGGGCGCGGTCGCGGTGGCGTGCGGCATGGACCGGGACTGTGGCTGGACCATCAGAAAGCGGCGCCGAAATCGGCCTTGCCGCTCATGCCCGGCAGTACCGGCAGGCGGACCGCTCCGGGCTTGGCGGCGCGCGAATTGAGGGCGCCGACGACCTTGAGGGTCTGGCTCACGGGATCGACGGCGGCGCCGACGCGCACGATGTGGCCCGCCACGACGTCGCCGGTCTCCTCGACGGCGAGGGAGAAGCCGACGCCCGGCGCCACGCGCGCCACGGCCCGCGACGGCACCAGCATCTCCACCTCGAGGTTGGCGGGATCGACGATGCGCAGGATCGGCGCGGTGGGTGAAGGCAGGTCGAAGACGTGGGCGAACACGTCGGCGACGCGACCATCGAAAGGTGCGCGGATCTCGCACTGGTCGACCCTGGCCTGCCAGCCCTCCACTGCCGCCGCGGCCTTGTCGGCCTGCGCGCGCGAGATCTGCACGTCGTTGCGACCGGCGGCGTGGTACTTCTGCAGGTCGAGGTTGTTCTGATAGGCGGTCTGATGGCCGCGCCACTCCGCCTCGGCCGATTTCAGCTCGGCGCGGGTGCGGGCACAGTCGAAGGCCACGAGCAGGTCGCCCTTGCGGAAGGCGGCGCCTTCCTTCAGCGGGATCTCGAGGATGCGAGAGCCGGCGTCCGAGCCGATCGTCACGTCGTGCATCGAGCGCACCACGGCATGGATCGCCTCGCCGCCCTCGAGCGAGCCGGCGACGGCGGGCTTGGTTGCGAGGCCAACCAACATGAAGATATAGGCGAGACGCCGGATCGTCACTGGCGCAACCCCACAGCGTCCGATGCCACCGGCCCCTGCCGCAGCCCCACCTCCGCCGCCGCCGGCTCCTGCCGCAGCCCAAGCGCAGCGGCCTGAATGCGCTTCTCGCCGTCGAGCCAATTGTCGTCGAGCACGTGGGCGATCTGTTCGACCGTGGTGCCGGTGGTGATGGCGCGATCGAACGGATCGAGACCGATCGCCTCGAAGACCAGGCCGTAGGCGTTCTCGTAGAGCGCGAAGGCGATGTCCTTGCGCGACTCGGCGACGAGCGTGTTCATCTCCTCGCGGATCAGCGTCTGCTCGCTCGCCTTCTCGGTCTCGGCCTGCGCCTTGACCTGGTGCAGCAGGCGCCCTTGCACGTCGAGGAACTCGCGGGCGATCTTGAGCTCGTTCTCGGCCTCGAAGAGCCGGATGCGCGCGACCTGGACCTGGGTGACGACCGCCATGGTGAGCGCCAGCGCCTTGGCGTCGAGCAGCGCCTCCTGCGCGTTCACCTGGCCAATGCGCGCCGGGTACTTGAAGACATTGAGTAGATTCCAGCTGGCGTGCGCGCCGTAGGCCAGCCAGTTGCCGTGGAAGAGGTATTTCGATGTGTCGCTGTTGGCGCCGAAATAGGCCTGGGCGTTGGGCAGCAGCTCGAGTAGCGCCGCGTAGGCCTCCTTGGCGTTGATGCGCGAGCGGTACTGGTTCTCGCGCAGCTCCGGCCGATTGACGAGCGCGACATCGACGAGCGTGTTGAAGTCGCGCTTGAACACCGGCGAGCGGGCGACACCGCCACGGCCCGACAGCATGAACTGCACATCCGGCGGCACGTTCATCAGGGCCGCGAGCTGGGCCTTGGCGACAGCCATCTCGCTCTCGATGGCCTGGGCCTGGCGCTTGATCTCGATGAGCTCGCGCTCGTAGGTGAGCGCGGCGACCGGCGAGGTGTCGAGCCCGGTTGCGACGGTGCGGCTGTCGGCGATGGCGCGCTGCACGCGGGCTTCGAGACGGTGCAGGCGTTCGCTCAGCCTCTGGCTCGAATAGGCGCGCCAGTAAGCTGTGCGGATATCCTGCACGATGCGGTTGGTCACCTTGCGCTTGGTTTCCTCCGCGATCAGAACCTCGTCCGCCGCCTGCCGCGCGCGGATGTAGGACAGGCCGAAGTCCAACGTGTTGTAGGAGAGCGTCAGGTCGGAGATAAGGTCGTTCCTCGGCGTCGAGACCGAGGGCTCGAGCGTGATCAGGCCCGTCGTCACCGACTGGGAATAGGCCGCCAGATTGTTGTTGCGGCCGAGGAAGTTCGTGTTGGCGACGACGTTGGGCAGCAGGTGGAAGTCGGCGACGTCGAGATCCTGCACGCGCAACGCCGTCTGGTAGGCCTCGACGCGGTAGTCGAGATTGTAGCGCAGGCCGCGGGCGATCGCCTCGTCAAGCCCGATGGCGTGAGTAATCGGCTCCTGATCGGCGACGAAGCGGGCCTTCTTGTCGAGCGCGTAGTTCGCGACCTGATCGAGGGTGAGCGGCTCAGGCCGCAGGCCGCAGCCCGCCAGGGAGCCGGCGAAGAGCATCGCGCAGAGAACGGCCAGGCCATGGTGCGCAGGTTTCATTGAAGCCGTCCACGAACGCTATTTACGAAACATTCACCGTCTTTCGGCGATGCGACGTTTGTGGCATTTCATGGTAAAAGACTTACTCCTCGGCTCCTGCCGCCGTTGTGCCAAATCTAGACTGGACTTAGAGCGAACGACCTAGCCTAACGGCTAGTCTGTAGCGAATGAGCGAGATCGTGCCGTCTCGTTCGAGACGGTGAAGGCACGATGTCTCGTGACGGCGCGGAACATTTGTTAGCGGCATGCGATCATCGCGATGCCGACGACCATCAGCAAAGCGCCGCCGACGCGCGTCCTGTTGATGCGGTGCGCGGGCATGTGGAACCAGCCGAAATGATCGATGGCGAGCGAGATCAGCAGGTTCGCCGTGATGACCAGCCCGTTGAAGGGCCCGGCGCCGACCTTGCCGACGAACAGCAGGCCGCCGAAGACCGCGACCGCGCCGGCGATGCCGCCGAGCGGCGCCCACCACGGCATCTCGCGGACGTCCTCCTCCGAAGGCATCGGCAGCGGCCGGAACGCGAGCATCGTCAGGAAGACGAAGACAATCGGCAGGAACGACACCACGGCCGCCAGCCAGGGATTGACCAGGCTCTTGTTGAGCTGGCCGTTCATGACGACGCCCGCCGCTTGCAGCGCGCCGGCGACGAGGATGAAGGGATAGAGGAGCTTGCTCGTGTCCATTGAAGCTCTCCTCAGAATCTGGCGATGAGGGCGATGCCGGCGACCATCAGCGCGGCGCCGACCCAGTGCGCCGTCGCTTGCGAGTGCGCCTGCATGCCGAACCAGCCGAACTGGTCGATGCAGAGCGAGGTCAGGATGTTGGCGGTGATGAGCAGGCCGTTGAAGGGCCCCGCGCCGACCTTGTCGACGAAGGCGAGACCACCGAACACCGCCACCGCGCCGGCGATGCCGCCGAGCGGCGCCCACCACGGCATCCTGCCGAGATCCGCGAGGCTCGGCAGCGGGGTCGGCATGACGAGGAACAGGGTGACAAAGACGAAGACGATCAGCGCGAAGGACACTACCGCCGCCAGCCACGGGTTAACGAGGCCGACGCGCAGGCGCGCGTTCATCGAGTTGCCGGCGGCCTGAAGCACGCCGGACACGAGGATGAAGGGATAGAGCAGGACGGGGTTCATCGGCGTCTCCGGTGACGATGGGCAAACGGTGCTGAAGGCTTCGGCGGCTCGAAATCGTCGCGGCGGACGCTTGCGTCGCAGGACGCGCTCTCAGCGAGCCCAGCTGCTGCCGATGGCCGCCGGATCGTCGATGCCTTCCGGGTGATCCGTGAGCACCCGCGAGTCGGAGGCGCGGCGATCGGGCTTCGATGGATGCGTCATCTCGCGGATGACCGCGTCCGCAGAGGCGAGGACACCGACCCGCTCCAGCCCGCGCAACAGGCCGACCGTCGACAGCAGGTGGAGATTGGGCGGCTTGCTGAACACGCGGAAGCCGGCATCCTCGAAAAGTAAAAGGAATGGATCGCCCGAGTGCAGGTACCGGCGCAATCCGTCGTCCGAGGACATGAAGTCAGCCATCGCGATTTCGCCAGCGTTGCGCTTGAGCTTCGCGCCCCTGGCCCGCTTCTCGCGCTCGATCGTCCCGGCATCCGTCATCTCGACCGCGAAAGGCGGCATATGGCCATCGATGAACGCTTTCACGTCCCTGTCTTTGGGATAGCGAAGATCGCTCGTCACTTCGTCGTAGACCGCGTCGACGATCACGATCGTCATGTCGAGCGCGAGCAGCAGGTCCAAACGATCGGCCACCCAAAGGCTGTTGAGCGGGCCGGCATCGGGGATGACCAGCGTGCACCGCTTCAAAGGGTTTTCCACAGCCTCTCGAACTCCGCAACCTGGCGCTCGACCTCTCGCGGATCCTGAAGAGGCTGCGGCAGGTCGCTCACGCCGAGGAGGACTAGGAGCGAAGCGTAATCGCGCAGGCCGAGGTCACGAATGGCCTCCGCGCGCGACAGCCGGCCCTGCGAATAGGCGCGCAACGTCGCCCCTTCACGGTCTCGCGCCTCCATTCGCACGACGGCTTCCAGATGCGACACGAGGATTGCGTCCATGGTCGTGCCGTGCGCCGCTGCGTAAGCCTCCGCGCGCTCGGCAAGGCTGTCCGGCAGGTGAAGGGTCATGCTCCGCATGAGCAAGACTTGTCACAACCGCGGCGAACGCGAAACCGCGACTTCGCAAAGCTGGTCTCAAGGTCGAGCTCACGGCAGCAGCAGCAGGGCAGCCAGCGCCGCGGCGAAAGCCGGCGGCATGGCGAGGGCGCCGAGCTTCAGGAAGGTCCAGAAGGAGACGTCCTCGCCCTCGCGGCGGATGGCGGTAAGCCAGAGGATGGTGGCGAGCGAGCCGGTGACCGAAAGGTTCGGTCCGAGATCGACGCCCACGAGGATCGCACCGGCAACCTTGTCCGGCACGTGGGCCGTCTGCACCGCGGCGCCGGCGAGGAGCCCGGTCGGCAGGTTGTTGACGAGGTCCGAGCCGAAAGCGACGAGGATACCGCTGACCGCGCCGGCAACGATGTCCGAGCGCGCCGCCGCCTGCTTCAGTTCGGCCGCGAGCAGCGTCAGCACGCCGGTGGTCTCAAGCGCCTCGACCAGCACGAACAGCCCGGCCACCAGCGGGATCACCGCCCAGGAGATGTCCTTCACGATGTGCCAGGGGCCCTCGCGCTTGATGGCGAGCACCACGACGACCGTCGCCAGGCCGGCGGTGAAGGTCGGCAACCCGAGCTGCAGGTCGAGCGCCGAGGAGACGATCAGCGCGATGCCGGTGGCGACGATGCCGGCGCCGGCGACCTTGCCGCTCGTCGGCAGGCTTGCGGCCTCGACGTCGGTCTCGATGCCTTCGCGGAGCTGCTTGCGCTGGGTGAAGCGCAGAACCGCGAAGGTCACGGCGATCGACAGCACCGAGGGCACGGCAAAGCGCGCCAACCATTGGACGAGGGGCGGCATGTGCGCGGCGAAGACCACGAGGTTGGCCGGGTTGGAGATCGGCAGCACGAAGCTCGCGGCATTGGCGATCAGCGCACAGATGAAGAGGTAGGGCAGCGGCTCGGCCTTGGCCGCCTTGGCCGCGGCGTAGACGGCGGGGGTCAGCACGACCGCCGTGGCGTCGTTGGAGAGGAAGGTCGTCACCACGATGCCGACGCCGTAGACGAGCGCGAAGAGCTTCGAAGCCGAGCCGCCGGCGCGCCGCACCGCGTGGCTGGCGAGCCAATCGAACAGGCCCTCGCGCCGCGCCACCTCGGCCAGCGCCATCATGCCGATAAGGAAGAGGTAGACGTCGAGGCCCTTGAGCACGCCGTGCCAGGCGTCGACCGTCGGCAGCAGCCCGGTCACCATCAGGATGAGGGCGCCGGCGACGGCCCAGATCGCCTCCGGCCATTTGAAAGGGCGGGTGATCACGCCGAGGATCGAGAGCGCGATGATCGCCCAGACGATGGTGTGACGAGGGTCGATGGTCATAGGCGCGTCGAGTCTATGGTGGACCGATCAACGATCGGACGAAGGATCACCAGTGCTGCTCATTGCGTTTCGTTCCACGCGAGCTGTACGGCTGCGGCCTGCGGCTCGCGACGGGTGCGGAGCGGCTGGAAACGGTCGCGGTCTTGCCGGCGAACGATCGTCCGACGGATGAGGACAACGCCGTCACGTTAACAGAAGGAATTAGCCTTAACAGGGATGAACTCTGACGTAACCGTGTCTTTGTCATATCGAGGCAGGCAGCAGCCTTGAGAACGACGATGAAAGACAAGCAGACGCGTGCGGATGTGGCCTGCCTGACGGGCCTTCGAGGCGTCGCGGCCTTGTGGGTCATCGGCTTTCATTGCCATTTGCTGCTGCCGTCGCACCCTCTGCCGGATTTACCGTTCGGGTGGGGTTATCTCGGCGTCGACGTCTTCTTCATGCTCAGCGGCTTCATCATGGCGAGCCTCTACGCCGACTTGCGTCCCGCGACGTGCGGGTCCTTCTTCCTGCGCCGGGCGTTCCGCATCTTCCCCCTGCACCTGAGCGTCATGGTCGTCCTCGGGGTGATCGTGCTGCTCACCTCCGCGTCCGGGCACGCTCCCACACCCTATTACGCGCCGCAATCCTTCGTGCCGGTCCTCCTGCTCGTTCAGGTTCCCACCGGTCTGACCGGCTGGAACGATCCCGCGTGGTCCATTTCGGTCGAGATGATCTGCTATCTCTCGCTGCCGTTCCTGCTGCCCCTCGCCATCAGGATCGATCGTCGCTGGTGCTTGGCGATCATCGCCGTCTTGCTGCTCTGCGATACGGCGCTCTTGGCGCTCTACGGTCCGAGAGGCGCGTACGATAGCGTCAACAAGCTGTCGGGCTGGTTTCCGATCGTGAGAGGGGGACTGGGCTTCTACGCCGGCTGCCTCGCGGCCACGCGCGTCGACATGCATTCCTTGGGTCGATCGTGGATCTGGAAGCCGCTCGCTTGGCGACCGATCGTCTTCGTCGGAGACATCTCCTTCTCCCTCTACCTGATCCACCAGCCGATCCTCTCCCTCGGCAAGCGGCTGGACCCGCTACTGGCCGGTCACGGGGCCTCGCTTCTTCTCCTGCCCTGCCTCGCCTCCATCGTGCTGGCGCTGTCGCTCGCGACCTACCACTTCATCGAGCAACCCGGGCGCAGGATCCCGGCAATCATGGCGCGCCGCCGCCTCGAGGCGCGAGTGCGGCCACTACGTCAAGGGACGACGGTGATCGCAGATCATTGACCGGATCTGTTTGGGTCGAGCGACGCCGATCCAAGCGAGTGCTCGCCCACGACGAAGCTCACGGTCACGCCCGCACAACCTTCACTGGAGCAACGTTCGCTGTCGCGGACTTGCTCCAACAAAGAAAAACGAAGCGGGGACAAACACATAGGCGTCGCGAAGCGACTCCCGATTCATCGCCCGATGCTCTAGCGATGGAAAAGCGCCTGCACGGCGTCACATCGATCGGACTTCGACCGTGACGTGCGACAGCGAACGAAAGCCGGCCAGCTTGGCCCGAAAGAATTCGGCATTCCTCTTCCGGGTCGTGCGGACCGAGACGATCGCGCCGAGGTGACCGGGGCCGAGGCGCCAGACATGGAGATCCGTCAGGCGATCGCCGTTCTCCTCGATGGTGGCCTTGACCCTCTCGGTCAGGTTCCGGTCGGGGTTCATGTCGAGGAGGATGGACCCCGTCGCGCGAACCAGGCTCCACGACCATGTCGCGATGACGATCGCGCCGATCACGCCGGCAAGCGGGTCGGTCCAGGTCCAGCCGAAAATCCAGGCGAGGACGAGGCCGGCGATGACCAGCACCGAGACCGCCGCGTCGGCCAGCACGTGCACCACGGCGGCGCGCATGTTGTTGTCCTGGTGGATCCCGTGGGCATGCGCCGCTTGATGATCGTGCTCCTCGAAAACGGCCGTGCCGCGATCCGCGCCCATGACGAGGGCGACCGAGAACGCGTGGGGCTCGGGTATTCCGCCAAGGCCTTGAAGACAGTCTTGCGACGCCTCGAACGCGTAGCTCTCGCGGGCGCCGCCCGGTCGGACGATCTCGGCGGTCACTTCGCCCGCCGGCGGAAGTCGCCCATGGGCGGCCCGCAGGCGGAACACGGGCGGGTGCGAGTCCTCGAAGATCTCCAGCGTGAAGACGTCGTTGCCGACGGCGACGCGTTTCTCGTCGGTATGGTCCGCGTGATCACCGTCGGCATGATCGTGCCCGTGGCCATGATCGTGGCCGTGATCATGTCCACCGCCGAGCAGCCAGACGCTGGCGACATTGACGGCCAGCCCCAGCACGGCGATCGGCAACGCCTCGGCGAACGAAATCGGCACCGGATGCAGGAAACGCGTGATCGCCTCGTAGGCGATGAGCAGGGCGATGAGCGCCAGGACGATCGCGCTGGTGAATCCCGCGAGATCGCCGAGCTTGCCGGTGCCGAAGGTGAAGCGACGGTCTTGCGCGTGACGGCGGGCGAAGGAATAGGCCAGCGCCGCGAGTAGAAGGGCGCCGGCATGGGTGCTCATGTGGAGCCCGTCGGCAACGAGCGCGATGGAACCGAACAGCAGACCGCCGACGATCTCGATCACCATCATCGCGCCGCAAAGCGCGATGACCGCCCAGGCCTTGCGTTCGGATCGCTCGTGCCCCTCGCCGAGGAATACGTGATCGTGCGCGAAGTCTAGCTCAAGGTGACTCGTATCGGTCATCGCCTGCTTATTTCATGTAAGACCGCAAAACCTGGACGAGGTCTTCGGCCGCCTTAAGAGCATTGGGATCGTCAGGGTGGACGAGATGGGTGCGAACGTGGTCCTCGAGGACCTCCATCGTCAGAGCGGTCATGGCCGCCCTTGCGCTGGCGAGGAGGTGCATGACCTTGCCGCATTCCGCCTCTGCCTCGAGCGCGCGCTCGAGCGCCTCGACCTGGCCGCGAATGCGGCGCACGCGAGCGACCAGCTTGTCCTTGTCGCGGATCGTGTGTGCCACTTCGGACTCATACCCTAGGGGGGTAGCCTACGCAAGCCAAGCCGCAGGATCTAGGTTGGCCGGGATCGGCGCTCTCCTCTGCGCCTCGATAAAGCCGGGCGCCCACCACATCGGTAAGCGTCCGTCTCAAACAAAGGAAAAATCCATGCCTCGAACGGCCCTGATCGTCGGCGCCAGCGGCATCGTCGGCAGCGCGGCGGCGGAGCGGCTCGTCGCGGAAGGCTGGACGGTCCATGGGCTGGCGCGCAAGCCCCTGCCCCAGGACGGCGTGCACCCCGTCGCGACCGACCTGGAGGACGTCGGCGCGCTTTCCGCCGCGCTCGAGGGCATAGAGCCCGAACTGGTGGTCTTCGCGACGTGGCTGCCGCGCAAGACCGAGGCCGAGATGGTGGAGGTCAACGGCGCCGCGGTGCGCGTGCTGCTCGCGGCGCTGCGCCCCGCCGGCAGCCTGCGTCACGCCGCGCTCGTCACCGGCCTCAAGCATTACCTCGGACCGTTCGAGGCCTATGGCAAAGGCAAGGTGCCGCCGACCCCGTTCCGCGAGGACCAGCCGCGGCTCGCAGGCGCCAACTTCTACTACGCGCAGGAGGATTCGCTGTTCGCGGCGGCGGCGCGCGACGGCTTCGCCTGGAGCGTGCATCGCCCGCACACGATCATCGGCAAGGCGGTCGGCAACGCCATGAACATGGGCACCACGCTGGCGGTCTACGCCAGCCTCTGCCGGGAGCTCGGTCGGCCGTTTCGCTTCCCCGGCTCGTTGACACAGTGGGACGGGCTGACCGACATGACCGACGCGCGGCTGCTGGCCCGGCAGATCCTGTGGGCCGCCATCACGCCGGCGGCGGCGGACATGGCCTTCAACGTCGTCGACGGCGACGTCTTCCGCTAGGCGCTGGATGTGGTCGCGGATCGCGGAATGGTTCGACCTGGAACCGGCCGAGTTCGACGGCACGGTGTGGCCGCTGGCCGAGCAGATGAAGGACGACGCGCCGGCCTGGGCGGAGCTGGCGCATAGGCATGGCCTCGCCGAGCCCGACCTCGGCCGCCTGGCCTCGCCTTGGCACACCGACGGCGACCTCGGCCGCCCGATCGAGGTGGTGACCGACATGAGCCGCAGCCGCATGCTCGGCTTCCCGGCCTACCAGGCCACGGACCTGGCGTTCTTCGACCTGTTCGCGCGCCTGCGCGCGGACCGGCTCATCCCGTGAAGCCCGGTGCAGGGTGTGTCGGCGAACGACCACGCCGATCAGGCCCTTGTCAGCGTTCGCGCCGTTGGCCGGGTTCAATGTCGACGTACCCTGACACCGTCCCGCTCTCTTGTCGACGAACCCTGACTTTGGCAGGCTTACTTGTCGCCGTACGCGGCATGGCAGCACCCTCGCCCGAGCGGCGACCTCGAGGTCGACACCGAGCAACTTATAGGTTAAGTTACCTAGATCAGACAGGCGGCGCGGGCAAGAGGGTCAGGACGAGCCCGGCGCCACCGCCACGGCGATCTCATTACGCCGCAGGAAGGGGATGGTGAAGGGCGGGTCGTAGCCGAGCAGGAACGGCTCGCCCTCGGCCTTGCGGTCGTGCTTGGCGAGTTCGTCCACGAGGATCCGGGCGTAGCGCGCGCTCTGCACCCGGTCCAGCGTGCCGGAGAAGCGGATCACCGCCAGGGTCTGCGCCGGCACGTCGACGATCCTGACGCTGCCGTCGTCGGGCTTCGGCGGGTCGGCCGCGACCTTCCTGGGCAGGAAGAAGCGCATCACCGCCGGCGCGGCCTGGCCCGAGGCCGGCGGCGCCAGCCTGCCGCCGCGCTGCTCCACCGGCGTGGTCATGGAGATCGTCTCATTGCGGGTGTTGGCGCCGGCGATGTAGTCGAACAGCCGCTTGAAGTCGTCGCCCTGCGCCGCCGTCTCGACGGCGACCCGCGGGCCGTACTGGCGGACCTCGATGTCGTGCCCGATGGTCGAGACGACTTTGTAGGGCGGCTCCTCGAAGCCGGCGCGGATGCCGAAGATCGAGAGGAACGACTCGAGGAAGGTCAGCAGGAAATAGAGCACCTTGGTCATCCCCAGCCCTCCGTCGCCCTGCTCCTACACCGCTGCCATCTCGGCGAGAATGGCTTCCGCCGCGGCGCGCGGATCGGTCGCCTGGGTGATGGGGCGGCCGATCACCAGGTGGTCCGCCCCCGCCGCCAGCGCCGCCGCCGGCGTCATCACCCGCTTCTGGTCGCCGGCGGCGGCGCCGGCCGGGCGGATGCCGGGCGTGACCAGCCGCAGCTTGCGGCCGATGCGCCGGCGCATCGCCTCGACCTCCTCGGCGGAGAGGATCAGCCCGGCGATGCCGGCGGCGACGGCCTGGTCGGCGCGCTTGGCGACGAGGTCGCGGACCCCGATGGAATAGCCGGCCTGCCGGAGGTCGCCATCGTCGTAGGAGGTCATCACGGTCACGCCGAGGATGCCCAGGGAGCGGTCGCCGACGCCCGCCTTGGCCGCCGCCATGGTCTGGGGGAAGGCGTGCACGGTGAGGTAGGTGGCGCCCAGCCCGGCGACCTGGGCGGCGGCGCGCTCGACGGTGGCGCCGATGTCGTGCAGCTTGAGATCGAGGAAGACCTTCTTGCCTTGGCCCACGAGGCGCTCGGCGAGCGGCAGGCCGCCTCCGTAGGCGAGCTCCAGCCCGATCTTGTAGAACGAGACGCTGTCGCCCAGCCGCTCCACCAGCGCGTCGGCCACCTCCAGGCTCGGCACGTCGAGCGCCACGATGAGGCGGTCGCGCAACGCGATGGCGCTCACCGCGGCAGTCGCGCTTCGCGGCGACGGAAGAAGCCCTCGCGGCGCTCTTGGAAAGGCCGGAACAGGCCCGTCTCGGCGGCGCGCAGGCCGAGACGCTGAGCATCGCGCGGCGCCGCGTCGAACGTCTCCGTCCGGCCCTCGCCGCGCCGCCGGTAGATCCAGACCCGCGCCGGGGGCAGGTTGAACCAGATCGGCGGCGACACGTCGGCCTCGAACGGCGATTGCTCGACTCGCGGCACCGGCGAGTAAGCGCCGTAGGTGAACTGCACGAAAGAGCCGCCCGGCGCCATCAGCGCGAAGGCGTCGTCCAAGAGCGAGAGGCGCTGCGCGTCGGGCTTGTTGAGCAGCGGCAGGCTCGACACGACGGCGGCGGCCGGCTCGCCGAGGACGCCGCGCAGGCTTTGGCGGAGATCGTAGGCATCGCCCTGCACGACCTGGACGAGCGGGAAACGGCGGCGCAGGAGGCGGCAAAAGGCGCCGTCGAACTCCACCAGCACGAGCCGTGCGGGATCGACGCCGCGACGCACCAGCGCCTGGGTGATCGGCCCGGTGCCTGGCCCGAGCTCGACGATGGGCGCGGTGCCGCGCGGATCGACGGCGCGCGCCATCGTGCGTGCGAGAAAGCGACCGGATGGCGACACCGCGCCGGTCAGCAGGGGATTGTCGAACCAGGTCCTGATGAAGCGGGCCTCGTCGGCGAGGCGTTCCTCGAGGCGGGGTCGGGCGACCGACCGGTCCGGGTGAATGAGGTCGTCACGCAAGCGTCGTCACCCCATCTCCCTCATCCCGGCTTCGGGCCGTCATGGCGTCTCGTGACCACAAATGGGGCAATTGCACGCGCGCCGTCAAGAAAGCGTCACGCTGGAAAGCGGTTCCATCCCGTGTCAGTTCAGATCGTCGGGCATCGTCGGCAGCGGCAGGACCATGATCCCGTCCTCGAGCAGGTCGCGCGCCTCTTGCGGCGTGGCTTGCCCGCGGATGCGCTCGTCCGAGCCATCGTCGTCATGGATGCGCCGCGCCTCCGCCGCGAAGGCGCTGCCGACGTCCCGGGTCTCGGCCACGATCTTGTCGCGGAAGGCCCGCACGATTTGGCGCTTGGCATGATCGAGCAAGGCGAGTTCGACGGGCTGGTCCGCGGCCGGGACCGGCAGCTCGGCGGGCGCCGGCGGCGCAGCCTTGACCGAAGACCGCTCCTCGCGCTTGGCGACCACGGCCGGCGCCATGATCGCCTTTACGACGTGGCGCGAGTCGCATGAGGGACAGGTCACGAGCCCGCGCTCGGCCTGTTCGTCGAAAGCCGAGCTGTCGTAGAACCACGAGTCAAAGCGGTGCCCGGCGTCGCAGCACAAGGCGTAGCGGATCATGAAATTCCAATCAGCTGGCCGTCTCGCGCAGCTTGACCTCGAGCTCGCCGGACGCATCGAGGGCGTAGAGATCGTCACACCCTCCGACGTGCTGGCCGGCGATGAAGATCTGCGGCACGCTGGTGCGCCCTCCGGCCCGCTCACTCATCGTGCGACGCGCGGCGCGGTCTCCATCCACCTTGATTTCCTGAAAGGCCACGTTCTTTCCCCGTAGTAGCGCCTTGGCGCTGCTACAGTAGGGGCAGAACATCGTCGTGTAGATCACGACCTCGGGCGCCGCCATCGGGTTTTCTCCTTGCCCGTTTCATATGGCAACCGCCGTACCGCTTGTCACCATCGCTCGTCACCCCTCGCCGGTCACCACGCGGGCGAACACCAGCACGTCGACCCGGCGGGCTCCGCCGCGAAGAAGCGCCCTCGAGGCGGCGTTGGCCGTGGCGCCGGAGGTGAGCACGTCGTCGATGAGTATCACGGCGCGACCCGCGATTGCGCCTCGGTGCTCCGCCGGCACGGCGAACGCGCCCTGCAGGTTGAGCTGGCGCTGCGTACGCGACAGCCCGACCTGCGAGGCGGTGGACTTACCGCGGGCGAGTGCATCGAGCGCCACCGGCACGCCGCAACCGCGCGAGACCGCGCGGGCGAGCAGCGCCGACTGGTTGAAGCGCCGCGCCGCGAGCCGACGCCGGTGCAGCGGCACCGGCACCAGCACGTCGGCCTCGCCAAGGATCTCCTCGCCGGCGCGCGCCATCCACGTCCCCATCGTGCCGGCGAGCTCGAGCCGGTCGCCGTACTTGAGCCGGTGCACCAGCTGACGGGAGGGTCCGTCCTCGAAGCGCGCGACGGCGCGGGCGCGCGAGAACACCGGCGGATGCGCGATGGCGTCGGGCGACAACAGGCCCGGCGTCTCGAGATCGGCCGCGAAGGGCGTGCCGAGCCGCTCGCAGAAGGGCCGCTCGATGAAGCGCATCGCCGCCCAGCAGGACGCGCAGAGCGCGTCGCGCGCGGCGACGGCCTTGCGGCAGGCCAGGCAGGACGGCGGGAACACGACGTCGGCGACGCCGCGCAGCGCCGCGCGACTCGCCAGCACGACCCTCGTTCGGCCCAGGACCCCTACAAGTCGGACCATTTCACCATCCTTCAGAGTATCTCGAAGAAGACAATAGGAAGAATTCCCGATTTTCGCAGGATGCAATCCTCTGTTCAAAGATCATTGACACATTCTTGCCACGCACGTTGGAAGACGTCTTGTCGTGCTCGATCGATGTTGGAACAGAACCCATCAAGCATACTATGGCCAGCGTAGTAGAGACGAACGCGGCCTGTCCGCGAAGCGTCCTGTGTTTGCGGGGACAGCATGAAGAGGTTCTGGAAGGCATCGGCGTCGGCCGCCGTGTTGATCTGCGCGACCGCCGGCGGTGCCGCGTGGGCGCAGACGGCGGCCGGCGGGATCGTCGCCTTGCCGGAGGTCGTCGTCTCGGCCACGCCGATCCCCTCGAGCGAGGGCAGCGGCATCGAGATCAACAAGGTGCCAGGCGACATCACCGTGATCCCGTCGAAGGACTTCATCCAGCAATATTCGCCGAGCGTCACCACTGCGATCACGTCGCACACGCCGGCCGCCGTCGCCCTCAGCGTCGATGGCTCGGATCTCTCGCCCGACCTCTTCTATCGCGGCTTCGATGCCTCCCGCATCTCCGGCACCTCGGCCGGCCTCGCCGTGTACGAGAACGGCGTGCGAATCAATGAGAACTTCGGCGACTCGGTCAACCTCGACCTGATCCCGCCGATCGCTCTGGCCTCGTCGGAGATCTACACCAACAATCCGATCTTCGGCCTCAACGCGCTCGGTGGCGCCATCGATTTCACGACGAAGAACGGCTTCAACTTCCACGGCGGCGACGTCACGCTTCTCGGCGGGTCCTACGGCCGCGCCAACGCGTTCGGCGAGTTCGGCAAGCAGTCCGGCAATTACAGCTTCTACTTCGCCGGCGACGTCTACAAGGACGACGGCTACCGACCCTTCGGCGCGCAGAACGCCCAGCGCTTCCTCGCCGACCTCGGCTATCGCACCCAGGATTCCGAGACCCACCTCATCGGACAGTTCGGCCGCTCGCTCCTCGGCGTGCAGGGCACGACCCCGCAGGTCCTGATCCAGCAGCAGTACAATGCCGTCTTCACGACGCCGCAGACGACGAACAACCAAGCCGGTCAGGCGCAATTGCTCAGCCGCTTCGACATCACGCCGCACTGGTCGATCGGCAGCAGCTTCTACATCCGCCAGTTCGACCAGTTCCACGCCGACGGCAACGACGCCGACGTGACCGACTGCGGCGAGATCGATGGCAACAATGCCGGCACGCTCTGTCAGCAACCGCTGGTCGGCAACCAAACCTCGAACCAGCTGCAGTTCCGCACCGCCAACGGCGGCACCATCCCCTCGATGGGCGCCAACACCGACTCATCCCCTTACGGCACGACCGCACTGACCTCGACGCACACCACGAGCTTCGGCACGCAGCTCCAGGCGACGAACAAGGACAAGTTCTTTGGGCACGACAACTACTTCGTCGTCGGCGGCAGCGTCGACACCGGCAATACCAGCTACACCTCGCGCACGCTGCTCGGGCAGCTCAATGCCAGCTTCCAGGACACTTTATCCGGCTTCCCCGGCGCTGGCACAGAACTCAACACCGCGTCCAACGTCGGCGTGAACTCAACCTATATACACTCAAGCGCAACCTATTACGGCCTCTTTGCGCTCGACACCTACAACATCACCAACAAGCTGGCCTTCACCGCCGGCGCGCGCGCTAACTTCGCCAACATCGCGGTGCAGGACGTGTCGGGAGCCGACCCCGAACTGAACAGCTCGCACAATTACGACCGCATCAACCCGGTGGTAGGCGCGACCTACACCTTCTCCCGCGCTCTCAACGTCTATGCCGGCTATTCCGAGGCTAACCGCGCCCCGACGCCGCTGGAGAGCGAGTGCTCCGATCCCAGCCGCCCCTGCGTCCTGGAGACGGCGCTGGTATCCGACCCGCGTCTAAACCAGGTCGTTTCGCACACGATCGAGGCTGGCGCGCGCGGAATCTACGCCATTCCGCCGGCCTACGGCGCCGGCGAACTGACTTACAAAGCCGGCTACTACCACATCAACACGACCAACGACATCATCAGCGAGCCGAGCGCCATCACCGGCCAGGGCTACTTCGTCAACGCGGCCGAGACGCTTCGCCAGGGCGTCGAGGTCGGCTTGAGCTACATGAAGGGCGACCTGACGATGTATGGCAACTACGCGCTCGTCGACGCGACCTACCGGTTCAACGCGACCTTCTCGTCCCCGAACAACCCCTCCGCCGATAGCAACGGCAACATCCAGGTGGTCTCGGGCGACCGTATCCCCGGCATCCCGCGCAACCTCGGCAAGGCCGGATTCGAGTATCGCGTGACGCCGCGCTTCACCATCGGCGCCGACGCCACGGTCGTCGGCAGCCAGTATTACGTCGCCGACGATTCCAACCAGAACCCGAAGCTGCCGGCCTATTACTTCATCAACGCACACGCGAGCTACGCCCTGACCGACCACGTGCAGGTCTTCACTATCATCAACAACCTGACGAACAATCATTACGCGACCTACGGCACCTTCTACGACACTGGCACCTCGGGCGGCAACATCAACGCCACGCTGGCAAACAACACGGGCGGCAACGCCAACGCCTTGACGGTCGCGCAGCCGCTCTCCGTCTTCGGCGGTGTAAAAGTGCTTTTCTGACTTTGTGTGGGCACATCTATCTCGCATGCCGTTCAATACAAAGGCACTTGGCATAGCGACAACGGTTTCATCGCTATCCGGTCGGTCTGAGATGGTTAGAGCGCCGCGGTAGGCGGAGCGCTCCTACAACCGGGATCTATGCGACCTTTTCCCCGGCCGCTGTCCGCGCCGGGTTAAAAGGTCCATATCGGCAACATGGCGTTGCCCATCGAGATCTTCGACACGCGGCTGGCACGTCGGCGGCTCGCGCGCGCCGCCGCTCGGCCGGCGGACTTCCTGCTAGCCCGCGCCGCCGACGACATCGTCGAGCGGCTCGGCGCCGTGCAGCGCGATTTCGCTGAGATCGGCGACATCGGTACGCCGGGGCCGGCGCTGGCCCGGGCGCTGGCCCTCGCCTACCCGCGCGCGCAGGTCGCGCGGGTGACGCCGCTCGACACTACCGGACTTACGCCAGGCACCATACGCGGCGACATCGAGCGGCTCCCCCTAGCCGCGGCGAGCCTCGACCTCGCGGTTTCCGCGCTGGCGCTGCAGGGTGTCAACGATCTCCCCGGCGCGCTGGTCCAGATCCGCACCGCCCTGAAGCCGGACGGCCTCTTCGTCGGCTCGCTCGTCGGCGGCCGCACCCTCGTCGAACTCCGCGCCGTGCTGACCGAGGCCGAGACGACGCTTACAGGCGGCGCGAGCCCGCGCGTGGCGCCCTTCGCCGACGTGCGCGACATGGGCGGCCTGCTCCAGCGCGCCGGCTTCGCCCTGCCCGTCGCCGACAGCGAGGTGCTCACGGTACGCTACGCCTCGATGTTCGCGTTGATGGCGGATCTGCGCGCGATGGGCGCCACCAACGTGCTCGTGGCCCGTTCGCGGCGGCCGACGCCGCAGGCGCTGTTCCTTGAAGCCGCGCGGCTCTACGCGGCGCGCCACGCCGATTCCGACGGCCGCATCCGGGCCACGTTCGAGATCGTCTCGCTTTCGGGCTGGGTGCCACATCCTTCGCAGGCCAAGCCGGCACCGCGCGGCTCCGCGACCGTCAGCCTGGCGGACGCGCTCGGCGCGAAGCGCGTCTCCAACAAAGATTGAGCTCGCGGCCCCATCTGTATGGCGTCATGACCGTTGTGGCGGCGCCACAGTCCGCCTGAAAACAAGGCGCGTTGCCGCCGCCGCTTCTACGGTCGCTGCCCTGCCACCCTTGGAAGACGCTGCGTCTTCCCTGTGCGAGACACGCGGCTGGCCGGCACCTCGGACGCCGCGCGCGTAGCAGCGCGTCAACCTTGCGCCCACCGAGCGATTGCATACCCTGCGAATTGCGTAATAAGTTCTTATCTGTAAAGGCGTTGCGGGGGCTGCGTCATGGCCGGTATCTTTGACTTGAAAAAGGGGGCTTTCGACAGCTCCGAGGCGAGACATCTGTACAAAGCCTACGACATCGCGCTGCAAGGGCTACGCGCGACGCATGAGGTCGACCAGGCGGTGGTGCATCGCCTGGCGCGCTCGATCGTCAAGGTGGCGCGCACGGAGGCGGACTGCCTGAACAACGACGGCACCATCGATCCCGTCCGCCTGGCACAGCGCGCGATCCTGCGCATGCTGCAGCTGAGCGCGCCGGCCCGCACCGCCGTACCCGACGAGGCCACGCCTGACGATCGCGTGCGGCGCCGGCTGAACAAGGGCGAGGACGCCACCGAGGTGCCGACCGACAGCACCTCGCGCATCATGATGAAGATCTTCGACCGCACCAATTTCGCCAAGCTCTGAGATCCGTCGAGCGGCCGACTATCAGAGGCCGAGCGCGGTGAGTCCGGGGAAGTCGTCCGGTCGCCGCGCGCCTTCCCACGTGAACTTGCGGTCGCTCTCCGCGATCGGCACGTCGTTGATCGAGGCCTGCCGCTTGCGCATCAGGCCGTTCTCCGCGAATTCCCACTGCTCGTTGCCGTAGGAGCGGAACCATCGACCCTCGGCGTCGTGCCACTCGTAGGCGAACCGCGCCGCGATGTGATCGTGATCGAAGGCCCAGACCTCCTTGATCAGCTTATAGTCGAGTTCCTTCGCCCATTTCTGGGTGAGGAAGTCGACGATGGCCGCGCGGCCGACGAAGAACTCCACGCGGTTCCGCCATTGCGAATCCTCGGTGTAGGCCAGGGCGACCTTGTGCGGGTCACGGCCGTTCCACGCGTCCTCGGCGCCGCGCGCCTTCTTGGCCGCGCTCTCCTTGTCGAAAGGAGGAAACGGAGGACGGCTTTCGCTCATGGCGGTCTCTCTCCTGCTTAGCTCAGCCGCAGCGATGACGGCGGTGCGACGTGCCGTCAAGCAAGTCCGACACCACGGTGCCCTCGCCGCGTCCCGCATTGGCACATCAGGTCGGGGGTCCCGCGTAACCCTCCCCTAAGCCAACCCGGCGATAAAGCAGAACCGTGTCGCGCAGGCGATCAGGGGCGTCGGAGGGCGTATGAGGCGTTCGGGCACGAGATGGGCGGTGGGCGTCGTCGCGCCCTGGTGCCTCGCAATGGGGCTGCTCGTGTCCGCTACGGCCGACGCAGGGCAGACAGTCACGGTCGGCGGCTCGCTCGCGGCACTCTCCGCCCGGGCCGTGCTGCAGCCCGACGATCTCGTGCCCTTGCAGAGCGCAGCGCTGACCGGCGATTTCGGCCATTTCGGTTTGGGTCGCCCCGCAGCGGCGTCGATCCCAGCAGGCTTCGAGACTGGCCGAAACGAGGACTTCCGCAAGGCGACCGACGAGATCGAGCCACGCCGCGACCTCAAACGCCGCACCGCCACGGCGACGCCGGCGGCGCTCCTAGAGGTCGATCGCAGCCATAAGGGCGACCCGCTCGTGGGCTTGCGTCCCACCTTCGACACTCGCCTGCGCCGACCTGGCGGCATCGTCACCTCGCAGCAGAGCCAGATGCTGGCGCCACACGACGACGCCATGCCGGCCGGCGGTTTCTCGCTGAGCGACGTCGGCGGCGACCCCCTCGACGGTACCGCGAGCTTTGCGCCGTGGGCGGCCGGCGAGGACATGCAGGACGCTAGCGACGACGCGCGCACCTCTTCCGCCGCCATCGCGATGCGCCCGGCGGCGCTGAAGGAACGGCTGGCGCAGGGCGCGACGCCGAAGGTCTCGCGCGCCGACGCGCTGTCCTCGACCACGCCGGCGCCGGCCGACGGTGCGCCGATCGCGATGAACCTTCGGCTGCCCGACGCGACGATCGTGCCGCGCATCGTAGGGCGCCCGGACTACGCCGCCCTTCTCGTCGGCGACCACGGCGCGCGCGAGCGCAAGTGCCTGGCCGAGGCGGTCTATTTCGAATCCCGTTCCGAGCCCGAGGAGGGCCAGGCCGCCGTGGCCCAGGTGGTGCTGAACCGCGCCACCTCGGGCCTCTACCCCGCCTCGATCTGCGGCGTCGTCTACCAGAACCGCACGCACTACAAGGCCTGCCAGTTCTCCTTCGCCTGCGAGGGCAAGTCGCTGCGGGTGACCGAGATGGACTCATGGCGCACGGCGACGCGGATCGCCGACGCGGTGATCGACGGCCAGACCTACCTCTCCGACGTCGGCGGCGCGACGCACTACCACGCCAAATACGTGCGGCCGGGCTGGGCGCGGCGGCTCGTGAAGATGGACGTGATCGGCCACCACATCTTCTACAAGCTGAAGAGCGGGCAGACGTAGGCGTTGCCAGCGTCAGACTTTGAGACGCGCCTCGACCCTCTCGCGCCCAATCAGAGGCAGGAGCGCGGCGAGGTCCGGCCCGCTCTCGCGGCCTGTCAGCGCGAGGCGGAGCGGGTGGAACAGCGCCCTGCCCTTGCGCCCGCTCGCCGCCTTGAGCGCCGCGGTCCAGGCGCCCCAGGTGCCGGCGTCCCACGGCTCGGGCGGCAGCAGCGGGACCGCCTGCGCCAGGAAGGCAGCGTCCTCGACGACGGGCTCGATCTCGCCGCCAATGACCGCCCACCATGTCGCCACGTCGTCGAACCGCTCGAGGTTGCCGCGCACCGCCATCCAGAACGGCTCGGCGATACCGTGATCGATGCCGGCCGCCGCGAGCCGTCCCGCAACGGCGGCGAAGGGCAGAAAATGTAGCGTGCGCGCGGACAGCGCGGCGAGTTCGGCGGGATCGAAGCGCGCCGGGTTGCGCGAGATGTGCGCGAGATCGAACATTCCGGCGAGGTCGTCGAGGCTCGCCACCGGCTGCACGGCGTCCGACGACCCCGTCAGCACGGCCAGCGCCGCCACCGCCAGCGCCTCGATCCCGGCCTCGCGCAGGCCGCCGATCGACAGCGCGCCGGAGCGCTTGGAGAGGCCCTCGCCGTCGGCGGTCGTCAGCAAGTTGTGGTGCGCGAAGCGCGGCGGCTCGCCGCCCAGCGCCCGGGCCAGCTGGATCTGCACGGCGGTGTTGGTGACGTGGTCCTCGCCGCGGATCACGTCGGTGATGGCGAGGTCGAGATCGTCGACGACCGAGGGCAGCGTGTAGAGGAAGCTGCCGTCCTCGCGCACCAGCACGGGGTCGGAGAGCGAGGCGCAATCGATGCGGCTCGGCCCGCGCACGCCGTCCTCCCACGCGACCTCGACGCGATCGAGCTGGAAGCGCCAGTGGGGCTGCCGGCCCTCGGCCTCGAGCCGGGCGCGATCGTCGTCGGTCAAGGCGAGCGCGGCGCGGTCGTAGACCGGCGGCAGGTTGCGGGCCTGCTGCCGCTTGCGGCGGCGCTCCAACTCGTCGGGCGTCTCGTAGCAGGCGTAGAGCCGGCCCGCCGCCTTGAGCCGCTCCGCCGCGGCCTCGTAGAGGTCGACGCGGGCGGACTGGTGCACGGTGAGATCGGGCTTGGCGCCGAGCCAGGAGAGATCGGTCACAATGGCCTCGGCATATTCGTCGCGCGAGCGCGCGCGATCGGTGTCGTCGAAGCGGAGGAAGAACTGCCCGCCCGCCTTGCGCGCGACGATCCAGTTGATCAGCGCGGTGCGGGCGTTGCCGATGTGGATGCGCCCCGTCGGCGAGGGAGCGAAGCGGACGGTGGTCATGACTTAAGCAAAGCAGGATTCCGCAACAGGGCGCGTCATTCCGGACGGAGCAAAGCGGAGATCCGGAACCGGTAAGCTCCAGCTCCCAGCGTTGAAGCAAGCCGGTTCCGGGTTCGGCTGCGCCGCCCCGGAATGACGCGCGTTTCTCACTCGGCGGCGTGTGGCACGGGAAGACCCCTGGCGATACGCTCTTCCTTCAGCAGTTCCGCCACGAGGAAGGCCACCTCGATCGCCTGCTCGGCGTTGAGACGCGGGTCGCAATAGGTGTGGTAGCGGTCGCCTAGATCGATGTCGGACAGGGCCCGCGCGCCGCCGGTGCATTCGGTGACGTCGCGCCCGGTCATCTCGAGGTGGATGCCGCCGGCATAAGTGCCCTCGGCGCGGTTGACGGCGAAGAAGGCCTGGATCTCGCCCATGATCTTCTCGAAGGGCCGCGTCTTGAAGCCGGAGGAGGCCTTGATCGTGTTGCCGTGCATCGGGTCGCACGACCAAACCACGTGGCGGCCTTCGCGGGTGACGGCGCGCAGCAGCGGCGGCAGGCTCTCGCCGACCTTGTCGGCGCCGAAGCGGCAGATCAGCGTCAGCCGACCCGGCTCGTTTCCCGGATTGAGGATGTCGATGAGCCGCATCAACTCGTCGGGCTTCAGCGAGGGCCCGCATTTCAAGCCGAGCGGGTTCTTCACGCCGCGCGCGTATTCGATGTGGGCGTGGTCGGGCTGGCGGGTGCGGTCGCCGATCCAGATCATGTGACCCGAGGTGGCGTAGGGGTCGCCGGTGGTCGAGTCGATGCGGGTCAGCGCCTCCTCGAAGCCGAGCAGCAGCGCCTCGTGCGAGGTGTAGAACTCGGTCGCGCGCAGCTCGGGGTGGCTCTCCGGGTCGAGGCCGATCGCGCGCATGAAGCCCATGGTCTGCGAAATGCGGTCGGCCAGCTCGCCGTAGCGGTGCGCCTGCGGCGAATCGTGGATGAAGCCGAGCATCCAGCGGTGCGCGTTCTCGAGGTTGGCGTAGCCGCCGGTGGCGAAGGCGCGCAGCAGGTTGAGGGTCGCCGCAGACTGCCGGTAGGCGTCGAGCTGGCGCACCGGATCGGGGATGCGGGCCTCGGGCGTGAAGGCGATGTCGTTAACGATGTCGCCGCGGTAGGACGGCAGCGTCACGCCGCCGATCGTCTCGGTCGGCGCCGAGCGCGGCTTGGCGAACTGCCCGGCGACGCGGCCGACCTTCACGACGGGCAACGCCGCGGCGAAGGTCGTCACCACCGACATCTGCAGGAACACGCGGAAGAAGTCGCGGATGTTGTCGGCGCCGTGCTCGGCGAAGCTCTCGGCGCAGTCGCCGCCCTGCAGCAGGAACGCTTCGCCCGCACAGACCTGCGCCAGGTGCTTCTTCAGCTTGCGCGCCTCGCCGGCGAAGACGAGCGGCGGAAAGCTCGCGAGCCGGCGCTCCACGGCGGCGAGCGCATCGAGGTCGGGATAATCGGGCACCTGCTGGATGGGCTTGCCCCTCCAGCTCCGAGGCGCCCAGCGCTCGGCAAACATGGTATGACGCTCCTCGCGCGAGCTGAGAACGAGCCGCGCCTGACGAAGCCGCTTCCTATAGCAGGGCTCGCGGCAGGCGAAACCCCGAGGTCTCGTCGCGATGTGGCGAACCTTTCATCGCAGCGCAGCATTTCGCCCGCACCCCGCTTCAGCAAAGCCACGCCATGACCGACTTCACCACGCGCATCGAACTCCAGGACGCGACCGCCGACGACTACGCCGCCCTCGACCAGGCGATGCTCGGGGCGAACTTCGCCAAGACGGTCCGCTCGAACCGCGGACAGGAGTACAAGCTGCCGCACGGTACCTACTTCTCGCAGGCCTTCGGCTTGAGCGCGATGGATGTACGCAACCTCGCTGCATCCGCCGCGATGCGTACCGGCCGGCGCTACGACATCGTTACGACGTCGGGCGATGTCGCGTACTTCCTGCATCCCGCCACCGCCTGAGCGGAGGCAATCCTTCCGCTTTGCGAGGACGGTCCCCGTCTACCGGCAGGACTGCCCCGGCAGCATTTCCAGGCTGACCATCTGACCGGCCAGCACGAAGTCGCCGTAGTCGAACCTGAGCGCGCGCGACACGCCGTTCTCGTAGAGTTCGAAGCCGAGCGTATAGGCCGGTTCCTTGTCCTTGTGGCCTTCCTCGAAATACGAGATCACCACTGGCCAGCGGGTCATATCGTCCATGGCGACGACGCGGGCGGCGCCGGCGTCGTCGGTCGGCCCGGTCAGCGGCCGCCCGATGATGGTCGTGGTGTCGTAGACCTTCTTGCCGTCGTCCGAGCCGTCGAACACCTTGACCGCGACGATATGCTGACCCGCCTTGGCGGCGGCGATGATGCGCTTGAGGTGCGCGGTCGGGAACAGCACCTCCTGATCGACGTCGAGCGCCTGCTCGGCCGGCTTCGACAGCTTGATCTGCAGCACGTCGGCGCCCTCGCGCTCGGCATGGCCGTCGACGACCTCGGGCGCGGCGCGGTCGACGCTGGTCTTCACGTCGAAGGAGAAGCTCTTGCCGTCGGCCCCCTCGAAGGTCGCCGAGCGCATGTCGGAGAGCCGCGTGGCGCCCTCCGCCGGCTGCATCTCGGTGATCTGGCGAAAGTTTTGGCTGTAGCCGGCGCAGGCCGAGCCGTCGAACTCGTAGGAGACTTTTCCGCGCGCCGAGGTCGGGCTCTTGGTGCCGACCGCCTTGAGCAGGGTCACCTTGTAGATCGCGCGATGGTCGGCCAGCGGCATGTCGGGCGAGGGCTTCGCCGGCCCGACGATCGCCTCTCGCGACGGCCCCTCCGCGTGCGCCGTCCCGAGCACGGCCAGCAGAGAGGCGGCGAGAAGGGCACGCGCGATGGAACCGACCATGTGACGAATTGAACCCCGGGTGAACGAGCGTTGGCTTGGCCGAAGGCCATGGCGGAATTGCGAGCATTCGGATCGTTCACCGGACGAGCTTGCCCGAGACCTCGCGATCCGCCTAGACGGTCGCGCCACCGCGAGGAGACGCATACCATGAGCACCATCGAAGATCGCCTGACGGCGCTCGGGATCGTCCTGCCGACGCCCGCCGCCCCGGTCGCCAACTACGTGCCCTTCGTGCTGCACGGCACGCTGCTCGTGATCTCCGGACAGCTGGCGCTCGGTGCCGACGGCAAGCTCGCGCCCGAGCACACGGGCAAGATCGGCGCCGGCGTCGACGCGGTCATGGCCAAAGCGGCGGCGCGGCTCTGCGTCATCAACGTGCTGGCGCAGGCCAAGGCGGCGCTGGGCGACCTCGGCCGCATCGAGCGCTGCGTGAGGCTCGGCGGCTTCATGAACACGGCGCCGGGCTTCTCCGCCATCGCGCCGATCATGAACGGGGCCTCCGACGTTATGGTCGCGGTGCTCGGCGACAAGGGCCGGCACGCCCGCTCGACCATCGGCGTCGCCGAAGTGCCGCTCGACTCGGCCGTCGAGGTCGAGGCGATGTTCGCCATCGCCGGCTGATGCCCGCCGCCGACAGTCTCGCCCGCATGCTGGCGCGGCCGATCGCGCATCGCGGGCTGCACGGCTGCGGCGGCGCCGGACCGATCGAGAACACGATTCCCGCGGCGCTCGCCGCCGTCGCGGCCGGCTACGGGGTCGAGTGCGACGTGCTGTTCGCGCGCGACGGCACGCCAATGGTGATCCACGACGAGATCTTGGAACGGCTGGCGGAGCGCCCAAAGGCGGTGGCGTCGCTCGACGCCGCGACGCTCGGCGCCATCCCGTTGCGCGGCGGCGGAACGATCCCGACGCTGGACGCCCTGCTGGCCGCAATCGCCGGCCGGGTCACGCTGGTGATCGAGGTCAAGGCGGTGCCCGACCCAAGCCTCGTCGATGCCGTGCTCGATCGCGTCGCGCGCTACACCGGCCCAGTGGTGCTGGAGAGCTTCGACCCCGCGATCCTCGCGCGCTGCCGGCACGCGCGCTGCCCTGTGGGCCTCGTCGGTCCCAGCGAGGACGCAGCCGACCCGGCTGGTCTGGCGCGCTGCGATTTCCTGTCCTGGAACGTGACCCGCCTCGACGGCCGGCCGGCGGCGCTGCCGTCCACGTCCTGGACGATCCGTTCGCCGGCCGACGCGGCACGGGCCGTAGCCGCGGGCGCGCAGATCGTGTTCGAGGGCTGGCGGCCTTGAGGCCGCGTTCACCATGCCGGCGTGCGGGCGCGTAACATTGAATCTTTCGCAGGGCTTCGCGCGTTTGCTCCGCGGACGGAGAGCGAAACGATGCGGACTTCTCTTCTCGGACTGGCGCTGATGGTCATCAGCGTCGCGCCGGCCTACGCGCAGCAAGACCTGGAATATTCCGCGCCAACCCCGGGCTACCCGTTCCAGCGATCCGTCCTGACCGGCCGGGCGGTCATCATACCGCCCTACGATCGGCCGTTCCCCGTGCGGGTCTATTCCACGCCGCCGCAGCCGCCCTACTACAACGTTCCGCCCTACGCCGTGGTCGCGCCGTACTGATCAGGCGAGCGCTTCGTGCAGGCGGCTGTCGCTGAGCCGCTTGGAGGCGGAGTTCTGCTCCGGAGAGCGGCGGCGCTTGGCGGCGCTTCGCTTGCCGGCGGCGGACTTAACAGCAACGAGCTTGGCCGGCTCGGCCGCATCGTCCATCCGGTAGTAGCGCACGCCGGTGAAGAACAGGATCTCGGCGCTGTGGCTCGCGAAGAACTCGCGCGCGGGGAAAGGCTTCGGGCGTGACATGACGATGAGATCGCCCATCGACTGATGCTCCTGGACGGGCGATCATTCCTCGCCCGGACGTAACATTGGCCCGACCGCAGTTAACGAAATCTCACCGTATCGTGAACGCATTTGAAGTGTTGCCGAAAGGCTTCGCTCAGCGCGTGGTGCTATGGCACCACGATATCTAATCTCGCGTCCGCGTCGCGGTTTTCCACCTCCACGATCCACACGTCGGGGTCGAAGCCGACCGCGCGCGCCAGCCGCGCTTCGGCATCGAGGGCATCGATCCATTCGGCCTTGTGGATGCGGATGAAGCGGCGTTCTCCCAGCTCGTGGTCCTGCGGCGCCGGGCCGAACACGGCCGTGCGCCCGTCGAGGCAATCGAGCTTCACGTAGACGGCGCCGGCCTCCGCCGAGCCGCGCCGACGCAGCACCGCCGACGTCGCCGTGTCGCCGTTGCAGCGGCGCAGGTAGGCGGAAACCCAGAAGTCGGCACGTAGACGCATGACCTCCTCGAAGGCGCCAAGCGCCGTGCACGGAAGCCGCATCATACGCCCGAGTTTATCGCGAGCGGCATGCGCAATAAGGATGAGCTTGCTCAACGAACTCTGACGCAGGACTCAGCTCATGGCCTCGCTCGACACCGTGCTCTCGCGCATTGACGGTAATCTCGATGCCGCCATCGACCGCCTGGTCGAGTTCGTGACCATCCCGTCGGTCTCGACCGACCCCGCCTTCGCGGCGGACTGCGAGAGGGCGGCGCAATGGGCGGCGGACGCGCTCATCGCGATCGGCTTCGAGGCCTCGGTGCGGCCCACCGCCGGGCACCCGATGGTGGTCGCGACCGCCAAGGCGACGCGATCCGACGTGCCGCGCGTGCTGTTCTACGGGCATTACGACGTCCAACCCGCCGATCCGCTCGACCTGTGGACGGTCACCAAGGCGTTCGAGCCCAAGCTCGTCGACGCGCCCGGCGGCCGGCAGATCGTCGGCCGCGGCACCGCCGACGACAAGGGCCAGCTCATGACCTTCGTCGAGGCCTGCCGGGCCTTCCGCGAGACCGGCGGCCTGCCCTGCCACGTCACCGTGCTGCTCGAAGGCGAGGAGGAGACGGGATCGCCCTCGCTGCCGGCCTTCCTCGACGAGAACAAAAAGGAGCTGCGCGCCGACATGGCGCTCGTCTGCGATACGCTGATGTGGGACGCCAGGACGCCGGCAATCACCACCATGCTGCGCGGCCTGGTGCTCGAGGAGGTCGTCATCCACGGCCCCAGCCGCGACCTGCATTCCGGCATGTTCGGAGGCCCGGCGATCAACCCCATCCGCGTGCTCGGCCGCATCATCGCCGACCTGCACGACGACCAGGGCGGCGTCACGATCCCCGGTTTCTACGACGACGTCGCCGAGCTGCCGCGCGACGTCGCCGACCAGTGGCACGCGCTCAAGTTCGACGGGCAGAAGTTCCTGGGCGACGTCGGCCTCTCGGTGCCGGCGGGCGAGCACGGCCGCTCCGTGCTGGAGATGCTATGGTCGCGCCCGACTTGCGAGATCAACGGAATCGTCGGCGGCTACACCGCCAAGGGATCGAAGACCGTGCTGCCGGCGCAGGCCACCGCCAAGTTCTCCTTCCGCCTCGTCGCCGACCAGGACCCGGCGGCGATCGCCCAGGCCTTCCGCGCCTTTGTCGAGGAGCGCCTGCCCGACGATTGCCGTGCCGAGTTCCTCTCCCACGGCGCCTCGGGCGCGATCTCGCTGCCCTTCTCCTCGGAAGCGCTGACGCGGGCGCGCCGCGCGCTGCAGGCGGAATGGGGCATCGAGCCGGTCATGGCCGGCTGCGGCGGCTCGATCCCGATCGTCGGCGCCTTCAAGGACGCGCTCAAGATGGACACGCTGATGATCGGCTTCAGCCTGGAGGACGACCGCATCCACTCGCCCAACGAGAAATACGAGCTCTCCTCTTTCCACAAGGGCACACGCTCGTGGGCCCGCGTGCTGGCGGCGCTGTCGAGCTGAGGGCCGTAATCCTCCTCCAAGAAGCGGGGGAGGACCTTACTCAGGCGACCCTTGCCCTAGCGCCGAAAGACAGCCGCCGCGGCCAGGGCAGGTCGACGCCGAGCGCATACAGGGCGGCCAGGAGCGTGACCACGTAGACCAATCCTCCGAGCGCCGTCGTCGACAGGAAGGTCAGCTCGAAGGCGAAACGCGGCGCGTGGCGGAAAACGGCCCAGGACAGCGTCGGGCCGGCCAGCGTGGCGCCCGCCAGCGCGAAAGAGGCGGCGGCCACGGCGGCGCCGACCCGGGCCATCGTCATGTCGGGGCGCATCTGGTCGCGCCGGATGGCCAGGACCACCAGGAGACCCAGGTTGCACCAGCTGCCGGCCGCCGTCGCCGTGGCGAGGCCGATCGCGCCGAAAGGGCGGAACAGAGCGAGCTTCAGGGCGACGTTGAGCGCGAAGCCGAGCAGCGCCACCACCATCGGCGTGGTGGTGTCGCCACGGGCGAGGAAGCTGGCGGTGGCGCAACGGATCAGCACGATGGCGAGCAGGCCGAAGCCATAGGCCTCGAGCACGCCGGCGGACCGGTCGGCGGCGGCGCCGGTGAAGGCGCCGTGCTCGAACACGGCGCGCATGATCCAGTCCGGCAGCATGATGAAGGCGACGAAGAACGGCGCGGTGAGCGCGATCGACAGCGCGATCGTGCGGTTCTGCGCCTGGTAGGCGGCGGCCTCCTGGCCGGCGGCGAGGCGACGGCTCATCTCCGGCAGCAGCACCGTGCCGGCGGCGATGCCGATGACGCCGAGGGGCAGCTGGTACATGCGGTCGGCGTAGTAGATCGACGACACCGCGCCGACGGGCAGCAGCGTGGCGATAATCGTGTCGGCGAACATCGCGATCTGGGCGCCGGCCGAGCCGATCACCGCCGGGCCGAGCCGGACGAAGAAGCGCTTCACGTCGGCGGTGAACTGCGGACGCACCAGCGTCTCGAGAATGCCGGCGCGCCAGGAGGCGTAGCCCGTCAGCCCCACCTGCAGCACGCCGGAGATCATCGTGCCGAAGCTCGCGGCGTAGCCGGCGTTGGGAAACAAAAAGGCGATGGCGAGGAAGGCGATGGTCGAGACGTTCAGCAGCACGGGCGCGAAGGCGGCGGCGGCGAAGCGGCCGTTGGCGTTCAGCGTGCCCGACTGGAGCGTGTTGATGGTGATGAAGAGCAGGTAGGGAAAGGTGATCCGCGTGAACGACACGGCGAGCGCGAAATCGTGCGGGTTGCGACGGAAACCCGGCGCCAGAAGGTCGACGACGTTGGGCATGAACGCCCACGCCAGCGCCAGCAGCACGATCTGCGACAGCAGGAGCAGCGTGAAGATGCTGCTGGAAAATTCGTGGGCCGGTTCGGCACCACGCTGCTCCAGCACCTGGCTGTAGGACGGCACGTAGGCGGCGTTGAAGGCGCCCTCCCCGAAGATCGCGCGGAAATGGTTGGGCAGCTTGAAGGCGACGAAGAAGATGTCGGCCAGCGCACCGCCGCCGATCACCGAGCTCAGCACGATGTCGCGCAGGAAGCCGGTGGCGCGCGAGAGCAGCGTGAAGCCGCCGACGGAGGCGAGCGACCTATACATCGAGCGAGGGCTCAAGCATGCGGGCCGACCAGGGGCCGAAGCGGATCGGCGACCGGCTCGCGCAGC
Organism: Beijerinckiaceae bacterium; assembly: GCA_965198715.1. GTDB lineage: Bacteria > Pseudomonadota > Alphaproteobacteria > Rhizobiales > Beijerinckiaceae > RH-AL1. The sequence goes on from CBDAPV010000002.1 coordinate 1,768,462, forward strand.
GCGACCTGATCCGCCACCCGCATGCCGCCGAGGCCGAGCCGCTGCTCGACGATGTAGAGCGGGCGGCCCTTCACCTCGGCGAAGATGCGGCCGATGTACTCGCCGATGACGCCCAGCGACAGCAGCTGGATCCCGGCGAGGAAGGTCACGGAGACAATCAGCGAGGCGAAGCCCGGCACGTCGTTGCCGTAGATCATCGTCTCGCCGACGAAATAGATCGCCACGCACATCGAGACGACCGAGATCGCGGTGCCGATATAGGTCCACACCATCAGCGGCATGGTCGAGAACGACATCAGCCCGTCGAGCGCGAACTGGGTCAGCTTGCGGTAGGAGAACTTGGACTGACCGTGGGCGCGATCCTCGACGGCGAAGGGCACGCCGATCGACTTGAAACCGATCCAGGCATAGAGGCCCTTATTGAAGCGCGCGCGCTCGCGCAGCAGCCGCAGCGCCGCCACGGCGTCGGCATCGAGCAGCCGGAAGTCGCCCGCGCCCTCGGGCAGGCGGGTCTCGCCGACCGACCCGAACAGCTTGTAGAAGCGCTGCGTCAGCGCCCGGCGCAGCCGGCTGTCGCCGGAGCGGTCGACGCGCTGGCCATAGACATTCTTGTAGCCCTCGCGCCAGCGGGCGACGAAGGTCTCGATCATCTCCGGCGGGTGCTGCAGGTCGGCGTCGATGATGACGCTGGCGGCGCCGGTGGCGTGGTCGAGCCCGGCGGCGATCGCGACCTCCTTGCCGAAGTTGCGGCTCAGCGCCACGACGCCAACCCGGGGGTCGGCGGCATGGGCGCATCCGATCGCCTCCAAGGTCGCGTCGGTGGAGCCGTCGTCGACGAAGATGATCTCGTGCGACGAGGCGCAACGCTCCAGGATCGGCGTCAGGCGCGCCAGCAGATGCGCGACGTTGTCGGCCTCGTCGAGTACGGGGACGATGACCGAGAGTTCGGCACGGTGCGACGCGGCGTCGATCGTCATTCGCTGATTCGCGGATCCACGAGTTGGGTCGCCCATCATAGACCTTCGCGCCGCCGCCGGCACCTGCGCCACGGCGCCATGAGAATCGCAAGTATCGCTTAACGAAGGTCCAACGCCTTGCCTCGAGCGGCGAGGCCCTGCTAGGCGCGGCACGTGGCGATTGCTTTCACCTTCGCGCTCTGCGCCGACGATTACGCGATGGCGCCCGGCGTGAGCCGCGGCATCGTGGAAGCGCTCGAGGCCGGGGTACTCACCGCCACCAGCGCGATGACGACCTCGCCGGACTGGCCGCAGGCGGCGAGCGGCTTGCAGCCGTTCGTCGGACGCGCCGACATCGGGCTCCACCTCAACCTGACGCTCGGCCGTCCGCTTGGCACCATGCCACGCTTCGCGCCACGAGGTACACTGCCCAAAATCGGCGCCGTCGTTGCGGCGGCGCGGCGCGGGCACCTGCCTCTCGACGAGCTTGCGGCCGAGATCGACCGCCAGCTCGAGGCGTTCGTCGACGCGCACGGGCGGCCTCCCGATCACGTCGACGGCCACCAGCACGTCCACGTGCTCGCGCCGATGCGCCGCCTGCTATGCGACGCGCTCCACCGCCGGGGTTGGACGCCGTGGCTTCGCGACAGCGCAGACCGGCCGATACGCATCCTTCGCCGAGGTTCGACGCTCGTAAAGGCAGCCGGCATCTCTGCGCTCGCCGACGGCTTCGCCGCCGCGTCACATCGTGCCGGCTTAGCGACCAACGACGGTTTCGCCGGCTTCTCTTCATTTGCTAGCGCAAGGCCTTACGGCGAAGAGTTCACCCGATATTTGAAGGCGCCAGGCAGGGTACATCTCATCATGTGCCATCCCGGCCGCGTCGACGAGGCGTTGCGGCGGCTTGACCCCGTCGTCGACAGCCGGGAGCGGGAGCTAAGCTTCCTGCTCTCTCGTGAATTCCGGACCATGCTGCAGCGCAACGACGCTAGCCTAGGGCGGCTCTCCGCCCTCGTTGCGACCTCGGCTCTCGTCAAGAAAAGCTGAGAAGAGCCTGCGACCGCGCCATTTTCCTCTCACGCCGTTTTTGCGTGGAGCGCCTCGACATGCTCCCAATTCACGAGATGGTCGAGGAAGGCCTTGAGGTAGTCCGGGCGGCGGTTGCGATAGTCGATGTAGTAGGAATGCTCCCACACGTCGCAACCGAGGATCGGGGTGGCGCCGTGCACCAGCGGGTTCTCGCCGTTGGGGGTCTTGGCGATCTCGAGCTTGCCGCCCTTGACCTGCAGCCAGGCCCAGCCCGAACCGAACTGGGTGACGCCCGCCTGCACGAACTGCTCCTTGAACTTGTCGTAGGAGCCGAAGGCATCATCGATCGCCTTGCCGATGGAGGCCGGAGGCGTACCGCCGCCATTCGGCTTCATCCATTTCCAGAAGTGCGTGTGGTTAAAGTGCTGGCCGGCATTGTTGAAAAGCCCGGCGTTCTTGCCGTAGGATTCCTTGACGATGTCCTCCAGGGACTTGCCCTCGAGCCCGCTGTCCTTGAGGAGATTGTTACCTGCCGTCACGTAGGCCTGATGATGCTTGTCGTGATGAAATTCCAGGGTCTCTTTGGACATGAAGGGTTGGAGCGCGTCGTGGGCGTAAGGCAGCTCCGGAAGAGTAAAAGACATGAAGGCTCCTGGGACGTGGACGTGCACGAAGGCGTGCGTGTCATGGCGATAGGTAGGAGCCGAGAGCGGACCGGCAACGTCTCGTCGGCGGACAAGCTTTCCACCGGCGATCCGCGACTTTTGCAAGACACGGAGATTACAGGTAGATTAGCCAGCTGCGCAGCAAGATCCGCTGCGGATGCGCGTTTTGGAGTTTCGCATGAGCGGTCTCGTGCTTGCCGTGGGTGCGCTGATGCTGGCCGCGGGTGGCTACGAGATGGTTGCCGGCAACGGCGACATCCTCTCCGAGCGCGGCTGGTCGGCGTTCATCGCGGGGTCAGTGCTCGTGGCGGGCGGCGTCGTGACGATGGCGCTCGGCCTCGCCGTGCGCGCCCTCGATCGCCTGCGCGGCGCGATCCTTCAAGACCGGCCCGACGCGGCGGTTGTCACCTTGGCCCCCCAGCGCATCGAACCGGGATCATCGCCGGCCGCGCCGATTCCGGCCGCCACTTCGATCATGCAGCCCGACCTCATGCAGGGTCCCACGTTCGAGCAGGCGCCGACGGCGCCGGTGGCGGCCGCGGCCCGGATTGAGCACGCCCTGCCCCACGAGGCTCTCTCGACGGCGGACATGGATCCGCCGCACGTCGAGCCTCATCACGAGCCGCCCGCTCCGGGCGGACCCGAGCACGACTGGCTCGATCACAGCTTCGCCGAGCTCGAGCGCGAAACGCCGGATCGTCATAACGCCGCCGATACGGCGCCAACGGCGCATCCGGAGCCTTTACCCGTGGCGGCCGCATCCGCGGTCACGTTGCCGAAATCGTCGCCCGCCCTCTCAGGCGAGCCAATCGTGGTGCACGAGGAGCCGGAGCCGGCTTACACCCCCACGGCATTCGCGACCGAAGGGGTGGAGCACGACGCGGCTCCGCACGAGGTCGCGGTCGAGCATGCCACCGTCTCCGCGCGCGAGGGGCCGGTGCCCTCGGCCTCTCCGGTGATCGGGCGCTATGAGTCGGAGGGGACATCCTACGTGATGTACGCCGACGGCTCGATCGACGCGCAATCCGCCGCCGGCGTCTACCGCTTCGCCTCCATGGCCGAGCTGAAGACTTTCATCGAGAGCTGATGGCTCCGTACTTCCCGAGGTCAGCCAAGCCGCGACTCTTCTCGTGAACTCCTTCTCCCCGCTCGCGCGCTGTGCGGGACAAGAGTATCAAGCGATGATCACAGCCCTAAAACTAAGCCGGCGCTGCCGCCCTGCCCTCGCCGTCGGCCCATAGCGCGGCGAGGCCTTCGCGATAGGTGGGATAGGCGAGCTCGATCCCGAGCTCCGCCTTGATCTTGGCATTCGAGCAGCGCTTGTTCTCGCCGTAGAATGAACGCGCCATCGACGACAGGTCGGCGGTGGCGAAATCCTGCTCCGGCGGCGGCTCCACGCCCATCATCGCGGCGGCGTAGACCACCACGTCCTGCGGCGGCGCCGGCTCGTCATCGGTGACATTCCATACGTCGCCCCGTCCCTCATGCGCCACCAGTGCGGCGCAGACGGCCGAGATGTCGGCGACGTGGATGCGATTAAACACCTGGCCCGGCTTGATGTAGCGGTGTGCCCTGCCACTGGCGAGGTTGACCAGTGTGTTGCGCCCGGGACCGTAGATGCCCGAGAGGCGCAGCACGTGCACGGTCTTGGCGGAGTCGCGGCCCAGCGCCGCCCAGCTCTTCTCGGCCTGCACACGCACCTTGGAGCGCTCGCTCAGCGGTGCCGGCGTCTGCGCTTCGTCGACCCACTCGCCGCCGCGGTCGCCGTAGACGCCGATCGTCGAGAGGTAGAGAATCTTCTGCGTGCGCTTGACCTGTGCGAGCCTGCGGCCGAAACGCGCCAGCACCGGGTCCGACGACGTTCCCGGCGCCACCGAGACGAGGATCACGTCGGCCGCACCCAGCCGCTCGTCTATCTCCGGGCTCGCCCCGTCTTGCGCGAAATGCAGGATCTCGGCACCGGCGGCGAGCAGACGCGGCCGGCTCGCGTCGCGCACCGTGCCGGCGATGTGCTCGAAGGCGTGGGCATAGTCGTGCACGAAGTGCTGGGCGCTGAAGCCGAGGCCGAAGACGAACAGGTTCATGCTTTCAGCCTGCTCGGCAAAGGCGGCGGGAGCGGGGCCGAAAGGTTAACGGAAACGTAGGGTTAGACCGTGCGAGATCGCAGTGTCGCATGCGCCTGCCGTCGAATGATGATGACACCAGCTCAAGCAGCGTTCATCCTCGCATCATGATCTCGCCGGCGCTCTTCGCAGTCCTGCACCTCGTCATCATCCTTGCCATGCTCGTGGGCCTGGCGCTCTCCGCGCGCCCCTCGCGCATGAGCACCAGCCGTCACCGCGGCGTGCGCTACCGCCGGCTGACGACGGACGAGGTGCTGAAGCGGCTGGCGAAGGAAGGGCGCTGGGAGGAGGACTGAGTCCAACTTATCCCGCTCCTGATCTTTGCGGAGCGTGCAACGGGCGAAACTCGCGGTCAGGCCGCCGGCTGGTCGCCACCGAGCTCCACCAGCACAATCTCCGGCGGCCGCATGAAGCGGACCGGCACGAGCGACGTGCCGAGCCCAGCCGAGATGATCATGTGGCGGCCCTCGTCGAGCATGTGACCGTAGACGTGGCTGGTGCCGAGTTCGTGGCGGTTCCACCAATCGCTCAGCACCGGCAGGTTGACCTGGCCGCCGTGGGTATGGCCGCACAGCGTAAGCGAGACGCGGGCCGGCACCTTGCGCCAGATGTAGGGCTCGTGAGCGAGCAGGATGACGGGTGCGTCGTCGGTGACCTGCGCCAGCGTACCGTCGAGGTCGTCGAGGCCGTAATGGCCCTTGCGGCCGGCGCGCACCACCATCTGGTCGGCGAGGCCGGCGAGCCAGAACCGACGCCCGTCCTTGGCCAGCGCGACGCTGTCGTTCTCGAGCACGGCAATGCCGGCCTGCTTCAGCGCGCGGCGCACCGCCTCCGCGCCGTCGCCCTTCATCGAAGGCAGCGCGCCGTGCCACCAATCGTGGTTGCCGAGGATCGCGTAAGTGCCGAGCGGCGCCTTAAGTGCCTCGACGACGCCGCCCCACTGCTGCGGAAAGACGGCGCCGGTAACGTAGTTGTGGCCGGCATTGAAGTCGCCGAGCAGGACGGTGACGTCGGGCGCCAGCGCGTTGGTGACGGCGACCACCTCGCGGATGCGGTCGAGCGACATCCAGGGATCGCAAGCGTGGATGTCGGCGATGACCGCGCAGCGCAGCCGGAGGTCGCTGGGCCATCCCCGCGGCGTCAGGCGGTAGGATGTGACGTCGAGCCGAAGGCCCGGCTCGACGCCGCACGCGTAGACCGCGGTGCCGCCTCCGGCGAAAGCGATTCCGGTGGTGCCTTGCAGGAAGAGGCGCCGGCTCAGCATCGCGGCTTGCGGACCCGGATCAGCGGACCTGCCGGATCAGGCAGCGCGGCGGACGAGGCGCTCGCGCTTCTCGCGCGCGCTCGTCTGGGCGACGGTCTCGCTGACCTCGAGCGCGGCGGCGACGGCCGAGATGCCGATCTCGCGGTAGAGGCGGGACTGCAGATCGCGGGGCTCGTTGCGGGCGACCGCGGAGACGTTCGAGAGGATCGGTTCCATATGAGACTCGCTTACTCGTTGGACGACAGAGGGTGGCCGTGTCGTCTTCTTAGGGCCCAGCTTCGTTGACGAGGGTTAATCGCCGACTAAGACGACTGGCGGTCTTCCAACATGCGGTACGCCGTGGGACGATGATCGGCGCGCTGGTCGTGCTGAGAAGATGGATGTCACCTATGGCTGTTTCGTGGACCGATCAGGGCATGTGCCCCGCCCGAGGTCGATGTCCGGCATGCGAGGCGCGCGCCAAGCGGGAAGCGTCATGCAGGGCTTGATGCAGGACTGGCCGCTGCTGCTGCACAAGATCATCGATCACGCCGCCGTGCAGCATGGCGAGCGCGACGTGGTGACCCGATCCATCGAAGGACCGATCTATCGAACGGACTACGCCACCGTTCGCGAGCGCGCGCTCCGCGGCGCCAAGCGGCTCACGATGGACGGCATCGGAATCGGCGATCGCGTCGCGACGCTGGCGTGGAACACGTGGCGCCACGTCGAGGCCTGGTACGCCATCTCCGGGATCGGCGCGATCTGCCACACGGTGAACCCCCGGCTGTTCCCGGAACAGATCGCCTGGATCGTCAATCATGCCGAAGACCGGGTCATGATGCTCGATCTCACCTTCGTGCCGCTGGTCGAGAAGCTCGCCGACAAGATGCCGAGCATCGAGCGCTACATCATCCTCACCGACGATGCGCACATGCCGCAGACCAGTCTCAGGGACGCGGTTTCCTACGAGACCTGGCTCGACGAAGCCGACGACGATTTCGCCTGGGGCCAGTTCGACGAGCAGACCGCCGCCGGGCTCTGCTACACCTCCGGTACCACGGGTTCACCTAAGGGCGTGCTGTACTCGCATCGCTCCAACGTACTTCACGCCTGGCAGGCCTGCGCCAGCGGATCGCTCAACGCGAGCGCGCAGGACAGCATGCTCATCATCGTGCCGATGTTCCACGCCAACGCATGGGCCACCGCCTACGCCCTGCCGATGGCCGGAGCCAAGATGGTGATGCCCGGCGCCAAGCTCGACGGCGCCTCGGTGTTCGAGCTCATGGACGACGAGGGCGTGACGATCAGCGCCGGCGTGCCGACGGTTTGGATGATGCTGCTCGCAAAGATGGCGGAGATCGGCCGCAAGCCGCGCAAGCTGCGCAGGGTGGCGGTCGGCGGCTCGGCCTGTCCGCGCTCGATGGTGGTCGCGTTCGAGCGCGACTACGGGATCGAGGTTTATCACGCCTGGGGCATGACCGAGACGAGCCCGCTCGGGACGATCGGCACGCTCAAGCCCGGCGCGATGGACCTAGCCGGTGACGCGCTTTACGACAGGAAGATGAAGCAGGGCAGTGCGCCCTTCGGCGTCGAGATGATCATCACCGACGACGATGCGCGCGAATTGCCTTGGGACGGCAAGACGTTCGGCCGGCTGAAGGTGCGCGGACCCTGCATCACGCAGTCCTACTTTCGCGAAGACAAGCCGGCGGTGGACGCGCAAGGATGGTTCGACACCGGCGACATCGCCACGATCGGTGCCGATGGCACCATGCACATCACCGATCGTGCCAAGGACATCATCAAGTCCGGCGGGGAATGGATCTCCTCCATCGAGATCGAGAACCTCGCGGTGGCCCACCCCGACGTGCACGAGGCCGCGGTGGTCGGCATGGCGCATGACAAATGGGCCGAGCGGCCCCTGCTCGTCGTCGTCCCGGTGCCCGGGCGCACGCCGACCAGGGACGACGTGCTCGCCTTCCTGGAGGGCAAGATCGCGCGCTGGTGGATGCCCGATGACGTGCAGATCATCGACGAGATCCCGCATACTGCCGCGGGCAAGATCAACAAGCTTGGCTTGCGCGCGCTCTTGAAGGACTATCGCTGGCCGGCGGCAGTCGCCGCCGAATAGTCGCGCCGTCAGAGCCAGCCCCGCGGACCCATGCGTCGCCTGATCCTGGAAGACCCGCTCGCCCGCTCGGCGCTGTGGAGCCGGAACGTCGCGCTGTTCTCGCTCTTCGTCGCGCTGATCGGCGTCGCGCTGTCGCACAAGGGCCTCGACGCGCGGGCGTCGCTGTCGATCGAGGGCGGAGCGCTGGCCCTGGCCGGCCTCGCGGTGCTGCTCGCCTTCTTCGCCATGGCCGTGATCTGGCAGACCGGCTACCGCGGCATCGGGCTGGCGCTCGAGGGCCTCGCCCTGGCGGCGCTGCTCTTCGCCTATCCGACCTATCTCGCGCAGACGCACCGCGTACCGACGGTGATCGATGCCGCGACCAGCCTCGACGATCCACCGAGCTTTCTGGACACGGCGACGGCGCGAGCGGCACGCCACGGCTACGAGCCGCCGGCAAAGCCGAGCCCCGCCGATGCGGCGCTCGAGGAGAAGCTCTACCCCGACCTGCAGACGCTCGACCTCGACGCCGATGCCTCCGACGTCGACAAGGCGCTGCAAAAGCTCATCAAGCGGCGCAAGTGGACGATCGTCGACGAGGCCAAGCCCGAGAACTTCGCCACGGGTCACATCGACATGGTGGTGAAGCCGGGACTGATGGGCTTTCCCGCCGATATCACGGTGCGCATCCGCGGCATCGGTGCCCGCACGCGGGTCGACATCCGCTCCACCTCGCGCTCGCCATGGCAGGAGCAGCCCGGCGCCAATGCCGACCGTGTGCAGGCGCTCTCGGACGATCTCGAAAGCGCCATCGGGGAGAGCTGAGCATCGCGCCTCGAGCCGTAAGGCGACATCCCGCGCCGGGAAGACACACCCCCATGCGATCACACATCTGCATTTTGCGTCGCGATGCGTCGCGCTCCGACATTGTGCAGGTAGAATGACCTAGAAGTGGGTCGGTTCCGCCCATGAGAAGCGAGAGTCTCTCCCCTCGCAACGCGGGATCAGCCCGCCAGCAGCGGGAAGGTGACGGCGATGGCCCAGGCGAAGGCGAAGGCGTTGGAGAGCCCGCCGATCAGCGGGTGCCGCGTGGCGCGGTAGGTCCAGGCGCTGAACAGGCCGTAGATGACGAAGAACAGCAGGATCACGGCGGCGATGATGATCAGGAAGAACAGCTTCTGCAGGTTTAACGCCACCGCGATGGCGAGCGAGACGAGGAAGCAGAGCTTGGTGAAGGCGTAGGCACCGCGCGGCGCCGTGGCACCGCGCGTGAGCCATTCGTCGGCGAGGAAGTAGGGCAGCGTGCCGACCAGCATCGCCAGGATCAGCGGCAACCGCGCCGGGATCGGCATGAACGAGGCGACGAAAAGGTCGATCGGCCAGCCGAAGGCGACGATGCTGTAGAACGCGAGCACGGCGAAGCCGAGCGCGAAGCGGGCGGCGGAGATCGGCGCCTGGAGGCGCGGGCCGCGATCACGGACGAGCCAGAGGCCGGCGGCGGTGAGAAGGCCGTAGACCAGGAAATGCGCGGCGAGGTAGTCGCCGAGCAAGAGAGGCAGCACGTGCGTCGGCGCCTTCCACAGGATCAGCGGCGTCAGCAGCGCCGGCGCGACCGCCACGGGAACAAGCCGGCGCCAGCGTAGGCCGGCACCGCGCGGCTCGGTCGTGACCCGCGGCAGCAGGCCGAGAAGCGGCCGAGCCAGCACGACGAGGCCGAGGAACAGCAGGCCGAGCCAGCGCCCGCGCACCTCGAGGTAGCCCGAGCCATGGTGATCGAAGACGGCGTCCATCCAGTCGAGCGCCTCGCGCTGGCTGGCGGCGCTGTAGAGCACGCCGATGTGCTCGACCCCCGACGAGAAGGACACGCGCCGCGCCGTGCCGTCGACGAGGCTGCCGTAGGTCGTGCGCGGTACGACTTGGCCGTGCGAGGCCATGGCCGCCGCTTTGAGGCCCTGATCCTTCAGGACCTGAGGCTCGAGCGCGCCGGCGATCACCAGCAGGTCGCGCGGCGACGTCGCGGTGAGCCCCGGCGCGAACATCGAGACGGCGACCGTCGCGGCGATGTCGGGGTGAGCCATGGCCTCGCGCACGACGATGTCGGAGGCCATGGAATGGCCGAGCAGCGCCACGCGGCCGTCGCCGCCGGGCGCCGTGCGGGCGTAGGCGACGATGCTGTCGAGCTGGTCGACCAGCGCCCACGTGGCCCCGTTGGCCTCGGTGATGCTGCCGCGCAGCGGGTGCGGGTTCTTGCCGTGGCCGAGAAAATCGAAGGTGATCGCGCCGTAGCCGTTGCGCGCCAGCGTGATGGCGAATGGCTGCATCAGCTCGCGCGATCCGGCGAAGCCGTGCGCGATGACGATGGTCGGGTTGGGCCTGCCGTCCTGCGGGCGGAAGATCGTGGCAGGGGTGCCGGCGATATCCGTCGTGGTGACGGCGAGGCCGGAGGTGGCGCCGACAAGTTTTACCAGCGCGATGATAATGGTGCCGAGCGCGAGGATCGCAAGCAACACCCCTCTCATGGTGAGGAGGCGCGAAGCGCCGTCTTGGACCACGAAGGCTCCGGGAGGCGACGTTCCTGGACCGCCTCGTGGTTCGAGACGGCCTTCGGCCTTTTTACCGTGAGGCTACTGATGTGAGAGCCAACGAGCACGGAGATGTCAGAGGGCACGGGCAATCTCCGTTTTTCCGGGGCGCGCGATAGCGCGAGCCCGGAACCCAGGACAACGCGCCTGCCGAATGAGGCGGCAACGGTGCCATACGTCCTGAACCTACGTTGTCATGGGTTCCGGGCTCGGCTGCGCCGCCCCGGAAAGACGGAGGTGGAGCAGCCACAACCTCCTTGTGATGAGGAGGCGGGAAGCGCCGTCTCGAACCACGAAGCTACAGCAGGGGCCACCTCCGTCTTTCCGGGGCGCGCGATAGCGCGAGCCCGGAACCCATGACAACGCGCCTGCCGATAGAGGCGGCACCGTTGCCACATGTCCTGAACTTACGTTGTCATCGGTTCCGGGCGCGGCTGCGCCGCCCCGGAAGGACGTAGGTGCCAGCCGCCACAGCTTCTATCGCTAGGCCGCCTTCGCCAACTGCCGCAGCACGTAGCTCAGGATGCCGCCGTTGTTGAAGTACTCCAGCTCCTCCAGCGTCGCGATGCGGCAGAGCAGCGGCACCGTCTCTGTGCGGCCGTCGTCGTACTTGATGGCCATCTCCATCTTCTGGCGCGGGCGCAGGCCGTCCTTGAGGCCGTGCAGCGTGACCGCCTCGTTGCCCTTGAGCTTGAGCGTCGACCAGGTCGTACCCTCCTCGAAGGTCAAGGGCAGCACGCCCATGCCGACGAGGTTGGAGCGGTGGATGCGCTCGAAGCTCTCGGCGATGACGGCGCGCACGCCGAGCAGCTTGGTGCCCTTGGCCGCCCAGTCGCGCGACGAGCCGTTGCCGTATTCGGCGCCGGCGAAGACCACCAGCGGCACCTTCTCCTCGGCGTATTTCATCGCGGCATCGTAGATCGGCATCCTGGCGCCGTCCGGCCAATGCTTGGTGTTGCCGCCCTCGGGCACGTTGCCGTCGTCGGCCTGCAGCATGAAGTTCTTGATGCGGATGTTGGCGAAGGTGCCCCGCATCATGACTTCGTGGTTGCCGCGGCGCGTGCCGTACTGGTTGAAGTCCTTCACCGGCACCTGATGCTCTGAAAGGTAGGTGCCGGCGGGCGAGGCCTGCTTGATCGAGCCGGCCGGGGAGATGTGGTCGGTGGTGATCTTGTCGCCGAACATCGCGAGGATGCGGGCGTCGATGATGTCGTCGATGGCGTCGGGCTCCATCGTCATGCCGTCGAAATACGGCGGGTTCTGCACGTAGGTCGAGCCCATGTCCCACGCGTAGGTCTCGCCCTGGGGCGCGTTGACGTCGCGCCAGTGCTGGTCGCCGTGGAACACGTCGGCGTAGCGATCGGCGAAGACCTTGCGGGTCACGTATTTCTCGATGAACTCGTTGACCTCGGCCGCCGTCGGCCAGATGTCCCTGAGGTAGACGTCCTGCCCGTCGCTGCCCTTGCCGAGCGGCTCGGTCTGCATGTCGATCGACACCGTGCCGGCGATGGCATGGGCGACGACCAGCGGCGGCGATGCCAGATAGTTGGCCTGCACGTCGGGCGAGACGCGGCCCTCGAAGTTGCGGTTGCCCGAGAGCACGGCGGCGGCGACGATCCCGTTGTCGTTGATCGTCTTCGAGATCTCGGCCGCCAGCGGACCGGAATTGCCGATGCAGGTGGTGCAGCCGAAGCCGATCAGGTTGAAGCCGAGCTTGTCGAGATCGACCTGCAGGCCGGACTGGTCGAGGTATTCGGCGACGACCTGGCTGCCGGGAGCGAGCGAGGTCTTCACCCAGGGCTTGACGGTCAGGCCCTTCTCGACAGCGCGGCGGGCCAGCAGGCCGGCGCCGATCAGCACGTTGGGGTTCGACGTGTTGGTGCACGAGGTGATGGCGGCGATCACGACGTCGCCGTGGCCGAGGTTCCAGTCCCTGCCTTCGACGGAAAAGCGCTCGCCGACGTTCTCGGTCTTCTTGTACTCGGCGCCGAGCGCGGTGGCGAAGCCGGAGCCGACATCCTCCAGCGCGATGCGCCCTTCCGGCCGCTTCGGACCGGCCATCGAAGGCACGACGCCGCCGAGATCGAGCTCGGTCATGTCGGTGAACACGGGGTCGGCGGTCTCGGGCGTGCGGAACAGGCCCTGCGCCTTGGCGTAATGCTCGACGAGGTCGACGCGCGCGGCATCGCGGGCCGACATGTTGAGGTAGACCAGCGTCTCCTTGTCGATCGGGAAGAAGCCGCAGGTGGCGCCGTATTCCGGCGCCATGTTGCCGATGGTGGCACGATCGGCCAGCGTCATCTTCTCGAGGCCGGGGCCGTAGAACTCGACGAACTTGCCGACGACGCCCTTCTTGCGCAGGATCTGCGTGACGGTCAGCACCAGGTCGGTCGCGGTGACGCCGGCCTTGAGCTCGCCGGTCAGGCGAAAGCCGATGACCTCGGGCAGCAGCATGGAGAGCGGCTGACCCAGCATGCAGGCCTCGGCCTCGATGCCGCCGACGCCCCAGCCGAGCACGGAGAGGCCGTTGACCATGGTGGTGTGCGAGTCGGTGCCCACCAGCGAGTCGGGATAGGCGACCTCGGTGCCGTCCTCGTCCTTGGTCCACACCGTCTGCGCCAGGTACTCGAGGTTGACCTGGTGGCAGATTCCGGTGCCGGGCGGCACCACGCGGAAGTTGGCGAAGGAGCCCTGGCCCCACTTCAGGAACTTGTAGCGCTCGCCGTTACGCGAATATTCCAGGTCGACGTTGGTCTTCAGCGCGCGATCGGTGCCGAAGGCGTCGACGATGACGGAATGGTCGATCACGAGGTCGACCGGCACCATCGGGTTGATCTTCTGCGGGTCGCCGCCGAGGCTCGTCATGGCGTCGCGCATCGCGGCGAGATCGACCACCGCGGGAACGCCGGTGAAGTCCTGCATCAGCACGCGCGCGGGGCGGAAGGCGATCTCCTGCTCGGTCTTGCCCTTGTTCTCGATCCAGGCGGCGCAGGCCTCGATGTCGGCCTTCTTGACGCTCTTGCCATCCTCGTAGCGCAACAGGTTCTCGACCAGCACCTTCATCGAGAACGGCAGCTTCGAGATCCCGGGCAGTCCGTTCTTCTCGGCGTCTGCGAGCGAGAAATATGTGTAGGCCTTGTCACCCACCTGAAGCTGCTTGCGGCACTTGAAACTGTCGAGCGATGCCATCGATGGTGTTCCCGAAGATGCGGATCGAAAAAGCGGATCGGCCGCGCGTGTAGCCAATCCAAGGTGGAGAGGCTACGTCCTGCTCCGATCCCCGAGGCAATGCAAGAAGAGCACCCGGCGCTTGGCTGAGACACTTCTGCGCGTGGACGGCCTCGACGTGGAGCGCGGCGGCCGCCTCGTCATCGGCAGACTGTCGCTGACGTTGGAGCGCGGCGAAACCGTGCTCGTCACCGGTCGCAACGGCGCGGGCAAATCGACGCTGCTGCGCACGCTGGCCGGGCTGCTGCCGGCGCAGGCGGGCAGCATGAGATACGGCCTCGCCGACGAGGAGACCCGCGGCATTGAGACGGTGCACTACCTCGGCTACGAGGATGCGCTGAAGCCGACGCTCACGGTCGAAGAGAACCTGACGTTCTGGGCGAGCATGCTCAAGAGTCGTTCGGGCGCGCCGCCGGAGGCGTACCCCGGAATGACGGTCCACGATGCGCTGGCCGCCTTCGGCATCGCTCGCCTCGCGGCGCTGCCGGCCGCCTATCTTTCGGCGGGGCAGAAGCGCCGCGTGGCGCTGGCCCGGCTGCTGCTCGCGCCGCGGCCGATCTGGCTGCTCGACGAGCCACTGATTGCGCTGGACACCGGCGCCCAGGCGACACTCACCAGGCTGATGGCCGGACACGCGACCGCGGGCGGCGCCATCCTGGTCGCCTCGCACCAGCCGCTCGCCCTGCCCCACCGCGCGCTCGACCTCGCCGCCCGCTCACCGGCTCTTCTGGCGTAACTCGACCGCCACCTGATCAGATGAAGTCGCGCGCCTCGTCCATGGTGTCGAACCGGCGCGTGCCGACGATCGTCTCGACCTCGACCGACCCGTCGGCAAGGATCTGGTAGGGGCGGCGTTCGCGCAGCGGCTCGGCGGAACGGTCGACAGGCGCCGCCGCCGCCATCACCGGTGCCGGCGCGGGCCGCGGCGTGGAACGGGAGAGCACCGCCGCGAAGAAGCGGTTCAACGCGCCGAAGCCGTTCTGCAGCGCGCCGATGAGGGCGAGGCCGAAGCCGCTGCCGATGAGACAGTGGGCGATCTCCAGGAGGTCGCCGTGGACGCCCTGGGCTGCGCCGGCCTTGCCTGCCATCCTGTCGGCCAGTGCTGTGGCGCCGAGCAGCAGCGCCCAACCGACCACGGCGACGAAGAGCCCCAGCCAGGTCAGGCCGCCAAGACGGCCGCCGTTGAAATCGCGTGGCACGTCGACGCCATCGAACGTCTGTACGCTCATCGCTCGTTCTCCTCCTTAGAGATGAAGGTGAAGTCCTGGATCAGGACCTCGTGCACGATCTCGGCCCCGAGCCGCTTGTTGGTGGCGGCGATGAGCCGGGCGGTGAAGCCGTTGATGTCGTATTTGTCGAGGTGGAGGAAATCGAGCTTGTCGTCGGTGTAGATCGCGCGGAACGCCTCATCGAGCAGGAAGGCGTCGGGCGCCACGGGCAGCGCCTTCATCTTGGCTTCCTCGACGGTGTAGCCGAACTGCGCGACGATGAAGCCGCGCACCGCCCCGCCGGCGATCATCGGCACGTTGATGACCCGGGTCTTCTCGAGCTGCAGCACCGGTTTGGCCTCTCCCTCGCTCTTGGGGCCAGAACCCAGGCTGGCGACGGCGTAGCTGGTGCCCAGCGCCACGATCAGCACCCAAAGACCGACGACGAAGGTCTTCATGCGAGGTCGTAGGCAGCGGCGCGGCCGTGCGCTCGCGAATAGGTACCGTCGGACTCGAGGTCTCGCATCGCGCGGGTGACGATCGCGGCGACAGCTTCTGCGGCGTCGAGCTCGATGCGCAATGCGGCCTGGTTGGCGTCCAGCGCCACGCGGAAGCTGGCGAGCCGCTTGGTGATGTCGGCGCTCGGGATCGTGCCCTTGAGCGAGCGCTTGAGGCGCTCAAGCTCGAGCAGGCCCTGGCGCTTTTGCCGTGCCGCCTCGGCGAGCTCGCGATGGTCGTGCCGGACGAGCGCGCGCGTCTCGCACGCGATCACGACGTCGAGGCGATTCATGACCGCGACGAAGGCATCGTAGGTCTCGGGCGAGACGAACGGAAGGTCGGCGGGGAACAGGGTGGAATGGGTCATCAGCTGCTCGCGGGTTGCACGGTCGGGGCGGACGCGGCGGTCTTGTGGGCTACGGCGGGATGGGCCTTCTCGATCGCCTTGGCGATGCCGATGCCGCCGGCGTTGGCGATCTGGTTGGCCAGCTGCTCGGCCATCATCGAGCGATAGATGCCGGCGCTGGCCGCATCGCCGAAGGTCTCGTCGTCCTTGGGCAGCATCGATTCGACGAAGTTCTGGAGGAGCACGGCCTCGAACTTCTTGTAGGTGTCGGTCTTGGGCTGGGCGGTTGCGCGGAGCGAGCCGGCCGTCCCCGGCAAGAGCACGGGCGACTTGGTCGCGGCCGCAGGCGCCGACGCGCCGGGCTTGTCCACTTTCGCCGCCGCCAAGGCCTTGCCGAACCCCTCGTTCGCGAACGAGGGATCGGCGGCAAGGCGGGCGAGCTTGGCGGTGGCCTCGCGCACCTTGGCCGGATCTGCGGCGCGGGCCACATCGAGCAGCAAGTCGGAAGGCGGCGAGATCGCCACGTGAAGCGCTCCTGAAAGATCTTCCACGAAGCTAGCCGCCGAGCCTTACGGCAGGCTGGCGCGGGCGAGCCAAGCCTCCATCGTCTCGCCGAGCGCCTTCGCCTCCTGCTCGCGCCGCGCCGCGCCGCGCGCGTCCTTGGCCATGCTCGCCACGGTATGATCGCGGCGGCGCAGCCCGTCGAGCTCGCCCTGCAAGGCGGCGATCTCGGAACCGGCCTGGTCGATCCGCGCGTCGAGCGCCTTCGCCGAGCGCAGTGCGGCGCGGGCGAGCCCGGCGCCGAGCGCCTCCTCGCCGCCAACAAGAGTGGTGAGCAACGCGCGGTCCTCGTCGAGGGCGTCGCGACGGCGCCGCGCCGCGGCGAGCTTGGATTCCGCGAGCTCGACCATCTTGGCCTGCACGGCGGCGATCCGGGCCAGGCTCCTTGCCCTGTCGGAGACGGCGCTCACCCCGACCTCAGCCAACCGGCGAAGGCCGAGATGAACAGATCGAGCGCCGGCCGCGCCGTAAAGTAGAGGATCACCATGCCCCCCGCGAGCAGGAACGGCGTGGCGATGAAGGTCACCGGCACCTGCGGCACCAGCTTGTTGATGAGCCCGATGGCGACGTTGGCGACGATCGAGAACACCAGGAACGGCGCGGCGATGCGCAGCGTGAACAGGAAGGTCTTCGAGGCGTCGTCGGTGAGCTGCAAGAGGCCGATGCGCGGATCGAAGCCCTGCTTCACCGGCAGCACGTTGTAGGAGGCCGCAAGTCCGCGGAAGATCTCCCAGTGCAGGTCGGTGACGAAGATCAGCAGCACCGCGGCGAGCGACACGAGGGAGGAGATCGTCGGCGCCGCTTCCTCCATCTCCATGGGCGTTCCGAACGCGTTGACCAGTCCGATGGCGTTGGCGATGGCGATCGACATGGTCTCGAGTGCCAGGAAGAAGAAGCGGCCGAGCAGGCCGATCAGGACGCCCTTGAGGCTTTCCGACAGCATCAGCCCGAGCAGCGTGATCGGCTGGGCGTTCTCCACCTGGGGCTGAACCTCGGCCTGCAGCATCGGTGTCAGCGCCAGCGACACGGCGATGGCGACGAAGAGCCGGGCGCGCATCAGCACGCGCGGCGACGAGAAACCGGGGATCACCAGGAGGCAGCCGCCAATCCGGCAGAACACGATGAAGGCGGTGAGGACGATCGTTGGGGTAAGGGCGCTCACGGCGGGGAGATCCTCCGCTGCGCAGCGAAGCGCAGCGGGGGAGGGGGACCATGCGAAGCATGGTGGAGGAGGCTGCCGCCGCCGCGGTCCCGATGGACAGGACAGGTGCCGAAAGCCCGAACGATGAAGCGACGGCCGCCCCCTCCACCGCCTTCGGCGGTCCCCCGCGCTGCGCGCAGGGGAGGAAAACAATTGCCGGTCACGACAGCGCGCCCAGTGTCTTGATCTGAACGCCGCGGGCGATCTCGAGGTGCGACAGCACCGGCAACGTGGCGAACATCCGCTCGACGATCATGCGCACGTAGATGCGCGTCTCCGGCGTCGCGAGCAGCACGAAGGAGAGGCCGGCATCCATCTTCTGGCGGATCAGCGGCGAAGCCTCGGTGCCGAACTGCTCGACCATGCGCGGATCGAGGTCGAAGTCGGTGGTGTCGGTCTTGGCGTCGCGCTTCAGGCTCTGGGTGAAGGCGAGGTCCCACCTCGGCCCCAGCCGCAGCACCGCGAGCTCGCCGTTCTCGCTGAGGTCGCCGCAGATCTGCTGCGCCACGCGCATGCGCACGTGCTCGACGACCTGCTCCGAGCGACGCACGTGCGGTACGATCTCGGCGATCGCCTCGAGGATGAGGTGGATGTTGCGGATCGAGACGCGCTCGGCCAACAGCAGCTTGAGGATCGCCTGCAGGCCGGAATGGGAGAGATGCGTCGGGATGATCTCGTCGACGAGCCGCTTGTATTCCGGCTCCATGCGGTCGAGCAGCGCGCGCAGGTCCTTGTAGGACAACAGCTGCGCCAGGTTGTTTCGCACGGTCTCGCCGAGATGAGTGAGGATCACCGACATGACGTCGATGCACTTGAAGCCTTCGCGCTCGACGTCGGCGGCGAAGCTCTCGGCGATCGACACGGCCTTCATGCCGAAGGAGGGCTCGCGCATCGATTCGCCCGGCACGCTCGGCACCTTGCCCTCGCCCGTCACCACGAGCACCTCGCCAAGCCTCGCCTCCTGCTGCGCCACGACCGTGCCGTGGATCTTGATCTGGTAGGTCTTGGACGGCAGCACGAGGCTGTCCGACACCCTGATGTCGGGCACGACGACACCGTACTGCGTCGCGAACTTACGGCGCAGCTTGGCAACGCGCAGTCCCAGCTCACCCTGGTTGGAGAGCAGCTTGCCGCCGAGCTGCCGCCCCAACACAAGCTCGATCTCGACGGTCTTGAGCGATTCCTTGATGGAATTGGCCGCCTCGGCCTGGGTGTGGCGCGCCTCCTCCTTCACCTTGTCCTGCTCGACCTTCAGCTCCTCGGCGCGACGGCGCGGCACCGCCCATGCAGTGAAGGCGAGCACGCCGCCGAGCACGGCGAACGGGAAGATCGGCAGGCCCGGCACGAGGGCGAGAAGGCCCATCAGCAGCGCCGCGACCCAGAGCGCGCGGGGGTAGTGCGCGAGCTGCGAGAGCACCGCCTTGTCGGCCGAACCGCGCGTGCCGCCCTTCGACACCAGCAGCGCGGCGGCGAGCGAGACGATGAGCGCCGGGATCTGCGACACCAGGCCGTCGCCGACCGACAGCTTGGTGTAGACGTCGGCGGCATCCGCCATCGTCATGCCATGGCGGGTGGCGCCGATGATGATGCCCCCGAAGATGTTGACCGCGAGGATGATGATGCCGGCCACGGCGTCGCCGCGCACGAACTTCGAGGCACCGTCCATCGAGCCGAAGAAGGAGCTCTCTTCCTCCAGCTCGCGGCGGCGCGCCTGGGCCTGCTTGTCGTTGATGAGGCCGGCGTTGAGATCGGCGTCGATCGCCATCTGCTTGCCGGGAATGGCATCGAGCGTGAAGCGCGCGCCGACCTCGGCGATGCGGGTCGCGCCCTTGGTGATGACGAGGAAGTTCACCGTGATCAGGATCAGGAACACGATGAGCCCGATGACGAAGTCGCCGCTCATGACGAGGTTGGAGAAGCCTCCGATGATGTAGCCCGCCGCCGTGACGCCCTCGGCGCCGTCCGACAGGATTCGGCGCGTGGTGGCGATGTTGAGCGACAGCCTGAGCAGCGTCGACACCAGCAGGATCGTCGGGAAAGCGGAGAAGTCGAGCGGCTTGGCGATCCACAGCGCGACCATGAGGATCAGCACGGAGAGCGCGATCGACAGCGCCAGGCCGAGATCGATCATGAAGGCCGGGATCGGCAGGAAGAAGATGACGAGAATGCCGACGATGCCCGCGGCGAAGGCGATGTCACGCGCATTGCCGCGCTGTGCCTTGACCGTCCCCGCCGTCGCTGCGCCCGCCGCCATTTCACCCTGTCTCCGCCGCGGCACGGATGGTGAGGCGTCAAGCTTACGCGGGGGTGGTCGGCCGCGCCGTCATGCCGTCGGTTGCGCCACCGGCCGCAACTGCTCTACCTGACCTGTGGCACACTCCTCTCTCCGCGACGAAGCCCCAACCACCCTGGAGCAGGCGTCCGCCGCCATCGCGACGCTGGTGACGCCGCTTGTCGCGCGCGAGACGATCGTCCTGGCGCAGGCCGACGGTCGCGTGCTGGCCGAGCCTGTTATTGCGCCCTGCGACCTGCCGGCCTTCGACAATGCCGCCGTCGACGGCTACGCCGTCCGACACGCCGACCTTGTCGCCGGCATCCTGCGAGTCGCCGGCCGGGTCGCCGCGGGCGAGGCGGCGATGGCGCCCGAGCCCGGGACGGCGGTGCGCATCTTCACCGGCGCGCGCCTGCCCGAGGGATGGGACACGGTGGCGATGCAGGAGGACGTCGCGCTCGCCGAAGGTGGCGTCGCCTTCCCCGCCGGCTTGGCGCCCGGCGCCAACCTGCGCCGGCGCGGCGAGGACGTGGGCGTCGGCAGCCTGGCGCTGCCGGCTGGGCGCCGGCTGCGGCCGCAGGATCTCGCGCTGGCGGCGGCGCTCGGCATCGAGCGGCTCGCCGTGTCGCGCCGGGTCCGCGTCGCGCTGTTCTCCACCGGCGACGAGCTCGTCGAGTGCGGCGCGAACCCAGGCTCGGCCCAGCGCTATGATTCCAACCGCGTCATGCTGGCGGCGCTGCTCGCGCGCGCCGGCGCCTTGGTGACCGACCTCGGCATCCTGCCGGACCGCCGCGAGGCCATCGTCGACGCCCTGGTGGCGGCGGAGGCCGGGCACGACCTCGTCGTCACCAGCGGCGGCGTGTCGGTGGGCGAGGAGGATCACGTCAAGGCCGCCGTTGCGGAGCGCGGCGCCCTGACGATGTGGCGCCTGCCGATCAAGCCCGGCCGGCCCGTCGCCGTGGGACGGCTTGGCGCCGCGCTCTTCGTCGGCCTACCGGGCAATCCTGTCGCCGTCTTCGTCACCGGCGCGCTCGTCCTGCGCCCGATCCTGGCGCGGCTGACCGGCGAGAGTCTCGAACGCCACGCCTACCCTGTGATCTCCGATTTCCACCACCGCAAACGGGCCGGCCTGCGCGAGTTCGTCCGGGTCAGCCTGCAGCGCGACGAGGCCGGCGTGCAGCGGGCGCGCAAGCACGGCGTCGAGGGCGCGGCGATCCTGACGTCGCTGACGCACACGGATGGTCTCGCCGAGGTCGCGGAGGACGTGACCGAGGTGCGTCCCGGCGACGTCCTGCCGTTCCTGCCCTACGAGGGGCTGCTCTGACGCAGCGCCGATGACGGCTCGGTCTCGAGCGGCTCGATGCCGTTGATCCAGGCGACCAGCGAGTAGGAGATTATCATCAGCAGGAACCAGGACGTCAGCTTCGACAGCGGCACCATCGTCCAGTGCTCCATCTGGCGCGGGTAGAGCCACGTGCCGGTGAAGGTGCCGATGTTCTCGGCGAACCAGATGAACAGCGCCACGAGCAGGAAGCCGACGAGGAGCGGCATGAAGCGGTGGGTCAGCCAGATCTTGAAGAAGATGATCGTGCGGGAGAACAGCCAGATCGTGACCGCGATCATGCCGTAGCGTGCGTCGAAGCCGTAATGATCCGCGAGGAAATTGGCGTAGATCGCGCAGGACAGGATCAGGCAACTGCGCACGCTTGGATGGCGCGCGAAACGGAAGTCGAACAACCGCCAGACGCGTGCCAGGTAGCTGCCGACCGCAGCGTACATGAAGCCGGTGAAGAGCGGCGCGCCGGCGATATGGAAGAGGCAGTCCTCGGGGTACGCCCAAGAACCGACGCTGGTCTTGTTAAGCTCCATGATCGTGCCGATGACGTGGAAGGCGAGGATGACCTTGGCCTCCTCCAGCGTCTCCAGCCGGAACGCGAGCATGAGCACCTGGATGGTTAGCGCTCCGAGGAACAGCAGGTCGTAGCGGGCCAGTGCCGCATGCTTGGGATAGAAAGCGTGGGTCGCGACGATCAACGCCAGCATCGCGCCGCCGAAGAGGCAGGCCCAGCCCTGCTTCAGGCCGAAGCGCAGGAACTCGTAGGCGGCGAGCGCTGCCGGGCCTCGCGCGGCGGCGGCGCGCCCGAGGCAATGCTCCGCGGCGATGAAACGGGCGAGAAGCGGCCAAGTGCGAGCCGCGCTCTTGGTCTTATCGTGCAGCGCCACGGCGTCGGCGCCCTAGACCCGCCGGCGCAGCGCTCGCCGCCCATACAGCCGGCCCCCCAGCGCCCGATTGATCAGCACGATCAGCGCCACGGCGCCGCCGTGCACCAGCAGGTCGCTCAGCGAGGCGTCGAACGGGTGGAAGAACACCAGCAGCGCCGCCGACGCCGAGGCCGCGGCGAGCCCGGCCACGGCGCCGGTCAACGTCGGGTAGAGCGTATAGCCGCGCCGCAGCAGCCAGAAGATCGCGATCGATAGCGGCACCGAGAAGCTGACGATCCAGCGCAGGCAGTGCATCGACTCGGCCATCGAGGCGTCCTGCGTGCCGGGGATGAGCCAGGTGCGCGCGCAGCCCATGCCGCTGGCGCCGATCCACAGCGCCAGGCCCGGCAACGGCAGCGCCGCCCAGTTGGGCGAACGGTCCGGCATGGCGAGCTGGAACGTGGCGAAGGCGGCGAGAGCGGCCGTCAGCGCCGCGCCGAGCTCGGCCATCCACATGTCCGGCACGATCATCAGCCGATGCACGATGACCGGCAGGTCGGCGAAGGCGGCGAGCACCGCCGCGGTGGCGGCGACCAGCCCGATCCAGGCGAGCGCGCGGATCCAGGGCGAACCGATCCGGCGCACCGGCGCGAGGTCCGCGACGAGAGCTTTGCGGAAGGCGTCAGACACGCGGGTCCTCCCGCTCGCCCGTATCGCCCGGTAGGTTGGAGGCCGGCACCAGCCTCTCGCGCAGCGCCTTGATGGCGCGGTGAAGGTTGACCTTCAAGGCACCGGTCGTGCGCCCGGTGTCGGCCGAGGCCTCGGCGAGCGTCTGCTCGCGCAACGCCAGGCGCTCCACCGCCTCGCGCTGCACCGCCGACAGGCCGGCGATGGCATCGCCGAGTTCGCGGACGTCGCCGGCGGTCTCCAGCGCGCGCTCGCCGTCGGCCCGCGCGTCCGGCTCGGTCTCGTAGGCGACCGGCGCATGCACCTCCCGCCAACCGGTTCGCCCGGTGCGGCGCAGCACGTCGACGGCGCGGCGCTGCGCGATCACGGACAACCAGGCGGTGAAGGAGCGTGTGGGATCGTAGGTCTGGCGCGCATTGTGGAGGGTCAGCAGCGTATCCTGGACCACATCCTCGAGACGATCGTCGACGACGCCGACGCGCCGGCCGGCGCGGCGTATGATCGGTTCGCAGTCGCGCAGCAGCCGCGCGTAGGCGATCCGGTCGCCGTCCTGCGCCGCGGCCATCAGAGCTGCAAGGGCACGGTCGCGCGCGTCTTCCGCGGCTTCGGCCTTGACCCGAACCATCCGTCCTCCCGCACGGCCTTGAGCACCACATGGCGCGGATCGCGAAGCGATGGCAAGCTGTCCGTTCATGGTTCCTTGAGCGTTCGGCCGTCGCGTAGGCTTGAGGCGTCTCTCGCGTTTACGACGGCAGGGCGTGTCTTGTTACGCGTCATCATCGAGCAAGCAGGGAACGGTATGGCCTTCCAGACGAGCCTCGGCGTCATCGCGCTGACGCGCTTCGGATACGGCCCGCGCGGGGACGGCGATGCGGCGATCGCCGCCGACGATCCACGCGGTTTCCTCAAGTCCGAGCTGATGCAGCCGGGCATCGCGCTGCTGTCCGGTGCCGAGCTGCCCGTCACCAAGGTCGCCATCCAGCAGTTTTACGGTGACCAGGCCCGACGCAAGGCCGAGCGCGAGAAGGTGGCCGCCGAGGCGAAAAGCGCGCCTGCGACGGCCGCGCCGAATGCCATGCAGCAGGCGTTCAATGCGCCTAAGCCGATGCAGCAAGCGGTCGCCGCGCAGCCGGCGGCTACGGTCAAGGAGGCAAACACCGCTCATCAGGTGAAGGCGCAAAACGCGGAGCAGACGATCTTCCGCGGCGAGGCGCTGGCGCGATTCCGCCGCGCGGTCGAGGCACGCGCGGGCTACGCCGAGCGGCTGGTCGCTTTCTGGTCCAACCATTTCTGCATCAGCGCCGCGAAGGGCGGCATCGCCCGCGTCTCCGCCGGCTCGTTCGAGCGCGAGGCGATCCGCCCGCACGTGCTCGGCAAGTTCTCGGACATGCTACTGGCGGCCGAGAGCCACCCGGCGATGCTGCACTTCCTCGACAATGCGCGATCGATCGGGCCGAATTCGAAGGCCGGCCAGCGCTCCGGCCGCGGGCTCAACGAGAATCTCGGCCGCGAGATCATGGAGCTGCACACGATGGGCGTGGGCAGCGGCTACGGCCAGGCCGACGTCACCAACCTCGCGCGCATCCTCACCGGTTGGACGATCGTCGGGCCGCCGGGCATGCTCGGCGAGCCGGGGACCTTCGCCTTCAACGAGAACACGCACGAGCCCGGCCCCATCGAGCTGCTCGGCAGGACCTACGCGCAGGAAGGCCCAGCGCAGGGCGCGGCGGCTCTCCTGGATCTGGCGCGCCAGCCGGCGACGGCGGACCACATCGCCGGTAAGCTCGCCCGCGCCTTCGTCGCCGACGATCCCGCGCCGGCCCTGGTCGCGCGGCTCGCCAAGACCTTCCGCGACACCGACGGCGACCTGCACGAGGTCGCGCTCGCCCTCGTCGATGCGCCGGAAAGCTGGGATCGTGCGCCGCAGCGCATGCGCAACCCCTACGAGTTCGTGATCGGCACGCATCGCCTGCTGCAGCGCGTGCCGGAAGACCCCGGCGTGGTGCTCGGCCCTCTGAATGAGATGGGCATGGCGCTGTGGCAGCCGCCGGGACCTAACGGCTTCCCAACCGACGCCGCCGCCTGGGCGGCGCCGGAGAACATGAAGCTGCGGCTGGACTACGCCGCCGTCGTCGGCCAGCGCCTCAAGGACCCGCCCAACCCCAGCGACCTGCTCGAGGCGCTCTGCGGCGGCAAGCCGTCGTCCGAGACCCGCGACGCGATCGCCCGCGCCGAGAGCCGCCAGCAGGGCCTCGCCCTGCTGCTCATGTCCCCCGAGATGCAGCGGAGCTGATCGCCATGGTGTTCTCGCCCTCGTTCCCCCATCCTTCGCGTCGCACCCTGCTGGCGACCGGCGGTGCGCTGTTTGGTTCCGCCTTCATCCCGCGCATCGCCTCGGCCGCCGGCGCCCGCGACACGCGCCTCGTCGTGATCGTGCTGCACGGCGCCCTCGACGGCCTCGCCGCGGTCGGCCCGGTCGGCGACCCCGACTATGCAGCACTGCACGGCGACCTCGCCATGCGGCTTGACGGGCCGCATGCGGCCCTGCCGCTCGACGGCTTCTTCGCGCTCAACCCGGGCATGCCGAACTTCGCCCGGATGTTCCGCGAGAAGCACGCGACCGTGGTCCATGCGACGGCGACCAACTACCGAGACCGCTCGCATTTCGACGGCCAGGACGTGCTGGAGAGCGGCATGCCCGGCGCCGGCTACACCCAGTCCGGCTGGCTCAACCGCGCCGTCGCCGCCGTGCCGCGCGGCGAGAGGATCGCCACCGCCGGCGGTCTCGCGGTAGGGGCGGCGACGCCGATCGTGCTGCGCGGGGCGGCGCCGGTGATCGGCTGGGCGCCGCAGGTGCTGCCCTCGGCCGGCGACGACCTCGCCCGCCGCGTGCTCGACCTCTACGCCGCCACCGATCCGATGCTCGCCCACGCCATGTGCCAGGGCCTCGACGCCGACAGGCTCGCCAAAGGCGGCATGATGAGCCCCGACGGCAAGCCGAAGACGGCGCAGGGCGGCCCGGCCGGCATGCGCGAGGCGGCCGCGGGCGCCGCGCGGCTGCTCGCGGCCGACGACGGTCCACGCGTCGCGGCGCTGGTCTTCGATGGCTGGGACACCCACGCCGGCGAGGGCGGCGCCACCGGCCGCCTGATGAACCTGCTCGGCGGCCTCGACGGCGCCTTCGCCGCCTTCGAGAGCGGGCTCGGCGCCGCCTGGCACGACACGGTCGTTGTGGCTGTCACCGAGTTCGGACGCACCGCGCGCGTCAACGGCACCGACGGCACCGATCACGGCACCGGCACGGTGGCCTTCCTCGCCGGTGGCGGCCTCAACGGCGGCAAGGTCGTCGCCAAATGGCCCGGCCTCAAGGCGGGGCAGCTCTACGAGGGTCGCGACCTAGCGCCAACCACAGACCTGCGCGCGGTGCTCAAGGGCGTGCTGGCCGACCAGCTGGGACTGTCGTCGACCGTGCTGGGCACGGCGGTCTTCCCCGGCACGATGGGCGTGCTTCCGATGCGCGACCTCGTTGCTTGATGGATCAAGACGGCGGAATGGCAACCAAGTGGGACCGATGGTAATCTGCTCGGCATGACACGAGAATGGCAGCCGCGCCCGAGTGAAGACGAAGTCCGCCGCGTGATCGAGACGCTGATCCGCGAACGTTTCACCAAGGACGAGATCTCGGCTGTTCGCGTTGCGTTCATCGAAGACCTGGACGGTTCGGAGCTGGCCAAAGTGCAAGTGGTCTACAAAGGCGAACCGCTCGCGGCGAAACGGACGTTGCCGACGAGCGGCGAGCTCCATCGTCGACTTCTCGGTATCTCCGAGCCTGCCTTTCCTCTGGTAGCTTCGCGTCGAAGCTAGACGTTGAAGCAGAGCCTGACATCGACGCAGAGGATTGAATCCTGCAACCCTGCTCGCGGCTGCTGAAATCCTTATTGCGGAGAACAAAGCGAAGCCGAAGCAGGTTTTCCTTCGGCGAGCCTCTAGAGCAGATTCCTTTCAGGTAGCATCGTAGCCTGCTGCGGTGAACATGTTGGCGCATTCGGCTGGCGTGATCTGGTCGACGAGGCGGCCGATGGCGGCCCAGAGCGCGTCCTTGGACCGCTCGGCGGCCTTGCGCAGCAAGGCTTTGAGCTTGGCGAAGGCGTTCTCGATGGGGTTGAAGTCGGGGCTGTAGGGCGGCAGCAGGCGCAGTCTGGCGCCCGCCGCTGCAATCAGGGCTTCAACCCGCGTCCCCTTGTGGGCCGGCAGATTGTCCATGATCACGATGTCGCCGGATCGCAGCTCGGGGACGAGCACGTGCTCGATGTAGGCCTCGAAGCAGGGTCGGTCGACGGCACCGTCGAGCACGAAGGGCGCCACGATGCCGCGCAGGCTCAGGCCGGCCACCAGCGTCGTCGTCTTCCAATGGCCGTGCGGCACGCCCATCCTCAGCCGCTCGCCGCGCGGGGCGCGTCCGTGCGTGCGGGCCATCTTGGTCGAGGTGCCGGTCTCGTCGATGAAGATCAGCCGGTCGGGATCGAGATCGAGCTGGCCCTCGAACCACTCCTGCCGCGCCTGGCGGACGTCGGGACGGTCCTGCTCGGTGGCGTGCGCGGTCTTTTTTTACGCGTGATGCCGTGGCGGCGGAAATAGCGCCAGAGCGCCGTGACGCTGACGAAAGCCCCCTCGCTGGCCAAGCGCTCCTTCACTTCCAGCAGCGTGATGTCGGGCACCTCCGCCAGTGCCGCCGCGATGAGGCCGGCGTGAGCCTCGGTACGGCGCGACAGGCGATCCCCGCCCTGCGGCTTGGCCCGGCCATCGCCGCCAGCGCGCCTAAGAGCGGCCCAGCGGATCGCGCTCGACGCACTGACGCCGAAGCGCGCCGCAGCCTCGCGGCAGGACAAGCCCTCCTCGACAGCCAAGAGGACGCGGGAGCGAAGGTCGTAGTGCAGCGATCGGGGCATCGGGCCTGGCCTCCTCGCCAGACCAGCCCTGAATCACAACGCGGCGCCGTGCGCTACCCCTCACGAGTCAACCGGCGAGGAAACTGCTCTAGTACGATCTACTATGCACTATTCCATACACTCGCGAAATCTTGCGCGGATACGTTGATCGGCACGTCCGGAGGAGAAAGGGACGAGGGCGCATGGCTTCGTGCGAACCGCAGCTTGGAGCAGGGCGCGATTAAGGATCGCTGCCAACGTCGGGAGTTCGAGACACGCTTCTCTTCCTCAGACATTTATGACTTCGGCCTTTTGTTAGTTAAGATGCAGGTTCGTTGGCACGATGCGGATTACAATCCGAGGGCCGATACCTTCCTCAAGTCTGAGGTTCTGGCAGAGCTTGCCGAGGCACGGCAGGCCATCGCGGGTTTCTGAGCCGCTTCGAACAAGGATCGACGAGCTTCCGCTGCCTACGTCCTACTTCGGGAACGCAAGATCTGACGCAAACTACTTCTCGATGCGGCGCACCGAGTCGACAATCGCGCCGATCCGCTCGTCGGTCTTGCCGCTCTCCTGCTGCATCAGGAAGAGCTGCTTGGGCGAGAGCGCGAAGTTGAGGAGTTCGGCATCGACCGGAGCGCCGTGGTAGGTTGCGCCGTAGATGACGAGCCCGTTGACCGGGATCCTGGCACCCTTCGGGGCTGCCCGTCCGGTCAGATCCTCGAGGGGCAGTCCGGCGGCGGCCTTGTCTTCGAAGGCGGTCGGCGCTTGCGGTCCCTGTTCCGGCGTCCCGATCGAGGGCGCACCCGAGAAGAGCGTTTCCGGGGCCGAAGCCGAGAGCTTGACCGGCTTCTTGGCCTTGGGATCGAAGGCGACGCCGAAATCCTGCATCCTCTGCGTGGCCTGTTGCTGCCACGTCATCAGCGCCGAGCGATCGCGCTTGATGAAACCGGACACGATAAAGGCGGACTTGTCGGGTGGCGCGATTTCGAGGCCCAACGGCATCGCCGTGACAGTCCAGTCGTCCGGAATGTTGAAGCTCACCTGGGGCGTGTTCTCCGGCATCTTGATCGTCTTGGCGTCGGCAGCCGATGCGAAGACGAGCGGCGTGCAAGCCAGCAGCGCGAACGCGACGAGAGAGCGGTGACGCATGGTGGACCTCCCTGACGAGGTCCCTGAGTGAAATCGCCCTGTGGCCAAAAAAAGTCGTCGCGGCCGGGCGCCTCTTGGTGGAGCCGCGAGGCGCCGCCGCGATGCTTTGCCCCGCGCCAAACCATGCCGCGCCGCGTATAAGGCAAAGGATGACAGAGGCCTTCGATTACACCGCCCTACCGACCCCCGTCCGGCTGACGCCGCCGGCGCCGGTGCCGCGCGAGGGGCAGCTCCGGCCCATCGCCTTCCTGCGGACGATTCGGCGCAACCCGATCGAGACATGGACGCGGGCGCATTTCGAGCAGCCGATCTTGACCGGGCGCGGCCTCCTTGGAATCGGTGCGGTGGTCAGCCACCCGCCCTCGATTCGCCGCGTGCTGGTCGACAACGCCGCCAACTATCGCAAGGACGCGCTGCAGAAGCGGGTGCTTGCGCCCGGCCTGCACGACGGCCTGCTGACGGCCGAGGGAGAAGTCTGGCGCGCGCAGCGCCGCGCCCTCGCCCCGATCTTCACGCCGCGCATCACTCACGGCTTCGCCGCCGCGATGGCGCGCAACGCCGACGCGCTGGCGCGGCGCTGGAGCCATGTGCGCGACGGGCGCACGGTCGACGTCCAGCGCGACATGCACCGGGTCACGCTGGACGTGCTCGGCGATACGATCTTCTCGACCGGGCTCGAGCACGATCCGGAAGAGTTCCTGACGGCGATGAGCCGCTTTTTCGCCGCTGTTGGAACGCTCGATCCCGCCGACCTGCTCGACTTCCCGGACTGGGTCCCGCGCGTGTCGCAGATGCGCTCCAAGGCGCCCATTGCCTTCTTCGAGCGCGCGGTCACCGCCATCATCGACAAGCGCAAGGCGCTCATCGAGGCCGGCGGACCGGCGCCCGAAGACTTGCTGACGCTGCTGCTCAAGGCGTCCGACCCCGTCACCGGCACCGGCCTGACCGACGAGGAGGTGCGCGCCAACGTCGTCACCTTCATCGGCGCCGGCCATGAGACCACGGCCAACACGCTGACCTGGTCGCTCTTCCTGCTGTCACTCTCCAACGAGTGGCGGTCACGGCTCTGTGCCGAGGCCGACCGCGGGCTCGACGGCCCCCCGGAGACGGTGCTCGACCGCCTGCCCGAGACCCGTGCCGTGATCGAAGAGGCGATGCGGCTCTATCCGCCGGTCGCGAGCCTCAGCCGCGAGGCACTTGGTCCCGACGACCTCTGCGGGCGCCGCATCCGCAAGGGCTCGCTGATCGTCATCGCACCCTACGTCCTGCACCGTCACAAGCTGATCTGGCGCGAGCCCGACAGCTTCGACCCGACGCGCTTCCTGCCCGGCCAGCGCGAGAAGATCGACCGCTTTGCCTACCTGCCGTTCGGCGTCGGACCTCGGGTGTGCATTGCCGGCACCTTCGCCATCCAGGAAGCGGTGATCATCCTCGCGACGCTGATGAAGCGTTTCGAGCTGCTGCCGGTGCCCGGACAAAAGGTCGTGCCGCTTCAGCGCATCACCCTGCGCCCGCGTGACGGGATGCGGCTGGAGCTGCGCCATCGAGGGTAGGCCGGAACAGTCCCGCCCGGCGTCCGCTGGTCAGGTCAAAGCCCGTTTCGGCCGACATGCCCGCCGCGCACTCGTTGTGGATCGCCTTTCACGATAGCCAAGCTTCTGGCACGTTCGTTGATAAGTTCCGGGGGTGGGGCGACAGCGGGGCGGCATGAGCGACATCTGGGCGCGGAAATCGATCGACCTCTTGCAGAAGGAGGCGGAGGGCGAGTCCAGCGAGGCCGCCGGCACCTCGGCGAGCGGGCTCGTTCGCTCACTGTCGTTGACCAGCGTCACAGCCCTAGGCATCGGTGCGCTGATCGGTGCCGGCATCTTCGTGCTGACCGGCCAGGCCGCGGCGGAATACGCCGGACCGGCGATCATCCTCTCTTTCATCCTCTCGGGCATCATCTGCCTCTTCGCCGGCCTCTGCTACTCGGAGATGGCGGCGTGCTGCCCCGTCGCCGGCTCGGCCTACACCTACGCGTTCGCCACCATGGGCGAACTCGTGGCCTGGATGATCGGCTGGGATCTCATCCTCGAATACGCGGTCGGCGCCACCACCGTCGCCATCGGCTGGTCGGGCTACGTCAGCAGCTTTTTGAACGACATGGGCCTGCCGCTTCCCGCCGCGATTGCCAAAGCGCCCTTCGCCTTCGACCCGCACAGCCATCAATGGTCCATGACCGGCGCTGTCCTCAACGTACCGGCCATGGCGATCATCGTCGCTGTGACGCTGCTGCTCGTCATCGGAGTCAAAGAATCGGCTCGGGTGAACAACGCCATCGTGGCGCTGAAGATCGCGATCGTACTGCTCTTCGTCGTCGCCGGCATCTTCTACGTGAAGCACGCCAATTGGGTGGTGCCGGGCAAGAACCCGGCCGGCCTCTTCATTCCACCCAACGACGGGACCTTCGGACAATACGGCTGGTCCGGCATCCTGCGCGGCGCGGCCGTGGTGTTCTTTGCCTACGTCGGGTTCGACGCCGTCTCGACGGCAGCGCAGGAGGCCGAGAATCCGCAGCGCAACATGCCGCTCGGCATCCTGCTCTCGCTCGGCATCTGCACCGCGCTTTACATCATGGTGAGCTACGTCATCACCGGCATCATTCCGTTCGACAAGCTGAACAACCCCGCGCCGATCGCCGTCGGCGTCGATGCCATCGGCCTGTTCTGGCTGAAGCCGATCGTCAAGATCGGCGCCATCCTCGGCCTCAGCTCGGTGATCCTGGTGCTGCTGCTCGGCCAGAGCCGGGTGCTCTACGCCATGGCCTACGACGGGCTGTTGCCCAAGAAGGCTGCGGCGATCCACCCGCGTTTCCGCACGCCCTACGTGCTCACCATCGTCACCGGGACCATCGTGACGATCCTCGCCGGCCTGCTGCCGATCGGTCTCGTCGGCGAGCTGGTGTCGATCGGCACCCTGTTCGCCTTCGTGGTGGTCTGCGTCGGCGTGCTGGTGCTGCGCGTACGCGAGCCGCAGCGTGAGCGACCGTTCCGTGTGCCGGCGGTATACGTCACCGCGCCCCTTGGTGCGCTCGGCTCCATCTTCGTGATGGCCGGCCTACCGGCCGATACCTGGATCCGGCTCTTCGTCTGGCTGGCGATCGGGCTGGCGATCTATTGGTTCTACGGCCGCCATCACAGCCGCATCTCCGGCTAGGCTTCCCGGCCTCGATGAGGCGCCACATGCTTGCTCCGCCTCGCCTCGCGTGCCATGTCCCGGCTCCTTCTCGAACAGGACGCCTCATGGCCCGCTCCACTGCTGACAAGGACGATGCCGCCGAGCTGCTCGCGACCGCCGAGGCCAACACCAAGGGCCCGGTGCTGACGCCGGAGCAGACGCTCGTGATGTTCGCGCTGGTAGCGCGCCAGGGCTTCATCGCCCAGAACGACCTTGGCGTGCCGGTCGACGCCGGCGACCGCGAGATGCTGGACAAGGAGGGCCTCCTCACCAGCGTGAAGCGCGAGCATAATGCGCTTTGGCTCAAGCTCACTGGCGCCGGTTGGGCTTGGGTCGCAGACAATACCAACAAGGCCGTGCCGCCGTCGCACTCGGTGGTGCACCATCTGATGCAGCGCATCGGCGCCCATCTCCAGGCCGCCGACGAGGACCTTAAAAGCTTTATCGGTGAGCCCGAGGTCGGCGCCATGGATCCCGAGCTCGGCGCCTGAGGCTCAGTGCCCAGCCCAGGTTGGGGGAACAAGTGCGAAGCGCGATGGAGCCCGAGCGGGTCGTCATTGCGACGCAGCGAATTGCTGACCACGCCGCATAATTCGCTCAACATAACGATGCTGGAGCGAGCCGCTCAGGAAGGCTGTTGCGCGGGATCGCCCTTCTTGTCGTAGGGAGCGCCCTCTGCCGGCTCGGCCTCTCCGGCGGGATCGCCCGGCTTGGGGCTTAGACCCGGATTGTGTGGTGTGGCCTCGGCCGGCTTCGTCTCGCCGGAATCGGGTGCGGGCTTGCGGTTTTCGGCCATGGTTGCTCTCGACATGATGTCGCGCCTCGAGGGCGCCGCTTCAAACAGGTCGGTCGTGGCAAAGGTTGCCGGCCGCCATGACGCAGCCTTGGATCTCGATGGCAAAGCGATTTCGCGAGTGGAATGGCAACTCGGACTGTCCTCGAACGCCACAGCTCCACGGGCGCGTCAGACTTCCGAGAGCGGCGAACCTACCTGTCCGGTTCGCGCCGTCATCGCGAAGATTCCATCGTTTCCGTCACACCGTCGTTATGAAACGATGGTCAATGCGGATGCGATCTTCACGGGGGTGCATCGTGTTCAAAATCATACTCAAGCAATGCTCGGCTCTCATTGCCGTCTCTTCGATGATCAACGCCGCGATGATCACGCTGGCGTCCGCCCAGTCGGTGACCATCCAGCAAGTCGCCAACACGATCACTCTCCCGATCGTCACCGCGCAGCCGTCGACGACCGATCAGCTAGTCTCGCAGTACAATCTCGATCCGAACGCCTCGCCCGTCTTGCCCTATGCGCAGATGGCGGCGCTGGTCAGGCAGAAGATCAGGTACGTCTTCGTGATCTTCAACGAGAACGAGTCGTTTGATCACGAGTACGGCACATTCCCGGGCGCCAACGGCATCTATTCTGACAGTCAGAATCCGCGACCGGCCGCCAACACGCCGGGCTACTTCCAGCAGTACGTCGACTCCGCCGGCGCCTTGCACATGGTTACGCCTTTCCTCGTGGGTCCGGGTCAAACCTCCAACGTGATGGACAGCGTCGACCATGGCCACACCGGCCTTGCTGTCAAGCTGAACGTTTATCAAGGCATTGCCCGGATGAACGGCTTCACGCAGGACGAGTATAACGGCAAGGCTGGCACCAGCGTCACGGCGGCTTCGGATGCGCGCGGCAAGCAGTTCGCCAACCTCGTGATGTCGCACATTGATTGCAACACGATCCCGTTCTTCTGGCAGTACGCCAACCGCTTCACGCTATTCGACAACATCTTCGCCACCGAGGACACGCCATCGACGCCTAACGCGGTGTCGATGATCGCTGGCCAATCCGGCGAGACGCAGTGGGTGAAGCACGGCTCTGCCGGCACGACCCTGCCGCTCTCCGGCACGATCAATGGCGTCAACTACAACGGCCAGACTGGCACCACCCAGGGGCCGCCGCTCGTCAACGACCCGCAGCCGTTCTGGGGTTCGCAGTTCGACACAACGATCAACTATCGTGAGCCGAGCTCGCCGAGCGAATCCTACGCGGCCAACAACATCGCCTCCAACTTGACCTTCGCCAACGTCCTGCTGACCCTCGCGGGCACCGGCGTCCGCGACCTTCTCTCGGCCGATCTCAACAAGGCTTCTAACGAGGCCGACATTCAGAACGACATCCCGGCCATCTTCAACACCGGAAATCCCGCTCATCTCTGGGGCTGGTACCAGAATGGCTACGATCACGAGCCCTACGACACCTCAGCCACCGCCTCGCACGTCGGTTACGTGTCGCACCACCAGGGACCGCAGTATTTTGGCTATCTCGCCAACAATCCGAACGAGATGCAATTCATCCACGGTGAGGGTGACTTCTTCAGCAACGTTACCAACAACATCCCGGCTCTGGGAGGCGGCGTCTTCTACATCCGCGGCGGTTATCAAAACCTTCAGGGCCTGCGTTCCAACGTGAACACCACGCAGTTCCCGGCCAACGCGCAGGCGACCGGTGGCCTCACCGCCACCGACATCCGGACGATCCAGACCGCCAAGGCCGGTGACGACGATCACCCCAGCTACTCCGACCACGGCATCACGGAAGCGATGAACGCGACCGTGATCAATGCGATCGCCTCCAACCCCGCGCTCTGGGCGCAGAGTGCGATTGTCATCACCTACGACGAGTCGGATGGCTTCTACGACCACGTGCCGCCACGCATCCTGTCCTACGGTCCGGACGGGCTGCCGCTCTCCCGCGGTATCCGCGTGCCGCTCCTCGTCATCTCGCCCTACGCGAGGACTCACGTCGTCTCCCACGCCGAGGGCGACCACAACGCGGTCATCGAGACGATCAACGCGATCTTCAACCTGCCGGCTCTCTCGAGCCTGCCGGACGAGGCGAGCGCTCTCGTCGCGGGCAACAACGCTGCATTCAACAAGTACGCATCGGTCAATGCCCCGGCAGGCTTCACGCAGCAGTATCTCGGACCGCACGACACCAACTCACCTACGACCGACAGCCTGCTGTCGGCCTTCGACCCTCGCCGCCTGCAGGGAACCGCTCCGGCGCTTCCGGCCTCCTACGCGATGATCCCGGCGGCGACGGTGACCTCCCTGCCGCACTACGGTTTCCAGGGCTGCCAGGCGATCGGCGTGACGCCGGAAGACCAGCGCGAAGGCATCTCGGCGCCTCCGCCGGCCACCTACAACTCTCTGCCGTCGACTCTGCCGCAGTACAACATTCCGGCGCCTCAATAAGGTTTGCGGTCACTTAAGTCGCTCTGCCAAATGAAGTCGCCCGCGGCGCACTTGCGTCGCGGGCTTTTTTTCGCTTCGTCGCTTCGACGGGCCTCGTCATGCGGAGATCTGGGTTGCGCTTGAGTCGTTTCTTCGTCGCCGGTGTTATCGCATCATTCGGCACCATCGATGTGGCGACCGCCGAGGTCGCTTCAACCGCACCGCCGCCGCTGCACAAGTCCACGTTGGACAAAATAAAGGAGCAGGGCTTCGTGCGCTGCGGGAGCGTGCTGCGTCCCGGTCTGGCGATGACCGACGGCAAGGGCCAGTGGAGCGGCCTCGAAGTGGAGGTTTGCCGCGCGGTCGCGACGGCCGTGTTCGGCGATGCCGCTCGCTACACGTATCACGATTACGGCTCCGCCCACGACTTTGAAGCGGTGCGATCCGGCGAGGATCAGCTCTCGTTCCTGACCTTCGCCGAACTGGCTGATCAGAACGCGACGGACAAGGTCCTCCCCGGGCCGCCCGTCTTCGTCGAAAGCCTCGACATGCTCGTGGCCGAGGCCTCTCCGGCCAAACATTTCGGCGACATGGCCGGCAAGGGCATCTGCTTCATGATCGGCACGTCGGCCGAGAACGAGGTCGAGGCCTGGTTCCACGACCAGAAGCTCGGCTTCATCCCCTACGCCTTCCAGGAAGACGGCGAAGAATATGACACGTTCGACGTTCAGAAATGCGAGGCCGTCGTGGCCGAATCGACGACGCTGGGCAACGCGCGGCTTGATCGCGGCATCAACAAGTTGAGGAGCCGCTTCATCGCCGACCACCTCCTGTCGTTTCCGGTAATGGCCACGACGCCGTTGACCGAAGACGCGCAATGGGCGGCGGTCGTCGCCTGGACGATTTCCACTCTCGTCAACGCGGACGCGCACGAGACCGACTATCACGCGAGCGGCTTACGGGCGATGGCGGTGGCGAATGCGGGGCTCGGCCTCTCCGCGGGATGGCAGAAGGCAGTCGTCGATCGGGTCGGGTCCTACTCCGACATCTTCGCCCGCAGCCTGGGCTCGAAATCGCCGCTGAAGCTGGACCAGGGCCTCAACCGGCGCCTCGCCGACGGCGGCGTCCTCGTCGTGCCGTTCCGCGACTGAAAGTGGAGCTCGACGGTGGCAGCTCGTCGGCATGGGCGGGGACAAGCTTTCGCGGAATGCCGCACGCCGCTCTCTGGCGACCTGCCGCGAAAAGGCGTAGGGCAATCTGACTTCTTGGCTCCGGCCGCCGTCGGACCGGTCATCCGCCCGCCTCCGGCCGGTCGGCGCGCTTCGAACAGGGATTGCCGGTTTGACGGACGTTCACGACTGGCACGAGACAGATCGGCTCCGTGCCGAGCAGGGCCAGGGCGATCCTTTCGCCGCCGCGGTAAGGGCGACGCGAATGGCGATGATCATCACCGACCCGCGCCAGCAAGACAACCCGATCGTCTTCGCCAATGCCGCCTTCTATCGCCTGACAGGATACGGGCGAGAGGAGGTGCTGGGTTTCAACTGCCGCTTTCTTCAGGGTGAGGGTACCGATCCCAAGGCGGTGGCCGCCATCCGCGCCGCGGTCAAATCCCGCAGCGACGTTGCCATTGACCTCCTCAATTACCGCAAGAGCGGCGAGCCGTTCTGGAACGGCCTCTATATCAGTCCTGTGACCAATGCCGCCGGCGAACTGCAGTTCTTCTTCGCCTCGCAGCTTGACGTGACCGACCGCGTCTCGGCGCAACAGCTGATCGCCACGCAGCAGGAATGGCTCGAACACGAGGTGTCGCGCCGCACCGACGAGCTGCGCGTGGCGCTCGTTACCCAGACGATGCTCGTCCACGAGGTCGATCACCGGGTCAAGAACAACATCCAGATGATCTCGGCGCTGCTGTCGATGCAGGTGGCCGCGATCCAGGATCCCGGCGCCCGCGCCTCGCTCGCCAGCATGCTGCAGCGCGTCGAGTCGATCGGTGCCGTGCACCGTCGGCTCTATCAAACGAAGGACGTGCGGCGGTTTGATCTGGCCGAGTTCGTGCGCGATATTTCCGGAGAACTGCTCAAGCTGTCGGGGCGCGAGGACATCGTGCTGGCGCTGGACCTCGAACCCGTGCACGTTCCCTCGCAGCAGGCCTCGCCCCTCTCGCTGATGCTCAACGAGCTGATGATGAACGCGTTGAAGCATGCCTTTCCCATCGGCCGGCCCGGACAGTTGACGATCAAGGTCGAGGGCACCGATCGCGACCTTAAGGTCGTCATCGCCGATGACGGCGTCGGGATTTCGACTGCGGGCCGCAACGGGTTCGGAAGCCGCTTGATCCGCACGCTCGCGCGCCAGCTGCAGGCCGAGGTGCTCTGGACTCCCACGAGCCCCGGCACCATCGTCGAATTGCGCTTGCCGATCCGGCACGCGGACGCGGAGCCTCTGCCTTGATCGACAATCCGTTGCGCGTCCTCATCGTCGAGGACGAGGCGTTGCTCATGATGCAGCTCGAGGCGAGCATTGAGGCCGAGGGCCACGACATCGTTGGCACCGCCATGTCGGCCGGCGAGGCCATCGCCATCGCCCGCATGGTCGAGCCCGACGTCGCCTTCATCGACCTGCAGCTCCTCGACGGCCCGACCGGCATCTTCGTCGCCCGCCACCTGCGCGGCACGGAGAAGACGATGTTCGTCTTCATCACCGCCAACGCCACCCGTCTACCCGAGGATTACGAGGGCGCGGCGGGCGTCGTGTCCAAGCCATTCTCTCAGGCCGGGATCACGGCGACAATCCGCTATCTCCACGAATGCGTACGCCGTCCGCCGCCGGAAACTCCCGCGCCGGCCGAGCTCAAGGTCGCGCCGGGCTTCCGGCACATCCTCGCCTCAAGGGGCGCAGCGACACCGTGAAGGCCGGCGTCGTGGAGCGCTCTGGCTCGCGGCGAGCCAAGATCAACATCTAGAGCATTGGACGGTGATCCAGAATCGCTTCGCAACACTTGTGTACTGCCCTCGCTGCGCTTTTCTTGTTGCCGCAAGTCTGCAACCGCGGACGTTCTCTAGTCGCGACGCTCCGTCTCGATGCGTTCCGGAGCGCGGTCGCGCGAGGCTCGCGACATCGTGGCTACGGCGAGACCGAGCGCGTGGATGCTCTCGCGTAAACCGGCGTCGTCAGCCGGATCGCCTCGGATCTCCATGCCTTGAAGCGTCTTCTTCAAGGCGAGGTTCTCCGCTTCGAGCTTGTCCAACCTGTCCGCTGTCGCGCGCTCGAGAACCCGGTCCTTCTCGACCTTGAGACTGTTGCCCAGGTAGAAGCCTTTCTGGCGATCGCGCTCGGCGTCGCGTTCGCCGCGGACCGTGGCGAGTTCATCCTCGAGCCGCGCGATCGTGGCCTGGGCGTATTCGTGCTCGGCGAGGCGCGCCACCAGTGCCGCGGCGCTGGTGCGATGGCCCTCACCCTCTTCCGACAGGCGGGCGTGCTCACGCACCGCCGCCTCGGCGTCGCCTTGCAGCGTTTCGACGCCCGCGTGCGCCGTCGCAAGGTCCTGGCGCAGCGCCGAACTCTCCACCCTGTGCTCAGCGACGGCTGTGCTGAGCAGCGCGATCTCGCGAGCCTGCGCCTCGTTGAGCCTACGGAAGACCTCGACTTCCTCGGCAAGCCGCGCTGCCTCGACGGTGCCGCGCCCAATGGCGATCATGTCGGCGTCCTTGCCGGCACGCACCCTCGCCAGCTCCTGCTCCATTCGCAGCCGCTCGACGGCATGGCCGGCGCGCAGATGATCGCGCTCCGAAAGGATCTCCTGCATGGAGAGCGGCACCTGCAGCTGAAGGCGCTTGCGGCTCAGCCGCAGCGCGCGGCTCCACAGCACCGGTGCGAACAACAGCGCCAGCAGCGCTGTCACGATGCAGCCGAGTGCGAAATAGATGGCCTGCTCGATCACGCCCGCGCATCCTGTGTCGCCCTGCCGCGTCTATGCCACGCGAAATCGAGGCGGCAAAGTGCGACGGGTGACCTCGCTCAGAAAGGATTCCAGGTCTGGTGCGGCGTGAACTTAAGGTAGCCGACGTTGACGCCGAGCCGCGCGCCGAGCCCGGTACGAATGGGCACCAGCGTCATGTCCTGCGCGACCAACGCAGTCATGCCGAGACCGCCGACGAAGTAGGCCGAGCCATCGAGTCCGCCGAAGCGCTGGAAGATCGCGTCCCGCGCGGGAAGGTGGTAGACGAGCATCATGGTGCGGTCGCCGTCGCCGCCGCCGTCGAAGCCGATGGAAGGCCCCTGCCAGAACAGGCGCTGCTCGCCGGCGTTGCGTGTGAAGAGCCGCCCCTCGCCGTAGCGAAGGCCGCCGACGAAGGCACCGCTTGCCTCTTCGCCGAGGATGTAGCCGTTGGGCCGGCCCCAGCGCTCGGTCGCCGTCTCCACCACCTGCGCCAAGCCCTTGGAAACCGAACCGAAGAAGCGGTGACCGCTGAGGATGATATCGTCCGACGTATAAACCATCGGCCGCTCCTCGACAGAGGCGAGAGCGCTGCCTGGCAGCACCACGGCGGCTGCCGTCGCGCCGATGGACTTCAAGACACCCCGGCGATCATCGAGCCGCATCGCCACTTCCCCCTGGCTCGCGAAGCTCGCACCGGTGTGTCCGCTGCGCATCGCAAGACGACGCTGGCAAAAGCTAGTTAAGGGAAGCTAAATCTATTCCGCGGCCTCGGCCGGCTTGTCGCCCCAGGCCACGAACGGCCCGTTGCGATACTGCCGCTCTGACTTGCCGTAAAGCAAAGCCACGCCGCGCTCGTCGACAACCGCTCCGCCGGCGGCGCGCAGGATGGCGTCGCCCGCCGCCGTATCCCACTCCATCGTATCGCCAAAACGTGGGTAGACGTCGGCCTCGCCCTCGGCGAGGATGCAAAACTTGATCGAAGACCCGGCCGAGCGACGCTCCGCGATAGGCAAGCGCGACAAGAAATCCTCGGTGCGGGCGTCACCATGCGAGCGGCTGGCGAGGGCGGTGAGCCCGACGCAGGGGTTACGCCGAACATGAATCTCGCGCCGCTCGGCGACCGGCGGCAGCGGTGCGCCGGGCTCGACGTGAAAGGTATAGGCGTGCTCGCCCGACATCCACATGCGCCCGATCGCCGGGGCGTAAACCGCGCCGACGCGCGGCACACCGTCGACAATCAGCGCGATGTTGATGGTGAACTCGCCGTTGCGGCAGAGAAATTCACGGGTGCCGTCGATAGGATCGACCAGGATGAACGCGCGTCCGCACAACGGCTTCTCGCCTCGCGAAGCTGCCTCTTCCGCAACCACGGGAATACGCGGCAAGCGATCGGCCAGCCCTGCCAGGATGATCGCCTCGGCGCGCTCGTCGGCGTCGCAAACCATGCTGCGATCAGCCTTCTCGCGAGCGTGATGATCGCCAGCGTAGACATGCATGACTACCACCGCAGCCTCTGCCGTCAGCTCGGCAAAGATTTCGGCGACCTCGTCGCAGTCGATCGTGTCGAGGACGCTCCTCGCCGCCGCGTCGGTCCTCCAGCAGGTGCCTGCGGTGGACGCGTCGACGCTCTTGACCGCCATCATATGTTCACTTGACCCAAACACCGGTTAGAGCCTGCGCTCACTTGATCAGAGAAGCAAGGTGGGCACCTTTTTGCCGCAATCAATCTGCCGCGGCGTTTCGCCGAGGACACGATTACAGCAAGCTATGGTGGAGCTGAGACGTTGTGTGGGCACTTCTCGTACGGAAGCTCCTACCGATTGAGTCGGTCTCCTCAACTGGCAGCAGGTTGCTCTAAGCCAAGCGAAACCATCTTCAACTGCGCCTTCGAACGCCGCGCCTCGAGAGGCCTTGCTCGACGTCGAGTCTGATGGGAAATCCACCCACGAAGGTCGCGATGATCGGTGACGCTCTACCACTCCTCAGCCCCGCGCTCGTCGTCGGCACCTCCGGCGGCCTCGGCGCGGCTTTGGCGACGGCCATTGAGGCGCGCGGCGCGGAGACGTTTCGCCTGTCGCGGCGCGACGATGGGCTCGATCTTGCCGACGAGGACAGCATCGCGACTGCCGTCGCGCGGCTTCGCGAACCGCCACGCCTGGTCCTGGTCGCCACCGGCCTGCTCCACGATGGCGACGTGCAACCCGAGAAGAGTCTCGCCGCGCTCGATCCCGCACGTCTCGCCCGCAGCTTCGCGGTCAACGCGATCGGCCCGGCGCTGCTGGCCAAGCACCTGCTGCCGCGCATGCCGCGCGACGGGCGCAGCGTCTTCGCCGTCTTGTCGGCGCGCGTCGGCAGCATCGCCGACAACCG
The DNA here is from genome assembly GCA_965198715.1 of Beijerinckiaceae bacterium. Lineage (GTDB taxonomy): Bacteria > Pseudomonadota > Alphaproteobacteria > Rhizobiales > Beijerinckiaceae > RH-AL1. The sequence continues at coordinate 1,810,225 of CBDAPV010000002.1, forward strand.
CCTCGGCGGCTGGTACGGCTATCGTGCTTCGAAAGCGGCACTGAACCAGCTGATCCGCACCGCGGCGATCGAGCAGCGCCGCCGCGCGCCCGAAAGCATCGTCGTAGCGCTGCACCCGGGCACGGTGGCGACCGGTCTCAGCGCGCCGTTTCGCGGCAGTGCCGAACGTGTGTTCACCCCCGAAGAAGCGGCGGCGCACCTTCTCGACGTCATGGCCGGATTGAGGCCCGCCGACAGCGGCGGCTTCTACGCCTGGGACGGTGCGTCGATCGCGTTCTGAGCAGCGGCGTCGCGCGGCAGTGCGCGAGCGGCAAGGTTCAGCACGCCCACCACAGCCGCATCGAGCGCGGCCGGCTCGCTCTCGATCTGGCCGTCGAGCGCCAGGCAGGCGAGACCGTGCACGATCGCCCAGGAGTGCAGCGCGGCGAGGTCGCGCTCGGCCTCCGGCACGAGAGCGCCGACGCGCGAGAGCAGGACATGGAAGGCGGCGTCGCCTTCCGCCGACCTGCCGGCGCACCCTTTAGCCAAGGCCGCGCCGAACATCAGCCGGAACAGTGCCGGCTCGGCGACGGCGAAAGCGACATAGGCTCGCCCTTGCTCCACAAGCGCCACCGCCCCGGCGGCGCCGGTATCGGCTGTCCGTAGCCTTTCTGCGAGCCGCTCGAAGCCGACGCCGGCCACCGCGCCGAGCAGCGCCCCCTTGTCGGGGAAGTGGCGATAGGGCGCCATGGCCGAGACGCCGGCGCGGCGCGCCGCCTCGCGAAGGCTCAGCGCCGCTGGATCGCCGACCTCGGCGAGGATCGCCAGCCCGGCCTCGACGAGGGCAGCGCGAAGGGTGCCATGATGATAGCCGGCCTTCTCGGCGGTTTTCTCCGCCTTAGATGTTGACAACGTAAGCTCCCAGAGTATGTTTACATCGTACTTGTGACGGAGGTTGTCATGCAAGCCGTTCCTTCCAACTCGACATCGACAAAGCCGAAGCCGAAGCCGAAGCCGAAGCCGAGCAAGGTTTCGGTCGATCTCTCGGCCTATCCAGATCTCGTTGTCGTCTACCTCGGCTTTCGCGTCTCGACCTTACGCGGCTTCAAGGCGCTTCTCGGCATCAGCACGGGTTTGCGCGCCGTGCAGAAGGACAAGCCCGACGGCCTGCTCTGCCACGAGACGATCGTCTTTGCGCTGAACCACATCGGCATGCGCCAGTACTGGCGCGATTTCGACAGCCTGGAGCGCTTTACCCGCTCCGATCCGCACAAGACATGGTGGAGGCAGTTCACCAAGGATCCGGCGGGCTCCGGCTTCTGGCACGAGGCCTACCGCCGCTCGGGAGGCATGGAGGCGCTCTATCTTGGCATGCCCAAGCCGATCGGGCTTGCCACCTTTGCTGCCGCCAAGGCGCCGGTCGGGCCGTTCATGACCTCGCGCGGCCGTCTCGCGGCGTAAGCCTGGCGCCGCTGCTCCAAGCGGGGCCGCTCATCGCCTCGCATGCCGCCGCGGCCCTCGTGGCAGTCGATGTCGGCGCCGCGCAACTCGTCACGCGTAAAGGCACGCGCGGCCACCGCTTGCTCGGCTTCGCCTGGGTACTGCTGCTGGGCTTCGTGGCGCTTGGCTCGTTCGGCATCCACACCATTCGCACTTGGGGACCTTTCAGCCCACTCCACGTGCGCTCGATCGTGACCTTAATTTCGCTGGCGCTGGCGGTGGGCTTCGCCCGTGCGCGGAAGATCGAGGCGCACAGTCAGACGATGCTCTGGGTCTACGCCATGGCGCTGGTGCTGACCGGCCTGTTCACGCCGCTGCCGGGGCGGGTGATGCACGCCGTGGTGTTCGGGCCGTGAGCGAAGCCGTCCGCCAAGCGAGAGACGGGCGGAGCCGCCAAACCTTATCTTTTTATAGGTTCGAACCCGCGTTATCCCTAAACTGGCTGATGATTCGGTGGTAATGTCGCGTTAACCATTGCACGGCTTAGCTGTGCGCCGTTGCGGGCGGGTTGCCCGAGCATGGAACAGGGTCGATGACGGAATTTGCTCTCGAAGCCCTCGATCTCGCCGCCCTGCTCTGCTCGCGCGTGTGCCACGACGTGATCTCACCGGTCGGCGCAATCGCCAATGGTCTCGAGGTCCTGGAATCAGAGAAGGACCCCGACATGCGCGGGTTCGCAATGGACCTCATCAAGAAGTCCACCAACGTCGCCTCGACACGGCTGCAGTTCTGCCGCCTCGCCTTCGGCGCCGCCGGATCGGCTGGCGCCTCGATCGACACCGGCGATGCCGAAAGCGTTGCGCGCAACCTCTTCGCCGACGAGAAGACCAAGCTTCAGTGGAACGCCACCCGCGCGCTGCTGCCCAAGAACAAGGTCAAGCTCATCCTCAACCTCGTGCTGCTCGCCGGCCAGGCGATCCCGCGCGGCGGCGTCATTACCGTGACCAACGATGGGCACGATGCCGACATGACCTTCACCGTGACCGCGACCGGCACCAACGCCAAGCTTCAGAGCCACTGGCCGCACCTTCTCGCCGCCGAGCCCGAGAGCAGCGTCGATGCCCACGGCATCCAGGCCTACTACACCGGCCTCGTCGCCAAGGAGGCGCACCTGGCCTTGACGGTGGCGTTGGGCGAGGGCTGCGTGATCTTCAACGCCGTGCCAGACGGCACCACGATGCCGGTCTTCAACTCCGGCATGATCGGGATGGCCGCGCAGGTGGCGTGAGGCGGGTCCGCTGTCTGCGACGAATCAGTAAAGCGGACCGCCCGGCCGGCATTGCGCGTCGAGAAGGTGGGCGACGAAGGAGCCGCGCGGGAAGCGCTCGCCCTCGTGGATGGGCATGGGGCCGCGCGGCAGCAGCATCTCGTCGTTGACGAAGCTGCGCCAGCTGCCGTCGCGGTCGTGCAGAAAGGACGCGCAGCGGGTGCCCTGCGCGAGGGTAGGCGTGGCGAGCGCCGCCATTAGGCTTGTCGCAAGCAGGCTTGCCGCGAGAACGCACCTCATCGGCGCAGCGCCGTCAGCACCGAGGCGCTGGCGCGTCCGTCCGGCCGAAGACCGTTCTTGCCCTGATAGTCGGTGATGGCCTCGCGAGTCTTGTCGCCGATCACGCCGTCGATCTTGCCGGCGATATCGTAGCCCTTCTGCTGCAGCAGGGTCTGCAGCTCGCGGCGGTCTGCGCGCGACAGTCCGGGATCCTCGACCGGCCAGGGCGTTCGCAGGCCGGGTTTGCCCGCCAGGCGATCGGAGAGCAAGGCAATGGCGAGCGCGTAGCTCTCGGCGGCATTGTAGCCGTAAATCGCGTCGAAGTTGCGCGTCACCAGGAAGGCCGGGCCGTTGGCGCCGGCCGGCAGCAGCAGGCCGGCGCTGCCCTCGCCGAGCCCACCGCCATCGATGCGGGTGATACCGCGCGAGGCCCAAGACGACATCGGCTGCTTGGCCTTGCGCCCTGAGGGACCGCGATAGCCTTCGGGCAGCTTGACCTCGAAGCCCCAGCCCAAGGCCGGCTGCCAGCCGGCCTTGCGCAGGAAGTTGGCGGTGGAAGCCAGCGCATCGGGCGCGGAATGGACGAGGTCGCGTCGGCCGTCGCCGTCCCCGTCGACCGCCGTGCCGAGGAAGGTCGAGGGCATGAACTGGGTGTGGCCGAAGGCGCCGGCCCAGGAGCCGGTGAAGTCGGCGGGATCGATGTCGCCGGACTGCACGATTTTCATCGCCGCGAAAAGCTCGCCGCGATAGTAGCCGGGCCGGCGGCTGCCGGGCGCGCAGGAGAGTGTCGCCAAAGATTGGATCACAGGCTTCGAGCCGAAGTTCTTGCCGAAGTTCGACTCGACTCCCCAGACGGCAACCACGACGGAGGGCGGCACGCCGTAGCGGTTCTGGTCCTGCGCGAGGTACTGGCGGTACTGCGCCATGCCGGCCTCGCCGTCAGCCACGCGCTCCTCGTCGACAAGGCCGGCGAGGTAGTCCCAGATTGCGGTCTTGAACTCGGGCTGATAGCCCTCGGCCTTGATGATTTCGAGGTTTGGCTCGAGCCCCGCTGTCAGCCGGTCGAAGGTTTCACCCGACACGCCCTTGGCCGCCGCCGGCCCGCGCAGCGAGACAAGGCAGGAGGCGAAATCGGCGCGGGCGGGCGCGGCTAAGGTAGCCAGTGCGATGACCGCAGCAAAACCGCGGACGGACAGGGAGACGCTCGTATTCATCGGGATCCACGACGACGGTGCGACTGCGAGCAGAGCCGGCGAACCTTGGCTTTTCGAAGGAAGCGGAAGCTCGAGTCGACGCTAGGGGTCAACCCAGCGCCCGCAGGTGCCGGTACACGATCAGCCGGGACACGACGCCGGTGAGCACCGCGATGGCGCCGGCTATCACCACGATGACGACGTAGCCCTTGAGGTGCAGCCCGAAGCTGCCGAACAGCGCCTCGACCTGCTCGCCGGCCGCGCTGGTGCGCCAACGGCCGAGCAGCACACCGCCCAGCAAAAAGAAGAGGATCGCGGCGCCGCCACCGATGGCGCCGCCGCGCAGCCCAAGCCGCAGGAAGTGCTTTTGGAACTGCTGCGAGATGAAGCTGTCCGCCGCGCCGACGAAATGCAGCACCTCGATGATCTCCCTGGCTCCGGCCATGGCGCCGCGCGTGGCAAAGGCCACGGCGAACAGCATGGCGGTGAGCACCAGCCCGAAGACAACGATCCCGACCATGACGGTCGCGTTGGCCATCGAGGCCAGCCGGGCTTGCCAGACGCGATGATCGTCGAGGGTGGCACCGGGCACCTTGCTCTCCAGCGCCGCGCGCAGCTTGCCCGAATCGAGGGTGTCGCCGGGGCCGAGCTTCACCACCACGAGGCGCGGCACCGGCAGGTCGCCGAGGTCGAGCCCGGCGCCGAGCCAGGGCTGCAGCAGCTTTTCGCTCTCGACCTTGGAATAGGGATCGACGGCGGCGACACCGCGCGCGGCGCGGGCGATGGCGGTCGCCTCGCCGACCGCTGCGTCGAGGTCGCGCCCCGGCGTCGGCCGGACCTGGATCGTCATCTCGCGACCGACATCGCCCTGCCAGTCGCTCGACGCGTCGGCGACGAGAATCGCGAGGCCCGCCGTCAGGGCGGCGAGGAAGGTCATGATGGCGATGACCGTCACCAGGGCGCGCCCGGCGATCGTGTCGGCCGGGACCAGCGGCATGTCGCGCCTCAGCGGCCGTCCCGCGGCGTCCGTCGGCTTGGCCTTGCGCGCCGGCGCGGCCTGCTCGGTCACCGTAACCATGCGCAGCTCTTCTTCTCCGTGCGCATCGACCTCACTCGAAGATGTGCAGCCGGCTGTCGCCGAGCACCAGGCGCCGCGCGCCGTCGAACTGGTCCATTAGCCCGAGGTCGTGCGTCGCGATCACCACGGACGTACCCGATTTGTGGAGCTCCATGAAGAGCCGCAGCAGCCGGCGCGCCAGCGTTGGATCGACGTTGCCGGTCGGCTCGTCGGCGAGCAGCAGCTCGGGGCGCACGATCAGCGCGCGGGCGATGGCGGCGCGCTGCTTCTCGCCGCCCGAGAGCACGGCCGGCAGCGCGTGCATGCGCTCGCCCAGGCCCACCCAGCCGAGCAGCTCGACCACTTCGGCGCGATAGCCCGCCTCGTCGCGGCCCTGGACGCGGAGCGGCAGCGCCACGTTCTCATAGGTGGTGAGATGGTCGAGCAGGCGGAACTCCTGGAACACCACGCCGATGCGGCGACGCAGCGCCGTCACGGCATCCTTGTCGAGGCTCGAGACGTCGCGGCCGAAGAGGCTGATCATGCCGCGCGTCGGCTTGAGGGTGAACAGGATCAGCTTCAGCAGCGTGGTCTTGCCGGCACCGGAGGGGCCTGTGAGAAACTGGAAGCTCTGCGGCTCGATGCGGAAGGTGATGTCGCGCAGCGTCTCCGCACCCATCCCGTAGCGTAACCCAACGTTCTCGAAAGTGACCAAGCGGCGCTCCGACCTTCCCGCCCCAACCATCGCTTTGTGGTTAAGGTGGCCTTAAACATAGCGCGCCAGCGTAGCCCGGACCCACCTAGCGCGGCTCCCATGCTCGTCGACTGTCCAGATTGTACCCGAACCTACCATGTCAGGAGCGCCGATCTCGGCCGCGGGCGGACGCTCGTCTGTCCGCACTGCGACGCCCACTGGTTCCAGGAAATCGGCGACGCCAAGGCCGCCGATTGGGATCTCGAAGTTGCCGGCGTTAGCGCGTGCGCATCGTCGCGGCTCGATGAAGCGCCGGCTGTGGTGCGTCGCCCGCGCCTGCCGCGTCCGGTGCTCGTCGTCGCGGCGATCGCGCTGACGTGCCTCGGCTTCGTCGCGCTGGTCGTCGGCCGCGTGGCGGTCGTGCGCGCCGTGCCGCGCGCCGCCGCGATCTACGCCATGGCGGGGATGCCGGTAAATGTCGTCGGGCTCGCCTTCTCCCGCGTTTCACCCGAGCGTCTCGCCTCCAGCGACGTGACGATCCGCGGCACCCTGCGCAACATCGTCGGCCGCAGGATAGCCGTGCCGCGCCTGGCCTTCGAAGTGCGCGACGCTACCGGCGCGGCGCTCGTCGCCTGGAGCGAAACGATACCGACCGCCACCCTCGCGGCCGGCCGCGAGCTTGCCTTCGCCTCGGCACCGCACCGGTTGCCTGCTGAGAGCCGAACTGTCGTCGTGCGCTTCGATTAAGCGAAGAACGACTTATCGTTCTCTTAAGAGCTTTGAGATGGGGTTTTTGTCGCTCAAACAAGGAATGCCTAACTTGTCGGCAGCCAAGCCCGCGCGCGTTTCGAAGGCGAAGACAAGGGGTCCCGCGCGTGTCTGGCGGATTACCGTCGCGTTCAAGCTCACGGCGGTCGTTTGCCTCTGCATGCTGGCGACGATCGGCGCGACATACGCCTTCTACGGGCACCAGGCACACCTCGAGGCTAACCTGAAGGCGCGCTCGCTGGCCTTGGACGCGACGAACACCATCGTCGAGCGGGTCCGCAGCGAGTTCTCCCAGTCCTTTCGGATGGTCACAAGCACCAACGAGGTCTTAACGGCGCTGTGGCTCGCGGACAAGCGGGACCGCTCGACCACGAACGTGCTCATCAAGCAGATGCTCAGCACCGATCCCGACCGGTTCGGCGCCTGGACGGTCTGGAAGCCCGACGCATTCGACGGCCGCGACGCGACCTTCGCCGGCAAGCCGGGCTCGGACGCGACGGGGCGGTACCTCACCTACTGGCACCAGAACGGCATGGAGATCACGCTCGACGCGCTGCGCGGCAGCGACGACGAGGACAATGCCGTCGTCAAGGTGCCTTTGAGTGCCGCCACGGCCTATCTCAGCGAACCCTATTTCATTCAGAGCAATGATCGGCGGATCGCGACGGTCTCCTATGCCGAGCCGATCGTCGGCGACGACGGGGTGCTAGGCGTAATCGGCATCGACATCGCGCTGACGCCGTTGCGCGATACGATTTCCGGACTGGCGCTGCCCAAGGGTACCAACGTGCTCCTCGTCTCGCACGCAGGCACGGTGGTCGCGGCCACGGACGCCAGCTTGCTCGACAGGCCACTCGCGCTGGCCCGGCCCGACCTTACGGCTTCGTTCCACGATCTGGTCGCGCGAAAAAGCGGCGTCCCTGACGTCGCTGCGCCGGCCGCCACGGTGCGGTCCCTCGACGAGGTTACGGTCAACGGTCTCAAAGATCCCTGGTACGTGGTCTGCGACGTGCCCGTGGCGACCTTCGCCGTCGATGCCGCGCAGCAGCAGAGCCCGCTGGTCTTCGCCACGATCGGCGTGCTTCTCACCATGATGGTCCTGATCCTGCTCGCGGTACGGATGATCGTCGCGCAGCCCCTGGCCCGCATCGAACGCTTCATTCGCACGCTGCGCGAGCCGGCCGGCGCAACGCGGTGCCCTGGTGCGGAGAGAGGCGACGAGATCGGCGCCATTGCTGGATCGCTGACGGCACTCAAGCAGGCCGAGAGCGAGATCGTGCGCATGCGCGAAGAAGAGGCCGTCAGCTCGGAGCGCTACGCCGGCAGGCGGCGGGCGGAGCTTCATGCGCTCGCCGAGCGTCTCTCGCGCACGGTGCAGTCAGTGGCCACCACGCTGGAGCAGGCCTCGCGCACGATGATGTGCCGCGCGCAGACCGTTGCCGCGACCGCCGTCTCCTCCGCCGATCGGACCCGGGCCATTGCCGAGGCCTCGAACGGGGCCGAGGCGGGCATCGCCGCCGTCGATAACGCCTCGATCGCTCTGCGTAAGGCGATCGAGGCGATCTCCCAGGATCTCACGCAGAGCCAGCGCATCGCCGCCGAGGCCTCTCGCCGCGCCGCCGATTCGAGCTTGGTGACCGAGGTGCTGGCGAGCCGGGCCGCCCGCATCGGCGAAATCGTCGCGCTGATCAACGCCATCGCGCGACAGACGAACCTCCTGGCGCTCAACGCCACCATCGAGGCGGCACGCGCGGGTGAGGCGGGCCGCGGCTTCGCCGTAGTGGCGCAGGAGGTCAAGGCGCTGGCCAGCCAGACCGCCGAGGCTACCAGCGACATCGACGCGCAGATCTGCGCGATGCAGGACGCCGCGACGGAGGCGGCCGCCACCCTGCGGACGATCGGTGGCACGGTGGGAGACCTGGACGCGCTCGCCGGCTCCATCGTCTCGGCGGTGCTTTCGCAAACCGAGGCTACGACGCGCATCGGCCGGTCGGTCGCCGAAGCGGTGGCGGCGTCACGGCGCGTCGGCGCGGCCGTCGCCGGCGTCGACGAGGCCACGGCGCAGACCGGAGACGCCGCCGCCGACATGCTGATCGAGACAGCCCGCCTCACCGAGGAGAGCGCCCGGCTGAACGACGAGGTGTTGGACGTGATCGAATGGATCCGCGCCGCGTAGCCTCCGCGGCCTCCTCCCGCGGCGAAAACACCACACCGCACTCCATAGCGACCGCCGCTATCCACAGGTTCAGCTAAGCTTGCCGCGGCTAATTCTCAAACCCTCACACCGTCGCTAGATTGCAATGATTCGGGGCGACGGACTGGGGCGGTGGATGCGCGGACGGCCGAGGAGTGCCGTGTACACGTGTGCGTACCACGCCGCCCGCCCCCTCTCGACGGCACCGTCGTGGTTGGCGGGACCGCGCGCGCTGGTGCCGGCGATTTCTGCGGCGGCCATCGTGCTTCCGCAGATTGCCGACGCGCAGGGCCGGCTCTCCACGCTTGAGAACATGCACGGCGGCAACGACGCGCTGTTCACCTCGCTGGTCCTCGGCCTAGTGCTGTTCTCCACGGTGGTCGCCTTGCTCCACATGGCCGGGCGCCGGAAGATGCAGGGACGCGAGGCGGCGCTGCTCGCCGAGTTGAACCATACCCGCGCCAGGCTCGACCGCACCGAGACGTTCCTCGCCGCCGAGTTGCAGATCGTGATCGCCTGGGGGCTGCGTTCTAACGAACCCGAGATCGCCGGCGATACCAGCCTCGTCACCGATGTCCCGATCGCGCGCCACGTGCTCGGCTTCGCCTCCTGGCTGCCGCCCGACCAGGCGCAGGCGCTGGAGCGCTGCGTGACGCAGCTGCGCGAGCGCGGCGAAGCCTTTCGCATGGCGGTGACGAGCCTGGCCGGCCGTCATCTCGAAACCGAAGGTCGCGCCGTCGCCGGCTGCGCCGTGATGCGCATCCGCGACGTCGCCGGAGACCGCCTGGAGGTCGTGCGGCTGCGCGAGAGCCAGAAGCGGATCTCCGCCGACCTCGACGCCACGCGAGCGATGCTCGACGCGGTGTCGTGCCCGTCCTGGACACGCGACCATCTCGGCCGGCTGAGCTGGGTCAACGCCGCCTACGTCAAGGCGGTGGAGGCGACCGACCGGCAGGACGCGCTGCTGCGCGCCACGGAGCTCCTTGAGAGCCCGGCGCGCGACGCCGCCGCGGCGCACCGCGCCCAGAGGCAAATTTTCCGCGACCGCGCCGCCGCCGTCGTCGCCGGCTGGCGCCGCAGCCTCGACATCGTCGAGGTGCCGGCCGACGACCGCAGCGTCGGCATCGCCTTCGACGTCTCCGAACTGGAAGCGGCGCGCGTCGACCTGCAGCAGATGATGAAGGCGCACGCGCGCACGCTCGACCAGCTCTCCACCGCCGTGGCCATCTTCGACCGGCGCAAACAGCTCATCTTCCACAACTCGGCCTACCGGCAGCTGTGGTCTTTGGACCAGGGCTTCCTCGACGGCGGCCCCAGCGAATCCGAGATCCTCGACCGGCTGCGGGCACGCCGCATGCTGCCCGAGCAGGCCGACTTCCGCGGCTGGAAGGAAGCGCATCTCGCCGGCTACCAGTCGCCCGAGACCAGCGAGCAAGTCTGGTACCTGCCCGACGGCCGCACCCTGCGCGCCGTGATCAATCCCAACCCGCAGAGCGGCGTCACCTACCTGTTCGACGACGTCACGGCTCACCGCCATCTCGAATCGCAGTTCAACGCGCAGACGCGGGTGCAGCGCGAGACGCTCGACACGTTGAAGGAGGGCGTCGCGGTGTTCGGCACCGACGGGCGGCTCAAGCTCTCCAATGCCGCCTTCGGCGAGTTCTGGCGCCTTTCGCAAGGCGATCTCGACGCCAAGCCCCACATCGACAAGGTCGCCGCGCTCTGCGCCCGCATGGCGCCGGATCCGGAGAGCTGGAACGCGCTGCGCACCGCCGTCGCCGGCCTGCACGATCAGCGCACCTCGCTTGATCGCCGGCTCGCCTGCCGCGACGGCTCGATCGTCGATTGCACGGCAGCGCCACTGCCGGACGGCGCCACGCTGCTGACCTTCACCGACACGACCGCCAGCGTGAACGTCGAGCGCGCATTGACCGAACGCAACGAGGCCCTGCTCGCCACCGAGAAGCTGCGCAACGACTTTGTGCACCACTTCTCCTACGAGCTACGCTCGCCGCTGACCAACATCATCGGCTTCTCGCAGATGCTCGGCAACGGCTCGGTGGGGCCGCTCAACCCCAAGCAGACCGAGTACGTCTCCTACGTCATGAAGTCGTCGGCGGCGCTGCACGCGATCATCAACGACATCCTCGATCTCGCGACGATCGATACCGGCGCGCTCGAACTCAACCTGCGCACCATCGACATCATGGAGACGATCCGCGCCGCCGCCGAAGGCGTTCAGGACCGGCTTGTGGACGCCTCGCTCAACCTGCAGATCGTCGCCCTACCCGACGTCGGCAGCTTCGACGCCGACGCCAAGCGCATCCGCCAGATCCTGTTCAACCTGCTCTCCAACGGGATCGGCTTCTCGGCGCCAGGACAGACCGTGACCCTGGCGGCGCTGCGCCGCGGTGACGAGATCGTGTTCAAGGTCTCCGACCAGGGCCGCGGCATTCCCGCCGACGTCATCGGCCACGTCTTTGATCGCTTCCACTCGAACACGGTGGGCGCACGTCACCGCGGCGTCGGGCTCGGCCTCTCCATCGTGAAGAGCTTCGTCGAGCTGCACGGCGGGCGCGTGCTCATCGACTCCTCACCGGGCCTCGGCACCACTGCGACTTGCATCTTTCCGGCGAGCCATGGAAAGACTCGCACGGAGGGGCGAAGCGTGAAAGGTCTGGCAGAGGATGGCGCGAACGGGAGCACCGGCAGTGCTTGAACGCCCTTTGCCCGTGAGCGCAGGATCTCGGAGCGCAGGATCTCGGAGCGCAGGATCTCGGAGCGCCGGATCTCGGAGCGCCGGATCTCGGAGCGCCGGACGATGACCAGCGAGGCCAATCCCGAACGGCATCAAGACTCGGTCTGGCACATCGACCTGCCTGACGAGAGCGCCACCCTATCGCTCGCCGCCGATATCGCCTCCCTGCTGCAACCCGGAGATCTCGTCACGCTCTCGGGCGAACTGGGCTGCGGCAAGACCACGTTCGCCCGCGCGCTGATCCGCTCTCTCACCGGCGATCCCAAGCTCGAGGTGCCGAGCCCGACCTTCACGCTGCTGCAGGTTTACGACAGCGTCATCAAGGACGGCGCCAAGTTCCCGATCGTCCACGCCGACCTGTTCCGCATCAAGCAGCCCTCCGAGCTGGCCGAACTCGGCTGGGACGAGGCGGCGGACGGCGCGCTGGTCATCGTAGAATGGCCCGAGCGCGCCGGCGGGGGGCTGTCCGGCGATCGGCTCGACATCGCTTTCCACACCGACGCGACCAAGCCGCCGGGATATCGGCTCGGGGCGGTAGTAGGCGTCGGCGCGTTCGGCCGGCGGCTGGCGCTATCGCGCTCGGTGCGTTCGATCCTCGAGAAGGCCGATTTCGTCGGCGCGCAGCGCACCTTCATGATGGGCGATGCCTCGACGCGCGCCTACGAGCGCTTGGTGAAGCCCGACGGCACCAAGGCGATCCTGATGATCTCGCCGCCGCGGCCGGACGGGCCGCCGATCCGCTATGGCAAGCCCTACAGCGCCATCGCCCATCTCGCCGAGGACATCCGCCCCTACTTGGCGATCGACGGCGCGCTGCGCGCGATGGGCTTCTCCGCGCCGGAGATTTTTGCCCACGAGACCCAGACCGGCCTCGCCATAATCGAGGACCTGGGCTCGGAGCTGCTCGTCCACGACGACGGGATCATCTCCGAGCGCTACGCCGAGGCGGTCGCGGCGCTGGCCAGGCTCCACGGCCAACCCGCCCCAGACAGCCTGCCCGACGGCGACGGCGGCACCTACGTCGTACCGTCCTACGACGCCGATGCGCTTCTGATCGAGGTCGAGCTTCTGGCGGAATGGTACGCGCCGCATATCGCCAAAACCATGGTCGCCTCCGGCGCGAAGGCCGGCTTCGTCAATCTTTGGCGCGAGGCCTTCACCGACGTGCTCGCCGCACCGCCGGTGCTGACTCTGCGCGACTATCATTCGCCCAACCTGATCTGGCTGTCGCAGCGCGAGGGGCTGAGGCGCGTCGGCATCATCGACTTCCAGGACGCGGTGCTGGGCCACGCCGCCTACGACGTGGCCTCGCTGCTGCAGGATGCCCGCGTGAGCGTGCCGCCGGAGCTGGAGCTGCGCCTGCTCGGCCTCTACGCCAAGCTGCGGCGCGAGGCCGATCCGGCCTTCGACATGGCCGCCTTCGCCAAGGCCTACGCCATCCTCGGCGCCCAGCGCGCGACCAAGATCCTCGGGATCTTCGCCCGGCTCGACAAGCGCGATCGCAAACCGCAATACCTCGTTCACCTCCCGCGGCTACAAGCATATCTGCGCAAGAATCTGGCGCATCCGGCACTGGCGGGGATCAAGTCGTGGGTCGAGCAGAACGTGCCGAGCATCCTGGCGACGCAACCCTGAGGCCGGCGGGCGTGAGCGCCTCGGTAACCTGCGAAACGCCTCGTTCGGCGATCCATGCCATCGAGCCGGCGCCGCATACCGCAATGGTCTTCGCTGCCGGGCTCGGCACCCGAATGCGCCCGGTCACCGACACGATGCCCAAATCGCTCGTGCCGGTCGGCGGCAAGCCGCTGATCGACCACATGCTCGACCGCTTCGCCGAGATCGGCCTGGAGCGCGCGATCGTCAACGTGCATTACTTCGCCGACCAGATCGAGGCGCACCTCGCCAATCGTGCTCATCCGCGCATAGTCGTCTCGGATGAGCGCGCCAAGCTGCTCGACCAAGCCGGCGGCATCCGCAAGGTGCTGCCGCTTCTGGGCGCCAACCCGTTCTTCCTGTGCAACACCGACGCGTTCTGGCTCGAAGGCCCGCGCTCCAACCTCGCCGCGCTCGCTACAAGCTGGAACCCGGCCATCATGGACGTGCTGCTGCTCGTCGCCTCGACCACCACGTCCGTCGGCGTCGACTGGGCCGGCGACTTCACCATGACGCCGGAAGGTCGCCTGCTGCGCCGGGAGGAGCGCGCGGTGGCGCCCTTCGTCTACGCCGGCGTCGGCATCATCAAGCCCGAGCTCTTCGCCACCATGCCGGACGACACGCCCGTACGGCTCGCACCCTGCTTCTTTGAGGCCGCCGAGAAGGGCCGCCTGTTCGGCCATCGCCTCGAGGGGCAATGGCTGCACGTCGGCACGCCCGAGGCGATCGTCGAGGCCGAGGATACGATCCACCATTCTGTGTGGTGAAAGAAATACGTCATTCCGGACGAAGCGCAGCGACTACCGGACTGACACATTTTTTTCGGAGAAGTGCCGCGGCTTTCTTCGCCCCTTGTGGGAGAAGGTGCCCGAAGGGCGGACGAGGGGTCGGGTAACGTCGCCGCTCATCTGTGCCGCGCACACCATCTCCCTGGATCGAGCGACCGGTGAGCCTCGCGCTTGCTGACGAGGCTGAAGCTCACCGGTTCCGGGTTCGCCTACGGCGCCCGGAAAGACGAAGCCTCTACCCCCGCTTCGCCGTCTGCCCGAACAGGATCTTGTGCGATGCCTCGTCAACGCTCGGCGCGGTGTTGAGCTCTTCCGCCTTCTCGTAGGCGCGCTTGACGGAAGGCATGGCGGCGATCTCGTAAAACCAGCGCTTGAGGTTGAGGAAGCCCTCGAGTTCCTGGCCCTGCTTCTCGTAGGGCACGATCCAAGGGTAGCAGGCGATGTCGGCGATCGAATAGGTGTCGGCGATGAACTTGTGGTTGGCCAGGTGACCGTCGAGCACGCCGTAGAGGCGGTTGGTCTCGTTGACGTAGCGATTGATGGCGTAGGGGATCTTCTCCCTGGAATAACCGCTGAAATGGTGGTTCTGCCCGGCCATGGGTCCGAGCCCGCCGACCTGCCAGAACAGCCATTCCAGCGTCATCGCCCGACCGCGCGGATCCTGCGGCAACAGCTTGCCGGTCTTCTCGGCGAGGTACAGCAGGATCGCGCCGGACTCGAAGAGCGAGATCGGCGGCCCGCCGTCATCCGGTTCGCTGTCGACGATGGCAGGGATGCGATTGTTGGGCGAGATCTTGAGGAAGGCCGGCGCGAACTGCTCGCCCTTGCCGATGTTGATGCCGTGGATGACGTAGGGCACCCCCGCCTCCTCGAGGAACATCGGGACCTTGTGGCCGTTCGGCGTCGTCCAATAGTAGAGGTCGATCATCGTCAGGCTCCGGCGTGCTTGGCTTACGCGACTACACATAGGCTCAAGGGTCACCGCGCAAAGCTTTTCTCCGGCAGACCGAAGCGCGTCCGTTAGGACGCCCTATAAAGACGAGGTCGCAAGCCGGGACGACCGGTACGGAGTGCTCGGTGCCGACGCTGTTTCGCCTCCTGCTCGTGATCGGCGTCCTGGTTGCGCTCGTTTGGGGCACCATGCTCGCGATGGTGACTTACATGAAGCCGCAGCCGCGCAGCATCGAGCAGAGCGTGCCTTTGCCGAGCACGAGAAAGTAGCAGCGCCTCAAGCCTCGCGCGGCTCGCCCGCCTCGTAGCCGAGCACCCGCGTATAGCGCTTGACCTCGGCTTCCGGCCCTAAAAATTTTGCCGGGTTGTCCGAGAGCTTCACCGCCGGCCGCCCCTCGACCTCGAACACCTTGCACACGAGCGAAACCGGCTTCAGCTCGGCGTCGAAGCCCTGCGGGGGACAGCCGACGAAATCGTTGGTCAGCGCCGTGCCCCAGCCGATCGAGACGTGCACGCGGCCGCGCAGCGCGCGCACGCTGTTTTCGATCGTGTCGATGGTCATGGCGTCGGAGAGGATGACCAGCTTCTCCGTCGGGTCGCGGCCTCGCGCACGCCACCATTCGATCAGCTCCTCGGCGGCCTCGATCGGCGGCTTGGAATCGGGCCGCGCGCCGGTCCAATCCGCCGCCCAGTCCGGTGCGGCGGCAAGGAAGTTGGTGGTGCCGAACGTGTCGGGCAGCAGCACCAGCAGGTTGCCGGCATAGAGCTTCTGCCACGCCTCCAGCACGTCGAAGGGGGCGCGGCGGAGCTCCTCGTCGGTCTTAGCCTGCGCCGCGAACACCATCGGCAGCTCGTGGGCGTTGGTGCCGATCGCCTCGCAGCCCAAGTCGAGCGCGTGCTTGACGTTGGAGGTCCCGGTGAAACTGTCGCCGAGCCCCTCCTGCAGCGCGGCGACGCACCAGCGCTGCCACAGGAAGCCGTGGCGACGCCGCGTGCCGAAATCGCCGAGACGCAGCGGCCCTTCGCTCGCCAGTATACGCAGCCGCTCGACCTTGTCCCACAGCTTGGCCTTGGCGCGGGCATAGAAGAGGTCAAGCTCGAAGCGGCTCATGTGGCGCATGGCGGCGCGCGCGCGCAGCTCGGAGACGATGGCGAGGCAGGGCACCTCCCACATCGTGGCGTGCGTCCATAGCCCCTCGAAGCGCAGCTCGAACTGCCCGTCCCGCTCGGTCAGCTCGTACTCCGGCAGGCGGAAGTCGCGCAGGAAGTCGATAAAGGCCGGCTCGAAGATCTGGCCCTTGCCGTAGAACGAATTACCGGCGAGCCAGATCAACTCGTTGCGCTGGAAGCGCAGGGTGCGGACATGATCGAGCTGGGCGACGAGCTCGGCGCGATCGATCACCCGCGCGAGCTTGACGCTCCTGGTGCGGTTCTGCAGGCCGAAGGCGACGTGCACGTCTGGCTTCAGCTTCCAGATCATCTGCAGCATCAGGAACTTGTAGAAGTCCGTGTCGAGCAGCGAGCGCACGATCGGATCGATGCGGAAGGAATGGTCGTAGGCCCGGGCGGAGAAATTGACGCTCATGGGCAAGGTGTAGCAAGGGCGCGGCCGGGTGTCGCGCGAGGTTCGAGGCGCGCCGTCGGCCTTCCCCGCTCGTGGATAGAACTGCGTCATGGATGTAGCTTCATGATCAGGACGGGCACAGCCCGTCTCGAACCACGAGGCGGTCCAAAGAGCGCCGGAGTCACCCCCGATGAACATCCTCTACATGATCGTAGCCGCCTTGCTCGGCGCGGTGCTGACGACACAGATCGCCACCAACAAGCAGCTCGGCGAGCACCTCCACAACCTCTACATCCCGGCCTTCGCCAACATGGTGTTCGGCGTCGTCGCCACGCTCGCGCTGACGTTGGCGCTCAGCAGGGACTACCCCTCGGCGCAGATGATCCGCTCGGCGCCGTGGTACCTCTGGCTCGCCGGCGGCGTGCTCGGCGCGGTCTACCTCACCGGCAACATTTTGCTCGCGCCCAGGATCGGCGCGGGGACGTTGATCGGCCTGGTTGTGACCGGGCAAATCGTCTTTTCCGTCATGGTCGATAATTACGGCTGGTTCGGCTTCGAGCAGCATTCCGCAAACTGGCCGCGCATCCTCGGTTGTCTTCTGCTGGTCGGCGGCGCCGGACTCATATCAAAGTTCTGAGGCGCGTCACTCCTCCTCCGGCGCGATCACCGCGGACGCGACGGTCCACAACAGGAGCACGAGGCCGAACCCAGCAGCGACGGTGAGCGCCAGCGCCAACGATCGACCGGCGATCGCTGCCCCGGCGAGGCCGCCCGAGGCGAGCCCGACCCACAATCCCAGGAACGGCAGCGCGGCGTGCCACGGCGCCTTGCCGCGCAGCGCGTGGGCGAGGCTGCGCCCGACGTGTACCAGCGTTCCGGTCACGTAGGTCAAGGCGACGCTGATCCCTTCCGCACTGTGCACGGCCGCGTTCTGCACGCCCATGGCCAGCGCCAGGGCCCCGGACGTCCAGCCCTCCCCCAAGCCGAGCCGCAGCGAGGCCAGCGCCGAGCCGAGCAGCGTGGTCTCGAGCACCAGCACGACGGAGCTTTCCCATCGGTTCGACACCACCCCCACGATCTCGCCGATCACAACGCCCAGGACGAAGAGGACGATGGTGCGCCCGACGACTTCGACTTCGGACAGGTCGCCCGCGGCCGCCGCCACCATCGTCTGTGTGGAATTGCCGCTCATGAAGGAGACGAAGAAGTGGTGGAAATGGCTGTAGCCGGAAGCGTCGACGAAGCCGGCCAAGGCCGACAGCGTCACCGCCAGCGCGTAGGCCAAGGCCTGTCCGGGTTGCTCCTGCTTGCGGCTCCGCCCGGCAGCCACGTTTTTGGCCTCGTCCATCGCGGCGTCCTCGTCGTATGAACTGCTGGCCCTAGCCGATCGGGCGCACCGCCGCGAGCGTAGAGCGGCACGCACAGCGACGATGTCGAACACCGGAGCGCCTCACTAGCTTGCCGCGGAGTTGTTTCGGAGCGCTAGGGAGGGCTAAGCTCCACGTCAAAGGAGCTGCCCATGATCCGCCTCGTCCTTCCTCTCGCCGCCCTCGCCGCTGGTCTGGCGTTGACCGGCTGCAACGAGACCAACGGCGAAGGCATGACACCGACGACCGCGGCCGCCACCGCGCCGTCTTCGAGCTTCGGCCTGCCGCCGGGCGCGCCCTGCTCCGGAGAGATCGGCCGCTACGATGCCGTGGTGAAGGACGATCTGCGCACCGGCAACGTCGAGCAGAAGGTCTACGACCAGATCCAGCGCGAGCTGGCACGCGCCGTCGCGGCCTGCTCGGCCGGCAAGGGCGGCGATGCCCACGCGCTCGTCGCGGCGTCAAAGTCGAAGCACGGCTACAGAGCCTGATCCGACTGCGCCCTGAAAGCCGCACACCGCCGCTTCTCGACCGAAGTGCGGCAATCGCCTTGCGCTGGCCACACTCGACCTTGCAAGTCGCGTCACCTCAATCGCGTGACGGAGAGCCGAGATGGCCGTTTCCGCCAGGATCGTCGTTTTAGCCGGCTCAGCCCTTTTATTCGCAGGGAGGGCCGATGCCCAGCAGGCAGTGTCGCCGCAGCCCTGCGAAGGCACGCTGTGCGACCTCTACTACAGCGGTCACGGCCCTGCGCCTGCCGCAGCTTCAGCAGCGACCGCGCCGGGCCTTCCGCCGGGCGCCACCCCGCTCCTGGCGCCGACCAATCCGCTCAGCCGGCTGTTCGGCGGCGGCTCCTCGCCGTCGGACGGCACGCCCAGCAATCGCCCGCCGCCGCCCCCGAGCGAACCGGCGGCGGCCAACAATTCGTACATGCATCTCGGCGGGGGCGGTGTGCTCGGCGGCAGCGGCCAGCGCTGCGAGGGCGGCACGTTGTGCGATCTGATCGGCAGTTCCTCGCCGGCGCAGCCGGCCGCCGGCGAGGAACAGCAGGCTGCCGCCGTTGCCGTGCCGGTCGAGGCGCCCGTGGTGCACCGCCACATCCTGCACGAGACCGAAACCCGGCCAAAATGCTCGTCGCCTAACGCCGACCCCTGGCGCTGCTACCGCTGAAGCGCATCCCGGCCTTGCGCAAATGCTGCCGTCATTGCGTCGGAGCCATCAACCCGCGGCCCTTGGGCACGGTGCACTCCATCAGCGCCTGGGTGCTTCGCCTTCGGCTTGTAATGACGAAGATCTGCATATCACCGTAGTAGACGTGCGCTCCGAAGACTTACGGAAATAACGAAAACCGTCAGCGCCGGGGCACGTCCGCCAGCAGCGTGCGCACGCGGCCGAGGTCGCGCACCGACAGCGCCCGCAATGTCTGGTCGTCGCCGTTCTTGATGTAGTCGACATAGGTGTTCTCGAGCTGGCGCAGAGTCGCCGCCTGCGACGAGGCGTAGAGCGCATTGAAGGCGTCGCCGTCGAGCCGTGTGAGGGCGACGTAGTCGCCTCGTTGGCGCAGGTCGGCCGGCACCACCACGAGGTTGATGGGATCGGCGATGAGCCCGAAGATCGGGCCGAGCCGGTCGATCGTGGGGGCATGCGCCTCGTCGTAGCGCTCGCGCTTGACCCCCGCCGCCCAGGTCTCCAGCTCGGCAATGACCGCGGCGCGACCGCGCGCCGCGCGTCCGGCGAAGCCGCGGATGCGGCCCGAGGCGCGCTCCGCCGCGAGCTGGTCGGAGGCTTCGAGATAGCCGTTGAAGGGGCCGACGGCGGCGACGAAGGCGGCGGTGATGGGCGAGAGGAAGCCGTTGTCGGGCGTCGTCTGGTCGGGATAGACGAGCGGTTCGGCAGCCGCCGGGGCTGCCAGGGGCGCGGCCATGGCCAGACTGATGGCCATAAGCGCGTCAACGAGGGAAGAGCGCGGGCTCATGAGGTCTCCTCGAGCAGGCGGCCCGCCGCAGCGCGGGCCTCGTCGGTGATGGTGGCGCCCGCCAGCATGCGGGCGATCTCCTCGCGCCGTGCGTCCGGCGCCAGAATGGTGACGCGCGTCGCCACGCGGCGACCGCGGTCGAGCGAATCCTTGGCGATACGGAAATGGCCGCCGGCGCGCGCCGCTACCTGCGGCGCGTGTGTCACGGCAAGTACCTGCGACGTGGCGGCGAGGCGAGCCAGACGCTGCCCCATGGCGTCGGCCACGGCGCCACCGACCCCGGTGTCGATCTCGTCGAACACGAGCGTCGGCGCCGAGGCCTTGGCCGCCACCGCGACCTTGAGCGCCAGCATGAAGCGCGCGAGCTCGCCGCCCGAGGCGATCTTCATCAAAGGGCCGGGGCGCGTGCCAGGGTTGGTCGAGACCCAGAAGGCGACGCCGTCTGTGCCCTCGGGCCCCGGCGCCTCCGGCTCGACCTGGGTTAGGAAGCGGGCGCGCTCCAGCTTCAAAGGCGCCAGCTCCGCGTTGACCGCCTTGTCCAGCGCGGCGGCGGCGGCCTTGCGCTTGGCCGAGAGGGTCTCGGCGAGGTGCCGGTAGTTAGCCTCGGCCTCGACCAGGGCGGTAGCCAGCCGCATCAGCTTGGCCTCGTCGGCGTCGAGCGCGTCCAGCGTCGCGGCATGCTGCGCGGCAAGGTCGGGCAGCACGTCGGGCGAGACGGCGTATTTGCGCGCCGCGCCGCGAATGGCGAACAGCCGCTCCTCGAGCTGCTCCAGCTCGGCGGAATCGAAGTCGGCGTCAAGGATCGCCGCTTCCAGCGTGTCGCGAGCGGCGTCGAGCGCGACCAGCGCCGCGTCGATGGCGGTAACGCTGGGCTCGACGAGATGCGGCGCCTGCGCTTGGCGTCGATCGAGCCGGCGCAAGGCTCCGTTGAGGCTCGTCACCAGCCCTTCAGCAGCGAGCAGCTCGAGTGCATCACGCAGGTCGCCGACGACCTTCTCCGCCGATTGCATGTCGTGGCGGCGCTCCGCCAGCATCTGCTCCTCGCCGGGCTCGACGGCGAGCCTCTCCAGCTCGGTGCGGGCGTGGCGCAGGAAGTCGGCCTCGGCGCGGATTGCGGCGACGCGCTGCTCCTCGGTGCGGCGCTCGGCCTCGAGCGCGCGCAGGCGGGCGTGAGCCTCGCGCACGCCGGCAACCTGTCGAGCGAGGCCGCCGAAGGCGTCGACCAGCGCGCGATGCGCCGCCGGCTCGACCATGGCGCGATCGTCGTGCTGGCCGTGGATCTCGACGAGCGCCCGGCCGATGCCGCGCAGCACCTGGGCCGACACAGGTTGGTCGTTGACGAAGGCGCGGGTGCGCCCGTCGGCCATCTGCACGCGGCGCAGGATGAGCTCGCCCTCGGCATCGATGTCGTGGGCAGCGGCCGCGGCGCGGGCGGGATGGTCGGGCCCCAGATCGAAGGCGGCGGTGACCTGGCCCTGGGTCTGGCCCTCGCGGACCAGCGAGCCGTCGCCGCGCGCGCCGAGCGCGAGCGAGAAGGCGTCAAGCAGGATCGACTTGCCGGCGCCGGTCTCGCCCGTGAGCACGGTCATGCCAGGGCCGAGATCGAGGTCGAGCCGATCGATCAAGACGATGTCGCGGATGGACAGCTGGACGAGCACGGCGTCCGGGTCCTTCGATAGCCTGCGCTTGGTCAGCGATGGCGTCGCAAGGAACGGCGGCGCCGTCAAGGCGGGGGCGGCCGTCTGGCCGAGCTAGCCTTCGATCTCGAGGTCATCAATCTTGAGGGTGAAGGCGGCGGGCGCGAACGCGGGGAGGATCGTCTCGGAGGCGACCCCATCCCGCACCTCCGCGTAGCCGTCGCTGCCAGGCTGCCGGAACACGCGCGTCTTCAGACAGACGGCATCGATGACCCACAGCTCGCGCACGCCGAAGCCCGCGTAAAGCGCCGCCTTACGGCCGATGTCATAGCGCAATGACGAATCGGCGATCTCGACGACGAGGAGCACGGTCCCCGCCGCCAGGTTCTTGAGGCCGGAGGCCCGATCGTAGATCACGACGTCGGGCTCGAGGTAGGTGTCTTCCGTCAACCGGAAGGTCGTTTCTGGGGCAAGCTCAAGGTGGTCCGGCGCACATCGGTACCAGCGCCGGAGTAGAGCGACCTTTAGGATCTCGTGGCGATTTCCTTTTGGCGACATCGGCACGAGTTCCCCGCCTATGAGCTCGATGCGCTCGTCTTCATCTATGCGTCCTGCAGCGACCAGGGCCTCGACATCGACGATCGTGAAGCGTCGTCGAGGCAGCCCTTCCGCAGCCTGTGTCGTTCTCGGAGCGGCATGGACGGTCATCGCAGCTAAACCTCGATGTCGAAGAAGAGACGATAGGATAAGCCGGCCCCGCGATGCCGGCTATCCCCCGCCCAGCGCGGCGGCGAGAGCCGGAGACCAACCCCCTCTCACGCCGCCGCACGAATGGTGCACCGGCCGCGCACGGCGGCCGATACCGCGGAGGGGCTAACCCGCCGCCATGAAGATCTCCTGCAGCCGCGCACCCGTCTGCGGCGTGTAGGCCTAGCGCAGCAGGGCCGGCACGGCACCCTCGAAGAACGAGGCGAAAACCGCCGCGAAGGCCTCCCACTCGAGCACCGTCACCTCCACCACCAGGTCGATGCGGCAGGGCCGCACCAGCGCCGGATCGAGCGCCGCGATGTGGTTGGTGGTGACGAAGGTCACCAGCCCGTGTGGCATGCCGAGGCCGTCAAGCGTTGAGGACGCCATGCAGCGCCATGCGCGGACCGCCGAGCAAGCCAGCCGGGACGGCGCCTCCGCGTCGTCGCGCTTCAGCTCGCCCAGCGTGTCGATGTCCTCGATCGCCAGAATGGCATTTGGGAGCGCACCCATGCCGGGTGCAAGCATCAGCAGCGTGTCGATGCAGTAGAGATCGCGGTTGGAATGGCTCGCTGCCGCCTGGATGAGGCTCGACTTGCCGGTGCCCGGTGCGCCGTGGAGCAGGACGACGAGCTTGTAGTTGAGCCCGCGGCGCACGTACCAGTCCTCGTTGGCGAGGAACCAGCCCACCTTGTCGACGATCGCCGAGCGGGCGCCGGCGTTGGCGAACACGGTCTCGACGGCGCGCTTGCGCCGCTCCACCGCCTGCCAGCAACCTTCGCTGCGCTGGTGCACGTCTAATTCGGAGCCGCGTTGCGACGCTGATATTTCCTATCCTCGCTTCGCCTGCCGCATCGGAGCAAGTCCGCGACAGTGGGTGTCGCTCTAGCGTCCGGCGAGATCCTCGGGGAACACCAAGGCATCGAGCCGCCCTCCCGAGGCGCAGGCGGAAGGCCAGTCATCGGCAGTGAAGCTCACCACGGCAAGGCCGCAGGGCGGAAAGCGGCCGCGCAGGCGCTCCAGGTCTATCAGATCGCCTTCCTGCGCTAGGGCTACAGCCACCTCCATGATCCCGGGATTGTGCCCGACGACCATCACCACGCTCGAGTCCGGCTCGATACCGCCGAGGAGCTCGCGGATGCGAACTTCGCTGGCGTTGTAGAGGATCTCTTCGCACTGCAACTCGATGCCCGGGCCGATCCGCTCAGACACCAATTCGAAGGTGCGGGATGTTCGCTTGGCAGCCGATACCAACGCGACCGACGGGACGAGCCGCTGACCGGCGAGAAAGGCGCCAATTTCGACGGCGTCCCGCTCGCCTTTCTCGGTGAGCGTACGGGCGAAATCATCGCTCCGTGCGCCCTCGGCCTTGGCGTGACGAAGCAGAAGAAGCGTCAGCATCGACGGGCGGCGGGAGGCGTTTGTTCGATCATGCGATCTCATACGACCGCACGATGGAGATGGCTATGGCGCGAGCCTTCAGCCGTGCTGCTGGGTGAACTGCTCGCTGGCCTTCTGCATCTCGGACCCGACCTTCTCGCCGGCCTTCTGCATCGCGTCCGTGCCTTTTTGCATGGCATCGCGCGAGTTGCGGGCCATCTCCATCGGCAGGGTCATCATCAGCTCGCCGAAACGCCGGGTATAGTCCGCCGACATCGCGAAGGACTGCTGCATAAAGCTGGTCTGCACCGAGATCACGTCTTCCATCGTCTTTGCCGAGCGCATCTTCTCCATCAGCTGCGTCGTCTTCTCGAGCGATTCCTTGCCCATGCGCTGCACTTCGCTGGTGAAGTCCTGCAGCGACTTGGAGGCGGTACCCAAGCTGTTCATGGCGTTGTCATAGCCCGGCGTGCCGCGCATATCGGTCGGATCGGTCATGATGAGGGTCCTTGAGCATGTCACCCGAGACGGGCCACGGCTGCCTAATGCACTCGCACGGCGCTAGTCCCGCGAAAGCCAAGAAAAGCGGCTCTGCCTTACGGCACCTCTCGATGAATCCATCGGCGATGATCTGATCCGAAAGCTTGTAGAAACGATTGCCCTGCCGGTAACTCCCTACTACCCACACGGCCTCCTTGAGGAAGACCGCGAGCGTCCCTGCGCCGGCGCTTGGCGAACGCACCTCGGTGTCTCGCAGCGGTGGTGACGTAGCCGACCGATCCGCCAAAGCTTGATAGAGCGCCTGCCTGCGCGATTTGCTGCCGGGATGTTACGTCGTCTAATTTAAACACCGAGCTTCTACAAAGGAGACGCGAGCTTGCAGAAAATCATGCTCTTCCTTGCCGCTGCCGCTCTTACCGCTTCCGCCGTCACTGTAACTGGGCAGCAAGTCGCCAGCGGCAACCTCGCGAAGCTGCGGCAGACGGCGGCTTATCAGAAAGCCGTCATCGCGGGTGCCTATAAGACGACGGCGTGGGTCAACGACACCTGCAAGGATGCCAAGCCGTCCATAGGGACGCAGTTAGCGGCCCACACCATGCCGATCGTCGTCAACGTACAGCTGCAGCCGCGCTCGGGCGCATGGATCGAGCATGTGGCCGTCGCAGGATGCAGCAGGCCCTGGCAGCTGAACGTCTTGTTGCAAGTCCTGGTCCCGGGATCGATCGCGACCGTAGCGCTGCTCCCAGGTTCGACGCACGCCGACCCCGTCCTGCAGAAAGACGCCACGCTCTACGCCTTTCTTGCCTCTTCGATTGACCCGAAAGGCTGCCGACCGATTTACGTTGCCGATACGACCTTTGTCAGCGTGGTCGGCGGTCCACCAGCAGTCGCCGGTAAGCCGGCGTGGTCAGAGCGGTGGTCTGTCATGCAGTGCCAGAAGCGAACCGAAGTCGAGATGCGCTTCACGCCCGACCGAACCGGCACGACAATCAGCACGCGCCGGGTCGGGCAGCCGATCTGACCCTAATTGTCGAGGAAACTCCGCAGCTTGCGGCTGCGTGACGGATGCTTCAGCTTGCGGAGCGCCTTGGCCTCGATCTGGCGGATACGTTCGCGGGTCACCGAGAATTGCTGGCCGACCTCCTCAAGCGTATGGTCGGTATTCATACCGATCCCGAAACGCATGCGCAACACGCGCTCCTCGCGCGGCGTCAGCGAAGCTAGAACCCGAGTCGTGGTCTCGCGCAGGTTCGACTGGATCGCGGCATCGATCGGCAGGATGGCGTTCTTGTCCTCGATGAAATCGCCAAGATGGCTGTCCTCCTCGTCGCCGATAGGGGTCTCGAGCGAAATCGGCTCCTTGGCGATCTTGAGGACCTTGCGCACCTTCTCGAGCGGCATCGCGAGCTTCTCAGCTAGTTCCTCCGGAGTCGGCTCGCGGCCGATCTCGTGCAGCATCTGCCGGCTTGTGCGCACGATCTTGTTGATCGTCTCGATCATGTGCACCGGGATGCGGATGGTGCGGGCCTGGTCGGCGATAGAGCGAGTGATCGCCTGCCGGATCCACCAGGTAGCATAGGTCGAGAACTTGTAACCGCGGCGATATTCGAATTTGTCGACAGCCTTCATGAGGCCAATATTG
Source organism: Beijerinckiaceae bacterium (assembly GCA_965198715.1). GTDB lineage: Bacteria > Pseudomonadota > Alphaproteobacteria > Rhizobiales > Beijerinckiaceae > RH-AL1. The sequence continues at coordinate 1,836,059 of CBDAPV010000002.1, forward strand.
CCCTCCTGGATCAGGTCCAGGAACTGCAGGCCGCGGTTGGTATATTTCTTGGCGATCGAGATCACGAGGCGAAGATTAGCCTCGACCATCTCCTTCTTGGCCTGACGGGCCTCACGCTCGCCCTTCTGCACCATATGCACAATCTTGCGGAATTCCTGGATCTCCAGGCCCGTCTCGGTCGCAAGATTGTGGATTTCGCCGCGGATGTCCTTCACCGCGTCAATTGACTTGCCGATCAGGTCCTTCCATCCGCGATTGCCGAGCTTCGACACACGGAGCACCCACTTCGGATCGAGCTCCGAGTTCTGGTAGGTCCTTAGGAAATCCTCGCGCCCGACGCCGTAGCTCTCGGCCAGGCGCAGCAGCTTGGTCTCGAGCGCGATCAAGCCCTTGTTGATACCATAGAGTTGCTCGACGAGCGCGTCGATGCGATTCTGGTTGAGCGACAGCGACTTGACATCGGTGACGACCTCCTTCTTGAGCGTCTTGTACTTGCGCTCCTGGGTCGGCGTTAGCGCCTCGTTGCGCAGCTTGTTTTCGACGTTCTGGTCCTGAAGCTTGCGCAGCTTTTTGTAGGTGTCGGCAATGCGGTCGAAGGTATCGAGAACCTTCGGCTTCAGCTCCGCCTCCATCGCCGACAACGAAACAGAATTCTCCATGTCGTCGTCGTCGTCGAAATTCTCACTGCCAATCGGCAACTCGCCCTCTTCGCCTACACGGCGAAGACCGGCTGGCGGGTTAATCGGGGCGGTCGCGGGGGCGCGCTGGGCGGCCAGCGCTTCGTGGGCGCCAGGCGCGGTCATATCGATCTTGGGCGTGTTCTTGCCGTCGGGCCCGGCATAAGTCGCCTCGAGGTCGATGATGTCGCGCAGCAAAACCTTCGAGCCGTTGAGCTCGTCGCGCCAGATGATGATGGCCTGGAAGGTCAGCGGGCTCTCGCAGAGCCCGGCGATCATCGCCTCACGGCCAGCCTCGATGCGCTTGGCGATCGCGATCTCACCCTCACGCGAGAGCAGCTCCACAGAGCCCATCTCGCGAAGGTACATCCGCACGGGATCGTCGGTGCGATCAGCCGGCTCCGAGGAGCGCACGACCACAGCCTTGGCCTGCGAGGCTTCGACGAGGTCGCCGCCTTCGGCTTCCTCCTCCTCTTCCTTCTCCTCGGTCTCGTCGCTGTCGGCCTCCTCGGCCTCGACGACGTTGATGCCCATCTCGTTAAGCATGGCGAGGATATCCTCGATCTGCTCGGAGTTCACCTCTTCGGAGGGCAGCACGGCGTTCAGCTCGGCGTAGGTGACGAAGCCACGCTTCTTGGCGGCCTTGATCATGCGCTTGACGGCGGCATCCGAAAGATCGAGCAGCGGGCCGTCGGCGGTCTCCGTCACCGCGCCTTCGCCTTCGCCCTTCTCGTTGTCCTTCTTGGGCATACAGTCCTCATTCACCCGTCGCGGTCCCTGGGACCGTCGCCGCTCAAGCCAGCTCGTCGAGCCGCCCCCGTCTCAATTCGCGTTAACGGAACCCGCTTCGACGGCTCCGACGAGCCTTCGACCGCTCCGAGAACCGCCGAAGGCGATACCCTGGTGTTAACAGTCTAGAGCGCGGTCGCGAAACGTCCCGTAGATGCCCCGAAACCTTCGTCCGCTGCTTCCTTGCCAACAAGCGCGCTGAGCTGCTCCCGTATATCGCGAATGCGAGCCAATGTGGCGTCACAGGGATTAGTAGCTAGAGCCAGTTCGGCGGAAGGCAACTCTTTATGTAACGCTCGCGCCTCATGGTGCAAGACGAGTGCCTGCCGCAACACGAAAGCCGCGTCCGAGGCCGGCGCCTCGGGCGCCAGATACCAGGCCGACCCACTCACCGCCCGACCGATCCGATCGATGAGCGGACCGAAACCCGCGTCCAGAAGCGCCTGGGACAGCGTCTCGGGCGTCGCCGCAAGATCGTGGGCCGCCTCGAGCAGGCGGTCGCGCAAGACGGCGAGTTCCGACCCGACTGCGCCGAGGTCGCCGAAATCCAGGGCGACGACATCTTCGAGGTGATCCTCGACAAGCTGTGGCCGCTTGAGAAGAATGCAAAGGATCAGCGCTTCACGCGGTGGCAGCGGATGGTGTTCAGCGAGGTTCCTGATCAGGCTGGCGCTCGCCGACAGCGGCTTGGACATGTAGCCGGTCTCCTTCTCGCGGCTTTGCTTGAAGCCGCCGTACGCCTTGCCAGCAGGGGCCTTCCCGCCGCCCTGCCCTTGCCGGAGCTCCCGGAAGAATTTGTAGGCGCGATCCTTAAATTCGCGCGCGTAGAGCCGGCGCAGCGTCTCGTCCTTGATCGTGGCCGCCATCTCGGCGGTCTCGCGCTCCAGCGCGGCGCATTGCTCGGGGGTCGAAAAGGATCGCCCCTCGATCGCCCGGCTCCAGACCAGGTCGACGAGCGGCAGCGCGGCGTCGAGCGCCGTCGCCACCGCCGCGGCGCCGGCGGAGCCGATCAGCTCGTCGGGATCCTGCCCCTCGGGCAGCAGCGCGAACGCCAACGTACGGTCCGCCCGCAGCTGCGGCATCGCCATGGCCGCCGCGCGGGCCGCCGCCTTGCGGCCGGCCTTGTCGCCGTCGAAGCACAGCACCGGTTCACCTGCCATCCCCCACAACAGGCCAGCCTGCTCCTCGGTCAGCGCCGTGCCGAGCCCCGCCACGGTCTCGGGGAAACCGGCCGCGTGCATGGCGATGACGTCGATGTATCCCTCGACCGCGATCACGCGCCCGCGATCGTGCGCCGCCTTGCGTGCGCGATGGTGGTTGAACAGCAGCCGCCCCTTGTGGAAGAGCGGCGTTTCCGGCGAATTCAGGTATTTGGCGGCGACGTCCTTTTCCAGCGCGCGGCCACCAAACGCGATGACGCGGCCGGTGCGGTCGTGGATCGGAAACATCACCCGCTCTCGGAAGCGATCGTAGGGAACGGCCACCTCATCGCCGTGGATCAGCAGGCCGGCCTCGCACATGCTCCCGACGTCGACGCCTTTGGCCGCGAGCGCGTCGCGCAACGCGTGCCGCCCCGATGGCGCGTAGCCGATGCGAAACTCCGCGCGGCTCGCCGCGGCGATGCCGCGCCCATCGAGGTAAGCGCGGGCGCGGGCGCCGCGCTCGCTCTTGAGTTCGGCCTCGAAGAAGGCGGCGGCCCATTCGCAGACCTCGTGCAGCCCGGCGCGGCGCTTCTCCTCGCGCTCCGTCTCGGGCGAGCGCGCCGGCAGGGCGAGCCCGGCTTCGCCCGCCAGCATCTCGACCGTCTCGGGAAAGGAGAGCCCCTCGGTCTCCATCACGAAATCGAAGATGTTGCCGTTCTTGCCCGAGGAGAAGTCGAACCAGGCCATCTTCTGGTCATTGACGAAGAAGCTGGGGGTCTTCTCCTGCCCGAACGGCGACAGCCCGACGAACTCGCGCCCCGACTTCTTCAAGGGCACGCGGCGGCGCACGACCTCGGAGACCGGGACGCGGGCCTTGATGTCCTCGAGGAACGATGGCGAAAAGCGCATGGCGTTCACACCTATCCCGTATTCGGCCCAGCGGACTCGCGCGATGCACGCTGTCCCCTGTTTCAACAGGCCTAAGACCGGATCCTAAGTCGAATATAGGAACAAACCGTGTCCGACAAAGCCGCCCGCTTCCTCGACATGAAGCGCAGAGGTGAGAAGATCACCGTGTTGACCGCCTACGATGCTCCGACCGCCCGAGCCGAGCACGACGCCGGGATCGACTTGATCCTCGTCGGCGACAGCGTCGGCACCACCGTGCTCGGCTACGCCGACGAACGCGAGGTCACCCTCGACGACATCGCCCACCACGTGCGCGCCGTGCGCCGCGGCGCACCTGAGGCGACGATCCTCGCAGATCTTCCCTTCGCCACCTACGACACGCCGGAAGCCGCGGTGACGAACGCCCGGCAACTGGTCGCGGCCGGCGCCGACATGGTCAAGTTCGAGGGTGCCCAGGTCGACGTCGCGCGCGCGCTCGCCACCGCCGGGATCGCCGCCTCGGGACACCTCGGCCTGGAATGTCAGCACCACGACGAGCGGCGCCTCAAGGCCAAGACCGCCACCGCGGCGCTGGAGCTCGAGACCGATGCCGTCACGCTGAGCGAGGCCGGGATCGCGCTGCTCATCCTGGAGCTGATCCCGGAGGCGGTCGCGAACCGTATTACGCGGGCTGTGGCGGCGGCGACGATCGGGATCGGCGCCGGGCGCGGCACCGACGGCCAAGTGCTGGTCATAAACGATATTCTCGGCCTTACCAAAGTCGGCTACCGCCACAACCGCCGTTTCGCCGAGCTTGGCACCGTCGTCCGCGATGCAGCCGGCGCCTTCGCCGCAGCGGTGCGCGACGGCTCTTTTCCGGCGCGGGAAAACGTCTTTACCATGCCGGCGGGCGAACTGGCGCTGATGGAGGACGACGGCTGAGAGGAGGTAGGAGGAATGTGATCAGGGCGCTAAAGCCAAGCTTGACTCGTTTGCCAGCAGACGGTCAACTTGCTCTTCTTCGCAGCGCCCGATCCTGACGCATGACGCAGCGGTGCACAGATTTCCGGGAGAGCGAAAATCGGGGACAGGCTGCCTGCCAGGTATGGGGCTTTCACCTTAGCTGCATGCCCCGATGGTTAGCCAGGCCGCTTCGCGTTGAAGGGTGGCAGAAAGGTAGGCCCATGTCCGTCCGCGACACCATCCTCGCCGAAATGAAGCGCATCGCCGTCGAGCAGAAGAAGACGCTGGGCCCGCTCGACGACCAGGCCGCGCTGATGACCTGCGGGCTCGATTCGCTGGGCTTTGCGGTGCTTGTCGCCCGGCTCGAGGAACAGCTCGGCACCGACCCGTTCAGCGAGGCCGACGAGGTGGCGCTGCCCGTCACGATCGGCGACTTCGTCCACTTCTACGAGCAGGCGCTTGTCTGACGCCACGCGGCTCGCCGATCGGGCGCGCACCGTCATTGATGACGGCACGAGCCGCGCCGACCTCGGTGCCTTCGCCCGCGGCGAGAGCAGCCTCGGCGGCGCCGCGCCCGGCCTCGCCGGCCGCTCTGTGCTGGTGGCGACGTCGGGCCAGATCACCGCCGCCTGCGTCCTGGTCGAGCTCGACGGGGTGGCCGGCCGTCTCGTCATCGCCCCGCCCGACCTCGCGCCTCGCGACCTCGTCGCGTTCCTCGAAGATGGTCAAGTTGACGCGATCGCCACCGACCGGCCCGACCTGCTCGGCGGCGACGACCTCGACATCGTTTCCGTGGCGCTGTCCGCTCACGCGCCGCATCCCGCGCCGGCCCGCACCCAAGAGACCGAGTGGGTGCTCGCCACCTCCGGCACCTCGGGGCGGCCCAAGCTCGTCGCGCACACGCTGGCCGCGCTGACCGACGCGATCCGGCAGGCCCCGCCCGGCGCGGCGCCGCTGAAATGGGCCACCTTCTACGACATCCGCCGCTACGGCGGCCTGCAGATCTTCCTGCGCGCGCTGTTCAACGGCACCGACCTGATCGTTTCGGCGCCCGGCGAGGCGCTGGGCGACCACCTCGCCCGCCTCGCCACCGCCGACGTCAGTTCCATTTCGGGCACGCCGTCGCACTGGCGTCGCGTGCTGATGAGCGGCCAGCGCGGCGTCTTTGCGCCCTCCTACATCCGCCTGTCCGGCGAGATTGCCGACCAGATGGTGCTCGACGCGCTCGCAGAGGCCTTCCCCGACGCCGCCATCGGCCACGCCTACGCCTCGACCGAAGCCGGCGTCGGCTTCGCCGTCGACGACGGGCGGGCGGGTTTCCCCGCCGCCTTGCTGGACGCGGAGACCAACGGCGTCGCGCTGAAGGTCGAGGACGGCACGCTGCGCCTGCGCTCGCGCCGCGCCGCCTCGCGCTATCTCGGTGCGGCAGCGGCACCGCTGAAGGACGCCGAGGGCTACGTCGATTCCGGCGACCTGATCGAGGTTCGCGACGGGCGCTGTCACTTCGTCGGCCGGCGCGGCGGCATCATCAACGTCGGCGGCCTCAAGGTGAACCCGGAAGAAGTTGAGGGTGCCATTAACGCCCATCCGCAGGTGCGCATGTCGCTGGTCAAGGCGCGGCGCAACCCGCTTACCGGTGCCATCGTGGTCGCCGAGGTGGTGGCGCGCGACGGCGTCGCCGCCGACGAAGGCCTCAAGGCCGCAATCCTCGACCTCTGCCGCCAGCGCCTGCCGGCGCACAAGGTGCCGGCCTTGGTCAAGTTCGTGCCGGCGCTGCCGCTGACCGCCGCCGGCAAGCTCAGCCGCGAGCCTGCTGTTGCGTAATGTGCTCGTCACCGGTGCCAGCCGCGGCATCGGCCTCGGCATCGCCAAGGCGCTGGCCGCCGACGGCTTCCACGTGCTCGCCGTGGCGCGCCAGGAGGGCGAGGCGCTGACGCGGACCATCGCCGAGGCGGAATGGGCCGGTGCCGGCGCGATCCACTTCGCCGCCTTCGACCTCGAGGTGCTCGATGGCATTCCCGACCTCGTCCGCGGCCTGACCGAGGCGCACGGCCCGCTCTACGGGCTGGTCAACAACGCCGGGCTCGGCACCGAGGGCGTGCTGGCGACCATGCCCGCCGCGGCCATCGAGCGTCTGGTGCGCCTCAACGTGACCGCGCCGATGCTGCTCGCCAAGCAGGCGGTGCGCTCGATGATGTCGGCCGGCACCGGCCGCATCGTCAACATGAGCTCGATTGTCGCCACGACGGGCTACCATGGCCTCTCCGTCTACGCCGCCACCAAGGCCTCGATGATCGGCTTCACCCGCTCGCTCGCCCGCGAGGTGGGGCCGCTCGGCGTCACCGTGAACGCCGTCGCGCCCGGCTTCGTCGCCACCGACATGACGGCCGGACTCGGGGTCGAGGAGATGGCTCGGGTCGCACGCCGCTCCGCGCTGAAACGCATGCCCGAGTTGGACGATGTGGCCCACGCGGTCGCCTTCCTGATGAGCGACAAGGCGCGTAACATCACCGGCACGACAATGACGGTCGATGCGGGGAACACGGCTTAGGCGGCGCTATATTTCCGGGGCGAGCGCAGCGAGAGCCCGGAACCCATGACAACGTGCGAGCCGGCGAGCGCGGCACCATTTCGCGAACCGCCCAGCCGCGTTGTCATGGGTTCCGGGCTCGCCTTCGGCGCCCCGGAAAGACGGCAGTCGCGGCGGTGGCATGCGGCCTGCAGCCATCTGACCGCAGGCGACGAGGGCGTCCCGTAACGGCACGCTCAGCGAAGGACCAGGTGATGCGCAGCGAGACGATTGCGATCCACGGGGGCTACGACGGCGATCCCGCGACGCATGCCTGCGCCGTGCCGATCTACCAGACGGTGGCCTACGAGTTCGACAGCGCCGACCATGGCGCCGCGCTCTTCAACCTCGAGGTTCCGGGCTACCGCTACAGCCGCATCGCCAACCCGACCTGCGCCGTCCTGGAACGCCGCGTCGCGCAGCTCGAGGGCGGCGCAGCGGCGCTCGTGACCTCGACAGGCCAGGCCGCCTTCCACTACGCCATCTCGACCTTGGCCGACCACGGCGGCACCATCGTCGCTCCGGCGCAGCTCTACGGCACCACGCACACTTTGCTGGCCCACGTGCTGCCGCGCCAGGGCATCCGCACCCGCTTCGCCGCCGACGCCAGTCCAGAGGCCATCGAGGCGCTGATCGACGACGATACTCGCGCCGTGTTCTGTGAGAGCATCGGCAATCCTGCCGGCAACATCGCCGATGTGGCGGCGCTGGCCGAGGTGGCGCACCGCAACGGCGTGCCGCTGGTGGTGGACAACACCGTCGCCACGCCAATCCTGTTCCGGCCGATCGAGCACGGCGCCGACATCGTCATGGAGAGCCTCACCAAGTTCATGGGCGGCCACGGCACCACACTCGCCGGCGCGGTGATCGACAGCGGGCGCTTCCCATGGCGCGAGCACGCCGCCAAGTTCCCGATGTTCACCGTGCCGGACGAGAGCTACCACGGCATGGTCTACGCCGACCATTACGGTGCGGAATGCTATATCGCCCGCGCCCGCTCGGTGTACCAGCGCACCTGCGGCGCGGTGCTCTCGCCGTTCAACGCCTTCCTAATCCTGCAGGGCATCGAGACGGTGGCGCTGCGCATGGAGCGACACGTCGCCAACGCCCGCGCCGTCGCCGAATTCTTGCGCGCGGACCCGCGGGTGGCTTGGGTGACCTACGCCGGCTTTCCCGACAGCCCATACTACGAGCTGTCACAGCGCCTGATGGGCGGCCAGGCCTCGTCGCTCTTCACCTTTGGCGTGCGCGGCGGCTTCAAGGCCGGCAAGCGCTTCTACGACGCGCTAGGCCTCATCAAGCGGCTGGTCAACATCGGCGACACCCGCTCGCTGGCCTGCCATCCGGCCTCGACCACGCATCGTCAGATGAACCCGGACGAGCAGCGCGCCGCCGGCGTCACGCCCGACCTCATCCGCATCTCGGTCGGCATCGAGCACGTCGACGACATCGTCGCCGACCTCGACCAAGCGCTCGCCGCGGCCGCCGGCCTCGCCCAGGCCGCGGAGTAGCACCGTGCCGGTCGTCCTCGACACGCCAGCCTCGCCCGCCCGCGGCACCTGCGACGTCGAGATCGGCCTGCTCAACAACCTCGGCGATGCCGGCATGGAGGGCGGCGAGCGCCAGCTGATCGACCTGCTGGAGCGGGGCTGCGGCGCCGCGCGCGTGCGGCTGCGGCTGTACGGCCTGCCCGCGATCGCCCGCGGCGACGAGGCCCAGGCGCGAGTGGTGCGCCGCTATCATGGTCTCGACGCGCTGCTGGGCAGCCGCCTCGACGGCCTCTTCGTCACCGGTGCCGAGCCCCGCGCCGACAACCTGCGCGACGAGGCCTTCTGGCCCGAGCTCGCGCAGGTAATCGACTGGGCGAAGACCGGCACGCGCTCGACGATCTGGTCGTGCCTCGCCGCGCACGCCGCGGTGCTGCACCTCGACGGTATCGCGCGCCGGCCGCTGCCGGCCAAGTGCACCGGCATCTTCGCCGTGACGGCGGCGGGTGACCACCCGCTTCTCGCGGGTGCCGGCGAGAGCCTGCAGGTGTGCCACTCCCGCTGGAACGATCTCGACGAGGTCGAACTCGCCGCCGCCGGCTATGGGGTGCTGACGCGCGGCGCGATCGGCGTGGATAGCTTCGTGCGCACCTGCGGCAGCCAGTTCGTGTTCCTGCAGGGTCACCCCGAATATGATGCCGAGGCGCTGAAGCGCGAGGCGCGCCGCGACCTGGCGCGCTGGCAAGCGGATCCGTCGCGCACGCCGAGCCTGCCGGCGAACTATTTCGCGGCGGAGGACGAGGCGACGCTGCGCGCCTACGTGGCCGCCGGCCGCGCCGAAGCGGTCCTGCCGGAGGTCGGCGCGCCCATGCCGTGGCACCGCGACATGGCCGTCGCTCTGTTCCGCAACTGGCTCGCCCTGCTCGCCACGAGCGCCGCTCGTGCGGCGTGAACCGCCGCCCCCCGGAATGACAACGGGCAAGGCCTCACCCCAGCACCTCGCCGATCTCACGGGCGATCGCCGCAAGCGCAGGCGCAGCGGCGGGGACAACGCCGGTGAGGCCGTAGAAATGGTGGACTAGCGCCCCGTGGTCGGTGTGGCGCACGTCTACGCCCGCCGCGCGCAGCTGGGCGGCGTAGGCGAACCCCTCGTCGCGCAGCGGATCGAAGCCGGCGGTGTGAATCAGCGTCGGCGGAAGGCCGGCGGGATCGGCGCGTAGCGGCGAGACGCGCGGGTCGTCGAGCGGCCGGCGCGGCGCGTAAAGGGCGAGGTCGGCCACCATTGTCGTGGCATCGAGCAGGTGGCCGGCGCCGTAGAGCCTCCTGGACTCGCGCGCCTCGGCGAAGTCGAGCACCGGACAGAGCAGCACCTGCGCCTTGAGCTGCAAGCGTCGGCCGAGCACGCCGGCGACAATCGCGGCCAGCGTGCCCCCGCCGGAATCGCCGCCGATGCCGAGGCGGCCGGGCAAGATCCCCAACGCACCGGCCTCGCGCGCGCAGAAACGCGTCGCGGCATAGGCGTCGAGGATCGCGACGGGAAAAGGATGCTCCGGCGCCAAACGATAGCCGACCGAGACGATGCGGCAGCCCGAGCCGGCGGCGAGACTGCGGCACAGTGCGTCGTGCGTGTCGAGGCTGCCCGCCACCAGGCCGCCGCCGTGAAAATAGACCAGGCCCGGCGAGGGCCGCGGGCCGCCGGCCGACGCGTAGAGCCGCAGCGGGATGGCGTGACCGCCGCAGCCCGTCGCCTCGTGGCTCTCGACCTTCACCGTGGCATCGGGCGCGCGCGAGAAGCGCATCAGCCTGGCGAAGGAGGCGCGGCGCTCCTCGACGTCCAACGCGCCGCCGCCGGTGCCGGCGAGCCCGACCATGGCGAGGAAGCGCGCCGCCTTCGGGTCCATCCCCTCCGTCATCGAACCGCCGCGACCATCGGGCAAGCATGCATGCCATGACCTCCGCCGCAGCCGACGCCGCCGTCACGACCACGGACACCTGGACCTTCTACGAGGGCGCCTGGCACCCGGGCAATCACCCGATCATGGGGCCGCGCACCCACGCCGCCTGGCTCGGCACCACGGTGTTCGACGGCGGCCGCGTCTTCGAGGGCTACGCGCCGGACCTTCGCGCCCATTTCGAGCGTGCCAACGCCTCCGCCATGGCCTTCCTGCTCGAGCCGCGCGTCGGCGTCGGCGAGTGGATGGCGCTGGCCCGCGAGGGCATCGCCCGCTTCCCGCCCGAGGCCGCGCTCTACGTGCGCCCGATGTACTGGCCCGAGCACGGTGCCGCCGGTGGCGGCGTGCGCTTCGATCCGACGTCGACGCGCTGGTGCCTCTGCCTCTACGAGGCGCCGATGCCGGCACCGACCGGCTTCGCCGTCACGCTGTCGCCGTTCCGCCGCCCGACGCGCGAGACCGCGCCGGTCGAAAGCAAGGCCGGCTGCCTCTACCCCAACGGCGGCCGCGCGCTGATCGAGGCCTATGCCAGAGGCTTCGGCAATTGCGCCATGCTGGACGTACTCGGCAACGTCGCGGAGCTCGCCAACTCCAACATCTTCATGGCCCGCGGCGGCGCCGTGCACACGCCGGCGCCCAACGGCACCTTCCTCGACGGCATCACGCGGCGCCGCACCATCGCGCTGCTGGAGGCCGACGGCGTGGCGGTGCACCAGCGCGTCATGCGCTGGGAGGAGTTCTGCGAAGCCGACGAGATCTTCGCCACCGGCAATTTCGCCAAGGTGGTGCCGGTGACCCAGGTCGAGCAGCGTGAGCTGGCGCCGGGACCGCTATGGCGGCGCGCGCGCGAGCTGTACTGGGACTTCGCGCGGACCCAGCCGGTCTCCGAGCTATAACGACGCCTCACAAACAAGAACTATAACCGGTCCATTGTCGATCACAGTCTGCGATATCCCTTAAGGCGCGCGGCGTAGATTGTCTTCGATCAAGGGACAGTCTCCATGCGTTCGGTCCTCACATGCGTCACCCAAGCGCATGACCATCGGCTCATCGCGCTCGCAGTGCTCGTCTGCACGGTCGGGGTCTACGCGTGCTTCGCGGTCGGCGCGCATGCGGTCCGCCAGAAAGGCCGCGAGGGCCGGCTCTGGGGCGCCACAAGCCTCGTTGCGGCGGGCTGCACCGCCTGGGCGACGCACTTCCTGGCGCTGATGTCGTTCCGGCCGGGCGTCAAGGCGGCGTTCGAGCCGGTCGCCACGGCCGCTTCGCTCCTCTGCGCCGTCGTGATCATCGGCTGCGGCTTCGTCATGATCTTCCGTGCGCGCGACGTGAAGCAACGCTTTCTCTCCGGCGCGGTGATCGGGTGCGGCGTCGCCGTGCTTCATTACCTCGGCCAGATGGCCTATGTCGTCGCCGGCCATATCGAATGGGACTGGCAGCTCGTCGTCCTCTCCGTCCCGTTCAGCATCGCGCTGGCAGGTACCGCGACTTTGACCGGGACCGCCCGAAATCGGACGATCAGGCACGCCGCCGCACCCTTGCTGCTGCTGTCGATCGCCGTGCTGCACTTCAGCGGCATGACCGCCGCCAGCATCCGTTTCGACCCCACGGTGTCCCTGCCGCTCGATGCGGTCGCGCCCGAGGTGATCGCTCCCGTCGTCGCCGGTGTCTGCTTCGGCCTTCTCGTGCTCGCCATCGTCGGCTTCCGCTTCAGCCGCGCCGCCAAGGCGCGCATCCGCTTCGAGCGTAACCGCCTCCACAAGCTGGCCGATGTCGCTCTCGAAGGCCTGCTGATCTGCGATGGCGGTGCCGTGGTCACGACCAACAGCAGCTTCGTGCGGTTGTCGGGGATGGACCGGTCTGCCTCGATCGGACTTCGCGCCAGCGCGTTCTTCCCCTACCTCGATCTTTCCAGCCTGCCGGAACACGAAGAGCGCGAGACCCAGATGCTGGACGCCGAGGGCGGGTTCGTCCCGGTCTGCGTGTTGCGCAGCGAGGTTCCGGTCGGACGCACCACGCAGACCGTCTATGCCGTGCGCGATCAGCGCGAGCGCCTGCGCACCGAGGCGAGATTGCGCACCCTGGCCTTCAACGACACGCTGACCGGCCTACCCAACCGCAGCCGTTTCCACGACCTGCTCGAGCTGCACGCACACGCTCGTATCGGCCAGGATCTCCCTTTCGCCGTGCTCATCGTGGATCTCGACCGCTTCAAGCCGGTCAACGACATGCTCGGGCACGCCGCGGGCGACCTTCTGCTCCGCAAGGCCGCGGAGCGGCTGAGATCGATCATGGCGGGCGACAACGTGGTCGCCCGGCTTGGCGGCGACGAGTTCGCGGTGCTCGTGTCCGACGCGCGCGACCCGGCGTCCTGCGGCCTGCTGGCCGAGCGCTGCATCGAGGTTCTCTCGAAATCCTTCATGCTCGACGACCAGCCGGTGTACGTGGGCGCCAGCGTCGGCATCGCAATGGCCCCGGCCGATGGCACGGAACCGGCAGACCTCCTGCACGCCGCCGACCTCGCGCTCTACGCCGCGAAGACCGGCGGCAAGGGCACCTTCCGGAAGTTCGATCCCGAACTCGATGCCAGGATGCGCGAGCGCAGGCTTCTCGAAGCCGGCCTGCGCCAGGCTTTGGCGGAAGACCAGTTCGAACTGCACTACCAGCCGCTGGTCGAGACCAGCACCAGGCAGGTCACCTCGGCCGAAGCGCTTGTGCGCTGGCGGCATCCGGAACGCGGCCTGGTCCCGCCCGCGGATTTCATTCCCCTCGCCGAAGAAACCGGCCTGATCGTCGCCCTCGGAGCCTGGGTGCTGCGCACGGCATGCGCGGAGGCGGCGACGTGGCCCTCGCGACTCGGCATCGCGGTGAACCTTTCGCCCGTGCAATTTCGCAACGCGGGTTTGATCTCCACCATCAACGAAGCGCTTGCTGCCGCTGGGCTCGAGCCGAGCCGGCTCGAACTCGAGATCACCGAAGGCGTGCTGCTGGACGACGAGCAACGCACGCTGGCGATCCTCAACGAGCTACGCTCCAAGGGCGTCCGCATCTCCATGGACGACTTCGGCACCGGCTACTCGTCACTGAACTACCTGCGGCGTTTTCCTTTCGACAAGATCAAGGTCGATCGATCCTTCATCCGACAGCTGCCGGCAGATGCCGAGAGTGCCGCCATCGTTCGCGCCATCATCACCATGGGCGCCTGCCTCGGCATCACCACGACGGTCGAGGGCGTCGAGACATCGGAGCAGTACGACTTCACCGTCGCGGAGGGGTGCCAGCACGTGCAGGGCTACCTCGTCAGCCGTCCGCTCCCGTCTCGCGATTTCGCGACGTTCCTGCGCACGACCTCGTGGCAGAAGGACTCGAGCGAGCAGACGGCCGACGAGTGTCCTCAGACCAGCAGTGTGCCGGCCTTGGCGGCGGCATAGCGCGCGTCGAAGCCCATCCGGAGGGCGCAATGGGTTCCGACTTCGAGCTGCGCACGCGCCCGGAATGACGATCATTCGTGGCGGCCCAGCACCTCGCGCACGGTATCGACCAGCGCATCCTCCGCCACGGCCATCTGCGCCTTGGCGCGCAGTTCGAGGTAGTCGGCGCGGTCCTTGGTGCTCTTGGCGAGTTCCAGGCCGAGCACGAGGTCGCGCACCACCACCTGCGGGCCGGAGGCGTGGTCGCGCTCGTTGGAGCCCTGGATCACGGCGCAGCGGCAGCCGCGCTTGTCGGCGTATTTGAGCTGGGCGTTCATGCCGGACGAGCCGAGGTAGAGCTCGGCGGCGATGCCGGCCTGGCGCAGACGGGTGACCAGCGCCTGGTAGCGGGCGATCTCGGACCGATCCAGGACCAGCACCACGACGGGTGCCTTCTCCTTGTGGCCGGCCATCAGCGGCGAGCCGATCGCCTGCAGCGCCGCCTGCAGCCGCGACACGCCGATCGAGAAGCCGGTGGCCGGCACCTCCTCGCCGCGGAAGCGGCCGACGAGGCCGTCGTAGCGGCCGCCGCCGCCGACGGAGCCGAAGCGGATCGGCTTCCCGTCGTCGCCCTTGACCTCGAAGGTCAGCTCGGCCTCGAAGACGGGACCGGTGTAGTATTCGAGGCCGCGGACGACCGAGGGGTCAATCTTGAGGCGCTTGGTTCCGTAGCCTGCCGCCAAACCCAGGTCAGCTATCATCTGCAATTCATCGAGGCCGTCTCGGACTTTGTCATTGCTTCCGAAGTGAGCGCGAAAGGTTTTGATCGTCTCGTTGTTGGAAAAGGCATTTTCACCTGAGTTGGTTTCAAGCGCAGAGTCCGCTCGTTCCGATTCGGATATGCCTTTGACATCGACAAGCTGAGCACTCGATCCAAGCCACGTCATGATTTCGTGTTGCTGTTCTTCGTCGAGACCAGCACCTTTCGTGAAATCGCCCGATTCGTCCTTGCGACCCTCTCCCAGGAGAAGACGTACTTCGTTTCCGAACTTGTCGAACTTGTCCATCGCCCGCAGCACGGTGAGCCGCCGCCCCGCGTTCTCCGGCCCGCCCAGCCCGATCGCCTCCATGACGCCGTCGAGCACCTTGCGGTTGTTGACCTTGATGACATAGTCGCCGCGCGCGATGCCGAGCGCCTCCAGCGTGTCGGCCGCCATCATGCAGAGCTCGGCATCGGCGGCGATGCTCGCCGAGCCCACGGTGTCGGCGTCGAACTGCATGAACTGGCGGAAGCGGCCGGGGCCGGGCTTCTCGTTGCGGAACACATAGCCGGCGCGAAACGAGCGGTAGGGTTTCGGCAGCCTGTCGAAGTTCTCCGCCACGTAGCGGGCCAGCGGCGCGGTCAGGTCGTAGCGCAGCGAGAGCCACTGCTCGTCGTCGTCCTTGAAGGAGAATACGCCCTCGTTGGGCCGGTCGAGGTCGGGCAGGAACTTGCCGAGTGCGTCGGTGAACTCGATCATCGGCGTCTCCACCGCCTCGAAGCCGTAGAGCTCGTAGACCTGGCGGATCTTCTCCAGCATGCGGTGGGTCGCTGCGATGTCGGTGGTGCCGCGGTCGCCGAAGCCGCGCGGCAGCCGCGCCAGCTGCTTGTTGGGATCGCTCATACGGGCCTCTCGGGAGGGCCGTGGTCTAGCGGGGGTCGACCATGGGAGCAAGGCCGCGCTCTTCCTACCCGCGACACGCGGCCCCATATGCTGCCGCGCGGCCGCGAGACGCCGCGATCGACTGGGAGAAGACCATGTCACCCGAAGAGCGCCAGCTCCTGCAGGGCGTGTTCGACCGCATGCGCAACAACGCCAACGGTCAGCGCGACCCCGAGGCCGACCGGCTGATCGCCGACAACATGCGTCAGCAGCCCTATTCCTCCTACTACCTGACCCAGGCCGTGATCGTGCAGGAGCAGGCGCTGCAGGCCGCCAGCCAGCGCATCCAGCAGCTCGAGCAGCAGGTGCAGCAGGTGCAGCAGGTCCCGCAGCAATCCTCGGGCGGCGGCGGCTTCCTGTCGAGCATCTTCGGCGGCGCGGCCGCCTCGCGCGAGCCGGTGCCGGCGCAGCGCCCACCGGTGTGGAACCAGGGCACGCAGGCGCCGCCGCCGGGCTACGGCCAGCAGCCGGGCTACGGCCAGCCGCAGCAGCAGGGCTACGCGCCGCAGCAGCAGGGGGGTCCCTGGGGCGGCCAGCAGCCGCAAGCGCCGGCCGGCGGCGGCTTCCTCAAGGGCGCGCTCGGCACGGCGGCGGGCGTCGCCGGCGGCGCGCTGATGTTCGAGGGCATACGCGGCCTGATGGGCGGCCACGGCGGCGGTTTTGGCGGCCTCGGCATGGGCGAGGGCGTCGCCGGCGTTCCGCAAGAGACGGTCGTCAACAACTACTACGGCGATAGCTCTCAGGGCGATGCTGGTAGCGGCGGCACGGCCGCCGATTGGCAGCAGGACGCCGACCAGGACCAGGACGATGCCCAGGACGCCGGCGACGCCGGTGGCGGGGACGACGGCAGCTACAACGTCTAAAGTCGGCACAGTCTTAGCGCTCGCCATTCCGGGGCGGCAAAGCCGAGCCCGGAACCGGTGCTTCTCAACCTTCGGGCTTGAAGCACACCGGTTCCAGATCTTCGCTTTGCACCGTCCGGAATGACGATCGTGGTTAGCGCACGATGACCCTCGTTCCCACGGGCACGCGCTCATAGAGGTCGGTGACGTCGGCGTTGGTCATGCGGATGCATCCCGACGATACGTTTGTGCCGATGGTGTCGGGCTCGCTCGTGCCATGGATGCGGTACATGGACGAACCGAGATAAAGCGCGCGGGCGCCGAGCGGGTTGGCCTCGCCGCCGACCATGTGGCGCGGCAGGTCGGGACGGCGCTTCAGCATCTCCTTCGGCGGCGTCCAACCCGGCCATTCCGCCTTGCGCGACACCGTCTTGATACCGGCCCAGGTGAAGCCGGGGCGGCCCACGCCGATACCGTAGCGGATCGCACGGCCGTTGCCCTCGATCAGGTAGAGGAACTTGTCCGGCGTATCGATGACGACGGTGCCGGGACGCTCGCGACCGTCGTAGGCCACGACCTGACGCTGGTAGATCGGGTTGATGCCGGCCCGCATCGGCGCGGCCGGCGCGGGCTCGCTCCCGCCGAAAGGCTGTTGCTGGCCGAACAGCGCGCCGAGGCCGAGCGGGTCGAGATCGACCTGCGCGGGGGCAGCACCACGCACGCTGCCGGTGGTGTCGCCGAACGCCGGCTGGCTGAAGTCGGGCCAGTCGAACGCGGACGGGCCGGCCTGGCCGGGCTCGGCTCTCCCCTGCGCGGAAGCAAGCGCCGAGTAGGACGGCAGCGTCGTCGCGCGAGTGGCGCGCCGCGCCGGCCGGCTCTGGGCCAGCGCATTGTAGCCGGGCAGCGCGTCAGAAGGCGGAGCGTAGGATTCGCCTTGCGCTCCGCTTCCGAGAAAAGGGGGCAGACCGCCCTGCGGCAGCGCCGCGCGTTCAGGGTAGGGCTCGGCGTAGACGGGCTCGGCATAGGCCGGCTGCGCGTAGACAGGCTGCGCGTACGAGAGCGGAGCTGCGACATAGCCCGGCTCGGTGCGCGGCGGACCGCTGTTGACACCACCGTAGTCCGCCTTGCGATCGCCCGGCTGGGCGTAAGGCCGCTTGACGAAGTTCGGCAGCACGCTCTCGGCATATTCCGGTGCGACCGGCACCGGGCGACCGCCGGTCTGGAGAAATTCGAGCGGGCCGCCGCCGAGCCGGCCACCCGGCGGCGGAAATTGCTTCATGCGCTCGCGATAGGTCGGGCGCGGCGCGGTGTCGTCCGGCAAGGGACTGGGAATGTAGATGCCTTGGGCGAAGGCCGCCACAGGTATGACGATGGCCGCCGCGGGCGCAAGACACGCCACCGCAGCCGAAAGGAACAAGCAACGCACCGACATGTACGCATCCTCAGAAACGCTATGCCGGCATTATAAAGGATAATTTTTAAGAGTAACGCGGCCTCTCAATTCATGATGAAGCGATGGTTAAACCATCAAGACGCGGAAACGAATTGGAAAGGTCTCGGAAAAAAAATGGGCAGCCGTGAGGCTGCCCCTTCACTCAAGTTGCCGTCGATCAGTGCGTCGCGTCGCTCGCCTTCGACTGCGCACCGGCCTGCCCTTGATCCTTGGTGGGAACACTGTTCGCGTCGGCGATCGTGATCATCGTGGCATCCTGCACCGCGCGCAGCTTCTGGCTGCCCTCGTAGAACTTGCCGGAATCGATGAGCTGCTTGGCCTGGTTCACGTCGTCGATGGTCTGCTGCAACGGCACCACCGCGATCGAGACCTCGGTGTTCACGTCGGCGAGCTTGAGCTTGTCGAGCGCACCTTTCTTGTCACCCTGCGCCAGGCTCTTGTTGGCGTCCTGCACGGCCTTGGCCTTCTCCGGCTTGGCGGTGAAGTCCTCGTTGATGCTGATGGCGCCATCGACCGGCAGCCAGGCGATCGGCTTGTTGACGTCGCTGCCGGCATCGCTCGACGCCGATTGCGCATTCGACCCGGAGTCGGCGCTGCTACCCGCGTCGGACTTGTCGTTTGCGGTCACCGAACCGCTCTTCTGGGTTACATGCGAGCGCATCGTCAACTCGGACTGGTTGAAGACGCTCTCGTCGCCTTTGGCCTTGTTGAAGCCGCTGTCGGCATCGTCGACGTATTTCTTGGCATCGGCGGTACGACCATCGAAGATCGCGAGGCGCGCCAGCGTCAAATCCTGATAGGCGTGCGCGCCGTCTGCGGAGAGCTTGCCGAAATCCTTTGACACCGCGGCGTGGCCGGGCGGCGTCATCGACGACGGGTTCGTTCCTTGCTGATCGGCGAAGGCAGCTCCCCCGGCGAACAACGCGGTGGCGGCAAGAGCCGCGACGAGAGTCCTGGACGTCATATCTCGATCTCCGTCGTGAGCCGCCGAGGATCCCGTTGATCGTTCGGTGCGGCTGGAAGACGCAGGATCAATCGCGCGGCTAGCCCCGCGTTGCATGAACTCGCGTCCACGAGCATGAACAAAGGTTAAGATACGGTCCGGCCTCAGCCCTCGATGCGGACCTTGTTGGGATAGAAGGCGAGATGTCCGCGGATCGCCGCGACGGCGTCGAGCGGCGTCTCGTAGGACCAAACCGCGTCGGTGTCGCTGGCACCGTCGGCCTTCAACGTGAAGTAGGAGGCCTCACCTTTGTGCGGGCAATGCGTATGCTTGGTCGTAGGCTGGAAGACGCTCATGTCGGCGTCCTCACGCGGTACGTAGAGGACGGCGCGGCCGCCGCCCTCGACAAGGTCGAGCGCGCGCTCGCTCGCCGCGATCTCGCGGCCGTGCCATATTACGCGCACCGTGCCGGCGTGAGGCTTGATCTCGATATAGGCCATGGCCGCATGCTCCTTTGCCGCTTCGTGGAGGCACGCGTGGGACGCGCCGGCCGACGCTCTCCGCCGAGCGGTGCTCCGGTGGTAGCGCCGCGAGCACAAAAGATCCACCGCGCGACGGCGTGCGCTCAGACCTTCTCGGGCGTCAGGCCGGCGGTGTCGAGATATTGCAGGCTGATCGTCTCGCCCAGGCGGCTGTTGTCCTCGACGAAGTTGGTGATGAACTCGTGCAGGCCGGCCTGGAAGATGTCGCGCGTCGTCGCCTGGCGCAGCCGGTCGTAGACGCCCCGCGCGTGGTGCTGCGCCCCGCCCTGCCGGCCGTAGGCGCGGCCGATCGCGTCGAGGAAATAGACGATGTTGTCGTAGCACGAGATCAGCGAGCGCGGCATGTCCGGCTTGAGGATCAGCAGATCGGCCACGAGCCACGGCTTGACGCTTTGCCGGTAGACCCAATGGTATTGAGTCAGCGCCGAGACCGCGCGCAGGATCGCGGCCCACTGGAAGTAGTCGAGCGATCCGCCGACCACCTCGTTCTCCGGCAGCAGCACGTTGTACTTGACGTCGAGCAGGCGGGCGGTGTTGTCGGCGCGCTCGATGTAGACGCCGAGCCGCGAGAACCAGTAGGCGTCGTTGCGCAGCATGGTGCGATAGGCGCGGCCGTCGAAGTCGAGCGAGGCCTGCTTCACGAAATCGAGGAAGCGGGTCAGCTCGTCGCGCTGCAGGCCGCGACCGACCTTGAGCTGCTCGAAACGCGCCAGCTCGAACCAGGCGGCGTTGATCGCCTCCCACATCTCGGCGGTGAGCGCGACGCGGATCGAGCGCGCATTGGCGCGGGCGAAGGCGATGCAGTTGCGGATCGAGGACAGGTTCTCCGTGGAGAAGGCGAGATATTCGATGACGTTGGTCTCGTTGACCGCGCCGCCCGCCTTGAGGAAGCCCTCGGCGCCGCCGGAGGCCTCGAGCGCCGAGTCCCACTCGGTGCCCTGCGTGGCGCTGGCGCTGCCGTTGGCGCCATAGTCCGTCGGCAGCCCGGCGAGGCGCTGCGTCGCCTGGATGATGCGCGCGAGGAAGTCGGCGCGCTCCATGTAGCGCGAGACCCAGAAGATCGAATCGGCGGTTCTTGCCAGCATGTCGTGTTCGCTACCGCTGCGACTGGCTCTGGGTGGGAAGACCAGGCGTCACGGCCTCCGCCTGCATGCCCGCCTGGACCGCGTGACCGACCGGCAGGTCGCAGGCGCGGCCCGGCCCGGACCCGTCGGCGTCGTCGACGATCCAGGTGTCCTTGGTGCCGCCGCCCTGGCTCGAGTTCACCACCAGCGATCCTTCCTTCAAGGCCACGCGCGTAAGCCCGCCCGGCACCACCCTGACGCCGTCGGCGCCCGAGAGCACGAAAGGGCGAAGGTCGACGTGGCGCGGCGACACGCCGGAATCGAAATAGGTCGGGCAGGTCGAGAGCGACAGCGTCGGCTGCGCGATGTAGTTGGCGGGATCGTCCGTCACCTTGGCCCGGAACATCTCGATCTGCTCGCGCGTGGCGTGCGGCCCCACCAGCATGCCGTAGCCGCCGGAGCCGTTGACCTCCTTGACCACAAGCTCATCTAGGTGATCCAGAACGTATTTGAGGCTGTCGGCCTCGCGGCAGCGCCAGGTCTGCACGTTCTTCAGCTTCATGGGCTCGCCGAAATAGAAGCGCATAATCTCGGGCATGTAGGTGTAAAGCGCCTTATCGTCGGCGACACCGGTGCCGATCCCGTTGGCGACGGCGAGGTTTCCGGCGCGATAGGCCCGCATGATGCCGGGCACGCCGAGCACGCTGTCCTTGTTGAAGCACTCGGGATCGAGGAAGTCGTCGTCGATGCGCCGGTAGATCACGTCGACGCGCTTCGGCCCCTCGGTCGTGCGCATATAGACGGTGTCGTTCTCGACGATGAGGTCGCGCCCCTCGACGAGCTCGATGCCGAGCTTGTCGGCGAGGAACGAGTGCTCGTAATAAGCCGAGTTGAAAGGTCCCGGCGTCAGCAGGGCGATGGTCGGATCGCTGCTGCCGGTGGGATCGACCGAGCGCAGCGTCGCGAGCAGCGCGTCGGGGTAGTTCTCGACGGGCGCCACGCGATGCTCGGCGAAGAGGTCGGGCGCGACCCGCATCATCACCTCGCGGTTCTCCAGCATGTAGGAGACGCCCGACGGCGTGCGCGCGTTGTCCTCGAGCACGTAGAAGTCGTGCCCGTCGGTTCGCACGACGTCGATGCCGGCGATGTGCACGCGGATGTCGTGGGGTACCTTCACCCCGATCATCTCCGGCCGGAACTGCGCATTCTGCTCGACGATCTCGCGCGGGATGACGCCGGCCTTGAGGATCTCCTGCGCGCCGTAGATGTCGGCGAGGAAGATATTCAGCGCCTTGACGCGCTGGATCAGCCCCTCCTCAAGCCGCAGCCATTCGCTGCGCTGGATGATGCGCGGGATGATGTCGAAGGGGATCAGCCGCTCCGTCGCCTCGGAGTCGCCGTAGACATTGAAGGTAATGCCGATGCGTCGAAACATCAATTCGGCATGGCCGCGCCTGGTGGAGAAGAAGTCGCTCGGCTTGTCGGCAAGCCAGCGGGCGATGCGCTCGTAGCAGAGCCGCGTCGCGCCGTCCTCACCCTTCATCTCGTCAAAGAATTGCGCCGCCACACCCGATCCCGACAAAAACCGTGTCCTCGCTCGCCCATTTTGCACATCGAGAAAGCAATAGACAGGCCATGGTGCCGATAGGTCACGCGCATCGGCTGTCGGCGCACATGCTTAACCGGCGCTCAACAGGTTGTGTCTAGCCTAGCGGCATGCCGCGGGGCGACCCCGCTGCGGGAGCCGGGCATGAGCCTCTACACCATCGCCGCCGCCAGCCTCACCACTCCGGGCGATCGCTGCCGACGCCCCGCCGTCAACCAGGGCCAGGTCAAGCGCACGCTCGCGCTCTGCCTCGTCTTCGCCGTCGCGCTGGTGGCGATGGCTCATCACGGCCACGCTGAGGAAAACGCGTCGCGGGCCGGCTTCCACGGTTTCGTCGAGGGCCTGTGGCAGCAGGCGCACCGCCGCGGGATCTCCCGCGAGACCTTCGATCGCGCCTTCGAAGGCATCACCCCCGACGACGCGGTGCTGGAGAAGACCCACAACCAGGCGGAATTCCGCAAGACCACCGCCCAGTATCTCGCCAGCGCCGTCTCGCCGACCCGCATCGAGACCGGCCAGGAGCGCGGCCACGCCTACAAGGAGGTGCTGGAGCGCGCCGAGGCTCGCTACGGCGTCGACCCCTACATCGTGCTCGGCGTCTGGGGTCTCGAGACCAATTTCGGCAAGAACCCCGGCGACCTCTCGACCATCCGCTGCCTCGCCACCCTCGCCTACGCCCGCTACCGTGGCGACTATTTCCGCAAGGAGCTGCTCGACGCGCTCGACATCCTCCAGGCCGGCCATATCGGCCCGCAGGAGATGCGCGGCTCCTGGGCCGGCGCGATGGGACAGACGCAGTTCATGCCCTCGGCCTTCAAGCGCTACGCCGTCGACTTTTCCGGCGAGGGTCGCCGCGACATCTGGCGCAGCGTTCCCGACGCTCTCGGCTCCACCGCCTACTTCCTGAAAAAGCACGGCTGGGTCGACGGCCTGCCCTGGGGCTACGAGGTCGTCGCGCCCTCGGCCACCACCGGCGACGGCAAGGCGATGCGCTCGTTCGCGCGCTGGGCCGAAGCCGGGTTCCGCCGCGCCGATGGCGGCCCGCTGCCGCGCGAGGGCGAGGCCGCCCTGCTCGCGCCTGCCGGCGCCGACGGCCCGCACTTCCTGGTGACCCGCAACTTCAAGGTCATTAAGAGCTACAACAATTCCACGAGCTACGCGCTCGGCGTCGCCTTGCTCGGCGACCGCATCGCCGGCGCAGGCCCGCTGCAGGCGAGCTGGCCGGTGGCCACGCGATAGCGTCTACGCTTTTGAAAACAGGAACGAACGGTCAAGCTTCGCATTGCCGCAGGCTAATCACCGATGAACCTGGAACACCACCATGACCCTTCTGAAATGGGCGCTGATCGCCTTTGTGATCTCGATCATCGCCGGCGGCCTCGGCTTCTCAGGCGTCTCATCCGCCGCCAGCGGGATCTCCCGCATCCTGTTCTTCGTCTTCATCGTGATCGCTATCATCGTGCTGATCCTCGCCATCACCGCCGGTAAGATGGTGTTCTGATCGAAGCCAGATGATCGAGTGGGAGGCGATTTCGGCAAAGTAGAGCGGATGACGGTATGTCGTCATCCCGGGAGCGAGCGAAGCGAGAGCCCGGGACCCATGGCAACGCGCTTGCTGGATTGGGCGGCATCGTTCCGCCTGTCTTTCTACCGCATTGCCATAGATTCCGGACTTGCCTTCGGCGCCCCGGAAAAGACGGACGCTCCCCAGCCGGGGATCTTTTCTGCCGGGATGCGCTCTAGCGCCCGCCGCGCCAAACGCGAGGCGGGCGTTTCCGCGTCAGGCCTTCTGGTTGAACAGGATGCGGCGCTCGTCCTCCGTCGGCGGCGCCGAGCGTCGCATGGCCTTGCCGAGATCGACGCCTCGTCGCACGGCGGGACGATTCTTCACCGCGGCACGCCATCGGCTCACGTTGGGGTAGTCGTCGAGCACTTGCCCCAGCGGCTTGGCGATCAGCACCCAAGGCCAGGCTGCCATGTCGGCGATCGAGTACTCGCCCAGGATGGTGCCGCGGCCATCCAGCCGCCGCTCCAGCACCTCCAGGCAGCGGCGGTATTCGCCGGCATAGCGCTCGTGCGAATAGGGATGCTCGCCCTGGGCGTAATTGACGAAATGGCTGAGCTGGCCGGCCATCGGCCCGAGGTTGCCGACCTGCCAGAACAGCCATTCCATGAGCGCGGTGCGCTCGCGCGGCTCGCTTGGCGCGAATCGCCCGCTGCGATCGGCGAGATGCAGCAGGATCGCGCCGGACTCGAACACCGGGAGCGGACCGCCTGGCGCGTCGTGGTCGATGATCGCCGGCATGCGCCCGTTGGGGCTGATCGCCAGGAACTCGGGCGTGTGCTGCTCGCCCTTCTGGATGTTCACCGGGATCATGCGGTAAGGCAGCCCGCACTCCTCCAGCATGATCGAGACCTTCCAACCGTTTGGCGTCGGCCAGTAGTAGAAGTCGATCATATCGAAGTCTTTCCGGCCATCATTCCGCAGCCTCGCGCCTTTGGCCGAAAGCGCCGTTGCGCCGCATCGCCGCGATCTCCGCCTCCTCAAGCCCCGCCTGCCGCAGCACCTCATTGGTGTCCGCGCCGTAGCCCGGCGCGGCGCGCGACAGCGCCTGCGGCGTCCCGGAGAAGCGCGCCGCGGGCCGCGCCTGGCGGATGCGGCCAGCGCGCGGGTGCTCGACCTCCACGATTGTGCCGTTGGCGACGACCTGCGGATGGGTCAGCGTGGCGTTACGCGTCAGCACCGGCGCGCAGGGCACGCCGGCCTTCTCGAGCAGGGCCAGGCACGCCTCCGCCGGGCGCTCGCGCAGCCCTTCCTGGGTCAACGCGAGCCGCTCGTTGATGTGGCGCTGGCGCAGCTCCACCGTCGTGAAACGTGGGTCCTCTAACCAGTCCGGCCTGTCGAGCGCCCTCGCCAGCGCATGCCATTCGCGGTCCGATTGCACGGCGACGCTGATCGGCGTGGTGGCGGTTTCGTAGATGAGGTCGGCGAAGCTCGCGGCGTCCTGCTGCCGGATATCGTCGTCGACGAAGGTCTGGCTGCCCATGTCCGAGCCCCAGAGGAAAGCCACGACCGCGTCCAGCATCGAGAGTTGGATGTGCTGGCCCTCACCGGTGCGGGTGCGGGCGTAGAGCGCGGCGGCCACGGCCTGAGCGGCGACGACGCCGGTCAGCTTGTCCGGCACGATGGTACGCACGAGCTGCGGCCGCCTGTCGTCCGAGCCGGCCTGCACGCTGGCGAGGCCGGACACCGCCTGCACCAGCGGGTCGTAGACGGGCTTTTGCGCATAAGGCCCCTCATCGCCGAAACCCGAAATCGAGACGTAGATCACCTTGGGCGCCACCGCGCGGATCGCCGCCTCGCCGACGCCGATGCGCTCGGCGACGCCCGGCCGGTAGTTCTGCACGAACACGTCGGCGTCCCGGGCGACGGCAAGGATCGCCGCGTGCCCCGCCGGCGTCTTGAGGTCGAGCACAATGGAGCGCTTGTTGCGGTTGTTATGGAGGAACGAGGCCGAGAACCCGCCGCGCCGGTTAGCCCCGGCGCGCGTATGGTCGCCGCCGCCTGGGCTCTCGACCTTGATCACGTCGGCGCCCTGGTCGCCGAGCATGGCCGTGCAGAGCGGCCCCGACACCATGGAGGTCAGGTCGATGATGCGGATGCCGTCGAGTGGGCCGGACATGTCTTATGCTCTCCTCCCGATTCGAACGGACGCAGGGAAGCGCCGGTTCCGGCCAGCGGCGCTGCGGGATCTCGCGCGAAGCCACCCTCAAGGAGGCGCCATGGAGAGGACGGTGCGAGATGCGCCCGGCTTGACTATCGGAGCGGACGGGCTCCGTGCTGGGCTGTGGGGTCGCTCGATCCAAACGCCGGTCGGCAGGCTGACCCTGGTGGCCAGTCGCGACGGTCTTGTGGCCGTTCTTTGGCCTGACGAAAGGCCGGGTCGCGTAGCACTCGACGCCATCTTCAGAGACGGAATCGACAATCAGCACATCCGCGCGGCGGCAGACCAGCTGTCGGACTTTTTCGTCGGGCGCCGCCGCAGCTTCGACGTGCCGCTCGACGTGCGCGGCACGAGCTTCCAGCGCGAGGTCTGGGCAGCGCTGACCACCATCCCGTTCGGCGAGACGCGCTCCTACCGCGACATCGCGGAGGCGATCGGCCGGCCGGCGGCCTGTCGCGCGGTCGGCGCCGCCAACGGGCGCAACCCGGTCTCGATCATCGTGCCGTGCCATCGCGTGATCGGCACCGGCGGCAGTCTGACAGGGTTCGCCGGCGGGCTGGAGGCCAAGCGATGGCTTCTATCGCTCGAGTGCTCGGGAGGCGCGCTCCTCTGAACCGCGGTAAGCCGGAGGGTCGTAAATATGTCGCCGGGTGCAGCGCCGCTCATCGCCATTGCCGAACACACTTATCGACCCGACGATCTTCCAATCCCGCCAGGCGGCCTCTAACCACGTCTGCGCTCAGGGGAGACCTCGCGTAGCGGCATGCAGGCAGCAATGGTGAGAGGCCGGTCGATGAGGGCCGGGTACGAGGCGGCGGACACCACCACTCCCGCTCTCCGTCTCGGTTCCGCGATCGCCACCGGTAAACCCGACCTCCGATGCACGATGGGCATCGGTCTCCTGGGAATGCTGTCCGCGGTCTTCATGGGGTTGCCGCTGGTCCCCATCCTGCGGACGCGGATCGTGACCGTGTCCGCGCGGATCGACACCTCGGGGCGCCAGAGCATCGTGGGAACCAGAAGCGACCGGCTCGACGCCTATGGCTCGTCCTGGTCGCCCAGTGTCTTCACTCGAAGCCTCGCACACCTGCGGCAGGCGCAGCCGAATCTGCGCCCCTACACCTACCTCCTCGCCAAGCCGGCTCTGATCCACGTCGGGAATTCGCCGGATGAAGACCCGATCCCGACGCAGGTCGCTCTCCTCAACGAGGGCCGGGTCTCGGCGTCCGATGCAGCCTTGCCCGGTGTCGCCCTGAACGTGACGAGCTTCGGGCGGACGCGGCTCGCACCGCCCGATCGTCACGTCGTCGTGTTCCAGGATGGGGACGAGCCGCAGAAGATCCTGTCGGCTGCCGGTTTGGACGAGGCCGATGCCGCCGCGGTGGCGGCGTTGCTGACGCAAGAGGCGCTCGACGGCGGCATAAGCTTCGCGGGAGGCGATCTCGTCGAATTTTTCGGGCGGACAGCCCAGCCGTTCCGGGTGTCCATCCTCCGACGGGCACGCGTGTTGGCCGCGGCGGCTTTACGCGACTCCGGATCCTACGCGATCGTCGAGAAGGAGACTGCGGAGGCGACGGATGAGAGCCGCAGCTCCCAGGCGCCGATCGATCTCAGTAGCGGTGACAACGCCATCACCATCCGCCAAGCCCTGCTTGCGCTCGTAGACGAGGGAAAACTGGACCGTTCGCTGTACGACGACATCGTCCGCGTCTGCTCCCGCGAGTTCGATCTTGGGACGACGGCGGGCCGGAACGACACCGTCACGGTACTCTTCAGTCCGGAGACGACCGACGGCCGACCCCAGCCCGAACTGGCCTTCGTCTCCGTCGTGTCGGGCGGCCGGGAGTGGCGGTTCTACCGTTTCGCTGCCGCATCCGACCCCTCGGACCCGGATTTCTTCGACGCTTCGGGACGCTCCGTCTCGAAATTCCTGCTCCGCAAGCCGGTCGCGGCGGGCCGGCTTGGCGACGGTTTCGGCTGGCGGATCCATCCCGTGCTGGGCGATCGACGCTTTCATGAGGGCGTCGACTATGCCGCCCCTTTCGGCTCGCCAATCGTTGCGGCCGGTGCTGGCACCATCGAGAAAATCGATACGCAATGGGGCTACGGCAAGTACATCCGCATCAGGCACGACCAAGGCTACGAAACCACCTACGCGCACGTCTCCACCTTCGCGCCGGACATGAGGGTGGGCGCACGCGTGCGCCAAGGCGAGACCATCGCCTACGTCGGCTCGACGGGCCTCTCAACCGGCCCCCATCTCTACTACGAGGTCCGGATCAACGGGCACGATGTCGATCCGCTCCGGGTCCGGCTTGCCGCCGGCCCCGTGCTACGCGGCGACGCCCTGACGTCGTTCGAATCCCGCAAGGCACGACTGGACCGACTCCTCGTCGCCGCCGACGAGGGACGGACGTAAGCCGACAGGCGGCTTACGGTCGACCGCCGTTGCGCTTGCCGCGAGACGGCTCAGCCGGCCTTGGCGACGTAGAACTGGCACCAGCCGCTGGGTGCGATCTCGCCCTCGACCACGACGCAGGCGTTCGGCGCTTTGAACTGCGCGCAGCCCGAGCACATCTTCCCGTCCTTGGGCTGGCCCTGGTACATCGCCGCCTTCTGGTCGACCTTGGCCCAAGCCGCCGACGACGTCAGCACAGCCGCACCGCCGCCGAGCACCAGCGCCGCGCCGCCGAGGCAGGCCCGGCGCGAAATCCGGCTGTCGTTACGATCCTGGCTCATGATGTTCTCCCGTTGCGGCCGCTACTTTAGAGCGCCTCCAAAGAAGCTAGCCGATACCGCTGTTTAAAACGATTCCAACTTTTGTCCAGGGTGCACTCGGCGATCGGTGAGGAACGTTCTCGGCTCAGGCGAAATAGGCGTCGAGGATCCGGCGATAGATCGCGGTCAGCGCCGCCAGGTCGGCGACGGGGACGCGCTCGTCCACCATGTGCATCGTGTCGCCCACCAACCCGAGCTCGACCACCGGGCAGACGGCCTGGATGAAGCGAGCGTCCGAGGTGCCGCCGCCGGTCGAGGGCTCGGGCCTGGCGCCGGTCTCCGCCGCCACCGCCGCCGCAACGAGGTCGGTGAAGGGAGAGGCCACCGTCAGGAACGATGGCGCGTTGCAGGGCAAGACGTCGAGCCGCACGTCGGCTCCGGCGGCGGCCCGCCGCGAGCGCTCCTCGAGTTCGGCGGCGAGGCTCGGCGCGCTCCACGTCTCGTTGAAGCGGACGTTGAAGGCGGCGGTGGCCCGGCCGGGAATGACGTTCGTGGCAGGATTTCCCACGTCGACGCTGGTCACCTCCAGGTTGGAGGCCTCGAAATGCGCGGTGCCGGCGTCGAGCGGCTCGCCTAGCGCCACCAGCACCCGCAGCAGCGCCGGGACGGGATTGTCGGCCTTGGCGGGATAGGCGACGTGGCCCTGCCGGCCGGTGGCGACGACACGGCCGTTGAGCGAGCCGCGGCGGCCGAGCTTGATGGTGTCGCCGACCCGCGCCCGGCTCGTCGGCTCGCCGACGATGGCATGGTCGAAGCGCTCGCCCCGCGCCACCGCCCAGTCCAGCAGCCGTGTCGTGCCATTCACCGCAGGCCCCTCCTCGTCGCCGGTGATCAGCAGCGCGACCGAGCCGGGCAGCGGCCCGCGCGCCAGGGCGGCCAGCGCCGCCGCCACGAAGCAGGCGATACCGCCCTTCATGTCCTGGGCGCCGCGGCCGTGGAGCACGCCGTCCTCCACCGCGCCGGCGAAGGGACCGTGCCGCCACGCCGCCAGCGGCCCTGGCGGCACCACGTCGGTGTGGCCGGCGAAGAGCAGGCAGGGCGCCGCCGTGCCGATGCGGGCGTAGAGGTTGTCCACGGTGGCGGTGCCCTCGGCGGCGAAGGGCACGCGGTGGCAGGCGAAGCCGGCGCCGGCCAGCACCCCCTCCAGCAGGTCGAGCGCACCGCCCTCGGCCGGCGTCACCGAGGGGCAGCGCAGCAGAGCCTGCGCCAGGGCGAGCGCGTCCACCTAGTTCGCCAGCAACGCCGGCCGCATCGGTGCGGCGCCGGCGATCAGCGCGGCGCCACCCGAGGGGCTGCGCCAAGCGTAGCCCGCCGGTGCCGCGGCGAAGGCCCAGGGACCCATCGATCCCCCCGGCTCGGCCACGTGCGCCCGCAGCAGCACCGCCGCCGCCGGCCGCGGCTCCGGCGCCCACTCCGCCTTGGCCACCACGAGCGGCGCCGCCGGCTTCACCCGCGGCGGCCGGTGCCCCGGCACCAGGGTCACGTCGATCCCGGCGAAGGCCAGCGCCTCGGGCCGGCTCACCGTGCCGAGGTCGGCGCCCTTGGCCAGCAGCGCCTTGAAGATCGCGTTCTGCCCGCCGTCGGCATAGGTGGTGCGCACCGCGGCGCTGCCGTCCTTGACCAGCTCAGCCACCTTGGCCAGCTCGGCGGCGTGATAGGCCTTCGCCGCCACCTCCCGCGCCGGGTCGGCCGAGGGCGCGAAGGCGTAGCGCCCGCCCTCGACGTGCCAGTCGAGGATCTCGCCGGTGGCCTCGAAGCGGTCCGAGCCCTCCTTCAGCTGGCGCCAGAAGTCGATGTCGGGGTCGCTGCGGTAGAGCGCCATGTTGGCGGCGCTCATGTGGAAGGGGTAGGCCTGCAGCTGGAACGCCGGCTGGCCGCCCTTCAGCGCGTCGCGGGCGATGGCGTAGAGCTCGCCCACGGCGTGGTCGGTCATCGCGAAGCAGCCCATCGACGAGCAGGTGCCGTGCACCATCACCGCCGAGCCCGACCAGCCGTGGGCGCGGTCGTAGGCGTTGGGGAAGCCGGTGTCGAAGCTGAGGTAATAGTGCGAGTTCGGGTTCATCTGCCGCGGGCCGACGGGGTAGAACCCCTCCGGCGTCTGCCGGTCGCCGCTCCTGTGCTTCGGGCCGAGCTGTCCCGACCAGCGGCAGATCGGGAACGCCTTGATGAAGACGAAGCGCCCGGCCGAGGTCTTCTTCCACACCTCGATCTCGCTCTCCTTCTTGTAGGAGCGCAGCACCAGCGGCGCGGCCGGCGAGGTGCCCTTGGCCGCCATGGTCGCGACGATCGAGGGCGGGATCGGCGCCAGGGCCTTGCCTGGTCCACCTCGGCCCGGCTCGGCCCGCGCCGGCAGCCCGCCGGCGAGGCAGAGGGTCGCGAGGCACAATGCGGCGAGCAGCGCGAGGCGCGGGACGGGCGGGATCATGGGCTCCTTCCTGCAGGCATTTCGCGGCGGGCGAAAGGCGAAAAACCCTTGCCGCCG
Source organism: Beijerinckiaceae bacterium (assembly GCA_965198715.1). Lineage (GTDB taxonomy): Bacteria > Pseudomonadota > Alphaproteobacteria > Rhizobiales > Beijerinckiaceae > RH-AL1. The sequence goes on from CBDAPV010000002.1 coordinate 1,867,071, forward strand.
CGCCCCGCGATGTCTAGGTAACATAACCGATACCGCGCGGCGCGTCCACCCCTGGCGCTCCTCGCGGGCTCGGCGCGGCTCGCCGCGAGCCCTGACATGTAGCCCCGCCAAAGTCGCGGTACCGCGACAACATCGAGGGCCGCTGTCAGGGAACGGCGACACAAAGCAGGGCCTTCGGCGCGAACCGCGACAAGGCCCGAAACCGCGGGGCCGTACGGCCACATGACCAAACTTTCATCCGGGGGCGGAGGCGGAACACATGGACCCCTGGTCGAAGGACGCCGCCTGGCCGGCGGCGAAGAAGTCCCGCAAGCGCATCACCCTGCCCAAGACGCCCAAGCCGCCGCCGCGCGACGCGCTCGCCCGCCCGCTCGGCACGATTCGCGAACTGGGCGAGTTTGTCGGCGAGATCCGCCTCGGCCTCTCGATCCCCCAGGCCGCGCTCGCCGCCCGTGCCGGCGTCAGCCGCCAGTGGCTCGTCGCCCTGGAATCCGGCCGCCAGACCGTCGAGGCCGGCAAGGTGCTGCAGACCCTGGAGGCCCTCGGCTTCGAGATCGTCGTCACCCCCTACGACCCGCCACCCCCATGGATGATGCGCGCCTTGGTGGGCGGCGGAGCTGAAGCAGGCGGTCCGGGCGAAGGCGGCGCGGGCGCGGCGCAACACCGGCCGACGGGCGCTGGCGCGGCTGTCGCGGCTGGCGGGGAACTGCCGGGGTGAGGGGTTGAATTTGGATTGAGGTCCATCGTTGCCGACGCAAGCGCGCGTTTAGTCCTCACTCAACCTCCTCATGGTGAGGAGGCCCGCAGGGCCGTCTCGAACCACGTAGGGGATCCCGCGCGGGATCATCGAGCGGCGAAATCGTGCGTGGTTCGAGACGGCGCTTCGCGCCTCCTCACCATGGGGACCGTGGGTGGGGCCGGTCGGTCCAGCGGGGCGATGTTGTTCGGCTGGTGGCATTCTCCCGCCTTCAGAAGACGGTGGCCCGACGCAGTCGGGTCGGATGAGGGCGCGGTGAGTTGCGCGCGGCGGCGGCCGACCGGGTCCTTCCGGCAACGCCCTCATCGGGGCATTCTGCTCTTGCAGCCAGCAGAATGACGACCGACGTCTTCGAGCGCTAGGCTGGCACGCCCCTGACTTGATCGATGACCCAGCTCCAGACGCGAACGACCTTGCCCACGCCGTCGGGATCGGCGGCGATCTTCGCGAAGGAGAGGGACACGTCCCGGTTTAGGCCCACATCGGCCAGACCCGAAGACGACACGGCGGCGAAGCGATCGCGCAGCTCGCGTCGTCGGCCCTCGTCGTCGAAGATGGGTTTGTTGGTCAGCGACGAAAGCTGCAGCCAAATCTTGCCCTCGGTCGAGAAATAGACCGGGTTGATCGCGACGTTCTCCGGCCGAAGAAGGGGATAGACCGAGCCGCTCTGCCGCCCCGTGCCGTAGACGAGCGGCATCCCGCAGGTCTTCAGCCAAGTGAAGATGGCCCGCGCCGCGGCGATCTCCGGGTCGGGGAACTTGCCCTCGATCGCCTCGAGCACTCGCTCTTCCGTCCAGCGCACGCCCGGCACCGAGGCCGTGCGCTTCTGTGCCGCTTCCTGCGTTTGACCGAACACCATCGGCACCAGGGTGCGCAGACCCTCGCTGGCAAATTGGCGCAACTCGATCGCAAGAACTTCTGCCGGATCCATCTGCTCGTTCAGGAACTCGACGATACGGCGCAGCTCAGTGGGGATGTGATCGGCGACGAACAGCATGCGGATGCGGCCGGCCTGCAGGTTTGTCTTCACGTCGCTCCAGAAGGCTTCGGGCGTCCGCTCTGCGTCGAGCAGCTCGGCGAGCACGCTCTCGCTCGAGCTGCCGACTTGCGCGCAGGTCGTGTCGAGCGCTTTCTGCATGCCGTCGACGGTCCAGAAGGCCTGGCAGTTGGAGGCGTAATCGAGCATCTGGCCGACCACCTCGCGCCTAAGCCGGCTGTCGCTCTGCCGCTTAACCTCGACAAGAGTGGGGACGCCATCCTGATCGAGGAACAGATGATCGATCGACCAGCGAGCGGGATCGGCGGCATGGCCGATGGCTTGCTCCTGTTTCACCAAAACGAAACGGCGCGGATTTTCGGGATCGATTTGGTCGCCAACTAGGAGCGCGGGGAAGCGCGTCAGCAGCGACTGAAAGTCAAGCTCCGCCGCGAACTGCGCGGGCTGCATCGGGATCAGGGTCTCGTCGTTCTGCAGGACGAAGACGCCAGGCTGGGATGACAATGGAGAACCTCGTGAAAATCAAATCGGCGCGTCAGCTTCTAATACTTGATGCGCACGCGCCGGCCGCGCCGCGGCAGACCGAGCCTTCGATGGAACGGCCGACCCGAGACCCTCCAGGAACGATTGTCAATGATCTGCGACCGGCGGAGCCGGCGCCGCTTCGCGGCGTCATTGACAAGCGTTCCTGGAGGGTTTGCCCTGCCGCCGTGCCATCCAAGGCTCATTCCGCGCGGTCCGCGCCGGGCGTGGGACGCCGATGAAGCAGGCTAGCGGACCTTACCCAAGCTCCTCATGGTGAGGAGGCCCGCAGGGCCGTCTCGAACCACGTACAGTTGTGCCGTGCGGGACGGTCGAGCGGCAAGAGGGTGCGTGGTTCGAGACGGCGCTTCGCGCCTCCTTACCATGAGGAGCGTGGGTGAGACCCCATCCGCCCTTCCCCCTGCCCCGTCAGCGCAGGCTGCGGCGGAGGATGAAGGCGAGGGCGGCGTCGCCGTCGGGTTTGCGGTAGTAGGACTTGCGCTCGCCGACGCGCTCGAAGCCGAAGCGCTTGTAGAGGGCCAGCGCGGAGGCGTTCTGCGCCTCGACCTCGAGGAACCAGCTCTTGGCGCCGGCCTGCTGCAGCTGCTCCATGTTGGCGCGCATCAGCTTGCCGGCGATGCCCTGGCCGCGCTTCCTCGGCTTGACGGCGATGGTCAGGATCTCGGCCTCGTCGGCGGCGAGCCGGCTCAGGATGAAGCCCTGCACCTCGCCGGCTTTGCCCAAGGCGCCCCCAGCTTTTCCAAAGGCGCCGTCGGCGTAAGTGGTGGTGGCGGCCAGCAGCGTCTCGAGGTCGTCGGCCGGCCAGGGATAGGTGAAGCACTGGGCGTGGACGCCTGCCGCCTCCTCCGCGTGGTCGGCGCGGAGGCGAGCGAGGTTGGGGGCGAAGCTCTTCTCGAAGAGACCGAACATGGGCTCAGGCCGGCTCCGTCGCCGCCACGGCCGGCGCCGGCTGCGGCTTGGCGTCGGGCGCCTTGAGGTAGAGCGGGCGCGGCGGCGCGCTGCGCGGATCGGCGAGCAGGCCCAGACGCGCCACGAAGGTGATGTCGGGCACGATGAGGTCGCCGACGATGTCGGCGGTCAGGCCGCGCTGCCAGGCCTCGATGGCGAGGATCGGCGCGCCGGAGCCGGCGAAGCGCAGCGGGCCGTCGCCGATCTGGCCGATCGCCTCCTCCTTGGAGGCGAAGCGCGGCGGCACGAAGATCCGGCCGTCGGCGTGGAAGGCGGCGAAATAGACGTGGCCGTGGCGCGCGTCGATGGCGACGACCACGGTGCCGGTGCCCTCGTCGAGGATGAGCGGGGCGGCCAGCGCCGCCAGCGTCGACACGCCGACCGCGGGGATCGACCAGGCCAGCGCGATGGCGCGGGCGGCGGCGATGCCGACGCGCAGCCCGGTGAACGAGCCCGGGCCGACGGTGACGGCGACGCGGTCGAGCGTGGCGAAGCCGCCGTCCACGCGGCCGATCACCCGCTCGATCAGCGGGATCAGCGCCTCGGCGTGGCCGCGCTCCATGCCCATCGTCTCGGAGGCCTCGGCCTGGGTCGCGCCCTCGACGAGCACGCAGGCCGAGACCGCCGGAAGGGCCGTATCGATCGCCAGAATCTTCATTGCCTCGACTGTGACCGTTTTGCGGTCGCCGGGCAATCGCTTCTCCGGCCAGGGGGCCCGGTCGAAAGCCCGCGGCAAAAACGTGTTGGCGGCGCGCCCTTCCCAAACGCCCGCGCGCTTCCTAAAACCAGCACCATGGACCCAACTTCCCTCGACACCGCCGACGCCATGTACAGCGCCGTGACCCGACACATCGAGATCACCGTCCTGCCGGAGTTCCTGCCCGAGCGCTCGGACGAGGCGCGCGGCACCTTCTTTTGGGCCTACACGGTGGAGATCGCCAACACCGGCACCAAGGAGGTGCAACTGACGCACCGCCACTGGATCATCACCGACGCCGAGGGGCGCCGCGAGGAGGTCCGCGGCGCCGGCGTCGTCGGCGAGCAGCCGGTGCTCAAGCCCGGCGACAGCTTCCGCTACACCTCCGGCTGCCCGCTGCCGACGCCGTCCGGCTTCATGGCCGGCTCCTACCGCATGGTGGAGGAAGGCGGCGCGGCGTTCGAGGCCGAGATCCCGATGTTCGCGCTGGACCGCCCGGCGGCGCGGCGCGTGCTGCATTGAGCGGGCGCGCGCACCACGGCGCCCCGCGCGCCGCGACCCTCGAGCTGCTGGAGCAGCTGATCGGCTTCGACACGGTCAGCGACAAGTCCAACCTGGGCCTGGTCGAGCGGGTCGAGGCCTATCTCGCCGGCGAGGGCATCGCCTTCACCCGCGTGCCCAACGCCGCGGGCGACAAGGCGGCGCTGTTTGCGACCGTCGGCCCGGTGCAGGACGGTGGCGTGCTGCTCTCGGGCCACACCGACGTGGTGCCGGTGAAGGGCCAGCGCTGGACGGGCGACCCCTTCGCGATGCGCGAGGACGGCGGCCGGCTGTGGGGCCGCGGCAGCTGCGACATGAAGGCCTTCGATGCCATCTGCCTCGCCATGCTGCCGGTGTTCCGCGACGCCGGGCTGAAACGCCCGATCCACCTGCTGCTGTCCTACGACGAGGAGATCGGCTGCCTCGGCTCGCTCGACACCATCGCCCGCTTCGGGGTCGACCTGCCCCGCCCGGCGATCTGCATCGTCGGCGAGCCGACCGAGATGAAGGTGGTCAACGCCCACAAGAGCATCGCCAGCTACGTGACGACGGTGCACGGCAAGGAGGCGCATTCCTCCAACCCGGCGCTGGGGGCCAACGCCATCGAGGGCGCCTGCGCGCTGGTGACCGAGCTCTACCGCCTGCAGGCGCGGCTGGAGGCCGAGGGCGACCCCTCCGGGCTGTTCGATCCCGGCTTCTCCACGGTGCACGTCGGCACGATCGAGGGCGGCCACGCCCGCAACATCCTCGCCCGGGAGTGCCGCTTCGGCTGGGAATTCCGCGGCCTGCCGGGCACCGACCAGAAGACCGCCATCCGCCACATCGAGGATTTCGCCGCCCGCGCGGTGCTGCCCAGGCTGACGCGGCACGCGGAGGCCTCGATCGAGCATGAGAGGCACGTCGAGGTGCCGGGGCTCGCGGCCGACGAGGGCTCGGCGGCGGAAGTGCTGGCCAAGCGCCTCGCCCGCACCAACGAGGTCGGTACGGAATCCTTCGCCACCGAGGCCGGGCAGTTCCAGAGGAACGGCATCCCGACCATCGTCTGCGGTCCCGGCTCCATCCGCCAGGCGCACCAGCCCGACGAGTTCATCACGCTGGAGCAGGTCGACGCCGGGCTCGCCTTCATGCAGCGGCTCGCCGCTGAGCTCTCCTGAGCCGGGATCGTATCTTGACGCTGTCACCCGACCTGCCCCCCGAACCAAGCTGAGCCGTCGGCGGCATGCCTTGTTTTGCCCATGCCCGGATGAGACGGCTTCAGTCGACGGAACGTGCGAGCCAAGGAACGAACGAGAGCGGATGCCGCCATCCTTCGACCGAGACGACGATGCCTTCGCCGCGCTGCGGCGCGAAAACGAGACGCTCCGCCAGAGCGAGGCCGAGGTCCGCCTCGCGATGGATCGGCTGCAGTTCGTGCTCGATGAGTCGCGGGTCGGAACCTGGCAGCTGCACCTGCCCTCGAAGCAGGTGCACATGTCGGCGACCTGCAAGGCGATCTACGGCTGGCCGCCGGAGGCCGCGTTCCGTCGCGACGACCTGATCGCGGCGATCCATCCCGACGACCTGCGCGCCTACCAGGCGGCGGTCCGCGCCGCGGTGCACGACAGGGCCGACCTCGAGACCACCTACCGCTTCACCCGCGCCGACGGCGCGCTGCGCTGGGCGGAGGTGCGCGGCCACGCCATCGACGACGCCGACGGCAACCGCTTGATGCTGTCGGGCATCGTGATCGACGCGACCGAGCGCAAGCTCACCGAAGCCAGGGTCGCCGAGCAGGAGTCCCGTTATCGCGCCATCACCGATTCGATCGACCAGATGATCTGGTCGACGCAGCCCGACGGCTTCCACGATTACTACAACCATCGCTGGTACGAATACACCGGCGTCCCAGAGGGCACGACCGACGGCGACGGCTGGGCCGGAATGTTCCATCCGGAGGATCAGGAGCGCGCGTTCGCCGGTTGGCGCCGCTGCCTGCCGAGCGGCGAGCCCTACCACATCGAGTACCGGTTGCGGCATCGCTCCGGAGAATACCGCTGGGTGCTCGGCCGCGCCCAGGCCGTGCGCGACGCCTCCGGCGCGATCGTGCGCTGGTACGGCACCTGCACCGACATCCACGACATCAAGGTCGCCGTCGAGCGCGTGCGCGAGCTCGAGGAACGCTACCGTCTGGCCTCGCGCGCCACCAACGACGCGATCTGGGACTGGGACCTCGTCGGCGGCCGTCTGATCTGGAACGAGACCCACCGCGAGCTCTTCGGCCACGACATTCGCAACGCCTCGCTCGCGCTCTGGAGCGAAAAGGTGCACCCCGACGACCACGACCGCGTCGTCGAGAGCCTCCAGGCCGCGATCGCCGGCGACGCCCAGCGCTGGAGCGCCGACTATCGCTTCCGCCGCGCCGACGGCAGCTACGCCGAGGTGTTCGACCGCGGCTTCCTCGCCCGCGACGCCGAGGGCAAGGCGCTGCGCATCATCGGCGCCAAGCAGGACCTCACCGACCGCCGTCAGGCCGAGGCCGATCTGCGCCGCCTCGCCGAGACGCTGGAGGAACGCGTCATCGAGCGCACCGAGGAGCTCGCCGCTTCCAACCGCCAGCTCGTCGGGCAGATCGAGGAGCGCGAGCGCGTCGCCGGCACGCTGCGCCAGATGCAGCGCCTCGAGGCCGTCGGCCAGCTGACCGGCGGCGTCGCCCACGACTTCAACAACCTGCTCACCGTGATCATCGGCAACCTCGGCTTCGTCCAGCGCGGCATTGCCGGCCACCCCAACGTCGAGAAGCTCACGCGTCGGCTCGGCTTCATGGAGGCGGCGGCCGAACGCGGCGCCAAGCTGACCGCGCAGCTGCTGGCGTTCTCGCGGCGGCAGCGGCTGGAGCCCAAGCCCATCGACCTCAACGGCGCCGTGGGCAACCTGCGCGACCTGCTGCAGAGCACCATGGGCGGCTCGGTGCGCATCGAGACCGTGCTCTGCGACCAGCTCTGGTCGGCCTTGGTCGACCCGACGCAGATCGAGCTGGTGATCCTCAACCTCGCGATCAATGCGCGCGACGCGATGGCGGTCGGCGGCAGCCTGACCGTCGAGACCAGCAACACCGTGCTGCGCGATCCGCCGCGCCGGCCGGAGGAGCCGGAACCCGGCGAATACGTCGTCGTCGCCGTCTGCGACACAGGCTACGGCATGAGCGACGAAGTGCGCGCCAAGGCCTTCGAGCCTTTCTTCACCACCAAGGACGTCGGCAAGGGCACCGGGCTCGGCCTCAGCCAGGTGCTCGGCTTCGCCAAGCAGTCGGGCGGCGGCGTGCGCATCGACAGCCGGTCCGGCGGAGGCACCATTGTGAGGGTGTTCCTGCCGCGCGCCGGCGAGGTGTGCCACGAAGCATTGCAGCCCGTCGCCGCCGATGCGCCACAGCGACGAGACGGCATGGTGGTGCTGCTGATCGACGACGACACCGCCGTGCGCGAGGTCACCGCCGAGATCCTACGCGAGGCCGACTTCCACGTCATCGAGGCGGGGAGCGGCGGCGCCGGGCTGGAGGCGCTCGACCGCACCGAGGTCGTCGACGTGCTGCTGGTGGATTTCGCGATGCCCGGCATGAACGGCGCCGAGGTGGCGCGCGAGGCGCAGCTGCGACGCCCGGGGCTGCCGACGCTGTTCGTCACCGGCTACGCCGATCTCGACGCCATCCGCTCGGTCGGAGAGGAGCGCATCGTCGCCAAGCCCTTCCAGCCGTCACGGCTGTTCCAGGCGATCGAGCACGTGCTCGGCGTCGCCCCGGCGGCGCCGCCCGACAACGTGGTCCGGCTGCGCGGCTGACCAGGCACCACGCCAAACCATGCTCGTTCGGCCATGATCATCCGTCCCAAGCCCACCGTGTGGGACGTGCTCTTCACGCTGAAGGGCTCGATCGCCAAGCACATCGCGCTGCGGCTCGTGACGATCACGGCGATCGCCTGCCTCGTCACGGAATGGGCGGGGATCCATCCTGCCGCCTTCGCCAAGCTCGCCACAGCCCCGTTCACGCTGGTCGGCCTGTCGCTCTCGATCTTCATGAGCTTTCGCAACAGCGCCTGCTACGACCGCTGGTGGGAGGGCCGCAAGCAATGGGGCCAGCTCGTCGTCGAGGTGCGCTGCCTGCTGCGCGAGAGTCTGGCCTTCTCGTCCGATCCGGGCCGCGCACCGATGCTGCGCGCGGTCTGCGGCTTCGCCCACGCCCTGGCGGCGCGGCTGCGCGACGGCGACGAGCGTGCCGCCGCGGCGCCCTGGATGCCGGCGGGCTTTCCCGCCGGCGCGGCGCCCAACGTCACCGACGCGGCGCTGCTGGAGGTGGGGCGCCTGGCCCAGGACCTCGTCGCCCGCGGCGTGGTGTCGGAATGGCGCTACCAGATCCTCGATGCGCGGCTCGTCGCGATGAGCGGCGTGCACACCGCCTGTGAGCGCATCAAGGGCACGCCGCTGCCCTTCGCCTACACGCTGCTGCTGCACCGCACCGCCTACCTGTTCTGTTGCCTGCTGCCCTTCGGCCTGGCAGCGCCGCTGGGCTGGGCGACGCCGCTCGCCACCGCCATCGTCGGCTACACGTTCTTCGGCCTCGACGCGCTCGGCGAGGAGCTAGAAGACCCGTTCGGCACCGACGCCAACGACCTGCCGCTCGATGCGCTGGTGCGCGTCATGGAGCGCGAGATATTGGCCGCGCTCGGCGAGACCGAGCTGCCGCCGGTGCTACAGCCGGTGGATTACCTGCTGCTCTGATGAGCAGCGTCGTTACGAGGCTTGCGTAAGCGCGAGCCCGTGAATCGGCGAGCCTCGTACCTACCTTTGATAAACTGGAGCTTAGCCAAAACCTTGCAGCAGGTGATGAGCTTGATTGATGAAAAAACCTTACCTATGTTAGGTGGCCTTTTTCAAAAACGATTTCTCATGTTTAGTAAGATCCGGTACTTTCTCGAGACACCAAGCCGCATCAAGGCTCAGATGCTTTATGCTTTGGAGGATCGAAAACGACGTCTTGGCCACCCTCCGTATTTTGCGCACGCGTATCACCAGAACGCTGCGCTCAACGATTTTTGCCGTGTCAGCTTTAGCTTTGCTGATTATGGTTCCATTTCTGCTATGGAAGCTTTCAGGATTGATCGTAGGATTTGGGCCCAACTTGAAGCCTGAGGCAATCGCGATGGCTCCAGCGATCGAGTTAGAAGCGTCCACACGGCAGGCAGCCGACCTTGCGAGCAAACAGATCGTGAGAGCTTTCTGCCCGCCCGTCGCAGCCATCCGATTGCGTCCAGAGACGACCCAAACAGACGATCCGCCACGGACGATTAGGTGTTCGGACGGCACGTGGAGCTCGGCGACGCGACGAAGCGGCGCCTGCTCTTCGCATGGAGGGATCGCGCTTGATCCCTATCCTTACGCACAGACCTCTAAGCCATCTGTCAGTAGATCTGTCGACGGATCAGCGTCTAAGAGTGAGGCAAGTCGGGCTTCTCGCTCATGCAGTGACGGCTCGTCGAGCTCTGCGGGTCGAGGGGCCTGCTCGCACCATGGCGGGCTGGTTTCCGCTTCGCGCGCACGGCGCCCACGCTCCATAAGATCGCGAGATAGGAGATAGCGGCGGCGGAAAACCGCGTTAATGACTCACACCGCCAGACCCTCGGCGGCGAGCGCCTCCGGAATGGCGTTGCGCAACTGCGAATAGCCCTTCCTGGCGTGGGGCCAGAAGGCGTCGTCCCAGCCACGGCGCGGACGCACCAGCGTCAAGCCCGCCGCGGCGAGATCCTGCGCCAGCCGCTCTAGGGCCGTCGCGGTGACACCGACGGGCGCGTGGGGCGTCACCACGAGACGCGTGCCGGCCGCCTCCGCGGCGGCGACGATTGGCCCTGAGGCGAGGTCGTCGAGGCGGGCGACCTCCATGCCCTTGCCGCGCAGGCGGGCGGCGGCATCGTCGAGCGCGCCGCGAGCGAAGGTCGACGCCGGCGCGCCGCGCTCGCCGGCCTGCCCGACGTCGACGCCGCCGGCGACGATCGCCCGGGAGAACCCGCGGCCGAGCCAGTCCGGCGTCAGGTCCTCGTCGGTGACGAGCAGCAGCACCTCGCCCTCGGGCACGGCCGGCGCCTCGGCGAGCGGGTGGACGCGCGCCACCGCCTCCTCTTGCAGCGCCTCGGCGCGGGTGGCGAGGCCCTTGGGCTCGAAGCGATCCTCGGTGTAGCGCGCGATGTTCTGCGCGGTGGCGAGATAGGTCTTGCCCTTGGTCTGCAGCCCGGCCGTCCAGCGCCACGACAGCGTGTTGGAGGCGGGATCGCCGTCGACGAGGTGGCGGAGGAAGAAATCAGCCCCGAGCTGCCACGGCAGACGAAGCGTGAAGATCCAGATCGAGGAGAACCACATGCGCGCGTGGTTGTGCATCCAACCGGTCTCGACGAGCTCGCGCGCCCAGTCGTCGAAGCCCTCGATGCCGGTCGCGCCGGCCTCGGCCTGCGCCAGCGCCTTCGCCGCGCCCGAGCCGAGGTCGTCGCGCGCGCGGTCGCGCTCCTCTAGGAAGCGCGTCCACACCTCCGGCCGCGCCTCGAGCCAGCCCTTCCAGTAGGTGCGCCAGCACACCTCCTGGATGAACTTTTCCGCCCTGGTCGGCCCCTCGGCCTCGAGCACCGCGGCGACGATCTCGCGCTCGTCGACCATGCGCCGCCGCACGTAGGGCGACAGCACGGAGGTGTCGCCGCGCCGCTCCGGCCCGGGATCGGCGTTGCGGTGCGACGCGTAGCGCCAGCCGGCACGCGGCAGGAAGGCCTGGAGCCGGGCGAGCGCCTCGGCGCGGGTGGGCGGGAAGTCGAGCTGGGAGGGCGGCTGGTTCATGGCGCGTGTTGTGGCCGGGCTCGCCAGCGGGCGCGAGGGGGCGAATGGTCGCCGGAGCGCCGGTGCGGGTTTTGCCGGAAATGTGCGGGTTTTCGGGCTGTAGGCCGGCGCCTGCGGCCAAGGGTAAGCGGCTCAGGACGTGTTTTTCCGCGTTTTTCCAGTTGGAACAAAATCTAAATACCAAATATACCGTCTTATCGACGCATCAATGGCTGGCTCATTAGGTTTGCGCAATCCGCGATCGGAAGAGAAAAGCTATGCGATTTATTCCTTTTGCCTTTCGCCTCGCGGCCTGGGGGCTGCTGTCGCCATGGTCGGCGCACGCGGCGCCGACTAGCGTCGCGAGCTGGACGGCGGTCCCGCAGATCTGGTCGCGGCCAGATCGTTTCATCATCGCGCCCAATCACCGTTGGCTCGCCTCGGTATCCAACAACGGGCATATCATTCAAATCGTCGACAACGCGTCCGGTGCGATTCTCCGGACGCTCGTCGCTGGAGAGCGAGCCGCGGACCAGTGGGGTCTCGTGCCGCCCGAAGCTGTCATCACCGACGACAGCAGCATCCTGATCGTCCGGTTCGGCGACATCACGCAGGCGTGGAACGCTGACAAGGGCGAGGTTCTGGCGAAGCCACCGGCGAACATCGTTTTCGGTTTTCGGCCAGCGAGGCCGGAGCATGGGGCGGCAGACGATGTCGCCGCATCCGGAGCCTACAAGATTGCGGTAACGATGGATCACGAGGGCACCGAAACGATTTTCGTCACGTCCGGCTCCAAGCACATCGATCCTGTTCAGCTGCGAGTTTCCGACGCGATCAAGCAATGCGGTAATGGCGGCGTCGCTCATGCCATCTTCGATGGCGAGGAACTCGTCTTCGGCCATATCGGCGGCAACTCTTTGCCGGGTGACGACGATCTTCCAGCCGTCGCCTACCGGCTCGAGCATGGAGGGTTTCGCGAGCTTTGGCGCGCCCCTTGTGAGAACGGGTCCGTCGTGAGCGAATTCTCGCCCGATGGGGCGTTTCTGATGCAGGCTGCCTTCCTCACGGAGCCTATGAACGTCTGGAGCCTCGCCGCGAACCGCATCGTGGCGCGCTTTGCCGCGTCGTACGGAGCATTCGCGGTCTCGGCCGACGGCCAAACGATGGCTGCTTCGACCTTCGTGGACGCTATGGAATACACTATGGAATACACGAAGACCTTTACGGTGCTGCATCGCGATACACGCCTCGTGTTCCCGCGACCGGCCGAATTCACCAGTCTGGCCCTGTCGCCGAACGGCAGATGGCTCGCCGCGAGCACGACCGAGTCCACGTCCGTCTGGTCGCTTCCGAAAGGCGTTCTGCGAGCCTCGAAGCCCGTCGAGGCCGCCGGAATCACGAACGAAGGCGTCGTACTGGAACGGAAGAGGTGGACGAACGAGGACGAGTATCACGGCCATCGAATCATCGACGGGTCGAAGGACGGTCGTTGGCTGGTCGCGGACGACGGCATCATCTTCGACAGCAACGCCGGGAAGATCGCCGCCGAACTCCACTGGCTCAAGCATGTCACGGACGCCGGCCGGGCCTTGACGAAGGACGGCGACGGCAGCCTGCGGACCCTCGACCTCGCGACGGGCCGGACGCTTTCGACCCTGCTGCAAGCGCCCGACGGCAACGGCTACATCGTGAGCTTCGCCGACGGATGCGTGCAGGTCTCACCGGGCGCCGAGAAGTTCGTCCGCCTCGTGCGCGGCTTCGAGACTCGTGCCTTCGATGCCGCCGCCCGCAAGGTGTTCACTCGGCCGGGCTGCAGGGGCGTGGCGGCGGTCATCGCTGCCAATGAGAAAGCCTTCGCCGTCGAACGCGCCCGCGTCGCGGCTATCGCGAAAGCAGACGTCGACGAGCAAGCACGCCTCAAACTGAAGGCCGACGAGGAGGCTCGTCAGGAACAGGCCGCCCAAAAGGCTTGGGTTGCGGGCGCGCCGGCGCGGGAGAAGGAGCTGCTTCAAGCGGCGTCGATGGTTTCGCAGGCGACGATCACGCCCTATACATCGCAAGCATCGAATGCGCCGTTCGTCGGCAAGGTGGCGTGGCACCTTTCGAAAGGCAAGAACGACGCCGATGCGGTCGCCGTCGTCACGGTACCCGATGTCAGCTTCAAAGCTATCCTGGCGATCGACAAGGCGCCGGCTTCGGAACCGGATGGGACCGGCGTGATAGCCATTGGTTTCGATCTGAACAGAGAGCCGGCGGAGCAGCGCTCGCCGAGCGTGACGCAAATCGGTTCGTTGGGCAAAGATCTCTCGCCGCCCTCGCACATCGGGCTCAATCTCGGCGGCCCTAGCTATCTACCGTATCTGCCTCGACTCATCCCAGCAAGCGGCGGGATCGAACTCGTCGGCCTGCAGCCTTCAACTTGGCTCGATATCCCGCTCGTTCTTTCCGACGGGAAGACAGCCACGCTCTCGGTCGAGATCGGCACCGTCGGTCGCCGGGTCATCGACGAGGTCTTGGACTTCAAGAAGAGGCATCCTTAGTGAACCGGCCTCGCGGAAAGGCGACCCATCGCCGCCCACCTCACCCGTCCTGCGCCGCCAGCAGCGCCGCCTGGTGCTCGGTCGTCAACGCGTCGATGACCTCGTCGAGGGCCTCCCCGGTGATCACCTTTTCCAGCTTGTAGAGGGTCAGGTTGATGCGGTGATCGGTGAGCCGCCCTTGCGGAAAATTGTAGGTGCGGATGCGCTCGGAGCGGTCGCCGCTGCCCACCTGGCTCTTGCGGTCGGCGGAGCGGGCGTCGTCGAGCTTCTGGCGCTCCATGTCGTAGAGGCGCGAGCGCAGCAGGTTCATCGCCCGCGCGCGGTTCTTGTGCTGCGAGCGCTCCTCCTGCACGAAGATGACGACGCCCGACGGCACGTGGGTGATGCGGATCGCCGATTCCGTCTTGTTGACGTGCTGGCCGCCCGACCCCTGCGCCCGCATGGTGTCGATCTTCAGGTCGGCCTCGTTGATCTCGACGTCGACCTCCTCGGCCTGCGGCAGCACGGCGACGGTGGCGGCCGAGGTGTGGATGCGCCCCTGCGTCTCGGTGTCGGGCACGCGCTGCACGCGGTGCACGCCGGACTCGAACTTGAGCTTGGCGAAGACGCCGGCGCCCTCGACCTCGGCGATGATCTCCTTGAAGCCGCCGGCGGTGCCTTCGGAGGCCGAGAGGATCTCGACCTTCCAGCGCCGGTCCTCGGCGTAGCGCTGGTACATGCGGAAGAGGTCGCCGGCAAAGAGCGCCGCCTCGTCGCCGCCGGTGCCGGCGCGGATCTCGAGGATGGCCGACTTCTCGTCCGCCGCGTCCTTGGGCAGGAGCGCCAGCTGCAGCGAGCGCGCCAGCGCCTCGACACGCGCCTCGCCCGCATGGCGCTCCTCGTCGGCGAGATCGCGCATCTCGGGATCGAGGCCGGGATCCTCGAGCATGGCGACGAGCCCGTCGAGCTCCGCCGCCTCGCGCCGATACTCGCGGATCGCCTGCGTGACGTCCTCCAGCCCCGCCAGCTCGCGCGACAGCGCGACGAAGGTCGTGGCATCCGGGTTGGCGGCGAGGCGGCCGTTGATCTCGTCGTGCCGCCGCAGGATGAGGTTCAGCTTGTCTTGGGGGAGATCCATCGGCCTGAGTTAGCGAGACTGCGGAGCGACGACAAGCGAGCGCGACGGTGGTCGACATCTCTAAGGATGACTTGAGAGAAAAGACCGACTTCGAGCGAGGAAAATGGTGACGCTGAGATAGAAGTCTCCCGAAAGTCCCTATGTCGATCCGTGTTGCGCATCGTTGGCGAGGTGCCAAGCATGGAAGAGCCGCTCGCAATCGCTTATGCAGGCCGGGCTTGCGGCCTTGTGCTACACCTTCCTCATGAAGAGAGACGATCCCTGCATTGGCGTCTGCCAGTTCGATGGCAAGACCGGCTGGTGTGTAGGGTGCGGTCGCACGCTTCCGGAGATCCGCCTCTGGGTGAAGTCGACGCCTTTCCGGCGTACGGCACTGAAGCGAGAACTGCCGCGCCGTCTGCAGCAAGTTCAAGCGAGGAACAGACAGGAGCCTCAGGTTCAGGATAAGACCACGAAAGATTAGCGATCGGCGTCAGGCATTCCGTGGAAGCGGTGCACTCACGAGATCCGATGTGGCGCGACATAGGTGAAGGTCGCCGCGTGGCTGGCCACAGCGCCGGGCGCGAGGTGGCGCATGGAGGGCTTGGCGTCGAGGTCGCCGTCGGCGTCGACGAAGTCGCCGTGGCCGGTCCAGGGCTCGATGCACAGGAAGCGGTTGGGCGGGCGCGACCACAACGCGACGTGCGGGAAGTCCTCTAGCGTGATGTCGATCGCAGCGCCGGAGGCGGCGTGGCCGAAGCGCAGGCTGCGGCTCTTCGCATTGAGGAAGCAAAGGGCTTCGCGCACCATCAAGGCCGGAGACAGCGCGAGGCGACGGCCGTCGAGCGGCACCTCGCGGGTCTGCCGGGTGAACAGCCCGTCGGGCGAGATCATCGGCACGGCGGCCGCCTCGCGCTCGCCGAAGGTGACGGCGTAATCCTCGGCCACGCCGCCGGCGAAGGGCCAGCGCAGGCCGGGATGCAGGCCGCACGCGTAGGGCATCGGCGTCGGGCCCTGGTTGCGGACCGTAAGGCGCGTGGTCAGCGCCGGCCCTTCGAGCGCGTGCTCGACCTCCAGTTCCCAGTGAAAGGGATAGAGCGCACGCGTCTCGGCGCTCGACGTCGCGGCGAGGCGGACGCGGTCAGGCCCCCGTTCGCGCACGGCGAAGTCGAGCCGGCGGGCGAAGCCGTGCAGTCCCAGCGGGTAGGCCTGCCCCTCGACGACGATCCGCGACCCGCGCGTCCAGCCGACGACCGGAAACAGGATCGGCGCCGTCTCCGGCCAGACGTCGACCTGCGGCTCCCAGATCAACGGCACGGCGCCGACATGCCAGGCGCGCAGCTCGGCGCCGTGGGCAGCGATCGTGGCGGAGGCCTCGCCGGAGGTCAGCGTGAGCAACGCGTCCATCGCCGCGCTCAGCGGCTCGCGCCGGGTGCGGCGCTCCTGGTGCCGGCGAAGACGCGGTAGAAGAAGCCGCCTGCAGCGCCGGCGAGGATATCGACGGCGAAGCCGTGCGCCGGCGCCTGCCCCAGGACCAGCATGAGCGCCGCGGAGAACACCGCCGCCGCCGCTGCGCCGCCGAGCGCGTAGGCCAGGTGCCCGGTCTGTCCGGCGCGCTTGAGCGCGCCATGCGCCAGCAGCAGGCTCGTCGCGGCGGACCGGCCGCCACCGAGCACGGAGAGAAGGATCAAAGCCGGCCCCAGCAGCCTCACCTGGGGCTGGTCGGACATCGCCTCGGTCAGCCCGCGCAGGGCGGCGATCTTCTGCGTGGCATCGAGGCCGGCCAGGCCGCACGCCACCACGATCCCGGCGAGGATCGCAGCGCGCAGCGAGCGCGGGACCTCGACAGCGCCGGTCGCCGGCGCGTCCGCCTCGGTCTCGACCATCGCGGCGGCGAAGAAGGCGCGGTGCGGGTCGGCCTCGACGGCGACGCGCGGCGACGCGAGCCGTGCCGGCGCCACGGTCGGCACGACGCGGTTGCGCTTGCCGAAAGATGGGGGAGAGCGGCCCTGCATGCTCGCACTGTCCGCAGCACGCGTGAACGATCCGTTGAGATGGCTTGCCCCCATCACGATGCCGGCGCGTAGACGCGCACCGCCAGCTTGCGCTGGGTGAAGACCGCCGGGGTGTGCGTCACCAACTCACCGTCGGCGTTCACCGGGCGCGGCTTGCGGGTGATCACCTCGAACGTGCCGGAGCGCGCCGTGCGCACCTCGCGCACCGAGCCGTGGGCGCCGGAATGGAACGACGGGATCATCAGGGCCATGCGCCAGACCTCGGCGAACTCCAGCGAGTAGAGATCGAGGAGGCCGTTGTCGATGCGGGCCTCGCTGGCGACGACGTTGCCGCCGCCGTAGAAGCGGCCGTTGCCGACCGCGATCTGCATCGTGCGCACCATGGCGGTCTCACGGCCCTCGCCCTCGCCGACGAGGATGGTGGCGTGGAACGGCCGCGCCTCCAGCATCAGCTTGGCGGCGCTGATCGCGTAGCTGAACCGGCCGAAGCGGCGTTTGCGCTCCGTGGTGACGGCTTTGGCGAGGTCGGCGGCGAGTCCAACGCTGGCCACGTTGAAGAACAGGTGCCCGTTGACGTCGCCGGCATCGATGCTCTGGGTGTGCCCTTCGCAGATCACCCGCGCCGCGGCGGCGAGATCGGTCGGGATGCCGACGGAGCGGGCGAAATCGTTTGCGGTGCCGAGCGGCAGCACGCCGAGCGGCAGCCCCGTGTCGACGAGGGCCCGCGCGGCGGCGTTGATCGTGCCGTCGCCACCGCCGACGACGACGCAATCCACCGCCGCGCGATGGGCCAGAATGCAGGGGCCGATGTCGGCCCCGGCGCTGCAGCCGGCCTCGACGAGCGCGACGCCGGCGCCGCGAAACACCGCCGCCGCCTCGCCGATGCCGTCGCGCCCGCGTCGGCTCTTCGTGTTGACGACGAGCAGCGCGCGTCGCGCTTGCGGACGATCGGCTCGAGTGCGCTTGCCCTGCTCCATGCGTGCTCTACATCGCGCCTGTACGGCTTTTTCAAATCTATCCTTTGGTTCAGCCAACCGCATCGAGGCGTGCAGGCTTCGAGGCGTTGAGGCCAGCCTCGGAGATGTTCGTCACGCAAGCGATCGACGTTCGCGCCGCAACCTACTCCTCGTCTCTTCTCGTTCGGCAAACCTGTGAGACGAGGCGTCGGCGGTGCTGGAGCCGGCGGAGTAGGCGCGAGCGATAGCGGTCAGGCGCAGCGCCATGTTACTGTCTTGGCAGGACAGGAACATGACAAACGATGAAGCCGCTGAGCGCCCTCGACAGCGTCGCCTTCTCGGAACTGCTGGACCTCTGCCTCGCGGAGCCGTCCCGTCAGGCTTGGCCGCTCAACGGCAGCTTCGTGAAGCAGATCAGGAACGGCTCCGGCAGCTACTGGTACTTCAAGGGATACGAGAAGACGGCGGAGGGCGACGATGCCAGGACCGCACTTCTCTCGGCGACGTGAGAGATCCCGGCAATCCGCGCCTAGCCTCGCTTCGCCTCGCAAGTTATGATTCGCCTTGTTCAAGGCCGGCGGGGGTCGGCAACGAGAGCGGGAGCGGCTTCGACCGATGACTCAAGGCATTGACCTGCGAGCCCGACGCATCCTTTGCGTCTTCCCGCACTACGAACCCTCCTTCGGCACGTTCGAGCACGCCTACCACCTGACGGACAACACCAAGGCCTTCATGCCGCCTCAGGGGCTGCTGACAATCGCCGCCTACCTGCCACCGCACTGGCAGGTGCGGTTCGTCGACGAGAACATCGCCAAGGCGGCCGACGAGGACTTCGCCTGGGCCGAGGCGGTGTTCGTCTCCGGCATGCACATCCAGCGCCGGCGCATGGACGACATCAACCGCCGCGCTCACGCCCACGGCAGGATCACCGTGCTCGGCGGCCCCTCGGTTTCGGCCTGCCCGGAGAACTACCCCGACTTCGACGTACTGCACTGCGGCGAACTCGGCGACGCCACCGACGCGATCATCGCGATGCTCGGCGACAGCGTCGCGCGCCCGGCCAAGCAACTCGTGATGAAGACCGAGCTGCGCCGCGAGCTGTCGCAGTTCCCGATGCCGGCCTACGAGCTGGCGCAGATCCCCAACTACATGCTGGGCACCATCCAGTTCTCGAGTGGCTGCCCCTACAAGTGCGAGTTCTGCGACATCCCAGGGCTCTACGGCCGCGTGCCGCGCCTCAAGACGCCCGAGCAGATCTGCGCCGAGCTCGACAAGCTGCTGGCCCAGGGCGTCACCGGCTCGATCTACTTCGTCGACGACAACATCATCGGCAACCGCAAGGCCATCAAGGAACTGCTGCCGCACCTGATCGCCTGGCAGAAGCGCAACGGCTACGCGGTGGCCTTTGCCTGCGAGGCGACGCTCAACATCGCCCGCTCCCCTGACGTGCTGGCGATGATGCGCGAGGCCGCGTTCGACGCGGTGTTTTGCGGGATCGAGACGCCGGAGCCCGACGCGCTGATCCAGATCGACAAGGGCCACAACATGGTCATGCCGATCCTCGACGCGGTGAAGATCATCAATTCCTACGGCATCCAGGTGGTGTCCGGCATCATCCTGGGGCTCGACTCGGACACGGCCGAGTCCGGGGGCAAGGTGCTCGACTTCATCGAGAAGTCGGGCATCCCGATGCTGACGATCAACCTCCTGCAGGCGCTGCCGCAGACGCCGCTGTACGACCGCCTGCTCAAGGCCGGCCGGCTCGACGAGCGCGACGATCGCGAGTCCAACGTGCACTTCATGATGCCCTACGACGACGTGCTCGGCATGTGGCGCGACTGCATGGAGCAGGCCTACCAGCCCGAGGTGCTGTTCGCGCGCTACCGCCACCAGCTCGCGACGACCTGGCCGCACCGCATCCCCAAGCCGAACTCGCCGCAGCGCACCAACAAGCGGATGATCAAGAAGGGCCTGACCATCCTCGCCAAGCTGATCTGGTACGTCGGGATCAAGGGCGACGGCGGCTACCGCGGCACGTTCTGGAAGTTCGCGCTGCCGCTGCTCGCCAGGGGCAAGGTCGAGGCGCTGCTGAACTATGGCCTGCCCGCCCACCATCTCATCATGTTCGCTCGCGAGGCCTGCGCCGGCCGCGGCAACGCCTCGCATTACTCCGCCAAGCTGCGCCAGCCCGCGGTCATGGAGGCGGCCGAGTAGCGCTTTGTCCTGCAATCATCAGGGCTGCTCGCCTCCGCGTCGGCGAACCGTTGACGATCGTCGTGGCGCGCACCTTCAAAACGGCCAGCTTTCATCAGTCTGGCGCCACAAAGCTGCGCCAGCGTAGTGTTATCAAAATGACCGTGCCCCCCCTTTGACGGGGACAGGGCACGACGCTGTTTAAGCTTATACAAAGATGTATGAATCTGATTCGGTCCTCACTGGCGCCCCACGTTGCGACCCGGCTCCCGAAGACACGGGGCGAGCGGTTGTGACGGACATCCGCGTCGAGCCTTATCATCCGATCGACGCGTCACCCGATGGCCTCAGGCGGACGGTGGACCTTGCGCGCCGCGCTTTGCACTGCCCGGAAGCGCTGGTGCTTCCGCCGGAGCAGGACTTCGAGCTCGGCGCCACCCTCTCGGCGGAAATCGTCCCGAATGACAAGGCCATCGCCCGTCTCGTCGTGCGCGACGAGCCGGGACGCCGCTGGTCCGACGATGATTGGGCCATCCTCCGCGACCTCGCCGAAGCCCTTGCCGTCGAGATCCGTCTGACCGACCTGGTCTCCCGCCTGGAGGCCAGGCAGTCCGAGGCGACGGGCACCGTGCCCGACAACCTTGCCGCGCGTGTCTCCGAGCCCCCGATGGAGGCCGTCACGGCCGCGACCGACGATGCCGATCTTCACCTCGAAGACGAGACGTTCCACATCCTGCTCGCCGACGACCTCGATCTCAATCGCAAGCTCATCTGCGACATGCTCTCCCTCGACGGCTACGTCGTCGACAGCGTCGCCGACGGCGCGGCCGCCGTCGAGGCGGTGAAGGCCAAGGCCTACGACCTCGTCCTCATGGACATGATCATGCCGGGGATGGACGGGATGGATGCCACGCGCGCGATCCGCGCCCTGCCCGCGCCGACCTGCGACGTGCCGATCGTGGCGCTGACCGCCCATTCCTTCCGCGAGCAGCTCGACAATTGCCTGCACGCCGGCATGAACGCCACCCTCACCAAGCCGATGTCGTTCGATGCGCTCTCCAGCGCCGTCAGCATCTGGGCGCGCAGCCGCCGCCGGGCGGCGTAGTCGACTCACCGGCGCGGTCGACGTGCGACATGAGGAAGCGTTGCTGCGTTCGAGCTTGGTGATGCGCCGGCGCAGTTCGCCTTCCGTGTTGCTGTCGGCGTCGACGAGCGGCGGTAGAGGTCGGCGGTGTTGAAACCCATAGGACCCGGCTCGGACCCGCTGATCGTCACCGCCCACCTCGACGCGGACTCGTTCGAGGCGCTCGACGCGCTCCGCCGCCGGCACTTCCCGAAGAAGCTGAACAAGATCCCGGCGCACGTCAGCCTGTTCCACAAGCTGCCCGGCGAGGAGCTGGACAGCGTGCGCGCGACGCTGGCCGAGGCGTGCCGGGCGGTGCTCCCGTTCGCCATGGCGCCGCGCGAGCTGCGCTTCCTCGGGCGCGGCGTCGCCATCGCCTACGAGGCGCCGGAGCTGGCGCAGCTGCACGGACGGCTCGCGCAGGCCTGGTCCGGCTGGCTCTCCGCGCAGGACCGCCAATCCTTCCGCGCCCACGTCACCATCCAGAACAAGGTCGAGCCCGCCGTCGCCCGCGCCCTGCTGGAGGAGCTGCGCGAGGACGCCGAGCCGCCGGCCTGCCGCGTCGAAGGCCTCGACCTGTGGCGCTACCTCGGCGGCCCGTGGGAGGCGATCGAGACGATGCGTTTCGGGTGAATGCCCGGCAGCCGAGCTAGTGCCCCCGCCGGCCGCCACCCCCGCCTTTCTTGCCGCCGCCGCCCTTCTCGCCGGGGTGCTCGTCGACCAGCGCCGCCGCGATCCAGTAGCAGGAGAGGTCGCCGGTGAGCCGGATGCAGGCCAGCGGCGGCTTGGTCTCGTCGATGTCGACGTTGATGCCCTTGGCGAAGGAGAGACAGGCGCGGGAAGCCTCCAACGGCTGCGCCGCGGCGTCCTGCGCCGCCTTGCGCCCCTGCAACGCGGCGATTTTGGCGGCATCGGCCGGCGTCGCGCAACCCACCGTCGCCGCCTTGAGCGCGGCGGCTTCGGCTGGCACGGAGAAAGCGAGGAGGGTGAGCGCGGCGGCGAGACTCTTCATGGCGCCTTCCTAGCGCGCGCAGCCGACGCCGCCCAATCACGCCTGCGTGGCGCGCCCGTGTAGCTATGCGAGAGGCCGCCGCTTATATCGGGCCGATCGAACCAGCGAGGATCTTGGGTGAGCGACACCGGCGAAAAGCCCGTCAAGAAGAGCTTCCTGCGCAAGATCTTCAGCCAGGCCGAGCCGGCGCCGTCCAAGCGCCCGAAGGAGGATCCGACCTGGCGGCCCCAGGCCAAGGCGCTGGCCGAGCTGGCCCCTGACGACGTTGCGGGCGAAGAGCCCGCGACGAGCGAGGCACCTGCCGTCTTCGAGCCCGTGCCGGAAGTGGTGTTCCCCGAGGTGGTCGTGCCCGAGGTGCTCGCCCGCGACGTGCTCGCCCGCGACGTGCCGAGCCTCGCGCCCAGAGCCGATCCCTCGCCCGCCGCCGACATCCCGACGGCGCCGGTCGTCGTCGAGGTGCCGCCGCGGCAGGCGACGCCGACTCTCCTCGTCGAGACACCCGCTCCGCTCCCGGTCATCGCCGAGGCGCCTACCCTGCCCGTCGTCGACGACGCCTTCACGATCGAGCCGGCGCCGGAGCCGCCGGCCGAGCCCAAGCGCTCCTGGTGGAGCCGCCTGCGCGATGGGCTCTCGCGCTCGTCGGGTTCGATCGGCACCGGCATCGGCGACATCTTCACCAAGCGCAAGCTCGACGCCGCGATGCTGGAGGACCTCGAGGACGTGCTGATCCGCGCCGATCTCGGCGTCGCCACCTCGACCCGCATCTGCGAGGCCGTCGGCAAGGGTCGCTACGACCGCGACGTCTCGCCCGAAGCGGTGAAGGCGATCCTCGCCACCGAGGTCGAACGCGTGCTGGCGCCCTACGCACAGCCCATCGCGATCGGCACCGGCAAGCCCTTCGTGATCCTGGTCGTCGGCGTCAACGGCTCGGGCAAGACCACCACCATCGGCAAGCTCGCCGCCAAGCTCACCGCGGAAGGCAAGACGGTCACGCTCGCTGCCGGCGACACGTTCCGCGCCGCGGCCATCGCCCAGCTGACGATCTGGGGCGATCGGCTCGGCTGTCCCGTGGTCGCGCGCGAGCAGGGCTCGGACGCCGCCGGCCTGGCCTATGCCGCGATCGAGGAGGCGCGGGCGTCGGGCGCCGACGTGCTGCTGATGGACACCGCCGGGCGGCTGCAGAACCGCACGGAGCTCATGGCCGAGCTGGAGAAGATCATCCGTGTGATGAAGAAGCTCGAGCCTGCCGCGCCCCACGCCGTGCTGCTGGTGCTCGACGCCACCGTCGGCCAGAACGCGATGAACCAGGTCGAGATCTTCGGCAAGGTCGCGGGCGTCACCGGGCTGGTGATGACCAAGCTCGACGGCACCGCGCGCGGCGGCATCCTCGTCGCCATAGCGGAAAAATTCAAGCTGCCGGTGCATTTCATCGGCGTCGGCGAGACCGCCGACGACCTCGAGCCCTTCGCCGCCCGCGACTTCGCCGAGGCCATCGCCGGCATCGACGTTCGCGAGCCGGTCTAGATTCAGCCGGACGAGGGCGACGCGATGCGCAACCTGCTTACGGAGAGCCGCCGTGTTCGGGTCGATGCTGACCATGATCGCTCCTTGCGCAAAGTACGCGGTATTTATGCCTTTTGGTTTGGATTGATCAAGGACTCCAGATTAAAGTTGGTTAATATACCGAAACTTGGTCGTGTCGTCGAGGAGAGCTTTGACCGATCGGCCTCCTGTCGATCTGGTGCAGCGCGACGCGGTCGATCACGCGGTGGAGATGGCCGCGGTCGATGGAGCCGGCGGGCGGGCAAGGCCGAACCCCTGCGCCGCGAGCGCGATGCGACGGGCTCGAAGGCGGAGAGCGAGTCCGTCAGTGGGCCTCTTCCGGCCAGAAGTCATGATCTTCGACCTGCGCCAGCGAGAACGGGCATGCCGCGGGAAACGTCGTTAGAGGCAGCGTCGTCTCGGCCGCCGCTTCGCGCCGGGCGCCGGCGTAGGCCGCCGCGAACGCGTCGGCGCGTCGAGGGCGCAGGCCGGGATTGTCGGCGAGGCCATCCTCGATGTTGTTGCGTTCACGAGCGATGGCCGCTGTCCAGCTTGCGGTCCGACGCTCCGGCTGGCAGCGCATCTTCAGGAGTTGCAGAAGCACAAGCCGATAGGAGGACCGCAGCGCATGATATTGAGCGCGTCCCAGGCTTTCGATCTCCTCGATGAGATTGGGCAGGTCGGCTTCAGCCAGGCGGCCGGCCCTCATCAGCGCCGCCTGGCGATGCGTCCAGGTGTAGAAATCCGTCTCGTACAGCGTCTCGTCGCAGGCGGTCGCGATCTCCACCATGGTCGGCTCCTCTCGTGATCAGCTTAGGCCATGCGAACGCGCGTCACCAGCATCGGGCGATCAGCGAGGCGGGATGCCTCACGCGTCGCAGAAACGGATTTGGCGATCCCGAGCTCGAAGATAATCTCGCGCCATGTCGCCAACGATCGACCCTCTCATGCACCGGTTCCGCACCGCGCTGGCGGACCTCTACGACGAGCGACCCGAACGGGTGGTGCTCTACGGGTCGCGCGCTCGCGGTGATGCGAGACCCGATTCCGATTACGACGTCGCCGTCTTCGTGAAAGACCTCCGCAGCTTCGGTGTCGAGAGCGGCCTCATCGCGGACATCGAAGCCGCCCTGCTCGCCGACACCGGCGCCGTGATCAACGCGATGCCCTTCGAGGCTGACTCCTACAGCGAGCGCACCGGCTTCATGCACGAGGTGCGACGCGACGGCCTCGATCTTTGAAGCCCGAGTCCGCCGGTGCCCAGAAGTCGATGATGTTAGGCACGCCGCCGCCCCAGCCAGATCGTGTGCCGCGCCCCGCGCCTGCCGGCATTGGCACGCACCCGCAGCTCCTCGACGTCGAAGCCGGCCTTGCGCAGGCGGGCGGCGAAGGCGGCGTCCGGCTCGACCGACCAGACCGAAAGCAGGCCGCCGGGGCGCAGCGCCGCGCGCGCCGCGGCGAGACCGCGCGCGCCGTAGAGCGCGTCGTTTCCGGTCCGCACCAAGCCGTCCGGTCCGTTGTCGACGTCGAGCAGGATGGCGTCCCAAGGCCCGCCTCGCATCGCGATCCCGACGTCGCCCTCCGCGATGCCGACCCGCGAATCGTCGAGGCAGCCGGCGAAGACGGAGGCCAGCGGTCCGCGCGCCCAAGCGATCACCGCCGGCACCAGCTCGGCCACCACCACCTCCGCCTCGGGCGCCAGCGCGGCAAGCGCGGCGCGCAAGGTGAAGCCCATGCCGAGACCGCCGATCAGCAGCCTCGGTCTCGGGCCAGCCAGCCGCCGACAGGTCTCGACGGCCAGCGCCTCCTCGGACCCGCTGAGACGCGAATTCATCAGCTCGTCCCGGCCGATGAAGATCGAGAAGTCCGCGCCGCGCCGCATCAGGCGCAGCTCGCCCTCGCCGCCAGGGATTGGTGCGGTGTCGAGGTGAACCCAGGGGTTCAAGTCTAGCCGCCCGCAGCCGGCGCGATGTCCGGAGACCCAACGACCGGTGCCGGATACCAGTCATCGGATTGCATCAGCTCGCGGCTGAACGGTGACATGATCGGGAACGTAGCGATCGGCAGGCCGGTCTCCGAGGCCGCGAGCCGACGCGCGTCGGCATAGGCTGTTTCGAAAAGACTATCCGCCTTCGGCTTCAAGCTCGAATCCTCGGCGATGTGCCGAGCGATTTCCAGCCGCTGGTTGAGGATCGTAGTGCGCCAACTGCGACCGGATCGCTCGGGCTGAAACATCTCTTTGAGAAGATGCAGAACGAGAACCTTGTACCGCGACCGCAGCTCGGAGACTTCCTTGCGGCCCAAGCTCTCGATCTCCTCCAACACGTTCATCAAGTCCAAGTCCGCGAGGCAGCCTTCTTTCATCAGCGCGGCCTGCTGCTGCGTCCAAGCATAGAAGTCGGTCTCGTAGAGGCTGCTCTCGCCCGTATTGATCTCGTCCACGAAGTACCTCCGTCTCCGTTTCGGCCAACGTACTAGCTTGGCTTCGTGCAGACCATCCTTACGGTGCTCGTCCACCTACGCCATGTCCCTGCGAACCATGCTGCCGGCGCGGGGCATGTGTATCGAGGTGCGGCTTTTACACCGGCTCGGGACCCTTTTCGACGTTCGTGGTTGCACCTCGGCAGACAGAGGAGCGCCGCATGGTCGACATCGATACGAGCCGCATCGAGGCACACATGGACGTCATCGCCGCCGACGGCGAGTCGATCGGCAAGGTCGATCATATGCAGGAAGGCAAGATCAAGCTGACCAAGAACGACTCGCCCGACCACCAGCACCATTTTGTGCCGCTCATGTGGATCGACCACATCGACAAGCACGTCCACCTCAACAAGACGCTGGCAGACATTCGCTCCGTCACGCGTGGTGCTTCAGGCGTTTCGAAGACCGACGCCGTGCCTGAGGTTGGTCTGCGCGACGCGGTGCCGAAGACGGCTTGATCCGCATCAGCCGACAATCGGCTTGGCTCACCGCTTCTGGCATAACGGTGGCCCAATGGCTCCGTCTGCGGTAATCATCTACGATCGATAATCGGGAAAAGCCGGGAGCCAGGTTTCTTCTTCAGCTTCTTCGACAGTGAAGGGCGGATGCTTGGGAATAGTGTCGAGCGCGACCCCGGTTTGCGCCGCGCAAACTTTGCGTCCGTCCTCATAGCCGTCGGCGAACAGCAATTGCCGTTTGGACCTGAGGCTTGGATTTTCCTTGAAGAGCCTCGCGATCCTGTTGCGCTGCTCGACGATCGTTCCCTGCCAGCTTCGGGTAGCGCGTTTCGGCTGTACGATGAGCTTGAGCAGATGGAGGCACAAAACCGCATAGCGGGACTGCAAAGCATTGATTTGAGCGCGTCCCAACGACTCGATCTCCTCGACAAGGTTGATCAGGTCCAACGCGCCGAAGTCGCCACCGCCTAGTAGAGCCGCCTGGCGCTGACTCCAGGCATAGAAGTCCGTCTCGTACAAATCGGCTTCGTCCCGTCGGGCGATCTCGTCCAAAGCTTTTCCTCGCGAACAGCGGTCGTAGCAACCTGCGCTACCAGACACCTCAGCCATCGTTTGCATCATCCGTATCGCGGCCGGGGTTCCAAGATGCCGAAAGAGCCTGGTCAAGTGTAAATGGGGGCTTTTCCGGGAAAGTGCTCGAGGGAAGCTTGGTCTCCCATGCGGCGAGACGACGAGCATTGACGTAGGCCCGTGCGAAAATGGTCTCGGCCTTGGGCTTGAGGCTCAAATTGTCTTCCATGTGGAATTCGATCTCCAATCTCTGATTGAAGATCGTCGTCCGCCAGCTGCGGGTCGCGCGTTCCGGCTGATAGGTCTGCTTGAGAAGGTGTAGCGCTAAAACGACATAGCGTGATCGCAGCTCCGCGACTTCTTTGCGGCCCAAGGTCTCGATCTCCTCGAGGACGTTGACGAGATCCAAAGCATCGAGCTGGCCCTCCCTGAGCAGGGCGGCTTGCTGCTGTGTCCAGGCGTAGAAGTCGCTGTCGTAAAGGCTGACGTCGTTGCGGGTGACGTCGTTGCTGGTGACGATTTCATCCATGGATAACCCCGATGGTCGAGACGCACATTCGGGTGCTGCAGGCGCCGTAGGGGGTCAACTTAACGCGCTTGCGCCCCCTACTCCACCGTCACGCTCTTCGCCAGGTTGCGCGGCTGGTCGGCATCCTTACCCATGGCGACGGCGGTGTGGTAGGCGATCATCTGCACCGGCACAGCGTAGACCATCGCGGTGAAGGCCGGCGCCATGTCGGGCAGCGTCACGATCGCTTCGGCTTCGTTGGAATAGTCGCGGGCAAGGCGGCTGTCACCCAGCAGGATGAGCCGTCCACCTCGCGCGGACACCTCCTGCATGTTGGAGATCGTCTTCTCGTAGACCGCATCGCTCGGCGCGATGACGATGACGGGCATGGCCTCGTCGATCAGCGCGATGGGGCCATGCTTGAGCTCGCCGGCGGCGTAGCCCTCGGCGTGGATGTAGCTGAGCTCCTTCAGCTTGAGCGCGCCTTCCATGGCAAGCGGATACGAGGTGCCGCGGCCGAGGTAGAGCACGTCGCGCACCTTGGTGAACTCGCGGGCCAGGTGCTCGATCGCCGGCTCGCGCTTCATCGCCTCCGCCATCAGGCCGGGCACGGCGATCAGCTCGCCGACGAGCCTCGCCTCGTCCGCCTCCGACAGCGTTCCGCGGGCGCGCCCGAGCGCCAACGCGAGGCAGGCCAGCACGGCGAGCTGGCAGGTGAAGGCCTTGGTCGAGGCCACGCCAATCTCCGGGCCGGCGAGCGTCGGCGCCACGACGTCGGCCTCGCGCGCCATGGTCGAGGTGGCGACGTTGACCACCGCCAGCAGACTCTGGCCGGCCGCCTTGCAGTAGCGCAGGCAGGCCAGCGTGTCGGCGGTCTCGCCCGACTGGGAGACCACGATGGTCAGCCCTCGCGAGGCCATCGGCACCTCGCCGTAGCGGAACTCGGAGCTGACCTCGATCGTCACCGGCAGCCGCGCGAACTTCTCGAACCAGTACTTCGCCGTCAGCCCGGCCATGTAGGCGGTGCCGCAGGCGGTGATCGTCAGCTTGTCGAGCGCCTTGGGGTCGACCGGCAGCGCGAACGGCAGCGCGACGCGACCGGCCGACATGTCGAGGTAATGTCCCAGCGTGCGGGCGACGACCTCGGGCTGCTCGTGGATCTCCTTGGCCATGAAGTGGCGGTAATTGCCCTTGTCGACCAGGAAGGCGGAGGCCATCGTCTTGAGGCGCTTGCGCTCGACCTCGAGGTGGCTCGCGTCGAAGAAGACCGCCGCGTCGTGGGTCAGCACGACCCAGTCGCCTTCCTCCAGGTAGGTCAGCGTGTCGGTGAACGGCGCCAGGGCCAGCGCGTCCGAGCCGAGGTACATGGTCCCGGAATTGTCGCCCTGGCCGTAGCCGACCGCCAGCGGAGCGCCCTGGCGCGCGCCGATCAGCAGGTTGGTCTCGCCCTCGAAGAGGAAGGCGAGCGCGAAGGCGCCGCGCAGCCTGGGCAGG
Source organism: Beijerinckiaceae bacterium (assembly GCA_965198715.1). Classification (GTDB taxonomy): domain Bacteria; phylum Pseudomonadota; class Alphaproteobacteria; order Rhizobiales; family Beijerinckiaceae; genus RH-AL1. Next base: position 1,896,369 of record CBDAPV010000002.1, read on the forward strand.
CTTGCCGCCACCGCCTCGGTCGGCGTCAGGCCGCCGTCGAGCGCCTCGGTGACGAGGTGGGCGACGACCTCGGTGTCGGTCTCGGTGGCGAAGACGTGGCCCTTGGCCCGCAGCTCCTCGCGCAGCTCGCGGAAATTCTCGATGATGCCATTGTGAACAACAGCCACCTTCGCCGTGGCGTGGGGATGGGCGTTGTTCTCCGTCGGCCGGCCGTGGGTGGCCCAGCGGGTGTGGCCGATGCCGACGTGGCCCGCCAGCGGCTCGCGGCGCAGCACCGCCTCGAGGTTCTTGAGCTTGCCCTCGGCGCGGCGGCGCACGAGGTGGCCATCCTCCAGCGTGGCGACGCCGGCGGAATCGTAGCCGCGATATTCGAGCCGCTTCAGCGCCTCGACGAGCAGGTCCGCGACCGGTTCACGGCCGAGGATCCCGACGATGCCGCACATGGGGAGCCTTTCAGGATTTCGTCTTGGTGGAAGCGAGCTTGGCGGTGGAGCGCCCGGCCCGGAAGGCCTTGGCCCAGCCCGGCTTCTCGACCTGCCGGGCGCGTGCCAGCACCAAAGCGTGCGGCGAGACGTCGTCCGTCACCACCGATCCCGTGCCGATATAGGCGCCCTCGCCGATCGTCACCGGGGCGATCAGCGAGGAATGGCTGCCGACGAACACGTCGGCGCCGATCGTGGTGCGCGACTTGCGAAAGCCGTCGTAGTTGCAGGTGATGGTGCCGGCGCCGACGTTGCTGCGCGCGCCGATGCTGGCGTCGCCGATATAGGAGAGATGGTTGGCCTTGACCCCGGCCTCGAGCGTCGAGGCCTTGACCTCGACGAAATTGCCGACATGCACGTCCTCGCCGAGCACGCTGCCCGGCCGCAGCCGCGCGAATGGCCCGACGATGGCGCGCGCGCCGACATGCACACCCTCGAGGTGCGAGAAGGCGCGGATGCGGGCGCCTTCGGCCACGCTGACGCCCGGCGCGAACACGACGTTGGGCTCGACCACCACGTCGCGGCCGAGCACCGTGTCGAAGGCGAGCGTCACGCTCGCCGGATCGACCAGCGTCGCGCCGGCGCGCATCGCCGCCTCGCGCAGCCGGGTTTGGATACCGGCTTCGGCGCGGGCCAGCTGCACGCGGTCGTTGACCCCCATCACCTCGGCCTCGTCGACCGTGACGAAGGCGGTGGGCAGGCCGCGGGCGCGGGCCAGCGCCACGACGTCGGTGAGGTAGAACTCGTTCTGCGCGTTGTGCGGCTTGACCTCGCGCAGCAGAGACAGCGCGTGCGCGCCGGCGAGCGCCATCAGGCCACCGTTGCACAGGGTCACGGCGCGCTCGGCGGTCGACGCGTCCTTCTCCTCGCGGATCGCCACCAGCGTGCCGCCGGCGACCAGCAGGCGGCCGTAGCCTTTGGGATCGCGCGCCTCGAATGCGAGCACCACGACGGCGGCGCCCGTCTCGCGCAGGCGCGCGTGCATCAGCGCGAAGGTCTCCGGGCGCACCAGCGGCGTATCGGCGAAGGCGACCAGCACGTCGTCGGGTCGCTCGGCGATGGCCTCGGCCGCCGCCAGCACGGCGTGGGCGGTGCCGCGGCGCTCGACCTGCGTGAAGGCGCGCGCGGCCGGTGCCACCGCGGCGACGTCGTCGCGGCCGGGGCCTACCACGAGCGCGACCCGGCCGATGCCGGCGGCCTCGATCGCCGCGAGGCTGTGGGCGAGCATCGAGCGGCCGGCGACCTCGTGCAGCACCTTGGGCCGCGCCGACACCATGCGGGTGCCCTCGCCTGCGGCCAGCACCACGGCGAGGCAGCCCTCGATCATCGCCCCCGAACCGGCCTGCATTCTGCTTCTCTCTCCCGGCGCCTTCCTTGCCGAGGAAGCCCGGATCGGCGCAAGGCAAAAGATCGCCGGCGGAAGTCGCGCAAGCTTGAGTGTGATCGCCCGTGTGCTATGCCCAACAGACTTCTCGAAGCTCGCTCTCCTGGTGGCCACCGCGTTGAGATACAAGCGTCGCGACGTTCTCTCCCTGACGCTCGGTGGCGTCGCCGCCTCCGCTTTCCTGTCCACATCCGCAAGCCTGGCCGATCCGGCCCCGCCGGCTCCCGCTCCCGCGTCGCCGCCTCCCGCGGCGCGACCGGTCGCCGGGCCCGGCGTGATCCTCGCGCCGCCAATGGATTTCTCGCCCTCGACGCCGGCCGACTATGCGCGCCAGCTCGCCAAGCAGCCGTTCAAGCCGATCTCCAGCGACCTGCCGGATCCCTTCCGCAGTCTCAACTATGAGCAATACGCTGCCATCAAGCTGAAGCCAGAGGCGCGGATCTGGGCCGACGAGACGATCGGCTTCGTCATCGAGCCGCGCCATCGGGGTTTTCAATACAGCAATCCGATCCTCCTGAACCTGGTCTCCGGCGACAAGGCCTACCGGCTCGTCTACGACACCCGCCTGTTCGACTTCGGCAAGCTCCCGCCCTCGGCCAAGACCGGCGACATCGGCTTCTCCGGCTTCAAGGTGATGTCGCCGCAGGGCACCAAGGGCTGGGCCGAGATCGCCTCGTTCGAAGGCACCAACTTCTTCCAGGGGCTGGCCGAGGGCCAGGTCGACGGTCTGATGGCGCGCGCACTCGCCATCAAGGTGCTCGATCCCAAGGGCGAGGAGACGCCCTACTTCCGCGAGATCTGGATCGAGAAGCCGAGCGTCGTCGCCAACCTGCTCGTGGTCCATGCCGTGCTCGATTCCGAAAGCGTCACCGGCGTCTTCCGCTACACGATCCGCCCGGGCGAGGCGACGATCATGGACACGGAGTGCACGCTGTTCCCGCGCCGCGACCTCGACAATTACGGCCTCGCCTCGATGAGCGCGACGCACCTCCTCGGTTTCATGGACCACGGCAAGTTCAACGACTACAGGCCCAACGTCTCCGAGGTCAGCGGCGTGCAGATGCTGACAGGCGCCAACGAATGGGTCTGGCGCCCGGTCAGCAATCGCGACGAGCTGCAGACCTCGACCTTCATCGACAACAAGCCGCGCGGCTTCGGCTGCCTCCTTCGCGACCGCAACTTCCAGGATTACCTCGACGAAGAAAACCATTGGGAGCGGCGGCCCTCGCTGTGGATCGAGCCGCTCGGCGATTGGGGCGAAGGCGGCGTGCAGCTCATCGAGATCCCGTCGCAGTCGGACGCCAACGACAACATCCTGTGCTTCTGGCGCCCCAAGTTTCCGCTCAAGGCCGGCCAGGAGGCGAGCTTCGCCTATCGGCAGTTCTGGTGCTGGGATCCGCCCGAGCGGCCCGACATGGCGCTGACGACGCGCTCGCATTCCGGCGCCTCGGGCAAGCGCCGCCGCTATTTCGTCGAGTTCGAAGGTGACGTTCTCGGTGAGCCCGAGCGCACGAAGGGCATGGTGCCGACATTGACCGCGAGTGCCGGCTCGGTCACCGTCATACGGGCCCTTGCCGTGCCGGAACGCAAGGCCTTCCGCGTCTTGTTCGAGCTCGACCCGCAAGGCGCGCCGTCCTCGGAACTGCGGCTGTTGCTCGAGGCCGATGGCAGACGACTGAGCGAAACCTGGCTTTACCGTTGGACGCCGACATGACGACCGACCTCGCCTCGCGATCTCAAGCTGAGCGATCTCAAGCCGCCAAACGCGCGCTGTCGCGGCCCTGCGCCCGTCCGGCCGTTCCCGAGGAGGCGCCGCTCGCCATGCCCGAGCAGGGGCTGCGCCGCTACGACAAGGCGCAGCGCCCGTTCCACCGCGCCTTCCACGGCGGCACCTGGCTGGCGCGGCTGCTGATCTTCGGCGGCGCGCTCGCGACGACGGTCTACGGCGCCGACCAGATGTACAAGGTGGTCTCGCTCGGCGGCACCACCACGCTCGAATGGGCGCTGCTGGTGCTCTTCGTCGCCAACTTCTCCTGGATCGCGCTCGCCTTCACCAGCTCCCTCGTCGGCTTTGTCTGGATGCTGTTCTTCGCACCCAAGCCGCTGGGCATCCCGACCGGGCTGACGACGAGGACCGCCGTCGTGATGCCGATCTACAACGAGACGCCGGAGCGCGTCTTCGCCGGCGTGCAGGCGATGATCGAGGAGGTGGAGGCGACCGGCCTCGGCCGCTCGTTCGAGTGGCTGTTCCTATCCGACACCACCAACCCCGACGTGTTCGTCGCCGAGGAGCAGAACTTCCTGCTGATGCGCGAGCGCATCTCGCCGGAGATCGCGCTATGGTATCGTCACCGCCGCGACAACAAGGCGCGCAAGGCCGGCAACATCGCCGACTTCGTGATGCGCTGGGGCGGGCGCTACGACCACATGCTGGTGCTCGATGCCGACAGCCTCATGCTCGGCCACGCCATCGTCAACCTCGCCGCGGCGATGGAGGCCGACCCCGATGCCGGCATCATCCAGACGCTGCCGCTGATCATCAACCGCAACACGCTGTTCGCCCGCGTGCAGCAGTTCGCCGCGCGCATCTACGGCCCGGTGATCGCCGCCGGCCTGTCGTGCTGGATGGGGCGCGACGGCAATTACTGGGGCCACAACGCGATCATCCGCACCAAGGCCTTCGCCGACCATTGCGGGCTGCCGCACCTGCCCGGCAAGCCGCCGATGGGCGGCCACGTGCTCTCGCACGATTTCGTCGAGGCGGCCTTCATCCGCCGTGCCGGCTACGCCGTCTACATGCTGCCGGTGCTCGACGGCTCCTACGAGGAGAGCCCGCCCTCGCTCATCGACCTCGCCGCGCGTGACCGGCGCTGGTGCCAGGGCAACCTGCAGCACTCGCGCATCCTCACCGCGCGCGGGCTGCATCCGGCTTCGCGGCAGCACTTCGCCACCGGCATCTTCGCCTATCTCGCCTCGCCGCTGTGGATGCTGCAGCTGGTGGTCGGCATGGTGCTGGTGCTGCAGGCGAGCTACGTGAAGCCGGAGTACTTCTCCAGCGAGTTCGCGCTGGTGCCGGCGTTCCCGCGCTTCGACGCGGAACGGTCGCTCGCCTTGTTCGGCTTCACCATGGTGATCCTGCTGATGCCGAAATTCTTCGGCTGGCTGCTCTCCTGCATCCACGGCCCGACGCGGCGCGGCAGCGGCGGCGTTATCGGATTGACCGTCTCGGCCTTCTTCGAGGTGATCATGTCGGCGCTGCTGGCGCCGGTCATGATGCTGATCCAGACCGGCCACGTCTGGCACTTCGTGTTCGGCTTCGACACCGGCTGGAATCCGCAGCGCCGCGACGACGGCTCGATCCCCTTCATGGCGATCGTGCGCCGGCACCGCTCGCACGTGGTGTTCGGCGTGCTGACGCTGGTCTCCGGCCTGCTGATCTCGCCCTCGCTCGTGGCCTGGATGTCGCCGACGATCGTCGGCCTCATCCTGGCGATCCTGATCTCCTGGATGACCGGGCTGCTCTCCGTCGGCCTGGCGCTGCGCCGCGTCGGCCTGCTGACCACGCCGGAGGAGCGCACCAAGCCGGCGGTTGTGGTGCGCGCCGCCGCCATCCTCGCCGAGATGGGCGGGGCACCGGAGGAGCCGGAGAACGCGCTGCGCCTACTCTACGACGACCGCCACCTCCAGGCGGCGCACGCGACCTTCGCCGCCGGCGATCCCCCCCGCCGCCGCGGCGATATCTCGGGAGACTGGGCGCTGGCCGAGGCCAAGCTTGATGATTCCGAGTGCCTAGAGGATGCGCTGAACTGGCTGAAACCGAAGGAGCGCATGGCGCTGCTGAACGATGGAACCCTGCTGGGCCGGCTCATGGCCTTGCCACGGCGACGCGGCGAAGAGGTCGCTTCGGAGCCGGAACCGAAACGTGCCACTGCATGATTGCGGTAATAAACCGCACCGATGGCTCGCGCGAGCTGGTCTTGCCTCTTGCTTTCGGCGGCGTTTTGAATCACATGCGCAGAAGCGGGGTGGTCGCGCCATCGCCTGCCCCTTGCTTCTAGCCTAGTCTTCATAGGCGAACCCGTTCGCGACCCACGACGCAGCCCGAACTTTGGGCGGCATGTTGGGCGAGCCTGATGGCCGGCGCGAACGCCCCATCCAGGACATCGATGTCATTTCAAGAGCTCGGCCTTAGCGACAAGGTCCTCCAGGCGGTCGAAGCGTCAGGCTACACGACGCCGACCCCCATCCAGGCGCAGGCGATCCCGCCCGCACTCCTCGGCCGGGATATTCTCGGCATCGCCCAGACGGGCACCGGCAAGACCGCCGCCTTCGTCCTTCCCATGCTCTCACGCCTCGAGAGCGGCCGTGCCAGGGCGCGCATGCCGCGCACGCTGATCCTCGAGCCGACGCGCGAACTCGCCGCCCAGGTCGAAGAGAGCTTCGTCAAATACGGCGTCAACCACAAGCTCAACGTCGCCCTGCTGATTGGTGGCGTCTCCTTCGCTGACCAGGAAACCAAGATCACACGCGGCGCCGACGTGCTCATCGCCACGCCGGGACGCCTGCTCGACTTCTCGGAACGCGGCAAGCTGCTGCTGACGGGCATCGACATCCTCGTCATCGACGAGGCCGACCGCATGCTCGACATGGGCTTCATTCCCGACATCGAGCGCATCTGCAAGCTGGTGCCCTTCACCCGGCAGACGCTGTTCTTCTCCGCCACCATGCCGCCGGAGATCACCCGGCTGACCGAGCAGTTCCTGACCAACCCGGTGCGCATCGAGGTGGCGCGGGCCGCCACCACGGCCTCGACCATCACCCAGAGCCTCGTCGCCTCGCACGGCGGCGCCGCGAAGCGCGAGACGCTGCGCCGGCTGATCCGCCGCGAGGCCGAGGTCTTCAAGAACGCGATCATCTTCTGCAACCGCAAGCGCGACGTCGCCCTCCTGCACAAATCGCTGCAGAAGCACGGCTTCTCCGTCGGCGCGTTGCACGGCGACATGGACCAGCGCGCCCGCATGCTGTCCCTCGACGCCTTCAAGACCGGCGCCGTTGACCTCATCGTCTGCTCCGACGTCGCCGCCCGCGGCCTCGACATTCCCGACGTCAGCCACGTCTTCAACTTCGACGTGCCGACCCATGCCGAGGACTACGTCCACCGCATCGGCCGCACCGGCCGCGCCGGCAAGAAGGGCGCCGCCCTCTCCATCGTCTCTCCGGGGGACGAGAAGTACCTCGCCGAGATCGAGAAGGTGATCGCCCGCAAGGTCGACTGGGACGATGGCATCACGCTCGGCACCCTGCCGCCTGACGAGAGCGGTGCCGAGCCCGAGCGACGGCCGTCGCGTGGTCGCGAGGAGCGGGGCTCGTCGCGCGGCGCGTCGCGGGGCCGGGAAGAGCGAGGCGCCAGCCGCACGCGCGAGGAGCGTGCCCCCAACCGTACGCGCGAGGAGCGTGCCCCGGCGGCCGCCGGCGAGCGCCGCTCCCGTCGCGCGACGCCGCGCCCCGAAGGACGCCCCGACGAGATGCCGGCGGACGAAGCACGGCACGAGGCCCGCCCCGTCGCCGAGGCATCCCGCACGGGCCGCGACGCGAAGCCCGAGCGCTCGCGCCAGGCCGATGGCGGCCGCCCCGAGCGCGCCCGGAACGGCCATCGCGACGTGCCGGCACCCCGCGCCGCAACACCGGCCCCCGGAACGACACGCGCCCCCCATCCCCACGCGCAACGCGATCCCGACGATCGCCCCGTGCGCGGCATGGGCGACCATGTCCCGATGTTCCTGCTGCGCCCGACCAAGGTGAAGCCGGCGCGGGAAGAAGCCGAGGGCTGAGGTCGCGCCGCCGCGCGTCATTGCAGGCTCAGCGAAGCGGAGATCCGCACGTTTGTGCTTCGATGAGATTACCGACCCTCGCCGGTTCCGGGATCGCCTTTGGCGCCGCGGAAAGGCGAGACTTCAGCTTGCCGGCAGCGTCAGCTCGGCCCGCAGGCCTCGTGCCGGGCTGGTATCGAGGCGGAAGACGCCGCCGTAGAGGCTGGCCAGTTCCTCGACGATTGAGAGTCCGAGACCGCTGCCCGGCTTGGTCTCGTCGAGGCGGCTGCCGCGCTTGATCGCGGCGGCGCGCTGCTCCGGCTGCAACCCGGGGCCATCGTCGTCGATGGTGATGCGGAAGTACGGACGCTCCGAGGCGGTGTCGCGGAATTCCGGCCCGACGCCGATCATGACTTCCTGTACGGCCCATTTGCCGGCGTTGTCGACGAGGTTGCCGATCATCTCCTCGAGATCCTGCTTCTCGCCGAGGAAGCGCACGTTCGGCGCCCCGCCCAGCGTGAAGACGATGTCGCGCTGGCCGTAGATCTTGGTGAAGGTGCGCAACAAGCCTTCGACGACCGGCTTCACCTCGGTGGCGCTGCCGATCTTGCGCGCCGCCACCGCCGCGCGCGCGCGCTCCAGGTAATAGGCGACCTGGTCGCGCATCACGCCGGCCTGTTCCGCGACCTTCTCGGAAAAAGCGCCATCCTCGGTCGCCGCCTCGTTGATGATGACGCTGAGCGGCGTCTTCAGCGCGTGCGCCAGGTTGCCGACCTGGGTGCGGGCGCGCTCGACGACGTCGCGGTTGGCGGCGATCATGAGGTTGAGCTCGCTCGCCAGCGGGGCGATGTCGACGGGGTAGACGCCCTCGATCCTCTCGCTGTCGCCGCGGCGGATCGAGGCGACGCCCAGCTTCAGGCGGCGCAGGGGCATCAGCCCGTAACGCAGCGCGAGCGCCGAAGACGCCGCGAGCACGATGGCGAGGATCGCGAAGGTGACGGCAAGCTCGACCTCGAAGCGATGCATCTGCGCCTCGATCTCGTCGGTCGTCGCCGCGACCTGAACCAGGAAGATGCCCTGGTCGCCGGTATCGATCACCCGCTCGACCATGCGCAGCGAACGATCGTCCGGCCCCTTGACGTAGCCGCGGCGCGAACCGCCCATTCCCGAGGGAACGCCGCTGTCGGCGAGGCGCGGCAGCCGCGCCGCGAACAGCGAGCGTGAGCCCTTGATCTCCGGCTTGGAGCCATCGAGCCGCGTGATCTGCCAATACCAGCCCGATAGGGTGAGCTCGAATTGCGGATCGGCGAGCTGGCCGATATCGGGACCCTTGTCGTCGCCGGGACGGTCGGCGGCGAGGTCGGCGACGAGCGCGCGAAGGTAGACGCCGAGCCGCTCGTCGAAACCGGCCTCCGTGGAGGTGCGATAGATCGCGGTGAGGATCAGCCCGGCAATGAGCAGCACGACGACGCTGAGCACGCTCGCCGAGATGAACAGGCGCGTGGCGATCGAGCGGCGCTGCGGGTCACCCCACATGGATCAGGCCGTCGCCTGATGAGGGGTCGCTCGATCCTGGGAGGTTGGGTTGTCGGCAAAGAGGAGCGGCAACGTTTCCCGACCTCTCATCCGCCCTTCGGGCACCTTCTCCCGCAAGGGAAGAAGGGCGTTTCGGCACGTCAGATCGGATATGTGAGTCCGGTGGCGCGCTTCGCGGAGGAGGATGGGCGCGGCCGACAGCACTCAGCCCTTCCCGACCGCAGGACGCCCCGACTTCGCGGTGCCGTCGCCCGGGGTGCGGTCGGCGTTCACGAGGTAGCCGAGACCGCGCATGGTCTGGATGATGTCGACCCCGAGCTTGCGCCGCAGGCGGCCGACGAAGACCTCGATCGTGTTGGAATCGCGATCGAAGTCCTGGTCGTAGAGATGGTCGACGATCTCCGAGCGCGACACCACCCGGCCGGCGTGGTGCATGAGGTAGGACAGCAGCCGATACTCGTGCGACGTGAGCTTGATCGGATTGCCGTCGACGGAGACGCGCGAGGCGCGTGTGTCGAGCTGCACCGGGCCGCAGATGAACTCGCTGGAGGCGTGGCCGACGGAGCGCCGCAGCAGCGCGCGCAGGCGCGCCAGGATCTCTTCCATATGGAAGGGCTTGGCGACGTAGTCGTCGGCGCCGGCGTCGAAGCCCTTCACCTTGTCGCTCCAGCGGTCGCGCGCCGTGAGGATCAGGATCGGCATGGAACGGCCGGCCTTCCGCCATTCGCCGATGATCGAGATGCCGTCCTTCTTGGGCAGGCCGAGATCGAGCACGACGGCGTCGTAGGGCTCGGTCTCGCCGAGGAACTGCCCCTCTTCACCGTCGAAGGCGCGATCGACGACATAGCCCGCCTCCTCCAAAGCCCGGACGATCTGCCGGTTGAGGTCGGCATCGTCCTCCACGACCAAAAGCCGCACGTGCGTTCTCCTACTTGTGATCCGCCATATCGGCCGCGCTGACAGCCTGACCGTTCTGCGCGTTGATGTAGACGCGAATAATGCGGCCATCGCGGCGCAGCACGAAAACCTCGTAGACGAGTTCGTCCTGCTTCCAACGGCAGAGGCGCGTGCGCAGCGTCTCTCCCTCGGCACGACCGGCCCGCGTCGCGCTGACTGGGTCGGTGAGCCTCCACTGGGCGATCTTGTCGCGCGTTTCGGACTGGCTGAAGCAGGTCCGTCCGCGCGGGGGATGCGGCGGGCTTTCGGCACGGGCGGGCGCGGGCGCGTAGGCGCGCAGGCCGGACGAGGCACTCGACGATGCGTCCGGACCAGGCGACGGAGCCGGCGGACCGCTGGGAAAGGGCGGCAAATTGTACGCAGGAGCGTCTTCGCCGGCCGCGGCTGTGGTCGCGGCGACGCCCAGCAAGCAGGCTAGAGCGAAGGCCGCGATCCTCATGTCTTCATGATGCGGCTCGGGCGCTGAATACGTCATGAACGCATCGGCGGACCGCTAGGGCAAGGGCGAGAGCTCGGGCCAGTCGACGACGTGATCGGCGTAATCGCGCATCTTGACCGTCGTCTCGGTGCCGCTCAGGCGGTTGCGCACCGAGATGCCGGCCTCGTGCACGCTCTCGGGCGAGCCCGAAACCAGGGGGTGCCAATCGGCCAGCGGCCGTCCCTCGGCTACGAGACGATAGGCGCAGCTCCCCGGCAGCCAGCGCAGCGCGCGCACCACGGCCGGGGTCAGCTGAATGCAATCCGACACCTTGCGGTGGCGCTTGGCGTAGTTGGCGCAGGCGCACGTCCCGGCATCGAACAGCTTGCAGCCGACGTCGGTGTTGACGATCTCACCGCTGTCCTCGTCCTCGAGCTTGACCAGGCAGCAGCGCCCGCAGCGGTCGCACAGGGCTTCCCACTCGGCCGGATCCATCTGCTCGAGCGTCTTGGTCTCCCAGAAGCGCTCGGCCAGAGGTTCGACGCAAGCGCCGCCATCTTTCAGCTGCCTTGTTTGGGCAGATCCTGTATCGTCGCGGGACGGGCGAGGCGGCATGCGGATTGCGCGGAAGCTCACGTGGGGGCGGGCCGGGCATCCGCCTTGCGCTCCGCCGACCGCCCAGTCAAGACCGCCCTGTCCCGAGAGACGCGCCGTTTGAAGAAGCTCGCGCACTGGTTCATCCGCTGGCTGATCGGCCCATGGATCGATGCGGCGGGCGCTTGGCTCGAGCGTCGGCGTCCTTGGATCGAGGCCCGTCGCGCCGATATCGAGCGGCTACGCTATTCGCCGCACCTGGAGCGCCTGCGCCGCGGCATGCTCGCGCTCGACTCGTGGATCGACTCCTCGGTCTGGGGCAGTGGCCACAGCGCGTCGGGCAGCTACGAGCGCTTCGCGCTGTTCATGGAGCGCTTCCACGTCACCGGCGCCAAGCGCATCGCGGTCGAGGTCGGCTGCGAGGCTTTTACCCTCTCGATCGCCGGCGGTTTCGTGCTGCTCGCGCTGGCGATCCCGGCCTTCGAGCTGACCTCCGAAGACTGGCTGAAGAAGCAGGATCTCGCCGTCACCTTCCTCGATCGCTACGGCCAGGAGGTCGGGCGTCGCGGCATCCGCCACGACGACGCCGTGCCTTTCGACGAGCTGCCGCCCAACCTGATCCACGCCCTCATCGCCACGGAGGATCGTCGCTTCTTCGATCATTACGGCATCGACGTCATCGGCACGATGCGCGCGCTGCTGGTGAACTCGCGCTCCGAAGGCGTGCGGCAGGGCGGTTCGTCCCTGACCCAGCAGCTGGCCAAGAACCTGTTCCTCTCCAACGAGCGCACGCTGCCGCGCAAGGTCAACGAGGCCTTCCTCGCGCTCTGGCTCGAGGCGCACCTCTCCAAGCGCGAGATTCTCAGCCTCTATCTCGACCGCGCCTATCTCGGCGGCGGCACCTTCGGCGTCCAGGCGGCTTCCGAGTTCTATTTTGGCAAGTCGGTGCGCGACCTCACCCTGCCCGAGGCGGCGATGATCGCCGGCCTGTTCAAGGCGCCGACGAAATACGCCCCGCACATCAACCTGCCGGCGGCGCGCGCGCGGGCCAACGACGTGCTGAACAACATGGTCGAGGCCGGCTACCTCACCGCCGGCCAGATCTACGCCGCCCAGCGCAACCCGGCGACGCCGGTCGATCGCCAGCAGGAAACCTCGCCGGACTGGTACCTTGACTGGGCCTACAACGAGGTTCGCGACCTCGCCTCCGACGGCAAGTTCGGCGACGAGACCGTGCTGACGGTGCGCACCGGGCTTGACCCGGCGCTGCAGCAGCACGTCGAGGCGACCATCGAGAGCTACCTGCGCCAGTACGGCCAGAGCTCCAACGTGGGACAGGCGGCGGCGGTGATCCTCGACCCCAACGGGGCGGTCCGCGCCATCGTCGGCGGCCGCGACTATGGCGTCAGCCAGTTCAACCGCGCCACCGACGCGCTCCGACAGCCCGGCTCCTCGTTCAAGCCCTACCTCTACCTGACGGCGCTCATGAGCGGCAAGTTCAAGCCCTCCAGCGTGATCTCCGGCGCTTCGCTTTGCCTTGGCAAGGACTATTGCCCGCACAATTACGACGACGAAACGGCGGGCCGCCTAACATTGTCGTCGGCGCTGGCCATGTCGCTCAACACCGCCGCGATCCGGCTCTCGATCGAGATCGGCGACGGCACCACCGCCTGGAACAAGGCCAAGGACGGACGGGCGAAGGTGGTTGCCACCGCGCGCCGCATGGGCATCACCACGCCCCTGCCCGACACGGTGTCGCTGCCGCTGGGCGCCGACGCGGTGAAGGTCATCGAGCACGCCGGCGCCTACGCGACCTTCGCCAGCGGCGGCAAGCATACGCCCCCCTACGCCGCCTCCACGGTGACCAGCCGGCGCGGCGAGGTGCTCTACGAGCACGACCGCGACGGCCACATGCCCGAGCAGGTCATCGACCCGAACGCGATCGCGATGATGAACACGATGCTGCGCCAGGTGGTGACCGGCGGCACCGGCCGCGCGGCCGACATTCCCGGCCTGCCGGTCGCCGGCAAGACCGGCACCACGAACGGCTACCACGACGCCTGGTTCGTCGGCTTCACCGGCAACTACGTCGGCGCGGTCTGGTACGGCAACGACGACTATCAGTCGATGAACGAGGTGACCGGCGGCAAGCTGCCGGCGCGCACCTGGCATGACATCATGGAATTCGCCCACCAGAACGTCGAACCCAAGCCGGTGCCCGGCCTGCCGGCGCCCTCCGCCAAGGTGGCGGTGACGGCCAGCGGCGACGGCACCGGCGACAACACCCTGCCGCGGCGGCCGGCGACCTTGACCAAGGCGACCGCCGATGTGCTGGCATCCATCGCCAATGCCGCGAGCGTGGCCGAGATGGGCCGCGCCCCGCGGGCCGAGAGCATGGTGGCGCCGGGGACCGGCATTGTCGACATGCCGCGGGTGCCGGGCAAGGTCACCGACCTGCGGTGAGCCTGGTGCCGGCGGAACCATCGCGCGAGGGAACCATGCGGCTCTCGACCTTGCTCAGGATCGTCGTCGCCGTGCTCGCGGGCGTGATCCTCGGCCTGCTCGTCACCGTCAGGAGCCTCGACCTCGACACGCGCGGCATCGTGGCCGGCGCCTGGCGCACCACGCCGCGGGACGGCAGCGGCCAGGTCGATCCCTATGCGCTCGCCGCCAACGCCCGCGCCGGCCTGCTGCCGCTCGGCGAGTCGGAGGGGCTGAGCTTCATCGCCGTCACCGACGATCGCGGCACCACGCTCGACGGCGCCTGCGACTACACGGTCGAAGGCCCGATGCCGCCGGCCCGCTACTGGACGCTGAGCCTGCTCGACGCCGCCGGCTTCCCGCTCGACGATCCGGCGAAGCGCTACGGCTTCACCTCGGCGGAGGTGCTGCGCCTCGACAAGGCACCGGTGACGATTGCGGTCTCGCCGCAGGCGCAGCCCGGCAATTGGCTGCCGACGGGCGCGAGACGGCGCTTCGTGCTGATGCTGCGCCTCTACGACACCAGCCTGACCGCGGGGGGCACCGATTTCGCCGCGCTGAAGATGCCCACCGTCGCGCGAGGCACGTGCCTGTGATCCGCTTACCGCCGCCGCTGCCGCTCGCGGTCGGCGTCGCCATCGTCGGCCTCGTCGCCGGGCTGACGCATCTCTGCGCCATCCTGCTGCTCCCTGGCGTGGCGACGCGCGACGCCTACGACCTCCTAGCCGCGCGCTATGTCAGGCACGCCGGCATGAGCCTGCTGGCGCCGGCGCGTCCCGGCGACACGCTGATCCCGTTCCGCGATCCGGCCGCCGTGCAGGGCCTCTGCTTCTTCGATCTCAACAAGGCGCCGACCCGCGTAAGGACCAAGGTCGAGGAAGGCCGCCTGCTGACGCTGTCGTTCCGTACCCGCGACGGCAGGATCTTCTATTCGATGACCGACCGCGCCGCCCTGCGCGGCAGCATCGACATTCGCCTGGTCACGCCGGCGCAGCTCGCCGAGGTGGTCGCCGGCGACGACGAGGATGCAGGCCTGCCCGAAGAGCTGCGGCTGAAGGCGCCTGCAACCGCCGGGCTGATCGTCGCCACGGCGCTGATCGCCCGGCCGAGCGAACGCGCCGAGGCCGAGGCCCGCATCAAGGCCATTGAGTGCAAGCCGGAAGCGCTCGACGCTCCTTCTTAGAGCATCGAACGGGTGATTCAGAGTCGCTTCGCGACACTTAAATGTCTGTCCTTGCCGCGCTTTACAGTTGGAGAAAGTCCACAAAAGCGGACGTTACTCTAGATTTGAGCGCAAGAGCTCTTTTGTTAACCCGAAACGCCGCGCGGACCGGCGGCGCGGATGGCAGTCGAGGAGAGCGGCGAGCGCTTGCCGTGGAGGAATACGTAGGCCGGGGGCGACGACGTTGCCAGGCACGCCGCGGCGCATTCGGGAAGCCGACACCCGGCGAGCGCCGCGGCGGCGCGGGTCTGGGCGGCGCGCAGCGTCGAGCCCGGACGATCGACGACACCCATCGGCATGGTTGCGGCGATGGTGCGCCACTTTTTCCAGAGGTGAAGATCGGCGAAACTGTCGGCGCCCATCAGCCAGACGAACCGCACCGAGGGGCAACGCGCGACCAGCGCGGCGACGAGATCGCAGGTGTAGGGCGAGCCGAGCTGACGCTCGAAGCCGGAGATCGCGATGCGCGGATGCGCGGCCACCTCGGCCGCATCGGCCATGCGCTCGGCCTGCGAAGGCAGGCCGCGCGTGTCCTTCAGCGGATTGCCGGGCGAGACCAGCCACCACACCCGATCGAGATCGAGCCGGCGCAGCGCCAGCAGGCTGGCCGCGCGATGGCCGTCGTGGGGCGGGTTGAAGGAGCCGCCGAAGACCCCGATCCGCTGGTCCCGCCCGTGCGGCGGCAGGCCGGCGAAGACGGGTGAGATCGGCGCGCCGATCACCGCGCGAGGATCACGGCCTAACCTGCCCGGTGCCGTGCACCTTGTACTTGAAGGTGGTGAGCTGCTCGACGCCAACCGGGCCGCGCGCGTGCAGCCGGCCGGTGGCGATGCCGATCTCGCCGCCGAAGCCGAACTCGCCGCCGTCGGCGAATTGCGTCGAGGCGTTGTGCAGCACGATCGCGGAATCGACCTCGCGCAGGAAGCGGGTCGCGGCGGCCATGTCCTCGGCGACGATGCAATCGGTGTGGCGCGACCCGTAGCGCTCGACGTGCGCAATGGCCTCGTCGAGCCCGTCGACGACCTTCACGGCGAGGATGGCGTCGAGGTATTCGGTGCGCCAGTCGGCCTCGGTCACCGGCACCACGCGGGCGTCGATGGCGCCGCTCTCCACGTCGCCGCGGATCTCGCAGCCGGCGTCGAGCAGGTCGCGCACGAGGTCGCCGTGGAGCGGCGACCCGCGATCGACCAGCAGGGTCTCGGCGGCGCCGCAGACGCTGGTGCGGCGCAGCTTGGCGTTGCGCACGATCGCCAGCGCCTTGGCCCTGTTGGCGGAGGCATGCACGTAGACGTGGTTGTTGCCCTCGAGATGGGCGAACACCGGCACGCGGGCTTCCGCCTGGACGCGGGCGACCAGGCTCGGGCCGCCGCGCGGCACGATGACGTCGAGGTTGCCGTCGAGGCCGCGCAGCATGGCGCCCACGGCGGCGCGGTCGCGCACCGGCACCAGCGTGATCGCCGCCTCCGGCAGCCCGGCCGCGCGCAGCCCGTCGACGAGGCAGGCGTGGATCAGGCTCGCCGAGTGGTAGCTCTCCGAGCCGCCGCGCAGGATCGCGGCATTGCCCGCCTTGAGGCACAGCGCGCCGGCGTCGGCGGTGACCGCCGGCCGGCTCTCGAAGACGATGCCGATGACGCCGAGCGGCACGGCGACCCGCTCGATGACAAGGCCGTTGGGCCGCTCGAAGCGGGCGAGCACCCGGTCGACCGGGTCCGGCAGCGCCGCGATGGCCTCGAGCCCTGCCGCGATACCCGCGATGCGCCCGGGGTCGAGCGCGAGCCGATCGACGAAGGCCGGCGCCGCCCGGCGCGCCGTCGCCTCGGCGATGTCGCGCCGGTTGGCGGCGAGGATCTCCCCGGCCCTTCCGCGCACGCTCGCCGCCGCGCTGCGCAACGCCGCCGAGCGGTCGTCGTCCGCGGAGGCGGCGAGCACGCGGGCGGCGGCGCGCGCGGCCCGACCCAGCGCGGTCATGACGGCATCGATGTCGGTGGCGTCCGCGTCCGGCTTGGCTTCGGCGAACTTCAGCTGTTCCATGGCTGCGCTTATCGCGCCCGGCTTCTTTTGCTGCAACCCTCTTGGCTGCAACCCTCTTGCGCCATAATGGGACCACTACAGGACAGGGAAACTAACAGTCACGACGTCTTCAAACGAAATATTAAGGTTAAACGCTCACCTTAAGTGAGACCCGGAGAGTCGGCGTTCAAGTTTACGGAGCGTTTACCATGATGAAGCGATTGGTTCTTACCGTCGCGCTGGCCGGAGTTTCCGGCGGCGCCTTCGCCGCGGATCTCCGCGGCCCCATCATCGAAGCCCCGCCGCCGCTGCCCGCGCCGGTCGCAGGCTTCAGCTGGACCGGCGGCTACGCCGGCGTCAACGTCGGCTTCGGCGGCGGCAGCACCAACTACGGCTACAACGTAGGTGGTCAGGGCTACACCAATGCCGGCTACAACAACGGCTACGGCAACAATGGCGGCTACGGCAACAACAACTATCCCCTAGGCGGCGGCTACTCGTGTAATTGCGACGGCTATCAGAGCGGCAGCTACGGCGGCGAGGCCTACAGCAACAACAGTAGCCAAGGCCAGGCGTTCAATTACAACGCGAGCGGCGCCGAGCGGCTGCGCGACAGCGGCGTCGTCGGCGGCGTGCAGATCGGCTACAACTACGCCATCACCGGCTTCGGCGGCTATGGCCATGGCGGCCTCAGCGCCGTCCCGGTGATCGGCGTCGAGGCCGACTTCGACGGCTCGGGCATCAGCTCGGGCGGCGCTCTCAGCCAGTTCGCTCAGGGCTTTCCCATCGGCGTCTCGAACTACGTCGGTGTCGAGAGCGACTTGAAGTATTTCGGCACGGTCCGCGGCCGCCTCGGCGTCGCGTTCGACCGCCTCCTGGTCTACGGCACCGGCGGCTTCGCCTACGGCCAGACCAGCGACACGGTGGTCTCGCCCGCCAACGGCGTGTACAACCACGCTTCGAACTTCCACACCGGCTACGCCTTTGGAGGCGGCTTTGAATTCGCTCTCACGAACAACCTGCTGCTGCGCGCCGAATACCTCCACATCGACCTGAACAGCAAGGCAATCGTCGCCAATGGCGGCAACGAGTATCTCAACTACAGCGTGTACGAGAAACCCAGCCTCGACATCGTCCGCGCCGGCCTCGACTACAAGTTCGACTTCGCCCGCGCTGTCGCCCCGCCGGTCATCGCCCGCTACTGACCGATCGACCGAGGCCCTCGCCTGCGACCCTGCCGCCGCGATGACATCGCGGCGGCAAAGCTTTCAAACAGCCATTCCAAACGGCGCGCATCGTGCTATTCCCTAGCCGATGACGGGAAGTGTGCCTTTGCTGGAGGAGCGTGCCGCCGCGCCGGCCCCCTGGCGCGATCGGCGGGCCGCGGCGCTCGTGCAGGCGCTCGGCAAGCGCTCGATCGTCCTCATCGGCCTCATGGGCTGCGGCAAGACCTCGACGGGACGCTGCCTCGCCCGCCGCCTCGGGCTCGAATTCGTCGACGCCGACACCGAGATCGAGTGGGCGGCCGGCATGTCGGTGTCCGACATCTTCGCCAAGCACGGCGAGGCCTACTTCCGTGACGGCGAGCGTCGGGTCATGGCCCGGCTCCTGTCCGAGGGTCCGCGTGTGATCGCCACGGGCGGGGGCGCCTACCTCAACGAGAAGACCCGCGCCGGCATCGGCGCCGCGGCGATCTCGATCTGGCTCAAGGCCGATCTCGACGTTCTGTGGCGACGGGTGCGCCGTCGCTCGCACCGCCCGCTGCTCAAGACCGAGGATCCCGAGGCCACGCTGCGCTCGCTCATGGAGCAGCGCTATCCCGTCTACGGGCGTGCCGACGTGACCGTGATCTCGCGCGACGGGCCGCACGACGCGGTCGTCGAGGACGCGATCGGCGCGCTCGAGTTCCATCTTCGCTTCTCGAAGGAGGTGCCGGAGGTCAAACCGCCGGAGCCACCCGCGCCGACGCTACTCGCCGTTGCGGCGGCCCGACGCGTCGCCGTCGACCTGCCCGGCCGCGCCTACGAGATCCTGATCGGCCCCAAGCTGCTGGGCGAGGCCGGTGCCGTCCTCGGCCGCCTGGCGCCGGGCTCATCCTGCGCGATCGTGACCGACGAGAACGTCGCCCGCCACCATCTTGCCCGCCTCGAAGCAAGCCTGGCGCGCGCCGGCATCCGCCATACAGCGATCGTGGTCGCGCCCGGCGAAGCCTCGAAGTCGTTCGCAACCTTCGCCCGCGTCTGCGACGGCGTGATCGAAGCACGGCTCGAGCGCGGCGACAGCATCCTCGCCTTCGGCGGCGGCGTCATCGGCGACCTCGCCGGCTACGTCGCGGCCAGCGTGCGCCGCGGCATGCGTCTGGTCCAGATCCCGACCTCGCTGCTCGCCCAGGTGGATTCGTCGGTCGGCGGCAAGACCGGCATCAACTCGCCCCACGGCAAGAACCTGGTCGGCGCCTTCCACCAGCCGGCCCTGGTGCTCGCCGATTGCGACGTGCTCACCACCCTGCCCCCGCGCGAGTTCGCTGCCGGCTACGCCGAGGTGGTGAAATACGGACTCATCGGCGACCCG
This sequence comes from Beijerinckiaceae bacterium, assembly GCA_965198715.1. Classification (GTDB taxonomy): domain Bacteria; phylum Pseudomonadota; class Alphaproteobacteria; order Rhizobiales; family Beijerinckiaceae; genus RH-AL1. The sequence goes on from CBDAPV010000002.1 coordinate 1,915,834, forward strand.
GAGTTCTTCGACTGGCTCGACGGGCATCGCGCCGCTGTCTTCGCCGGCGGGCCGGAGCAGGGCGAAGCAGTGGCACGCTGCTGCGCCGCCAAGGCGGCCGTGGTGATCCGCGACGAGCGCGAGAGCGGCGAGCGCGCGCTGCTCAACCTCGGTCACACCTTCGGTCACGCGCTGGAGCGGCTGACCGGCTACGATGGCACCCGCCTCGTGCACGGCGAAGGCGTGGCGATCGGCATGGCGCAAGCCTTCCGCTTCTCGCACCAGCTCGGCCATTGCTCGGCGCAGGCCGTCGCGCGGATCGAGGCGCATCTCATCGCGGCCGGCCTGCCGATCCACATCGACGCGATCCCGGGCTTCGACGCCAAGCCCTTCGACGTGCTCGACGCCATGCGCCAGGACAAGAAGGTGGAACGTGGCGCGCTGACCTTCATCCTCGCCAGGGGCATCGGCCAGGCCTTCATCGCCAAGGGAATCCAGGGCGACGAGGTGCTGGCCTTCCTCGAGGACGACCTCGGCCGGGATGGCGACCACCGGACCGCGCTGGCCGCGGACTAGGACTCATGCCGGACGGCGACCAATGCACGCGGTGAAGCCGACGCTGCCCGTCGACATCTACGTCGCGGTGGCGATCATCGTCTTCTGCATCGCCATGTCGGCGTTCTTCGCTGCCTCCGAGACAGCGCTGACCGGAGCCTCGCGCGCGCGCATGCACGCGCTGGAGCGCAACGGCGACAAGCGCGCGGCGCTGGTCAACAAGCTGCTGCGCCGGCGCGAGCGGCTCATCGGCACGACGCTGCTCGGCAACACGCTGGTCAACATCGGCTCCTCGGCCTTCATGACCAGCGTGCTGCTGGCCGTCATCGGCGAGCAGGGCGCGGTGTGGGCGACCGCCATCATGACGGTGTTGCTGCTGGTCTTCGCCGAGGTGCTGCCCAAGACGGTGGCGATCAACAACGCCGACGAGGTGTCGCTGCTGTTCGCCCGGGTGCTGGCGCCGCTGGTGGCGATCTTCGGCCCGGTGCTGCTCGCCATCGAGATGCTGGTGCGCGGGGTGCTGCGGCTGTTCGGCTCCAAGACCGACGAGCGCGTCTCCATCCTCTCCGGGGCCGAGGAGCTGCGCAGCGCCGTCGACCTTCTGCACAAGGAGGGCAACGTCGAGCGCTCCGATCGCGACATGTTCGGCGGCCTGCTCGAGCTCGGCGACCTCACCGTCTACGACACGATGGTGCACCGCACCGCAATGACGGCGATCGACGCCGACCTGCCGCCGGCCGAGCTGGTACGCGAGGTCATCGCCTCGCCCTATTCCCGCCTGCCGCTGTGGCGCGGCGATCCCGACAACATCGTTGCCGTGCTCCACGCCAAGGACCTGGTGCGCGCGCTGGCGGCGGTGGAGGGCGACGTGGCCACGCTCGACGTCGCCAAGGTCGCGAGCGAGCCGTGGTTCATCCCGGCGACGACCTCGCTAAAGGACCAGCTGCAGGCCTTCCGCCGCCGCAAGACGCATTTCGCCCTCGTCGTCGACGAGTACGGGGTGGTGCTGGGCCTGGTGACGCTCGAGGACATCATCGAGGAGATCGTCGGCGACATCCGCGACGAGCACGACCTCGCGGTCCAGGGAGTGCGCCCGCAGCCCGACGGCTCGGTGGTGGTGGAAGGCTCGGTGCCGATCCGCGACCTCAACCGCGTCATGGCCTGGGACCTGCCCGACGAGGAGGCCACCACCATCGCCGGCCTGGTGATCCACGAGGCCCGCGCCATCCCCGAGACCGGCCAGGTCTTCACCTTCCACCGTTTCCGTTTCGAGGTGCAGCGCAAGGTGCGCAACCGCATCGTCACGCTGCGCATCGTGCCGGCACCGGCGAAGTAGCCATGTCGGTGGACGCCGACACGGCGTCTTCTCCCGAGGCCGCTCGCCCACGCCGCGATCTGCTGTCGCAATCCCCGGCGTGCCCGTTCGCCCTCTTGTCCCCGCCATTCCTTTCGGCGTTCGCCCATCTCGCGGTTCGCGGTATCGGCGTTCGATCGTTCCGTGATCGAGAGCCTCCCCGCGGACCCTCCGCGACATCAAGGTAAAGATACCACAACTCACGCGGCTTCGTAAGTCGGATACCACCCCTGCCCCTTACTTGGCCGCTCCTCCGATCTCCCAGATCACCGTCACCGTCGACCTCAGCTTCTGCAAGCCCGGCTCGATCGGGATGAAGACGGGAGCGCCGTAGAGCGGCGGTGCGCGGCGTGACGGTAGGTCGGCCTCACCGTCGGGCACCACCGGATCCTGGCCGATCTGCAGCACGCGGCCGAGCTTCAGCCCGATGGCGTCGGTGTAGATCCTGGCCCGCACCAGCGCGTCGTGCATCGCCTCGGTGTCGAGGTCCTGATGTTTCTGCCTGGCCTTGGAATAGGAGAAGGCGACGCCTTCGAACGAGTTCGCGCCCTTGGCGATGAGGTCGCGCGCGAGCGGGCCGACCTTGCCGATTTCGTGCACCCGCACCGCGATGCCTTCGTAGGCCTCGTAGCCGCGCGGCGTGCGCGCGATGATCTGGTTCTTCTCGTCCTTCCTGGTGTCGAACGTCTCGGAAACGCTGAAGCTCGCATGGATGTCGCCGGGTGCGACGCCCTGCGCCTTGATCGCGGCAACGACGGCGATGGCCGCCTCCGCGGTCGCGGCCGTGGCGGCATCGGCGGTCTTGCGCTCCTGCCTGACGCCGAGGTTGAGGTCGGCCTGATCGGGCATGACCTCCGCCTCGGCCTCGCCCGTCGTCGTCATGTGGGGCACCGCCTCGCGCAGCGGCACGCTGGGCGGCTCGGCCAAAGCCGGCGTCGCGACGAGGTACAGGAGGGCGAGGACTCTTCGGCGCATGCAAGGAACCTCGAAGACGGCACTGAAGCGGGATCGCCGTTGCGTTGGGTGCTCGCACGCGCCGGTCTCACGGCCCGCGCGATGCCAGCTCCTGCCGGCCGAACACCGGCCGGCAGGAGACGGCTGAGCGTACCTTACTCGGTAAAGGCGTAGGAGCAGACCTTGTTGCCGGCCGGGTCGGTCAGGTAGGCGGCATAGGCGCCCGGCAGATGGCTGCGAGCGCCGGGCGCTCCCTCGTCGGTGCCTCCGTTGGCGAGCCCGGCAGCGTGGAAGGCATCGACATCGGCGGGCTTGGCCGCTGCGAACCCTATGGTCACACCGTTGCTCGAAGGCGGCGCGCCGTTTCCGGGCTTGCCGACGACGAGGGCCGGCTTGTCCTTGCCGTAGAGCAACCAGCCGTCACCGAAGGGGCCCATGTTCTTCACGCCGAGCGGCGCCAGCGCCGCATCGTAGAACTTGCCCGAGGACGCGACATCCTTTGCCCCGAGAAAGAGGTGGGAAAAAACACCGTCACCGGAAATTGCAGTCATTGCTCGTGTGTCCTCTCAGTTCGGGCGCCGGCACCTGCCGGCCGCGAACGTTATGTCGTTACGCGTTTACGCGCGACATCGCCAGATGCTCCTTGACGGTAGCCTCGGTGGCGTTCGCGAGGATCCGGCGACAGGCACAGCGGCGCCATGTTGGGACGGTTGCGGCTCGCCTCTGACAATCCCCGCCCGAGATGCTATCTCCCGATCATGTCCGCCGCCCTCGAAGATTTCGTGCACGCTCCCGCGCCCGCCATCCTGCCGGCTTCCGCCAGGCCCTCGCTCGTCGGCCTCACCCGCGCCGGCCTCGCCGAGGCGCTGGCGGCGATCGGCGTACCCGAGCGGGAGAGGGGCATGCGCGTCGCCCAGCTCTGGCAATGGATCTATTTCCAGGGCGTGACCTCATTCGACGCCATGCTTAATGTCTCCAAGGTTCTTCGCGCGCGGTTGGCGGACGCCTACACTCTGGCGCGGCCGGAGGTCGTCACCGAGCAGGTCTCCTCCGACGGCACCCGCAAATGGCTAATCCGCCTGCCGCCGCACCGCCAGGACCGCACCGCGCACGGTCGCGGCTCCGAGGTCGAGGTGGTCTACATTCCCGAGAACGATCGCGGGACGCTGTGCATCTCGAGCCAGGTCGGCTGCACGCTGGCTTGCGCCTTCTGCCACACCGGCACGCAGAAGCTGGTGCGCAACCTCTCCTCGGCCGAGATCGCCGCCCAGGTCGTGGTCGCGCGCGACCGGCTCGGCGACTATCCCGGCCTGACGCCGCCGACGGACGGGCTGATCCCCGGCGCCGGCTCGCGGCCGATCTCCAACGTCGTCTTCATGGGCATGGGCGAGCCGCTCTACAATTTCGAGAACGTGCGCGACGCGCTCGGCACGATCTCGGACGGCGACGGGCTCTCGCTGTCGCGGCGCCGCATCACCGTCTCCACCGCTGGCGTGGTGCCGCGGATGGAGCCGCTCGGCCGCGAGGGTGGCGCCATGCTGGCGATCTCGCTCCACGCCGTCCGCGACGACCTGCGCGACGTTCTGGTTCCGCTCAACAGGAAGTACCCGCTGGTCGAGCTGCTGCAGGCCTGCCGCGACTATCCCGGCGCCTCCAACGCGCGGCGCATCACCTTCGAATATGTGATGCTGAAGGGGGTCAACGACAGCCCCGCCGAGGCGCGCGAGCTGGTGCGGCTGCTCAAGGGCATCCCGGCCAAGATCAACCTGATTCCGTTCAATCCCTGGCCCGGCACCGCCTACGATTGCTCGGGCTGGGACGTCATCGAGCGCTTCTCCGACATCGTCTTCAACGCCGGCTACGCCAGCCCGGTGCGCACCCCGCGCGGCCGCGACATCCTCGCCGCCTGCGGCCAGCTCAAGAGCGAGACCGAGAAGCTGCGCGCGAGGGCGGCGCTGGTGGCCGACGACGAGGCTTGATGTGGTTCCCGCAGGAAGCTCGCTCGGTTGCCGACGAAGGATCCCGATCGAGCAACCAAATATTAAGGTAGGAACGCTTAACTTGCACTGACGTTCGGGAAGGGCCGTCATGGTGGTAGAGAAGCGTGAGCAGGCGGAGCGGGATCGCTGCGCCATCGCGGCCTCGGTCCGCATCGTCGAGAAGGACGAGGCGGTGCCCTGTCTCATCGTCGACCTGACAGAGCGAGGCGCCGGGCTCTTCCTCGAGAGCACGGTGGAGCTGCCGGCGCGCTTCCATCTCGTCCTGCCCCTCACCGACGAGCATATCGACGAGCGCCTCGTGGAGCTGCGCTGGCGCCGCGGCAGCGCGGCCGGCGTCCTCTTCGTCCGCCCGTAGGCGCAGGGGGCCGCCTCAGCTCCGGCTCTTGGCTGGCACCTTCGAGGCCACGGGAGTTTGCTTGTGCCAAAGGGCGCGGTCTGAGCTAGAGCAGATTCCTTTCAGGTAGCATCGTAGCCTGCTGCGGTGAACATGTTGGCGCATTCGGCTGGCGTGATCTGGTCGACGAGGCGGCCGATGGCGGCCCAGAGCGCGTCCTTGGACCGCTCGGCGGCCTTGCGCAGCAAGGCTTTGAGCTTGGCGAAGGCGTTCTCGATGGGGTTGAAGTCGGGGCTGTAGGGCGGCAGCAGGCGCAGTCTGGCGCCCGCCGCTGCAATCAGGGCTTCGACCCGCGTCCCCTTGTGGGCCGGCAGATTGTCCATGATCACGATGTCGCCGGGTCGCAGCTCGGGGACGAGCACGTGCTCGATGTAGGCCTCGAAGCAGGGTCGGTCGACGGCACCGTCGAGCACGAAGGGCGCCACGATGCCGCGCAGGCTCAGGCCGGCCACCAGCGTCGTCGTCTTCCAATGGCCGTGCGGCACGCCCATCCTCAGCCGCTCGCCGCGCGGGGCGCGTCCGTGCGTGCGGGCCATCTTGGTCGAGGTGCCGGTCTCGTCGATGAAGATCAGCCGGTCGGGATCGAGATCGAGCTGGCCCTCGAACCACTCCTGCCGCGCCTGGCGGACGTCGGGACGGTCCTGCTCGGTGGCGTGCGCGGTCTTTTTTTACGCGTGATGGCGTGGCGGCGGAAATAGCGCCAGAGCGCCGTGACGCTGACGAAAGCCCCCTCGCTGGCCAAGCGCTCCTTCACTTCCAGCAGCGTGATGTCGGGCACCTCCGCCAGTGCCGCCGCGATGAGGCCGGCGTGAGCCTCGGTACGGCGCGACAGGCGATCCCCGCCCTGCGGCTTGGCCCGGCCATCGCCGCCAGCGCGCCTAAGAGCGGCCCAGCGGATCGCGCTCGACGCACTGACGCCGAAGCGCGCCGCAGCCTCGCGGCAGGACAAGCCCTCCTCGACAGCCAAGAGGACGCGGGAGCGAAGGTCGTAGTGCAGCGATCGGGGCATCGGGCCTGGCCTCCTCGCCAGACCAGCCCTGAATCACAACGCGGCGCCGTGCGCTACCCCTCACGAGTCAACCGGCGAGGAAACTGCTCTAGTCGTAAGTAATTGAAGCTTGGGCCGTCGGATATTCGGTCGTCGTCGCAAGTCGTCGACTTTGTTTTCATCGGCGGCTCGCGCCGGGTTGATCATTCCAGCCCTCGCCGCCGCGCTGCTTGGCGCCGCAGCGCTCGACGCGCTCCGAGCGGACCTCGTCCGACCCCGCCGCGCTGGTGCACCGACTGGTCGACGACCTCAACCTGCAGACGAAGATGCCGGGTGACGGCAAAGCGGACGAGACGCTCTCGGATGTGAACCTGAGGATCCTGGGCGCCACGACCATCCTGTGGGTCGCCGTCGCCTTTGCGCTACTCCTCGTGCTCTACGCTGCACGGGTCTACGTCCCCGGCTTCTCCCGGCGCGACAAGACCAAGGTCGAGGTCGCCGCCGAGCAGGCGCAGAGCGTGCAATCGGCCGAGCGCATGGCGCAGACCGGCGACGAGGCGGACGAGCTGGCGGCCTCGGGCCGCATCGCGGAGGCGATGCACCTGCTGCTGCTGCGCAGCCTGGTCGAGCTGCGCCGGCGGCTCGGCATCAGCTTCGCCGATTCTCTGACCAGCCGCGAGATCCTGGCGCGGCTGACGCTGCCCGAGGACGGGCGCCAAGCGCTAGGCGACCTCATCCGGCGCGTCGAGTTCGCGCGTTTCGGCGCCAAGCCCTCGGCGCCCGAGGACTACGAGGCCTGCCGCGCGAGCTACGAGAGGCTGATCGCGGCTATGCTCGACCCGCGCGACCTGCCTCGCCCGATGGCGGCGGCGGCATGATCGAAGCATGATCAGCCGGCCATGAGCGAGCGCGGCCCCTTCTCGCCCGTCGTCATCGGCTTCCTCGCCGCGGGCGTGGTGGCGATCTAAGCGCTGTCGGTGGTGCTCAGCTCGCAGGTCAAGGAGGACGAGGGCGGCTTCCATCCATCGTTGGTAGGAACGACGGAAAAGTTCCCCGTGGAAAAAATAAATCATTGCAGCGGCACGCGCGCATTCCGCGGGCTATAGCTTGGGAATCGTCTCGCGCGGAGTCTCCGGCGAGGTTCCACAGTCCAGGGCGCGGCGCGTCCGCAGCCCAGAAGGACCCGCATGCCCAAGCCCATCACTCTCGAGATGCTCCACGCCATGGACCTCGAGCAGCGCAAGAACCTGCACCGCAACGCCTCCGGCCTCGACACGCCCGCCGCCCGCGCGGTGCTAGAGCTGCTCGGGCAGGACGACTTGATGGGCAAGCCTAAGGCGCCGCCGAAGGCCGCAAGTGCCCGCAAGACTCCGGCCAAGCCGCGCACCACCCCGGCCAAGCCGCGCGCCGCCAAGGCCGCCGCCGCGCCCAAGCCGAAGGCGGCGGTCTACGGCCGCCAGGCCTGATCCTCTTGACCGCCACCTTGCGACTCGGGTAGGATAACCTAACTCGCGGGTGGCGTCCAGGCCTTGGACTCTCACGGCGAACTGGTCGATCCGTGCCGCGTTCGCTGACAACCAACCCTGCCAAAGTCAGTGGACGTCGATATTCGAGCAGGCCCTTGTCGAAGTTCGTCGACATAAACGCCTGCCCCCGGCGCGAACGTCGACACGGCGATTTCAAGGTAGCCGATCGCCGACACGGGATCCGACGATGACCGCGAGCGAGCGTCTCGCCCGACTGCTCACCTGGATCCTTTGGGCACTGATCGTGGGCGCCGTCGCCTTCATGGCGCACGCCTGGGCGACCGGCGGCTTCCCGTTCTACAGCCGGGTCGACGCGCAAACCGGGACCGCCGCCATCTCGGTGGAAACCGACGCCGGCACGGGCTGTCAATACATCCTCACTCCGCTCGGCGGGATCGCTCCCCGCACCGGGCGGGACGGTAAGCAATTCTGCGAGCCGCACCCCTAAAGCATCGTCGCGGTGCCTGAGCAAGCCGCCTCGGCACGGCGCCGAGGCAGGCCCCAAGGGCTCAGTAGTTGTAGTGATGGTGACGGTGGTGTTGGTAGCGCAGGCCGTGGCGCTACATCATCATCCGCTCGGCGGTGTGGCCGCCGTGCGGACGCGCCTGGACGCTTTCCCCGATGGAGGCGGAGGCGCCGATCACCATCTCCGCCAGCAGCAAGGCCGCTGCGGCCGTCAGAGCCAGAATCCTGATCATGCCTGTCTCTTTCCTGCGGTGATGCGCCTCGCGGGCGCGCCCCGCATATCGGGCGACGCGCCCGCGGTCCAGCTACGGTGAGACGTGGCCGTGCGAGCGGCCGCCGCTGACACGGCAGGAGCAGCCGCCGCCGACGTAGGAGGCGTTGTAGAGCTGACAGGTCAGCACCGGCGTGCTGCACGATCCGCCGAGCGTGGCGGCACTGCGGCCGGTCTGCAGGCCCTCGCCAGAACCCGCGCCGTCGTAGCCGTACTGCACGCCCGGCGCCTGCTGGTAACCACCGTCGTACCCACCGTAGCCGGAGGCATCGCCGTAGCCGCCGTCGAGACCATAGCCGCCGTCGCCAAAGCCGCCGTAGCCGAGACCATAGCCGCCGATGAGTCCCGCGCCGACCCCGTAGCCGAGGCCGCGACCAACGCGGTTGCCGCCGGCATAGCGCCCGCCGCCGACGCCCCCGCGATTGCCGGCGACCTGGCCGCCACCAGTCCGGCCGCCGCCCATCCGGCCACCGCCCATGCCGGCGCGTCCCATCCCGCCGCTCATGTGGCCGCCGCCACCCATCCCGCCGCCCATGTGGCCACCGCCACCCATGCCACCGCCGTGGCCGCCGCCACCCATCCCGCCGCCGCCGTGACCGCCACCGCCACCCATGGCGTACACCGGTCCGCCCATCGCCAGTGCCGCGACCAAGGCCACGGCAGTCGTTCCAATGTATTCACGCATATTATTTTGCCTTTTGATTATCGTGCCTTCGTAAAAGATGAAGTGCATGTCGTTCCAAAAGTTGCATCTGCCGGATTTCGATGAGGGCTATGTCCTCGGCGTCGAACGACCTTGCACAATTATTGTCCGGAAGGGCGCTCCTCTCCAGTCGGACGGTGGAACGAGCCAGCGTCATCGTTGCGCCTCGCCGGGCGCCGCCCGGCTCACCCCGCCTGCGGGAACCAGCGCTGCACCGCCTCGGCCGTGTCGGCCGGCGTGGTGTTGAAGGCGAACTTCGCCTTCGGGGCCTCGGCGTGGACGACGTTGATCAGCGTCTCGAGCAGTACGGTCTGGCTGGCGAAGACGCGGATGCCGGCGCCAATCACGACGCAATCCCAACGCCTAGCGGCGAGCCGCGCCCGCAGGCTCGCCTCCGCCGTCGCGCCGAGATCGACGGGGCAGAATTCGGCGTCGTAGCCAAGTCCGCGCAGGCGGGCGATGTCGGCGTCGATGCCGGCCTGGATCGTCGCCGCGTTCAGGCCGGGCTTGTCGGCGAAGTCCGGCCCGGAAAAGTCGATGACCGTCGGCTCCAGGCCGACGAAGAGGACGCGCACCTGGGCCATGCCGGCATCTCCGAGACTCCCGAGCCGAACGCGCTCTGATGCGTTCTGTCAATCAGGCCCGATCAGGCCACGCGCTCTTTCTCCCGCAAGGCCCGCAAGGGGAGAAGGGATCGTCGAGCGAGATTGCAGATCTTCCGTTAGAGCAATGTCCGCTGTTGCGGACTTGCTCCAACAAAGAAAGAAACGTAGCGAGTACAGGCACATAGGTGTCGCAAAGCGACTCCAAATCATCGTCCGATGCTCTAGCCCCTTCTTCCTCCTGCGGGAGAAGGTTGCCGAAGGCCGAATGAGGGATCGGGTCACCTCTCCTGGTCAGGTCTTCGTTTCGCGTCGAGGCGGCCTGACAGAAAGGTGACCCGATCCCTCATCCGCCTGTAGCCGGAGAAGCGGCGGGAGCGCAGCAATCGCCACGACTCGCGCTTGTCGGGTGACGGCATGCAGACGGGTGGCCCCCTCCGCGTCGGCACGCTAACGATCTCCAGGTGAGAAACCTGCTTGCCTTGAAGCTCTACACGCGGGTGGCTCGCCTCGGCAGCTTCTCCGCCGCCGCTCGCGAACTCGGGCTCTCCCAATCGCAGGCCTCGCGCATCATCTCCGATCTCGAGGCGGAGCTCGGCTCCCGCCTCCTGTCGCGGACGACGCGGGCCGTCGTCCCGAACGACGCCGGAGCCGATTACCTCGCGCGCATCGAGCCGATCCTCGATGCGCTCGACGAGGCGGATCAAAGCATTCGCGGCGGAAGCGAGCTTCGAGGTGTACTTCGTGTCGGCATGCCGACCAGCTTCGCCCTGCGCGACGTGATCCCGCGTCTTCCGGCGTTCACCGACAAGCACCCGCACGTTCAGCTTCAGATCCTCATGGAGGACAAACGACAGGATCTGGTTCGCGAGGCCGTCGACGTGGCGATCCGTGTCGGCAAGCTGGCGGACTCGAGTGCGACCGCCCGGCTGATCGCCGTGACGCATCGCATCGTCATCGCGGCGCCCCGGTACCTCGCTCGCCTCGGGACTCCCTCCCGCCCGGCCGATCTGACCGCCCATCGGATCGTCGGCGGTCCTGCGTCGGCGGCGGCGAACGCCTGGACGTTCGAGCGCGACGGCACGAGCGAGACGATCGACCTCGAGCCGCATGTGTTGTTCAGCGACAACGAAGGCGCGATCGCCGCGGCCGTCGCCGGACTCGGCATCACCTCGACTACAGGATGGTCGTGCCGTCGCGAGACAACCAACGGCTCGCTCGTCCGGATCCTCGCTCCCTGGACGATGTCCGACATCACGGTCCACGCCTATTTCCCAATGGGGCGCGGGACCCGGGCGGCGGCGAGGGCCTTCATCGACTATCTCGTCGATGAGCTTAAGAACGATACAGATCATCCCGTAAACGGCGGCATTGATGCGAGGCGTACATAGAAGAAAGCGAAATTCCTCGGCTACCGGGCGAGCGCCACTAGGATCACTTTTCAACCCAAGGAAGCGCGATTGGCTTCTCTCGGGTGGTCAACATGATCAAGACAGCAGCCTTCTCCCTCCTCAGCGCCGTGGGGTTCACCGCGACCGTTCAGGTCCATTCGCCGGTTGATCATCCCTCGCGCCTTCAGCCCGCGATCACACTCCATGTACACCCGGCCGTGACGGACGATCGCGCGAACGCGATCGAGACGATCGCCGTCTACTATTCACCGCTCGAGTCCACGAAGGTGACGAGGCTGGTCGGCTTCGGCATGGCCTACCACATGGCCATCGTCTACACGGACCGCGCCGGAAACAGCTACGGCGCAAGCTCGGGCCCTTCGGACAACGCCAGCCCGCAGACGCCTGCCAACGCCCTCAAGGCAATCGTCTTCATGGCCGACCAACAGCCCTCCAGCTTCGGCACGCTGGTGGCGGATCCGTCGAACGACCACGTCTTCATCGAAGGCCACGCCGAGGATTACTACACGAAGGACCGCGAGGGTCGGGCCTATCCCCACTCCCTCGTCACGCGAGGCAAGGACCTCTCGGCCAGCTGGGCTTCGATCCTTCGGACCTACGCCGACGTCGATCGGCTCGCCCTGACCTATTCGCCGACGAGCCAGAACTCGAACAGCCTCGCCGGAACGGCGCTGCGCAGGGCCGGTCTCGCCCCGGCCTTCTCGAGCGCCACCGTCTTTGCCCCCGGTCTGTTCACGCAGCTGCCTACAGGCTGATCTCACTATGTCGCACAAGGCGGTTGGTGGGACGACAAGGCCGACCTTCCTGTAGCCCCGCAAGAGACTCCTACGGATAGAGGCACCCATGAGCTTTCTTGACACCCTCATCGAGCGAAACGCCGCCTTCGCCGGCACAGGCTTCTCCGCCGACCTGAAGATGCTACCCTCGATGAGGACGATCATCGTCGGCTGCGTCGATCCTCGCGTCGATCCGGTCGACGTGCTCGGGCTCGAGCCGGGCGAAGCGGTCGTCATCCGCAACGTCGGCGGCCGGATCAACGCGCCGCTGCTCGAAACCATGGCGATCCTCCGCACGATCGCCCAGGCGGCTGGCAAAGCGATCGGGCCGGGCTGGCACCTCGTCGTGCTGCATCACACCGACTGCGGCATCATCGGCTGCCTGCACCATGCGCCAGACCTGCTCGCCAAGCATCTCGGCGTCGCGCCGGCAGCTCTGGACGCCCTTGCCATCGGCGACCCCTACAAGGCGGTGGCGCTCGATGTCGCCGCCTTGAAGGCCAACCCCGACCTGCCCGGCGGCTTCATCGTATCGGGCCTCGTCTACGACGTCGCCACCGGCCGCATCGACACGGTCGTTCCGCCGGCGATGCTGCGCGCCGAGATGGTTTGACGCACGATGCCGGAATGCACGCCCGCTCCGGGCTCTGCCACCGGCATCGATCATTGCAAACCGAGCACCGGCAGCGATCGACGACGCTCACCTCCACGACCGATCGGCTTGCGCCCGACACCGTCGAATAAAGGCGGCTAGCGAACCTGCCGCTTGTCGAGCTTCCTCGCGAGGGTGCGGCGGTGCATGCCGAGGCGGCGAGCGGTTTCCGAAATGTTGAAGTTGGTCTCGGCCAGCATCTCGTGGATGCGCTCCCATTCGAGCGTCTTGATGGATGTGGCGCGCGGGCTGGTCGGGACCCGTTCGTCCCCCGCGCCCTTGCTGAAGGCAGCCTCGATGTCGTCCGTGTTCGAGGGCTTGGCCAGGTAGTGGCAGGCGCCGAGCTTGATCGACTCGACGGCCGTCGCGATGCTCGCGAACCCGGTCAGGACGACGATCAGCATTTCGGGCGAATGGGCGTGAAGAGCCTGCACGCAGCTCAGCCCCGAGGCGCCGGCGAGCTTGAGGTCGACCACGGCGTAGCCCGGCGTCCGCTCCCGCAACAGCGCCTGCACACTCTCGAGATCGGTTGCCACCAGAACCTCGTAGCCTCGCCGCTCGAACGATCGCTTCAGCGTCCGGGCGAACGCCTCGTCGTCGTCGACGATCACAAGCAGACGCTCAGCCGGCATCCTTAACCTTTTCGCCAACGGACAGCACGGCAAGCGGCAGCAACAGCGTCACGACGGCGCCGTGGCCGAGGCGGTTTGCCGCCGCCACGTAGCCTTCGAGCTTGCGCACCACGTTGACGACGAGGAACAGGCCGAGGCCACTGCCCGGGTGATCCTTGCTCGACTGGTAGGGCTTGCCGAGCTTCTCGAGGACCTCGGGCGGGAAACCGGTGCCGTCGTCGGTCACGACGAGGCGCAGCATGCCGTCCTCACGGGACACTTCGAGCACGATGGAGCGCGCGGAGGCTTCCTGAGCGTTGTCGAGCAGGTTGGTGACGACCTGCTTCAGCGCCGTATCGGAGACGATCGTCACGTCCTCCTCCAAGGCGTCGACGAACTCGAGCGTCGCCGTGTGTCGCGCGGCTCGCCAATCCTCGACGATCTCGTCGAGGAAGGTGTGCAGCGTGGTGATGGCAGCCGACTCGCTGCGCGTCCCACCGGCGGAGACGATGATGCCGGTCAGGATCGACTTGCATCGCCGCACCTCGCCCTCCATGGCCGCGATCTCGCCCATCAGCTCTGGATCGCCGGTGAGCGCCGGCATGCGACGCCAATCCCCCAGGATCACCGAGAGCGTGGCGAGAGGCGTCCCCAGCTCGTGGGCCGCGCCCGAGGCGAGAAGACCCATGCGGACGATATGCTCCTCCTCGATGTTCTGCTGGCGCAGCGCCGCCAGGCGGGCGTCGCGCTCGCGAAGGTTGTCGTTGATCCTGGTGACGAACACCACGAGCAGGGCGGCATCGAGCAGGAAGCAGATCAGCATGCCGGCGATATGCAGGCCGAAGAGACTTCGGTCCGGCAGCGCGCTGAGGTCGAGGGGTCGGTAACCTATCGTCAGTCCGGCGAAGCAAAGGCACGTCAAGGTCACCATGATCCAGGTCGACCCCGCGTCCAACAGCACGGCACCGAGGGTCACCTGAAGCAGGTACAGCGAAGTGAACGGGTTCGTCGCTCCGCCGGTCAGGTAGAACTGCAGGGTCAGCGCGGCGACATCGAGCAGCAGTGCCGTGAACAGCTCGGAATTGGCCACGTCGGTCGGGCGTGACAGCCGCACGAGGCTTGCGAAGTTGAGGCCGACCAGCGCGACCAGCACAGTCGCCATCGGGCCGATCGGAAGCGCGATCCCGATGCCGAGGCCCACCACGACGATGGTGGCGATCTGCCCGCCGACGGCGATCCAGCGCAGCTGGATGAGGAGGAGCAGGTTCTTGCGGCCGGCCGCATCGTCGTCGCCGTCTCGCGTGTCGGCCTGGTGGCCGGTGGAGGATCGCTCGGCCGAGCCGAGACCTCGACGGAGGAGTGAAGCCAAGGTCACGGCGCGTCCCTGCGGAGGCGGAGCTCGTCCCGGACCACCCATACGGCAGCCGCAGCCAGCATTGCGGCCAAGCCGAACCAGGTCAGGGCGTAGATCAGGTGATTGTTGGGAAAGGCGATGACCGTCAAGCCCCCGACCGGGGCGTCGGCCGCGCCGGGCGAGGCTCCGGCATCAATGAAGTAAGGAGCGACCGGTCCGAGATGGCGGGCCGCGGCGATCGCCGCAACGTCGCGGCTGTACCAGCGGTCAGCCGCCGGATCGTTGCTGCGCAAAAAGGCGCCGTTCGGCTCGGACAGGCGCAGGAGCCCGGCGACCGCGGCTTCGCCGGACGAAGGTCGCGCATGCGATGCCGGAGCGCGGCGATCGAGCGGGACGAAGCCGCGGTTCACCAGCACGATGAAACCGGTGTCCGTCCGCAAGGGTGCAAGTATCCAGAAGCCGCCGCCGCGCTCCGTGACGGCCTGAACGGCCGTCTCACCGTCGAGGAACACGCCCCTGGCCTCGATGTGCCGGTAGGCGTCGGTACGCGCCGTGATGGAGGGCCAGGTCGAAGGCGGCGGTGCGGGCGAGGCCGGCGCGTGCACCCTGGCATCGACGGCAGCGATGAGGTCGAGCTTCCAGCGAAGGCGATGGAGCTGCCAGGCTCCCAAGACCAGCAGCGCCAGGAATATTAGGAGAGCCGCCGCGCCAATCGCAATCAGCGCGGTGGTCGAGCGCCGTCGAACCGCTGCAGTGTGCCCGTCGGCCGCCATAAAGGCCGACGGATTTTGGCTCATCGCATGTCGTGCATATGCTGCGGAGACATGCCGGGCATCGCGTCGTCGGACATAGCGGGCGGCGACAGGGCGGCCCCGTGAGGCGCCATGTCGTGCATCACCGGCATCATGTTGGCGTTCAGGTGGTACATGACCCAGACCGAGCCCGACAAGGTGATGAACACGACAACCGACGTGAAGATCAGCGCGAGGACGGTCCATCCGCCTTCGGAGCGGGTGTTCATGTGCAGGAAGTAGATCATGTGCACGACGATCTGCACGAAGGCGAGGCCCATGATGATCATCGCCAGAACGCGGGAATCATGGAGCACGTGGCCCATGACCAGCCAGAACGGGATGGCTGTCAGGATGACGGACAGAACGAAGCCGGTGATGTAGCTCCTATAGGTTCCGTGCCCGGCCTCGTGGTGGTCGGGCAGGACCTCGACGTGGACGGCGTCGCTGCTGGCGCTCATGGCAGCACGCTCACAAGGTAGACGAACGAGAACACGCCGATCCAGATCACGTCGAGGAAGTGCCAGAACATGCTGAGGCACATCAGCCTGCGCTGGTTCTCCGGCCCGATCCCGCGCAGGCCGACCTGGACCATCAACGTCACCATCCAGATGAGGCCGACCGTCACGTGCAGGCCGTGGGTGCCGACGAGCGTGAAGAAGGCCGAGAGGAAGGCGCTGCGGTCGGGCCCCGCACCTTCGTGGATGAGATGGGTGAACTCCTGCAGCTCAAGCCCGACGAAGACCATGCCGAACAGTCCGGTGATCGCCATCCAGCCGAGCAGGCCGGCCTTTCGGCCACGCTCCATCGCCAACATCGCGAAGCCGAAGGTGATCGACGAGAGCAGCAACATCGCCGTGTTGATGGCGACGACGGGGAGCTCGAACAAGTCGCCGGCCGACGGCCCGGCCGCGAAGTTGCGGCCGACCACCGCGTAGACGGCGAACAGGACCGCGAAGATGAGACAATCGCTCATCAGGTAGATCCAGAAGCCGAGCATGGTGCCGCCCTCGGCGTGGCCATGCTCTTCGCCGACGTAGAAGTGCAGGTCGCCGTCGAAGGTCGCGTCGTTCGAGCGGGTCATTCCGCCGGCTCCATCACGTGGGCGCCGAGGATGCGCGTGCGCTGCTCCTCCGTCCGCGTGACCACGTCAGCGGGAATGTTGTAGTCGCGGTCGTAGTTGAAGGTGTGGCCGATCGCGACGGCGAGGATCGCAATGAAGCTCAGCGCCGCAAGCCACCACATGTACCAGATCATCGCGAAGCTGAAGGCCGTGCAGAGACCTGCCAGGATCACGCCTGCGGCGGTGTTCTTGGGCATGTGAATCGGCTTGTAGCCGCCGAGCGGGCGGGCATATCCGCGCCGCTTCATGTCGGTCCAGGCGTCGAGGTCGTGCACCATCGGCGTGAAGGCGAAGTTGTAGACCGGCGGCGGCGACGAGGTCGACCACTCGAGGGTACGGCCGTCCCACGGGTCGCCCGTCAGGTCGGCGAGCAGCTCGCGATCACGGATGCTGACGTAGATCTGCACGAAGAACGACGCAATGCCGATGAGGATCATGAAGGCGCCGACGGCGGCGATCACGAACCAGATGCGCAGCGAAGGATCGTCGAAGTGGCTGAGCCGGCGCGTCACGCCCATCAGGCCGAGCACGTAGAGCGGCATGAACGCAAAGTAGAAGCCGACGACCCAGAACCAGAAGGTCATCTTGCCCCAGAACACGTCGAGCTTGAAGCCGAAGGCCTTGGGCCACCAGTAGGCCACGCCCGCCATCAGGCCGAACAGCGTGCCGCCGATGATCACGTTGTGGAAATGCGCGACCAGGAACAGGCTATTGTGCAGCATGAAGTCGGCCGGCGGCACGGCGAGCAACACGCCGGTCATGCCGCCGATCACGAACGTGATCATGAAGGCGACGGTCCACATCATCGGCAGCTCGAAGCGGATGCGGCCGCGGTACATCGTGAACAGCCAGTTGAAGATCTTGGCGCCCGTCGGGATCGAAATGATCATCGTCGTAATGCCGAAGAACGAGTTCACGCTGGCGCCCGAGCCCATCGTGAAGAAATGATGGAGCCAGACGAGGTAGGCGAGAATGGTGATGACGATGGTCGCGTAGACCATCGAGGCGTATCCGAACAGGCGCTTGCCGCAGAAGGTCGAGACGACTTCCGAATAGATGCCGAAGACCGGCAGGATCAGGATGTAGACCTCGGGGTGGCCCCAGATCCAGATGAGGTTCACGTACATCATCGGGTTGCCGCCGAGGTCGTTCGTGAAGAAGTTCGTTCCGACGTAGCGGTCGAGCGACAGCAGCGCGAGCACCGCCGTGAGGATCGGGAAGGCGGCGACGATCAGCACGTTGGTGCACAGCGCCGTCCAGGTGAAGATCGGCATCTTCATGAGCGACATGCCCGGCGCCCGCATCTTGACGATGGTGGCAATGAGGTTGACGCCAGAGAGCAGCGTCCCGATGCCGGCGATCTGCAACGCCCAGATGTAATAATCGACGCCCACGCCTGGACTGTAAGCCGAGCCCGAAAGCGGCGCCATCGCTAGCCAGCCGGTACGGGCGAACTCGCCGACGAACAGCGACATCATCACCGTCACAGCGCCGCTAACCGTCATCCAGAAGCTGAAGTTGTTGAGGAAAGGAAACGCGACGTCGCGCGCGCCGATCTGCAGCGGCACGACGAAGTTCATGAGGCCGGTGACGAATGGCATTGCCATGAAGAAGATCATGATGACGCCGTGGGCGGTGAACACCTGGTCGTAATGGTGCGGCGGCAGGTACCCGTCGTTCGAGCCGAACGAGATCGCCTGCTGAGCGCGCATCATGATGGCGTCGGAGAAGCCGCGCACCAGCATCACCAGCGCCAGTACGATGTACATGATGCCGATGCGCTTGTGGTCGATGCTGGTGAACCACTCGCGCCAGAGATAGCCCCAGCAGCGATAGTAGGTCAGAGCACCCAGCAATGCGGTGCCGCCGATCGCGACGGCCGCGAAGGTCATGAGCAGGAGCGGCTCATGATACGGAATGGCTTCGAGCGTCAGACGCCCGAAGATCAGCTTCTGGAGGTCAGTATAGGCGAACATGGATTTTGCTCTTCGATCGGCGAACGGGAGGTCCGGCGGCTCAGTTCAGGTGCAGTTGCGAAGGCGCCGCGGTCGGCGTCTGTTTCGAGCCCGACATGTTGTCCATGCCCGGCATGTCGTGCATCGCGTCATCGTTCGACGGCGTCTTCTGCTCGTTGACCTCGGGCGCCGTGGCCATCGGCTTCATGCCCTGGGGTTGCACGGCGGAGTTCGGCGGTCGGCCGGATGCCGGGAAGGTCGCGCCGGGAGCCTCGTTGCCTTCCTTGGTGCGGGCGCCGTCGTACTTCAGCTTGTCGTGGACCTCCGGGCTGTCGGCCCTGCCGCCGCCCTTCGCGTCAATCGCCATCATCGTGCTCATGCACATCTTGCCGGGATCGACGCACATGTTGAGGATCTTGTCGTAGAGGTCCGGCTTGGTGCTCGAGAAATAGGTGACGGGCACGCCCTCGCTCGGCTTCTCCAAAGCCTGGTACGTCGCGACATCGAGCGGCCTGCCGCCCTGCTTCACCTTCGCCACCCACGCGTCAAAGCCGGTCTTGTCGAGCGCGTGAAACTTGAAGTTCATGCGCGAGAAGCCGGCACCGCTGTAGTTGCCGCTGAAACCATCGTAGACGCCGAGGCGGTTCATGACAGCGCCGAGCTTCGTCTCCATTCCGGCCATAGCGTAGATCTGGCCGGCGAGGGCTGGCACGAACAGCGTGTTCATCACCGTTGCCGACGTGATCCTGAATTGGATCGGCATGTCGATCGGCGCAGCCAGCTCGTTGACTGTGGCGATACCCTGGTCGGGATAGAAGAATAGCCACTTCCAGTCGAGCGACACGGCCTCGACGACGAGCGGCTTGGTGCCTGCCGGCACGGTGCGGTTGGCATCGATGCGCCCGACCTCGCGGAACGGGTCGAGCACGTGCGTGCTGATCCAGGTCAAGGCACCCAGCGCGATGATGATGAGCAGGGGCGCGGTCCAGATCAGCACCTCGAGCTGCGTCGAGTGGTGCCAGTCCGGCGCATAGGTCGCCTGCGTGTTCGACGCACGATAGCGCCAGGCGAAGATCACCGTGGCCGCGATGACCGGCACGATGATCAGGAGCATCAGCGCCGTCGACGCGATGATCAGGTTGCGCTGCTGGAGCGCGACGTCGCCCGACGGATTCATCAGGACCATGTTGCAGCCGCCGAGGAACGTGAAGGCGGGGAGCAGGACGAGAAGACGGAGGCGCTTGACGGTTGGTCCAGCCATGTTCGCTTGTTGTCAGCCTATGCATGTCGCCGGATAGATCTATGGCCGTGTCTTGCGTACCGGCATTGGACGTTTTGTCCAAGGGACGGCGGGTTGGACGGCTGCCACCGACGCGATAAGCGAGATGACAATAGGTGTCGAATGGCACCTTCAGGACCCGGAACGCCATGGCCAGAATCGACGCAGCGCTGGGCTCATCCTCCGCCTTGGAGCGCGACGCGCGTCTGGTCTCATCGGATGCCCATGCCGTCTCGCCCGGCGAGATCGCGTTGGGCGTGGTGATCGGGCGAACGTCCGAGGCCTTCAACTTCTTCGTCTTCGGCATCGCCTCGGTCCTGGTCTTCCCCTCCCTGGTCTTCCCCTTCGTCGACGCGCTGACCGGGACGATCTACGCCTTCGCGATCTTCAGCCTCGGCTTCATCGCCCGCCCGATCGGTACGATTTTCTTCATGGCGGTGGATCGCCGCCATGGGCGCGGCGTCAAGCTGACGATGGCGCTCTTCCTTCTCGGCAGCTCGACGGTCGCGATCAGCTTCCTGCCGGGCTACGCCGAGATCGGGTCGGCCTCGATCGCGATCCTCGCGGTCTGCCGTATCGGCCAAGGCTTCGCGCTCGGCGGGGCTTGGGACGGTCTGGCTTCGTTGCTGGCCCTGAATGCGCCGAAGCAGCACCGCGGCTGGTACGCGATGATCCCGCAGCTCGGCCAACCTTTCGGCTTCATCGTCGCCAGCGGCCTCTTCGCCTTCTTCGTGCTCAACCTGTCGACGGAGGATTTCCTGGCGTGGGGCTGGCGTTATCCGTTCTTCGTGGCCTTCACGATCAACGTCGTCGCGCTTTTCGCCCGACTGCGGCTCATCGCGACCAGAGAGTTCGCCGAGGCGCTCGCCAGCAGCGATCTCGCCCCGAGCCCGGTGTTCGAGCTTGTCAAGAAGCATCGCTTCGATCTCGTCATCGGCGCCTTCGTGCCGCTGGCCAGCTTCGCCCTGTTTCACCTCGTGACGATCTTCCCGCTTTCCTACGTCGGGCTTTTCGGTGATCGCACGCCGGGCGCGTTCCTTCTGCTGCAGCTCGTCGGCGCGATCATCTGCGCCGTCGGCGTGACCATCTCGGGATTGGTCGCGGACCGCATCGGCCGGCGCACCCTTCTCGGCTCCTGCGCCATCGCGATCGCGATCTTCAGCCTGTTCACGCCGCTGATGCTCGGTGGCGGCATCACCGGCCAGACCATCTTCATCTTCATCGGCTTCGCCCTGCTCGGCTTGTCATTGGGCCAGGCCGCCGGCGCCGTCGCCTCGAACTTCTCGAACCGCGAGCGCTATACCGGCTCGGCGCTGACCACGGATCTCGCCTGGCTGACCGGCGCCGGCTTCGCGCCGCTGGTCGCGCTCGGCGGCTACGACCGGTTCGGCTTGTGGGCCGTCGCCATCTACCTGCTCTCAGGTGCGCTGTGCACGCTTGGCGCTCTAGCCATCAACAGGCGGGTGGACCGGAGCGTCATGTAACCGCGTTGTTGCCAGCGTCTGCTGTCAGGTGAAGTGCCGGCGGCGCGGAACTGCTTAACGTGGCGGCGCTGTTTAGCCGCACTTAGAGCCCGTTTGAGAATGGCGTTGCCGCGGTTTTCGTAGCGTGATTCAAGCTTGTGATGTGGACATCAGCAAGCCGCGGTCGGATGGCCGAGATCGCCAAGAAGACCAAGCGTTATCCGACCGACCTTACCGATGAGGAGTGGGAGCGGATGCGTCCGTTCCTGCCCAAGCCCGGGAAGCGCGGACGCAAACCGGCCACCGATCTCCGCGAGGTCCTGAACGCGATCCGCTACATGGCGCGCTCGGGCGGAGGCTGGCGCATGCTGCCGAAGGATTTCCCGCCCTGGCAGACGGTGTACTGGTGGTTCCGCCGCTTCGTGCGCCGTTTCCTGTTCAAGTCGATCCACGACATGGCGGTGATGATCGACCGCGAGCGGATGGGCCGCGAGGCCAGTCCCTCGGCCGGCATCCTCGACAGCCAGAGCGTCAAGGCGCCGGGCGCCGCCGCCCGCGGGTACGACGCCGGCAAGAAGATCGTCGGGCGCAAGCGCCACATCGCCGTCGACACCGACGGCCGCCTGCTGATGGTCAACCTGACCACGGCCGACATCTCAGACAGCGCCGGCGCGCAGATGATCCTCGACGCGATCCGCAAGCGCTGGCCGTGGATCAAGCACCTCTTCGCCGATGGCGCCTACGACCGGCGCACGCTCATGGACAAGGCCGCCGCCAAGGAGTTCGTCGTCGAGGTGATCCGGCGCATCGACGGGCAGAAAGGCTTCGAGGTCCTGCCCAAGCGATGGGTTGTCGAGCGCACCTTCGGCTGGATGACCCGCTGGCGCCGCCTCGTGCGCGACTACGAGAACCGCATCGACGTCTCCACCGCCATGATCCACGTCGCCATGGGAAGCGTACTGTGGCGACGCATCGTCCATTGAGGCATTCTCAAACAGACTCTTAGACTTACGCAATGCTGCCTGGCTGCTTCTCATCGCGAAAGTTGACGGTAAGATTATTTTAGCGAAAAGCAAATCCAGAGGTTCCGTCCACGCGCGACGATGAAGTAAAATCAAACATTACGCTAGACCAGCAGCAAGGACTGCCGTTGGACTACTAAACGCTAATGATCATCGACCACGTGCTTCGCGGTCGATGATCACGACAACTGGCCGGCCGCCTATCGATCGAGCAAGTCCTCGACCAGGATCGGCGTCTTGCGAACGCGAATGCCAGTCGCATTGTAGACCGCGTTGGCGATTGCCGCCGGCATGCCCACGATGCCTATCTCACCGACTGCTTTGGCACCAATCAGGTTCACAGCCGTGTCCGTCTCGTCGATTGTCTCAACGACGACCTCGCCGATGTCGGCCGATGTGGCGATATGATAGCTGGCAAGATCGGCGTTGGCGAACTTGGCTTGCAGGCCGTCGACCTTGCTCTGCTCCAGGAGAGCGAAGCCGGCACCCCACACCATGCCCCCGGCAAGGTTGGAATGCGCCGTGCGCTCATTGATGATCTTGCCACAGGCGAAAACACCGACCATGCGGGCAACGTGGATCGTGCGCAGAATGGGATCGATGTGCACCTCCGCGAACTGCGCCCCGAAGGAGAAGCTCGCCACATCCGACACTGGCGGGCTCATCGCCATGCTGCCGTCGAGTCCGCCCTGGGCTTTCTCATCGTCCATACCGCGCGGTTTCCACTCCGCATATTCACTCGCTTCGTTCCAACCGAGCGCCGTCAGCATCTCAGGGACGGATTGGCCTCGTCCATCGGGCCCAGTCATTCGCCCATCGACGAAGCTGATCGTGGCCTGGTCGGCGCCCGCGAAGGGCGCTCCGTTGCCGGTCGTCGCCGCCTTGACCAGGCGACCGCGCAGTGCCGTCGCCGCTTTGTAGATCGCCGAACCGGCCGAGCCGGTGGTGATCGAACCGCCAGCCATCGGTCCCGAAGGCAAGATCGTGTCGCCGAGCTTCACGGTGATGGAGCCGTCGGGCACACCGAGTACGGTGCCCGCGATGTTGCCAAGCACGGTGTAGGCACCTGTGCCGAGATCGTGCGCCGCCGTCTCGACAAGCAGCGACCCGTCGCCGTTCAGGGTGACACGAGCAGCAGCTGGCGCCATCGCCGAGGGGTAGGTTGCCGTGGCGCAACCGTAGCCGACCAGCGTCCCGTCGGGCAGTGTCGTGACGCCGGGCTTGGCGGAGCGCTTGTCCCAGCCGAACAACTCGGCGCCGCGCTTGAAGCATTGAACCAAGGAGCGACTCGACCACGGCACACCTTTCATTGGATCGACCGCCGGCTCGTTCTTCAGCCGCAGGGCGATCGGATCCATCTCGAGCGCTACTGCAAGTTCGTCGATCGCACTTTCGAACCCGAAGAAAGACGATGCTTCAGCTGGTGCGCGCTGGAAGCCAGGCGTGTTGATGTTGGTCGCCACAGTGCCTTGCTTGGTGCGGAGCGTGGTGGAATCGTACATGCGCGAGATCGCCGTCGAGCCGGGGAAGGCGACATGGTCGATCGCCGCGCTCTGGCCGGTCTCCTCGAAGATGATCGAGGTGAGCGTGCCATCCCGCTCCGCTCCCAGCGCGACACGGGCGCGGGTCGCCGGGCGGAACGAGCCGACCGTCCACATGGCATCGCGCGGCACGTAGAGCTTCACCGCTCGCCCGAGCCTGCGGGCCGCTTCGGCGATTAGCACGACATGGGGAAGAATGGTCGCCTTGGAGCCGAACCCGCCACCGACGTAAGGACATTCCACGTGGACGTTACCCATCGGCAGGCCGAAGATCTTGGCGAGGCCCGCCTGGGTGCCGACCACCCATTGGCTCGGCACATTGACGGTGAGCTTATCACCCGACCAGACGGCCGTGGTGGCGTAGAGCTCGATCGGGTTGTGGTGTTGCGCCGGGGTGTCGTAGCGCAGATCGACTTTCACCGGTGCTGCTGCGAAGGCGGCATCGGCATCGCCCTTCGTCAACGAAGCGTCGTCGCTCACCTCCGGCGCACCAAGAGGCTTGTCCATATCTGCCGACGCCGCCTCTGCGGCATAGCTGATCTTGACGCTGGCAGCCGCTTCCTCAGCCGCTTCAATTGTATCGGCGAGCACCAACCCGATGATCTGCCCGGAATAGTGCACCGCGTTGGAGGATAGCGGCATGAAGGAGGACTGCATGTGCCCGCCCTTCATGGCAAAAGTCTCCTCTCCCATGCCGCGGTTGAAGCTGCGGTGGGTCAAGACGAGTTCGACACCCGGCACGGTTTCGGCCGCCGTCGTGTCGATCGCGATGGTCGCGCCCTTGGCGACGGTGGAGCGCACTAGCGCGGCGTAAGCGGTGCCCGGATGTGGGAAGTCGGCTGCGTAGCGGGCGAGGCCAGTCGCCTTGAGCGAGGCGTCCCGGCGCACGCTGCCGGTCGCCTGGATGGACGCTGAAGTTGCAGCCATGACTAATGTCTTCCTGCGGCGACGAGCACCGCTTTGGCGACCGCATTGCGGCCGAGTTCAATCTTGAAGGCGTTGTCGCCGCACGGTTGTGCATCGCGGAAAGCGGCGGTACCGGCAGCGAAGGCGAGATCGCGCGTCAGCGTCTGCCCCTTCAGGACATCGCCGGCCGCAGCGGAGCGCCAGGGCTTGCTTGCGACACCACCGAGGGCGATCCGCGCGTCGATGATCGTACCGCCGTCCATGTCCAGCGCGACGGCGGCAGAGACTACGGCATAGGCGTAAGAGCGCCTATCTCGCACTTTGAGGTAGGTCGAATAATGTCCGGCCGGCGTTGCCTGTACGAGGATTGCGGTGATGATCTCACCCGGCTCCAGAGTGGTCTCGACCGCCGGATCTTCGCCATAGGGTCGGTGCAGATCGGCAAACGGGATGGTGCGGCGCCCGTTGGACGAGGCGATCTCGACGCTGGTGTCGAACGCGGCTAGCGTTGCGCCCCAGTCGCCGGGGTATGTGGCGATGCACTGCTTGGAGGCGCCAAACAGCACCATGTCACGGGTGTCGCCGTCGATTGCCGCGCAGCCGCTACCAGGTTGGCGCTTGTTGCAAGCCGAAGAGCCGTCACGGAAGTACGGGCAGCGGGTACGCTGCAGGATATTGCCGCCGACGGTCGCCGCGATCCGCAACTGCTGGGAAGCCGCAAGCTGCAGGCTTTCCACCAGGGCAGGATAGTTCGCTTTCAAATGCGCATCTTCAGCGACGTCGGCCATCCTGGCCAAGGCGCCGAAGCGCAGCACGGGACCGCTCGTGTCGAACGCGGACAGTTCCTCAAGGCGGCTGATATCGACGAGGCTGGATGGCGCCCAAAGGTCGCCGCGCAACAGGTCGACCATCGTAGTCCCACCCGCCAGGATTGCCGCGCCCGGCAGCGCCGCCGCGCGCAAGGCATCGTCCATCGAGGTGGCGCGATGATAGGTGAAAGGCTGCATGTCAGGCGCCCTGTCCGGTTGCCGAGCCTTGACCGGCAATCTCGCGGATCGCCGACACGATGTTGGGGTAGGCACCGCAGCGGCACAGGTTGCCACTCATGTACTCTCGGATCTCGCCATCGCTGCCGGCATGGCCCTCCGCGACGCAGGCCACCGCGGCCATGATCTGTCCCGGCGTGCAGTAGCCACACTGCAACGCGTCATGGGCAACGAAGGCGGCCTGCATCGGGTGCAGCGTGCCATCGGACCCGGACAGGCCTTCGATCGTCGTGATCTCGCGGCCCTCGGCCATGGCGGCCAGCATCAGGCAGCTCAGCTGACGACGCCCATCGACATGGATTGTGCAAGCGCCGCAGGTTCCGTGGTTGCAACCGACCTTGGTCCCCATGAGGCCGAGGTGCTCGCGCAAGGCGTCCAGCAAGGTTGTCCGAACGTCGAGCTCAAGGTCGTGGGTGCGACCATTGATGTGAAGGCGCAAGCCTGGCCGCGTTTCAGACGGAGCGAGGACGTCAGACATCAGACAGGCCTTCGTATGAGACGTGCAGCCAATCGAATTTCGCGTCCATGGTTGCCGGTGGCACGAAATGCCTCATGTGTCCGACATCATGAGTGAGGTGGCGCGCTCCGATCGCCATCGTTTGTGTGGGGTTCAGGCCGTAGCGGGCCTCCGTTGCCATCGGCATGCTCCCAGTCGAGTCAAAGCTTGAGTGTTCGTCAAACTTCAGTCGGCTTTCCGCGAGACCTCACTTTCCCGACGAGCGTCATCCGCTTGCCGAGCCCAGGCACGGCTAAGGTGGCTGCGTCCATCCTGCGCCGGTGCCCGCCCGTGCCGTAGATCTTGTATGTGGGCGTGAAGAGTTCCGGCCCCGGGTGCAGGACGTCGTGGGGGAAGTAGGCTTTGAAGTTCGAGGCCGGCGCGTAGGTGCGCACCGAAGACGGCGTGGCCTCGGCAGCCGGCTGCACCAGCGTACCGTCACCCTTCACGGCGTCCTCGTTGCGATCGGACAGCGTCTCGGTGATGGTACGGGTGACCCTGGTGCTCGCTTGACCTGCCGCCGTGCCGATCTGGCTGCCGCGGGCGTAGGCGATGATGTTGTTGGAGCTGCTGCCGTTGGACGTGATGGTGCTGACGATCGCGCCGGTCGAGCTGTTGATCGTGGTCGCGACCGGATTCGGCGACAGCGGATTGATCGCCGACGCGATCGTGTCGAGCGTCGTCGGGTTGATGGTCGTCACGATCCTGCCGGGGGTCGTCGGATTGATGGTCGAGACGATCGTGTAGGGCGCGTAGGGATTGTAGCTCGTGATCGCCGGATTGACGCTCGACACGAAGGCGTTGGGCAAGTTGGGATTGAAGGTCGAGACGATCACGGTCGGCATCGTCGAGCTGGAGACCGACGAAATCGCGCTGATCGTGGCGGGGTTGAAGGTAGAAACGATCGTGCTCGGCACCGCCGTGTTGCTGGTCGGCGTCGCCGGGTTCACGGTCAATACGATGGTGGTGGGCTGGTTCGGTTGATCGTCGACACGATCGTGGTCAGCGCGGTGGGAGAGGGCACTTCCTGAGCATTCGCCGCCGAACCGCACGCCAGCTCGACCAGGGTCATCGCGCCCAGGACAGCCGTGGCGACGCCGACGGCGAGCGAACGCCCGCACCCGCCGCGCTAGGTGTAAGGATTGAAGTCCACGAAAAGCCCCCCTTACCGAATTGGACATCAATACGATAATCCCGCGCGCCCTCCCCCCAAGCGTATCGCGCGATCTCGCTGCCGAACTTCGCGAGAGTGGTGCTGCAGCAACATAGACGAAAGGATTGAGCGGCAGGATTGCGACGGACCAGGCGCGCCCGAAGCAACGGCCTGCGCGCGGTTTCCGCCCAGCCGTTCAGCAAAACGCAAGCAGCCCGCTCTAGCCTAGGGGCGGCGCCGCTCGGGCGCGGCGGAGCGACGGCGTGGACGCACTCACGATCAGGGGACTGGCCAAGAGCTTCGATCGGCCGGCGGTGCGCGAGCTCGACCTGACGCTGCGCGCCGGCGAGTTCTACGCGCTGCTCGGCCCCAATGGTGCCGGCAAGACCACCACGCTGCGCATGACCGCCGGCCTGCTGCGGCCCGACGCCGGCTCGATCGCGATCTTCGGCATCGACGCGCTGAGACACCCGATCGAGGCCAAGCGGATCACCGCCTGGCTGCCCGACGAGCCGATGCTCTACGACAAGCTGAGCCCGGTGGAATACCTCGAGTTCGTCGCCGGCCTCTGGTCGGTCGCGCCCGCGGCGGCCCGGCGCGAGGCCGAGGCGCTGATCGCGCTGCTCGGCCTCGGCCCCCACGCGCACGAGCGCTGCGGCGGCTTCTCCAAGGGCATGCGCCAGAAGGTGGCGCTGGCCGGCGCGCTGGTGCACGACCCGCGCCTGATCATCCTCGACGAGCCGCTCACCGGGCTCGACGCCGGCGCCGCGCGCCAGGTCAAGAACGTGCTGCTGGCCCGCGTCGCCGCCGGCTGCACGGTGGTGATGACCACCCACATCCTCGAGGTCGCCGAGCGCATGGCCGAGCGCATCGGCATCATCGCCGGGGGGCGCCTCGTCGCCGAGGGCACGCTGGCCGAGCTGCGCGCCCGCTCCGGCGCGATCGCCGCCGACGCCAGCCTCGAGGACGTCTTCCTCGATCTCGT